>NZ_CP183971.1:4547500-8612121 GCF_049913095.1 Streptomyces sp. E-08 | reverse complement strand
TCCGCTCGGCGAACTCCTTGCGTTCGGCCATCGGCTTCGACAGGTAGTCGTTGACGTACGTCTCGGCGTCGGTGGCGGGCCGCAGGCCCCGGTACAACTCAGTGAGCTGCGGGGCGAGGTCGGGGCGAGCCGCGGCCGCGTAGGCGTTCACCTTGTCGTACAGCTCCGCGCCGGCGAAGCCGCTGTCGTCGCCGACGAAGCGGACCGGGTCGTTGGGGTGCTTGACGTTGTACGCGCGGATCCACTGGAACAGATCGCGGTACTCGGCGTTGTTCCACCACCGGTAGGTGCCCTGGAACTCCTCGTCCATGATCTGCTTCAAGTCGCCCTCGCCGCGCAGGAGGTAGGCGTCCAGTCGCAGTCCGGTGCTCCACGGGGTTTCGAGGGCGAAGGCCCGGAAGCCCTTCTCCTCGACCAGGTACCGCAGGATGCGGTGCTTGACGGTGAGGAACTCGTGCGAGCTGTGGGTGGCCTCGCCCAGGCCCACCACCCGGGCGTCGCCGACCATCCGGCCGAACGGGCGCAGGTCGGCCAGACCGCCGCGGGGCTCGGGTGGTGCGCAGCGGTGGGCCACCCGGCCCAGGGCCGCCTCGGGGGAACGGAACGCGGCGGCCACGGCCCCCTGCGGGACGGCAGGTGTGGAGGAGGCAAAGGCCGATATGGCGGCCGGGGCAGGTGGGGTGGCGGCGGAGGCGGCCGGGACGACGGCCAGGGTGGCACCGAGCGGGACGAGCAGGGCGGCGAGCAGGATCTTGTGCGTGTTCATGGACCCCACTCTCGCCACGCGGGGGCACCCTGGACCATCCCGTGCACCCCCCGACCGGCCGGGGAGTCTGCTACACCCATCAAGGAGCGGGAGGCTAGGACCCCGGTGCCGGTTCCGGTCGAGGATGGGCTTCATGGAGTCGTCGATGGACAGGATGAAGCAGGCGGAGACCTGCTGGGGCTGGGGCGTGCCGACGTTGAACCAGACCGGGGAGTTGAAGCTGAAGATCTGGTGCAGGAGGGCGTAGGCCAGCTCGTGCTCGAAGATCTCGGCGTCGGCGGGCGAGGCGAAGTAGCCGTAGTCCTCGCCGGCCTTCGTGTACGTCTTCACGATCCGGTCGATGAGCTGCTTCGGCTGAGCTGAGGGGTGGCCATGCCGGACGGCTGGAGAAGAGGTCCGCTAGTCGATTAGCGGCCCCCGGCGAAGGGCCCCGGCGGTGAGGTGGCTGGCAATGACGACCGCGCGCGAGCGGCCCAGCCCTCCACCAGAAGTGCCATGGCCAGGGAAAGCGGCCTGGCGGGAAGCCTGCTACGGGGTGGGGCCGCTCCCGTGCCCTTACTGAGGCTCACCAGTCCTGGCCGAGGTCCGCTGGTGCCTATCGGTGCCTGGCTCGGCTAACCTGGCGTAGACGCTCTGTCTACAACCGCTTCGGCGGGGTGGAAACGACGAAGGCCCGGAACCGGCTGCAACCAGTCCCAGGCCCTCGCCTCAGGGTGTGACTACCGAGCCCGGCCGACTTCATCCCGGCCGGGCTCAGTCATGAGCCGACCAATTCGTCCGGTCCCTGCCACCTCTAGCCCAGCCAGAGAGTCACGATCCTGTCGATGAGCACCCCGACCAGCGGCACCGCCAGCCAGTCGATCACCGCCTGCCAAGCGCGGCGCTTCTTCTGACCAGCCGGTGGCTGCTCGTTCTCGGGCATCATCTGCCCCTCCCAACCCGGCCCGCGGATCCCTGAGCCCCAGGGCACCGTCCCCTTGTCGGGACGGAGACTTGAGGACCGGCCTCAGGAGGAACGACACAAGCATAGAGCCCCTATGAGGCCTCGTCAGAAAAGGGACCACTACCTTTGGGCGGACGGTGCCATCCAACCACTAGATCTTGGGTTGCTGGCTACGCAAAGCCCTTCACGTGTCGCGGCCTCCGCACTCAGGCGGATCTGCGCCTGAGGGGGCGACACGGGACGGTGCGTCGACCACGGGCGGCCCAGCGGCGAAGGCCACCGTAACGACCGATTCGGGACGCCGGAGCGAATGCACCTGTAAGGCAATCTGCGATTTTTCACTCGCTCCTGTGTTCGGTGCAACCTTTCGAAAGCCACTACCGTTGCGCCGGCCCGGAAGACCGTTCATTAGAGGCCGACGGCGTGACCACCGCGGACAGTGCCACCATCACCGCCCAGGACCGCTCCCAGGGCCGACTCGAGCCGGTACACGCCATGAATGACGTGAGCATGAACGGCGAGGAGCCCGGGCGACCCGCCCGCGCCCTCCCCGGACGACCTCCAGGCATCCGCGCCGACAGCTCCGGACTCACCGACCGGCAGCGCAGGGTCATCGAAGTCATCCGCGACTCGGTCCAGCGCCGCGGCTACCCGCCATCGATGCGGGAGATCGGGCAGGCGGTCGGCCTCTCCAGCACCTCCTCGGTGACGCACCAGCTCATGGCGCTGGAACGCAAGGGCTTCCTCGAGCACGACACGCATCGGGTCGACGACGACGAGCTGTTCGTCCTTAAGGTCGTCGGCGACGAGGTGATCGGGGAGCGAACGGCCGCCAGCGGGACGCTGGTCGTCAGGACGCCCCGGTCGCCTGTGGCAGCACCGGTCGACGACATCAGGTTGCGGTCTGCGGTGTACCAGAAGCCGGGCAGCGAGGACAGCTATCAAAGTTGATGAGCCGTCGTACTGATCGTTCAGGGGCCGTGTCTGTCTCCCGTGGTCACACTCGCGAGACGAACTGGGGGTGGAGGGCGTTTCCCAAGGTCAGGCGTGTGACGCCGTCTTGTGTGACTTCTCGTGTGACCACATGTGTGACCACGTAGGGCCTTCAGTCCGTCGACACGAAGCCCGCCGCCCCGGCGGCTGGGATGGCCGGGTCCCGGGGAATGTGGTCAGGCTCCGATGCCGACGGAGGAGACGTGGGCGTAGGCGTTGTAGTCGGAGTCGAGGTCGCTGATGACGTCGTCCCAGATCTCGTCGACGGTGCCGGCGTCCTGGGCGGCCCAGGCGTCGACGAGGTCGCCCCAGATGTAGCGGACCGTGATGGACCTCTGCTGAAGGGTGGGGCGGAACCGTTCGGCCGGGACCTGGCTCTGGTCGACGGGGTAGATCTCCATGCGGCGGCCGCGGCCGTCGTTGTCGAGGTGGCGCTTGAGCCATCCGGAGCGGATCAGGTTCTCCCGCCGCCGGCCCCAGTACGCGCTGTCGATGCGCTCGCGGTTCGCCTTCGTGGGCGTGGACTTGCCCTTCATCCAGGAGCGGATGGTGCGAGCGGTGACGCCCTGCTCCTTCAACGCGGCGCGGCCGGCCGGGCTGTCGAGGTAGCGCAGGCGGGCAGAAAGGCCTCGCTTGGTGGTGACGGGCGAGGAGATGCCGGAGGAATAGACGATCCGGTTGAGTTCCAGAATCAGGGCTTCACCGCCCTTCATGCCCCGGGTGTTGAACTTCCCGAAGTCTCCCCATCGGGCCCACAGATCGGGCGATCCCGTCATCAGCGCTTACCTCCCAGAACATAGGTGGTCTTTTCCTTCACCTGGTTCAGGTCACGGCCTTCCGGGAATACAGATCGCCAGTCACCCGCGACGTGAAGTTCGTCGGTGCCGGAGATTTCCACGACCTGAAGCCCGGCCTTGTGCGCCTTGTGGGCCTTCATCCACAGATTCGCGAACGCCTTAGCGCGGATGATGTGCATCCAGTCGGGGCGGCGGATCTCACGATTCGCGCTGGACTCACCAATGGTCGACACGAATTTAGAATACATGGCCTTCACATACGCCACGGTCAATTCATCGCCTTCGGCCAGGGCGGTTTTCCGGGATTCAGCCAGGGCGCGGCGGAGCTTTTCCAGCAGTGCCTCGGAAGCGCCGGAGACGAGGGAGCGGTGGATCACCGGGGCATCCGTGAGATCCTGGCGGGCACAGTCGAACAGCAGGCGCAGCGTGGACTCGCTGACCCACAGCTCCCCCGGTGCCACGCGGTTGCCCAGCGGGTTGGGGAGGTCGGGGTGGTCCCAGTCGGCGGGGGTGATGAGGTGGACGCCGGCCTTCTTCGGGTCGTGGACGCCGCTGGTGTCCTCCCGGAGCTGGCCGATCGGCAGCCACGCCTTCATCGCGGACAGGTAGGCGGCGTTCATGTCGAGCGCGGTGACCTGGATCTGCGTGCCCTTCTTGGCCGCCGAGAAAAGCTCGGCGTTGCGCCACTTCGGGCGGCCCTCCCAGATTTCATCCGCACCCTTCTGGGACTTCTTCCGCAGAATCTCCTGTGTCGGCGGGAATTCCGAATGCTCGTACCGGCCGCCCACCCGAGACGCTTTCAGGAACGTCATCACGTCGGGAATGGCCGTCTTGATCAGTGCCGCCTGCGCCGCGTCGACATCGCCGCCGCACTCGGCCAGGACGTCGTGCACGCGGTCGGTGATCTGCTCCACGAGCGTGCCGGAGGCGTACCCGGGCGCGGTCCGCTGCGGTTCGGGCTTCACCACCGGTACGACCGGCGTCGAGACCGCGGGCTGACTATCTGCGCGCTCGGGCGCGACGGGCGCGGGTGCAGTCTGAGCGGCGAGCGGGGCAGGGCCGGCGGCGGGCGTCGGCTCCGAGTCGACGGCCGGAGCGACCGGGGGTTCGGCGACCGGCGCCGGCGGGCCGACCGGAGCCACGGGAGCCACGGGAGCCGGGACCTCCTCGGCGGCCGGGGCGGAGGCCTGCGGCGTGCCCGCGGCGGCGACGGCCGCTGCGCACTCCTCCGCCGTCAAGTGCTGCGGGAAACCGTCCAGTTCGTGCTCGGCGGGCTGCCCGCACAGCACGCACGGCCCGGCCGGCGGCACGGCGGCGGGGCGCTCCGACTGCACGGGGGCAGAGGGCGTGCGGCCGGTGCGGATGAGGGCGGCGGCTGGTCCGGGGCGCTCGCGTTCCAGGGGGGCCAGGGTGTTGGCCGCCTTGTCCAGGAAGACGGTCACCGCCGGGGCCGGGCGCTCGGTGGCGGCGGGAAGCGACGGGGCGCCGGCCGGCTGGAGGCTGGAGACCGAGCCGTGCAGCACGCCGGCCGCGTGCGTGGGTCCGGCCAACAGGTCGAGCGGGTGCAGCCGGTAGTGCGCGGCGAGGAGGTCGACGTCCTCCAGCGACCAGTGCGCGCGGCCCGACTGCTTGCGGGACACCTGCGTCTGCGCCTGCCCGATACCGGCGGCCAGATCGGTCTGCCGCTCTCCGGTCCGCGCCATGAGCGCCGCGACCGTGAGCCTGAGGATCTCTTCCGTACCCATCACGGATGCCATTCTAATACTCCTGATGCGTTTTTGGCATACCCGATGCGGAAGTTAGGCCCTTCGGGGGTGTGTCATATCGGGGTTGATCCGGCCGAGGTGACGAGCGGTCAGAGGCTGGCTCGCGCGGTTGCGCGCTGTAGACGCGCAGGACCACGCCGGCCGGGGTGAACCAGGCATTGCATCCGTTACGCAGGGACGCGGGGTGGAGGCCCGGTCTGCGGTCTCCACCCCGGCCACGGGCGCGGACGCCCTGTGCCGCTACCTGACGGTCACCTGTTCTGCACTCCTGGCCGGCGGCGCGCCAGGCACGTCGGTGACGGCCTGCCCGAAGGACGGGGCCAGGAGCAGCCCCAGGACGCCGGCCACTCCTACGGCGGAAGCGATGGCCGTACCGAGGTCTCCGCGTCCGGCGGTGCCATGAGTGGCGCGGGCGGTGTACTTGAAGACCACGATGTCCAGGTGATCAACCAGAGGTATCTGGAGTCGAGCACGATCCTCACAACCCACGTCGGTATTGCCGACTGGGCAGGCGCCTTCGGCGACGCGACCGTTGCCGCCGCGATGTTCGACCGGCTCCTTCACCGCGCCGCCGTCGTCGGCTTCGACGGACCGTCCTACCGGCTCCGCTCCCACCAGTCCCACGCCGACAACCTCCGCAAAGGAGTGACCGGACGTGCTGGTTGAACTCCGGGCCTGTCCCATCTGCTGGACTCAGTTCCAGGTCAACCCCCAGGCAACCCGCCACACATACTGCACCCCTCGCTGCAAAGCTGAAGCAGCCAGGCGACGCCGTGAACGCGACGAAGCCATCACCACAGCGGAGACCGACGTGGTCACGCGGCAGTCACCGGCCCCCACACCCCTGACGCCGACAGCTATCCGCGACTGCCCGCACTGCGGCAAACCCGTCACCATCGTGGCGCTTCTCGCCACCCCCGAGGCTGCGCGGCCCACCATCCCCGCAGCAAGTCCCGATGTCTTCCCCATGCGTCGCAGCTGAGCGGACGCACGTCACTGACCTTGTCGGCCTCAGGCGGCGGCAGGGTCAGTCGGCGTTCTCGAACGAGGCACCGATGTTGTTCCACATGAAGGCGTCCTTCCAATCCGGTCGCCCCTTGGCCCAGCCGCTCAGTGCGACGATCACCTTCTCCTGGGAGATCGTCCGGGTCTGGTAGAGCTCTGCCGCCGTCCCGTCACGGAACTCCAGCTGATAGGTGTTGTCGTCCCTCAGCCACACCTGCACATACCAATCGCCGGCCGCCTCATCATCGACGCGCTCGACGATCACGAAGGCATTGCCCCGGCCGAGGTTCGCCACCATCCGACTCAAAGCCGTGGGCCCCGGATTCCTCACCCGACGATTGTGCTCGTCTCTTGCCTGCAGCATGGCCCGATCGTCCCCCACAGCTCTGACACCCGGTCGAAGAGCAACCACGCCACGCCCACTCTCGCTCCCCGCGTTCCCCAGTTGGTTCACTCCGTGAACCAACTGGGGCGAAGAGTAGTTGTGAGGGAAAATTCGGGATCGGCATCAGCGGTACGGGTGGCGGTGGGGGCGTGGTCGCTGCGCAGGCGGTGGTGGGGCGGATTCCGGGGACGGCGCCGTAGAGGGCGAAGCAGACGGCGTCCAGGACGCTGGTCCTGCCGGCTGCGGTGTCGCCGCGCAGGAGGAACAGGCCGTTGCCGGCCAGGGTGTCGAAGTCGACGCTCTCAGTGCGGGCGAAGGGGCCGAAGACCTGGACGGTTGCGGTGGTGCAGGTGCATCAGCGGGCCTCTCGTGCCGCGGCGTGGATGCGGATGCTTTCCAGTCCTTCGCGCAGCAGGTCCTGCTCCTGGCCGGTGCCGGGGACGTTGGTGACGTGGTGGACGAAGCCGAGGGTGATTCGTGGTCGCTGCGGCCGTTGACACGGGTGCCGTAGGAATCGTCGCCGGTGTGGTGGCCGGCGGTGAAGCTGAGCTTTGGGATGTGGGGGAAGCGTTCCTTGAGGCGTTCCACGGACATGTGCGGGCGGTCGGGGTCCGTGAGGGTGACATGGAGCCAAGAGCTTCCGAGCCCGGTGTTCTGAGGGTCGGCGAGCAGGGCGTCCAGGGTTCCGGTGAGCCGGGCAAGGGTGCGGGGCACCGGGCAGCCGATCCGCTGATCGTCCAGGCGCCCCTGCACGTCCAGCTCGATGAGCCACATCGCCTTGGGATGGTCTGCTGCGGAGACGGAGCAGGCCAGGGGCGATCCGCTGTAGCGGACGCGGTCGCTGATCTTCTGGCAGCGGTGCAGGTGGCCCAGGGCGACGTAGTCGATGGCGCCGAACACCGAGGCGCTGACCGAGGGCACGCCGCCGGCAGTGATGTCGCCTTCGCTGTCGCTGGAGTCGGCTCCGGTGACGAAGGCGTGGGCAAGGACGACCGACCGTGTGACGGGGCGAGTGGCGAGGTCGGCACCTACCTGGTTCCATCGCCGCTTCGAGCACAGCCTGATGGCTGGGCCTGTCCGCGTCGAAATGGGCCCGGACCAGAACGGGTTCGAGGCAGGACAGGGCGTAGAACGCCACCGGCCCGTGCTCGACGTTCAGGACGGCCGCGCGGGCACAGTCGCCCACCGCGCTGCGGAGGTAGATCCCGGAGCGTTCGATCAGGCGGGCATTGCCCCCAGCCGGCACGGGGAGTCATGGTTGCCGCTGACATCACCAACGGCACACTCACGCCGACGAGTTCCTCCAGGACCTGGTCGAACAGGCCGATCGCGTCGAGCGACGGGGCACCGCTTCGGTCAGCTGGGGAGCGTAGGCGCAGCCGCCGGGTTCGGTGCACTGGCCAGGCCGGTCGAACACGTCGCCCGCCACCACCACAGCATCGACACGCTCCTCCCGGACGGTGTCCACGAGGAACCGGAGACCCCACCCCCAGACTCTCCCAGAAAGGATCGCCACCGGCTCCCTCCGCACCGGTAAAGCCAGAGGCAACGTACGATTCCGTTGGCCCAGCTCCTTTTTTGTCTTCGTTCTGAAGACGCAGGGGCGCGAGGACACCTTCGATTAGGCAAGGCGCTCCCCTGCCTCACACCATCAGATAGGCAAGGCGCTCCCCCGCCTCACGCCATCAACCGCTGCACCGGACGCCCGGCCCCCCCATCACCGCGCAAGAGCGACAGGGCCGGTCGACCACTCAGTTGCTTCGCGGCTCACTGCCGTCGCAGCCGCCTTGTCGCGAGAGGTACGGGCGCATTCGGCATCCCGAATTCGCACGCGCGCTCAACTCTCCAGAGGTACTTCGTCGGCTTGGATTCGGCACACCGCGCCGGACAGCCGCGCACCTTGCTTCCTCTGCGACCCCGGGATCCTGAGCCAGCGACTGCCGCGGACCTGCTTGGTCGACAACTCCGCACGCCTTGGACAGCTGGGCTTCACCGTGGGTGCGTGCGTTTTCTCCGCCCTGCTGGTTTTGTTCACGCCTTCGGACAGCGGTTGCTCAGCACTTCGGGAGTCGCCCACCGGGCTGGATGTTTCGATGCTCATGAGATGTGACAGCACTCAAGTCGCCCGTCGCGAGGCGGCGCCTTGCGACGCGGCCTACCGCAGCACCGCGTCCAGCAGGTCCGCGCCCAGGGAGGCGGTCGCCCGGCTGCCCAGCACGTCGTGCACGTACCGGCCGCGCCGGACAGCGGTCAGCAGACCGGCGCGGCGCAGCGTGGCGAGGTGGCGGGAGACCTGGGGGCGGTCAGTTCCCGTTCTGCGGCGAGTTCGCCGGTGGTGTGGGGGCCTCGGGCCAGTGTGCGCACGAGCCGTGGTCTCAGAGGGTGGGCCAGGGCCTGCAGGCGCCGTACCACCACGTCCATCGGGACGCGGCCTGCGGTGCCGGGCTGGGCGACCGAATACTGCAGGACCGGCTGCCAGCCGGGTGCGTGGACGCTGACCAGGTGGGGTGCGCCGAAGACGGAGGGGATGAAGGTGACGCCCGTCCCGGCCGCGGTGGTGCCGATGTCCAGGAGCTTGTCGAGCACGATCCGGCGCCGGCCGCGCCCGTCCGTGTCCTCCTCCAGGGTGGCGGCCGGGGAGATCGCGGCGAGCATGGTGGCCAGGCCCTTGCGGGCCGGCAGGTCCGCCTTGTGGCGCAGGTCTGCTGCTGGCTGCGGCCATTCGGCGCCAGGTCTCGTCGAAGAACGCCGGGCCGCACCGCTCCAGGGTGCGCCGCAGCCGGGACCGGACCGCCGGCGGGTCGGCCGGCAGCTGTTCGGCGAACGCCGCCTGCTGCGGTCCGCGCGCCTGCGCCCGCTCCAGCGGCCGCCCGCGCGCCTCGGCGTCGGTGCGTGGGGACGCGGCACCGTAGCCGGTCCGGTCCGGTCCGATCCGCCGGCGGTCACCAGCACGGCCCTGACGAACCGGCCGTCGTCGACCTCGTCCAGGGCGTCGAGGTCCTGTGCGAGCGTCGCCTCGGGCCGGGCGGGCAGCAGGAAGAGTCGGCCGCGAGGAACTCCACAAGAACTCCGCCTCACCCAGCCGCTCGGCCGGCGCCCCGTCCAGCCCGGCGCGCACGCGCGCCGCCCAGGAGACGCCGGCCGCATGATGCCCAGGCGTGGCCGGCACGTGCAGCATCGCCGACACCTCGGCCCACGGGAAAGCAGCGAACAACAGCCGCTCCGGCGGCAGGTCGGTGATGTCGACGACGACACTCATGACCCCGTCCTCGCAGGTCACAGCCGCTTCCCCGGTGTCGATTGGCCAGGGTCGTCAATCAACGTGACCAGGACCGGGCCTGCTCGCGAGGGTGGCGCTATGACCTCGACCGCCTGCACCGAACCGGACCCCTCCACCTCCTCGACCGTGACAGAGGGGCGCCCTGGCTGGCCCACCCTGCTTCGAGCGGGCGGCGGGCCCCGCTACGTCGTCGCGCTGGTCACCGACGCTGTCGGCTCCGGACTGCTGCAACCGTTTCTGCTGCTGTACGCAGTCCAGGTGCTGCACCTGTCCGTGGCCCAGGCCGGGCTCGCGATGACGATCGGCCTCATGACGGCGCTCGCCACCGTGCCGCTGCTCGGCCGCTGGATCGACCAGGGCGCCCGCTCCACCGCCGTCGCGGCAACGATCCTGATCCGCGTGCTGGGCGTCGCGGTGCTACTCGCGGGCAGCGCCCTGGGCACCGCGCCGCTGGTGGGCTTCACGGTGGCGGCGGTGTTCCTGGGCATCGGCACACAGTGCTGGCCGGCCGCGCACGCCGCGCTGGTGGCGACGGTCGCCGAGGAGCACCTGCTGGACGGCGCGCTCGCGGCAGGCCGGGCGGTGCGCAACGCCGGTCTCGGCGTCGGCGCGCTGCTCGCAGGCGCGGCAACGACCGGCGGCCCCGGAGCCCTGCGCTTTCTCGCCGCTGTCAACGCCCTGGGCTACCTGGTCGCGGCGGGAGTGGTGTTCACGCTCCGGATCCGCGGCGTGGCGCTCACCGGGACCGCACCGGCCGCGGACAGCCGGCCGAACCGGCGCGGGGGCGTGAGCGTGCTGGACGTCGCCAACCTCTCCTACGCCTTCAACTTCAACGTGCTGGAGGTCGCCCTGCCCGCCTTCCTGGTCACCACGCTGCACGCGTCCGCCGCCTGGAGTGCCGGGATCTTTGTGAGCAACACCGTGCTGGTGGTCCTGTGCCAGGTCGCCGTGGTGGCGTGGCTGGCACGCCTGGGCCGGCGGACGGCGATGGCCGCGGCAGGGGTGGTCCTGGCGGCGTCCTACCTCGGCTTCTGGCTTGCGGGATCGGTCGGCGGCGCCGGGGCCGCCGTGGGCGTGGCGCTGATGTCCGTGGTGCTGACCCTCGGCGAGATCATGTACACCGGCAGCGCGACCGCCCTGGTCATCGCGACCAGTCCCCCCGACCGTCTGGGCGCGGCGCTGGCCAGGTTCCAACTCTCCAGCGGCATCGGACAGGCCGTCTCACCAGCCGTGCTCACGGCTCTGCTGTCCCTCGGCTCCGCCGCGCTCTGGCTGCCCCTGGCCGTCGCCACCCTGCTCGGCGCCCTCGCATTCGGCAGGAAGCAAGGTTCGGTGTAGTTCGTTTCGAGGGACCCCAAGGGGGTGAGAGACCCCTCTGGGTGAGGGACCCCATGGGATGGGGTCGAGCCTGAGATCCCCGGCGTTGTCTCGGAGTGCCGCGTCGACAGGGACAGGGCTGACGTGGTGGGTGACTCTGCCAGGTACTCGCTGAAGGGCCGGCGCATCGCGCAGCCGGGCCTCGTGGGCGCGCAGGTCACCGGTTGGGAGCCAGCCATCCACCATCGGTCCGACCCTCAGGCTCGCGATGGGTGCTGCCCGAAGTCATGAACCGTTCGGCTCTTCCGACGGCCCAGGCCACTGCCCAAAATTGGTGAACAAACGCTGTCGGTTCCCGGGCTCTGGTCCAACTTCTGTGGTGTGCCTACTCGCTGTGCACGTTGATCTTGCGGGCCCTTCTGCGAGGTCGTCTGGATCCGCCGGTACCGACCTCGTCTGGGCTGATGGTTCCGGGCTGTGCGCGAGGTACTCTCCGGCTGGAAGAGCTGCTCTTCCAGCCGGCTCCCGGGGATCAGGGTGGTGTCGGTGCAGGACGACGGCGACGTGGTCCGAGTCGGTGTCCGATGTCGGACGGCCGGGGCTCAGTGTCCGGCTGCGGGAACTGTCTGGGACGGGTGCACGTGCTCACCCAGCTCCAGGGCGACCAGCTTCCGCAATGGATCGCGGCGGTTCGGGCCGACGACGTTCCCCGCCACCACACCTTCGTCAACAGCCTCGAACGGGACCTCGCCGCCGTCACCGCCGGCCTCACGCTGCCCTGGAACTTCGGCATCGTCGAAGGCCACGTCAACCGGATCAAAATGATCAAACGCCGGATGTACGGCCGAGCCGGCTTCGGCCTGCTGCGGAAGCAAGTCCTCCTTGCCTGACCGCTCTGTCGCTCGCTGAGTGGATCCGTCAGCTGATCGCAAACGGCACGGGATCCAGGCCCAGCTTGCTCCGGCAGGAGTCGACGGCCCGTGTGACCCAGGCGATCACGGCGTCGCGATCTGCCGCGATCGCGTGAAGATCACGCGCCTTCTCCTGAGCTTCGACCATCCACTTGGCCAGCGCGTCCTCTCGCAGGACTCGTTCGAAGTGATCGCGGGCCGTGTCCGGGTCCCCCACCAGAGCGGCTGCGATCCCAGAGTCGAAGCTGTCCCAGAGGAATCCCCGCCGCACAGGCCTGGACGTCAGATGCCGGGCGACGTCCGGCAGAGCTGAGAACTCCTCCCTCAGCGCTGTCACGTTCACGGCCGCCTGGCGACTGAGTTCGAGTGCCAGCGGCATGAACTGGTCCTCGGTGCGAAACAGCTCGGAGCCCACTCGGACTGCCTCCACGTGGAAAGCCAGGTGGTCCACGTCGTGCCACAGCCACATCGCACCGACGTACAGGCCGCTGCCGGCAAGCCGCGACGGGGTGAACTCCACAACCGCGAGCCACCATCCGTGATCATCAATCCACAGCCTCGACCGTCCGCGCTGAGTCAGGCCGAGCGGTTTCAGGGACTCTCGCGCGGCCGAGGTGATGATACGGAGCACCGGACTGCGATCTGCCATGACCGGCATTATCGACTGCCCCACCGACATGCCGTCGGTCGTGGTGGCACAGCATCATCGCGGATCTGTTCACCAACACTGAACGTCACCGCTCCACAGAAGTTGGACCAGAACCGGTTCCCACGGACAGAGCCACCCTGCCGACGGACCAGGCCCGCACGCTCTGCTGGTCAGACTTTCTCGCCCCTCACAGCAATCCCGCAACCGCGCACCCGCCTGACGCCGCGGACTTGCCGCCTCCAGTGGTCACCGACACCACCCGGCAAGAACGCCCAACGGTCACAGCACCCCCATTCACCAGGGCAAAGGACCTATGAGGCTCACAGCCCGGTCACTTACTGGTCCTTTCGTGAGTTCGGTGGGTGTGATGGCTGGATGGTCATCAGGCAGGTGGGGGCGAGGAAGGACCATGGCAGGTGGGGGTTGTTGTTGATGCGGTGGATGACCCTTTCGGTGGCGTCGGCGACATCGGCGAGGTGGTCGCCGGCGAGGTCTGCGAGGTCACGCTTCTTGAACGAGGACCACAGCAGTTCCATCGGGTTGAGCTCGGGCGCGTAGGCGGGTGATCGCTCCAGGTGGGCCAGTGCTGTTCGGCGGCCCAGGCGCGCATCGCCCGGCTCCAGCGGGCAGACAGGCCGTCCCGCACGAGGACCGCTCGCTCGCCGCTACAGAACACCTTCACCTGCTCCAGGACCTCGATGAGCCCACGGTGTCGTGGCTCCCCGGCCTGAGGTGGAAGCACAGGCGGGCCCCCCGATCGGGGTCGGTGCAGTGGTAGCCCGGGGCCCGGCCGTCGAGGCACGCTTCCGGTTCAACCCGCGCCGCGGGAGAGGCGTGTGGCCATGCGGCAGGGCAGCGCGGCGCCTCACCGCAGTTCGAACCCGTGCCGGAGAAGGCCCCAGTGCCCGCATCGGGCCGGGCCGACCACGCACCCGCCACGACCGCGTGCGGGCCCACAAGGCATACGCCTCCCGAAAGAACCACCCCTACCTGCGCCGACGCGGGATCCGCTGCACCATCCCGGACCAGGCCGACCAGGCGCGCGACCGGCACAGGCTCGGCCCCCGCGGCGGCCGGCCGCCGACGCGGTGGCGATCCACATTTCGACCCGGTGTCGACCACCGCCGGCGCCATGCGGCCGAGTGCGGCATCAACCGCCCCAAGAGACATCACGCTGTCGCCACGCGCCATGACAAGCTCGCCGTCCGGTACGAGGCGACCGTGCTGGTCGCCGTCCTTGACGAGTGGCGGGGAGAGGCCCCCTGCCGGGACGATGCGTCGGTGAACTCAGGACTCCCGGCCGGATGGACGATTGAACGCGTGCGCGCTCTGTCCGGAGACCCCAGCGCCGTCCCGCTCTCCCCCGATCGGCTCGTAGTCGTCGAAGCCGCCGGTCAGGACGACTACGAGCCGCTCCGGCCCGATGTGATCCTTGCATTCCACGAGTTGTGCCTCGCGAGGGACGACGGTGAGTGGTTCATGGGGCAGCTTGACGATGACGGCTCGGTGATCTGCTGGGCCTCCTACGGATCCGACCTGGTCGAGGCCATCCGCAGCCTTTGAACGACACCCCGCATCTTCAGCCACTTCCACAACACGCCCTGCGACGCAACGACCCCACCCTGATCTGCGACGACACGAACCCGGCCTTCTGGGGCGACGACTTACGGCCGCGGCCGCAGCCGGTCAGGACGCCTTCTCGAAACCGTCCGCTGCGAACCGCGGGCACGACGAACGGGATTCCCCTGGACGTGAGCAGCCCGGATACGCGACCTTGCCGGCCGGGAGCCGGGCCGCACCCCGCAAACCCTGGGATAATCAGGACGTATGGGCCTGCGGTTCTTCGACGACAGGCGTCTGGCGTGTGACCTGTACGCCGCGGCGAGCCAGAACACCGGCTCCGAGCAGGTCGGAGCCGGGATCTCCCGCGTACTCGCCCCGATCGTGGCCCACGACGCGCTGAGCCTGGTGGGCACCGACCCCTCATCCGGTCCCGGCCTGGGCACCTTCAGCTTCTGGCACCAGTACGACCCCGGTCTCGTCCGCGAACTCGTCCTGCACCGGCACCTGGGGGACGACCCGCTGAGACCGGCGATCCCGACGCTCCTGCGGACCCCGGCCGTCGTCGCGGGCACGGGTACCGGCGAGCAGCCCGTACATGATCCGCACACGGGGAAGATCCTCACCTCCCACGGGGCGAGCTCCGAGCTGCGCCTGCTCCTGAAGGACAGGCGCGGCGTGTGGGGAGCCCTCGGGCTGCTCCGCAGCGAAGGCGCCGCACCGTTCAGCCAGGACGACGCCCAGCAGGCCGCCCGGCTCGTACCGGCGCTCCTGGCCGCCCTGCACCGGTACGCGACGACCGGCCCCCTGTGCCCCGAGGTCCCCCCACAGGCGGCGGGGGTGATCACCGTCGGTCCCGACCGCCGGATCAAGGCCGTCAGCCCCCAGGCACGGCTGTGGCTGGACCAGTGGTCGGCGCACGCCATCCCCTCGTGGGCCCCGGAGGCCTTCTTCGTCTCGCTCTCCCTGGCCGCACGGGCGCAAGCCCGCCGTCCGGGCGGATCGATGCCCCTGGTGTGCGCGCCTCCGGCCGTCTGCGGCCGCTGGACCACCTGCCAGGGCCAGGTCCTCGACGCGGACGCCACGGGCGATGTCGCCCTCGTCGTGCGGGGGGCCTCCTGGGACTCGGTCCTGCCCTCGCTGTGCGAGTGGTACCGCATCACCCCCCGGGAACGTGACGTCGTCGCGCAGCTGCGCACAGGGGCGTCCGTCAAGCAGATCGCCCGTCGCCTCGACCTGTCCGCGTACACGGTCAACGACCACCTCAAGGCGGTGTTCCGCAAGACCGGAGCAGACGGCCGCGACGAACTCAGCGCGGCCCTGACCCGCTGACCACCGGTGTCCATCCCTGATGTCAGGGGGCCCCAGCGACAGCACGGCGGCCCACCCTGGGAAGGGAAACCGCACCACCGATCCGAAGGGACAGGGCCATGACCCACAACGATCTGGTCGAACCCACCCGCGCGAGCGGGGACGGGACACGACTGAACCCGGAGATCGCCGCCACAACCCATGACGTCCGAGGCCACGGCGTCTTCGAGCAGATTCTGGACGCACCCGGCTTCCCAGGCGCCGGAGGCATGATGCTCGCCGGCGCCACGGAGTTCAGCCCCGTCACCGGCGACCCCATCATGGGAAGCGCCGTCGTCACCCTGCACAACGTGGTGCCCCTGAACGGGGCCCGCGTACAGGTCCGCGTGGAAGTGAAGTGGCCGGAGGACCTCTCCATCAGGATCCAGCTCTTCTACCTCCTCTGAACCGACCCGGGAGGGGGGCGCGGCGAACCGCGCCCCCCTCGCCCCCGATGACCGCATGCTGACGCACGACCCGGCCTCCTCGATGACCGCATGCCGACGCACGACCCGGCCTCCTCGATGACCGCATGCCGACGCACGACCCGTTCCCCTCGTCGGCGAGCAGCACCTGCGCGCGCACCGCCCCGAGCGCGACGAGCCGAGCGCGACGAGCCGTCAACGCGGCGAGGTGCTCATCGGCCCAGGAGCCGGTGCCCACCCTCACGTCGAGGTGCACCCGGTTCTTCACGACCTTCCCCTCGGGAACGCGCTGGAAGGACAGACGCGGGCCCACACCTGACGGATCCGGGCAGGCGGACCAGGCATCCCGCTTCTCGACCGGCAGCGAGAACGAACACGCGCCGCAGGTCGGCGAACCCCTCCGGCGGCGGGGACGGGGGCGTACCCCCACACCTCACACCACAAACACGCGACGCGCTCGGGCCGCGCGGGCTTGCTCTGCCTTCCAGGACATGCGTTCTGCGGCATCCCGACAGAAGCGAAGTCGCTCTCCGATCCCCCTCGCCGCTGGTGCAGCCGCCGTTGTCGCACATGGCCGTCTGGGGGCGCGGCCTCATCGATCTTCTTCAAGCCGGTGTCCTGCAGCCGGTGCCAGAAACCGATTCAACGCCGCAAGGACGGCTGGACCCGGCGTTGGTGCTCGCGCACGTGCCACCGGTTGTCCCGCGGCTGGTCTGAGCAGCCGAAGAAGGCCAAGCAGCCGACCGGCTGATCGCACAGAGCACCGCAAGGCAACAACCACGATGGTCAGCCTGCGCTGGCGCAGAGAGCCATGTGGTCACCCTTCGCTGACACAACCGGCTTTGATCAACTCTCCCTGGCAATCCACCGTCCGCTGTCACAGGTCACCGGTACAGGGTTTGTGCCGGAGCGCGATAGCGGTCACCTGACCGCGACGGTTGTCCCAAGGGCTTCACGACGAGGCTTGGAACCGATCATCCGTTTGAGTGAAGGCGGTCGATCGATGACGCTCCGGGTGACAAGGGTGTCCAGGATGATCACCGCGCAGTGATCGCACGTGACCCACGGGTATCCGGCGGGGCGTACTCAAGAAGAGGGGCAGCACCATGCAGGCATCCGTAGGAGACCGCTACATCGGCAAGAGCAGGATGGTCGGCCAGGACAGGGTCGGAGAGATCATCGAGGTCAAGGGGCCTGACGGAATGCCGCCGTACCTGGTGCGGTTCACCGACGGGAACGAGTCTCTCGTCAACCCGGGTCCCACCGATGTGATCCAGCCCGCCGGCACTCAGAACTAGGTAGACCGCGTCCCGGCCAGGCGGTCGAGGCCGGGGAGGTCGAGATGCCGTCTGGGCAATGAGCTGCTGAAGCGCTTGCCGGGCAGGAAGCGGGAGTCGTTCGGGCCCGCGCCCAGCGACGCCCCTGGCGGCCCGGCACCGCTATGCCGGGCCGCCGACTTTACCGACGCATCAGCCAAGGTCAGGTTTGCGCACTCAGTGCGCCGGAGCGCGGCAATCGTCACCGGGTGCACTGGTACGCCCCGGGCGCACTGCGAGACGAATCGCCGCGGTTGCCACCCCCTGGTCCCGGCACCTGTCACCAGCTCGCACACGGGGCGAAAGGTCCGCTCGGGGAACTGCCCGCGTTCGCGCCAGGCGAGGTGATGCAGATCGACTCGACCCGCTGGACGTGCTGGTCCACCGGGACGACGGGATTGCCGGCAAGGTCGAGCTCACCGGAATGATCGAAGTCGCCACCAGGACAGTGACCGCGGCGGTCCTGCGGCCCACCACCAAGCCGGTCGCCGCGAGCCTCCTTCCGGCCCGCACCGTCACACCGGAACTGATGCGGCCGGGCTCGGCGGACGCGTTGCGGACGACACGACCGGTCCTGCCTCACCGCCCGCTGCTGACTCCGGACGAACGACTGGAGCACGCGGCGGCACGGCCGGTGATCACCTCATCACCCCCATGCTCGAAGAGCGACTCGCTCCGTCAGAGGCCTGGGACCGGATGATCAACGATCACGGAATCCCCCTGTCCCGGACCCACTCGGCACCTCCATCAACAGATGGCACCTTGACCACATCCGCAAAGGCCACCCGCCCATCGCGACCTACCAGCCCGATCGAGCCCCGAGTTACAGGTCGAGATAGTTGATACGTCGAGATAGTTGATACAGGGAGCGGAATCCCACCTGAGATCTTGGGCAGTTCTGATCACTATGGCTGTCACAGTCCGGTCGTTCCCACTGTCACCAGCGCCTGCCCCTCGGCCACACTGTCGCCAGGAAGTCACGACGCCTCTTCTGCTTGACCCCCCGCGCGGGCGACGCCGAAACCGGTCGCAACGTCCGCGTCCGGTCTCTACAGTCGCCGCATGGCCACCCAGGACGAGCACCCAAGTCAGCCCGACATCACCGCGATGCTCAACGACCAGACCAGTGCCTGCAAGGCAGCACGCGACACCCTCGCCGCCGGCGGCGAGGTAAAGCTCTACGACGGACAGCCACCGCAATGGATGGTCGCCGGCATCGCCGCGACAAGGCTGAGACGATCATTGAAAATCGGCCTGACGACCCTCGGCCTCGACGAATCCGTCGAGATCCTCTCCCGCCACCGCGGCGAACAGTTGCGTACCGGCAACATCGTTGCAGCGGACCGGTCCTGGTTCTTCACCCTCTACTTCGACGCCACCGGAACCGAGCTCCTGGCATGCAGCGGCGTCAAGAACGAGCGTCCCTCGCAGGACGACGGTCAAAAACTCCAGCTGTAGAGGCCACCACCCAAGTCCACCGCAAACACCGCGAGCCGCGCAACTCCCAGCAAGACCACCAGTAGATCACCGTCGGTCAAGTCACCCCCACCCTCGGACCGGACCCGCGCGGTCCAGCGGGCAGCAAGCTCTTCCAGCTCGGCGGAAGTCGCATCCGCCAGCGCCCGGGTCAACCGCTGCGGCACAGCGAACACCTCAATGCCATCGTTCAAGGGGGCGGTGACCCACTCCGGCCACGGCCGCCACGCATAGATCCGCTCAGGAGGCGGGACCTCGGCCGAAGGCTCCTCGAAGTACATGTCCCACTCGGCAATGGCCGTGTCCGGCTCAATGAAACGGCACGTCACGGACTCGAAACCCTTACCAGGCCCCCGCAGGCGCGTCGCAGCGGCGGTCTCGTCGTCAGGAGCAAGGAAGATCACTATCTCGTGGGCCATCTCAGCATGATGGCAGCCCGCCGAACCGATGTCGGCGACAGACATCGTGACCAGGCACCCACTGCCTCGACCCGCCACATCCCGCGACGGCCGTCACTCACACTTCAATGAGATCGCTCAACCCTCACTGCGACAGGACACGCGTCCTCGCCCAGGAAACGCGGACACGGACGCACACGGAGTCCGCCCGCCCCCGCACCCCCACGGCCATCACCGCCCAGCGGGCGGCGCCGGCCGATCCGCCTCTCCGCCGAGGTCTGCTTCCCCCTACTGGGTCCGCCCTCACCCGGCCACCGGCCGGGCCGACCCCCTGCGCCAGGTCCGGGACCGCCTGCACGACCACGGGGAGACGGCAACATGACCACAGGGAGGTGGCAGCATGACCACAGGCCCGACAGCGAGGACTAGCAGGTCACTGGGGCTGAACATCTAGATGACGACTCTCTACTGACAGCCTCACGCAGAGCATCATCCCGCGCATCCTTGCCTCGGCCCGCCCGCAGAAGCGCACTGGCGGCCAGGAGCTGGAGATCGCCTCCATGGCCGACGACCCGGAGGGCACGTACGGGGCGTGGCTCGCGGAGCTCGGACTCTCGGAGGCGATCGAGCGCGAGATCCTCGCCGGGTTCTAGATCGACGTCTTGGACATCCGCGACCCCTCCCCCGTCCTCGGGGAGTCCGAGGAAGCGCAGCGGGGCCGGCGCCTGGCGCTGCTGCAGGCCGCGCTCCTGGAGCACGCCGCGGCGTACAACCTGCGTACGGTCATGACGTTCCACCAGAAGGTGGAGGAGGCGGCCGCGTTCGCGGAGAAGCTGCCGGAAACGGCGGCCGAGCTTTACGTCAACGACGCCTCCGATGAGGACCTGTCCGCCGCCGACAAGCTGCCGAAGTCCTCGATCGACGCGGAGTTCTACGAACTCGAGGCCGGCCGCCACCGTACCCCCGGACCGGGTGTGGTCGGCGTGGCTGTGCGGCGACCACCTCGTCACCGAGCGCCGGGAGGTCCTGCGCCAGTTCGCCAACGGCATTGACGCAGCCGGGCGCCGGGTCCACCGCGCCTTCCTCGCCGGCTGCCGCGTACTCGGCGAAGGCGTCGACATCACCGGCGAACGCGGAGTCGAGGCGATCTGCTTCGCCGACACCCGCGGCTCCCAGGTCGAGATCGTCCAGAACATCGGCCGGGCGTTCCGACTCAACCGCGAGGGCTCCACCAAGGTCGCCAGGATCATCGTGCCCGTCTTCCTGGAGCCCGGCGAGGACCCGACCGACATGGTCGCCAGCTTCCGTCCCCCTGTAGCGGTCCTCCAAGTCCTCCGCAGTCACGACGACCGCCTCGTCGAGCAGCTCGCCTCCCGCGCCCTCACCAGCGGCAAGCGCAAGATCCACGTCCGGCGTGACGAACACGGGCAGATTTCGCCCCCGGCGGCAAGGCTGACGGCGAGGACCAGGAGGACGACGACACCCAGGCCACCGCCGAAGCCGCACTGCTCCACTTCTCCAGCCCGCGCGACGCCGCCACCACCGCGGCGTTCCTGTCCCTGGTGTGGCTGGAGGGCTACCAGGCCCTGATCCGCTGGCGGACGGAGAACGAGATCACCGCCGTCCACACCGTCCCACACGACACCGAGGTCGAGGTCGGCGTCACCAAGAACTTCCCGCTCGGGCGGTGGGCACCAGCAGAGCAAGGCACTGCGCACCGGAGACCTCGCAGATCAGGGGTGCAACACGGCTCTGTTGCACCCCTGCTGTTGCACGGGGGTGTTGCTGTCGCCGTGGGCCGGATGGATGAACGCAGGCACTCCAGCTCAGGGCACTAGCTCACGACCGGGACACCGCCGGTGGCGACGTAGACCGAGTCGTAGACCCTGCGCTCGACGCCGGGAGCCGGAAGGTCGGTCAGGCCGTTGACCGGACGCGTGCCCTCACCGAGCAGCATCGTGGTCGAGCCGCCGCCGTCCTGGTTGAGGGCGTCCATGGCGCCGAGGGCCTTCAGCGGTTCGGTGACCTCTGCGAGGAATCCGCCGTCGGGGTAGTACTGGTCGCGCGGACCGCTCAGCGCGACCAGTAGGGTGCGACCCTGGTCGTCGACACCGATGACGGTGCGGGAGTCCCGGCAGATGTCGGTCTTGGCCTGGGGGGTCGCAGCCGAGAGCTCCTTGACCTTGCCGTTCTCGTCATAGAGGCGGGCGCAGCTGCCGTGGGCGTAGCCCGTGGCTCCCGTGCTGCCGTACTTGTTGACGCCGTCGCGCATGAGCAGAGATCCGCCGTTGACGACGTCCACCGTCTCGTCCAGGAGTATCTCCCGCTTAATGCCGTCGGCCTCGAAGCGGTGGTCCCAGAGCTTCTGCGTGACCGTCAGGTCGGCCTTCTTCTCCACCTGTTGGCGCAGCCAGTCGACCTGGTGGTCCCCGATCGCCTGGAGGACGTACTGGCCCTTGCCGACGGTACGTCCGCCCCGGCCCGGACCGCCGTCGATGATCTTGCCGGTCGTGCTGTCCAGCACCACCTCGTACCCAGCCTGGTCGTCGGCGGTGATGTCCTTGTTGACGTCCGGCTTGGGCGTCGTCGTCTTGTAGGAGTAGTTGAACAGCACGAACTCGGTCGGGTCCGTGTAGGCGGTCAGCTTCTTTTCGTAGGCGTCGTAGTACGGGCCGAGTTCGCCGGCGGTGTCGTCGGCGTCGCGCGGGCACCCCAGGGCGCCGCCGGGGTTCCGGTTGACGTCGTCCACACGCTGGGTGGCCTCACCGTACGGCTGCTCCTGCGACAGACTGCTGGTCACGGTGATGTCGGTCTCCAGCTTGGTGATGTACGGAACGCCGTACTGGAGCACTGCGCTGTAGCGGTTCTTGCCGAGCAGGCACGAGGCTCCCAACACCTCCCCGTCGCGGACGGTGGCGCCGAAGGTCTGAATGGTCTCCGGTACGTCGTCCGTCGTGACCTCGGTGCCCTCGTTCATGAAGTAGCTGCCGTTGATCGCCGCGAGGGGGGCCTCGGGCATGGCTTCCACCATCTCCCGGACGGTCTCCCTGGTTCCGGCCTTCCTGCCGAAGGTGCTCTCGATCCGCACGGCGCCCTTGGCGGGGTCGATCCGGATGACGTTCAGCTCACGCGGGTACGTGCGCTGCGCGATCGGTGAGGTCTCCTTGTACCGGAAGTACTCCACACCGGGCGCGAGCAGCCTGCTGTCCGCGGTCTGGGCGGTCCAGCGCGCCAGCTCTGGGGCGGACGGCGGTTCCTCGGCCGCGCTCGTCGAGCCCGGGGAGGTGAAGAGGAGCACCGAGCCGAGCGCGGTGGCGGCAGCCACCAGACGCGCGCCGCCGCGGTGTGCGGTACGGGGTGCGGGGGGTGTCATGACAGGCATTCCTTGTCCGTGGCGGAGTCGGCGTCCGGGGTCCTGAGCCGGTGCGACTGGAAGGACTTGTCGAAGGGGACCGTGAGCGATGTGCTGTCGCCGGCGTTGACCTTGTACGCCTTGGCGGCGGGCTGCCCGGTCTGCGTCCACTCGCCCGTCCAGGAGGCCCCGTTGAAGAAGCAGGCGACCTTCTCGGTGCGGTTCATGACCGACCGCACGTTGTCCGCCCAGACTCCGGCGAGGTATCCGGCGTGGTCGTTCGGGGTGCCGTACATCCCGCCACGGCCGTTCGGTTCCTTGAAGATGCACAGCTGACCGACGGGGCAGCGCTCGTATCCCGTGAAGCAGGCGCCCTGCGAGGGGGTCAGTTTGTGAGAGGTCACCTGCAGACCGAGCGTCTTCAGGTCGCTGCGGGCGCCCGGCGGGATCGCCTCCACGGTGCCGCCCAGGTACGTGTTCGCGTACACGCAGCCCCAGAAGTGAGTGTTGTTGTACACGGACACGGCCTTGTCGTCCCAGCCTGAACCGGTGACGGTGGCGGTGCCGTCGAGCGGGAGCCGCAGGCTTTCGCCGGTGCCGCCGGCGCCCTGGTAGAGGCAGAGGGACGGCTTCTCACAGTCGTCGTAGACGGCGCTCGCGGGCAGGGCGAACAGGACCGAGCAGAGGAGGGCGAGGGCTCCCACGACGAGGGAGCCCCGCAGAATATTGATCTTCACGGGCTGAGAGTCTGTCAGTAAATGTCGATGCGTGGGGATGCGTTTTCGAGCGGGCGCGGGACGGCGCACGAGGTGCTCTTCGACAGGTCGATGCCTTCGGCGGCAAGCTGCTCGAGGACGGCTCCGGGAACCCGTACACGCGGCTGTCGGGCAACGCGGAGGGCTCCCGCAAGGACATCTACTTCAAGGTGCCCTTCGCGCACTGGGAGCAGGGCTACAACCGCAGCCCCCGCACCGCCTGCTCTTCCGGCACACCGCGGACGGCGTCCGCGAGCCGCGCAGCGACCGTCACCGCCCATGCGCCGGCCCCACGCCGCTCGGTTCGCACCCTGCCACCTGCACGACCGCAACCGGCCGACGGCCCCACCCCGGTGCCCGAACCCCTGGCGCCAGCATGCGCAACTGGGCCATCTCAGGAGACGACCCCTTGGAGGCCGTTGCTTACCGATCATGGAGTCTGACGATCGCACGGGAGTCCCGAGCGGGTGAACGCGGGCCTTGCCCGGCATGAAAGCAGAGCCTGGCGGTACAGGGGGCAAATCCCGAGGAGCGGATGGCCGCTGCTACGGTCGGGCGCCATGAGCTGGCTTCCCGATGATTTCGTCCACCCCGTCCTGGTACCACTGCCGGGCGGTGGTCATCACCTGCGGCCGATCCGGGAGGCGGACACCCCGCTCGACTATCCGGCTGTGATGGGCTCGCGCGAGCGGCTGTGGACCATCTTCGGCCCGGCCTGGGGCTGGCCCGCGGCCACCATGACCTACGAGGCCGACCAGGCCGACCTCTTGCGGCACGAGAAGGAGATCGCCGCGCACCAATCCTTCAACTACGCACTGTTCGACGCGGAAGAGACAGCTCTGCTCGGCTGTGTCTACATCGACCCACCGCAGAAAGCCGGCGCGGACGGCGAGATCTCCTGGTGGGTGGTGGACAAGCTGGTGGGCAGCAAGATCGAGCAGAACCTCGACACAATGGTGCCGCAGTGGATCGCCGCCGACTGGCCGTTCGAGCAGCCTCGCCTCCTCGGCCGCGAGATCTCCTGGCCGGACTGGCTCGCCCTGCCACAGCACCCCGACGCGTAATCGGCCGCCCTCAGCACGACGAGAGGCACGTCGTGCTGAGGACAGCTGAGGAGATAGAGGCGATCGTCGCCGGCTTCGGGCCGATCGCCGCCCGGTACACCGCCAGCAGCGCCATCCCACTGCCCCGGATCGCCGAGGCCATCGGCACACGCGGCGGAACCGGCAGGGGAGCCTGCCCACCACCAGTGAAGATCACCCAAGGTGCCGCAAGCACTGCCAGGGCGTGTGTCGGAAGTGCTCTAGGTTGGCTGACGTGAGTGCGCGGGGGCGGGGTTATCAATATGTCGGACCGGTCGAGCTGAAGGCTGCGGTCCGGCCTGACAGCGGCGGGTGCCCAATCAGCTCGGCCGCTGAGTTCGTCGGCTGGATCGCTGAGCGGTCGGCGTCGGAGTTGGCCGAGCCGTTCACCTTCGTGGTCGGCACGGACGGCGTGCTCCGGCTGGCGCCGCGGCGAAGCGAGCACGTGGCCTGTGCCGGCGGAGCCGTGGTTCTGAGTGCCGGTGAAGTCAGCTTCGTGCGCGAGGCGGACCGGTGGACCGTGAGCGAGGTCAGCAACCAGTCCACCGGGTACTGCCCGGACGTCACCTCCTGGTCGGAAGTCGCTCGTGCTCTGGACGATGTAGGGCTCGGGCGACCCTCCGGCTTCACCCATGAGGTGGTGTTCCGGCGGTGCCCTGACTGCCAGGAGCGCAACATCGTGCGCGAGGACGACTTCGTCTGCGTCTTCTGCGGCAGCGATCTGCCTGCGGCGTGGAACGTGGATCCCGCCGCGTGACAGCCGAGGGTCACAGCCACTCGTTGATGTCCGCTACGAGGACGGTCGCCTCGTAGCGGACGGCGAGCTTGTCGTATCGCGTGGCGACGGCGCGTTCCTCTTGAGGCGGTTGATCCCGCACTCGACCGCGTGACCCTCGCGGTAGTCGACCGGGCCGGGTGTGGCGCTTGATACGCGGGGGCCGGCATCGCCCCTGGCCCGGCGTCCGCCGGTTCGGGCTCGACGTGCAGGCCCAGGCACCGACGGGCCGTGACTGTCGCAGTCCTCAGTGCGGCCAGCTCTTCCCCCACCACCCGGGGCGATCTGGCCGAGTGCAACGGCCAGGGCGTCGCTCGCGATCAATGCGCCGTCAGCGGAAATTCCGCGGCACACGACATCAGTAGCTGTCGTAGCTGGGCCTGCCGTTCGGCCGGTAGACGCCGACGACGGTGCCGCCCTTCGTCGTCGAGACGCTGACCGGCTCCAGCGCCGTAGGGATCGCGCCGTCGGCGAACAGCCGCTTGCCGGTGCCGAGGATCACCGGGTGGATGGTCAGTCGGTACTCGTCGACGAGGTCGTGCTGCATGAGGGTCTGGGCGAGGTCGCCGCTGCCGACAACGTTGATGTTGCCGCCGTCGGACGCCTTCAGCGTACGAACGGCATCGACGGTGTCGCCCTCCAGCAGTGTGGAGTTCTGCCACTGGACCGACGTCAGGGTCCGAGACGCCACGTATTTGTGCATGCTGTTCATCCGCTCGGTGAACGGGTTGCCTGGATCGGCGGTCGGCCAGTACGACGCGAAGATCTCGTACGTCTTGCGACCGAGCAGCATCGCGTCAGAGCCCTCATACCAACCGAAAACGGCCGCGCCGACCTCGTCGTCGTCCACCGGTTTCTGCCAGCCGCCGTGCTCGAAGCCGCTTTCCGCGTCCTCGTCCGGACCGCCCGGCGCCTGCATGACGCCGTCGAGCGTCAGAAACGTGCAAACGATGATCTTGCGCATGGTGCGCTCCCTTCGTTGACGGGTAGACCCCACAACCGCCGGAAACTCATCGGCGCCACTTCCGTGCCACAGCCCTACGGTGTCTCACCGCGATGGCGGATCCGACATCCATCCGACATCGACCCGCGCTGCCGACCATCCATCCGGCGGACCGTGGTCAGCGGTTGCCGGTCCAGACGATCCGGTCCGCGAAGCCGCCGCGCTCACTCGCCTCGACCTCGCGGATCTTCTCCAGCTGTCTCGCGTCGACCCCCAGGTCCGCGGCGAGCGCGTGCACGACCTCCAGCACGTCCGCGAGTTCCTCCGGCGCCTTGGTGTCGTCGGCCTCCAGGAACTCGGTGACCTCCTCACCGAACTTGTCCCGCCGGCGGTTGCGATACTCCTCCGGGCCCGCGATGTAGGTGACGCTCGGCCCCGTCCTCGCGGATGATCTGCGGAATCCGGTCCCGCACCAACTTGCCGTACTCGCCCTTGCGGTTCATTGGTTGTTCTCCCGCACCCATCACCGCGAGGCGGGCCCCGATGGCCGCCCTTTCATGCCGAGGCAGCCTAGGCAAATCGCCTCACCGCTCGCCATGTGAACCGCCGTTCCCACCCGTGCGGGTCCAGGATGGCTCAGAATCAGCGTCGGCCGCGCGGAAGCGGGCGGTGACCCCGTCCGGCAGAAGCGGTCCGCTGTGGGGGTGGGTTCAGGGCGGTGACGCCCAGCGCGGCGTCCCGCGTGGCCAGGGCCTCGTCGCGTTCGGCGATCTTGGCCATGAGCGTGGTCGGATACTTGTGCGTCAGCAGCCACCGCTTGACCTGGGCTTCTTCGGCGAGGTCGAGGATGGTGAGCTTGCCCGAGGAGTGGAGCGGGGTGCCAGCCAGCAGCCGGTCGGCGGCCGCCCTCAGCTTGAGGCACAACTCCTGTGGCGGATCCTGCTCGGCCGTCACCACGTATCCCCTCCTGGACGCCCGCGCTCATGCTCGTCGATGAGCCGGTCCAGATCGGCCAGGCGGCGGCGTTCACGTTCCCACCGCTGCGGCCCGCAACAGGACGTCCCGGTGTTGCAACACGACCGGATCGTCGTACCCGGGGAGAAGATCCACCCGTTCCCCGTGAAAGCAGACCTTCCATCTCACATCACGGATCCTGCATAGCCCGACGTCACAGCAGAACCAGTACAGGTCGCCATTCGCCCAAACAGGTGACTCCCGCTGTGCCCGGCGCCAGCAACACGGATCTGCATCAACACACAACTCGCTAGAGAAGCAACGACTGGCCGGTGATGAACGATGCGGACGGGCTGGCGAGGAAGGCGATGCCCGCTGCTACGTCTTCGGGCTGGCCGCGGCGCGGAACGCACTGGCGGGCTATCTGGTCTTCGGGCCGGGCGCGGTGGTGGGCGGGAAGGTCGTTCCCGGCGGCGACCTGGATGGCGCCGGGGACGATGATATTCACGCAGATGCCGTGGGGTCCGAGTTCCCTGGCCGGGGAGCGAGTGAGGGCGATGAGTCCGGCCTTGGCGGTGCTGTGTGCGGTGAGCCCGGGCCGGCCGACGCGGGCGTTGACGCTGCTGATGTTGATGATGCGGCCCCAGCGGCCCTGGACCACCTCAGGGGTGACCGCGTGGCTGGTGCGGTAGTGGATGGTCAGGTTGAGGGCGAGGGCGCGGGCCCAGACGTCCTCGTCGGTCTCCATCCGATTCACTCGGCCGCGCAGGGCCGCCCAGGTGCAGCGTCACCGGCCGTCGCTGGTGCCGAGTGCCTGGAAGTCGATCATTCCGTAGGCCTGGTGCACGTACACGTTGGTCAGGCGCGGGTTGCGGTAGTTCAGCGTCTTCTCTGCGGCGACGGGCAGATAGTAGGCGCCGTCGGTGACCTTGTGGTTGATCCGGCGGTAGAGCTCGGTCGCCTCGGCGGCGTCGGTCGCGGCCTCAGCCTGGTCGAAGAGGGCGTTGATAGCGAGGTCGTTGATCTGGGCGTGGTTCGAGTTTCCCGCGGGGAGGATGAGCCGTCCGTCGGCAAGGGGCTGGAGGAAACTTGAACCCTGGGGGAAGTCGGCCCCCCAGCCGACCATCATCAGCCCGTAGCCCTTGCTCCGGACCGTGCTGGGCGAGCCTGCGGCGTCGAGGAACTCCATGGTGTCCAGCCGCTCGATTTCGACGGCGATGCCCACGGTACGTAGGGCCTGCCGCAGGGCTTCGGCGGACTGGATCTCCTTGGCCCTGGTGCTGCGCACGAGGAGCTTGGTGGAGAATCCCTTGGGCTTGCCGCAGGCCCGCAGCTCCTCCTTTGCCTTCTCGGGCTGGGGTTTGCCGCTGGTCAGGGCGAACGGGTCGTACGCGTCGGCGCCCGGAAATACCGGGGGAAGCATGTTGCCGTGTCGCGAACCGGACGTCGGACCGCCCCGCGCGTTCTGGAAGGCATTGGTGTCGGCCGCGTACAGCACGGCCTTGCGGCAGTGGGCGTTGTCCAGCGGCGCGATCGTGGACACGAGCGAGACGTAGCGGAGAAAGCCGTTGGCCGGGGCGTCCGCGTCGTCCCTCAGTTTCGGGTCCCCCAGCACCCGGCTCGCGGCGCTCGGCGAGAGACCGGCCTGCTGGACGTCGAGGTCCGCGGTTCCTTCAATCACCTGCGCAGCCACCCTGTCGGCATCGGTCGCGACGGTCAGCTCCACCCTGTCCGGCAGTGCCTTGCGCAGCGGGTCGGAGGACCGGTTCCAGTGGTCGTTGCGGACGAGGAGGAGCGACTTCCCCGGGGTGTACGACTCGAACCTGTACGGGCCCGAGGAGACGGGCTTCGTGCCGTACTCGGCTCCGGTGTCGCGTGACTGCGGCACGGGGGAGGTGGCGCCCATGGCCAGCACGTAGGGGAACCGCGAGTCCGGCTTGGCCAGCCGGAAGACGAGCGTCAGGTCGTCCGGTGTCGTGATCGCCTTCAGACCGGTCTTCCCCGACGTCCCGTCCTTGTAAGGGCCCCTGTAGTTCTGGCCTTGGTCCAGCGCCTCGATCAGGTAGGTGGGGCCTCCGGTCAGCACATCCTGCGCAAAGACGCGCTCGATACCGTACTTGACGTCCTTGGAGGTGATCGCTGTGCCGTCCTCGAACTTCAGACCGGGCTTCAGCCTGACGGTGTACGTCCTGCCGTCGGCCGACACCTGCGGCTTGGCCGAGGCCAGGTCGGGGACGACGGTGAGGCCCTGCTTGCCCGGCTTGACGTCGTACGTGAACAGGGCGCGGGTGTAGAGGCGCTGGAAGTTCCAGACCCATCCGTAGTACGAGCGGGCCGGGTCCCAGGAGTCGGCGTCCGCACCGCTGGCCAGGCGGAGCGTGCCGCCCTTCTTGTCGGATGCGTTGACCACGTTGCCGATGGCGGCGTCGAAGCCCTTGCGTGCTTCGGCGGAGGGCCCGGTGGGGGCGCCAGCGGATGCGCTCGAACCGCCCTTGGCCCCACCGGAGTTGTCCTTGCCCTGGCTAATGATCAGGGCTGTGACGCCTCCACCCGTGACCAGGACCGCCGCGACAGCCATCGCCACGAGCCGCCGGATCCGGGCCCGGCCCGGCAGACGTGCCGGGGACGTGGGTGAGGTAGGTGACGTGGGGTGCGTAGGTGAAGTGGGGTACGTGGGTGGCGTGGAGGGTGAGGCCGGGAACTTGGTGGAGACGAGCATCGGCTCGGCAGGCGGCCGAGCGGGCAGCGCGGTGCCCGGGAGGTCGTCGGCCGTTGTCGGCGGGGTGGGCGGTAACGGCGGCAATGCCACTGTCTGGTCGGCGGTGGATGCGGGCACCGGCGTGGGCGTGGGTTCGAGGGTGGGCCCTGGCATGGGCGTGGGCACGGGACCAACGGCAGGCCCGGGCGTCTGCTCGGGTGTCGGCTCGGACGCCGACGGTGTGTCCCCGGCAGGGGCGGGGGCAGGTGGGGTCGGCCGCGGTTCCGCGTTCTCCGTGGGGAGGGGCGCGGGGCCGGAGCCGGTCGGGTCGGTGAGTGCCAGGGCCACTGCTTCGGGCAGCCAGTCGGTCTCCTTCGGCAGCCGACCTCCGTACGTCTGCCCGCCCTCCTCTCCGAGCAGCTGCGCGAGCCTGGTCAGCAACTCCAGTACCGTCGGCCGCCGTTCAGGGTCCTTCTCGAGACAGCGGTCGACGAACTCCGTACCAGCGGGCAGTCCATGTAGGTCGGGCTGCTCGTAGACGGCCCTGAAGTTCACCGAGTGCGGGGAGCCGGTCCCGAAGGGGGCGGCCCCGGTGCCGGCGAAGGCCAGCACCGCGCCCAGGGAGAACACGTCGCTGGCCGGTCCGACCGTTCTTCCCGTCACCTGCTCGGGCGACATGAACCCCGGCGTGCCGATCACCATGCCCGTCTGGGTCAGGAGGCTCGCCTCCGAGGCGACCGAGATGCCGAAGTCGATCACTCGTGGACCGTCGGCGGCGAGCAGGACGTTCGACGGCTTCAGGTCCCGGTGGATCAGCCGCGTCCCGTGAATGGCTTCCAGGGCCTCGGCGAGGCCGGCCCCCAGGACGAGCAGCGAGTGCCGGGGCCATGCCCCGTGGGCGCGGATCGCCGCGTCGAGCGGCAGGCCCGGGACGTAGGCGGTGGCGAGCCAGGGGGGTACGCCCCCGGGGTCGGCGTCGACGACTGCCGCGGTGAAGAAGCCGGTCACGCGCCGGGCCGCTTCCACCTCACGGGCGAAGCGGCGCCTGAAGTCCGGGTCCTCCGCCAGCTCGGCGCGCACAACCTTCACGGCGACCATCCGGCCGCTGGTGGATCGGCCCAGGTACACGCGGCCCATGCCGCCCGCGCCCAGGCGCGCGATGATCCGATAGCGCCCGATCTGTCGTGGGTCTGCCGCACCCAACTCTTCCAACGTCGCTCCCCCAGCCGGTGATCCCCGGCCCCCGGGGGTCGTCCGGCGACAATTACATCAGATCCGTCCACCAGGTTCTGGGCCGCGGTGGTGACCGAGCCGTTGTCGGTGATGGCAGGGACTCCGGCCCCCGGCCACGTGAGGTCGTTGCCGAGCAGCCACGTACCGCTGGATCCTGCCATCACGCCGATCGCCGTTCCCGAGGAGGTCGTGCCCGGTCAGCCGGGCAGAGCGAGGCCGAGCAGGAAGGCGGGCAGCCAGCTGGCGAAAACGATCGCGGCCCAGATAGTGGAGTGGGTCAGGCCTGAAACGAGAGCTGTCATGGCCCAGGCGAAGCCGACGGTGACGATGATGCCCAGCAGCAATTTCCACATGCTCTGGTGAGGGTCGGCGTCGAAGGCTGCGCTGAAGGCGATCCCGGTCCAGGTGGAGAACCCGAGGTTGAGGGCGAAGACCAGGAGCGCCGCCAGATGCAGCAGGAGAAGCAAGGCAGTGTCCGCAGCGACGGAGCGGTACGGAACGGGGTGCGGTGGGACGGGGCGTGGCGCAGTAGGTCTGGAACGAAGGGCACGGAGATCGGTGTGGTCCGGCCCATCACCACCCCAGCCGCGCCCGCCGCGAAGCCGGGGCAGTCGCCCAGCTGGCGATCGTCTTCCTCGCTCTCCTCGTGCCCCTGCTCCTGGGCCGGTTGGCCGTCATGAACGGCGCCGGCAAGGAAGACACCGCAGCGCTCCTCGCCCCCACCGAGACCCCCTCCGGTGACAAGAGCCACACCGACGACGTCGAGTCCCGGCGGAACACCACCGACGGTCGGCGACCCGGCCACGGCCGACGGCAAGGGCGAGGAGCTCGAGGCCGACGGCCCGGCCGTGCGCGGGGCCACCGCGTCACCCGTACCCGGCACCTCCCCCACCGACAAGGCCACGCGGACTACTGCCCCGGCATCACCGACCTGGACAGCCCCCGCGCCCACCACGGCCCCGACCACTTCCTGCCCCGCCCCGCTCAAGGCTGAGGGCCGTGCCACGTGCGCCCACTACAGGTCCAACCGCTGCCGACTGGGCAGGCGCCTTCGGCGACGCCACCGTCGCAGGCGCGATGCTCGACCGGCTCCTCCACCGAGCCGCCGTAGTCAAAATCGACGGACCGTCCTACCGGCTTCGCTCGCACCAGTCCCACTCCGACAACCTTCGCAAAGGGGTGACCGGACGTGCTGGTTGAACGCCGCCCCTTGCCCCATCTGCTGGACCCAGTTCCAGGTCAACCCCCAGGCAACCCGCCACACCAACACCGGACCGCAGGTAGGTGCCAAGCTTGTTCGTCAGACGCCCTGCGGCCTCGGCGGATTTGAGGTGCGGACCACGTCGTCGAGGCTGGTGAGGTAGACCGAGCAACCGGCCCGAGCAGGGCGGCGTCCACGCCGCGCGGCTGCCCGGATCGGCCTGGGAGCGGACCGGCTGATCATGGCCTGGCCGCTCGCACCGCTTCTCACGGCCGGGGCATCCCCGCACGGGCGTCCTCCGCCCCGGCCCTGAGCGCCGATGACCCGACCCCTGGGGGGCGGGTCATCGGCGTGGGTGCCGATCGTGGTTGCGCCTACCGGGTCAGTGGCCCTTCGAGCTCAGCCAGCTGACGATCGGCGACACCGCCTCGTGGATCACCTGCGAGGCCTCGTGGAGGGCGTGGGCGCCCCGGGGGGCGAAGTGCGCGGCGGTCTTGATGCCGCCGGACATTCCGAGCGTCAGTATGCTCAGCGCGGCGATCGAGGCCTGTTTCTTGAACTCCTTGCTCGACCACCCGTAGCCGATGCCGTAGAAGACCGCGCTGGTCACGTCGAGGATCCCGGCGGCGATGCCGATGCCGAGGCCGGCTCCCATGAAGAACGGGGTGGCGGGGGCGAGGGGGGTGAAGGAGAGGCCGATGCCGACGGCTCCCACTCCGACGCCCACGAACCCGACCATCATGCCGGCCTCGTGGAACGCGTTGGCATACGCCTTGGCGCTTCCGGGGCGGATCTCCTCGGGGCCGTTGTCGTAGTCGGCCACGTTGCACGGGTTGATGCCCGCCGACTTGTTCGCCTGAGCCTGCTCCGCGGCCTTCCTGGCCGCCGCCGTGCGTTCGGCCCACGCCTTCTCCACCGCGATGGTGTGCGCCTCGCTCGACGCGGCGGCGGCGGTGTCGCGGTCCCGTCCGGCCTGGAGTTCGGCGGCGCGTGCCGCGTTCTTCGACGCCAGCGCGGAGTTGGCGGAGGCGATCGCTTCGCGGGCGGACTCCATGGCCCGGTCGGCGGAGTAGTTCGCCGAGCGCGCGGCGACCCGGGCGGTGGACGCCGCCTGTGCCGCCTGGTCCGCCGAGGCCTTGGCGCTGGCGGCCGACTGCTCGGCCTGGTTCGCGAAGGTGTTCGCCCGCTCGGCGGAGGTGGCGGCGGCGGTGGCCGACAGCTTCGCCTTCTCCGCCCAGTCGAGTGCCTCGCCGACGGCCGTACGGGCGTATGCCGCCGCCTCCTGGGCTCGGTGGGCGTCCTCCTGCGCCTTGTCCGCGATCTTCGCGGCCGCGGCGATGGCCCCCTGCATGGCGGCGATGTGCGTGTCGGAGTCGTAGTCGAGCTGGGCGGTCCTGTACTGCACCGACGCGATGAAGTTGCGGCGCATCCACGCCGGGCCCTCCAGGGCGGCTTGCGCGTGGGCCTTGGTGTAGCGGCCCGCGGTCTGCAGGAGGGTCGCGGTCGCGACGGCGTCGTCCTCCCGCTGCGCCGCCTCGAAGGTGACGGTGAGGAACTCGTAGAGTGCCTCGGGTGTCCCGGCGTCGAGCGCGGCGTTCGCCGACTCCTTCACCTTGCGGCCGGGGTTGTCGGCCAGCAGCCGGGTGACCGCGACGCGGTTGTCCATGGCGGCGGCCCGGGCCGCTCCGCCGCTGAGGAACTTCGCGGGGGCGTCGGGGTCCGTGCTCTGCAGCGCGTCGGTCGCGGCGAGGGCGACGGCCGGCTGCGTGATCCTGGCGAGGAAGAGGGTGGACTCGCGGTCGTCCTGGCGCTGGGCGATGGCCCGGTCGACGTCGATCCAGGCGTGGATCTCGGCGTCCGTGCCGGCCAGCGCGAAGCGCGCGGCCTCCTGGGACCAGGCGCCCTTGGACTCCAGCAGGGCGAGGGCGGCCTTGCGTCCCAGGTCGGTGGCCCGGCCCCGGTCACCGGCCCGGAGCGCCGCCTCGGCCTCGGCGATGAGTTCCTTCGTGGCCTGGGCCGTCTGCTCGGACTGGGTCCGCTTGCTCTCGGCCTCCGCCCGGTCCTTCGCCTCGATCTGGCCGAGCAGTCGCACCTCCTCGATCGCCCGCTGCGTGTCTTCGTCCAGACGCTGCCACTCGGCCTCGCGGGCAGCCTTCTCCACGTCGACCGCCTTGAGGACCGCATCCGTGGCGGCGTCTGCGGCCTTGGTGGCCTCGTTCGCGAACGCGGTCGACTTGTTCGCGTAGTCCACGGCTTGGCCCGCGTACGCGACGGCCCACTCGGCGGCGTCCGCGGCCTTGTCGGCGTGGGCCGCGGCGCTGTTGGCAGCGTCGCGGGCGGCACGGGCGGCCGCCGCGGAGGCGTTCGCCAGGGCCCTCGCCGTCCCGGCGGCGTTGGTGGCGATCTGGGCGTTCGCTCCGGCGATCTGCGCCTGGCGCCTGGCCTCCGCGGCCTCGGCCTGTGCCGCGCCGGCGGCGCCGGCGGCCTCGGCCGAGGCGTTCGCGGCGGCGGTCGCGTTCCGGGCGGCGTTCGCGGCTGCCTCGCCGGCGCTCGCGGACTGGGCCGAGGCGATGGAGGCCTGGTCCGCGGCGAGCGCGGCGGTACGGGCCTGCCGGGCGGCATTCCGGGCGGCGACGGCCGCGTCCTTGGCCAGGCCCGCCTTCGTGGCGTCCTTGGAGGTGGCGATGGCCGCGTTGTACGCCCGCGCTGCGGCCGAGCCCGCGTTCGCGGCGGCCTGGCCCGCGGCCGCCGCCGCGTAGGCGGCACGGCGGGACGCCGCGACGGCGGCGTGCGAGGCGTTGATGGCGACCCGCGACGCATCGGCGGCACCCCGCGCGGCGTCGGCCGCCTTGCGGGCCGCGCTGCCGGCCCTGGCCACGTCGTTCTGGGCCTGCTGGGCCTCGTACGCCGCCGCCTCCGCCGCCTCCTTGGCCTTGGCGGCCGCCTCCACGGCACGGGCGGAGGCTTCTTCGGCCGCCTTCGTCTTCGTCTCGGCGTTCTTGCCCTCGCGCTGGACGACGGCGACGAGTTCCTCGATCTTCACGCGCTCCTGATCGCGGGCGCGGGCGATGTGCTGCCCGGTCTCCAGGAACCACTCGACGTCCTCCCCCGTGCCGGACAGGGCACGGTCGGCGTACTTCTGCACCTCCGGGCCCGCCTGCACGAGCAGCTTGGAGGCGGCCACGCGCATGTCCTGCAGCCGGGCGGTGAACTGACCGTCGGTGAGGAACGCCTCCAGGGCGGGCTGGGTACCGTCGTTCAGGGCGGTGTTGCCCGCCTGGGTGAGCGCCTTGCCGCCCGCGGCCATCACCGTGGCGGTGGCCACCCGCAGATCCTCCAGGACGGCGGCCTTGAACCCGCCGCCCAGGAAGGCGGCGATGGCGGAGTCGCCCTCGTTCATCGCGGCGGTCACCGCACGGCGGGTTCCCTTGCCCGCCACCGCGAGGCTGCTCATCAGCGCGGCGCGGTTGTCCACCGCCGTCTCGCCGGCGAGCCTGGTGCTCAGGAAGTACTGCACGTCGGCGTCGGAGCCGGTGAGCGCCGCCGCCGCGGCGGCCTTCACGGCTTTGCCGCCCAGGATCCACTCCTTGACGACCTTCGCCCGGTCGGTGTCCGGCAGCTGGAACGGGTCACCGCCGTCGCCGTCCGCTGGAGGCGTGTCGGCCCAGGCGGCCAGGGGGTTGAGCACGAGGCTGGAAGTGGTGACCACGGCCGCACCGGCCGCGAGGGCGCCGAGAACGCGCCGCCTATTCCAATAGATGGTATCCAAAACGGTCCTTCGCTATCGGCGCCTGGCGTGCCGCAAAACACTGCGGCCCGGGCCAGGACAGCAAGGTGTGAGTCGCGTTCATATTCATCGGACCGCCGACGGAGATGACGGAGCCCGAGAGGCGCGCAGCTCGACCATACGGGCTGCGGTTCGCTTTGACCAGACTGAAGTTGATGCGCAATCAACTCTAGTTGATTCGAGGTGGCTTGACGGGGCCTGCGAGGGTTGAAGTCGTTAGGCAGACCGGGACAGATGCCCCTAGAAATCAGCATTTGACCTGGCCCGCACTCGGCCATGTGAGACCCGTCACCCTGCCGGCCGAGGGGGCCGCTCCCTCCCCCTGCCGTCCTGAAATCACCAACCCATGACATCTGAAGTGCCCTCAAGTCATTTTCCATGGGCTTGATTTATACACAGGTTGTGTTGTTAGGTCTCGGTGGAAGTCGGGGGCTTCCCTAAGTCGACGCGAGAACATGCCCATTCGGCATGTCCGCCTTGTCGGCCTCGGTATGAGCCTTCACCTCCGAATGACGCACTCTTTCCGGGACGCACCGGAACTGACGACTGGGACAGGGATGAAGGCACGTAAGACACTCGTCCGCGCGGTGGCCGCGGCCACGGCCGCCGGCGCCCTCGCATGGCTGGCGATCACCGGCGGCGCGAGCGCCGGCCCCACCGGGACCGACACGGACAGCGGCACGATGACGTCCATCGCCGACGAGGGCCCCGGCTACGCCGTGGAGGACTTCGGCTACCCCGACGCCGACAAGATCCTCACCGAGCGGCACATCACCCTCAAGCGGGGCGACGGGCACATCGTGCTCGCCGACTGCGGCAGTGCCACCGACCTGTTCGAGGTCTGGTCGCGCGACAAGGACAAGATCTGCTTCAAGGTCAGCGGCACCCGGGGCTACCTGGCCCTGGAGATCCCGACCGTGTTCGCCGTCAAGGGCAACACCTACTCCGCGCAGGTCGACATGACCACCGGTACCGAGGAGAAGACCTTCGACGTCAACAAGAACTCGTGGACCCCCGTCGGCGAGAGCGCCGACGAGCAGGGCCGCGACTTCATGCTGATGGAGATCCGCACCGCCAAGTAGACGCCCGCGCCCCGGCACCACCACCCAACAGCTCCAAGCCCTGCTTCCAGGAAGTGAAATGAAGCGTCTGCATCGCACAACGTCCCGGGTACGAGCCGCACTCGGCGCGGCTCTCCTCGCCGCTCCCGTCGCGCTCGCGGGTCTCGCCGGCACCGCGCACGCCGCCGTCGGCACCCCCGCCGCGGCCGGTGCGCCGACCCACACCGCTCAGCTGTCCGTCGGCGCGTGGCCCGACAACCGGGGCTGTACCGCCACGCTGGTGGACGAGTTCTGGCTGGCGACCGCGGCCAGTTGTCTCGCCGAACGGCCCGGTGAGGCGGTGGCCGCCGGCAAGCCCGCCCGCAAGACCACCGTCACCCTGAGCGGCGGCACGGTCCGCACGGTCGTCGAGCTGGTGCCCCGTACGGACCGGGACCTGGTCCTGGCCCGTCTCGACCTCCCTGCCCAGGGCGTCACCCCGGTGACGCTCTCGACGGCGGCCCCCGCCGCCGGGAGCAAGGTGTCGGCCGCCGGATTCGGCCGCACCAAGACCGAGTGGGTCCCGGACAAGGTCCACAGCGCCGGCTTCAACGTCACCGGCACCACCGGCGGAGTGCTGACCCTGGAGTCGGCCAACGGCACGGACGTCCTGTGCAAGGGCGACACCGGCGGCCCGGTGCTCGACGCGTCCGGCAAGCTGGTCGGCATCAACAGCCGTTCCTGGCAGGGCGGGTGCCTCGGCACAGCGGTCACCGAGACCCGCAAGGGCGCCGTCGCCGCGCGCACCGACGACCTCGCCGACTGGATCGGGGCCGCCAGGCAGCGCCCGCTCGTCCTCAAGGCCGGGGACACGCTGATGCCCGGCGAGACGATCTCTTCGCAGAGCGTCAAGCTGGTCATGCAGACCAATGGCGACCTGGTCATGTACCACCGCACCGGCGCCGAGAACCAGGGCGGCGCCCTGTGGGTCTCCGGCACCGGCGGGAACCCGGGCGCCTTCGCCAAGATGCAGGCCGACGGCAACCTCGTCGTCTACAAGAAGGACGGCAAGGAGACCGACCCGACCACCGCGCTGTGGTCGAGCGACACGTACGGCAACCCCGGCGCCCGGCTGGCCCTGCAGGCCGACGGCAACCTCGTCCTCTCCTCCTCCGTGTCCGACGGGGACACCGGCATGGTCAAGTTGCTCTGGCAGACCGATACCGGCTCGCGCGGGGCCAAGCTGGCCTCCGGCGACCAGCTCAAGCCCGGCTCGTGGCTCACCAACGGCACCGTCGTGCTGATGATGGACATCCAGGGCAACGTCCTGCTCCGCGAGGCTGCCTCCGGACGAGAGCTGTGGGGCAAGTACTCCTGGAACTGGCAGGCATACCTGCACATGCAGAACGACGGCAACCTCGTCCTCTACAAGAAGGACGGCGGCCAGGGCCGTGGCGGAAACCTCTGGGCCACCGAGAGCTGGAACGGCGCCGGCTCGTACGCGAGCCTCGACGGCAACGCCCTCGTCGTCCACACGAGCGACGGCGGCATCCGCTGGGCCGACTCCACCCTCCGTGGCGAACAGTCCAGCCGCTGCCTCGACTGGAACGGCGCCACCGGCGCGACGATCTGGGACTGCTGGGGCGGCCCCAGCCAGCGGTGGGACGTCACCCCGGCCAAGGAACTGCGCGTCGGCGGCGACAAGTGCCTGACCGCCCCGAAGGGCGCGACCCAGGGCCCGGGCGTGTCCGTCCAGCCCTGCGACGGAAGCGCCGAGCAAACGTGGAACGTCAACGCCGACGCCACGATCACCACGGTGCTCCACCCGGAGCAGTGCATGAACGTCTGGGGCCAGGCCACGGCCAACGGCTCGGGTCTCGGCCTGTGGCCCTGCAACGGCGGCGCGAACACCAAGTGGTTCCGTCCCTGATCACACCCCGAGGGGGCGGCCCGTCCGGCGGCGGGCCGCCCCCTCAGCTTCGTACGGCCCGGGAGAGGGCGACCAGCAGGTCGCCGTGCTCCGCCTCGGCGGCCCGCAGCGCCCGCACCGCCACCGCGCCCCGCTCCGCGTCGGAGGACGCACCACGCCCCCGTGCGTCGGCCGCGGCGGTGAACATCGCCGCCAGGCCGGCGGCCGCCCACCCGGCCTCCGTCCCGCCGCCTCGGCGGGCCTCGGCGCAGGCGTGCGCGCGCACCTCGTCCGAGCAGTACGGCCCGAGTTCCAGCAGCCGGTCGTGAAGTTCCGTCATCCTGTCGGTGAGGCGCCGGCCGGGACCGGCGTACCAGGGAGTGCTGAGCCGCATCCGGTGGCGACCGCCGCGCAGGCGGACCGCGTGGCGCAACGGGCCCAGTGCGCGCAGCGTCCGCAGCGGCCCGAACACCCGCAGCGCGAGCCACGGCACGACGATGGGGATCAGGAAGCCGGCGGATACCAGCAGGGTCCCGAGTCCGACGAACGACACGGCCGCCTGATTGAGCGGCTCCCACGCGCGTCCGGTCCACGTGCCCACGATGGCGACCAGCTTCGCCACGCCGTAGACGACGTTGCTCAGGAAGCCCACGGTCAGGACGGTGAGTCCGAGGCGCAGGGCGCCCTCGGCCGAGGTCCTGCGCCCGGGGTGCTCGCGGCGGATGTCGCGCGCCCACCGGCGGCAGGCGACGGCAGCCGCCGTCGCGGCTGCGGTGACGGCGAACAGGCAGAGCAGCACCATCTCGCGGATGAAGGGGGTGCCGGCGTAGTAGGTCTCGAAGTCACGCGGCCGCTCGACCGGTGCGTCGCCCAGGGCGAAGCAGCCGACGAGCAGGACGGTCACCGCCACGTGACCCCAGATCCAGCGTCTCACCCGGCGGCGGGCGCGGGGCTGGACCCGTGCGTCCTCGCGCCAGTTCTCCATGAGGACGCGGCAGGCGCACGCGTATCCGGAGAGCAAGCAGTAGACGAGGACGGCCGAGACGTTGCTGATGCCGGTCGTCTCGTTGACCACCCGGATCGTGGGCGGGGCGGAGAAGAAGAAGGCCGCGGCCTGGAGGAAGATCACAGCGTTGACGCTGCGGACCAGAGGGGTACGCCAACGTCGCACCAGGGACGGTGATTTGACGGCCAGGACGACGCCGAGCGCCGCGGCCGGGAGGTAGAGGTTCACGCCGGTCCGGTCGTCACCCTCTGAGCGAGGCCCAGATGCGGCCCGCCACTCCGGCGGAGGGCGTCAGGGCGTGCCCGCGCCCGAGGTACGGCCTGAACCTGTCGGCGAGCATCCGGCCGAACTCCTCGGCACGCCGCTCCTCCTCGACGTCGGGCCCGGTGCGCGCGGCGACGTAGGTGACCGCCTCGGACAGGCTCCACCGGTCCCCCAGCATGCGGGCCGCGGCCTGCACGCCGAACCCGTCGCCGTGACCGCAGTGCCCCTCCTTGAGGTGCCACAGCTCGTGCCCGAGGATCACGAGCTGGTGCAGCGGCGAGGTGTTCGCCTCGACGACGATCAGATGGTGGTCGCCCAGGTCAAGCCACAGCCCGGTGACCGTGTCCGGCGGGAACTCCTCCAGCATCAGGCGCACTTCGCGGCCGCAGCTCTTCGAAGCGACGTCGCAGATCGCCTTCAACAGCTCCACAGGACGCTCCGGAACCGGCCGCGGCAGATCCGCCGCGAGCCCGTCCCGATAGCGCCTCATCTCGCGCGAGACCCCCACCTCTTGCCAACCCGTCCTCAGTGCCCCGGACCCACGGTTCCCGCCGTGGGTCGCCCCTTTCTCGTCACCGCCGGTGGGGAACTTTCTCGGCCACACCGCGGTCAGACGACGTCATTGTGCCCCACCCCTGTCTCCAGGGCCGCGCGGTTCTCCCGGGCCCGCTCCTCGCGCGAGCGCCGTGCGACGGACTCGATCAGCGCGATGAGCGGCTGGGCGGTGTCGTCGGGGACGTCGGCCAGCGCCCGGGCGGCGTACGCGACGACGCCGAGCTCGGGGTCGATCTCGCTCGCGGGCCCCGCGTTCCGCAGGCGTCGCAGATCCTGGTCCTGGCGCTCCACGGTCCGTTCCAGCAGGTCCCTGTGGATCTGCTGGAGCACCCGGTCGAGGGCCTCTACGGGCTCGGCGACCAGGAACTCGATCCGTTCGCCGAAGAAACCGGCGATCCCGGCGGCGTGGTCGAGGTTGGGCGCCTTGCCCGTCCTGATCATCTTGTCGAGCCACTGGGCGCTGGTGCCCGCCGCGGCGGCGATCTCAGCCAGGGAGTGGGCCCGCCTGCTGCCGTCGGCGCCGTCGCGCAGCCGGGTCGCGCGCAGGAACTGGATCCGCTCGACCACGCGCCGGTGGCGCGCCTCGACGACGTCCTCCTCGTCCTGGGCGGTGATGCTGGGCCGTTCACCCCGCAGCAGTTCCCGCACCTCCGCCTCCGGCACTCCGGAGGCGTACGAGAGCCCGCCCTCGCCCTCCACCCGCAGGACGTCCTCTCGCTCCACGCCCATGCGGTCGAGGAGCGCATCGATACGACGCACCAGTCCCCCGAGGTCCCGGGCCGGCCCTTCACTCACACGAACTCCCACGGTTGGCGTACTGCGCCGCACCAGGCTAGCAACCACGGTTGACGCGGGACCTCCTCGCGGTGGGAGACCTCGCCCGCGCACGGGCCGGATCCGGCGCCGTACCCCGACGAGCCCGGCTCCGGGACGGCCTTTCGGGTCCTGGGCGGCGATCGCTGCCGCGCCGGACAAGCCGGCGCGGTTCGCGGCACGAGGGGTCGGGACGTTGTCGGTGGCGGCCGGTACGTTGCCGGTCATGGGTCTCTATCTGGTGAGTGTCGCCGCGCAGGACTGGTCGCGGCCCGGGGAGGACGGGTACGGGGACGTCGCCGCTGCGCTGAACATCGAGCTGGAGCGGCGCGGGCTGCCTCCTTACGAGCTGCGGGCGGCCGCACGAGGGGTGCAGGGATGGTTCGAGGAGAAGGTCGGCCCGTCCATGGACGGCTTCGTCGCTCTGTGCCGGACGCGGCTGACCGATGCTGAGCTGTCGACCCTCCTCGACTGGAGCGTGCTGGTGCCGTTCGCGCTGGAGGAGGAGATCGTGCTCCCCGTCGGCACCGCGTACTCCGGCGAGGAGACAGCGGTCGCCGGGGCCCCGCGGGTTCTCGCCCTGGCGGAGCGGCTGGCCGGTGCCGTAGGCCTGCCCGTGGACGCGATTCCGGCGGGCGAGAACCTCGCACTGAGCCTGTGGTTCCTGGAGGGCGGGGCGGAGCGGACCGCCCGGGTGCGGCCGGGACCGTGGGCCGAGGACCGGGACGCGGCCTTCTACGTGGCGCTCTACCTGCGCGCCGCGCAGTACTCCCTGCGGCACGGCTGTCCGATGACCTACTCCTGAGCGACGGCGGCGTCCGACCGGAGGCCGACGCGGGCGCCGGACGGGGGGGTGGCCCTACGGCGGGCCCTTCCGGGCACCCGGAAGGACCCGTTCGGCGTCACGGACTCAGGCGGTGTGCAGCCGCAGGCCGTACCGGCCGGGCATCTCGTTGATCGGCTGGAGCCAGGTCTCGTCGTCGGAGGAACCCACCGACCCGGCCGGTCACCTCCTGCGGCGGCACGGCGCCGTCTGCCTGGAGACCCAGCACCTCCCCGACGCCCCCAACCGCCCCTCGGCCCGACCTGCGTCACGGCCCGCGCCAGAGGTTCGCGAAGGCCGCGTTCTCGATGGTCCGCCGCTGGCGGACGGCCTCCAGTTCCATGACCGCGTCGTGCACGGCGGCGACCACGGCTGTGGCCGCTTCGTCGTCGAGCCCCGGCTCCTCGTCGGGCGATTCGCCGCCGATGCCCACGGCCGAGGCGAGAGCCGTCAGGACGGGTTCCCGCCGCTCCCAGCGGTCGGCGGCCCCGTGACGGGCCGGCGTATCGACCGCTTCCACGCGTCGCGCGCCGAACGACAGGCGGCCTGCGGCCTTCGGCGTCAGCTCACCGTCCGCCTCCAGCACGGTTTGGTACGTGGCCGCGAGGTCCCTGCCCCGACGCCACAGCCAGTCCTCGACGGTCTCGTACGGCGCCTGCCGGACGATCCGCGCCCCCGCCTCGCCGAGGAGCCGGTCATCAGGGGCCGGCGCCCCACCCGGCACGAGGACGTCGTCCTCCAGGGTGAGGCCCCCGGCACCGAGGAGGTCGATCAGCTCGGCACCCGCGAGCGCGAGCGACAGGTCCCCCTGTCCGACGGTCTGCTTCTGCCCGGAGTCCATCGCGATGATGAACAGGTCTTTCGCCGTGGTCATGAACGGCTCCCCTCGAAGGCATCGACGAAGGCGCGCTCCGCCCGCTGCCCGGCCGTGGAGGCCGTCGCGGCTTTGGCGCGCTGCCTTGCCAGTATCGTCCCGTCCGATCGCTCCCGTCACAGATTCCGCCGCATCGCGATCAACGGCTGGCCACCCGGACGGGGGGGGACGACGCGGTCGCGCGGTGCCCTGGTCCGAGGCTGCTTCCCTCTTCACGGCAGGGCGATGTCGCCCCCTCCGACGCGGCGAGCTGTTTCCGCCACCTCCCCGCGTGACGCGGGTCCCCTGCCCAGGGAACAGGGCCGTCACGCCGCGACGCGGACGCCCCCGGACGCCTTGTGAGGGCGGCCGGGGGCCGGAGCGGTCCTGCCGGGGTTACGGCGCGGCCGGCACCGTGTCCTGGAAGGTCGTGTCCGCCGTGCGGTACGTCCCGACCTTCGCGGCCACCTGGGCCGGGGTCAGGACCTGGTCCTTGACGTACAGGACGTAGTCGACCTTCTGGTCGTAGGCGCGCGGTGTCGTCGAGGTCTGGCCGGCCAGGTCGATCAGCCACTGGTTGAAATTGATCGACATCGGGCGCTCGGGCAGGTACCGGGCGTCGTGCCGGCCGAACTCCTGGCCGTCGACGTAGTAGACGATCGCGTTGTCGTCGATGGTCAGTACGAGGTCGTGCCAGCCGGCGTAGCTCGCGCGGGACTCGGAGTGCTGGTTGACGGCCTCCCACGGGTCGGGCCGGTAGGTCTCCCAGGACGTGGTGTAGAGGATGTCGGCGGGTTCGCCCCAGCCTCCGTTGGGGAGGTACTCGAAGTCGTACTCGGCGTAGTCGTCGGCCATCGGGGCCTTGAGGTCGTTGATGGTGAAGAAGGTCTGCACGACACGGTCGCCGTCCGGGCCCGACACGGGTGCGTCGGAGAAGCGCACCCGTGCCGCGTAGGTGCCGTTCTTGAACTTCGAGGCCTGGGTGAGGATCTCGGTGTGCCGGGTGGACTCTCCCGTCCCGGCGGTCGAGCTCCGCAGGTTCATGATCGAGTTCGCGCCTTCCTTGGCGAAGGTGACGTTCTCGGGAGCCCAGGTGGCACCCGGCACTCCGGGTCCGCCGGAGTTGGACCGGACGCTCCAGCCGTGGGCGTTGATCGCCGGGTCGGTGTGGCCGGTGTAGTCGAAGTCGTCGAAGAGCGCGGCCCCGGTGGGCGGCGGAGTGGTCGGGGGGTCGGTGGGGTCGGTCGGCGTCGGGGTGGGCTCGTTGCCCGCCGGCGCCGTCCCCCAGACCTGCACGCCACCCACGGTCGCCGTGACCTTGGACCAGTTGGCGTACGTCGTCTGGGCCGGACCGAAGGAGTAGTCGTCGCTCTGGTTCAGGGACTGCCAGTTGGAGCGGTGGAAGCGCAGCTGCATGTCGCCGGTGTCAGCGCCGGGCGCGAGGGATCCGGCGCCGGCGGTGAAGCCGATCTCCAGGTAGCGGTCGGCGGTCGCGGTCGGGTTGGCGAGGGTGCCGAAGGTGCCGGTGAGGTTCGCGCAGCCCTTCACCGCCCAGGAGCAGGCGTAGGTGTACGAGGCTCCCGCGTCGGCCTTGAAGTAGTAGCGGACCTTGACCTGGCTCAGCGGCACGCTGGACGCGCCCGTGTTGACGACCTTGAGCCAGGGCTCGGCCTGGTCGCCGCCGGTCGAGCTCTGCCGGTACTGGACGGCGAGCGCCTCACCGGCCGCGGCCGCCGGCAGGGCGGTGAGGGCGGTGGCGCCGAGCCCGGTCACCGCGGCGACGGCGAGTGCGGCGCGGATCCGCAGGTTCCTGGTCCTCGTGGGGTCGTTCATGGTGATTCCTCTCCTGGGACGGGGTGGGGCGGAGGTGCGGACGGGTGGTGCGGCTGACGTACGCACGGGTGGGACCGGCGTACGAGCGGGGGGAGGGGTGTGCGGGCCCGGTCACGGGGCGGGGGCGAGGAGGGCGGCGGGCGTGGACGGCAGCCGGCGCGGCACTCCGAGGGCGTCGAGCCGTGTCCTGTGGTGCCGCAGGCGCTCCTGGAAGCCCGGCCAGTCGTGGCGGCCGGTCCAGACGACCTCGGCCAGCGCGCAGAGTCGGGGGAACGTCAGGTACTCGGCGTGCGCGGTGGTGGGCACGTACTCGGTCCACAGCTGCACCTGGGAGCCGAGGACCTGGACGGCCTCCTCCGGGGTCCAGTCCGCCGGCGCCGGTTGGTTGCCGTGCACGGTCCGCAGATCGACGACCTCGCCGGCCTGGCCCGGCGGCTCGGCGGGGCTGGCCGACTGGGGGTAGTCGAGGTAGGTGGTGCGATGGGGCGCCATGACGACGCGGTGTCCGCGGCGGACGGCCGTGCGGCCGTGGTCGGCGTCGCGCCAGGGCATGACGGTGAAGTACGGCGGGAGGTCCGCGCCGTTCTCGGTCCAGCTCAGCGGCAGCCGACCCGCGTCGAGCAGGTGCCGTCCGATGCGTTCCATGAACCATCCGTGCAGGGCCTCGGGTCCCGGCAGCCCCTCCTCGGCGGCCCTGCGCAGCGCGGCGGGGGCGTCGTGCCACTCGGTGGTGGGGCATTCCTCGCCGCCGATGTGCACGTACGGGGAGGGGAAGACCTCCATCACCTCGTCCATTACTGCGCGGCAGAAGTCGAGGGCGCCGTCGTGGACGCCGAGGATGGTGTCGCACACGCCCCACCGGTCCCAGACCTCGTAGGTGCGGCCGGGATGGTTGCCGAGCTCGGGGTAGGCGGCGAGCGCGGAGCGGACGTGCCCCGGCATCTCGATCTCGGGCACCACAGTGACGCCGCGCTCCGCCGCGTACGCCACCAGACCGGTCAGTTCGGCCCGGGTGTAGGCACCGCCGTGCGGCAGCCCGCCGACTTCGGTGAGTCGCGGGAGCGCCGCGACCGGCATGCGCCAGCCCTGGTCGTCGGTGAGATGGAGGTGGAGGACGTTGAGTTTGTGGAGGGCGAGGAGGTCGACGTACCGCCGCAGGTAGGAGACGGGGCGGAAGCGGCGGGCGACGTCGAGCATGGAGCCGCGCCACGGGAAGCGCGGGGTGTCGGTGATCTGCACGCAGGGGACGGACCAGGCGACGCCGGCCACGGGTTCGGCGTGCAGGGCCTCGACGGGCAGCAGCTGGCGGAGGGTCTGCACACCGGCGAGGAGCCCCTGGGGCCGGGCGGCCCGCAGCAGCACCCCCTCGGTGCCGATGGTCAGGCCGTACCCCTCGTCGCCGAGTCCGGTGAGGGCGCGATCGAGCGCCAGGACGACGGAGCCGTCCGCACGTGGGGGCAGCGGCAGGCCGGTGGCCGGGCCGAGGAGGGTACGCAGCAGTCCGGCAGCGCCCTCGGCTCCCGGAGAGACCTTGAGCGCGGTCGACGCGTCGAAGGTGAACGTGCCGGGCAGGAGCTGGAGGTGGGTGGGTTCGGGAACGAGTCGGGGCTGGGGCATCGAGGTGCGTTATCCCTTCACGGCTCCGCCGGTCATTCCGGCGGCGACCCGGCCCTGCAGGACCAGGAAGAGGACGAGGACGGGCAGGGCGAAGAGGGTGGAGGCGGCCATGGTGGCGCCCCAGTCGGTGCCGAAGACGTTGGAGAAGGACGACAGCCAGACGGGCAGGGTCCGGTCGTCCTGGTTCTTGATGATGAGCATGTTGGCGAAGGCGAACTCGTTCCAGGCGGTGATGAACCCGAAGAGCGAGGTCGCGAGCAGCCCGGGTGCGAGCAGCGGGAGTGTCACCCGGCGGAACGCGGCGGTGCGGGTGCACCCGTCGACCTGTGCCGCCTCCTCCAGTTCGGGCGGGACCGCCGCGAGGAAGGAGCGGAGGGTCACGATGGTGAAGGGCAGGGTGACCATGAAGTAGACGAGGCTGAGGGTCATGAGCCGGTCGAGCAGGTCGGCGTCCCGGGCGATCACGTACATCGGGATCAGCAGCGCCTCCCATGGCGCCACCTGGGCGATGAACACCATGAGGATGAAGCCCCGCCGGCCGCGCCAGTTCATCCGGGCGACGGCGAACGCGGCGGCGAGCGCCACCACGAGGGCGAGTACGACGCAACCGGCGGTCACGAGAAGGCTGTTGCGCCAGAACATCCAGAACCCGTCGGCGGCCACGGCGTGCCGGAAGTGCTCCAGGGTGACGGAGACGGGCAGGAACCGCGGCGTCTCGGACTGGATGTCGCGGGTCGGCCGGAAGGCCGTGAGGACCATCCAGTACACAGGGAACACGGCCAGGACGAAGACGAGCGCGGCCGCGGTGTTGAGGGGGATTCGGCGCAGGGCGCGCGGGGTCACCGGTCGGCCTCCTGTCGGAGCATCTGGCGGAAGTAGGCGATCAGCACGGCCACGAGGAGGAGGACGGTGAGCGTGGAGACCGCCGCTCCGAGGTCGTAGCGGTGCAGCGACTGGGCCACGCGGTAGGCGTACACGGGCAGGGTGGTCGTCGCCTCGCCCGGGCCTCCCTTGGTCACGGCCCAGATCTGCGCGAAGCAGCGGAAGACCCAGATGACCTCCAGGCAGAGGACGAGTCCGAAGATGGGGCGCAGCAGGGGAAGCGTGACCGAGAGGAAGATCCGTCGGCCCCCGGCGCCGTCGAGCCTGGCGGACTCGTACAGCTCGGCGGGGACGGTCAGCAGCGCCGAGTGCAGCGTGATCGCGGCGAAGGGCACCGACTGCCAGACCACCAGGAGGACCAGGACGGTGAACGCGGCGGGGCCGTCCGCCAGCCACGAGTAGCCCTCGAAGGACTCGAACCCGAGCCGTACGAGAACCCAGTTGACCACCCCGAGCCGGGAGGCGAACAGCCACTGGAAGACGGTCGTGGTGGCGATGACCGGGCTGGCCCACGCGAGGACCAGACCCGTCGTCACGAGGATCCGCATCCGTCGGCCGAGTCGCTGCATCATCAGCGCGACCAGGGTGGCGATCACCATGATCAGGACCACGTTGACCAGGGTCCACCAGAAGGTGCGCCGGACGACCTCCCAGAACTCGGGGTCGGCGAGCACGGTCCGGTAGTTACGGAGCCCCACGAACGAGGCTTCGCCGCGGATGAGTTCGCCCAGGCCGTACTGCTGGAAGGAGATCAGCAGATTGCGGACGAAGGGATACCCGAGGAGGAGCAGACCGCCGAGGACGGTGGGGGCGACCAGGAGGTAGGGCCAGAAGGCCGCCCTTCTCGACGGGCCCCGGCCCCGCACCGGACGGCGGGCCCCACCCGGCCGTCCTGCGGGCCGTCGGCCGATCCGCCGGCCGGGCCGCCCGCCGAGCGGTCCGTCGGGCGGTCCGTCGGGCGGTCCGTCGAGGGGCGGGTCGAGCGTGCTCCCGGGCTGTCTCACGGGCGGGCTCACGGGTCCGCTCACGGGTCCACTCACGAGCCGAGGGTCTTGGTGATGCTCTGCGAGGCGATCGCGGCCGCCTGCGCGGGGTCGGTGCCGGTGAGCACGGCCGTCATGTACTGCTTGATCGGGTTGGTGGCCTCGACGGCCGCCCACTGCGGGGAGTTCGGGGTCGCCCGGCCCTGCGCCGCGCCCGCGGCCATGGCGGCCGTCCCTTCGTCGTCCTGGATCACGCGCGCGAGCGAGGTGCGGTTGGGCACGTAGCTCATCGTCCTGGCCATGTCGGTCTGCCACTTCTCGCCCGCCAGTGCCTTGACCACCTCGTACGCGGACTCGGGGTGGTGCGACGCCTCGGGCACGATCAGGTCGGAGCCGCCGGTGAAGACCGCGCCGGGCTTGCCCGCGGTCTTGCCGGGGATCGGGAAGAAGCCGAGCTTGCCCTTGAGCGCGGGGTTGATCTCCTCGACGATCTTCGCGCCGCCCGGCACCGCGATGATCTGGGCGACCTCGCCCTTGGCGAAGACCTCGGCCTGCGGGGGCTTGGCCTCGTCGGAGTCCTTGGGGCCCTTGCCCAGGGCCTGGAGCCGCCGGTAGAAGTCCATGCCGGCGCGCGCCTGGGCGGAGTCGAGCGCTCCCTTCCAGGCGGCCCCGTCCTTGACGGCGAGGTCGCCGCCCTCCTCCCAGATGAACCCGGAGAGGGTGTACCAGTTCTGGCCCGGGAGGTAGATGCCCTGGGTCCTGCCCCGGTTCAGCTGGGCCGTGGCGGCGAGCCACTCGGCCTGCGTCTTCGGGAGAGTGGTCACGCCGGCGCGGGCGAAGAGGTCCTTGTGGTAGATCACGACCCGGTTGGCCGCGTACCAGGGAATGCCGTACTGCTTGCCGTCGACCTTGCCCGGCTCGGCGAGCCCCGGCAGCCAGTCCGCGCCGTTCAGCTCGGCCGTCCTGTCAGTGAGGTCGCGGACGCCGCCGCTCGCCGCGTACTGCGCGACCTGGGTGTTGCCCACCTCGATGACGTCCGGGGCGTCCTTGCTGGCGAGGGCGGCGGTGACCTTCTCGCCGATGCCGTCCCACTCCTGGATCTGGATGTCCAGGTCGATGTCCTCGTGCTCCGCCTCGAAGCCGGTGCGGAAACGGTCGAGGAAGGCGTCGGTGACGCTGTCCTTCATGATCCATACGGTGACCTTCTCGGGTCCGCCGGAGGCTGCCGGGTCGCCCGATCCGCCACAGGCCGTGGCGGTGAGGGCGACGGCCGCCGCGAGGGCGACGGAGCCGACGAGGGGACGATTCTTCACGGGCACCTCGATGAATAGTTGACCAATTGGTCAAGTGGTCAGGCGTGTGAGCAGAAGGTGGCACGCGCGGCGAAGGCCGTCAATCCCTGGAAAAACATGAGTCGTTCACCGGACCTACGGTCAACCGGTGCGGCTAGTATCGGATTTACCAGTTGACCAGTGAGGTGAGGGTGGGTGGCATGAAGGACGGCTCCTCCAGCGGGGTGCTGAAGCGGGAGCGGGTACGGGAGCACCTCTTGGGCCTGATCGAGGCGGGCGGACCCGGCGACCCGATCCCGTCCGAGCGCACCCTCTGCGCCACCCTCGGCGTCTCCCGGCCGACTCTGCGCGCGGCCGTCGACGAACTCGTCGCGACCGGGGCCCTGGTGAGGGAGCACGGCCGCGGGATGTTCGTCGCACCCGCCAAGATCATCCAGCGGCTCGCCCCGGACGACGCGGCCTTCACCGTCCCCCGCGCGTCGGGCAGCTGGTCCAGCACCGTGCTGGAATCCGCCACGATCCGGGCCGGCGCCCGCATCGGCCGCAGGCTTCGGCTCTCGCCGGCCGCCGAACTGCTCTACGTCGCCCGCCTCCGCCTCGTCGACGGCTCACCCATGGCCATCGAGCACCTCCACATCCCGGCGGACCTGGTGGGCGCCTCGCTCACCCCCGAGGAGCTCGAAGCGGGCGACCTCTACGACCATCTGCGGGAGCACCACCGGGTCCACGTCCAGGAAGCCACCCAGTCGATCGAACCGACCGTCGTCAGCGAGGACGAAGCGGCACTCCTGGACGTCCCCGTGCTCTCCCCCGCCCTGCTGATCGAGCGCCTCACCCTCGACACCGCGGGCCGTCCCGTCGAGTACGTCCACTCGGTCTACCGGGGCGACCGCTACCGCATCGTCTCCCGCCTCGACTTCACCCGCGACGGCCTCGTGACCTCCTCCACGGAGGGGGATGCATACTGACCCGCAGCGGAACGGCGCACTGGGGAGTGGACGGCATGGAGCTGAAGCGGGAGCGGGTGCGCGAGCACCTCCTGACCGTGATCGAGAGCCGCCGACCCGGCGACGCGATCCCGTCCGAGCGCACCCTCTGCGCCACCCTCGGCGTCTCCCGGCCCACCCTGCGCGCGGCCGTCGACGAACTCGTCGCCACGGGCCTGCTGGTACGGGAGCACGGGCGTGGCATGTTCGTCGCGCCCGACAAGATCACCCAGGAGCTGGTCTCCGAACACCGGGCGGCTGGCGCGCCCCGGAGCCGGGGCGACTGGACCAGCACGGTGCTCGGACTCCGCACGGTCCGGGCCGGCGCCCGCATCGGGCGCAGACTGGCGATCTCCCCCGCCGCGGAACTCGTCCACGTGACGCGCCTGCGGCGGGTGGACGGCGCCCCGATCGCCCTGGAGCACCTCCACGTCCCCGCCGATCTGGTCCCCGGCCTCACCGCCGCCGACATGGAGGGCGGCTTCTACGCCCACCTGCGGGAGCGGCGCGGCATCCGTCCCGCCCACGCGGTCCAGTCGATCGAGCCGACCGTGCTGAGCGAGGAGGAGGCGGTTCTCCTCGACGTACCGGTCCTCGCGCCGGCGCTCCTCTTCGACCGGATCACCTCCGACACGCACGGCAGACCGGTCGAGTACGTCCGCTCCCTCTACCGGGGCGACCGCTACCGCATCGTCTCCCGGCTCGCCCTCGCCGACAGCGCGGTCGGCGATCCGGCGGCGGACGCGGCGCGGGGCGGGGCGTGGTGGGGAACGGTGGAGTGACGCCCCCTCATCCGGTGCGCCGGGCGAGCAGGACCCGGGTGAGCACGTCACGGGTGAGGGCGAGGTGGGACTCCTCGGGATGCGGGGTCAGCCGGATCCTGATCCAGGCCTCGTCGACGCTCAGCCCGGACACCACGTCGGGGCGCCGGCAAGGACCGGGTCACCAGCTGCGAACGGCAGCGCTGCTCAGGCCTTGGACTCCGGACTGGTCAGAGGGTGCGCAGGTGGTCCCGAGCGGTGGCGATCAGCCGGGCCCTGGCCGCCTTGAACGGTTCCCAGTCCCCTGCCGCGCGCGCCGTACGCAGGCCGAGCAGCACCTCGTGGGCATGGGTCCCTACCTCAGGGGCGTTCGTCAACTCGATCAGCGTCAGGGCCCGGCGGGACGCCAGGTGTGCCTCGTCCTGCGCCCGGGTGTGTGCGTGGTCGTTCCGATCGGCCCGGCCGGACTCAGCCTCCCAGGCCAGAGACATCTCTCTGTCGGCGGCCGCGACGAACTCGACGACGGTGTCGCGCTCCGTGGCATAGCGCGTGGCCGCACGGGCCGCCTCAGCAGTGAGATGGACGGTCTTGAGCCCGGCGGACCTTCCGATCAGGCCGCCGCCGACAGCGGCGACCGCGGCTATCGCTGTCCGCCCGGGCAGCGTCGACGGACGGGGGCACGTTCGGCGCCAGGTGTACGTACCTCGTCGCCCTGTCCCGGACCCGAAGCGGGCTGCGAGACCTCGCTCACCACGTTGAGCAGCCGGTGCCGGAGTGGGCGCAGCCGGCGTGCGACATCGTGCGGGAGGGCGGCACGTACGAGCTCCGCCACCAACTGCAGCTCTGTGCTCCGGCGGAGCTGCTGGCACTGACCGAACGGGTACACGCGGCGCTTCGCGACTTCCGGGAGCAGGTCCTGGTCGGAGCCGCTCCCGAGAACGAGGCGTACCGAGCCGCGTGCGCTACGTACGAGGATGCTGCCCGAGCCCTTCGCGAAGCGATGCGTCGCAACCTGAACGTCGCCCCTGGCTAGCGCACCGACGGCCAGAGCTCAGGGCTTCCGGCCGTCGCCGAGGTAGCGCCGGAAGAAGGCCTCGGCGTAGGCCGTGCCGACCCGCCGCTGCTCCGCCTCGGTCAACTGGGGAGCGTAGGCGGAGCCGCCGGGTTCGGTGCACTGGCCGGGCCGGTCGACGTCGTGTCCGGCGTCGTCGCGGGCGGCGACCTCTCCGCTCTCCGGCGACCACTCCGTGTTGAAGTAGTTGTGGTTCGCACCGGGTATCGCGAGCCGGTGGAAGCCGGCGGTGCTCCGGGCGGTGGCGTCGGCGGCGAAGGAGAAGGCCTCGGTACCGACCTGGCCGTCACAGGTCCCGCGCAGCACGGCCACGGGGGTCTTCGTGATCTCGTACGCGGTCATGTCCTCGGTCATGACGTTGTAGGCGGGGGCCAGTGCCAGGACCGCCTTGACCTTGACTCCGGTGGGCCACTGGTCCTTGTGACGGTCGGCCGCCTGCCAGGTCACACCCGCTCCACCACGCGAGTGGCCCATGGTGCCGACCCTGTTCAGGTCGACGCGGTCCCGGAAGTCGACACGCAGCGGCTTGCCCGTCGCCACGTCGCGGAACGCGCCGACGAGGCCGCCACGGCCCGAGGTGCCGAGCCGCTGCCACAGGGCCAGGTGCCTGTTGATCAGGTCGGCCCGTGCGGAGGCGTTCTCGTCCCCCCACACCGAGGACGCGTTGATGCCGTTGGCGCGGATGGACACCACGACGAAGCCGCGCCGGGCCAGTTCCTCGCCGAGGTAGTCATAGCCGCGGTCGTTGGCGATCGGACGGGTTCCGGGAGCGCAGGGCCAGCTGAACAGCTTCCGGCTGGCCGCTTCGTACGCCTCCCAGTCCTGGGCGAGTTCGGCAGCGGTCCGGGCCTCTGCCGCAGCCCGGTCGGCACAGGTCTCGTGCCAGCCGTGGAGCTGGACGACGAGGGGCAGCGGCGTGGTTCCGAGATCCGCCGGGTAGTGCACGGTGCCGGCGATCTCGACCGGTTCCCCCGTTCCCGGCAGCCGATAGGACTGGTCACCGAGGTCGTAGGTGACGGCGGAGACGCCCCGCAGGCCCTGGGCGGCGTCGGGAGTGGCGGCGGTCGCGGGGCTTCCCGCCAGGACCTGCGGTACGAGAAGGGCCGCCGTCGACGCGGCGAGTGCGCAGGCTCGCATCGGGCGGCGGGTGGTGGTGTCGGTGTGGTTCAAGAGTCGGTCTCCATGAGCCGTGAGCGGTGAACGGTGTGCCGGTTGCGGGGCGCCGGGAGCGGCTCCCGGCGCCCCGCACGCGGCTTCATCTCGACAGACGTCCGACCAGGCCCGGGGTTGCGTCGTGTCCCGGGGAATCCGTGACAGGGTCAGGAGGCGTGCCTGAAGGTCTTCCGGATCCAGTCCGCGTACGCGGGCACGTTGACGTAGAGACCGGGCCCGGCCGAGCAGGCGACCCCCGGGGCGCCGGGACCCGAGGTGGCCCCGACGAGCTCCCACTGTCCGCGCCTGCCCTTCTGGAGCTGCGGTCCGCCGGAGTCCCCGAAGCACGCCATGGCCTCGGGGACCTCGCTGATCGTGCACAGCCGGGTCCGGTCCGCGTAGCCAGGAGCGCACTCGCGGGCGGCGCCCCTGCGCGTGTCGAGCTCCTGCAGCCGCTCAGCGAACGCGAACTCGCTGTCGGCGGTGGTGCCGAACCCCAGGATGCGCGTCGGGGTCCCGGGCGGCCCGGCCCGCTCCGCGATCCTGACGGGCTGCTCGGAGACGGGGCGGTCGAGGCGGACCAGCGCGATGTCGTGCCGGTTGGCCGCCTTCCCGTCACCGCTCCGGAAGCCCGGGTGAATCACCGTTCGCTCGATGGCCCGAACGGTTCCCCCCGACTTCCGGGCCTCGCTGCCGATCCTGACGATGCCGTCCAGCACCAGACCCTCACCCGTTACGCAGTGGGCCGCCGTCAGCACCCACTGGGGATCGATCAGCGACGCCCCGCAGTTGCCGTCGTGCAACCCCTGGGTCGGGGCCGACTCCGGGATCGACGCCATGAACGGATAGCGCTCGGTGGAATCGGTCCCGTTCACGATCGCTCCGGCGCTGCCCGCCATCATGGTGACGCTGGTCGCGACGGCGAGCACGCCGACCGCAGTGGTAAGCGCCGCGCGGCGGGCGGCCGCCTTCAAGCTGAACACGTATGGTTTCCCTTCCTCATACATCCTGGTGTGCCCGACCAACCCTGCTGGTCAGGGATCCGCCGGACCATCCGGCCAGCGGGCGGGAACGCGGTGGGGATGTCCCCCCGGAGAAAGCCGGTGGGGTGCCCAGGTCACGAAACCGGGGAAGGCCGAACGACGCCTGGTGCACGGAGTTCGAGACTCTTCTGACGCGCGTCCGCGTCGCACTGCTGCGGGGAAGTGCAAGGGATTCGGGTTCGGCCGAGCGGCCGAAGACCTCCCGTGTCACCCGAACCGCTGTCAACCAGCCGGTCCGAGCTGGACCGTAGGCTCCCCCACATGACTGTGCTGTACGGCAACGCCCTCGTACTCCGGCCGTCCGAGCCCCACGACGTCCCCGCACTGGCCGCGATCCGCGCCACCCCCGAGGTGCGGGCGCGCTGGCGCGGCGGCCCCGACCTCAAGGCCGAGATCTCGGAAGACCTGACGGATCCCGACACCCACTGTCTGACGATCTACCAGCAGGACCGGATCATCGGCATGATCCAGTGGCACGCCGAAGAGGATCCTGACTACCGCCACGCGGGCATCGACCTCTACCTGGACCCGTCGGCGCACGGCCGGGGCCTGGGCACCGACGCCGTCAGGACCCTCGCCCGGTACCTCGTCCACGATGCCGGCTTCCACCGGCTCGTCATCGATCCGGCCGCCGACAACGCCGCCGCCATCCGCTGCTACACCAAGGTCGGCTTCCGCCCCGTCGGCATCATGAGGCAGTACGAACGCGGCGACGACGGAACCTGGCACGACGGCCTGCTCATGGACCTCCTGGCCGATGAGCTGAACTGACCGCGCACCATCGCGACCCGGGCGGGCGGCGCGAACGCACACGGGTGGTCGGCCCGCGGGTGGTCGGCCCACGGGAAAACCGGATGCCCCCTTCCGTCCCGCGTCCCTAACCTGACGTCATGGAACACAGACCCGCGCTTCTGAACGTCGTCGACGTCGAGGCCACCTGTTGGGAGGGGCAGCCGCCGCCCGGTGAGGTGAGCGAGATCATCGAGATCGGACTCACCGTCGTGGATCTGGCGGCCCGGCGGCGCGTGGAGCGGCACCGGATCCTGGTGCGACCCGCACGTTCCGGGGTGAGCGAGTTCTGCACCGAGCTGACCGGGCTCACCCCGGCGGAGGTCGCCGGCGGCGTCGGCTTCGCCGAGGCGTGCCGCATGCTCGCCGACGCCCATGGGGCGCGCAGCCGGCCCTGGGCGAGCTGGGGAGACTACGACCGCAACCAGTTCGAACGGCAGTGCCGGGCGACGGGCGCACCGTATCCGTTCGGGCGGCCGATCGAGCAGCGGCACACCAACGCCAAGGCCGTGTTCACCGACGCGTACGGCCTGCGCAAGCGACCCGGTATGGCGGGCGCCCTGCAGATCGCGGGGCTGCCGCTGGAGGGCCGCCACCACCGGGGCGAGGACGACGCTTGGAACATCGCCGCCCTCGTCCTGAACCTGGTGGAGCGCGGGGCCTGGATGGACTCGAGGGTCGGTTCGCCGTCGACGCCTTAGGGGAGGAAGGCCCTCGGCAGCGGTCGGTCATCCGGACCCATGCCGTCACGTGCGCGGCGGGCTCGCCTCGGGGAGGGCGCTGCGAATGGCGGTGATCAAGGTGCGGCTGGCGTCGAAGGCGGCGGCCATGGCCTGGGTGGGGTTGGTGCCGGCCTGCTGGTGGAGGACGACACCGAGGATGAGGCGGGAGGTTCCTGCGACCTCCTGGGTGGCGGCCCACATGAGGTTGCCGCCGGCCGGGGTGGAGGAGCCGGTCTTCAGGCCGATCACTCCGTCCTGGCCGAGGAGTTTGTTGCTGTTGCGGATCTGCACGCCGACGCCGGGGGCCGTGACGGTGGGTGTGGCGACGATCTTGCGGAAGGCTTCGTTCTTCATGACGGCGCGGGCCAGTTTCAGCTGGTCGGTCGCGGTGCTCTGCGTGCTGGGCTCTATGCCCGAGGCTCCCGTATAGGTCGTGCGGTCCATTCCGAGCTTCGAGGCGGTCTCGTTCATCTTCTCGGCGAACTCTTCCTGGCTCCCCGCGTCCCAGCGGGCCAGGAGCCTGGCGACGTTGTTGCCCGAGGGCAGCATCATGAGCTCCAGGAGCTCGCGCTGTGTGTAGTCCCGGCCGGCCACGAGAGGTGCGGTCGACTCGGTCGGGGAGTACGACTCGTCGGCGGCCTGCTGGTCGGCGGTGACCGTTGCGCCCTGCTCGTCCGCGGCCATCGGGTGGCTGGTGAGGATCACGTGGGCGGTCATGACCTTGGTGATGCTGGCGATCGGCACCGGTGCCTGTTCGCCTCTGGTCCCGAGGCTTCCGAGGCCTTCGACCTCCGCGCTCGACTGCCCTTCCGTCGGCCACGGCAGGTCCGTCGGAAGGCTCACGCCGGAAGGCGATCCAGTGCCCGCGGCGGCGCTGGAGGGCGCTCGTCCACCGAAGGTGTACCAGCCGGCCGTGCCGCTCACGAGGAGGGCGGCGGACAGGTACAGGACGGCGGGACGGCGCAGACTGGGTCGGAAACGGCCAGGATGGGCGGACATGGGGGACCTCCGAAGGCGGGGTGGGTGCGGATCCCGCACCTGAATTCACCTTCGAGGGCTCGTGCTTCCGGTCTCGTGCGCCCCTGTTTCCGTCGCCGCGGGGTCGTATTGCGGTTACGTTTCAGACGGGATCGAGGCCAGGTCGAGGGTGGCCGTCGCGCCTCCGTCGGGGGCGTTGGCGAAGGTCAGCCGCCCTCCGAGCACTTCGGCCTGCCCCAGCGCGATGGTGAGTCCGAGGCCGTGGCCGCGCCCCCGCTCGGAGGTTCCCGTACGGAAGCGCTGTGGTCCTTCAGCGAGGAGCGGGGCGGGGAAGCCGGGTCCGTGGTCCCGTACGACGATCCGCGTGCCGGTGACGGTGACCTCTACAGGGGCGGCTCCGTGCCGGTGTGCGTTGGTCACCAGGTTGACCACGATCCGCTCCACCCTTCGCGGGTCGGTCTCCACGACCTGGGCGTCCCTGGTCGTGACGACGGTCGGCGTCCCGGTCCGGCGCACGACGTCGGCGACCAGGTCTCCCAGGGGTACGAGGTCGGTCCTGGCCCGTTCGGCGCCGGCGTCGAGCCGGGAGATTTCCAGGAGGTCCTCGACCAGGCCGTTCAGCGCCGAGGCCCGGTCGCGTACGAGTTCCGCTGCTTCGTCGTCTTCCGGGAGCAGTCCTGCGGCGGTGGACAGGCCCATCAACGGGGTGCGCAGTTCATGGGCGACGTCCGCGGTGAATCTCCGCTCGTTCTCGAGTTTGCGTTGCAGGGCTTCGGCCATCACGTCCATGGCGGCCGACATCTCGGTGATCTCGTCACGGGCTCGGCCGCCGGAGCCGATCCGGGCGTCGAGGTCGCCGTCGGCGATGGCCCGGGCGGTGCGCGAACCGCGGCGCAGTCGGCGGTTCATCGGTTCGGTGGCCAGGGCGGCGAGCGGTACGACGACCGCGAGGGCGGCGAGCACGGCTTTGATGATGCTGCGGTCCAGGAGCTGGAGGCTGCGTACCTCGGTGCTCATGTCCGTCCGCGCGACGAGTACGTGGTTGTCGGCGACGGGCATGGCCGCCCACAGCCAGTACCAGTTGGGGGGCTTCTGGTCGTACCAGGTCGCGTACAGATCGCTCGGGTTCCTGGCTGCCAGTGCGTCCGCGAGGGGCGCTTCCAGCTGTTGGGGGGTACGGATCTCGATGTCGATGGGTACGGTGCCTGTGCGGGTGTACTCGCGCTCCGCGGCGGTCAGACGGGCGCCGACGCGCTGTTCGCCCGTGCGGTCGCCGCGCTCGGATATGGCTTGGTGGACGAGTACGCCGATCACCGCGGCCACCGCGCAGCAGGCGGCCGCGGTCAGGGCTGCGATCTTCCAGCGCAGGGCGCGTGGGTTGAGGAGTGCCATGGGCCGGTTCGGTCTCTCAGTCGCGGACGAGTTTGTAGCCGAAGCCGCGGACGGTCTCGATCCGGCCGGTTCCGATCTTCTTGCGTAGGCGCAGTACGCAGAGGTCCACGACCCGGGAGTCGCCTTCCCAGCCGTAGTCCCAGACGTCGCGGAGCAGCCGTCGGCGGTCCAGCACGGTGCCGGGTGCCGCGGCGAACTCCAGGAGGAGGCGCAGTTCGGTGGGGGTCAGCGGGACGGGCCGGCCGTCCCGGTGCACTTCCAGACCGACGGTGTTCACGGTCAGGTCGCCGAAGACCAGCACCCCTGAGGTCACCGCGCCGGCCTGGTCCACGTCTGGCTGGGTGTCCGGGGGTGGGGTGGGCGGCTTCTCGGCTCGTTCGGATGGTCCGAAGCTCGCGCGGCGCAGCAGCATGCGGATGCGGGCGACGAGGATGGCGGTGTCGACGGGTTTGACGACGTAGTCGTCGGCGCCCGCTTCCAGGCCTGCGACGACGTCGAGGGCGTCGCCGCGCGCGGACATCATCAGGATCGGTACCAGGCTCTCCTCCCGGATGCGCCGGCAGAGCCCGATGCCGTCGAGTTCGGGCAGCATGACGTCCAGGATCAGCAGATCATGGGCGTCGGCTCGGAACGCTTCCAGGCCGGCGAGGCCGTCCGCGGCCACGGTGACCTGATAGCCGTATCGCTCCAGGAAGAGCTGGACGGCGCGGCGGATGACGGCGTCGTCCTCGACGACGAGCACGCTGATGGGGCCTGGTACTCGGATGACCGACATACCACCTATCTGGTCATGGGGCGGACAAGTGCTTCCCGTCATCGTAATCAGCGGTTCGGGCGGTACGGTCACAGCCGCAGCGAGGCCGCGACGGGGAGGTGGTCGCTGCCCGTGGCCGGAAGAGACCAGGACGAGACGGGGCTCACTCCCCTGACGAGGATCTGGTCGATGCGTACCAACGGGAACGAAGCCGGCCAGGTGAAGCCGAAGCCGTCGCCCGCTTCCCGCTGCGTGGAGCGCAGCTGCGAGGTCAACGGCCTCAGCGCGGTGTCGTCGGTCGTCCCGTTGAAGTCGCCCATCACGATCACTCGGGGCAGCGGTTCGGCCCGCACGGCCTCCGCGAGATTCCGTCCTGCCTCGTCGCGGCGGGAGGTGGCGAAGCCGGCGGTCGGGGTCACTCGTACCGACGCGAGGTGAGCGGCGAACACCGCAACGGGTCCTTTCGGCGTGTCGACCGTGGCCCGTACCGCACGGGTCCAGGGCATGATCGGTACGGGTTCCACCCGGCGCAGCGGGTACTTGCTCCACAGTCCGATGCCCAGGTGCACGGAATGGTGTGGGTAGTCCGCGGCCAGCTCGCGCTCGTACGTGGGAGTGGTGTCGGAGGACAGCTCCTCCACGGCGAGCACGTGCGCCCCGGAGCGGGCAAGGGCACGCGCGGTGCGCTCGGGATCAGGGTTCTCCTCGCCCACGTTGTGGGTGACCACGATCAGGTCTCCGCCGACGGAGCTCTTGTCGGCGACGACTCCGTAGAAGAGGGAGACCCAGACGACCGCGGGCGCGATCACGGCGACGGCCGCGAGCCGGGAGCGTCGAACCGCCGCCATCGCGAGCAGAACCGGAACGCACAGCCCGGCCCACGGCAGGAAGGTCTCGAACAGGTTGCCGAGCCGGCCGACCCCGTTCGGGACTTGGGCGTGCAGCGCCATCAGCAAGGCGGCGCAGAGCGCGAGGCCGGCGATCAGCCGGCCGCGACGGCCCGCGCGGGCGCGGTCCTCAGGCGGTCGGGCACCGTCCCGGGGCGGTTCGGCGGGCCCCGCTTGGGGGGCGGGAGAGGGGAGCTGGAAAGTGCGCAGCAAGACAACGGCCTCCGACGTCACGTACACCGGGGATCGGGTACGGGCACAGAGTCGCGCGGACACGCTTCCAGCCGGCCTGAGCACTGCTTCCAGCGCCCCGCGGCTGTGTTTCAAGTGTGTATCGACACTTGCTTGCCCCCCTTCCCACCGTGGGTTCTGGGCGTGCGTAGTCTCGACCGTGTCTGGCGCGGCCGCCCATGCCACCGAAGAAGCCGGTGACGATGTTCGCGAGGGTTTTCTCGATTCTTCTCGGCGCGGCCGATGAGTCTGTGGCTCCGGGCCGGTCCAAGCTCGTGACACCCCAGGAAAGGACACCGCCATGTCGGAGCTTCTCGTCGACTTCATCACCTCCCTCGACGGTTATGCGTCAGGAGAGGGATGGCCCGGGTTCTGGGGCCTCGAGGGCCCGGAGTACCTCGCCTGGCTCGGCGAGCAGCCCGAGGTCACCTACCTGATGGGAGCGAACACGTACCGCCTGATGTCGGGCTTCGCCGCCGGCGAGGTCCCGAGCGGTCAAGACGAGTTCAGGGCCGAGGAAGAGGCGTCCGTCGACTCGCTCACACGAGCGTCGAAGGTGGTGTTCTCCTCCTCCCTGAAGGAGCCGCTGACGTGGGCCAACGCCACGCTCGTCCGCGACGACGCCGTCGAGGCGGTCCGCGCCATGAAGTCGAGTGGCTCGGGGCTCCTCAGCACGATCGGCAGCCTCAGTCTCTGCCGGTCCCTGCTGCGAGCCGGACTCGTCGACCGCTTCCGGGTCGTGATGTTCCCGGTGATCACCGGTGCCACGGGCGAAGAACGCATCTACGACGGCTATCCGGACGTTGCCCTCGAGATGATCGAGCACCGAACCTTCGATGGCCGCATCCAGCTGGTCGAGTACAGGCCCCAGGTGCTCGAACACCCGCCGCTCGTCGTTCCTGCGTGACGGTGCTCCGGCAGCCGGTCTGGACGGGGGAGGGCGGCACCAACACGCGGGGAGCGAACACATGCCCCAACTCGTGCGCCAGGAACCACTCGTCGGCCGCCGACGCGGCCAGGACGACCCCGGCTTCTCCACGGGGCTGTTCGGACACTGAGGGTCGCCGACAGCGGAAAGGGTGACGTTCCGCGTTTGGCCGCCGGCTTGCCCGCCGTCGACTGGATGACGGCCATGTCCTCGCCGACCTGCATGAGCTTGATCATCGCCAGGATGCTCGCGACATTCACCTCGTCGCTGGAGAACGAAGCGCGCGTTGCTTTCGAGCACCGCCTCGGATCCAGGGCGGATTGATCCATTCGCTCCGCCCGGCAGAACTCGGCACACTGGAAGCGGTGATCCTTTCGGTCCGAACGGAGGGATTCTGATGCTGCAGCCCGGCGAACCCGGCGCCATCCCACCTGACGCGTACGAAGCCCTGGAGGCACTGAGATCCGCGTACGCACGCCTGCAGCCGTCCGACGTGGGGTTCGGCGTCGGCCTGAAGCGGATCGGCGACACGTACGTCGAAGAACTCTCGCTGATCGTCTACGTTCCCGACAAACGCCCGCCCAGCCGGCTCCCCACGGAAGCGGTGATCCCCCGCACCTGGGAGGGTTACACGACGGACGTCGTCGAAAGTCACCCGGAGCCAGTCGCGCTCCTCAACGACTCGACCTTCTACCACGCACCGCGCGGCGGCGTCTCCATCGGATGGGAAGACCCCTTCCAGGTGTTCGTCGGCACGCTCGGCTGCGTGGCACAACGGCGCAGCGACGGAGCGCGGCGCCTGCTCACGGCCAACCACGTGACCCCCGCCCCCGGCATCGACATGTTCCAGCCGCAACCCGGAGCCCCCCAATCCGCAGTCGTCGGCACCGTCGAACTGCAGGGGACGGACTGGGACTGCGCCATCCTCGATCCCGACCCCGGCCGCGGTACCCCCGACTGCAGCGTCCTCGACATCGGTGCTCTCCCCGGCTCGTCCACCCTCCCGCCCGGCGCCCACGTCTGGACCGCTGCCAGAAAGCGGGGTCGCGCGACGGGCCTCACCAGCGGCCTGGTCGTCGCCCACATGAACCCCGGACAAGTCGGCATCGAACGCCTTCGCGTGGACACCTTCCCCTTCGGCGGGCTCTTCCTCTGGCACGGCGACTCCGGCTCCGTCCTGGTCAACGTGAACGACGAGGTCATCGGCCTCCTTGTCCAGGGCGACGAGATGAAGCCCAGTCCCACCAGTACCAATCCGACCGCTGCCGTCGGCCTCGCCCTGCCGATCGCTCCCGTACTCGACGAGCTCTCCATCGAGATCGGCGTCGACCCGCCCGTCATCACCGACATCACCCCCGACACCGCTCTCGGCGTCCTCGCCAACGGTGGCAAAGCCCTCATCACAGGCTTCGGCTTCGACGCGGCCAGCACCGTCACCTTCAACGGGATCGGCGCCCTCAGTATCGTGCCGGCCTCCCCGCATGTCCTCGTCGTCATCCCACCCGTCCTGGGCATCGTCGGCACCGTGCCCGTGGTCGTCACCAACGCCTTCGGCGCGCAGTCCCTGCCGGGGCCTCAGGCGACGTTCACGTACTGAGGCATGCGTATTCCCTGGCCGCGGACAGCGGCCAGCCCACGAGCTCGTGCACGGTAAGCGGTGAATCGTCGAAGGCCGGCGTCCGCGAGTGGGCCTCTGCACGCCTCCCTCGCTGCTCCATCGGATGGTGGAGGCCGGTCTGCCCGGCCGAAGAACCGGCCGGGGGTTCCATGCGTACGACCGGGAATGTCACGTACCCTCGGCCACCTAGCGAGCTCAGGCCGGCCGACGCCGAGGGAGACGGATGGGCGTTCTGAGACGCGGACGGCCCGAGCGCTGCGTAGGCTGGTGGCAGGAGCTGTGCTCGGGATAGGGATCGGAAGGTCCGTGAGACCGGAGATCGACCACAGTGCGTTGTTCGCCGCAACGCCGAGCCCGTATCTGGTGCTGGCACCGGATCTGGTCATCGTGGATGTCAACGAGGCGTACCTTCGGGCGACCGGCCGCACCCGGACGGATCTGCTCGGGCAGCACGTGTTCGACGCGTTCCCCGACAATCCCGCCGACCCGGGGGCGGACGGGGTGAAGAACCTCGGAGCGTCGCTCGGGCGGGTGCTGGCCACCGGTGAGGCGGACACGATGGCCGTACAGAAGTACGACATCCCCGTGGTCTCGCAGCCCGGCGTTTTCGAAGAACGCTGGTGGTCCCCGGTGAACACCCCGGTCAAGAACGCGGAAGGGCGGGTCGCGTGGATCATCCACCGCGTGGAGGACGTGACCGCCTTCATGCACTCCCGTCGATTCAGCGGCCGGGGCCAGGGGCGGCGGATGACGGAGCGCGAGGCGGGGATGGAGGCCGAGCTGTACGCCCGCGCCCGGGAGCTGCAGCGGCTGAACGAGGAGCTGCGGGCGGCGCACGCACGGGAGCGGGAGGTCGCCGTCACCTTGCAGGAGGCGATGCTGCACTCCCCGGACCTGGCCCGGCACGACGACGTGGCGGTGCGCCACCTGCCGGCGATCGGCTCGCTGAACGTGTGCGGCGACTGGTACGACGCCGTCGATCTGACCGAAGGACGGTTCACCGTCGCGGTGGGCGATGTCGTCGGGCACGGGCTGGAGGCGGCCACCGTCATGGGCATGCTCCGCAGCGCCCTGTCCGCGGCAAGTCGCGCGGTGGCCGGGCCGGCCGGGGCCCTGGAAGTACTGGGCATGTACGCCCGCTCCGTCGAGGGCGCGCTCGCCGCGACCGCGGTCAGCGTGCTCGTGGACACCCGCTCCAGGCTGCTCGTCTACTCCAGCGCCGGGCATCCGCCGCCGGTACTGCTGCACAGGGACGGCACGTGCGATCTGTTGGACCAGGCCACCGATCCGCCGCTGGGAGCCAGACCCGAGCACGTTCCTCGGCCGCAGGCCGGCACGGCCTACCGCCCGGGCGACACCCTGGTCCTCTACACCGACGGACTCATCGAACGCCGTGACGAGGACATCGACGTCGGCCTGGACCGGCTCACCACCGCCCTGGGCGACCTCGCCGGCCTCGGCCCGGCGCGGCTGGCCGACACGCTGCTCGCGCGGCTCGGCGTCCCCGGCGGAGCCCGCGACGACATCGCCCTGGTCGTCGTCCGCGTCTGAGCCCGCGTGACGTGCGTGTCCCCGGACCACCGGACAAGGGCGCGTTCTTGCACAACAGCGCCGTCATCCTGCTGCTCTCCTCGCGGAGCGGTGTCCGTCAGGGCGTGGCGTTCCTGCTGTCGTGGCCGGCCAACCTGGTCGTGGTGATCGATCGCTCTTGTCCTGCTGCTGACGGGAGGTCACCTCCGGCACGTCCCAGTGCCCCTTCGGCCGCCGCCGTCGCCGCGAAGCTCGCCATCGGTGTGGCACTGGTGCGGTACGGCTCCTACCGGCACCGTCGCCGCCCCACCCTCGCTGAAGCAGGCCCCCCGCCCTTCGACAGGACAAGTCAGCGGGGTCACCGCCGAGGAGGTGGGGGCGGGTTCCGTCTTCCGGTTCGGCTCGAGGCGAGTGCGCTGCTCGACGGACGGAACGCCGGGGGCTCGTCCATGCTCCCGTTCTGGGCACCCGTAGGCTCGCAGCCGACGACGACAGGAGATCGGCATGTGGAAGCGGGCCCTCGACCGGGCCGGGGTGAGGGAGCCGCGGCTGCGCCGGGACTACACCGAGCAGCGGCGGTCGGTTCGGAGATTCGCGGCGGCAGAGTACGCGGCCGCCCGGCTGCTGCTCCCGGCCGCGCTGCTGCCGCACGTCGTGGCCGTGGTCGCGTTCATGCACGACACCGACGACCGGATCGACCGCGGGGAGCCGGACGAACGGGCGGCCGCGCTCTGGGAGTGGGACGGGCTGGTAGGAAAGGCGTTCGCCGAAGGTGACTCCGGGGTGCCCGTACTGCGCTGCCTGACGCGCACGGCCGAGTGCCACCCGGATGTGCTCGCCCATGTGGACGAGTTCTTGCGGGGCTGTCGGCGCGAGGTCGCGTGGAGGGCCATCGCGGACGACGAGGAGCTGGAGGAGTACGTACGGGAGTACTCCCTGCCCGCACTGATGCTCTCCGCCTGTCTCATCGCGCCTGCGGACGCCTCGGCGCGCACGGAGTTCACCAGCGGCTGCCACCGGCTCATCCGTGCCATGCAGCGCTTCGACTTCCTCGAGGATCTCTCCGAGGACGTGCGCGCGGGCCGGCCGGGCGTCCCCACGGACGCGGTGGCACGCCACGGTGCCGACCTCACCCGGCCCGGCGCGCCGCTGGGCCGGCTCGTCGAGGAGCAAGCCGACCGGGCCGCGGCCGACCTGGCTCCGGCTGCCTCCCTCGCGGGCGTGGTGGACCCTCCCTACCGACCCTTCGTGCGTGCCCTCGTCGGCGTGCAACGTCTTCGTCTCGACGCCGTACGCCGTGCGGGCGCGTCCCTGGCGACGCGCACCTCCGGGCCTTCGGCGTCGGCGGCCGCCGTACTGCTGCTGAGGGAGACGGCGGTACGGGCGCTGCGGCCCCCGTGGGTCAGGCCCTGAGGGGGCTCGTCGAACGGGCCGGATCGGCGAGTCGCCTCCGACGCGGTGGATCACGAGCCGGAGGAAGACGTGGTCGTCGCCTTCGATCGACCACCGCTGACGGCGTTCGACGCATGCCGCCGTCCGGTGCGCGTGCGTAGGGCCCGGTCCCTGGACGACGAGCGGCACGGCGGGCGGGGTGGACGACGGGGCCGGGGATCAGCGGCGTGAGGTGAGGATGCTGAGGACGTTGGCGCCGACGACGGTTCCGATGGCCAGCCCGTCGATCCAGCCGAGGCCCTCGCCGAGCCCGATCCAGCCGACCACGGCCGCGAGCACGGGGTTGACGCTCATGAACAGGCCGAACGCAGCGGCCGGTACGTGGCGCAGCGTGAACAGGTCCACGAGGTACGGCACGGCCGAGGCGAGGATTCCGGCGGCGACGGCGTACCCCAGGGACGCGACGGTCGGCGGGTGGCGCAGCACGACGTATAGCCCGACCGGGAGGAACGTCAGGGCGGACAGCAGCGCTGCCGCCGCGGCGCCCTGCGCCCCTGGGACGCGGCTGCCGACTGTCCGGTTGAGCAGGATGTACGACGCCCAGCAGACGGCCCCGAGCAGGCCGGAGCCCATGCCGACGTAGTCGGTGGAGGGTTGCGGGCGCATGAGGATGACGACCCCGGCCGTCGCCATCACGGCGCACAGGACGTCGACCCGGCGGCGGGTGGCGGCCAGGGCGATGGCGAGTGGGCCCAGGAACTCAAGGGTCACCGCGAGCCCGAGGCCGACGCGGTCGATGGCGGTGTAGAGGGAGAGGTTCATCGTCCCGAAGACGACCGCGAGCATGATGACGGGCCGCCACTGCCGCCAGGTGAGGCTCCGCAGCGCGGGCCGGCCGACGGCCAGCAGCACGGCGGCGGCGACGTACTGACGGACCGCGACGACCCCCACGGGTCCGAGGACGGGGAAGGCGAGGGAGCCGGTCGCCGCGCCGATCTGGTTGGACAGGCCGCTGCCGAGCATGGCGGCCACGCCGGCCGGGGAGGTGCGGGGTGTCGGCTCGTTGCGGGTCGTCGGGGCAGGTCCGGACGGGGCTGTTCGCATGGGCCGATGCTGACGCCGGATCGTCCTTGCACATAATGCATGCGCGGATCCGATCTATACGCTGGAGTCATGGATCTCGAACTGCGGCAGCTGCGCTGTCTCGTCGCGATCGTCGACGAGGGCACCTTCACCGACGCCGCGCTGACGCTCGGCGTCTCACAGGCCGCCGTCTCCCGAACCTTGGCATCGCTCGAACGAGCGCTCGGTGTCCGGCTGCTGCGGCGCACCTCCCGGTCCGTGACCCCCACGAGTGCCGGGGTGCGTGTGGTGACGCACGCGCGGCGGGTGCTCGCGGCAGCGGAGGAACTGGTCCGGGAGGCGTCAGCGGGACAACACGTCCTGCGGATCGGTTACGCCTGGTCCGCCCTTGGCCGCCACACTCCCGCCTTCCAGCGCCGGTGGGCCGCGGCGCATCCCGGGACCGAGCTGCACATGGTGCGGGTCAACTCGGTGACCGCCGGGCTTGCGGAGGGCTCGTGCGATCTGGCCGTGCTGCGCAGACCGCTGGAGGACCGGCGCTTCGACTCGGCGATCGTGGGCCTCGAGCGACGACTGTGCGCCATGGCCGCCGACGACGAGCTGGCCAGGCGCCGGTCGCTGCGTCTGGCGGACCTGAGCGGCCGCACCCTTCTGATCGACCGGCGTACCGGCACCACGACACCGGAGCTGTGGCCGCCGGACTCACGCCCCGCGATCCAGGAGACGTACGACGTGGACGACTGGCTCACCGCGATCTCCACTGGGCGCTGCATGGGCATGAGCGCGGAGGCCACCGCCATCCAGTACCGCAGGCCCGGCGTGGTGTACCGACCGGTCCGCGATGCCGAACCCGTCGCGGTGCGGCTGGCCTGGTGGCGCGACGACCCGCACCCGGCGACCCAGAGCGTGATCGAACTGCTCACCGACCTCTACCGCAAGACATGACGTGTCCCGGAGGCGCGCAGGCATGCCTCCTCCGCAAGGCGTGACAGTGCCCCGAAGGCACGCAAGCATCCCTCATCGTCTCGGCGGGGCATTCTCATGGCGTGCGACCGACTGATCACAGGTGCGGAGTCGCCGCGAGCAGAAGGCCCAGCAGGTGATGGGAACAGGCCGAGGTGCAGACCGGCGGCCCGAACTCGCGGCTCGCGCATGGCGGGTCGCCGGCTCTTCTGTGAGCATCGTGCCCGGCTGTCGAACGTCACATCCTGAGCAGGTCAGCGGGGAGGGGATGTCATGGACGGAGACGAGCGGACCATCGCGGAGCTCCTACGGTCCGAGGTGGTGCGGGAGCGGCGGGGGGCGTTGCGGCAGCGGGTCCGGTCCGCGGGGATCCGCCTCCAGGACATTCTGTGCTGCGAGGACCGCCGTGGCTTCGTCGGGCCGGGATACGCCGACGAGTACAGCGTGGTGCTGGTCAGGGCCGGTTCGTTCGTACAGCGGGTCGAGGGAGAAGAGCTCTTCCTCGACGCCACCGGTGGCTACCTGCTGCGGCCGGGTGACGAGCTGCGGGTCGCCCATCCGCTGGGTCCGGGCGACCGGTCAAGCGAGCTGCGGTTGTCCGAGAACTCGTTCGCCGATCGGTTCGACGACACGGCCGGGATCTCCCGTGGATTCCACGTCGACGGGGTCACCGATCTGCGGCACCGGGCGCTGCTGGCGGCCGCTCGACGCGGCGCCGAACCGTTCGAGCTGGCCGAGCGCCTGCATCGGCTGCTCGATGCAGTGGCCGCTTCCGTGGACTCCCGGCGCGCTGAGGACCGCGGTCGCGCGCGGCAGGCGACCGCGCGCGTACACGCCAGACTCGTGCGCGACGTCTGTGCCGTTCTGGCCACCGGGCCGGTGGCGCTCGGGCTCACGTTGGAGGATCTGGCCCAGGTCGTGGGGGTGTCGCCGCACCACCTGAGCCGGGTGTTCCGCGCCGTCACCGGGACGACCCTGACGCGGTACCGCAACGAACTGCGGCTGAGGGGGGTCCTGCATGCCATCGAGGGCGGGGTGGGCACGGGCGGCCTGCGGGCGCTGGCGTACGCGTACGGGTTCGCCGACCAGGCCCATCTGACCCGGATGTGCCGGAGCCAAACGGGGCACGTGCCCAGCGGTGTACGGAGGTTGCTCGCCGATCGCGCATGAATGTTCAACGCGGGGCGGCGCTTCCCGACCCAGGATGACGGCAGCCGGGCCTCCGGCCGTGCCATGGCGGCCGACGCCGCTGGCACCACGTCTGCCGACGGGGAAACGACCATGACCTTTTTCAGTCGATCTTGTACGGCTTTGGTGGCTGCTCTGGCCGCCGCCGCGTGTGTGGGGTCCACGGCCCCGCCCGCGGCCTCGGCCGCACGGCCTGCCTCCGCCACCGCCACGGTTGCCGGAGCCGTCGGCCTCGCAAGCCTCAGCGGCCTCAACGGCCTCAACGGGCATCGGCCGTGCCCCGGGCAGTCCGACGTCGTCTGCGCCGACTTGACCGTGCCGTTGGACCGGAGCGGATCCGTGCCGGGCACACTCGCGCTCCAGGTCGCCGTGTCCGGCCGGGCGGACGCGCCGCGCGGGACGCTGCTCTTCCTCACCGGCGGGCCGGGGCAGCCGGGGGTGCCGTTCGTTCCGAGGATCCGCTCGCGGCTGCCCGGGGCACTTGCCGAGTACCGACTCGTGATGATCGACCAGCGCGGCACGGGAACGTCGGCTCTCGACTGCCCGGCACTCCAGAAGGAGGTCGGAAGCAGCGACACCGTCGCCCCCACGCCGGGGGCCGTCACGGCCTGCGCCGAAGGCCTCGGAGAACGGCGGAACTTCTACACCACCTCCGACACCGTCGCCGACCTGGAGGATCTCCGCCGCGCCCTCGGCGTCCCGTCCTGGACTGTGGACGGCGTCTCGTACGGGACGTTCACCGCAGGGCAGTACGCCCTCGCCCATCCTCGGAAGGTTCGCAAGCTGGTCCTGGACTCCGTCGTGCCGCTCGACGGCTCCTCCGTGTTGTACGAGGATTCGCTCGGTCACTCCGCGCGCGTCCTGCGTGCCGCCTGCCGGGAGCAGCGGTGCGGGTTCGACCCGGCGTGGGACCTCGCACGGGTCGTACGCCGGGACGGCAACGCGGTCGGCGTCTTCAACCTGCTGGTGATCGCCAGCATCATCGACCCGAAGCTGAACGATCCGAGGTTCGGCATCCTCAACGCACTGCACGCCTCCGCCGGCGGTGACCGGACCCGACTCGATGCCCTGGTCGCCGGCTTCTCCTCACCGAGCGACGAGATTCCGGCCGAGTTCAGCTCGGGGCTGCACGCCGCGACCCTGTGCGCGGACGGGGCGTGGCCGTGGGGCGACGCGTCGGTACCGGTGGCGGGGCGGCAGCGGGCTCTGGAGCGGGCAGTACGACGGATCAAGCCGGCGGCGACGTGGCCGTTCCCCCGGGAGACGGCGGGCGCCCAGGGGATGCCGCAGACGTGTCTGCCGTGGCCGGCGTCGCGGCCGAACCGTGCGGCGGCGCCCGGCCGCACGTTGACCATGCCGGTGCTGATGCTCGCCGGGGACCGTGACCTGTCGACTCCGGTGCGGTGGGCCCGGGAGCTCGCTGCCGCAACCCCTCGGGCCGAGCTGATCGTGCTCCCGGGGGTCGGGCACTCGACCCAGAACCGCAGTGACGAGGGGGCGCGAGCCGCGGAGGAATTCCTGCTGCGGTAGCTCCGTCGGAGACCTTGGTTATGAGGGCGTCCTCCATCAGGCCTCGGGTGCCGTGGCCATGGTGAACCGGTCGCCCGCGCCGGCCGGTCCGATGGAGTGGTAGCGGGTCGGCGTCTCGTCGACGACCCGGCACGCCTGCCGGACCGGGACAGGCTCCGGGCCCGGTGCGAGGGTGCGCGTCGCGTTGTTGCGGAAGGGGCCCCGGCCGGAACGTCCGACCGGGGTCCAGCACCGTAGGCGTGCCTGGCGTCAGCCGGCTGCAACGGCCGGATCGCCTGCCATCGGGCAGATCGGTGTCGTGGTCCCGTGCCCGGTCAGACAATTCGGTGGCGGGTGTGAAGAGCGGCGCCTAGGGTCTGGATCATGTGCTCGTTCTTGAACAACTGGCAGTCCCTGCGCATCCGTCCGAGGTCTCGGACTCGGTGCTGATCCGGGGCGTCCCGTCGGCACCTGGTCATCCGTGCACTGTTCACCGTTCGCCTCAGGATGACGAGGACTCTTCTAATGCGCACCACCTCACAGCCCACCTTTCTGTTCGTTCCCGGAGGATCCAGCAACGCCCGGGCCTGGGGACCGCTGCAGAACGAGCTGGCCCTGCACGGGCACCGCTCGTACGCCGTCGACCTGCCCGGTCATGGCGACCACGCCGACCACCCGGCCGCCTACTACCGGCAGCCTCAGGACCTTGCGGCACTGGCCACCGCCCCGTCCCCGATGCGCGGAGTCACCTTGCGGGACAACGTCCGTCATGTGGTGGACGTCCTGCACCGGCTCGCCCCCTCGGGGCCCGTGATCCTGGTGGGCAACAGCTTGGGCGGCCTGACCGTCACTGCCGTCGCGAACGCCGTGCCCGAACTCCTCCACCACGTCGTCTACCTGTCCGCGGTCTGCATCAGCGACCCTGCGATGGTCACCGAGGAATGGGGCGTCCACGACGACAACCTGCTGGACGCCGTAGCCGCCCGGATCGCCGTACCGGACGCAGGAAACCAGGGTGTAGTACGGCTGAACTGGCGTGCCGCGCACTCTGACCCCGTACTGTTCGCGCAGCTCAAGGCCGCCATCATGGCGGACTCCACCGACCACCAGTTCCGGATGCTGCTGGACTCGATGGACCCGGACGAGAACTACGCGGTACTGGAGGAGGGTGCGGTGGCGCAGCTCGCACGCTGGGGGCGGATTCCGCACACCTTCGTACGCCTCTCCGAGGACCTGAGCATCCCCCTGGCCGTGCAGGACTACATGATCCGCAAGGCCGACGAGCTGACGCCGGACAACCCCTTCGACGTCCGCACGCTGGCCGCCTCCCACACCGGATACTTCAGCCGCCCGAGCCTCTTCGCGGAACTGCTGGCCGACCTGGCGCCGACAGCATCCACATAAGAGGCAGCGGCACCCCGGGCGGTGGTTCAGTTTGCGTAGACGTCCCCGGCGGCGCGGCGTTCGCCGGGGGCAACCACGCAGGACTGCGCGTCTCACCCCTGCCGGCCGCCGGTCCTGCCCGAGCCCGCGCGGCACGGCGAGGACCCCTCCGACTGCGATGCGTGCCGCGAGCGCGATGAGGGGATCTGGTTCAACGACAACTGGCGGCTCACCCGGATCACGGGCGTAGGAGTGCCGCTGGTGCTCATGCTCCACCCGCTCCCGCCTGCACGTGGACTTCCCCGAGGGAAGCCGGCTGTGGGGCGGCGGCGCCGGCCCGGCCAAGATCTCGGGCGGCGCCGAGGCGTCGTTCGCGGCGACAGGGAAGACGGACGGTTTCGCGTCTCGGCGGGCGGGTCCGGTCGGCGGCGGTTCACCGGCGAGCATCCATCCCCACGCCGTGAGGGAGATCCAGTAGATCCACGCGGAGGACTTCTCGATGCCCGGGCCGGTGAGGTACCGCTCGACCGCCGCGGTGTACGACGACGGCGGGCGGACACGACCCGAGCGTGCGGGAACCGATGTGCGCCCCCGCTCCCGATTTGGGTCACGGGTTCGATCGTCGCGCCGTCCCGCCCTTCCAGTGCTGCCGCAGGAGATGCGTCCACCTCGCCTTGGCGGCCGGATCGACCCGCCGCAGGTCGCGGTGATCACGGGAGGTGCTCTGCCGGAGTAAATCCGTTGATTGCTGCGGTAGTTGTGCATACGTCTCCGCGATCGAGCAACCGCCCGAATGCGAGTGGACTGTCAGCGCCCGGGGCCGGCGTGCTCACCTGGGTCATGCTCCAGATGCTCCGTCACAGGCAGGCACTCGGCGAGCAGGTCGACGACGTCGCGCCAGGCTCGCTGCGCGTGGCGTGGGTGGTAGCCGACGCCGGGGACCGCGGGGTGGTCGACCGGCGGGTGATGGAAGGCGTGCAAGGCGCCACCGTAGACCGTGAGGCGCCAGTCGACGCCCGCGGCCTGCATCTCAGCGGTGAACGCGTCCCGCTGCGCGGGCGGCATGATCGGGTCTTCCGACCCCACCCCGGCCCAGACCGGGCAGCGAATACGCGCAGCCTCGCCCGGTCGGCCCGTGGTCAGTGCGTTGACTGTCCCGATCGCACGCAGGCTGACGCCGTCGCGCCCGAGTTCCAGCCCGACGGCACCCCCCGTGCCATAGCCGACGGCGGCGATCCGGTCTGGGTCGGTACGCGGTTCGGTGCGCAACACATCGAGCGCCGCATGGCCGATGCCGCGCATCCGCTCGGGATCGGCGAGCAGCGGCAGGCAACGGGCCAGCATCTCCTCGGGGTCACCCAAATAGCGCCCGCCATGAAGGTCGAAGGCCAGCGCTACATATCCCAGCTCGGCGAGAGCATCGGCCCGGCGGCGCTCGACGTCGCTGAGCCCCATGCCCTCCGGTCCGAGCAGCACCGCGGGCCGGCGGTCGGCACCGGCCGGGAGCGCGAGGTGCCCGGTCATCGTCAAACCGTCGGCCGGATACTCGACCGTACGCGTCGTAATCGTGGTCATGAGCCAGGACTGTAGTGATCGTCGAGCCCGGTCCGGCCGGTGTTCCGCCGCTGGCAGAACAGCGCGGGCATCCCTCTGGAATACGGCGGGGGCCGACAAGAACCGTCACGAGCTCCGCCCCTACGGCACCGCGGCGATGTGGATCCGCGACCGCCTCGACGGCCTCTTCGGCGACGAGGTTCCAGTGCGCCCTCGGCTTGGAGCTGAAAGACCCCGGCTTCCGCCACAGCGTGCTGTCCGACTTCCGCGACCGGCTGGCCGAGGGCGACCGCGCCGACCGGCTGCCGGGCCCTGGCACTGACCCGGATCCGGCGGGCCGGCCTGCTCAAGGGGTGCGCCGCCCGCACCAGTCGAGCATTTACATAAACTATGAATATAAAAATGCTATGGTTCGAGCATGAGTCGTCACGACACCACTCCTGGCGCGTCCGCCGCCATCGGGTCGGCCCTCTACGGCCTGGCCACCAGGGCCGCGAGACGCCTGCCCCGGGACATGAGCCTGACGTCCGCCGCCACCCTGGCCACCCTGGACCGGACCGGACCGCGACGCATCACCGATCTGGCCGCGGTCGAGGGCGTGACCCAGCCCGCGATGACCGCCCTGGTCCGGGTGATGGAGGAGTCCGGCCTGGTCGAGCGGCGGGGTGACGCATCCGACAAGCGGGTCACGCTGGTGTGCCTGACCGAGGCCGGCGCCTCCTATGTCCGGACGCGGCGCCAGGCGGGCGTCCACGCGTTCGAGCGGTTGATCGGCGAGCTCACCGGCGACGAGGTCGAGGCGCTGCTGGCGGCCCTTCCGGCGCTGAAGCATCTGGCAGAGCTCGAAAGCCAGGACCGCGAAGGGCTCAAACGGTGACCGGGCAGCCGGTCGACGGGGTCGCGGTGAAGGCGCTCCCGGTGGCGCGTTCCGAGGCGCGGCTGTTGGTCCCCGCCCTGCTGTTCATCGCTCTGGTCGTGGCGGCGGTCGCCAGCCTCGGGACGCCGCTCATCACCAGCGTGGCGACCTCGTTCCACGTCTCGCTCGGCAGCGCGCAGTGGACGCTGACCGTCGCGCTGCTCAGCGGCGCCGTCGCCACGCCGGTCCTGGGCCGGCTCGGAGCCGGCCGGCACCGGCGGGCCACGATCCTCGCCACGCTGGCGGTCGTCGTCGCCGGCAGCGCGCTCACCGTCCTGCCGCTGCCGTTCGCGTGGCTGCTGGCCGGTAGGGCGGCCCAGGGCGTCGGGCTCGGGCTGACGGCTCTGATGATGGGCGTGGCCCGGGACCACCTCCCCGAGGAGCGCAGCGCGGCCGTGATCGCCCTGATCTCGGTGGTCTCGATCATCGGGGCCGGCGTCGGATACCCGCTGGCCGCACTGCTCGCCGAGCTGGGCGGGGTACGGGCCGCCTACGGCCTCGGCCTGGTCGTCACCGCCGCCGCCCTCCTGACCGCGTGGCGCTCCATGCCCGAGGCCCCCGAAGGCCGCTCCGCCCACGTGGACGTGGCGGGCGCGGTCGTCCTGGCCGCAGCGCTGTTCCTGGTGCTGTTCCTCGCCGGCGAACGGAATCTGTGGAGCCGGCACCTCGCCGTGGCGGCGGGCCTCGCCGTCGTCGCGGTGGTGTTGCTCTGCGTCTGGGCCGTCATCGAGCTGCGCAGTACGACGCCCTTGGTCGATGTGCGGGCGGTGCGGCACCCGGCGGTCGCCGGGGCGAACCTCGCCATGTTCGTCGGCGGGATCGGCATGTACCTCCTGCTCACGCTCATCACCCGGTACGCGCAGACTCCGCACGGCGCCGGTTACGGCTTCGGGCTGACGACCTTCGTCGCCGGGCTGGTCCTCATCCCGTTCTCGGTGCTGGGATTCGTCGCCGGCAAGCTCACGCCGCGGGTCCGGACGCGGATCGCCGACCCTCTGCTCCTGGCCGGCAGCGCCGTCGTGGTCGGCATCGGGTTCGCCCTGTTCGCGGCAGCCCGGTCGAACCTGGCCGAACTGTTCGCGGCGATGGGCGTGCTCGGCTTCGGCGTCGGCGGCTTCTCGGCCGCGATGCCCGGCGTCATCCTGGCCGTCACCCCCAAGAGCGAGACGTCGAGCGCCATGAGCTTCAACTACGTCGTCCGCAGCGTCGGGTACGCCCTGGGCAGCGCCATCGGCGGCCTGATCCTCGCCGCGGGCACCGGCCCCGACCACCCCTTCCCCGACGACAGCGCCTTCACCGCCGCGGCGCTGGTCGGCATCGGCGCCATGGCGGTCACGACGCTGACAAGCCTCGCTCTCGCCCGCCGATGCTCGTCCGAGACAAACCCGTAAGTCAGATGCACTCATCCCCGCACTGGAGGTTCCATGCCCAAGGGCTACTGGGTCAGCGTCTACCGCACCATTTCAGACCCTGAGAAGCTGGCTGCTTACAACAACCTGGCCGGTCCGGCCGTAGCGGCCGGTGGCGGCCGGGTCCTCGTCCGTGGCGGTCAGGTCGTGGCGCATGACGCCGGAATCGCCGAGCGCACCGTCCTGATCGAGTTCGACAGCTTCGAGCAGGCCGTCGCGGCGCACGAGAGTGCGGCCTACCAGAAGGCGCTGGTCATCCTCTCCGACGGCGTCGAGCGCGACTTCCGCATCGTCGAAGGCATCGACTGACCGAGATCCAGTCGGATCTTCACTGAAGAGCAGCAGGATTCCGGGGTATAGCCGCCCGCTGCGGTGAAGGGCGTCACCAGCTGGTTCCCTCACGGCTCAGACAGCCTGGCCGAGACCGGCGGCGGTCAGGTCCTGCTCGCGCAGCGGAGTGAAGTCGACGTCGGGTTCCGGGTCGTACGCCTCGGGCTGGATGCCGAGTTCATGGGTGCTGTATTCGCCGAACCTGTTGATGTGTGCGGTCAGGTACGGCGAGCTGTGCGCCAGGTCTTCCGGGTCGATCTCCCGTCCCTCCTCCACCAGCCGGCAGCCGATCTCCGCGATGTCCAGGGCGTTGTGGCCGACGGGGCCGCTGCAGAAACTCCGGCAGGACGCGCACCAGTTCAACCCGGGGGCGTCGCTGAGAGGTAGGCTGATGGAGGCCCGCAAGGACGAGAAGGCGGGTGTGGGAGACCGGGTGGAGCAGCTGGACCTGCTGCGCAAGATCATGGAGGACCCGGACGCGCACGAAGCGTTCCCGGCGATGTCCCTTCCCGGCGCGAAGCTGGAATTGCGCAGGGAGTCGGATGAGGAAGGGAAGGCCACGTCATGACGTCCGCTGCCGAGGAAGCGTTCCGCGCCGTAACGTGCTGTGGGGCGGCTTCAACGGTCTCGCGTACGTGCCGAGGCTTCCCCCACCGCCTATACCCTCCTGCTGCACATGATGACCGAGCAGTCGGAACACCCTGCTGAGGCTGAACATCTCTCTGCCAGACCACCCAACGCCACTCCCCCGCGTGCTCGGCGTCGACGAACACGCCCAGCGCAAGGGCCGGATCTACGGCACCCGTACTCGTCGACGCCGAGACTCGACGTCCCGTGGACCTCCTTCCAGACCGGGAAGCGGACACCCTCGCGGCCTGGCTGTCCGAGCGACCCGGGATCGAGATCATCGACCCCCGCCTCTGCGCGGCCATCGTCGACCGCCTCACCTTCAACGGCACCATCATCGAGACCGGCACCGACTCCTACCGCCGCGCCAGCACCCGAGCCCGAGCCGAGGAACCCGCCCAGGCCGGCTGAGCCGGAGTCCGCTTCTCACCATCGCGCCGGCCATGTCAGCCTCAAAACAGGCAGGCCGAGCGACACCACTGCTCGCCGTTCAGCAGCGAATATACGAACACGTCCCGCCGCTCGGCCCCCACCTGCTGCCAGCCCCGCAGCAGCCCCTCCCGCTGGAACCCCACGCGCTCGGCAGTGCGCACGGAACCCGTGTTCCACGGCTCGACATACAGCTCAAGCCGAGGAATCCGCAATTCGTTCAAGGCCCACTCGGCGACGGCTCCGACTGCGGCCCCGGCTGCCCCCTGCCCACGGGCCGACTCAACGACCCAGTAACCCAACGAGGCCCGCCCCTGCCCCAGGTCCTTCAGCCACAGCCCCACATTTCCGACCGGCCGACCATCAGCGCTCACGATGACGAACGGATACCCAGTCCTCGCGAAGGCCCGACCCCACTGCCGCTCGACGAACGCGACAGCTGCCGACTCTGAATAGGGCGAGGGCACCGTCGTGATCAACGGGATGTAGTCGTCCTCGGATGCCTCGCGGACAAGCTGAAGATCCGAAAGGCACCACGGCCGAAGACTGAACCCCGCACCAGCAGCGAGTTCGGGCACGTCAAGTGGTTGCTCCATCCGCCCATCCTGCCGTGACACGCAACCGGCCGCACCCAGATACTCCCGCCGTTCCGCGCTCTGCTTCCCCGCTGGAGCGACGAGCCACGCTGGTCCCAGTGACGTCATTTCCCGTCAACATCCGTGAGCCCGACGCCCACCAATCGCCGTTGAAACTCGTCGACAAACACTGTCGCTGAACGTGAACGAAGCCAGGATCCCCCGCATTCGGCCAGTACCGCCCTCAAGCAAACGGCGCCGGCTACGCACGCTGGGGCCTCCAAGTCGTCGAGTTCCGCGGCGACCGGATCAGCAGCATTACGGCCTACCGTGACACCGATCGTCTCTGCCGGCTTTTCGGTCTGCCGGACCGCCTGAGCGAGGTGCAGACCGACCCCGGACCCGAGCCCCTGCGCAGGTCGCCCGCATCCACGACCAGCAGGGCACCCACGAACAGCGAGTTCACCGTCTGAAGCCGGCCCGGCCCGCCTGCGTAAAGGCGCACGTTGTGGGCGGCCGCCCGGCTTCGACAAGTACCGCTGCAAGAGGTGCATGGTCGCAGTCGTAGCCCTGAAAGGGGGTAGCCGAGGAATGTTCGGGTGGCCCCGCTCCAGCCCCGTAGCCCCCTCTCCCCGCCTGAGGAAGTCGGGCGCACGGGAAGTCGACTCCGGCGACTCCTCGCAACGCCGTCAGAGCCTCACTCCCAGGCGTCGTAATCCCTCTCCCCCGGGTCTTCTGCCAGCCGTTAAGGATCCGTCCGCGGCTCCGACGCGACTTCTTCTGGAGGTAGCGGAGAAAGGCCAAGCACTGTGCGGATCTCTCTGCTCACGCCCTCAACAAGCGCTTCACCGGTGCTGGTCCCCTCAAAGGCTGCCCGCAGGAGGCTGCCCGCAGTATGAGATGGCCTTCCGGGCGACGGCCGGACTGTGCCAGCATGCCGGGCATGCAGCAGCAGCTGATTATCAGCGGCAGCGTGCCGGCACCGAGCCCGAGGGAGTAACCCTTCCCGAACTCACCGCCCGCACGCAGACCTCTCGCGCCTCGCGAGGGGTCTTTTCGTTTTCCGGCCCCACCATGGCCCCATGAACAGGACCACCGCACATGGAACACACCCGGCTCACCGTCACGCTCCAGTCCGGCCACGGAACACTCGCGCGGCTCGCCGCCATGCTCAACAACCACCACGTGCTGGACCTGACCTACACCACCGCGACGACGAACACGGCCACAGCCGTTGTATGCGTGCCACAGTCCGACGCTCTGCGCGCACAGCACAAGCTGCGCAGGCTCGTCGACGTGATCGACGTGACGCCTGCTCCCGCACTGCTGGGCACCTCAGAAAGTCCAGAAGTTCCCCACACCCGCGCCAGCCACCTCACCGGCGCGCCACGCCAGTGAATGGTCCGCCCGGCGCTCTGCTCGGACTCGGGCAGGGCGAGCTCGACCGAAGAGCGCGTCGCCCCGGTGCGGATCGGCCAGAAGCAGGGCGTCGCCGAGGCGCGGAGCAGCCCGGGGCGCTCGCGGCCGCGTCGCGGCGGCTGCCTTCTCCGTACGGTCGAGCACTTTCCGGAGCGGGACGTAAATCTCTGTCGGCCTCGGGGCGTGACACACATGTGACAGAGCATCCGGAGGGCGGCCCGAGTCGTGGGGCCGCCCTCCCTTCTCGGATGCTTCTTACGGCTTGCGTCCGCACCACGCCACGAGGCGGTCGATGGCCGGCGCGTCCGGGTCGACTTCCACAGCGGCCCCGAACGGCGCGCCGTCACGCGGCCCGGTGGGCAGTCCGCGCCTCATGGCGGCGTATGAGATCGCCACGAGCCCGGGATCCCAGTCCGGGAGTTGACCCGTGGCGGTGGCCACGTCCCAGGTGTGCACGGTGAATTCCGAGGTCCAGACGGCCGCGGCGGCAGCACCCGGAAGGCTGCCGAAGGGCAGGGTCAGCGTCCGGCCCAGGATCGCGGGATCCGCCCACGCCGCCTCGACCTCTCGCACGGCGGCGTCCCACGCCTCCTGCCATGCGGTGTCCGCGAGGTCGTCGGCAACCGTGGGGAGACTCGTCACGTCGCCGCCACGCCCGGCGAGGGCGATCCGGCGCAGGACGGCGACGAGGTGCCCGGCCAGCCGCCGAACGGTGAACTCGGTACAGGGCGTGGGCCCGTCGAGCTGCTCGGGACGGACCGCGGCCACGGTACGTCCGGCCAGCGCGATTGCCTTCAGCAGGCTCTGGCGGGGGTCGTCGGTGGCGTCAGGGGTGGCAGGGGATCGTGGGGGGTTCTGTGTGTGCGTCATGGCCTCATCCTGTAACCCGAATAGGTCATCTTCTGGCCTATTTCCTGAAGAAGATGGTCGGCATGAGAGCCGATCGACTGGTGGCGACCCTGCTGTTCCTCCAAGCGCGCACCCGTGTGACCGTGGCCGAGGTCGCCGCCGAACTCGAAGTGTCGCCGCGGACCGCTCGCCGCGACCTGGAGGCCCTGTCCACCGCGGGTATCCCCGTCTACTCACAGCGTGGCCGTGGCGGCGGCTGGGCACTGGTCGGCGGCGCCCGTACGGAGCTCACCGGGCTGACCGCCGAGGAGATCCGGGCACTCTTCCTGCTCGCGGGCCCGTCTTCCACCACGCCCGAACTCCGCACCGCACTGCGCAAGTTGGTACGAGCCTTGCCCGCACCTCTGCGTTCGGGCGCCGAGGCGGCCTCGCGGGCCGGTCTTGTCGATGGCACGGACTGGTCGCGTGTCGACGTCACGGCCACCGGGCCGCTCCTCGACGCGCTCCGGCGAGCCGTGGTGGACGGGATCCAGGTGCGGCTCGGATACGCCGGGCCTGGCAAGCCCGTCGGCGTACGCACCGTCCATCCGCTCGGGCTCGTAGCCAAGGCGGGTCACGACTACCTCGTCGCCGAGACGGAGCAGGGCCTTCGGACCTTCCGGCTCAGCCGGGTCGTCTCGGTCGAGGTGACCGGCGAGCCCGTTGTCCGGCCGGACGGCTTCGACCTTGCCACGGTCTGGCGTTCGTTCTCCGCGCGCTTGGAAGAACGGCTGTACGCGGTGACGGTTCGGGCCCGGGCCGAGCCAGATGCCATGGCGATCCTGGAGCGGCTGTTCGACGGGCGCCTGCACGTGGGTCCGTTGCTCCCCGACGGGTGGACGGAGATACGGGTCGACGGGCCGACGCCGGAGGTCGTCGCGACACAGCTGGCTGGGCTGGGGGGACGCATCGAGGTGCTGGAGCCGCCGGAGGCAAGGGAGCGGCTCGCACGGCTGGCGGTTGAGCTGGCCGGTGTGTACGGACCGCCGGGTTCTGAGTAGGGTCTGGCTCGCCGGGCCAAGTCGCGGAGACATCGGTGTCAGTGGGTGTGGGAGTGCCGTGTGTCGGCGAACAAGGCGGGCGGTCGCTCCGGGGCCCCGGGGGTACGCCGGACTTCCGGGACCTCTGAGGTCGCCCACCGGGCCGCGCCCTCGGCCGTGGCGGTCCGAAGAATTGTCCTGTCCTGGGCGGTGGTGGTGTCCAGGGCGGGTGGTGTCCAGAACGGCCTGGTCGCGGCCGGTGAATCGGGGGCGGCGCGGTCGGCGTCCCCGGTGCGTGTGGGGGCAGCGGTGGGCAGCATGTGACCCGCCGCTCTCATGCCGCCGGTCAGCTTTGGGCGGGTGGGGATGGGCGGTGGCTGCCCTGGTCGATGGCGGCGATGATGGTGCGTGCCCATTCGGCGGGGGCCGGTGCGGCCAGGAGTCCCGCGAGACGGACGGTGTGGGCCCGTCGTTGTGCGGGAGTCATCGCGAGGGCGGCGTGCAGCTTGTCGACCAGGTCGCGCGGGGAATGTGGGTCGGTGAGGAGGGCGTGGTCCTTGACGTAGTCCGCGGCACCGGCATAGCGCGAGAGGACCAGGACGCCTGACCTGCCGGTGGCCATGTGCGCGGTGACGTATTCCTGGGCGGTGAGGTTCATTCCGTCGGCCAGGGATGTCACCCAGAAGATGTCGGCCGCCAGGTAGTGGTCGACGACTTCCTCGAACGGCAGGGTGCTGGTGATGTATTCGACCGGCTTCCAGCCGTGCCTGCGCCAGTAGCCGTTCAGTTCTGCGATGGCCTCTTCGAGTTCGGCGCGGGTGGTGTCGTAGGCGCGTATCCCCTTCTCCGGCGGCGGGCATACGAGGCGGTAGTGCACTCTTCCGCGTAGCGCGGGATACAGGTTCAGGAGCTCTCCCAGGGCCTTGATCTTGTGCACGGGGGCCTTGGCGTAGTCGAGCCGTTCTACGGAGAGGATCGTCTTCTCGTCTCCGCTCTCTCCTCCATCCGTCCCGCTCGCGGCATCGGCGCGGACCCGGGCGAGGATGGCGACGGCCTTGCGGTCGATGCCCAGTGGGTGCACGCCGATGCGGGGCATCCGGACGGCGGTGCCGGCCAGGAGACCGCGGAAGTTCCGGGCGAACCCAACGGTGTGGAAGCCGGCCCAGTCCAGCTGTGCGAGGGAGGCGCGCAGTTGGTCGGCCATCGGAAGCCGCTGGAATGTCCACGGGTCGGGGAATGGAGTGTGGTGGAACAGACCGACCGTGAGATCGGGCCGGTGCTGTCTGAGCAGAGCAGGGACCAGCCACAGGTTGTAGTCATGCAGCCACACTGTCCCTCCGTATTCGGCATGGCTGCTGACATGTCGGGCGAAGGCGGTGTTGACGGCTTCGTAGTCTGCCCAGGCGGCCGGGTCGTGGCGGATGAGGTGCGCTTGGGAGGTCAGGGCCGGCCACAGTGTCTCCTTGCAGGCGCGGTGGAAGTACCCGGCCCATTGGTCGGGCGGCAGCGGAAGCAGCGTCAGGGGCAGTCCCGGCGGGACTGTGGCTGCCGTGGAGGCGTCCTCGGTCGTGGCGGCTGCCCATACCGCGTCCAGTTCGCCGGCGTCGGTCCCGAGGGCGGACACCAAGGTCGGCAGGATCCCGTTGGGGCTCGCCGGCGGCCGCCAGCGGCCGTCGTACCGCTGCCACGGCGGACGGTGGTACCCGATCACCACGCGTCGGGGTGACCGCACCCAGCTGAGCCGTTCCAGGGCGTCCAGGACGGCCGCGGCGCCGTCCAGTGCCGGGCGGTGGACCAGCGGGTCGCCGGATACCTGCGCGACGAGTGCCGGTTCGGCGTTGCCGACGACGACTCCGTGCGCGCCGAGGCGAAAGAGCGACAGGTCGTTGAGGGAGTCTCCTGCTACGAGGAGGGCTGCCCGCGGCCAGTGGAGACGGCGCATGAGTTCCCTCAGGGCCTGGCCCTTGCCCGCGCGCGGCGGTAGCACGTCGAAGTAGCGTTCCGCAGAGTGTGTCCAGGAGCATCCCAACGCCGCGACGGCGGCGGTGATCTCGTCCGACGGCCGGCCCGCGGTCAGGTAGTAGGAGCACCGGCCTTCCTGCGCGACGGTGTCCTGGTAGACGAGTTCCGGGAACCGGTGCAATGCCTGGCGAACCCGGTGCTCTCCCGGCCAGCCGGTGCGCAGCACCGTTTCGAGCGGCTCGGCATGGGACATGTCCTTGGTGTCGATGACGCTCGCCCCGACGTCCGCGATGATCCATTGCGGCCAGGGGACGTAGAGGTCCGCGTTCAGCAGGGTTCGGACCGAGGCGAGGTTGCGGCCCGTCGCATAGACCACGGTGATGTCGCGGTGCCGGTCCAGTGCGCGGCGCAGCCGGTGGCGGCTTTCCTCGTCGCCTCCCAGGAGCGTGCCGTCAAGGTCGGTGACCAGGACTTTCTCCACCGGAGCTGCCTCGGTGCCGGACATGGCGGATCCTTCCTAGGCCCCCCTTGGCTGGGAGTTGCCTGGGAGTTCACCAGGCAGGGTCATGGGTCACCGGGTCGAGCGCGGTGGTGTCGGAACGGGAGGAGCCGGCGTGGTGGGGGCCGTCGGTGTTCCGCTCGGACCGCAGCAGTTCTTCTTGGATCGCATGTACCGCCCTGCCCAGTCTGGCCAGGTGAAAGTCGGGGCTCGCCAGAAGGCCGGCGACCGTCTCGTGTGGCGCGTCGACCGCAGAGCCGAGCAGGTCGTCCACCAGGCGGGCGTGCCCGAGCACCAGGTCCGCGTCTCGTGTGTCCGGTGGCACCACGCCGGCGACCTCCGAGCCGTGCGGAACGCTGAACGCGAACGAGACGTCCCCCGCCTCTCCGTCGACGGCGTCCTGACCTGGGCACCCGTCTGGAGTCCGATGGTCTGACGGGTGCTGCGTCACGGTGACCTGCACGTGTGTGTATCCGTGGCGGGGCCTGGGTTTGGACCTGATGCGCTCGATCCTCGGTGACACGACCGTGCTCCTTCCTGCGGGCAGGCGGCGTCCCCAGCATCGCCTCCGGGCCGGGACCCGGGCACTCGGGGCTATGCCATTGGAGTGACGCGCCTGCCGGGGGCATTCAGGCGAATCAGGATGTCCGCACCACGCCTGACCAGGCGAAACCTGCCCACCGCGTGATCACTGTCCAGCCACGTGCCCGCAGGGTCGGGGAGCGAGGCATCGCTGATCGTCCCGAGCCTCGCCTCATCCCTGCCTGATCGGCGTCGTCGACCACATGGACGAGGAGGAGGGCGGTGTCACCCCACCTGCTGTGGAGTACGCCGGCCTCCGCTAGCAAGCCGCTGTCGAAGTCCTCTTCAAGGCGCGCCTGTTCGCCGAAGACTGGACCTCGTGTCGAGGTAACTCGTGAAAGTGGCTCTGTCAAGAATTTCGTAGCCGTAGATCATCTCGGCGACACGGTTCGGCTGGTCCGCAGGGCGGGCAGTCTATCTTTGCGCCCTGCTGAACTGACGGAAATATAAACGCAGTTGGCTTATGTGCTGGTCATGTCGGTCGATGTCTCTGATCTGGTGTGGTGGTTCACGCCCGCACGAGGTCCGGCGTTCCGGGGGAAGGCACGGGATGCGGCAGGCTCAGCGAGTGGTCCAGGACATCGCCTCCGCCCACCGCGGCTGCCTGCCCGCGGCACAGCCCCCAGCGGGCGAGAGCGATCCCGCACCGGCCGAGGAGACCGCCGACAACACCACGGCGGCCTCGTCCATGAGTTCCGCAGGCTGGGGCCAGCCTCGGGTCAGTCGTGTCGGCCGCCCCTCTTGGCGGACCGGGGGCGGGGGCGACCTCGCGGCGACAGCCTGCTGCGGCGATGGAAGTGGATCACCAGGTGCATGGCGACGGCGATCGGGACAAGGAAACGCCCGGCCGCAGGTAGCCGCCGAGCTTGCTGGTCAGGCGCCACGCCGGAAGGTTGCGCGGTAGTCCCTTGGGCGTCGTCCGGTGTGTTTGGCGAAGAGAGCAGCGAAGGTTCCGGAGTCCTTGTACCCGACCGCGGTGGAGATGTCGGCGACGGTTCGGTCTGTGGTCTCAAGGAGGTGGCGGGCGCGACGGACGCGCGACGACTGTAGGTACTCGAGAGGACTCTGGCCGGTCGCGTCCGCGAACCGCCGTAGCAGAGTCCGAGTGCTGACCCTGAGTGCGTCCGCCAACGCGGCGAGGTCGTATCGGGCGGCGAGGTTCTGGTCGAGGTGCCGCATGACCTTGCGGGAGAACTCGTTTCCGGGTTGCGGAAGAAGTCGCGCGTCGACGTAGGGAGTCTGGGACGACCGCGCATTGTCGAGGAGCGCCACCCGCGCGGTTGTCCGTGCCACGTCGGCACCACTGTGTTGGCGGATGAGTTCCAGTGCGAAGTCGTACATGGCGCTGAAGGCCGCCGTCGTCGTCACCCCCGTGTCGGTGACGACCAGACGTTCGGGGCGGACATCAGTCTCCGGACAGCGTCGAGCCAATTCGTCGGCGAGGAACCATGCCGTCGTAGCCCGGCGCCGGTTGAGAAGCCCTGCCTCGGCGAGCAGGAACGCACCGACGCAGATCGAGACGACGACATGACCCGCAGCGGCGTGTGAGCGGATCGCCGCAATTTCAGGGGCGAGGGCTACGAGCTTCGCGTCCACGTCGTGGCCCGGCACGAACTCGAAGCCTGGCACGACTAGAACGTCGACCTCGCGCAGCGGAGAGACGGCCAACGTCGCACCACCTGATGCGGCGACGCGATGACGAGGCGAAACAATCGACACGTCATAGCCGGCGCGTTCCGGACCGGCAACGTGCATGGCCATCGTCAACAGATCGGGTACGCCGAACACCTCGGACGCGAAGCAGCCTGGATAGGCCAGGACACCAACCCGCAGCGCGCTCACGCTCGCCTCCTGAGCATCATGCCTGTGGCGAGATCACCCCATTACATGGCGATCCAGCCTATCGCCTTGTGCGGGTACATCAGTCCACGCTGTCGCCATGAGTGCTCCCAACGGACGTTTTGACGACGCGATCACGGACTTCTCCCGCCGACTGGTGGACGTGGACGGGGTGGTGAAGACGGTGCATGCCGCCGGTTCCGGGCCGGCCGTCGTGTTGATGCCGGAGATGCCCGGCATCAGTCCTGACGTCCTTCGGCTGGCGCGGTGGGTGCGGGATGCGGGCTTCACCGTCTACGTCCCGTCACTCTTCGGGGTCGACGGTGCCTATCCCACGGCCGAGGGTGGTGAGGAGGTAGTCCGTCGCGCGTGTGTCAGTGCCGAGTTCCGTGCGTTCGCGGGAGGCGGCACCAGCCCCGTCACGGCGTGGCTGCGCGGGCTGGCGCGCCAAGCCCACGCCGAGTGCGGCGGTCCGGGAGTCGGTACGATCGGACTGTGCTTCACCGGTAACTTCGCACTCACCATGGCGATTGAGCCGGCTGTCATCGCGCCAGTGGTCAACCACCCGTCACTGCCGCTGGACGATCCCGCCGGGATCGAGATGAGCGAAGAGGACGCGCGCGCGGTCCAAGAACGGATCGCGCGCGACGGACTGAAGGTTCTCGCCTACCGCTTCGACGACGACCGCTGGTGCACCGGGCAGCGCTTCGCCGCGTACCAAGCACTCCTCGGCGACGCCTTCGACGGCCGCGTCCTTCCGGGCAGTTCTGCGAACACGAACCCGCCCCCGTTCTTCCGCAACGTGGTCGGGTCCCCCCACAGCGTTGTCACCGCCCATCTCGTCGACGAGGACGGACATCCCACGCTGAAGGCCAGGGACGAGATCCTTGCCTTTCTGACCGAACGTCTGAGTCGGTCTGGACGCTCAGAGAGCAATTGCCAAGATCTGTAGATCACTTGAGGTCATTCACGCCGCGACGCTCTCGGGGCGTTGGACGAGTTGGCCGCGCGCGCGTCTTCCTCCCACTCCTGCCCCGTGCACAGCGTGATCACGGCCAGGCGGAACAGCGCGCCGGGGTGCCCTGCTGCAGCGGCGGCGCCCAGCCAGTCCACCGCCGGGGCGAGCTCGCGCCGCAGCAGCGCTTTCGACCCGAGCCGGTAGAGCGAGTTCGCCTTCCTCCGGGCCTCGACGCCGTAGGAGGAAGGGTGGTCCAGGGGGCCGAGGTCCCCGCGTGGCCGGTCCCAGAAGTTCGGCTGCCCCTGCAACTTCCTGCGGAGGGCGAGCAGCCCGCCAGGGATTCGGAGGCGGGGCTGCCGGCGCCGTTGTCCTTGCTGAAGCGGCGCACAGCCGTCACCCTTCCATCTCTACGCGTTGTGTCTGCTGGCGATGCCCGTCACCGATGTGCTTGCCCAGTTTGCCGCGCGGCTCAACGACAGCGGACGAGCGGTGCCGTACAGCCGGAGCCTGTCGATGCCCAGCACGCTGGCGATGTCCGTGTCCTCAACTCCCGAGCTCTGCAGCTGCACGATCTTGCGGGCTGAGTAAGGGACTTCACGTCGAGCAAGGGCACGACGAGGCGTTCCAGGAGGTCGGCGTCGTCGGCGGAAACGCGCAGCGGAGACAACGTGTAGCAGTCCAGCAGTCGCTGCTCCACCTCGGTGAGAGAGGGCTGCTTCCACGGTCATCCCGGCATCGGGAACGCGTACGTGATGACGCGCAAGACAGGGGCTCAACCATTCGGCCGAGCACTCCCGCGGCGTGCTGAGGCTGCCTCGCAGCGGCTGGGTGTTCAGACGAGAGCCGGGGCGGGAGTGGACAGGTAGGGGGAGATGTTGCGCCAGGCGCGCTCGATGTATTCCTCCTTCTCGCCGACCGGGGCGACATAGTGCATCGCGCCTTCGGCGGCATCGTGGCCTTCGAGGCGGGCGATGATCCACGCGGCGAGGTACTGCGAGGCCAGGCAGCCGCCGGCGGTGGCAATGTTTCCCTTGGCGTAGAAGGGCTGGTTGAGCACCTCGACGCCGGCGGCGACGACCCAGGGCTTCGTGGTCAGGTCGGTGCAGGCGGGGATGTCGTTGAGCAGGCCGAGCTTGGCCAGTACGAGCGCGCCGGAGCACTGCGCCGCGATGAGTTGGCGCGAGGGGTCCAGACCTCGCAGGACCTTCATGATCGCCGGGTCTTCGACGACCTCGCGGGTGGCGATGCCACTGCCGACGATGACGGCGTCGGCGGCGCACGCCTCCTCAAGGGTGGACATCTGCTCGATGACGACCCCGTTCATCGACGTCACCTTCGGGCTGGGGGTGGCGATGGTGACGCGCCAGTCGTCGGTCTTGATGCGGTTGAGCACGCCGAGCGCGATCAGGGAGTCGAGCTCGTTGTAGCCCTCGAAGGTGAGGATGGCGATGTGCACGGCGACTGTCCTTCGGCCGGGTGGGTCGGTGGACCTTGACAGTAGGAAGCCGCGACCAGGACGGTCAAAGAATTGTCATGGATACAATTCCGTACATGGCAGCTTCGCGGTACAAACAGCTGGTCGACGCGCTCGCAGCCGACATCCGGTCGGGTCGGCTCGCCGCAGGTGTGCGGCTGCCGACACACCGCGGGCTCGCCGCCCGCGAGAGCATCGCCGTGGTGACCGCGACCCGGGTGTACGCCGAGCTGGAAGCGATGGGCCTGGTGAGCCGGGAACAGGGCCGCGGCACATTCGTGCGCGACATCGCGGTTCCCGCCGGCCACGGCATCGATCAGCAGGTCGTCGCCACAGACGCGGTCGACCTCACCTTCAACTACCCGTCAGTGCCCGGCCAGGCCGATCTCCTCCGGCAGGCCCTTCGAGAGGTGGCCACCTCCGGTGACCTCGACTCGCTGCTGCGCTACCAACCACATCGAGGACGTCCCCAGGACAGAGCCTCGATCGCACGGCACTTGAGGCGTCGGGGCATCACCACGGACGCGGAGCAGATCCTCATCGCAGGCGGTGCCCAGCATGGCCTGGCCATCACCGTGATGGCCACGCTCAACGCCGGCGACGTCGTCGCGGTCGACGCACTCACCTATCCGGGTTTCAAGGTGCTCGCGCATGCCTTTCATCTCGGCCTGGAGCCCGTACCCGTCACCGCCGACGGGCCGGATCTCGATGCCCTGGAAAGACTGTGCGCGACCCGCCCCGTGCGCGCCATCTACACCATGCCCACCTTGCACAACCCGCTGGGCTGGGTCATGCCGGCACCCGACCGTACCCGCCTGATCAAAATCGCTCGGCGGTACGGTCCGCTCATCATCGAGGACGCCTCCTACGCCTACCTCGCCGAGGACCCTCCGCCGCCGCTGGCCTCCACAGCGCCGGACATCACCCTCTACGTCTCGGGCCTCTCCAAGAACATCGCCACCGGTCTCCGCGTCGGCTTCGTCGTGGCCCCGCCGTCCACGGTGCCGTCGCTCGAACGCGCGATCCGGGCGACCACATGGAACACCCCTGCCCTCACCACCGCGATCGCCTGCCGCTGGCTCGACGACGGCACTGTGGACCGCCTGGAAGCGCAGAAGCGAAACGACGCCAAGGCCCGCCAGACCCTCGCCAGAGAGGAGTTGGCAGGCCTGCCGCTCATCAGCTACCCCTCGTCCTACTTCACCTGGCTGCCCCTGCCCGACGACGCACGCGCCGACCGCCTGACCGCCACCCTCGCGCGTCAACACATCTCGGTATCCACCGCGGAGCCGTACACCACCTCGACACACACACCACAGGCCCTCCGCCTCGCTCTGGGCTCGACCGATCTGGACCGTCTCCGCTCGACGCTGCGCACAGTGCGGCGAGTCGCCATCGAGGACGCGTACGCCTGAACTCCTTGCGAGCGTCCGATTCCTGGCCGCACCCACTTCCGCGTACGAGAGATCGTGAGCGTCGGAGTCCTGGCAGAACAAAGTCGGCAGCCAGATGTGCTCGACCCCGCCCCAGGTGAGCGGGAAGGCGTGAGCCACCATCATGATGCGCAAGCGACGGCCTCTCGGGTTGCGATGAGGTCCGTTGCCCCCGCCCGCCGTGCTCCGGCGCCGTCCCCGGGCGCGGGGCGGCGGCTTCGACCGTGGATCAGCGTGACAAACAACCAGGGCTGAAGCCAGGAACACGTCGCCAACGCGCAGACGGAGTGGGCCGGTCAGCCGTGGCAGCGTCCGACGACATGGTCGACCGGCTGACCGACCGCCCCCGTTTGACGAACCCCGGCAGCGTGCCGCGGGCACGAACCTGTGGAACCGGCCGCGACGACCCTCAGGCCGAGCGGGCATGACACGACCGGCCCGCGCCCATGCGAGGGAAACACGCAGTGGACTCTTGAGGTGGACGTGCTGGCCATGCGAGGCAGTGAACAGCACACCACGATTGACCACTCGGGACCCGCGAACGCTCTGTCCCGGTCCGGGCGTGGGATGCGCTCTCTCGGGCCCGTGAGCCGCAGAAGCACCCCGCGCGCCTGGTTTGCATGACAGCCATGTCGCGCTGGGCCTGTCTCCAGAGGCCCTCCTGCGATGTCCCCTCCCCGCGGGGCCGCCGTCGCCCCGGTCCCCTCCCCCGCCCGGCCCCGCTCGCCGCGCCGGTTCGTGACCGCAGCCCTACGCTCGGGGCATGCGACGCCGCCCGATGCACATGTCTGCCGAGGCCCAGGACGCTCTGCGCACCGCGCTGGAGGAACTCCGCGCGGAGCTGAAAGTCCCCCTGAGATTCCCCAAGCGCGTACTCAAGGCGGCCGACAAGGCCGCGGGTGAAGCGCGCCTTCCCGACAAGGACGCCACCCACCTGCCGTTCTTCACGATCGATCCGCCGAACTCGAAGGACCTCGATCAGGCCATGCACCTGGAGCGGCGGCCCGGTGGCGGCTACCGCGCGTACTACGCCATTGCGGACGTGGCGACCTTCGTCAGGGCGGGCAGCCCTCTGGACGTCGAGGCGCACGACAGGATCGAGACGCTGTACTTCCCCGACCTCAAGGTGCCCCTGCACCCGCCCGCGCTCTCCGAGGGCGCGGCCAGCCTGCTGCCGAACAAGGACCGCCCCGCCCTGTTGTGGCAGCACGACCTTGACGCCCACGGCAATCTGACCGACTCGTCCGTGAGCCGGGCCATGATCCGCAGTCGGGCCCAGCTCGACTACGCCGGCGCCCAGCAGGCCATCGAGAACGGCACGGCGGAGGAGTCCCTCGCCCTGTTGCGCGAGATCGGCGAGCTGCGGGAGGCCGTCGAAGTCGCGCGCGGCGGCATCTCGGTGAATCTGCCGGACCAGGAGGTCACCCTTGAAGACGGATCGTTCCGGCTGCGCTACGTGGCGACGCTTCCGGTCGAGGGCTGGAACGAGCAGATCTCCCTCATGACCGGGATGTCCGCGGCCCAGATCATGCTCGACACGGGTACCGGCATCCTGCGGACCCAGAGGGAGCAGGCCGATCAGAACGTGATCAAGCGCCTCCACGACATCGCGAAGGCCCTGGGCATCGTCTGGCGGCCCGGCATCTCGTACGCCACCCTGGTCCGCAAGCTCGATCCCCAGAACCAGCAGCACATGGCTTTCCTCTCCGAGGCCACGAGCACGATGCTCAAGGCGGAGTACACCGTCTTCCGCGACAACCAGAAGCCGGCGTACACGATGCACGCGGCGATCGCGGCCCCGTACACCCATTGCACGGCTCCGCTACGGCGCCTGGTCGACCGGTACACCGGTGAGCTGTGCGTGATGGCGTGCGCGGACAAGGCCCCGCCGAACTGGGTGCTCGACGCCCTGTCCTGCATCCCGTGCGACACGGCACGGGGGAAGGGCGGCCTGGCGGACCGCCAGACCGTGGACCTGGTCGAGGCCGCGGTGCTCAAGGACCGCGTGGGTGAGGTGTTCGACGCCGCGGTCATCGATACCGACGCGGAGCGCGGCAGGCCGCGCGAGGGCAAGGTGTTCCTGGCCGACCCAGCCGTGCTGGCCAAGGTCGTCTCGACCGACGGCCTGGATCTCCAGCTCGGATCCAGCGTCAGGGCCAGGCTCAAGCAGGCGGACCCCGCCGCGGACGAGGACAAGGTCCTCTTCACCGTGCCCTAGGGAATCCCTTGTCGATCAACGGATCATGGGGCCGGCCCTGAGGGAGGCGGAGCTGTCTGATGGCGCGTGGGCGGTCGGTGATCGCACCGTTGCTGCCGCCGGTTGGACCGGGCCCGCGGGCGGTGGCGTGATCACCGGCACGTGCTGGAAGGCAGCGACTTCAAGTGCCGCACCGGCGTACCGATGACGCGACGTTCCCGAGCGGTTCGGACCGGCGGGCAAACCGTCCATGGACGCGCTTCGCCGACCGGTCCGCCGAAAGTACATTCGACCGCCTCCTGGCCGTGCCCCAGGGCCCGGATGAAGGGGACTGGATGGTCGCGATCGACTCCACGATCGTCCGGGCTCGCAGCACACCGCTGCCAAAGGCGCCCACGCCGAACGAGCCGGTTACCTCTCAGCTCGTGGGTGGGCTCGCGCTTGGAACCGCAGCGTCTGGTTCGGCAGAGCCGGACCCGCGCGGCGCGGCGTCGGCGCGCTGACCGACGCCCTCACGGGTGTCTTCTCACGACACCTGAACGCGCCCTTCGGCCTCTCGCCCTGGGATCACCCGTGACCAGTCTCCTGGTCGATGTGGGCGTCCAACGCCGCTGTGGCCTCATCCCGACGCCGGTCCACGAGGTCCGCGAGACGGGCGACAGCCGTCCGCTCGGCTGGGGTGAGTTCGTCCATGGCCACCTCGATGGCCTCCCGGACGTGCTCGGCAACAGCCTGTGCCTTGACAGCTTCGATCTCGACCGGCCCGACCGTGTCGAGATAGCCGAACTCGACCAGCCGCCGGACCGAAGCCCGGGTCTCCTCCGGCGGCATCCGCAGTTCGGCGATCAGCCAGTCGAGATCACCGTACGGAGCGCAGATCGCTCCCAGCCACCGGCACCGCATGTAGACACCGACGTCAGCTGACGACAGACGGCCGTCGGTGATCGGCAGGTGGGCTACGGCGAGCACGTCGGGCTCACCGGGTTCACTGCGCAGCTTCAGCTGCTCCTCCGACACCGCTACCGCCGCCCCGCAGCAGCTTCGGCGCCGAGCAGATCGGTGGCGTCCAGGGCTTCCCGGGGCGAAGCCGCACGAGGGTCAGCCGATGTCGGCAGCCGGTGCTGTGGGCCGGCGGCGGCAGGCGCGAGTTCGCCGGGCCGGGCCGAAGTACTGGGGACCGAGTCGTCGAAGACGAGGAGAATCGTGCGGCGGAGATCCATGGGGTCCACGCTGCCGGAACAGGAACGGGGCCCGGGGTCAATGCGGCGCGCGATCACCAGAACGGGTGATCCAGCGCCGACGGCAGCCGATCTTTTTCGACCCGTAAGCGGCCCATGACCTGGGCGAACGCGGGTGCGTCACCTGCCTGGCCAGGCGTGAGGACGAATATGAGCGGGCGTCAGTTGCCGTCTGCGGCGAGTGGATCTCGTGGTCAGTCCGCCGCGGGATCCTCCGGTGGGCGCCCCTCCACGACCCGAAGTGTTCGGGCAGGTCCATCCACGGCGTCCCGGTGCCGTTCTTGAACGCGATCGCGTCGATCACCTGCCGGTGATCCCGCCACCGCCCACCCCGCCACGGAGCGCGGTCCGGCAGCGGCTCGATCCGCGCCCACTGGGCGTCAGTCAACGACACACATCAACCGGCGGTGGGATGATCCGAAGGAAACGGCCTTAGCCCCCCATGAACTGGGAGCACCGGTACGGGCCCGCCGGGCGGCCGTCGCCGATGAGGGTGACCTGGACGTCGTCCGGTCGGATCGCGGGGTGCAGGGTGGACTGGGCGCGGGCGAGGGTGCAGACGAGCTGGCCGTTGATCAGGTCGTCGCGGCGGTTGCCGGAGAAGGTGGTACCCGCGGAGCGCAGGGTCACGCGGGTGGCCTCCGCCGTGGTGTCGTAGGAGATCCGGCTGACCAGCGTCGTCAGGCCGCGTTTCTGTTCGGGCTCGGTGGGGCCTGCGACCAGGAGTTTGAGTGCCGCGTCCAGGCCGGTGAGCTCCGTGTCGGGGCGTGAGACGCCTTCGAGGTGGCCCGTCGCCGAGACGAAGTAGAGGCGGAGGCCCTTGGTGAGGCCGGTCGGGGGTTCGCCCGCGCCGATCACTCCGCTCGGCTGCACTCCGCAGGATGTCAGTACGGCCGCCAGCGCGGCCGCCGGCAGCATCAGGGCGGCAGGTCTGCGGGTCATGGTGTGCGGGCCTCCGCGTCGGTCGGGGGCAGGGGCAGGTGGAGGGTGAAGACGGCGCCGCCGTCCCGGCGGTTCGCGGCGTCGATGGTGCCGCCGTGCAGGCGGGCGTTCTCCAGGGAGATGGCGGTGCCGAGGCCGCTGCCTTCGGAGCGGGTGCGTGCCGCGTCCGCCTTGTAGAAGCGGTCGAAGACGTGCCGGAGTGCGTCGGCCGAGAGGCCGGGGCCCCGGTCCGCGACGGTGAGGACTGCCGTGTGCCCGGTGGTCGTGAGCGAGAGCGTCACCGGGGGTGCGCCGTGCCGGAGCGCGTTGCCCACCAGGTTGGCGATGATCACGTCGAGGCGGCGGCGGTCCAGTGGGGCGCGCACGCCGTCGGGGAGATCGACGTGTACCTCGTCCGTCCAGCCCCGCAGGGCCAGGCTTGCCCGGATCGCCTCGGCCAGGTCGGTGTCGGTGAGGGTCAGGCGGGCCGCACCGGAGTCGAAGCGGGACATCTCCATCAGGTCGTCGACCAGGCGGGAGAGCTTCGCCGTCTCGGCGCTGACCGTGCGGGCCGCACGGGCCGTGTCGGGTGGGAGCTGGTCGGCGTCCTCCTCCAGGACGGTGGCCACCATGGTCATCGCCGCGAGTGGGGTGCGCAGTTCGTGGGAGACGTCGGCGACGAAGCGACGGGCACGCTCCTCCTGGTCGCGCAGGTGGGTGACCGAGGACTGGAGCTCGTCGGCGGTCTCGTTGAAGTCCTGGGCCAGATTGCCGAGTTCGTCGCGACCCTTCACGGTCACCCGGATCGAAAGGTCCCCCTCGGCCAGCTTCCGGGTCGCCCGCCCCAGGTCGCGCACCGGGCGCAGGACGGCTCGTGCGGAGAGCAGGGCGAGGAGGGCGGAGAGCAGGACGACGGGGGCGATGCCGTCCCGTACCGCCGTGAGCAGTCCCGCTGTGTCGTCCTGCTCGGGCCGCAGCGAGGCGACTGCGTAGATCTCCAGGCCCGAGGCCCGGCCGTCGTCGGCGAAGGTGACGGGTGTGCCGACGGCCAGGTACGGGATGTCGTGGCGGGTGACGCGCTGGAAACTCATCGTGCCGCGCGTGCGGACCGCCTCGCGCAGCTGCGGGGTGATCCTGCTCTGGTCGGCGAGCACGTCGGAGGTGCCCTGGAGCTCGCGGTAGCGGCTGATGACGAGCGGGGCGCCGTCGAGGCTCTGGGCGACGCGCTCGGAGAGTTCGGTGAGGCCGCGTTCGGTCGGCGGCAGGTCGATGTCGGGCGCGATGGTGGTGACGCGGTCGTACAGGTTGTGCTGGAAGGAGTCCTGGGCGCGTTTGAGGATGGCGGTGCGCGCCTCGCGGTAGGCGAGCGCGGTGGCGGTGGCGGAGCCGGTCAGGGTGACGAGGACGAACGTGACGACCAGGCGGGTGCGCAGGCTCCCCAGCCACGGTCCGCGGGGGCGGCGGCGGCCCCGGGAGTCGCGGCCGGGCCGCGTGCGGCGGGGCGGGGTCATATCGGGCCGAAGCGGTAGCCGAAGCCGCGGACGGTCTGGATGTATCGGGGGCGCGCCGCCTCGTCCTCGATCTTGGCGCGCAGGCGCCCCACGGCCGCGTCGACGAGGCGGGAGTCCCCGAGGAAGTCATGGTCCCAGACCCGTTCGAGGAGCTGTTCACGGCTGAGGACCCGGCCGGGCGAGGCGGAGAGCTCCAGGAGCAGCCGCAGCTCGATGGGCGGCAGGGGGACGCCGGCGCCGTTCTTGGTGACGGTCAGTCCGGCGCGGTCGAGGACGAGTCCGGTGTACTCGGAGCGTTCGGGGTGCGCGGGCTGCGGCTCGGCCCGGCGCAGTGCGGCCTTGATGCGGGCTTCCAGGACGGGGGCGGTGACGGGCTTGACGACGTAGTCGTCGGCGCCGGCCTCCAGGCCGCGGACGATGTCGGAGTCGTCGCCGCGGGCCGTGAGCATGATCACGGGCAGGGTGGAACGGGAGCGGAGGCGGCGGCAGACCTCGAAGCCGTCGATGCCGGGCAGCATGAGGTCGAGCACGGCGAGCTCCACCGCCTTCCCGGCGGTGCTGTCGAGGAGGTCGAGGGCTTCCTCACCGGTGGCCGCGGTGTCGACGTCGTAGCCGTGTCGGCGCAGGACGAGTTCCATGCCGTCGCGCACGGCGGCGTCGTCCTCGATGAGAAGCACATGGGGCATGCGTCCGATTATGGGCGAGGATTCCGTGTCGAAGCCCCCGGGACCAAGGCTCGGATACGCAGGCCATCGGCATTGTTACGTTCTCATCATGTGGTGTTACGTGTTCATGGAACGGCGCGGGAGAGACCATCATGTGCGGGCCTGAGGGTCGTCCGCATGACCTCGAACACCATGAACGCCTTGAGCGCCACCGACCGCGATGGCTGTGTGCGGCCCCGTACCCGCCGCCGGTCCCGTGCCGTTCTCACCTCGTTCCTCGCCGTGCCGGTTCTCGCTCTCGCCGTCGCCTGCGGTACCGACGGCGGGGCCAAGGACGCCGGTGTGGCCACCGTCCCCGATGAGCCGACGGCCTCTGCCGCCACCCCGAGCGGGCCCGGCGACGGCGGCTCGCCGACGGCCGGCGGCAAGGGTGCCTTCTACGACGCGCAGATGACGTACGTGCGGTGCATGCGCGGCAAGGGCGGCGTCAAGGAGTTCCCCGACCCCAAGCTGAGCGGCTATCTGGACTGGACGAAGATCGACGAGCTGAGCCCCGCGTACCCCGAGGTGTCCAAGGGCGGCAGGAACGGCGTCTGCGTGGCGGAGATGACCGCGGCGTCGCAGCAGGAGCCCGAGCGCGACACGCAGACGGAGTACGAGTCGATGCTCGCGCACGCCCAGTGCATGCGCTCCCAGGGCGTGTCTCGGTTCCAGAACCCGACGATGTCCGGTGGCAACGTCATCCCGGGCGGCGATCCGAACCCGGCGAGCCCGTCCTTCGACCGTGGCTCCCCGGCGTACAAGCAGGCCGTCGCGGCCTGCAAGGACAAGCTTCTCGACGGCCTGGACGGTATGCAGTGACGCGGCGCCGGACACTTCTCGTCGGCGGTGCGCTGACCGTGGCCCTCGCGGGCGGTGCCGGGATCCTCGTCCTCGCCACCGGGCCGGAGGCCGAGCCCGCGGGCGGCGGGGCGGGACTGCCGCCCGCCACCACCACCGTCGTACGGACCGACCTGGTGAGCAGCAAGACCGTCGACGGACGGCTCGACCACGCGGGTCGGCGGCCGGTGAAGGCGGCGGTCGCGGGCACGGTCACCGTCGCGGCCGAGGAGGGCACGACCGTACGCCAGGGGCAGGCGCTGTACGAGCTGGACGACAAGCCCGTCACCCTGCTGTACGGGCCGGTGCCGATGTTCCGCGAGATGCGGACCGGCGACCGGGGCACCGACGTCCTCCAGCTCGAACGCAACCTGCGCGACCTCGGGTTCGGCCGCGGGATGTACGTGGACCCGCGGTACGACGCGGCGACGGAGGCCGCCGTCAAGCGGTGGCAGAAGTCCTTGAACCGGGAGCCGACCGGGCGGGTCGGCAAGGGACACGTGGTCTTCCAGCCGGGCCGCGTCAGGGTCGTCTCGGCGGATGCCGCTCTGGCCGACCAGGTCGGTCCCGACAAGGCGGTGCTCACGGTCGCCTCGCCCCGGCCCGTCGTGCGGGCCGCCCTCGACCCGTCGGACGCGCCGCTGACCGCACCGGGCACCCGCGCCGAGGTGACCCTGCCCAGCGGGACGACGGTACGGGGGAAGGTGACCGGCACCGTAAGGCCCGGCGACGACGGGTCCGGGGGCGGGGAAGCGGCCGGGGGCGGCCGCGAGGGCATCACCGTCGAGGTGACCCTCGACGACGGGACGCCTGCGGGCGAGGACACGCGGGCCACCGCGAGCGTGAAGTTCGTGAGCGAGAGCAGGAAGGGCGTGCTCGTGGTGCCCGTCGAGGCGGTGGTGGCACTGCGCGGTGCGAACGGCGGCTACGGGCTGGAGGTCGTCGAGGGCGCTTCCACCCGGATGGTGCGGGTGGAGACGGGCATGACGGCCGACGGGAAGATCGAGGTCAAGGGCGCCCAGCTGCGTGAGGGGATGCGGGTGGGGGTGGCGGCTCCGTGATCGCACGCCGTCGTTCCGCGGTCCCGGACGGAGCCTCTGACACGATCCCGGCCGTGGCCTCGGATGCGGTCCGGGGCCCGGTCCCCTCCGCCGTCCCGGCAGCGGCCCCGCACCTCGCCGACGGGCTCGTCCCTCGCGACGCGCTGGCCGGCGCAACCTCCGTGCCTCCGGTCGTCGAGCTCCGGGGTGCCTCGAAGACCCACCCCGGACCGGTGCACGCCCTGCGCGCGGTGGACCTGACCGTCGAGGCGGGCGAACTCCTCGCCATCGTCGGCCCCTCAGGCTCCGGCAAGTCGACCATGCTGAACATCATGGGCACCCTGGACCGGCCCACGACCGGCACCGTCCACGTCACCGGGCGGGATGTCGGAACGCTGTCGGACGCCCGGTTGTCCGCGCTGCGGGCCCGGCACATCGGCTTCGTGTTCCAGCACTTCCACCTGTCCGCCGGGCGCGACGCCGTCGACAACGTCTGCGACGGTCTGCTCTACGCGGGCGTCGGCCTGCGGGAACGCCGCGCACGAGCCCGTACCGCGCTGGAGAGGGTCGGGCTCGGGCACCGCCTCGGCCACAGGCCCACCGAGCTCTCAGGCGGCGAGAAGCAACGCGTCGCCATCGCCCGGGCCATCGTGGGGGCGCCGGACCTGCTGCTCGCCGACGAACCGACGGGCGCCCTCGACACCGCGTCCGGGAAGATCGTGATGGAGCTCCTGCACGAGTTGAACGCCGCCGGTACGGCCGTGTGCGTCATCACCCATGACCACGACATCGCCGACTCGCTGCCCCGGCGGGTGCGCTTCCGCGACGGCGAGGTCGTGGACGACTCGGGACGGGCCGGCTCGCGTCTGCCGGAGGTGGGAGCGTGAAGGGCCCCGTACCCCTGCGGCCCGCGCGCCTGTCCGCCCGTGACATGCTGCGCACCGGAGCCATCGGCCTGCGCACCCGCCGTACCCGGGTGGTGCTGTCCGCGCTCGGCATCGCCATCGGCATCGCGACCATGATCGCCGTCGTCGGTCTGTCGACCTCCAGCCGTGCCGACCTGATGAGCCGCCTCGACCGCCTCGGCACCAACCTGCTCACGGCCGAGGCGGGCCGGGACCCCTATGGCCAGGAGGTCACCCTGCCCAAGAACGCGGTCGCGATGGTCCAGCGCATCGGCCCGGTCCGGCATGCGACGGCCACCGGCGACGTGGACGCGCGGATCCGGCGCAGCGACGTCGTGCCCGAGGAGCGGACGGCGGGCGTCACCGCGCAGGCCGCCCGTCCCGACCTGCTGGCCGCGCTCGGCGCGAAGGTGAGCCGTGGGGTGTGGCTGAACCGGGCGAACGAACGCCTCCCGGTGACGGTCCTCGGCTCGGTCGCGGCGCGACGGCTCGGTGTCACCGAACCGGGCGAGAAGATCATGATGAACGACGAGTACGTCGTCGTGGTCGGAATCCTCGAACCGATCGAGCTGGTCCCGAATCTGGACCGGGTGGCACTCGTCGGATTCCCGGCCGCCGAACGCTACTTCGCCTTCGACGGGCACCCGTCGACGGTCTTCGAGCGCTCACCGGACGCCACCGTCGAGGACGTGCGCGCCGTGCTCGCGCGCACCGTCAGCCCCGGCAACCCCGTCGGGGTCAAGGTCTCGCGGCCCTCCGACGCGCTCGCCGCGAAGGCCGCCACCGACAAGGGCCTCACCGCGTTGATGCTGGGCCTCGGGGCCGTGGCCCTGCTCGTGGGCGGTGTCGGTGTCGCGAACACGATGGTGGTGTCGGTACTGGAACGGCGTCAGGAGATCGGGCTGCGCCGCGCCCTCGGGGCCACCCGCGGCGCCGTCCGGCTGCAGTTCCTCACCGAGTCGCTCCTGCTGTCCGCCCTCGGCGGCCTGGCGGGCGCGGTCCTCGGAGCGGCGGCGACATACGGCTTCGCCCTGGTGCAGGGCTGGACACCGGTCGTCCCACCGTGGTCGCTGGGCGGTGGACTCGCGGCCACCCTCGCCATCGGTGCCCTGGCGGGCCTCTACCCGGCCGTCCGCGCCTCCCGCCTCGACCCGACCACGGCGCTCAACGCGACCTGACCGAGCCGCGGCGGCGAGGATCTGTGGAATCGGTTCTGTCCGCATTTCGCGAAACCCCAGGCCGATCGCTCGCCGTCTCGCGGCGCGATAGCGTGCACCTGTGACAGAGCTCGTCCTGGATACTCAGGTCCTCGTGAACTTCCGGCACCACGACTTCACAGGCCACGGACCGCACGGCTACCGCTGGGTCGACGTGAAGTCCTTCCGGTTCCCCCAGGGCATTCAGGACAGTGAGCTACTGGTGGCGCTCGTCGCGCACGAGCAGTTCCGCGATGACTACGCGGGCGGCGGCGTCGACCCTGCGGGGACGCGGCACGGCCCGTACTGGCTCAAGCACGTCACGGCGCATGCCTACCGGCCGGTTGCCGACACAGACGCACTCCGCACCCTCCGCGGGTGGGCCAGCTGGCACGGCTCCATCCCGGACTCCCTGGAGGAGACCCTCGCCTCGACCGTGCATGCCCCGATCGACTCGGCCACCAGCTGCTACCACCTCCAGGACCTCGGACACCAGAAGTTCCACGACTGGGGCGGCGTGCACATCGACTTCCATGAATACATCGCCATCGATCATGACCAGGCCCTGTTGACGCTCCTGGTCGCGGCCGACGACTGAACCCGAGGTCGTTCACGAAACTGCGCACAGACAGACAGAACCGTGGAATCGGCCAGTGCTGCCCTCGTTCCCCAGGCCCCCGGGCCCCCGCTGCGGATATGCGGGGGCGGGCGGCAGCACCGAGAACCGGTGCCGCACCACGAAGCCGAACCGCGGCGCGTACAACGCCCGCGTCTGTGGCCGGGAGTCGGTCGCGTCGGTTTGGGGCTTGGGCCGCCTGCATGGCGGTGAGTTCGCGGACGTAGTGGGCGGCGACGACCGCCGCCGGCACAACCAGCAGGTCCACGGAGTCAGCCCGAGCGGCCCGGCCACGAGGGCGAACAGGCAGGCGGCCCACCAGCCTTGCAGCAGACGGGGCGCCGGGGCTGTGCCGAGGCCGGGTGGGCTGGAAACGCGCCAGACGTCGTTGGCGATCTGCCTGGTGGGGCAGGACGGCCCGCTCCGCCTGGTCGGCGACATGGGGCGGGTGCGGTGGACGGGGCGGCCCCTCGGCCCACGCCTCGGTGGCAGCGTCCGCGTCGAGCGGTGCGTCCGCGGCCGGACCCATCCGGGTGTGCGGGTCCTCCTGGTCGAGGAGTTGGCAGGCTTCCTGTCCGAGCCGGGTCAGTACCTCCAGCGGAAGCCAGGGGCCCAGCGAGTGGTACTGCGTCTCCTGCCGGTGCCGCAGCTCGGCCAGAGTCGGCCGAGCCGCCGGATCCTTGGCCGGGCAGGCCGCGATCAGCTCCTGCAGCGGCTCGGGCCCACCGGCGAGGTTCGGTGCCTCGTGCACCACCCGGTAGATCACGGCGTGCGCCTGACCCTCCGCCACATCGAACGGGAGCCGCCCTGAGGCGGCCGAAGGCCGGCACCGTGCCCAGCGAGAAGACGTCGCTCGCCTCGGTCAGCCGCTCACCGCGGATCTGCTCCGGCGACATGAGGCCGGGGGCACGGAGGGTCAGGACCGCACTGTCGTACGGGGAGTCTCGCCGGGTCCTGTGCGGGCCGAACGGAGCAACGCGCATCTCCACCCGCGTACGCCCGACGGGCGCCCCGCAACGGTGCGGGTTACCGACAGCGGATCGACGGGCCGTCCCTGGCGCGGAGATACCCCGTGCGCCACGTGCGTGGCCTGCTTGACCTGCCGTGCGGTCCCCTGCAGAGTCGGGGTACGGCGGATCGGTGACGACGTCCCGTACCCAGGCCCGCCGCTCCCTCGTCCCGAGAACGGCGGACAGCCCCGAGTCCCAGGAGTGACTGAAGCGGTGCTCCTCGACCTGGTAGTGATCGGTTTGGCCATCTCGTTGGGACCTCTCCACAACAGCGCCTTCATCCTGCTGCTCTCTTCGCGGCGCGGTGTACGTCAGGGGCTGGCGTTCCTGTTGTCGTGGCTGGCCAACCTGGTCGTGGTGATCACCCTCGTGATGCTGCTGACGAACGGACAGCCCCCGGCCCGTCACAGCACCCCTTCGACCGCCGCCATCGCCGCGAAGCTCGCCATCGGTGTGGCTCTGGTGCTGTACGGCTCCTACCGGCACCGTCGGCCTCCGCGCCCGCACGGGCCGCCCCGCTGGAGCGCCCGGATCGACAACGCCTCCCCCATCACCGCGGCCGGTCTCGCCTGGGCGCTTCAGCCGTGGGGACTGGTCGCCGCCGGCGCCGCCACGGCCCTCGACGCGGACCTCTCCACTGCTACCGACTGGCTCGCGCTGACCGGCTACTGCCTGTTGGCCACGCTCAGCCTCATCGTCATGGAGATGTACGTGGTCTGGGCTCCCACGAGCGCGAACGCTCGCCTCAACGCGCTGCGGAGCTGGCTGAGTCGGCATCAGGAGCAGTTGATCATCACCATTTCCCTGCTGGTCGGCCTGTGGCTCATGGCTCGCAGCATCTACGACCTGGTCTCCTGAGCCCCGCCTGCCCTGGCTTCATCACGCTTCCTCCCCGCCGGCCGTTGCAACCGCCAGGCCCTGCTGGGCTCCGCCGCCCTCGCATCAAGGAACTGCTGCGTACGCAGGAGATTTTCGCGGAGGACCTGTTCGACGCTGTGCCGGACGAACTGGTTCCTGAAGGTGCCCGCTGCTCCGCACCGCGGCCCAGCGTGGATGTGGTGCGTGCGGCTCCGCGAGGGCCTCGCTCGTGCGATCCGCGCGCCGCCAGGGCAATGGTTTCGGGCATATCTCGGTCCCCGTAGTCTCCGTGATCCGCGTTCTCGCCGTCGGTCGGTGGAGGGTGGCGGGACATCACTCCCCCGCCCCGCGTGCGTGGCCCCCTGGCCATCGGTGGACACCGGCCCGGCGCCTCGGCCGCTTCAGCAGGCCGCCGAATCGTTGCTGCCGCGTGCCGCACGGCCGTGGCATTCGCCCACGAACACGTCGGCGATTGCGAAGGTAAGCACTTCTTCCTATCAATTACCTCGTGACGAATCCCGGCGCGCGCTGGCCAGAAAGTGCTGCCGGGGAAATCCGCAGGCCCTCGCGTCCGCTGCTAGTCTTCGGTTCCTCGTTCGGATGCAATGGAGATTCTCCGTATGGAAAATCCACCCGGAATGGGGCCGCTGCCGGCGAGGTCCTGGGCCATCGGCGATTTCTCGCGCGAGGTGCTCCGCCACGCCGCATACCCGTTTCTGGCCTTGTCCGCAGTCTGGCTCTTCGCCTCGACCCTGCACTACGGCTGGGACCGCGGGACGTCGGTCCAGATCTTCCTCGTCGGCGTCATCCTCTACCTCTCGGCACTGGAGCGCGCGATCCCCCATCGAGACGACTGGCATCCGAGTGGTCGGGAACTCCGCTGGTACGCGGCCTACTTCGCGTTCACCATGGTGGGTGCCGTGCTCGCCCAGGCGGTGGTGGGGGCAGTGGTGGCGGCGGTCGCAGGGCCGGTGCTGGGGCTCGTGCTGTCGGTGCAGATCCCCGTGGCCCTGCTGGCTTCCTCACTGGCCGGATATCTGGCACACCGCCTGGCGCACTCTCATCGCTGGCTCTGGAAGGTTCATGGAATTCACCATGTACCGGAGAAGGTCAACGTCGCCAACAACGGCGTCAACCACGTATTGGACGTCGCCTTCAAGCAGGGTGCGGTTCAATTGAGTCTCGGATTGCTCGGATTCTCTTCCGACTGCCTCTTCGCGGTGGCGCTCTTCACCATCGTCCAGGGCTATTTCGTCCACGCGAACGTCGATGTCCGTCTCGGGCCGTTCAACCATGTCCTGGCCAGCCCGGAACAGCACCGGCTGCACCACAGCGCCGACGTGGCCGAGGCCGGGCACTACGGCGTCGACCTCTCGGTCTGGGACCGCCTCTTCGGCAGCTTCACCTGGCGGCCGGGCCGCCGGCCCCTCGTGGTCGGCGTCCAGGACCCCGCCGCGTTCCCGGGGACCGGGTCGGTCCTCGCCGGCCTGCTCCACCCCTGGCGCCGTCCGCCCCGTACCGCCTAGCCCCGTGCCGTACGGGCGACGCGCCCGACACCACGCCCACCGCCCGGCCCGTACCGAGGCGCCGTCACTTCCGGATTGGACCATGACCGACTCACCTCATGCCGCCCTGCGAGACAAGGTCGCCATCATCGGCATCGGCTGTCGCCTCCCCGGACACGCGGGTGACCACCGGGCCTTCTGGCGGAACCTGATCGAGGGGCGGGACTGCCTCGTCCCCACGCCGGCGGACCGGTACGACACCACCACGCTCGGCAGCCGCGACAGGGCCAAGCCAGGCCGGCTGATCGGTGGCCGGGGCGGGTACATCGACGGCTTCGACGAGTTCGACCCGCACTTCTTCGGCATCAGTCCCCGCGAGGCGGAACACATGGACCCGCAGCAGCGCAAGCTGCTGGAGGTGTCCTGGGAGGCGCTGGAGGACGGTGGACAGAAGCCCGGGGAGCTGGCCGGACGGGACGTCGGGGTGTTCATCGGCGCCTTCACCCTGGACTACAAGATCCTTCAGTTCGCCGACCTCGGCTTCGAGACGCTGGCCGCGCACACCGCCACCGGCACCATGATGACGATGGTGTCGAACCGCATCTCGCACTGTCTCGACCTCCGCGGCCCCAGCGTCTCGATCGACACGGCGTGCAGTTCCTCTCTGGTGTCGGTCCACCTGGCCTGTCAGAGCCTGCTGCGCGGCGAGAGCGAGCTGGCCCTGGCGGGAGGGACCCTGCTGCACCTGGCGCCGCAGTACACGATCGCCGAGACCAAGGGCGGCTTCCTCTCCCCCGACGGACGCTCGCGGGCCTTCGACGCCGCCGCCGACGGTTACGTACGGGCCGAGGGCGTCGGCGTGGTGGCGCTCAAGCGCCTGTCGGACGCCCTGCGCGACGGCGACCCGGTGCACGCGGTGGTGATCGGCAGCGGCGTCAACCAGGACGGGCGGACCAGTGGCATCACGGTGCCCAGCGCGGACGCCCAGGCCACGTTGATCGAGCGGGTGTGCGCCGAGGCGGGCGTGGTACCAGGCAGCCTCCAGTACGTCGAGGCGCACGGCACCTCGACGCCGGTCGGTGATCCGATCGAGGCCGAGGCACTCGGTCGGGTGCTGGCGATCGGCCGCGCGCCGGGTGCGCGGTGCTACGTCGGCTCGGTCAAGACCAACATCGGGCACACGGAGTCGGCGGCCGGAGTGGCCGGGCTGATCAAGACGGCGCTCGCTCTCAAGCACCGACGCATCCCGCCGCACCTCAACCTGGAACACCCCAACCCCGCCATCGACTTCGGCTCGCTGCCGTTCGAGATCCCGACCGTTCCGGTGGACTGGCCGGAGCACGACGGCCCCGCCCGCGCGGGCGTCAACTCCTTCGGCTTCGGCGGCACCAACGCCCACGTCCTGCTGGAGGAGGCGCCGCCGCTCGAGGAGGAGGGACGGAGTCCGGCCGGACACGAACCGCCCTGGTCCGTCCTTCCGCTGAGCGCACGCCATCCGTCGGGGCTCGCCGAACTGGCGGGCGGCCTCCGCCGGGAGATCGCCGCGGGCGTGCCGCTCGCGGACATCGGGCACACGCTCGCGCACCGCCGCCAGCGGTTCGAGGAGCGGCTGGCAGTCGTCCACTCCTCCCGCGAGTCCCTGGACGAGGCACTGGCCGCCTGCGAGCGCGGCGAGCCGCACCCCCGGGCGGTGCGTGGCCGCGGCCGGGAAGCCGGGCAGCGGCGGCTGGTCTGGGTCTTCACCGGCATGGGGCCGCAGTGGTGGGGCATGGGACGCCAGCTGCTCGACGCCGAGCCGGTGTACCGGGAAGCGGTGGAGCGCTGCGACCGGGAGATCCGCAGGCAGGCCGGATGGTCGCTCCTCGATGAGCTGGCCAGGCCCGAGTCGGAGTCGCGGATGGCCGAGACGTGGCTCGCCCAGCCGGCCAACCTCGCGGTGCAGACAGGGTTGGCGGCGCTCTGGGAGCACTACGGAGTGCGGCCCGACGCGGTGGTCGGACACAGCACCGGTGAGATCGCGGCCTTCCACCGGGCCGGGGTGTACAGCCTGGAGGACGCGGTCCGGGTGGCGCTGGGGCGCAGCGTCCTCCAGCACCGGCTCGCCGGCACGGGCACCATGCTGGCGGCGAACCTGTCCGAGGAGGAGGCCGAGCGGCTCGTTCTCCCGTACCGGAACCTGGTCTCCGTCGCCGCCGTGAACAGCCCGGCCTCGGTGACCCTCTCCGGGGACGTGGACACGCTTCGAGAGCTCGCCGACCGGCTGGGCCGGGAGCAGGTGTTCACCAGGTTCCTCGACGTCGAAGTGCCCTATCACAGCGTGCGGATGGACCCGATCAAAGCCGAGCTGCACGAGGCGCTGGCCGGGATCGAGCCGCGCCCGGCGAGGCTCCCGCTGTACCTGACCGCCCGGGACGGACGCGCGCAGGGGCCCGAACTCGACGCCGGATACTGGTGGGAGAACGTCCGGCGGCCCGTCCGGTTCCGGTCGGCGGTCGACCGGCTCGTCGACGACGGGTACACCCTGTTCCTGGAGGTCGGCCCGCACCCCGTGCTCGGCCACTCGATCCGGGAGTGCCTGGACGGCCGTGCCGCGGACGGGCGCACCCTGCCCTCGATCCGCCGCGGGGAGGACGAACCCGAGCGGTTCGCCCGCTCCCTGGCCGAACTCCACACCCTGGGCGTCGAGGTGGACTGGACCGTGCTGCAGCCCGAGGGCCGACCGGTGCCGCTGCCCGGCTACCCGTGGCAGCGGGACCGGTACTGGGTGGAGCCCCGCCCGGTGGAACAGATCCGCCTCGGCCGGCTCGACCATCCCCTTCTCGGTCGCCGTACCGCCTCCCTCCAGCCCACCTGGGAGAGCAGGCTGGACACCGAGCGCCTGGCGTACCTGGCCGATCACCGGATCGAGGGGAGCACGGTCTTCCCGGCCGCCGGATACCTGGAGATGGCAGCTCAGGCCGTGCGCGCGATGACCGGCGGCGGCCTCGCCGCCCTGGCCGACGTGGAGTTCTCCCGCGCCTTGTTCCTGCCCGAGGGTACGTCCGCCACCGTCGAGCTCTCGTTCGCGCCGGAGGAGGCCGGCTTCACGATCGCTTCGCTCGCCGATTCCGGGGCAGCCGGGTCAGGGGCCGGTGACCGGGTCCCGGAGCGTACGGTCCACGCGCGTGGTGTCGTCCGCTCCGGCCAGCCGTGCCGGGTCACGGGCCTCCTGGACGTCGGTGCCGTCCAGGCCCGCGGTGAGCGCTGTCTCGACCGGGCCGCGTGTTACGAGGAGCTGGCGGCGCTCGGCTATCAGTACGGCCCGGCCTTCCAGGCCATCGACGAGGTGTGGAGCGGCCCCGGCGAGGCGCTGGCCCTGATCCGCCCCACCACGGCGATCGGTACGGACGCGGCCGACTGCCATGCGCACCCGGTGCTGCTGGACGCCTGCTTCCAGACGATGCTGACCACGCTGTCGCCCGACGGCGGACGGTCCGGTGGCATCCGACTGCCCGTCGCGATCGAGGAGCTGCGGTTGGACCCGGTCGGGGACCGGGCGTTGTGGGCGCACGCCACCATCACGGAACAGAACGACGAGGAGCTGATCGGTGATCTCGCCCTGTACGCCGAGGACGGAACACCGCTCGGCAGGATCACCGGATTCCGAGCGGCTGCGGTGGATCGCGTGGCCTCCGCGGTCAAGCTGAGCACCATCGACGGCTGGCTGGCCGAGGTGGGCTGGGAGGAAGCGGCATCGCAGGAACCCGCACCGGATCGCTCCGAGGGCGAGGCGTCCGCCGAGCCTTCGGGGACGGGGGCTCCCGACCTGGTGCTGTTCGCCGACGCCGGTGGGCTGGCCGACCGGCTGGCCGAGCTGGTCCGGGAGCGTGGCGGGCAGTGCCGGATCGTACGTCCCGGCCACCGCTACCGGCGCGGCGCGCGGTGCACGACCGTCCGGCCTGACTCGGCCGCCGATCTGCGGCGGTTGTTCGCGGACCTCGACCCGTCTCTCCGTACCGTGGTCCACCTGTGGAACCTCGACCTGCCTCCTCTGGACGCCGTCGCCCCGGAGGACCTCGCCGAGATCGGCACCGTCGGAGCCTTCTCGCTGGTCCCGCTCGCGCAGGTGCTGCCCGAGGCCCGGCCGGGCGGACGGCTGCACATCGTGACCAGGGGTGCCCAGGCCGTCCGGACGGGCGATCCGGTGGAGCCGTTCGGGGCGCCCGCCTGGGGCATCGGCCGGGTTCTGTGGCAGCAGGAGCTCACCGCCCAGGGCGGAAAGCTGATCGACCTCGGTCCGGTCGCGGGGCCGGGCACGGCCGCGTCCGCCGGGGCGGCGACGGAAGCCGAAGCCCTGCTGCGTGAGCTGGCGGCCGACGACGGCGAGGACGAGATCGCCCTGCGCGGCGACCGTCGCCACGTCAGCCGGCTCCGGCCGCCCGCCGGTCTGACCCGGCCGCTGCCGCTGCGGCTCCGTCCGGACGGCTGTTACCTGGTCACGGGCGCGTTCGGGGCGCTCGGGCGGCTGCTCTGCCGCACCCTGGTCCGACGGGGGGCCCGGCGTCTGCTCCTGCTCGGCCGTACCGCCGTGCCCCCACGCGACGCATGGCACGGGCTCGATCCGCAGGGCCCCGCCGGGCAGCGGGTCGCCTTCCTGCGCGAGCTCGAAGCGCTGGGTGCCGAGGTGCTGGTCGTGGCGGCCGACGTGACCGACCGGGAGGCGATGGAACGCTGGCTGGCCGAACGGAGGGACGGCGGACTGCCTCCGGTTCGGGGTGTGTTCCACCTCGCCGGGCAGGTGCAGGACGTCCTGCTGCCGTCGCTGGACCGTGCCGCGTTCGACGCCGGCTACGGACCGAAGGTGTACGGCGGGTACCTCCTGCACCGGCTGCTGCGCGAGGAGCCGGTGGAGCACTTCGTCCTGTTCGCCTCGGTCGCCTCGCTGCTGACCACGGCCGGCCAGGTCAACTACGCGGCCGGCAACGCCTTCCTGGACGCGCTCGCCCACCGCCGTCGCGCGCAGGGCCTGCCCGCGCTCAGCCTGGACTGGGGGCCCTGGGCGACCGGCATGATCGAGGAGCTCGGTCTGGTGGCCCACTACCGGGACGCCCGGGGGATGAGCTCGCTCGCCCCGGAGACCGGGATGGCGGTCCTGGAGCGGGTGATCGGGCAGGACCTGCCCCAGTTGCTCGTCGCCACCGTGGTGGACTGGCCGGTGTTCCTCTCCTGGTACCCGCGGCCGCCGCGACTGGTCTCCGGCCTCGCGGCCGCCGCCGCGCGGACCGCCCCGGCCGGACAGGGCGGCGGTCTCCTCGACACCTTCCGCCGTTCCGACGGGGCGGCTCGCACGAGGCTGGTGTCCGAGCACTTCGCCGCGCTGGCCGCCGGTGTGCTCCGGGTGGAGCCGGGCCTGATCGACGCGGACAGTCGTCTCGGCTCGCTCGGTCTCGACTCTCTGCTCGCGATGGAGCTGCGGGCCCGGGTCCACACCGAACTCGGCGTCTCGCTGCCAGTGGTGGCCCTCCTCAGCAACGGCCCGGTCGGTGAGCTGACGGCCCGGCTCCACGAGGGGCTGGCGGACCTGGTGTCGGCAGACGCTCCGCCCGAGGAGACGGAGGTGGAGCTGTTCACCGACGAGCACTGTCACCCGCTCACCCACAACCAACAGGCCCTGTGGTTCCTGCGGCAGCTCAACCCCGACGGCTTCGCCTACAACATCGGCGGCGCGGTGGAGGTCCGGGCCGAGCTGGATCCGGAGCTGCTGTTCGAGGCGTTCCGCACGCTGATCGGGCGGCACCCGAGCCTGCGCGCCAACATCACCACCGAGTCCGGCCGCCCCGTCCAGCGCATCCGGAGCGACGTCCGCGCCGACACCGGCCTGTTCGACGTCGAAGGCCGGTCCTGGGAGGAGATCAGGGCGCTGCTGGTCGGGGAGTACCGCAGGCCGTACGACCTGGAGCTCGACCCCCTGGTCCGGTTGAGGCTGTTCCGGCGCGCGCCGGACCGCTGGGTCATCATGAAGGCCGTCCACCACATCGTCTCGGACGCGATCTCCACCTTCACCTTCATCGAGGAGCTGTTCGAGGTCTACCACGGTCTTCGTACGGGCCGGTCCGTGGAGCTCGCCCCGGTGGCGGCCCGCTACCTCGACTTCCTCAACCGGCAGAACCGCTTCCTGGCCGGGCCCGAGGCGCGGCGGATGCTGGAGTACTGGCGCGGTCACCTGCCCGACGAGGTGCCGGCGCTCGACCTGCCCACCGACCGGCCGCGCCCGCCGGTGCAGACCGACAACGGTGCCTCCGAGTTCTTCCGGCTGGACGGGGAGCTCAGCGCCCGGGTGCACGCGCTGGCCCGGGATCACAACGTCACCGTGTACACGGTGCTGCTGACCGCGTACTACCTGCTGCTGCACCGCTGGTCGGGTCAGGACGAGATCGTGGTCGGCAGCCCCGTCACGGGACGCACCGACGAGGAGTTCGCGTCGGTCTACGGCTACTTCGTCAATCCGCTGCCCCTGCACGTCAGCCTGAGCGGCGAGCCGACGGTGTCCGAGCTGCTGGCGCGGGTGCGCGACACCGTCCTCGGCGGGCTGGACAACCAGGAGTACCCGTTCGTCCTGCTGGTCGAGCAGCTGGGGCTGCAGCGTGACCCGAGCCGCTCCGCGGTCTTCCAGGCGATGTTCATCCTGCTCACCCACAAGGTCGCCACGGAGCGGCTCGGCTACGAGCTGGAGTACATCGAGCTTCCGGAGGAGGAGGGCCAGTTCGACGTGACCCTGTCCGCGTACGAGGACCGCTCGGACGGCCGCTTCCACTGCGTCCTCAAGTACAACACCGACCTGTTCGACGCGGGCACGGTCCGGCGGATGGCCGAGCACTACCGCAACCTCCTCGACGGGCTCACCCGCGCGTCCGCAAAGTGCCCGGCCGGCCGGCTGCCGATGCTCGGCGCCGGGGAACGGGACCGGATCCTCACGGAGTTCAGCGGCGTCGGACGGAGGATCGACCACGACGTCCCGGTGCACGAGCTGATCGGCAAGATCGCCGCCCAGCACCCGGAGGCGGTCGCCGTGTCCGTCCCCGGCGGGCGGCGGATGGGCTACCGGGAGCTGGAGCACCGCTCCCGTCGCGTGGCGGCCTCTCTGCGCGACATGGGCGTGGGCGACGGCACCGTGGTGGCGTTGTGCATGGACAAGTCCCCGGAGCTGGTGATCGCCCTCCTCGCGGTCCTGCGGGCCGGCGGTGCGTACCTTCCGCTGGACCCGGACCACCCGGCGGAGCGGCTGGCCGAGCTGATGACCGGTGCCGGTGCCACGCTCGTTCTCACGGACGGGCAACGGGACGGCGCGTCCCGGCTGCCCGGCAGGCCGGTGACCCTCGACGAACTGGACAGGCCCGAGTCCGGTTCCCTGCCGGAGCCCGTCGTGGGCCTCGACCAGGCCGCGTACGTGATCCACACCTCCGGTTCCACGGGCCGCCCCAAGGCGGTTCGGGTCAGCCACCGCAACCTGGCCTCGGTGTTCGTGGCCTGGCAGGCGGAGTACCGGCTGGACACCGAGGCCCGGGTCCACCTGCAGATGGCGGGCGTCTCCTTCGACGTCTTCACCGGAGACGTGGTCCGGGCCCTGTGCTCCGGCGGCACCCTGGTCATGGTCGACCGGGACCTGTTGTTCGACACGGGGCGGTTGTACCGGACGATGCGGTCCGAGGGGGTCGACTGCGGTGAGTTCGTCCCTTCCGTGGTGCGCGGCCTGATGGCGTACTGCGAGCGGGAGGGCGTGGGCCTGGACTTCATGCGGCTGCTGATCGTCGGCTCGGACTCCTGGAAGGCGGGCGAGCACGAGCGGCTCATCGCCCTCTGCGGTCCGGCCACCCGGGTGGTGAACTCCTACGGTCTCACCGAGGGCACCATCGACAGTGCCTACTTCGAGGGCCCGGCCGGCCACCTGGAGCCGGGCCGGATGGTGCCGGTCGGCCGGCCACTGCCCAACAGCGCGCTGTACGTCCTCGACCGGCACGGCGAGCCCGTACCCCCGGGCGTGACGGGCGAGCTGTGGCTCGGCGGCGCAGGGGTCGCGACCGGGTACCTGGGCGAACCGGAGCGGACGGCCGAGCGCTTCGTCACCCTCACTCCGGACCGCGAGCCCGTCCGGCTGTACCGGACGGGCGACCTCGGTCACTGGGACGCCGGCGGTGTGCTGCACCTCCTCGGCCGGGCCGACGGCCAGGTCAAGGTCCGCGGCCACCGGATCGAGACCGGCGAGATCGAGGCCCGGCTGACCGCCCGGCCGGAGCTGGCCCAGGTGTGCGTGACGGTGCGGCGGGACGAGACCGGAGAGAACCTCCTCTGCGCGTACTGCGTGCCCTCGGAGGGCACCGCGCTGGACGCCCGCGAGCTGCGCCGCCACCTCGCGGAACAACTGCCCACGTACCTGATCCCCACGCACTTCACCGAACTGCCGGCCCTGCCGCTCACCGCCAACGGCAAGGTCGACCTCGCCGCACTGCCGGAACCCCGCACCGAGGCCGGACCCGACCGGCACGAGCCTCCGGTGACACTGTACGAGCGGCGGATGGCCGCGCACTGGCAAGCCCTTCTCGGGCTCGAACAGCCCGGTCTGCGGGACGACTTCTTCGAGGCGGGCGGCAGCTCGATCAAGCTGATCGAGCTGATCCACCACCTCAGGGCCGAGTTCAACGCCGCCGTCCCGGTCGGCAGGCTGTTCCGGACGAGCACCCTGCACGGCATGGCCCGCAGCCTGGAGGACGTCGTCACCGGGCGGCTCCCCGGCGCCGAGCCGTACCTGTGGTTCAACCCGGGCGCGGACCCGGCCGGTACGGTCTTCTGCCTGCCACCAGCGGGTGGACACGGGCTGGTCTACCGGGAGCTCGCGGCCCGGATCCCCGAGTGCCGCTTCGCCGCGTTCAACCACCTCGCCGGTACGGACAAGGCCGCCCGCTACGCGGATCTCGCCGAGGAACTCCACCCGGACGGCCCGTACACCCTGTTCGGCTACTCGCTCGGGGGCAACCTCGCCTTCGAGATCGCCGAGGAACTGGAGCGGCGGGGCCGCACGGTGAGCGTCGTGGTCATCATGGACTCGTACCGGATCACCGAGGCCTTCGACTTCGGCGACGAACACCTGGCCGGCTTCGAGCAGGAGCTGGGCGAGCACCTGCACCGGCACACCGGGTCCGAGATCGTCGCCCGGGAGACCCTCGAACAGGCCCGGGAGTACCTCGCCCACTGCGCCGCCCATCCCGCCCTCGGCGCGCTCCGTGCCCCGATCGAGGTGATCGCCGACCAGGACAAGCTGCGCCACTTCGCGGCGGGCGAGCCCGGCAGCTGGTACAGCGCCTCCACCACCGGGTGCACCGTGCACCAGGGCCACGGACGGCACGCCGAAATGCTCGACGGCACGTTCCTGGACCGCAACGCCGAGCTGGCCCGCACCCTGCTGGCGGGAGGTGCCCCGCATGGCGTCGCGTGACACCGGGCCGCGCTGGGGCGCCCGGACGCCCGGCGGACGTCCGCGGGTCATCATCATCGGCGCGGGCATGTCGGGCCTGGCCTCCGGCTGCTACGCGCAGATGAGCGGCTTGGAGAGCCGCATCTTCGAGAAGCACGTGCTGCCCGGCGGCTGCTGTACCGCCTGGGCCCGGCAGGGCTTTCTCTTCGACTACTGCATCGACTGGCTGATCGGCACCGCCCCCGGTACCGGGGCGAACGACGTCTGGCGCGAGCTCGGCGCGCTGGACGGCAAGCGGATCACCTCGTTCGACCAGTTCAACCGGGTGATGGACGAGGACGGCAGATCCGTCACCTTCTACAACGACCCCGACCGGCTCCAGCGCCATCTGCTGGACGTCTCGCCCGCCGACGCCCGGCTGATCCGGGCGTTCTGCCGGGACCTCCGGCGCTTCGCCGCCCTCGACCCGCGTTGGGAGACGAAGCCGCCGGCGCTGAAGTCCGCGGCGGAGAAGGCCGGGACGCTCCTCGGCATCCTGCCCGCCTTCCTTCTGTACTGGCGCACCGCGGCCACCCCGATGCGCCGCTTCGCGGACCGCTTCCAGGACCCGCTGCTGCGGCGGGCCCTCCCGAACGTGTTCCTTCAGGAGCTGACCGGCTTCCCCCTGCTGCCGTACCTCTTCACCATGTCCTGCGCGCACAACGGCAACGCCGGATTCCCGGAGGGCGGTTCGCTCGGGCTGGCCCGTTCGGTCGAGGAGCGGTACGCGGGCCTCGGCGGGCACATCGGCTACCGGTCACGGGTGGAACGCGTCCTCGTCGAGGACGGGCGCGCCGTCGGCGTACGACTCAAGGACGGGCAGGAGCACTTCGCCGACCATGTGATCGCCGCCTGCGACGGCCCGACGGTCCTGGACCGCCTGCTGGACGGACGGTGGACCAGCCCGCGTACCGACCGTCTCTACCGCGAGCTGCTGGACACTCCGGACAACCTCTATCCGGCGGTGGTCTCCGCGTTCGTCGGCCTGGACGGAGCCCTGCCGGCCGGTGAACCGCACAGCACCACCTACCTGCTCGGCGCGGAGCGGGGCGCCGCACTGCCGGGCTGCCTGCAGAACAGCCTGGTGGTCCAGCAGCGGTCGGGGTACAGCTCCGGCTTCGCGCCGGCCGGGAAGTCGGTCCTGCACTGCACCTACTTCACCGACCACCGGTCCTGGCAGGAGCTGCGCACGGCCGACCGCCGGGCGTACCGGGCACGCAAGGGGCAGGTCGTCGACTTCGTCCGCCGGTTCCTGGCCGAGCGTCACCCGGGCATCGACGAGCGCATCGAGGTCATCGACGTGGCCACCCCCGCCACCACGGAGCGCTACACCGGCAACACCTACGGGAGCATCCTGGCCTGGAAGGCGTTCTCCGAGGCCGATGACGTGTCGACCGCGCTGGTCAACCGGGACCGGATGCGGTTGCCGGGCCTGAGCGGTTTCTCCATGGCCGGGCAGTGGACCGGCATGGGGGGCCTGATCCGGGCGGCCACGAGCGGCCGGTTCGCCGTCCAGTACCTGTGCGCGGAGCTCGGCCTGGAGTTCCGGGCCTGGCCGAGCGAGGCGACCGAACCTTGGCACCCCGGAAAGCTCGGGCGGCTGCCGCAACTCGAACCGCGACGTGCTCCTCGGAAGGCGACGGTGGCCGAATGACGAGAAGGACCATGCTGATCGTGGGCGGGGGTCTCGGCGGCCTGTCCACCGGCTGCTACGCCCAGATGAACGGCTACCGCAGCCGAGTGCTGGAGATGCACGAGATCCCCGGGGGTTCCTGCACCGCCTGGGACCGGGGCGACTTCACCCTGGACTGCTGCGTCAGCTGGCTCCTCGGCAGCGGCCCCGGCAACGAGATGCACCAGATCTGGCTGGAGCTGGGCGCCCTCCAGGGCAAGCGGATGCGCAACTTCGACGTCTTCAACACCGTGCGCGGCCGGGACGGCCGAGCGGTCCACTTCTACTCCGACCCGGACCGCCTGCAGGCCCATCTGCTCGCCCTCTCCCCCGGCGACGCCCGGCCGATCCGGGACTTCTGCACCGGACTGCGCACGTTCCGCCGCGCCCTGGCCCGCTATCCCTTCCTCACCCCGGTCGGCCTGATGGGCCGGAGGGAGCGCTGGCGGATGCTGGCCTCCTTCGTTCCCTACTTCAACGTGATCCGGCGCTCCCTCACCGTGCTCATGCGGGACTACTCCCAGCGGTTCCAGGACCCTCTGCTGCGCGAGGCCTTCAACTTCATCCTGTACGAGAAGCACCCCAACTTCCCGGTCCTGCCGTTCTACTTCCAGCTCGCCGCGCACGCCGACCAGTCGGCCGGTGTGCCCGAGGGAGGCTCGCTCGGCCTGGCGCGCTCGGTCGAGCAGCGCTACCTCGGGCTCGGCGGCCAGGTCACGTACAACGCCAAGGTGGAGGAGATCCTGGTCGAGGAGGACCGGGCGGCCGGCGTACGGCTGAGCGACGGGACCGAGCTCAGGGCCGACATCGTGGTCTCCGCCTGCGACGGCCGCACCACCCTGCTGGACCTGCTGAAGGGCCGCTACCTCACCGACGCCTACCGGGAGCTGTACACCAGGACCATCGCCGAACCGGGCATGGTCTTCCCCGGCTACCTCACCGTCTTCCTCGGCCTGCGCCGTCCCTTCCCCGAGGGCGAGCCCTGCACCACCCACCTCCTGGGCGAGGACCTCGCGGCCCGGCTCACCGGGATCCGCCACCCCAGCATCAACGTCCAGTTCCGCAGCCGGCACTACCCGGAGCTGTCGCCCCCGGGCACCTCCGTCGTCTACGCCACGTACTTCTGCGACATCGCCCCCTGGCGGGAGCTGAGCACCGGTCCCGAGCAGGCGACGCGAACGCGCCGCGGTGCGGAGCTGCACACCCTGCCGGTCGGACGCGGACGCGAGTACCAGCGGGCCAAGCGGCAGGTGCGGGACGCGATCACGGACTTCCTCGAGGAGCGCCACCCGGGGCTGAGGGACGCGATCGCGGTACGGGACGTGTCGACCCCGCTCACCCAGGTCCGCTACACCGGCAACTACGACGGCACGGTCCTCGGATGGCAGCCCTTCGTGACGAGCGGCGAGACCGTGGAGCAGGAGGTCAAGCGCCACGGACCGGGTCTGCCCGGGCTCGCCGACTTCTACCTGTCCGGGGTCTGGGCCACCACCGGCGGCCTCATCAGGGCCGCCGCCTCCGGACGGCACGTCATGCAGTTCGTCTGCCGCGACGACGGCCGGCCGTTCACCGCCACCGTCGACCACAGCGCCCCCCTCCCCGTCCAACTCACCGACCCGGCAGGAGCAACCCCTTGAAGACCGAGAAGTGGATCGTCAGCGAGCACAACGACGGCGTCCCGGACGTGGACCGGATGTACGTGAAGGTGGTGGAGGACCTCGACACGGAGCTGGCCGACGACGAGATGCTCCTGCGGACCCGGTACGTCTCCGTCGACCCGTACCTCCAGGGCATCGCCCTCGACACGCCGGTCGGCGACCACATGGGCGCCGACTCGATCATGGAGGTGCTGGCCGCCGGGCCGCGCGCCAGGTTCGGCGCCGGCGATCTCGTCCAGGGCTTCGGCGGCTGGCGCACGCACCTGGTCAGCACCGGTGCGCCCGCGCTGTGGCAGACCGGAACGTTCCCGATGGTCTTCCCCGCCTACCGCCGTCTTGACCCGGCCCACTACGACGACGCGCTGCCGCTGAGCACCGCGCTCGGCGTCCTGGGCGGTGCGGGCATGACCGCCTGGGGCACCCTCAACAAGTTCATGACCGTCCGGCCCGGCGACACGGTGCTGATCAGCGGCGCGTCCGGAGCGATCGGCACTCTGGTCGGCCAGTTGGCCAAGCGGTCCGGCGCGCGGGTGGTCGGCACCACGGGTTCGCCGGAGAAGGCGGCCCGGCTGACCGCGCTGGGCTTCGACGCCGTGGTCGCCTTCCGGCACGGCGGCGACGCCGCCCAGCTGCGCGAGGACCTCTCCAAGGCGGCCCCCAGCGGAGTCGACAAGTACTTCGACAACCTCGGCGGCGTCATCACCGACACCGTGTTCCCCATGCTCAACGTGGACAGCCAGGTCGCGGTCTGCTGGCAATGGGCGAGTCAGGTCGGCGGCGAGTGGTCCGGCCCGCGCCTGCTGCCGTACATCATGTTCCCCCGCACCACGATCCGTGGGATCTTCGCACTGGAGTGGTTCACCGACGAGAACTGGGCCGCCCTGCACGCGGACCTCGGCCCGCTGGTCCGGGCCGGGGAGGTCCGTTACCAGCAGACCGTCCACCGGGGCTTCGACAGCATTCCCGCCGCCTACCGCAGCCTGTACACCGACCGGGCCGGGTCCTTCGGCAAGGTGCTGGTCGAGCTGTGAACCGCAGGCACACCCGACCCCTCACCGAGGGACCGAGCCCGGCCGACGCCCACGAACCCGGCCTGCCGTACCCCGACGGCTGGTTCGCGGTGGCGTTCTCCTCGGAACTCGTACCGGGCACGGTGCTGACCCGGCCGCTCCAGGGCGAGGACGTGGTGCTGTACCGGCTCCGTGACGGCGAGGTCCGCGCGGTCCGCCCCTACTGCCCGCACCTGGGGGCCCATCTCGGACTCGGCTCGGTGGAGGGAGACGACCTGATCTGCCCCTTCCACCGCTTCGCCTTCGGCCCCGACGGCTCCTGCGTGCGTACGGGATACGGGACACCACCGCCGCCGTCGTCCGACCTGACTCCGCTGCCGGTGCGCGAGGTCAACGACGCCGTCTTCGTCTGGCGCCACCACGACGGGCGGGCACCGGACTGGGAGCTCCCGGACTGGCACACCCTCGGTTCGCGGGCCCCCCGCCTCGCCGCCTGGGAGATGGCCGGCCACAGCCAGGACGTCGTCGAGAACGCGGTGGACCTCGGGCATTTCACACCCCTGCACGGCTGGGGCGAGTCCGAGGTCGCCGAACCCGCCACGTTCGAGGGACGGAGCTTCCGGGTGTCGGTGCGCTCCCGCGAACGCGTGCCGCTGCTGGGCGAGAGCCCCCTGGAGGTGACGCTCGAGGGCTGCGGCATCAGCCGCGTACACGTGTGCACCGCCCTCCCGAGGTTCGGGGTCCGTACCTGCGCGATGTACGCGGCCACGATGATCAGACCCGCCGCGTTCCAGCTCCGCCAGGCGAGTTGGCTCGACGTGGCGGAACCGGGTGCCCTCCCGGAGCCCGTGGCCCGCTGGCTGAGCCGCTCGGCGTCGCGCCTGCTGGCCGGTCTGATGTTCCGTGGGAACTGCGAGTTCGTCGCCCAGGACTTCCCGGTCTGGGCGACCAAGCGCTATCAGTCGCCACCCCGGCTGGCCCGGGGAGACGGTCCGATCGGTCCGTTCCGGCACTGGGCCCGCCAGTTCTATCCGGCGGACCGCCTGCGGACGCACGTACCGGCGTCGGTCCGTTCCACGGAGGGCAGCAGGGCGACCTGAGCGCCACCTCGCGCCGGGGAGGTCTCGCGCACCCCGGCGCGCTGCGAGTCGTGTCGCCGCGAAGTCGACGAACTCCGGCTGACGACGGCGCGGCTGTGCGGCGGCGCCGTGAGCGTCACCACGCCCCTGGAGCTGCGGATACCACCCTCCTTGAACCTGCGCTGGTGATGCATTCCGGCCGGTGAATGCCGATGCGGCTGTGGGAAGGACATCGGCCTCGGCAGGGCCGAGCCCGCAGCAACGCGGGCGGGCCGGGCACCGGCTTGCAGGGCCGGCCGGGGGCGCGGCACTCTGGTAGTCGAGGGCAGGTGCTGAGGTGCACACCAGTGACGAGATCTACCACCGTGTGCTCTGGGACCCGCGGTTCGACCCCGAGCGGTTCGTGGTGGGGATCGCGGAGCGCGGGGCTTCGCCGAAGCGGGTCCTGTTCGGCGATTTCGTGCCGGGCGGGGAGGTCCCCTGGCACCGGGTGGTGTTCTTCGAGGCGGACGGCCAGATCGTCTGGGACCGCGCTTCGGGCACCGACATGCTCGGTGAGACCCTCGCGGGTCAGGTCGATCCCGTACCGGCCCCGGCGCCCGGCGACGTCCTCGTCGTCCCTCCGACGAACCGCAGTACCGTCGCCTGGCTGCCTCCCGCGGAGCTGTGGCCACCGATCCAGCACATTCGCCGCGAGCACGACCGGCAGATCCACCGCTGGCCGCCGCACGTCAACGTGCTCTTCGGTTTCGTCCCCGAGGCCGAGTTCACTCGGGCCCTGCCGCTGGTCGCCGCGGCGCTCGCCGAGACGCGGCCGTTCACCGCTCGTCTGGCGGGCGTCCACTGGTTCGGCCACCGCGCGGACGCCACCGTCTGGCTGGACCCGGCCGCCACCGACCAGGAGCCCTGGGCGCGGCTGCGGGAGTCCCTGGAGCTGCGGTTCCCGCTGTGCGGATCGCACTCTCACGGCTTCACCCCGCACCTGTCCCTCGGCCGTACCCCGGACCCCCACCTCCTGGCCCGCAAGGTGGAGGCCCTCCTCGGCCCCATGACGGCCCGGGTCGACGAACTGGCCGTGCTCTCCCGACACGGCGACGAGCCGATGCGGGTCCGGGCGCGCGTCGCACTCGGCAGCGGGAACGTACGTCTGCCGGAGGGGCCGGCCTTCCCGAGCGAACCTTCGCCGTCACCACCCCCTGCCGAACGATGATCCGTCTCACGAAACTCCTCCCCTCGGCCGGATGGCGTGGCCGGGCACGGGGCTCATGGTGTCGGCGCGGGTGTAGGTGTAGGTGAGCAGGGTCCGGGGGCGCGTCCAGCGGCACCGGAACGGGCGAGTCGCACCGGGCAGAATGAGCGCCATGATCGATGAGGGGAACTCGGGCTTCACACTGACGCGGGGGTCGACAGGCTTTTTCGTGCCTGGGGACGGCCCGCTTCCGCAAAGTGACCTGCGGGTGTTCCGTACCGCCCTGTATGCCGCCGCCCGAGCCGCAGAAGGCCAGGTCGGCGAGATCGAGGTCCAGGAGTACCCCCGGACCTTCCACACCGCGTCGGTCATCGACCGCACGGGCGAGAGCGTCATTCTGTGTCACGCCCATCACCCCTGGATCGCCTTCGCTCACGAACGCCGGAACTGGTACGCGGAGGAGTTCCTCCCGCCTCCCCTGTGGGCGTCCACCTTCACCGAAGCAGGCCTCACGGTCCTGTCCAGCGAGCGGCTCGCCACACCCCTCTCAGCCCTGGACACCTCGATGCTCACGAAGGACGAGTGGCGCCACATTCGCACCTACGGCATCACCACGCTCGGCGGAACACTCTTCAACGCATGGGACTGATCGCCCGGCTGCTCATGCGGCAGATCTCGCTGGTAGGAGACGTAGATCCGACTTCGGTCAGGGGAGGGTGACGTTGTTGAGGGCGTTGTGGGTGGGCAGGGTGTCGGCGGCCTTGGCCTGCTGGTCGCCGTTTCCGAAGGTCTGAGACAAGAGTCCGACCCCGGGAAGGTTGTTGCCGACACTGTCGGCCGAGGCCGCCCCGGCCGAGGCGAGGACCGCGGTGGCGGCGATGGTGGCGGCGGTGAGGACGCGGCGGTTGAAGATCGTCATGCTCGACTCAACGACGCGCGCCGCGAGGGGACACGCCCCTCGCCACCACGAGGTTCGGGACGGATGTCAAGGCGCGAGCGACATCCTCGCCGGGGGCTGCGAGAAAGGGTTCCGCCTGGTAACCGGCACACCTCACACGCGCAGGGCTGTGGTGTAGGGCCAGCCGTGTGGCAGAGCGGTCTCATGTTCGCCGGTCGGGCCGGACGCGGTCTCGACCCAGGCGTGGTGGACGCGCGGCGGTGGGAGGAAGCGCACGCCGAGGCACCAGGAGAGGCGATAGCCCTGGGCGACGGCCGCCAGGCTCGCGGCGAGCGAGGTCTCGAGGCAGGCCGCGCGCCCCGGCCACCAGGCGCCGGCGGAGCGCACAGCCTGGACGATGCGGGCGGCCCTGGGCTGTTCCGGTTCCCTGAGGGGCAGACGGTGCAGCAGGCGCACGAGGGCGGTGGTGCGGTGCAGCGGAAGCCGCAACAGGAGGACGGCGGTGAGGAAACCGAAGGATCCGCACAGGAGCTGGGGCCAGGAGGGCCGTGGGCCGGCGGCAGTGGCTACGGGCAGGCTCATCGTCGGGTCCTCCTCGTGAACAGTGCGGTCAACGGCCGTCGGCGGCGCGGCGGCACGTCCGAGTGCCGGACCAGGAGTCCTGCGGCGCGCAGGTCGTGGAACAGGGCGAGGAAGGCGCGGTCCGAGCGCGACGCGTCGTCACCCGGTACGGCTGCATCGGCTGCGGCGGCCTCCGGGTCGGCTCCGGCGAGGATGGCTCTGAGGAGAGCGGCTCCTGGCCGGGACAGGTGGTACCAGCGTCCGGAGCGCTCGTCGAGCAAAGCGGCGCCCGCGATGTCGTCATGGACGACGTGCACCGTACGGGGCAGGACCCAGGGCACGGGATCGGTTCTCCTTCCACCATGTCGAGCGGCTCCGGGTTTCCAGCTGTCGCAGCCACACCTCGACGGCGACGAGGTTGTGCACCGAGCCGAGCGGCAGCGGTAGCCCCGGCGCCGCTCGGCGCAGTACGGCGGACACGGGGGCAGGATCGACGAGTCCGAGGCGGGCGAGCCGGGAGTCCGTGCCCAGCAGCTCGGTGAGCGCGGCGCAGTGTTCGGCGAGGCCCGCGTAGACGGGCCCGCCGAAGGTTCCCTTGGTACGGCGGTCCAGGACCGTGTCGGCGACGATGCCACGCATGGCGCGGGTCAGCAGCGGCTTGTACGCGCCGGGCACATGCCGTTCCTCGGGCGGTACGCCGAAGCAGACGGCGACCACCTCGTCGTCCAGGAAAGGGGCCCAGAGGGGCATGCCCAGGCTCGCGGCGAGGTGCGCATACTGGGCGACGTCGTCGCCGACCCTGGCCAGGCCGTGCGCGTCGCGCCAGGGTGCGAGGCGGTCCGGCCGTTCGCGGGACCGGCAGGTGTCCGTCACGTGATCTGCCAGGAGGTCGCGGGCCGGGCGCGGCATCCAGTCGGCGACCGTCTGGACCGGCAGCCATGCGGCGTCGGCGCCGCCGTTCCCCCGATGCGCCGTGGCAGCCGGAGCCGCGGGCCCGCGCAGCCGGGCCGCGAGGTGCCCGGCCTCCACGGCAAGCGTGAGCGCGGCCTTGGACCGGGCGGCCCGCCACAGGCTCCACACGGAGGTGTGGGTGACCCGGGCCGCCGCCCTCGCCACCACGGCGGCCTCACGACGTCGTCCGGCGCGCAGGGCGTCGGTCAGGACACCGGACGCCGTGAGCACGGTGTCGGCTCCGGTGCCCACGAAGTGGCCGCGCGAGCCGTGCGCGGCCATCGCGCCCAGGACCCTCGCCTTCATCGCCCACAGCACGACGGTGGGGCTCGGGGCGTCGGAGAAGGGAACGGCGAGATGTTCCGGATCGAGGCCGGCGTAGTGGAGGGTCGAGCGGTCGCCGCGCATGACGTGATGGACCACGCCCGGCATCGCGTCGGCGGCGGCGGTCGCGTACGGGAGGTCGTCGTTGCGCAGCCATTCGTCGGTGTACGTGACGGCGTGGGTCTTGCCCGCCCGCGCGGACAGGTGTGCAAGGGTCGTGGAATCGAGCCCTCCGGACAGGTCGGCGGAGCGGAGCGCGGTCGACCGTACGCGGCGGTCGACCGCCTCGGTCAGCCGGGTGCGCAGGAGCCCGGCCCCTTCCGACAGGGTGAGGGGCTCCGCGTACGCCCGGGCGGTACCGGTACGGACAAGGCGGGCCGAGCCGCGTTCGCAGAGCAGGGCCATGCCGGGCGGTACGCGGGCGACCCGCGGGAACAGGCTGGTGTGCGGGTCGAGCACCACGTCGGGCACTGCGGTGCGGGCCGCGAGCGCGCGGAGTTCCGGGATCGGCGGGCCGGAGAGCGCGGCGAGCGGTGTCGCCGCGTTCGACCACCAGACGCCGCCGTCGGGATCCGTACGGTAGAACACCGGCCAGACCCCGGCGTGATCGCCGACGACCACCGTGCGGTCGGGGGTCTCGGCCACGAGCAGACACGAACCCGGCCGTTCCGGCATCCGCTCCAGCCTCCCGGTCCGAATCGCCCGGAGCGTGGCGGCGAGTTCGTCACGTGTGGGCGGGCAGTCGCCGACGGCCGCGATCCGGGACGGTCCGGGGCCGTCGCCCTCGACCGTGCACACCAGGACGGGTCCGACGGTCCACGCCGAGGCGAAGCCGGGGATCTCCTCCCCGGCGACAGGCGCCGGGATCGGCGTCCCGCTCGTGTCCGGTCCTGCCCGGAACCCGGCCGCCCAGCGCATCAGTCGTCGATCGGCGTCCAGTGCTGCGTGTCGTCGGGGTGGCCGTGCGACCAGTTCCCCAGGGTGACGTCACGCACCGATCCGGCGTCCACCAGAAGCAGTTCGGGGTCGCGGCCGTCCGCCGCGGTCGTCGGGGAATTCTCGTGTGCGGGGTCGCGGTGCTGGTGTGCAGAGTTCATCGCTCTCACTCCCGATGGATCGTCAGGAACACTGTGACAACCGTGAAGGACCGTCTGTGATGCCTACCGTCTGTGATGCCTTCCGCGAGGCTTTCCGAAGGTGTCAGCATGACCAGTCCACACCGGCGAGTCCATCCCGGCACGGTGGGGAATCGGCCCCTCCTCCCCACACCGCCCCACATTGGCCGGATCGTATTGCCGCTGCCCTTCGACGATCGCTCGTCGAGGTGGTCGAACCGGCCAGCCGTGTCCCCCGGCCGGAGGTGCTCGGCCGTCAGGCACACTCACTGTCGTCACGCAGCAGGGTGAGCTGGTGCGAGACGGCCTCGGTGAGCCGCTTCTCGTCGTCCGTGGCGAGGAGGTCGAGCAGAGCACCCCGCAGTACGGCCAAGGCCAGGGTGCGACGGGTGAGACCGTGCTCGCTGTCACGTTCGGACGGTGGTTGGGAGCTGGCCAGGAGCCCGAGCCAGTCCTCGACCGTGGCACGGGCGAACCCGGCCCAGGCCCCGCTGGGCTGCATGACGGAGCGCGTGTACGCCTCGGCCCAGAGGCGCAGCAGCGGCCGGTGCTCCTTCGCGGCGAGCCACGTCCAGACCTGTTCGACGGCCGGCACGAGTCCGGCAGGGCGATCGGGCTGCCCGGCCCGTTCCAGGAGCGCCAGCTCGTCGGCGCGGGCGCGCGCCAGCAGGGCCTTCAGCAGGCCGTCCTTGCTTCCGAAGAGGAAGAGGAGGACCCGCGGGCTCGAACCGATGGCCTCGGCCAGGGGGCGCAGTGATTCGCAGGCGATGAGCCGAAGGTGGCCAAGCTGCGGATCCTGCTCGTCACCACGGAGGGCAGGGGCCTTCGCCTCGGGACGCGTCTGGTCGAGGAGTGCCTCGCCTTCGCCCGTGAGGCGGGCTACGAACAGGTGACGCTGTGGACCAACGACGTACTGACGGCGGCGCGCAGGATCTACCAGAGCTTCGGCTTCCAACTCGCCGACGAGGAACGACACCACAGCTACGGCCACGATCTCGTCGGCCAGAACTGGACTCTCGACCTGCACGCCGACGTGGCGGACAGGGGCAGATGACCGACGTCGGCGGGGCTCGCCGTCGCCGTGACCTTCATGGTCGAGGCAGCACATCGCCGAAGCGGTAATCAGCATTCTGCCGCGTCGGCCCCTTTTGACGCGGGAGCCGACGGCGGGGCTGCGCGAGCCCCGGCCGCGTGCTGATGCGCCCGCACGGTGGTGGAGTCCACCGCGATGCCCCAGTCGATCTCACCCGCCGCGTCGCCCGCTGCCTGAAGCGCGGCATCGGGCGCCGTACGTGGTGCGAAGCCGTGGGCGTGTCGCCGCGGCTCCGCTGTGGCTCACTCCGAGCCGCGGGCCGGTTCCGGGGTCATCGCCCTGTCTCCGCGGTGTTCACGGTAGCCAGGCGCCGGTTGTACTGGATCACCTCGTACTTCTGGTCTCCGGTGACCACAACCTCCGAGCGCGTAGGTGTGGCGGGGAAGAAGTCGTCGGCCTCCACCGGTGTGCGGGCGGCTACATACGCCTGCCCCTGGGGGAACGTGTACATGGTGAACCGTGTCTGTGCCGAGACCGGCAGTCCCTGGGGGTACTCGTCGGCGCGGGGGTAGGCCGTCGTGTAGAGGGCGACCGACTTGGCCCCGCTCGCGGGACGGACGATTCGCGCGTTCGGAGCGGGGCGGGTGTTCTCGCCCGCCGGGTTGTGAATCCACCCCTTCTGCCCACCGAACCAGATGGCTGTCCAGTCCCCTCTCACGTCGGCGACCACGAACTCCTGCCCCCACATCGCGGTGGATCCCCAGTCGTCGATGCGGTCGGTTCCCGACGAGCCGTCCGGACGGAGGGCGAGGTCGGAGACGAGCGGGGCGTCGTCGCGCGGCTCCGTGCGGACGTACAGGAAGTTCGAGGGCTGTGTCTGGGTCCGGCACGTCGGGGCGCACACCGTCACCGGCTGTGCGTTCTTGCTGTACGTCGGGGCGATCGTGACCGCCTGTCCGATTCCGATGTTCCCGCCCGTCTTTCCTGCCTCGGCCTTGCTCTCCTGGCGGTGATCGGCGGTCAGGAGAGCCATGAACTTCTCCCAGTCCCAGTAGGGGCCGGGGTCCCAGTGTGCGTCCGGCGCGCGCGCCGGCCTCGGCGGAAGGACGTTGTCGTGTCCGATGATGTGCTTGCGGTCCAGTGGGACGTCGAAGCGCCGCGCCAGGTAGAGCACCAGCGCGGCAGTCGCCTTGTACTGGGCCGGAGTGAACCAGGTCGGCCCCTGGGCGGCGTATCCCTCCATCTCGATACCGACGCCGTGCAGGTTGACCCAGTAGTTTCCGGCGTGGAATGCGATGTCCTTGGTGGCAACCATCTGCGTTGCCTCACTGCCGTCGGCCTTCATCACGTAGTGCGCGGAGACCCCGCTGGCGGGGTCCTGGAACCAGCTGACTCCCCCGTCGTAGGAGCCTTCGAGATCATGGATGACGATGAAGTCGACGCCCATGCCGTTCGAGTTCCGCGAGGACACCTGGTAGTTCGAGGCAGCGGCGGGTGCGAACCGGCAATGCAGCTCGCTGGGGCACTCCGGCGCCGTCGCCGCGGCCGACGTCCGCAGCCCCAGGGACGCGAGCTGTGACCTCGTCGGGCGGACGGTCGGCGTCTTCGGCAGCGACACCCTCTGGCCGTCCTTGCGCACCCTCTGCGTGCCGGTGCGGATCGCCTCGAAGACACCATCGGCGAACCGTCCGGCCGTGGCGGTGTCGGCGGCCTGGCTGTAGCGCGCCACAGCCCCGTACCAGCTACCCGGGTCGAGCGGAATCCCGTGGGTGATCTGCCGCTGATACGAGGCGAGCAGTGCCGCGCCGCCTCGAAGGTTCTGCAGTTCGTCCCGCTGGAGAGTCCGGGGCTCGACGCCGATCATCGCGGCGGCAGCCTGCAGGGTGTGCTCGGACGGGTCGTCGGTGCCCGTCGCGTCCACCGGCCCTTCGCCCGGGCGGTGGGCGTACGTTCCTCCGGAAGTCGTGTCCGTCAGGTGCATCGGACCGTAGCCACCCTTGGTGCTGGGGCGGCCCTCGTTGGCCTCCCACCACGAGGACGCGTAGCTGACGCCCAGAAGCACTTCCTCCGGCACACCGAATTCCGCTGCCGCCTGCTCGGCCGCCCGCTCGAAGCCGTCGGGCGGCGCGTCGGAGGGCCGGGCATTCCCAGCAGTGGCACATCCCCAGATGAGGGCTGCCGCCACTCCCACAGCGCCGAGACCCTGGTGCCGCCTGCGTCTTCTGGTCACAGCACGTCCACTTCGCTTTGGCGGTCGTCGTCTGGCCGAGGCTGATGCCGCGGCCGCCACCATCCTTGGGACCGTCGCCTCCCGGTCCCACCGACACGCCGCACCCACGCGGCCGCGTCACCGCACCAGAGCAGTGATCCGACGCGTGGGGACCGGGCAGCCGTCGCCGCCCGGTCCCGTCGCCGCCCCGTCCCGCGTCGCCGTTCGAATCCCGTGCAGCAAGAGGTGGCCTGTGGAGAACTGCGGCTGAGCTTCCCCTCCGACACCGCGGGTTGATCGCCCGCCCGACGGCGTGGCGCTTCTGTCGGTAGCGAGGCCGTCCGGCTTGATGCGCGGCCTTCCCGGCCTGGGACGGGGACGCGGATCTTCTCCCGCCACGGCGAGGAACTGGGTGCAGTCTGCGCCATTGAGTGCGGAGGGCGGCTGCCGCCCTCCGCACTCAAGCGCGGCCTACTGGTGAACCCGCCTCGCGAGCGGCCCAGGTCCTCCGCTCCAGCACCAGCCGGGCGACGAGGCTCTCGGTCCCACCCACCGCATCGGCCGCCGCCCGAACCTGTTGGAACAGACGCTCCCAGGTCCCGTCCGCTCACCGCATGCGGTGGCGTTCGTACACGGTCTTCCATGGGCCGGACAAGTCCCAAGGCCTGTCGTGTGGATCAGGCCGGGATGCGGGTCCCTGCGCCGCCGACCCTGATCCGCCGGTCACCCGCCCGCAGTTCCACCGTCAGGACGCCGGGGCGTCCCATGTCCTCCCCTTGGTGGAGGGTGAGGACCGTCGCCTCGGGCACGAGTCCGAGTTCACGGGCGTACGCGCCGAAGGCGGCGGCCGCCGCCCCGGTCGCCGGGTCCTCGACCACACCGCCCACCGGGAACGGGTCGCGGACGTGGAAGACCTCCGCAGAGGCGCGCCAGACCAACTGCAGCGTCGTCAGGTCGAGCCGGTGCATGAGGGCCTCCAGGCGGGCGAAGTCGTACGCCAGGCGGGCCAGGCGCTCTCGGCTCGCGGCGGCAAGGACCAGATGGCGGGCGCCCGCGAAGGCGATGCGGGGAGGCAGGGCGGGATCGAGGTCGCCGGCCGGCCAGTCGAGCGCGGCGAGTGCCTCTGCCAGGTCATCGGCCGCGATCTCCTCGATGTGCGGCTCGACGCTCGTGAGTGTGGCCCGCAGCACCCCGCCCTCTCGCGTCACGGTGACCGGCACGGTCCCGGCCTGCGTGGTGAATACCAGGTCGCCGGGACCGATGCGCTCGCCGAGGGCCACGGCCGTCGCGACGGTGGCGTGACCGCAGAAGGGCACTTCCGCCTTGGGGCTGAAGTAGCGGATGGTGTACGCACGCCCGGCGTCCGACGCGGCGGAGCCCGCTCCCTCGGACGGCGCTGTCAGGAACGCGCTCTCGCTGTAGCCGACTTCGGCGGCGATCGCCTGCATCTCCTCGTCGCTGAGGCCCGTGGCATCGAGAACGATTCCGGCGGGATTTCCACCCTCGGGATCTTCGGAGAAGGCGGTGTAGCGCAGGACGTCGGGGGTTTCCCGTGCGGAGGTCATGCCGGGGCAACGTCGAGGATCCCCGGGTTGGTTCCCCAGACAGGGACCCTCTCGGAGCTCCGCTCCGCGGTCACGACCTCGGCAATCTCGGCTTACGTCCGGATCGTGAGGCGACCGTCCTCGCCCAGGTGCTCGTCGCCGCCCACAGGGTATGGCTCCGACGAGCACCGGCGGCCTCGGGCGGCTGACCCGCGCGCCACGGCCGACGGGGCGGCCCCGGAGGCGCGACCGGCGTCAGCGGTCGTGCGCCGTACCGTCCTCCTGAGAAGCCGGGCCCTTTCGGATGACAGGGCAGGCGCCCCTCCCGGCCTCGACAGGAGTGGAGTATGCCGGCGCGCCGAGCTGGTCCAGGATCTCGTCGGCGAGCAGATCCTGCGGGCCCTTGAGCGCATCGGCGGCCGCCCGGTCCGAAGGAAACACCAACTCGGCCGCGATGTTGTCCTGCACGATCCGGGCGAGGTTGTCCAGGGCCACGAAGACCGGGTCCGAGAGCGGCTCGGCGGCCGGCAGGTCGATCAGGTGGGTGGCCACCTTCGCCGGGTTCATGCACGGCCTGATGATGATCGAGTTCTGGTTCAGTTCGGACGTGGCCCACTGGGACAGCACGACCGTGTACAGGTCCTGCCACGCCTCCTCACCGATCCGGGTCCGCCACTTCCGCAGGATGCCTTGCACGCCCGCGATCTGGGCCTCGGCCGCGTACCTCATGTTGGTACGGATGCCCGCGTACACGCTGGAGGAGAAGTCCTCGAACGACCTGATGTCGAAGGACCGGGCCGCGGTGGAGACCTCGATGAACGAGAGCGCGCCGTCGAGTACCCGCGCGCACGAGACCACCATCTCCGGCGGGATGCCGGCCTGGTCGAGCTGGCGCCGTGCCCTGGCCAGCGTGTCGGCGTACTGCCGGAGCGGTGCGATCCAGTCGGTGGTCGCGGTGTCCTTGAACGCGACCATGGCGAGGTCGTGCGCGTCGATTCGGTCCGCGCCGGGGACGTTCGGAACCCTGTCGCTCAGGTGGGGCGCGATGATCGAGAAGACGCCGAGCGGCACATGGCTGACGGACTTCGCGAGCTCGAACACCTCCCCGACGGGATGCAGCGACTCCTGCGTGCCGTCATGGACGAGGGTGAACCTTCCGCCCCTGGCGTCGTTCTGGACCACGAGGACGGGACTGAGCTGCGCGATCAGATCCGACTTGAGCGCGGCGTAGTGCGACCGCATACCGCTGTTGACCGCCACGATCGCGTCGCGGGCCCGACCGCACCGAACGGCCGGGGTGCTGGGACGTGCCCCACTGCCGGCCTCGGCCGCCGCCGGTGGGGCCGCGAGGCCCGCCATGACGCCGGCCGCGGTGGTACGGCCGAGGAAGCTTCTGCGCGTGGTCATTCTCCGCCTTCCGTGAGGGCCCACTCGCCGAGCGAGGGGCGGGGAACACGAAGTCGACGGCGCGCGGCCCTCCCTCCCCGCGGGGAAGACACCGACGCGCCGGTGTTCCCGGCAGACGAACAACGATCCCGAGCACCCACGCGCATCGGGTTGTCTCGTATCGGATGCGCATGGGGTTGTCTCGTATCGGTTGTGCGGCGGTCTTTGACGCGGCCGGGGCTCCCATCGAGGGCCCTGGTCGTGGGGTCGGCGACCAGGGGTAGCCGGCCTGCACCTTCGCGAACAGCTCACGGAGCTTGAGTTCGGTGTTGGGCAGACGCGCCTCATCAGGTGTCCGTCGACGCCTCCGGGGCCGTTGGCACCAGCAAGGGGAAAGCCGTTGTTTTCGTGCACCGGCGCGGTGAGGATGGCCCGTAAGCGGAGTACCGTGATATCGACGCCCCGTCCAATCTCGGCCTGCGCCCGCCGGCTCCCGATACCATGCCCGACTGCTACAAGCTTGCCGGAGCGTTGCGCGAGATCGGGATCATGAGACGGCTCGGGGCGTGTGAGGGCGGGGTGGTGGTGCCGCCCCGGTACGACCGCGGCAGTTGGCGGGAGGGTGACGGGGTGTTCAACGCGGCGGCCCTCGCCACGTACGCCGTCCGTCTCGCCGACCGGATCGAACGCCATGTGTCGGCCGGTGACTTCACGCTCGTCCTGGGCGGGGACTGCTCGATCCAGCTGGGTGCCGCGCTCGCTCTGCGTCGGCTCGGCCGTTACGGCCTTGCCTCCGTCGTCGCCTCCCCGGACTTCCGCAACCCGGGAAACTCGGACCGGATCGGCGCGGCCGGCGGCGAGGAGCTTGCCCTGGCGACGAGCTGACCGCTCTCCTCCGCCCGCTCGTCCGCTCACCGCGCTGCGTCGGTCTCAACGTCACCATCTACGACCCCGACCTCGACCCCGAGGGCACTGCCGGCGCGCTGCTCACCGACCTCGTCGTGGCCGAGCTCGGCGACAGCTGACGTCGCGCCACACCGGGCAGGGCTGTGCCGTCGGCATGCGGCTCAGGCCAGCACCGTTCCTGCCTGCGACGCGTGCCGGCAGGCTCCGCTGGAACTGGGGGCTTGGCGAACCGCGCCTGGTGCCCGTCCCCAGCGCGCAGCGCTCGTCGATGACAAGCCGCTCTGGACCACTGGACGTTGCGGCCCCGAGACCGGTCGGGTCGTCGGGATTGTCGCGGTCCCGGATACGGAGGAGACGGGCCATGGGATGATCTTGGTCTAACCCGGGCTGTTCGCGGCTGCCTCGTGCACGGCGGTGGCCGTATCTGGATCCGCGGAACGCTGCGGCGCTGCGGAGCCTTCCGCGGGCTTGGACCTTGCCAGCCACAGGCCCGTGAACACGGCGGTGGCCAGAGTGACGGCTCCGGCGGCGAGGAAGGCGCTGTCGAGGCCGGCCTCGAAGGACGCGCCGTCGGATTGGCGGGTGCGGACGACGGCTCCGAGTACTGCTACGCCGAGCACCGCCCCGATCTGCCGGGTGGTGCTGCTTATGCCCGACGCGAGGCCGCCTTCCTGCGGGCTGACCGCTTGGATGGCGGCTCCCGTCAGTGGGGACAGCGTCAGGGCGAAGCCGATGCCGACGGCTCCCAGCCGCCACCACACGTTCCCGTAGCCGGTGTCGGCGTGCACCGTGCCGAGCGCCAGCAGCCCCAGGCCGGCCAGAGCCAGGCCGATGGTGACCACGACGCGGAAGCCGTACCGGGCGGCGAGCCGGCCCGCGTACGGGCTGACGATCACCATGCCGAGGGACACCGGCAGGGTCTGCAGTCCGGCGCGCAGGATCGAGCTGCCCTGGACGTACACGAAGAACTGGGAGAAGAAGAACGACGAGCCCATGAGCGCGAACCCCACCACGATCATGGCGGTGTTGGACACGCTGAACAGGCGCTCCCTGAACAGCCGCAGCGGCAGCATCGGTGCGGGGCGGCGCACTTCGACGGCGACGAAGGCGGCAAGGAGGGTCACCGCGGCGGCGAAGCTTCCCAGGATCACCGGCGACGTCCAGCCGCGGGCACCACCCTCGATCAGCCCGTAGGTGAGCGCACCCACCCAGAGAACAGACAGCACCGTTCCCGGGATGTCGATCGCCGGGGCGCTCGGATTGCGGGTCTCTCCGAGGCTCCGCAGACCGACCAGCAGAAGGGCCGCGCCGATGGGCAGGTTGATGAGGAAGATGGCGGGCCAGCCGAAGGCGTCTGTCAGCACGCCGCCGGCCACGGGGCCCGCGGCCAGACCGATTCCGCTGAATCCGGCCCACAGCCCGATCGCCTTGATCCGTTCTTGCGGCACGGGATGGGCGGCGACGAGCAGGGCGAGCGAGGCAGGGCTCAGCGCTGCGGCTCCGATGCCCTGCAGCACCCGGCCGGCGACCAGCCAGCCGAGCGAGGGCGCGATGCTGCACAGCGCCGACGCGGCGGTGAACACCGCCACGCCGGTCAGGTAGACCCGCTTGCGGCCGAACCGATCGGCGAAGACACCGCCGGACAGCAGCAGCATGGCGACCAGCAGTACGTAGGCGTCGACGATCCATTGCAGACCGGTCAGCTGAGTGTGCAGCCGGTGCTGCATGTCGGGCAGCGCCGCTCCGACGATCGTGTTGTCGAGCAGGACCATGAACTGGCCGAGGCAGGTCACCGCGAGCAGTACGGCCCGGTCTGGTCGACTGCCTACTGCCACAGGCGATACAGCCATGGGGATTCCTCTCCGTCGTCGGTTGCGCCCGGCGCCTCGGTCGGCGCGGGTGGCGAAACACCAGATCACTAACGCAGTCGGCGACTGCGTTAGGTGACTGTAGGGGCGGCGCACCACAAACGCAAGCGGTGACTGCGTTAAGGTGGGGGCATGAACGAGCGACAGCGAGCCCGGCGGCCCGGCGGGCGCAGCGCCCGCATCGGCGCGGAGGTACACCAGGCCGTCACCGACCTGATCAGTGAGCGCGGCTACGGCAACTTCACCGTCGGCGAGGTCGCGGCTCGCGCGGGAGTGGCCGACAGCAGCATCTACCGCCGGTGGGGCAATCTGGAAACCCTGCTCACCGACGTGGCCCTCACCCGCCTCAACGCGCGGTCGCCGATGCCCGACACCGGGAGTCTCGCCGGCGACCTGCGCGCATACGCGGCCCAAGTGGCCCGCGAGATCACCGGACCCGACGGTGTGGCCGTGGTGCGCCTGGCCGTCGCCCTGTCGGGCAACGGTCAGCAGGGGCTGCAGGCCGGCGACGACCTCCGCACCGAACGCATGCGGCAACTGCAGTCCATGCTCGATCGCGCCCGCGAACGGGGCGAGAACGCACCCGACGCGCTCGGCGTGCTGGACCACATCCTGGCCCCGATGTACATCCGCGTCTTGTTCGGCATGGTCCCGCTCACTCCGGACTACGTCGACGGGCTGGTCGACCGAATGCTGTGACCTCACCCCGGCCCCGGGGATCAGCCCTCGGACACGGCGCCAAGGTTGCGCGAGGTGTGCGGCGACGGGCCGGCACCGTGTCGGGCGCGTGTCGGCGGGCCGGCGGGGGTGTCGGTGGTACGTCGGCGATCTGCCGGTGCTCCCTGGAACCGTGGGTGTCGCGTTGCCGCTAGGAACAGCCGCAACCGCCCGCAACAGCTAGGGAGTCCCTTCGCCATGTCGTCCACCTCGTCCTGGAATGTGCAACGCCTGCCTGGTGCCGGTGAGCGCGTCTTCCTGATCACCGGCGGTAACGCCGGCATCGGGTACTTCACTGCCGAGCAGTTGTCGGCTACCGGAGCCACCGTCGTGCTCGGCAGTCGGAGGCCCGACAAGGCGGAGGTCGCCATGGCCTCGATTCGTGCGCGTGTCCCCCGTGCGCGGGTGCGGGCCGTACGGCTGGACCTGGCCGACCTCTCGTCGCTCGAAGCCGCGGTGGAGGCACTGGGGGTGGAGCGCCTTGACGCGGTGGTCCACAACGCGGGCGTCGCGCTCGACGACCCGCCCCGCAGAGAGACGGGGGACGGCCACGAGCTCATGTTCGGCACGAACCACCTTGGACACTTCGTACTGACCCACTGGCTCATGCCACTGCTGTCCGCCGCGCCGGCTGCCCGCGTTGTGACCGTGGGAAGCTTCGCGGCGAAGTCCGAGCGGCTCGACCTCGACGACCTGCAGTCCCGGAAGGACTACCGGGCCAAGCGCACCTACGGACGCTCCAAGCTGGCGCAGATGTACTTCGGCCTCGAACTCGATCGTCGTCTGCGTGCCGCCGACCGTGCGGTGGCGAGCGTGGTGGTCCATCCCGGCGGCGCGCTGGACTCCCTCACCCCGTCGCGACCGCCGGTCCATGTGCGTACCACCGGCGCACGGCTGAGCGCGGCACCTGCCGCCCTTCTCGTCCAGGGCAAGCACGCCGGCGCATGGCCCGCGGTCCGGGCGGTGCTCGACCCGGCCGTATGTGGCGGCCAGCTCTGGGGGCCTCGCGTCTTCGGCTTGCGCGGCGAGCCTCGACGTGAGGCGGTCTGGGACCACCTGGCCGACTCCGCCGTCGCGGCGCGGCTGTGGCACGCGAGCTGTGATCTGACCGGCGTCGACCTCAGCACCGTCTCCGGATAGCTCCGGCCCGCCCCCACCGGGACCGCTCCCTCGTGGGGACCGTGTTCAGGAACGAAGCGTCCCGGTCAGGGCTGCGGAGAGTCGGGACATGGGCCCGGGACGCACCGGGGACGCCTGCGGGAACAGGTGGGCGGGCGTGCCCCGCAGGCCGGGCAGGGCTCCATGGACGGCGGAAGATCCACTCTCCGGTGTCCCTCCGTCCCTTCCCGGGACGTGGGACGGGCCCGGGACGCTCATCGGCGAGCGGATCCGGGGAGCGGAATCACCGCTAGGTTCCTCGGCGTCGGATCGGTACTCGCCGACCGCAACCATCAGCACGCACGTGACTGCACCCCGGAGGTCGACCCGCCCATGAACCTCAAGCGCACACTCGCCACGCTCGGCTCCGTCGCAGCGATGACCGCCGGCCTGATCGGCTTCAGCCCTGCCGCGCACGCGGCCACGCCCGGCTGCACCGACTACGCGATCTACTACAGCGGCTCCACCAATGACTGGTACACGAAGGTCCCGACCATCGGGCCCCAGGGCAGCAACGTCTGCACTCTGCGCGCCGGCGCCAGCGGCATGCAGGTGTACCACCTGCAGGACACCCTGAACTACTGCTACGGGCAGGACGTCGGTGGCATCGACGGCGTCTTCGGCGCGAACACCACGGCAGCCCTCAAGCGCGTCCAGGCCAGCCTCGGCCTCACCGCCGACGGCATCTACGGCCCCCAGACCCGCGACAGGCTGAAGTGGCACTGGAGGAACATGGAGGGGGCTTACAACACCTGCAACACCCTGTCCGGTGCCGGCGCGCACTGACCCATCGGGGAGCGCGGCCGGGCGTCACCGTTCGCGCTCGTGGCTCGGCACCGGATCGTGGGCGACCACCCTGCGTGTTCGGGAGCGTGGTGCCGGGACGTTTCCGCTGGGCGTGGTGGTGGTCACCAGAGGGGCGCACGACCTCGGCCTCGGCCGTGTCGGACGCCCCTCGATCTCGTGGTGACACCGCGGGCAGGTGTCAGCAGGTGACGGTGCCCTTGCGGATCGCGTGTCCGCTCGTGTTGCTGTCGTCCGCCCAGTAGACGGGCTTGGTGCCGCCCGCGCACTCGTCGGCGGCGGCGAGCGCGAAGCCCTCGTTGTTCAGGTTGGCCATGCCGGACGGACGGTTGTAGACGGCGTCCTGGGTGAAGGTGCCGTTGGCACCGATCTTCACGGTCCGGTGCCGGCCGGAGCAGGTGTCGTCGCAGACCAGCCACAGCCGCGCGGCCTGCGGCTCCCACTGGAGCTCCATGACTCCGGACATGCCGCTGCTGATCGTGGCGACCCGGGTGGCGGTGCCGCCGACCTCCAGTACGTAGCCGTGGACCGATCCGGTGCCCTCCACACCGACGAAGAAGACGCCGCCGGTGTGCGCGCCGAAGCGGTTCGGGTCGTAGGCCGCGCCGTTCGACTCGTCCTTGAAGCCCGCCGCGGTGAGCGTGGCGTCCGGGATCCAGGTGATCGCCTCGAAGCCGGCGTTGGAGCCGACGGACGGCAGGCCCGCCGTCAGGTTCCACTCCTTCGTGGCGGTCAGGGAGGTGCCGGTGCCCGTGGTGACGTCGTACCGGAGGACGGACAGGCGGCTGGTGCCGGAGGCGTCGCCGTTGCGCTCGCTCGCCACGAAGGCACCGCCCGCCGCGCCTGCGGCTGTCAGCGTCACGGCCTCGCTGTCGGGGGCGCCGGTGCCGCCGGGGAACCGGAGGGTCTTTCCGGAGGTCCATCCGTTCGCGGTGTCCGGCCGCCAGCCGCCGGAGCCGTCGCGCACCAGCCGCCACAGCTTTCCGGAGTTCTGGGCGCCCCACATCACGGAGCCCTCCTCGTACAGGCCGCTGAGGTCCGAGCCGAAGACATCGGAACCGTCGGCCGTGGCCACGGAGCTGCCGCCGGGCCAGGCCTGGGGACCCGTACCGCCTCCGCCGCAGTTGTTGAGCGCGCCGAGTGTCAGTGCCGTCTGGCCGAACGCACCGGTGCCGTCGGGGCACCGCGACCAGGACGGGGCGGAGTGACTGGTCCACGTGAAGCTGTCGACCAGCGTGCTGCCCCCGGGCAGGTAGAGGCGGGCCTTGTCTCCGGAGCCGAGACCGAACGACGCGGAGACGTCGAACGCCCGGGCGGCACCCGGGCCGACCGTCGTCCCGGAGGGCACGGTGAACTTCGAGCTGTTGTTGTCGTCCTTGAGGACCCAGCCGGAGATGTCGACGGCGGCCGCGCCCTTGTTGAACAGCTCGATCGAGTCGTTGACGCTGCCGGTCGTCACCACCTCGTTGATGCGGATGTCGTCCGCCGGCGCCGCCTGGGCCGCGGGCACGAGCACCAACGCGGCGGCCGTCGTGGAGCCGGCCACGACCAGGCGGAGCGCGGCGCGGCGGAAGAGGGCGAGGCGACGACGCTCACGGCGAGCGCGTACTTCGAACACGGTGTCCGTCCCGGGTGGAGAAGGGGTGTGGTGACTGAGCGAGACGAGAGTCCCGGCCGATGCCGAACAGCGCTCGGCATCGGCCCGGTCGCCGGGTGAACGCACGCCGAACGACACGTCGACGATCCGTCCACCACTCAAGGGAACACCGGTGTCCATGGTGAGCGATACCTGACTCCGCCACCACTGACGGCCACCCGGTCGTCCCGCCCCCTACCCCAGCCACCCCCGCTGCGCCACCTGCCACACCAGCTGGGTCCTGGTCAGGGCCCCGGCGCGCTGCATCAGGGCCTGGATCCTGCGCTGCACCGTGCGCTGACTGACCCACAGCTGGGAGGCGATGGCCTTGTCCGCGACCCCCGCGACGATCAGGGACAGCAGATACCGCTCGTCGTCGGCGAGGTGCACCGCCGGCCGTGGGCTGCCGTCGAAGTCGGCCAGTTCGCCGGAGTCGGTCACGTGCAGCGGCGTCGCCGCCGACCACTGGCTCTCGAAGAGGGCGATCAGCGCGTCGAGCAGGCTGCTGCTGTGGATCACGGCGGCTGTCGGTTCGCCCGCCCGGTCCGCCGCGCCGGCCGCCCGCTCCGCGCCGTCGACGCCTACCCCGCTCTCGTACACCAGGGGGCAGATGGCCATGGAGCTGTCCGCGATCACCAGCCGCACCGGGAGCTTTCCGACGGCCCGGGCCTGTTCGCCCGCACGAATGCTCCGGGCAACGTTGTCAACCATCCCGGGGCCTTCGAGGAGTTCACGCTCGTAGATCGTCTTGTAGCGCACCCCCCGGGCGAGCAGCTCCCACTCCTCGTCGTTCTCCGCCGCCGCCAGGGCGACAGGACGGGCCTTGCAGAGCCAGCGCATCTCGCCGGCCCCGTACGCCATCTGCCGCAGTCGCTGCCGGATCACGCTGGCCCCGGTGATCACCTCGACGAGCTGCCCGGCGTCGTGCCGCCGCCCGCCGGCGCGGTACTCCTCGGCGAGCTGTTCCACGCCCCGCCGCGCCCATTCGAGCGCCTCGTGCCCACGGAGCAGCAGGGGACGCAGCGCGGCGTCGGGAGCCATCGGCACGTACCGCTCGGGACCGCCCTCCGGAGGTTCGGCGGCCCGCCCGACCAGGCCCTTGTCGTGGAGTGACGAGAGCAGCCAGTGGACCCGCGTCACGTCGAGCCCCAACTGCGCGGCGATTCCGGCGGCGTCGGCCTCCCGTACCCCGACGAGGAAGCGGTACACCCGCTCCTCCGCGGCGCCGACCCCTGCCGCCGCCAGCATGTGTCCTTCTCCCACTAGGCCTTCCCCCACCCCGGTTGAAAACGATCACCCCCGCTCGCGAAGCGATCAAACCACAACAGGACCGTTCGAAACGAGAGTTCGCATTACCACACGGGTGTCCTCGCAGCCCCGAGGTAGGTGGAACGTGGCGGCGAGTGGACATGTCGCTTCTTCGTCAGTCGCAGCCCGTAGCGAAGGTGATCGTTCCTGTTGAGTCTTGGTTCCGCCGGAGACGGATCCCCCTCCGCCGGCGGAAGGAGTGCCCCCAGCATGCGCAGCAGACGGAGTACCGCACTGCTCGGCTTCGCCCTGGCAGCCACCATGGCCGCCGGCGGCTTGGCGTACGGCGCAACCCCCCTCCCTGCGACCGGGCAGGACGCGGTGACCGCCGCGCCCCGGGACGCCGTCCGGACCGCGACAGTCACCCTGGTGACCGGCGACAAGGTGACGGTGGCCACCCAGGCGGGCAAGACCCTCGCCGTCGACGTCACCCCGTACCGCAACAGTGCCTCCGGACTGCGGACGTACACCGTCGGCACCGACGTGTACGTGATCCCCCGGGACGTCGAGGCTCTGATCCACAACGGACAGGTCGACAAGCGCCTGTTCAACGTCACGCAGCTCGTCGCCCAGGGTTTCGACGACGCCCACCGCGCGACCACCCCGCTGATCGTGCGCTACGACTCCGCCGGCACCGCCGCGCCCGGCGGGGCCCGGCTCTCCCGCAAGCTCCCCGGCGTACGCGGCGCCGCCGTCACCGCCGACAAGGCGAAGGGCGACACCTTCTGGGAGGCCGTCGACGACGACAGCGCCCGCGCCGGAACCCCCAAGGCCCGTCTGTCGGGCGGTGTTCAGCGCCTCTGGCTGGACGGCAAGGTCGACGCGCTCCTGGAGAAGAGCGTTCCCCAGATCGGCGCGCCGGAGGCGTGGGCCGCCGGATACGACGGCAGCGGCGTCAAGGTCGCGGTGCTCGACACCGGCATCGACACCACCCACCCCGACCTCGCCGACCGCATCGCCGAGAGCCGCAGCTTCGTCCCCGGCGAGACCGTCCGCGACGGCCACGGCCACGGCACCCACGTCGCCTCCACGATCGCCGGCAGCGGTACCGGGTCCGGCGGCAGGTACCGGGGCGTGGCTCCCGGCGCCAAGCTGATCGTGGGCAAGGTCCTCGACGACGGCGGCTCAGGCTCGGAGTCCGGCATCATCGAGGGCATGGACTGGGCCGCGCACTCCGGCGCGAAGGTCGTCTCCATGAGCCTGGGCGGGCAGGAGGGCGCCGACGGCACCGACCCCATGTCGCTGGCGGTCAACGAACTCACCGCCAGGACGGGCGTCCTGTTCACCATCGCGGCGGGCAACAGCGGCCCCGGCGCGAAGACCGTCGGCTCGCCCGGCGCCGCCGCCGCCGCACTGACGGTCGGCGCCGTGGACTCCGCAGACGTCGTCGCGGACTTCTCCAGCCGGGGCCCGCGCGGCGACGGCGCCCTCAAGCCGGAGATCACCGCACCCGGCGTCCGGATCGTCGCGGCCCGCGCGGCGGGCACCACGATGGGCACGCCGGTCGGCGACCTCTACACCACCGCGAGCGGCACCTCCATGGCGACACCTCACGTGGCGGGCGCGGCGGCGATCCTCGCCCAGCGCCACCCCGACTGGTCGCCCGCCCGGCTGAAGAGCGGGCTCATCAGCACCGCGAAGACCACCGCCGACACGTCCGTCTACGCCCAGGGCGCCGGCCGCGTCGACGTGGCGCGCGCCGTCCGCCAGCCGGTGACGGCCAGTGGCACGGTCGACTTCGGCCTGCGGGGCTGGGACGACTCGGCCACCGTCGAGAAGAAGATCGAGTACGTCAACGACGGCGACGCCCCTGTCACCCTGGCCCTCTCCGTGGACCAGGCGGGCGAGACGCTGCCGGCCGGAACGCTCGCCCTGGGCTCCGACTCGGTGACCGTCCCTGCGCACGGCACCGCCGAGGTCGCCGTCACCCTCGACAGCCGCAGCATCACCACCGGCTCGCACGGCGCGCACGTCACCGCGCGTGCCGCCGACGGGACGACGGCGGTGACCGCGATCGGCTTCGGCCGGGACGTCCAGCGCTTCGACGTCACGCTGAAGGTCCTCGACCGCGACGGCAAGCCGACCGACGGCATCGCCGCGGTCACCGACACCACCCTCGACAAGGCAGAGATCCCGGAGACGTACCCGGTCGGCGAGGACGGAACCGTCGTACTGCGGGTGCCGCGCGGCGAGCACTCCTTCATCGCGGAGACCTACCACTACAGCCCCGACTGGAGCATGCTCCACGAGTACACGTACGCGGCCCAGCCCGGCACGCTCATCGACGCGGACCGGACCTTCACGTTCGACGGCTCCAAGGCCGGCCGGGTCACCATGACCACGCCGCGCCCGTCGGAGACGAACCGCCTCCGGGTCGGCATCGCGTCCAGCCCCGCCTCGCGGGTCCTGGTCCACAACCGCGAGGTCTGGCTCGGCGGGGAGACGGCCGTCTACTCCGTGCCGTCGGCCACCACCGACCCCACGCTCTTCGAATCGCGCGTCGGCTGGTCGCTCAGCGCACCGGCGCTCTCGGCCCGGCTCGCCGGACACGGCAGCCGCACACTGGACGTCTCCTACTTCCAGGGCTGGACGGGCTCCGCGCGCTTCGACGGCAGCCGCACCCTCCGGGTCGCCAGGCCCGGCGAGGACGTCCGGGGCAAGATCGCCCTGGTGAAGCGGGACGCCGGGACCACCACGTACGCACAGGTCGACGCGGCGGCCGACGCCGGAGCGGCGGCGATCCTCGTCTACAACGACACCGCCGGCTCCTGGCTGGCGGGCAACTGGAGCCCGAAGGAGACCCGCATCCCCGCGATGACGGTCTCCGGAACCGAGGGCGAGCGCCTGCTGGCCCTGTCCGGAGCCAGGATCACCTTCACCGGCACGGCGGTCAGCCCGTACGCGTACGAACTCCTCAAGTACCGCGCCGGCGGCATCCCCGCCGACCAGCGCTACCGCGTCCGGACCGGTGAACTGGCCACGGTCGACAGCCGGTTCCACGGCACCACCGCCGGAGCCGAGGCCGGATACAGCCGTCTGATGCACTCGCCGATGCAGACGGTGGCGAACTTCTCCTTCGGACGCATGACGCTCCAGCGCACCCTGACCGAGTACGTCACCCCGGGGCTGCGGACGTACGAGGCCATGAAGCTCGGCCCCGTGTGGACAGCGGCCGGGACCTGGCAGATCACGGCCGCCACGAAGCTCACCCCCGGCCAGCAGGTGCGCCGGGACTGGAACAAGGCCGTGGTCCGCACCGCGCTGCCCGGCGACCTGGACTACGCAGCCGCCCGCGTCGGCACGGTGGGAGCGGTGGCCGCCGCGGGGCTGCTCGACAGCGGCACGGGGCAGTGGGCCGTCGTGCGCAACGGCACCGACAAGGAGCTGGCCACGGTCTACCGGGACGGCGTGCTGCTCGGTACGGCTCCCGCCACCAACATCGCCTTCCCCATGGTCCCGGAACGCGCCGAGTACCGCGTGGTCACCGACGTCCAGAGGGACGAGCCCGGCTGGAACACCTCCACGAAGGTGCGCACCGACTGGCGCTTCCACTCCGCTCAGGGCGAGGGACGGACACTGCTGCCCGTCCTGTCGGTCGACTACCGCCTCGGTACCGACCTGGCCAACAGCGCCCGGGCCGCGTCCCGCACGACCGTCGGCCTGTCCGTACGGCACCCCAAGGGCCTCGACGGTCCGGCGATCACCAAGGTCGAGCTCTGGGCCTCGTACGACGACGGTGTCTCCTGGCGGAAGGTCCGTCTGGACGCCCGTGCGAACGGCACCATCGACAACCCGGCAGCGGCCGGCTTCGTCTCGCTCAGGGTCACCGCCACCGACGCCGACGGCAACTCCGTCGACCAGACGGTGACGCGGGCCTACCAGGTCCGCCGCTGACGGACCGCAGCGCAACGGCCGGGGCATCCGTTCACGGGTGCCCCGGCCTCCTGCGTCCTTCTCGGCTGGGCCGGATTCGGAGCCCGGCACCATGGGAGAGCGCGCAAACGCCCCCGCCCCGTGCCGAGATGGGCGGCCTCGCGCAACACCCCGTGTCCGGGGAGGGTGCCCGCGCCCGTACGGTGGTCGCCATGACGATCAACCGCCCGGGACTGCCGCAGGACCTTCCGCCCGCCGAGAAGCTGTGGGCCCGCTGGGCCCTGCTCGCCGCGCTCGGAGCGACCACCGCGGACGAACTCATGCCCAGCGTGCACCGCACAGGCCGCTGGATCGACGACGACGGGCTCCACTGGGACGACGCCGGATGTACCTGGTGGGTGATGTCCAGCATGGGCGAGGGCCGTTACGTGCTGTACGGCGAGGACGAGTCGAGCGCGGTGAAGTGGCACGAGCCCCCGGTCGACATGCTCGCGGGCGGCCCCGCATGGCTTCCGTGGGACGAGCTGCGCGACCGGTTGTCCGGCTATGAGCTCGGCTGCGTCTACTGGTACGAGAACGGCACCTGGGCCCGCGCGCCCTACCCGGACACCCTCGACGACGACGGCCTGGACTGCGGAATGGGCGCGCTGGCCGACCGTGCGGAGGCGGTGGGGCTGGTGGCCGAGCGCCTCGCGCGGAGGGACGACGGGCCCGACGCCGACACCGTTCTCGCCCAGGCCGAGGCCGGCCGGCTCCAGGACGTGGACACGCTGCTGACGTACGTGCGCGACCCGGACGGAGACGGACCGGACCCGTCCGCCGTGGCCCGCGCCCTCGCCCGCAGCGGCCTGGCGGGCGAGCGCGCCACCGGCTGACGGGTCGAAAAACTCGCGTGTGACGGGGACCGGGCGCGTCTAGCGTGGCGGCTCTGTACGTCGTGAAGGAGGTGCGCGGTGCTGGTCATGCCCGGTCGGCGGACGTCGACGATGGAACTGCTCGCCGGTGAGGCGGCGGGGCGCGGGATGGCGGTCCTCGCCCCGGAGGAGATCGGTACGACGGTGGGACCCGCCCACTGGTACGGCGGTCCGGTCGCGGGGGCACGGTGGGCCGAACAGCTCGGGTTCGCCCTGCTCGAACCGGCGGACGACTGGCTTGCCCGGCTGCCGGAGCAGTTCACCGGACGAGAGGTCCGGGCCGCGACCCTCGCGGACGCGTGGGCGGTCGACGGGCCGACGTTCGTCAAGCCGCCGCGGGACAAGTCCTTCCCGGCTGACGTCTACGCCGACGGCTCCCGGCTGCCCGTCGACCTGGATCCGGCGACGCCGGTGCTGCTCTCCGACGTGGTGACGTTCGCCGCGGAGTACCGGCTGTTCCTGTTGGACGGGCAGATCGTCACGGGCAGTCGGTACGCGGTGTTCGGCCGGCTGGACCCCCGCCCGCTCGACGGGCGGGAGCCGGTCGACCTGGAGATCGCCGGGTTCGTCGACCGCCTGGTCGCCGAGGCCGGGCCCGCGCTGCCGAGCGCCGTCGTCGTGGACGTGGGACAGCTGCTCGACCCGTACCGTCCGGGCCACAGGTGGGCCGTGGTCGAGGCCAACATGGCGTGGTTCTCCCACGCGTACGCCGCTGACCCGGCGCGCGTGCTGGACGTGGTGCTGCGGGCCGCGGGACCGCGTGAGCGGGTGCAGCCGGGGGATCTGCCTTTCGTACGGCACTGAGCCCCCTGACGCGGCGCCGGACGCCTGCACGGCCTGCCGGCCCGGGTTGCGCGAGGAGCCGGGGAGTGATGCGGGCATCGGCCCGGAGGGTGCCCTCAACGAACTCACCGAAGCCTGGTGGGCGAGTCCACTTCTCGACGGCGGACAATGAAGGTGCCACGACGGGCGACGATCATGTCGAGGCCACCGGCGGACGGCTGGTGCGGTGACCGTGCCGCCGTCGCCGCCCGGCTCCGCTCCGCGCGCGACACGCCGGACAGATCCTCAGGAGGGACGCATGACCGAGACCAGCGACACTCAATCCGCCGCCGAGGAGGCCCCAGGGGCGTCGTCGGGGAGCCTGCTGCACCGCCTGATGCGGTACATACCCCTGATCGCTCCCCTCCTTCTGTGGTCCGTGCCGTGCTGGATCCTCCTGCACACCGGTCAGCACTGGCCTCTGCCCGTCGCCCTGACCGGCACCGCGCTGTTCGCGCTCGGCCTGATCGGCATGCCGCTCGCGATGGTGCACGGTCACGGTCGCCGGCAGCAGGACCGGGCCGCGATCGTCGGTGACACGCTCCTGGGCAGCATCTGGGTCCTGTTCACCTGGTCGGTTCTGCTCGGGGTCCTGCTGCGGCTCGCCCTCGCCGTGGCCGGTGTCGGTGACGGACAGGACCGGGCGCGCATCGTCACCTGGGCCGTCCTCGGCGTGACCGCCGTCCTGCTCGCGTGGGGGTACGCCGAGGCCCGACGCGTGCCACGCGTGCGCCGGCTCGACGTGCAGCTGCCTCGACTGGGGGCCGGGCTGGACGGCACCCGGGTCGTCCTGATCACCGACACCCACTACGGTCCGCTCGACCGCGCCCGCTGGTCGGCGAGGGTCTGCGACACGGTGAACACGCTGGACGCCGATCTGGTGTGCCACACCGGCGACATCGCGGACGGCACGGCCGAACGCCGACGAGCCCAGGCCGCCCCGCTGGGCACCGTGAAGGCGACGCACGCGCGTGTCTACGTCACCGGCAACCACGAGTACTACAGCGAGGCTCAGGGCTGGGTCGACCTGATGGACGAACTGGGCTGGGAGCCGCTGCGCAACCGTCATGTGCTGCTCGAACGTGGAGGTGACACCCTCGTGGTCGCGGGCGTCGACGACGTCACCGCCGAGTCCTCCGGACTGGTGGGGCACCGCGCCCACCTCGCCGGAGCCCTCCAGGGCGCCGACCCGGACCTGCCCGTCCTCCTCCTCGCGCACCAGCCCAAGTTCATCGACCGGGCGGCGGCCCACGGCATCGACCTCCAGCTCTCCGGTCACACCCACGGCGGCCAGATCTGGCCCTTCCACCACCTGGTCCGCCTCGACCAGCCCTCCGTCGCCGGGCTGAGCCACCACGGCGCCCGCACCCTCCTCTACACCAGCCGCGGCACCGGCTTCTGGGGCCCGCCGTTCCGCGTCTTCGCCCCCAGCGAGATCACGCTGCTCGTGCTCCGCTCCCCGCAGCGGTCCACGTCGTCCTAGCTCGCACGCGGGCTCGCGGCGATCGGCCGCTTGGCGATCGGCCCGTTCGCGGAGATGCGGGTGAGGGGCAGCGGGACCTCGGTGGAGCACCCGCACCACCCTTTGTTGAAGCGTGTGGCGATCACCGCCGGGTCGGTGGGCGTCGCCATCCTGGCCTCATTGGCGGCCAACGCCGCGACCTCCGGCGACCACCGCTGGCCGGGACCGCCGGACTGGATCCGGACCCCCCTGGACCTACGTCGGCGGCTTCGGTGTCGCCGGGTTCCTGTTCAGCTTCGCCGCTGACTGGTCGGTGCAGACCACGACCACCGATCCTCCGCCGGCCCCGGTGACCCCGGTCCCCGACTGGGTCCTCGACCGGGGTGGGGCCGACCGCGCGGTCGCCGCGGTGTATGCCGGACCGTCCGACCGGGCCGTCGCGATCACCACGTCCCTGCAAGGAGCCGGCGGCTTCGGCAAGACGACCCTGGCCACCGTGGTCTGCGCCCACCCGAAGGTCCGCCGTCATTTCCGGCGGCGGGTCTGTCCTGCGGATGGCATGGCGACGGGACCGGGGTGACCGCTGTGGGCAGTGGGGAGGCTCTTCTTCTTCGCCTTCCACTCCTGAACGACCCTCCGGCCGGAAGCAGGCCCCCGGACGCGGCCGGGGGGCTGGTCGGGAGCGGGCGCCGGGTCCGGGTTCAGGTCGGCCGGGGGTCGTCGCGGCCGGGTGTCGGCACTGACCTGCGGTGCCGGTCGTTCGTCGGTCCGATGACAGCGGGGTGTCGGCGGACTCCGGCCGCCTTTCCCGGGAAAGGCGGCCGCACTCCTGGCACTTCGCCCGGTCCCGTCACATCGACTTCGCCTTCGAACTACTCTTCGGATCATGGCTTTGCGACCTGACGAGTTCTACGATCACGCACTTGCGGCCTCGGACGCCGAGCGTCGGCTTCCGCTGGCGCGGATGACCGGCTGGGGCATCAGTCCGTTCGAGGAGGACGGACTGCGCGTCTCACCCCTGCGGCCGCCGGTCCTGCCCGAGCCCGCGCGGCACGGCGAGGACCCCTCCGACTGCGATGCGTGCCGCGAGCGCGATGAGGGGATCTGGTTCAACGACAACTGGCGGCTCACCCGGATCACGGGCGTCGGAGTGCCGCTGGTGCTCATGCTCCACCCGCTCGACCACCACGACATGGCCGACCTCCCCGACGAGCTCGCGGCCGAACTGGGCGTGCTCACCACACACATCGTCCGTCACGTGCAGGCCCTGCCGCACATCTCGCGCGCCCACGTCTACCGGATCGGGGACGGCGGGGCCCACCTGCACATCTGGTTCTTCGCCAGGCCCGCAGGGCAGGCCCAGCTGTTCGGTTCATGGCTCCCCGTCTGGGACGACCTGCTGCCGGAGTACCCGGCGGACATCGCCGACGCGGACGCGACGGTCGTCGCGGACGCGCTCGTCGCCTCCGCAGGAGGACGCCGTCGAGCCGCCGAGGACAAGCCCGGCGACTGATCCCCGGGCCTGCGCGCCCCCTTTCTTGGAATTCTCCTCCCTGCCCGCTGGTCATGGACAGACAGGCATCGGCCGGTGAACCGGCCCTGCGCAAGGGGGACGCGCATGGTGGGCACGCTGGGCCGTGACCGGGAACCGGCTCCGCTGGTGGGACGACAGCATGTGCTGGGGCCCTGTCGGCCGCCGTCGCCGCAGTCACGGCGGGAGCGGCCCAGTGCCTCGTGGTGACGGGCGAGGCGGGCATCGGCACGTCGCGTCTGCTCGCCGAGACCGCGCGGGAGGCCACCGCGCGGGGAATGGCCGTCGCCGAGGGCAGGGCCACCGAACTCGACCGGTTCTCCCCTCTCGTGACCCTGGCGACCGCCCTCGGCGACAGCACTCCCCCGGTCCTCGACGAGCCCGCCCTGGCCGAGCTCGCGGCGCGGTCAGCCGTCCCGTACCGGCAGACGGCCCTCCTGGCCGAGAGGATCGCCGAGTACACCCCGCTCCCAGCCGCTGCTGATCGTCCTGGACGACGTGCAGTGGGCCGAGCAGGCCACCGCCCTCCAGCTCCGCTCCCTGGTCCCCGCACTCCGCGGCGCCCGGGTGCTGTGGCTGCTCGCGGGGCGGTTCCTGCCACAGGCGTCGGCGATGCGCACGGCGGTCGAGAGGCTGCTGGGGAGCGGCGCCGGGTCCCTCGCTCTCGGTCCGGTGTCGGACGAGGCCGTGGAGGAGCTGTCGGCGCACATGCTGTGCGCCCGCCCCGGGGGTGGGCTCCGGGCCCTGACGGCGGGCGCGGCAGGGGACCCGTTCCTCCTCCAGGAGCTGCTGTGGGCGCTGCGCGAGCAGGGCCGGGTTCTGGTCGAGGACGGCGTCGCCCGCGTCACGCCCGGTGCGCTGCCCGACGACTTCCGCGCTCGGGTGGCCGGCCGGTGGCGTCACCTCTCCCCCGCCGTGCGGCAGTTGGCGCGGGCGGGCGCCGCCCTCACCCGGCCGTTCACGGTGCACGAGGCCGCCGGAGTGATGGGCGTACCGGTACGGGTGATGGTCTCGGCCACCGAGGAGGCCATCGCGCAGGGGCATCTCGTCGCGGAGGGCCCGCTGCTGAGGTTCCGGCACGACCTGATCCGACAGGCCGCGTACGACGACCTCGCGACGCCCGTGAAGCACGCGCCGCACCGAGAGGCAGGCTCGGTGCTGGCCGCCGAGGGCGGACCGGCGGCCGAATCGGCGACCCATGTCGCCTTCGGCGCCCGGCGAGGGGACGCACAGACGCTGCGGGCCCTGCGGGACGCGGCCGGGGGCGAGGCGGTCCGGCTGGGCGAGGCGGCTCGACCTGCCGATCCTGGTGGGCTGGTCCCACGGAGCGACGATCGCCGTGTGCTGTGCCGCCGAATCCCCGGACCTGGTCGGGGGGCTTGTGCTGGTGGACGGCGCCTACCCGGTCTCCGTGCTGGACGAGCAGGGAGGGCGGCGGGGTACGTGAGCGGTTCCTTCGTCCCGGACCGGTCACGCGTGTCCGAGCCGTCCTCGGCCGCTCGGCCCGGGTGCCCCCGTCGGAGGCCGCCGAGGTCGTCATCGGGACGGACGAGGTCAACGGCGGGCTGGAGGCCGACCTCGCGGCCCTGTGCCGCCCGACGACGTTCGTCGTCGGGCGCGGCGAGCACTCCGGTGCCACCGGTCCGCAGGCACACGCGATCCGCGCCGCAGCGGCAGCGGCAGCGGCAGCGGCAGCGGCAGCGGCAGCGGCAGCGGCAGCGGCAGCGGCAGCGGCAGCGGCAGCGGCAGCGGCAGCGGCAGCGGCAGCGGCAGCGGCAGCGGCAGCGGCAGCGGCAGCGGCAGCGGCAGCGGCAGCGGCAGCGGCAGCGGCAGCGGCCCGCAACGACCAACTGACCTTGTCCGGCACGACGAGCAGCGACCCCAGTCGGGTCCTCACCCGGGACGCCGGGCTCGTGGCGTCCGCGATCGCGGACGTCGCGAGGCGGTCGATCCGCCGACAGGACGGCTGAGAGGCCGTCCCGGCACGCGCGAGCGGGCGCCTCCCCGCCTGCGTCTCCCCCGGACCTGCTTGCACGGACAACCGCTCCGGGCGGCCACGCAGAGCGGGACACCGCCCGTCCGGTCCCGGCTCCCCGAGGGCCCGTGGCGGCAGTCAGCCCCGCGGTGGCCCGGTGGGCCACCGCGGGGGCGGGGTCAGGGTCGGTGGCGCAGTGCGCCCGGCCACCAGACCGTGGAGCCGATGTCCCTGACCAGCGCCGGCACCAGGAGTGTCCGCACCACGAGCGTGTCGAGCAGGACGCCGAAGGCGACGATGAAGGCGATCTGGACGAGGAACGCCAGCGGGATCACGCCCAGCGCCGCAAACGTCGCCGCGAGGACGACGCCGGCCGAGGTGATGACCCCGCCTGTGGCGACCAGGCCTCGGCGCAGGCCCTCGCGGGTGCCGTGCAGCGTCGTCTCCTCGCGCACCCGCGACATGAGGAAGATGTTGTAGTCGACGCCGAGGGCGACCAGAAAGACGAATCCGTAGAGCGGAACGGCCGAGTCGGTGCCCGTGAACCCGAAGACGTGCTCGAAGACGAGGGCCGAGACGCCCAGTGTCGCCAGGAAGTTGAGCGCGACCGTCGCGACCAGGAGAACGGGCAGCAGCAGGGAGCGGAGCAGTCCGACCAGGATCACGAGGATGATCGCCAGGACGACGGGGACGATGAGCGTCCTGTCGCGTTCGGCGGTGACCCGGGTGTCGTACTGCTGTGCCGTGGTGCCGCCGACGAGCGCGTCGGCCCCGGGCACCGCGTGCAGGGCGGCACGCAGCGCGGCGACGGTCTCCTTGGCGGCGTCGGAGTCCGCGGCGGCCGCGAGGGTCACGTCGACCCGGACGCGTCCGTCGGCGACGAGTGGCCGTGTGGTGCCGGGGGCCGCGAAGACGGTCGCGGAGTCGACTCCGTCGACGCCCTCGGCGGCCGTACGCACCTGGCGGGCGGCGCCCGCGTCGGCGATGACGACGGCGGGGTTGCCCGCGCCGCCCGGGAAGTGGTCGCTCAGGCGCTGCTGCGCGGTGACGGAGGGCGCGTCGTTGACGAAGATCTCGTCGAGCGGCACGCCCTTGGAGTCGAGCGTGAAGGAGAACGCGGCGCAGGCGAGGAGTGCCGCGAGGGAACCGGCCCAGACCTTGCGGGGTGCGCGGTCGACGAGCGCCGCGATCCTGCGCCAGGCCGGGTGGGCAGCCTCACCGTCCGCGGTGGTCCTAGGGCGGGCCGGCCAGTACGCGGCTCGGCCCAGCAGGACCAGGGCGGCGGGGAGGAAGGTCACCGCGCTCAGGACGGCGCAGGCGATGCCGATGGCGCCGACGGGGCCGAGGGCACGGTTGTTGGTGAGATCGCTGAAGAGCAGGGCCAGTAGGCCGAGCGCCACCGTGGCGGCGCTGGCCACGATCGGGCCGAGGGACTGCCTGAGCGCGGCCCGCACGGCGGGTACGCGATCGCCGTCGCGTGCGGCCAGTTCCTCGCGGTAGCGGGCCGCGAGGAGCAGGGCGTAGTCGGTGGCGGCGCCGATGACCAGGATGGACAGGATGCCCTGGACCTGGCCGTCGACCCGGACGACGCCGTGGTCGGCCAGGACGTAGACGACGGCGCAGGCCAGCCCGAGGGCGAACACCGCGCCGATGATGATGAGCAGCGGGAGCAGGACGCTCCGGTAGACCAGGAGCAGGATCACGAGGACGGTCACCAGCGCGACGACCAGCAGAAGGCCGTCGATGCCCGCGAACGCGTCGCCGAGGTCGGCCCGGGTGGCCGCGGGGCCGGCCAGCCACACCTCGGTGCCCGGAACGCCGGATGCCGCCGCGTCGACCTCCTCCAGCACGGCGGCCAGGTCGTCGCCGAGGTCGGGCCGCAGCTGCACGACACCGCGCAGTGCCTCTCCGTCCTCGGAGGCGAGGGCGGGGGACGGCGCGCCGACGACGCCGTCGGTTCCCTTGAGGGAGGCCATGGCCCGGGTGGCGTCGGCCCGCGTGGACGGGGCGACGGAGCCGCCGTCCCGGGCGGTCCAGACGACCAGGACGGGGAGGGTCTCCTCCTGCCGGAACGCCTCCTGGGCCCGGAGGACCCGGGTCGACTCTGCGCCGCGGGGCAGGAAGGCGGCTTGGTCGTTGGTGGCCACCTCGCCGAGCTTGCCCGCGTAGGGGCCGAGCCCTCCGCCGACGGCGAGCCAGACGACGAGCACCAGCAGTGGCAGCAGTCTGCCCACCCAGCGCGCGGGTGCGGACATGGATCACTCCCGACAATCTCTCGATGGTGAAGTATCTCAATGATCGAGACATAGTGCCACGGCGCCGAAGTCGTCCCTGCGACCGCCCTCCCTCCGCGCCGCACCGGGTCTGCCGGACATCCCCCCTTCCGTACCCCCGCACGGCTTGGATGCAGCCGGACCTCAGGGCCGGCCGGGCGAGCCGCGGTGTCGCCGGGACGGGGAAGGACGCCGCCCGCGCCACCCGCCGCATCGCCCCGCCGACCGCCGCATCGCCCCGCCGACCGCCGCATCCATCGGCCGCTCCCGGGGCGAAGGAGTACCGGCGGTGCGCAGGGGCATCGCGCGGGCACGGACGGATGCGGCATGACCGACACTCATTGGCTCTTCGGGGACCAACTCGGCCCCTCCTTCCTCGCGCCGGGCGGTGAGGGCCCCGCCCGTGACGCGCCGGTGGTCATGATCGAGTCGCGGTCCGTCTTCGGACGCCGCCGCTTCCACCGGGCGAAGGCGCATCTGATCCTTTCGGCGATGCGCCACCGTGCCGCCGAGCTCGGCGACCGGGTCACGTACGTCCGTGCGGACACGTACCGGGAAGGTCTCCGTCGGGCAGCCGGCCACGGCCCTGTGACGGTCCACCACCCGACCTCACGGGCGGCCCTGCGTCTCGTACGGTCGCTCGCCGACGTCACGGTGCTGCCGCCGCGGGGGTTCCTGGTCGCCCCGGAGGACTTCGCGGCATGGGCGGGCGGGCAGCGCACACTGAGCCACCGGCTGGCGGGGTTCGGCGCGTACGAGGCCGCGATGCTCGCCGACGACGGGACGATGAGCCACAGCCTGTTGTCCTCCTCCCTGAACCTCGGACTACTCGACCCCGCCGAATGCGTGGAGGAGGCGGAGGCCGCGTGGCGGGCGGGCGAGGCGCCGCTCCACTCGGTCGAGGGGTTCGTCCGGCAGATCGCCGGCTGACGCGAGTACGTCTGGCACCTCTACTGGCACTTCGGCGAGGAGTACCGGACGTCGACCGCCCTCGGCCACCACGGTCGCCCGCCCGACTGGTGGAACGACCTCGACGCCGACGCCGTGTCGGCCCGGTGCGTGGCCACGGCCCTGCGCCAGGTCAGGGACACCGGGTGGACGCACCACATCCCGCGCCTGATGGTCCTGGGCAGTTACGCCCTCCAGCGCGGCTGGGACCCCGCCGCAGTGACGGACTGGTTCCACCGCTGCTTCGTCGACGGATACGACTGGGTGATGCTGCCCAACGTGGTCGGGATGTCCCAGTACGCGGACGGCGGCCGGATGACGACCAAGCCGTACACCTCCGGCGGGGCCTACATCGACCGCATGAGCGACCTGTGCGGGCGCTGTCCCTACCGCCCCGACCGGCGCGTGGGCGAGGACGCCTGCCCGTTCACCGCCAGGCACTGGACGTTCCTCGACAGGCCCCGCGACACCTTCGGCCGGAACGCCCGCATGGCCCGCGCCGTACGGGGCCTCGAGCGGCTGAAGGACCTGCCCGCCCTCCTAGAGCAGGAACGGGCGCGCGAGCGCCTGCGCGGGGACGAACCGCCGTGACGGCGGGCGGCGTCGCGCGGACGTCCGACGGCGGATCGCCCGATGCGCCGGCCGGAACCGACGTCGCCGGTACGGCGGGAGACAGCTCAACCACGAGAGGCGCGCGACGCGCCGAGCTCCTCGTTCAGCGCGTCCAAGTACCGCAGGATGATGTCGAGCTCGTCCTCGCTGAACCGGTCGCGCGCACGGCCCGCGGCCTCCGCGAGCGGCATGAAGTGGGCCCGCGCCAGAGCTCGCGCTCCCGGGGCGTAGTGGATGCGAACCACCCTGCGGTCATCCGCGGACCGGCTGCGACTGATGTGTCCCGCCTTCTCCAAGCGGTCGAGACAGGCGGTGACCGCCCCCGAGCTGAGCCCGAGGTGCTCCCTCAGGAGCCCGGGCGTGGCCGTGTCCGGGTGGTCGAGCACGAGCCCCAGCGCGTGGACGTCGGTGGGGTGCAGACCCTCGTCGGACGCGAAGTCGTGGACCAGTCGGTTCATCTCCCCGAGCGTCCGTCGCAGGGCGACCGCGAACCTCTGCAGGTCGGCCATGTCCCTGTCGTCCGTCACGATCGTCTCCGTCTGCGCGTCACCCACGCGACAAGCCTATGCGGACACCCGCGCGCCGACGGAACCCACTGCCCCGGGCGCCGCGGCCGCTCGTCGCGCGACGGATGTCACGCGGCGAACGCATCCGTGGGGACACGCCGGGCGGAATCCCTCAGGAGAGCCCGTACCGCTGAAACCCTGTACCGCTTCTGGAGGCAGTCATGACAGATGTCAGGAGCGTGCTCGTCGCCGGAGCGACCGGAGTGGTCGGAGGTCTGGCGGCCCAGCTGCTGGCCGACCGAGGTGCCTCCCTGGCGCTCGCGGGGCGCGACCCCGACCGGCTGGAGGACCGGTCCCGTCGGCTGAACGGTTGTCCGGTGGCCTCCTTCGAGGCCTACGACCTCGAACGCTGCACCGCGCTGGCACCGTGGGCCGCCGGAGAGCTGGGAGGGCTCGACGCGGTCGTCGTCACCGTGGGCGTCGCGGGCTTCGGTCCCGCGAAGGACGTCACGAACGCGACCGCCGAACACCTCATGACCGTCAACGCGCTCGCCCCCATGGCGGTGGTACGGGGAGCCCTGCGGGTACTGCGAGCCGCGGGCACCGTCGCGGTCGTCACCGGCGCGATCGTCGACAGGCCGATGCGCGGCACGGCCGACTACGCGGCGGCGAAGACGGCGCTCGCAACCTGGCTCCGAGTGGTGCGCCGCGAACAACTCGGCTACGGGATCACGGTCATGGACGTGCGGCTTCCTCACCTCGACACGGGCTTCGCGGACCGGGCCGTGGTCGGGAGCGCCCCTGCCATGGCTCCCGGTGCTGACCCCGCCACGGAGGTCGACCGCCTCCTGGTCGCTCCTGTGATGGGCCCGGTGCTGATCTGAGCTTTCTGTACGCCCTCGTACGCCCGTCAGCTCAGGCGGATGCACACTCCGACCGGATCCGGACACAACGCCCACGCGCGCGGCGCTTGCAGTGATCGCCCGGCGTTGAGAAAATGCCGCGCATGTCCAATTCAGCAGCGACTGCGGGCGACTTCGACGTTCAGGAGTTTCTCGACCATGGCCGTGTCGACATCCACAGCGCGATAGACCCCCTTTCACTCCAGGCCGATCCGCTCCGGAAAGCCGGTTTCAAAGAGGCGCTCGCTTCGGCCGTCCAAAAGGCCACCGTCGGTGTATTCACCCACGATGTCGAGGTGTCCCTGGTCTGGTTCGTCGAGGAGTCTCGTCGCTACCAGACCCATCTGGTCGCTGATCTCGACAACGTCATGAAGCCGATTCTTGATGCGGTCACAGGAGCCAAGGGCATCATGATCGATGACAATCAGATTCAATCGATCCACGCCTCCTGGATGACCCCTGGGCCACCATCAGGATTTGAGCTGCGGTTCACAGCACTGACGCCTGAGGCCTATGTGACTCGAGAGGGGATCTCTTTCGTCGAGTTCAGCGCGGATCGCTGTTACATCCTGCCGAGGGCGGAAAGATCCGTTCATTCGGATCTCGTGGAAGGGTATCGTGCGGCCCTCGCAACGTACGGACAGATGCTCGACGAGGGCATCCCCGAGAGCGTCGCGCGGAACGTCCTTCCTCTGGTACGCCCCTTCCCGCGCGCCCGGCTGGGGTGTTTCCCAGTGCTGCACCACACAGCTTTCTAAGGGCTGTCCCGTAAAGATCCAGCTCACTGCTTCAGTCTGGACCGCTCCCTACCTGGTGGCGCATGGCGGACGGCGACCACCAGAAGGAGTGGCGTCATGACACCACCGGGACCCGCCCCGGTGTCCGGGCGCTTCCGTCGCCCGTGTGGTCAGGCACCCACGCAGGGCGGCCTCGCTGTCGCCCTCGGCTCCGAGGACGACAGCGAGGCCGGCCGTCACGCCGCGGCCAGTGCCAGGGTCGGTGGCTGGCGGGCGGCCCGGATCGCCGGGTACAGGCCCGCCACCGTGCCGATCGCGAGGGTCGCGACGAAGCCTGCCCCGGCTGCCCAGGGCGGGACCACCCACGGAAGTCCGCCGGTGGACGCGTACACGGCTGTCGCCGCCGCGCCCAGCGCCACGCCCGCGATCCCGCCGAGGCCCGACAGCATCAGGGACTCCGTCACGAACTGGATCCTGATCTGACCTCGCGTCGCACCGAGCGAGCGGCGCAGGCCGATCTCGTGACGCCGCTCAAGAACCGAGATGATCATGGTGTTGGCGACACCGACACCGCCCACGAGCAGGGCGATCCCTCCCAGTCCGAGAAGCAGCGTGGAGAAGGCACCCTCTGTCGCCGCCTTCGCCTTGAGCACCTCGGAAGGGTCGCTCACCGCCACGTTCTGCGGGTTCTGCGGATCGATCGTCGGAGCGAGCAGCCGCTGGACCTGGCGGACGGAAGCGTCCGTGGAACGCTCGTACACCGCCGTCGGATGTCCGTCGAAGCCGAGAAGCCGCTGGGCGCTCTCCCAGCCGACCAGCGCCGAGCGCTCGATCTCGGGGGCGAGCGGCAGGGGGTCGAGGATGCCGACGACGGTGAAGTACCGGTCGTCGATCCAGACCTGCCTGCCGGGCCGGTCGATGCCCAGCCGTTCCGCTGCGACGTGCCCGAGCACCACGGAGGGGTAGCGGCTGTTGGCCGCGTTCAGCCAGGTGCCTGACGCCGTCGTGCCGCGCAGCACGTCGAGCAGGCCCAGGGTCGCCGCCTTCACGGCGATGCCGCCGGTCTCCGCCTCCGGGATCATCTGCGAGCGGCGGACCGTGTGCCGGAGGTCCCCGCTCGCGCCGGCCTTCTCCACGCCCTCGATGCGTCCGACCATGCCGACGGCGTCCTTGGGCAGTTTCACCTCCTGTCCGCTGAACATCCCCTCTCCGGGTTTGGCGACCAGCATGTTCGTACCGAGGGCGTCGAGCCGCTGGAGCAACTGCGCCTGGCTGGAGGCCGAGATGCCCACCACCGCGATCATCGTCGCGATGCCGATGGCGATTCCGAGTGCCGACAGCACCACTCGCACGGGTCGGCTTCGCAGCCCGGCCGAGCCGACGTGCAGGACATCCCGCGGACCCAGCCGGCGGGCGGTGAGCGTGACGGGCTGTCGTTCGGTCGCCCGGGACGTCATCCGTTTGCGCCTGCCGGGCATCAGACCACGACCTTTCCCCGGGACGAGTCCGCGACGACCTTGCCGTCGCGGATCCGGACCGCTCTCGGCAGGCGCTGCGCGATCTCGGTGTCGTGGGTGATGACCGCGATCGTGGCGCCCTCCTGGTTCAGGGCGTGCAGCAGTTCCATGACCGCCTCGCCCGAGGCCGTGTCCAGAGCGCCCGTCGGTTCGTCGGCGAGCAGCAGGTCGGGCTGCCCCACGACCGCGCGGGCGATGGCGACGCGCTGCTTCTGACCACCGGACAGCTCGTGCGGCCGGTGCCTCGCACGATCGGCGAGGCCCACGCGGGCGAGTGCCTCGGCGGCCAGCTTGCGGCGGCGGGCCCGGGGCAGGCCGGAGTAGAGCAGCCCCTCGGCGACGTTGTCCACGGCGCTGACTCCCGGGGCCAGGTGGAAGGCCTGGAAGACGAAGCCGATGTGGCGGGCGCGCAGGGCGGAGAGCCGACGGTCGGTGAGGGATGCGACGTGGTGACCCGCGATCGCGACCGTGCCGGCGGTCGGCCGGTCTAGTGTGCCGACGATGTGGAGCAGCGTCGACTTGCCCGAGCCCGAGGGGCCGACGATCCCGACCAGTTCGCCCTCGCCGATGGTGAGGTCGACGCCGTCGAGTGCGCGGACGCCCCCGGCGTACTCCTTCACCACGCCTCTGAGGTCGACGACGACCGGGACGTGGGCGGGGTCCGGGGCAGGGCCGCGGGCCGGTCCCTCGATCATCGTCGGGGGCGGGCACACGGTCGGGGGCGGGCCGGGGGTCGGGGGCGGGCAGAGCGTCGGGGGCGGGCCGGGGTCCTCGTCGGGGCGCGTGCTGTCGGTCATCAGGACGGCACCCCGACCTTCATTCCTTCGCGCAGTCCGTCGCCGCTGATCTCGACCCTGCCCTGTGCGAACATCCCGAGCTCGACCTTGACGTCCCTCGCCGCTCCGTCCTCGACGACCTGGACGCCGAACCCGCCGTCGGGGAGGGCTAGCAGGGCGTTGACGGGTACGGAGAGGACGTCCCGGCGGGTGTCGCCGGTGAGCTCCACGGTGACAGGGGACTGGTCGACGCCCTTGGCCTCGGCCGGGTCGTCGAAGGAGACGGTGATGTCGATCTTCGGGGTCTTGTCCTGCGGGTCCTCCCCCGCCGTCGCGGTCTTCCCGACGGCGGACACCTTCCCCGGGAGCCGGCTTCCGTCCGGCAACGTGACCTGGACCCTCGTCCCGGTCTTCGCCGATCCGGCCTGCGAGGCCGGCACCTTGAAGCTCACGACCCGCTCGGAGCCGGTCACCGTGAGCACCGGAGAGCCGGGGGTGACGCGGTCGCCGGGGGCGATCCGGTCGCCGCCGCCCGAGCCCGTACCGGACTCGGAGCCGGCTTCCCTGACCCGTACGGCGCTGCCCGCGAAGGCGATCCGGTCCGGGCCGAGGGTGCCCGTCTGCTTCAGGTCGTGGGACTTCTGCCAACGCTTGACCGCCGCGGCTGTCTTCGCCGTGTACTCCTCGTCGACGTCGAAACCGGTGTACCCGAGGGCGGCGAGGTTCTCCTCCAGCTGCCGTACGTCCTTGCCCTTGTCGCCGGTCTTGAGGGTCCGGTACATGGGCTCGTCCCCGTACATCAGCCGGACCGCCTCGCCGTCTACCTCGTAGAGCCGCCCGTCCCGCTTCACTACGGAGCCGGGCGGGGCGAGCCAGGTGAGGGTGCCGCCCGTGCCCCCCGCGTTGATCTTTCGCTCCCCGAGGTGGCCGAGCGTGCCGTCCTGTTGGGAGCTGTCGGCGAGGTCGCCGCGGGTGACGGGAGCCGTGGCGGGCGGCAGTCCCTTGGTGCCGGTGCGGTCGGGCGAGGGATTCTCCGGGCCGGCCAGGGCGGTGACGGCGACGCCGCCGCCCGCGATGGCGACGACCGTGAGGAGCGCGAGCCCGAGTCGGCGCCGTCCCAGCGCCCGCCGCTCGCCGGTGTGGGCGTCGGTCGCGCCGCCGCTCATCGGGCCACGCTTTCGCACGCCTTGGCGGCCTTGTCGAACTTCTCCTTCTGCGCGCCCTGCGGTATCGGCATGGCCTGCTGTGCTCCGCCGTCGAACTTCGGGTCGGGCATGTTGAAGCCGTTCTCGCGCATGCACCTCGCGTAGGCGAGTGCCTTGTCCTTGTCGGCCTGCGTCGGCTCCTTGCCGAACCCTGCACCGCCGGCCTTGCTCGCGCAGGCCTTGAACGCCTTCTCCATCTTCTCCTTCGACATGCCGTCGCCGCCGATGGTGAGGCCGACTCCGCTCTCGCCCGGCTTGGGCTCGGGCACGTCGAGCCCCTGTTCACGCAGGCACTTGCGGTGTTCGAAGGCCTGGTCGGCCTTCTTGCCCTCCTCGTTCACGCTCCCGTCGTCCTTTCCGCCCGGGGTGGTGCCCGAGCAGGCGGTGGCGAACAGGGCGAGGACGGCGGCCAGTGAGGGGGCGGCGGCCGTCCGGATGATCCGTCGAATCGTCATGCCGCAGAGAGTGCCGAGAGCGGAGGTTTCGCTTCTCTCAACGGTTCCGTTTACATCGGCGAAAGGTCCCTTTCGGATAGACAGGGGCCATGCGCGTACTGGTGGTGGAGGACGAGGCGTTCCTCGCGGAGATGATCGCCGAGGGGCTGCGCCGGGCGGCGCTCGCCGTGGATGTCGCGGCCGACGGCCTGGAGGCTCTGCGGAAACTGCAGCTCGGGGAGTACGACGTCCTCGTCCTGGACCGGGACCTGCCGGGCATGCACGGCGACGACGTGTGCCGTCGGGTGGTCGAGCAGCGGCTCATGACCCGGGTCCTCATGCTGACCGCGGCCGGCACCGTACGCGACCGGGTCGAGGGCCTCGGTCTGGGCGCCGACGACTACCTGACCAAGCCCTTCGCGTACGACGAACTCCTCGCCCGCGTGCTGGCCCTCGGCCGGCGCGCCAGGCCCGCGCTGCCGCCCGTCCTCGAACGGCGCGGGATCGTCCTGGACACGGCACGCCGCCAGGCCAGCCGGGACGGGCGGCACCTGCACCTGTCGCCCAAGGAGTTCGGGGTCCTGGAGGCGCTGCTGCGCGCCGAGGGAGCCGTGGTCAGCGGCGAGGACCTGATCGAGCAGGTATGGGAGGAGCACACCAGCTACCGCACGAACGCGGTTCGGGTGACGCTCAGCAAGCTGCGGGCCAAGCTCGGCGAGCCTCCGGTGGTGGAGACGGTCCCGGGCGCGGGCTACCGGATCTCGTCGTGAACGGCGTACGGAAGCTCCGTACGGCGCTGCTTCGGGGCCGACGGGGGGCGCGGACGCCGGATCTCGACGCGCGGCCGGACCGCGTGCTGTCGCTCAGTTTGCTGCGCTTCCGGGTGCTGCGCTTCCGGGTGCTGCGCTTCCGCAGCGAACGGGCCCGGCTGACGGCCCTCTACACCGGACTGCTCGTGCTCGCCGGGGCGCTGCTCACCGGAGTCGTGTACGTACTCGTGGAGGAGGGCCTGTACTCGTCGATCAGCATGGCCGTCACCACGGCCGTGCCGGCGCAGCGGCTCGAACGGCTGCCGTCCTCCTGGCAGACGGCCTTCCCGCCCGGGGTGCCGAGCGCCGCGCCCGCGAGCCCCGCCCCGAGCACGGGCACGATCGTCCCGGGCGAGGCCCTGGCCATCACCCGGACGCTGAGCGACGCGGCCGGGTCCGCAGCGCTCGACCGGCTTCTCGCCGTCTCCGTGATCGTCTTCGTCTGCTACGCGCTTCTCTCCCTCGCGCTCGCGTGGTGGACGGCGGGCCGGGTGCTCCGGCCGATCGCCGTCATCACCGAGACCGCCCGCCGCCTCTCCGGCGAGAACCTGCACGAAAGGATCGCGCTCGACGCGCCGCCCGGCGAACTCAAGCGGCTTGCCGATACCTTCGACGGCATGCTCGGCCGTATGGAACGGCTCGTCTCCGCCCAGCAGCGGTTCGCCGCCAACGCCGCGCACGAGCTGCGCACCCCTCTGGCCGTCCAGCGGGCGGCCGCCGAGATCGGACTCGGCGGAGATCCGTCCCCCGAGCGGGTGGCACGCATGCGATCGAAGCTGATCGAGGTCGCGGACACCAGCGAGCAGATCATCGAGGGGCTCCTGCTCCTCGCCGCCTCGGAACAGGGTCTCAAGGAGCGCCGCCAGGTCGCCGTGGACGAGCTCGCCCGTCAGGTGGTGGCGGCGCTCGACGGCGAAGCGGCGGAGCGGGGTGTGCGCGTCACCGTCCGGACCCTGCCGCTGACCATCGACGGGGATCCCGTGCTCCTGGAGCGCCTCCTGCACAATCTGGTCGCGAACGCGGTGCGGCACAACGTGCCCGAGGGCCGGGTCGACGTGCGCACCGGCTCGGGCATCGGCATCGAAGTGGCCAACACTGGGCCCGTCGTGCCGGCCGCCACGGTCCCTCTGCTCTTCGAACCCTTCCGCCGACTCAACGAACGCACCCATGCGCCCGGGGAGGGCGCGGGCCTCGGCCTGTCGATCGTCGACGCCGTCGCCCGGGCGCACGGGGCCGAGGCAAAGGCCTCGGCCAACCCGGAGGAGGGCGGTCTGACGGTTCGGGTGGTGTTCCCTCCGTCGGAGCCGTGACGGTCGGGCGGCCGGAGTTGCGGGTTCCGGGCGCTCGGGCCGCCGGGCGGGCTCAGGGAAGAGCGGCCGGCCTCGGCTGGTGGTCAGCGGGCGATGCCTGCTCCATCAGGTGGCGATGAACGGCTCGGTCAGGTGCGATGTCGCGAGGTAGAGGGTGTCGGCGTCACGGCGGCGAAGCACTCGTTCCCTTGAGGCCCTTGCCTGTGCGGGGTCCCCCTCGTGGGCGTAGGCGAGTTCTGGGTGGAGCAGCTGGATCGCGTGCACGAGCAGGTCGCCGGTGACGGCGACCAGTGTGTCCCGGGACGCGACGAGCACGCTCTGGTGCCCGGGTGTGTGACCGGACGTGGCGAGCACGCGTTCGCCGCGGCGCAGTGAGGTCTCGCCGTCGAGGAGCCGTAGCTGACCGGCCTCGCGGAGCGGGTCGATCACGCCTCTTCGCAGGTGCGGATTGACCTCTTCGATCGCGTCGAATTCGGCCTGCTGCAGCAGGTACTCGGCGTTCGGGAAGTACGGTCGCAGCTGCGCGCCGCCGCCGACGACGGCCCAGCCCACGTGATCGGTGTGGAGGCGGGTGAGCACCACGGTGTCCACGTCGGACGGGTCGATGCCCACGGCGGCAAGCGAGGACGGCAGCTCCCCGGGGACCGGTGCCCAGTCGAGTACGCCGTTCGTGATCTGATGCGTCGCGACGGATGCGTGGATGCCCAGCAGGTCGGCGGACGTGGCGACAACGGGGCCGACGTCAAGGCCACCGACCCGTTCGGGAGACGCTGGGTGATCCAGTGCAAGCACCGCAAGGCCGGCTGGGCCGGTTCCGCCGTCGGGACACCCGACCTCCAGGTCCTCAACGGCACCGGGCGCCAGATCCACGGCGGCGACGTCCTCGTCATGCTCACCAACGGGCGCTTCTCGCGCCCCGCCCTCGACTTCGCCACCTCGCAGCGCCTCCACCTGGTCGACCGCCATCTCCTCGCGCAGTGGGCCGCCGGCTCCGTACCACTGTGGGAACTGCTGCGGGCCGTACCGCCGCCTCGGAGACCCACCTCGCTGTCCTGAATGCGGCAGCAGGTCTCGAACCAGGGCGTGGCCGTGCACGACGTGGTGTCTCAGGCACGGGGTTCGGCCGTCCAGGTGACGCGGGGCGGCACGACCCGAGCGCACAGGGGTTCGCCGCAGGCGTCGGTCAGGCCCAGACGTCCGACGAGCAGTCCGCCGCTGACGGCAGCGTCCAGTTCGCGGTCCGGGACGGCGTCGAGCATCAGCTTCGCCCGTCGGAACATGGTGAAGGAACCCGCTTCGTCGACCGCGCCCCACGACAGGTAGATGAAGCGATTGCCGGGACGCCCCTGGATGTACGGGCCTTTCACGTCCGCATGGCCGACGGACGGGGTGACGGCGGTGCACTCCAGCGTCCAGGTCGCACTCGCCGCGTCACCGGGCTGCGGGTCCAGGAGTTCGGCCGGGCGGTCTCGGCGTTGGACCGCCACATGGACGTTCCGGTAGGCCGCGTCGGGGGGATCCCCGGACGGACAGGTGAGGCCGGGCAGCTCGACGGCTTCGATACGGATGCGCATCCCCCAAGCATCCTGGAAGAACCCCACGCGACCTCAGGGCCTTCCGGTCGGGCGACCTCACGGCCTTCCGGTCGCGTGACCTCCTCGCCTTCCGGTCGTGTGACCCGGCAGCAGCGCCTCGGCGGCAACCGCAGCGACCGCCTCGGCGACCGCGGACAGCGCGGGCGAGTCCAGCTTCCACTGCTGCCAGTACAGCGGGACGTCCATGGGCCGGCCCGCGGCGAGCTCCACCAGTCGGCCGGCACGCAGCAGCGACGCGGCCTGGGGTTCGGGCACCAGGCCCCACCCGAGGCCGGCGGCCACCGCGTCCCGGAACCCGTCCGAGGCGGGCACCATGTGGCGGATCTTCCCGGCCCCGGACCGACCACGGGTCAGCGCCCGTACGAAGGTGTCCTGGAGTTCGTCACGCCGGTCGAACACCACGGTGGGCGCCTCGCACAGGTCCCGGGCCAAGGCTCCCGTCAGGTGCCGGGCCGCGAATTCCGGAGTCGCCACGGCCAGATAGCGGGCCAGTCCCAGCAGACGTACGGTGCACCCGGCCACCGGGTCGGGCGAGGAGGTGACGGCCGCCATTACCTGTCCGTCGCGCAGCAGGGCGGTGGTGTGGGACTCGTCCTCCCGGTAGAGCTCGAAGCAGACCGGAGGGTCCTGCGGCACGCGGGTGAGCGCGGGCAGGAACCAGGTGGCGAGGGAGTCCGCGTTGACCGCCACCGGAACCCGTGCGGGGCCATGCTCCGCCGCCAGCCCCAGTTCGGCGCGGGCATCCCGCTCCAGCCGAGCCAGTTGCCGGGCGAACCGGACCACCACCTCACCGGACTCGGTGGCCCGTACCGGCTTGGTGCGCAGCAGCAGGACCCGTCCGGTGCGCTGCTCCAGGGCCTTGACGCGCTGGCTGACGGCGGAGGGTGTCACGTGCAGGGCTGCGGCCGCGGCGTCGAAGGTGCCTTCGTCGACCACCGCGAGCAGGGTTCTGACCTGATCCAGGGGAAGCTCATCCATAAGTACTGCTAAGGGTACGTAAGAATCCTTAGCTGTACTCATTCCCCGTCTCTTCGTACGGTCGACGTCATGACCAGCACATTCGCCGCCGTACTCGCCGGATTCGGTACGGGCCTCTCCCTCATCGTGGCCATCGGGGCCCAGAACGCCTTCGTCCTGCGCCAGGGCGTCCGTCGCCACGCCGTCCTCGCGGTCGTGGCCATCTGCGCCGTCTCCGACGCGGTGCTGATCGCGCTCGGAGTCGCAGGGGTGGGCGCGGTGGTCACGGCCTGGCCGGCGTTGCTGACTGCGGTCGGTCTGGCAGGTGGGGCGTTCCTGCTCTGCTACGGGTTCCTGGCCGCCCGGAGGGTGCTGCGCCCGGATCCGGCGGCCGCGCTCTCGGTCGGCGGGCCGGGCACGGGTTCCGCCCGGCGGGCGGTCCTGACCTGCCTCGCCATGACGTGGCTGAACCCTCACGTGTACCTGGACACCGTTCTCCTGGTGGGTTCGCTCGCATCGGACCGAGGCGACCTTCGCTGGGCTTTCGGCGCCGGCGCTGTCCTGGCCAGCCTGGGCTGGTTCTTCGCCCTCGGCTTCGGTGCCCGCCTGCTGTCGGGTGTGCTCTCCCGTCCCAAGGCCTGGCGGGTGCTGGACGGTCTGGTCGCGGTGACCATGCTGGCGATGGGCACGATGCTGGTCGCGGGGGCGTAGACCGTCACCGCCAGCGGGCCTCTGTCCCTGCCAGGGACATGCATAGCGTGTCGATGAGCGTCATGGTGACGCTCGGCGTGTCCCAGGTGGTCGCCCAGCGTCATGGCGGCGCTCGGCGTGGCCCAGGTGGTCGCCCCCACCGTGATCGATGCGCTGCAGCGACACCCTGGCGTCGGTCGCGCGGAGCCGGGTACGGGCTACCGGCGCGGGGAGGGGACGAGGCGCAGGAGTGTGTGAAGGACGGCATCGATCGTGTCCTGCGAGGGCTCGTCGCTCACATGGGTCAGCAGGCGGGCCAGGACCCTCAACAGGTGCGGCGAGGCCATCACCCGGGGGTGCAGGAGGGGACGGTAGCCGAACCGGGAGAAGAGCAGATCGCCCGCGAGGTTCCCCAGCCGGTAGTAGCGCGCCCACCGTCGCTGGATCTCGGCCGGGTAGTGGTGCAGCGCGTGTTCCCGGCGTGGTCCGGCCGGCCTGGCCAGCGCCAGGGCGATGATCTCCGCCGCCACCTCGGCGGCCTCCATCGCCTGGGCGATGCCCTCGCCGCTCCACGGGCTCACCATTCCGGCGCTGTCACCCACGAGAAGCAGGCCACGGCGGTACTGCGGACGCCGGTTCAGTCCCATCGGCAGCGGCGCGCTGCGCAGCGGGGAATCGGCGCTCCCTTCGTGTACGTCCCACTCCTCGGGCAGGCGGGGCAGCCAGTGTTCCAGTGCCGCCCGCAGGTCCACAGGCCGGCGCCGGCGTTGCTGTGGCAGCGCACCGAGGCCCACGTTGACGCGGCCGTCCCCCATGGGGAACACCCATCCGTATCCGGGCAGGTCGTGTCCGGTGCTGGGGCAGCGCAGGTCGGCCCACAGCTCGAGGTAGGGGTCACTGGTGCGGGCCGCGCTGCGGTAGTACCGGCGGGCAGCCGCCGCGACGGGGCGTTTCGCGTCCCGTTCGAGCCCGAGGCCGAGGGCCGTACGCGCCGAGGCACCGTCCGCCGCGACCACCAAGGGGGCCAGATACCGCACCGGTGCCGTCCCCGGCCCGTGGGTGGCGGTCACGCCGATGACCTGCCCCGCCCGGTCGGTCAGCGGGCCCGTCACCTTGACGTTGGTGCGCAGGCGCGCCCCGGTCGCGGTCGCGTGCGTAGCCAGCAGGTCGTCGAAGTCGTGTCGGCTCCGGGTGAGTCCGAAGTCGGGGAACGCGCCCAGGCGCGGCCAGTCCAGCTCCGCCCGGTGTCCGCCGCAGACCCAGCGCATCCCCTTGTTCCGCATCCAGCCAGGCGCGTCGATGTCGATGCCCAGCCGCACCAACTGGTGCACGGCGCGCGGGGTCAGCCCGTCACCGCACACCTTCTCCCGGGGGAAGCCACTCTTCTCCAGGAGCAGGACGTTCACACCCGCTCGTGCCAGGTGCGCCGCGGCGGCGGAGCCCGCCGGTCCCGCCCCCACCACGATGACCTGGGCCTGCTCATCACCTACGCCGTCGGATCCCCCACGGCCGCCGTCACTGCTGCCACCCTCGTCACTTTTGGTGATCACCCCCCTACTATGCCCCTCGACGGGCACCCGCAGTCCGCGCGGCGCGACCGAGGCGCCCCGCTCGTTCCCGTACGCCGTTCGGCCGCTTGTTCCCGTACCGGCGATCGGCCGTTCGTTCCCGTACCGGCGATCGACCTCGCGGTCAGGCCGTGGAGTGAGCGATGTCCCGGGACTTCCTCATCTCTGCCTGAGCATGTCCTCAAGGAACCCTTAAGAATCGTCGACCTCCGGTCTCATGTCTCAGACATGCCATCAACAGACGGTTATGTTTCCACCAACCGCCCGATGTGCCACGGACTGTGAGCAGAGCGCCTCTCGACACGCCCAGCACGGCAGCCGCACCGCACCACCGCTCGGCCTCCCACCCTCGTCATCGCGCAGGTTCGGGTGCCCCGACCGTCCGGCACCGCACCACGCCTGCCGGTTCCAAGGCCCGGAAAGGAAACGTCGCCATGGTCCCGTCCCTCCACCGAGGCACTGTTCGGCTCAGAGCGATAGTCGACGCCCTCCCCGACGGTCTCGTGCTCGTCAACGGCAACGGCACGGTCGTCGACGCCAACACCGTCGCCCTCGGCATGTTCGAGACGGGCGACACCCCGCTCGTCGGGCGCGGCCTGCTCGATCTGCTGCCCGATGCCGACTCGCGCGTGCTCCGCGGCTCGCTCGGCCGCCCCGACCCGGCCGACGGGCGAGGACGGCCCCAATCGGTACGGATGACGGCCCGGCGCATCGACGGCAGCACGTTCCCTGTCCAGGTGACCGGTGTCAGGGACGACGGTCCCACGGCGGACGACGCGAGCAGCGGCCGCGGCGGGCACACCGGTGACGGGCTGCTGATGATCGTCGTCCGTGACATCACCGGAACCTTCGGCATCGAGGCCGAACTCGCCCGCTCGCAGCGGCAGACCGAGACGATTCTGCGCGCCACGGACGAGGGCGTCGTCGGCACGGACGTCGCAGGCCGTATCGTCCTCGCGAATCCCGCGTTCACACGCATTCTCGGTTACGACGCACGCGAGTTGAGCGGCGCCGAGCTGCACCCGCTGATCCTCGCCCAGCGCGCCGACGGCTCCCCCTTCCCGTACGAGGAATCCGCACTCGCCGACACCCTCAAGTCCGGGCACAAGCACCGGGTGCGCGGTCAAGTGCTGAGGTCGAAGGACGGCGAGCGGGTGCCCGTGGACCTGACGACCGCTCCCGTACGGGAAGGGGACCGGCTCGTCGGCGCCGTGATGACCTTCACCGACCGCAGACCGTACGAGCGGCTGGTCGAGAAGCACATCGCCGAACTCGCGTACCGAGCCGAGCGGCGCGCCGCGGAGCGCAAGGAGTTGGAGGAACGGTACGAGGCCCTCGCCGCCCGCCACGCCGAGCTGACGGCGGTCCTCGCCGACTCCCGGTCGGGCGAATCGGATCGGGGGGTCGAGGACGTCGTGGAACCACTGCGACAGACGCCGGCGACAGTCGCCCTCAACCGCCATCCGACCACGCTGGGCACCGTCGTGAACGCCGGGATCGACAAGTCCGCGGCTCTCACCGGCCAGCACAGGACCCAGTTCGCCGTGCACGCCCCGCCCATCGTCGTCACACTCGATCCCGGGCACGCGTCGACCGCCCTCGCCCACCTGATCGCCGACGCCGCCGGAGTCACCTCGGCAGGGGAGGTCTCTCTGCACAGTCCCTCCACGTCTCGGGCGGACACGACCGTCGTCATCACGGCAGCGGTACGGGGTGATGAGCTGCGCATCGAGATCTGCGGCCCCCGGGCCGTCAACGACCCCGCGCACCTGCTGGTCGCGCGCGGAATCATCGAGGCACACGGCGGAGACCTCACCGCGCGGGAACACCCTCGGGCGTCCGGCCTCACCTACGTCGTCCAGATCCCCCACACGCCCCCTCACGCGCCGGCCGCACGCGCCGCCCTGCTGCGTGCCCAGGCGCCGGTCGCCGGCTCCTGGATCATCGGCGCGGCGGTCAGCGCACGCCGCGACCGCGCAGCCGCCGGGGGTCTCGCCGCCGCCCTCGCCCCCTCCGCGTCCGCTCCCGTCCTCGACGCGCCTCCGGCCGGTCGGCCCCGTCCGTACGTCGTCCCGCTCCCGCACGCGCGCGCGGAGCGCTCCGCACCGACGCCTCACCTGCCTCGCACGCCTTCCGCGGCCCCTGCTTCGGATCGCGCCGAGCGTGCTCAGTGGGGGCACGCCGGAACGGACGACCTCGACCGGCAGCGCATCGCCCACCTCCTCGCGAGGCTCAGGCGCCCGTCCGCCTGATGGCGCGACACATCAAGATCACAGGGCGTTCTGCGTTCCCATGGGATGCCCTGTCAGCACAGGAGGCACAAGCACATGCCATGGCGGGTCGTCCCCGGCCGGAACGGCTCACACGGCGGGGCACGACGCAGACGTCGTGCCGCGCGACCTTCCCGGCCTCCGCACGGCGTGATGCCCTCGGCCGCCCCAGGGCGGCAGGGCGGAGCGGGTCGGGAAGTCGTCGAGCCCCTTTCGGGTCCGGGCCGTGCCGAGCGTCGCCGCGCCGCCAAGGGCGGCCGCGGCAGGAACCACGGCGCGCCCGCGGGCACCGGGTCGTCCGCCGCGGCGTCCGCCGCCGAGGGGCGTCCTCTCTCCCGTGTCGAGGCCCGTCGCGCGGCCCGCGCGCCAAGGAAAGCGTCGGCGTCGTCGCCAGCCGTGTCGTCGGCGAACTGTTCATCACCTTCGGCGTCGTCATGCTCCTCTTCGTCACCTACCAGCTGTGGTGGACCAGCGTCCTGGCTGGCCAGGAGACCGACAAGGCCAAGGCGCAGATCGAGGACACCTGGGCCACCGACGGCGACGACAACAAGCCCGAGGCCTTCGAACCCGGCAAGGGCTTCGGACGGGAGGGGTGGTCGCCTCTGGGCCCGCACGGGGCGGCGAGCCACCACCCCGTCCCTCCGCCCCGTCACTCAGGCCGACACCTCCGGGGCGAGCCACCGCCCCGTTCCCTCAGGCCAACGCCTTCGGGGCCTCCAGTTTGATTCCGGCGTGGCGGACCGTGTGCAGGTAGCGGGGCCGGGCCGCCGATTCGCCGAGCTTCCGGCGCAGCCAGGAGAGATGGGCGTCCACGGTGCGCTGTCCGCGGTGAGTCTGCAGCCATACGTGCTTGAACAGTTCACCGCGCGGCACGACGACACCGGGACGCAACGCCAGGAACTCCAGGAGATCGAACCCCTTGCGTGTCAGGTCGAGCCGGGAGCCGTCGAGTGAGGCCTGTCGATGCGCCGCGTCGACGACGATCCCGCCCACCCTCAGGACGCCCGTGCGCATGCAGCCGGCGCCGGAGACCGCCCGGCGCAGCACCGCGGTCATCTTCGCTATGAGAAGCTCGACGGAGAAGGGCCGGACGAGGTAGGCGTCGGCACCGCTGGCCAGCGCACGCACGACCTCGTGCTCGTCGTACCGGGCCGTGACGACGACGGGAATGTCCGAGAACGTACGGAGCATCTCCAGCGCATCCAGGCCGTTGAGTTCGAGCAGGCCCAGGTCGAGCACCATCACGTCGAAGGGCTCGTCCAGGACGGCGCGCAGCGCCTCCGTCGCCGTCCGGCAGCTTCGCACCGTGTATGAGGCGTCGGAGAGACTCCCGTGCAGGACGGAGCGAACGGAGGGGTCGTCCTCGACGAGAAGCACCTTTGCCATGCAGCGCACACTACGTGACACACATGTCTTACGAGATGCCGGATGGGTGCCATCTAGGCGATCCAGACATCACATGTCGTGTGGCCGTCGAACTCCGCGTGAGGTCAGCGAGCTGTTGGCCCCAAGATCCCGCCTTCTCGGTTAAGGATCTTTAAGACATCAGAAAGTTCACGTTAAGCCCTTCCTCTCACATCGACTCCTAAGATGACATGTGTCGCTGAGGGCTCGCCGGCACGAGGACAGACGCGAATTCAGTCAGCCCCGAGGACGCCGAAGGGTCCTGGAGCTACCGCTCTGCCCCTTCGCCTGGAGTGGCCAACGTGTAGAAGACGGAGGAACCCTGCTTGCTTCGGTGTACCTCTCCCCTGGCGACGAGGCTCTCCAGGGAGGTACGGACGACGGTGGTCTGGACATGACGGTCGCGATTCTGCGCGCTCAGAGCAGTGGTCACGTCACGGGCGGAACAAGGAGTGCTGCTCGCGGCAAGATAGTTGCGGATCAGTTCCACGAGCGTATGCCTGCCCGCTCCAGAACTCCGCGTCCCGTTTCCGGACTTCTGTCGCGGGAGATCCCGGTCAGAGGTCGGCGCACCGGACTGAAGGGCCTTCTGAAGGCTGAGGAGCACCGCATGGTCGTGATTCAGCGCGTCCAGTTCGGCCGTCAGCCGTGCGACCTCCTCGCGAATCCTCTCCCGCTCCTCCACGTTGCGTTCGAGATCGCTGGCGACCTTGCTGCTGTAGGCGGACGTGAGTTCCGTTTCTCCCGACATGCTTCTCTCTCCGTCACATACGTTCGGACGCGAATCGCGTCGCTCTGTCAGTGGCGTCGCGCGGCGACAGACTCGTCTTTGACTCCGTCGGGTGACGTCGGTACAAGGGTGCGCACGTGCGGAACGTCGCCGTCACTGGTGAGCGCGCTCCTTTCGGACTCACGGCAACGCCACGGATGTCACGCGAGAGCGTGGAATCCGAGTGCGCCGCAGACCGGTGGCACGTGGCCCGCGGCGCGCAGCTGACGGCGTTGACCGACGACCACTGTAGGGCATGGGTTCACATACTTGGCTTTCGGAGAGCCGTATGCCACAGGCGAACGCTATTGGTCGCATGGCCAATTCATGGGCCTGGAGGATGGGGGCGTGACCGGGCGTCAACAGAGGTGCCGAGCGCGACAATCGCGTCGGCGCGACAAGGAACGTCAGGGCCCTGGAACCCTTCATGCGGCGCATACGTCTTGCCCTTCCCTTCATGCCGTTCTCGGGTGATCTGGCGGTTCCCTTCTTGGCACGCCGTCTCTCGGGGAGGCAGATATGGCATGGCCTGAACGACCTCTTCCTTAAGGAACTCCTCAGCATGGCTGCAAGGAGGCATGGAATCTTCCTCCATGTGTTTCGATGAGGCCGTGACACAGGGCGTGACCGGCAGTGGTCGGGCAACGTGGGTCGGATCAATGCCAGGAATCGCGGATGAGGAGTTCCCCACCTCTCATGCCCCCGGCTTCCCTCCTACGAAAGTCCATGGCCGACGTGACAGGCAGAGAGTCAGCGGTGAATTTCGAGAAGATCCCAGCGGTGGACCGGCGTGAGGACGTGGTGGATTTCGTTCCCGACGCCGTGCTCATCGTCGACGACAACGGAACCGTGGTCAGGGCGAACCTGGCCGCGGCGGCCCTGCTCGGATACGAACGACACGCGGTCGAGGGGCGAGGCGTACTGGACTTCCTTCCGTTCTTCGACTGGAACCTCACCCGCCTGCCCCCGGATTCCGGGCATGGGGCGGGGTGATCCGGCGGATGCCGAGGGGGAACGGCCGCGGGCGTTCCTGCCGATCAGCAACGGGCGTTGTGGCCGGTGGATCTCCGTGGACGGGGGCGACGCGACGGCCGTCGCCCCCGTCGGTCCTCCGGTATCAGCCCGAGCCGCTCACCGATGCTGCGGCCGCGCCCTCGGGGCGGTTCGGGGTCGTGGCGGCCCGGACGGCCTCGGCGTCGGCGCCGCTGTGCCGTTCCGCCCATGTCTCCAGCGCGGCCCGGCAGGCGTGGTCGAGGTGGTGGACACCGGAGAGGTCCAGGACCACGCGCCGGTCGCTCGGCAGGGCCTCCAGGCTGTCGAGTATCTGAGGCAGCCGGAGGAAGGTGACCGTCCCCTGAAGCCGTACGCGGACCACGTCGCGTCCGTCGTCACTGCGTTCGATCCGCAGCTGTGAGGCCTCCCACGCGGCCTTCCCGACCGACAGGACGAGGCCGATCAGGACACCCTCGAACATGCCGACCGCGACGATCGCCGCCGCCGTCGCCACGAGGACGACGGCCTCGCCCCGGTGGCGTCGCCAGAGCGTCAGAACGCCCTTGAAGGGGATGAGCTTCCAGCCGGCGTGTACGAGGATCCCGGCCAGCGCGGCCAGCGGGATGTACGCGAGGACGGCAGGCAGCAGGGCGACGAAGAGCAGCAGCCAGACACCGTGCAGGATCCGGGATGCCTTCGTCCGGGCACCGGCCTCGACGTTGGCCGAGCTGCGCACGATGACCGCGGTGAGCGGCAGTGCGCCGAGCAGACCGCACAGCGTGTTGCCCGCGCCCTGAGCGACGAGCTCCTTGTCGTAGTCCGTGCGCGGTCCCGCGTGGAGCCGGTCGACCGCCGCCGCGCTGAACAGCGATTCGGCGGAGGCGATCAGGGCGAACGCGAGGACCGTACCGAGGAGGGCCGGGTCGGCGACGGAGGAGAGGGCCTCCGAGTCCGGCAGGTGGACGGCCTCCAGTACGCCGCTGACCCGCACGGTCTCCACCGGAACGCCGAACACGGCGGTCGCGAGGGCGGCGAGCAGCACCGCCACCAGGGCGCCGGGAACCGCCCGGGCCCGGCGCGGTGCCCGTCGCCAGCCGACGATGACAAGGACGGTGCCGGCGCCGACGGCGAGCGACACGAGGGCTGTACGACTGCCCAGTGCCTCGACCAGGGCGCCCGGCAGGGCGGTGAGCTTGTCGAGGCCCGAGTCCGGGGCGGTGATGCCCGCCGCGGCGTAGACCTGCCCGGCGATGATGACCAGGCCGATGCCCGCGAGCATGCCCTCGACGACGGAGAGGGAGATGGCGCGGAACCAGCGGCCCCACCGGAGCAGGCCCATGGCGATCTGCAGCAGACCCGCCGCCAGGACGATGACTCCGAGGGCGGCGAGACCGAAGGCGCGGACCGCTTCGAGGACGAGGACGGTGAGTCCGGCGGCCGGACCGGAGACCTGGAGGCTGCTGCCCCGCATCAGGCCGGTGACGACACCGCCGACGATGCCGGTGATCAGGCCCAGTTCGGCGGGGACGCCGGAGGCGACCGCGACGCCGATGCAGAGCGGGAGGGCGACGAGGAAGACCACGAGCGAGGCGGCGACGTCCTGCCGCAGGAAGGGGAAGGAGCGGAGCATCCGGACGTCCTTCCTCACAGCGCCTCGAAGGAGTCGGCCCCGGAGCGGTACTCCAGGACGGCACCGGTGTGCACCTCGTAGTACCAGCCGCGGAGGCGGAGCCGACCGTCAGCCAGTCGTCGCTCCACGCACGGGTAGGAGCGCAGGCGGAGCAGTTGGGCGAGGACGTGACCGTGGACGGCGTCGGTGACGGCCGGGTCGTCGGCGCGCCCAGGGGCGCCGTCGGGGGCGGCGTGGGCGAGCCAGTCCCGTACGGCAGGGACCGTACTGAGGTCGTCGCCGCGAACGAGGGAGCCCACGGCGCCGCAGTGGGAGTGGCCGCAGACGACGACGTCCTCGACGCCCAGGACCTCGACGGCGTACTCGATGGTGGCGGCCTCCCCGCTCGGGGTGCCCGTGGTGTACGGGGGCACGATGCCGCCCGCTGTGCGCAGTTCGAAGAGCTGACCGGGCCGGGCGCCGGTGATCAGGGCGGGTACGACCCTGGAGTCGGAGCAGGTGATGAACAGGACGGCCGGGGACTGGCCCGCGGCATGCGCGGCGAACTCCTCGGGGTGCCGTCCGAATCGGCGGGCGTGGTCGATGAGGGGCTGCATGAATGACTCCTCCTGGCGCGCCGTGGGGCGCGTCGGGCTGACAGGTCGGCGCGGGTCGGCACGACCTGTCAGCAGCGGAACACCTGCAGGGCGGAGGGGTCGTGGGGCCCGAGCGGTCTCGGCCGGGTGTCCGTGCCACCAGGGCGGACGACCGGCGGAACCGCGAGCGGGACGACGCGAGTGCCCGGCGGCGAGCCGGGAAGGCCGGCGGTCGCGGTGACGGGGCGCCGCCGGTCACGGTGGAGGACCGAGCCGCTGGTGATGTCGGCGTCGCCGGTCCCTGCCTGCCCGGACTCGAACGCCACGATCGGCACGGCGTGCTGGGCGCAGGGCCGATGAAGCTGGGTCGCGGAGCCGGCGAGGGTGAGGGGCAGGTCGGCACAGAGGAGCGCGAGGACGAGGAGGAGGGACGCGCGCAGTGCTGCGGACAGGCGGACGGACCTCATCTCGGCGTTTCCCCTCCGGTTGAACCATCATCGGGCTTCACCAAAGCAAGCCCAAGGGCGAGTCAAGGAAGAGTAATGCACGCAGGTGAGCAGGATTCCGCAACGCCCTTGCTGTACGACGGTTTTCGAATGGAATCAGCCTGATGTTGACGCGAACGGCGGCATGGACGGTGAGACAGGAGCCGCTGGCGGGCGGGGCTGGCCCCTGCGGCGGGCGCTGTGCGCACGCCACGGACGAAGCGGCCCACCAGGAATCCTGGTGAGCCGCTTCCCGTCGAGCGCTTCTACGTGGGCCCCAAGGGTGCTGACCACCCGTCTAGTCGATGCGGTCTGGCGCTTGCTGACGTGCCTTTGTCAGCGCGCACCACTCGGGGTTCGCCGGTTGATCCGTCGCTCAGTCACAGCAGTCGCAGCAGCACTTGCACGGGTTGCAGCAGCCCCCGCCCCCGCAGCCGTCACCCGAGCCCCCGCCGGATCCACCGGAGCCCCCACCGGACCAGTTACCTCCGCCCGAACCGCCGGAGGAGCCACCGGAGGAGCCGCCTGAGTTGCCGCCGCCGTGCCCGCCGAACCAGCCGTCACCCCCGGAACCGTCCCTGCCGGACGCATCCCGGTTCGAACCGCCGTTGCCGTTGCCGCCGCCGAACTCCCAGGGCTCCCCGTCCCCGGAATCCGTGTCGTCGTCGCAGCGGCAGCAGTTGTAGCAGAGCCTGCAATCGGGGCACAGCCGGCGCACCTCGCGACACCGACGGCACTCCCCCTCTGGGTGCCGCCCCGACGCCGTCGGGGCGGCACCCAGAGGCGTACCCGCAAGCGCGCCGACGCCGCAGGCCGCGCCCGTCCCGACTCCGGAGGGCTCTTCCGTCGCCGTACGGCGACCCAGCCAAGGCACCATGCGCAGGCCCCGCGCCGGGCGGCTGTGGCGATGGTGGCGATGGCGGGGGTCGAAGACCCGATCTACGGCGCGCTCCAACTCGCCGCCCAGCAGAGCCCGTACCAGCCGATCGTCGACGAACACGGCATCGGACAGGGAAAGCCGGATTCCGTGAACGGCGTCGTCGCAGAGCCTGCGCACCTCGGCACGGTCCGCGCCGGTCACGGCGATCGGGTTCCACGCGCCCGACGCCTCGTCCGCGTCCAGGTCCTCCACCGCGTCGAGGAGATGCGCCAGGCGACCGAAGAGCCGGCCGGCTTCGGTCAACGGTTCCGCGTTCTCCGGGCGGTCCGTGAGTACGGCGGTGTAGGCGAAGGCAGCGGCGGTAGCCGTTTCGGTGGGCTCCGTGACCGTCAGCAGCGAGCCGCCTCGGCCGGTCGACCGCTCGATCTGCGGCTGGCGCTCGACCGCCTCGATCAGCACCGAGGTGTCGAAGCCGAGCCGCTCGCCGCCTGCGGCACCCGCCCGGTCCCAGCCGCGGGCGATCCGGCGTGCCGCCAGCGCCACCGGACGGCGTCCCATCAAGCCGTCGCCGTCCGCCACATGGTCACGTATCTTCGCAGCGGCGAGCACCAGTGACACCGTGGCCGCCAGCCGCGCGCCCTCGCCCTGCGCCACGTCCGCCGACCGCATCCCGCGCAGCGGGCACGGACCGGCCCCTCGCCGCCAGTCGCCGGTGCGCTCCGACTGCGCCTCGGTCAGTACCGAGACGATCAGGCCGTCGTAGTTGGTGGCGGTCCTCGCGAACTGCCCGTACTCCCCGCGCAACGCCAGGCACAGCCCACACAGGTGCGCCATCCACTCGGTACGCAAGCCCTCGCCCAGCCGGTGACGGCACGGTCTGATGATTCCGAACACCGAAGATCTCCCCCGTAGAACAGCTACCTCTGCGCATACGGTCGGACGACTCACGGCCGACCGCACGCCTGACGCGACCGCGTGTGACGTCAACCGCATCCGTTCCGTCGTCAAACGCGGTCGTCATCCTAGAGGGGTCGTCTCCGACAGCTGCCCCGGAGGCCGGACATTGGCCCCTGGACGTGCAGTGAGGCACCGTCTGGTCGGCTCCTCGCCGGGAGCCTCAGGGCTCCGGACGTCAGGCGGAGGCGTGGTCCACGCACTGCGGGCTGAAGTGCGGGAGCGGTCCGGCCGATCTCTCAGGTATGACTTCCGAGAACGCCTCCCCCGGCACCGCGCCGGCCCCTCCTCTTCCTGCCGAGGCCGAACGGCATGCCTCATGGCTGGAGTTGTTCTTCGACCTGATCGCCGTCGCGGGTGTCGCCCAGCTGGCCCATCTGCTGCACGGCGTCCCGGGCGCAGATGACCTGGGCTTCTACTGCCTTCTGTATCTGGCGTTCTGGACGGCGTGGATGTGCTTCACGACGTACGGAAACGTCGCCGCAGACAAGGTGCGCACACGAACCGTCCTGATCGGCATGTTCGGGCTCGCCGTGATGGCCGCCGCCGTCCCCGAGGTCCGCACGGAGCACGCACGGGCCTTCGCCCTCGCGTACGTGCTCGTGCGGGTCCTGGCGTCGAGGTTCTGGCAGGGGCGTGGAGAGGTCCTCGCGGACTGGCCGGTCGCGCAGCTGTCTCTCGGGGTCGTCCCGTGGATCGTGTCCGTGTGGGCCGAGGCGCCGACCCGCTACTGGCTGTGGACGGCCGGTCTCGCCGTCGACCTGGGACTCACGTTCGCCCTGTCCCGGAACCGGATCCTGGCCCGGGCGCAGGAGGAGTGGGAGGAGCGCGCTGCCGAGCACGAGCGGCAGCCCCGCCCGAGACCGACGGCCGCTCGCTTCGACGCCCGGCATCTCGACGAGCGACTCGGGCTGTTCACCCTGATCGTGATCGGCGAAAGCGTCGCGCTGACGGTGGAGGCTTCGTCGGAAGCGAACTGGACGTCACGCCTCGGTTCGATGGCGGTGGGCTCCTTCGTCCTGCTGCTCGCGCTGTGGGCACTCGCGGTGCGCCGCTCGTGCGGGGTTCCGTTGCTGGGCTTCGGTGTGCTCGCTCCGCGTTTCGCGCTGCCGCTGCACTGCGTGACGACGGGCGCGCTCGGCGCCCTCGCCGCCTCCCTCGGCGGGGCGGTGGAGCACGTCGAGGAGCAGCTGCCGGCAGGGATGCGTTGGCTCATGTGCGGCAGCGTCGCCGTGTTCCTTTCCGTCGGCGTCGTGGCGGGAGTGGTATCCGGCCGAGGCACCCGCTGGGCCCTGGGGGCCGGGGTGCCCGTGGTCGTCGTGCCGATCCTCCTGGGCGCCTTCGCGGGCCGTGGGTCCCCGGCCGTCCTGGCGTGGGCCCTCGTGGCGGTGGCCCGCTGGCCGTGGCTGTACGAGAAGCTCGTCGTACGAAGCAGCCCATGACTCCGGGGTGACCCCGACCGGTGACGCCTCACGCGGCGTGTCGACGTCCTGTGGCGAGTCGGAGTAAACCCCTTGCCAGAATGGTCAAGAAACGTTGACCATTGTGCGCATGACAACCGATGACCTTCCCGAGGCGTTCCACGTCACGACGGACGAGCAGCTCCGCGCCGTCTCCAATCTCACCCGCCACCGGATCATGGCCGTGCTCCGCTTCGAGCCCGCGACGATCACGCAGATCGCCGAGCGAGTGGGCCTCGCGAAGGGCAGCTCGAGTTACCACGTGCGGCTGCTGGAGCGGGCCGGCCTGGTGAAGGTGGTGCGGACGCGAAAGGTTCGGGGCGTCACCGAGCGGTACTACGCCATGGCCGCGCGGGCGATCGTGCTGCCGGATCCGGGCGAGGGAGGACCGGATGTGCTGATGCGTCATGCCGTGGCGGATCTGGAGGCCGCGCCGAAGGACGGCGAGCGGCACGTACGGATGGCACATCTGCGGCTCACCGACGAGCAGTTCGCGGAGCTGGGGGCGCGGCTGCAGGCGCTGGCGGACGAGTACAGGGAACTGTCCGATCCGTCGCTGCCGGACACGTCGCTCGTCTTCGCGCTGTTCCACCCGTCGTCGCGCGGGCAGGCCGGAGAGGACACCAAGTGACGTCAGATGTAAAGAAGTTGCCCACCGGGTTCGGGCGTCTGTGGACGGCTCAGACGGTGTCCTCGCTCGGCGACGGCGTGTTGCATGCCGCGCTGCCGCTGCTCGCGCTGACCTTGACGCGGGACCCGATGGCGCTCGCCGTCGTCACGGCCGCCGGCACACTGCCATGGCTGCTCTTCGGGGTACTCGGCGGTGCGCTGGTGGACCGCTGGGACCGCCGCCGCACGATGTGGGTCACGGACGCGGCACGTGCGGTGCTGCTCGCGACACCGGCGGCAGCGGCGGTCCTCGACGTCCTGAGCATTCCGCTGCTCGCGACCGTCGCCTTCCTCCTCGGCCTCGGTGGACTCTTCTTCGACACGGCCGCCGCGGCCTATCTGCCGGATCTGCTCGGCCGCGCCCCCGCCCTCCTGGAGCGCGCCAACTCCCGCCTGCGCGGCACCCAGACCGCCGTGTCCGGCTTCGCCGGGCCACCCGCGGGGGCTGCTCTGCTCGCACTCGGGCGGGCGGTCCCGCTGCTCGCCGACGCGGTGTCGTTCGCGGTCTCCGCGCTGCTCGTACGGTCGCTGCCCGCCACGCCTCGGCCCACGCCGCCCAAGGCTCGTGAGTCGCTGCTGCGGCAGGCGCGGGCCGGTGCCTCGTACGTGTTCCGGGATCGGTTGCTGCTGGGACTGGCGCTGCGTCCGGCGGTCGGGAACGTCGCCTTCGTCGCCGTGGACACCGTACTGGCCCTCTTCGCACATGCTCGTCTCGGCATCGACACCTTCGGCTTCGGTCTGCTCCTCACGGCGGAGGCCACCGGCGGTCTGCTCGGCGCGGGCATCGCCTCCTTCCTCGGCCGACGACTCGGCACCGGCGCGGCGCTGACCGTCACGGCCACGGTCGAGGGCCTCGCCATCCTGGGCCTCGCCGCCGCCCCGAACCCCTACGTCGCCGGGCTCGCGCTCGCCGTCTGCGGCGCGGGGGTGGGAGCCACGATGGTGCTCGGCCCTTCCCTCCGGCAGGCGATCGTCCCCGCCCACCTGATGGGCCGCGTCACGTCCACCTCCCGCATGCTCGCCATGTGCGCCGCCCCGTTCGGCGCCTTCCTCGCCGGCTGGCTGGCCACCACCCACGACGTCCGCACCCCGCTCTACACAGCCGCAGGCCTCCTCCTGACGATGACCGCCGTCACCTCGACCATGACCACGAACCGCCGGGTCGAGGCGGCCCTGAGTGCCGCCGCCCAGGACACGGATCCAGTACACCCGGAGTCCCGGGATCCGGCTCAGGAGCAGGCTCGTGGGCACCGTTCGACCGCGAAGTGACCAAGCAGACCTGGCCCCACGTGGAGTGGAGGAACCCGGCGATCGCTGCCGAGGTCTGTGCGAGGTGTCGCGGTAAGCCGTCGGGCTTCATCCCGGAGTGGCGACGGTTGCGTGGTGTTTCTCCACCCGTACCTCCACCCGTGGGTGCAGGTGTCAGAACAGGGGTTTCCACATGCTTGAGCCATGACTCTCACTGACTGGCTCGTCGACATCGCTCTCATCCTCATCGTGTTCCGGCAGCTGCGGGAGGGGCCGCTGGGGCCCCGGTCCTATCTGATTCCTCTCGGGATCGTGGCGTTCTTCGCCTCCCAGTACCTGCACGGTCTGCCCACGGAGGGCAACGACCTCGTGCTCGTCGCCGTGACGGCGGGGGTGGGTGCCGTGCTCGGGATCGCCGGTGGCATCTTCACGCGGATCCGCTTGCTGAACGGCGATCTGATGATCAAGGCCGGGGCCGTCTCGGCGGTCCTGTGGGTACTCGGCATGGGCTCCCGGCTGGCCTTCCAGCTGTGGGTCGACCACGGTGGCGCCGACGATGTCGGCAGGTTCAGCATCGAGCACCGGATCACCGGCCAGCAGGCGTGGGTCACCGCTCTTCTGCTGATGGCCGTCGCCGAGGTCGTCACCCGTCTGGCCACGATCTTCGTACGCAGCCAGGTGGTCGCCCGTGCGACGCGGCCCGCGACGCACGGTGTGTCTCTCACCGGCCGAGTGAGGTGATCATGCCGTATCGTCACAGCATGCCACTGAGGAACCGGGGGATGCCCGGCAGGGCCGAGGGAGCCGATCCTGGGCCTACGGAGCGCATCCGGCTCGCTCAGGTGGTGTGGGTGACCGTTCTCTTCGTCGTCGAGGTCCTCACGCTCCGGCCCTTGGGCTTCGGCGGCCGTGGTCTTGTCGTGGCGGTCCTCTTCGCGGTCAACTTCGGGATCTTCGCCCTCCGGCTCGTTCCCAGAAGGCTCGTTCCCGAGCGCATCCTTCTGCTCCTGATGGTGGTCGGCGTCCTTGCGGCGGCGGCTTTGATGGCCGCCTCGGAATCGGGGACGGCGTCGCTCTTCGCCTTCTTCCTGGCCGCTTTCATCGGCTACCGGCTGAACGTCAGACCGGCCACGGTTCTCGCGGTGGCACTGAGCCTGCTGTGCGGCGTCGCTCTGGCGTGGGGTGCCGAGCCGGGTCAGCAGGGGCTGTTGTTCATGGCCGGGCTGTCCACCGGCGCGCTCGTTCTGGCAGGGATGTCGGGGCGGAGCCGGAACCAGGCCGTCGAGGCCGCGATCTCGGCTGCCGAATCAGCCGAGCGAGCCGCTCGCGCCGAAGCCCGGACACTGGTGCTGACCGAGCGAAGCCGGGTGGCACGGGACGTCCACGACGTGCTCGCGCATTCCCTGGCCGGCATCAACATGCAGCTCGAACTGGCGGACGCGCTGATCGAAGTCGGCGAGACGGAGAAGGCCCGGCAGGCGACCGCCCGGGCGCAGAGTCTGGTACGGGAGAGCCTGAAGCAGGCGCAGTGGACGGTCCGGGCGCTGCGCGAGGAGGCCCTGCCCCTGCTGGAGAGTCTCACCGCCATGCTCGGGTCGTCGGGGCATCACCAGGCCCTCACGGTGACCGGGACGGTTCGTGAGCTGCCGACGCAGACCGCCCACGACCTTCTGCGGATCGCGCAGGAGGCTTTGACCAACGCCACTCGCCACGCGCCTGGTGGAACGGTGCGGGTGACGGTGTCGTACGACGAGGGGACGACCACTGTGAGCATCCTCAACGGGCCGGGGACGATGCCGGTGTCCGCCACTGGTACGGGGAGCGGGATGGGGCTGATCGGGATCCGCGAGCGCGTCGCTCTCATGAACGGAACCGTGACGACGGGTCCCGTGCCGTCCGGCCCCGAACGGGGCTGCTGGAAGGTCGAGGTGGTGATTCCGGCATGAGCGGGTCAGCAGCGGGCTCTCCCCCGATCAACGTGGTCGTCGCCGATGACCAGGCCGCCGTGCGCGAACCCCTGGCGATGGTCCTCGCACTCGCCGGAGACATCAGCGTCGTCGCGACCGCCGCCAACGGGCGCGAAGTGCTGGACGTCGTCGCCGAAGAGCCGGTCGACGTCGTCCTGATGGACCTGAGAATGCCCGAGATGGACGGGACCGAAGCGACTCGTCGGCTGAGCGAGGCGCACCCGGACGTGGCCGTGGTGGTGCTCACGACGTTCGCCGACGACGACTCGATCATGGCCGCGCTGGCAGCGGGTGCCCGTGGCTATCTGACGAAGAACGCGGGCCGTGAGGACATCGCTCGCGCGATCCGCGCCGCTGCGGCCGGCCAGTCGGTCCTGGATCACGAGGTGCGCGACCGTCTGCTCGCCGCCGTGACCGGGACCCAGCGCTCCGCGCCGGGCCGACCTCTGCCCGACGACCTGACCCCGCGAGAGCGCGAGGTCCTGGCGCTGATCGGGCAGGGGCTCCCGAACCGGGCGATCGCCGAGCAGCTGTTCGTCAGCGAGGCCACGGTCAAGACGCACATCAACAACCTCTTCGCCAAGGCCGGCATCCGGGACCGGGCCGAGGCCGTGCGTCGGGCGATCGCCGCCGGACTGGCGTGAGGACGGAGACCCTGCGCGGTCCCGTCCGCCCGACGCCGAACCCGGCCCCGCGCCGGACTAAGGCCGGATCCCGTCGCAGGCGATCCGCAGATGGCGCGGCCCGCGCAGTACGGCGTTCTGGCGGTACGGGGGCGGGTCGTCCAGCAGGCGTGGGTTCTCCAGTCTCCGGGCCAGCTCCGACAGGGCGAGTTGGGCCTCCAGACGGGCGAGCGGTGCGCCGAAGCAGCTGTGGATGCCGCTGCCCAGGCCGAGGTGCTGGACGTCCGGGCGGTCCGGGTCGAAGCGGTCCGGGTTCTCGAAGCGCTGGGGGTCGCGGTTGCCTGACGCCAGGACCAGCCAGAGGGAGGAGCCCTTGGGGATGGTGACGCCGCGCACCTCGATGTCGGCGAGGGTGGTGCGCCCCGGAAGCAGCTGCACCGGCGGCTCGAAGCGGAGCAGTTCCTCGACGATGGGCACGGCCAGGCGCGGCTCGGTCCGCAGGCGCTGGAGGACGTCGGGATTGCGCAGCAGGGTCAGTATTCCGTTGGTGATGAGGTTGACCGTGGTCTCGTGCCCCGCGATCAGGAGCAGGGCCGCCGTGCTGAGGAGTTCCATCGTGGTCATGGGACCGTCCTCGCCCTTGGCCGTCGCCAGCTGGGAGAGCATGTCGTCCCCGGGGTTCTTGCGGCGCTCCTCGATCAGGCCCGCCAGGTACATCCCCAGTTCCATCCGGGCCTCGTGCGCACCCTTGCCGCGCTCGGCGGCATCGCCGTCCGGGTCGGGGTCCAGGCTGGCGGCGAGGGTGTCCGCCCAGGTGTGGAAGCGTGCCTCGTCCTCCCGCGGCACTCCGAGCAGCCTGCAGATCACCGTCACCGGGAACGGGTAGGAGAACTCCTCCACCAGGTCGATCCGGCCCGGGTCGGCGAGGCCGTCGATGAGGCCGTCGACGATGTCGCGGAGCTCCGGGCGCATGCCGTCGACCCGGTGCGGGGAGTGCGGCGGGCCGAAGTGCCGGTTCGTCATGCGTCGCATGCGGTCGTGTTCCGGCGGGTCGAGTCGTAGGAAGCTCGGCGGCAGGGCGCTCTCCTCGGCGGACGACTCCGCCAGCGGGTCGGCGCCGCCGGACGCCTGGTTGCGGGCGTCGGAGCTGATCCGGGGATCGTGGAGAAGGCTGCGGATCTCGTAGTAGGTGCTGATCACGTACGGGCCGTCGGCTCCGTGATGGACCGGTGTCCTCCGCAGCTCTTCGTAGATCGGGTACGGGTCGGCCCGGTTGGCGTAGTCCAGGATCTGGTGCAGCAGGGTTTGCGTCATGGCAGGTCCTTGTGGCCGTGCGGGTCAGTGCGCGGGGGTGAACGTGATCCGGCGGTCGGCCGGCGAGTATCCGCTGAGGGTCACGGTGGGGCCGTGGCTGGGGACCGAGGGGTCCGGGAAGTCCGCGTCCATCGGACGTTGTCCGTCCGCGTGCCGGTCGACCGTGGGGAACTGCGGCGGGAACGGCGCGGTGCTCTCGATGAGTTCCTTGTAGAACGGCAGCCACCGGCCGTGGTCGAAGGAGACGGCGCCGATGACGCGCCCCTGGTATCCGTAGACGCCGACGAACCGACGGCTGTCCAGTGAGCCCTGCGAGATCAGGATCTCCGTCGCCATCGACGGCACTCCGACCGACTTGATGTTGACGCCGAACTGGGAGGACCAGAAGGCCGGCACGTCCATGTGCGGCAGTCGGTCGATGCTCGCGCTGAGCATGTTGTGTGCCGCGATCTCCGCCTGGGCGACGGCGTTGCCCCAGTGCTCCAGTGACAGGAACTGGTACCCGAAGAGGGGGTGGGGGGTGCGGGCGACGTCGCCCGCGGCGTAGATGTCGTCGGTGACGATTCCGCGGATGTCGAAGGCCCGGCACCCGGCGTCGCAGGCGATGCCGCGGGGCCCGGCGCCGAGCCCGGAACCGTACAGCCATTCGGTGTTACGGAGGGCGCCGAGCGAGACGACCACCACGTCGGTCTCCACGGTGGAGCCGTCAGACAGGTGCGCGGCACGCACCCGCCCGGAGGCGTCGCCCTCCAGGGCGGTCACCATGACCCCGCACCGCAGGTCCACGCCGTGCTCGCGCTGGAGGCCGCCGGCCACCGCAGCGACGACTCCGCCGAGTGCGCCGACCAGGGGTGCGGCGCCCCGTTCGGCGACGGTGACGGGGAGGCCGCGTTCGCGGCAGGCGGAGGCGACCTCCGAACCGGCGAACCCTCCGCCGATGACGAGGACCCGTTTGGGTCCCTCGTCGAGGCGCCGGGCGAGTGCGGCGCCGTGGGCGCGGGTGCGCAGCACGAAGACGCCGTCGAGTTCCGCCTCCTCCTCCCGCGGCCACGGGCGCGCCCGGACACCGGTGGCGATCAGCAGACGGTCGTACGGCACCTCGTCGCCGTCGGCCAGCCGCACCGTCCTCGCGGCCATGTCCAGGCCGGTGGCGGGAACGCCGAGCCGCCAGGTCGCGTCGACGGACCGGAGCCGGGGCAGCGCGGTGCGATCGGCGCGCGCCCTGCCCAGGAGCACCCCCTTGGACAGCGGGGGCCGGTCGTACGGTTCCCAGGGCTCGTCGCCGATCATGGTCAGAGACCCGGCGAAGCCCTTGGCCCGCAGGGTCTCGGCAGCCCGCAGGCCTGCCAGCGAGGCGCCGACGACGACGATGCGGCCCTCGCGTTTGAGCTGGTCCAAGGCTCCGTCACCGAGCACCGGGCACCGCCTCGGCCGGTTCGTCCACGGCATCGACGAGGATGGCCTGTACGGGGCAGGCCGCGGCGGCCTGGGCCAGCTTCTCGCGCAGTGCCTCTTCGGCGTCGGGGTCGGGGTCGTACAGCAGGGCCTCGTCGCCGTGCATGGTGAAGATCTCGGGAGCGAGGAACGCGCACTGCGCGTATCCCTGGCAGCGGTTCAGATCGACGGCAATGCTCACCACGGGATCGGTCCTCTCCAATGGCCCGGTAAGCCCCCTGCGTCCACTCTCGTCGGCCGGGAGGTCCACTGCGATGGGGAGCGGACCGATCGAGTGAGCGGCGCGATCGGGTCGGCGGGGCGATCGGGTGAGCGGGGTGATTGGTGAGCGAGGCCATCGGATGAGCGGGGTGATCTGGTGAGCGAGGCCATCGGGTGAGCGGGACGTGCGGTGCGCGGTCCGGCCCGATCAGGTCGAGGTGGCGGGCCGCGACGCGGCGGGGTGCCGGCCCCACAGGATGTTCAGGCTGAGTACCAGCACCCAGGCCGGGAAGACCAGCTCCGACCAGGGAACACTCGCTCCCACCACGAGCAGCGTCAGGCCCGCCAGGTAGCCGACGACGGTCAGTGGGCGCGGGAGGATGCCGATCCGGTGGCCGATGGTCGAGGTCGTGATGACGAACACCGCTGCCATCCGCATGGCGTAGGTGGTCAGCAGGGCGTAGGCGACGTCGCGGCCGAAGGAAGAGCCCTGCGCGCCCTCATCGATCGTGCTCCAGGCCGCCGCCGCGGCGCCGTAGAGCGTGGCGACGAAGACCAGACCGCTGCCGAGGAAGACCGTGGAGACGAACTTGTCCTCACGGTCGCCTCCCTGCTCGCGCAGGGCGCCCATGAACCACAGGAACGCGATGCCTGCGAAGGGGATCAGTTCCAGCGCCGTCCGCACGGCGCTCCGCTGCCCCGCGTCCACGGTCGCTCCGGCGCCGTCGACGCCGCTCGGCAGGGCGACCCGTACCAGGACGATCGCCGTGGCCGTCAGGATCGCGAACACCGCTCCCGCCACCCCGGCGGCCCACCGCGTCGCGAGGCGCTTGTGCTTCCGCTCCATGCTCTCCCACTTCCTGCCTGCGCTTCCTTCGTCCAGACACCCGTGGTCGCGGAACGCGCGCCACTGGAGTCACCCGGGAGGAAAAGCTCGGTGCGCCATACAGGCCATGGTTGGGGCGAGTCGTCGTGGTAGGGGAGGCGGGACGGCGACCGCCCGTGCGGGCCGGGATCCGCCGACGGCCCGCCCTCCGGTCTGCCGGTGGGCGGGCCGCTGCGGAGGCCGGTTCGCTGCGACGGTCACTCGCCGTCGGCGCCCTGCCGCGTGATCCGGGCCGGGACGCGCAGGGTCCGCCGGGGCGGCCGACCGGTCAGGCGGTCAGGCGGCCCTCTGGTCGGGCGGTCGGCGGCTCAGCCGGTCACCGTGATCTGCTGGGACGGGTCCGTGGTGTCGCTGAGCTGGTACGTGGCGCTGAAGGTCGCGGACTGGTTGCCGGTCGGGCAGAGGAAGCCACCCGTGGCGGTCGCGGGGACGGGGGCGTTGGCGATCGCCAGCTGGGACGGGGTGCCGTTGGCCCAGCTTCCGTTGACGGCGGTGGGTCCGGCCGGCGACGCGGTGATGGTGCAGCTGGCGAGGCCGCTGGTCTTGAGGACGACGCCGCCCTTGGGGATGGTGAAGCCGCCGGTGGCGGGGGCGCCGTTCTGGAGGGAGAGCGTCCAGGGGCCGTTGGTGGCGTTGCTCGTGATGGTCACGTTCACGCCGAAGATGCTGGTGCTGCAGCCGCTGAAGCTGGGCGGGTTGACGGGGACGGAGACGGGGCCCGCGGCGTTGTGGTTGCCGGGGGCTGCGGGGACGGCGTTGTTGGCTCCGCTCGTCGGTACGGAGGCGGAGACGGTGCAGGTCATCGTGGTCGACCCGGCGACGAAGGTGGCCTTGCCGGTGAGCTTGGCGGCGAAGGAGTGGCCGGCAGGTAAGACGGTGGTGGAGGCGGCCTGCGTGCCGTTGGCCCCGAAGGCGAGGGCTCCGGCGGCGGCGAGGCCGGTGAGGGAGACGAGCAGCTTGGACATGAGTTCTCCTCGGTGATCGACGGTGGGGTGCGAGGAGGTGCGGGTCGTCGCATGGTGCGGTGCGCGGGGTGCTGTCGAGCGGGGTGCGTACGTGTGGTGCGTGGGGGAACCGCGCAAAGTGACTTGAGAGTAGAACCGGCCGGTAGGGGTGTCCAGGCAAGATTCTCGCCACTCCTGACGGAACGTCAGATGAGTTGACCCGACTCGGACTTGACACCGAGGGAGCCGGAGGCGGGATCCCGGCGCCGACGGTCCGGCACTGTCACCCCCACTGACTCCTCTTGGGCACCCGGGGGTGGTGTCGCGCACCGCCCGCCTGACCCGCCGCTCGCCTGAAGAGGAGGCCGGTGGCAGGTGGCCGCGGGAGTCTTGTATGGTTCTCCGCGAATCATCCAGAGGGGTGGAGGGACCGGCCCTACGAAGCCCCGGCAACTCCCCGATCGACTCGGCGCTCCATGTTCGCGCCGCGCCGTAGGGATCAGTGCCAACTCCGGCCTGCGCCAACGTGGCGTGGGAAAAGATGAGGAGACACGGTGCTCTCTGTGCTGTCCTTCGCCCTGGCTCTGCCTGTCCCGGGCATTCCGCGTACCCATCTCGTGATCGCCGCGGCATATCGGCCGACCTTTTCGGCTCTTCCCCGCTGAGCATTCCCACCTTCCCTGCGTGAGATCGCCGCGAGTCTTCGCGCGCGACCGAGACTGGAGTACCCCTTTTCATGGACATTTCGGATATTTCTAGTGGTGTGGGCGTCCTCGACAAGGCCGCGGTGATCCTCGGTGCGCTGGCGGCAGGCCCGGCCACTCTGGCGGGACTGGTCTCGTCCACCGGTCTGTCACGGCCCACGGCCCATCGGCTCGCCATCGCACTCGAGCGCCACCGTCTGGTCGCCAGGGACGTACAGGGCCGCTTCGTCCTCGGCCCTCGCCTTGCCGAGCTCTCGGCTGCCGCGGACGAGGACTGCCTGCTGACCGCAGCCGGTCCGGTCCTCACCTCCCTTCGGGACGCCACTGGCGAGAGTGCGCAGCTCTACCGCCGCCAGGGCGAGATGCGCGTCTGCGTCGCCGCAGCCGAGCGGACGTCCGGCCTGCGCGACATCGTGCCGGTGGGGTCCACGCTCCCCATGAAGGTCGGCTCCGCCGCCCAGGTCCTGCTGGCCTGGGAGGAACCCGAGCGCTTCTACCAGGGCCTGCAAGGTGCTCGCTTCACGGCCACCGCCCTCAGTGGCGTACGGCGCCGGGGCTGGGCCCAGTCGATCGGTGAGCGCGAGCCCGGAATGGCCTCCGTCTCGGCGCCGGTCCGCGGCCCGTCCGACCGCGTCGTGGCCGCCGTCACGGTCACCGGCCCGATCCAGCGCCTCACCCGACAGCCCGGCGCCCGGCTCGCGAAGGCCGCCGTCGCCGCGGCCGACCGCCTCACCGAAGTCGTCTCCCACGCATGACCCTGGTGAGCGCATATCGGTCGACAGCGACGCCCCGCGCCGGGCAGAGTGGCCGGCCGTGACAAGCAGTGAGCTGTGGACCCGCGCGACCGCCGACCGCTACGACGCCGAGGAGACCGAGATGTCCTCGGCCGCCGTCCTCGGACCGACTCTCGCCTTCCTCGCCGACCTCGCCGGAGACGGCCAGGCACTGGAGTTCGCCATCGGAACCGGACGCGTGGGCGTCCCGCTCCGGGAACGTGGCGTGCCGGTGACGGGCATCGAACTCTCCGAGCACATGGCGGCCGTTCTCCGGCGCAAGGTCGACGCCGACGCCCTGCCGGTGACCATCGGGGACATGGCCGTGACCGTCGTCCCCGGGGAATTCTCCCTGGTCTATCTCGTCTACAACACCATCACGAACCTGCTCACGCAGGACGAGCAGGTCGAGTGCTTCCGCAACGCCGCGCGTCACCTGGCACCCGGAGGCCGGTTCGTCATCGAACTGGGCGTACCGCCCCTGCGGTTGCTGCCGCCGGGCCAGGTCGCGGTGCCGTTCGACGTCTCCGAGCGACACCTCGGCTTCGACACCTTCGACCTCGTCGAGCAGATCCTCGTCTCGCACCATTTCACGAGCGACGGCCACACGAGCGACAGCTGTACGAACGACAACGCAGGCGGCCGCTACCGCCGGGACAGTTCCCGGCACCGGTACGCATGGCCGGCGGAGCTCGACCTGATGGCACGGATCGCCGGACTGGAGCTGGAGCGTCGCGTCGCGGACTGGGACGGAACACCTTTCGTCCAGGACTCCCCGAAGCACATCTCCGTGTGGCGCAAGCCCGCCTGAGGGCTCCCGAGGCACGGCCGCACGTCAGGGTACGTACCGGTCATCGATCGGTATCTGCGGAGGGAAGCGGCGGCGTCACCCAGCGGATCGCCGCCGTGACCGCCAGACCGCCGGGTCGCGCGAAACGGCGGAGGAACCGGATCCGACGGGGCACCGGCACAAGGTCCTGGGCCCACGACGGCAAGAGGTCCACGGCGGCTGCCGCCAGCAGGAGGTAGGGCAGGCGGGCCGGCCACGGCAGAGGCGGTGACACCAGCAGGTACCGGGCCGTCGCCGACGACTCGTCCGTCGCCTCCAGCTCGCGGCGCCGGCTGCCGAGAGCTGCGACGAGACCGGCACGGGTCTCCGGCGGGTCGGTGACGCCCAGCCGCACGGCGACCGACGCCATGTCCTCGACGTACGCGTCCTGTTGCCCGCCGGTCAGCGGATGCAGGCCGTAGCGTCGATGAGCCTCCAGGAAGCAGTACGTCTCGGCCATGTGCACCCAGGACAACAACGACGGATCGGAAGCACGGTAGGGCACTCCGCCCGCCGTGCGCCCGGTCACCCTCGCGTGCACCCCGCGCACCCGCTCCACCGCCCGCTCGGCATCCCGCGCCGTGCCGAACGTGGTCTCCGCCAGGAAGGTACTGGTCCGCTGCAGGCGGCCCCACGGATCACCGCGGAAACCCGAGTGCGCCCAGACAGCCGCCATGGCGACAGGGTGCAGGGACTGGAGCAGAAGCGCGGCAAGGCCGCCGACGTACATCGAGGCATCGGCGTGCACGGTCCGCACCGGCCTGTCCGGAGCGAACCAGCGCGGCCCCGGTGTGTCATGGATGCGGGCGCGCTTCCGGTGTGCCGCCGGACCGGCCACGCGCCGCAGGAGCGCATCGCCTGCCTTCGTACGCAGCCTTCCGAGCAGGGGCACCGCGATCGCGCTCCTCTCCTGGGCTTCTCCGGTGACACACCCAGCCCTCTGGGCGCCTCCGGTGACACACCCAGTCCTCAGTGAGCCACTGTGCGTCATCGGCCACGCAAGGCTGGGCCGATCCAAGGATCACTCCATCAGTGTCTAGCCGCTGCCCGAATCCCCTCGGACGCGCCCCGTCACGCCCGCGCTGTACCGGCGCGGCAACGGAGCAGAGCGGCGCGGAGGGCAACCGTGCCACACTGGGACAAAGGTGTCGCACGCGGCCGTTCCCGGATTCCGCGCACCGTTCCCTTCACGGTGCCTGCCGCCTCGAACCCGCTACGAAGTGCACAGCGAGACTCACGGCTTCCGGCAATCGCCGCGCGAGTCGGAATGGCTCCTCACCCGCAGGCTCTCGCCGCGATATCCCATTTCGGCTCGTTCGAAGGAGGTGTGTTCCATGACCACGACCATGCGAGTCCGCCGACTGGTGGCGGGTGCCGCCGCGTCCGGCCTGTTGGCAGGCGGTGTCGCGCTCGGCATGTCCGGCTCGGCGGTGGCCTCTCCCGCCCCGTCGTCCGTCGCCACGTCCGTCGTGACCGACGACCATGGCAACCAGCACGACCGACACGACCGGTGCGAGTGGAAGAAGGGTCACTGGGAGAAGAAGTGGGTCCCGGGCCACTGGGAGAAGAAGTGGGTCAACCATGACGACTCCTGGCGCAAGGGCCATCACGACCACCACGGGAAGTGGGTCTACGTTCCCGGGCACTGGGAGAAGGTCTGGGTGAAGGCGCACTGGGACTGCCACCACCGGTGAAGCACGGCCGACGGGGTCCAGGGGGTGCACCCGCTCCCCCTCGGTGCACCTCCCGAGGCGCAGCCCGTTCCTGAGCCACCACGATCCATACACCGCTGGGTCCGACCGTCGGCACAGTCCCCTTCGGTCCGCCCCGCTGGGTGCGCGGAGGGGCTCGGCGCGCGCACAATCCGGGGGTGCAGAGTCGGATGCCGCCGGAGCGCGGTTCTTTCGTCGGTCGGGAACATGAACTCGCCGAGCTGAGCGCCCGGTTGGAGCAGAGCAGACTGGTGACGCTGGTGGGGGCCGGCGGGGTCGGGAAGTCCCGCCTCGCGGCGCGGACCGCGAGTCTTCTCCCGCCCGAGGCCTTCGAGAGCGTGCTCTGGGCCCCGCTGTGGTCGCTGGGCAGCGGGACCCTCCTCATCCCGCTGGTGGCGGACGCGTGCGGCCTGTCGGACCATTCGGCGCGGGACCCCCTCGACGCGCTGGCCACCTGGCTCGGAGCGCGTCGCGTTCTGCTCGTCCTCGACTCCTGCGAGCACCTGGTCGCCGAGTGCGCGGCGCTGGTGGAGACACTGCTCGCCCGCTGCCCCGCGCTCGTGGTGCTCACCACCAGCCGGGAGCCGCTGGGCACGGTCGGCGAGGCGCTCGTCCCCCTGGGCCCGCTCTCGCTGGACTCGGACGCGATGGAGCTCTTCGCCGCACGGGCGGCGGCGGTCGGCGTAGCGCTGGAGAGTCCCGAGGAGAGACTGGCCGCGAGCGAGGTGTGCCACTGGCTCGAGGGCATTCCCCTGGCCCTGGAACTGGCCGCCGCACAGCTCTCGGACAGGCCGGTACGCATCATGGCCAGGGTGCTGCGCGGCAGGCTCGCGCTCACGGCAGGCTCGGAGAGCACGGTGCGCCCGGCGCGTCACCGTGCGCTGCTCACCACGATCGGGTGGAGTCACGAGCTGTGCGAGCCGCATGAGCGGCTGCTGTGGGCGAGGCTGTCGGTGTTCCGAACCGACGCCGCTCCGGAGGACGTCGTACGGGTGTGCGGCGGCGGACCGTTGACCGGTGCCGCGGTGGAGAAGGCTCTCGCCGGGCTGCGGCGCAAGAGCATCGTCACGGTGCACGACGGCCGGCTGCGGATGCTCGACACCGTACGCGAGTACGGGGCCATGTGGCTCGCGGAGCTCGCCGAGACGCGGGCGACCGCCGACCGTCACGCGTGGCGCTTCCACGAGCTCGCCGCGTCCGCCCAGCGTGACTGGTGGGGGCCCCGCCAGGCAGAGGCCTACACCCGGCTGGTCAGCTGCTTCGGCGACCTGTGCGCCGCACTCGACCACCTGCTCGCCACCGATCCCCCACTGGCGGCGGCGATGGCCGGGAAGCTCGGCTTCTTCTGGGCCTGCTGCGGCCAACTGCACGAGGCCGGACACTATTTGGAGGAGTGCCTGCAGCTCGTCGCCGAACCCGCCGACACCTTGGCACGGGCGTGCTGGGCCCTTGGAGTGGTGCGCTGCCTCCGCGGGGAGTACGAGTCGGCCGCCCGGCTCGGCGCACGAGCACGGGAACAGGCGCTGGCCGGCGCGGACCCGGAGCTGCTCGCGGACGCCACCTACCTCCTGGGCCTCGTCATGCTGCTCCGCGGAGAACCCCTGAAGGTCGTCGACGCCGCGGATCGGGCGCTGGCGCTCCTCGCGGGGGACACGCCTGCGGCGGCCCGGTGCCGGCTGGTCCGCGTGTTCGCGCTGACGGCGTCGGGCTCCCTTCGCCGGGCACGTGCCGAGGCGGAGGCCCTGCGGGCGGACTCCGTGTCGGCGGGAGAACACTGGACCCGGTCCTACGCCGAGTACCAGCTGGCGGTGATAGCGCTGAGCGAGAAGCGCTCGGCCGACGCCGCCGCCCACGCGAGGTCGATGCTGCGGGGCAAGCAGACGATCGGCGACGCGTTCGGACTGGCCCTCGGTCTCGATCTGCTGGCGGCCGCCCTGGCGGCGCTGGAACGGGCGGAGGAGTCCGCCACGGCGTACGGCGCGGGGCAGGCGTTCTGGGACATGGTCGGACATCCGCAGCGGGGTACCCCGGAGCTGGGTCCCCTGCGGGAACACTCGGAGCGGTCGGCACGTCTGCAGATCGGGAGCGAGGCGTACGACCATGCCTATGTCCTGGCCACGCTCACCGACCCGTTCGAGACTCTGAACGACGTGCTCAAGAACCCCTGAACCCAGACGGGGAACGGGTTCGGAGGAGGTCGCCCCCACGGGTGCGGGCGCCGTGCGCGGGGGACGTCGCACGGCGCGCGGGCGACGTCGGATCGACCGGTGTCCGTGGGACCGCAGGGGCCGGATGCCGTGTGGCTCCGGCCCCTGCGGCCTGACTGCCCTCTCTCACCGTGCGCTCTGCCCTCGGTCGGGCGACGTCGACCCTCCCGCATGCGGCACGTCACACCTGGGGCAGCCCGGCCCCACCCCTCGCGCGTCGGATCAGGCGCGGGGGACGCACGGGGCGCAGCAGGCCGGTGCCGGATCGACGCAGACGGTGACGGAGTCCGTGTTGTCGGCCGGGTCGGGGTCCTTCTCGACAGCGGTGACGGTGGCCGTGTTGGTGACGCGGGCGGGCCTGGTGGCCTTCGCCCGCAGGACGAGGGTCGCGCGGGCCCCGACGGCCAGTTCGCCCACGGACCACCGCCCGGTCTCCGGGGCGTAGGCACCGGCGTCGGCGTCGGCGGACAGGAAGACGAGCCCGCTCGGGAGCCGGTCGGCGACCGTGACGCCGGTCGCCGGGCTGGGACCGGCGTTGTGGACGGTCAGTCGGTAGGTCACGGTCTGTCCGACGGTCACGGTGGTCGCGTCGGCCGCCTTCGTCACGTCCAGATCGGCGGCGGGCCTGACTTCGGTCACGGCTTCGTCGGACGTGGCCGTCAGCGGCTCGGGGGCGGAACCGAGCCGGTTCTCGTAGGTGGCGGCAGCGGTGTTGGTGACCCGGGTACCCGCCGTCTCCAGGCCGAGGGTGACCCGGTACTCGACGGTGGTGCCCTCCGGCAGCGCGGCGGTGTTGACCAGACTGCCGCCCTGTGAGGCGGAGGCTCCGGTGCCGAGCCGGAAGACCACCGTGTCGCTCGCGGGGTCGTACGCGGCCTGATCGTCGCCCGCCCCATCGGTCTTCACGCCCGCGTTCGGGCCGTCGATGATCCGCAGGGAGCCGGGCACGTACGTCGTCCCCGGCGGCAGGACGTCGGTGAGGGTGAGCCGCTCGGCGGCGCCGCCGCCTTCGTTCCTGGCGGTGATGCGGTAGGTGACGACGTCACCGACGTCCAACGGACCCGACGGAACGGCGGACTTGGTGAGCACCACGTGGGGGGCGGTTCCGAAGAACACTCCGTCGAGGAAGTTGCCGATTCCGCGGTTGCCGCCGGCCGCCGAGACGGATCGGAAGGCGAAACGGGTGGTGGTCTGCCCGGCCGGGACGGTGTAGGTGCCGGTGTAGTACCCCCACGCGGTGTTGCCGTCGGTGAAGGTGCGCTGTTCGACCACGCTGCCCGGGGTGCCGATGTCCAGGGCCATGGTGTCCTGCCCCTGCCGCCCTCGGTGGTAGAGCCGCCAGTACAGCTTGGTGCCGGGAGTGGTCGGCAGGTCCTGGTAGAGGGTGGAGACCTGGTTGGCGTTGAGTTCGGCGAACTGCTCGCCCTCCGCGGAGGGAACGCCGTTGAAGCCCGAGTGCCACACCTCGACCATGTGGTCGGTGGCGGTGGTGAGCCAGCCCGGGACGTGCCGCGGCGCCTGCGTCTGCGAGGCGTCCGGCAGGAAGGCCATGTCGGTGACGGACGGCTGCTCGAAGCTTCCGTTGACGAGGGCGACCCGGAGCGGGACGGAAGGAGGTGTGCTCATGGTGACATCTCCGATCGGTCGACGGTGCGCAAGGGGCTCCCCCCGCCCCGGTGGCCGCGTTGCGGCGGGGATGGGAGAGGGAGCCCGGAACGCTCTGTAGCTCAGCGCCCCCGGCAGTGCCGCGTACAGCCGGGGTGGGGGCGTCCCGGCCAGCGGCGACCGGCGGGTTTACCCTGATCGACCTCGCGCGCTACGGTGCTGCCGCCCCTCACCGGTCGCTCACAGTGGCCCCGCCTGCCCTTCCTGGAGCACTGTCCGCGTCCGTACCTCTCGTGCTGACCGGATGGCACTGCCCTCTGGCGTTCACACGCCACCGGAAAGAGTGAATCGAAGCCCTCTTGGTTGACGCGGGGCGCGTCGAGGCCCCGGGCCTTCTGGCGCGGCGCTAGCGTCTCGGGGGTGACGGGAATCGATGCCGACCGGCGGTGGTCCGAGTCCATGCCCGCGGTGTACGAGCAGTACCTCGTGCCGGCGGTCTTCCGGCCCTTCGCCGATGATCTCGCCGCCCGGGTGGTGGCGCTTGGCCCTCGTCGCGTTCTCGAACTGGCCGCGGGCACCGGTGTCTTGACGTCGGGCCTGCTCTCCGCGGTGCCGGACGCCGAGGTGACGGCCACCGATCTGAACGACACCATGGTCACCTTCGGCTCGTCCCGGGCTCCGGGTGCGGTGTGGCGTCAGGCCGACGCGCAGCGGCTGCCGTTTCCGGACCACGTCTTCGACCTGGTGGTCTGCCAGTTCGGCGTGATGTTCTTCCCCGACCGGGTCGCGGCCTACGACGAGGTTCGCCGGGTGCTGGCTCCGGGTGGCCGGTTCCTGTTCAACACCTGGGGCCCGCTCGACACGCACGTGTTCGCTGCCGCGCTCCAGGCCGGGTTGGAGCGGGCTCTTCCCGTCGACCCGCCTCGGTTCATCCGGACCATCCCGCACGGCTACGCCGACCGCGCCGTCGTAGCCACCGACCTTGCCGCCGCCGGGTTCGCCGTAGAGGAGGAGCGGGAGATCACGCTGGAGGGTCGGGCTCCGTCGGCCGCCGATGTCGCCCTCGGGTTTCTCGCCGGGACGCCGGTCCGCGCGGCGGTCGAGCAGCACGGAGACGTCGCTGCCGTCCAGGACACCGTCACCCGGGAGATGACCACCCGCCTGGGCCCGGGGCCCGTCTCCGCGCCGATGACGGCGTACGTCTTCCTCTGCTCGGCCTGAGCAGAGGACCCTCGTCCGCGTAGTGGCAGTGGCCTCCCCTGCGGACCCGGGCGAACGGCGTTCGGGCGGCGGGGACTTGTGGAATATGTAGACCGGTCTATTCTTTGCGCATGGCGGAAACCAAGGGAGCAAGGACCAGCCTGCGGCTGGCGGAGTCGATGCTGGAGCTGATCCAGCGTCACGGATACAGCGGTACGGGGCTCAACACGGTGGTGGAGCACTCGGGCGCCCCGAAGGGCTCCCTCTACTTCCACTTCCCCCAGGGGAAGGAGGCCCTCGGCGAGAAGGCCGTCCAACTCGCCGCCGCGCAGTTCGGCGCGCTCGTCGCCGACTCCGCGCAGGAGTCGTCGACACCGGCTGCCGTGTTGCGCCATGTGATCGATGAGCTGGCCGGGATGCTGGACGCCGGCGACTTCCAGTTGGGATGCCCGGTCTCGGTCGTGACGCTGGAGATGGGGGCGCAGAGCGACCGGCTGCGAGACGCCTGCGCCCGTGCCTTCGAGTCGTGGATCTCGCCGGTGAGCGAGCTGCTCGTCTCCCACGGTCACCCTCGGCACGCCGCACGTGCCCTCGCGACCGCCATGGTCAGCATGGTGGAGGGAGCGGTGATCGTGTCACGGGCCCAGCGGTCCACCGAGCCGCTGTACTGCGCCGCTCAGGCGATCACCACGCTGCTGGAGCCGGGTACGGAGGTCTCGGCGTGAGCACGGAGGACAGGCACGCGGTGGTGCTCGGCGCGAGCGGCTTCATCGGGCGCCATGTGGTTCTCGCGCTCGGTCAGGCCGGTGTGCGGGTGCACGCGGCCTCCCGAAGCCATGCGTCCTATCTGCGGCTGACCCGGTGGCTGGCGGAGCGCGGGCACGACCAGGTCCCGGCGGACCTCCGGGTCGACTTCACCAAGGCGTCACTGATCGAGGGCGCGTACGACGACGTCACCGAGATCTACAACTGCGCCGGCGCCTACCGGTTCGGGATGTCCGTGCACGAGGCGCGTCGCGCCAACGTGGACAGCATCCGCGCAGTCGTCGCGTTCGCCGCGCGGATGCCGAACCTGCGCCGCCTGGTCCAGGTGTCCGGATACCGCGTGGGCGGACAGGACTCCGCTCCGTGGAGCGAGGAGCGCCGACGCGAGACGTACCGGGCGCTCGGCCCGTACGAGGCGTCCAGGGTCGAGGCGGACGCCGTCTTCCAGGATCTCGCAGCGCGGTCGGACGTGCCCTGGTCCATCGTCAACCCGGCCAGCGTCATCGGGGACAGCGCCACCGGAGAGTCCGACCAGTACCTGGGACTCGCCTCCAACCTGAAAGACCTCTGGCAGGGCTCGCTCGCCGCACTGCCGGGCAATGGGCGGACCTTCGTTCCCGTCGTCGCCGCCGACTACCTCGCACGGTTCATGACGCTGCTGCCGGTGGACGCGTCCACCGAACGCACCGCCTACTGGCTGCTGGACGACGCCACTCCCGGGCTGCCCGACCTCCTCACGCTGGTAGCTGAGCACTACGGCGTCAAGGCACCCCGGACCCGGGTGCCGGTGCCCCTGCTCAAGCGGCTTCCCCGCCGGCTCACGAAGGCCGACCCGGAGACGCTGACGTTCCTGTCGGAGGACCGCTACCCGACCGACTCCGCCCGTGCCTTCGCCGCCCGGCACGGGCTGCGCATGCCGGATACCGCCACGACGCTCCACCGCTGGGCCGACCACCTCGCGGCCCACCGCTTCGGCGACGCCCCCGCGGGTGACAGGCGGTTCACCGAGCAGGGCGGAGTACGGACGTTCGAACTGGGTCGGGAGGACGCGGCCACGGTGGTGCTGCCCGGCCTGCCGGTCAACGCCGACACCTGGGCGCCCGTCGTCGCGGCGGTCGGGCACGCCCGCGCCGTCGACCTGCCGGGCCTGGGCATGAGCACCGGGAGCCGCGACGACTGGCCTTCCTGGCTGTCCGCGCTGGTGACCGAGACCGGTGCCCGTCACCTGGTGGGCCACTCCGTCGGCGCCGCCACGGCCGTCGAGGCCGCGGCCGCCCATCCGGACGAGGTGGACCAGCTCACGCTCGTGTCGCCGTTCTTCCTGCAGGCCTCCCCGCCCCGCATGGCCACGTGGACGCTCCTGACCCGCGGGCTTCTGAGCCGTACGACTCCCGCGGCACTGTCCGAACGGCTGACCGGCACCACGGAGCACGCGTCCGCGCTCCGATCGGCGGTCGCGGACCTGCGCCGCGGCACCACCGCGGCCACCACCGCCCGGCTCCTGGCGGCCACCGCAAGCGTGCGGTGGCGCACCGATCTCCGGGCCAGGTTGCAGCGCTTTCCGGGGCGCGTCCACATCGTCACGGGCTCCGACGATCCGCTGACCTCCGAGGGACGCGCCCTGCTCGACACCCTCCCGCACGCCACCGTGACCGTGATCGACGGCGCGGGGCACCATCCCCAGCTGACGCACGCGGAAGACGTCGCTCAGGCCATCGGGGAAGTCCCGGGTTCGCAGGTCGAACCGGGCGTCAGGTCGGTATGCGAACGCTCACGCTGAGGTCGGGGTGCGCGTCGGGGAACGCCGTAGGCGATCAGGGCGCGTGCCCGTCGCACCGGGTGCCGCCGCCGTACGGTGCGCCTCCCGACGCAGCGCCGTACGGAAGTCCGGTGGGGTGGGGGCGCCCGCTCCCCACGTCCCGCACGTCGTCCCCGCACCGCTTGCCTCCCCCGCGGCTGCCGCCGGCCCGCTCGGTGGTCGGGTCGTGGTCGAAGTGGGACTCTGAAGGGGAAGGTCCGTGCCGACGAGTCTCGGGAGGGCCGAATGGGACGCGACGTCCCGGCGCTGGAGTTCACCCGTGACGACCGTCGCCGGTTCCGGAACAAGATGCACGCCTGCCTCGACGTGTTCGCTCAGATGCTGAGGGAGTCGCGGTTCGACTTCGAGCGTCCGCAGGTCGGCCTGGAGATCGAGCTCAACCTCGTCGACGATGCCGCGGAGCCCGCCATGCGCAGCCTGGACGTCCTCGAGGCACTCGCGGACCCGTCCTGGTCGACCGAGCTCGGGCGGTTCAACCTGGAGATCAACATCGATCCGCGGCAGCTCACCGCGGGCGGCCCCGGAGCATGGGAACAGGAGATACGGGACGCGCTCAACCACGCCGAGGAGAAGGCCGCGGCCATCGGGGCGCACCTCGTCATGATCGGGATCCTTCCGACGCTGGAGCTGAAGGACGTGGGTCCGGCGTCGCTGTCCGAGAATCCGCGGTATCACCTGCTGAACGAGCAGATCTTCGCCGCACGGGGTGAGGACCTGTTGATCTCCGTGGACGGGGTGGAGCGGCTGCGTACCTACGCGGACACGATCACTCCCGAGGCGGCGTGCACCAGCACGCAGTTCCACCTGCAGGTGGCGCCGGACGAGTTCGCGGACTACTGGAACGCGGCGCAGGCCGTCGCCGGGGTGCAGGTGGCCCTGGCCGCGAACTCTCCGTTCCTCTTCGGCAAGGAGCTGTGGCGCGAGACGCGCATTCCGCTGTTCGAGCAGGCGACCGACACCCGGCCGGAAGAGATCAAGGTGCAGGGAGTCCGTCCCCGGGTGTGGTTCGGCGAGAGGTGGATCACCAGCGTCTTCGATCTCTTCGAGGAGAACGCGCAGTACTTCCCGGCGTTGCTTCCGCTCTGTGACGACGAGGACCCTCAGGAGACCCTCGACCACGGAGGGATCCCCGGTCTCGCCGAACTCACCCTGCACAACGGGACGGTGTACCGGTGGAACCGGCCCGTCTATGCCGTCGTCGACGGCGTACCGCACCTCCGGGTCGAGAATCGCGTGCTGCCCGCGGGTCCCACGGTGGCCGACGTGCTGTCGAACGGCGCCTTCTACTACGGCCTCGTCCGCGCCTTGGTGGAGGAGGACCGGCCCGTCTGGTCTCGCATGTCGTTCTCCGTGGCCGAGGACAATCTGTACGCCGCGGCCCGGCATGGAATCGATGCCCAGCTGTACTGGCCCGGGATGGGTGAAGTCCCCGCGACCGAGCTGGTCCTGCGCCGCCTGCTGCCGCTCGCGGACCGCGGTCTTGAGCGGTCGGGCATGGACACGGCCTGGCGGGAGCCGCTGCTCGGGATCATCGAGCAGCGGTGCGTCAGCGGCCGCAACGGCGCGGTGTGGCAGTCGGAGACGTTCCACCACATCCACGACATCGGTCACGTCGACCGGCATCAGGCGCTGCGGCGGATGACGCAGCAGTACCTCGACTACATGCACATGAACGCTCCGGCGCACACCTGGCCGGTCGACTGACCACCCTGTTCCCCCGCCCCCGGCGGCCCGGTCGGCTCAGGGAGAGACCCGGTCCTGGAGGGCCGACTGCCAGGCGGGGGCCGGCGTGGCGGGCTTGGTCTCGGGGCGGCGGCCGCCCTGGGCGAAGAAGTCGACGAGCGGCAGCAGGGCGGCGCCGACGGTGACCGCCTCCGGGCCGAGGGTGCCGAGGCCGATGGCGGTACGGCTGGCCGGGTACCGGAGTGCGTACTCCCGTGCGTAGGCGGACACCGTCCCGAGGAACCGGGTGCCGAGCTGGAGGCCCGCCCAGCCTCCGACGAGGATGCGCTCGGGCTGGAAGAGGTTGATGAGGTCGGCGAAGCCCGCGCCCAGGTACTCGGCTGTCTCCTCCAGGACGGCGAGCGCCGTGGCGTCCGCCCGCGCACCGGGGTCCACCGGATAGGCCGCCGCCAGCATCGCCGTGAGCGCCGTCTCCTCGTCCGCGCCCGCCGGGGGTTCCCCGCCGGCCTCGCGCCACCGGTCGAGGAGGGCCTCCGCGCCCGCGTACGCCTCCAGGCAGCCCTGGGCGCCGCAGCGGCAGCGGCGCCCACGGACCCGTACCGTCAGATGACCCCACTCGATCGCCCGGCCGGGCCCCATCGGGTCCGTGACCACACAGGCGCCGACGCCCGAGCCGAACAGGACGACCACCGCGCTGCGCGCGCCGCGCCCGGCGCCGAACCACATCTCGGCCTGGCCCAGGGTCTTGGCGCCGTTGTCGATCCAGTAGGGGACGTCCTCGGGCAGATCGACGGCGGCGCGGAGGAGGCGCTCGAAGGGGACGGCGTCCCAGCCGACGGTCTGACCGTGGACGACGGCGCCGTCCTCGGCATCGCGGGCGACGATGCCGGGGACGCCGACCCCGACTCCGATGAGGCGGTCGGCGGGCACGTCCGCGGTGCGCAGCACCTCGGCGATGCCCTCGCGGAGGTGGGCGACGACGAGGTCCACGTCGTATCGGGCCGTACGGGGTCCTGAGCTGGCCAACGCGCGTTCGGTGCGGGCGAGTTCGGTGAGGGTGAGGTCGAACAGCTCGATCCTGACCCGCGTCTCCCCGATGTCGACGCCGATCATGAAGCCGCTCGCGGGGGTGATCCGCACGAGGGTCCGGGGCCGTCCGCCGGCGGAGTCGACGCTGCCGGCCTCCTCGACGAGGCCCTCCGCGACGAGTTCGGCGACGACGTTGCTGACCGATCCGGAGCTGAGACCGGTCGCCGGGCCGAGCATGAGCCGGCTCATCGGTCCGTCGAAGTACAGCCTGCGCAGAACAGCGGTGCGGTTCTCGCGCCGCAGGTCACGCACCGTACGGCCAGTTCTCGCGTGCACTTGGGTCCCCGTCTCTGGAGTCGTTCCTTGCAACATACCCGCAGTCCAAGCCTTGACGCGACCTTCTCATGGGGTTTAACTCACATCCTAAATTAAGCCGATGTTACGGCGAGGCCTCCAGTCGCCCACCGCATCGGCACTCCCCTCGTCCCTGAAAGGGCCCAGGAGCCATGCGCAGAATCAGAGCCGCTGTCACCGGTGCCGTCACGCTCTCCCTCGCCTTCACCGCCACCGCCTGCGGGGGCGGAGAAGGGAGCGAGGCGTCGCCGAAGACCCTCACCTACTGGGCCTCCAACCAGGGCTCCAGCATCGAGGTCGACAAGAAGGTCCTGCAGCCCGAGCTCGACCAGTTCGAGAAGGAGACCGGGATCAAGGTCAAGCTGGAGGTGGTCCCCTGGTCCGACCTGCTCAACCGGATCCTCACCGCGACCACGTCCGGCCAGGGCCCCGACATCCTCAACATCGGCAACACCTGGAGCGCCTCGCTGCAGTCGACCGGCGCGCTGCTGCCCTGGGACGCGAAGAACCTCGACGCCATCGGCGGCAAGGGCCGCTTCGTCGACTCCGCGCTCGGCTCCACCGGCGTCTCCGGCAAGGAGCCGGCCGCCGTCCCCCTGTACTCCATGGCGTACGCGCTCTACTACAACAAGCAGATGTTCAAGGACGCCGGCATAGCGAAGCCGCCGACCACGTGGGACGAGGTGATCGCAGCCGGCAAGAAGCTCAGCAGGAACGGCAAGTCCGGCATCGGCGTCGAGGGCTCCAACCTGTCGAACAACATCCACCAGGTCTTCGTCCTCGGCAAGCAGCACGGCGCCGACTTCTTCACCGCCGACGGGAAGCCGGACTTCACCTCCGACGGGGCCGTCGCCGCGGTCAAGCAGTACGTCGACCTGATGGCGGCGAACAAGATCGTCGCCCCGGGCAACGCCGAGTACGCCCAGAACCAGTCCCTCAGCGACTTCGCCAAGGGCAAGACCGGCATGGTCCTGTGGCAGACGCCGCAGCAGACCTTCGCCTCCCAGGGCATGGCCCCGGACGACTGGGGTGTGGCTCCCGCCCCGGTCCCCTCCGGCGCGCCCGGCCAGGGCACCCAGACCAACTCGATGGTCGCCGGCATCAACATGGCCGTCTTCAAGAACACCAAGAACCTCGACGGGGCCCTGAAGTTCGTGAAGTTCATGACCAGCGACGAGGAGCAGATCCTCCTCAACAAGGCCTACGGCTCGGTCCCGCCGGTGAAGAGCGCCCAGAAGGACCCCGTCTTCGCCGACCCGTCGCTCACCGTCATCCGGGAGACCCTCGCGTCCAGCGCCGCGGCCCTGCCGCAGGTTCCCGAGGAGTCGCAGTTCGAGACCGTCGTCGGCACCGCGGTCAAGGAGCTGTTCGCCGACGCCGCCGCGGGCCGTCCGGTCACCACGGAGTCCGTGAAGGCCAAGCTCGAAAAGGCCCAGCAGCAGATGCCCAAGAAGTAGGCCGCCCCACCATGACCGATACCGCCGTCACTCCCCCGAGTGAGCGGGCGGTGCGCAAGGCCACACCCGGAGAGGCACGCACACCACGCCGCTCCGGGCGTCGCCGCATCGCACTGCCGTACCTGCTGCTCCTGCCCGCCCTGCTCCTCGAACTGCTCGTCCACCTCGTCCCGATGCTCATGGGCATCACCATGAGCTTCAGGGAACTCACCCAGTTCTACATCCGGAACTGGTCGGAGGCGCCCTGGTCCGGCCTGGACAACTACACCGTCGCGATCGACTTCGACGCCCCCGTCGGCCAGGCCCTCCTCAAGTCCTTCGTGACGACCTGCGGCTTCACCGTCCTGTCCGTGGGCCTGTGCTGGCTCCTCGGAACAGCCGCCGCGATCTTCCTCCAGGAGAACTTCCGGGGCCGCGGCTTCCTCCGCACGCTGTTCCTCGTCCCGTACGCCCTGCCGGTCTACGCCGCCGTCATCACCTGGTCCTTCATGTTCCAGCGCGACAACGGCCTCATCAACCACGTCCTCCACGACCAGCTCGGCATCGGCGACAGCCCCGCCTTCTGGCTCATCGGGGACAACAGTTTCTGGGCCCTGCTCGTCGTCTCCGTGTGGAAGGGCTGGCCGTTCGCCTTCCTCACCGTCATGGCCGGACTGCAGAACATCCCCCGGGACATGTACGAGGCGGCCGCCCTCGACGGGGCCGGCGTGTGGAAGCAGATCCGGCACATCACCCTGCCTTCGCTGCGCTCCGTCAACCAGGTCCTCGTGCTCGTCCTCTTCCTCTGGACGTTCAACGACTTCAACACGGCGTTCGTGCTCTTCGGCAAGGCGGCGCCCGAGGCGGCCGACCTGATCTCCCTCCACATCTACCAGTCGTCCTTCCAGACGTGGAACTTCGGCACGGGCTCGGCCATGTCCGTACTGCTGCTGCTGTTCCTCCTCGTCGTCACGGGCGTCTACCTCCTGCTCACCAGCCGCGGAAGGAAGACCTCCGATGTCTGAGCACGCATCCCGGCGCACGGCACCGCGCTCGTCCACGGCGGCACGGCGCTCCCCCATGGCGGCGCCCCGCTCGTTCCTGTGGACGCGGCGGATCTTCCTCACCCTGCTCACCGCCTTCGTGGTGCTGCCGGTGTACGTCATGGTCTCCAGCTCCCTCAAGCCGCTGGAGGACGTGTCGGGGAAGTTCGAGTGGATCCCCTCCGGGCTCACGCTCCGCCCGTACGTCGACATCTGGGAGACCGTCCCGCTCGCCGACTACTTCGTGAACTCGATCGTCGTCGCGGGCTCGGCCACGGTCTTCTCGGTCGCCGTCGCGATCTTCGCCGCGTACGCCGTCAGCCGCTACACCTTCCGCGGCAAGCGGGTCTTCACCGTGACGGTCCTGTCCACGCAGATGTTCCCCGGCATCCTCTTCCTGCTGCCGCTCTTCCTCATCTACGTCAACATCGGCAACGCCACCGGCATCGCCCTCTTCGGCTCGCGCGAAGGCCTGATCCTCACCTATCTGACCTTCTCGCTGCCGTTCTCCATCTGGATGCTGACCGGCTACTTCGACTCGATCCCGCGCGAACTCGACGAGGCGGCCAAGGTCGACGGCTGCGGTCCGATCAGCGCGCTGCTGCGCGTCATCGTCCCGGCCGCGTCCCCCGGCATCATCGCCGTCGCCGTCTACGCCTTCATGACCGCCTGGGGCGAGGTCCTCTTCGCCTCCGTCATGACCAACGACACCACCCGCACCCTCGCCGTCGGTCTCCAGGGGTACGCCACCCAGAACGACGTGTACTGGAACCAGGTGATGGCCGCCTCCCTCGTGGTCAGCGTCCCCGTCGTCGTCGGCTTCCTGCTCCTCCAGCGCTACCTCGTCGCCGGCCTCACCGCAGGTGCGGTCAAGTGACGCCCCTCTCCACACCCATCACGAAGAGGTTTCCCGTGTCCGAATCCACCGACTCCCGCAGCACGCTCGACCTGGAGGCCTTCCCGCCGGACTTCGCCTGGGGCACGGCGACCTCCGCCTACCAGATCGAGGGCGCCGTCGCCGAGGACGGCCGCGCCCCCTCCATCTGGGACACCTTCTCCCGCGTTCCCGGCGCGATCGACAACGGCGACCACGGCGACACCGCCTGCGACCACTACCACCGCTGGCCCGAGGACATCGCCCTGATGAAGGGACTCGGCACCGACGCGTACCGGCTCTCCGTCGCCTGGCCGCGCGTCGTCCCCGGCGGCGACGGACCCGTCAACGCGGCCGGGCTCGATTTCTACGACCGGCTCGTCGACGGCCTCCTCGACGCGGGCATCACCCCGTCCGTCACGCTCTACCACTGGGACCTGCCGCAGGCCCTCCAGGACCGGGTGCGGGACAGCCACGGCGGCTGGACCGAGCGGGCCACCGCCGAGCACCTCGCCTCTTACGCCTCCGTCGTCGCGGAGCGCCTCGGCGACCGGGTCACCCAGTGGGCGACGCTCAACGAACCGCTCTGCTCGGGCTGGATCGGCCACCTCGAAGGGCGGATGGCCCCGGGCCTGACCGACCTCACGGCCGCCGTCCGCGCTTCGTACCACCTGCTCCTCGGCCACGGCCTGGCCACCCAGGCCATCCGTGCCGCCGCCCCCGGTGCCCACGTCGGCCTGGTCACGAACCACTCCACGGTCACCCCGGCCTCCAGCCGGCCCGAGGACGTCGCCGCCGCGGCCCGTGCGGACGGCCACACCAACCGCTGGTGGCTCGACCCGGTGTACGGCCGCGGCTTCCCCACCGACATGCGCGAGCTGTACGGCGTCGAACTCCCTGAGAGGGCGGGCGACCTGGAGGTCATCGCCGCCCCGCTCGACTGGCACGGCCTGAACTACTACTTCCCGGTGACCGTCGCCGACGACCCCACGGGCCCCGTCCCGTACGCCCGCGAGGTCCGCCTCCCCGACGTGCCCCGCACCGGCATGGACTGGCAGATCGACGCCGGCGGCCTGGAGGCCTTCCTGCTGCGACTGACCGACGACTACGGCATCCGGAAGCTGTACGTCACCGAGAACGGCTCCGCGTTCCCCGACACCACTGGCCCCGACGGCGAGGTCCACGACCCGGAGCGCACGCGCTACCTGGAGGAGCACCTCGCCGCCTGCGCCCGCGCCGTGCGCAAGGGCGCCCCGCTCGCCGGGTACTACGCCTGGTCCCTGCTCGACAACTTCGAATGGGCCTACGGCTACGACAAGCGCTTCGGTCTCGTCCACGTCGACTACGCCACCCAGCGCAGGACCGTGAAGACGAGCGGACGCCGGTACGCGGACATCGTGCGCGCCCACCGCGAGACGACCGCGGGCTGACCGGAAGCCGCGGCGGGACCCCGTGGCGATCCTCCGGAGGGCCGCCCCGACACGGCGGTTTCTAGCGGTCGTTGCAACACGTGGTTGGTTGTCTAGGCCGCGAGCAGTTTATGCAGGCGCTCGGCTGGGGTTTCCCAGCCGAGCGTTTTGCGTGGGCGCCGGTTGAGCTGGTCTGCGACGGCGACGAGGTGTTCGGGGGTGTGGACGGACAGGTCGGTGCCCTTGGGGAAGTACTGCCGCAGCAGGCCGTTGGTGTTCTCGTTCGAGCCTCGCTGCCAGGGGCTGGCGGGGTCGCAGAAGTAGACCGGGATGTCGGTGACGAGCGTGAACTCGTGGTGGCGGGCCATCTCGCTGCCCTGGTCCCAGGTCAGGGACCGCGCGAGATGGGAGGGCAGGGTCTGGGCGGTGGCCGCCAGGGCGCCCAGGACGGCGTCGGCTCCGTGGTCGTTCGGCAGGTGCAGGAGCATCACGTAGCGGGTCGCGCGCTCCACGAGGGTGCCGATCGCGGACTTGCCGTCCTTGCCGATGATCAGGTCGCCCTCCCAGTGGCCGGGCACGGCCCGGTCATCCGCCTCGGCCGGACGATCGCTGATCATGACCATCGGGGTGGTGAAGCGGGGCTGGCGGCTGTTGGCCTGCCGCTGGGGCCTGCGGCGGGCCCGCCCGGAGCGCAGGGCGCCGGCGAGCTCACGCCGCAACTGTCCCCGGCCCTGGACGTAGAGCGCCTGGTAGACGGTCTCGTGGACCACGTGCATCTCCGGCCGGTCGGGGAACTTCTGCCGCAGAGCCTGGCATATCTGTTCCGGGCTCCACTTCTCGTCCAGCATCGCCTGGACGGCGTCCCGCAGCTCGCGGTTGCGGAGGATCTTGCGGGGTTTGGGGCGGGGCCGGCGGGAATCGGCGCGGGCCTGGGCCGCGTGCGGCCGGTAGTGCCAGCGGCCGCGGGTCCCCTCGGTCCGGTTGCGGCGGATCTCCCGGCTGACCGTGGACGGACTGCGGCCCAGCTCGGCGGCGATCGCCCGCACCGTGGCCTTCTCCCGCAGCCGGTCCGCGATATGGATCCGCTCGTCCTCACGCAGATACCGGGAAGCACGGGAAGGCGGCGCCACCATGCGCATCGGTGGTGCCGCCTTCTGCCGCCGGTCGGCGCTGCGGCCGTTGAGCCACTTCCGGCCGGTCCGTGCATCGATGCCGACGATCCGGCATGCCTCGGCGTTGCTGTGTCCCTGCTGCATGAGCCGGGAGTATGCCTCTCGCTCCCGGCTCAGCTTCACAGGTCCCTGGGCCGTCCGGATCTTGCGGATCTCGAAGTTCATCGCATCCCCTGAACTGGGGTGTTGCAACGACTCCTAGAACCCAAGCACCCACCGGGTCGGCCCTCCGGAGTCCTTCCCTCCACCCCTTCTCGTCCAGGAGCGTCCATGTCCGCCGGTGCCGTCCCGTCCCCTCCCCCAGGACCCGGCCAGGCCGACGAGGTCGTCGCCGAGCGGCTGCGGCACGTGCTCGGACCGGCGACGGTCGTCCGGGGTACCGCCCTCACCGGGGGCCTGTACAACTCCGCCCGGCTGCTCGAACTCGACGACGGGCGGCGCCTGGTGCTCAAGACCGCGCCCCCGGCGAACGCCCCCGCCCTCACCCACGAGCGGGGCCTCCTCGGCACCGAGGCGTTGTTCCACCGGCTCGCCGCCGGAACGGGTGCCCGGGTGCCCTCCGTCCTCCACCACGAACCGGCGGGTCCCCGTACTCCCGCGGAGTGGCTGCTGCTCACCCACCTCGACGGCACGACGTGGGAGGCGGCCCGCGACCGGCTCGCACCGGCCGATCACGCGGCACTGCGCCGTCGGCTGGGTGCGAGCCTCGCGCGGATCGCCACGGTCACCGGTGCGGCGTACGGGTACCCGCAGCCCGCCGCCGGGCTCTCCGCCCCCGACTGGCCCGCCGCGTTCACCGCCATGCTGCGCGCCGTCCTCGCCGACGCGCACCGGTTCGACGTCGCCCTGCCCGCCCCGGCCGGACTCCTCGCCGAGCTGCCCGTACGGTTCGGCCGCCGGCTCGCCGAGGTGCGCCGTCCCGCGCTTGTCCACTTCGACGCCTGGGCGGGCAACGTCGTCGTGGCCCGGACCGGAAGCGGACCGTGGCGGCTGAGCGGCCTGATCGACGGCGAACGCGCCTTCTTCGGCGATCCGGCGGCCGAACTCGTCGGACTCGATCCGCTGGGCGCCGCCGAGGACGACGCCGACCTCCTGGCCGGCTACCGATCCGTCGGCCCCGCCCTCAACCTCGACGCCGGTGCACGCGTCCGCCTCGCCCTCTACCGGGTCTACCTCGCCCTGGTGATGCGGGTGGAATCCGTCCCCCGCGCCTACGGCGGTGACGTCGCGACCTGGCTCGACACCTGGTCGGCGGAGCGCGTCAGGGAACAGCTCGCCCTGCTCGACGCCCTGGAGCCTTGAGGGACGGGGGCTCTCGACTCCAGCGCGTCAGGTGGACTCCCGTACGACGAGTACCGGCTCGAACACCTTCGCGCCGGGCTCGGACCGGGTTCCGTCGAGCTCCTCGACCAGGAGACCGGCCATCGCTGCCGCCATCCGTTCCACCGGCTGCCGCACGGTGGTCAGCTGAGGCTGTGCCTTCCGTGCGGCCACCGAGTCGTCGAAGCCGACGACGGCCACCGTGCCGGGGACGGCCACGCCCTGCTCGCGCAGGTACGCGCAGGCGCCCTGGGCCATGAGGTCGTTGGCGGCGAACACGGCGTCGATCCCGGGGTGGTCCTTGAGGAGCCTGGCCATGGCACGGCGGCCGCTGTCCACCGTGAAACGGCCCCGGACGACGGGCACCGAGGTGACCCCGTGGGCCGCGAGGGCCTCCCGGAAGCCGTCGAGGCGTTCGCCCGCCGTGGGAGCTGTGACCGGTGCGGCGATGGTGGCCGGGGTGCGTCGGCCGGTGGCCCACAGGTGCTCGGCCGCGAGACGCGCGCCGGCGGCGTTGTCCAGGTCGACGAAGCCGCATCCCTCCCCGTCGCGGGGGCGGCCGAACAGCACCGTGGGCAGGCCCGCCGCCATCAGCATCGCCGGGAGCGGGTCGTCGTCGTCCAGTGGTACGACCAGGGCGCCGTCCGCGCCGCCCTGCCTGAGGTACTCGACGAGTTGGGTCCTGGCCTGCTCGGACTCGGCGACGAGCAGCACCGGCTGGATCGCGCGCCGGCGCAGCACCGGCAGGACGCCGTCCACCACCCGCCCGAAGAACGGATCGGAGAACACCCGGGCGGTGAAGGACCTGCCCGTGGCGGAGAGGACCAGGGCGACCGTGCCGGTGCGGCGCGTCACGAGGGAGCGGGCGGCCTGGTTGGGCGTGTAGCCGATGCGGGCGATGGCCTCGCGCACGCTCCGCTGGATGTCGGGAGCCACGTTGCGCACGCCGTTGACGACGCGGGACACCGTCGCGCGCGACACCCCCGCCTCCCGTGCGACGTCTTCCAGAGTCGGTGCTCGATTCCCCACCCACGCACCTTAACGGTGCCGTGTGTCCGGTGGGAGGACGGTCCGCGGCCGGACCGGTCCTCGGCGTCGACCTTCAAGGTCGACACTTAATGAAAGTCAAAAGAAAAGCCATGTCGTATGCCTTGACCGTCAACTCGCCCTGCGGGCAAGGTTCGGGAGAGCGCTCTCCCACATTCCCCCCTGTATCCAGAGGAGACCCCCATGCATTCCGTCGGGTCCCCGCCGGTCCTCCGGCGCCCCCCTTCGGCCGTCCGACGGGCCACCGTCGGCGCACTCGTCTCGTCGCTGGCCGGCGGCCTGCTCGCCCTGGCCCCCGCCACGACGGCACACGCCGCACCCACCCTGCTCTCACAGGGCAGGCCGGCCACCGCCTCCTCCACGGAAGGGGCCTCCTTCTCGGCGGGCGCCGCCGTCGACGGCGACCTCACCGGAACCCGCTGGGCCAGCTCCTGGCAGGACGCCCAGTGGATCCAGGTCGACCTCGGCAGCAGCGCCACGCTCAGCCACGCCGTCCTCACCTGGGAAGCCGCCTACGGCAAGAGCTACGACATCCAGGCCTCCGAGAACGGCACCGACTGGCGGACCGTCACCTCCGTCACCGGCGGCGACGGAGGCACCGACGACGTCACACTCTCCGGAACCGGCCGGTACATCCGTATGAACGGCCTCACCCGGGCCACCGGATACGGCTTCTCCCTCTGGGAGTTCCAGGTCTACGGCACCACCGGCGGCACCGGCCCGACCCTGCCCGGCGGCGGCGACCTCGGCCCCAACGTGCACGTCGTCGACCCGTCCACCCCGGGCATCCAGGCCAAGCTGGACCAGGTCTTCCAGGAGCAGGAGTCGGCCCAGTTCGGCACCGGGCGGCACGCCTTCCTCCTCAAGCCCGGCACGTACAACGGCCTCAACGCCCAGATCGGCTTCTACACCCAGATCGCCGGCCTCGGACTGCGCCCCGACGACACCACCATCAACGGCGACGTGACCGTCGACGCGGGCTGGTTCAACGGCAACGCCACCCAGAACTTCTGGCGCGGCGCCGAGAACCTGGCCGTCGCCCCGGTCAACGGCACCGACCGCTGGGCCGTCTCGCAGGCCTCCTCGTTCCGCCGCATGCACGTCAAGGGCGGCCTCAACCTCGCTCCCGACGGCTACGGCTGGGCCAGCGGCGGCTACATCGCCGACTCCAAGATCGACGGCCAGATCGGCAACTACTCACAGCAGCAGTGGTACACCCGGGACAGCTCCATCGGCGGCTGGTCCAACAGCGTCTGGAACCAGGTCTTCTCGGGGGTCGAGGGCGCTCCGGCCACCTCCTTCCCGGAGCCGCGCTACACCACCCTCGACACCACCCCCGTCTCCCGCGAGAAGCCCTTCCTCTACCTGGACGGCAACGCGTACAAGGTGTTCGCGCCCGCCAAGCGCACGAACGCCCGCGGCACCAGCTGGGCCAACGGCACCCCGCAGGGCGAGTCCATCCCCCTGAGCCAGTTCTACGTCGTCAAGCCGGGCGCCACCGCCGCCACGATCAACCAGGCGCTCGCTCAGGGCCTGCACCTGCTCTTCACCCCGGGCGTGTACCACGTCGACCAGACCATCAACGTGAACCGCGCGAACACCATCGTGCTCGGCCTCGGCCTCGCCACGATCATCCCCGACAACGGCGTCACCGCGATGAAGGTCGCCGACGTCGACGGCGTCCGGCTCGCCGGCTTCCTGATCGACGCGGGCCCGGTCAACTCCCCGGTCCTGCTGGAGATCGGCCCGCAGAACGCTGCCGCGGACCACGCCGCAAACCCCACCACCGTGCAGGACGTGTACGTCCGCATCGGCGGGGCCGGCGCCGGCAAGGCGACCACCAGCATCGTCGTGAACAGTGACGACGCGATCATCGACCACACCTGGGTCTGGCGCGCCGACCACGGCGAGGGCGTCGGCTGGGAGACCAACCGGGCCGACTACGGCGTCCGCGTCAACGGCGACGACGTGCTCGCCACCGGCCTGTTCGTCGAGCACTTCAACAAGTACGACGTCGAGTGGTACGGCGAGCGCGGACGCACCATCTTCTTCCAGAACGAGAAGTCGTACGACGCGCCCAACCAGGCCGCCGTCCAGAACGGCTCGACGAAGGGGTACGCCGCCTACCGGGTCGACGACTCGGTGAACACCCACGAGGGCTGGGGCCTCGGCAGCTACTGCTACTACAACGTGGACCCGACGATCCGCCAGGACCACGGCTTCAAGGCCCCCGTCAAGCCCGGCGTGAAGTTCCACAGCCTGCTCACCGTGTCGCTCGGCGGCAACGGTCAGTTCAACCACGTCATCAACGACACCGGAGCGCCCACCGAAGGCACCTCCACCGTGCCCTCCACCGTCGTCAACTTCCCCTGACGGTCCGCCGGGGCGCGCCCTCGCACCGGCGCGTCCCGGCCCTCCCCACCCCTTCCGGGCGGCGCCCAGTCCCCGCCGCGCCGCCCGGAAGGTGATCCCCCCTCCCGTCCTCCGTCCAGGAGCCGCCATGACCGCGACCCCCACCCCACCCACCGCACGAAGGCGCGCCCGCGCCCTCACGACCGGCTCACTCGTCTCCCTCGGTGCCCTTCTGGCCACCTCCACCACGATGCTCACCGCGGCGCCCGCCACCGCCGCCGAGACCCTCCTCTCCCAGGGGAGGACCGCCACCGCCTCCTCGACGGAGGGCGCCGCCTGGGCCGCCTCCGCCGCGGTCGACGGCGACCTCACCGGCACGCGCTGGGCGAGCCAGTGGAGCGACGCCCAGTGGATCCAGGTCGACCTGGGCAGCAGCGCGAACATCAGCCGGATCGTCCTGAACTGGGAGGGCGCCTACGGCAAGGCGTACGACATCCAGCTGTCCGACAACGGCAGCGACTGGCGCACCGTCAAGTCCGTGACCGCGGGCGACGGGGGCACCGACGAGCTCGCGGTCACCGGCACCGGCCGCTACGTCCGGCTCCAGGGCATCACCCGGGGCACCGGCTACGGCTACTCCCTGTGGGAGTTCCGGGTCTACGGCGGCGGGTCCGCGCCACCCGAGCCCGGCGGCGCCGTGCGCGTCAGCGGGACGCAGGGCAACTGGCAGCTGACGGTGGACGGGCAGCCGTACACCGTCAAGGGCGTCACCTGGGGCCCCGCGATGGCCGACGCCCCCCGCTACATGCCGGACGGGAGGTCGATGGGCGTCAACACCGTCCGCACCTGGGGCACGGACGCCGGTACGAAGCCCCTGCTCGACGCGGCGGCCGCCAACGGCGTCAAGGTGATCAACGGCTTCTGGCTCCAGCCGGGCGGCGGCCCGGGCTCCGGCGGCTGCGTCAACTACGTGACGGACACGGCGTACAAGGACAACGCGCTCAGCGAGTTCGCGAAATGGGTCGACACCTACAAGTCCCATCCGGCCACGCTCATGTGGAACGTCGGCAACGAGTCCGTCCTCGGTCTGCAGAACTGCTACGCCGGCACCGAGCTGGAGGCCCAGCGCAACGCGTACACGACCTTCGTCAACGACGTCGCCAGGAGGATCCACTCGATCGACCCGGACCACCCCGTCACCTCCACGGACGCCTGGACCGGCGCCTGGCCCTACTACAAGCGCAACGCACCGGACCTCGACCTGTACTCGATGAACGCGTACGGCGACATCTGCGGGGTCCGTGAGGACTGGGTGGAGGGCGGATACACCAAGCCGTACATCATCACCGAGACCGGGCCCGCCGGCGAGTGGGAGGCCCCCAAGGACGCCAACGGCGTCCCCGACGAGCCCACCGACGTCCAGAAGGCCGACGGGTACACCAAGGCCTGGAACTGCGTCACCGGCCACCAGGGCGTCGCCCTCGGCGCGACCGTCTTCCACTACGGCGTCGAGCACGACTTCGGCGGCGTCTGGTTCAACCTCCTCCCCGACGGCCTGAAGCGCCTCTCGTACTACGCCCTCAAGAAGGCGTACACCGGCTCCGTCGCGGGCGACAACACCCCGCCGGTCATCAGCGGCATGACGGTCACTCCGGCCGGATCCGCCCCGGCCGGAGGCGAGTTCACCGTCCACGCCGAGGTCCGCGACCCCGACGGCGACCCCGTCACCACCAAGATCTACCTCAGCGGCAACTACGCCAACGGTGACAAGCGCCTGATCGACGCGCAGTACCGCTCCCTCGGCAACGGCACCTTCGCCGTCACCGCGCCCGAGAAGCTCGGTGTGTGGAAGGTGTACGTGCAGGCCGAGGACGGACGCGGCAACGCCGGCATCGAGACGAAGTCCGTCAAGGTCGTCGCCCCGCCGGTCGCCGGTACCGACATCGCCCGGGGCAGGCCCACCACCGCCTCCTCCTTCCAGGCCTCCTACGGCGACTGCCCCTGCCCCGCCGCCAACGCCACCGACGGCAACACGACCACGCGCTGGGCCAGCGACTGGAGCGACCCGCAGTGGATCCGGGTCGACCTCGGCTCGGTCCGCTCGTTCAACCGGCTCCAGCTGGTCTGGGACCCGGCCTACGCCCGCGCCTACGAGGTCCAGGTGTCCGACGACGGCGACACCTGGCGGACCATCCACACCACCACCAGCGGCAACGGCGACGTCGACAGCATCGAGACCGGTGCCACCGCACGGTACGTCCGGCTCCAGCTCACCGCGCGCGGCACCGGCTGGGGCTACTCGCTCCACGATCTCGGCATCTACAGCTGACCCCCTCCCCGAGGAGAACGAGGAGACCACGATGAGAATCCGCGGCAGGACCCTGTCCGCCTTACTGCTCGCCGCCGCCCTGGGCGCCTCCGCCCTGACCGTCGGCACCTACAGCGCCGCCGCCGAAGGCCCGACCCCGACCCGGGTCACCGGTGCCTCCACCAGGGCGCACGTCATGGCCGGCTCCACCGGGGCGCACGTCATGGGCGGCTCCACCGGGGCGCACGTCATGGGCGCCTCCGCCCTCCCGTCGGCCGACGACGCCGACGGAGACGGGTACATCCCGGCCGTCCCGCAGGTCACCGGGGTGACGCCGTCCGACCGGACGCCGGCCCCCGCGTACCACCGCGAGTTCCAGGCCAACTGCTCCGTCACGCACACCGCGCCGGACGACCCGATCGTCTATCCCGGCCAGCCGGGCGCCTCGCACGACCACACCTTCATGGGCAACACGTCCACGAACGCCCACTCCACCACCGCCTCTCTGAGCGGCGGGGCCACCACCTGCAACGCGCCGGCCGACTCCTCGGCGTACTGGATGCCCTCGCTGTTCAAGGGCGACCAGAAGATCCTGCCCACCGGCCCCCAGGTCATCTACTACAAGTCGGGCGTCACCGACTACACGAGCGTGCGTCCCTTCCCCAAGGGGCTGCGGTTCGTCGTCGGCAGCCCGACGCAGAGCGCCCAGGAGTTCCGCGCCCACAAGGGCTTCGTCGAGGGCTGGGAGTGCGGTGACAGCTTCTTCAACGTCGACTTCCCGGCGAGCTGTCCGAGCCGGCCGGACGTCCAGCTGAACATCCGCTTCCAGGCGCCCAGCTGCTGGAACGGCCTGTACCTCGACACCCCCGACCACAAGAGCCACATGGCCTACCCGGTGGTCAAGCCCGGCACCAACGACAACATGTGCCCGGCCTCCCACCCGGTCGCCCTGCCGATGATCGAGTTCAAGATGGCCTTCCCGGTCAACGGCGACATGTCGCAGGTCCGGCTCTCCAGCGGCCGCGGCTACTCCTTCCACTACGACTTCTTCAACGCGTGGGAGGAGCCCACCCTCAAGGCCCTGGTGGACCACTGCATCAACGGCGGCCTCCAGTGCGACACGCGCGGCTACGACCAGAACCACCCGGAGCGCGGCGCGGTCCTGAACGCGGACCACCGCCTGCCCTGACCCTCCCCGCCCCCTGGCACGGCCCGGACGCCCCGACGGCGCCCGGGCCGTGCCCACGTCCCCCTCCCCCTCAGCCACCAGGAGCACCCATGACCGCCCACCACGACGCGCTCATCGACCGGCTGCCCCCGCACTTCCGCTTCGGCGCCGCCACCTCCGCCTTCCAGATCGAGGGGGCCGCCGACGAGGACGGCCGCACACCGTCCATCTGGGACACCTTCTGCCGGGTCCCCGGGGCCGTCGACAACGGCGACACCGGCGACATCGCCTGCGACCACTACCACCGCATGCCCGAGGACGTCGCACTGCTCGCCGGTCTCGGCCTCGACACGTACCGGTTCTCCGTCTCGTGGCCGCGCGTCCAGCCCGGCGGGCGTGGTACGGCCAACCCTGCGGGGATCGGCTTCTACGACCGGCTGGTCGACGAGCTCCTCGCCCGCGGCGTCACCCCCTGGCTCACCCTCTACCACTGGGACCTGCCCCAGGAGCTCCAGGACGCCGGCGGCTGGCCCGCCCGCGACACCGCCCACCGCTTCGCCGACTACGCCGCACTCGTCCACGAGCGCCTCGGCGACCGCGTCGCCCACTGGACCACCCTCAACGAACCCTTCTGCTCGGCCGTGCTCGGCCACGTCGAAGGCGTCCACGCCCCCGGGGGCCGCTCCTTCGCCGACGGGGTACGTGCCGTCCACCACCTGCACCTCGCCCACGGCCTGGCGGTCCAGCGCCTGCGCTCCGCGGCCCGGCGCCCCCTCGACCTCGCCGTCACCCATCTGCTCGGCACCAGCGGGCCCGCCACGGACACCCCTGCGGACCACGAGGCCGCCCGCCGCGCCGACGCCCTCGGGTTCCGCTTCTACCTCGACCCGATCCTGCGCGGCCGGTACCCGGAGGACCTCGTCGCCGACCTCGCCGTACGGGGCGTCGAGATCCCGGTCGCAGACGGTGATCTGGAGATCATCTCCACTCCCATCGACACCCTGGGGGTGAACTACTACCGGTCGATGCGCACCTCGGGAGTGGACGAGAAGGGCGCCACCACCGACGCGCGCGGCCTCCCCGTCACCCGGAACCTGCCGCACGGAGGGCTCCCGGTCACCGGGCTCGGCTGGGAGGTGATGCCGCACGACCTCACCGCCCTGCTGCTGCGCATCGCGCACGACCACCCGGGGACACCGATGGTGGTCACCGAGAGCGGCGCGGCGTACGAGGACGTTCCCGACGCCCACGACTTCGTCGACGACTCCGAGCGCACCGCCTACCTCGCGGCCCACCTCGCCGCCGTGGCCGAGGCCCGCTCCGGCGGCGCGGACGTCCGGGGCTACTTCGCCTGGTCGCTCCTGGACAACTTCGAGTGGGCGTACGGCTACGACAAGCGCTTCGGTCTCGTGCGCGTGGACTACGCCACGCAGACCCGTACGCCCAAGCGCAGCGCCCTGTGGCTGCGCGACACGGCCCGACGCGTGCGCACCGCAGCCGTGCGCGGCTGACGCGGTCGCCCGGGCGCCACGAGCGGTCCCGTGTCCGCCCCCCAAGCCGTCAAGACTTCACATCCCGTCTGCCCCTCCCCATGGCGGCACTCGCCCTCGCCGCCGGTGGTGTCCCCGTCGCCCCCGCCGAAGCCGCCCGTCGCATCACCGGCATCGGCGGCAAGTGCGTCGACGCCGTCCGCTCACCGGGGGCGTCGACCAGCGGACGGTCGCCACCGTGCGCGCCGCCGGCGGCGACGCCATACCCCGTCGGCCCCCGCACCAGCTCTCAGCGCACTCCGCGCGGGCGGAACTGGACGCTGATGCGGGGGCCGACGGCGCGGCTCGTCTTCGGAACGGCGTGTTCCCACGTCCTCTGGCAGGAGCCGCCCATCACCACCAGATCGCCGTGGCCGAGCGGCAGACGGAGGGCCGTCGGACCGCCGGAGCGCGGGCGGAAGGCGAGGTCGCGGGGGTCGCCGAGGGAGAGGATGGCGACCATCGTGTCGTGGGTGGCCGAGCGGCCGGTCCGGTCGCCGTGCCAGGCGACGCTGTCGTGGCCGTCACGGTAGAGGCAGAGGCCGGCGGTGGCGAAGGGTTCGCCGAGCTCGGCGGCGTAGTGGGCACCGAGGGCGTCCCGGGCCTCGGTGAGCGCGGGGTGCGGGAGGGGGACGCCCTCACCGTAGTGGGCCAGGAGCCTGGGCACGGCGACGACGTTGTCGTACATCGGCCGCTCCTCGGCCCGCCAGGGCACGCGCCCGGCCAGCTCCTCGAACAGCGCGTCGGCGCCGTGCAGCCACCCGGGCAGGTGGTCGATCCAGGCGCCGCCGCCGAGCGCCGTCCGCCGGAGCCCGTCCAGTGGACCGCACCGGATGTCGTCACCCTGGTCGAAGAGGGAGGCCTGGAGTCCGGGCAGGTCGGGTCGTGCTGCGGTCATGGGTACAGGGTAGACCACGAACCGAACAGGTGAGCGAATTCCCGGCCCGGGGTCGACTCCGGCCGTCACCGGGGCCGCGCCTCCTCGGCCGGCAGGCCTGCCTCGCGCCGGTCGTCCTCGCTCCACGCACGCGTGTCGCGCGGTTCGACGTACGGCTCCCGGTCAGGCGGCATGCCTCCCGCCACCGCGCGGCAGCGCAGCAGCTCGGCGTCGAACTCCAGCCCCAGCAGGATGGCCAGGTTGCTGATCCACAACCACACGAGGAAGACGACGACGCCGGCCATGGTGCCGTAGACCCGGTTGTACGACGCGAACTGCGCGACGTACACGGCGAAGCCCGCGGAGGCCGCCATCCAGACCAGAAGGGCGAGCGCGCTGCCGGGGGTGACCCATCGCCATCCCCGGCCCTTCGCGTTCGGGCTCGCCCAGTACAGCAGGGCGATCATCGCCACGGCGAGCAGGAGGAGCACGGGCCACTTCACGACCGACCAGACCGTCAGGGCGGTGTCGCCGACGTCCAGCACGTCACCGGCCCGGCGCGCCACGTCCCCGCTGAGCACGAACACCAGGGCACTCGCGGCGGCCATCACCATCAGCGCCGCCGTCATGCCCAGCCGTAGCGGCAACAGCTTCCACACCGGGCGGCCCTCGGGGACGTCATGGATGTGGTTGGCGGCGCGCATGAACGCGCCTACGTATCCGGAGGACGACCACAGCGCCGCCAGCAGACCGACGACGGCCATCGTGGCGCCCGTTCCGGCGCTGTCCCGCAGGGCCTCCACCGCCTGCTCCAGCACGTCCCGGGCCGGTCCGGGCGCCAGCTCGCGCAGGTTCTCCATCACCCTGTCGGTCGTCCGACGGCCGCCGATCCCGACCAAGGAGACGAGGACGAGGAGCCCGGGGAAGAGGGACAGCACACCGTAGTACGTCAGCGCCGCAGCCCGGTCCATGAGCTCGTCCTCGGTGAACCCACGCATCGACCGCTTGAGGACCGTCGCCAGCGACGCCCGGGAGAGGTCGCCCGGCGAGTCGGGGGCGTGCGCCTCGACGACGGGCCCCGGACCGGCGGCCTCGGGAGCGGGATCGGGCGCCTCGGAGGGCGGGGTCCGCCGCTCCGGCGCGCGCCGTTCGGGAAGGTTCCGTTCGACCATGGCCGAGCGCGTACCCCCCTCACACGGTCCTACACCGCGCCCCGCGTCCCGGCGGGGCGGCGCCCGCGCTTCCACCAGTGGGGGCGGGTGCGCGGGTGGACGGCACGCCCCAGCCGACGGCCGACGAGCACGTACCCGAGGAGCGCTCCCGACGCGTTGAGGAGGACGTCGTCGATGTCGAAGGCGCGTCCCGTGATGAGCGCGCCCTGGACCAGTTCCACGAGCAGCATGGTGGCCGCGGTGACGAGCGCGACCCGAAGGAACCCGCGCGCCTCGCGGGACAGCAGGGGCAGCAGGATCCCGAAGGGGACGCCGAGGGCGATGTTCCCCCCGAGCTGCTTGACGGTCTCCACGAAGCCGGGCCGGTCGAGGTAGCTCTCGATCGACCGGCCCGGTGTCAGGTTGTTGTGGGTGAGGGGTACGGATGCCGGCGAGGCCTCCAGGGTGAGCCTGGCCAGGACCACGGCGAACGCCACCATGCCCACGAGGGCCGCGAGGGCGACCAGCACCCGCACGAACCGGCCCGGTCCCCGTCGGACCCGGGCCGCCGCGTTCGCCTTGGGCACCCTCGCCCCCGGCTCCCCTGCACCCGGTCCCGACCCGGCAGGCTTCGCCCGCTCGCCACGGGGCTCGGCGGGCGCCGCCCGCACTCTGCCACCCTCCGCTCCGGCCTTCCTCCCCCACAGTCTCCGACCGATCATGTACCTCTTCCTCCTCTGGGCGACCGCATGCGAACGGACCCCGCCTACCCGTGCCGGGTTGCCGCATGCAGGGCGACGCGTCGGAGGCCTCACCCGCGCCACACCCCTCTCACGCGCCTCAACCAGCCTCATCCTGCGCCGAGTTGGGAGTGGGAGACGCCGACGGGGGCACCAGGCGACCATGGGAGAAGACACCGAGAACAGCCCCTCGCCGCCCCGCCGAACGGGAACGCGTTCCGGAGGGAGACGGCGCCTCGCCGTCGTCACTCTGCTCGTGCTCGCCGTCGGCCTCATGCTGATCGGCCAGTTCCTCAGGCTCCCCGGTCTGGACGTCTTCGGGACGCAGGTGAAGGACCGCTCCGGTCCCGCCGTCCTGAAGTCCGTCCAGGACCTGAGCCGGTACGAGGGCGCGGCAGGGACCTACCAGGTCGTGGTCGACCTGGAGAACGACGCGCGGTTCCTCCCGGACTCGATCCGTGGCACCCGCACCCTCTACGTGGCGAACGGCAGCGTCGGCGCCTACGTCGAACTGGGCCGCCTCGGGGACGGCGCCGTGACCGTCGACGCGGACCGTACCGAGGCCACCCTGCGCCTGCCGCACGCCAGACTGGCCGCTCCCGCGCTCGATCCCGAGCGTTCGTACGCCGTGTCCAAGCAGCGGGGTCTGCTCGACCGGCTGGGCGACCTCTTCTCGGACAACCCCGCGAGCGAGCAGGCCGTCCACGTCCTGGCCGCCCGGCGGATCAGCGACGCCGCCCGCGAGTCCGGGCTGACGTCCCGGGCGGAGCGGAACACGACCGAGATGCTGCAGAAGCTCCTGCACGGCCTGGGCTTCGAGCGGGTGACGGTCACCTACGTATGAGCGGGAAGGTCTTCACGGCCCAGGCACGCGGAAGGCGTCGGGCCCAGGCTTTCGCCTGGGCCCGACGCCCTGGGGACGTACCGCTCAGCGCGCGAGGCGAGGCGCCCGGCCGGTCCGCCGGATCAGCCGGCTTCGAGCAGACCCTCGCGCAGGCGCTTCACGGTGCGCGAGAGCAGGCGGGAGACGTGCATCTGCGAGCAGCCCAGGCGATCCCCTATCTGCGCCTGGGTGAGCTCCTCGACGAACCTCAGGTGGATGATGCGACGGTCGCGCTCGTCGAGTTCGGCGATGAGCGGGGCCAGCGCGTGGAAGTCCTCCACCAGCTCCATGGCGGGGTCCTCGCTGCCGATGAGGTCGGCGAGGGAGGCGTCGCCGTCCTCGTTCTCGCCGCTCAACGCGGCATCGAGCGAAGAGGAGTTGTAGCCGTTGGAGGCCAGCCGGGCCTCGGTGACCTCCTCCTCCGTCAGGCTCATCAGCTCGGCGAGTTCCTTGACCGTCGGCGTCCGGCCGAGGCGGGTGCTCAGCTCCTCGGTCGCCTTGGCCAGCTCCACCCTGGCCTCCTGGAGGCGGCGGGGCACGTGCACCGCCCAGGAGGTGTCCCGGAAGAACCTCTTGATCTCCCCGACGATGTAGGGCACGGCGAACGTGGTGAACTCGACCTCCCGCGAAAGCTCGAAGCGGTCGATCGCCTTGATCAGTCCGATCATGCCGACCTGGACGATGTCCTCCATCTCGTCGGCGCGATGACGGAACCGCCCGGCCGCGTAGCGGACCAGGCTCATGTTCATCTCGATGAGGGTGTTGCGCGCGTACTGGTACTCGTGCGTTCCCTCCTCCAGCACGGTGAGTTCCTGGAAGAAGACCTTCGACAGGGTCCGTGCGTCCTTCGGCGCGACCGCCAACGCGTCCGGGACCAGCGGCAGTGTTCCCGTTCCGACCTCAATACCCTTGGCCGTCATCGTGGTGACCGTCACACCATTCCCCTTTCACGTGGTTCCCGAGCCGGGAGTCGTGGCCCTGTGGCAGGTCGCCTACCCGGAACCTCGAAGTCCACACGGGGGAGTTTCCCGAGGGACGCGGAAGGTCGTGTCCACCCGCGTGTGAGGGGAGCTCAGTAACCGCCTCCACAGCACCTGTCGGGGCCGTCGAGCCCCGCTTCTCCCGTCCGGGCGTCGTGTGTGTGGTCACCCTGGTGGAGGATCACACCCGTCCGCGGCGGTGTGGGGAGGGAGTCCCCGTGAGGGAGAGGCGCGCCCGGACCCGCTTTCCCTCCGGGTCCGGCTCCACGCTCAGGCTCTCGCAGACGGCGACGACGATCTCGAGGCCGTGCTGTCCGATGCGGCGGGGATCGTGCCCATGCGGTACGGGGGCGGCGGCCACGCGGTCGAACACCGAGATCTCCAGGGCGTCCCGACGTAGTTCAAGCAGCAGTCGACAGGAACCGAACGCGTGCCGGACCGCGTTGGTCACCAGCTCGCTGACCACCAGCTGGGCCAGCTCGACGCACTCTCCGGCCACAGGTTCACGACGCACGGACGGGGCGCCCGAGAGGAAGGCCGCGGTGAAGGCACGGGCGGAGGCGATCGAGCCACCGTCGGAGGCGTTGTCGTAGACGGCACTCGCGGACAAAAGGGGCCCCGGTGCCGCACACTCCGCGATGATCGCGTCCGACATGGCGCTGGTACTCCTCTCGTCCGGATGGGCGGGCCCGCTGGGCACCTCGTACCCCGCCTTTCCCCACTTCATGATTCCCACACCGCCCGCAACGGGATCACACACGGCAGGCGAGTGACAAGGATAAGGACGGCGCGTGGACTCGGCGCTGAGCGCCTGAACACATGCACGAGCCCGGCACACACCGAAAGGAGTGTGCCGGGCTCTTTCATGCCGTCGGGGGTCCGCGCGTTCAGGGGCGACGTTCAAGGAGCAGGGCCACCGGTCCGAGACCCTGCCGCCCCGCTCGGCGCCCCGCCCGGCGTCCCAGCGCGTACCCGAGGGTGAGCGCGGCAGCCGCACCCACGACGGCACCGCCCGTGGCCGCCGCCTTGTGCGTGCGTACGGCGGTCCACAGCGTGCTCCCCACACTGCGGGCCGCCTGCGCGGCCGCATGGGCCTTCTCGGCCAGCGGGGCCGGAAGGGTACTCGGCTCCTCCACGCCCGTCGGGGCGTAGGTCTCCGCATCCGGGTCGTACGGTTCCGCCATCTCGGGGTAGTCGGGCACCACGTACGGCCCGGTCCAGGGGAACGCGTCCTGTCCACTCTTCTCCGAAGCACTCATGAGGCCCGTCTCGCCGATCACGCGCGGGCCAAACCTGGTGCCTCGCACCGGCTCGAAGCGCCTGTGTGCCCCGGTGCCGGAGATCCATACCTCTCCCTTTCCCGTCTCGGGGGGGCGGCTTCAAGTCGCGGGCTGCCCTCAGGGCAGGGCAAGCAGCGGCTAACCTGCAGTTCAGCGCGCTGCCCGGCCCGACGCAGCGCCCGGAACCGACGACGGCGAAAAGAGGGACCATGACCACCACGGCCCGCGCGACCGAGCAGCACGAGGACGACCGGGTCCGCGTGACCCGCTGGGACTTCGAGCCCGGCCAGTCCACCGGTCGCCACGTCCACGCCTACGACTACGTCGTCGTTCCCGTCACCGACGGGCGGACCCATGTCATCACCCCCGACGGCACGGTCTCCGTCTCCGAACTCAGGGCGGGTGAGTCCTACGCACGCCCGGCCGGTGGCGAACACGAAGTCGTCAACGCGGGCACCGCACCGCTGGCCTTCGTGGAGATCGAGCTGAAGTAACGCCGTCAAGGGCGACGAGCCCTGCCCCTCGGCGTTGCGTCACCGCGCACTCCCCCGCGTGGTTCCCTCGCAGACGGCCGACCGCCCCGCACCGGAGGAAGTCCCGTGCGGGGCGGTCACAAGGCCGCCGGCCCGCGTCGGGGGCCGTCGGTACCCCCTTCTCGGGCCAGGGCCGGTCAAAGGGCGCCCGTGCCGCCAGGGAAGGGGCCGCCGGAACGGTAGTGCCGGCTGACCTCCTCGCGGTACCGCAGGCCGGCGAGGTGCTTGTCGGAGACGAACTCGGGCGCGTCCTTGACCTGTTCCTTCGTCAGGCCGAGGTGGATGATGTGCTCCACCAGGTCGATGCGGGTCACGGCGCTCGCCGGGATCAGCACCTCCTTGCCGAAGATCCAGACCCCTGTGTCCACGACCAGATACGCGTCGTCCACCTCGTCGGAGTGCTTGTCCACCTTGCCGATGTGGCCGTCGGACGCCTCGACCCGCCATCCGGTGAGGTCGGTGCCCGCCAGATGGCCGGAGTCGGTGCTGTAGGTCCACACGTGGTCGGTCATTGCTTTCACTCCTCTGTCGCTGTGCGTGGTGTGCCTCGTGTCCGCCGCGGCACCGGACGTGCGGGCCGCCTCAGAGCAGGTCGCGGCGGTCGTCCTCGGTGACCGTCGGCGCCACGGGCGGCACCACCATCCGGCGGCGCCGAAGAACGCTCGTGTAGACGGCGGTTCCGAGAAAGCCGACCGCCATCAGGATCAGACCGACCAGATCGAGGTCGACCGCTTCGATCTCCCAGTCGGTGGCGAAGGTGAGGATGGCCCCGACGGCGATCATGATGATGAAGAGTCCCAGACCCATGTGATTGCTCCCTCCCTTACGGGTTGGACAGCGTCCGCGTACCCGGGTCCCCAGGGATCATGCCGCCTCTCTCCTCCCCATCAGAGGCACGGCCTCTCCGACCCGGCGCCCTCGCCGGCCCCCGGGACGGAACCCGGGCCCAGGACGAAGTCCTCGAAGCCGACGCAGGTGTGGCACGGCCGAACCGGGCAACACGGTGTGACAGAGCGCGAAGCCCGAGAGCACTGCCGGCCCCGCCCCTTCGACGCGAGGAGAAGTCCATGACCACACTGCTGGCCCGTATCACGGCATTCGCCCGGAGCCCTCAGAGCCGTAACGCGGCGGCGTCCGTCCGCCGGGCCGCCGCCGACCCCCGCAGGCGCGCCCAGGCCCAGCGCCTCCTCGGCAAGCTGCGCCGCCACTGCCACTGACACCGGCGCACCCGGCCGGGCGGGCGCCAGGTCCGCCGCAACTCCCGCCGAGGATGTGTTTGCCGGGCGGTCCGGTGGTGAGGCGAGAGGAACGACCGCGTTCCCTTCGTCGACTGGGGAGTCATGGAAAGCGTTGTTCGACTGGCGATCGTCCTCGGCGGCTCGGTGCTGGTGGCCCTGACCGCCGGCCGGGCGGCGGACCTCTTCGCGCGGTACGCGGACGCACGCCACCCCGACACTCCGCTCTGGGGGTTGCTGAGGCGCTGCCGTACGCCGCTGTACGCCGTCCTGTTGTGCGCCGTGTTCCGGTGGTCGTACCGCGCGACCGACTGGCCGCCGCTCCTGGATCGCGCCGGTGTTCTGGACCACATCCTCCTGCTGTGCCTGATCGGAGGTGGTGCCTGGCTGACGGTCCGCGTCGTCTCGGCCGTCGTCGAGTCCGCGTACGCGCGGTATGCCGGTCGTACCCGCGACGCGGCTCGGCTGCGCCGCGTCCGGACGCAGGTCACGCTGCTCACCCGGGTGGTGTCGGTGACCGTCGGCGTGATCGCCGCCGCCTTCGTACTCGTCACCTTCCCCACGTTCCGGGGGCTCGGCACATCGCTTCTCGCCTCCGCCGGGATCATCGGCATCGTGGCGGGCGTCGCGGCGCAGTCGACGCTCGGGAACCTCTTCGCGGGTTTCCAGATCGCCTTCGGCGACATGGTCCGCATCGGCGACACGGTGGTCGTCGACGGGGAGTGGGGCACCGTGGAGGAGGTGACCCTCACCTTCCTCACGGTCCGGACCTGGGACGAACGCCGGGTCACCCTGCCCGTCTCCTACTTCACCTCACGCCCTTTCGAGAACTGGTCGCGCGGCGGCAGCGAGCTGACGGGGACGGTCTTCGTGCACTGCGACCACTCCGCACCCGTCGAGCTGATGCGCGCGCACCTGCGCGGGTTCCTCGACACCTGCGCCGGCTGGGACGGCCGGGCGTGGGACCTCGCCGTCACCGACACCTCGCCGACCGGCATCACCGTCCGCGCCCTCGTGACCGCCAAGGACGCGGACGACCTGTGGACGACCCGCTGTGCCGTACGGGAAGAGCTCGTCGGCTGGCTCACACGGGAACACCCCGGCGCCCTCCCCCGCATCGTCACCGCCCAGGCGACCGACGCAGCACGGCGCTGATGCGTGGAGGGCGCCACCGGGGTTCGGGCGGCGACGACACGTGTCGGACCGTGTTTCCCGAACCGTACGGAGTAGACCGCGTGATCAGTCCCGTGCCGGAAGCGCCAGGCGGTCGACGGCGCGGTCGTGGACGCGGCTGAGGAGGAGCAGGGAGAGGGTGGCGCCGATCAGGGCGCAGAACATGTCCCACTGGGTGTCCCACACGTCGCCCTGAGTGGCCAGGAACGCGTCGGCGGCCTGGCCGCCGGTCACGGCCGCCAGCCACTCCAGCATCTCGAAGACGGCGCTGAAGGCGAGGCAGGCGCACACGGTCAGCGGGGCGAGCCAGCGGCTGCCGCGCAACGGCGACGTGCGGAGGAGGAGTTCGCGCACCAGGATCGCCGGGACGAAGCCCTGCATCAGGTGGCCGAGGCGGTCGTACGGGTTGCGCTCCAGACCGAACCAGTCGCGTACCCAGTCGCCCGCCGGCACCTCCGCGTACGTGTAGTGCCCGCCCACGATGAGGACCGTGGCATGCACGGCCAGCAGACCGCACAGCAGACCGCTCAGCGGGAACCGCTTGCGCAGCACGACGACCAGCGGCAGGCCCAGCATCACCCATACCGTCTCCAGCACCCAGGTGGTCGGGTCCGCGGCGCCGAACGCCGACACCGCGAGTGCGGCGGCCACGGCGAGCGCGAGAACGGCCGGCAGCCTGCGGCCGGGGACCGGCCGCGCGTCCGGCGACGGGCTGAAGGTCGGGGGCATGACGGACATCGCCGGCTCCTCGTGTCTGGGGTGTGCCCTCATCCTCGGGCCCGCCGCGTGACCCGGCATGAGTGCGCGTACTCAACCTCCGTGCTCCAGTACCTGGTTGGAGCTCAGTCAGTGGGGCGACACCCGGCGGGGAGCACGGCGACGAAGACACGTGGGGCGGTGGGTAGCTGATGCTCGGCCCGAGGCGCAGCCCGGCCCGATGGTGACGGGCCCGTCGACGTGGGCGGCCCGCCCTCAGCCGACCTCGACGTAGGCGACGAGGATGATCGTTCCGACGACCGTCGGGATGTATACGATCCGGACGCCCTCGTCGCGGTACTCCCACTCGAGCCTGCCCTCGGCGCGGGTACCGATCCGGTGATCGAAGGAGAGACGGACGATCGCCTCGTCGAGCACCTCACGGTCGGCGTCACTCATGGCCTCGATCTGCCGCTCGGCGACGTCGTGCAGCACGACGTGGGCGCGCCAGGGGCCGTGCTTCGGCGTCATCTCAGGCGGCGCCCGCGGTACGGGCGGCGTCCGTGGCGCCGAGGCCGTAGCGGGCCTGGACGTCCTCGTACGGGGTGACCTTCGACAGATCGACGCCTTCGGCCGCGAGCTGCTCCAGGACGTAAGCGATCATGCCCTCACCGGCCACCGCGTGATCACGGGCGGCGTCGCGCAGCTGCTGCGCTTCCCCCTCGTCGAACGTCAGGTGCGCCACGGCGGCCCCCTCGCTGGTCGGCTACGTCCTAGAGGCTAGCGCAGCGGCCCGCCCGTCGGCGGTGGGTCGCCAGGAACCCGCATCGCGCCGGTCCTGAAGCCGGCCCGGGGAGGTTCCCGTCCGCGAACCCGCGGAACCGAGGGGTCCAGGCCCGCCGACCTCCACGACGAGGGAGGAAGGCGCCGAAGGGCCGGGATCAGGCGGCGGGCGGTGCGGCGAAGACCTGCTCCAGCAGGGCGTACAGGGTGTCGCGCTCCTGGCTGCCGAGCCTTTCCAGGCCGTCCCGCGTGGTGCGCATCTTCGCGCGGATCGCGTCGGTGACGCGCTCGCCCTCGTCCGTGAGGATGACGTTCTTGACGCGCCGGTCGGAGGCGTCGGCCTCGCGGCGCACCAGGCCGCGCTTCTCCAGCCGGTCGATGATCCCGGTCATGTTGGAGGCGTCGCAGGTCATGGTCTCGGCCAGGGCGCGCATCGCGGCGGGTCCCCGGCACAGCACGGTCAGGGCCTTGCCCTGGCTCGCCGTGAGGTTCTCACTCGCCGCCGCGACGGTGAAATCGCCGTAGTAGACGCCGAGCGACACGGAGAGGAGCTCCATGAGCTGGGCCGTGTCGACGCGGGGAGCTTCTGTCATGGGACCACTCTAGCCAGAGATACTTGACTATCTCAAGCATCGACCTCTACCGTCGCCTCATTGCATGAAGTTCTCAAGCATCAAGGTTGTCAAGTAGTTGCCATGAGGAGCGTACCCGTGACCGCCACCGCGTCCCCCACCTCCCGCGCGGCCGAGATCCTTTCCCGGCCCGTCGCACTGAACGGCCTGACCGTCCCGAACCGCATCGCGATGGCGCCCATGACGCGCATGTTCTCGCCCGGCGGAGTCCCCGGCGAGGACGTCCGGTCGTACTACGCCCGCCGCGCCGCCGCCGGTGTGGGCCTGATCGTCACCGAGGGCACCTACGTCGGTCATGACTCGGCCGGGCAGAGCGACCGCGTGCCGCGCTTCCACGGTGAGGAGCAGCTTGAGGGATGGGCGAAGGTCGCCGAGGCCGTGCACGCGGCGGGCGGCACGATCGTGCCCCAGCTGTGGCACATCGGCATGGTGCGCCAGCAGGGCCAGGCCCCGTACCCCGACGCCCCGGCGATGGGCCCCTCCGGCATCCGTACCGACGGCACCGAGGGCACAGGCAAGGCCATGACCCAGGGCGACCTCGACGACGTCATCGGTGCCTTCGCCGAGGCCGCCGCTGCCGCCGAGCGCATCGGCTTCGACGGGATCGAACTGCACGGCGCCCACGGCTACCTCCTCGACCAGTTCCTGTGGGCCGGGACGAACCGCCGTACCGACGCCTACGGCGGCGACCCCGTGGCCCGTACGAAGTTCGCGGCCGAGATCGTCTCCGCGGTCCGCGGGACCGTCTCTCCCGACTTCCCGGTGATCTTCCGCTTCTCGCAGTGGAAGCAGGACGCCTACGACGCCCGGCTCGCCGAGACCCCGCAGGAGCTGGAGTCGATCCTGGCTCCCCTCGCCGCGGCCGGCGTCGACGCGTTCCACGCCTCCACCCGCCGCCACTGGATATCCGAGTTCGAGGGATCGGACCTGAACCTGGCGGGCTGGACCAAGAAGCTCACCGGCAGGCCCACCATCACGGTCGGCTCGGTCGGCCTCGACGGCGACTTCATCCACGCCTTCGCGGGCGAAGGCGCCCCGGTCCAGGGCATCGACGACCTCCTCGACCGTCTGGAGCGCGACGAGTTCGACATGGTCGCGGTCGGCCGCGCGCTGCTCCAGGACCCGGAGTGGGCGGCGAAGGTCCTGGCAGGGCGGACCGACGAGCTCAAGCCGTACGACGCGGCTGCCGTGCGGACCCTGAGCTAGCCCCGAACGGCCGGAACGGTTCGCCGACGAAGCCGGCGAACCGTTCCGCCTTCCTCTTTCCTCGTTTCGCGCCGAGCCGCGTCCGGCTCCTCAATTCGCTTGCGAACGGCCAGGTCAGCTGGGGCACGATGCTCCCATGAACGTGGACAGGGGCGGGGACAGCAGCGTGGCCGAGGTCATCGAGCGGGAGATGCAGTTGTTGAGTCCGGCAGGGCGGTCTTCCAGGGCACTGGCGGAGCGACTCCTCGACCCGGAGTTCGTGGAGGTGGGGGCCTCGGGGCGCCGGTGGGACCGGCAGTCGATGCTCTCGGCGCTGCCGGTCATGCAGGGTGCGGACGACGATGGCCCGCAGTACGTGCCTTCCGGGATGACCGGCACCGTACTGGCTCCAGGGATCGTGCATCTGACGTTCGAAACCACGCTTGACGGCAGGCGAGCCCGGCGGAGCTCGATCTGGCGGAAGGCGGACGAGGAATCCGGGTGGCGGATGTACTACCACCAGGCCACGCCCGTGCCGGATGACAGTGCACCGTAGCGTCGCGATCATGGAATTGAAGACCGGATCCACCACCGACCAGGCGCCGACGACGGGCGTACGCCCCGTGGGCGACCAGGTCATCAGCGACGAAGAGTACGTGGCTGCGCTCACGGTGCTGCGCAAGATGGTGGCCAATGTCGAGGGCAACGGGACTTCCGGCATTCCGTCCTGATCGAAGCGCCACAGCGCGAGGCGGGCGGTCGGGTGCAAGGACTCCCCCATCTGACTCGTACGGGTGGCAACTTTCGCTCGTGCTGGGTATCGATGCTGCTCAGATGGGGTGAAAGGGCCGCATGCCTCGTCACCCGGCACCGTACGCGAGACGTTGATGGGTCTGTGAGTACCTCAAGCAAGGCCCCGATACTGCCCGACGCGCTCGCTGCCCCTGCCCTCCCCGTCGTGCACGACTCGGGCGCGGACAACGCGCCCGGCGTCATAGTCGTCGCCGCCTGCACCACTCTCGGCACCACCCTGGTCGTCCGCCTCGCCGGGGAGATCGACTGCCACAGCATCGCCCCGTTGCGTGCGCTGTTGGCCTCGGCGGCGGCCGACGGCTACACCGGACTCGTACTCGACACCGCGCGGGTCGACTTCTGCGACTCCAGCCTTCTCTCCGTCCTCGACTGGTGGCCCCGGCGCGGACGCCGCCTCACCGTCGCGAACCGCTCCCGGGCCGTTCGACGCCTCCTGATCGCGGCCGCGGTCGACGTCTCAGGACAGCCGGTGGCCCCGGCCGGTCCGCGGGTGGCGGCGGCCACGTCATGACCTTCATACTCATGACGTGCGGCCCGATGGTGGCAGCGGTCCTCCTCGTTCACCGGGAACCCCGCGCCTCTCGCCACCGCCGTCCCGCCGGATCTCCCCGGCCCGCGCCTCGCAGAACCCTGATCCACTGCCGCTTCGCACTCTCCCTCGGGTGCCCCACGGCATAGACGGGGGTGGGCGTCGGGACCTGCGTGAGTCCGCAGGCTCCGACGCCCACCGGGCCGGCCCTTGTCAGTACAGGGCGTTCCCCATGGGGGAATCGTCGCCCGTGACGTACGCGCGGATCGATGCCAGGTACTCCGTGCGGCTGACGCGCCCGTCGCCGTCGCTGTCCAGGGCGTCGAACGCGGCACCCGCGTTGCCGGCCCGATTGCCCAGTGCCTGGCGGAGCATCGTGAACTGCTCGCGGTCCAGGGCGCCGTCCTGATCGGCGTCCGCGAGGTCGAACAGTGCGCCCAGGGCGTACTGGCAGATGTTGTCGAACTTCTCGGCGTCCACCCAGGCGATGTACTCCTCGTACGTCATCACTCCGTCGCCGTTGGCGTCCATCGCGGCCCAGGCCCGTTCACCCGTGGTGCGGGCCGCGATGACCAGGGGATCGTCGTCCGTCCGTCCCGTCGCCTGCTGGGCCCGATCGATGCGCACGAAGTAGTCGTGCCGGGAAGCGACGCCGTCGCCGTCCGTGTCCAGCATGGCGTAGATGCGGGCCTTGGCGGTGGTGGGCTCAGCAGAGGTGGTGGGCGAGAGGGGCATGGAGGGATTTCCTTCCCTGGCGGGGTGAATGTCGGCCTGGGGGGTCGGTCAGGAGGTGAGGCGGCACACGAGGGACGAGTCGGCGGTGGCGTCCCCGGCCCGGGTGCGTAGTGCGCTCATGGAGGCTGGTTGCTCCTGGCCGGCCGTCGTGGTGAAGGCGCCATGGGCATCGAGCACACAGGGGCGTCGTTCCGGCAAGGACCGGGGCGACCTTGTTGATCACCTCAAGTCTGGTGTGCCGGCACACCAGGCAGCCAGCCACCGCCAGAGGATTCACCCTCATGGAAGACGAGGACAGGGGTTCAGGTGTGTCCGCAGCTCGCTCTTCCGTGTATCCGGCGCCGGCGAGGCAGCGAATCTGAAGCGTGCGCCCGCGCGGCACCCCGAGTAGGCCTACGGCAGGAACATCACCGCCGGGAAGGCCGCGGACGGCCCGTCGAGCAGGTGCCCCCGGCGGCCGCGCAGGTGCTCGTCGAAGAACGCGAGCGGATACGCCTGCTGGATCTTCACCGCCTGGTCGGGGTCCAGGGTGCCGATCACGTCCTGGAGCTGCTGCCCGCTCCATCCGAGCACCTTCGCCACCTGCGGGAACAGTGCTTCGTTGTCGCCGTACGAGATGTGGGCGGCGCCCAGGGCCTCGATGTTCCGCCGCCAGCCCCGCAGATGCGACCAGAAGGCGGCGGCCTCGGGATCCGTGGCCCTGGTGAACTCGGCGGTCATCATCATGAACGGCCGGTCCAGGTCACCGACCAGTGGCGGGTTCATCTGCATCGGGCCGTCGAGGCTCAACCCGGCCCGGATGCGCTCGTCCGCGAGCATGGCGCAGGCGGTGGCCGTCCCGCCCTTCGACCAGCCGAACGCGCCCATGCGCCTCGGATCGAGGGATCCCAGCAGCCCGGCCGGCAGCTCCCCGCCGTCGACGTCGGGGTTGCACCCGGCGGCGAGCTGTTCGACGCAGTCGAGGACGAAGCGCAGGTCGGCGGCGAAGTCCCCTGGACGCGTCGGAGCCTGCCTGTCGAAGAGCGGAACGGCGATCCGCCCGTCGGGGAACTCCGTGTACGTGTCGTACTGGTGCGCCACCGTCACCACCGCGTATCCGTGGCTGGCGAGCTCCTGGACCACGCCGGTGTGGTCACCCTGGTGGCTGTGCGCTCCGTGCGAGAACACGACGACGGGCAGCCGCCGACCCGTTCGCAGCACCGGAGCGCCCACGTGACCGGCGGTGAGCGGTCCCAGGCCGGCCAGTTCGCCGAACCCGACGTCGGCGAGGAACGCCTGAAGGGCGCCGGCCGGCATCCACGGCGCCACCGGGTACCGGCGGACGTCCCGGGCGGGGTACCAGACGGTGGCCATCAGCTCGCGGAAACGCCCGGGGCCCGCGATGCCGTCCGGGCGCGACCGGTCCACGAGGTGCAGCCGGACCGTGCCCACCGGGTGCGGCCCGGTCGGCGAGGGCAGCGTAAGCCGCGTCGCGGTGGGGGTGTCCGTGGCCGGGTCGGCCCACGCGGGGCCCGCGACGGCGGCGAGCGGCACGGCGGCCCCGGCGGCCAGCGCCGCTCCCAGCATGCTGCGGCGTGTCATGCCCTTCCGGCTGATGAACGGCGTTGTGGTCATGGGTCCTCCCGTGGTGACAAGTCGTCAACTGTGCCGCGACGGGCGGTCCGTGGGCACAGGAGAACGCTGTCACGTGCCCTTCCGCCTCACCATTGGCCCACCGGCTGATGCGCGTCGCGAGGCCATGACCCTGGGATGTACACCCTGAGGTTGATGCGGTCGGGGTGTGTCGTCCGGAAGCGGTCTTGTGCCGTGGACCGAGCTTGAATCGGCCCTCGCTCCCCCGTTCACGCGGAGAGAGCCATACCGGAGCGCATCATCCGGGAGAAGGACCGAGTACCCGGGCAGGAGCTGAACATGCCGACGGCCGCACACCCCGTCGTCGGTCATGTCCGCAATCTCCATGCGCGTGATCCCGCGGCCGGCCCCGTTGTCAGTGGCCCTCGTTAGTCTCCCCACATATCGCAGCTCAGGGGCGTCGTTGCCCCTCGTTCGGGCTGCGCCGGCATCTGACGGACTGGTGGAGGGGCACGGCTGATGGCGTGGCTGGCAGCGGGTGAGGGGTACGAGATCACCCTCGAGGACGGGCGTGTGGTCGCACGGCGCGTCGGGGGGCGGCAGTTGAAGACGCTGCCGAAGGCGTTGCGCGAGAGTCCCGAGGTCGACCGGTTGCGCCGGCTCGCCGAGTGGCTGGACCGGCACGCGGCCTCCTGTGTGGCGCAGGTGGATGCCTGGATGGTGTCGTCGCTGCCGGTCCCGACCGAGCTGATCGCCCGGGTGTGGCCGGACGAGGCGTGGCAGGCGGCGCTGCGGGACATGGCCGTCGTGGGCGACGACCCGGACGAGGTGGGGTTCCTGCGGGACGTCACCGCCGACGGTGAACTCAAGGTGGTCGATCTCGACGGGGAGACCGTGCGGTTGTCGCCGCGCACGGTGACGCTCCCCCACCCCGTGCTCCTTCCGGACCTGGACGACGTACGGGACTTCGCGGCCGACCTCGGCATCACCCAGAAGGTGGAGCAGATCCACCGGGCCACCTGGGCGAGGCCGGAAGCGACAGACGTGACGGCTGGGACGGATGCCGGGCGTTCGTCGACGGCCACAGAGGTACGGGACTACGCCGGGGGGAAGTTCGCCTCGCGGTTCGGTCTCGCCGCGCGTGCCACGGGCCTCGGTTACCGGGTGTCCGGCGGCTACGCCACGTGCAAGGTGCGCGACGGGGGCCGCAGCACGGAGGCGTCGGTGTGGATCGGCGAGCCGTACTGGGACGGGGAGTCGGAGACCGGCGGGCTGAGCTGGCACGACGAGGAAGGCCGCGCGGTGCGGCTGAGCGAGGTCGGGCCGGTGGCCTGGTCCGAGGGAATGCGCATGGCTGCCGCGCTGTACGCCGGCCGCACGATCGAAGAGGGTGGGGACGCGTGACCGGCACGGGCGAGAACGAAAACAAGGAGCTGCTCGCGGCGGGGGCGGTGCTCCCGGCCGACGCGCGGGGTGCGGGACCTTCGGCGGTCGAGCTGACCGCGCGGGCCTACGGGCACGCGGTGCTCGGCGAGGACCGGGTCGTCGTGCGGCTGGCCGCGGCCGAACTCGGCCCCGCCGAGGACCTCGCGGCCGGTTTCCTCGGTCTCGAGCTCCAGGGCGAGCCGGTCGTGGTGGGTCTCGGCCGGCGGCAGGAGCTCGGATTCCCCGAGTGGGTGCTGGTGCACCACCCGGAGGACGGGCACCACGCCCTGGCCGTCGTGCCGGAGCTGGACCGGCTGGCCCGGCAGGCCAGGACCAAGCCCAAGGCCGCTCTGGACGCCTGCCACGAGCTGGCCGGGCGCCTCGCCTCGGCCGTCCCGCACTTCCTGCCCGTCTTCTACGAGCAGGCAGCGCGGGTCTTCCTCGGCGTCGAGAACAGCACGTACGCCGGCCAGTTGTTCGGGCGTGCCCGCACGAGCGAGGCGCAGCACGGGCTCACCGTCGACGAGGACCGGCTCGACGCCGTGTTCCTGGAGTTCGCCCTGGCCGGCGCGCTGCCGGTGAAGGTGCTGACCGCGTACGGCAAGGAGCTGTCGGCCCGCCTCGCGCCCGTCGAGGCGTACGAGCGGTTCCGCCGGCTGTGCGTGCGCCGGACCGCCGGGGGCCTCGCGCCGTCCGCCCAGGCCGCGGTGGAACTGCGGCGGCTCGCCCGCGCCGCGGCCCTGTCCGGCGGCGAGGCGGAGCAGGACTACCTCGCCGAGCTCCTGCCTCTGCCGGCCACCCTTCGGGCCGCCACCGGGTGGTGGAAGTCCCACCGGGGCGCGCTCGTCGCGCTGGCCCGGCGGGTTCCGTCCGTGCGCGGCACGCTGTTGTCGATGACCCCGCCCGGGGACGACGGGGACATGACCGAGCTGTGGCTCGGCCTCCTGGCGGAGTCGGGGGCCGACGCCGGCCTCGTGGACGCGGACGCCCCGCAGGAGGAGCGGTGCTCCGACGGCGCCGCCGGCTGGCTGGAGCGCTTCCACACCGCACGGCACCGCGGTTGGGGCCCGCGCCCCACTCCGACCGCCCTGCTGGAGCTCGTCGAGCGAGCGGCGGGCCGGCTGCGGGCCGACCTGGCGGCGCGGCCCGAGGGCGAGCGGTTCCTGCGGATCGGCGTCGAGGACCTGAATCTGCTGGACCTCCTGCTCGCGCTGGAGATCGCGGTCGCCGGTCCCGAGGAGAAGCCCGCCCGCAACCGGCGCGGCGACGCCCTGAACCTGTCGGACTGGGCGCGGGGCGAGGAGCGTCGGGATCTGGTCGCGCTGGCGGCCGACCTCCGCTTCCGGCCCGCGTTCCGGCGCGGGGCGGACGGCTACAACAGCGCGTCGTCCGGCGCGGACGTGATGCGGCGGCTCGCCGCCTCGCCCGGCGGTCGGCCGATGCTCGCCGAGTGGATGCGCGAGGTGGCGGACGCGTCGGTGGCGGCCGGGCTGCCCGGACTGCCGCAGGCGATCGACCGGCTGTCGTGGCTTCCCGCCGAGGCTCTCGCCCTCGCGCCGCAGGAGGTCGCGGCGGCGGCCGGTGCCGATCTCGGCGAGAGCGTGGCGCGCACCCTGCGCGGCGGCCTGTGGGAGGAGCTGCGCTGGCCGGCGTGGGAGGAGGCGCTGACGGAGCTGGCGCCCGCGCGCCACAGCACCGAGGCCCCGACCGTCGCCGAGGCCTGGCCGTACCTGATCGTGGCCAACGCGACGCAGGTGCGCGTCATCGACGCCCACTCCACGGTTCTCGTGCACGATCTGCGGGTGCCGTCCACGTCCGTGCGGCGCATGGGCTTCCACTACGTGGACGGTGCGCTGCTGGTGTTCTGGAGCGCCTACGGGCACGGCGAACCGCAGGGCTACTGGCACACCGCGCCGGACACCGTGTTCGACATCGTGGGCGCCGACCCTTGGACGATGCGTTCGGAGCACCCCAGCCTGCAGCTGCCCGGCGGCGGGCGTACCACCGGCGGCGGGGTCCTGAACAGCGGTGACACGAAGCTCCCCGGGGAGCGCGCTCTGGTGTCGGACGGCACGTCGTACTGGGTCTGGCGGAGCGGTGAGGGCGAGGAAGGGAGCGGCTGGGTCGAGTACGACCCGGTCGGGGGCGCCTACGGTCGGCGTTCGCAGCCTGGTTTCCTCGCGGACGCGCTGCGGCGGCACTCCCCCGGGGCCGAGTTGTCGGCCGGGGTGTCCTGGGTGCGGCCCGCCCCGGCGGTGGAGGGTTCGGTCCAGGGGACGTCCGCGGACGGACTGCTGGGATGGCGTGTCGTACGGCTGCCCGGCGGCGGCCACCACGGCGAGGACACGACCGGACGGGTCGTCAGCCTCCCGAAGGGCGCCGGCAAGCCGGTCGCCGCGCTGACGTTCCCCGGGGACGACCGGCCGCGGGCGCTGACGCGGCAGTGGCGTGAGCTGTCGCTGAGCGACCCGGAGGGTGTGGTGACGACCACGGCCTCGTGCGACCACCGCAACGAGCTGTACGGGACCGCGGGTCAGGCCCTGCCGCCGCTGGCGTACCTGCACATGCTGCGCGCGCGTGATCCGCAGGGGTCGGCGGCGCTGCGGGCCGCCGACGCCGATGCGGCCCGTGTCCTGCTGAAGGCAGCCGCGCTGGCTGAGCGGGCGGCGGACCTGCCCGAGCTGGTGAGCGCCGCCCTGCCGCAGGTCTCGGCGCCCGAGCTGATCGCCGGTGTGGTGAAGGTGCTGCGCTTCGCGGTACGGCAGCAGAAGGCGCTCGACGCCGTGGCCGCGCGGCTCGACCCGTCCGCCGAGGCGGCCGAGCCTCGTGCCGAGGGGCCCAGCGACCAGCTGATCGGCAAGGCGCTGCACGGCATCGTCGGCGCGGGCTACTACCGCTACGGCGCGGACAGCGACGTGACCCACCGCTACCTGGAGGCGCTGGCCGCCGTTCGGGCGGACACCGCGGCCACCGCGCTGCCGGGCCGGCTGCACTTCGACCTGCCGTCGCTGCCCTACAGCGGGCTGCCGTTCGTCTCGCTCCTGGACGACCCCGCCGCGATCGCCTACCGGGCCGTCGCGCCCGGCAGCGACCCGGCCCACCGGGCGGCCCTGTTCGGTGTCCTCGACAGCATCGACGAACTGGGGCTGGCCTCGACGGCGGCCTCGGCCGGTCACTGGCGCCGGGTCCTGGTCCATCTGACGTCGCCTCACCTGCACACGCCGGACGGACAGGAGCGCAACGCGTCGCACCGCAGTGTGCTGCCCCTGGGCGGCGGCGCGGCGCTCGGCATCACCGAGCACCATGCGAGCGTCGCCGACGGGCGGGAGTTCGGTGCGCTGCTCCACGATCCCAGCGGCCGTTTCGAGGTGCCCGGCCCCTACACCCTGCGCGGTGCCGCGCCGGTGGGCGACCGGGTGCGCGGAGCCGACTGGCTGACGCTCTTCCTGCGGGAGGCGCGCTCCCGTGCCGAGGCTCCCTTCCTGCCGGAGGCCGCCGACGAGTTCAGCCGCCTCACCGGTGCCTCCGGGGCGCTGGCGAGGATCGTCCTCGCGGGCATGCCCGACGTGGACAGCTGGGAGAACAACTTCCTGCCGACCGAGCTGCGCAAGACGCTCGGTCTGAAGGTCGCCGAGGCGGGACACGCCCGGGACGAGCTGCGTGCGGTCGGGGTCGAGGTGCGCCGGGCGGTGCTCGCGGCTCTGCTGCCCGACGACCCGGCACGGCTGTGGACCGAGGGCCCGGACGTGGCAGCCGCGGCGGCCGTGTGGAACGAGAAGGTGGGACGGCGCCGACAGGTGCCCGACTGGCTCGCGGCGGAGGCCGCGCGCGGCGCGCGCAGCGGCTGGCCCGTACACCGGGCGCTGTCGGCGATGCTGGACCCGGCGTCGTCGCCGGAGCTCGGTGTCGACGTGGCGTGGCGCATCGAGGGCGACCGCCCGGCGACGGTGGCCCCGGCCGACGCGCCGTTCACGTCGGCGGTGCTGGCCGGCTCGACGAGCCTGTCGGCGTGGCTGGCCCACCGGCTGCCCGCGGGCGATCCGGTACGGGCGGCGCTGCCGGGTGCCCTCACCGCCGTGCGGCAGCGGCTGGCGGGTCCCGAACTGCTGCTCTCCGTGGGCCACTACACGAGCCTCGCGGACTTCCGGAAGGTGGCCGGCGCTCCGACGGAGACGGCACCGGACCACGAGCGGTACGGCGCGGTGCTCATGGCCACGCAGGACGGCCAGCCGCAGCCCGCGGTCCGGCCCGCTCTGCTGGACTCCACCGGGTCCGACCCGTATCTGGTGGCGCTGCGCGGCGCCGATCAGCAGCCGACCGGGGTCGAGACGGCCCTGCGGCGCGTACACGACCCGGCGTTCGCACGGCTGCTGGCAGATCCGGGCGCGCCCGTGGCCGGCGAGACGGACGACGAGGGTATGTGGTGGCCGCAGGATCCGTCGCGTTCGGTGCCGGAGCTGGTGGCCGAGGTCGCCGGGACCCACGGTCTGGGCGCCGACGCGGCGACGCTCTACCTGATGCTGCTGGCCATGCCGGACCCGACGGACCGCAACACCGCGCGGTGGACGGGGTGGAAGCCGGCCCGTCTCAAGGCGGCGCGGGCGGAACTGGCGGAGGGCGAGCTGGTCGTGTCGGCCGTGCGGACTCGGGCGGGACGCTCCCTCTTCCTCCCCGGCGCCTGGGCCGAGCAGAGCTCGCCGCTCCTGCCCGTCGAGCAGTGGAAGCTGCCGATGTACGGCGTGGTCACGGGCAGTCGGCCGTCCCTGGGCGCCCTGGTGCCGATCGAACCGGCCGCGGAGCTGTTCGCCCGGGCGTGGCGGCGGATCCTCGACGGCGACGTCCCGCGCTTCGAGGAGCTGAAGGTCCGGCGCACGAGGCGCCGCCGGTGAAGCGCCGCCGCGGAGCGGCTCCCGCTGAGGCATAGCCGCAGGGGAGCCACGGCTAGGGCGCCACAGCTGAGGCACCTCTCGCAGGGCCCTCCGCCGAGGCACCGCCGAACCCCACCTGAGCCGCCGCTGACCGGCCGCCCCGTCGTCAGTACGGTGCGGCGCGCCCACCCCGGGAGCGCCGCACCGGCCCCACCCCACCCACCCGTACACGCACGTCGCACCACGACGAAGGACACCCGAATGACTGTCACCGAACAGACCACCCCCGTCCGGCAGGGCATGCCCGTCGAGGAGCGGCACACGGTCGAGCTCGCCTTCCTCGCCGCCCAGGACCCCGGCCCGCGGCCGCCCGGCTGGGCCCTCACCCCGCGTGCGGTCGTCACGTTCGTCTGCGGCAGCGACGGCGTGGAGCTGACCCTGCCCGAGCGTCACGCGGACCTGCCGTCCACGCTCGTGATCCCGCCGAAGTTCGTCGGCGAACGCGCCCTGGTCGAACGGTGTGTGGTCACCCTCGCCGGAGAGCGCGGGCTGCTGCTCACCGGAGAGCCCGGTACGGCCAAGTCGATGCTGTCGGAGCTGCTCGCGGCCGCCGTCAGCGGAACCAGCGCCCTGACCGTGCAGGGAACGGCCGGCACGACCGAGGACGCGTTCCGCTACGGCTGGAACTACGCGCTTCTCCTCGCCCAGGGCCCCACCCCGCAGGCCCTGGTGGACTCCCCCGTGCTCGCCGCCATGCGGGCCGGGCGAGTGGTCCGGATCGAGGAGATCACCCGCTGTCTGCCCGAAGTCCAGGACGCCCTCGTCTCCCTCCTGTCGGACCGCCGCATCAGCGTGCCCGAGCTGACCTCCACCGAGGACGCGGTGGTCCGCGCCGCCCCGGGCTTCACCGTCATCGCCACCGCCAACCTCCGCGACCGGGGCGTCTCCGAGATGTCCGCCGCGCTCAAGCGCCGCTTCAACTTCGAGACCGTGGACCCGATCGCCGACGCCGACGCCGAGGCGGTCCTGATCCGCCGCCAGGCCGTCGCCGCCGTACAGCGGGCGGGCGCGGCCTTCGCCGTCGACGACGCCGTCCTCGACGCCCTCGTCACCGTCTTCCGCGACCTGCGCTCCGGCCGCTCCACCGAGGGCTGGGACGTGGAACGCCCGGGCACGGTCATGTCCACCGCCGAGGCCGTGCAGGTGGCGGCGTCGCTGGGGGTCTCGGCCGCGTACCTGCCGGGCGGAGACGTGCTGGACCTGCTTCCGGGCCACCTGCTCGGCGTGGTCCGCAAGGACGACCCGGCCGACCACGCGCGGCTCCTCGGCTACTGGGACGGCCCGGTGCGCCGCCGCGCCGAGGGCGGCTCGGCGATGTGGCGCCGGCTCTGGGACCTCCGCGGGAGCCTGCGTTGACGACGACCGTCGATCCCCGAGCCGCCGTGGACGCGCTGGCCGCGTCGCGCGCCCCGTACCTGCTGGGAGTACGCCACCACAGCCCGGCACTCGCCGCGGTCGTGCCCGCCCTGCTGGACGAGGCACGGGCCGAAGTGGTCTGCGTCGAGCTTCCGGCCGACTTCCAGCCCTGGCTGGAACACCTCGCGGACCCCGAGACCGTCGCCCCGGTCGCCCTGGCCGGGGCGGGCGGGGGCGGACGGCTGTCCTTCTACCCGTTCGCGGACTTCTCGCCGGAGCTCGCCGCCGTCCGCTGGGCCCGGGAGCGAGGGGTGGAGGTCGTGTGCTGCGACCTTCCCCTGGGCGACCCGGGATGGTCGGCGGAGGACCCCGGACCGATGCGCGAGCCGGACGTGAGTGACGACGTTCGCCGGGACGTCGAGACGTCCGGGGGGACATCGGGGGCATCGGGGGCCGCCGATTCACCGGGCCCCGGCACGGACCCCGGCCTGGTTGCCGGTCCCGGTGACGGGTCGCCGCAGCGGCGGGGCTCGTACGCCGACGGGCTCGTCGCCGCCGGGACCGGCCGTGACGGGGACGACCTGTGGGACCGCGCGGTGGAGGTGCTGGCTCCGGGGTGCGCCCCGGACGCGGTGCGCCGAGCCGCACTGGGCGTGGGCTGGGCCCTGCGTACCGACGCCGTCGTACCCGCCACCGACCTCGCGCGCGAGGAGCGGATGCGGCAGGTCGTCGCCACCGCCGCAGCGGGCGGCCGCCGGGTGGCAGCCGTGATCGGCGCCTTCCACGCACCCGCGCTCCTCGCGCCCACGGAGGAGACGGGCGCACCGTGTGAACAGGTCTCGGCGGCCGTCACCGCCGAGACCGGTCCGGCCCCCGCGCACGGCACAACCGGCCCGGCGGCAGGCACGACCGGGGTCGGCAGCCCCGCGACGCACGACGACTCGGCCGTCACCTCGCTCGTCCCGTACTCCTTCGACCTGCTCGACTCCCGGTCCGGCTATCCCGCCGGCATCCGCGACCCGCTGTGGCAGCAGGCCGTGCTCGGCGCGGCCGGCGACCCGGAACGGATCCTGAAGGCGGCCGCCGACGCGGTGACCGCTCTGTGCCGGGAGATGCGTCGCGCGGGTCACACCGCGGGCACCGGCGAGGCCGCCGAGACACTGCGCCTGGCCTGCGACCTGGCCACCCTGCGCGGACTGCCCGCCCCCGGGCGCGGTGAACTGCTGGAGGCCGTCACCACCGTCCTCGGTCAGGGCGAACCCCTCGGCCGGGGCCGGGCCCTGGCCCGCGCACTGGAGGCCGTGTTCATCGGTACAGCGCGCGGCCGGATCAGCCCGCACGCGCCCCGGTCCGGTCTCGGCCCCTCGGTCGAGGCCGAGCTCGCGGAACTGCGGCTGCCCCGCCCGGACGACCCCGACCGGCGCGACCTGCGTCTCGACCCGCTCCGTTCGCCCCTGGACGGTCGTCGCGAGGTGCTGCTCCAGCGACTGCTGGTGATCGGCGCCTCGTACGGAGAACCCCTCACCGTGGCGAGTACGGGCGACGGCACCGCGCTCGGCACCAAGTGGCGTCTGACGTGGACGCCGTCCGTGCCCGCGCGCCTCGATCTCGCGGGAGTGCGCGGGGTCACCGCGGCCCAGGCCGCAGCCGGCACGCTCGCCGCGACCGCGCGCCGCGAGGTCGCCGAGGGCGGTCCCACCCCGGACCAGATCCTGACCGGGTTGGTCGCCGCCGCACGCTGCGACCTTCCCGAGCTTGTCGACGCGCGCCTGCACGAGGCCTCCTCCGTGCTGTCCGACAGCGCCGACCTACCGGAACTCCTGCAGGCTCTGGACCTGCTGGAGGGACTGCGGCGTGGCCACTACCCCGGCACGACGCAGGACGCCCGCGCGACGGCCTGCGCGCTCACGGAGGAGCTGCTCGAAGCCGCCGTCCGCTCCCTGCCCGGTCTCGCGGGGAGCGACAGCGCCGACGACGCCGGGGCGCTCGTGGCGCTGGCGGACCGAACGGCCGCCCGGCACCTGGGCCTCCGGCTCGATCGGGCCCTCACCGGGTTGGCCACCGACGGCTCCCCGCTCATTCAGGGAGCCGCCCTGGCGGTGCGGGTGCTGCTCGACCTGGACGACGCGACCGGGCTCGGCCACCGCACGGCCGGCTGGATCGACGGTGCCACGACGCCCGAGGCGCGCCGTGCGCTGTCGAAGCGTCTCGTGGGGCTGCTCACGGCCGCCGGGCCCCTCCTCCAGTCGTCACCGGACGCGCTCGCCCCGCTGATGGACCGGGTCGACGCGCTGGCCGACACGGAGTTCCTCGATCGGCTCCCGGCTCTGCGCGGGGGTTTCGACACGCTGGCGCCGGCCGCTCGCGACCGCCTGCTCACGACGGTGACGGAGCGGCTCGGCGAAAGGCTCGACCTGTCACTCGACGCCCCCTCGGAACTGCTCGCCCTGTGGGCGGCGGCGGACGCGGCCGGATCGGCCGCGCTGAAGGCCCTGGGCCTTTCGGGGACGGACGAGGCCGACGGCCCCCGACCCGGGACCCCCGCCCATGGCACCGTCCCCGGATCGACCGACGAAGTCCTCACCACTGGACCCGCGGACGAAGGCCCCGTCACCGGATCCACGGACGATGCGACCACCGCCGCACCCGCACCCGCCTCGTACACCGCGCCCTCGGGCCACGGGGACCGGCGGCTCGGGCCCACCGACCGCTGGCGACTGCTGCTCGGCCGGCACAAGGAACGGCTCACCGGAGAAGCACGCCGCTACGCCCACGCCTTGGACGAGCTCTACGGTCGCGGGCGCGGCGAGGGCGCGCAGGACCTGGACGGCGGCGCACCCGGTCAGGGCGGTGGTCAGGACCCGTCCTTCCCCACCGCCCGGGAGTGGTCGCAGGAGCTGGAGGCCCTGTTCGGCTCGGACGTGCGCGAGGAGGTCCTCGCGGGGGCCGCCGAAGCAGGTCGCGTCGACGTGCTCGCGCAGCTCGACCCGGAGGCGGTACGCCCGTCGGTGGAGCTGCTCGGTTCGGTACTGTCCCTGGCCGGAGGCATGCCCGAGTCCCAGCTCGCCCGGCTGCGTCCGCTGGTGAAACGGCTCGTCGACGAGCTCGCCCGGGAACTGGCCACCCGCCTGCGCCCCGCGCTCTCCGGCCTGTCCACACCACGCCCCACCCGACGCCCCGGCGGACGCCTCGACCTCGCCCGTACGCTCCGGGCCAACCTCGCCCACACCCGCCGCACCCAGGACGGCCGGGTGGTGGTCGTGCCGGAGCGCCCGGTGTTCAGCACGCGGGCGAGCAAGGAGGCGGACTGGCGGCTCGTCCTCGTCGTGGACGTCTCCGGTTCCATGGAGGCCTCGGTGATCTGGTCGGCACTGACGGCCGCGGTCCTGGGCGGGGTGCCTACCCTGTCCACACACTTCCTGGCCTTCTCGACGCAGGTGATCGACCTGACCGACCGGGTCGAGGATCCGCTGTCGCTGCTGCTGGAGGTCCGGGTCGGCGGCGGGACGCACATCGCGGCCGGTCTCGCGCACGCCCGCTCGCTGATCACCGTGCCGAGCCGCACGCTCGTCGTCGTGGTCAGTGACTTCGAGGAGGGCGCACCGCTCGCCGGGCTGCTGGGCGAGGTGCGCGCCCTGGCGTCCTCCGGCGCCCACCTGCTGGGTTGCGCGGCGCTCGACGACACCGGCACTCCGCGCTACTCGGTGCCGGTGGCGCGCCAACTCGTCGCGGCCGGCATGCCGGTGGCCGCACTCAGCCCGCTCGCCCTCGCCCGCTGGGTGGGCGACCGCCTCCGTGGAGAACCCCGTTGAGCATCGGACCCCTGCCTCCCGTCGCCCCCGATGTCCTTGCCGACGCCGTCGAGCAGCTCAGCGCACGGCTGCGCAAGAAGCTCGACGCGGCCGTCGCGGACTGCGCCGACCGGGCCGCCGCCGCGGCCGACGGATCGGTCGAGGTCTGCTTCGGCGAGGACGCCACGGTCACCCTGCGCCCGGGCCCGTCCGGCGCGGTCACGAAGGCGGAACAGGCCGTGTGCACGTGCCTGTTGGCTCCTCGCTGCCTGCACCGGGCCGCGGTCCTGGGGGCGGCTCCCCTCGATGACGGGGAGGCTGACGCGTACGGAACCGACGCCCCGGCCACGGACGGGGCCGCCGGCGCGGGCGCAGGCTCCGGAGAGGACTCGGCCGCCGGCGACGGTCCGGCGGCCATCGCCCCCGGGCAGCCCGTCGACGCACCTACGGACGACCCGCGCCGTGCGGCTGACGCGGCGGGGTCCCAGGTCGGGGCCAGGGTGGCCGAGCCGACTGCTCCGGCCGCCCTCACCCCCGCGCAGGTGCGCGCCGCAGAGGCGCTCTGGGCAGTCTCCGCCGAGGCCCTGGCCGCCGGCGTCACGGCGGGTGGCGCGGTGGTGCAGGCCGAGCTGCTCCGCGCCGCCCACACCGCTCGGCTGGCCGGGCTTCCGCGTGCCGAGGCCGCCGCGCTGCGTGTCGTGCGGGGCCTGAGAGCGGCGCGGGAGCGAAGTCAGGGGCAGCGTCTGAGCGATCTCACGGAGGCCTTCCGTGAGCTGCTGGCCGGCGCCGCGGCGCTGAGTTCCGGGTCGGCCGACGCGGGTGTGACGGGATCCGTGCGCCGGGTCTACGAACAGGGCGGCAGCCTGCGGGTGTACGGCCTGTGCCGGGAGCCCGTGCTGTCCGCGACCGGGTACGGCGGTGTGACGACGCATCTGATCGGTTCGGACCGTGCCGGATACACGGTGTCCGACGTACGGCCCGGCGGCCTCGCCCGCGCGAAGGGCGCGGGGTCCGCGCCCGTGGCACTCGGCGGCGGGGCCCTGGACCACGCCGGGCTGGCGCGCGGGGGTCTGCGGATCGTCGGCGCGAGCGTCTCCGCGGACGGACGGCTCGGGGCGGGGCGGGGTGTCAGTGCGACACCGCTGCGAGGAGTGGACTGGTCCGAGGAACCCGTCGCCGCGCTCTTCGCCCGTCCGGTGCGGGAGGTGATGGCCGCCGTGCCGGCCGACGACGCGTCCGGGGCGGGTGAGGCCGGCCGGACGGCGACGAGCCTGCTGGGCTGCGACGTCGAGGTGATCGGGGCGGCCGGTGACGGTGTCGTCGTTCGCGTCGCCGGGGAGGGACCGCTGGTGCGGCTGCGTGCCGCGCACCCTCATCCGGAACTGCCGTACGCCGCCAACCTGCGCCGGATCGCCCAGTACCCCGGGCTCGCGCTGCGCGTGCTGGGCCGTCCCGACCTGGACCGGGCGGCGACGCTTCGGCCGCTGGCGGTCGGGCCGGTGCCGGGGGCGTCGGCCACGCTGCGGCTGCCGGACGGGTGGAGCGGACGTGCCGACCTCGGCTACGACCGGCTCCAGGGCGAGCACTTCCCCCGCGAGAGGGCGGGGGCCGCAGCCTCCGAGCCGGTGACCGCGGGTCCCGACCCGTTGGCGGACGCGCCGCTGTGGCGCGTACGGCGCCTGCTGGAAGCGGGCGTGGCGGGCGGTCGCCGTGCCGTGGCGGAAGCGGGCCGCGGAACGGACGCGGCCTCGCTCGCCACCCGGCTGACCCGGGCGGGACTCGGCGGAGCGGCACACCTCGCCCAGGCCCTGACCACGGAGGCGGGCCGCCGCCCCCGCGACGCCTTCGGCCGCCTCACGGACGCCTCGGCCGACGGCTACGCAAGGGCCTGGCTCGCCTCGGCCGTCCATCTGGCAGCAGCGGAACGCTCGCTGGTGGCCTGGTCCTGGTCCTGAACCACAGCGAGCGCCCCCCGGGGCCACCCGGCGGGCGCTCGCGACCGCTCGAACACCGGGGGTCCGGGTGAGGTACGCCCCCTCGAGCCGGCCGCACCCGAGGGCGGCGGCCTACCGCCGCCAGACAGGGCTAGCCGGCCACCGCCCGGGTGAAGACGTCGGGGTTGTCGAACATGATGTTGTGGCCGGCGCTCGGGACGGTCACGACGTCCACTCCGGCTGCCCGGAGACCGTCCGCGCCCTGGAGGTCGCCGCTCAGCTCGCCCTGCAGGTAGACACGCGGCACGCGCGCGTGCCGGAACATCTCGCGCATCATGGGGTCGGTGCCCCGCACCAGGTGGGCGGCGGATCGGTGCAGGGCCAGCGGGTCGGCCAGGCGCATCGTGGCCGCCCAGCCGGGGCCGACTCGTTCCAGGACGCGGGCGAAGCCCCCGCCTCGTACGAACTCCTCCTCCGTGTACGACGCGATGCCGCTGCTGCCCGCCGTGGGCACCGGGAACGGATCGAGGTTGCCCTCGGTGACGACGAGCCGCCCCACCAGGTCGGGCCTGCGGTGGGCGAGGACGATGGCGACCGCTCCGCCCATGCTGTGTCCGGCGATCACCGCACCGCGCACGCCTGCCACGTCCAGCGCGGCGGCCAGAGCGTCCGCGTGTTCCTCCAGCGAGTAGCCGAAGTCGGCGGGCCGGTCGCTGATGCCGTGTCCCGGCAGGTCGACGAAGAGCACCTGTCGGCCCGCGAGCTCGGGCCGGGTCCCGATGTGCGCGTGGTACACGGTCGACGCGGCGCCCAGACCGTGGACGAACACCACCGCGGGCCCCTCCCCTGCCGCCTCGGTCCATCGGATGACGCTGCCCCGCTCGTCGAATCGCGCTTCGCGCACAGTCCACTCCCCTCTCGAATACTTCGACATCACAGTACTACGTTGACGTAGTACTACGGCATCGTCGTCATGAGAGAGAATGCGGGCATGCTGGAACTCTCGATCCTCGGCTTCCTCTACGAGGCACCGCTGCACGGCTACGAGCTGCGCAAACGCATCACCGCCCTCACCGGTCACGTACGCCCCGTCGGCGAATCCACGCTGTACCCGGCGATCAAGCGCCTGGAGAAGGCCGGCCTGCTCGTCCGGGAGTCCCAGCCCGGTCCGGCCGCCGCCCCCCGACAGGTCCTCACCCTCACCGCCGCCGGCCGCGACGAGCTCCGGCGCCGCCTCGCGGACGCCGACGGCCCCGAAGTGACGGACGAGAACCGCTGGTTCACGCTCCTGGCCTTCCTGCGCCACCTCGACGAGCCGGCCGCCCAGGCCGCCGTCCTCCGCCGCCGCCTCGCCTTCCTGCAAGAACCCGCCAGCTTCTTCTACGACGGTGAGCGCCCCTTGCGCGCCGAGGACCTGGACGACCCGTTCCGCCACGGCATCCTCACCATCGCCCGCGCCACGACCCGGGCGGAACTCACCTGGCTCCGGTCGACCCTCACCGACCTGGAGGGCGCGTAGGGGCGCCGCCCCTCGCGCCCAAAGTCGCAAGAGGCAACGACTTTGGGCGACACATACGAGCCCTTCGGCCGACGTGCCACCGACCGCGCTCCGAACAGACTCACGACATGACAACAGCACGAATCGCCCGTCGGACCCTGCTCGCGGGCGCCGCGGCGCTCTCCACCGCCTGTGTCGCCGGCAACGTCCATGCCCGGACGACGTCCACCGACGCAGCCCCGTCGCGACGGACCCCCGCATCGCTCACCTACAAGGGCGTCAACTTCGATACGGACCGGGACGTCTGGCGGACGGAGTACGTGCGCCGGGAGATCGGCGCGATCAGGCAGCAGTTGCACGGCAACGCGGTCCTGCTGCTCGGCCACGACCTCGACCGGCTGACGGAGGCCGCGTCCATCGCGGCCGCGCACGGCCTGTTCGTCTGGTTCGAGCCACGGCAGTTCGACAAGGACCCGGAGCAGACCCTCGACTTCCTCGGCTCGGTGGCGCGCGCTGCCGAGCGGCTGCGCGCGCGACGCTCCGGCGTGGGCGTCTCGGTCGGTACCGAGCTGACCATCTTCATGTCCGGCTTGGTGCCGGGCAGCGACTACAACGAGCGCGGCCAGGCGCTGACGCGCCCGGAGTCCGCCGGATTCCAGGAACGGCTGAACGCCTTTCTGGACCGGTCGCTGAAGACCGTACGGCCGCTGTTCGCCGGACCGGTCACGTACAGCTCAGGGGACTGGGAGGAGGTCGACTGGCACGGCTTCGACGTCGTCGGGGTCAATCTCTATCGGAACGCGGAGAACAAGGCCGGCTACGTCGAGCGCCTGCGTTCCCTGAAGCGGCACGGCAAGCCCGTCGTCGTCACCGAGTTCGGCTGCTGCACGTTCACGGGGGCCAGGGAGCAGGGCGGGTCGGGGTTCAACGCGGTGGACTGGGAGCGGGAGCCTCCGCTGGTCCGGGACGGCTTCACACGCAACGAGCGGGAGCAGGCCGACGAGGTCGGGGACCTGCTGGACCTCTACGCGGCCGAGCGGCTGCACGGCGCGTTCGTCTACAACTTCATCGCCCCCGACTCGCCCTACTCCCCGCAGCGCCGCCTCGACCTGGACATGGCCAGCTTCGCACTGGCCAAGACCTTCCCGACCGGCACGCCGCGCGGCTACGCGGAGACCGGGCAGTGGGAGCCCAAACCGTCCTTCCGGACGGTGGCCGCCCGGTTCCGGTAGGGCGGGGACGATCCGGACGCGGGTGCCGCGTGCCGGCGACGCTGACGGGCATCGGCAGCGACGTCTCGCACAGTCCTCCGGAGCAAGATCCGATGAACGGGTGTAGGCACGGGGGTGTGCGGGCAGGACTGGTTCGGGCGTCCGAAGGGGACGCCCGGGGTGGTCCTCATCCGGGCCACCGCTGAATTGACCAGAAGGACGAGCATGGCCAGCGGCACCGTGAAGTGGTTCAACTCCGAAAAGGGCTTCGGCTTCATCGCCCAGGACGGCGGCGGACCGGACGTCTTCGCCCACTACTCCAACATCTCCGGCAACGGATACCGCGAACTGACCGAGGGCGAGACGGTGACGTTCGACATCACCCAGGGCCAGAAGGGCCCGCAGGCGGAGAACATCATCCGCGGCTGAGGCCTGCTCCGGCTGCCGTTGGCGCCTCCACACCGTGGAGGCGCCAACGGGCCTCCGGCCCACCTAGTCCCGTACCGGCTTCAGCCGCAGCTCGTGGTCCTGCCACCGGCGGCGCAGCCATCGGTCGTGGCTCGCCAGAACGATCGCGCCCGGGCCGCTGCCCAGTGCCGCCTCCAGTTCGTCGCACAGGCGTGGTGAGAGGTGGTTCGTGGGCTCGTCGAGCAGGAGCAGTTGGGGTGGCCGGGCCATCAGGAGCGCCAGCGCGAGGCGGCGGCGTTGCCCCACCGACACCTGCCCGACGGGCTTGTCGAGGTCCGCTTCGGCCAGCAGCCCGAGGCGCGTCAGCGGCATCCGCTCGGCTTGCTCCGGGCCCACCGTCCGTGTGTACGTGTCCCGTACCGTGCGATCGGGCCGGGCGAACACAGTGTCCTGCGTCAGCAGTCCCACTGTCAGCCCGGGCCGCCTGCGTACCTCGCCCTCGGCGGTAAGGCGTCCGGCGAGCACCGCGAGCAGGGTCGATTTTCCGGCTCCGTTGACGCCGGTGACCAGCAGCCGCTCGGCCGTCGACACCTCAAGGCCGGGCAGTACGAGCCGTCCCGGCACACGTACGTCCGTCAGGGACACCAAGGGGTCCGTGCCGTCCGGAGCGGGCGTCGCCGGGCGGGGCGCCGCGAACCGCAGCGGGGTCGGCGGACGGGCGACCTGCGTGCGCTCCAGTTCCCCCAGCCTGCGGGTCGCGTGTCGCACGCGGCGGGCGATCTGGCTCTGGACGCGGCCCGCCCGGTGGCCGTACCCCATCTTCTCGTGGTCGCGCGGCCCCCGGTCCGGCGCCAGCCGGTGTGCCGTCACCCCCGCCGCGTGCCGTGCCGCCTCCAGCTCCTCCTGTTCCTCCTCGTACCGGCGCTCCCAGCGGTCACGCTCGGCGTGCTTCTCGCGCACGTAGGCGCTGTAGTTGCCGCCGTAGCGGACCGGTCCGTCGACCGCCGGATCGAGGTCGATCAGGTCGGTGCACACGGCGTCGAGGAAGGCCCGGTCGTGGCTCGCGAGGATCACGGCTCCGGGCAGGCCTCGTACCTGTTCCTCCAGGAAGGCTGCGGCGCCGTCGTCGAGGTGGTTGGTCGGCTCGTCGAGCAGCAGCGCCCGTGGACGGCGCACGAGGAGCGCCGCCAGGGCGAGACGGCCGCGCTGGCCGCCGGACAGCGAGCCCAGTGTGCGGTCGTGGGCGAGTGCCCCGAGACCCAGTCCGTCGAGGACCAGGGCGGCCCGACGGTCGGCGTCCCAGGACTCGCGGTCCTGGGCCTGTTCGAGGAGTCTGCCGTACGCGGCGAGCAGCGCCGGGTGGCGCGGATCGTCCTCCGGGACGCGCGCCAGTTCCTCGCCGAGCCGTTCCAGCCGCGCGAGGTCCTCACGGGCCTCGTGCAGTGCCTCGTCGAGCACGGTGGAGAGGGTGGATCTGGTGTCGTAGGGCAGCTCCTGGTGCAGGAAGCCGAGGTCGGCCGGGCGCGAGACGTTCCCGGCGTCGGGCTCGTCCACACCCGCCAGCACCCTCAGGAGGGTGGACTTTCCGGTGCCGTTCTCCCCGATCAGGCCGATGCGGTGGCCGGGGGAAGCGGTGAGGGACACGCCGTCGAGGACACGGCGGCCCCCCAGGTCACGGACGAGGTCATGAGCGAGCAGAGCGGGCTGGGGCACGGGGAACCTTCCCATGTGTTCGGGGGCAGGCCCGCCGGGCACGAGGCCTCGGACGCGGGCCGCGGCACACACCGGCGGCTCACACGCCAGGAGCTCCTGTCGTCCCGAGCGCTCCGTCGGCCAGCCGCAGCCAGCGGTTCACCCCGATCCCGGCGAGGAAGCGCTCGTCGTGACTGACCACCAGGAACGCGCCCTGGTAGGAGTCGAGCGCGCTCTCCAACTGGCCCACGCTGACCAGGTCGAGGTTGTTGGTCGGCTCGTCGAGCAGCAGCAGTTGCGGGGCCGGTTCCGCACACAGGACGCAGGCCAGGGTGGCGCGCAGCCGTTCGCCGCCGGAGAGCACGCCGACGGGCAGGTGCGCCCGGGGGCCACGGAAGAGGAAGCGTGCGAGCAGGTTCAGGCGCTCCGCCTCGGGCCGCGCGGGCGCGGCGGTGGCGAAGTTCTCGGCCACGGTGCGCTCCGGGTCCAGCAGGTCAAGGCGCTGGGACAGATAGGCGACGCGACCGCCGCCGCGCCTGATCTCGCCGCCGGTCGGCGCGAGTTCGCCGGTGATCAGCCGCATCAGGGTGGTCTTGCCGGCGCCGTTGGGCCCGGTCAGGGCGATGCGTTCGGGCCCGCGTACGGAGAGGTCGACGCCGCCCTGCGCGAAGACGTCCTTCCCACCGTGCCGTACCTGCATCCCCTCGCCGATGAAGAGGTCGCGCCCGGCGGGCACCCGGGTGTCGGGCAGGTCCAGCGTGATGCGCTGCTCCTCGCGCAACGCGCGTCCGGCCTCGTCGAGACGGGATTTCGCCTCGCCGACCCGGGCCGCGTGCATCTGTCCGGCCCGGCCCGCGGACTCCTGCGCGCCCCGCTTCATGGTGCCGGCGAAGATGCGGGGCAGCCCGGCGCTCTTGAGGTTGCGGGCGGCGTTGCTCGCCCGGCGGTCGGCGCGTTCCCGTGCTTGCTGCAGCTCCCTCTTCTCCCGCTTCAGTTCCTGCTCGGCATTGCGGACGTTCTTCTCCGCGACCTCCTGCTCGGCGCGTACGGCCTCCTCGTAGGCGGTGAAGTTGCCGCCGTAGAACCGCAGCCGGGAGCCGCCGAGTTCGGCGATGCCGTCCATGCGGTCGAGCAGGGCGCGGTCGTGGGCCACCACGAGCAGGAGGCCCTTGAAGTCCGACAGCACGTCGTACAGCCTGTGCCGGGCATCGCGGTCGAGGTTGTTGGTCGGTTCGTCGAGCAGCAGGACGTCGGGGCGCTTGAGCAGTTGGGCGGCGAGCCCGAGCTGGACGACCTGACCGCCGCTGAGGGTACTCAGGTGGCGGTCGAGAGCGACGCCGTCGAGGCCGAGACGGTCGAGCTGGGCGCGGGTGCGTTCCTCGATGTCCCAGTCGTCGCCGATGGTGGTGAAGTGCTCCTCGCTGACGTCCCCGGACTCGACGGCGTCCAGGGCGCGGATCACCGCAGCGACACCGAGCACCTCGGCGACCGTGAAGTCACCGGTCAGAGGGAGTTCCTGGGACAGGTGGCCGAGCGTGCCGCTGACCGACACCGAGCCGGTGGAGGGCCGCAGTTCACCGGCGATCAGCTTGAGCAGGGTGCTCTTGCCGGAGCCGTTGGGAGCGACCAGGCCGGTGCTGCCGGAGGTCAGGGCGAAGGACAGGTCGTCGAAGACCGGGGTGTCGTCGGGCCAGGCGAAGGACAGGTTCGAGCAGACGACGGTGACGTCGGACATGGTGAGACCTCAAGAGGGCTGGGGGTGGAGACAGCTCCGCCCCGGGCAGGTGTGGGAGAAGGAGGTACGACGGACGAACCACTCCGGCGGCGCTTCCTCAGCACGCCCAGTGGCCGTCAGATCCGGGTCTCACCCGGAGATGTCGTCGTCACCCACCACGTCTGCGACTCCTCGATACACGGTCTACGTCTCCTGCAGCCTAACAGTCGGCTGGTCCGTCCGGCCTTCGAATTCAGCCCAGGCGTGTCGCCACCGGCCCCGGCCACGTGGCGACGGGCGGCCTGTTCGCAGCCGCACCGAGCGGTCACCGGTCGCTGTGCGCCGCTAGGGCGTACTGCCATGACCGGCTCCGCGCGGCTTCCGCTGCTCTTTCTCGACGTCGACGGGCCGTTCTCCTGGTGGTGCCCTCGCGGACCCGAGTCCGGTTGGTGTCCTGGGACGTGTTTCGAGAGGCATGCGCGGGTGGCGCGCGTCGACAGCGCCGGCACGTGACTGTCAGTGTGTTCGGGTAGGTTCCGTCCGTTCGGCCTGACAGGTGGGTCGTTCGAGTCGAGGGATTCGTCGTAGTGAGCATCCACCTTCACTTTCGTGCCGTGGCTGAGTCTGTGATCAGGGACGACCACACCTGGCTCGCCGCGTTCATGTCTGAGGCTTGGGAAAACCACGAAGACGAGTACGCGGCAGGCATCGCCCACTCGATCGACAAGAGCTGGGACGCCGTCAACGACCTCTGTGCCGCGGCCGATGCCCTCTCTGCGGACGCCCAGGATTCCGGGAACCTGCCGATCTACGGCGGCCGCCCTGTGCCCCACAGCGCCGACGCCGACCCCTCGGATCCCCCGATGATGCTCCTGGAGCCGGCCGGGGTGTCACAGGCCGCGCGGTTCCTCACGTCTGCCTCTTTCGACGAACTGTGGAACGTCGTCGGTGCCAGGTTCAGCGCCCTCGGCCGGCCCAGGCAGGAGTACCTCGAACATCACCGGGACCTCCAGGGGTTCTACGAGCGGGCGGCATCGGCGGGTCACGCCGTGGTCAAAGTGGTGTGGGCTTGAGAGTCGGGATGCCGCCCAGGCGTGATCCGAGAAGAGAGACGGCCTAACCCCGCTTCGTAGCGCGGCGGGCCCGGACGGCGAGGGCCTGGACGGCCCAGGCGAGAAGCGTGCCTACGGCGGCTGTCTTGAGGGCCAGGCTGAAGTGGACCGCCCCCGGGAGTGGTTCGCAGGGGGCGGGGCCCGGGGCGAGACAGCCCAGGAGCCTCACCAGTACGCCCCAGGCCGACATCCCGAGCAGGCCCGCGCCGAACGCGGCCACCGCGCCGCGGGCGAGCGGGAGTGGTGCGTGTCCCCCGCCCGCCCAGAGGGCCGCCGTCACCTGGCCGGCGATGAGCACCCCCACCGTCATCAGCTCCGGGGCGGGGACGCCGGTCCACACGACCAACAGAGCCACCACGGCGGACACCGGCGCCACCGGGATGCCGAAGCGGACGAGGAAGCCCGGCGGTGGCCCCGGCGGGCCGAATCCGGTGAAGGTGTGCCGGGCGCCGGGACGCCACGACACGTACTGCCCGACCAGCGGCAGCACCGCGGCCGTCAGCATCGCCGGCATCAGCTGCGACGTGATCCGGGTGAGCGCCAGCACGCCCGCGCCGCCGACGAAGACCACCGCGCCCGGCAGCGAGGGCGCGATGAACACCGCCGCGTACAGCGTCATCGCAGGAAGCGTCAGGAGGAAGCCCGCCCAGGGCAGCACCCCGGCCGTGGCCACCGCGAGGACCGTCCACAGCACGCGCCGCGGACGGCGGTTGCGGCCCAGGACCGGTTCCCACGCCGTCGCGACGAGCACCAGCCACCGTACGAGTGCCCACCCGCAGACACTCGTCAGGACGAGGTACGGGAGGGCCAGGGACGCCCCGCGCCCGCCCACACTCACCAGGCTGAAGGCCTCCGACGGGGACAGCAGCCGGAACACGCCCAGGCCGAGGCCCAGGCCAAGACCCGCCTGCCGGATCCGTGCCGGGGTCAGGGAGCCGGGGGCGTGCGCCACCGCCTGCCAGAGCACCGTCCCCGCCGCGCCGACCACCAGGGACCCGGCCAGGACCGTCGCGGCGAGCTCCGTCAGCGGTCCCGCCTGGCTGCCTCCGCCGATCGGCCCCAGTCGCGCCATGTCGTAGAGGAAGGCGCCCGCCGCCCCGACCGCGCACATGTCCCAGAACCCGATCTCGTACAGCACCCCGCGGTCGGCCAGTGCCCGGGCCCGCCGCGCGCGCGACGGGTGGACGCGCAGAAGACCACGGCCGTACCGCGCGCCCTGCTGGGCGGGAACGTCGCCGAACAGCCTGCGCAGTCCGTCGGCCGAGCCCTCCCACTCCGTCACCCGCGCGTCGGCGTACAGCTCCCGGCTGCGCAGCACGGCGTTCTTGAGCAGGGTCACCACGGCGCCGAGCAGCACGATCTGGACGGCGAACGCCAGGACGGAGCCCGCGAGCGCGGCCCCGAGGAAGACAGCGGACGGGACCGCGACGACGGTCAGAGCGCCCAGTGTCGGCAGGCTCGCGCGCCACAGGAACAGCGTCAGGAAGGCGATGTCCAGGTCGCGGTTCCTGATGTGTGCCAGTTCATGGAGGACGATGCTGCGGAACGCACCCCGGTCGAGGGAGTACAGCGTGAGCAGCCCGCCGCTCAGGACCACCCGGCGTCGCCCGAGGCGGCCGAAGGCCAGGGCGTGGACCATCGGATTCAGTGGTTCGGCGAGGAAGCCGACCCGTGCGTGCACACCCGACTCGACGAGCAGGGCCGCCAGGTACGCCGACAGCTCGGGCATTCCGGTGAGCGGGCGGTAGCCGCGACGCCGGATCCGGTACCGGGGCAGGGTGACGTAGGCGCCGAGGAGGCCCAGCAGCAGGCTCGCGGAGACGCCGGCGGTGACCAGTCGGCCGGCACCGGCGCGTGGGTCCTCGCAGTCGCCCATGTCGAGTTCGGTCGGGATGCGGATGCCGGAGTCGGAGCCGCGTTCACGGGCCGCCTTCTCCGTCGCCCGCGCATTGCAGTCGCCGTACTCCTGGAGCTCCTCCCACCGGACCGAGGACAGGAGGACGGACGAGGTTCCGTTCACCAGGAGGGCCGATACGGTGGCCATCGCGGCGATCAGCAGAGCGAAGCGCACTGCCGTGCCGGACGGAAGCGTGAACGGACCCGGCCGGCCGCCGGGCTGCGGTCCCGGCGTCCACCGCTTCACCTCGCCGCCCCTTCCGGCCCCTCCCCGCCCGGCTCGTCGGCGCCGCGCGCGTGAGTGTCCCGCTCGTCGGCGTTCGGCCTCGCCTCGGACAGGGTGGCGAGCTCCGCGGTGATCCCGTCCGCGATCGCCCGCGCCTGCGGCTCGGGCACCTGCCAGCGGAGCACCGCCCGCAGGGCCACCTCGCGCAGCCGGGTCAGCTGTTCGACGGTCAGACGCTCCGGTTCCGCGGACACGGCGGCCGGCTCCACGGACGCGGTGGCCGGTCCCGCCTCCGCTTCAAGGGTCCGTCGGGTTCGGGTACGGCGGCGGAGCAGCCTCGGCAGCAGCCGGTTCCGGGTGGTGTCCACGGCGTCCGCGGTGGACTGCTGGGCGAGGTGGTCGAGGACCTGCACCGCGGCGGAGAGCGCCGCGGTGCTGATGAGCGCGGCGACCACGTCGAGGCCTATCGCCAGCGGCTCGTCCCGGTGGACCGGCCACAGGCGGTCCTTCGCCGGCGACTGGTGGAAGGCCTCGGCCGTCATCGGGAACTGGGGCAGCTCGTGCGGTGCCGCCGCGGCCACCGCGCGGCGCGCCAGCCGGGTCGCCGTCCCGACGTCGTAGCGTGCTTCGTACCCTCTCCGGTGCCCGTGTCCCCGCATGTGATCAGACGCCTCCCCCGTCATCCGATCTCGTCAGCAACTCACCATGATGCCAGTGAAGTTGGAGACGGCACGAGGGTGATTCGAGGCACCGGCGTCAAGGAGCGCGACGATCGCCCTCCGCCGCGCCGGTACCGGCGCCGAGGTACGCCTCCCGCACCGCCGGGTCCGTCTGGACCTCGGCCGCCGTCCCTTCGGCGAGCACCCGGCCGAGGTCCAGCACCACGACGCGCGAGCACAGCTCCATCACGAAGGTCACGTTGTGCTCGACGAGCAGCACCGCGCACCCCTCTTCGTCGGCCATGTGGCGTATGACGGCGGCGAGCTCGCGGCGCTCCTGAGGGGTCGTCCCGGACGCGGGCTCGTCCAGGAGCAGGACCCGGGGCGGATCGGCGAGCGCGCGGGCCAGCTCGACCATGCGGGCCTGGCCGACGGGCAGGGCGCCCGCGTACGAGCCGGCGAGCGCGTCGAGCCCGCACTCGTGGAGCACGGCGGCGGCCCGTTCCCGGCGGAGGCGCGGAGCGGGCCGCACTCCGCCCCGCCAGTCCTGTGCCACGACGAGGTTGTCCGTCACGGTCAACTGCTCGAAGAGCTGCTGGCGTTGGAAGGTCCGGCGGATGCCGTGCCGGGCCCTCCAGACGGGGGATCGGCGGGTGATGTCCGTACCGTCGTACGAGATCGCTCCCGCGTCCGGCCGCCGCATCCCCGACAGCACGTCGAAGAGGGTCGTCTTGCCCGCGCCGTTCGGCCCGATGAGGCCGCAGATCTCACCGGGGCCGACGGAGACGGTCACGTCACGCAGGGCGTGGACGCCGCCGAAGCGGACGCCGATCCCGCTCGCGCGGAGCAGCGCGTCGCTCATCGGCGGACTCCCTTCCCGAGGTAGGCCTCGGCGAGCCGGTCCCGGTCCACGTCGGACCGGGGCCCTGACCAGGCGATCTCGCCCTGTGCGAGGTAGGCGACCGTGTCGGCTATGCCGAGTGCCTCGGCCGCCTTCTCCTCGACGAGGACGAGCGCGGTGCCGTGGTCGCGGAGTTCGGTCAGGAGGTGGAAGACCTCGTCCACGACCCGCGGCGCGAGGCCGAGGGAGGGCTCGTCGGCGACGAGGACCGCCGGGGGCCGCTGGAGGAGCGGGGCGAGGGCGAGGAGCTGCTGCTCGCCGCCCGACAGGGACCCGGCGGCGACGGCGCGGCGAGCGGCGAGCGCGGGGAACCGGGCGTACACGGCGTCGCGGTCCTCGGCCTCCGTCAGCTGCAGTGCCAGGTTCTCCTCGATGGAGAGACCGGCGAAGATGCCCCGACCCTCGGGTGCCAGCCGCACTCCGCGGCGCGCACGGGTGACCGTGGCGTCGCGGGTGGCGTCCTCGCCCCGGACCCGCACGAGACCGCCGGCCGGCCGCAGCAGTCCCGCGGCGACCCGGCAGAGGGTGGACTTTCCGGCCCCGTTGAGCCCGAGGAGGACGAGCACCTCGCCGCCGCGCACCGCGAGATCGACGCCGTGCAGCACGGGCGCGCCGCCGTACCCGGCGCGTACTCCGCTCAGTTCGAGCGCGGCCGGCGCCTCGTGGGGGTCGTGGCCCGTGCCTGGGGCGGTGGCCCCAGCACGGGCGGAAGCCGGCTCCGGGGCGTGTGCGTCCCGCCGCACCGTGCGCGGCGCGGGGACGGCACTCACCATGGGTCCGCGCTTCGCGGCGCGCCGGGCCGCGCGCCTCGACGGGAGCGCGGCGCAGTACCCGTCCGGGTCGTTCGCGAGGGCCAGCCCCGCCAGGCCGAAGAGGATCACGGGCAGATGCGCGGAGTCCGTCACGTACGTCGTCAGCAGATGCGGGGCCACCGCGAAGACGAGCCCCGCCACCACCGCGTACTGCGGCCTGCGGACCCCCGCCGCGACCACGACCGCCAGCCACACGAGGCCCGTCATCGCCGTGAAGTCCGTGGCCGTGATCCTGGTGTTGTACGAGGCGTAGAGCACCCCTCCGAAGCCCGCGAGGCCCGCCGACACCGTGAAGAGGAGGAGCTTCGTCCGTACCACCGACACCCCCGACGCCGCGGCGGCCTCCGGGGCCGAGCGGACCGCGAGCACGGCCCTGCCCCAGCGGGAGCCGCGCAGCCAGGTCAGGAGCGCGACCAGGACCGCGCTGAGCAGCACGAGGGCGAGCCCCAGCGCCCGGTCGTCGCCCAGGTCCACCGGTCCGGCCACCGGCCTCGGGATCTCCCACCCGGTGTCGCCGTTGCGGAGCCCGCCGAGCTGGAAGAGCACCTGGTCCGCGAGGAAGGCGAGCGCCAGGGTGGCCAGGGCCAGTGATCTGCCGCCGAGCCGCAGTGCGGGCAGCGCGACCACCGCGCCGAGGAGCGCCGCCGCCGCGGTGCCGGCGGCCGCCGCGGCGACGAAGGGCCAGCCGTGACTCATCAGCAGCCCCGCGACCAGGGCCGCGCCGGTCACGAACGTCGCCTGGGCCAGCGACACCATCGCACCCAGTCCGGTGACCACCGTGAACGACATGAACACGAGCCCGATCGCGAGCCCTTGGGCCAGGATCCCGCTCCAGAAGGGCGTGGTGACGGTGTAGAACGCCGTGCCGAGGAGGACTCCGGCCAGCAGCCACGGACCCCAGCGGCGGCCCCGTCCCTTCCCGGCGAGGTACTCGACCGGCGGTGGGTCCGCGGCCGCCGTCCCGGCAGCGCGGCGGCGGCGCCGCCCCAGGAGGACGAGTCCGGCGAAGAGGATGAGGAACGGTACGGCCGTGCGGAAGCCGGTGATGTCCTCGGCGAAGGACGCGTACCCCGCCACGAGGTTCTGGAGCACTCCGAGACCGAGGCCACCGGCGAAGGCGAGCGGCACCGACAGGAAGCGTCCGAGGACCGCCGCGGTGGCCGAGACGAACAGGAACAGCGTGTAGTCGTGCGCCGAGAGCCCGAGGAGCGGGGTGGCCAGGACCCCGGCGAGGCCCGCGAGACCGGACGACAGCATCCACGCGATCGAGGACAGCCGGTCGGCGCTGATGCCCCGCAGTTCGGTCAGGGCCCGGTTGTCGACCGCCGCCCGCAGCCGGAGGCCGAGCCTGGTGTGCCGCATCAGGACCCACAGGGCGGCTGCCGCGAAGGCGGTGGCGATCCAGGTGATCAGCTGGTCGGAGTCGATGCCGACGCCGTCGAGCGGCTGCCAGGACACGGCGGGGCTCGGCCCGACGCCCGGCAGCCCGTACTGGTTCTCGGCGGGCTCGACCGGGGCGCCCGCCCGCTCCAGGAGTTCGACCGTCCACAGTCCGGCTGCGGGCAGTGCGACGAGCAGCCCGATCGTGGCCACGATCTGTGCCGTCTCTCCGGCCCCGGCCAGCTTTCTGAACATCAGCCGGTCCAGGCCCCAGCCGAGGCCGGGCGCCACCACGCACACCAGGAGCAGGGCGGTGGGGACGGCCGGCCAGCCGAATCCGGAGTGGAGCTCGTAGAAGGCCAGCGCGCACAGGTAGGCGGTGGCGCCGTGCGCGAAGTTGAAGAGCCCGGAGGCGGAGTAGGAGAGCACGAGGCCGGTCGCGAGCAGCGCGTACAGCGCGCCCGAGACCAGCCCGCTCAGGACGAAGCCCAGCAGGTCACCCACGTGACGCGCCCCTCAGCCGAAGGGGATCGGCGGGTAGCACGTGAACGGCACGGCCACCTCGTACCGCCCGTTCCTCAGCCGGACGAGCGCGCCGCAGCCGAAGCTCTCCTTCTTCCCCTTGGGCAGCGCGCGGTCGCCGACGAGCGTTCCCCTGTCGGAGAACCCGTCGGCGGCCTTCTGGAAGGACTCGACGGTGAGGTCCTTGCCGGCCTTCGCGGCGACGGAGAGGAAGAGGTCGGCGCTCATGTACCCCGTCATCATGTGCATGTTGAGGGGGACGTCCTTGCCGCCGGCGGCCTTCTTGATGTCGGCCTTGAACTGCCGCATCGCGGGGGTGTCCGACTCGAAGGGCTGGAACTGCAGCAGCACGTGCACCCCGTCGAGAGCCTGCTTCGTCGCGTCCTTCGCGAGCAGCCCGGGGTCGTAGTCCGTCGGGTCGGAGATGACCCCCTTGTAGCCGGACCGCTTGAGCGCGGTGAACAGACCGATGTTGTACGGGGTCTGCATCACGGAGACGACGGCGTCGGGCGCGGCGGCGCCGGGGCCGGAGCGGAGGATCTCCTTGGTGTACGCCGACCAGTCGCTCGGCATCGAGGTCGCCGGAACCACGGCCTTGGCGTACGCGACCTGGAAGCCCGCGGCCTTGAAGCCCTGGGTGAAGGTACGGATGCCGAACTTGCCGGCGTCGTTGTCTCCGGCGATCAGCGCGACGGACTTGCCGCGCGAGCCGCCGAGGACGGACGCGAGGCCCTCGGGCCAGGTCTGGTTGAGCGTGCCGCCGGGTGTCGGGACGAGGCAGCCGTTGAAGCCGTAGAGGTGCGCCGGCCCGCAGAACGAGGGGAGCGTGCCCCAGCCCACCGTGGGCACCTTCTGGGCATCGAGGAAGTCGGCCCCGGCGAAGGTGACCGAGCTCATCGGAGAGACCGCGAAGACCTTGTCCTGCTGGACGAGCTTGCGGGCCGCCGCGAGGTTCCTCGCGGGGTCCTGGCCGTCGTCCTCGGCCCCCAGGTACTCGATCTTCCGGCCGTTGATCCCGCCCTCGGCGTTGGCCCGGTCGTAGCGGGCTCGGGCGCCGAGGTCGGTGTCCTTCTTGGAGTAGCCGCTGGCGGACGTCATGGAGACGATGCCGCCGACCCTGATCGCGTCGGCGGTGACTCCGCGTACCGAGGACGTGCCGCTTCCTCCGGTGGAGGCGGAGTTACAGGCGGTGACGAGGAGCAGGGCGAACGCGGCGACTGTGACGCGCAACGGTCGAGGCACGGGCGATCCCTCCGTCGGGTGACCGCATTCTGTGACCGGACCGATGAACCGTCAATAACTGATGCAGCGTCAATTGACGATACGTCAGGGAGCTTGCGCATCAGTCCGCCGACGCCACGCCCTCCGTGAGGGCCCGCCGGCGGGCGTAGGTGAAGAGGTGCTCCTCGGGAGCGGCGCGGTCGTCGTCCGGGGCGAAGACCGACAGCGCGTGGTGCAGCACGTCGAGGCCGCAGTCCTCCCGCTGGAGGCGCAGGTACTCCTCCACCGAGAAGCTGGAGACCCTGACCGTGCGCTCCATCCAGACGATCTCGACGTCTTCCACGTCCGCCGGCACGGTCGCGGTGACCAGGAACCCGCCCGGCGCCAGCCAGCCCGCCATGCGCCGGAGGGTGGCGGCCGCCTCGGCCCTGCTCATCATCATCAAGGGGAAGAAGGCGCACACCGCGTCGAAGCCGCCCGCCGGCGCCTCGAAGGCACGGACGTCACACTGTTCGAAGCGGGCCCCGGGCACCTGTGCGCTCGCGAGTTCGACCATCTCGCGGGACACGTCGATGCCGGTCACCTCGCAGCCGGCGCGCACCAGGAGGTCGGCGACGGGGCGGCCCGTACCGCTGCCGACGTCGAGGACCCGGGCCCCCGGGCCGAGACGTGCGGTGAGCCACTCGACCGCCGCCAGCTGGGCCGGCAGCCGCACGAAGGCGCGCTCGTACTCGATCCCCAGGCCGTCGAACAGTTCCGCCGCCGAGACCGTCCGCCCCTTCGTACCGTCGTGGTCCATTCCGATTCCCTTCCGTCGCGGGGTGCGTACGTGGGGTTCGTACCACGGGCGAGCCCGTCCGGCCGAGGCTTTCCGGCGACACGGACACCTGGTGAACAACCTGCGGTCCTCCAGCGGAAGCAGGCCGTGGAAGGGGCCGGCGCCGCTGCGTCCGAGTTCGACGAGGAACTGTCGGTAGGCCGGCCGCTCTACCGACGTCCGGACGCCTCCCCCCTGTGTGCGGGGGATGCGGCACGAAATCGGAGTGCCCGGGACGCCGTCGTCCTGTGATACTGCCGCGATGATCAACGTTCCTGCCGCCGCCCTCGACTCGCTGTCCGGACTCGCCTTCGGTGATGCCTTCGGCGACCGCTGGTTCGGCATCCTGCGCCGCGAGGGCACCGCGGCCCTGGAGGCGCGGGCGCTGCCCCCGGAGCCGGTGTGGCGGTGGAGCGACGACACCGCCCAGGCGCTGGTCCTCGTCCGGGAACTCGCCGAGGGCGGCGGGGCCGTCGACCAGGACCGTCTCGCCCTGCGCCTCGCCGAGGCGTACGCCGACGACACGCACCGCGGCTACGGAGCCTCGATGCACGACGTGCTCCGCCGGATCGGCGCGGGTGAGCCCTGGCGGGACGTGGTGGCCGGGCAGTTCGCCGGCCAGGGCTCCTGGGGCAACGGCGCGGCCATGCGCGTCGCCCCGCTCGGCGCCTGGCACGCCGCCGACCTCGACGCCGTCGCCGAGCTGGCGGCGCGCCAGAGCGCGGTGTCCCACCACCACCCGGAGGCGGTCGCCGCCGCGGTGGCCGTGGCCCTCGCCGCCGCGCTGGCGGCACGCAGCCGCGGGGGGCCCGCGCCGGCACGACCGGACTTCCTCCACGCCGTCGCCGCACGGCTCCCGGACAGCGACGTCCGGTCGGGGCTGCGGATCGCGGCCCGGATGCCGGCGCACACCTCGGTCCGGCACGCCGCGGAGGTCCTGGGCTCCGGCTACCGGATGTCCGGCCCCGACACCGCCCCCTACGCCCTCTGGTGCGCGGCGGGGCACCTCGACGACCTGCACGAGGCCCTGTGGACCACCGTCGCGGGGCGGGGCGACATCGACACCACCTGTGCCGTCGCGGGCGGGGTCGTCGCCGCCCGTTCGGGCACCGGCGCTCTCCCGCCCGCCTGGCACGCGGCCCGCGAGCCACTGCCCCCGCTCGGGCCCGACGGCCCCTAAGGGAGGCTTCAGAGGGGGCCAGTCGCACGGGTCGTGGTCTCACCTGGTCACGGGGTCACCCGACCGCCGGGGCTACCGGGAGCCGGCGGCCACGGCGACGATCGCCCTGACCTGGGCGATGATGTCGAGCCGGTTCCGTACGAATGCGGCGTCGGTGACCGTGCCCGTCGCGGGGTCGGTGTTTCCGGGGCCGAACTCGAGGACCGGCGTGTGCACATGGCCGCCGCGCAGCCGCGTCAGGCCGAGGCGGTCGCGCAGCAGGGTCGCCCGGTAGGCGATCTCGTTGGACAGGTAGTTCCCGCCGCCGCCCGCCCGGGCCGCGGAGCCGGGCGTCGGTCCTCCGGGGCGGACCACGGGGGTGTCGGACCCGGCCGGCAGCTCGGTCACGGAGGTGTTGTCGTACACCGGGTAGCGGCCGGTGGAGGCCGCCGTGATCGCCGCGTACGGAAGGGTGGTGGACGTCCACTGGGGCTGTGTACCCGGATCGGTGACGGGCACGGTCTCCGTGCGGGCCAGATTCTCGTTGTCGGGGAACCCGCCGCGCCAGGCGCCGTTGGTCCGCTCGATGTCGAACCGGCCGGGCCGGCCCTGGCTCACCGTGGTGAAGAGGTCCACCTCCGGCAGGTGCGGACGCAGGGTCCGCTCGACCGTGCCGTCGGCGAAGTCCTGCCAGCGGACGGGGAAGACGGCCGTCTCCACCCGGGCGAGGGAGCCGTCGGAGGTGCGCAGCCAGGTGCCGTCCAGTGCGAGCGCGGTGGCCCCGGAGGGGTTGCTGATCCGGGTGTCGCGGTCGAGCGTGAACGGGTCGAAGCCGGTCAGCAGGATGCGCTTCACGCCCTTCCCCGCCGGGTAGCGGATCGAGTCCTGGCCGCGCGAGGAGCGTTCGAGCCGGTCGAGCAGCCGGGTCCGCCCCTCCTCGGTGATCCCGAATCCGGGCTGCCAGGAACGGAGTTCACGGGTGAGGGCCAGTCGCGACCAGTACAGCGGCCGGTCGTCGTCCCGGGAGAGGCCGCCTCCCGCTCCTCCCCTGCCCTGGGCCCGGTCCACGGCGCGCCGCCAGAGCCCCGATCCGTACCGGACGACCGTCCGCTCGGCCGCCGCGAAGGAGCCGGCGTCGGTGAGGGCGTCGGCGAACCGCGGTGCCAGGGAGTCGAATCCGCTGAGCCGCAGGATCTCCTGGGGTGCTGACCGGTCGAGCCGGGCCTCTTCCACGGAGGCGGCGGTGGCCGTCCCGGCGGCCTGGCCGGGCGGGGTCGCCAGGGCCAGGGAGACGGCGGCGAGAGGGAGGGCGAGTGCGCTGCGTATCGAGGGCACCTGAGTCCTTTCGTACGAACATGGCGTTCCGTCAGAAGCGGACTTCCGCAAAGGAACTCAGGCTACGGCGTCAGGGGCATGCCCGGCGGTTCGTCCGGGGGCGGGTTCAGGACGATTCACCGAGGTGGGCGGCGGGCCCTTCGCCGGGGGTGGCGTCGCCGTCGCCCGCGAGGCGTACGACGTCCGTCGTCAGGTTGGCCAGCCAGGACACGGTCGCGTAGTACGCGCGCGGTGCGCCGGGCGGATCGTCGGCGGCGGCGGTGGCGGTGACGGCCGTGATGGCGGAGACCGTCGGGGGGTGGGACCCTGCCGGTGCCTCCGCGGTGTCCCCGGTGGGATCGATGCGAGCGGAGGTCAGCAGCATGGCCGCCGCGACCCGGTCGCCCGCGCGGACGACGGACTCCGCGGCCTCTCTCCCGAGCGGCGGAACCACGACCGGCTCGGGCGGTACGAGGAGCCGGTCGGCGCCCCACAGCGTGTGGTGCCCGGTGATCAGCGCGGCCTGCCAGTCCTGACCGGCCGGCGGGCGCCCGGGCCCCTTGGGTTCGCTCTGGTACTGCGCGTACGCCGACTCCGCCATGACCAGGGCGTGCTGCAGCGACCGGTGGCCCGGCGCGGTGACCACCGGCACGCGCCGCCCGCCCGCCGCGATCTGCGCCGTCGTGGCCACGACGATCTCCGCGGCGATCCGCAGGAGGACCGCGGCCGACCGCCGCAGCTCGTCGTGGGCGCCCCGGGGCCAGGCCAGCAACCCGAACACCGCGCCGATCGCACTGCCGGTCAGCACGTCGAGCAGCCGGAACTCGGCGAGCTGCCAGGTGGCGGGTGCGAGCTGCGCGAACACCAGGGCGACCACCACCGTGAACAGCGCCTGCGCCCATCCGACGCCCTTCACCGGCCCCAGGGTGAAGGTGACCAGCATGAGCGGCGGCAGTGCGACCGCGTAGACCTCGATGTCGGTGCCGACCAGCGCGAGCAGGGCCGCCGCGACCAGCGCGCCGACGAGAGTGCCGGTCAGCGCGATCCGCTCCGTCCTCCGGGTCTCCCGTACCGTCGTGCGGGTCAGGGTCAGGGTGGCCAGGAGCACCCAGAAGCCGTGCGGGAGCGTGTCGATGCCCGCGATCAACCGGGCCGCTGCCAGGGCGAGGCTGATCCGTACGGCGTTCTGGAAGAACACCGACCGGCCGCCGACGTGGCCCGAAAGGCGCCGCCACCAGAGTCGCGGTGCCCGCATCCGCGCGTACCAGAACCGGCCGGGCGCCGGTGCGTCGGCCGCTCGTCCCCGTACGGCGATGTCGGCGGCTGTGGACATCGCGAGCGCCGCGTCCGTCACCTCCAGGAGGGCCGCGTTGCGCCGTAGCGCGGCGGGGGTGGTGCCCTCGGCCGCCGCCAGTGCCTCACGGGCCCGGCGCAGACGGGCGTGCGCCCGGCCGTCGGGGGCTCCACCCCGCAATCGGACCGCGGTCTCCCTCGCCGCGTCCGCGACCGCACGCAGGGGGTCCATGCCCCCTGGACCCGGCTCCTCGTCCGCCCCGGGCGGAAGCACCACAGCCGCCGGCGGCGGCATGACCGCGAGCCGCCCCAGCAGGGTGCGGGTCGCGAGGCCCGTGTGGGCCAGCGCCCTCGGCCGCACCCCCGCCCCGGCCGGCCGCTCGGCCTCCGGGACCTGGGAGGAACGGAGCCCCGTGCTCAGGGCCCGGGCGGTGCGCAGCACGGCCTCCGGCAGTGTGTACGGGGCGGACCGCAGCCGGTCCGCGCAGTCCGCCGCGCCCTCGGCGGCCCGGGCGGCCCGCTCGCGGTAGGGCAGGGCCGCAGGCTCGGGCATCAGGGTCGCCTCCGCGATGATCAGCAGGACGAGCCCGAAGGTCGCCCCTCCGAGGCGTTCACCCAGCGAACCGGGATCGTAGGGCGGGAACGACGGCAGGATGTACATCAGCTGCAGGCCCGTCGCCGCGCCCGCGAACCGTGGTCCTCCGACGGCCATGAACGCCAGCGCGAACCCGACGACCAGCATGCCGACCACGGCGCTCCACGTCCGCACGGACAGGTAGGTGCCGAGCGTGATCAGCACCCAGCACACCGGCACCACGCCCAGGAGCACCGTGGCCCGCTGGCGTCCGGATCCGGGGATGTGCGAGAGCCCGGCCATGGCGATCGCGCCGAACAGCGCGTACGTGGCGCCGATCGCCGAGTCGAAGCCGTAGAGGAGCACGTAGAAACCGGCCGCGGCGGTGAGCGTGACGCGCAGAGCCTCCCGCGCCGCCGCCCTGTAGGCGGCCGGCAGCCGGTGCGGGAACGCGCCACCCATGCCCCCAGGATCACCCGGCCCGCGGGACCCGGCACGGCGGAGCGCACGGGCCGGCAGGAACCGGGCACCCCGACCTTGGCCAGGGGTGCACACTTGTTTACCCTGGGGGTGAACGCATGTGCACCCCTCCTCTCTCCCGCCTTCGCACCGCCTCTGGAGCACGATGACCGTCGCCGGATCCGCATCGGAACCCCTCTCCGCGTCCCCGCCCGGCACGCCGTCCGGACACACCGGTTCCCGGTTCGTCGTCCCCGTCCTGGCCTTCTGCGGCATGGTCGTCGCCGTCATGCAGACCCTCGTCGTGCCGCTGCTGCCGCACGTCCCCGAGCTCACCGGGGCGAGCGCGGGCGCCGCGGGCTGGCTCGTCACCGTCACCCTGCTCACCGGCGCGGTGTTCACCCCGGTGCTCGGCCGGGTCGGTGACATGTACGGCAAGCGGCGGGTGCTCCTCGCGTCGCTCGGGGTGCTCACCCTGGGTTCCGTGCTCTGTGCACTCAGCTCCGACATCGGCGTACTCATCACCGGCCGGGCGCTCCAGGGCGCTGCTCTCGCCGTGATCCCGCTCGGCATCAGCATCATCCGCGACGAACTCCCCGCCGAACGCGTCCTGCCGTCGATCGCGCTGATGAGCTCCACGCTCGGCATCGGCGCGGCGATCGGACTGCCCATAGCCGCCGTCGTGATGGAGAACTTCGACTGGCACACCATGTTCTGGGCGTCCGCCGCGCTCGGCCTGCTCGACCTCCTGCTCGTGCTGGCGATCGTGCCGGAGTCGGGCGTGCGCTCCCCGGGACGCTTCGACGTGCCGGGCACGCTGGGCCTCGCCGTCGTGCTGGTCGGTCTGCTCCTCGCGATCACGCAGGGCTCCGAGTGGGGCTGGACCTCCGTGCCGACACTCGGCCTGCTCGGCGCCTCGGTGGCCGTCGGGCTGCTCTGGGGCTGGTACGAGCTGCGCACCCCGTCCCCGATCATGGACCTGAGGGTGTCCGGCCGGCCCGCCGTGCTCCTGACCAACGTCGCGGCCCTGCTCATCGGCTTCTCGTTCTACGCCAACTCCCTGGTCACCGCCCAGCTCGTGCAGGAGCCCACGAGCACCGGATACGGCCTCGGCGCCTCCCTCGTCGTCAGCGGCCTGTGCCTGCTGCCCGGCGGCCTCGCGATGGTGGCCCTGTCGCCCCTCTCGGCGCGGATCTCCGCCGCGTACGGTCCCCGCACGGCGCTCGTCGTCGCGGCCGTCGTCATGGCCGTGGGCTACGTGGTGCGCTTCTTCACCAGCCACAGCCTGTGGCTGATCGTCGCCGGCGCCACCGTGGTCGCCTGCGGCACCGCCATCGCGTACTCCGCGCTGCCCGCCCTCGTCATGCGGGCGGTGCCGGTGAGCGAGACCGCGTCGGCCAACGGTCTCAACACCCTGATGCGCTCCGTCGGCCAGGCCTGCTGCAGCGCCGTGGTCACCGCCGTGCTGGCCCGTGTGACGTTCGTGGCGCACGGCCGCACCGCGCCGACGCTCCACGCGTACCTGCTGATCTTCCTGATCGCCGCCGGAGCGGCCCTCGCCGCCCTCGCCGCCACCCTCCTGCTGCCGTCCGACCGGCCGAGCCGGGACAGCGCGCGCGACGGCGACCGGCCGGGCGGTACGGTCACGGTGTCACCACCCACCAGCGCCGCCCGAGGGAACGCATGAGCACCGCCCACGAAGCCACCTCCCCGGCCACCGCCGACGCGGATCGAACCGTCCGCCGGAAGGCCGCCGGCTCTCCCGCGCACCGAGGGGAGGAGGGACCGGACACCGGACGGCACGGAGGGGAAGCCGGCCCGGAGACCGGACGGCCCGGAGGGGAGGAGGGCCCGGAGACCGGACGCGACGCCATCATCCGCGCCGCACGGCGGGCGTTCACGCTCAAGCCGTACGCCGAGGTCACCATGCGCGGCATCGCCGCGGCGGCCGGGGTGAGCCCCTCCCTGATCGTCAAGCGCTTCGGCACCAAGGAAGCCCTCTTCAACACGGTCGTCGACTTCCGCCCGGCCGCCGCCGAGCTCTTCGGCGCTCCGCTTCCCGGTCTCGGCCGGCACCTCGTCCTGACCATGGTCGACCTCCGTGACCGGCTCCGCGGCGACCCGCTCCTGCGCGTGGTCTTCTCCCTCGGCATCGAGGACGAGCGCACCCTGCTGCGCGCCCGATTCCGCGAGCAGGTCACCGACCACCTCACCGGCCTGCTCACCGGCCCCGACGCCCGGCTGCGCGCCGAGCTGATCGCCGGGCAGCTCCTGGGCCTGGGTGCAACGCTGAGTCTCCACCGCCCCGACGGCGCCACCGCCCACACCCCCACCGAACGGCTCGCGGACCTCTACGCCCCCGGCATCCAACACCTCGTCGACGGGCGGTGAGAGGCTCCGCTTCCCCCCTCTCAGGACGTGGAGGGCCTCCCGCCGGGCGCGACCAGCCCCGTTTCGTACGCCAGCACCACGGCCTGCGCCCGGCTGTTCAGGTCGAGTTTCGCCATGGTGCGGTTGAGATGCGTCTTGACGGTCGCCTCGGAGATGAACAGCCGTTCCGCGATCTCCGCGTTCGACCTGCCGGTGCCCGCCAGGCGCAGCACCTCCGTCTCACGGGCCGTGAGCTGCTCGATCTCCGGTCGCCGCTCGACGGGTTCGCCGGGTGCCGACGTACGGGTGAAGGCCTCCACCAGGCGCCGCGTCACGCTCGGCGCGAAGAGGGCGTCGCCTCCCGCGACCGCCGCCACGGCGGCGAGCAGGCGCTTCGGACCCGTGTCCTTGAGGATGAAGCCGCTCGCGCCCGCGCGCAGTGCCCGGTAGACGTACTCGTCGAGGTCGAAGGTGGTGAGCATCAGGATCCGGGGCGGCGGCCCGGCCCCTTCGGCGGCGTCGGCCAGGATCCGCCGGGCCGCGTCGATGCCGTTCATCCGGGGCATGCGGATGTCCATCAGGATGACGTCGGGCCGTAGCCCGGCCGCCTGGGCGACGGCTTCCTCGCCGTCGCCCGCCTCTCCGACGACGGTCATGCCGTCGGTCGCCTCCAGCAGTCCCACGATGCCGGCGCGTATGAGGTACTGGTCGTCGACCACGAGTACGCGGGTCGTCACGGCCGGCCGCTCCCCCTTCATGTGTCGGCCGGCGTCTCTCCTGCCGTGGCGGTGGAGGTCGGCAGTGTCAGCCGTACGTGAAAGCCCCCTTCGGGGCCCGGGCCTGTCGTCACGGCACCGCCGTAGAGCTTCGCGCGTTCGTGCATCCCGATCAAGCCATGACCGCCCCTGGCGTCGACTCTGGCCGGATCCAGGCCCGGTCCGTCGTCCGTGACGCTCACCAGGAGGCGGTGGGGCTGGTACCGCACCTTCACCACGGCACCGCCCGGCCGCGCGTGTTTCAGTACGTTGGTGAGGGCCTCCTGCACCACTCGGTACGCGCACAGCTCCACTCCGGGCGGCAGCGTCCGGGGCCGTCCCTCCACGATCAGCTCGACGGGCACTCCCCCGGCGCCCATCCGGGCGGCCATGTCCGCGAGCCCGCCCAGCGTGGGCATGGGGGCGTACGAATCGGGGGCGCTGTCCCCCGCGCGCAGCAGGGTCAGCATCCGCCGCATCTCCTCCAGCGCCTCGCTGGAGGTGTCGGCGATGGTCCCGAGGGCTTTCCGGGCGGTGCCGGGATCGGTGTCGAAGACGTAGTCGGCCAGCCCCGACTGCACGGCGATCACCGATATGTGGTGGGCGATCACGTCGTGCAGCTCGCGGGCGATCCGCGCCTGTTCCTCGGCCACGGCCCGGAGCGCCTTGGCGTCGCGTTCCTCCTGGAGTTGCGCGGCGAGCTCGGCCAGTCGCTCCCCGCGGCGTTCGGACTCGCGCGCGGACTGGCCGAATCTCACCAGTACGGCGGGGACGACGATCCCCAGTGCCGCGGCCGCCGCCACCGAGCCTTCGGGGGCCACGAACCCCCCGTACAGCCAGATGACGCCGAGCCCCGCGCCGGCGGTGACAGCCGTGCGCGGCGGGCGGGTGGACGCGAGGGTGTAGAGGGCCAGTTGCGCGGCGAGGCTGTTCACCACCGGCCAGTAGCCGAGCGCGATGTACACCGTCCACAGCAGGAAGACGCCGCCCGTCACCGCGTCCGGATGGCGGTGCCGCCAGCACAGCAGCAGGTGGACGGCGAGCGTCAGCAGGCCGCCGGACACGTCCAGCGGCGGGTACCCCTCGCCGGTGTCCTGGCGGCCGAGCAGCAGCGCGCACCCCAGGACCGCCGTCGCGATGCCGGTGTCGAGGAACAGGGGGGATCGGGGGATCGGCACCCGCGGACGCTGCATCGGCGCAGCCTACTCGCGGCCCGCCGGGCCGGCGTCAACCGTACGCCGTACCACGGCCGGTGGAGGCGACGGCCGTGCCGGGCCGGTTCCGCTGCCACGCGGGGCCTACCGCCAGGGTTTACCCGGTGTCCACCAGCGGGTTGACGCCGGGGCGGACGGCTCCCGCGTAGCGTCACGGCCACCGACTTGGCAGATCACCGACAAGCTTGGATCCCCTGTCGACGCCGAGGCGAGTCGATCCACCGGCCGCGATGCCGGCTCCGGCACCACAACCGAAGGAGACCCATGTTCAGCCTGCGTCAGTCGAACCGGACCCGGTCCGGCAGCAAGACCGTCCGCAACGCCCTCGTCGTGGCGGCCGCGGCCGCGTCGGCCCTCGTCCTGGCCGCCCCCTCCGCCGGAGCCGCGGGCGTGCCGGGCGGCGCGGGCAGCGCCACGTGGTACTCCAACGGGGACAAGCTCACCATCTGCGACAACGCCGCGGACGGGAAGTCCGTGGTCGTCCAGGCCAGCTTCACGAGCACCCTGAAGTGGCACACCAGCGGAGCCGGCAAGTGCACCGACCGCTCCTACGGCGACCTCGCCGAGGGCTTCTCCTTCTCCTTCAGGGTCTGCCTCGGCGACTACAGCGAAGGGATCTACTACCCGGCCACGTGCAGCGGCTGGGCCGGAGCCGTCGCCTGACGGTGACACACGGGGGCGGGCGGCCCCGGCGGTCACGACGAGAGCTCGTACGACGAGGCCGGCCCCCTCCAGTCCAACCGGCACGCCGTCGCCACGCTCGCGCCGGGCGGGAAGGATCGACGTCCCGCTGCCCGACGGGAGTCCCTTCCTGAACATCGGCCCCACGCCCGGGGTCACGTTCTGGGACACCGACCTCAAGTCCGTCCGGAGGTTCACCTTCGCGAGGTGACGAGGGGGACGCGGTCGCCGGTGCCGGTCACGCATGACACGGGGCATGACGTGACCGGCACCGGCTTTCCGATGCCCCGGCGGGACCGGAGTTCCGGCGACCCGGTTGGTAGCTTGCGGGCGTGGACGCATTCACATGCTCGTGGACCGCACTGCGCGAGGCCGTCGCCGGTCTCGCCGACGAGGACTTCGCCCGGCCGTCGGGCTGCACCGGCTGGCTCGTACGCGACCTGGTCTGCCACCTCGTCATCGACGCCCAGGACGTCCTGATCACCCTCGCGACGCCCGCCGGAACACCGCCGACACGCGACGCCACGAGCTACTGGGAGGTCGCCGACGCGCCGCCGACCGGGGACGACCCCCTCGACGCGCTGACCGTTCGGCTCGCCGCCGCGTACGAGGATCCGGGACTCCTGAGGTTCCACCTCGACGACGTCGGCTCCGCGGCCGGAAGAGCCGCGGCACTCGCCGCCCCCGGCCTCGCGGTCGGCACGCGGGGAGAGGTGCTGACGGTCGGCGACTACCTCTCCGCGTACGTCCTGGAGTGGACCCTGCACCACCTGGACCTCGTGGCGCGGCTGCCAGGGACACCACGACCGCCCGCGGAGAGCCTGGCCGCCGCGCGTGACCTTCTCGAGCGGATCGCCGGAGTGCCTTTCCCTGCCGAACTGTCCGACACGGATGCCCTGCTCGTGGGAACCGGCCGTCGCGTACCGACCACGTCGGAGCGGGCCGTACTGTCCAGGGCGGAGGCGCGTTTCCCCCTCTGGCTCGGATGAACGGACCGCGCACGGCGCGGACGTCCCGTACGGTCGCTCAGTCCCCCGTCACTCCGTCGGTCCGCTCCCGCAGGAAGTCGGCGTGGCCGTTGTGGCGTGCGTACTCCTGGATCATCAGCGTGTAGACCCAGCGAAGGCTGAGCGGAGCTCCGCCCGGCGAGACGAAGGTCTCGTCGAGCCCGCGTCCGGCCGCCACCGCGTCGCAGGCCTCGACCTCGTCGCGGAACCGTCCGAAGTCCCGCTCCGCTTCGGCCGCGTCGACCCCGGCCAGCCCTTCGTCGCCGTCCGACGGACCGGTGAACACCTCACCGACGACCTCACCCGCGAAGCTTCGCCGGAACCACCACCGCTCCACCTCCGCCATGTGGCGCACCAGGCCGAGGAGGCTGAGTCCGGAGGGCTCCACGGTCGTCCGGGCCAACAGGGCCGGAGAGAGCCCGGCGCACTTGACGAGCAGGGTCTCCCGGTGCCAGCGAAGCCAGCCCTCCAGCATCTGGCGCTCGGTCACGGTTCCCAGGTCGCGCAGCTGCTGTGTGCGTACGACCGACGGCGCTGTCCATGTCATGACCCCACGGTGCCCTGCCGTACGGAACGGATCAAGCGGGCCGCGCGCCGCCGAACCGCAACCTGAACCTGCTCGAACTCTCCGAACTGCGCCCTGACCAGCCCGGCACACCGAACGGCCCGCTCTCGGTGCGAGAGCGGGCCGCTGCCGCGAGCCGTGCGCGAGCACGGCATGCGTGGGTCCTTCCGAGCCGCACCCGTCGCCGGGCGTGGAGCCGAAGGTCAGTGGGCGCCGAGGTAGGAGAACTCCGCGCCCTCTTCCCAGCCCTTCTCCGAACACGAGGCCGTGAAGATCGTTCCGTACACGGAGGGAACGCCGGTCAGCGCGCAGTGCGAGCTGAAGCCGGCGCCGCCCTCGGAGAAGCTTCCGAGTCCGACGCCGTCGTGGGCGAGCGCGGCACCGGCGCCACCGAACAGAATGCCCACGGCCAGAACAGACGCGGCCAGAGAACGCATAACCACTCCTCAAGATGTCTGAATGACGTGCCAGAAATGGCCCGTCGTGCGATCAAACGCCCCATCGGACACCTGGTCACGCATTCTCACTCCAATGCCGGACAGCCGGTCAGGAGCCTGTGGGGGTGCAGAAACGATGCACTTCAGTCGCCCGCTGAAAAACGCCACAACCCCCGAAACGTGAATTCACCACCGCCGCTCAGCACCTGAATGACAAGTGGTATTTGTTCGGGGGTGAAAGGAAGAAGAATCACACTTCGGCCGGTGGCGACGGCGGCTTCGGGAGGCTCTTGCGCAGACGGTCGAGGAGTACCCGAGCCGCGGGGCTCGACGGTCCGGCGGCCCGCCACGCGAGCACGACGCGGGCGCGCATCTCGGGCTGGTCGATCCGTAGGGTGCGGAGCTGTCCACCGAGGGGGGAATCGTCCTCTCCGGCGGGCAGCACAGCGATGCCGAGTCCCCTCGCGGCGAGCTGCGCGAGCAGCTGCGGGGCCGCCGCTTCGAAGGTGACCCGGGGCCGGAACCCCGCCCGTGCACAACCGCGTTCGAGCGCCGCGCGCACCCCCGTTCCGCGAGGGAGGCAGATCAGCGGCCGGTCACGCAGATCGGCGAGCGGGACGCTCGCGCCGTCGGCACGGTCGAGGAGCGGATGGTCGGGCGCGACAGCGGCGACCAGCGGGACGTCGATCACGAGCTGGAACGCCGCTCCCGGCGGGGGCACCTCCTCCGCGGTCCCGAGAAGGGCGGTGTCGAGTTCGCCGGACAGGAGCGCGGCCTGCATGCGCTCCGTGGTGTCCTCGGTGAGTGCCACCTCCACCGACGGGTGGTCCTCGTGGAAGTCCGCGAGGAAGGCGGCGATGTCGAAGGTGTGCCCGGTGGCTCCGGACACCAGCCCGAGGGTGACCCGACCGCGTAGCAGTCCCGTGTACGCGTCCACCGTCTCCCGCACCGCGTCCGCCGCGGCCAGTGCGGCGCGAGCGAACGGCAGGACCGCCCGGCCCACCTCGGTCGGCGTCACCGAACGGCCGGAGCGGTCGAGCAGCGGTTGCCCGAGTTCGTTCTCCAACTGGCGGATCTGGGCGCTGAGGCCCGGCTGGGCCAGATGCAGGCGGGCCGCGGCGCGCGTGAAGCCGCCCTCCTCGACGACGGTCACGAGGTAGCGCAGCTGGCGAAGCTCCATAACCATTGATTCTAGATCGCAGCAGAACTATCTACTGGAACTATCGTTCGGCAGACCGCAGGCTTGATCGCATGGAGAACGCGACGACCCGCAAGGGGAAGCTCACCGTGGTCAGGGACGCGATCGCGGCGGAGCGCCGAGAACTGGCCGATCTGTTCGACACCCTGCGCGACGAGCAGTGGAACGAGCAGAGCCTGTGCGGGAGATGGCGGGTCCGCGAGGTGGCGGCGCACATGTCGATGGGGTTCCGGCTCTCGTTGCCCGCGACACTCGGCGAGTTGGTCAAGGCGCGCGGGAACCTTCATCGCATGACCGACCGGGTCGCGCGCAGGGACGCGGCCGCCCATTCCACGCCGGCACTCGCGGCCTTCCTGCGGGACAATGCCCACCACCCGTGGACACCGCCGGTCGGCGGTCTCGCGGGAGCACTCGGCCACGACGTGGTGCACGGCCTGGACATCACCGTCGCGCTCGGCCTCGACCGGCGCGTGCCCGAGGACCGGCTGCGCATCCTGCTCGACCAGATCCGGCCCAGCGGCCTGAGGTTCTTCGGCGTCGATCTCGACGCGGTGCGGCTGAGCGCCGAGGACCTCGACTGGTCGTACGGATCGGGCTCCCCCGTGTTCGGCACCGCTCAGGACCTCCTGTTGCTGGCGTACGGTCGCAAGCTCCCCGCCGGCCGGCTCCGGGGCGAGCCGAGCGGCCGTTTCACCCGTCGGGCGGACGCGGCATGACCCGTACCCGACCACGCGGAGATCCTGCGCCGCTGGGAGCTGTTCAACGATGCCCGTACCGTCACCGCCATCGCCGCCTTCGCCATCCTGATCTCCGTCGCCCTGCGCCGACAGGCGCACGATCGGCCCACCACCGACGAGTGACGCACGCCGGAAGCGGAGCGTCCCGGGCCGGGACCCGCGCGCCGGGCCGGTCGTCGGTGCCGCCCCGCCGAGAGCGAACATCCTTGGATCCGGGCCCTGTTGTGTGAAAGCTGGGAGGACACATCCCGGATCACGGAGGCCTTCCATGAGCGCCGAGCACACGAACACCCTGTACGAGGCCGTGGGAGGCGCCGACGCGCTGCGCCGGCTCTCCGAGACGTTCTACGAGGGGGTCCTCGCCGACCCCCTCCTCGCGCCCGTCTTCGCCGACTTCACCGCCACCCATGTGAAGCACGTGGCCGTCTGGCTGGCCGAGGTCTTCTCGGGGCCGGCCGAGTTCACGGCACGGCACGGCGGGCACCAGGCCCTGCTCCGCGCCCATCTCGGGCTCGCCATCACGGAGGAGCAGCGCCTGCGCTGGATGGAGCTCATGACGGCGGCCGTGGAGAAGGAGCTGCCGGACGACGCCCTGCTGCGCCGCCGGGTGGTGGAGTACTTCGACTGGGGCACGCGTATCGCCAAGGACGTCTCGGCCTCGGCTCCCGGCACGGACCTCGGCGAGCCCGGCCCCACGCCGCGCTGGGGCTGGGACGGCCTCGCCTGACGGCGCTCCTGCGCCCGACGGCCTTTCGCGTTCGCTCGATCGGCGCGTGACCCGTACGGACCGGCCCGGGCGGGCCGTGGCAGCGGGTGACCCGTGTGGCCGAACATCGGCATGTCGCCTTGAGCCGGCCCGTCCCGGGTCCGAGCGTTTCCTCGCCGCGACCGTGCACCTGATCGGAGAACTCCTTTGGACGCCCCGCCGCTGATGGTGTTCGGTCCGGACCGCTCGGCGGAGCGTGTGGTGCGGCCACGACGTGCTCTCCGTGCGGGTGTCTCCCAGGTGTTCGCGGCCGTCGTGGGGCTGGCGCTGGGACTGCTCCTGCCCGGCATCGACGGCGGGTACCAGGTTGCGGCCGTACGAGTCGTCGACGTGCTGAAGGTCTCGGGCGTGGGCGTGCTGAGCGTCGCGACGCTGATCTTCTCGCTCCTGTTCCTGGTCGTGCAGTGGGCCGCCGGGAACTTCAGCCACCGGCTCATCCTCTTCCGGTCCGACCCGGTGATCTGGCGCGTCTTCGCCCTCGTGGTGGGGCTCCTCGTGTACTCGGTCACCGCGACGCTGGCCATCGGTTCGCACCGAACGGTGTCCGTGGCCGTGCCCACGACCGCCCTGGTCCTGACCGGGGCGGCGCTCGTGCTGGTCCGCAGGCTCCTGCTGAACGCCCTGCGCTCCATCCAGCTCGCCCACGTCCTCGCCGACGTACGGCAGCGGGGACAGAAGGTCCTGCGGGCCCTGTACCCGGACGACTCCGAGGGCGACGCCGGTGAGGCCCGCCGCCTGCCGGACGTCACGTCCAGCGTGGTCTGGGCCGGAGACACCGTCCTCCTGGCTCAGGTGGACGTGCTGCGGCTGGTGCGGACGGCGACGCGTGCCGACGCGGTGGTGGTCCTGAAGGTGCCGGTCGGGACCGCCCTCCAGGCGGGGGACGTGGTGGCCGAGGTGCGCGGTGGCCGTGTGCCGGACGCGGAGGTGCTCACGGCGGTGGTGGGCGAGGTCGAGCGCGTGTTCCACCAGGATCCGATGCTCGCGTTCCGGCTCCTGTCCGACATCGGACTGCGTGCCCTGTCCTCCGCGATCAACGATCCCGCGACGGCAGTCCAGGCCCTGGACGCCACGGAGGGCCTGCTGCGTCTGATCGCCCCGGCGGACCTGGGCGACCGGTCGATCGCCGACGAGGCGGGCGCCGTCAGGGTGGTGATGCGCCTTCCGTCGTGGGAGGACTTCCTCCGGGTCGGGCTCGACGACCTGTGCCGTGCGGCCTCGGACGCGCCGATGGTGCTGTCCCACGTACGGGAGCTCCTCGTCCGGCTGCGCACACGGGCGCGGGAGGATCGCCGTCCTTCCCTGGAGGAGCGACTCGTCTGGGTGGAGGAGGAACTGACGGCACGGCATCCCCCCTTCCTGGGCGGCGGCACCGACCGGTGAGCTGTGGTCGGCGGCGCCGGGGTCGCTGCCGGGGCGCAGGGCGCCGGACTGGATGCGGGCCTGGCCGTCAGGGTTCGGTGCGGTGCTCCGTCGTCGGCAGGAGCGAGGTGGCGGCGAGGACGGCCGAGACCGCGGGCCGGTCGAAGTGGCGGGCGAGCAGGCGGGTGAACTCCTCTTCGCCGAGCTCGGCACGCTGCATGCGCAGGCCGGTGACGTTCAGGACGGAGTTGCCCGGCCTGAACCGCTGGTTGAGGAAGAGGGCCCGTACGAGCAGCGGCACCGCCTCCTCGGGAAGCCCCTGTTCCGCCCGCAGGTTGCCCAGTTGGCCGTAGTCGAGCGCCACCTCCGCCCACGCCCCTTGTGCCTCGTCGATCGCGAGGCACGTGCGGTAGCACTGCTCGGCCAGCTCGCTGTCCCCGCGCAACTGGGCGACCTGGCCCAGGTGGTACGTGCTGTTGGAGACCCCGGCGTCGTTGCCCAGCCGTCTCTTCACGGCCACCGAGGCGCGGAGGTACTCCTCCGCCTCCTCGTAGGCGCCGCGTTTCTGACAGACCATGCCGAGCTGGTGGAGTGTGATGGCCCGGTTGGTCTCGTTGCCCAGCTGTCCGTGGAGGGCGAGGGCCGTCAGATAGCTCCGCTCGGCGGCCTCCAGGTGGCGGGTCTCCAGGTTCACGAGGCCGAGGTCTTCGTGGCACTTGGCGACGGCCTCGGTGTGGCCGGCCGCCTCGCACACCGGCAGCGCGCGCGTCAGCAGCATCCGCGCCCTGCCGTACTCGCCGCGCGCGCTCGCGGCGATCGCCAGCTGTACGTAGGCGCTGCCCAGCGGCGACCGGCTCGCCGAGGAGACGACCAACCGGGTGCACCGCGCGGTGAGGTCCGTGACCTCGTCCGCCGTCGGGGCGTCGACGTGCCGTCGTACGATCCGGTCGAAGGCCTCGGCACCCAGCTCAAGGCGCTGGACGACGAGCCAGTCGAGATCCTCCTGCCCTCCCTCGCCCGGGTGCCCTCCGCACCAGGCGTCGACCGTGCACGGCACCGCGTCCTCCACGCGCCCCAGGACGGTCCGTACGGCACCGAGACTCCGGTTGCACACGGCGAGGTTCTCCCGCTCCCCCAGCGCGGCGAACACGGCGCTCGCGCGGGAGAAACACGACTCCGCCCAGGTCATGTCCCCGAGATCGCGGGACATCTCCCCGAGCAACTGGCAGGTCTCGGCGATGTGCGTGGCGCTCCCGATCTCCTCGAAGATCTCCAGGGCGGTCCGCGCGTGCGTCTGCGCCGCCGCGTGGTCGAATCGCGCGAGGGAGATCCTCGCCATCCTGACCCAGCCGTTTCCCTCGTTCACCCGGTCGCCCAGGGTGATGTGGTGGGAGAGCGCGGCACGCGTGCACCGCTCCGACCTGGTGTAGTCCTTCGCGCGGAACGCGAGGATGCCGATCTGGTGCTGCGCGGCCGCGATCCCCTCCAGATCACCCAGTTCCTCACAGATGCTCAGCGCCTCGATGTACTGCTGTTCCGCGCCGCGGTCGTCGCCCCTGCGGCTGGTGTGGCTCGCGAGCTGGTGCAGGTTGATGGCCACCCGACCGCGCTCGCCGATGCGCTCCGAGATCGACATCGACTGCCGGTAGAGGCGTTCGGACTCGTCGTGGTCCCCCCTGGTCTCGGCGAGCAGGCCCAGGTTGTGCAGCACTCCCGCGACCAGGTCCTCGGCCCCGAGCTCCGCGAAGCGGGCCAGTGCCTCGCGGTAGCGGCTCTCGGCCCGTACGTACCTGCCCCTGCGCGTGTCGAGGCCGCCGAGCCCCGACAGGCACTCCGCGGCGATCAGCGACCCCGGGACGGCCAGCGCCAGTGCCTCGTGACGCAGTCGCTCCTCCCGGGCCCACTGGCCGCTCCGTGCGAGTTCGCGGCAGGCGTGTTCCGTGTGCTCGATGGCCTTGGGCACGCGGGCGCCGGCCAGCTCGTGGAACCTCGCCTCGAGTGCGTAGCCGATGTACGTGTCCCGTGCCGTCGTGGTGCCGCACTTCCACGCCCAGTACGCGCCGGCCCTGCGATGGGCCTCGGTCAGCCGTTCCGGTCCGGCGATGCGCGCCAGGGCGGCGGCGGTCCAGCGGTGCACCAGGTATCCGTCGCCCGCGGGCGCGAGGAGCCCGAGGTGCAGCAGTCGTGCGACGGCCGCGTCCAGGGCGTCCGGCGGCGGGGGCGGCGTCGAGGCGTCGGACGGGCCGGGCTCGGCGGGATCGTCCGAGGTGCCTTCTGCCGCCTCCGCCATCTGCCACGTGAGGCCCGTGCGGTCCACCGGCAGCCGGTACACCGCCGCGCCCAGCAGCAACCGCCGTGCCGCGGGCACGTCGTCGAGCCGGGCGAGCAGCTCCGGCAGGAGCACGTCCTGCGCGATCAGCGCACCGGTCTCCTGAAGCACCCGCCCCAGCCCGCCGCCCGGACCACCGCCCGGCGGGCCGGGCGGCGCGGCCTCACGGCCTGCCAGCGCCGCGCCCAGCCGGGCGCTGACCTCGTCGAAGCGCGCCACACCGTCCCGCAGCAGCGCGTCGAGGTACTCCAGGGACCGGGGATGGCCGCCGAGACGCGCCCACACCTGAGCCTGCTCGGACCGCGACAGGGCGTCGACGCCCGGCAGGCGCCAGAACAGCTTCCGGGTCTCCTGCCAGGTCAGCGGGCCGAGATGAAGGTTCTCGACGCCCGCGACGGGGAAGGGGTACCGGCTGGTCAGCAGGGTGCTGTGGCGCTGGGCCCAGGCATCGAGGAACTCCGCGAGTTCCGTGTCGAGGAGCCGGTGATCCGCGTCCAGGTTGTCCTCGGCGTTGTCGACCACGAGGAGCAGAGGTACGGATACTCCCGCGGGCGTACCGAGCAGCCCCCGCCAGTCCCGCCCCGGCTCATTCAGGGCGATGACCCACTGGTGGAGCGGATGGGTCTCCGTGAGCCCCTTCCGGGCGCAGTGGGCGGCCAGGCCACGGCGCAGCTGCTCCATGATCGTGTCGGTGTCGGTCTCACCGGCCACGGCCACCACGACGCCGTCCGCCGCGGTCGCTGTGAAGCGGCGGACGAGTTCGGCGGCCAGGCTCGTCTTTCCGACGCCGCCGATGCCGTGCAGCAGGACCCGCGGCTCGGTGCCGGCCAGCTGCCGCAGCGTCCTTCGGCGGCCGACGAAGTCGTGTCGCCCGCGGACCGTGCCGTCGACCACGACGGCCGGTGGGCCGGGTTCGGGAGAGGAGGGGGCAGGCGTTTCGGCGGGAGCACCTCCCGGCCGTAACGCCGGATCGGCGAGGAACAACGCCGGCGTCGCCCACTCGGGAAGCGGACGCGGTTCGCGCGCGAGCTCGCGGCGTACCTCCGAGAAGACGGTGAGCAGGTCCTTGTCCGGGGCCGGGGCGAGGGGCGTGTCCGGGTGCGTGTCCGGGTCGGCCTCCGGGCGGCTCGCGAGTCCCTCGTACAGTCGTGCGCACAGTTCGATCGCGTAGTCGTCGCTGACGACGCTGTTCATCGCCAGCACCGCCTGGGCCCCGTGGTCCAGCAGACTCCTGGCCAGTCCCGGCAGCTCGGCGGCCTGCCCTTCGAGGGCCGTGGAACACCCCGCCAGGACGATGAGCGGCACCCCGCCGTCGGCCGGCATGACGTCCCGCACGAAGCGGGCCGCGTCCACCGCGTCCTCCTCACCCGTGGAGGTCTCCAGGAGCAGTGCGCCGGGGCGGGCATGGCAGGAGATGTGCAGCACGTCGCAGGGCTCTGCTTCGAGCGCGGCCCGGATCGCCGCGGCGCTCCCCCACTCCAGGACGCGTACCCGGTGGCCCGTGCGGCGACCGGGCTCCACGGCGTCCAGGATGCGCGCCCATTCCCTTTCGTAGTCGAGGAGTTGACCCGCGCTGTCGTCGGGTGCGGCGACAGCGGCGACGATGCGCAGGGGGCCGCCGGGTGCCGCGGGGGCCGGCGGCCCGCCGGTGTGGGGGGTCGACCGGTACAGGTCCACGCACGGGTCCAGCGCCAGCGGGACGTCGCGACCGGGTGGTACGAGCGCCTCCCAGGGCAGGTCCGCGTCCGCGGGATCGCTCACCTCGACGCCGATCCGGTGCCGTCCCGGCCGGCTCAGCTCTTCCGACAGCGCCTGGCCGGCGTGGCCGTCCAGGAAGCGTTCGGCGAGCGCGACCCCCGTCTCCCGCAGGAGGTCGTCCGACGGTTCTCTGCGGAGCCGCCAGAGAAGATCGGCCGTACGCTGACTCAGCGGCTTCGATGGGTGTGAGGTGCTGACGCCCTCGATGTCACACGTCACGTTCGTGGTGCTGATGGACAGCTTGATCACGTGAGCCCCCGTCGTGTGCGCACCCGCGCCCGGTCGTGTTCGCTCGTACCCCGTCCTGCTCGTGGCCAGGATCTCGGGCGGAGGCCTCCTAGACAATCACGCCAACTGCACTCCCTGTCATACTGAGTTCATGACCGACACCCCGGAAGAGCCCCCGCAGCCGAACGAGACGCGGGTCAACGAGGGCGTGTTGGAGTTCTTCGACGGGGAGGTCTGGGCGGCGTACGTGGACCTGCCGGACGACGATCCCGGTCCGCTGGGTGTATTCCGCAGGGAATCGCGGTGAGCGCCCCGCCGACGGCCGGGGACGCCGGTGGTACGGTCCTCGACGCCCTGCCCTCGCCGCTCGACTCCGTCGCCGACAGCCGGGAGGCCGCGCGGTGGACCCTCGCGTCCGCCGGCGCGGTGGGCGCGCTGCTGCTCGGCGGCGGCCCGCTGCTCGCCGTGGGGCGGATCGAAGACTGGACGCACGCGCTCTGGGCCGGCGGCGGCCTGCTCGTGGCACTGGTCGGCATCGCCTGGGCGATGTGGCAGACCAGCGAGGTGCTCGTACCACTGCTGACCACCCCCGCGATGCTCGCGTCACCGGCCCTGCGCGGCCTGCACGAGCAGCTCGACGCCGCGCCCGACTACTACTTCGGCTCCATGGCCACCGATGTCGAGGGCCTGCTACGGCACCGCCGGGTGGCCCTGGAGATCTCCCGGCGGCTGCCGACCGCCGAAGCGGCCGAACGGGCGGCACTGGAACGGGGACTGGCCACGGCCCACCGCAACATCGCGCGGACGGACCCGTACCTGCGGTGGCTGCTGGCGACGGCTCACGCGTGGATCGTGCGGGAGAAGCTGCGCAAGGCCCGACGGCATACCTTCCTGTCCGCCGTTCTGGTCATCACGGGCGCGGTGGTGTTCCTGGGCGCGACGGGCCGCTGAGACGCCGCGCCGCCCTTCCGCTCCGGGGCCGTTCACGCCTCGGGGCGGAACGGCGGGAAAGTCGGGGGGAAGCGGTCCTACGGATCGGGGGCAGGGCTGTCATCATTGATCAACCACTCGACGAGAGGAACGGCGCGATGCTCGGCTACTGTCTGGCGGTCGTGCGCCGACTGGCCCTGCCCGCGCTGGCGACTGGCATGGCGCTCGCGGCGGCCATGACCGCCGCGGTGGTCCTGGGTGACGGCGCAACCTGGACCGGGGCCGCTCCCGACGCCCTGGCCGCGGGCGCGACGGTCGCCATCGCCTTCGCCGCCGTACTGACCACCACCACAGCAGTGGGCGCCGCCCGCACGGCTCGCCGGTACGGGCTCACGCTCGGCCCCGAAGCCGTGGCCCTGCCCTCCGTCCGCGAAGTGCGGGTGCCCACCATAGAGGGCAGAACCGCCTTCCAGCTGACGGACAGCGTGCGGCACGTGGTCGAGAGCGACCCCGTCCTGCGCGTGGACGAGGTCACCGCATTCGGGCACGGCATCCTGAATCTGACCCTGCGCGGACCGTCGGACACGACGGTCTCCGTACAGGTCCGCGTCACGACCGGGCCAAAGGAGACGGCCGCCGTCGTGGAGGCGCGTCCTGAGGCCACCTACAAGCGGCTCGACGCGGGGGCCTGCTGGGCCGTCGCCCGCGTCGTCGAGGAGCGCGTGGCGCAGGCCCTGCGTGCCGAGGCCGCGGAGGGCGGCACCGCCCACTGACGCCGGTCCACCCCGCAGAAGACTCCGCCCCGGGCTGTGGGCCCGGGTTCGTCGGTGGCTGTGACCAGCACAGTCGTCTCGTAGCGGACCGCGACTTCGTCGAGCCGGGTCGCGACGGCACGGTTCCTCCCTGCTCGACGCCCAGGTGCAGATCGGGCGTGATCAGCACGCACGGAGCGATCGGTCCAGATCCCCGCGCACGCGTCGCATCAGTCGTCCGCGGGTCCGCCGGTAGCGGGGGCAGCCCCTCCGGCCGCCGCGCGCCTCTTGCTTCGTTCTGCCTGCAGCGCGGCTCTCGCCGCGGCAGCCTCCCGTTCGATCCGCTCCCTCAGCAGGCGTAGGCGGGCCTCCCTCTCCGCACCGGACAGACCCGTCAGGCCCAGCCTGGCGTCACGTTCCTCCTGGGACACAGCCCCTCCTTCCCTCGTTGGAACTCCATGCTCCTCGCCGTGACCCCGCCTGCGCCAGCCGCTCGGTGACGGGCCGTCGCCGCGGGTCAGGGGCTCGTGGCGGCTTCCGTTCCGACGGCCGCGGCCCGCAGAGCCGCTTCCAGGCGGCGGACGGCTTCGGTGGGCGGCTGGGGCAGCCGGGCGACGGACAGGCGCCGCAGCTCCTGCGGCCCTCCGCGTACTTCCAGGATGCGTACGCCCGGCGGCGCCGCGGAGACCAGTGAACGCGACACGGTGGTGAGCCCGCATCCCGCGGCCACGAGGTGCAGCTTGGCGAGCCAGTCGCGGGCCGTGTGGACGATCTCGGGGCGTTCGTCCAGGCCCGGCCACACTCCCATGAGCCGGTCCTCGCCGGCGGACTGACTGGCGATCCACTGCTGTCCGCGCAGGTCGGTGACGTCGACGAAGTCCGCGCGGGCCAGCGGGTGTTCGGCGGGGACGGCCAGGCACAGGGAACGTTCCGCGAGGGTCCGGAGCACCAGCGGGGGCGACTCGTCGTCCGGTGCGCGGAAGGGCGGCGCCGATGCGAGGAGTGCGAGGTCGATGCTGCCGGCCCGCAGGGCGCGGGCCAGTGCCGGGGTGGTGCCTTCGCGGCTGATCACCCGCAGGCCGGGGTCGCTGCGACGGAGCGAGGCGAGGGCTCCCGGAACCAGGTGCGCGCCCGCGCTCGGCACCCAGCCCAGGCGCGCGGTGCCGCCGGATTCGGGCAGGCCCGACAGTTCCCGGGCGGCGGCGTCGATCTCGTCGAGCACGACCGTCGCGCGGCGCATGACGACGCGGCCCGCGGCGGTCAGCCGTACGCCCTCGCGCCGCCGTTCCAGCAGTTCGGCGCCCGCGGCCCGCTCGATCGAGGCGATCTGCCGGGACACCGCCGACTGGGTGTACCCCAGCGACAGCGCCGCCGCGGTGAAGGTGCCTCGCTCCGCGACCGTACGGAACACCCGGAGCGAGGTGAGGGACACATCCGTGAAGTCCATGACGTTTACGCATACCACGCGTGCGGAACTTTCGTTGGACTCATGGACCGACCCGTCCCTACCGTTGCAGACATGACAGCTACGAACGCTCCTCGCATCGCCCTCGTCACCGGCGCCAACCAGGGTCTCGGCCGGGCCCTCGTCGAAGGTCTCGCGGCCCGCATGGGCAGCGACGACCTGGTCCTTCTCACCGGCCGCGACGAGCGCCGCGTCACCGAGGCCGCCGGCGAGGTCGAGGGACTGCCGGCCACCCGCGCCCGGGTACGGGGTCACGTCCTCGACGTCACGGACACCGACGCCATCGGCCGACTCGCCGACGAACTGCGCGCCCGGTACGGCGGAGTCGACGTGGTGATCTCGAACGCGGTCGCCCGCCTCCTGCCGGACGAGTCGCAGGCGGAGCGCGCGGACGAGTTCATCGACGTCTCGAACACGGCCACCCACGCCGTCCTGCGCGCCTTCGGTGCCGTCCTCCGTCCGGGCGGGCGGCTCCTGGTGGTCGCGAGCAGCCTGGGCACCCTCGGCCACCTCGACCCGCGCCTGCACCACCTCTTCGACGGCGCGAGCCTCGACCAGGTCGAGTACGCCGTCGAGTCCTGGCGCTCCGCCGTGCACCACCGGACCGCGGAGGAGGCGGGCTGGCCGCGCTGGCTGAACGTGCCCTCCAAGGTGGCCCAGGTCGCCGCCGTACGGGCGGTCGCCGCCGAGCGCCGCGCCCGCGACCTCGCGGCCGGCACCCTGATCGCCTCCGTCTGCCCCGGCATGGTGGACACCGCGACCTCCCGGCCGTGGTTCAGCGACTACGGCCACGCCCAGTCCCCCGCCGAAGCGGCCCGTGCCGTGCTCGACCTGGTGTTCGCCGAGCGGGTCGACCCCGCCCTGTACGGCGAACTGGTCCGCTTCGGCGCGGCGTTGGACTGGCACAGCGGCAAGCCCCCGGTGGAGCAGGACCGCATCCTCACTCCCTGATCCCGTCGCTCCGCTCCCTCGGCGCGGCCCGGGAAGTACCACCGTGAGGACTTCTCCACCACCGCCGCCGACGTCTCCCTCCTGGTCCTGAGGGGTGCTGGAGGAAGGATCAGTGCGGGGGTCTCACGGTGGACGCGAGCGCGTTGCGTGGCCTCAGGCCCTCGGACGGGGCGTTCCGAGGATCGGGGCGAGGGCGGTGAGGAGCCGGGCGCCGAGGTCTCGTCGGGCGGCCAGGGTGTCCGGGTGGGTCTCGTCGAAGCCCGTCCAGTCGACCTCGCGTACCGCGGTCTCGAACATCCCCTGGTTCAGCGGTTCGTTCGGCTGCCCCGGCCACTCGTCCGCCTCGCGCAGCACCGTCTCCAGGAGGTCGCGCGGCAGGGCGCAGCTCTCGGCGAGGAGGACCGCGTCGTACAGGTCCTTGGCCTGCGGGTACAGGTCGCAGCTCAGCCACAGGAGCTTCCAGGCCAGGGACAGTTCACGGTCCGCGGCCTGAAGGCGGACGCCGGCGACCTCGGTCGGGCGGGGCGGGGTCGGGAGGCGTTCCTGGAAGACGAAGTCGAGCTGGACCTGGCCTCCGGGCAGTCCGGGGGCCTGCCACGGCAGGACCAGCCGGTGGCCGGGCACCCGCTCGTACGTCCAGATGTACTCGGACACGGCTCCGGCCGCCGAGAGGGAGAGCCCTGTGCCACTCTCCTCGGCGACGCGTTCGGCCGCCTCGGCGATGCCGTCCAGCATGGCGCGGGTGCGCGGCTCCTCGATGCGCCAGGTCTCGGGGACGACGACGAAGTCGATGTCCTTCGGGGCGCGGGCGGCGTCGCCGAACCACGCGGACATCAGCATGCTGCCCCGCAGCACGAGGGAGCCGGCCCACGGCGAGCCCGCGACGGCCGCGAGGACGAGCTCCAGCGCCGTGCGCCGGGCGGCGCGCCAGCGGGCCAGCAGCTCCGGGTCCTCGACGACGCCGTCACCGGGCCGGTAGGCGTCGTCGAAGTGCTTGAGGGCCGGGTCGAAGACCCGGTGCCGGACGGCCGCGCCGCCGATGCCGGCGGTCAGGGTGCGCGGGAGTTCGGCCTTGCGGCGCACGTAGTCGGCGCGGGGCTCCCCACCGCTGCCCGGCCCGTCCGGGATCGTCGGCGTCGACGGACTCTCGTTCATGCGGTCTCCTCCAGCCAGCCTTCGTCCCATGACAGGTCACTGTCGGAGAGGACGAGTTCCCTCTCCTCCGCGACCGGCTCGTACCCTGCGGCGACCAGCGCGGTGACGAGCGCGTCGCAGGCGCGGCCCGCCGCGTCGGCGGGCCCCGGGTGCCGCTGGGTCACGAAACGCTCGTGCCGTCCGCCGGGGCCCGCCAGGACGCGCCGGGCGTTCCAGGAGACGTGTGCTCCGTGCGGGACGACGAGGGCCTCCAGCGCGGTCCGGTCGTACGCGGCGGGCAGCGCGAGCTTGAGGTGGTGCTCGTAGTAGCCCCCGCCGGGTCCCACAGGCTCCGTGCTCCACGGCACCGTCTCGACCTTGACCCGCACCGGCTCGAAACCGGCCTCGCGCAGCCCGGCGACGACCGCCGGGTGACCGGTCCGGTCGGGCAGCGTCAGCATCGGCTGGACCGGCGTCCGGCCCCGCGCGAGGACGATGGTGGTGACCTTCAGTCCCCGGTCCGCCGCCCAGGCGCCGAGCCGGGCCTGTTCCCCCTCGGTCCGGCACCGGACCGTCACATGCGTCTCGTAGACGCCACCGACCGCATGGTCGTCACAACCCTCGTACACCGCAGCGAGTGTGCCAGACGGGACGCCGGGCGATCATCCGGGTTTCGGGCCCGGGCGGCGGCGTGGAGCCGCCTCGCGCCGGGCCCGTCGGTCCAGGAACTCGATCAACGCGGGCTCGCTCCCCTCCAGGCGTTCCCGCTGGTCGTCGGGGAGCGAGGCCAGCGCGTCGACGAGGACGCGCTTCCGGGGGACGTACACCATCGAGCCGCGGAAGATCCGGCAGCCGGAGCACCACGCGAAACCGATGCACCGCTCGAACAACGAGGACTCGGGCGGGTGGTAGCGGTACTGGTACGAGCGGACAGAGGTCCCACAGGCGGCGCACACGCGCCTGTCTCCGTCGGGGACGGTCTCCCAGGTCCCGACCTTGAGCCATCGCTGACGGTCGTCTCGTGCTCTTCACATCGTCATGTCGAGGATTCTGCCCATGACACGGTTGTCGGAGTCAAGTCCCCCAGGACCGGTTAGTCTGCGCGCCCATGGGTGAGCTGATGGTGATCCGGCACGGTCAGACCGAGTGGAGCCTGTCGGGCCGTTACGCCGGACGGACCGACGTTCCACTGACCGGCGCGGGCGAGGACGCGGCCAGGGCTCTCGCTCCGCGGCTGGCCCGCCGCCGTCCGACGCGTGTGTTCAGCAGCCCGCTGGGCCGCGCCCTGCGCACGGCCGAGCTGGCCGGTCTGACCGGAGTCGAGCCCGATCCCGATCTGCTGGAGTGGGACTACGGCGGCTACGAGGGCCTGACCGCCGAGCAGATCCGCGCGGCGAGGCCGGGCTGGGACCTGTGGCGGGACGGTGTGGTTCCGGGCGGCGCCGGCCGTCCCGGCGAGCGGCTCGCGCAGGTGGCCGCGCGGACGGACGCGGCGCTGGACCGGATCCGTCCGCTGCTGGACGACGGCGACGTCGCCGTCGTCGCGCACGGGCATCTGGCGCGCGTGCTCGCCGTGCGCTGGCTCGGGCTCGACGCCTCGGCGAGCGGGCTGCTCGGCCATCCGCATCCGGGCACGCTCGGCTTCCTGTCCGTCGAGGACGGGCAGCCGTGCGTCTCCGCCTGGAACGTTCCGTAGCGGACCCGGCCCACGGGAGCCGTACGGGACCGGGCCGGCCTACGGGCCCGTCCGGTCCCGCCCGGTCACCGGGCCTACCGCGTCATCAGTTCGCGTTCACCAGGTCGTGCGCGGGGACGGTGACGGTCCGTCGGCCGGGCGTGCCGCCGAGGACGACCTTCCGCAGGGCGCTGTTGTTGTCGAGGTTGGTCTCCTTCAGCCGCTTGGCCGGGTTGGCCAGGACCTGGATGTAGTAGGTGCCGTTGGGCACGTCCGTGATGTCGAAGGACTGTCCCGGCAGGTCCTGGGTGTAGGTGTCGCCGGAGCCGACGTCCAGGACCTCACGGACGGAGATGGAGTTCTCCTGGCCGCAGGCGGTGGAGAGGTCGGTGTTGTACGGGTGCCAGTTGGCGTTCTTCACCGTGTAGTCGACGGCGTCGGTGTTGGCCAGGCAGAAGGCCTCCTTGCCGCTGCGCACCGCTTCCTTCTTGTCGGCCTTCAGGAGCCGGTAGCTGGCGAAGTCGGTGAAGTGCCAGTGCACGTGGCCGGGGCGCGGGTCCCACTCCATGGTGCCGGTCGGGGTGTAGCCGACCTGCTTGCCCCGTGCGTCGTAGAAGTACTGGTACGCGTCCATCTTGGCCTTGCCGGGCGAGCGGAAGCCGTCCACCACGAGCTGGGCCGGGCCCGCGTTCCACACGTTGGCGCTGAAGGCCAGGTAGTCCTTGCCGGGGATGTCCTGGGCGCCGTCGCTGATGGTGATGCCGTAGGCGGGCAGCGAGCGCAGGTCGGGCTTGGGGACGTTCGGGACGGAGGGGGTCCCGGTGGGCCGCCTGGTCTGCGGCGCGAGGGCGGGTGCCTGGCGCGAGCCGTCCGTCTGTCCGGCGGTGTCACCGGCCTGCGCGTCGGCGCGTGCGGCCTGCTGCTTCTTCGTCGCCCAGGGCAGGGCCGGAGGCGCGGCCTTCAGCGGGCCGTGGCCGACGTTGTACGAGGGGCCCGCGCCGCTGGTCTCGGGTGCGCCGGCCTGGGCGGGCGTCGGGGCGTGCCCCGGCCCGTGCCCGGAGTGGGCCGCGGGGGCATGGTGGCCGGCGCCGTGCCCGGCGTGATCCCCCGAGGCGGCCGACCGGGCGGGGGCGGCGCCCTCCTCCCAGCTGCGCTCCTGGACGGTGACCTTCACGGTGGCGGGCCTGTCGGCGATCCCGAAGAGGTCCCGGTACTTCTTGGCGACCCTGACCTTGGCCGTGTAGGTGCCCGCGGCGAGCTTCACCGACTGGGTGTAGGAACCGGCGTAGGTGTTGGCGGCCCACCCCTTCTCGACGCCCCACACGGAACCGAGGGTGAAGGGGTTGGTGGGGCAGCTCTCCGGATACTTCGAGGTGGAGGGCGCGTCGGGCCGGACCCGTCCGCTGGCGTTGTTCGGGCAGAAGCTCTCCGACTTGCTGACGACCACCTTGCCCGTCCTGTCGGTGAGGGTGATCTCGGCGAAGCCGGGCAGTCCGGAGAAGTCCTTCACGGTGCCCTTCGGCAGCGTCTTCGTCCTGGCCTTTCCGCCCTCGAACACGGTCTGCGTGATGGTCACCGGGTCCTTGTAGGACTTCCGGGTGACCTTGAGCTCCAGCGGTGTTCCCTCCGCGGTCAGGTAGGTGCCCAGGTCCAGGTAGACGCCCGGGTCCTCCTTCCAGGAGGTGAGCGTGACCGAGCCGGTCGCCGCGATGAGGCTCAGCTTGGGTCCGGTCGCGGCCTTCGCCTGATCCGGCGTGGCGGCCATGAAGCCGACGGTCACGGCCATGGCGGCGACGGCCGTGGTCCCGGCGAGCAGCGGACGCCGTAGCCGGGTGGTGCGCGTAGTGGTCATCGTTCCCTCGTCCTCCGGATGCTGTGAGAAGAAATCGGGTCGCGGCCCGGCGGGACGGGACCGCCGTCCGGCCCGCGCGCCATGAGAGGGGCGCCGCGCCCGTGGGGAGAGAGGGAAGGGACCGGACGCCCGGTTGTCCGGGGCGTGGAAATCATCCTGATGTTGGCCGAATGACGCCCCTGTGGCGAAAGGTGGTCTGCGGGTGCGACGGGGAAATATGACGAGATCCTCCCCGCCGGGTGCGTCCCGCTGACAGCGGTGACCGGCGGTCGTAATGTCGGATACGTTCCCGAGGAGGACTTCTGATGCGCAGCGTGACCTATTCGATGAACGTCTCGCTCGACGGATACATCGTCGGGCCGGACGGCGGGTTCGACTGGACGGCCCCCGGGGACGAGGTCTTCCGCCACTGGATCGACGAGATCCGGGACGTCGACGTCCACCTGTTGGGGCGGCGGCTGTACGAGACGATGCTGTACTGGGAGACCGCCGCCGAGGATCCCTCGCTCGGCGAGGACGACCGGGAGTGGATCGCGCTCTGGAACCCGCTCCCCAAGGTGGTCTTCTCGACCACGCTGTCGGCGGTGCAGGGCGACGCCCGTCTGGCCTCCGGCGGTCTGGCGGAGGAGATCGAGCGGTTGCGGGCCGAGCCGGGCGAGGGCGAGATCGCGATCGGCGGCGCGACGCTCGCGGCCCAGGCCGCCGCGCTGGGGCTGATCGACGAGTACCGCGTCATGGTCTATCCGGTACTCGTCGGCGGCGGCATTCCCTTCTTCCCCCGGGACGAGCGCCGCGTGGATCTCGAACTCGTGGAGACCCGTACCTTCGGGCGGGTCGTGTACCTCCGCCACCGCGTGGTCCGCCGGGAGGCGTGAACGGCCCCCTCCTCGGACAGGCCGTCAATGCGCCACACCGGAGTCGTATGGGACACCGTGGAGAGTTCTACGCGCGATGAGATGAGCGCCGGTATATCGGAAGACACCAGGCGGAATCCTCCGCGTTGGAGTTATACCCACAACCGTTCTGCAAGGGGCGCCATATGCCCTGGACCGGGAGATGATTTCGGACGCACTGTCCAAAAAAAGCAAGAGGAAAAATCCATGCGACCAAGACTCTTTCGCATGACCACTTCCATAGCCGCATGCGGGCTGCTGGGCTCCCTCGTCACCGCCTGCGGCTCGTCCGGAAGCGAGACGACGACGCTGCGCCTGGTGGCCCCCGAGTACGGCACCAGCCCGGCGACCGGCTCGAAGGCGTACTGGGACACGCTGACCGCCGCCTTCACCGCGGCCCATCCCGGCAAGAAGATCGAGGTGACGCTCTACCCCTGGGCCGACATCGACCGCGAGGTCACCCGCATGGTCGAGCAGGACAACGCCCCCGACGTGGCACTGATGGGCGCGTACTCCGACTTCGCCGCGCAGGGCCGCCTCTACTCGGCCAGCGATGTGATGTCGGTCAGGTCGGAGGCGAACTTCCTGCGGCCGCTCGCGGCGGCGGGCTCGGTCGACGGCAGCCTCTACGGCCTGCCCTTCGTGGCCAGCAGCCGGCTGCTCTTCTACAACGAAGAGCTGTTCGACGAGGCCGGGGCGAAGCCGCCGAAGACCTGGTCGGAGCTGAAGGCCGCGGCCGAGGCACTGAAGAAGGACGGCGTCCTCTACCCGTACGCCCTGCCGCTCGGCCCCGAGGAGGCGCACGCCGAGGCCCTGATCTGGGAGCTGAGCAACGGCGGCGGGTACACCGACGACAGCGGCGGTTACAACCTCGCCTCCGAGCAGAACACGGAGACGTTCGACTGGATCAAGGAGAACCTGGTCGTACCGGCCCTGACCGGCCCGGTCCCGCCGGCCGAGCTCAACCGGCAGGACGCCTTCACGGCCTTCCTGCGCGGCGACGTCGGCATGGTCAACGGCTACCCCTCGCTCCTCCACGAGGCGAGGGCGAAGGGCATGAAGGTCGGCACGCTGCGCATGCCGGTGTCGGACGCGCTGGGCGACACGCAGACCCCGCCGGCCGCGGGCGTCGCCGACTGGATGATGGCCTTCAGGCACGACGGAAACCGCGACCTGGTCAGCTCCTTCCTGAACTTCGTCTACGAGGACAAGAACCTCAACGAGTTCGCCGGGCGCTACCACCTGCTGCCGTCGACGGTGTCCGCCACGGAGGCGTCCCGGTACGCGGCGACGGACCCCAGCGCCGAGCAGTTCCTCACGGCGCTGCGCAGCGCCCAGCTCTACCCGGTCGACGAGCCGTCCTGGCTCCAGGTCAGCGACACCATCAAGCGGAACATCGGCCGGGCCGTCGCGCCCTCCGCCGACCCGAAGACCGTGCTGGAGCAGATCGCCCAGCAGGCCAAGGACGAGACGCAGAAGTAGCGGCCTCCGGAACCCTCGGAGACCGGCGCGGCGTCGACCGGACGCCCCTGTCGTCGCTCGCGGGACACCCACAAGGTGCGCGACGCGACGACCGCCCCCGTCCCGGGCCGCCGGGAAGACCGGCGCGGGGACCCGGCGACGAGCGGGCACGAGACGTTTCCCGGGTCTTCACGCGGAACACCTTCAAAGTTGACATGCGCACTTCTAACCTGCCGGTTGCACCGCTCCCGTAGTCATCACCCTCAATCGGAGGTAGTCGTGTCCGGCGCGCCCAGAAAACGCCGCACCGCCCTTCTGTCCACCCTCGGCCTCGCCGCCGCGTCGATCGGCCTCTGGGCCGGTTTCGGCGGCACCTCGCAGGCCCAGGCGGCGGCAACCGTCCCCACCCCCGACCACGTGGTCGTCGTCGTCTTCGAGAACCACGCCTACAGCCAGGTCATCGGGAGTTCCAGCGCCCCGTACATCAACTCGCTGAAGACCGGCGGCGCCAACCTCACCCAGTCGTACGGTGAGACCCACCCCAGCCAGCCCAACTACTTCGCGATGTTCTCGGGCTCCACCCAGGGCATCACGGACGACAGCTGCTACACGCCGGGCTTCTCGTCGGCGCCGAACCTGGCCTCCGAGCTGATCGCGGCCGGCAAGACGTGGAAGAGCTACAACGAGACCCTGCCCAGCCAGGGTTCGACCACGTGCAGCAGCGGCAAGTACGCGCGCAAGCACAACCCGTGGTTCGGCTTCTCGAACGTCCCGACCTCGTCGGCGTACACCTTCGCGCAGTTCCCGACGGACTACAGCACGCTCCCGCAGGTGTCCTTCGTGGTCCCGAACCTGTGCAGCGACATGCACGACTGCTCCGTCGGCACCGGTGACACCTGGCTGAAGAACAACCTGGGCGCCTACGCGACCTGGGCCAAGACCCACAACAGCCTGCTCGTCGTGACCTTCGACGAGGACAACCGGCTCGCCGGCAACAAGATCCCGACCGTCCTCTACGGCCAGCAGGTGGTCCCGGGCTCGACGTCCGCGACCACGTACAACCACTACAACCTGCTGCGCACCATCGAGGACATGTACGGCACCACGCACGCCGGCCAGGCCGCCAACGCGACCCCGATCACCGGCATCTGGACGCCCTGACGTGTACGTAGCGGACAGTCGCAGCACCCCCGCGACGGCCGCCGCCCGGGACCTCGGTCCCGGGCGGCGGTCCGCCGTCGCCCCGACCGTACTCGCGCTCGGCACCGTCAGCCTCGTCACGGACGTGTCCTCGGAGATGGTCACGGCCGTGCTGCCGCTCTACCTGGTCGCCGGGCTGGGGCTGTCGCCGCTCGGCTTCGGCCTGCTCGACGGCGTGTACAACGGTTTCAGCGCGCTCGTCCGGCTCGTCGGCGGCCATCTCGCCGACCGCGGTGGCCGGCACAAGACCGTGGCGGCGATCGGTTACGGGCTCTCCGCGCTGTGCAAACCCCTGCTGCTCCTGGCGAGTTCGCTGCCGATGATCGGCGCGGTACTGGCCGCCGACCGCACCGGCAAGGGCCTGCGGACCGCGCCGCGTGACGCGCTGATCTCACTGGCGTCCCCCGAGGAGTCGCGCGGGCGGGCCTTCGGCGTGCACCGCGCGATGGACACCGCGGGCGCGCTGATCGGCCCCCTGGTCGCCTTTCTGATCCTCCGGCAGGCGACGGACGGTTACGACGCCGTGTTCACGGTCAGCTTCTGCGTGGCCGCGGCCGGCGTGCTCGTCCTGCTGCTCTTCGTACCCTCACGCCCCCGCCAGGTGACAGCCACGGCGGCCGACGGACCGCCGCGCGCCTCGCTCAAGGCAGCCCTCGGCCTGCTCCGGATCCCCGGTGTACGCCGACTCGCCCTGTGCGCACTGCTGTTGGGGCTCGCGACGATCAGCGACTCCTTCGTCTATCTGCTGCTGCAGCGACGCCTCGGCGTCACCGACCAGTGGTTCGCCCTGCTGCCGATCGGGACCGCCGCCGCCTTCCTGCTGCTCGCCGTCCCCCTCGGACGGCTCGCCGACCGGGTCGGTCGCCGCCGCATGTTCCTGGGCGGCCACGTCGCCCTGCTGCTCGTGTACGTCGCACTGCTCAGCGGCTGGCGGAGCCCGGCGCTCCCCTTCCTCGTCCTCGCGCTGCACGGCGGGTTCTACGCGGCGACCGACGGCGTCCTGATGGCCGCGGCGGCCGGACGCATTCCGGCCGAACTCCGCTCGTCCGGGCTCGCGTTGATCCAGACCGGGCAGGCACTCGCCCGGTTCGGCTGCTCGATCTCCTTCGGCGCGGCCTGGACCGCGTGGGGCGACCGCTGGGCGACCGGCGCGGCGGCGGCCCTGCTCGCGGTGTGCGGTGCGGCGGCGTTCGCCCTGCGGCCCACCGGCCACGACGACACGCCCCCGGACCCGGCCACGACCCCGCCCACCGCGACCGTTTCGGAGGAAAAGCCCGTATGACCCCGCTGACCCTGCGCGGCAAGCTGCTCGTCCTGCTCGCGGCGCTCGCCGTGCTCGGCGCCGTGGCCGCCGCGTCCCTACTGCACGCGGCCGACCGGGCGGCCGAGAAGAACCGACCGCAGGCGGGCGGTCCGTCGATCGGATCCGGGCGGATCTCGCTCGCTGCCGGTGCCGACCGCCGGATCGTCTTCCGCAACATGGCCTGGGGTCCGCACCGCGACGAGCTGGTCACCGTGCCCGCCGGCTCCCCCACCGGCCCGCGGACCGCGTCCGGGGTGAAGTGCCTGCGCTTCCACGCGGCCGGCGGTACCGGCATCTGCCTCCAGGCCGTGCGCGGCGCCGTGGACGACACGTACCGCGCGGTCGTCCTCGACTCGGCGCTCAGGGAACGCGCCCACTACGCGCTGCCGGGCATCCCGACCCGCGCCCGGGTCTCGCCGTCCGGCCGGCTGGTCGCGTGGACGGTGTTCGTCGGCGGCGACTCGTACGCCGGCGCGAGCTTCTCCACCCGTACCGCCGTCCTGGACACCACGACCGGCCGGCTCACCACGTCCCTGGAGGAGTTCCGGGTACTGAAGGACGGCAAGGAGCACCACGCCGCCGACACCAACTTCTGGGGCGTCACCTTCTCCCGCGACGACCGGCACTTCTACGCGACCATGGCCACCGGCGGCCGGACCTACCTGGTGCGCGGCGACCTGACGGCCCGTACCGTCACGACACTCCACCAGAACGTCGAGTGCCCCTCGCTGTCACCCGACGAGACCAGGATCGTCTACAAGAAGCGCGTCGCGGGCGCGCCCGCGGACGCGCCCTGGCACGAGTACGCCCTGGACCTCGCCACCCTGCGGGAGACCGCTCTCGCCGAGCCCCGCAGCGTCGACGACCAGGCCGTCTGGCTCGACGACCACACCGTCTCGTACTCCCTGCCGGGCGACTACGGCGCCGACCTCTACAGCGTCCCGGCCGACGGCTCGGGCGCGCCGAAGCGGCTCATGACGGCGGCGCTGGCACCGGCGTTCCTGGAGTGACGGGCCGGAACCCGAGCCTTCGACGGCAGAGCCGTCACGCCGTCCCGCGCACGGTGACGACAGGGCAGTGCGCGTGCGTCATCACGGCCTGGCTCACCGAGCCCAGGAACAGGCCCGCGATCGCGCTGCGCCCTCGGGCGCCGACGACGAGCAGCTGAGCCGCCTTGCTCGCCTCGAGGAGGACCTCACGCTCGGTGCCTTCCACCACGTCGCGCCGCGCGACGACGTCCGGGTAGGTGTCGGCGCGCCCGGCGATCACCTGGGCCAGGAGGCGGTCCGCGGACTCGGGCCCCGTGCCGGGCGCGGCCTTGTCCGGCTGCCACGCGTGCACCGCCACGAGCTCGGCGTGCCGCCGCGCCGCTTCGGCGAAGGCCACGTCGACGGCCTGATCACTGTCCGGGGAGCCGTCGACGCCCAGAACGACCGGCCCCGCGGCGGCGGATGACCGGTGTTCCTCTCGTACCGTCATCACCGGGCAGTGACTCCGGGCGGCCAGGGAGACCGGCGTGGAACCGAGAAGAAGGCCTTTGATGCCGCCCATGCCACGCGAGCCGACGACGATCAGGTCCGCTTCCGCCGACTCGGCTTCCAGCACGTGGACCACGTCGCCCCTCACCACGGCCTTGGTCACCACGACCCCGGGCACGACCTCCAGGGCGTGCGCCGCCGCTGCGTCGACCAGTGTTCTGGAGGCCGGGTCCGGCACCGTGTGCCGGGGCTTGACCGGGACGTCCGCGTGCACCACCCGCAGCCGCGCACCGCGCCGTACCGCCGCGTCGGCGGCTGCTTCCACGGCGGCGAGACTCATCGACGAGCCGTCCACCCCGACCACGACCAGATTGCCCATTGCCGGCTGCTCCCCTTCACGCTGTGGATTCTCAGCGTCGCCCGTTCGGCAGGGCCCTGCAATTCCTGCGCGTTCCCACGGGCCACACCGTCGTGGTCGGTCCCCTAGGCCCTGTCGTCAAACTCCCGCCTGCCCCGCGGGCGACGACGGGAGTTTGACGACAGGGCCTAGGATCGTTCGGCATGCGAGCGTGGACGTTGCCGGCCGCCGGGGCCGCTCTCCTGGTCTGGGGCGAGTGGTTGAACCGGCGCTGGTCGAAGACACTGGTCAACGCCGACCGTGACGGTTCCAGAGCCGTGGTCGTGCTCGGCTACCGCAACCCGTCCGAGTCGATCAACTTCGTCAACCGGTGGCGGGTCCGTGCCGGGCTCCGCTCCGTCGGCACCGGTGCCGGGCCCGGCACCGTGGTCGTCTTCAGCGGTGGACCGGTGGGCAACGACATCGCCGAGGCGAGGCTGATGGCCGACCACGCCCGGTCGACGCTCCACTACACGGGACGCGTGCTCGTCGAGGACCGGTCCAGGAACACCTGGGAGAACATCACGCACGTGGTGCCGCTCATCGAGGACGCCCGGCAGATCGTGATCGTGTCCCAGCCGGCGCACGCGCTCAAGGCACGCGCGTACCTGCGCCGCCAGCGGCCCGATCTCGCCGACAGGCTCGTCCGGGCGGACGACTACCGCCTCGGGGAGTGGACGCTGCTCAAGCCCTTGCTCGCCGCGTACGGACTGTGGTCCCTGCGCGGCCTCACCCCGGCCGAGCGCAGGCCGTCCCCGGCCGGCCGGGCGGACGGCGTGGGCGTGCGGCGCCGGTAGTAGTGCACGGGTGACGGCGGCCGAGCGGACCCCCGAGGAGCAGCGGGGCGTACACGAGGTTGAGCAGCCACATGCCCCACGTGGGGGCCTCCATCCGGACGTGGACCGTCCTGGTGAGTGCCGCGCGGCGGTGGCGCACGCGTGATCCGCGTCGCCGAGGCCGTGGGCTCGTGGTCCCCGGGGACCGTGCCGTTCAGGCGGGGGTGAAGGCGCGCACGTAACGGCGCTGCCAGGGCGTCTCGACGGCGTGGCGGTCGTAGTGGCGGCGGACGTAGGCCACGGCTTCGGCGGGCGGGACCCCGTCGAGCACGGCGAGGCAGGCGAGGGCGGTGCCGGTACGGCCCCGCCCGCCGCCGCAGGCGAACTCGACGCGCTCACCGGCCGCCCTCCCCCAGGCCTCGGCGAGGACCTCGCGCGCCTCGGCACGATCTGCCGGCAGCCGGAAGTCGGGCCAGCGGAGCCAGACCGACGGCCACGGGACCTCGGGCGGCCGGCGCCCGAGCAGATGGACGGCGAAGGTGGGGTCGGGCCCCTCGGGCAGGGGCCGCCGCAGACCGCGCCCGCGCACCAGACGCCCGGAGGGCAGCCGCAGCACTCCGGGGGCGCTCGTGGGCCAGGAGTCGGTCATCGCGCCACTGTACCGACGCCTCCGGGCGGTGTCCGTGCGTTGTGCGAGGCCGTGCCCCCGGATCACCACTCGACCGGAGCCGGCGACGCCCCTACCCTCACCCGGAGCGGGGCGCGCGTCCCCGCAGGCCGCGGTGCCGTGGCAGAGGGGCCCCTTGCGATCGCCGTGAGCGAGGCTCCGCTCACGGCGACTGACGGTGACGGGGCGGGCCTGCCCCCCATCCGTCCGCGGGTTCGAATCCCGTCGGCACCGCAGTCGACCTGACCGTGGCTCAGGAAGGCCTGTTCGGCGCAGGTCCGATGGCCCGGAGCGCCGTGCCGTCGGAGGGTGGGTACGAGGACCGCCTTCCGCCGACCGAGCCCGCGAGGACGCCGCCGATGCACCGCTACCCGCCGATCGCCGACCACGGACTCATCGGAGACCTGCAGACGTGTGCGCTGGTCTCCTCCGAAGGGGTCGTGGACTGGTTCTGCTCGCCGCGGTTCGACTCGCCCAGCGTCTTCGGCAGGCTGCTCGACAGCGAGCGCGGCGGTCATTTCTCGATCACCGTCGACACGCCGGGCACGACCGTTCGCCAGCTGTACCTGGCCGACACCGCGGTGCTGCTCACCCGCTTCCTGACGCCCGACGGGGTCGGCGAGGTCGCCGACTTCATGCCGCTCGCCGACGACCCGACCGCGGCCTCGGACCGTCACACCCTGGTGCGGGTCCTGCGGGTGGTGCGGGGCACGGTCCGCTTCGCGCTGGAGTGCCGGCCGCGGTTCGACTACGGCAGGGAGGCCCACGGGCTGGTCCTCGACGGCACCACCGCGCACTTCACCGGCGCCACGGCCGCCGCACACCTCCAGGTGCTGGGCGCCGTCGCCCTGGAGCGTGACGGTGAGGACGTCCGGGCGGAGGTGGAGCTGAGTGCCGGTCAGCGGGCGGCGGCCGTGCTCACCGTGGCCGCGTCCGGCGCCGAGGCGCCCACGCCGGCGGACGAGGCGAGCCTGACGGCGGCCTTCGACTCCGTGCGCGCCTTCTGGCACGAGTGGATCAGCCGTTGCGGGTACCGCGGACGCTGGCAGCAGCAGGTCAACCGCTCGGCGATCACCCTGAAGCTGCTCACGTACGCACCGTCGGGCGCGCCGGTCGCCGCAGCCACCATGGGCCTGCCCGAGCAGGTCGGCGGCGAACGCAACTGGGACTACCGCTACACCTGGATCCGGGACGCGTCGCTGTCGGTGCGCGCCATGGTCGACCTGGGCTTCACCGAGGAGGCGGACGCCTTCCGCCGCTGGCTGGGCGCCCGGCTCCAGGCCGGTGGCACGGTCAGCGGCGAGCCGTTGCAGATCATGTACCGGGTGGACGGCGACCCGCACCTGCACGAGGAGGTGCTCGACCATCTGGAGGGGTGGCGCGGGTCGGCGCCCGTCCGCGCCGGCAACGGTGCCGCCGACCAGCTCCAGCTCGACATCTACGGCGAGGCCGTCTTCGCCTTCGCGCAGGCCCGCGGCCTGGCGCAGCTGGCCGGCTATGACGGCTGGCTGCGGTTCGCCGCCACGGTGGACTGGTTGTGCGACCACTGGGACCGCCCGGACGAGGGCATCTGGGAGACCCGGGGCGGGCGCCAGGACTTCACGTACAGCCGGCTGATGTGCTGGGTCGCGTTCGACCGCGCCGTACGGATGGCCACGGAGCTCAGCCGCCCCGCCGACCTGCCGCGCTGGACCGCCGCCCGGGACGCGGTGCTGCACCAGGTGATGGAGCGCGGCTGGTCCACGGAGCGCAACGCGTTCGTGCAGCACTACGGCAGTGACGTACTGGACGCCTCACTGCTGCTGATGCCGATCGCCGGCTTCATCGCGCCGCGCGACCCGCGCTGGCTGTCCACCCTGGACGCGATGGACGACGAGCTCGTCTCCGACAGCCTGGTCTACCGCTACGACCCGGCCGCCTCCCCCGACGGGCTGCGGGGCTCCGAGGGCACCTTCTCCCTGTGCAGCTTCCTGTACGTGGACGCCCTCGCGCGCGCGGGCCGCCTGGAGCAGGCCCGGTACGCCTTCGACAAGATGCTCACCTATGCCAACCATGTCGGACTGTTCGCGGAGGAGGTCGGCCCGACCGGCGAACAACTGGGCAACTTCCCCCAGGCCTTCACCCACCTCGCACTGATCACCGCCGCGATGACCCTGGACGCGGCGCTTGATCGCTGAACGGTCACGGCGCCCCCGCCGCGGAGTGTTCCGGTGCGGGGGCGCCTGGTGTTCCGGGTTCGGATGCGGGTTCAGGTCACCAGGAGGCGGAGGCCGAGTTCGGCGGCGTCGAGGGCTGTGAGCTGGCGGTTCCGTTCCGCCCAGCGGCCCGAGGCGACGTCCTCGCGCAGCGCGTCCACCGCGCGCCGTTCGGCCTCCGGCCCGACTCGGTGTAGGTCTCCGACCTCGGGGAGGTAGTCGCGGCTGAGCCAGAACCGGTTCAGCCGGCCCGTCTCGCTGTCGTCGTGCGTGAACACCACCACCCGCCGGGCCACGCGCCGCAGTTCGCGCAGCCCGGCGATCGGGTCCTGCCAGTGGTGAACGGTGCTGAACGCCGGCGCCGAATCGAACGACTGGTCCTCGAAAGGGGGGTTCTCCGCCTCGGCGGCCACGCACGGCGCCGCGCCCGCCGGACGCGGCGCCCGCATGACGGCGGACGGTTCGACGGCGGTCACGTCGCGGTCCGGGGGCTCGTACGAGCCCGTTCCGGCGCCCACGTTCAGTACCGTCCGCGCGTCCCCGAGCGCCTCCCGGACCCGCGCGGCGATCCGCGGGTCGGTGCGCCGCGTCGACGGGTAGGCCGATCCGATGGTCTCGTACAACTGCGGCCCGAACACCTTCGGTTGCTCCTCCGGTGTCGTACTGATCCCCCTTGCGCGTGCCTCCAGCTCCCTGTCGATGGCCATCACCATGGCGGTGGCGCGGTCGCGCAGGTCCCCCAGCAGGCCGCGGAGCCTGTGCGGGTGCGCGACCGCGTCGGTGGCCGGGTCGTCGACGAGATCCGCGATCCCACGCAGTCCGAAACCCAGCCGCCGGTAGGCGAGCTCAGTCCCACTGCTGGTCGGACAGGGACTCGACGGGCTGGGGCTTGCCGATCAGGGCCAGGGCGATGAAGAAGTTGATCTGGCCGATCGCGATCGTCAGCGTGGCGAGCGCCTTGTCGTCGTAGTGCCGGGCGGCCTCCGCGTACACCTCGTCGGTGACGCGCTCGCGGCCGTGCGGGGCGGGCTGGAGGGTGGCCTCGACGAGCGCGAGGGCGGCCCGCTCGGCGGGGGTGAAGTACGGGGCGTCCTGCCAGGAGGAGACCGCGGTGATCCGCTCGTCGGACTCCCCGGCCTTCCGCAGGAAGCTCGTGTTCAGGATGGTGAGGTACGTGTTGTGGACGATCTGTCCCGCCCGCAGGTGGATCAGGTTGATCGTCGTGCGGGGTACGGACCGGTTGCCGGTGGCGCGGAACAGCGCGGCACTGACGTCGGCCAGCTCGGGCACGAACTCGCCCGGGTTCGGCATGCGGGAGATCGAGGCAGCGGCGTCGTTCGTCATGGGGGTCTCCGTCTTCCGTTCGGTGAGCGGCGCCGGCGCTCTCGCCGGCGTCTCACTGCTCTGACGGAGCCGCGGAGGGGAATGTGACAGGCAACGGGGAACGACTTTCGCCGGATCAGCGGTCGAGGGCGGGCAGGAGGGCCAGGCCCGTCTCGATCATGAGCCGGTCCACGGTCTCTTCCAGGCCGCTGTCGGCTCCGATGACGGTCTCGAGCCCGCCGGGCAGCAGGTCACCGGGCCGGTACCAGTCGCGCAGCTGTGCCTCGTCCACGTCGTCGGCGATCGGCTTCGTGGCGTGCCGGGCGAGGGTTTCACGGAAGGGCACGTCCAGGTAGTAGGCATGGGTCCGGCCGCGGTGGTCGGCGCTCAGCCGGCCGAGCATGTCGCCGTAGTGGTCGGCGTGGAGGATGCCTTCTACTACGACGTGGTAGCCGGCGTCCAGCGCGTAGCGGGCCGTCAGGTCGATGAGGCCGATGTTCGCGGCGCCGGGCCGGTCGCGCTCGCGCAGGACGACGCGGCGGAGGTTGTCCTGGCCGACGAGGGCCAGGCCGCGGCCGAACCTCTCGCGCAGGCCGGCCGCGACGGACGACTTCCCCGAGGCGCTGTTGCCCCGCAGGACGACGAGCCGGGTCTCCTCTGTTCCCACCTTCATGGCGGTCAGGCTACCCACGGCGGGGGCGGGCACCGCTCCTCGGCCGGGGGCGGGCACCGCTCCTCGGCCGGGGGCGGGCACCGCTCGCTCGGCGGCCGCTCCCTCGGTCGCGTCAGGCGCGTACGTGCAGCCCGAACCCCGTGCGGCCCGTCGGCTCCAGGCCCTCCTTCAGGTGCAGCGAGGGGATCTCGTAGTCGCCGAAGTTCTGCCGCCGGAACGCGATCGGCTCGGTCGACTCCAGGCTGAGGAGGCGCTCCTCCCACGCCTTGGCGACGGTGGCGTAGTCCTCTTCGGACATGCGGTCGGTGCCGTGCAGGACGAACGGGGGCAGGACGTCGACGCCGGGGTAGTAGAGGATGCCGTGCTGGATCGGGAACAGCAGGTCGTCGATGGGACCGTTGATCCCGCGGGCGGCGTAGTGCGACTCCGGGCCGCCGACGGTCACCGACAGCAGGGCCCGCTTCCCGGCCAGGGTGCCCTCGCCGAAGCGCTCGCCGTACTTGGTGTCGCTGTGCTCGCCGACGCCGTACGCGAAACGGTAGGTGAAGACGCGGTCCACCCAGCCCTTGAGGATCGCGGGCATCGAGTACCACCACAGCGGGAACTGGAAGATGATCGTGTCGGCCCACAGCAGCTTCTCCTGCTCGGCCAGGACGTCCGGGGTGAGCGTCCCGGCCTCGAAGGCGCGGCCCGAGTCGAGGGCGACCCTCAGGGGGGTGGAGGCGGCGGGGCCGTAGTCCTCCGCGTCCACGACCGCCTTCCAGCCCATCGCGTACAGATCGCTCACGCGCACCTCGTGTCCGGCGGACTCCAGCGTGGACACCGCGAGGTCCTTCAGCGAGCTGTTGAGCGACCTCGGCTCCGGGTGGGCGTGGACGATGAGCGTCTTCATAGGGACTCCTTCGGATCGGATGTCTTCGATCCTGGGCCCCGTGGCCGCAGTTGTTCAGGGGCGCCGCTTCCGTAGGACCGGGCTTCCTGGTACTGGCAGGGCCACCTTCGCGGGCCTCGCCGCGGCCATACTGGAGGGCATGGACGATCTCGCGGGATTTCTGCGGACCCGGCGCTCCCGGGTCGATCCGGTGGCGGTCGGCATCCCCACCGACAGCCGGCGCCGGGTCGCGGGGCTGCGTCGCGAAGAGGTCGCGCACCTGTCCGGTGTGAGCGTCGACTACTACGTACGCCTGGAGCAGGGGCGGGCCACACAGCCCTCGGAGCAGGTCCTCGACGCGCTCGCGCGAGTCCTCGGACTCGACGAGACGGAACGCGGGCACCTGTACCGGCTCGCGCGGCAGCGCCGGCGACCCGCGAGGACTCCGGGCGGGCGCCTCCGGCCCGAGCTGCTGCGGATGCTCGACCTGGTCACCGACGCGCCCGCGCTGATCATGAACCACCGTCTGGACGTCCTGGCCGGCAACCGTCTCGCCCATCTTCTGTACGGGCGGCCGATTCCCGGCCTGAACACCGCACGGCACATCTTCCTCGAAGAGGCCGAGCGCGGGCTCTACGCGGACTGGGAGACGTGCACCCTCGATGTCGTCGGGCACCTGCGCCTGGCCGCCGGGAAGCATCCCGACGACCCGCGCCTGGCCTCGCTCATCGGCGAGCTGGCGATGGGCAGCGAACGGTTCCGCCGTCTGTGGGCCCGCGCGGACGTCCGCGCCCGCACGCACGGCCGCAAGGCGTACCGGCACCCGCTGGTCGGACTCCTCGAACTGCACCAGGAGAACTTCGCGTTGCCCGACGAGTCGGGAACGGAGCTGCTGGTGCTGTCCGCTCTCCCGGGCAGCCCCTCGGAGGACGGGCTGCGCCTGCTGGCCGGCCTGGGCGCGGCGGGAGACGTCGCGCGTCCCCCGGTGGAGGGCCCTCGCGCGGAGCGGCTCGACGGGACCCGCCCGACGCCGCGCGTCCCTCGGGACTGACGGGGCCGGGTCCGGGAGGACCGCTTCAGCATGGCCGTCGTCACAGTGCCGTGGACGGGGGTGCCGCGAGATGATCCCCGGCATGACGAAGGATGCGACGCCGGGCGACGACGACGCCCGGGCGTGGGACGCCCGACTGGGGTGGGCGTTCGGTCTCATAGCGGACGACCCCGCCACCAGGGCAGCGGCGCTCCGTCACCTCGACAGGGCCTCCGAGAAGGCGGACCAGGCCCTGGAGCGGTCCAATGAGCTCTGGTATCTGACGTTGCCGCTGGGGCCGGAGGAGCAGTTCAGGGAGTCGGCCTTCAAGAAGGCACGTGAGGAGTACGCACACCTCGTCGACCACACCCTCCCCGGCGGACTGTGGGCGCAGCCCGTCGGGGCGGACGTCACCGCGTGGCCGGGACTGCCGTACGCGCTTCTCTTCCTGGAGTGGGAGGCGCGATACCCGCGGGAATGGACGGAGCACGCGAAGTGCTGGTCGACGAAACAGTCCCTCATCCGCCGCCTGGCGGTCCCCGTCCACGACGACGCGGTGCGCGCCCGGCTCACCCACCTCGTCGAGATCGTGGTCCGGCGGGCCCACCGGTGCAAGGACCGCGAGTACGTCCGCATGGCCCGGGCCCTCGACGGCGAGGACCTGCGGCGGCGACTCGGCGGGGCGGCCCGGTCGGACAACCCCTGGGCCCGGGTCCACGCGGGCTACGTGCTGTGGCTCCTCGACCGTCCCGGCGTACCGAACACGCGCCACGTCTGGCGGTCCTGGCTCGCCTCGGAAGGCGCCGCGTAGGGGGTCGGGCGCCGGTGCCGACCGAGGTGACGCGGGCGCGGGCGGCGTGGTCGGATTCGGCAGGTGCCGTGCGACCGCTCCGGCCATGCGCCGGGCGGCGGGCGGCGGGCGGCGGCCGGCCGGGGGTCGGTAGGCTCGGGGTGCCGCGCCGGGTTCAGCAGAGGAGAGACACGTGTTCGTCAAGGTGTGCGGGCTCGGGACCACCGCCGACATCGATGTGGCCGTCGCCGCCGGCGCGGACGCGGTCGGCCTGGTGATCAGCGGTACCAGTGTGCGCGGGCTCGACCGGGACCAGGCGGTGCGCCTCGCCGCGCACGTTCCGCCGGGCGTCCTGTCCGTCCTCGTGGTCAACGACACCCCTGCCGTCGAGGCCGCCCGCATCGCCGCCGAGCTCGGCTTCGGCGCCCTCCAGCTGCACGGAACCGCGTACGGCGAGGAGGACTTCGCGGCCGCCGCAGCGGTGTTCCCGCGGCTGTGGCGGGCGACGTCCTTGAGCGACCGGCCCGACACGCGTGTCGGCGCCTACGGCGAGGAGGTCCTCCTTCTCGACTCCCCCCGCGCGGGTTCCGGCGAGCCGTGGGACCTGTCGCTGCTCGAATCGGCCCGCCCCGAGGGCGCGTGGCTGCTCGCGGGCGGGCTCGCACCGCACAACGTCGCCGAGGCGATCGGGAAGGCGCGGCCCTGGGGCGTCGACGTGTCCAGCGGCGTCGAGTCCGCCCCGGGCGTCAAGGACCACGACCTGATCCGTATCTTCGTCACCGCCGCGAAGCAGGCCGCCCCCCGCGCGGTCTGACCGCGGCGCGTCTCAGGACTCGTCGCCGGCGTCGTCGCCCAGGTCGTCCTGGACCCGCAGCCCCGCCACCCACAGCGGCATCATCCAGTGCACGGCGAGCACGCCGACGAGGACCGGGGTCACGGCCGCCCGCAGGGGCGCGTCCGTCAGGACCCCGTAGGCGCCGACGCCGCCACCCACTCCGGTGGCGGTGAGGGCGACGTGTGCCCCCACCAGAAGGCGGCGCCGGGTCGCGGTGGCGTAGGCCGCCGCCCGGCGGTCGTTCATCACCGCGTACATCCGTCGGTCGCAGCGCGTCGCGGTCATCACTGTTTCCTCCCGTAGACCTCGTCGGTGAGCGGCTGGCACCCGCCGCTTCTGACGGGGCCGGTGATCACGGCGGAGGGGTCGGCACGCCAAGGCCGTTTTTGGTCTGGACCTGACAATCAAAGGACGTTAGCGTGACGCACGGCGCTCTTGAGAGCGCTCTCAAGCGTTCGACTCCCCACCCCAGGAGGACTCGTGAAACGCACCACCCCCCTGCGCGCCGCCCTCGCCGCGCTGCTCATGACGGTCGGACTCGGTGCCGCCGCCGGCGCGGCGGACGCCGCCCCGCCCCCGGAGCCTTCCGTCACCGCGCCCGCCGCCTCGGCCGGACTGCTCGACGCCATGCGGCGGGACCTCGGGCTCACCGCCTCCCAGGCGGAGGAGCGGCTGCGCGCCGAGAAGACGGCCGCGGCCGTGGAGCAGGCCGCCCGGCGGGCCGCGGGCAGCGCGTACGGCGGCTCGTGGTTCGACCCGGCCACCGGTCGGCTCGTCGTCGCCGTGACCGACCCCGCCCGGGAGTCGGAGGTCCGCGCGCTGGGCGCCGACACCCGCCTGGTGCGGTACGGCGCCGCCGCGCTCGGCCGTGCCGCGGCGCGCCTGGACGCGCTCGACGCACCCGCCGGTGTCGCCGGCTGGCACGTCGACCCCCGGTCCGACAGCGTCGTCGTCACGGTCGTACGGGCCGAGCGCGGGACTCCCGCCGTACGGGCCTTCGTGGACCGGGCGCGGGCCGGCGGCCCCGTCACCGTCGCCGAGACGACCGGGGCGCCGCGCACGTACGCCGCGGGCACCGTCGGCGGCGACCCGTACTACACCGGCAACGTCCGCTGCTCGATCGGCTTCTCCGTGTACGGCGGCTTCGTCACGGCGGGGCACTGCGGACAGGCGGGGGCCGCGGTGCGCGGCTGGGACGGGTCCGCGATGGGCACCTTCCAGGGCTCGTCGTTCCCCGGCGACGACTACGCGTACGTCGGCATCCACAGCGGCTGGTGGACGGTCCCGGTGGTGCTGGGCTGGGGCACCGTCCCCGACCAGCTGGTGCGGGGCTCCGCCGAGGCGCCGGTGGGCGCGTCGATCTGCCGGTCGGGGTCGACGACCCACTGGCACTGCGGGACCGTCCTCGCGAAGAACGAGACGGTCAACTACAGCCAGGGCGCCGTGCACCAGATGACGAAGACCAGTGTCTGCGCCGAGGGCGGCGACTCGGGTGGGTCGTTCCTCAGCGGCGACCAGGCGCAGGGCGTCACCTCCGGCGGCTGGGGGAACTGCTCGTCCGGCGGCGAGACCTGGTTCCAGCCGGTCAACGAGATCCTCGGCCGCTACGGCCTGACGCTGCACACCACCTGACCCTGCACACCTCCAGACGCGGCACCCTCCTGACCCGCGTGCGGTGCCGGACATCCGGCACCGCACGCGGCTCTCCCCCGGACGGACGTCGGGCGACGGCCCGGCGGCCCGTCCGGCCGCGCCGTCGGCGCGGAGCACGGCTCCCCGTGTCGCGAGCGTTTCGATCATGCGAACTACGCGCGTCGACCAGGGCGTTCGCCGTTGACGCCCCCTCCCGGCCGGGCAAGACTCGTGCCCCATGCAGCCCTCGCGTGACCGCTCGGTCGCCCTCGTCCGACGCCGCCACGTGGACCTCGTCCGCATCGCCGGCGCGGTCTGTCGCTGCCCCTGACGGCCGGATCCGCTCACCCCGCCGTACCCGCCACGCTCCTCCGCACGCCCGCCCGCGGCACCGTCCCCCGCCCTCCGGGCCCGCGGAGGCATGCCCGCACGTCCGCACGCCCTTCTGGAGACCCGTATGTCCACGCCCCTGTCCCGCCGTGCCCTCGGCGGGATCGCCGCCGGCGCCGCAGCCGCGGCCGCCCTCGGCGCCGCCGCGCCCGCCGCACAGGCGGTCCCCGCGACCGACGCGCAGGAGCGTCCGTTCCGGGCCGCGCAGCCGCGCCGCCACTCGCGGCGCCCCAACATCCTGTTCATCCTGGGCGACGACCTCGGCTGGGCCGACCTCTCCGCGTACGGCTCCCCGCACATCCGCACGCCCCACCTGGACCGGCTCGCCCGCGAGGGCGTCCGCTTCACCGACGCCTACTCCGGCTCCGCGACCTGCTCCCCCACCCGCTTCAGCCTCTACACCGGCCGCTACCCGGGCCGTACGAAGGGCGGCCTCGCCGAGCCGATCGCCGACCGGTCCGTCGGCCTGGAGCCCACCCACCCCACGCTCGCCTCGCTGCTCCGCGACTCCGGCTACGCGACCGCCCTCATCGGCAAGTGGCACTGCGGCTACCTGCCCGACTACTCCCCCACCCGCTCCGGCTGGGACGAGTTCTTCGGCAACTTCGGCGGGGCCCTGGAGTACTACTCCAAGCTGGGCCTCGGCGGCGAGTACGACCTCTACGAGGGCGACGCCGAGTACAAGGACCTGCGCTACTACACCCGGATCCTCACCGAGCGGGCGAGCGAGTACATCGCCCGCGACCACGAGAATCCCTGGCTGCTCAACCTGAACTTCACCACTCCGCACTGGCCCTGGATCGCGGATGGCGACAAGGAGGCGAGCGACGAGATCGTCCGCCGCATCAAGGCCGGCGACGGGTCCGCCCTCTGGCACCAGGACGGCGGCTCCGTGGAGAAGTACAAGGAGATGGTGGAGGACCTCGACCGCTCCGTCGGGCAGGTCCTCAAGGCGCTGAAGCGGTCCGGTCAGGAGCAGGACACCCTCGTCTTCTTCGGCAGCGACAACGGCGGCGAGCGGTTCTCCTACAACTGGCCGCTCGCCGGCAACAAGGGCTCGCTCCAGGAGGGCGGCATCCGCGTCCCCTCGATCCTGCGCTGGCCCGCCCGGATCGACGGCGGCCAGGTCAGCGACCTGCCGGTGTTCTCGCCCGACTGGACGGCGACCCTGCTCGACCTGGCCGGGGCCCGCCCCCACCCCGCGTACCCCCTCGACGGCACCAGCCTCGCCGGGCATCTGCTGCGCGGCGCCGAGGTGCCCGAGCGGGACCTGTTCTGGCGGGTGCGCGGCGAGCGGGCGCTGCGGCGCGGCGACTGGAAGTACTACCAGGGCAGGTCCGGCCGCGACCAGCTCTTCCACCTGGCGGAGGACTCCCGCGAGCAGGCGGACCGGGCACGGTCCGAAGGGACCCGGCTCGCCGAACTGCGGTCCGCCTGGGAGCGGATCGACGCGGGCCTGCTCCGGTACTGATCCCGGGGTGTCAGACGGGTCCCGGGGTGTTAGACGAGTCCCTGTGTGAGGGCGACGGAGTCCGGGACCGCGACCACCTCCCGTACGGTGCGGGGCATGACGCCCAGGATCTGCTGGGTGACGTACTGGGCCGACATCATGGCTCCCTCCTGCCAGCCGGGCAGGGGGGAGATCTGGTCGCCGGTGACGTAGAAGACGTCCCCGCCCTCGGGCTGGAGCAGCCGGTGGTAGACCGTGCGGTGGTCCTCGCGCGCCGGGTCCCATTCGGGCCAGCCGCCGAGCTGGTACGGGACCTTGTGCCAGGCGATGGTGATGCCCTTGTCCTGGGGGACGAGGGTGCAGTCCGCGAACTCGGGGTGGAGTTCGGCGCCGCCCGCGCGGGCCAGGGCGAGCCGCTCGGCGACGGGCAGGGCGCCGAAGTGCGCGGCGTCCGCGGCGAAGTTGTAGGCGCCGGTGAGGGTGCCCTTGGTGGAGAAGTAGCCGGTGGACGGTTACCAGATCTGCGTGATGGGGTGGGAGGTCCAGCTGCTGCCTCCGTAGACGCAGCTCGGGTCGTCCTCCCAGAAGCGCCGTTCGGCCTGCCAGCCCGCCTTGCAGGTCTTCTCGAACTCGACGACCCGGACGGCGGATTCGAAGGCCGGGGAGAAGCCCGGGCGGCCGATGCCCCGCAGCACCGGCACGGGGATGCTGCTCACGCAGTGGCGCGCCTCGGCGGCGCGGCTCCGCCCGTCCCGCTCGTGTACCAGGGAGACGTCATCGGGCAGCTCCTGGTCCCGCCGCGCCACGGCGAGCTCGCCCTCGACCACCAGGACCGGGAGGCGGTGCGCCTCCTCGCCGACCACAGCGCACCCGCCGTCGCCTCCCTTCGGCTCTACGAGGAGCTCCAGACCAGCCGCGAGCAGATCGTGCCGGCCCGGGAGGAGGAGCGGCGGCGCCTGCGGCACGACCTGCACGACGGTCTCGGTCCGGCGCTCTCGGGGCTGCGGCTCCAGGTCGACGCGGTCAGGTCGGCCATACCGACCGAGCCCAAGGCCCTGCGGTCGCTGACGGCCGTCTCCGAGGGCATCGGCCGGGCCATCGACGAGCTGCGCAGGACAACCGGCGGCCTGGCCCCGGCCGCCCTCGACACCGCCGACCTGCCGCGGGCCCTGGAGCGGCTCGCCGAGCAACTGGGCCGCACGGTGCGCATCACGGTGGGGCTGCGCCCGAGCCGTTCCCCCGGCTCCCGGCGGCGGTGGAGGTCGCCGTGTACCGCATCGCGGCCGAGGCGCTCAACAACACGGTCCGGCACGCGCACGCCGACCGGGCCGAGGCCACGGTGGTCCTGGCCGGCGAGGCGGTCACCGTCGAGGTCCGCGACAACGGCGACGGCATCCCGGCGGAGCGCGGCGAGGGCGTCGGACTCTGCTCGATGGCCGAGCGGGCCGAGCTGGTCGACACGGGTGCGGGCACCCTCGTCCGGGCGGTCATGCCGTGCGGTCAAGCCGGGACACAGGTGGGACCTGGGGATCAGGCGCCTGGGACAGACCCCTGAGCACACTGGGGTATGTCCGTACGGCCGCCCGGCCGCTCCCACCACCTGGAGGACCGACATGCCCCAGGCCAAGTCCGCTCTCCGCACCACAGCGAAGGCGCTCATCGCGGCCGCCGTCGCGGCCTTCCGGAAGTTCCCGGGAGGCGGCACACCGGCCGTCACCGAGGCGGCCCGGTTCCCGGGCGGCGGCACTCCCACCGCGACCGACGCGGCCCGGTTCCCCGGCGGCGGCACCCCCACCGCCGACGGCGAGCAGCGCCGCTTCCCGGGCGGCGGAACGCCCGCGTGACCCTCGCTCCGCGTCCGTGAGCCCCGGCCCGCCCTCGGGCCGGGGCTCCTCTGTCACGGGTTCGGTTCGAGCAGGACGCCCTCCTGGGCGAGCCACCGCGCGAAGGCGTGCGGCCGCGTGCCCGGCGGTCGTGGGGGACGGCGGGCGAGGGCGGCCGGGCGGGGTGTGCCGGCCCGGTTCCCCACGCGGCTCCGGGGCCGGAGGCGTTGTCAGTGCCTGATGGCACCATTCGAGCATGAGTGACGAGTCCTTCAACTGGCACGATTTCCTGCGGCGTTGGCAGGAGGAGTGGGTGCCTCGCGCCGACGCGGACGACGAGGAGGCCGACAGCGTTCTCGGTGCGCCCGGGGCGGGCGAGGAGGCGATCGTCGCGGCCGAGAGACGGCTGGGGCTGCGGCTGCCGCCGTCGTACCGGGAGTTCCTGGCCGTCAGTGACGGGTGGGTCGTGGAGCAGACGGCCGCGATCCACCGGCTCGGCGGTGTCGCGGACATCGGCTGGTTCGGGGATCCGTACGACATGACCTCGCTGTACGAGGAGGGTCTGGGCGAGGACCCGGGCGAGGAGGAGGTCCTCCTCGCCGGGATGTGGCGGCGGGCGCTGCGGCTGGAGACGGAGTCCGACATGTCGCACGCCCTCCTCGACCCGGGCGACCGCGACGAGGACGGCGAGTGGGCGCTGTACGTGTACAAGGGATGGGGCGGCGAGGTGCCCAAGCGCTATCCGTCCTTCCGCGCGTACATGGGGGACATGTACCGGGAGTTCCACGGTGACCGGGCGGGCAGCCCCGACTTCGTGAACGCGACCACGCGCGCCCATGACTCCCACGTGGAGTCGGCCCGCCTGCTCGCCCTGCGCGGACGGTACGAGGAGGCCGTGCCGCTGCTCGAAGAGGCACGCGCCTTCGGGCGGCCGGGAGGGCGCGTCCTCCTCGACCAGATACGGCACCTCCTGGCTCCGGGCAGCTCACCGGACTACGGGAACCTGGCGGCCGACCCGCGGTATCGGCCCGAGGTCCTCCCCGTTCAGGCCCTGACGCCGGCTCATGGGGAGTGGCGGCTCGGCGGGGACGACCACTGGCTCGGGATGATGACGGCCCGGGGGCACTCCCGGGAGACCCTCGAGACGGTCCTGAGCACGATGCGGGACGGCACCCATCGCTACGCCCCTCCCGGGCCGTGGGGGCGGGCCGTCGCCGAGGCCCGGGAGTCCGCCCGCTGGGGGCCGACCGACGCCGCCTGGCGGATCCTGCGGGGGGCGTTGCCGCTGTGGGAGGCGCCGGGCCCCTGGCTCATCGCCCCGGTCGGGCTGCTCGCCGATCCCGTTCTGGGCGCGCTGGTCACCCCCGAGCGCGGGCGGGAGATCCTCGCGACCCCGCGGTCAGGGGAGTCGGGGCCCGTTCCCGAACCGGTCCCGGACCTCGACCCTGCGGGCCTCGTCTGGCTGACGGAGGCCGTCGCGCACCAGCAGCCCTTCGACGGATTCCGCTGCGTCTGGGCCCAGGGGGCCGACCCGGCCCTGCTGCCCGCCCTGATCGGCGAGGAGGGCGCGGAGCTGAGCGGGCCGGTCGATCCCCGCACGGCATCCTGGCGGGCGCCCAGGCCCCACCAGCGGAAGGGGGTGGAGCTCTGGGAGGACCGCGCGGTGGTGGCCGTCGGCCGCACGGACGAGGGATGGGCGTTCGCCTTCGACGGCTACTCCCCCGCGCGCGTGAGCGCGTTGTCCCGGTCCCCCGCCGTGGCCGCCTCCGCGTCCGGCCGGGCGGTCGCCGTGTGGTGCGACCCCTGGCGCTCGTCCCCCGGGGACCGCCGGGGCGCGTTCCACCTGTCGGTGGCCGAGCACGGCGTGGAGCTCTGCTCCTTCACCGTGCGGGGTACGGAGGTCGAGCGCTCCGGCGTCCTTCCCGAGGCCCTGGACCCGGCGCGGCTCTTCCGCCCGGAGGACGGCGAGGGGGAGGGCGAGCGCAGGGCCCTTCAGGCCCTGCACACCGCACTCGGGCTCTCGTTGCCCCGGCTCGCCCTGACCCGGAGCAGGCTCCGGACCTTCACCACCCGCTCCTGGACCCGTGCGCCGCAGGACGGCGAGGGGTACGCCTACCTCCGTTTCCAGCGGCACCGGCCCTGAGCCCGGGAATCCTCCGGGGGCGTGACGCACTGTCGGTCAGCGCTCCTCGCGCAGCCCCCACGGGGACCCGTACGCGCCCAGCAGGTCCAGGAACGGGCGGGGCGGGAGCGCCTCGGGGCCGAGGACCCCGCTCGCCTTCCAGGTGCCGGCGGCGATGAGCTCCAGGGCGATCACCGGGTTGAGGGCGGTCTGCCAGACCACGGCCTGGGAACCGTACTCGCGCATCGTCCACTCGTTGTCGACGACGTGGTACAGGTACACCTCGCGTGCCGCGCCGTCCTTGGTCCCCTTCACCCAGGTGCCCGCGCAGGTCTTGCCCTTCATCCGGTCGCCGAGTGTGGCCGGGTCGGGCAGGCACGCGGCGACCACGTCGCGCGGGGAGACCTGGACCGGGCCGTCCGCGCCGGGGACGGTGACCTTCGCCGTGGAGTCGAGGCCCAGGTCGTGGAGGGTCTTCAGCTTGGCGATGAAGTCGTCGCCGAGGCCGTACTTGAACGTCACCCGGCGCGCGTCGACCCAGCGGGGCATGAGGAGGACCTCCTCGTGCTCGACGTTCACGCACTCCACCGGGCCGATGCCCTCGGGGAAGTCGAAGACCTCCGGCTCGCTGAAGGGTGCCGTGGTGAACCAGCCGCGGTCCTTCTCGTAGACGACGGGCGGGTTGAGGCACTCCTCGATGGTGGTCCAGATGCTGAAGGAGGGGGCGAAGTCGTACCCCTCGACGGTGAGGTTCGCGCCGTCTCGGACGCCGATCTCCTCGATCTCGTCGAAGAGCTCATCGGCCGCGTAGCGGGCGAACACGTCCGACAGGCCCGGTTCGACGCCCATGCCGACCAGGGCGAGGCGGTCGGCGTCCTCCCAGGCCCCGGCCAGGGCGAACTGCTCGTCGCCGAGCTTGACCCCGCACTGTTCGTACGGGGCGGTCTGGTGGGGCACGGACAGCGACATCGCCATGTCGACGTAGTGCGTGCCCGCGGCGAGCGCCGCGTTGAACAGGGGCATCACGAAGCGAGGGTCGGTCGCGTTCAGCAGGACGTCGCAGTGCTCCTCGACGAGGAGGCTGCGGACCGCGGCCTCGTCGGAGGCGTCCACGCGACGGGCGACGAACCGGCCGTCCGGGTCGTCGAGCGCGGCCACGGCGGCCTCCGCGCGGGCCGGGTCGTAGTCGGCGACGACCATGTGGGTCAGGAAGTCACGGCGGGCCGCGATACGGGTGACGGCGGTTCCGACGCCGCCCGCACCCACGAGAAGTACACGCATGTCACACACCCATTCGTCGAGTCCGTCCCGGCGAACGCCCGGGGACGCCTCGATGGAACACGACCCCGGCGGTTAACGTCTACGACGTTGGCATAAGGACACGCAGGTGGGCGAAGGGGTGGTGGCGCGGTGCCGAAGAAGGTGGTCCCCGAGGCGGAGCGGCGCAGACGGCGGCCGACCCGGCAGGGCACGGTGCTGTCGGAGCGGCTGATCGTGGAGACGGCGCTGCGGATGCTGCGCGAGCACGGGAGCGCGGGGCTGACCGCCCGCCGGCTCGGTGCGGCGCTCGGCGCCGACCCGAGCACCGTGTACCGGTACTTCGCCGGTCTGGACGGTCTGACGCGGGCCATCGGCGAGGAGCTGATGGGGCGGGCCCTGGACAGCTGGACGGCCACCGGGTCGTGGCGCGCCGACCTGCGGTCCCTGGGCCTGGCCATTCACGCCTCGTACCTCGCCCATCCCCAGGCGGCGCTGCTGACCGCCAGCCGGGTGACGGGCCGTCCCCGGGAGATCGAGGTGGACGAGACGATCCTCGGCATCCTGCGCGGCGCGGGCTTCGGCGACGCGGACGCCGTCGGCGTCTACCACGCGTTCATCGACCTGGCGCTGGCCTTCGCCGCCCTGGACGCGGGCGCGCTGGCGATCAAGGACGAGGTCCGGGAGGCGGACGAGGAGATGTGGACCTCGACCTATGCCCGGCTGCCCGCCGGGACGCATCCGCACATCGCCGCCACCGCGCATCTGCTGGCGGGCCGGATGAACGACACCGCCTATCCCGTCATGCTCGACACGCTCCTGGACGGGGCGGAGGCACGGTTGGCCGCGACGACGTGAGCAGGGAGGCCCGGGCCTCCCTGCTCCGCGGAGGGCGTGCCGGTCAGCTCCCGGTGCTCGCCCGGCGTCGACGAAGCCGCCGTCGGAACCCCAGGCATCGCGCGCCGAGGGGCCCTCGCCGTCGGTTCGGCGAGGGCCCCTCGGGGGTGTTCGGGGTGTCAGGCGACCGCGTACTCGGTGTGGCAGTCGTACTCCGCGGCGCCGTCCGTCTGGCAGGACTCCAGCGTGATCTTCGTGCCCTCGGCGAAGCTCAGGTTCCAGACGTAGCCGGTCTGGTTGCCCTTGGTCCAGTAGTACGGGGTGCCGTTGACGTACGCGACGACGCCCTCGCCGTTCGCCTCGTAGTCGGAGATGTGGAGCTTCTCGCCGTACGCCTCGAAGTAGACCATGTCGACCCGCCCGCCGCTGCTGTTCTCGTGGTAGATCCAGCACGACTTCCCGCCGTCGTCACCGTCGTTGAACGTGCAGTACGACTCCAGGGCGAAGGCGGAGCCCTGGTTGAGGCCGAACAGGGCTGCCAGGGCGGCGAAAACGACGGCGAGACGTCCGAACTTACGCATGGGTGAACTCCAGGTCGACGGGGCGTGCCGAACCGATCTTGTAGCCGGGCGGGGGAAAGCGGACCGCCCCGTGCCTCTTTGTGATGCGTTCGAGACGCGCCCTCGGCGGATAAGGACCCGGGGCGCTCCCGGGGCGGCCGTGGCCTAGAGTGCCCGTGTGCCGTCGTACAGCATTGGGCAGGCCGCGCAGCTGCTCGGAGTGAGTTCGGAGACCGTTCGCCGGTGGGCGGACGGGGGCAAGCTGGGCATGGAGCGCGACGGGGCCGGCAAGCGCGTCATCGACGGGGTGGCGCTGGCCCGCTTCGCGGCGGAGCGCGGGGCCGGGCTCCACGCCGTGCCGGAGGACGACGTGCCGACGTCCGTGCGGAACTCGTTCGTCGGGATCGTCACCGCGGTACGGGTCGACGACGTCGCGGCGCAGGTCGAGGTCCAGTCCGGGCCGCACCGCCTGGTGTCGCTGGTGACGCGCGAGGCCGTCGAGGAACTGGCCCTGGACGTCGGGGTCACGGTCACCGCGCGCGTGAAGTCGACCAGCGTGCACATCGACCTGCCCTGACCGACCGAGCCCCGCTCAGCGGCAGAGCAGCGCCGCCCGCAGGTCGAGCTTGTGGTCGAGGCGGGACAGGTCCCGTCCGGTGAGGGCCTGGATGCGGTCGATGCGGTAGTGGACGGTGTTCACGTGAGGTGCAGGGCCTCCGCGGTCCTGGCCCAGGAGCAGTTGTGCGCCAGGAAGACCTCCAGGGTCTCCAGGAGGGTGGCGTTCGATCCCTTCCCGGCGCGCAGCAGTGGCCCGAGGACGGTGTCCAGGTACACCGCCCGCACGTCGGCCGGGACGCCGGCGAGGAGCGTCCTGAGGTCGGCGAGATCGGCGAGGCGCGCCACCCTGGCGGCCCCCGGCGCCGTCGAGCGGGCGCCCTCGAGGGCGTAGCGGGCCTGGGCGAGGGCGCCCCGGAGGTCGGCCGGCCTGCGGACGGGGTCGCTGACGCCGGCGTGCGGCGCGGCGCCGGGCCGGCAGGCGTGGAGCAGCGGCCACACCTCGCGGAGCCGTGCCGGCACCTCCGCGCCGGGGCCCGGCTCGTGGGCCAGCACCGCGACGGCCTCCCCCTCGCCGAGCGCCGCGGCGGCGAACGTGACCGGCTTCTGGTGCCGCAGCGCCTCCGCGAGCGCCGCGGCGGCGTCGCCCCGCTCTCCCGAGCCGCCCGAGGCCGCGACGACCACGGTGTACGCGGGGGCGTCGCCGAGCCCGCACGAACGGAGCGCCCCCTCCAGGCCGTTCACGTCCCCGTACGCCGCGCACACCCGGCTCACGAGGCCCTCCTGGGCCTGTCTGCGGGGTGCCGTCCGCCGGCCCTGGCGGCCGACGAGCTCGCCGATCTCGTGCAGGATCCGGGGAGGCGCCTGGCCGTCCTCCGGGAGGTGCAGGTACCAGGCGTCGAACACGCTGTCATCGGCCTCGATCCGCACGGTCGTGCCGTGCCGTCCGCGCAGCGTCTCCACCGCGCGCCGGGCCGGGAGTTCGGGCGCCGTCGTGGTCCGGGCGACCGTTCGTCCGCTGCCGCTGAGCAGGTGGGAGGCGGGGGTGCCGAGGTGGGCGAAGGCGAGGTCGAGCAGTTCGCCCGGCGGCGCGCCGCGTTCCAGGGCCCGGTCGAGGTCGACGCGGACGTCCTCCGGAAGCGCGTAGTGATCCGTGGGGCGGCGGCTCAGTTCACCCCACTGCCGCAGGTAGACGGCTTCGGTGATCGCCCGGAAGCTGGTGTGCGCCGGGACGCCGAGCAGGGCGACGCGGGGGCTCCGGCAGGCATGAGTTCCGCCGGCACCTCTCCGTGCGTCTCCTCTCCGGCGAGCAGGGCGACCGCGCCCGCCTCGCTGAGGGCGGACACGAACCGGTCGGACTTGGCCGGATCGCCGTCCCGCGCCCACCAGACGAGGCCGCTGAGCACGATCTCGCCCGGCTGGAGGAACCTCGCCGGGTCCTCCAGATCGGTCGACGTCACTCCGCCGATCTCCTGCCCGAGGAGCGCCTCTCTCCCCCCCCCCCAGACCAACGAGAGGTCGAGACGGTCGAGGCGGAGAAGGTGATCGACCTGCATGCGGAACTTCCTTGTGTGCTCACGGGCCGGGCCCGCCCCCCACATTCACCAGGTGAATACGAGTTGCCACATCGTAGGTGCCAAGACAATGAGGCGAAACACCTCTCGGATGCCCCCCAGGCACGGGACGGTCGGGCTGGAGGTACTCCACGAGCCCCAGGGGCCCGTCACACCCCACCCCGTACGTTTCTCCAAGGGCTCTCGCATTCGCGATGGAGGGTCCTACGGGGTTGTTGCAGATGAGAGGAAGAACGCCCTACGGTGTCGCACATGCAGTCCTACACGATCGGGCAGGCCGCACGGTTGCTGGGCGTCAGCCCCGACACCGCGCGGCGCTGGGCGGACGCCGGCCGGGTCGCGACGCACCGCGACGAGAGCGGTCGGCGCGTCATCGACGGCAAGTCGCTCGCCGCGTTCTCCAAGGAGATCGCCCAGAGCGACGACGACGCGTCCTACACCTCGGCGCGCAACGCCTTCCCGGGCATCGTGACCGGGATCAAGCTCGGTGACATCGCGGCCCAGGTCACCATCCAGGCCGGACCGCACCGCCTGGTCTCCCTCCTCACCCGTGAGGCCGTGGAGGAACTGGGACTGGAAGTCGGCATGCAGGCCACCGCCCGCGTGAAATCGACCAGCGTGCACATCGACCGCACCTGACCACCCCTCACGCAGTACCGCAGCACTTCGGCCGTCGGCGCGGCCGGCCTCCCACCGCACCTTCCCGTTCGTCCCCAAGGAGACTCAGACCCTCATGTCCCTCACCCTCACGCCCGCCAGACGCCGTACGGCCGCCGCCGTCCTCACCGCGGCGCTCCTCGTCCCGCTCGCGGCCTGTTCGAGCGACGACACCAAGAAGGGCACCGCCGGTTCGACGGCGTCCGGCTCCCCGAGCGCCGCGCCCCGGGCGAACCTCACGGTCCTCGCCGCGGCCTCCCTCACCGACGTCTTCAAGACGGCCGGCGCCGCCTACGAGAAGTCCCACCCGGGCACGAAGCTCACCTTCTCCTTCGCCGGCTCGCAGGAGCTCGTCGCCCAGGTCGCGCAGGGTTCCCCCGCCGACGTCCTGGTCACCGCCGACACCAAGAGCATGGACAAGGTGAAGGCCGACACGGGCACCCCGGCCGTCATCGCGAAGAACCGGCTCGTCATCGCCACCGGCAAGGGCAACCCCTTCAAGGTCGACGAGCTGAAGGACCTCGCGGACACCAAGCTCAAGGTCGTCCTCGCCGCGCCCGAGGTCCCGGCCGGCAAGTACAGCAAGAAGGTCCTCGACGCCCAGAAGATCACCGTGAAGCCGGTCTCGCAGGAGCCGAACGTCCGTGCGGTGCTCAGCAAGGTCGAGCTCGGCGAGGCCGACGCCGGTCTCGTCTACAAGACGGACGCGGAGAGCGCCAAGGACAAGGTCGAGGCCGTCGAGATCCCGGACGCGCAGAACGCCATCGCCCAGTACCCGGCCGCCACGCTGAAGGACTCGAAGAACGCCGAGGCCGCCGCCGCGTTCGTCGCCTGGCTCTCCTCGTCCGAGGGCCAGAAGATCCTTCAGGACGCCGGCTTCCAGAAGCCGTAGCGGATCCCGGCTCGTTCGGGTCACGGGGGTCTGTCCGTCCCGGGGGAACGGACAGACCCTCGTCCTCATGTCGTCGTCTCTGCGGGGTCACTCGATGAAACACACAGGCACGCGCAGGCCCGGTGCCCGTCCGCCGCTCACGCTGGTGCTGCCCGCGCTGCTGGCCGTGGCGTTCCTGACGCTGCCCCTCGTCGGGATCCTCGTACGGACCGAGTGGAGCGAGCTCGCCGGACACCTGAGCTCGCCGGGCACGGTCGAGGCGCTGAAGCTCTCGCTGCTCGTCTCCTTCTGGGCGCTCGGGCTCTCCCTGGTGCTCGGGGTGCCGCTGGCGTGGCTGCTCGCCCGCGTGCGCTTCCCCGGCAAGGCGCTCGTCCGCTCGCTGGTGCTGCTGCCGATGGTCCTGCCGCCCACCGTCGGCGGTGTCGCGCTGCTCCTCGCCTTCGGGCGCCGCGGTCTCCTCGGTCCCTGGCTGGAGTCGACGTTCGGGATCACCCTCCCGTTCCACACCTCCGGCGCCGTCCTGGCGGCGACCTTCGTCGCCATGCCGTTCCTGGTCATCAGCCTGGAGGGCGCGCTCGGCGGACTCCGGCCGCGGTACGAGGAGACGGCCGCCTCCCTCGGCGCCTCACCGGTCCGCGTCTTCTTCACCGTCACGCTGCCCATGGTGGCGCCGGGCGTCGTCGCCGGCGCCGCCCTCACCTGGGCGCGGGCCCTGGGCGAGTTCGGCGCGACCATCACCTTCGCCGGCAACCTGCCCGGCACCACTCAGACCCTTCCGCTCCACGTCTACCTGCTCCTCCAGGACGAACCCGAGGCGGCCACCTCCGTCTCCCTCCTCCTGCTCGCCATCGCCATGGCCGTGCTCGTCGCCCTGCGCGGACGGTGGACCGGCACCCCGGCGGGCCGGAAGCCCCGGCCCGCCCCCGAACCCGGCACCGACGCCACGCCGGCACCGGACGCGGAGCCCGCGGGCGCCTCCCCGGAGGTGGAAGGGTCCGGGGAACGCTGGTCCCTGCACGCCGAGGTCACCGGCTTCACCCGGCTCACCCTCGACGCCGATCCGGGCACCACGATCGCCGTAGTCGGCCCCAACGGCGCCGGCAAGACGACGCTGCTCCGCGCCCTCCTGGGCCTCACCCCCCGGGCGCACGCGGACCTCACGCTCGGCGGCACGGACGTCACCGGCCTGCCCCCGCACCGGCGGCGGGTCGCATGGGTGCCCCAGGACGGCGCCCTCTTCCCGCACATGTCGGCACTCGCCAACACCGCCTACGGCCTGCGCGCCCAGGGCGTCGCCCGTGGCCGGGCACGGCGCGAGGCCCAGCGGTGGCTCGACCGGCTCGGCGTCGGTCACCTCTCCCACCGCCGCCCCGGACAGTTGTCCGGCGGCCAGGCCCAGCGGGTCGCCCTGGCCCGGGCCCTCGCCGCCCGCCCCCGGCTCCTCGTCCTCGACGAGCCGCTCGCCGCCCTCGACCAGACCACCCGCGGCCACGTGCGCCACACCCTGCGCACCCACCTCGCGCGCTTCGGCGGCGTCTGCCTCATCGTCACCCACGACCCCGTCGAGGCCGTCTCCCTCGCCGACCGCGTGCTCGTCCTCGAAGAGGGCCGCGCCCTCCAGGACGCCGGCCCCGCGGAGGTCACCCGCCACCCCCGCTCCCCCTGGGTGGCCCGCATGCTCGGCCGCAACGCCTGGCCGGGCACCGCCACCCCCGAGGGCCTCGCCCTGAAGGACGGCGGCACCCTGGTCGCGGCCGACCCGCCGCCCGCCGGCACCCCGGCGCTCGCGATCGTGGCGCCCGAGGCGGTGTCCGTCCACCGCGAGAAGCCCTCCGGCAGCCCCCGTAACGTCTGGCCCGGCACCGTACGCGAGATCACGGCCAGCGGGAGCAGGCTGCGGGTGCTCGTCGCCTCCGACGTCGCCCCCGACCTCGTCGCCGAGATCACCCCGCAGGCCGCGGCCGAACTCGGCCTCGCCGAAGGGGTGTCCGTCTGGACCAGCGTCAAGGCGACCGAGGCGACCGTCGTCGCCCTCTGACCACCACCCGCAAGGAGAGGGGGAGAAGCCCGTACCCGAGAACGACTCCCCGACCGTGCGCGACTGGCTCCGCGGCATCGAGGTCTTCGACCGCCCGATGCCCGGGTTCGCCCCCGCGTACAGCGTGCACCGGTGGAGCGACGTCACGGCCGGCCTGCGGGAGCTGCGCCGCGTCACGCGCCCGGTCACCGTCCTCACCTGCGACCCCGCGCTCGTGCGGGACTTCCGGCTGGGCCTTCAGGGCCGTCAGCGGCCGAACGTGTCGATGTTCTCGACGAGCCAGCGGCCGTCGCGGCGCACGACGTCCAGGGCGAACATGGCGCCCGCGTAGACACCCTGGTCCTCGGCCTTCGGCTTCTGCTTCCCCCCGCCGGTCCTGCCGGTTCCGGCCGTGCTGACACTGCTCTGGTCGGCGTAGACCAGGACCCGGGCGCGGTCCCCGTCGATCCGCTCGACCGCGCTGTCGGTGACCGTCGTGGTGATCACGGTCTTCTGCCGGGCCGCCTGGGCGAGGACCCCGGCGAACAGCGCCTTGTGCTGAGCCACGGCCTTGCCGGTGAGGAGGGTCTTCCCGGCCCGCTCGAAGGGACCCGTGTCGGCGTGGTCGTACGAGAAGAGCGCGGCGACGGCCGTGGCGGTCTGCCCCTTGATCTCGCTGGTACGGGCGAGGTCGGTGAGTGCCGTGTTGCCGCGTGCCGGGTCGTCCCGCAGCTCCCCCGCCCTGCTGTGCGCCCACCCGGCGAAGCCGCCGAGGAGGAGCGTCAGGAGGCAGAGGACCACCAGGGGGGCGAGGTGCCGCGGAGCCGCCCCTCCCGCCGTCGCCGTCGGTGCTCCCGCCGCTTCTCGTACGGGCTTCGCCGACGGCCGCCGGCGCGGTCCGGTGCCGGGCTCGATGTCGGGGGCGGTGCCGGGCTCGGTGCCGGGCTCGGGCAGGAGACCTACGGACGCGTGGGCCCTCGGTGCAGGGGCCGACTGGTCGGCGAGGGCCTGGCGGCGGCGCTGGCGGTTGAGGTGGTGGCGGGGCGTCGGCATCGTGCGTGTCCTTTCGGGTGCTGGTGGCTCGCGCGTACGGGACGGGCCGGTCAGCCGGTCGCCGTACCGCCCACGGGGGCCTGCCCCAGTGCACTGAGCTTCCACTGGCCGTCGGTGCGGGTGAGTTCGCCCAGCATGCGGCTGTCCTTCTCCGAGCTCTTGCTGTCGGGCGTGGTGACGGTGATGCGCAGTGCGACCAGCAGCCGGGCACGCCCCGCGCGGTCGTCGAGTTCGGTGACGGCCCCCGAGAGCACCCGGGCCGTGGTCACCGTCTTCGCCGTCTTCACCTGACTGGTGAACTCCGTCCGCCCGTCCACCAGTTGCTTGTGCAGCTCGCCGGTCGTCGAGCTCTCCCAGAGGTCGAGCCCCTGGTCCACGCGCCGGTGGTCGAGCGTGTTGAGGTTCTGCACGGCCTGCTCCCCCGCCGCGAGGGCGCGGTCACGCTGCACGGCGTACGCCGCGGAGTCGTCGTGGGCGGCGGCGTACCAGCTCCGGCCCTCCCAGGCCGCGAAACCGCCCGCGACGAGCGTGAGCACGAGGGCCACGGCCAGGGCCGGCCGGTTGCCCGCCGAGGCGCGGACCTGGCGTGTCATGGGGTTCTCCTGTCTCCCGCGCATGGTCAGCGGGCCTTGATGTCGACGATCTGCCACCGGTCCCCCTGGAACTTCGCGGTGACGGTGAGCTGGGCCGCTGCGGACGAGGCGGCGGCCTTGTCGCGGCGCGAGGTCTGGTCGAGGAACACGAGGAGGCGTGCGCTGTCCCCGTCGAGCTCGATCACGCCGGTGCGGACTGCCTGGGTGGAGAGGGTGATGCGCTGCTCGACCAGGTTGGCGCGGACCTGGGCGAGCAGCTCGCCGTACTGGCGGGCGGCGCGCCCGGCGAGCACCGTGCGGGAGGACCGTTCGGCGGCGTCCGTGTTGCCCGGGGTGTAGGAGAAGACCCGGGCGAGGCCGTCGGCGACGTCGCCGCTGACGCGGTCGGTGGCGGTGGTGTCGGTGAGCGCGTGGTTGCGGGCCGACGGGGTCGTACGGAGCTGGTGGGCGGCGTGGAAGAACCAGCTCCCGCCCAGGAGGAGGGCGGCGAGGCCGACGGCGACGGCGATCCGCCGCCACGGGGTGGTGGAGCGGCGGGCGGTCCGGGGCGAGAGTTCGGCGCCGTCCCCGTCCGAGGCGGAAGACGCCTCCCCCTCGGCGGATGCGGACGCCTCCGGGATGGTGGAGCTCGCCGTCTCCGGACTGAGGTCCGCCGTGGCGTTCGGGGTCTCTCCGCCGTCGGTCTCGGCGGCGTCGGCGCTCCCGGCCGTCCCGCCGGTCGTCTTGCGCAGCAGTCGTGTCACTCGTCCCCGCCCTCCTCGGCCGTGCCGCCCTCGTTCCCGCTGTTCTCCGCCCCGGCGACGGGCACCGCGCTCAGTGCCGCGACCCGCCAGGTGTTGTCGCCCGTGCGGGTCAGGACGGCCTCCAGGCGTTTGCGGTCGGTCGTCGCGGCGGAGGCTCCGCGCGGGGTGACGTCGACGCGTACGGTCGCGATGAGCTTCGCCGTACCGGCCCGCGCGTCCAGCGCCGTGAGCGCCGCCTCGGTGACCGTGGCGCGTGCCGAGGCGCCCACCGCGGGCTCGGTGCGGCCGAGTTCGGTGCGGAGCGGTCCGGTGGAGGCCTCGCGCCAGGCCCGGATGCCCGCTTCGGCGCGTGCGCGGGTCGAGGCGTCGAGCGTGTTCAGGACGGTGATGCGGCTGCGGCCCTCGGCGAGCGCGGTGTCGCGTTCCCGGCTGAAGCCGAGCTCCTCGTCGGTGCGGGCCTGGGCGTAGGTCCAGGCGCCGGTCCCGCAGAAGCCGAGGGCGACGACGAGGGCCGCGGTGCCCAGGACCTTCGCGCGGTTCATCGGGTGCTCCCGGTGTTCAGGCCGAGCAGGCCGGCCATGTCCGTCGGGCCGCCGGTCTCGCCGGTGAGGGCGAGCGCGCCGGGCAGGGCTTGCTGCGTGCCCGCCGTGGTGCGCGCGCTGCCGGAGGGCAGGGAGCCGGGCCGGGCCGGGGTGGGCACGCTGCCGCTGCCGGGTGCGTGGGCCGAGCCGCGGACGTTGACCCCGGTGGAGGCCGGGGACGTGCAGGCGGCGCCGGTGTTGAGGGCGGGCGCGGTCCCCAGGTCGAGTCCGTTGCGGTAGCGCGTGCCGCCGTATCCGGCGGTGCAGGGCAGCGGCTTGAAGAAGGTGACGGCCATGCCGAAGTTCACGTGGCCTCCGTCGACGGTGGTGGCTCCCGCCGAGACGGCCGCCGGGAACTTCACGAGGAGTTCCTCCGTACCCCGCTGGCGGGTGACGGCGATCTCCGAGGTGGTGAGGAGGTTGGCGAGGACGACGCTGAGACTGGGGTCGAGGTCGCGCAGGAGGCCGCTGACCTGGCCGGTCGCGTCGGGGGTGACGGCGAGGAGGCGGCGCAGGTCGGCGTCGGAGCCCTTGAGGGTGGCGGCGAGGTCGCGGGCGCCGGTGGCGAAGTCGCGGATGGCGCGGCTCTCGTCGGCCTGGGTGCGCAGGACGGTCTCCCCGTCGTCGATGAGCCGGGTGGTGGCGGGCAGGGAGCGGTCGGCGGCCTGGACGAACCTGCTGCCGCTGTCGAGGAGGATCTGGAGGTCGTCGCCGTGTCCCTCGAAGGCCTTGCCGAGTTCGTCGACGACCGTGCGCAGGGACTCCAGGGGTACGGAGCGGGTGAGGTCGTTCATGCTCGCGAGCACGTCGGTGACGGGTGCGGGGACCTCGGTGTCGGTCTGTTCGATGCGGGCGCCGTCGGCGAGATAGGGGGCGCCGTCGCTCTCGGGGCGCAGGTCGATGTACTGCTCGCCGACGGCGGAGAGTCCGGCGACGACGGCGCGCGCGTCGGCGGGGATGAGGGGCGCCGAGTTCTTGATCCGGAGTTCGGCGACGACTCCGTCGGCGGTGAGGTCGATGGCGCCGACGCGGCCCACGGAGACGCCCCGGTAGGTGACGTCGGAGTGGGTGAACAGGCCTCCCGTACGGGCGAGGTGGACGCGGACGGTGTAGTGGTCGGCGACGCCGGCGTAGCGGCCGAGGTCGGCGTAGCGTACGCCGACGAAGCCGAGGACGAGTACGGCGATGACGAGGAACGCGAGGTTCTTCAGCCGTACGGTGCGGGTGATCACCGCTTCTCGCCTCCGTCCTTGGGTGTGGTGGCGGGTGCCGGTGGGGTGCCGGTCGTGACGGGGGGAAGCGGCAGAGCCGAGGCGGCGCCGTTCGTTCCCGCTCGCCCGCGCGCGGCGGAGCCCGGGGTGGTCGGGGCGGGGGTCGGGGTGGGTTCGGTCGCCGGGATCAGGGGCGGGATGACCTCGGTGCCGGGGGCGGCGGCGAGGTGCAGATAGGCGTTGAGGTAGTCGCCCTTGATGCCGCGCATCACCTCGTCGGTGAAGGGATACGTGACGAGGACCTGCAGCGAGTCGGGCAGGTCGGCGCCGGCGTCCGCGAGGGCCGTCAGGGTGGGTGCGAGGGCCTTGAGGTCGGCGATCATGTCCTTCTTGCTCGCGTCGACGGTGGAGACGGCGACGCCGGAGAGGGTGTCGAGGGCGCGCAGCATGGTGAGCAGGGAGCCTCGCTGGTTCTCCAGCGTCTTGAGGCCGGGTGAGAGGCCCGTGAGGACGGTGTCGACGTCCTTCTTGCGTCCGGCGAGGGTGGCGGAGAGCCGGTTGACGCCGTCGAGGGCGCGGGTGATGTCGCCGCGGTGGGCGTCCAGGGTGGTGACGAGGGTGTTGACGCGGTTCAGCATCGAGCGGACCTCGGGCTCGCGTCCGCCGAGGGCCGCGTTGAGTTCCCGGGTGATGGTCTTGAGCTGGTTGACGCCGCCTCCGTTGAGCAGCAGGGACAGGGCGCCGAACACCTCCTCGACCTCCGTGTTGCGGCTGGTGCGCGCGAGCGGGATGACGCTGCCGTCGGTGAGGCGGGTGCCGGTGTCCTTCCGGGGTGCGACGAGCTGGATGTACTTCTCGCCGAGGAGGCTGGACTGTTCGAGGCGGGCGCCGGCGTCGGCGGGCAGCCGGACGTCGCCGTTGATCTTCAGGGTGACGCGGGCGGTCCAGGTGCCGGTGCCCAGTTCGATGGCGGTGACGCGGCCGACGGCGACGTCGTTGACCTTGACCGCGGACTGTGGGACGAGGCTGAGGACGTCGTCGAGTTCGGCGGTGACCGTGTAGGGGTGGGAGCCGAGGTCGGCGCCGCCGGGCAGCGGCAGGTCCTCGATGCCGTCGAACCGGACGGGGTTCGCGGGGACCGCGCCGAGGACGACGGCGATCCCGAGGCCGAGGGCGACGGCTCCGACGGCTCCGGCTCCGACGGCCTTCCGGGAGGGCAGGGCGTCTCGTCTCACCGCTCCCCCTCTCCGGTGCTCGCCGACGCGGCGCCGGTGACCGGCAGGGGCAGCAGCGGTCCGCCCATGCTGATCTCGTTGAGGTTGGCGCGGCCGTCGAGGGTGCGGGTGTCCTTGTTGTAGGCGTTGACGACGTTGGTCACCGCGAGCGGGGCGACGTCGAGCGCCTCGGCGAGGGAGGCCCGCTGGTCGACGAGGGTCTGGGTGAGGGGCACGAGCCGGTCGATGTTCTTCTTGAGTTCGCCGCGGTTGTCCTTGATGAAGGTCTTGACCTGGGCGAGGGCCTTGCCGAGTTCCTTGAGGGCGCCGGCGAGGTCGTCCTTGTTCTCGGCGAAGTAGCCGACGACCTCGTCGAGGCGTTCCTGTGCGGTGCGGACGTCGCCGTCCTTCTTCTTGAGCATGGTGGTGAAGGTCTGGAGCTGGCTGAGGCTGGTGAACAGGTTCTCGCTGCTGCCGTCGAGGGTCTTGGCGGCCTTGCCGAACTGTTCGATGGAGGTGCCGATGGCCGTGCCGTTGCCCTTGAGGTTCTTCGCTCCGGTGTCGAGGAGTTCGGAGAGGGCTCCGGCGGAGTTGGCGCCGTCGGGGCCGAGTGCGTCGCTCAGTTCGGTGATCGAGTCGTAGAGCTGGTCGATCTCGACGGGGGTGCGGTTGCGGGCGGCGGGCAGCTGGGCGCCGTCGGCGAGGGCGGGTCCGGTGCTGTAGGCGGGGGTGAGCTGGACGTACCGGTCGGCGACGATGCTCGGTGCGACGACGAGGGCCCGTGCGTCGGCGGGGACGCGGACGCCTTCGTCGAGGCGGAGTTCGACGCGGACCCTGGTTCCCTGCGGTTCCACGGATTCCACCTCTCCGACGCGGACGCCGAGGACGCGCAGGTCGGATCCGGCGTAGATGCCGACCGCCCGGTCGAAGTACGCGGTGACACGGATGCCGTCGTCGTCGAGGACGCGGACGGCGATGAGACCGCAGGCGGCGAGCACCGCGAGGGCGACCCCGGCGACGAGCGGTTTCCTGGGCTTGGTCATCGTTCACCGCTCCCCTTGGCCTTCGCCGTCTGTTTCGGCGGCAGGCATCCGGTCTTGGGCTGCGAGGCCTCGGGCAGATAGGTGCGGGGCACCACGCCGCACAGGTAGCTGTCGAACCAGCGGCCGCTGCCGAGGGTGTTGCCGACGAGCCGGTAGTAGGGGCCGATGAGCGCGAGCGTCTTGTCGAGCTGGCCGCTGTTCTTCTCCAGGACGCCGGTGACGCGGCTGAGGGCCTTCAGGGTGGGGCCGAGCTGCTTGTTGTTGTCGCCGACGAGGCCGCTGAGCTCGGTGCCCAGGTCCCGGCTGCCCTTGAGCAGGGCGCGGATGGCCTCGCGGCGCTTCTTGAGCTCGCCGAGCAGTGAGCCGCCGTCCTCCAGGAGGATCTCGAAGCTGGACTTCTTGTCCTCCAGGGTCTTGGTGAACTTCTTGCTGTTCTCCAGGAGCCGGGCGAGCTGGGTGTCGCGCTTGGAGACGGACTTCGACAGCTCGGAGAGGCCGTTGGCGGCGTTGCGTACGTGCGGGGGCGAGTTCTTGAAGGTGTCGGAGATCGTCCGGAAGCTCTCCTCCAGCTTCTCGGTGTCGATGGCGTCGACGGTGCCGCTGAGGTCCTGGAAGGCCTGCGTCACGTCGTACGGGGACGTGGTGCGGGACTGCGGGATGCGGGTGCCGGGATCCTGCGGGGCGGAGCCGAGCGGGTCGAGCGCCAGGTACTTCTCCCCCAGGAGGGTCTTGATGGCGATGGCGGCGGTCGACCGGTCGCCGATCCAGGCGTCGCCGACCTCGAACGTCACCTTGACCTTCGGGCCGTCGAGGGCGACCTCGGTGACCTTGCCGACCTTGACGCCGGCGATGCGGACCTCGTCGCCGGTGTCGAGTCCGGCGGCCTCGGTGAAGTCGGCGCTGTAGGCGGTGTCGCCGCCGACGAGGGGCAGCCGTTCCACGTTGTACGCCAGGGCGGCCATGAGGGCGAGGAGGAGCAGTCCGACGAGGGCCACGGCGACGGGGCTGCGCTCCTTGACCGGCTTGAGCCGGGGGCGCGGGCTCATGCGCGGCACCTCGGCTCCGTGACGGCGATGCCGGTCGGGGGCTTGGAGCCGTCGGAGGTTCCCACGCCGCTCACGCGCGCCTCGCAGAGGTAGAGGTTGAACCACGATCCGTACGAGGAGAGGCGGGCGAGGGCCGTCATCTTGCCGGGGGTGTTGGCGAGGAAGTTCTCGATGCTGGGGGTGTGGTCGCCGAGGGTGCCCGAGAGCCGGCCGAGTTCGCGGATGTCCTTCTTGAGGGGGGCGCGCCCCTCCTGGAGGAGTCCGGCGGTCGTGGTGGTGAGGTCGCCGATGGCCTTGACCGCCTCGCCGAGGGGCTTGCGGTCGGTGTTGAAGCCGGTGACGAGCTTCTGGAGGGTGACGACGAGGTCCCCGAAGGCGGCCTCGCGGTTGTTGAGGGTGGTGAGGACGGTGTTGAGGTGGGTGACGACCTCGCCGATCACCTTGTCCTTGGCGGCCACGGTCGTGGTGAGGGAGCCGATGTGCCGCAGGAGGCTGTCGACGGTTCCGCTCTCGCCCTGGAGGACCTGCACGAGGGAGCCGGCGAGGTCGTTGACGTCGGCGGGCGACAGCCCTTCGAACAGCGGCTTGAATCCGTTGAACAGCAGGGTCAGGTCGAGTGCGGGCGTGGTCCGGTCGAGCGGGATGGTGTCCCCGGGCTCCAGGGTGCCGGTGAGGTCGCCGGTGCCGCGGTCGAGGGAGACGTACCGCTGGCCGACCATGTTGAGGTACTTGACGGCGGCGGTCGCCGACCGGGGCAGGGTGCGGTCCTCGCGGACCGAGAAGGTGACCTGGGCGGTGCGCCGCTCGACGACGCGGACGTCGGTGACCTCGCCGACCTTCACTCCGGCGATGCGCACGGAGTCGCCCTCGACGAGGCCGGTGACGTCGGTGAACAGCGCCTTGTAGGTGCGGGTGGCGGAGCCGACCCCGGTGTTGGCGATGCTGAAGCCGAGGACGGTGGTGGCGAGCGCCGTGACCAGGACGAACGCGAGGGACTTCAGGACGGTCCCGGTCAGGCCCCGTCGCGTGTGGGTGGGCCGTGTCGTCATCGGATGGTCACCTCCGCGCCGCGGAACGCGGGGCCGGCGAGGAGGCTGCTCCAGTCCGGAAGGTCGCCGGGCGCCTTCTGCGCGGCGGGGGCGAGGAGTTCGTTGACGAGGTCGTTCTCCTGCGGGGAGTTGGCGGGCCCGAGCTGCTGGTCGGCCGCGGCGGTCGCCCGGGCGGCGGGTGCGGCCGGGACGCCGAGGTAGGGCACGGGGTAGCAGTGCGGGCCGCCGCCGGAGCCGTACGAGGGCGTGTCACGGCCGGGGGTGTAGGCGCCGCGGGCGGGGACGGTGGTCACCTCGACGTGGATTCCGGGCTGGTTCGTGCCCTTGCCGAGCGCCTTGTCCATCGCGGGCACGAACTGGGCGAGGGTGCGCAGGGTGCAGGGGAAGGAAGGGGAGTACTCGGCGAGCAGTTGCAGGGTGGGTCGGCTGGTGGCGCTGAGCCGGATGATGTTGCTCTTGTTCTGCCGCAGGAAGGTGGTGAGGTCCTGGGCCGTGCGGGTGGTGGCGCCGAAGGTCCCGGCCAACTCGCCCTCCTTCTCGGCGAGGGTGCCGCTGGTGGTGGTGAAGTCGGTGAGCGCCGTGACGATGTCCGGGGCGGCGTCCGCGTAGAGGTGGCTGACCTTCACGAGTTCTTTCAGGTCGCGGGTGAGGGCGGGCAGGTGGGGGTTGAACTCGCGCAGGTGGGCGTCGAGTTCGGCGAGGGTCTCGCCGAGCTTGTCGCCGCGCCCCTCCAGGGCCCGGGAGACGGCGGACAGCGTCGCCGACAGCTTCTGCGGCTGGACGGCGGTGAGCAGGGGCAGGACGTTGTCGAGGACCTGCTGGAGTTCCACGGCGCTGCTGGAGCGGTCCTCGGGGATGACGTCTCCGGGGCCGAGCGGCTCCGCGGAGGCGTCGGCCGGCGGGACGAGGGCCACGAACCGTTCGCCGAAGAGGGTCGTGGGCAGCATCTGGGCGCGTACGTCCGAGGGGACGTGGCGCAGGGTCCCGGGCCGCATGGCGAGGGTGAGCCGGGCTCCGCCGTCGGTGGCGTCGATGGCACGGACCTCGCCGATGACGACGCCGCGCAGTTTCACCTCGGCGCCGAGGTGCATCTCGTTGCCGACGCTGCCGGTCTCGACGGTGATCGGGTCGGAGTCGGTGAAGCGCTTGTCGTAGACGGCGACGGCGAGCGAGGCGAGCAGGACGGGGACAAGCAGGAACGCGACGCCGGCGAACCTGCGGCGGACGGTCTCGGCACGTGAGTCGCTCATCTCACCCCGCCACCTTCACGGTCGTGGTCGCGCCCCAGAGGGCCAGCGACAGGAAGAAGTCGGTGACGCTGATCAGCACGATGGCGTTGCGTACGGAACGGCCGACGGCGATGCCGACGCCGGCGGGTCCGCCGGAGGCGCGGAAGCCGTAGTAGCAGTGGGCGATGATCACCATCACGCTGAAGATCAGCACTTTCAGCACCGAGAGGACGACGTCCGTCGGTGACAGGAAGAGGTTGAAGTAGTGGTCGTAGGTCCCCTGCGACTGGCCGTTGAACAGGACCGTGATGTAGCGGGAGGCCAGGTAGGAGGAGAGCAGGCCGATCGCGTACAGCGGGACGATGGCGACGACGCCGGCGATGATGCGGGTGGTGACCAGGTAGGGCATGGAGCGGATGCCCATGCCTTCGAGGGCGTCGACCTCCTCGTTGATGCGCATGGCGCCGAGCTGGGCGGTGAAGCCGGCGCCGACGGTCGCGGAGAGGGCGAGTCCGGCGACGAGCGGTGCGATCTCGCGGGTGTTGAAGTACGCGGAGACGAATCCGGTGAAGGCGGCGGTGCCGATCTGTTCGAGGGCGGCGTAGCCCTGGAGCCCGACCACGGTGCCGGTGAACAGCGTCATCGCGATCATGACGCCGATGGTGCCGCCGATGACGCCGAGGCCGCCGGAGCCGAAGGCGACCTCGGCGAGCAGCCGCTGCACCTCCTTGAGGTAGCGGCGCAGGGTCCGCGGGATCCAGAGGAGGGCGCGGACGTAGAACAGGAGCTGGTCGCCGGACCGGTCGAGCCACACGAAGGGGGAGGCCATCGGTCAGCCTCCCTTCGGCGGGACGATCTGCAGGTAGATGCCCGTGAGCACCATGTTCACGAAGAACAGCAGCATGAAGGTGATGACGACGGACTGGTTGACGGCGTCGCCGACCCCCTTCGGGCCGCCGCGCGGGTTGAGTCCCCGGTAGGCGGCGACGATGCCGGCGATGAACCCGAAGATCAGGGCCTTGAGTTCGCTGATGTAGAGGTCGGGCAGCTGGGCGAGGGCGGAGAAGCTGGAGAGGTACGCGCCGGGGGTGCCGCCCTGGAGGACGATGTTGAAGAAGTAGCCGCCCAGGGTGCCGACGACGGAGACCATGCCGTTGAGGAGCACGGCGACGGCCATGGTGGCGAGCACGCGCGGGACGACGAGCCGCTGGACGGGCGAGACGCCCATGACCTCCATCGCGTCGAGTTCCTCCCGGATCTTGCGGGAGCCGAGGTCCGCGCAGATGGCGGAGCCGCCGGCGCCGGCGATCAGGAGGGCCACGATGAGCGGGCTGGCCTGCTGGATGACGGCGAGGACGCTGGCCCCGCCGGTGAAGGACTGGGCGCCCAGCTGCTGGGTGAGGGAGCCGACCTGGAGGGCGATGACGGCGCCGAACGGGATGGAGACGAGCGCGGCGGGCAGGATGGTGACGCTCGCGACGAACCAGAACTGCTCGATGAACTCCCGGAACTGGAAGGGCCTCCGGAAGACGGCGCGGCTCACCTCGGCGGCGAGCGCGAAGAGGCGGCCGGTCTGCCGCAGCGCGCCGGTGATCACGAGCCGCTCCCGGTGGCGGGCAGGGTCAGGGTCGGCGCCGTGGCGGTGCGCGCGTAGGTGTCGCGGATGGCGGTGCGGGCGGCGGGCGGCAGCTGGTCGAGCATGCCGAGGACGCGCTCCCGGCGTCGGGTGACGGCCGCGCGGGGCGGCAGTCCGGGGGAGGGTTCCAGCTGCGGGACGATGACGCGGGGTGCCGTCGTGTGGGCGGCGGGGTTCCCGGCCTCGGCGGCGAGGAGGGCGGCGTCCTTCTCCTCGGACATGCCGATGGGGCCTTCGCGGCGGCCGGCGAGGAACTGGGTCACGACCGGTTCGTCGCTGGTGAGGAGGACCTCGCGGGGGCCGAAGGTGACGAGCCTGCGCCGGAAGAACATCCCCATGTTGTCGGGGACGGTGGCGGCGATGTCGAGGTTGTGGGTGACGATCAGCATCGTCGCGTCGATCCGCGCGTTGAGGTCGATCAGCAGCTGCGACAGGTAGGCGGTGCGGACGGGGTCGAGCCCGGAGTCCGGTTCGTCGCACAGGACGATCTGCGGGTCGAGCACGAGCGCGCGGGCCAGTCCGGCGCGCTTGCGCATGCCGCCGCTGATCTCGCCCGGCAGCTTGTCCTCCGCGCCCAGGAGGCCGACGAGTTCGATGCGTTCCATGACGATGCGCCGGATCTCGGACTCCCGCTTGCGGGTGTGCTCGCGCAGCGGGAAGGCGATGTTGTCGAAGAGGCTCATGGAGCCGAACAGCGCGCCGTCCTGGAACATGAGGCCGAAGAGTTTCCGGGTCTCGTAGATGTCGCGTTCGGGACTGCTGACCATGTCGACACCGTTGATGAGGACACGGCCCTGCTGGGGTTTCAGCAGTCCGATGAGCGATTTCAGGAAGACCGTCTTCCCGGTTCCCGAGGGGCCGAGCATGACGCTGACCTCTCCGGCCGGCAGGGTCAGCGATACGTCCTGCCAGATGTTCTGCTTGCCAAAGGACATGGTCAGACCCTCAACGACTACTTCGATTCCCATCCCACCTCCAGCAAGCGTGCGTCGGGTGTGCGCCGCGGGCGCACGTTAAGTCGGTCCGGATCATCCGGACAATAGGCGGGTGCCACTTTTCTTGATCCGCTCCCGTTATTTGTCACCGCGGAGACAAGGTCGGGGTCGGCACTTGTCTCCGTGGAGACACAGAGCTGCGCCGACCTGCAACGGTCCGCCGCCCCGGGAACGCTACGGCCGAGTAACCTCTCGCGGCAATAGCGGAATCCGAGTTTTCCCGGTACGGAATCAGACAGCGGGGCGGTTGTCAGACGGGAGACAATTCCGCCGCCTCTTCTATCACCGGAGAGAGCAGAGGGGAGCCCCGGCGATCGATCAGAATTGTCGACATTGCGCACCCCGGAACCAAGGGGATTCTCGCCATCGCTCACCCACTTGACAGGCAATGCGCAATCTCCAAAGAATCTTGGACCCCGCCATTGTTCAGCTAAGTTTCCCGCAAGTAACGTCTCGTTTCGCGGCCGAGAAATGTCGGGCCGCCGGCCGCTCGACCCCCACCGCGGCCACCCCTCTGCCGGTCAATCCCCAAGGAGAGTCCCAGAGCCATGAACAAGCCGATCAGAAAGCTCGCCGTCGTCGCCGGAGCCGCCTCGGCCGCGTTCGCCCTCGCGGCGGCGCCCGCCTCGGCGGTGCCCTCGACGGTCTGGACCGTCAACCCCACGCCGGCCAGCTTCACCGCGGCCAACAGCGGGAACGTCGTCCTCAGCGTCAACGGCATCGCCATGACGTGTACGAAGTCGACCGCCGCGGGCACGATGGCGAGCGCCACCGGCAACCCCGCCACCGTGGCCTCCATCAGCTCCATCGCGTTCGGCGCCACGGGCGCGCCCTGCACCAGCGTCCTCGGCAACGTGAGCACGGTCGCGACCACGCCGTGGACCGTGGTGGCGCAGGACTACACCGCGGCGACCGGCGTCACCAAGGGCTACGTCGGCAACGTCGACGCCAAGGTGACCGTCGGCGCCTGTGTCTTCCGCGTGACGGGCAAGGCCTCCGGCACGTACACCAACTCGACGGGCGCGCTGGCCGTCAACAGCGTCGCGGGCGAGCTCACCGTCGTCTCGTCGACCAACTGCGGTTCCGCCGTGCCGGTCGGTGCCAAGCCCACCTTCAAGGGCACCTACCTCGTGAAGTCGGGCACCGTCATCCCGACGATCGTCGGTTCCAACCCGTAAGGACGCAGGACCCGCGTCCGCCCGGCCGGCGACCCCGGCCGGGCGGACGCGGCCTGTCCGCGTACGAACGACCCGAGCGGAGCAAGAAGATGAGAGGCCCCGGGCCCACCCCTCGACCCTCCCGCGCCCGCGTGCGCGGCGCGACGATCGCCGCGTTCGTGGCGCTCGCGCCCCTGCTCCCCGCGGCGGCGGTCGCCGTGGGGACGCTGAAGGTCGACGCCTCGCTGCCCTATGTGTGCACCCTGCCCTCGGGACAGCAGGCCGCGACGGTACGGATCACGGCGGCCTTCCCCGAACGGGCGGTCCCGGGCGAGGAGATACGGCCCACCGACGTCACCACGACCGTGGAGCTCCCTGCCGCGGCCGTGGCCGACCTCACCGCGCTCAAGGCGACCACGGTACGGGCGGAGAGCCTGCTCACCGTCGGAGCGGCCCAGAACCGGCAGCGCACGGAGGCCTCGTGGCGCGGAACGGCACAGCCCCTCGACGTACCCGCCGAAGGACCCCTCACACTCACCACGAGCGGCGACGTGCCGTCCCTGACGACGGACACCGCCGGCGACCTGACCCTCACCGCCGAGGGCCTCACCGTCCACCTCGCCCCGAGCACGGCCGACGGCGCGCCGACCACCCCCGCGTCCCTCTCCGTCACGTGCGTCCCCGGCCAGGACGCCGAGGGCCGCACGCTGCTGGCCACGGTCCCGGTCGGCACCCGCACGCCCTCCCCGGAACCGAGCGGCCCTCCGCCGTCGTCGGCCGGCCCCCGGCCGGCCCCCTCCCCGCTCTCCCCCCGGCCCCAGCTCCCCGGGGACCGGACGGCCCCGGCGCGCCCGGGCACCACGAGCGGGCCGGGCGGGACGAACGGTACGGGCGGAACGGCTGGGGTCCCCGGCGTCCCGGCGGCCGGGGAACCGGCGGACCGGGGCCTCACGACGACCGGCGAGGAGGAGTCCGGCACCCCCGCGGCGCGGCCGGCCGCGCCGCCCTGTGTGACCGAGAAGCCGACCCCGACGTCGCTCTCCGCGTACATCACCGGGTACTCCAACGTCCGGAAGCTGAACGGCGCCAACGTCATCCCGGTGTCCTGCGTCCTGATCGAGCAGGGGCAGCCGGAGTTCGTGATCCTGCCGGACGGCAGCATGCACCTCTTCCAGACGTCGACCGGCAACCTCTCCCACGGGGGACGCAAGCAGACGCCGCCCTTCAAGGCCACCTTCCTGACGTTCGGCTTCGCCCCGACGACGGCGACCCTCGTCCTCGAACAGGCGGGTCCCCTGACCGTCACGTCGGACGTCCTCCTGGTCTTCCCCGACAACCTCGCCGAGACCTACATCCGGGTCCCCCTGGTCCTGCGCGTCCTCGACGTCGAGGTGAACGGCACCCGGCTGGACGTCGGCCCCTCGTGCCGCACGGCGACGCCGCTCAGCTCTCCCGAGCCCGCCCCCGCCAAGTACCCCGGAGACCATCTGGTCCTCCTCGGCAAGGGCCAGCTCATCAACGGCACCGACGCCACCGGCTATCTCCTCACCAGCGGCGGCCCGCTCACCGGTGAGGTGACGATCCCCGCCTTCAAGGGCTGCGGCGCCGGCGGAGAGAACCTCGACCGGCTGCTCACCGCCTCCATCTCCGGCCCCGGCAACCACATCAAGCAGATCCAGGGCCAGACCTGCTCCGTGGGTGTCGAGACGCCCCCTCCGGACCAGTGCACCGAGGACCGCCAGCCCCTCGTGGTCCCCAAGCCCGCACGCTGAACCGCCCCACCCCCTCTTTCCCGACGGAAGGCTCCCGCCATGTCCCTCGCCTCCTCCCGCACGAGACTCGCCACCCTCTCCGCGCTGACCGCGCTCGGGGCCTTCGCCTCCGTCGGCACGGCGACCGCCGCCACCCCCCAGCTGAACGGCGGGTGGGCGCCGTTCGACCGCTGTCCGGTCGACGCCCCGGCGATGCTCGCCACGGACGGGCTCGACCAGTCGCCCCAGTGCGTCTCCTCCAGCTCGGCCTCCGGCTCCATCAAGCTCGGGAACACGACCGTCATCACGGGGAGGACGAACCTCCAGATCGGCGTCATCCAGAACGCCGACGGCACCAGCTCCGTCGTCGCCCCGCCCGCCGGCTCGATCATCGCGGACTCCGCCACCGTCCCCGGCGGCCTGCTCGGGCTGATGTGCCCGAGCGACATCCCGTTCATCACCGACATCTGCCGGCAGCTGTCCGACGCCAAGCTCAACAAGATCACCGCGACCATGGAGTCGGTCGGCACGCCCTCGGACTTCGACCAGATCGCGGGCGTCCTCACCGACATGCCGATCGTGAACATCCCGGTCCGCATCCACCTGGAGAACCCGTTCCTCGGCAGCAACTGCTACATCGGGACGAAGGCCAACCCGATCATCCTGCGCCCGAACAACAAGACCTCGCCCGACTTCTCCGTCGAGCGCTACAACGGCGACGGCTCCCCCAACGAGGAAGGCGACCTGAGCCGCCTCAACATCCTCGGCTCCACCCAGGTCGACACCACCTTCGCCGTCCCCGGCGCCAGCGGCTGCGGCCTCGGGCTCGGCCTGGTCAACGGCGCGGTCAACCTCAAGACCGGACTGCCCTCCGCCGCCGGCAGGAACAGTCTCACGCTCAACAACACCCAGACCTACCTGACCGGCCTGTACGCCCCCGGGGTCTCCGCCCCCGACGCCGGCAAGGTGCTGTCCCAGCACTGGCACTCGGCCGTCAGGTAACGGCCACCCAGGGTCGATTCCCGGCCTAGTCGGCGGCCCACGGGCCTCCGCGAACACCAACTCTTGCGCAAGTTGTGTACAGCACACAGCAGTTGATTTAGCTTCAGCAGTCCCCGTTGGTACGCACCTGACGGCCATGGCGGCGCCCACCACCCAGGGAGGGCGCCGCACTGCCGCTCCCCACCGGTCGCGCAGGAGAGCAAGGGATCGGTCCATGCCCGCAATCGCACAGTCACCGAACATCGGCGAGCCGCTCGACCCGCTCCCCAGGGAGTTCGCCGACCTGATGAGGCCGGAGATCCCAGGCCTCATCAAAGAGATCGGTATCGAGGTCCAGCGGGCCTACCCCGTGTACGCCCACCTCTTCAACGGACCGCACTCGGACGCCATCCGCCAGGGCGTGGAACAGGCCCTGGCGGCCTTCGTGGAACGGGTCGCCGCCCCCGGGGCGAAGTCGGCACTCCGGGACGAGCTGCTGCGCAAGTTCGGCCGCGTCGAGGCCTACGAGGGCCGCGACCTCGGCTGTCTCCAGGGCGCCTACCGCCTCGGGGCGCGCATCGCGCTGCGCCGGGCCAAGAGCATCGGACGCACCTACAACCTCTCCCCCACCCTCATCCTGGCCTTCGCGGACGCCCTCTTCGCCTACGTCGAGGAGCTCGAAGCCCTGTCGCGCGAGGGCTACGTCACGGCCCAGGCCCGCGCCGTGTCCGACGTGGCGGCGCGGAGGAGACAGTTACTCCACCTCGTCGTCGCGGGTCCGCCGCTGCCCCGGGCGACGATCGCCGAGCTGTGCGAGGAGGCGTCCTGGCAGCTGCCCTCCGAGTGCACCCTGGTGGCCCTCCGCCCTCCGGTCGCCGAGCTGGTCCAGGCGGGGCTCGACCGGGACGTGCTGGCCGACCTGACCCTCCCCCAGCCGCACCTGCTCATCCCCGGCCCGCTCACCCCGCAGCGGCTCACGATGCTCGAATCGGCCCTGGCCGGGACGTCCGCCGTCGTCGGTCTGACCGTTCCGCCGGTGCAGGCCGCGCACTCCATCCGCTGGGCGCGGCGGGTCCTTCAGCTCGTCGACGACGGCATCGTGCCGGACGCCCCCCTCGTGCACTGCGAGGAGCACCTGACAACGTTGTGGCTGCTGTCCGATCCCGCCCTCACGGCGCATCTCGCCGCGCGTGAGCTGGCCCCGCTCGACGAGCTGTCCGGCACCCGGCGCGAGCGGCTGATCGAGACCCTGCGCGTCCACATCTCCACGCGCGCCCCCGCCGAACAGGTCGGCGAGTTGCTGGGCGTGCACGCCCAGACGGTCCGCTACCGGCTGCGGAACCTGGACACCCATTTCGGCGACCGGCTCCTTGACCCGGACCACCGGTTCGCCCTCGAAGCGGCCCTGCGCTCGCTCCACCTCCACGGCAGGAAGCGGGCGGACTGATCCGCGTACGCCTCCCCCGCGCGAGCCTCAGTCGCGGCTCCAGTCGGGGTGCAGGCGGATCTCGATGTCGTCGGACGACGGGTCCGGTGCGGGGTCGGCCGTCACTCGGACGCTCAGCGGCCGGCCGCTTTCCGCCTCGACGAAGGCCAGGGGCGGGCGGCCGTCCTGGAGGTACGTGTCGCCCCACCGGACCAGCGAGAGGAAGACCGGCAGCAGGTCCTCGCCGGCCCGTGTCAGGCGGTACTCGTCGCGCGCCCGCTTCCCCGGCTCCTGGTAGGGAGTGCGTGTCACGACCCCGGCCGACTCCAGCTGCTTGAGCGCGCGGGAGACCGAGGGCGCGGAGGTGCCGATCCTCGTCACGAAGTCCTCGAACCTGGTCGTGCCGTAGAAGCACTCCCGCACGACCATGAAGACCGTCCGGGTGCTCAGCAGGTCGAGCACCCGGCCGGCCGAGCACCCGTCTCCGATCGACCACGCGTCCCGGTCGCCCAACCGCTTCTCGAACCTCATCGCCACCCGCCCATTGTAACTAATGCTTGCGTTACTCAGCCCTGGCGTGCTTGCATCTGACTAACGAAGTCGTTAGCCAGATCGGGAGTGTGGGTGCCATGGTTGCGGTGGCGGGCAAGGTGGTCGTGGTGACCGGAGGGCGGCGGGGACTCGGCGCCGCCCTCGTGGACGAGGTGCTGGCGCGCGGGGCGAGCAAGGTGTACGCCACCTCCCGCTCGCCGTACACGGACGAACGCCCACGCGTGGTGACGGTCCCGCTCGAAGTGCGTTCGGCCGAGTCGGTCGCCGCGCTCGCGGAGCTCGCCGCCGACGCCGGGATCGTGTTCAACAACGCCGGGGTCCTGCTGCCCGGGCCGCTGCTCACGGGCGACGTCGAACAGGCCGCGGAGACCTTCGACGTCAACGTCCTCGGGCCGTTGCGGGTGGCGCGGGCGTTCGCGCCGGTCCTCGCCGCGAACGGCGGCGGGGCGCTGGTGAACATGCACTCCGTACTGTCGTGGCTCGCGGGCAGCGGAGCCTACGGAGCCTCCAAGGCGGCGGCGTGGTCCCTCACGAACTCGCTCCGGCTCGAACTCGCCCCGCAGCGCACCCAGGTCGTCGGCGTGCACGCCGGATTCATCGACACGGACATGGTCGCCGCCCTCGACCGGAGCAAGGCGAAGCCCGCCGACGTGGCCGCGCGGATCGTCGACGGGCTGGAGGCGGGGCACGCGGAGGTGCTCGCCGACGACGTCAGCGCCGCCGTCAAGTCCGCACTCTCCGGGCCCGTGGAACACCTGACCTTCTCGGCCGCCGGCTGATCCCTCACCAAGGAGACACGAACCGCCATGCCCCTGTGGACCGTTCACCACACCCCGGGAGTCTTCTCCGACGACGAGAAGCACCGGCTCGCCTCGTCCGTCGCCGACCACTACGAGAAGGCCGGCCTGCCGCGCTTCTACGTGGTCACCCTGTTCCAGGAGACCCGGCCCGAGGACTTCTACGTCGGCGGAGAGCCCGCCCCCGTCGGGGTCCGGATCACCATCGATCACATCGCCCGGCGCAACCCCGACGAGGACAGCAGGCGCAGGACCGCCCGCTGGATCAGGCAGATGGTGCAGCCGCACCTCGAACGGCACGCCGGGCTCCACTGGGAGTTCCACGTCGACGAGACCAGCGAGGAGCTCTGGATGATCAACGGGCTCGTCCCGCCGCCGGGCGGCTCCGACACGGAACGGCTCTGGGCGGAGCAGAACGCGGCGACCCCCTACTGACCGGGTCACCCCGCCGGGACGGTGATCTCCCTCTTGAGGATCTTTCCGCTCGGCCCCAGCGGCAGCTGGTCCACGAGCCACACCCGGCGCGGGTACTTGTAGGCCGCCACGCGGTCCTTGACGTACTCGCGCAGTTCGTCGGGGGTGGCCTCGGCGGCGGGGCGCAGCACGACCGCGGCCGCGATCTCCTCGCCGAGCTCGGGGTGCGGGAAGCCCACCACCGCGGCGAGGGCGACGGCCGGGTGCTCGTGGAGGACCTCCTCGATCTCGCGCGGGTAGACGTTGTAGCCGCCCCGGATGACCATGTCCTTCTTGCGGTCGACGATGTACAAGTAGCCGTCCTCGTCGGCGCGGGCGAGGTCGCCGGTGCGCAGCCAGCCGTCGGGGATCGCCGCCTCGGTCTCCTCCGGGCGGTTCCAGTACCCCCGCATGACGTTGGGGCCCCGGACGGCCAGTTCGCCGATCTCTCCGGGGGCCACGTCCTGGCCCCTGTCGTCGAGGAGCCGTACCTCGACGTCCCGGATCGGGGTGCCGATGGAGCCGGCCTTGCGGGGCCGGTCGGGGTGGTTGAAGGTGACCACCGGGCTGGTCTCGGACATGCCGAAGCCTTCGAGCACCGGACAGCCGAAGCGCCGCTCGAAGCCGTGCAGGATCTCCACCGGCAGCGAGGCACCGCCGGAGATGCACATGCGCAGCGTCGACACGTCCGCGTCCGAGGGGTGCTGGAGCAGCGCCGCGTACATGGTCGGGACGCCCTCGAAGACGGTGGCGCGCTCGCGGGCGACGGCCGTCAGGACGGCCTGCGGATCGAAGCGCGGGATGAGGACGAGGGACGCGCCGCTGCGGACGGCCGCGCTCATGGTGCAGATCTGCCCGAAGATGTGGAACAGCGGCAGACAGCCCACCACCACGTCCTCCGGCGTCATCTCCTGGATGTGGACGCTGTTGACCTCGGTGTTGTGCCGCAGCCCCGCGTGGGAGAGGACCGCGCCCTTGGGGCGGCCGGTGGTGCCGGAGGTGTACAGCAGGACGGCCATGTCCTCGCCGTCCGTGTCGGCGACCTCGGGCAGCGGCTCGTGTCCGGCCAGCGCGGCGGCGAACGCGGCGGGTTCGACGGCCGAGTGCCGTACTCCCGCGGCGGCCGCGCCCTGGGCGCCCTCGCCCGGCGCCTGGTGCCACTCGAAGAGCCGCACCGCGCCGGAGTCGGTGAGGTGGAACTCGGTCTCCCGGGTCTTCAGGAGCGGGTTCATCGGGACGACGACCGCTCCGGCGCGCAGGACGCCGTAGTACAGCACCACGAACTCGGGAACGTTCGGCAGCATCAGCGCGACCCGGTCCCCGGGGCGCACCCCCTCGGACCGCAGCAGGGCGGCGGCGCGGGCGCTGCGCTCGTCCAGCTCCGCGTACGTGATGACCTGCTCCCCCAGGCGCAGTGCGGGCCGCTCGGGCTGCCGCCCGGCCGTCTCCACGAGAAACCCTGCCAGATTGGCCATGACCCGCCTCCGTTACACGGAATCACCGAATGTTTACATCGCCGACATCTTGCAGGGGTATGCGCTCACGGCCTATGGCCGGGGCGACAACGCGGGGCGTCGCGGATTGTTCCCGCTCACAATCCGAGGGCGCTAGGCTGCACTGATGATCCTTTCGGGTGTGGCGGCGGCGCTTCTGGCCAGACTTCCGGAACTGGGCGAGCACATGGCGCTGCGGATCCGCGCGAACGTCGAGGCGTACGAGGACGAGTCGCTGATCTCCCTGGATTCACTGCGCCGTTCCTGCACCGCCAACGCGGACCTCATCCTCACCCACCTCCGCGTCGGGGGTGCTCCGGACGCGAGTTCGGCCCGTGAGACCGGGCGGCTCCGCGCGAAGCAGGGGGTTCCGCTGGCGGACACGCTGCACGCGTACCGCATCGGCTCCCAGTTCCTGTGGACCGAGATCCTCGGCGAGGCCCGCGCGCGCCCGGAGGTCTCCGACGATCTCCTCCTCTCGGAGTCGACCGAGTTCTGGGCGCTGTCCGGTCTGTACGCCGAGTCGGTGGCGGTGGCCTACCGCGAGGCCGCCGCCGAACTCACCTCACAGGGGCAGGCGAGGCGCTCCGCCCTGGTGGAGGCGCTGTTCACCGGCATCGTCGCCGACCGCACGCTGTGGGAGACCGCCCGCGAGCTGGAGCTGCCCGAGCACGGCCCGTACGCCGTCGCGGCGGCGAGGGCGGGCACACCCGGCGAGGAGCCCCTCACCGGTGCGGAGGCGGCGCTGCGCCGGGCGAACCTGCCCTCCGCCTGGAGGCTCCTTCCGGACCAGCAGCTCGCCCTGATCGCCCTCCCGACGGCGTCCGCGGAAACAACCTGCCTGGGCATCCTCCGCCGGACCCGCGCCCGAGTGGGCTTCAGTCCGCGCTTCCACTCCCTGCGGGACACGCCCCAGGCCCTGCGCTTCGCCCGGCTCGCCCTCGCCGGCCTCGAAGGCTCCGGACCCGGCGTGGCCCGCTTCGACGACAACCCGCTGGCCATGGTCGTCGCCGCCGCGCCCGCCGAGGCCGCGCACCTGGTGGAGGTGGTACTGCGGCCGCTGCTCGACCTTCCGGTCGCGGAGCGGTCCCGGCTCCTGCGCACCCTGGAACACTGGTTCGCCGCCGCGGGCTCGGCCGCCGACGCGGCGCGGAGCCTGTTCGTGCACCCCAACACCGTCCGTTACCGGCTGCGCCGTGTGGAGGAACTGACGGGCCGCTCTCTCTCCGATCCGCGGGCGGTGGCGGACATCGGTGCCGCGCTCCTGGCGGTGCGCGGGCCGGGACCCGGGCCTGGGCCGGGCTGAGGAGTCCCGCCGGTCTTCACGCGCACCGGCCGGGGGCGTCGCGTCATTCCTCGTCGACGATGTGCATCGCCGCTTCCTCTGCGGAGGCGGCGCCGCCGTCGATGCCCAGGTCCCGGGCGTTCAGTTCCGACGTGACGCCACGCGTTCCCTCGTCCTCGGACACCAGGCGCCCCGCGCGCCGTGCGCCGACCTGGTCGTCCAGGAGCTCCCCGTCGGTGTCCGTCGCGTCGCCGAGGCCGTCGCCGTCGGGGGCGGCGGGCTCGGGTTCCTCCTCCGCCAGGCGCTCGTCGAGGGTTTCGCCCCGCTGCCGTTCGGCCGCGGTCACGCCCGCGCGCTCGGCGCCGAGAGGCCGCTCCGGTGGCGAGTACCCCGCGTCGAGCGGATCGCCGGGCGGCCCCTCAAGGGTGTCCTCGTAGTCGAGGACACCCGCGTCGTCCTGGACCTCGCTGCCGTCGGGCTGGTAGACGTCATCCCCCCACGCTTCCGTCTGGGTCATGCGGAGCTCCGTTCCTGACCAGGTCCACGACGGCTTTCGCCCGGGCTCACTCCTCCCGTTCGAAGTCGGCCTCGGCCCGCTCGGCGTCGAGGTCGGACTGGGCCTTCGCGTACAGCTCGTGCACGAACTTCCGGGCTTCGTCGGGCGAGATGCCGACACCGAGGCGGAGCAACCGACCCGTCCAGTGACCGAGCGGATCATCAGGCATGGCGCCTCCTGAGGGGAGTGCGGTCGGTGCCGGCCGTATCGGCTGCGGGGCGGGGCGGTCGGATCCCCGTTCTTGATTCCATGGTCCCCGCCTGCGGGGGGAGCGCAACCCGATGTGGACAGGGTGGCGACCCCTGGGAACGGCGCCGCGACCGACCGCGCGGCCCCGCGTGCCGGGCGTCGCGGGGCAGACGGGAAGGTGCAGACAGGCCCTAGCCCACCCAGCCGCGCAGCAGCTCCTCCCGCTGCGCCCCGCGAGGTGTCCCGCCCTCCCGCGCGCGACCCCACTCCGACATCGCCGCCAGGGTGGTGGCCATCGTCGCGGCGCCCTCCGTGAGGCGGGACAGGAGGGTGTGGGAGAGCTCGGCCTCCGTCGGTGTGTAGCCGACGGCGGCGGCCACGTAGACCTTCAGCTCGTGTGTGCCGTCGTGTGTCTCCAGACCCACCGTCATCAGCGGCGGGGCCTCGCCCGACAGGCCCGGGCCCAGGGTCATCCCCAGGTTCATCACCACGTCCAGGGCCACGTCCGCGACGACGCCGACCTGCCGCTTCAAGGACTTCACGGGCACGTCCGCCACGGTCAGGGCGCGTACGTCCTCCCAGAGGTGGAGGCCGGACTGCCCGTCACCCAGGGCCACCACGCCGTCGGGGGTCAGGCGTATCCCGGGAGCCGAACCGGTCGGCTTGGCCCCCACGTACACGTCTCCCTCGGCGATCCAGAACAGACCCACCATGGCCATCGGTTGCTCACTTCCCCCGACGGCGGCACACCGCCGCCGTGTCACACGTCAGAACGATCAGGTCGCCATCCGGAACGCGTGCGCGGGCGGGGAAGTTCCCCCTCAGCGGCCGGTGGACAGCCAGGCGCGGTAGCCGCGCAGGGCCACGCGCTGCTTCCGGTACTCGGAGACGAGGGCGACCGCCGGGTGCGTACCGGGCCTGGGGTCGGCGCCACGGGCGAGCCGGCGCATCTGGTGGCGGACCTTCGCCATGCCGGCGGCCGAGGCGAGGGTCTTGTCCGACCACGTCACCGGTGCCATCTGCCGGTCGGCCTCGCGGCCGCCGCGCCAGCGGTCCGGCAGGTCCGGGGTGACGGCGAGGGCGGTGCCCACCCCGACGACCGCCACTCCGCTGTCCAGGACCTTCTCGGCCGTCGCTCGCCTCGTGATGCCGCCCGTGAGCATGAGCGGGACGGGGCTCGTCCTCACCAGGTCCTCGGCGAGGTGGAGGAAGTAGGCCTCGCGGGCCGTGGTGCGGTCGTCGGCGGGGCGGCCGGTCATGGCCGGGCTCTCGTAGCTGCCGCCGGACAGTTCGACCAGGTCGACGCCGAGCGGTTCGAGCATCCCGATCACCTGGCGGGCGTCGTCGGCGTCGAAGCCCCCGCGCTGGAAGTCGGCGGAGTTGAGCTTCACCGCGACCGCGAAGGAGGGCGAGACGGCCGCGCGGACGGCGCGGACCACGTCGAGGAGCATCCGGGCCCGGTTCTCCAGTGACCCGCCCCACCGGTCGGTGCGCTTGTTGACGAGCGGCGAGAGGAACTGCGACAGGAGGTAGCCGTGCGCGGCGTGCACCTCGACGCCGTCGAAGCCCGCCTCCTCGGCGCGGCGGGCCGTGACGGCGAACCGCGCCACGGTGTCCTCGATCTGCTGCGGGGTCATGGCCGTCGGGCGGCCGAAGCGGCCGCTGTGCCTGCCCAGGTCGACGCCGACGTCGGAGGGGCCCCAGACGACGCCGGGCATGTCGGACGCCACCTGACGGCCGGGGTGGTTGATCTGCATCCAGATCCGGCCGCCCCCGGACTTGCCGGCCTCGGCCCATGCGGCGAACGGCTCCAGGGGCGCGTGCTCGTCGAGGACGACTCCGCCGGGGCCGGTCAGCGCCTCGGCGTGCACCATCACGTTGCCGGTGATCAGCAGGCCCGTGCCGCCGGCGGCCCAGCGCCGGTACAGCGTCGGCAGCCGCCGGTCGGGGAGCTGGCCGTCACCGGCCATGTTCTCCTCCATGGCCGCCTTCGCGATCCGGTTGTCCAGTACCTGCCCCGAGCGCAGGGGCAGTGGCGAGAACAGCTCAGTGGTCATCCCGGTTCCCTCTCCCAAGGTCCATCACCTAAGATGTATGCACCACAAACATAAAGGGCCATGTAAGCGGCGCAAACATCAAAGAGTGTGACCTATGTCGCAAACCGGTACGTACCATCACGGCGATCTGCGCGCCGCCTGCCTGCGCGCCGCGCGGGAACTCCTGGAGGAGGACGGCAGCGCCGGGCTCTCGCTGCGCGCCGTCGCCCGACGGGCCGGCGTGTCCGCCACGGCCCCCTACCGCCACTACGCGGACCGTGACGCCCTCGTCTCCGCCGTCGCCGCGGAGGGGTACCGCGAACTCGCCCAGCACCTGGCCGCGGTCCACTCCGCGCCCTCGACGCCCGACGACCTGGCGGCGGTCGCCGTCGTGTACGTGCGGTTCGCGCTCGACCACCCCGCCCTGTTCCGGGCGATGTTCGCCGAACCCTGCGACCCGACCAGCGAGGAACGCGTCGCCGCGACCGCCGTCATCACGGAGTACGTCCACCGCATCGTCCGCGACGCGTTCCCCGGCACCGACCCGTCGGGGGCCCTCCCGACCACCGTGTGGGCCCTCGTCCACGGCCTGGCGTTCCTGCACCTCGACGGCAAGCTCGACGCCTCGTCGCCCGAGGTCGTGGCCGCGCGGGTACGGGGGGCCGTAGTCGCCCTGTTCACCGCCTCCCCCGCGCTGCGGGCGGCGGCCACGCCCTCACCGCCCCAAGGAGACACACCCCGATGAGCACGCCACCCTCCCCGTCGGGAGCGCACCCGGACCGCCCGCCCGTCCGCCTGGGCGCACTCGTCCCGCGGACGCGGCCCGGCTGGGTCGAGGCGGGGCGGCACCTCCTCGCGGGACTCGACCTGGCCGTGGACGAGGTCAACGAGACGGGCGGGATCGACGGCCGGCCCCTTGAGCTGGTCGTCCGGGACACCGCGGCCGACCCCGAGCGGGCCGCGGCGGCCGTGGTCGAACTGGCCGGCCTGGGCGTGGCCGCCGTGGTGGGCGAGTACCACAGCGTCGTCGCCCGCGCCGTCGCCGGCCGGGCCGACGCCCTCGGCGTGCCGTTCCTCTGCTCGTCCGCCGTTCTCGACGCGCTCGTCGAGGAGCGGACGGAGTGGGTCGCGCGCGTGGCCCCGGCCCAGTCACGCGGCTGGCGGATCTACGCGGACTTCCTCCTCGCCACGGGCCGGAGCCGGATCGCCGTGGCGACCCAGCCGAGCGTCTACTGGGCGACCGGAACCCGCGTGCTGCGGGACCACCTCGCGCCCCGGGGCGGCTCCGTCGTCGAACTCGACGCGACCGCGCTCACCCCCGAGGCCCTCTGCGACGCCCTCGTCGACCACGACGTGACGGCGCTGCTCCTCCTGGTCGGCAGTCCGGAACCGGCGGTGCCGATCGTCCGGGCGGTCCGGGGCGACCGGCGGCTCGCGGACCTGCTGATCGGTGCCCCCGCCGGACAGCCGGAGTTCGCCGGGTGGGCCGAGGCGCTGGGCGAGGACGGTGCCGGGATCCCGTTCCTGCGCTACCTCCCGGAGCACCTCGGTCCGCTCGGCGGCCGCGTACGGAAGGAACTCCGCGAACGGCTGGGCGAGGCGCCCTCCTTCGTCGCCCTCGAGGGCTGGGACACCGTCACCGTCCTGGCCGCACTGCTGCGTTCCCACGGCACCGACCGGGCGACGATAGCCGGGGCCTGGCCCCGCGTTTCGGCCGAGGGCACCCGTGGCCCGATCCGGTTCTCCCGCACGCCGGGCATCGCCCTCTGGCAATGGGCGTGGGCCCCGGTCCAGGTCGCCGACCGGGACCCGTCGGCTCCCACCACCTTCCGGGTCCTGCACTCCGGCTGAGAGCAGCGTCGCGCGGCGGCGGTCAGGAGTTCCCGGACGCCCGGTCGGACTCGCTGCGCAGGACGCAGAACTCGTTGCCCTCGGGGTCGGCGAGGACGGCCCAGCCCGAGCCGTCGGGGTTCCGGTGGTCGGCGACGAAGGTGGCACCGAGGTCCAGCAGCCGCCGCACCTCCTCGTCGCGCGAGGTCTCGGGGCGCAGGCACAGGTGGAGCCGGTTCTTCGACGTCTTCGCCTCGGGCACCTGGTTGAAGTACAGGACCGGGCCCTCCGCGAGGAGGACCTGGGTCTCCCGCGCGCCCGGTTCGTCCTCCGGGTCCATCGGGTGTCCTGTGACGCCGCTCCAGAAACGAGCCAGTTCATAGGCGTCCGCACAGTCGATCGCCACGTTCTGCAATACCGAGACCATTCGCGCGATCCTTCCCGATCTCCGCGTCCTTCGCCACCGCGCCGCTTGTCCGGGCGTGGCTCGTGGGTGAGGGTCGGTTCCACGAGCCGTGTCCACGACGACGAACGACTGGCCGGGGCCTACGAGTCGGGCAACGGGATGCCCGAGGAGTCCCTGCGGGCCTGGGTGGAGCTCTTCGCCTCGTCCGCGCCTCGCCCCGCGCCCTCCGTCATCGAGGTCGGCGCCGGGACGGGCGTCTCCTCCGCCGGGTTCGTCCTGGAGGGGGTCGGGTCCTTCGCCACCCCGGTGACGGCGAGCCTCGGCGCGTACCACGCGCGGCTGGTCACCCGGCCGCAGTCGAAGTTCACCCACCTCACGGCCGAGGAGTTCCACGAGGGGCTCGTGCGCATGGAGGCCGCGGCCCGCGACGAGGCGCGGGACGGACCCCGGCCGGTGGTCGAACGCTACGACGTGGCGGTCTTCGTCCGCGGATGAGAGCCGGTCCCCCGGGGACCGGAGTCCCGGGATCCGGAGTCCCGGGATCCGGAGTCCCGGGATCCGGAGTCCCGGGGGAGCCGCCGGAGGGTGAACAGACCGAGGGCGACGTGCAGCACGGCGGCCGTCGCCGCGGCCACGCGCAGGCCCGTGACGAAGGCGGACCTCGCAGCGGACGCCGCCGCGTCCGCCAGGCCGGGGACGCGCAGGGTCTCGTCCAGTGTCGGGGCGAGGTCGGGGCCCTGGAGGCGGAAGAGGACGGCCGCGAGCGAGCCGAGCAGGGCGATGCCGAGGGCGTTGCCGATCTCGTTGCTGGTCTCGGCGATCGCGCCGGCCGAGCCCGCCCGCTCGGGCGGCACCGCTCCCACGGCGGTGTCGGCGACGACGGCGAAGGAGATGCCGTAGCCGATGCCGGCGCTCGCCGTGGACGCGACGTACCAGCCGGTGCCGCCGGTGGCGGCGGCGGGCAGGAGCAGCAGCAGTCCCGTCGCGATCGAGAAGTGGCAGACGAGCAGCGCCGTGCGTGTGCCGACGCGGTCCACCAGGGACGGTGTGACGACGCAGGTCACCGTCAGGACGACCGCTCCCGGCAGCGCGAGCAGCGCGGCACGCAGCACGGGAAGGCCGAGGACCGATTGCAGGTAGACACCGGCCAGGTAGGCGACGGCCGACCACGCGGCCAGGGGCAGCAGTCCGGTGATCACCGCGATCGTGAAGACCCGTTCGCGGAAGAGCGAGAAGTCGATCAGCGGGTGTTCCAGACGCCGTTGACGGACTCCGAACCAGGTCAGTACGGCGACCCCGGCCAGTCCGGCGAGCACCGCCGAAGCCGTCGCCCCGTCGGCCGCGGCGTGCTTGAGCCCGTAGATCGCCAGCAGCAGACCGCTCGCCGACGTCACCACGCTGACGACGTCGACGCGTCCGGGGCGGGTCGCGCGCACTTCGCGGAGCAGGACGGGTGCGACGGACAGGAACACGGCGATGACGGGGAGGTTGACCAGGAACACCGAGCCCCACCAGAAGCGTTCGAGCAGGACGCCGCCGACGACCGGTCCGATCGCGAATCCGGCCGCGAAGGCCGCGGCGAAGACGCCGATGGCCCGCGCCCGCCGCTTCGGGTCGGTGAAGAGTTCGCCGAGGAGCCTGCTCCTCGCCCGGCGCGCTCCGGTCCGGGCGGTGGCTGACCGGCCGGGCTGCTGACGGTCGCCGACGGGCGCCGACAGGCCGTGCGCTAAGATCACGTATGGCGTCATGGAAGTCAACGCCTGTGCAGCAACGCCGGATTCGGGTCTGTCGTGTCCTCGCTGCCGACCCGGCCGCGCGTGTGAGCACTGCCCTGCCGGGCGCGCCCGCTCCGCTGCTTCCGGAGCGCCCCTTCCGTCCTGTGCGCCCCCGGCCGGCATCGATCCGCAGTGCCCGTACGAGCCCCGCCGTTCCGTTGCCGACCGGCGCGCAGGCTCCTTGCTGGAGACAATGTGAAAATCCTTCCCGAGATCTCTCGTACGCTGAGTGAGTACCTCCTCATCCCCGGCCTGACCACAGAAGACTGCACACCGGAGAACACGGACCTCGGGGCGCCGCTCGTGCGTCACCGGGTCGGCGAGGAGCCGGGAATCCGGGTCGCCACCCCCATGGTGAGCGCGATCATGCAGGCGGTGTCGTCACCGGCGCTCGCGGTGGCGCTGGCGCAGGTCGGCGGTCTTTCGTTCATCCACCAGAACCAGCGGATCGAGGACCAGGCCGCGGACGTGCTGGCGGTGAAGCGGCACAAGGCCGGCTTCCGCACCAGCGACGTCACCGTGGCGCCGACGACGCCCCTCGGCGAGGTCTCCCGGCTGCTGGCCGGCACCGAGCAGGGCGTGGCCGTGGTCACGCGTGACGGGGAGGCGGAGGGCGAGTTCCTCGGGATCATCAGCCTCGACGACTTCCATCTGGAGCGCCACGGTGCCCATGAGACCGCCGGCAACCGGATGCGGGGCCGTGACGGTCTGGTCACCGCGCCGGCCTCGGTCTCCCTGTCCGAGGCGAACGAGCTGATCTGGAAGCACCATCTGGACGTTCTTCCCGTGCTCGGGGACGACAGTCGGGTGGTCTCCCTCGTCCTGAAGCGGGACTACCAGGCGCACAAGACGTACCACCGGGCGACCGTGGACGGCGAGAAGCGTCTGCGCGTCGGCGCGGGCATCAACTCCCGTGACTTCAAGGACCGCATTCCCGCCCTGGTCGAGGCCGGAGCGGACGTGCTGTGCCTGGACTCCTCCGACGGGTACTCCGTGTACCAGGCGAGGACCGTCGAGTTCGCCCGGGAGACGTACGGGGACGCCGTCCCCGTGGGCGCCGGGAACGTCGTCGACGGACGGGCGTTCCGGTATCTGGCCGACGCGGGTGCGGCGTTCGTGAAGGTCGGCATCGGCGGCGGGGCCATCTGCACCACCCGGGCGCAGAAGGGCATCGGCCGCGGGCAGGCCTCCGCCCTGCTCGACGTGGTCGAGGCGCGCGACGCCTACGCCCAGGAGACCGGGGTGTACGTGCCGTTGTGCTGCGACGGCGGTCTGCTGAACGACTCGCACATGGCGATGGCGCTGGCGATGGGGGCGGACTTCATCATGCTCGGCCGCTACTTCGCCCGCCTGGACGAGAGCCCGTCGCGGAAGCTGCAGATCGGCGGTCAGTGGTACAAGGAGTACTGGGGCGAGGGCTCGCGGCGCGCGCAGAACGAGGCCCGTTACGGCCAGCGCGGCCAGATGGTCTTCGAGGAGGGCGTCGACGGCTACGTGCCCTACGCGGGCAGCCTGTACGACAACGTCGAGCGGACCCGGGCGAAGCTCACCTCGACGATGATCAGCTGCGGTTCGACGAACCTGCGGGACTTCCACCGCGACGCGGTGCTCGTCCCGGTGTCCGCGGAGTCCTTCAAGCAGACGGGCGCCGAGGTGCAGCTGCGGCGGCCGACCGTCGACTCCGGCGAGTGACCCGGCCGGTCCGGGACCGGAACCGGCGCCTGCCGGAACCGGTCCCGGACCGGGCCGCCGCCCGGGCACCGTGCCCCGCACGGCAGGATGGTGCCCATGTGTGCCTTCTTCGATACGCCCGCGCCCCGTCGGATACCGGCGGGCGAGTACCCGCTCTGGGACCGGGCCCTCGCCCTCGTCAACCGGGATCTCGCGGCGACCCTGCCGGACGAGGAACCCCTGCGGCTGCTGGGACTTCCCGCGGACGACGGGGACGAGGGCGAGAACGTCTACGTCGGCATGGCCAACGGCGAGTGGCAGGGCAACTTCCTGGAACCGGACCCGTCCGGCGACGCGCTCGGCGCCCTGGCGGCCGTCGCCGACGCCGCACAGGAGACGGTGTCCGAACTCCTGTGGCGGGCGTGGCCGTTGTGCGGGGAACACAACCTCGGCATGCACGTGTACGAGGCCGACGGGCAGCTGTCCTGGTGGTGTTCGGGTGGGACGACACCGCGCGAATCGGCGCACCTCCGTGCCGCCGTGGGCGGTCTCGACGCCCTCGTCCGAGCGCGCCGCCCCCACCGCAGGCACCGTCAGGCCTGACCGGGGAGCCCCTGCGCCGGTTCGCCGGCCCGGGTGGCGTTCAGCCAGTCCCGGTAGTGGGTGGGGCCCCGGCGGGCGTCGGGGCCGCCGACGAGGACGTCGCCGCGGACGGTGGCGAACATGCCCGCCCCGTCGTCGGTGACGACGCGGCGGCCGTCGTCGCGCGCGGCCAGCGTGATCCGGCCGATCTCGTCGAGGGCGAGGACGTCGGGTCCGGTGACGTCGAGCGTGCCGTCGAGCGGCGCCGCGGTCGCGACGTCCGCGAGGGCCCGGACCACGTCCGAGGAGGCGATCGGCCGGAGCGGGGTGGCGGGCAGGCGGACGACGCCGTCGACCGCTGTCCAGGAGAGCACGGCGTCCATGAACTCGAAGAACTGGGTGGCGCGGACGATCGAGTACGGCGTCGGCCCGTCACGCAGCAGGTCCTCCTGGAGCACCTTCGCGCGGTAGTAGTCCAGGTCGGGGACCTGGTCGACCCCGACGATCGAGAGGGCGACCTGGTGGCGCACCCCGGCCTCCTCCCCCGCGCGGAGCAGACCGCTCACGGTCGTGCGGAAGAAGTCGAGGGAGTGCTCGTCGAAGGTCGGGGAGTTGGTCACGTTGACGACCGTCTCCGCGCCGTGGAGCGCCTCCGCGAGGCCTGTGCCGGTGAGCAGGTCCACCCCCGAGGACAGTGAGGCCGGAACCACGTCGTGGCCGGCGTCGCGCAGCGTGGCGACGAGCTGGGAGCCGATGAGGCCGGTGCCTCCGATGACGGTGATCTTCATGGTGTGCCTTCCTTCGCGGGTCGGTCAGGACCCCGGGACGCAAACTCGGATACCCGATGTCCGAGATAATACTCGGATATCCTGTGTCCGGGTCAAACGGAGGCGGGGCGATCGCATGAAACTGTCCGGTGGCGTGGAGTGGGCGCTGCACTGCTGTGTGGTGCTGACGGCGGCGACCCGACCGGTCCCCGCGGCCCGCCTCGCGCAGCTGCACGACGTGTCGCCGAGCTACCTGGCCAAGCAGATGCAGGCGCTGTCCCGGGCCGGCCTCGTGCGCTCCGTGCAGGGCAAGACCGGCGGATACGTTCTGACCAGGGAGGCCGGCGAGATCACCCTGCTCGACGTGGTGCGGGCCGTCGACGGCCCCGATCCGGCGTTCGTCTGCACGGAGATCCGGCAGCGTGGACCCCTGGCGACCCCACCGGAGAAGTGCACGAGACCGTGCCCGATCGCGCGGGCCATGGGAGCCGCGGAGGCCGCGTGGAGGGCCTCCCTCGACGCGATGACCATCGCCGACCTCGTCACCTCGGTCGAGGGCGACAGCGGACCCGACGCCCTCCCGGCGGTCGGCTCCTGGCTGACTGCGGGCACCGACGCGCACTCGGCGGACGCGGACGCCGTCGCGGACGCGCCGCAGACGTAGCGGCCGACCGGGGACGCGGGAACGGCCCGGTGTCCGCGGTGGCTAGGCTGGCGATCATGACGCCGGCGATCCCCCACGAAGCGACCGTTCAGCCCGTGCTCCTCGACGCGAGGGAGCTGACCTCCGATCCGGCCCTGTGGGCGGGATGCGCGGACGCGGCCCACCGGATCCTGGCGGGCCTGGTCCGTGGCGGGGCCCCGCTCGGCTGGGTCGAGCCGCCCTCGCGGGACGAGGTGGCGGAGCTTCTCGGTCACGTCGTCTCCGCCGTACGGGCCGGGGACGGCGCGCTGCGCGTCGCGTATCGCGACCGCCGGCTCGTCGGTCTGGGGTACTGGCTCCGCTACGCCCGCCCGACCCATCGCCCCCACGCCGACCTCGAGAAGGTCGCGGTGGACCCGGCGGCCCAGGGGCTCGGTGTCGGCAGGGCACTGACCGCCGCTCTGATCGCGGACGCCCGCACGGCGGGGATCGAGGTGCTGACCCTGGACGCCCGTGGCGACAACGACCACGCGCTGCGCCTCTACCGGTCGCTCGGCTTCACCGAGTACGGCCGCCTGCCCGACTTCGTCGCCGTCGGCGAACGCCGCTACGACAAGGTCTTCTGCATGCTGGACCTCCGCCGGCAGGACTGACCGGCGACCGCGCGCCTCCGACCCCCTACCCGGGTACGAGGCCGGCCCGGCACCGTGGTGTGACGTGGCCGACGGCGACCCTCCCCTAACCTCCGGGCGTCGGCAGGAGCCGACGACCACGAGAACGGGGACCGGTCATGTCATCTCTCGGTTCGCGGGGTACCCGCACCGAGCGGCCCGCTTCGCGCGCCACGTCCGCACGATCCGCCAGGAGGATCGGGTACGCGGCCTCGCTGCTGCCCGCCGCGCTGCTCACGCCGGCCCTGGTGGCGGCCGGGCGCTCGGACCTGGCGCGCGCCTGGTGGGCCCGGGTCGACGAGCAGGATTCGGCCGCTCTCTCATCGGCCCGGCGCCCCGGCGCGTGGAGACTCTCGGCACACGCGCTGATGTCCGTACCGCTCGGCCTGCTCGCCCTCGTGCCCGTGGGGGTCGAGGTCCTCTTCGTCCTGCGCGGCGTGCTCTACCCCGTCGTCGATCACGGCCCGTACGACCATTCCTGGGGCGGCCCGAGCATGGCCGGGGCATGGGCCGCGCACTTCCTGATCGGCCTGGCGCTCGCGGCCGCCGGTCTGGGCGCCCTGTGGCTCCTGAACCGTCTGCACTCCCGGCTCGCGGGCTGGACGTGGGGCCGCAGGGTGGGGGCGGGTCCCGTGTGCGCTCTGCCGGTCCTGCTCGCGGCGGGCGTCGTCCTGGTCATCGCGTGGACCCACCAGCTGTGACGAGCGAGAGGCGCGGGAAACCGGTGTCGCCGAAGCCGTGATCCCGCGATCATGGACCGGTCACCGCCCCCGTCAGCGAGGAATCGACCATGCCCGTACCCGCCGATCCCACCGTCCTCCACCCGATGCCCGAGCACCCTCGGGTGGTGCTGCTCCGCCCCCTCGTGACGTCACCGCTGATCGAGGTCGGGGAGTTCTCGTACTACGACGATCCCGAGCACGCGACCGCGTTCGAGACGCGGAACGTGCTCTACCACTATGGGCCGGAGAAGCTGGTCATCGGCAGGTTCTGCGCGCTCGGCACCGGAGTGCGGTTCCTCATGAACGGCGCCAACCACCGTATGGACGGGCCCTCGACCTTCCCCTTCCCCACCATGGGCGGCTCGTGGTCGGAGCACTTCGACCTGCTCACCGGCCTGCCGAACCGCGGGGACACCGTCGTCGGGAACGACGTCTGGTTCGGGCACGGCACGACGGTCATGCCCGGTGTGCGGATCGGTCACGGCGCGATCATCGGCTCCGGTGCCGTGGTCACCTACGACGTCCCCGACTACGGCATCGTCGGCGGGAACCCGGCGCGCCTCATCCGTACCCGCTACGACGACGGGGACGTCGCCCGGCTGCTCGCGGTGGCCTGGTGGGACTGGCCCCTGGAGCACATCACCGCGCACGTACGGACGATCATGTCGGGCAGCGTCGCCGACCTGGAGGCCGTCGCGCCGCGCACCGGCCGCCGGTAGTTCCCCCGCCGATCTCAGTCCTTCACGCGCAGCAGGAGCTTGCCCGTGGAGGTGCGCCCGCCCAGGAGCCGGTGCGCCTCGACCGCTTCGGCCAGGGAGAACTCGGCGGTGACGGGGAGGGTCACCGCCCCCTCGGACACCGCGCGCAGGGCGCGCTCGGTGAGGGCACGCGCGGCGGCGGGTGCCGTCTGGGCGAGGCTCAGGACGGAGAAGCCCGCGACGGAGTGGGCCTGGCCGTACAGTTCGGGCTGGCCGACCTGCCACGGCGCGTCCCCGCCGGCGTTGCCGAAGGAGACGAGGCGCCCGAAGGCTGCCAGGGCGCCCAGGCCGCGGCGCAGCGTGTCGCCGCCCACCGGGTCGAGGACGAGGTCGACTCCCCTGCCCCCGGTGACCCGCCGGACGTCCTCGTCGAAGGTGTCGGGGCGGAAGATCTCGTCGTAGCCGTACTTCAGGGCGTACGCGGCCTTCGCCTCGGTGGAGGCGACTCCGTACACCGCCCCGGCGCCCGCCGCCCGGGCCAGTTGGCCGACGGCGGTGCCGATGCCTCCCGCCGCGCCGTGCACCAGCACGCTCTCTCCCGCGCGGAGCCGGCCGACCTCGTGGATGAGGGCGTGGGCGGTCGGCAGGACGGTGGGAAGGGTCGCCGCGGTCCTCAGATCGAGTCCCTCGGGAAGCGGGAAGACGGTCTCGGCCCGGGCGACCACCACCTCGGCGTACGCGCCCCCGCCGACGAGGGCGGCGACCTCCTGGCCGACTTCGAGTCCCTCGACTCCCTCGCCGAGGGCCCGGACGTGGCCGGAGACCTCCAGGCCGGGGCGGTAGGGCAGGGCGTCGACCCGGTAGCCCTCCGCGCGCGCCTTGACGTCGGCGAAGTTCACTCCGGCCCAGGCGACGTCGATGGCCACCTGGCCCGGTCCCGGCTGAGGTGCCGCGGCCTCGACGAGTCGCAGGACCTCGGGGCCGCCGTACTCGTGGAACTCGATCGCGCGCATGGACGAACCATCCTTCGAGGAGTGCTCGGACGGAGCCGAGACAGAGTGTTCAACGGGAGGCGAACACTCGCACTGTATGATGACCATCGGACATTGGGCAAGCGCATGAGCCACGACGAAGGAGTGAGCGGCATGGCGGAGCAGGCTGGGAGCGCGGGGCACCGCGCGGCGCCGGTGCACACGCACCCCGACGACGTCGCCCTCCTCACCGCGCTCTCCGCGCTCGCGGACCCCGTGCGCATCCAGCTGGTCCGCGAACTGGCCGCCCAGCCCGACTGGACGCTCAGCTGCAGCAACTTCGACGTGCCCGTCGGCAGGGCGGCCAAGAGCCACCACTTCACCGTGCTGCGCGGCGCGGGCCTCGTCGAGCAGCGCGACCAGGGGCCGAAGCGGCTCAACCGGCTTCGCCGGGAGGAGTTCGACGCCCGCTTCCCCGGCCTTCTCGACCTCACGCTGCGCGCCGACGACGTGGACTGAGCCCCGCGCCCCCGCACGCGGGACGGGGGTGTCCGCCTCAGCCGACGCGGTCGGTCGCCGTGACCCGGTGGACCTCCAGGCCGGGCGCGGCGAGCAGGTCGGCGATCAGTTCCTCGGATCCGCAGACGTACGTGCTCACGAGGTCGACGTCACCGCCCACGCACCAGGCCCGGTCCCGAGGCCACCACAGGTCGGGGAGTTCGAGGAACGGGTCCAGGAGCACGGGCGACACGGCGTCGGCCAGGGTTCCGTACAACAGGACCTCGTCCCGGCCCGGGGTGAAGAAGGTGGGGATGCCCTCCCAGTTCCACCGGCCGTACCCGTCCCACACTCCGTAGCAGCAGCTCTCCGGCGTGGCCGTGTGCCGCGCGAGGACGGGGATCAGGGCGCGGGCGACGCCTTCGGGCGTGGGCCCTTCGGCGGGATGCTCGTCCCACACGCCCGGCAGGCCGTACTCCTCCGCGTTCTGGTAGTACCGCTCCGCGCCGATCACCTCGTACCAGTCCGTCAGCGCCTCGATCCGCCCACCCCGGGCCGCGGCCACCGTGTCCCAGCGGACCGGTCGCTCGTCGAGCTCCGCGGGATGCAGCACGCGCGCGTACGCCGGGAATCCGGGCGCGGCGACACCGGCGACGGTGCCGAAGTCCCCGTGCCCGGGGTGGCGTTCGGTGAGCCAGTGCGCGGGCCCGAGGTCGTCGGTCTCCACGCGCAGGCGTCCGTAGGGTGCGGGCCAGGGTTCGCTGCCCGAGCGGGTCCATCCGTCCATGCGCACAGTCTGCCCCGGGCCGGCGCCGCCGGCCGCTCCGTCCTGGTCCACGGCGGTCGGACGTCCGTGCCACGGCGGTCACCCGCTCGCGGGCGTCGCGTTGCCGGGCGGGCGCGGACGGCGGGGTTACGGTCGGCTGCATGGTTGGTGATCGTCAAGGGTGGCTCCGGTGCCTGCTGGCCGGCGCCGTGTTCGTCGTGGGGATGACCGGCACCACGCTGCCGACCCCGCTCTACCCCCTCTACCAGGAGAAGTTCGGGTTCTCCGAGCTGACGGTGACCGTCGTGTACGCCGTGTACGCCTTCGGAGTCATCGGCGTCCTGCTCCTGGCGGGGAACGCCTCCGACACCGTCGGGAGACGGCCCACGCTGCTGTGGGGGCTCGGCTTCGCGGCGGCGAGCGCGGTCTGCTTCCTGTCCGCCGACGCGCTGGGATGGCTGTACGCGGGCCGGCTGCTCTCGGGCCTGTCGGCCGGCCTGTTCACCGGGGCCGCCACCGCGTACGTCATGGACCTCGCGCCGCCCGGCGGCCAGTCCCGGGCGACGCTCGTGGCGACCGCGGCCAACATGGGCGGCCTCGGCTGCGGGCCGCTGCTCGCCGGGCTGCTCGCGGAGTACGCCCCCGAGCCGCTGCTGCTCCCGTTCGCCGTGCACCTCGCCCTGGTGGCCGTGTCCGCCGTCGTCCTCCTGCGGCTGCCGGAGACCGTGCGGGACCCGCGTCCGCTGACCGCCGTACGGCCGCAACGGCCGGCGCTGCCCGCGGAGGTCCGCCCGGTGTTCGTGCCGGCGGCCATCGCCTCCTTCGCGGGGTTCGCCCTGTTCGGGGTGTTCACCTCGGTCAGCCCCGCCTTCCTGGCCCGCTTCCTGCACGTCGACAACCATGCCGTGAGCGGGCTGATCGTCGCGCTCGCCTTCTTCGCCTCCACCGCCGGACAGCTGGCCGTCGGCCGCTTCGGGGTGTCCCGGTCCCTGCCGCTGGGCTGCGTGGTGCTCTTCGCCGGCCTGGCCTTCCTGGCGGGCGCGCTGTCCGTGGAGGTCCTCGCGCTCGTCGTCCTCGCCGCCGTCGTCGGCGGGGTCGGCCAGGGGCTCTCCTTCCGCGCGGCGATGTCCGCCGTCGCCGCGGCCGCCCCGGTGGAGCAGCGTGCGGCGGTGATCTCGACGCTGTTCGTCGTCGCGTACACCGGAATCTCGATCCCGGTCACCGGGGTCGGCCTCCTGGCCGGACCGCTCGGCCTGGAGCAGGCGGGCCTGGTGTTCACCGGCGTCATGCTGGTCCTGGTCACCTCGGCAGCGGTGTACCTGCTGCGCAGGCCGGTGAGGACGGCGGGACCGTGATCCCTACCGGGTGCCGGGGAGCCGGACCGTGACGAGGAGACCGCCGTCGGGGCGGGGCGCGAGGTCGAGGGTCCCGTCGTGGGCGCGGACGACGCTGTGCACGATGGCGAGGCCCAGGCCGACGCCCCCGTGCTCCTCGGTGCGGACGCGTTCCGTTCCGCGCCGGAACGGTTCGGTGAGGGTCGGGACCAGTTCCGGCGGGAGCGGACGACCCGTGTTCTCGACCCCCAGGACGCTCGTGTCGCCCTCCGTCCCGGTGTGGACCGTCACGGTGCCGCCGGCGGGGAGGTTGTGGACGAGGGCGTTCTGGACGAGGTTCGTCACCATCCGGAGCAGGAGCTCCGCCGAGCCGCTCGTCCGGGCCTCCCCGCCCGTGACGTCGAGCGTGATCCCGCGCTGCTCGGCGAGGGGCAGCAGGGTTTCGGCGGCTTCCTCCGCGGTGAGGGAGAGGTCGACGGTCTCGCGGTGGAGGTGCGCGCGGTCGCTGCGGCTGAGGACGAGGAGGGCTTCGGTGAGGTCGATCGCGCGCGTGTTCACGACGTACAGCCGTTCGACGAGTTCGCCCCGGTCCCGCGTGGGGTCCTTGCGTGCGACGTCGAGGAGGGTGCGCGAGACGGCGAGCGGGGTGCGCAGTTCGTGCGAGGCGTTCGCGGCGAACCGCCGCTGCTCCTCGACGTGGGACTCCAGCTCTTCGAGCATCGAGTCGAACGCGTCGGACAGTTCGCGGAACTCGTCCCGGCGGCCCGTCATGCGGATGCGGTGGGACAGCGACCCCTTCCCGGCCGTCCGCGCCGCGGCCGTGATCCGGGTGAGCGGTGCGAGCATCCGGCCGGCGAGGATCCAACCCCCGACGAGGCCGAACACGAGCAGGAAGGCCATCGCCACCGCCGCGGCGGGGGCGAAGGTGTGCACGAGCAGATAGCGGTTGGGCGAGATCCCGAGAAGGCCCCGCTCGTTGTCGGGGACGTATCGCAGCAGGAACCCCCACACCACGGCCAGCAGGAGGGCACCGGCGACGGCGAGGAATCCGGCGTAGCTGAGGGTGAGCCGCAGCCGGGCACTGAGCCCGGGACGCCTATCCATGCGTACGGCCGGTGTCGATCCGGTAGCCGACGCCGGGCACCGTGCTGATGACCCACGGCTCGCCGAGCCGTTTGCGCAGGGCGGAGACGGTGATGCGCACGGCGTTGGTGAGGGGGTCGGCGTTCTCGTCCCAGGCCCGTTCGAGGAGCTCCTCGGCGCTGACGACCCCGCCCTCGGCGGCGGTCAGGACGTCGAGCACGGCGAACTGTTTGCGGGTGAGCGCGACAGGGCGGCCGTCGCGGTGGACCTCCCGGCGGAAGGGGTCGAGTCGAAGGCCGGCGATCTCCCGGACCGGGGGCCGGGCGTACGCGCGCCTGCGGTCGAGCGCCCTCAGCCGCAGGACGAGCTCCCGCAGGTCGAAGGGTTTGGTGAGGTAGTCGTCCGCGCCGAGCTCGAACCCGGAGGCCTTGTCGTCGATCCGGTCGGCGGCGGTGAGCATGAGGATCGGGATGCCGCTGCCGGAGGCGACGATGCGCCGGGCGACCTCGTCGCCGGAGGGGCCGGGGATGTCCCGGTCGAGGACCGCGAGGTCGTAGGAGTGGACGCCGAGCATCTCCAGGGCGGAGTCGCCGTCACCGGCGATGTCGGCGGCGATCGCCTCCAGACGCAGGCCGTCCCGGACGGCCTCGGCCAGATAGGGCTCGTCCTCCACGATCAGTACACGCATGGCGCCCAGCCTAGGCAGCGCCGCATGTCGCCGGCGTATGCCCCGACCGCGCCGCGTCCGCGGCGCGCCACCAGCGACGGGACGCCAGCGCGGCCAGCACGGCGCCGGTGGTGTTGACCAGGACGTCGTCCACGGAGGAGACCCGGTCGAGCCGCAGGACGTACTGCGCGGTCTCGATCAGGACCGAGCAGCCCGCCCCGAGCGCCAGGACGCGCGGCAGGGACGCCAGGGCGGCGAAGCGCACCGGGGCGAAGAACCCCAGCGACGCGAGGACCAGCAGATTGCCGGCGATCCCGAGCGGACCCATCGTGGCCAGGTCCCGCAGCGGCACCGGGCTCACCCGGCCGGGGACGGTACCGGCCCCGGCGCCCGGCATCATGGTCAGCCACAGGAACGGCACGGTCCCGTGGACCATGCCCACCTCGGCCAGGGACAGCCGCCAGGCCGCGGCGACACCGGCGGCCCGCCGGCGGAGCGTCAGGCCCCACGCCACGATCACGGCCGCCGGCAGCGCGACCAGGGTCATCAGCACCACACCGTTGAACGTGTCGAAGCAGCCGTGCCACGGCCCCGCCACGCACCGGGGAGCGGCCATCAGGAGCGGTCCCCGCAGGACGTACCCGGCGCTCGCGAGAGTGAAGAGCGCAAGTGCGACGGCCACGGTCCGGCGCGTGCGGCGGGGCGGCGCCGGAGTGGCGGTGTGGAGGTTCATGTGCCCATGACAGACGGTGGGGCGTTGCGGGAGCGTATGCGTTTCTCGATACGCCCGCGATACACGCCCTCGCCGGACGCCCGGCCCGGGCGGGGCCCGCCCGTGACGCGCGGACGGATCGCGTCCGGAGGCCGTCGTCCGCGGGCGGGCCTATCGTGGGGGCAGTCTCACGGCCGGACCCGCGGCGTACGGGCAGGTGAAGGGTGAACGGACCCGGGATCGACTACGAAGCGGTTTTCCAGGCCCTGCCGGGTGCCGTCGCGCTGCTCACCCCGGGGCTGGTCTACGCGGCCGTCAACGAGGCGTACCTCCTGACGTCCGGCCGGACGCGCGAGCAGCTCGTCGGCCGGCACCTCTTCGACGCCTTCCCCGACAACCCGGACGATCCGTCCGCGACCGGCGTGCGCAATCTGCGGGCCTCCCTGGAACGGGTCCTGGCCACCGGGGAGCGCGACACCATGGCGCTGCAGCGGTACGACGTGGAATCCCCGAACCGGTCCGGGCACTGGCAGGAGCGGTACTGGAGCCCGGTCAACGTCCCCGTCCTCGCCCCCGACGGTTCCGTGTCCCTGCTGCTGCACCGTGTGGAGGAGGTCACGGAACTGCTCCAGGCCCGTGGCACCCAGGGCGGGGACCAGCCACGTGCCCTGGAGTCCGAGCTCTACACCCGCGCCAGGGAACTCCAGGAGGTCAACGAGCGGCTCCGCCGTGCCCATGCCCAGGAGCGCGAGGTGGCGCTCCACCTCCAGAAGGCGATGCTGCCCCCGCCGCGCCCCCTCGGCCATCACCACGCGGCCGTGCGCTACCGGCCTGCCACCGAAGCACTGAACGTCTGCGGCGACTGGTACGACCTCGTCGAGCTGCCCGGCCGCACCGCGGTCGCCGTCGGCGACGTCGTCGGCCACGGCCTGCGTGCCGCCGGTGTCATGGGGCTGCTCCGCAGCGCACTGTCGGCCGCCTGCCGCGTCGCCGCCGGACCCGCCCAGGCCCTCGACGTCCTCGACCTGTACTCCCGGGACGTCGACGGCGCCGAGTCCACCACCGCCGTGTCCGTCGTCATCGACTGGCGGAGCCGCGTCCTCACGTACAGCAGCGCCGGGCACCCCCCTCCCCTCCTCTGCCGCCCCGACGGCACCGTGGAGTTGCTCGACCGGGCCACCGACCCCCCGCTCGGCGCCCGTCCCGACGCTGCGCCCCGGCCGCAGGCCGAGACCGCCTTCACCGACGGTTCGGTGCTCGCCCTCTATACCGACGGCCTCGTCGAGCGCCGCCGTGAGGACATCGACACGGGCCTGAACCGGCTCGCCGAGGCCCTCGCCCGGCACCGGAACGACCACCCCGAGGCCCTCGCCGACACCCTGCTCACCGAGCTCACCCCGCCCACCGGGACGACCGACGACACGGCCCTGGTCCTCCTCCGTCTCTGACGCGCCGAGGTGACCCCGAGGGGCCGTGCGGCACGGTGTCCCGGGGTCCGTCGTGCCCGGACGCCCCCTTCCCCGGCGGTGGAACCGCACGGCGCCGGACCGCGTCCGTCCACACGTTCGCAAGATCATGAATCGCGCCCGAGGAGTCGAGCATGACGAAGACAGCCGACCGTTTTCTGTACCTGGCCCGCCACGGTGAGGCGAACGAGGACGAGAGCGCGTTGACGGACCGCGGCCGCCGCCAGGCCGTCCTGCTCGGCGAGCGGCTCCGGAAGGCCCCGCTGACGGCGATCCACCACGGCCCGCTGGCCCGCGCGGCGCAGACGGCCCGGCTGATCGGCGATCAGCTCGACGGGGTTCCCCTGCGGGTGTCGTCGCCGGCCGGCGACTACATCCCCTACGTGCCGCGGCACGAGGAGCTGCCCCCGAGGTCGGCCGACGCGATGCTCGGGTTCCTGGCCCAGTTCCCGGCGGAGGAGCGGGAACAGGGGCCCGGGCTCGCCGCCGAGGCCCTCGCGCGGTTCACCGGGCCCGTCGACGGCGACCGGCCGGTCCACGAACTCGTCGTCACGCACAACTTCCTCCTCGCCTGGCTCGTCCGCGAGGCCCTGGAGGCTCCCCGGGCGCGCTGGATGGGCATCAACCACGCCAACGCCGCACTGACGGTCATCCGTTACACGGCCGACCGTGCCCCGGCCGTCCTGTTCCTCAACGACACCGGGCACCTCCCCGCCGACCTGCGCTGGACCGGCTTCCCCGCCGAGCTCCACATCTGAGCTCCGCGTCCGCCGGCGAGGGGCGACGGCCCGTACCGCCGCGTCCCGGAGGCGGTCGGTCCGCATCGTGGACGTCCGGACCCCTTGATCGCGCCCTCCGCAGTCACCATGATCATCAGGACGAGACCCACCCCAGAGAGGTACGGAACCCATCATGCGCGTCACAGCCTTCGACCACCTCGTGCTCAACGTCACCGACGTCGACAAGGCGCTGGAGTTCTACACCGGCGCCCTGGGCCTCGCTCCCGAGCGGGTCGAGGAGTGGCGGGCGGGCAAGGTGTCGTTCCCGTCCGTGCGCATCAACGAGAACACCGTCATCGACCTCTTCTCCCGCCCCCGGGGCGAGTCCAACGTCGACCACATCTGCCTCGTCGTGGACCCCCTGGACTGGCAGGAGGTCATCGACTCCGGCACGTTCGAGGTCCTGGAGGGACCGGTCCCGCGCTGGGGCGCGCGCGGCTCGGCCCAGTCGGTCTACGTGAAGGACCCCGACGGCAACACGGTCGAACTGCGCTGGTACCCGCAGGACGTCGAGAACTGAACCGGCTCGCCGATCAGGGGACAGACGTCTCACGGGCCCGCTAACGTACCGGCGAGTAGCAAGGGTGGGACCGTCCCACCGGGTGCGAGGGGAGCGGGCCGTGGACCGACAGTGGAGTCTTGAGGAGAGCACGGTCGTCGACGCTCCGCCGGAGCTCGTCTACCGGCTGGTCTCGGACCTTCGGAACATGGGCCGCTGGAGCCCGGAGTGCCGGTACGTGTGGGTGCTGCGGCCGCCGGCGCGCACCGGAACCCGGTTCGTCGGGTTCAACCGGCGCGGACCGTTCCTCTGGCCCACCCTCGGGCGGGTGAGCGCGCTGCGCCCGAACAGCGAGTTCGTCTTCGACATCAGCGTGTTCGGCCTGCCGATCGCCCGCTGGGGCTACCGGTTCGAGCCGGAAGGCACCGGGACACGACTCACCGAGTTCTGGCAGGACCTCCGGACCGACGGGCGGCGGGCCCGTGCGGCCGACCTGCTGGGCACGGTGTTCGCCGGGACGAACCCGGCCCGCCGGGTCGCGCTGAACCGGGCCGGAATGCGGACCACCCTGGAACGCATCGCCCGCACCGCGACGGCCGGGACCTGAGCGGCGGCGCCGTGCTCGGGGCACGGCCCACGGCGCCCCGGGCGGGCCGCTGCCGCGTCGGCGGTTCGTCCGCGTCGACGGTCCGTGCACCCCGCCCCTGATGTCCCTCGCAGCCGAAGGAGAGCACGTGCAGGAACCCCATGCGGCAGGAACAGGCGCGCCGGGGCGGAGGAGCGGGCCCCGGGACGCGAGCGCCGCGGGCCGGCGGCCGTCCGCGCCTCCGTCGCTGCCGTCCTGGGCGTCCTGGTGGCAGCGGCCGTTCCCCGACGCCAACACGCTCCTGCTGCGCGGGAGGCAACCGGCCCTGGTCGACTCGGGGTTCGTCGGCCACGCCCGGGAGACCGCCGACTGGGCCCGCGCCCGGGCCGGCGCGATCGGCCTGGTCGTGAACACGCACTGGCACTCCGACCACGTCGGCGGCAACGCCCTCCTCCAGGCCGGGGGCGCCGGCATCGCCGCCGGGGCGCCCGAGGCCGAGGCGATCTCCCGCCGGGACCCCGGCTGCTGCTCGGCGGAGTACCTGGACCAGCCGGTCGCCCCGTACACCGTGGACATGGCCCTCGACGACGGGCAGGTCCTCCGGCTCGGCGACACCGACTGGGAGGTCGTCCGCACGCCCGGTCACACGCCCGGCCACCTGGCCCTCTGGCAGCCGGAGGAACGGCTGCTCGTGGTCGGTGACGCGCTGTCGGACTACGACGTCGGCTGGGTCGACCTCGCCCTCGACGGGCCCGACGCGGCGGCCACCGCACTCGCCTCCCTCCAGCGGATGGCCGACCTCGACGCGCGCGTGATCCTGCCCTCCCACGGCCCGGTCCCGGCCGACACCGGTGCCGCCTTCGCCGCCGCGCTGCGCCGGGGCCGACGGCTCGTCGACGACCCCGACGGGGCCGTCTGGTACGGCGCCCGCCGGATCCTCGCGTTCGCGCTCATGATCCGTGACGGCATCCCGGCCGCGGAGATCGAGCCGTACCTCCACGCGCGCGCGTGGCTGACCGACGCCGCACGCCTCCTGCGCTCACGCCCGAGACGCTCGCCGACGAGCTGGTGACGTCCATGCTCTCCGGCGGGGCGATCGTCCTGCGCGAGGGGCGGCTGCACGCCGCGGCCGGCCACACCCCCGTGGCGGCCGGCTCGCTGCGTGTGCCCTTCCCGCGCGCGTGGCCGGCCCCGGAGCCACGCTGACGCGCGGGGTCACGCGATCGCCGGCTCACCAGTCGATGTGCGCCGCGATCCACTCGGTCAGGCCGTCCTCGTCCCCGGCGGGCGGAAGCCCGGGGGCGCAGTCGAGGGGCGTGCAGGACAGTTGCAGATGGGTGAGGTAGCCGTACGGGCCGTTGTCCGCTGCCGGCCCCAGCACCAGGGCGTGGGTCGCGGTGCGCCAGACCCGGTGCGTCAGGGTGGGCCCGGTGACCAGGCTCTCGGCGGACCGCGTCGTCCGTTCGGGCGGCGTGCCGAGGTGCTCGGTCACTGCCCGCGCGGCCTCCGCGAGGACCTCCTCGCACGCGTCGACCGTGCTCGGCCTGCCGCCGGTCCAGCCGGGCTGTTCCCGCCAGCGGTCCATGAGGCCGTACAGCCATGAGGCGTTGGCCATGTCCTCATCGTGCGGGTCGACGGGGTACACCTCTCCGAAGACCAGGAAGGTCCGGGCCTCCGGGCTTCCGAAGGGGCTGACGACGTCGGTGCAGAGCACGTGGCCGTGGGTGGTCCGGTAGGACTCGCAGACGAGCGAGTCCTCCCACACCCAGCCCCGGAGTCCGGCTTCCGCGTCGACGGCGTCGGAGTCGTCCGGGACGGGAGGTACGGCCGGCAGCGCCACGAGTTCGGCCACGGCCCCGGTCGTCAGCGGCCGGTGGGCAAGGGCATGGACGGGAACAGACATGCGGACCACAGTAGATCGACTCCGTCCGTGCGCCCGCACCCGGGAGGCCGCCCGACGGTGGCTACCGCTGCCGTACGGCCGGACCGTCCTGCCGCCGGGACGTGAGGATCCGGCCCAGGTCCAGCACGCTCAGGCCGAACATCAGGACGCCCAGGGGGACATGGAGGGACGGCTCGTGGGCGATCCCCAGCACCACCTGCGCCGAGGCGAGGACGAGGAAGCCGGTCGAGTAGAGGATGGGGCGGGGCGAGCCGCCGCCCGGCTTCCAGGCGAGGACCGCCGCGATCACGTACAGCATGGTCGCGCCGTACATGACGCGTGCTCCGACGCCGTGCAGCACCTCGCCCTGCGAGGAGGAGAGCAACAGCCCGGCGGTGGAGGCCTGGAAGAAGAGGGAGAGGGTCTGCAGGGCTATCGAGACCTGGACGAAGGTACGGATTCCGCTGCCCTGAACTGCCGTGGTCTGTGCGGTGCTGGCCATGACGTGATCCTTTTCTTCTGCCTCGCGGCGGTGGCTCGGTAGTGTCTCGTCCGTCCGACGACGCAGGCCCGTGAAATGTGAGGCGGGACGCCGACTTTCTCCTCCGGCGCGGTTCTTCGTCACGCGGGCGCAGGGCGCGAGCGGCGTCGGACGAGACGAACCAGGGAGCAGTCGCGATCATGAGCACCCCCACCGTGCCGGGGCACGACCGGTCCGAGCCGGACCTGAGCGTGGTCGTCGGAGAGCGGCGCCAGTTGCTCAACCTCGGCTACCGGCTGCTCGGTTCACTCGCCGAGGCCGAGGACGCCGTACAGGAGACGTACGCCCGCTGGTACGCGATGCCCCCGGAGCGGCGCGGGGCCGTCGAGTCGCCCGGGGCGTGGCTGACGACGGTGGCCGGCCGTGTCTGCCTGGACATGCTCGGCTCCGCGCGTGTCCGGCGCGAGCGTTACGTCGGGACGTGGATACCCGAACCGCTGCCCGACCGCGCGGAGTGGTCGAGCGTGCGGACCGACGGCGGCGGGTCCGCGCCGGCCGATCCCGCCGACCGGATCACCCTGGACGAGTCGGTGAACATGGCGTTCCTCGTCGTGCTGGAGTCGATGACGCCGGCCGAACGCGTCGCGTTCATCCTGCACGACGTCTTCCGGTACCCCTTCGGCGAGATAGCCGACGTCGTCGGCCGCTCCCCCGCCGCCTGCCGGCAACTGGCGACCTCGGCCCGTCGGCGTGTCCGCGCCGCGCGGACCCCGGCCGTCCCTGCGGCCCGGCAGGCCGCCCTGGTCCGGGAGTTCAAGGAGGCGTGGGAGGCCAGGAACATCAAGGCCCTGGTCGACCTGCTGGACCCCGACGCCACGATGGCGGCCGACGGCGGCGGCCTCGTCGGCGCCGTGCTCCGTCCGGTCGAGGGCAGCAGGCTCATCGCCCAGTACCTCGTTCACATCGCCGACAAGGCCCCCGGACTGACCCTTCTGGAGCGGACGGTCAACGGGGTGCCCGGCCTCGTCGCCCAGAACGCCGGTGCCACCGTGACGGTGGCGGCGTTCGAGCTCGTCGAGGGCCGTGTCGCCCGCATCTGGGCCGTACGCAACCCGGAGAAGCTCCGACCGTGGACGGAGGAGGGGCCGAGCTGACGGCTCGCGCCCGGGACCGCCGATCCGTCACGAGGTGGGCGAGAGCCGCTCCCGTACCCAGGCGGGATCGGGATTGGTGAAAGGCCGGCCCGCCACGAAGACCGTCGGCACGGTCTCGTTGCCGTCGTTCACGGCCCGCACGGCCGCCGCTCCGTCCGGGTCGCGCCAGATGTTCACCCAGTGCGCCCGGCCCGCCTGGCGGCCCAGGCGGATCCGGAGGCGCATGCAGAACTGGCAGCCCGGCCGCCAGTAGACGATCGGCCGCCCGTCTGCCTCGCTGCGGCGCCTCGCCTCCTCGTCGCTGATCGACCGGGGGAAGATCAGCGGCGAGTTCAGGGTCGCGATGAGCACGAACAGGGCGAGGAGCACGGCGCCTTCGCCGGGGCTCCCCCTGGCGATCAGCCCCGCCGCGACGAGCGATCCGGCGACGGCGAGCAGCAGCGGCAAGATCCAGACACGCATCATGAGGCGCAGGCTATCGACGCACGGCCGCCGCACAAGAGGCGGGCCCGACCGTGGGGTCATGACGCCACTCGGCTCCCGGCGGGGTCAACCGGGTCGGTGCCGGCCCGGACGAGGACCCGGGCGGCCTCCACGTGGTTGCCGAGCGCGGCGAGCAGCAGCGGGGAGCGAAGCTCCTCGTCGCGGGCCTCCAGGGCGGCCCGGACCGCGTCGGCGTCGCCCCGGCGGGCGGCCGCCAGCAGTCGGCCGTTGCGGTCGTCCGTCCCCGTGCTCCATGTCCGTGACGAGAAGACCGGCGGCCCCCCGGACGGGGGCGCCGGGTGCCGGGGATGTCCTTCAGGGTCGGCGCGTCGGCCGGGCGGCCGGCGAGGACGGAGGCCGGGGCGTTGCAGGAGACGGCGGTCAGACCCGGGCACGAACCCTCCTCCCGACCGGGGCGCGAGCCGCTCTCCTGGACTCCCCTGCCGTATGGCCTCGCCCGTTCCGGTGGAATGGCCGAAGTGTGCGTAGACCAGATAGGTGCCTGAGGCATGTAGTGGAGACGGCACCACAGTCCCTGCCACCGAATCGCCCCAAGCGAGGCCCCCGTGACGAAAGCCGTGGCGTTCCCCCAGGACCGGACCTGCCCCTACCACCCGCCCACCGCCTATCCCCGGACCGAGGAGGAGCACCCGCTGTCGCGGGTCACCCTGTGGGACGGGCGGGCGGTGTGGCTCGTCACCGGACACGCGGCCGCCCGCACGCTCCTCGCGGACCAGCGCCTGTCCACCGACTCCACCCGTCCCGACTTCCCCCTGCCCACCGAACGGGCGTCGACCCTGCGCAGGCGCCGGCGCGCGGCGCTGCTCGGCTGGGACGACCCCGAGCACAACACCCAGCGGCGGCTGCTGATCCCGAGCTTCACCCTCAAGCGGGCCGAGACCCTGCGGCCCCGCATCCAGGAGACCGTGGACCGGCTCTTGGACGCGGTGGAGGCGCAGGGGCCGCCGACCGAGCTGGTGAGCGCCTTCGCGCTGCCGGTGCCGTCGATCGTCATCTGCGACCTGCTCGGCGTGCCGTACGCGGACCACGACTTCTTCGAGGAGCAGTCACGGCGCCTGCTGCGCGGTCCTACGGGCGCGGACACCGAGGACGCACTGGCCCAGCTGGAGGGCTACCTCGGCGAACTGATCGACCGCAAGCGGCTGAAGCCCGGCGACGGCGTCCTCGACGACCTGGTGGCGCGCGGGTCCGGGGAGGGCGGCCCCGACCGGGAGGAGCTGGTGCAGCTGGCGACGATTCTGCTGGTCGCGGGGCACGAGACCACGGCGAACATGATCTCCCTGGGGACGTACACGCTGCTGCGGCACCCGGAGCGGCTGGCCGAGCTGCGGGCGGATCCCGGACTCGTGTCCACCGCCGTCGAGGAGTTGCTGCGGTTCCTCTCGATCGCCGACGGACTGCTCCGGGTCGCGAGCGAGGACATCGATGTCGCCGGGCGGGTGATCCGCGCGGGCGAAGGCGTGGTCTTCTCGACCTCGGTCATCAACCGGGACGCCTCCGCCTACAGCGACCCGGACAGCCTCGACTGGACCCGGTCCGCCCGCCACCACGTCGCGTTCGGTTTCGGCATCCACCAGTGCCTCGGGCAGAACCTCGCCCGCGCGGAGCTGGAGATCGCGCTCGGCACGCTCCTGCGCCGACTGCCGGGGCTACGGCTGGCCGTGCCCGCCGAGGAGATTCCGTTCAAGCCGGGCGACACGATCCAGGGGATGCTCGAACTCCCCGTCACGTGGTGAAGGGAACGGTGCCGGACATGGCGAAGGAAGCGGTGCGGATGCGTGTCTCGATCGACGGGGACGTCTGTATCGGCGCGGGACAGTGCGCCCTGACCTCCCCCGACGTCTTCACCCAGGACGACGACGGATTCGGAACGGTCGTGCCGGGCCGGGAGGACGGCACCGGGACGCTGGTCCGCGAGGCGGCCCGCGCCTGCCCCGTACAGGCGATCAGCCTCCACGATCCGGCCGGCGAGGACGGTCCGTGACGGCCGTACGCGGGCGTTGAGGAGTCGGCACCGTCGCACAGGCGGTGCCGACTCCCGCGCGGGAAGGACGGGACGGGGTACGAGCGGTCCGCGGAGGGCCGCCGGTCAGATCCGGGTCGAGAGGGGGACCGTGATCTGCTTCAGCCAGCTGCCGGCAGCGAAGTCGCGGGCCTTGACGACGACCCGGTCACGGAAGACCTCCACCTGGAGCCCCTGGTTGAACGTGCCCGGGACGGAGACCTCGCCGCCCTGCCCGTCGTCGGTGTAACCCGTCTGCACGGCTCCCGTGTTGATCACCGAGAAGCCGTCCAGGTTGGCGGTGCCGGGGACGACCCTGCGGACGTACCAGTCCGACAGTCCGAGGTCCCAGTGCGTGTGCCCGCAGAAGAGGAAGACGTCACGGTGGCGGCCGAGGATCGCGAGGAGCCGGTCCGCCTGGAGGTAGTCGCGCGAGTACAGCCGGTTGTGGCTGCCGGAGACGGTGTTGGGCAGCGGGTGGTGCGTGACGACCATGACGGGCTTGCGCCGTCGGGCCCAGTACCCGAGGCGCTCCTCCAGCCACGTGAACTGGGCCTCGCTGAGCCATACCTCGTCCCAGAGCTTCGGGTCGTGGAAGTGCATGTACTTCTCGGTGCCGAGGCTCAGGACCGGGATGCCGCCGAACGAGTGCTCCGCGTACACCGTGTTGCGGCCGGCGAAGTGGAAGAAACTCCGGAACAGCGAGTCCTCGGTGGTGCCGTTGGGCCAGGTGTCCTGCGCGAGGGTGGACGGATCGCGCCACTTGGGGACGTAGAACTCGTGGTTGCCGATGGCCCAGGCGACCGTGCTCGTACGGGTGTGACGCGCGAGTTCGGCCGTCACCGCCGCGTACTCGGCGTCGTACCCGCGCGGTGTGATGTCGCCGGCGACGGCGAGACCCGAACTCGCCGGGTTGGTCCGGTTCATGTCGTCCAGGGCCACGCCGAGGTCGCGGAGATCGCCCTGGATGTCGCTGATGACGTTGAACGTGGTGACCGGCCGCCCGGAACCGGAGTGCGAGCCGGCGTGCGGGCCGGACTGCGTGAGGGGCGCCGCGCCGGCCGGTATCCCGGAGGCGGCGACGGCGCCCACCGCTCCTGTAGCGACGGTGAGCAGAGACCTGCGATCCACGGGGAGTTCCTCTCGGGAGCGGCGGTGACCGGGGACAGTCGCGCCCCGGTCACCGCGCTTCGAACTAGACCCGTTATGGATACGTGATCCGGTCGGCCCGTCACCCAGTCCTGGATGTCTGCAACATGAACACATTCCGACAGTTTGAGCGGCGATCAAAGATCAGGCGTGCCGACGGAACCGGAGGAACCGGATTCCCTTCAGCACGAGGGCCAGGCTCATCAGGGCCAGACCGACGACCCCGGCGGTGAGGTTCTCCACACCGAGGCCCGCGAGGAGCAGGAAGCCGCTCACGGAGTCGAGCAGGTCGATCCGGGCGGCGTCGACGCGCCGCCCGTCCCCGCTGTGCCCTTCCCCGCGGAGTCCTTCCTCGCCTCGCTCTTCCTGGTCTCGTTCTTCCTGGTCTCGTTTTTCCTCGTCGCGTTCTTCCTCGTCGCGTTCTTCAACGCCGCCACGCCGAGGCCCGCGCGTTCGGCGATCCCGTCGGCGAGCCTGCCCCTGACCGCACCGGCCCGGTCGAGGGTCTCGTTGCCGAGGCTTCGGGCGGCGTCGACGCCCTTCGCACCCGTCTCCAACGCCTTGTCCCGCACCGCAGATGCCGCGGCCGCCCATCGCCTCGTCTCCGACGACCGGTGACCGGACTCGATCCCGAGCCGCTCGTGGAATGCGTGGACGCCGGCGGCGACTTCATTGCTCGACTGGACCACGGCCGGGGACTTGGCCGGGTGCAGCAGCACCTTCGCGTTGGCCGTGCCGGCGGCCGCGTCCATCCTGGCCACCAGGCGCCCGGTGCTCTTCGCGATGTGTTCCAGCCGGGCCTGCCGGGCCTCCTTCAGGCCGAGGCGATGCCCGTTGAGCTCCTCCGGGGAGGCGTCCAGCACCCGGTCGAGTTCGAGTACGGCGACGGCGTCCTGAAGCCGGAAGCAGCGAGCCAGGACGGCGAGCCACTCCCGCACCAGGGGCTCGGCCTCCCTCGCCGTCGTGGCGAGATCACCGATCTTGGTCCTGCCCTCCATCTTCTCGGCGATCGCGTCGAGTTGAAGCAGTGCGTACGCCTGGGTGTCCGCGAGCGTCGTCGGGGCGTTCTGCACCTTCGACCAGGTCACCTGGTCGACCCTGCCCCTCCGCTCCCGGATGATCATGGCCTCCTCGACGACGAAGCCCACTCCGATCATGCGGGCCACCACGGCGTCCTTCTGGGCGCGCCGCACGTCGTCGACCTTCTCGTCGATCGCGGCGAGGTAGTCGGTGATCTCATCCATGGCCTGTTGCATCGCGAGCTGCGCCATGATCCCCGCGGCACCGGCGAGCATCGCCGGGTTGGTCAGCAAGGACCGGGGCGCCTTCACGAACTCGACGAATCCCTTGATCTGGCCCTTCTGCCCCTTCAGCACGCCGGTACCGAGGCCGGTCGTCGCACTGTCCCTCAGCCCGTACTTCCTGACGAGCTGCGCCGACTCCCGGCTCAGCATCACCCAACGACCGGATTGCGCGGCGATCTCCGAACCCGCCTGCGCGGCGGCGGCCCCGCTGCCGAGGACGGACTTGAGTCTCCGCAGTCCGAGGTCCTTCGACGGCAGTCCCTCCGAGGCGAGGAAGTGCTCGACATCCGCCGCGTCCCCGATGACGGCCAGCCCCTCACCGTCACTGATCAGCTGAATCTCGTCGTCCATCGCCCGCTCCCCCAGTGGTTTCTCGGAGTTGAGGGTAGTGGGCGCAGTCCTCATGGCGGTCGCGCTTCACGACCTGGCGGAGGCGAGTCCCAAGCCGTCCATGTAGTCGCGGACTCGAATGATCAGTCCGTTGCGGACATGGAGGACGAGGAGACCGGGGACGGCGAACGTGAGGGCCTTGGCCGGGAGCACCGCCACGACGACGTGCTCGGCGATGATCACTTCCGGATCGGCGGCCTCGTGGACGGCGACCCTCCTGACCTCCTGCACCTGGACGGGGCTGGCGCCCCAGGCCGCCCCGTATCCGGCGCGCACGGCCTCGCGCCCCTCGAAGCACGCGGGGAATCCAGGAGAGGTGAACGGGAACTCGTGCAGCCCGTCCACGGCGTAGAGGTCGGCGAGGTCGTCCGCGGACTTGTCGAGCATGGCCTGGTAGTAGCGGGCCAGCACCTCGCGAGGGGTGCGAGCGGTCGGTGCATCCAGAGGCGACACGAGGGTTGTCCCTTCGCTCGGCACGCGTTGACGGACTCACCGTAGCCCTCGACAGCCACCAGGACCCCACCAGGGGATCAATCACGCGGCCGCGCACTGTCGTCGGACTCCGACTCCGCGAGCGGGCGTGCGGCTCGCAACTCCTGGGCGGAACACGACACTTCACAGTGCCGTCTCCCACACCGTCGGGATGCGGGACGACGCGCACGCGATCCGGGCGAGCCTCCGGCGCGTCGACGGCCTCGTGGTCGCGAGCGCTCGCACCGTCCAGACAGCGCGAGCTCGCGAGGCGATCCGGTTCCGTCCACCGCTTGCCGAGCAGCCGCTCACCGTCCCTCTCCGCGCCCCGGCGACTCGCCACCCTCGTGACCCTCGTGGACCGGATCACCGACTCCGGCCTCCCCGCCCGGCGACGCCGACCCGTACCCGTACCCGCGCCCGCTCCCGCCCTGTGCGTATTCCCTGCCAAGTCATTGGGGTTCCTATGGCAGGCATTGATTTCCTCATTGGAAACCGATGGATCACCGCCCTAGTGTCGACGACATCGCCGCACTGACGACCTCGCCGCGGAACGCCACCCGGAGCAGAGTGTCACTGTGCGCACCCCTGCCACCGGGCCCCTCCGGGCCCGACACCCCTTGGAGCTGCCTCATGTCGAAGATCCTTTTTGTGATGACCGGCGTCGACCACTGGACGCTGGCCGACGGCACCAAGCACCCGACCGGATTCTGGGCCGAGGAGGCCGTCGCGCCGTACGAGGCGTTCACGGCCGCCGGCCACGAGGTCGTCGTCGCCACGCCGGGCGGCGTCGTCCCGACCGTCGACGCGGGCAGCCTCGCTCCCGAGGTCAACGGCGGCCAGGAGGGTGCGGACAGGATCGCCGCAGTGCTCGCGTCCATCGACGAGATCAAGAACCCGATCAAGCTGGAGGACGCCCGTCCGGCCGATTACGACGCCGTCTTCTACCCCGGCGGGCACGGCCCCATGGAGGACCTCGCCGTGAACGCGACCTCCGGGAAGCTGCTCACCGACACCCTGCGGTCGGGCACGCCGCTGGGCGTCGTCTGCCACGGCCCGGCCGCGCTCCTGGCCGCCACGGACACCGACGGTTCGAACGCCTTCGCCGGTCGCAAGGTCGCCGCCTTCAGCAACGCCGAGGAGACCCAGGCAGGCCTCGCCGACAGGGCGAAGTGGCTGCTCGAGACCCGGCTCGTCGAGGCCGGTGTGGACGTCCGGGTCGGCGAGCCGTGGGCGCCGCACGTCATCGTCGACGGCAACCTGGTCACCGGCCAGAACCCGGCCTCCTCCGCCCCGCTCGCCGCGGAGCTGCTCAAGAAGCTCGCCTGACCCACGGCGTGATCGCGTGGGCGGGCTCTGGACGCGGCCCGCCCACGTCACTACCCTCCTCCTCGCCTACTCACATAGTTGACTAGTTGCGGAGATGTCTATGAAGTCCTTCCGTCAGGCCGTCGAGGCGAACGACCACGCGGCGATCGAGGCCCTGCTCGCCGACGACGTCGTCTTCACCAGCCCCGTCGCCTTCAAGCCATACCCCGGCAAGGCCATCACCGCGGCCATCCTGCGCGGGGTCTCCCGTGTCTTCAGCGACTTCCGTTACGTCCGGGAGATCACCGGCGAGGACGGGCGCGACCACGCCCTCGTCTTCGAGGCGAGGGTCGGCGACCGTGCGATCACCGGTTGCGACTTCCTCCACCTGGACGAGCACGGGCTCATCGACGATTTCATGGTGATGGTCCGGCCGCTGTCCGCCGCCCACGCCCTGGCCGAGGCGATGGGGGTGCAGTTCGACCGCATCGCCTCGGAGGCCGCCGAGGCCACGAAGGCCGCCGAGCCCGCCCAGGCCCCCGCGACCGCCACCGCCACCGCCACCACCGGCGACGACGCGCCGTCCGGCCCGGCGCGGGCGGACCGGGCATGAGCGGCGACTACGACGCGATCGTCATAGGTGCCGGAAACGCCGGCCTGACGGCGGCCGCGACCCTCCAGCGGGCGGGGATGCGGACCCTGCTCGTCGAGCGGCACAACGTACCCGGCGGCTGCGCCACCTCCTTCCGCCGTGGCCGCTACGAGTTCGAGGTGGCCCTGCACCAGCTCTCCGGCATCGGGGCGGAGGGCCAGGCGTTCTCGCTGCGCGGTCTGTTCGACCGGCTCGGCATCGGCGGTGAGCTGGACTTCGTACAGGAACACGATCTGTACCGGGCGGTCGTGCCCGGCCGGTACGACGTGACCCTGCCCGCGGACTGGGGCGCGGCGACCGACGCCCTGGAACAGGCCTTCCCGGGAAACCGGGCCCGCGTCGAGAGGTTCTTCGAACTCGTGCGGAACGTCGCCTTCTGGCAGGTCGCCGCGGTGCGCGGCACCCCCGCCGAGCAGGTCGACCCGGTGCTGTTCCGACAGGCCCTGCGCCCGGTGCGGGACGTGCTCGACGAGCACTTCACGGACGAGGACCTCAAGTCCGTCCTCTCCGTCTACTGGGCGTACGTCGGCCAGCCCCCGTCCCGCCTGGCCTTCCAGGACCTGGCGATGGTGCTCTTCGCCTACTTCGAGTTCAAGCCCTGGCACGTGCGCGGCGGGTCGCAGGCGATGTCCACCGCGATCCTCGGCGCGTTCCTCCGGGCGGGCGGCGAGGTCCGCTTCCACACCGCCGTCGAGGCCGTGCTGACCCGCGGCGGCCGTGTGGTGGGCGTGCGTCTCGACGACGGCGAGGAGGTCGGCGCCTCCGACGTCGTCTCCAACGCCTCCCTGCCGGTCACCTACGGCATGCTCGAAGGGATCGACCTCCCGGCCGCCGTCCGGACCGACCTGGCGAGCCGCCGCCCCGGGGTCTCCGGCTTCGTGCTCCACATGGGCCTCGACGCGACCCCGGCCGAACTCGGCTTCACGACCAGCACCAGCTTCGTCGATGTCGACACCGACCACGACCGCACCTACGCGTCCACGCGCTCCCTGGAGCCGGCCCGTGGCATCTGCGTGAGCTCGTACGACGTGGCGCCCATCGGCTTCGCCCCGGCCGGGGCCACCCACGTGAGTCTGATGACCCTCCAGTACGCGGAGGCGTGGGACGCGGTCCCCGCGGAGGAGTACGCGCGCGTGAAGTACGACTACGCGCAGACACTCCTCGATCTCGTCGAGCACATCACCCCGGGCATCCGGGACGCGATCGAGGAGGTGGACGTGGCCACACCGCTGACCATGGCCCGCTACCTCGGGCACCCCGGTGGCGCGATCTACGGCTACGACCAGGACGCCACCGCCGCCTGGCAGTTCCGCGACGACGAGCGCGGCGGACCCGTGCCCGGACTCCATGTGGCGGGCTCGTGGTCCTCCATGGGCGGTTTCCAGCCGACCCTCGAAGCGGGTGCGCGCGTCGCCCGCCGTCTTGTCCGCGCCCGAGCCGTCTGATCCGCCTCGCCGAGCGCGCTCCCCGTGGAGCGCGGACCGCGCGACCCGGCGAACCGAGAACCCGGAGAACACCGTGAAGCACCCCCTGGCCGACCTCTTCGACGGCGCCGAGGAGATCGCGCGCGCGATCTCCTCACGCGAAGCCACCAGCGACAGCGACCCCACCCACGACCACGTCCCCCGCAGCAGTCGCGCCCTCGACACCTGCCACCCCGAGCGCCTGGACCTCGTGGTCTCCGAGGTCGTCGAGGAGACGCCCAGCACCCGCACCTTCCGGCTGCGCCGCCCGGACGGCGCCGACCTGCCGCCGTTCCTCGCCGGGCAGTACGTGGCGGTGTACGCGGACGGCACCAGCCGCCCGTACGCGATCTCGTCCAGCCCCGCGCGGCTCGACCACTACGACCTGACGGTGCGCAGGGTTCCCAGCGGACGGATCAGCGGTCATCTGCTCGACGGCCTCGCCGCGGGCGACCCGCTGACCACCGGCGGCCCCCTCGGCACCTTCCATCACAATCCGCTGTTCCACGGCGACGACCTCGTCTTCCTGGCCGGCGGCTCCGGCGTCGTCCCCGCCATGAGCATGATCCGCGAGATCGTGGACCGCGGCCTGGAGCGCCGCTTCCACCTCCTCTACGGCTCGCGGGACCTCGGCGACGTCGTCTTCCGCGAGGAGCTCGACGCGCTCGCCGCCGCCGACCCCCGGATCAGGGTCGACCACGTCATCCAGAATCCGGGCGACGGCTGGGCCGGGCCCACCGGACTCCTGTCCGCCGCACTGATCGACGCCCTGACCGGGCCGCTCGACGGACGGATGGCGTACGTGTGCGGGCCCCAGGCCCTCTACCCGTACGCCCTCGACCAGCTCACCGAGCTGGGCCTGCCCCGCCGCCGCATCCGCTTCGAGGCCAACGGCGCCCCGGCCGATCCCACCCGGCAGCCCCACTGGCCCGCCGGCACGGACCCCGCCGAGGAGGTCACCGTCACCGCCCGCGGCACCGCCTTCCGGACCCCTCGCGGCCGCCCCCTGCTCGACGCCCTGGAGGATGCCGGTGTCCGTCCCGAGGCCGCGTGCCGCTCGGGCGAGTGCGGGCTCTGCCGCCTCCGGGTGGTCAAGGGCACCGTCCACCACGCCGAGGAGGCCCGGCTGCGTCTGTCGGACCCGCCGGCCGGCTACCTCCACTCCTGCGTCGCCTATCCGCTCACGGACCTCGAACTCGACGTCTGACCCGACCGGGCCCCGCCCCGCCCCCGACCGATCCGGGATACTGCTGCGATGCAGCAGACGCCGCCCGCCATGGAACCCGAACCCATATCGGCCGACCCGCCGCACCGCACGGACCTCACCACCCTGCTCACCCAGTCCTGGCTCGACCTCACGTTTCTGCACTGGCCCGCGGACCCCGGCGAAGTGGCCCCGCTCCTGCCGCCCGGCACCGTGCCCGACACCCTCGACGGGGTCACCTACGTCGGTCTCGTCGCCTTCCGCATGCACCGGGTGGGCTGGTTCCGTCTGCCCGGGATCCCCTACCTCGGGAGTTTCCCGGAGACCAATGTCCGGCTGTACTCCGTGGACGGGCACGGGCGCCGCGGCGTGGTGTTCCGCTCGCTGGACGCGTCCCGTCTCCTGCCCGTGGCCGTCGGACGCTGGGCGTTCCGCATCCCCTACGTGTGGTCGAAGATGACCCTCCGGGCCGACGGTTCCACCCTGACGTACGCCGGCAGGAGGCGGTGGCCCGGACCGCGCGGGGCCCACAGCACGATCAGCGTGGACGTCGGCGAACGCGTCGAGGAGCCCACCGAGCTCGAACACTTCCTGACCGCGCGCTGGGGCATGCACAGCTCCTTCCGCGGGCGTCCCCTCTACCTCCCGAACACCCACCCCCGCTGGCCGCTGCACCGCGCCCGTCTCCTCGCCTGCGACGAGAGCCTCCTCACCGCGGCCGGTCTCAGCCGTCCCCGCGGGGAGCCGGTGAGCGTGCTGTACTCCCCGGGCGTTCCCGTGCGGTTCGGCCCGCCGCCCCGGCTCCCCCGGACCGTGACCGTTCCGCGCCAGAGGAGCGGCGGCGACTGACGCGGCCGCACTCCCCCGGTCTCTCACCGCCGGGCACGACACCGGTCAGTCCAGACAGGCGGCCACCAGCGCGGCGAAGGCCTCCGGGGCGAGGACCTCGACACCGAGCTCCTGCGCCTTGACGGCCTTCGAGCTCGGCTTGCCGCTCGCGGACGGCGCCGCCACCAGATACGTCGTCCTGGAGTTGACGCCGCTGCCCACACGCCCGCCGGCCTTCTCGATCAGCGCGCCCATCTCGGAGCGCCCCCAGCCGTCCAGCGGACCGGTCATCTTCCCCGTCACGACGACGGTCGCCCCGCTCAGCGGGCCGTCGGCGGCGTCCTCGTCCTCCTCCTGCCGGGGCTCGGTCATGGCGACGCCCGCCGCGACCAGCTTGTCGATCACCGGGGCGAGCGCGGCCACCTGCTCCACGATGACCGGCGCCTTCTCCGGCCCTATGCCTTCGACCTCCTGCAGGGCCGTGGCGTCGGCCGCCCGGATGGCGTCCATCGTGCCGAAGTGCGCGGCGATGCGCCGGGACATGCTGCGGCCGGTGCCCGGCACGCCGAGCGCGCAGAAGACACGGCTGAGCGGGCGGGACCTGGCGAGCCGGAGCTGCTCGGCCAGCTTCGCGCCCCGCTTGGCGCTGCCGGAGGCGGCGGTGAGCTGCTCCTCGGTGAGGGTGAACAGGTCGGCGACGTCTCCGACGACCCCGGCGGCGATCAGGGCGTCGACGTACTTCCTGCCGAGGCCGTCGATGTCGAGGATGTCGCGCCCGGCGACGTACTCGATCAGCGGCGCCAGGGCGCAGGCGGTGCCCTTCGCGCAGCGCCACCGCTCCTGGCTCTTGTCGATCTCCCCACCGCAGTTCGGGCACGCCCCGGGCAGCGGCACGGGCACGGCGCCCCGCGGGCGGAGCTCGACGACGGCGGCCTGGACGCGCGGGATGATGTCGCCGGCCTTGTGGACGGTCACGGTGTCGCCGATGTGGAGGTCCCGCCGGAGGATGTCGGCGGGGTTGTGCAGGGTGGCGCGGGTGACGGTGGACCCGTCGAGCTCCACTGCCGTGAGCACCGCCGTCGGGGCGAGCACACCCGTACGGCCCACTTCCCAGAACACGTCCTCCAGGACGGTCTGGCGCTCGACGGCCGGGAGCTTGTAGGCGATCGCCCAGTAGGGGAATCGGCTGCCGAGGCCCGCCGTCGCCTGCTCCGTGGCGCTGTCGGCCTTGACGACGACGCCGTCGATGCCGAACGGCAGGGTGGCGCGCATCGCGGCGATCGCGTCGACCCTCTCCTGCGCCTCCGCCAGGGTGGTGACGGAGTGCAGTCCGGCCGGGGTCGCCGCCGTGGTCCGCACCCCCGCCTCCGCCACGGCGGCCAGCGTCTCGGCGTGACCGGCGCCGGCGGGCAGGAAGGCGGCGCCGTCCAGGTCGACCGCGCCGTACGCCCAGAAGGTCATGGCGAGCCGGTAGGGCCGGTCCTTGGCCCGCAGCGTGCCGGCGGCGCCGTTGCGCGGGTTGGCGAAGACCCCTGCGCCGTGCGCGATCCGTATCTCGTTCGCCGCATCGAACTGTTCCTGGGTGAAGAGGACTTCGCCGCGTGCCTCGAAGGTGGCGGGCACGGACAGCTGCTCGGGGAGGCCCTCGATCGTCCCGATGACGTGGCTGACGTCCTCGCCCCGCGCACCGTCGCCGCGCGTGATGATCTGCACCAGGCGACCGTCGCGGTAGCGGGCGGCGACGGCCGCGCCGTCCATCTTCGGCTCGACGGTGAACCCTCCCGCCGGCTCGTGCCCGAGGCGCCGCTGGAGCGAGGCGCCCCAGGCGACGAGCTCCTCGGGAGCGAAGACGTTGTCGAGACTCAGCAGCCGCGTGGTGTGCGCGACGTCGCCCTCCGGGGCGGCACCGTCGGCGACCAGACCGGCGGGCGAGTCCGCGGCGACGTCCTCGGGGTGCTCCGCCTCCCAGGCCGTCACGGCGAGCCGCAGCCGGTCGTACGTGGCGTCGTCCATGACGCTGTAGCCCGCGCCGTAGTACGTGCGGGACGCGTCACGCAGGCGCTCGATCGCGGCCTCGTACGCGGCGGGGCTGGGCAGGCTGAAGTGCGCCTCAACGGCGGGCGTTGTCGTCATGTCCACCATCCTGTCGCAGACCACTGACAACGCCCCTTCGGGAAGTCGGGGGCCTACTGCGTGCTCATCCGGTGGGGGTGCGCCGGATCGGCGGGACAGACGAAGGCCCGGTACTCGTCGCGGCCCGCCGCAACGCCGGTCGGGGAACCGACCGGCGGGAACGGTCCCCAACTCGCCTGGTTCTCGGTCGAGTCCATGGTCAGCAGGAGACGCATCCCGGCTCCGCACGCCTCGCAGTGGACGGGCACGAGATCCGTCCTGTGCCAGGAGTCCCAGCCGCCGATCTTCCAGCCCGGCGCGAGGGAGAGGTCGTACTGGTAGGTCGGCGCCGCCCGTCCCGCGCGCTCCTGGAGTGCGTCCTCCCACGCGTCGATCCGCTCCACGAGCACCGGTGGCAGATAGTCGGCCCACGGGTACTCGACGATCCGCTCCGGATGCAGCACGCACGGCTCCGGCAGGTACCGCGCGTGCTCGACGACCGGCGGCTCGGGCTGCTCGGCCAAGGGGCCGGTCACGTCCGCCGCGCGCCGCCAGAAGAGGCGCGTCGACGGGCCGAAGTCGCTGAACCCACCGTCCTCGTGTCCGCCGAACGGACACCACAGCACCTGGAGCAGGTCCTTCCCCGGCGGGGCGAAGTCCGCCAGGTCGGGCACGTCGTGGGCGTGGAACTGCGCGAGGGCGAGCAGCGGCAGCGGGCCGCCGTCGTGCCGGTCCGGCTGGTGTCCGGCGTCGCTCATCTCCTGGACCTCGGCCCGTTCGGCATCCGTGTACGCCCACCCGGCGCCGTCGGCCCGGCGGGGCCGCGCCCGGGCCGCCCTGAGGATCTCCGCGTGGCGGCGGGCCCGCAGCGGACGGACTCCCCTGACCCTGCCGTGCTCCCGGCACACCGGCCATGCCTCGTCCTCGGGCCACAGCAGGGGCCCGCCCACGGAGCTGTCGGCCGCGGTCGGCGCGCCGGGGCGCGGATGCAGCCGCGTCGCTGTGCGGGCGTACCCCCTCAGCTCGGGAAAGGGGACGGTGATGTCGAGGGGGCGGTAGGGCGTCGTGGGCGGGGGTGTCACCGCGTCATGGTGCCCGGCCGGTGCGGCGCCCGCCCCGGGTCCGTCCGTCACGCCCCCGGACACAGACGGCTCTCCAGCGTCCGGGGCAACGGGTAGACGCGCTCGGCGGGGAACAGCCCCCGGGCCCTCGCCTCCCGCCCGCTCTGGAGGAGCGTCGCGGCCTTGCGGACACGCGGGGTGATGTCGGTGAGCTCCACGGTCCACTCGTCGGTGAACGCGCGGATCAGGTGCCGGCTGATCCCCACCTGGATGCTGTAGTGGTTCAGCGCGGCCCCGCGGGCGGAGCGTTCCGGGTCCCACTGGACGTGCACCGCCGCCTGCGCCACGGCCGCCGGGTCAGCGGTCGTCAGCACGGCCCGCGACAGGGCCTCCTCCCAGCCCTCGCGGGTCATCCGCACGGCGAGGATCCGCTCCTGGCCCGGCTTCCGGGCCCAGTTGCTGCGGTGCATCAGCCACAGGAACGAGGGCTTGATCCACGTCATCCGGTGGAAGGAGAAGGGGGCGACGAACCGCCCGGCCCGCAGCGCAGCGTCGGCGATGGCGGGCGGGTAGGCCTGGTGGACCACGATCGTGCGTGCGTCGTGGTCGGCACGGATCTGGTACTGGGGTGCCATGCCCCGCACCCTGCCACCCGGCCCGCGACCGGGGCGAACGCTTTTCCCGGGCGCACAGGGGCGGTTGCGGCGGAGCCCCGGCCGATGGGGGCTCGTGGTGGCGTCGCGGGAGCTCGGGGCGGAGGTGCGGGTGTGCGCGCCGCCGGACGAGGAGGCCTGGGCGTCGGCGCCGCGCACGAGGGCCCGAGCCCCACGGTCGCGTCGCTGTCGGCTGAGGGGACCGACGCCGGGGCCCGCCTGAGGAAACGTCACACGCCGACTCCCGTGCGGTCGGAGTCGGCGTGTGGCGGTGTCCGCTCCCGCCGTGCGGCGGGAGTCGGTCGTGCTTCTCGTCGTCAGTTCGAGGCGAGCAGCTGGAGGGTGTCGATCACGCGGTTCGAGAAGCCCCACTCGTTGTCGTACCAGGCGACGACCTTGACGTGGCGTCCCTCGACGCGGGTGAGGGCCGAGTCGAAGATCGACGAGTGCGGGTTGCCCACGATGTCGGCGGAGACCAGCGGGTCCTCCGAGTACTCGAGGACACCGGCCAGCGGGCCCTCGGCCGCGGTGCGGTAGGCGGCCAGGACGTCCTCGACGGTCACGTCGCGGGCGACGGTCGTGTTGAGCTCGACGATCGAGCCGACCGGGACGGGGACGCGGATCGAGTCGCCGGACAGCTTGCCGTCCAGGTTCGGCAGGACGTGGCCGATGGCCTTCGCGGCGCCCGTGGAGGTCGGCACGATGTTGACGCCGGCGGCGCGGGCGCGGCGCGGGTCGCGGTGCGGGCCGTCCTGCAGGTTCTGCTCCTGCGTGTAGGCGTGGACCGTCGTCATGAAGCCGTGCTCGATGCCGGCGAGGTCGTCGAGGACCTTCGCGAGCGGCGCGAGCGCGTTGGTCGTGCAGGAGGCGTTCGAGACGATCGTGTGGAGCTCGGCGTCGTACGCGTCGGTGTTCACGCCGTACGCGAGGGTGACGTCGGCGCCGTCGGCGGGCGCGCTGACGAGCACCTTCTTGGCGCCGGCGTCGATGTGCGCGCGGGCGGCCTTGGCGGAGGTGAAGCGGCCGGTCGACTCCAGGACTATCTCCACGCCGAGCTCGGCCCACGGCAGCTGCGCCGGCTCGCGCTCGGCGAGCACCTTGATGCGGCGGCCGTCGACGACGAGGGTGTCGCCGTCGACGGTGACCGGACGGCCGAGGCGGCCCGAGGTGGAGTCGAAGGCGAGGAGTCGCGCGAGGGCGGTGGGCTCGGTCAGGTCGTTGACGGCGACGACCTCGAGGTCGGTGTCGCGCTCCAGGAGCGCACGGAGCGTGTTGCGTCCGATGCGGCCGAACCCGTTGATGGCGATGCGAGTCATGATGCGATGTCCCTTCCGACCTGCTGATTCGCCACCCAGGTTCGCGCGGAACGGACGCCTCGACCAGCGGCGTGATCGCCACGGTCCGCAAGTATCGCGCCAAGGTCACGCGGGGCTTGCGGCGCGGCGGTCTATTCCCCCTGTGCGAAGGTGCGCCGGTAGTCGCTCGGTGTGGTGCCGAGGATGCGCTGGAAGTGCAGGCGCAGGTTCGCCCCGGTGCCGAGGCCGACGTCGGCGGCGATCTGCTCGACGCCCCGCTCGGAGCGTTCGAGCAGCTCACGGGCCATGTCGATGCGGGCTCGCATGACCCACTGCATGGGCGTGTAGCCGGTGTCCTCGACGAAGCGCCGCGAGAAGGTGCGCGGCGACACCGCCGCGTTGCGGGCGAGTATCTCCAGGGTGAGGGGTTCGCCGAGCCGGTGCAGGGCCCATTCGCGGGTGGCGGCGAACCTCTCGCCGAGCGGCTCCGGCACGCTGCGCGGCACGTACTGCGCCTGGCCGCCGCTGCGGTACGGCGCGGCGACGAGGCGTCGGGCGGCGTGGTTGGAGGCGCCCACGCCGAGGTCGCCGCGCAGGATGTGGAGGCACAGGTCGATGCCGGAGGCCGCGCCGGCGGAGGTGAGGACGCTGCCCTCGTCGACGAAGAGGACGTTCTCGTCGACGCGGATCAGCGGGCGCTTGGCCGCGAGGGCCCGCGCGTAGTGCCAGTGCGTCGTGGCGCGCCTGCCGTCGAGGAGGCCGGTGGCGGCGAGGGCGAAGGCGCCCGTCGAGATGGCGGCGAGGCGCGCCCCGCGGTGGTGCGCGGCGATCAGCGCGTCGACGACGGCGCGCGGCGGGTCCTCGCGGTCGGGGTGGCGGTAGCCGGGGACGAAGACGATGTCGGCCCAGGCGAGCGCTTCGAGGCCGTGGGCGACCTGGTACGCCAGGCCGTCGCCGCCGGCCACGACCCCGGGTTCCGCGCCGCAGACCCGTACCTCGTACGGCATGCTCGCGCGGGTCGTGAAGACCTGCGCGGGGATGCCGACGTCGAGGGGTTTCGCTCCTTCGAGGACGAGGACGGCGACGCGGTGGAGACGTGAGGCAGACACGTCCACGAGGGTACGCGGCCGGGTGTCGGCGCTGGTCAGCGGCGGTCCCTGTGGCTCGTCAGGTCAGCTCTTCCAGAGGACGCGCGCCGTGCGGGCGAGGACGCGGGGGCTGGTGAGTGCCTTCGGGTGCTCGCGCATGTGGACGACGTCCAGGTACGTCTGGTTCACCCGCGAGTCCCTGACCGAGGCGGTGGTGATGCGGTCGCCCGCCCAGCGCAGGAACCGGTAGCCGCGCGGGTACGGTCCGGTGACGTGGGGCTGCGCGAGGTCGGCGGTCGTCGAGAGCTGCCACGCTGCGTCGACGACCACCGCGGCCCGGCGGAAGTAGCCCCAGGCCGGGTCGTGCGGCGCGGCGCCGGTTCTCAGGTGGACGTGCAGGGAGGAGGCCTGGAGCGCGGCGAGGGTCAGCCCCTGGCCGTAGACCGGATTCACTGTCGCCAGGGCGTCGCCCAGGACGACGAGTCCGCCGGGGAAGTCCGTCAGGTCCGTGAACCGCCGGCGGCGGCTCTCCCTGAAGTGGAAGGGCTCGACCTCGCCGATCATCTCGCACCGCTCGGCGACCTCGCGGAGGGGTGCGACGCAGCGCCGCATCCGGGCGAGGAACTCCGGCCGGTCGCGCCCCGGGCGGTGGTCGGCGTATCCGGCGAGGACGACGGACCAGGTGCCGTCCTCGGCGGCGGCCAGGGCCCCGGGCTCGCACAGGGCGGGCTGGTAGTCGCTGGCCGGGCCCGGGGTGGAGTGGGCGATCACCGTGTCCGGGAGCTCGCTCCCGCGGGTGAAGCGGGCGGTGGCGTAGCCGAGGTCGACGCGCATGCGGTCCACCGGGGCCTGGCCCCAGCCCTCGGCCGCGAGCCAGGTGCCGAGCCTGCTGGAGCGTCCCATGGCGTCGACGACGAGGTCCGCGGGAACGTCGTACTCGGCGTCCTCGGTCTCGGTGGTGCCGGCGGCGGCCAGCCGGGCTCCGACGGCCCGTCCGCCCCGCAGAAGCAGTCCCTTGCCGGTGGCGCGCTCCGGCCTGACGTTGTCGAGGGCCATGACGCGGCGCCGTACGTGCGTCTCGATGAACGGGCGGCTCGCGCCGAGCATCGTCACGTCGGCGACGGGGGCCTTGAGGGCTCCGTCGACGTAGAACCGCACCTCGTCGCCCCGGCCGAGGCGGGCACCTTCGTTCACCATCTCCCGGGTGATGCCCGGGAAGAAGCGTTCGATCTGGGTGTGCCCCATGGCGAGCAGGGCGTGGAGCTGCCGCCGGTGCGGCGCTCCGGGCCCCGTGGCGTCGCCGTCCTCGCCGAGGGTGTCGGGTTCGACGACGACGACCTCGTCGGCGAAGTCGCTCAGGACGCGGGCGGCGAGCAGCCCGGCGAAACTTCCTCCCAGAACAACGGCGCGCTTCACGTGTTCCCCCCTCGCTGTCGGGTCCGTCCCCGGCCGTCGCGAAGATCGTCGCGACGGCCGGGACCCTACCGTGCGCCGGAGGTGTCCGGTGCCGTCACCGGGAGACGGCGGTGCGGGGCGGTCGGCCGTCAGGCCGTCGGGCCGTCAGGCCGTCGGGCAGTCGGGCCGTCAGGCAGTCGGGCCGTCAGGCAGTCGGGCCCGGGATCCGGAGCGCCCCGCTGTTGCGGTCCCAGCCGGACCACAGGCTCGTGTCCGTGCAGTAGGCGCAGTCGGGGCCGAAGAACATGCCCCGGGCGTTCTCGTCGCCCATCAGCCAGAACCGCAGCCAGGCCGTCGTCGGGCCGCGGAAGTCGCCGCCGTCGCCGATGGAGCTGAGGTGCCCGGCCCCGCGGACCTCGCCGTAGACGGCGGGGACGTGGGAGGAGTCCCGGTACAGCGCCTTCACGAGGGCCGGCCACACGATGTGGTCACGCTCGCCCGCCAGGTAGAAGACGGGCTCGTCCATCAGGTCGGGGTCGGTCAGCGGGCCCGGCTGGATGGGGACGGCGGTGTCGACCCGGGGGTCGAGCGCGGCGTTGACCGCGGCGGCGCCGCCCTGCGAGTGGCCGGCGGAGGCGATGTGTTCGAGGTCCACCTTCCGGTAGAAGGGGCTGGAGCTGTCGGCGTTGCGGTGCTCCAGGACGTCGATGCCGGCGCGCATGCTGATCGCGAAGTTGGAGGTGGGGGTGTTGGCGGCGGCGACGACGAGGCCGTGGCTCGCCCAGTGGCGGAGCAGCGAGCTGTAGATCCCGGGCACGGCGCCGGTGCCGTTGCCCCAGATCACGACCGGGTGGAGCTCTCCCCGCTGCCCCATGTCCTTCGGGTAGTAGAAGGTGTGGACCGCCTCGATGTCGACGTTCACCTCGTACGGGCCGGGCTGGTCCCAGGCGGTGCCGACCGACGGGATCCGGCCGGTCGCGGTGTCCGTGGCTCCGGCGGTGGCGGGTCCGGCGTAGGCGGCCGTCAGGACGGCGAGCAGCAGGGCGCAGAGTGCGCGGCCCCATCTCCGTGACAGGAATCGTGGCACTGGAACTCCTTTGTGGGTGTGGCACGTTGCGCGTCCTCGCGAGCGTGACCAGCGCCATGGTGGTGCTCCCCGGTGACGGTTGTCTGTCGGCAGGAGCCCAGTCCTTCCGGGCCCCGGCTGGGCAGTCGCCCAACGGCGAGGTCGGAACTACGCCGTCCGGATCTCGTTCCTCGTGTCCGGAACCGCTCGCGACCCGGCGGCACTCATGATCGTTGGACACCGGGGGTCACGCGCGACAGCGGCGCGGTCCCCCTCTCCTGCGGCCCACCCCCGCCGAGTGCCGCGCCGAACGTCCGGAAGAAGCAGAGGAATCACCGTGTTCCAGTCGTCGCACCGCCGCCTGGCCGTGAGCGCCACCCTGATCGCCGCGCTCGCGGCGGGTCTCGCCCCCGCCACCAGCGCGTTCGCCGCTCCCCTCACCCCCGCCGCCACCGCCTCGGGCGCTGTTCCCGCCCCGGACATGGCGGGCGTGGTCGCGGCGCTCGACTCGGCCATGACCAACGGCGCTCCGGGGGCGATGGCCCGGTTCACCGGTCCCGACGGGGTCCGGAGCCGGACCGTCGGCGTCCGGGACCGGGTGTCGGGGGCGCCCATGGACATCCACGCCCGGTTCCGGATCGGCAGCGTCAGCAAGACGTTCTCCTCGGTCGTGCTTCTCCAGTTGGTGGAGGAGGGCCGGCTGGAGCTCGACGCGCCCGTCAACCGCTACCTGCCCGGGCTGCTCCCCGACGAGCGCATCACCGTCCGGCACCTGCTCACCCACCGCAGCGGGCTCGCCGACTACACGGACGCGATGTTCAACGACACCGTGCCGGGCTTCGAGGCCGTGCGGAACCGGGTGTTCAGCTACCAGGAGCTCGTCGACCTGTCGCTGAGCGAGCCCCGCACCACCGAGCCCGGCGTGGCGTACAAGTACTCCAACGCGAACTTCGTGGTAGTCGGCATGCTCATCGAGAAGCTCACGGGCCGGCCGGTGTCCGACGCGTACGAGCGCCGCATCCTCAAGCCGCTGAAGCTCACCAGCACCTCGTACGTCCACCCGGACACCCGCATCAAGGGCCTGCACGTGCGGGGCTACCTGCACCCGGACGCGGCCGGCGACCCGCTCGTGGACTCCACGGAGCAGACGGTGTCCTGGGCGCAGTCCGCCGGGGCCGTCATCTCCAGCCCGGCCGATCTGAACACCTTCACCAGCGCGCTGATGCGCGGTCTGCTGCTGTCCCCCGCGATGCTGGAGGCGATGACGACGGTCACGCCGACGGACGCCACGAACACCCGGTTCTACGGACTGGGCCTGCGCCGCTACGACCTGTCCTGCGGTACGCGGGTGTTCGGGCACACCGGCACCGTGCAGGGCTTCTACACGTACGCGTTCTCGACCCGTGACGGCCGGCGCAGCCTGTCGGCCATGGCGAACACGTCGAACCACGGCGAGGCCAACACGGCGCTCGGCGGAACGCTGGAGGCGGCGTTCTGCGGGAAGAAGCAGGCGGCGAACTCGCGCGCCGCCGCGTCGCCGACGGCCCGTGACTTCTCGTCGCTGCCGGCGGAGCGGGACCTGCCCGAGCGCCACTGACGGCGCGGCGGGGCCCGGCCTGGGCGCCGGTGACGGGGGGCGTGGGGCCCCCGCGGCCTCCGCTGCGGGACCGTTCCGGAGCGCCGCGGACGGCTCTCCGGCGCGGTCCCGGTGGTCACGCCTGGTACTCGGTGAGGTCGATGGCGTAGACGCGCAGGGGAAGGCCGAACACCGGGTGGGTCGTGTCCCGCTCCGGCGCCATGCCGAGCTTGCGCATGACGTTCTCGGAGGCGCGGTTGCCGCTGTGGGTGATGGCGACCACCCGGTCGAGTCCGCGGTCCTGGAGGGCGAACTCCAGGACCGCGTGGGCGGCCTCGGAGGCGTACCCCTGGCCCCAGAACGGACGGCCCAGGCGCCAGCAGATCTCGACGGCGGGGAGCACCTCCGGGAGGAAGTCCGGCACCGAGAGCCCGGCGAGGCCGATCAGCTCTCCGGAGCCGAGGAGCTCGACCGCGAAGATCCCGAAGCCCTCCTCGTCCCATTCCTCCTCGTACCGCTCGATGGCCTCGGCGGTCTGTTCCAGGTCGCGGACCGAGCCGTCGCCGATCCACCGCATGACCTCGGGGTCGGCGTTGATCTCCGCCATCGGGACGAGGTCGTCGTCGCTCCAGCGGCGGAGGAGGAGCCGGGGGGTGCGGATCTCGGTCATGCCCCCATCCTGACGCATGCGGGGTCCCGCCTCGCGGTGGAGGGCGGGGCCGCAGCCACGGGGTCAGCGGTAGTACGGCTCGACCGCGGCCCGCACCTCGTCGAGCAGCGCGGGGCCGTCCTGCGGGACGGGCGGGCGGTCCGCGGCGGGGCGGATGTCGAGGAGCTGGGCGCCGGAGAGCGCGTAGACGACGCGGCGGAGGCCCGCCTGCCGGATGACCGCCTCGCACATGCCGCACGGTTCGCAGCTGGTGAACATCGTGGTCTCGGCCGCCGTCGCGGGGTCCAGTTCCCTGGCCGCCCACCGGGCGAGCTTCAGTTCGGGGTGGGCGGTGATGTCCCTGTCGGTGAGGGTGGTGTTGCGCTCCTCCGCCAGGACGGTCCCGTCCGGTGCGGCGAGGAGCGAGCCGAACGGCGGGTCGCCGCCGTCGCGCGCCTCGGCCGCGAGGGCGATGGCGCGGCGGAGGAGGGTGTGGTCGTCGGCTGTCGTCATGACGGCTCCGTTCGGGTGCGGTGCGGGGAGAGCTGCGCGGCCACAGTGGCGAGTGCCTGCCAGGCCTTCTGCGGGTGCGTGGTCTCGTGGGGGTCGCCGCCGTACGGGTCGAGGACGACGGACTCGGCGCCCATCCCTCGCAGCTGGTCGAGGTCGTCCATGACCTGGTCGATCGTTCCCTCACCCGCGAGGCGGTCGGGTCCGCCGACCGGTTCGGGGGTGAGCCTGAGGGCGATGCGCGGGGCCAGGGCGGGTGCGGGGACCTGCTGCTCCTCCGCGTACTCCCGGAGCCTGGCGGCGCCTTCGCGGAGCTGCGTCGGGGTGCGGCGCAGGGGGTGCCAGGCATCCCCGAACCGGACGGCGCGGCGCAGTCCGGCGTCGCTGTGGCCGCCGATCCAGACGGGGATGCGGCGGTCTCCGTAGGCGGCGGTGTCGGCCCAGGCCTCGCGGACGGCCCTGAGGTGTTCGTCGGTGATCCGTCCACGGCGCTCGAACGGGATCCCGAGGGCGGCGAACTCCTGGCGCGCCCAGCCCACTCCCACCCCGAGGACGAGCCGTCCACCGCTCAGGGCGTCGAGGTTTGCCGCCATGCGCGCGGTGAGCAGCGGGTGCCGGTAGGGGGCGATGAGGACGGTCGTGCCGAGCCGTACCCGGTTGGTGACGCCGGCCAGCCAGGACAGCGTGGTGAACGGCTCGTAGAAGGGGGCCGGGTAGCGCTCGGCGACGTCGGGTGTGATCGCGATGTGGTCCGAGAGCATCAGCAGGTCGTATCCGAGGCCCTCCACGGTCTGGGCCCAGTCGCGCAGCGTTCCGGGGTCGGCTCCGGGGCCGAAGTTGAGGATGTTGACTCCGATCTTCACGCGGCACAGGTTAGCCAGGCACGAAGGGCTGCCAGAAGGGAGTCCCGCCTGTTCAGGGGCCGTTCGGCCGTGGATTCGCCGGTATTCTGATCGGATGACCGAGAGTCTTGATACGACGGACTGGGCGATCCTGACGGAGGTTCAGCGGGACGGCCGGATCGCGTACACGGAGCTGGCGCGGCGGGTGAACCTGAGCGCCTCGGCGACGAAGGAGCGGGTGCGGCGCCTGGAGGAGTCCGGGGTGATCACGGGGTACCGGGCGGAGGTGGACCTGGAGCGGATCGGGTACGCGGTCCTCGCGGTCGTCCGGCTGAAGTACCCGGGCACCCGGCACGAGCCGCTGCGCCGGCTGCTCGGTGAGCGTACGGAGATCCTGGAGTGTCTCCGTACGACCGGCGACGACTGCTACGTGCTGAAGGTGGCGGCGACGTCGATGGCCCATCTGGAGGAGATCGTCGACGCACTGGCGGAGTTCGGCAGCACGACCACCAACCTCGTCTTCAGCCGTCCCCTCCCGCCACGCGGCCCGGCCGAACCCCCGCCTCCCCGCCCCCGTCCCTAGGGGGTGCCTTCTCGATCGGGCCCGGCTGATCGAGAAGACGCCCCCTAGGATCCGGGCGCCGCGCCTCCGCTCCTCGGCCGCTTGGGTGGAACCGCCTGCGCGTCGGCGCATCGCACGGCATCGCGCGCGGTCGGCCGGGGGATCGTGGGGCGGTGATCCGTCCCGGCTGGTCCGCTCCGCGCTGTCTGCATGTACTTCTGCTGCTTTGCTGTCTCGTTCTGCCCGCGGTGGGGGAGGCTGCGGCTGCTGAGGACACCGCGACAGCCTGCCGAGCCGACCAGCTCAAGAAGGCCAGGGTCACGGCGCTGGCCGAGTTCAAGCACCGAGGCAACAACTTCAGCCTGGTCACCAGCACCATGGACATCAGCGTGCCCACCACCTGGACTCAGGCCTCCGACCTGCTCCTGGACTCCCATTCTCTGGCGTATCGGTCTGCGCTGGGGTGCCTGGTGGGCAAGCCGTCGGATGAGAAGTACTTCCCTGATGACGAGTGGCGCTTCAAGCCGGTGGCCGTGAAGGCCGACGGCCAGTGGGTCAAGGTGCACTATCAGGCTGTCAACTGGATCCAGTTCTCGTTGTTCGAATCTGTCGGGCCCTGGGACCTGGTGGTGTCGAAGGAAAACTGGAGCATCGAGTTGCGGCCTTCCCCTGCCCTGAAGAGCGCCGACTGGGACAGGGTGCGGGTCGACTTGGGTGGCCGGGGCGCCCTGACGGCCACCCCGCCGCCGGCATTCGGCGAAGGTGGAACGAATCTGAGCTGGCGGCACACACAGCTGGACCGCAATCCCAAGGTGACTTTCCGCCCGCCCACCGTGCAGCACTGGTACTTCGTCACGACCTCGTTGGAGGAACCCTGGCAGGTTTGGGAGACATGGGGGCCTTATAGCGCCTCGGCGACATTCTGGTACGTCGCCTCAGGTGCGTTGTTGCTCGTCGCGGGTCGGCGACTGAAGCACAGCCTGGCCAGTCCGATTTCGGCGGAGGAGTCGAGCGCGCTGCACTACCTGCGGTGGTGGGCGCTCCTCCTGATGCTCCTGGGCGTGCTCGTCTACCTCCACGACAACGTCTACGTGTGGCTCCAGCAGCTGGTGGGCTGGTATCACGATTACCAGCCGACGGTCGCGCTGTTTGTCCTGGCGCTCCTCGGGCCTGCGCTGTGTCTCTTCGGCAGTCGGTCGAGACGCCTCCTCTTCAGTGTGGGCGGAGTCGTCCTCGGCGTACTCGGCTGGTACGTGGTGGCAGAGGTGTTCGACTTCACCTTGCTCCCCACCGTCGACTGGCCCTTGTCCACTCCAGGCTTGACCGTGGCGGCCGTGGCCTACGCTGCGCTGCTGGCGGTGTTCTGGATCGGTGTGATCGCAGCCGGGCAGCGGCTCCTGCTGATCAGCGAGACACGGATTCCGACACGTGTGATGGTCGCCGCCGCCCTTGCGGCAGCGACGGCGACCGTCCTCTGGGCCTATCTCGCCTTCGAACGCTTCTGGGAGCGGATCACCTGGCTCGCGCACCCGTCTTGGCCCGGTTTTCGGTCGGTCTGGGCTCAACAACTCGACGAATGGTGGTTGTACTTCCCGACGAATGCACTGGAACCGCTGCTGGTCATCGTCAGCATCCTGGCGCCGCTGGCCGTACTGGGCGTCTTGCGGGTCTGCCGGGTCGAACAGCACGAGCAGGGGGCGTTCACGCCGACACCAGCGGAGCGGTATCTCCTGGTGGTCCTCTTCGCCGTCACCTTCGCACCCGACACGTACTACTTCGGCTTCTCGGCTTACGCCCTCACCCTGTTGCTGAGCCTCTTCACGGCCTGGGGGGTACTTGCCCTGGGCTCGTCCGTCTCCGTACTGGAGCAGCCATTCGCCGACAATGCGCCGCTGGGAAGGACGATCTCACTGACCGACAGGGCCGACGTACTGCGCCTGGCACGTCGGTTCCGGGAGCTCCAGACCCGCCGGGGTCAACTCGGTCCGGCGGAGCATTCCGCCGAGCGGGAGTCGATCGAGGTGGAGATCGACAGACTGGACCAGGCACTGCCGACAGGAGTCCGGCCCGCCGATCTTCCCTTTGCCTGCGGCCCGATGTCCACGTGGTGGGAAAATGCCCGCAGGGGCGCCGTCAACGCGTGTCTCATCGGCTTGCCCGCGACCGGCCTGCTCTATTGGGTGGACGCGGTGAAGGGCGACTCCTGGATGGTGAACGCCCAGAACGCGACGGGATTCCTCTGGATCATGCTCCAGATCCTCTACTGGCAGGTCTACTGGATCGTCGGGGGAATCTTCCTCGGGGCGCTGTGGCGTGATCTGCCGGGCCGTCACGGGCCCACAAAGGCACTCTTCGTCGCGCTCGCGTTCGCCGTCCCGGAAGTGGCCGACTTCCTCATCACCCAATCCTTCCACGGGAGCGTGCCTGAGGTGATCGGCGAGATCGCCGCGTTCGCCTCGGTGATGACGTGTACGGGCCTGATGATGGACCTGCAGACCTTCCAGGACGAGCGCCGCTACTGGCCGACCAACGCCAGTCTCGTCGCCTACGTCTACCAGATGCGCTTTGCCACGTTCGCGTTCTTCATGGCGCAGCTGCTCGCGCTCGTCACCCTCTGGAAGACCTTCGCCGACGTCAGCACCTCGGCGCCCGGCCGGTAGCCGGCCCCCGGCCAACGGCTCGATCACCGCCCACGCAGCGTCAGAGATCCCCCCATCCCTCACGGCCGGACCACCGATCCGGTGATCGGAAAGACACCCCCTAGTGCGGCTGCGCCAGGTCCGTGGGATCGGTGTTGGCGCCGCAGAGGACGACGCAGACCTTCTCGCCCGGCGCCGGGCGGTAGCCGGTTCCGGCGGGGCGGTCCCCGGTCCGGCCGGCCAGGGCCGCGAGGGCGGTGGCGGCGGCGTGTTCGACGGCGAGACGGCGGTCGTCCCAGAGGGCCCGGCGGGCGCGGACGATGTCGGCGTCCGTGACGAGGAGGGAGTGCACCGCGTCGTCGTGGGCGGCGTTCACGGCGAGGGAGGTGGCGCGGCGGGCGCCGAGCGCATCGCTCGCCACGGAGTCGACGGTCACGTCGACGGGGTGTCCGGCCCGGAGCGCGGCGTCGAGGGCGCGGCAGTTCTCGGGTTCGACGGCGACGGTACGGATGCCGTGGTGCCGGGCGGCGGTGGCGACGCCGGCGAAGAGCCCGCCGCCGCCGACCGCGACGACGACGGTGTCGAGGCCGGGGATCCGCTCGTGGATCTCGTCGAGGAGGGTGCCGGCCCCGGCCGCGATCAGGGGGTGGTCGTAGGCGTGGGAGGCGAGGGCGCCGGTCCCGGCCGCGAACGCCTCGCAGGCGGCGAGCGCCTCGGCGTACTCCGTCCCGACGAGCCGGACGTCGGCATCGAGGGCGCGCAGCTTGTCGACCTTCACCCGGGGTGCCGTGGCGGGCAGGAAGACGGTGGCCCCGACGCCCTGGCGGCGTGCCGCCCAGGCGCAGGCGAGGCCCGCGTTGCCGCCGGAGGCGATGGTGACGCCGGCAGCCGGGAGGGTGCCCCGTTCCCGGTGGGCGAGGAGGAAGTTCTGTGCGCCACGGGCCTTGAAGGAGCCGGTGTGCTGCATGAGCTCCAGCGCGAGGTGGAGCTCGTACGGCTCGGTCCCGGGGTCGGCGGGGGCTACCGTGACGGGGCGGATGTGGCCGGCGATCCGGTCGGCGGCGGTCTTGACGTCGGCGTACGCGAGGGTGTGCACCAGTTGCTCCTGAGGGGGGCGGGACCGGACGGTCGTCCCGACGATCCTCTCAAGGGTCCGGCGGGACCTTCCCGGGACCCGGCGGGGCGCGGGGGCGAGGGCGGCCCGGAACCCTTCGATACGCGGTTGACCAGGCATTCCGCAGGAGGCGATAGTGGCGCCTCTCGGCCGGAAACGATCGGCCGGAACTTCAGGGGTGGGACTCTTGCACAGCGAAGAAGACGGCGTGCCCGCGTCCGGGGCCGGGGCCGCGTCCGCGTCTGCGTCCGGGGATGCGTCCGGGGATGCGTCCGCGTCCGGGGCCGCGTGCGCTCGCGCGACCGCGCTGATCGCCGCGGGCCGGTACGCGGAGGCGCGGGAGGCCGCGGAGACGGCCCTGGAGGAGGACGGTCCCGAGCCCGCGCTCTTCCTCGTCCTCGCCCGCGCGCACACGGCCGAGGACGACGACGACCACGACGACGACGCCGAGCGGGTCTTCCGCCGGGCCCTCGACGCCTTCCCCGACCACCTCGACCTCCTCGCCGGGTACGCCGAACTCTGTCTGCGCTCCGACCCCCTGGACCGTCCCGGACGCCACGCGCGCGGCCCCGTCCTCCTGGACCGGCTCCGCGAGCTGGCGCCGGACTCCCCCAGCTGCGGCGGGCCGGCGAGCCGACCTCCGTCCTCGCCGCCGCGTCCAGGGGGCCGTCGGCCGCCCGGGTACAGCGCCACGACGTCGTCCACGCGCTGACCACCGCCGCCTCGCCGGAGGCGGCCGGGGAAGAGGCGCGCCGGCAGGCGGCCCTCGCGCCGTACGACCGGCGGCTCGCGGTCCTCGACGCCTCGCTCACCGCCCTCGCCCGCCCGGGACGGGCGCCGCTGCGGTACCTCGCCCGCCGGAAGCCCGAGTATCTGTTCGCCGCCCAGCTGGTCGTGGCCGCGCTGGTGATCGCGCGGCACGTGCTGGACGGGTTCCCGCTCTGGATCCCGTTCGCGTTCGCCGTGCTCGCCGATGTGCCGCTCCTGGCACTGCGGCTGCTCCTGCGCGACGCACGCGCGCGGGGCGGGGAGCGGGCCTCGGCCGTGGTGGACGTCGGTCCCGCCGCGGCGGAGCCGTCGCTGCCCGCCGTCCCGCGCCGTCCGCGGCGCGAGCTGGCCCTCATCGGTGCCGGTACGGCCGTGGTCCTCGGCGCCGGCGCGACGACGGGTGCCCTCAGGTACGTCGAGTACAGCGCGTACCCGCGGTACGAGGCGGTCGCCCCGTACAGCTTCCGCGGGATGACGCGGATGGACATGGGCGAGGACCTCGGCGGCACCGCGGTGAACGACCCGGGCAGGCGGGGCGAGTCCTCGTTCAGCCACTTCTACACGGGCGGCTCGGGCGACGGGTCGGACCTCGCGGTGACCGTGACGGTCGGCGACTTCCACGACGCCACCGCCGCCGTGGTGGAGGAGACCGACGCGCTCCTGTCGAGCACGCCGGGGGTGACCCCGCTCGGCGACGGCTGGACGGCGGACGCGGGCGCCTACGGCGGCTGGATGCGGTGCTCCCGGTACGAGGAGAACCTCACGGGGACGCCCAGGACCATGTGCTCCTGGGCGGACAAGGGAAGCGTGGGGTTCGTGATGTTCAACGCCTCGGAGGACATGGCGCACGCCGATGTCGAGCAGCTCGCGCGGATGACACGGCAGTCCGTGCTGCGGCCCGTGTCCTGACCCGGCCCTCGCGGGATCGGCGGAGACGGGAACCGCCCCGGAGGCGCGGGCGGCCTCCGGGGCGGTTCCGTGCACGGCTACTGGACGATCTTCAGGAGCCGGTTCGGGGAGCCGCTGCCCGGGCTGGTCACCTTGTTGGGCGTGGCGCCGTTGACCAGGGCCGTGGCGACCTGGGCCGGGGTGGCGGAGGTGTGGCCCGCCAGGTAGACGGCGGCCGCGCCCGCCACGTGCGGGGTGGCCATCGAGGTGCCCGAGATGGTGTTGGTGGCGGTGTCGCTGGTGTTCCAGCCTGCGGTGATGGAGACGCCGGGGGCGAAGAGGTCGAGGACCGAGCCGTAGTTGGACCAGCTGGCCTTGGCGTCGGTGTTGCTCGTGGCGCCGACGGTGAGGGCGGCGGCGACACGGGCGGGCGACGAGGAGGAGGCGTTGGTGCCGGAGTTGCCGGCGGCGACCGCGTAGGTGACGCCGTCGGCGATGGAGTTCTTCACGGCGTTGTCGAGGGCGGTGGAGGCGCCGCCGCCGAGCGAGAGGTTGGCCACGGCGGGGGCGCCCGCCGTGTGGTTGGCGGTGACCCAGTCGATGCCCGCGATGACGCCGGCGGTCGTACCGGAGCCGTTGTTGTCGAGGACGCGGACGGCGACGATCTTCGCCGCCTTGGCCACGCCGTAGGTGGATCCGGCGATGGTGGTGGCGACGTGTGTGCCGTGCCCGTTGCCGTCCTGCGCGACCGAGTCGCCGTCGACCGCGTCGTAGCCGTTCACGGCCCGCCCGGCGATCTCGGAGTGGGTGATCCGCACGCCGGTGTCGATCACGTAGGCGGTGACACCGCCGCCGGCGCTGTCGGGATACGTGTACGTGCCGGAGAGCGGCAGATCCGCCTGGTCGATGCGGTCCAGGCCCCAGGGCGCGTTGGCCTGGGTCGCGTCGGCGCGGACGACCTGGTTCTGCTCGACGGACGCGACGGCCGGGTCGGCGGCGAGGCGGCGGGCCTCGGTCGCGCCGAGGGTGGCCGTGTAGCCGTTGAGGGCGGATCCGAAGGTCTTGCGGACCGTGCCGCCGTAGCCGGCTATCAGCTTCCGCCCCTCGGCGGAGGCGGCCTTGACGCCCGCGCCCTGCTTGAGGGTGACGATGTAGCTGCCGGGGACCGCGTCGGCCGAGCCCGCCGCGAGGACGGTGCCCTCGGCCGGAGAGGCCTGGGCGGGCACGGCGGCGAAGGTGCCCAGCAGGGCGGCGGCGGTCGCGGCGGAAGCCGTCACGGCGAGGCGGGTCTTGGAGCTCTTGGGGAGTGCCATGCGCGGGAGTCCTCCTCATGGACGTCGCGCCCGAAGGGTGGGGCGGCGCGACTGTGGGGGGGTGCACGTGGGGCCACGTACACGGTCGGGACCGGTGTGTCCGGTCCCGCTGTGCACAGCAGCCTGACCTCTCCACGGGTGCTCCTCAAGGAAGTTGAGGTCTTGTCATGCATCCGCCATACGCCTGCAATCGAACCCCCGGAGAAGGGGTCTCACCTGGCTGAATCAGGCGCTCCGGTGGCCGGGAACCGGGGCGGCCGCCTCCGCCACGCATGCCTCTCCGTCGCTCGGTGCGCCGTGGCGGCACGGAGCGTCGGATAGCGTCGGGGCAAGCAGGCCGGCGACACCGGCCGCCATCCGAAAGGACGCCCCCCATGCCCCTCGAAGGCGAGTACGAGCCCAGCACGACGACGTGGGTGCGCGACCAGGTCGAGCTGTACGAGTCGTCCGGCGGCACGCGGGGCACGACGATGCGTGGCCTGCCCGTCGTCCTGGTCACGAGCCTCGGCGCCCGGAGCGGCAAGCTCCGCAAGACCCCGCTGATGCGGGTCGAGCACGAGGGCGCGTACGCGCTCGTCGCGTCCAACGGCGGCGCGGTCAAGCACCCCGTCTGGTACCACAACCTGGTCGCCACGCCCCTGATCGAGCTGCGCGACGGTACGCACCTGTGGGACATGAAGACCCGCCTGGTCACGGGCGAGGAGCGCCAGGCGTGGTGGGAGCGGGCGGTCGCCGCGTTCCCGGACTACGCCGACTACCGGCGCAAGACGGACCGTGAGATCCCCCTCTTCGTCGCCGAACCGGTCGTCCAGGAGGTGTAGGCGCCGAGGGCACCCCGAGGCCCCCGCACCCTCGGCGCGCCACCGCCTGGCTCCGGCCGTCCCCCTCCGTGAGGGCCGTGGAGGTCTCCAGCGGCGTGACCGGGTGCGGCTCGCGGCCGAAGCGGGGGTCGTCGAACAGGGCGGTCGGGTCGGCGTACGTGAACGCCTCGGCCTTCATGCGGGCCGACCAGCGCCCGAACACCTTCTTGACCGCCGGGTCCTTCGTCGCCTCCGGGAAGGAACGGCCGGAGAGCCGGGCCACGAGCGGCGAGGAGCCGTAGGCGGAGGTGCAGAGGCGTCGCGGGCCACGGTGAAGCAGCCGCCGTCGGGGATCTTCCGGCCGTGGAAGGTGCCTGCGCGCACCTCGGGGCCGGCGGCGGCGAACGCTTCCGGGGGCAGTCCGCTGCCGCCGAGGACGACCTCGGCGTCCTCGGCGCGCAGGGCCCGCTCGGCCGCCGGCCCTCCGGCGGGCGCTCCCCCGGCCGAACAGCCGGAGATGGCCGGAGCGCGGCGAGAAGGTGTCGAACAGTCCGGAGCTCGTGCCCGCGTAGCACTTGTAGGAGGAGACCGTCGCGCAGTAGCCCTCGTACCAGCTGTAGGCGGAGGCGGAGTTGTTCGCGACCGCTTGGCCCCAGCCGTCGCTGGGGCCGCCGCAGAAGGTCCGCGGGTGCGCGCCGTCACCGCGGTACACGGCCTTCAGGTCCCACAGGTTGTGCCCGCGCGGTCACCGGGAACGGCCGAGCGGACGGCTGGACACTAGGCCCGGTCGGCCGCCGGCCGCCGTCCCGTCCGTCCCGGAGACGCCCCGGGGACCCCGGCCCGCCCGCCCGCTCCGGCCGTCGCGGCGCGCCGCGCGGGCCTCGCCCGCACCCGGGTCAGGCCGACGCCGACCAGGACGATGGTCATGCCCGTCAGGACCCGGGCGGTCAGGGGCTCGTGGAGGATCAGGGCGCCCAGGGTCACGGAGACCACCGGGAGCAGGTAGCCGACGGTCGCGGCGCTCGTGGGGCCTTCGTCGGCGATCATGCGGTAGTTGAGGTGGAAGGTGAGCCCGGTCGCGAAGACGCCGAGGACGAGGACCGCGAGCACGCCGGTCGCGGTCACCGTCGCCGGACCGCCTGCCGTCAGGGCGGGGGTGCTGAGGACGGTCGCCGCGAGGAGCTGGGCGGCGGAGAGGGCCAGGGGCGCGGTGCCCCGGCCGGTGAGCCGCCGGGCCATGTAGGCGAAGGCCGCCGCGTAGCTCATGGAGGCGCCGAGCAGGGCGAGCGCTCCCCAGGTCATCAGGCCGGGGCCCGCGCTCCAGGGGGCGAAGATCAGCAGGACGCCGGTGAAGCCGAGGGCGAGTCCGCCGAGGCGGGCGGGGCGCAGCGGGCGTTCCGTACCGAGGCCGAGGCCGATGAGGAGGGACCAGAGCGGGGTGGTGGCGTTCAGGACGCCCGCCACTCCGCTGTCGACGGTCTGCTCGCCGACCGAGAAGAGGAGGAACGGCAGGGCGTTGCAGAGGAGGGCGGCGACGAGGAGGCGGCCCCAGGTGCCACGGTCCCGGGGCAGCCGCTGCCCTGCTCCGTACGCGAGCGCGAGGAGGACCGCCGCGCCGAGGAGGCACCGGACGAAGGTGATCCACCCGGGGGTGAGGCCCTCGTTGAGGGAGATCTTGATCCAGAGGAAGCCGGAGCCCCAGAGCAGGGCCAGGACGCCCATGCGTATCGCCGAAGTCATGCCTCCACGGTCCCGGCCCCGAGCCGACAGGACAAGCGAAGGTTCGTGCATCCGGCGTTAAGCTCTGCTACATGCTGGATGTGAGACGCATGCAGGTGCTCCGGGCCGTCGTGGCCAGCGGATCCGTCACGGCCGCCGCCGGGCACCTCGGGTACACCCCCTCCGCCGTGAGTCAGCAGATCGCCGTCCTGGAGAAGGAGGCCGGCATCGCCCTGCTCGAACGTTTCGGCAGGGGTGTGCGACCGACCGCCGCCGGGCGGCTGCTCACCGAGCACGCCGCCGTGATCGGCCGTCAGGTCGCCGAGGCGGAGACGGCCCTCGCCGATCTCAGGGCGGGCCGGACCGGGCAGATCTCGGTCCGCTACTTCGCGACGGCGGGCGCCGACCTGGTCGCACCGGCCCTGGCTCGCTTCCGTACGGAACACCCCGGCGTACGGGTCGACCTGAGGATCGCCGACGGCGCGCCCGACGAGGAGGCGGACCTCACCCTCCTCGTACGGCCCCGGGGCGGACCGGAGACGTCCGGCGACGGTCTCCGGCTCGTCCCGCTGGTCGACGACCCGTACCGCGCCGTCCTGCCCCGGGGCCACCGGCTCGCCGGCCGCCGAGGGGCCGTGGATCTGGCGGACCTGGCGGCCGAGCCGTGGGTCGGCAGCGAGCGTCCGGGTCCCTGTCTCGACGCGGTGCTCGACGCGTGCGCGGCAGCCGGGTTCACCCCGGACATCGCGGTGGAGTGCGAGGAGTACGCGACCGCGCAGGGCTTCGTCGCGGCCGGTCTCGGCATCAGCCTGATCCCGCTGATGGGCCTCGGCAGCCGCCATCCGAACGTGGTGGTCCGCAAGGTCCGCGGTCCGGAGCCGGTCCGCGCGATCCACGCGGCCGTACGGGAGTCCTCGCTGGCCCTGCCCGCGGTGCGGGACCTCCTGACGGCGCTTCAGGATGTCTGAGCGGGCGGGGTCACGCGGGCGGGGCCGTCACGGTGACAGGACGGCCAGGAGGTGGGCGACCTCCCCGGCCACGGCCGCACGGGCCGGGGTCAGGTAGTGGCGCGGGTCGACCGTGTCCGGGTGCTCGGCGAGGTGGGCCCGGACGGCCGCGGTGAAGGCCTTGTTCAGGTGGGTGGAGACGTTCACCTTGGTCATGCCCGCCGTGACCGCCTCGGTCAGGTGCGGGTCCGAGACCCCGGAGGAACCGTGCAGGACGAGCGGAACGTCCACCGCCGCGCGCAGCAGGGCGATCAGGTCGAGGTCGAGAACCGCGTCGCGGGTCACCATCTGGTGGGCGCTGCCCACCGCGACGGCGAGGGCGTCGACGCCGGTGGCGGCGACGTAGGCGCGGGCCTCCTCGGGGTCGGTGCGCACGCCCGGGGTGTGGGCGCCGCCCTTGCCGCCGACCTCGCCGAGTTCGGCCTCGACCCAGACGCCGTGGCTGTGGCAGTGCTCCACCACCTCGCGGGTCGCTGCGACGTTCTCCGCGTACGGCAGCTTCGAGGCGTCGAACATGACCGAGCCCAGGCCGAGGGCGACGGCCTCACGGACGAGGTCGGGGTTCTCGGCGTGGTCGAGGTGGACGGCGACGGGGATCTTCGCTGCGCGGGCGACGGCCAGGGAGGCGAGCGCGACCGGTTCGAGGGCTCCGTGGTAGCGGACGGTGTTCTCGCTGATCTGGAGGACGACCGCCCGGTCGGCGTTCTCTGCGCCGGTCACGATGGCCTGTGCGTGTTCGAGCTGGAGGACGTTGAACGCCCCCACCCCGGTGCCCGCGGCGCGGGCGCGGCGGACGATCTCGTCGGTGGGCGTCAGCGGCATGGTGCTTCTCCCGTGGGGTGGGCGGGTGCGGGGCGGAGGTCAGGCATGGACGTCGGCGAGGACGACGGAACGGGTGAGGTTCCGGGGGGTGTCCGGGTTGAGCCCCTGGGCCTCGGCGACGGCGACGGCGAGGCGCTGGGCGCGGACGAGTTCGGCCAGCGGGTCGAGGTCGCTCTCGGCGAGGGTGCCGCCGACCTTGCGCACCTCGTCCGCGAGTCCGGCGGGCAGGGGGCCGAAGCCCCAGGTCACCCGGCCGGGGCCGGTGATGCTGATCGGACCGTGGCGGTACTCCATGGCGGGGTACGCCTCGGTCCAGGCGCCGGCCGCCTCGCGCATCTTCAGGCCGGCCTCCAGGGCGAGTCCGTAGGTCCAGCCGGTCCCGAGGAAGGTGAACTGCTCCGCCCCGCGGACGCTCTCGTCGAGCGGGGACGTGAGGGCCTGCTCGGCGTCGCGCGCGGCGTCCTCGACGGTGGCGAGCCCCTCCGGGAGGGCGTCCTCGGACTCCAGGTGCGCGCGGAAGAGGGCGAGCACGGTCGTCGCGAAGCGGGTCTGGACGACGGACTCCTCGTCGGCGAAGTCGAGGACGGCGACCTCGTCGGCGAGGTCCATCACCGGGGTCGTGGGGTCGGCCGTGATCGCGCCGGTGGGCACCGTGCCGCGCAGCCGGGACAGCACGGCGAGGACCTCGCTGGTGGTGCCGGAGCGGGTGATGGCGACGACCCGGTCGTAGCGGCGGCCGTAGGGGAACTCGGAGGCGGCGAAGGCGTCCGTCTCGCCGTGGCCGCCCGACTCGCGCAGTTCCGCGTAGGCGAGGGCCATGAACCAGGAGGTGCCGCAGCCGATCACCGCGACCCGCTCGCCGCGCCGGGGCAGGGCCGCGACGTGCTGTGACAGGGTGCGGGCCGCCTGGAGCCAGGTCGCCGGCTGGGAAGCGATCTCCACGGCGGTGCGGGTGGTGGTCATGCCGATCTCCTTGCAAGAAGAATGCGCGATGATGATGGAAGATGCTTGAAGACGCTCCCATTCAAGCAGAAACATGCAGCCTCTTTCCAGATCCCGCACCTTCTGGCGGCTAGAATCGGACGCGCGCACGAGCGGGGTGGTCATGCGGGCGCGGCCCCGGTGGAGGGAGGGACCCATGTCCAAGCACGAGCGGTGGAACACGCTTCTGGAGCTGCTCGCGGCCTCGGGGAAGCTGGAGGTCGAGGAGGCGGCGGCCGCGCTCGACGTCTCCGCGGCCACGATCCGCCGGGACCTCGACGAGCTCGCCGAGCAGCAGCTCCTCGTACGGACCCGGGGCGGGGCGGTGGTGCACGGCGTCTCGTACGAGCTGCCGCTGCGGTACAAGTCGACGCGGCACGCGCCGGAGAAGCGGCGGATCGCGGAGGCGGTGGCGGACCTGGTGGCGCCGGGCGAGGTCGTCGGCCTGAACGGGGGCACGACGACGACGGAGGTCGCACGGGCCCTCGCGCTGCGCTTCGCGAGCGGCCGGGCCGAGGCCCCGGGAGCGACGTCGGCCGGGCCCGCGCTGACCGTGGTCACCAACGCGCTGAACATCGCGGGCGAGCTCGCGGTGCGTCCGCAGATCAAGATCGTCACCACGGGCGGTGTCGCCCGCCCCCAGACCTACGAGCTGGTGGGGCCGCTGACGGTCGGCGTGCTCAACGAGGTCGTGCTCGACGTGGTGGTGCTCGGGGTCGACGGGGTCGACGCCGAGCTCGGCGTGATGGCCCACCAGGAGGACGAGGCGAGCATCAGCCGTCTCTTCGCGGAGCGGGCGAGCAGGGTGGTCGTGGTGACCGACTCCTCGAAGATGGGCCGCCGGGCGTTCGCGCGGATCTGCGGCCTGGACCAGATCGACCTGCTGGTGACCGACACGGGCATCACCTCCGAGACGGTGGCTCGGCTCACGGAAGCGGGAGTGAAGGTCCTCACCGTCTGACGTACCGTCCGACGCGCCGCCCGAACTGCTACCTGACCCATTGGTCTGAAGTCGGACCAATCGGTGAGCCCCCACCTCAAGGACTTCGCGTGTTCACACAGTAATTACCGCACGGCTGTATACCTTTAGGCTCCCCTCCCCCATCATGTCTCCGACGTGCCGCTGGGGCACACCGTGACAGGAGAGGCGGGGCATGATTCCCATCAGCCGCAGGGGTTTCGTCGGGATCGGCGCGGGGCTCATGGCGGGGGCAGCGCTGCCGCCGGTCCAGGCGTCGGCCGCCGCGAGCACCGCGACCGGCACCCTCACGGACGTCAAGCACGTGGTGATCCTCATGCAGGAGAACCGCAGCTTCGACCACTACTTCGGCACCCTGCGCGGTGTCCGGGGCTTCGGCGACCGCGCCGCCGGCAACCTGCCCGGCGGCTGGGGCATGTTCAACCAGCCCAACTGGGGCGGACGCCAGTACCCCTGGAAGCTCAGCGACACCCCGGCCGCCGGCGGCGTCGACGGCGAGACCCTCGCCCAGTGCAACGGCGACCTGCCGCACAGCTGGACCTCGCAGCACGCCGCCTGGAACAAGGGGCGCCTCGACAACTGGGTCACGGGCGTGGGCAACACCCGGTCCCTCGGCCACCTCGACCGCGGCGACATCCCCTTCCACCACGCGCTCGCCGACCAGTACACCATCTGCGACGCGTACTTCTGCTCGACGCTGAGCGCCACGGGCCCCAACCGCACGTTCCTGTGGAGCGGGAAGATCGACGGCTCCAGCAAGGACGGCGGCGACGAGTCGGGCCTCACCTGGGAGACGTACGCCGAGGCGCTCCAGCGCGCCGGGGTGAGCTGGAAGGTCTACCAGAACGCCCAGGACAACTACGGCGACAACGGCCTCGCGTACTTCAAGAAGTTCACCGACGCGCGGCCCGGGGACCCGCTGTACGACCGGGGCATGGGCTCGGTCCCGAAGGTGACCGGCTCGACGCCGGACGACATCGCCGCGGCGATCCGCGCCGACGTCGTCGCGGGCACCCTGCCGCAGGTGTCGTGGGTCGTCGCGAACGAGGCCTTCTCGGAGCACCCGTACGCCCCGCCGGGGGACGGCGCCCACTTCGTCGACCTCGTCTACCGCGCGCTGGCCGCGAACCCCGAGGTGTTCGACTCCACGGTGCTCTTCCTCAACTACGACGAGAACGACGGCTTCTTCGACCACGTGCCGCCGCCGGTCGCCCCTCCGGGCACCGCGGGCGAGTACCTGGACGGCGTCCCGATCGGCCTGGGCTTCCGCGTCCCGATGCTTGTCATGTCCCCGTGGACGCGCGGTGGCTGGGTGAGCTCCGAGGTCTTCGACCACACGTCGGTGCTGCGCTTCATGGAGACCTGGACGGCGGCGCTCGGCACCCCGGCCACCTGTCCGAACATCAGCGCCTGGCGCCGGAAGGTCACGGGCGATCTGACCGGCGTCTTCGACTTCGCCCACCCGGTGTACGGAGTGCCCGCGGACCTCCCCTCCACGGCGAAGGTCATCGGGCAGGCCACCTGCGGCCCGCTGCCGAACCCGGCCCCGCAGAACAACGCACTGCCCGCGCAGGAGCCCGGCACCCGTCCGGCACGCGCCCTGCCGTACCAGGCGAACGGCAACCTCGACCGCTTCGAGTTCGGCGCCGCGGGCAAGATCCTGGCCTGGTTCTCGATGACCAACCAGGGCGCGGAGGCCAAGCGGTCGGCGCACTTCTCGATCCATCCGCACCAGTACCGGGACACCGCCGCCTGGCAGTACACCGTCGACCCCGGCGACACGGCCACGGACTTCTTCAACATCGGCCTGGGGTCGGGTTCGGGGAAGTACGACATCTCGATGATGGGCCCCAACCGCTTCCTGCGCCGGTTCATCGGGGACGCCTCCAAGGCGGGCAAGGCCGTCGAGGTGGCCGCACGGTTCGCACCCGAGTCGGGGACGGGCAAGACCGCGCTGTGGTTCAGGATGACCAACAGCTCGGCCGGCCCGGTCACCTTCACGATCCGCTCGAACGCCTACCGCTCGGACGGTCCGTGGACGTACACGGTGCCTGCGAACTCCAGCCGCGAGGACTTCTTCAACGCGGTGGCGTACAACGGCGGCTGGTACGACTTCACGGTCCTCGCCGACATCGACGGGACCTGGTCGCGCCGGTACACCGGCCACATCGAGACCGGCGCCCCGAGCGTCAGCGGCTGACCCCCTCCTCCCCCGCCTGCCGGGCGGCGGCCTCCGGTCGCCGCCCGGCAGGCGGGCACGGGGTCAGCGGCCCGCGTGCGCGGCGCGGCGGACCGTGGCGTCGAGGAGCGCCACCGCGTCGGCGGCCGTACGGCCGGGAGCCCGGTTCCACGGCCCGATCAGGCCGTGCCACCCGCGCGACCGGAGCTCGGTCATGATCCAGGCGGCCGCCTCGTTCATGGTGTCCGCGCCGCCGTAGCCGAGGCGGTGGGCGGCGAGGAGGGCGCCGCAGACGCAGCGCGCTCCGCGGACGTCACGCAGTCTGTAGGGGGCGTTCTGCCAACCCCACTCCGTCAGCACCAGGCGCGCGTACCCGAGGTGCACGGAGGGCCGCAGCCGGGCCTGGCCGATGCGGCGCCAGGAGTGCAGCCGGTCCGGGAGCACGGCCCCGAGCCGTCCCGGGAGCCGGCGCTCGCCGGGGAGCTCCGGCGGCAGGGCGGCCAGGGCGTCGGCCACGAGCCGGTCCACCGGCACGCTGAGCAGCTCCCGCCAGCCCTCCTCCGCCGGGGGCGGTTCCTCGGGGGCGGTCCAGTCCGTGACGATCCGCTGCCAGGTGGCGCTCTCGAAGAGGGCGGCCGCCTCGCGGTCGAGGCTGTCGGGGCTGAGGAGGGAGGCGGAAGGTGGCATGTTGCGGCTCCTGGGTCGGCTCCCTCCATCCTTCAAGAAGAATGTCTGTTTTGCGACTTTTGAACCCACCGGGAGAGTCGCCCGCCCGAACGCCCCGTCGCGGAGATTTCCGCCCTATTTACCCAGCACGGAATTAAAACCCATATTCGGACATTGTGCCCCGGGTGACGCGACTCACTCATCGAGCCCCGCCCCTTCCCGGCATCTCCGCCCACCCCGTACCGGGCAAGGAAGTTCAACGGTCCCGCGGCGGCATCGATCTTGAATTCCGCGAATTCGGTGATCCATTTCCCGATACCCGACATCCGCTCCCCTTGTTATCGATCGCATTACTGGCCTACGGTCACCTCCATTCGAGCGGAACGCCCAATCCTGCCGCCGCTCGGTAAAACTCCCTTTTCACCCGACGGCAGGAGCGGGGGACCCACGAATACGCCGGTCCGGAATCCGGAACGGCTCGGGGTGCAGCCGCGTGCGCGCGGCCGGACATCTCCCGTCCGAACCCGACAGCTCACCCCGCAGGCGCCGGAGAGGAAACCGTCATGCCTGCTCACGGTAAGCACCGCCGCCCCCGTCTCGGCCACGTCTCCCGCGGCCTCGCCCTGGTCGGCACCGGTGGCGTCGCCCTGACCCTGCCCCTCATCGCCCCGGCCGTCGCCGGTGCCGCGCCGCTGTCCGGCGCCCCGCAGATCGCCGTCCAGTCTCCCGCCGCTCCCGCCGCGACGATCGCCGTCAAGGCCCCCACGGCCCCGGCCGCCGCGCGTACGTACACCGTCGTGAGTGGTGACTCGCTTTCTCTGATCGCCCACAAGAAGGGAATTCAGGGCGGCTGGAAGAGCCTTTACCACGCCAACAAGAGCGTCGTGGGTGACAACCCGTCACTCATTCACCCCGGTCTTGAACTGACGATTCGTCGGGATTCCGTGAAGGCCGTCCCCGCCGAGGCCAAGGCGAAGAAGTCCGCCACGAACGAGCGGGCGAGCCGCTCCGAGCGCCGCGCTGCCGCCCCTGCCGTCGCCACCGGGACGGGCTCCTCGGCCGCCGCGGCCGCTCCGGCCGTCGCCGCCCCCTCCGCCGCCGTCAAGGCAGCCCCGATCGCGGCCACCAACTACGCCGACAACCTCGACGGCTGGATCCGTGAGTCGCTGGCCATCATGGGCCAGCGAAACATCCCCGGTTCCTACGACGGGATCTACCGCAACGTCATGCGCGAGTCCTCCGGCAACCCCCAGGCCATCAACCTCTGGGACTCCAACGCGGTCGCCGGCACCCCCTCGAAGGGCCTCCTCCAGGTCATCGAGCCGACCTTCCTGGCCTACCACGTGCCCGGCACGTCCATGGACCTGTTCGACCCGGTCGCCAACATCACCGCCGCCTGCAACTACGCGGCCGACCGCTACGGCTCCATCGACAACGTCAACTCGGCGTACTGATCCCCTGCCGCCGGAAGTGCCCGGCGAACCAGGAGGTGGCGAGGTCCGCCACCTCCTCCAGGGCGCCCGGCTCCTCGAAGAGGTGCCCGGCGCCCCCCACCACGGCGAGCCGGTTCTCACAGCGCAGCAGCTCCAGGGCCCGCCGGTTGAGGTCCAGGACCAGCGCGTCGGCACCGCCCACCACCAGGAGCGTCGGGGCGCGCACCCGGGCCAGGTGCTCGGCCGCCAGGTCCGGCCGGCCGCCGCGCGAGACGACGGCGCTCACCGGGGACGCGGGATCGCCCGCCGCCCACAGCGCGGCGGCGGCGCCCGTGCTCGCGCCGAAGTACCCGATCGGGAGCCCGGTGCTCTCGGGCCGCGCGGCCAGCCACTCCGTGGCCCCGGCGAGCCGCCCGGCGAGGAGCGGCGTGTCGAACACGTGCGCCCGGTCGGTCGCCTCCGCCTCGGTCAGCAGGTCGAAGAGCAGCGTCCCGAGACCCGCCCGGTTGAGCGCGGTGGCGACCGCCCGGTTCCGGGGGCTGTGCCGGCTGCTGCCGCTGCCGTGGGCGAACAGGACGATGCCGCCCGCGTCCTCGGGCACCGCGAGCCGCCCGCCGAGGGCGACGCCCCCGACCGGGATCCTGACGTCCGTGTCCTGGACGACCGGGACACGCGCGGTCCTGTTCCGCTCCAGGCCGGCGATGACCTCGGCGTCCGGGGTCTGCGAGAAGTCCCGGTAGAACTGCCCGATCGCGAAGAAGAGCTCCGGCGCGTGCACGCTGACGGTCTCGTCGGCCTCTCCGCCGAGGCGGGTCGTCCAGCCACGCGGTGCCACGGGGACGGCGAGGACGATCCGGGCGGCGCCCCGGGCCCGGACCACCCGGCAGGCCGCCAGCGCCGTGGCCCCCGTGGCCAGCCCGTCGTCGACCACGACGACCGTCCGCCCGTCGAGCGGCACGGACGCCCGGCTGCCCCGATATCGCAGGGCGCGCTGGTCGAGCTCCGCGTGCTCCCGCTCCTCCACCGCCGCGAGAGCGCGCTCACCCACACCGGTCTCACGGATCACCCGCTCGTTGAGGACCCGGACGCCGCCCTCCCCGAGCGCCCCCATCGCGAGTTCCGGCTGGTGAGGCACCCCGAGCTTCCGTACGAGGCAGATGTCGAGCGGCGCGTCGAGGGCCTCGGCGACCTCCACCGCCACCGGCACGCCACCCCGCGGGAGCCCGAGGACCACGACGTCCTGGCCCTTGAGGTGGTCGAGCCGGGCGGCGAGCTGCCGCCCCGCGTCCGTGCGATCCCTGAAGAACATGGTTCCGCCGCCCTTCCGCCTCCGCGGCTGGGGCCCGGGGAGGGACGGCGTGCCCCGTCCCCTGCCCGTCTCTCCAGGGTAGACGGGTCCGCCACCGAGGACGGAGGACCGGTGACCGGCCTGCGACCGGACCGACGGACCGAGGGACCGAGGGGTCAGCGGGACTGCAGGGCGTCGAGGGCCACGGCCTGGGCTATCGCCAGGCGCCGGTCGAGCTCGGGGTCGGCTATGTCGAGCACGTACCGGTCCCGGATCCCGAACCGCTTGTCGACCGACATGACGGAGCGCCCTCCCTCGGCGAAGTCGAAGTGGTACGGCACGACGAACGGAAGGAGGTCCGTGAAGGGCAGGAACTCCCAGGCCCGCCGCAGCAGCGCCACCGTCTCGTTCCGCTCCTGGCCGGTGACCTCCGCCGCCGCGCCCTCCCGGCTCATGTGCCAGGTGCTGCGCAGCAGGGAGGCACCGAAGTCCTTGCGGAAGGAGCCGAGTCGGGTGCCGGAGGCTCCGACCACGTCGTACGTCGCGCCGAGGTCGATGACCTGACGGGCCTTGAAGGTGAAGAGGACCTGGCGCTTGGACTCGTCGGTGTAGAAGGTGACGTGCTCCTTCAGCGCCATCCTCTTCTGGTGGGCGAACGCGACGAGTTCGCCCTCGCCGCCGTCCGGGCCGGCGGTGTGCACCAGGTAGCGGTTGGCCATGGGCGTGACCTTCTGCCGGACGAGAAAACGGTGCTGCGACTGCGCGAGGCCCATCGGTGGTGCTCCTGCCGGTCGTGGACGGTCCCTGGAAGACCGCCCCCTGAGGTCGAGAGCATGATGATCCGACGCCGGGGAGCCCCACCGCTGTCCTCTAAAGTCGTCGGTTCCGTCCACCTTCGGATGAGACGTCGGACGGGCGGTTCTCAGCTGCCGAGGAAGGCCTCGATCGCCTCCGCGAGTGCCTGCGGGGCCTCCTCCGGGGCGTAGTGACCGGCGTCCTTGAACACTTCGAGGCGGGCGTTGGGGTACCAGCGCAGCCAGGTGGTCTCCATCGCCTCGGAGCCGAGCGCGGGGTCGTGCGCGCCGACCACGAGCAGGACGGGGACCGGGTTGTCACGGACGCGCTCGTGGAAGTCGGTGCGGGACCAGGAGTCCAGGTAGGCGCGGAAGGCCGTCGCGGAGGAGCGGGTGACGGAGCGGTCGACGAGTGCGCTCAGCCAGGCGTCGTCGTGGCGTCCGCCGGTGGTGTTGTCGATGATCGCGCGCCGGTTGGCCGGTTCGTCGGCGGCGCCCGCGAAGAGCTCCCAGGTGTCCCCGTCGAGCGGGAAGCCGGCGGCGGAGACGGGTGAGACGCCGATGATCGAGCGGATGCGGTTCGGGGCGTCGAGGAGCATGAGCTGAGCCGCCTTGCCGCCCATCGAGTGACCGATGACGGAGAACTCGTCCCAGCCGAGGTCGTCGGCGACCGCGAGGGCGTCGGCCGCGACCTCCTCCATGGTGTACGCGCCCGCGCGGTCGATGGCGTCCCCGTATCCCCGGCAGTCGACGAAGGCGTACGAGCCGACGGCTCCGTCCAGGTGGGGGCGGAGCGGGGCGAAGCTGGTGCGGTCGCCGAACCAGTTGTGGAGCACGAGGGCCCTCCCGGGACCCTCGCCGTGTACGTCGTACGGAAGAACCTGGCCCGTCATCGTGCCCCCTGCTCGCGAGGTCGTGCCGCCGCGCGCCGACGGCGACGGTCGACGACCGAGTGTGACGGTGCGGGCGCATGGGGTCAATATCGTCGCCAGGGGCGCGCGGGAGCGTGTCGGGTACGGGATGCGGGGTCATTCGCGGCGGGGGCATGCTGGCTGTGTGACCTCGCACGGCGCGTCCGGCTCCGGCCCGGCGGGCGGCACCGGGCCTCCGTCCGGGAACGGAGCCGACGACGGGCCTGCTTCCGGTGCGCTGACCTGGGCGCTCGCGGAGGCGGCCCTCGCGTCGGTGGAGGAGGTCGGCGGGTACGCGGGCGGGGTGTACCTGCGCTCCGGCACTCCTGGACTGCTGCGGATGGCGGTGCTGGTGGGGCTGCCGGGGCCCCTGTTCCGCCCGTGGGCGCGGATGCACGCGAACCGGCCGTTCCCCATCGCCGAGGTGCACCGCTCGGGGCAGGCCGTCCATCTCGCGGACGTCGAGGAGACCATGCGGCGCTTCCCGCAGCTGGTGGCGAGCCTGCCGTTCCCCTTCGCCTCGCTGTACGCGCCGGTGGTCGCCGGCCGCGAGCGCTACGGCGTGCTCGTGGCGCTGCGGGCGCCGACGCCGGGCGTGCCGGTCGACGGGCGGGACCGGAACCGGATGACCCGGGGCGCGCTCCGCCTCGGCGAGGCCCTGGCCGGTCTGTCCCGGCAGGGGGTGGCGGTCGAGTGGCCCGGAGAGCCGGTGTGCGTGCAGCTGCCCACCGGCTCGGGACCGCCGGTCCGGTTCGGCTCCTTCGCCTGGGACCTGGACTCGGGCACGGTGACGCTGGACGACGGGCTGCTCGCCATCCTGGGGGCGGGAATCGTCTCGCCCTGCTCGATCGAGGGCCTGACCTCCCTGCTCGATCCCGAGGACGGCTACGCCCTGTGGGCGGCGGCCCGGCAGGCCACGGGGGCGGACGGGCGGCCGCCGGTCCGCAGGATCCGCCTCAAAGGTCCGGACGGTGGCCTGCACCTCCTGGAGGTGTCCGCGCGGACCCGCCGGGCGGCGTCGGGTGACGGCTCCCCCGACGGCGGGCGGCTCGAAGGCACGCTCGTGGACCTCGGTACGGGTCTGGTCGGCTCGGACGCCACGGACCGGCTGCCGCGCGCGATCCTGGCCGTCGACCGGCTGGGCCGCGTCACGTACGTCAACGAGCGTACGGAGCGCCTGCTGGGCAAGCCGCGCACGGCATTGGCGGGGCGGACGCTGTGGGAGGCGCTGCCCTGGTTCGGTCATCCCCTCCACGAGGAGCACCTGCGCGCCGCCCTGCTCTCCGGCGAGCCCGTCCACTTCCTCGCCCACCCCGAGCGGGGCCGCTGGCTTTCGGTCTCGCTCCACCCGGGCCGGGACGGGGTGACGATGGTGCTGGTCCCGGAGGAGGACCCGGCTCCGCTCGTACCGGCGTCGGCGAGCGAGCAGCGGACGGAGCACGTGCTGTCCTCGCCCGGCGACCGGGCCGCGGCGCTGTACCGGCCGGTGGCGCTGGCGATCGCCCTCTCCGAGGCGGTGACGGCGCGCCAGGTGTCGGCGGTGGTGACGGAGGAGCTGCTGCCGGCGTTCGGCGGGCGGCAGCTGGCGATCTACCTGCTCAGCGACCGGCGGCTCTATCTGGCCTGGGAGACGGGTTTCCCGCCGGGCTTCCTCGAACCCTTCGACGGGGTGGCCCTGGACGCCCAGGTCCCGGGCGTGGAGACCCTGACGACCGGTCGGCCGCTCTTCTTCGAGTCCATGGAGCAGCTGGGGCGGGCGTATCCGGACCTGCCGATGGACGCGCACTCGGGTGCGCGGGCCTTCCTCCCGCTGATCGCCTCGGGCCGGCCGGTGGGTTCCTGCATCCTCGGTTTCGACTCGCCGCGCGGCTTCAGCCCGGAGGAGCGGACCGTCCTCACGGCTCTCGCGGGGCTGATCGCACAGGCACTGGAGCGGGCTCAGCGGTACGACACGGAGTCGGCGGTCGCGCGGGGGCTGCAGGACGCGCTGCTCCCGCACCGCCTTCCGGTGCGGGACGGCGTGGACACGGTGGGCCGCTATCTGCCGGGCACGCAGGGCATGGACGTGGGCGGCGACTGGTACGACGTGATCGAGACGGGCCACGGGCGGCTCGCCCTGGTGATCGGTGATGTGCAGGGGCACGGCGTGGCGGCCGCGGCCACCATGGGGCAGCTGCGCAGCGCCGTCCGGGCGTTCGCGCTGGGCGGCCACCGGCCGCAGGACGTGATGCGGGGCACCAACCGGCTGCTGATCGACCTCGACCCCGGCCAGTTCGCGAGCTGCTGCTACGTCCTGCTCGACCCGGAGACGGGTGAGGCGCGGGCGGTGCGGGCGGGGCATCCGCAGCCGCTGCTGCGGCAGCCGGACGGGACGACGGAGGAGGTGGATCTGGCGGGCGGGATGGTCCTGGGCGTGGACGTGCGGGCGTCGTACCCGGTGACGCGGCTGCGGCTGGCGCCGGGGGCCGTTCTCGCGCTGTTCACGGACGGTCTGGTGGAGCAGCCGGGCAAGGACATCGACGAGGGGATCGAGCGGCTGAGGGGCGCCTTCGCCGCGACGGGTTCGCTGCCGCTCGCGGAGGCGGCCGACCGGTTGATCCGGGAGGCGCGGGCTGCCACGTCCCGGCCGGACGACATCGCGCTGCTGCTCGCGGCACGGTGGGCGGAGAGCGGCTGAGCCGTCCGGGCGGGACGGTGCGGCCCCGGGGCCGTCACCCGGTCGGGCCCTTGGCGCTGGTCGGGGGCCGTGCGCACGGGGAGGCTGGGGGTGCCGTGCCGATCAGGCCGGACGAGCCAGGGCGGTAGCCCGAGGAGGACACGTGCAGCAGGACAAGCAGCCCGAGTACGGCCCCGTGGTGTTCCGTGACCGCTCGGCGGGGTACGCGTTCCTGACCCGGTCCACGGCGACCAGCGACCGGACGATCGAGTGGGACGACGGGAACACGTACCCCGTGATCGACGTCGAGATCTCCTCCGAGAGCCACCCGTTCTACACGGGCACGGCGCGGACCGTGGACTCCGAGGGCCGGATCGCCAAGTTCCAGCGCCGTTTCGGCGAGGAGGACTGAGTCACTTCTGAAACTGGCCAGGAGATGGCCAGTTCGCCTTCCAGGATGAGGTCACGAAGACGGCGGGGCGCTCACGCTCCGCCGGGACTCCCTGGAGGGGAACAGCTGTGATCATGGTGACCGGAGCGACCGGAAACGTCGGACGACCGCTGGTCGAGCTGCTGGCCGCGGCCGGCGAGGACGTCACGGCGGTGAGCCGCCGCCCCGCCGAGGGGCTGCCCGCCGGTGTCGCGCACCGGCAGGGGGACCTGGCCGATGTCGACGGCCTCAAGGACCTGTTCGAGGGTGCCGAGGCCGTGTATCTGCTGGTGGCGGGCCTCGGGGACGAGCTGCGTCCGCACGAGATCGTGGCGGCGGCGGTGGCCTGCGGGGTGCGGCGGATCGTGTTCCAGTCCTCGCAGTTGGTGGGGACGCGGACCGATTCGGTGTCGCACGAGATCCTGCGGGAGTTCGAGGCGGCGGTGCGGGAGTCGGGCGTCGAGTGGACGGTGCTGCGGCCCGGCGGCTTCGCGTCCAACGCCTTCCTGTGGGCCGAGCCGGTGCGTGCCGCCCGTACCGTGGCGGCCCCGTTCCCCGATGTGGCGCTGCCCGTGGTGGACCCGGCGGACATCGCCGAGGTCGCGGCCGCCGCGCTGCGGGACCCGGTGCACGCCGGGCGGACGTACGTGCTGACCGGTCCGGTCGCGGTGTCGCCGCGCGATCAGGTGCGGGCGCTGGCCGAAGCGCTGGACGTACCGGTGGAGTTCGTGGCACAGAGTGCGGCCGATGCCCGGGCGCAGCTGGTGCGGTTCCTGCCGGAGGAGGCCGTCGACGGGATGCTGTCGGTGATGGGCGCGCCGCGCGCCGACGAGCAGGTGGTGAGCCCCGACGTGGAGCGGGTGCTGGGGCGGGCGCCCCGGCCCTTCTCGGCGTGGGCGGAACGGAACGTCCGCGCCTTCGCCTGAGCGTGCACACGGCGGAGGCGGGGGCGCGTGTCCGATGGACCGCGCTCCCCGCCCCGGCCGGGTGGGTGGGTGAGGGCGCCTGGCCCTCTCCTCACGTCAGGAAGGCGTTCAGGCCTTCACGATGCCGGACTCGGCGACCTTGACGGCGGCCTTGGGGGCGCCGGAGGGGGAACCGAGGGACTCGATCTTCTTGACCAGGTCCTGGCCCTCGACGACCTCGCCGAAGACGACGTGCTTGCCGTCGAGCCAGTCGGTGACGATCGTGGTGATGAAGAACTGCGAGCCGTTGGTGTTCTTGCCGGCGTTGGCCATCGAGAGCAGGAACGGGCGGTCGTGCTTCAGCTTGAAGTTCTCGTCCTCGAACTTCTCGCCGTAGATGCTCTTGCCGCCGGTGCCGTTGCCCCGGGTGAAGTCGCCGCCCTGGAGCATGAACTGCGGGATGACGCGGTGGAACGGGGAGCCGGCGTAGCCGAAGCCGTGCACGCCGGTCGCGAGCTCGCGGAAGTTCGTCGCCGTCTTCGGGACGACGTCGTCGTACAGCTTGAAGACGATGCGGCCCGCGGGCTCGTCGTTGATGGTGATGTCGAAGTAAACGTTGTCGCTCATGGGGACATCCTGTCATTAGTCACGTACGGCGCGCGCACGGGCCGCCTCCTCCCGGGTCACGGCGCGCCGGTGCCCCGCGTTCACCGGGGAACGCGGGGCACCGCTCGCCACCTGGGACGCGGTCTCAGAGCAGTCCGCCGCCCTGCTGGTTCTGGAGGGCGCCCTCGGCGCCCTGGACGGTGTCGTGGAGGACACCGGCGGCCTGGTCCTCCTGGAGGAGGCCCGTGGTGCCGGCCAGGGGGTTCTCGGTGGCACTGGCCTGCGGCGGCGGGGTGACGAGGGCGGTGACGACACCGGCGGCGAGGGAGGCGATGGCGAGCATGCTGCGCTTCTTCATGCCCTGGTCAACTACCGACGGGCCGTCGGGTTACGGTCGGCCGCGCTCGGATCCGCCGGGGACGTCGATCGTGCCCGTCCTCTGATCCACGCGAGCAGCAGGAGCGAGGCGACGGCCGCGAGGGCGCACCACGTGGAGACGAAGGCGGTGCGCCACAGGAGGGCGCAGACGGCCGCGCCGAGTCCGGTGAGGAGTCCGAGGGCCCGGAGGAGCCGGTCGCGGGCGAGGAGCAGGGCGCCGACGGTGGCGAGCAGGTATCCGGCGAGGACGAGCGGCGCGTAGGGCAGGTCGACGGCGTAGCCGAGGGTGTGACCGCGGATCCCGGCCGAGACCGGGCGGGTGACGAGGCGGTACGCGAGCACGGAGGCGGTCGCGAGGCCGACGGCGAGGGGAACGAGCGCGCGCGGACGGTCGGCGGGCCGGGCGGCGGTCAGGACGCCGAGGGGCACCCAGACGGGCAGCAGGGGAAGGGCGACGACGGCCCAGGCGAGGGTGGCGGGCCCGGTGCCGCCGCCGGTGTGCCAGACGGCGGCCTCCACGATCTGGTGGGCGCCGAGGAGCAGGGGCAGGGCGGCGAGCGGCGCGTCCCCGGTGCGGCGTACGGAGGCCAGGGAGGCCACGCCGACCGCGCCGATCCCGAGCCCCGCCCAGAGGTCGGCGGTCGCACTCCAGCACATGACGAACCTTTACCCGATATCCGACATTTACCTCACACGGGGTGGAACCGTACGGTTGTCCTGGATGTCTCTGCCAGTGACACCTCTGTCCCCGGAACAGCAGAAATTGGGGGACGTCATGCATCACCGCCACACCCTCGCGGCCGTCGCCGCGGGAATCCTGCTGACCGCCGGTATCGGCGCCACGGTCCCGGCAGGCGCGGCCAACGCCCCGACCCTGCACTCCTCGACCCCGGCCACGGCCCTGGTCGTCAACGCCCGCTGGGGCGGCCACACCACCTTCGACCGGCTCGTGATCGACGTCCGGGGCACACTGCCCCCGGTCACCGTCCATCAGGTCCGCTCGCTGCACTACGACGGCTCGGGGAAGAAGGTCCCGCTGGCGGGGAAGTACTTCCTGGAGATCAGGCTCTCCCCCGCCGCCGCGCACGACGACGCCGGACGGTCCGTCTACCACGGTCCCCGGCTGGTGAAGATCCATCTGCCCGCGCTCAAGGGGGTCGCCCTGACCGGCGACTTCGAGGGCGTGGTGACCATCGGAGCCGCCTTCGACACCAAGCCCGAGTTCAAGACCCTCCGGCTGCACGCACCGGAGCGGTTCGTCGTGGACATCGCCCACCCCGTGGGCTGCCGGGCCTGACCGCCCGGGTGGGGGCCCGTCGTACCGGACGGGCCCCTTCTTCCGTACCGCTCAGGCTCCGCCGGCTCCGGTCTCCACGTACACCGTCGACCCGGTCCTCCGGGCACGGTCGATCTCGGCGAGGCGGGCGAACTCGCGCGGGTTCATCTCCCGCTCCCACTCGTCCAGGGTCCGCAGGCGGTACTCGCTGTGCTCCTCGGGGTCGAGGACGACGGCGGCGATCTGTTCGTCGGTCAACTCGCCCCCGTCGAAGATGAAGCCGATGTGGTTGGCGGGCCAGTCCTCGCCCCGGTCCGTCACGAAGTGAGTGGCGAGGAGGCGCGGCTCACCGGTGAAGACGAGCCCGGTCTCCTCGTGACACTCGCGCACGGCGGTCTCCCAGGGGGTCTCCCCCGGGTCCATGTTGCCGCCGGGCCACTGCCACGGCTCCGTCTTGTACGTGGCCCGCAGCTGGAAGGGGCGGCCTGCGCGGTCGGTGAAGTAGAGGCAGGCGTACGCCGTCGCTCTCGGCAGGGTGTCGACGTACTCGGCAGGGGGCAGCCAGGTGTTCGCCATGGGCGGCTCTCTCTCGACGGACCGGATGGGTCGCCTCCATCCAAGCGGTCCGGGGCGGTCCGGCCTGCGGCTCGCGAGTGGATCACCGGATCGTGTGAGCGCCGCCTGAACCGTGCGGCGGTGGAGGCCTTCCGCCGCCGGAACCGCCGGGCGGCGGAGACCAGGCCCGCCTCGTACGCGATGATCACGAGCTGGACGCGGTCGCGCATCCGGCGCGGGCCGGCGAGGGTCTCGCGGCTCGCCGTCTCGATCTCGGTGATCGCCTCCACCCCGCTCGGGCGACCCGGGCTGCGCGGCGGGGAGGGCGGTCGCCCCGAGCGGGGTGGAGGCGATCACCGAGGCGACCAGGAGGTGGTTGGGGGCGGCGGTCGGGCGGCCCGCGAGGAGGACGCTGCCGCGCAGGGTGAGAAGAGTGGCGACGCCCAGCATGGCGAGGCCGTCCCGGCGCAGGATGACGAAGCCGGGCATGAGGTCCGGCCCGTCCTGGCCGGGCACACGGATCCGGAGCAGGGCGGTGAAGGCGATGCCCCCCAGGCGACCGCGGCCCACCCGCCGGGCGCGACCCGTTTGAAGAACGGTGCTGACGGGGTGCTGGACATGCGGTGATCGTGAACGGCGGTCCCCACCGCGGGCATGGGACCTGAGATGTACGACCTGGGATGACAGCGCACGCCGCCGATTGTCGGTGCTGGTCCGATGCCCGGCACGGGGACCGTACGGCACGGTGGTGCACATGATCGAAGTCAGGGAACTCACCAAGCGCTACGGCGCCACGACCGCCGTCGACGCGCTCACCTTCACCGTCCGCCCCGGCCGGGTCACCGGCTTCCTCGGCCCCAACGGCTCGGGCAAGAGCACCACCCTGCGGATGATCCTCGGACTGCACACGCCGACCGGCGGCGCGGTGACGGTCGACGGCAGGCCCTTCACCGACCGGCCGCGCGGTCTGCGGCACGTCGGAGCGCTCCTCGACGCCGGGGACGTGCACGGCGGCCGTACTGCCCGGGCGCATCTGGCGGTCCTGGCGCGCAGCAACCGCATCCCGCTCTCCCGGGTCGACGCGGTCCTGGAGGAGGTCGGTCTCGCGGGGGCGGCCGGACGGCGGATCGGCGGGTACTCGCTGGGCATGCGCCAGCGGCTCGGCATCGCCGGCGCGCTGCTCGGCGACCCGCCGGTGCTGTTGTTCGACGAACCGCTGAACGGCCTCGACCCGGAGGGCGTGAAGTGGGTGCGGGGACTGTTCCGGCGGCTCGCCGCCGAGGGCCGCACGGTGTTCGTGTCGAGTCATCTGATGACGGAGATGGAGCACACGGCGGACGAGCTCGTGGTCATCGGCCGGGGCACGCTGATCGCGGCGGAGAGCCTGACGGAGTTCGCCGCGCGCGGAAGGCGGCTGAGCGTGACGGTCGGCACTCCGGACCGGGCGGGCCTGACGGCGCTCCTCCTCGCGGAGGGGGCGGCGGTCGAGGAGGAGGCCGGAACGCTGACGGTGACCGGAATGGCGGCCGCCCGCATCGGAGAACTGGCCCTGGAGCACCGGGTGCTGCTCGACCAGCTCACCACCCGTACGGCCTCCCTGGAGGAGGCGTTCATGGAACTGACCGCCGACAGCGTCGAGTACCTGGCAGGAGAAGCCCGATGACGACCCTCGACCTTCCCCCGGCCTCCGAGGCCCCCGGTGCGTCCGGTGCCTCCGCCGTGGAACCCCGTGCCCGCTTCCGGGACCTGGTGGGATCGGAGTGGCTGAAGCTGTGGTCGCTGCGCTCGACCGGCTGGTCGCTGCTGCTCGGCGCGCTCGCCGTGGTCGCCTTCAACTTCGGCACCGCCTGGGACCACTACCGCTACTGGCTCCAGTACGACGGGGCGAGCCGGGCCGAGTTCGTGGCGAACGACATGGCGCTGTGGGACGCCTTCACGTACAACGCGGCCCTGATCCTGATCCTGGCCTCGGCGTCCATGGGCGCGGTGGCGGTGGTCGGCGAGTACGGCAGCGGGCTGATCCGTACGACGTTCACGGCCGTGCCGGCGCGGGGCACGCTCATGGCGGCGAAGGTGCTGGTCGTGACGGTGGTGCAGGCCCTGTTCGGGGCGGTCGTCGCGGGGGCCTCGTTCTGGTCGACGCAGGCGATGCTGTCGGCCCGGGGCATCGGGCTGCCGATCACCCATCCGGGAGCACTGCGCATCGTCGTGGCCTCGGCGCTGCTCGCCCCGGTGTGCGCGGTGGCCGGGATGGCGATCGGCGCGCTGCTGCGGCGGAGCGCGATCTCGATCGTCGGTGCGTTCGTCCTGCTCCTGCTGCTGCCCGCCGTGCTCAGTGACCGGCGTCACCTGACCGCCGTGCTCGCCCACGCGACCCCGCTGCACGCCTGGCAGCGGCTCGCGGATGCGGGACCGCGCGCCGGGGAGCTGTTCCCGTGGACGGCGGGCGGGGCGTGGCTGGTGTTCGCGCTGTGGGTGCTGGGCGGGGCGGTGGTGACGGTGCTCGCGGTGCGTCACCGGGACCAGTGACGGTCACTCGGGGTGCCGCAGCCGACGGCGGACGAGGTGTTCGTGGACGAGGCGTCCGGTGAGGGCGCCTCCGTACACGACGAAGCCGACGCCGACGAGCCAGGACTGGAGGACGAGGACGGTGCCGAACTGGCCGTACGTCACGGCGTTCGAGGCGATCAGCGGGGAGAACACGAGCTGAGAGAAGATCCGCAGCCCGAGGAGGCCGAGTGCGGTGAGCACGGCCCCGGGGGCGAGGGCGCGCCAGCGGATGCGGCCGCAGAGCAGGAAGCGCTGCGACCACCAGAAGAACACGAAGGTGCCGAGGACGTCGCCGAGGGCGACGACGGTGGTGACGCCCGCCGACGCGTTCTCGGGTGCGGGGAAGGCGACGAAGAGCAGCAGGGCGGCGACGAGCACGGCGAGCCAGACGACGTGCCGCCACATGGTGTGCCAGCGGGCGGTGGGGAGGTCCCAGACCCGCTCGTACCCGGTCTGTACGGCGGATCCGAAGGTGACGCCGAAGGCGGCGAGGGCCGCGAGTCCGAAGGCCGTGGTGCGTTGCAGGGCCTGTCCCGGCTGGCCGAAGAGCTGCTCGACCTCCTCCTCCGACACGTCGGAGACGCCGAGGCCCTGGACCAGCCAGCGGGCGAAGCCCCGGCCGCTGGCGAGGTCGGCCGCGGCGACGACGATGAGCAGGGGGACGAGGGTGAGCAGGCTGAGCGCCGCGAAGCCCATGGCGCGGTGCATGAGCTCCATGGCGCGGCCCCGGCTCCAGGCGAGGCCGGCCGAGGAGGCGAGGACACGGGCCTGGAGCCGTGCGAACCAGTGGCCGTGTTCGGCGGGGGCACCGTCGCGCGGCGGACCGGGTGTGGAGGGCATGAGTGGTGAGGTACCCGGCCGGGCGCCGGGACATCGCAGGGGTGGGGCCGAACGGGTGGGGACACGGCCGGTCCGGCGAAACGCCCGTCGGGGCGGGCGGGGTGGTCCGGCGGAGGGGGGCCGTGCGCGGGCGGTCCGCCGAGCCTGGGACGGACTTGTGCGCAGGCGGTCCGCCCAGGCCCCAGACGGCTCTGCACGGACGGTCCGCCCGAACTTCAGACGGCTGTGCGCGGGCGGGCTGCCGGGCCCGTGCGGACGGTGACGTCGCGGGGCGTGAGGACGGTCCGTTCGTCGCCCTCGCACTGCACGACGACGCGGACGGGCGCGCCGCAGTCGGTGTGCCGGATGTCGAGGACGGGGCCCTCCGGCTCGCCGGCGTGGGTGTCGCCCCACTGCTTGAGGGCGAGGAGTACGGGCCAGAGGTCGACGCCCTTGCGGGTGAGCCGGTACTCGTGGCGGGTGCGGGCGCCCGGTTCGCGGTAGGGCTCGCTGCGCAGCACGCCGGCGGCGACGAGCTTGCGCAGACGGTCGGCGAGGACGGCTTCCGAGAGGCCGAGGTGCCGGCGGAAGTCGTCGTACCGGCGGACGCCGTTGAAGGCCTCGCGCAGGATGAGCAGGCTCCACTTCTCGCCCACGACGTCCAGGGCACGGCGCACCGGGCAGTTCTCGGTATCCGTATCCAGCCAGTTCATCCGCCCACTGTAGCGACCTGGCTCTGTCGTTGACAGTCAGCGGAGACGGAAGCTAGCTTCGGCATACAAAGTCAGTGGTTCGGAGGAGTGGAGTGGTGATGGGGCGGTCACGCACGGTCGAGTGGGGGGACGCCGGGGCCACCGCGCGGGCCGCGATGTCGATGGCGGGCATCGACTTCCTGCGCCAGATGGTGGCGGGCCGGCTGCCCGCGCCGCCGATCGCGGCCCTGCTGGGATTCAGCCTGGAGGAGGTCGAGCCGGGGCGCGCGGTGTTCGCGCTCGAACCGGGCGAGGAGCACTACAACCCGATCGGCAGCGTGCACGGCGGCGTGTACGCGACGCTGCTCGACTCGGCCGCCGGCTGCGCGGTCCACAGCACGCTCCCGCAGGGCACGGCGTACACCTCGCTCGACCTGTCGACCCGCTTCCTCCGTCCGATCACGATGGACACGGGCAAGATCCGGGCCGTCGGCACGGTCCTGTCGCAGGGGCGTCGCACGGCACTCGCCGAGGCGGGCCTGTACGACGCGGAGGACCGGCTCCTCGGCCACGCGACCAGCACCTGCATGCTGTTCCCGGTGCCCGCGTAGGGCACGGCGGGTTCAGCGGGTGCCGGGGACCGGAAGGGTGCGGGTGCATCCGTCCGGGGCGACGTCGGGCACCCCGTTGGCCTGGAGGGCGGCGCTCACCAGGGTGGCGAGCAGGTCGATGTCCGAGCCCATGTCCAGCCGGACCGTCACCCACCCCGATCCCGCCCGCAGCCGCACCGCGCTCGACCCGAGGAGGGCCGGGCGCAGTTTCGCGACCATGGCACGGGTGAGGTGGACGTCCGCCTCGTGCTCGCCGTGGAAGTGGACGATCTCCTGTGTCCCGGTGCCCAGTCCGAGCTCGGCGCCGCAATGGGCGCGGCCCGGGGTCAGCGAGGGCCAGCTCATCAGACGTTCACTGGCATGCCTGGCCGTGTTCATACGAGGAGCGTGCCGGGCGCGGGGGCCGTGCACAAGCGTCCTGCCGGAAGAATCGCGCCGTGGCCTGAAACAGGTCGCCGGCCAGGGTGGTGTGACCGTGCGTCACGGCGGCGCGTGGGGAGGGTGTGACGCAGTGTCACGGTGCCGGGCGGACGCGGATGCGGGCCGCGAGGACGGCGACGTCGTCCTCCGCGTGGTGGGCGTCGAGCCGGCGGAGGACCTCCTCGACGACCTGCTCGGGTCCGGAGTCCGCGGGGAGCCGGAGGGCGGCGAGGCGGGCGAGCGAGACGTCGATGTCCTCGCCGCGCCGCTCCACGAGGCCGTCGGTGAAGAGCAGGAGGGTCTCACCCGGGGCGAGCGGGCGGGTGGTGGGCTCGTAACCCCCGACGCCGGTGCCCAGGGGCGGCCCCACCGGGAGTCCGACGAGCTCCGCGGAGCCGTCCGCGGCGAACACGACGGGCGGCAGGTGCCCGGCGCTCGCGAAGGTGGCGGCGCCCCGGGCCGGGTCCACCCGGACGAGCAGGCAGGTGGCGGGCCGGCGGGCGTCGTCCTCGGCGACCACCGAGTCGAGGTGGCGCAGCACCCGGTGCGGCGGCAGATCGGTCGCCGCGACCTCGCGGAGCGCCGTGCGGTAGGCGTTCATGTCGACGGCCGCGTCGAGCCCGTGGCCCATCACGTCGCCGACGACGAGGAGGCTGCGGCCGAAGTGGAGCCGTACGGTCTCGAACCAGTCGCCGCCGACAAGGGCGCGGGGGCCCGCCGGGAGGTAGCCGCCCGCGATCTCCAGGTTGGGGTGCGGCCGCCCCGGTTCGGCGACGAGGGCGCGCTGGAGGTGGAGCGCGGTGTCCTCGGTGGCGACGAGCAGGCGGGCATGGCCGAGGTGGCGGGCGGCGAGCCGGGCCGCGTGCCGGAGGACCGCGATCTCGTCGACGGAGAAGCCGGGGCCCCCGTCGCGCGTGACGATCACGGTGCCGAGGGGGTCCTCGTCGTGGACGGCGAGGGGTACGGCGAGACCGGCGGCGCCGGAAGCGCCACCGCCGCCGAAGCCGGCGCTCACGGCATCCGCCGCGCCCGCCGCGCCCGCCGTCCGTTCTTCCGTCGGCGCCGAACCCACCGAACCCGAACCCACCGAACCCGAACCTGTCGGGGTCGAACCCGCCGCCGCCGCTCCTGTCGACGCCGCTTCTGCCGACGCCGCTTCTGCCGACGCGGCGCGCCGGACCGGGGCGCCCGGTTCGCCGACGACGTCGACGGTGACGGAGCCGCGCAGGTGGCGGGCGAGGAAGCCCGCGAGCTCGCGGCAGGTGCTCGTCTCGTCGAGCGTCGTGCCGATCTCGCCGATCGCCTCCTCCAGGGCCCGTGTCCTGGCCAGGAGGGCCTCGTCCCGTTCCGCCACGACACCTCCACCGCCGTGCGGGGCCTCCGGGGGGCGTACCCCGGTCCCCCATTGCACCAGTGGCCGGCGCCCCGCGCGCGGCACGGAGCTCGCGCCGGACGGTTGTGCGGTGGTGCCCGATCTGATCAAGTACAGCTGAGGCTACTGGCCAGTACGAGTTTTCGCTTCCCAGGGGGACAGCCATGACGACCGGATTCTTCACCTCCGTCGACGACGTCGCGGAACGGCTCGCCACGACCGGCTACCTGGCGTCGCCGGCCGTCGCCACCACCGTCTTCCTCGCCGACCGGCTGGGCAAGCCGCTGCTCGTCGAGGGCCCGGCCGGCGTCGGCAAGACCGAGCTCGCCAAGGCCGTCACCGAGGTCACGGGGGCCCGCCTGGTCCGCCTGCAGTGCTACGAGGGCGTCGACGAGTCACGCGCGCTCTACGAGTGGAACCACGCCAAGCAGCTGCTGCGGATCACGGCGGGGCGGGGCGAGTCCTGGGACGAGGCGCGGACGGACATCTTCGGCGAGGAGTTCCTGCTCCCCCGGCCGCTGCTCACCGCCATCCGGTCCGAGGATCCGACGGTGCTGCTCATCGACGAGACCGACAAGGCCGACATCGAGGTGGAGGGGCTGCTCCTGGAGGTCCTGAGCGACTTCCAGGTCACGGTGCCCGAGCTGGGCACGATCACGGCGACCCGGCGGCCGTTCACCGTCCTCACCTCGAACGCCAGCCGCGAGTTGTCCGAGGCGCTCCGCCGGCGCTGCCTCTTCCTGCACATCGGCTTCCCCGAGGAGGAGCTGGAGCGCCGGATCGTCACGCTCAAGGTGCCCGGTCTCGACGCCGCGCTCGCCTCGTCCGTCGTACGGGTCGTGGGCGCGCTGCGGGCCATGGACCTGCGCAAGGTGCCGTCCGTGTCGGAGACGATCGACTGGGCCCGCACACTGCTCGCGCTCGGCGCGGACCGGCTGGACGAGCGGGTCGTACGGGAGACCCTCGGTGTCCTCCTCAAGCACCAGGAGGACATCGTGAGGGCGGCGGCCAAGCTCGACCTGGACGCGGTGTGACCGGGGCGGGCTCCGGCGCGGCGGACCGGGGCGGTCCTGCGGCCACGCACGATCCCCCGGCCCCGGCCGGGGCCGCGGTGCGGCTCACCGGGCTCGTCGCGGCGCTGCGCGCGCACGGGTTCGGGATCGGCACCGGCGAGACCGTGGACGCGGGAGTCGCCCTCGAAGCGGTCGGCTTCACCGACCGGGAGCGGGTCCGGGAGGCACTGGCGGCGACCCTGCTCCACGGGGAGGCCCAGCGCACGGTGTTCGACCAGGTCTTCGACCTCTACTTCCCGCTCGGCGGCGCTCCCGGTCAGGCCGAGGCGTACGAGAACACCGCCGCGGACCTGGCGGCGCTCCGCGACCGGCTCGCCGAGGCCCTCGCCGCCGGTGACGGCGCCGCGCTCGACCGGCTGGCGGCCGAGGCGGTGGGCGGGTTCGGCGGATACGGCTCCGGTCCCGAGTCGGACGGCTGGTCCTCGTACCAGACGCTCTCCCGGCTGCGCCCCGAGACGCTGCTCGCCCGCGTGCGCGGCCGGCTGCGGGCGGAGGCGGCGGCCGACGACCAGGAGTTCACCGACCGGCTCCGCGACGACGAGATCCGGCGGCGGATCGAGGCGTTCCGGGAGCGCGTGCGGACCGAGGCCCGGCGGCGCGTCGCCGAGCGGCAGGGCCGGGACCGGGTCGCGCGGAGGGCGGTCGCGGGGACGGCGGACGGCGTGGACTTCCTGCTGGCCGGGCGGGCGCAGCTGGACGAGTTGCGGCGTACGGTACGGCCGCTGGCACGGAAACTGGCCACCCGGCTCGCGGCGCGGCGGCGCCGGGCGGCGCGCGGGGAGATCGACCTGCGGCGGACGCTGCGCGGCTCGCTGTCGACCGGTGGGGTGCCGGTGCGACCGGTCCTGCGGCGGCGCAGGCCCCGGCGTCCCGAGCTGGTCCTGCTGTGCGACGTGTCGGGCTCGGTGGCCGGGTTCGCGCAGTTCACGATGCTGCTGGTGCAGGCCCTGCACGATCAGTTCAGCCGGGTGCGGGTCTTCGCCTTCGTCAACCGGGTCGACGAGGTGACCGGGCTGATCGCGCGGGGCGCCGCGGATCCGGCGGGGCTCGGCGACCGGATCCTCGCGGAGGCGGAGCTCACCGGGTGGCACGGGCAGAGCGACTACGGGACGGCGCTCGGGGAGTTCGCCGAACGGTACGCGGAGGCGGTCGGCCCGCGCACGGTGGTCTTCGTCCTCGGCGACGCCCGCACCAACGGCGCCGACCCCAACCTCGCGGCGCTCCGGCTCGTCAGGGACCGCGCGCGCCGGGTCCACTGGCTCAACCCGGAGCAGCCCTCGCTGTGGGGGACGGGCGACTCGGTGGCCCCGGCCTACGCGGAGCTCGTGGAGATGCGCCCGTGCCGCAACGCCCGCCAGCTGGGCGCGCTGATCGGCCGGCTGCTGCCGGTGTGAGGCGGGAGCCGAGCCCGGCACGGAAGGCGGGAGCCGAGCCCGGCACGGAAGGCGGGAGCCGAGCCCGGCACGGAAGGCGGGAGCCGAGCCCGGCACGGAAGGCGAGGGTCGAGCCCGGCACGGAAGCCGGGAGCCGCGCTCCGGCCTCCTGGCTCCCCGTTCACCTCCGGACCGGTCTGCGCGGCGCCGGTCCGAAGGGCCTGTGTGTGCGCGGCTCCCGGCTTCCGTGCCCCGCCCGGTTGTACGGCGGGCGGGCCCTCGAACTAGCGTGGCCCCCATGGAACTCTTGGGACAGATCACGGCCGACCGTCCGCTGCTCGTGCTCGCCGTCAAGGAGGAGGCGCAGTTCCTCGACACGGAGCTGCCCATCCTGCTCACCGGCATGGGGAAGGTGAACGCCGCGAGCGCGCTCGCGACCGCGCTCGGCCGGGGGCCGCTGCCTTCCGGGATCGTGAACCTGGGGACGGCGGGAGCGCTGCGCCCGGGCTGGACGGGGACACACGTCGTCGGCACGGTCGTGCAGCACGACCTGGACGGGCAGCTGCTCGCGACGCTGACCGGCGAGACGTACGGCGCTCCGCTGACCCTGCCGGACGGCGGTGACGTGGTCCTGGCCACCGGGGACGCCTTCATCTCGGACGAGGCGGCGCGCGCCCGGCTCGCCGAGCGCGCACCGCTGGTCGACATGGAGGGGTACGCGCTCGCGGCCGCCGCGGAGCTCGCCGGGGTGCCGCTGCGCATCGTGAAGCACGTCAGCGACGAGGCCGGTGACGGGGCCGCGCGCACCTGGCGCGAGTCGGTCGCCGAGTGCGCGCGGGCGCTGGCCGACTGGGCGGCGGCGAACACCCCGTACCGCTCCTGACCCCCGCCCGGACGGGCGTCAGCGGTGCTGGAAGTGGACCTCCGGGTTCGCGGGCGTCGGGCCGTCGAGAACCGGTCGCGGGATCCCGCGCAGGTGCTGGTCGAAGAAGGCCGCGACGTAGGTCCGGGTGACGGCGACGGCCCGTTCGGAGGGCAGCTCGGGCTGGGGCAGGCCGAAGTGACGTGCGATCACGGGTCCGTCGGAGAAGGTGAAGTGCTCGGATCCGGCGACCGTGATCCAGCGCTTCCAGCCGTCGAGCGCGGTCCACGTCCGGTCCCAGCTGTCGTCCTCACCGCCGGGCAGGTGCATGCCGTCGTGCGTCCCGAGCATCATGAACGGGCGGCCCCGCAGGCCCTCCGCCGGGAGGTCCTCCCAGAACCTTCCGTCCATGTTGATCCCGGCGTCGATGCGGCGATCGGCCGCCATCGCGGTGGCGGCGCTCGCCCCTCCGATGGAGTGGCCGGCCATGCCGACGCGGCGCGCGTCGATCGTGTCGGCGTACCGCCAGGCGGGCTCGGGCCCGGTGAGCCGGTCCAGGACGTACCGCATGTCGGCGGCGCGGGTCGAGGTCACGACGCTGCCGTGCACCCCGCCCTCGTCGAGGGCCGTGCAGGCGACGCAGGTGACGGTGCGGCCGCCGGGGAGGGTGATCCCGTACGACTCGTAGGCGTGGTCGACGGAGGCGACGACGTAGCCCCGTGAGGCGAGGTCCTCGGCGAGATGGGTGAGCGTCCAGCGCGAGACGCTGAAGCCCGGCGAGAGCAGCACCAGCGGGTGGCGGCCGGGCGCGGGCCGGACGTCGGTCCTGCTGTGGGTGCGCGTGCGGGCGAGCACGTCGCCGGAGACGCCGGGCCCGAGCTGCTCGGCGAGCAGGCGCGCCTCCTCCCGGGTGGCGTACGGGGCCGGGTGGCCGCCCCCGGAGCGGGCCGCCGGGTAGCGGACCGTGACCATGAGCGCGCGGCCGTCTGCGGAGGGCACCCACGGGTCGGTACGGGAGCGGTCGACGAGCGGCAGGACCGTGCTGCCGACGGCGTACGGGCCGGTGGGGGCCGGGAGCGTGGCGGCCCGTGGGACCTGGGCCGGGGTGCCCGTGGCCGGGGTGTCCGGGGCGGCCGCCGTGGCGGCGCCGACCGGTAAGGCGAGGGAGCAGACGAGTACGGCGGCCGCGGCCGCCCTGGTGAATCGGATCATGCGGGCACGTTAGGCGCGGGGGCCGGTCCGGCGCGTCCGTCCCTGGGCCGACCTCCGGTCAGCCCAGAGTCGGACACGAGATCAGGCCCGGGGGATACGAGATCAGGCCCGGCGGCCCGCCGCGTCCGGCCGCACGGGACCGGCGAGCCGTTCGAACTACCGGCCGACGGACCGCGGCTCGACTTCCCTCCCCCTGACCCGCCCTGACGTCCCGGCGGTCGGAACGACCTTGACCCGCCCTGTCGTCCCGGCGGTCGGAACGACCTTGACAGCGCCGAAGGCGTCCTGCCTATGGTGACGTGTCCCCGTCCGTACACCTGGGCGGGACCTGGACCAGGGGGAGGCGCACGTGCCAGCAGTGATCGCCACGGCGCACGTCCCCGCCCGTTCGAGTGCCCGCCTCGTCTGCCGCCGGCACGTCGACCTCTGCCGTACGTCCTCGGCCATCTGTCCTTCCCCTCGCGCCTGACCCCGCCCCGCGTGGGTCCGCGCGTCCCGTGACGTCCCGTAGCCCGGCCCCCGTGCAGCCGTGCCCCGCACCGCTGCGCCGTGCCGTCGCGCGTCCCTGTCGTTCGGAAGGACTCCCATGCCCCGCCCTGCCCTGCACCTGGCCGTCGAGATCGACGGCGACGGTGCCCATCCCGCCGCGTGGCGCCGTGCCGCGCACTCCCCCGGCGAGCTGCTGACCCCGCGTCGGCTCGCCCGGGTGGCGGCCGTCGCCGAGAACGCCGGGTTCACCCTGGTCACCCTGGAGGACTCCATCCTGCCGCCCGACGCCGGGGACGGCTCCGGTCCCGTGGGGCGGATCGGCGCGGTGGAGCGGGCCGCGTTCGTGGCCGCGTCGACGAGCGTCCTCGGCGTGGCGCCGGTCGTGGCGACCACGTACGCCGAGCCGTTCCACGTGTCCTCGCAGCTCGCCTCGCTCGACCACGTCTCGGCGGGCCGGGCCGGCTGGGTCGTCGCGGTCGAGGAGGACCCCGCCGCCGCCCGCGCCTGGGGGCGGCCGGTCGTCGAGGGCGCCGACGCGCACGCCCGGGAGGCCCGGGACGGTCTCCGCGTCGTACGGGACCTGTGGGACTCGTGGGAGGACGACGCGGTGATCCGGTCGGTGGCCACCAGCCGCTACCTGGACCGGTCCCGGCTCCACGCCATCGACTTCTCGGGCGAGACGTACTCCGTGAAGGGCCCCTCGATCGTGCCGCGCCCGCCGCAGGGCCGGCCCGTGGTCCTCGCCCGCGCGGGTCTCGTCCCGGCCGGTCTCGCCGACGTCGCGCTGGTCGGCGGGACGACGCCCGCCGAGGCGGGCGCGGCGGCCGCGGGCGCCGGGGCGCCGCTCGCCTTCGCCGAGATCGAGGTCGCCCTCGACACGCCGGGCGAGACGGCGCGGGAGCGGATCGCCGACCTGGAGCGCCACGCCCCGTGGGAGGGCGGCCCGGACCGGCTGCGGTACACCGGTCCCGCCGCCGGCCTGGTGGACCTGCTGACGGAACTCGGCGGCCACGTCGACGGGGTGCGGCTGCACCCGCTCGTCCTGGACGAGGACCTGGCAGTGCTCTCCCGTCTCGCCCTGCCCGAGCTGTTCGTCCGGCGGATCGCCGCGCGCCCACTGCCGGGCGCCACCCTGCGCACCTCCCTGGGCCTCCCCCGGCCCCTCAGCCGCTTCACGACCGACGGTGCCGCCGCGCTCGTCACGGAGGAGACCCGATGACCCGCGCCGATGAGAACGACGTCCCGCGCCCGGACGCCCAGCTGCACTTCGGGGTGTTCTTCCAAGGCGTGAACCACTGGACGATCTGGTCGGACCCGTCCAGCGGGTCCCAGATCGACCCGGCGTCCTTCCTGCGGGTGGCGAGGACCGCCGAACGCGGGCTCTTCGACGCGTTCTTCCTCGGGGACGGCCTGCGGCTGCGCGAGTCGGAGGGCGGCATCCACGAGCTGGACGTCGCCGGCCGCCCCGACTCGATCGTCCAGCTGTCGGCGATCGCCGCCGCGACCGAGCGGATCGGTCTCGTCTCCACGTCCAACACCACGTTCAACGAGCCGGGCGATCTCGCCCGGCGCCTCGCGGGTCTCGACCTGCTCTCGGGCGGCCGGGCCGGCTGGAACGTGGTGACCACCCACAACGCCTGGACCGGCGAGAACTTCCGGCGCGGCGGCTTCCTCGACCACGCCGACCGCTACCGGCGCGCCGAGGAGTTCCTCTCCGTCGCGCGCGCCGTGTGGAACGGCTGGGCGGAGGGCGCGGTCGCCGGTTCCGCCGAGGCCCGGTCCTGGTCGGTGCCGGACGCGGTGGGACGCGTACGGACGCGGACCGACCACTTCGACGTCGATCTGGCGCCGACGCTGCCGCGCAGCGCGCAGGGCCACCCGGTGATCTTCCAGGCGGGCGACTCCGGCGAGGGCCGGGACTTCGCGGCCCGCAACGTGGACGTGATCTTCTCGGCGCACGGCACGGACTTCGACGACGCGCTGGCGTTCGCCGAGGACGTCCGGGCCCGGCTGCGGGCGGTCGGACGCCCGGAGGACGCCCTGCGGATCCTGCCGGGCACGGAGATCATCATCGGGGCCACCGAGAAGGAGGCGGAGGAGAAGGCCCGCTGGGTCCGCCTCGAACAGGTCACGCCCGCCGTCGCTCTGGGCATCGCGAGCCGGCTGTGGGGCTTCGACCTGTCCGGGCGGGACGCGGACGGGCCGCTGCCCGCCGAGGACCCGGTGGTCGCCCGGTACGACGGGAAGTTCGGCACCCGTCAGCTCGGCGAGACGCTGGACACGGTGGCCGAGTGGCGGGCGAAGGCCGATGCCAACGGCTGGTCGCTGCGCGAGACGGTGATCGAGCTCGGCCCGCAGCGCGGGCACGTCGGGACCCCGGCCGGACTGGCCGAGAAGTTCGCCCGGTTCGCCCGGTACGGGGCCGTCGACGGCTTCAACATCTCGCCGTACCTCGTGCCGGACGGTCTCGACGACATCGTCGAGCTGCTCGTGCCGGAGCTCCAGGAGCGGGGCGTGTACCGGACGGCGTACACGGGGACGACGCTCCGGGAGCACCTGGGGCTCGCGCCGGTGGCGTGACCGAGCGGCGAAGACGGGTGCCCGGTACTCCCGGCACCCGTCTGCGCCGTACGGTCCGCCGGCCCGGCTGCGGTCCGGGCGTCCCTCTTCCGCCGTGCGGTGCGCAGCCCTGCGACGGTTCCCGGCGTCCCCCTCCGGCGCACGGTCCTCAGCCCAGGGGCAGTTCCAGGAAGGCCGGGGCGTCTTCCGGGGAGGTGAGGGTGGTCTGCGTCCAGGTGACGGAGGCGTCTCCGTAGAGCGGGTCCTTGCTGTCGACGACCAGCATCAGCCGGTGTCCGGCGGGGATGTCGTACGCGGCGGCCTGGAGCCGCCAGGTGACGCTGCGGTCCTGCTCGGGCGTCAGCCCGTACACGTTGAGCGGCTCGTGGGTGACGATCCGGGCCGTGCCTTCCTCGGCGACGTCGAAGAGGTGGGCGACGAGGCAGGCCGAGGTGGCCGTGGAGCGGACGGTGAGGCGCAGCCGCGGGGCGCCCCGGACGCGGCGCCCGGACGCGCCCCGCCCTCCCGGCTCGGTGAGCGGTGCCGTGGTCCAGACGAGGGCGTGCCGCCGGTCGATCTTGCGGGTGTCGTAGGTCTTGGGGTTGCCGGCGCGTTCCGCCTGGCCGGTCTTCATGAGCGCGTCCATGACGGTGGCCTCGGTGTCCACCCCCGCGAGGAGGGAGCGGCGCCAGCCCGTGACCTCCGAGGGTGCCGTCGTCTCGCCGGCGGGGAGGAGCCGGCCGTCGGCGCCGCCCGCGCCGTCGCCCGTGAGGCCGAGGACCTCGACGCCGGTGGTGACCCGGCCCCAGTCGGCACGCTCCTCCCGGTAGGCCTCTTCGACGATCCGGTTCTCGCCGGTGGGCTCGCCGGTGCCGGGGTCCGGGACGGGTTCGGTGACGTAGGTGAACATGACCTGGTTGCAGACCTGCTGCCAGTCCTCGACCCCGTTGCGCTCGCCCTTGAGGTGGTGGTCGAGCCAGGCGTACGCCTCGGCCAGGGGCAGGTTGACCCTGTCGGGTTCCGTACCGATGAGCCCCGGGCCCTCGGGGGCGGCATGGTCGCCGATCCAGAGGTTGAGCCGCTTGGGGACGTCGAGTCCTTCGAAGGTCGTCAGGAGCTGGTTGACGGCGAAGAGGCCCTCGTGCCAGGTGTTCGAGAGGAAGGTGGGGGTCTCGTTGTCGTTGGTGAGGTGGAGGTACGACTCGGGGGCGCGCAGCAGGCCCCACTCGACGACCCTGTCGAGGTTCCGGTCGGCCAGGAAGTCGGCGAGGATCTCCTGGTTCGCGGTGTCGAACTTGGTCTCCACCGGGCCGCCGGTGAGCCCGAGGAGGGCCTTCACTGCCGCGAGGTGGCGGGTGTCGTGGTCGTAGAGGCTGGTGGCGAGGTTCCCCCAGGTGCTGAGCGCGGCGACGGCGGCGACCCGGTCGTCGTGGGCGGCGACGAGCTGGCTGATGCCGGAGCCGTAGGACTCGCCGAGGAAGCCGATCGCGCTCGGGGCGAGGTGGTCGGTCGCGAAGTCGATGACGGCGGAGCCGTCCGCCCAGTCGTGGGGTCCGGCGACGTCGACGAAGCCCTCGGAGGTGGAGGGCAGTCCGGGGATGCCGAGGCCGCGGGGCGTGTAGGCGAGGACGTGGTAGCCCCTGCGGGCGAGGTCGAGGTAGGACCAGAGGAACAGCGGCCAGCCGAAGGGGGTCCAGCCGGCCGGGACGACGACGAGCGGGTGCGGGCCGGGGCCGAGCTGCCGGAGGCTGAAGGCGGAGAGCCGGATGCCGTCCGTGGCCTCGACGCGGTGGTACGCGGGGACGGCGAGGCGCCGTACCTCCCGGACGGACGCGGCGAGTTCGGCGGGGAGCAGGGCCTCGGGGTCGCCGTTCCCGTCCAGGACGGCGGTGGTGAGGGTCTGGGCGAGCCGGACGACGTCGGGGTCGACGGTTCCGTCGGCGGCCCAGAGGCCGCGTCCGGCGGTGCGGGAGGCCTCGGCGGCGGTGAGGCCCGCCGTGATGCCCGGGAAGCCGGGGAATTCTTCGGACGATCCGTTGGCGAAGGGGTTGTCCTGGGGCACGTGCACCCGTCCTCTCGAATGGGCTGTGGGCGGTCCGCACTGCGGACGGTCGCAAGCCTCACGTACCGGGAACGGGGCGACCAGAGCGCACGAACGGCGCACGGGACGCGCAACCGGGCGGCAACGACACAAGCCGCCCCGGAGTCGGTGTTTGCCGAGGGGGTCCGCGCCGGTCCCGGGGAGGTGTCCGGGATGTACACCGCCTGCCGGGGACCTGCCCGCGTCAGGGACGTGCCCCGGCTCCCTGGGGCGCGTCCGGCAGGTATCCCGTCGCGGCGCGGGCGTAGGAGTGCAGGGCGGTGATCACTTCCCGGGGCGAGCGGCGGCCGGCGAGCACGTCCATCTGGTAGCCGTCCTCCATCGCCACGAAGTTGGCGGCGACCAGACGGGCCGGGTCGTCCAGGGTGAAGTGCCCCTGGGCCTCGCCGAGCACCAGGATCCCCTGGTAGACGCCGATCTGGCGCTCGGTCAGGACGCTGTCGAGGGCGGCGGCCTTGGGATCGCGCAGGGCCCGGGGCCAGTACTCGAAGAGCAGCCGGGGCAGCCGGTCCTGGGGGCCCGTGGCCACTCCGGACGCGATGCAGCTGCGCAGCCTCCCGCGTGCGTCCGCCTCCCGCTCCGCGGCGGTCTCGCGCTCCCGGCAGAACCGCTCGATGGCCTGCTGGAAGGTCTCGTACATGAGGGCGTCGAGGTCCTCGTAGTAGTACAGGACCGCCGCCGGGGTGACCCCGGCCTCGGCCGCGACGTCCTTCAGGCGGAGCCCTTCGAGTCCCCTGCTGAGCAGGGCCCGCGCCGCGGCCTCGCCCAGCTGGGCGCGCCGGGCCTCCTGGTCCTTGTTCCGCGCCACCTGGTCCCTCCGCCGCCTCATGAACTAAATCGAAACCAAAAGATACAGCCCGAGGTCTTGACCGCACCACTGCCGATTCCTTAAATCTCCGTTTAACGAATGCGGGACGTCCGCACCCGTCCGTACGCCCCTCAGTCCGCACCCCCAGTCCGTACGCCCCTCACCGGGAGGCCCCTCATGACCAGCGCATCCGACACCCCGCCCCCTCCGGAACGACCCCTCGGCAAGGGCCTGCGGGGTGACTCCGTCGGTCTTCTCGCCACGGTCGCCCTCGGGCTCGCCTCCGTGGCCCCCGCGTACAGCATCGCGATCACCCTGGGCCTGGTGACGCTCGTGGTCGGCGACCTGGCCCCCGCGGCGCTGATCCTCGGCTTCGTGCCGATCCTCCTGACGGCCTTCGCCTTCCGGGAGCTCAACCGGCGGATGCCGGACTGCGGCACGACGTTCGTGTGGAACACGCGGGCGTTCGGCCCGGCCGTCGGCTGGGTGGCGGGCGGCTGGACGGTCCTCGTCGCGACCGTCCTCGCGATGACCGCGCTCGCCCAGGTCGGGGCCTCCGCGATCCTCGCCCTCCTCGGGCTCGGAGAGGCGGCCGGCAGCACCCTCGCCGTGACCGTCGTCGCCGTCCTGCTGATCGCCCTGGTCGTCACCGTCGCCTACCGGGGCATCCAGCTCGCCGCCCACGTGCAGTACGCGATGCTCGGCCTCCAGCTCCTCGCGCTGCTCGCCTTCGGCGTCGCGGCCTTCGCCCGGGACGGCGCCGCCACCCCCTCCCTGAGCTGGGTCGACCCGTTCGCCTTCGACGACTTCGGCTCCTTCGCGGAGGCCGTGCTCCTCTGCCTGTTCGTCTACTGGGGCTGGGACGCCCTGATCACCTTCAACGAGGAGACCGTCGACAGCGGCCGCACCCCCGGCAGGGCCGCGGTCGCCTCCACCCTGATCCTGCTCGTCACCTACCTCTTCACCGCCTTCGCCGCGATCTCCTTCGCCGGGACCGGCACCGGAGGGCTGGGGCTCGGCTCCGCGGAGAACGCGGCCGACGTCCTCACCCACCTCGCGCCGGCCCTGCTCGGCGGCGCCGCGAGCCGGGTCGTCACCCTCGCGATCGCCGTCTCGGCCGTGGGCGCGCTCCTGACCTGCGCCGGCTCCTCCCCCCGGAGCACGCTCTCGATGAGCGCGCACGGCGCCCTGCCCGCCGCCTTCGGCCGCATGCACCCGCGCTTCCGCACCCCCGCCTTCGGGACGGTGTTCTGCGGAGCGGTCGCGTCCGTGGCGCTGGTCCTCCTCACCCTGGTGTCCGCCGACTTCCTCGGCGACGCCATCCTGTCGATCGGCCTTCTCATCGCCTTCTACTACGGCGTCACCGGCTTCGCGTGCGCCTGGTACTTCCGCCACCGGCTGCGGGACTCCCCGCGCGAGCTGCTCGTCAAGGGCGTCCTCCCGGCGACCGGCGGTCTGATGATGCTGGCGGCGTTCGTCCGCAGCGCCTACGACATGGCCGATCCCGACTACGGCTCCACCTCGCTCGGCGGGGTCGGCGGGGTGTTCCTCCTCGGCGTCGGTTCGATCGCCCTCGGAGGCGTCGTGATGCTGCTCGTCCGCACCCGCCACCCCCGCTTCTTCCAGGACGGCCGCACGGCCGTCACCACCCTGCTCGTCACGGAGAGCTGAGTCCATGCGCACCCTCGCCATCGCCGCCGTCCAGACCTCGCCCGTCGCCCACGACCCGAAGGCCAGCTGGGAGCGGTTCGCCGACCAGGTCCGCGCGGTCCGCGACACCTTCCCGCACGTCCAGCTCGTCGTCGTCCCGGAGCTGCTGCTGTCCGCGGAGGCGCCGCTGCTCCAGGCCCGCGCGGAGTGGATGCAGGAGGCCGCCGTGCCGGTCCCCGGGCCGCTGACGGACCGGCTCTGCGCCCTGGCCCGCGAGACCGGCCTGTGGCTGGTCCCGGGCAGTGTGTACGAGCGGACCGACGACGGCCACGTCTACAACACGGCCCTCGCCGTCTCCCCCGCGGGCGAGATCGTCGCCCGCTACCGCAAGGTCTTCCCCTGGCAGCCGTACGAGCAGACCCGCCCCGGCCACGAGTTCGTCGTCTTCGACCTGCCCGGCATCGGCCGCGCCGGCCTCGCCATCTGCTACGACGGCTCGTTCCCGGAGACGGCACGGCAGCTGGCCTGGCTGGGCGCCGAGGTCATCATCCAGCCGACGCTGACCACCACCCGCGACCGCGAGATGGAGCTGGTCTGCGCCCGGGCCAACGCCTGGACCAACCAGTTGTACGTCGTCAACGTCAACGCCGCCGATCCGGCCGGTGTCGGAGCCAGCGCCGTCGTCGACCCGGAGGGCATCGTCCGTCAGCAGGCGGGCACCGGCGAGGAGGTCCTCGTCGACGTCCTCGACCTCGACACCGTGACCCGCGTGCGCACGTACGGCTCCGCGGGCATCAACCGGCCATGGGACCAGCTCGCCCGCTACGGAGAGCGGATCGAGCTGCCCATGTACGGGGGAACGTTCCGCCCGGTCCCGCCCCGCGCCTGAACCGGCACCCCCGGCTCAGGGGGCCTCGGGCGGGCGGACCACGACGACGGCGGCGACGTCGTCGTCGAGGCCGCCCGCCCCGTACGCGGAGAGGTCGCGGTGGAGCAGTTCCGGCAGCTCCGCGGCCGGTTCACGGGCCCAGCCGCGCAGGCGCAGCTCCAGCGGGTAGAACGTGCCCGTCCGGTCGCGGGTCTCGCTGACGCCGTCCGTGTAGAGGAGCAGCCGGTCCCCCGGCCCGAAGGGCACCTCCTCGATCCGGTGGTGGTTCTCGGCGAGCCCCGCGAGGTTGACCGGCAGCGAGGGGTCGGTGAAGTGCACGGGCTCGACGCCGTTCGCGCCCTGGAGCAGCGGGGCGGGGTGGCCGCAGCTGAGGAGCCGTGCCACGTCGTGGCCGTCGGGGAACTCCACCAGGACGACGGTGGCGAAGCGTTCGGCGGCGTCCGAGTCCGGGTCCCACGCGCCGTAGCGGGCGAGGCCCTCGTCCAGCCGGTCCGCGAGGTTCCCGAGGTCGGGCGCGTCGTTGACGGCGGCGCGGAAGGAGCCGAGCAGGACGGACGCGGTCTCCACGGCGCCGAGGCCCTTGCCCTGGACGTCGCCGAGCATCACGCGCACCGCGCCCGGGATCCTGACGGCCTCGTAGAAGTCGCCGCCGATCCGCGCCTTGGCCGCGGCCGCGACGTACAGCAGGTGCAGTTCGAACACGCCGAGTCGTTCGGGCAGCGGGCGCAGGACGACCCGCTGGACGACCTCGGCGACGGCCGTGACCTCGCGCAGGTCCCGCTCGTAGCGGGTCCTGACGCGGCTCACCCAGGCCGCGGCGGCGGTCACCGCGGCGAGGATGAGCTCGCTGGCGAGGAGGTCGGACGCGAACCCCTCGCCCCGGGTGAAGTCGAGCAGGGCGCGGACGCCCATCGCGGTCATACCGATGGCGACGGTGGCACGCACGGGCCAGGTGACGGCCGCGAGGGCGGGCGCCGCGACGAGAAGGCGGTCGAAGCGCTCCCGGTCGGGCGTGACGAGGTCGGCGACGACCGTCACCACCAGGACCAGGAAGGGCAGGGCGCGACCGAGGTTGAACTGGATGCGCGCCGCCGTGCCGGGAGGACGGCGGAAACCGGCTGCGGGCATCTCATGATCGTACGCAGCCCTGCCGTCCGGCCCCGGGTGCCGCCGGCTCCGGGCGTGTCCCCCGGCGGACCGCACGGCCGGGCAGGGCCAGGGCGGCGGGCAGGGCGAGCGCGGCGATCAGCGTCAGGACCGGAAGGGCGGCGCCCCTGGCCGGTACGAAGCCGCCGTCCGGGACGAGCGCGAGGAGCAGCGTCGCGATGGCGACGCCGAGCGCCGGTCCGACGTTCATCGCGGTCTGCTGGAGGCCGCCGGCGACCCCGGCGTGCTCCGCGGGGGCGCGGTGGACGACGACAGAGGTCGCGGTGACCATGAGCGTGACGAACCCGGCGCCGAGCAGCGCGGAGGCGACGCCGACGGGGACCGCGCCGGCCGTCGCGTCGAGCCGGGAGAGCACCAGCACCCCGAGCGTGACCAGCGCGGCCCCCGCGGTCGCGGTGCGCCGGGGGCCGAAGCGGCGCTGGAGCGGTGGGCAGAACGGCGCGCCGAGGATCATGAGGACGGCGAGGGGCAGGACCCGCAGGGCGCAGTCGAGGGGGTCGAGGCCCTGGACGTCCTGGAGGAAGTACGTCGTCACGAAGAGCGCGCCGAACAGGCCGGCCGAGGCCGCGAGGAGCACGGCGAGCCCCGCGACGACCGGCACGCTCCGGAGCAGCGCCGGGTGCAGCAGGGGGTGCGCGACCCGGCGCTCCTGCCGTACGAAGGCCACCCCGGCCCCGACGGCGGCGGCGCAGTCGAGCACGGCGCCCCCGGCGCCACCGGCCCGGGAGGCCGCGTCGAGTCCGTGAACCAGAAACCCGAGCGTGAGGGCGAGCAGAAGCGCCCCGACCGGATCGAGCGCGGCGAGACCGACTGTGGGGCGGCGGGGAGAACCCACGGGCGGGAGCCCCTGTGAGGCGGCACCGCCCACGGGGACCGGACCCGTCGAGGCCGGGTGGGCGGGCGAGCCCGGGTGGTCCGGCCGCGCCGGGCGGTCCACCGGATCCGGGCTCTCCGGCGACGCCGGGCGGGCCACCGGCACCAGGCTCTCCGGCGACGCCGGACGGTCCACCGGCACCGGGCTCTCCGGTGCCGCCGGGCGGGCCACCGGCGCCAGGGCCAGTATGCCGATCGCGACGGTCGGGGGGACGCCCAGGAGGAAGACCGCGCGCCAGCCGTACGCGGAGACCAGGGCGCCGCCGACCAGGGGGCCGGCCGCTGCGGCCAGGCCGATGGCGGCGGTGCGCACCGCGATCGGGGTCGCGAGCCGTTCCGGCGGGTAGGCCGTGCGCAGCATGCCGAGGGTGGCGGGCTGGAGGAGCGCCCCGCACACGCCCTGGAGCACGCGCAGCGCGATCACGGTGCCGATGCCGGGGGCCAGGGCGATCCCGGCGGACGCGGCGGCGAAGCCGAAGGCACCGACGGCGAAGACCCGCCGGTGGCCGTACCGGTCGCCGAGGCGGCCGGCGAGGACGAGGAGGCTCGCGACGGCGACGAGGTAGCCGGTGCTGGTCCACTGCACCTGGCCGACCTGGGCGTGCAGGTCGCGTTGGAGGGCGGGCTGGGCGACGGTCAGGACCGTGCCGTCGAGGGCGACGACGGCGGCGCCGACGACGCTGCAGGCGAGGGTGCGGTTCACAGGGCGGCCTCCCCGAGGTGGGCGTCGAGCGCGGCGGCCAGCAGCGGGCCCGGGGAGTCGCCGCCGGTGGCGAGGCGGAGGCTGCCCCAGTGCCAGAGCTGGGCGATCCCGTGCAGGTTCGCCCAGAGGGCACCCGCGAGGACGGAGGGTTCGGCCTCGGGGCGGACGCGGGCGACGAGGCCGGCCAGGTGGGCGAAGAGCGGCAGGCTCGTCTCGCGCAGCCCGAGCCGGCCGCTCTCCAGGAGGTCGTGCCGGAACATCAGCTCGTACATGCCGCGCCGGGTGTCGGCGTAGTCGAGGTAGACGCGGGCGAGCACCTCGATCCGCTCGCGAGCCGGGGCCTCTTCGGGGTCCGCGTCGGCGATGCGGGCGGCCAGTTCGGCGAAGCCCTGCCGGGCGATCGCGGATAGCAGGTCCAGGTGGGCGGGGAAGTACCGTCGTGGCGCTCCGTGCGAGACGCCGGCGCGGCGGGCGATCTCGCGGAGCGAGAGGGCCTGGGCGCCCTCGGCGTCGAGCAGCTCGACGCCGACCCGGACGAGCCGGTCGCGCAGCCCGTCCTCGTTCTCCTTGTCGCTCTCATGCATAGACACTGCCTACCAAGATCGAGTAGACGCTGTCTACCCACTCTCGCGCCCCCATCCGTTACACTGGGCGACAGCGAAGGGGAGTAGCCCTGCGAACCGGTCGTCGACACACTGGAACCCCCGGGTTCCCGGTGACCGGGTCCGCGCACCACGCGGACGGGCGAGACCTTCGGCCAGGCATTCGTCACGTCCGCGTTCCCGTGGGCGTGGTCCGTCATGCCGGGCCGAGTGGTCCTCCCGTCGCCCACCGAGGTGGCACCCGGAGCCCACAGGGCCCGGACCGAGCAGAGAGCCCCGGTATGCACCTCGACCCCTTGGCGATCCTCACCGCCTTCGGGCTGATCTTCCTCGCCGAGCTTCCCGACAAGACGATGTTCGCGTCCCTCGCCATGGGCACGCGTATGCGTCCGCTGTACGTATGGATCGGCACCTCCACCGCCTTCGCGGCCCACGTCGCCATCGCGGTGGGCGCCGGCAGCCTCCTCGGGCTGCTCCCCGGCTGGAGCGTCAAGCTGGTCTCCGCCCTGATGTTCGGCTTCGGCGCGTTCATGCTGCTGCGCGGCGGGGGCGACGACGGGGCCGACGAGGGCGGCCGGACGGTCAGCGGCTTCTGGCCCGTCTTCTCGACCGCCTTCATGGCCGTCTTCATCAGCGAATGGGGCGACCTGACCCAGATCACCACCGCCAACCTGGCCGCAACCAACGGCACCTGGTCGACGGCGATCGGCTCCTTCGTCGCCCTGACGACGGTCTCGGCACTGGCCCTGGTCGCGGGCCGCTTCATCGCCAAGCGCGTCCCCCTCAAGACCGTCCAGCGCATCGGCGGCATCTGCATGGCGGGACTCGCGATCTGGTCGCTGACCGAGGTCTTCACCGGCTGACCCGAGCCACCCCCGCACGGCGCACGCCCCTTCCCCTCTCGGGAAGGGGCGTGCGCCGTCCCGGGAGCGACACGAGGGCGTACGCCGGCCCCGCCCGGTGGAATCATGCGGCGCATGACCACCACCTCCGATCCCTCCGACCGGCTCACGGCGTTCGGGAACCAGCTCGTGGACGTACACCTCTGGCTCCGTGAGGAGCTCGCCCGCCTCCGTGAGGAACTGGACTCCTTCCTCTCCGGCGGCAGCGCCCGCCCCCGGAACCTGCGGGCACACTGCCTCGCCTTCTGCTCCGCGCTCACCCGCCACCACACCGCCGAGGACCGGGGCGTCTTCCCCGTCCTCGCCGAGGCGTACCCCGCGCTGCGGCCGGTGCTCGACGAACTGGCCCGCGACCACGTACAGGTGGAGGAGATCCTGGTCAGCCTCCAGGCCCTCCTCGACACCCTCCCGGCCGAGCCGGGGAGCGACCCGGACCCGACGGAGGCGCAGCGGGTGCGTGGCGAGCTGGACGGTCTCGTCGCGCTCGTGGAGTCGCACTTCACGTACGAGGAGAAGAAGCTCGTCAAGGCCCTCGACGAGCTGGGCACCCCGCTGCCGGACGACTTCGCGCTCCGCGACCTGACGGGCCGCTGACGGAGCCGGGCGCCCGCTCCTCAAGGGGCGGGCGCCTTCGTCCGGCCTCTTGATGAAGCAGTGAATCACTGCTTCACTCCTTCCATGCCCTACCGACGCACCCCCGCCGTGCAGGCCCGGCTCGACGCCCAGCGCGTCTCGGTCGTGGACGCGGCCCTCGGGCTGCTCGCCGAGCAGGGGTACGCGGGCTGCACGATGGCCGCCGTCGCCGCGCGCGCCGGAATCGCCACCGGCAGCGTGTACCGCCACTTCCCGAGCAAGGCCGAGCTCGCCGTCGAGCTGTTCAGGGCCGTGGTGAGCCGGGAGGTCGCGGCCGTCTCCGAGGCGGCCGGGCACCCCGGGCACGGTTCGGCGGCCGAGCGGGTGGTCGCCGTGATCGAGACCTTCGCCCAGCGGGCCCTGAAGTCCCCGCGCCTGGCCTACGCGCTGCTCGCCGAGCCGGTCGACCCGGCCGTGGACGCCGAGCGGCTCGTCTTCCGGCGGGCGTTCCGGGACGTGTTCGCCGCGCGCGTCCAGGAGGGCGTGCGCTCGGGCGAACTGCCGCCGCAGGACCCGGTCCTGACGGCCTCGGCGCTCGTCGGGGCGGGCGCGGAGGCGCTCGTCGGACCGCTGGCGGAGGGGTCCGTCGGGCCCGGCACCGTACCCGCACTCGTCACCTTCACCCTGCGAGCACTGGGAGTTCCCGATGCCGACCACGCATGAGGTCACCAACCAGGCACCACCGCTGACCGGTTACGACGTCTCCGCCGACCCCGCGCTCCTGGAGGCGCTGCGCCGGGAGGGCGCGGGCTGGGCCGAGGACGAGGTCCGCGAGCTCGGGGCGAAGGCGGGGGGCGAGGAGGCCCAGGAGTGGGGGCGGCTCGCCGAGCGCCACTCCCCCGTCCTGCACACCCACGACCGGTACGGGCACCGGATCGACGAGGTCGAGTTCCACCCGTACTGGCACGAGCTGATGGACACGGCCGTGCGGCACGGCCTGCACGGCGCCCCCTGGCGCGACGAGCGGCCGGGCGCGCACGTGGCGCGCGCGGCCAAGGTGTTCGTGTGGGGGCAGGCCGACGCGGGGCACCTGTGTCCGGTCTCCATGACGTACGCGGCGGTGCCCGCGCTGCGCGCCCAGCCGGAGCTCGCCGAGGTGTACGAGCCGCTGCTCGCCTCCTCCTCGTACGACTTCGGGCTGCGGGTGCCGACGGAGAAGCGCGGCATCATCGCCGGGATGTCGATGACCGAGAAGCAGGGCGGATCCGACGTCCGGGCGAACACGACCCGGGCCGTGCCCACGGGCGAGCCCGGACAGTACGCGCTGACCGGCCACAAGTGGTTCACCTCGGCCCCGATGTCAGACGTCTTCCTCACCCTGGCGCAGGCGCCCGGCGGCCTTTCCTGCTTCCTGGTGCCCCGGGTGCTGCCCGACGGCAGCCGCAACGCGATCCGGCTCCAGCGCCTCAAGGACAAGCTGGGCAACCGGTCCAACGCCTCCTCCGAGATCGAGTACGAGGGTGCCCTCGGCCTGCTGGTCGGCGAGGAGGGGCGCGGGGTGGCCACCATCATCCGGATGGTCAACATGACGCGGCTCGACTGCGCCATCAGCTCCGCGTCCGGGATGCGCCTCGGTCTCGTGCAGGCCGTGCACCACGCCACGCACCGCGAGGCGTTCGGGGCGCGGCTCGTGGACCAGCCGCTGATGCGGAACGTCCTCGCCGACCTGGCCGTGGAGGCGGAGGCCGCCACCGTCGCGGCCCTGCGCCTGGCGGGCGCGGTGGACCGGGCGGCGCGCGGCGACGCCGAGGAGGAGCAGCTGCGGCGGCTCGGGCTCGCGGTCACGAAGTACTGGGTCTGCAAGCGGGCGCCCGCGCACGCGGCCGAGGCGCTCGAATGCCTCGGCGGCAACGGCTACGTCGAGGACTCGGGCCTTCCGAGGCTCTACCGGGAGTCGCCGCTGCCGTCCATCTGGGAGGGCTCCGGGAACGTCGCCGCGCTGGACGTGCTGCGGGCGATGGCCCGTCAGCCGCAGGCGGTGGAGGCGTACTTCGCGGAGGTCGACCGGGGCGCGGGGGCGGACCGGCGGCTCGACGCGGCCGTCGCGGGCCTCCGCAAGGACCTCGCCGGTCTCGGCGACCCGGACGCGGTCGCGTACGGGGCACGGCGGCTCGTCGAGCGGCTCGCCCTGGTCCTCCAGGGTTCGCTGCTCGTCCGGCACGGCCACCCCGCGATCGCCGACGCCTTCTGCGCCTCGCGTCTCGACGGCGACCGGGGCCTGGCCTTCGGCACGCTGCCGGCGGGGGTGGACACGGCGGCGATCATCGCGCGGAGCGGCCCGAACGCGGTGGTCACGCCTGCCTGAACGGTCATGTCGGACAGGACCTGACCTACTTCGCGCCTAGCGTGACTCCCCTACGGCAACGAGGGCACATCGGCGAAGGGATCAGCGTGATGTCCGAGCACAGCGGCACCGTTCCGAAGGGGTACACGACCGTGGCGCCCTGGGTCGTCACCGACGACACGGGTGCCTTCCTCGACTTCGTCGCCCGGGCGTTCGGGGGTGAGGAGCTGGCCCGGGTGGTCACCGAGGACGGAGCGGTGGGCCACGGTGAGATCCGGGTCGGCGACACCGTCGTGCTGGCCTTCGACCGGCGTGCGGACTGGCCCGTCCTGCCGAGCCTGCTGCGCGTGTTCGTCACCGACGCGGACGAGGCGTTCGCCCGGGCGGCCGCCGCCGGCGCCCGGGTCGTGACCCCTCTCGCCGACGACGCCTTCGGGCAGCGCGGCGGGCGGGTCCGCGACCCCTTCGGCAACATCTGGTGGGTGACCTGCCGCGTCGAGGAGGTCGCGGAGGACGAGATGTGGCGGCGGCTCAAGGACCCGGTGTACGCCGAGACCATGCGGGTCGCGCAGGAGACGCTCGACGCCGAGCTCAGCGGCAGGGACGAGGGACGCAGCAGCGCACCGGTGGGCCCGACCGGCTGACGGGAGTGACGCGGTGGCGCCGACCGCCTGACGGGGTGGTGCCGTGGCCGACCACCCGGCGAGGTGGTGCCGTGGCCCGTTCCGGGTGGCAGTCTGGTCGGGCACGGTTCCCAGGGCCACGGCGTCAGCCGGTACGAGAGGGAGTCCCCGTTGGGCGGCGAGTCGATCCACGGTGAACTGGACGAGCGGGCGGCGAAGGTGTCGGAGCAGGTGGTGGCCTGGCGGCGTCATCTGCACCGGCACCCGGAGCTGTCCAACCGCGAGGTGAACACGGCCCGGCTGGTGGCGGACCACCTGCGCGCCGTGGGCCTCGACGAGGTCCGTACGGGCATCGCGGGCCACGGGGTCGTGGGCGTCCTGCGCGGGGCGGCGCCGGGCGGCGGGCGGGTCGTGGCGCTGCGGGCGGACATGGACGCGCTGCCGGTGAAGGACCTCTGCGGGACGGACTTCGCTTCCGGGGCGGTGGACGCCGACTATCCGGGCGGCCCGTTCCCCGTGTCCCACGCCTGCGGGCACGACTGCCACACGGCGATGCTGATGGGTGCGGCAACGGTGCTCGCAGGGGTCCGCGACCGGCTCCCCGGCACGGTCCTGTTCGTCTTCCAGCCCGCCGAGGAGGGCCCGCCGGTGACGGAGGAGGGCGGGGCGCGGGCGATGGTCGAGGCGGGCGCCTTCGCGGACCCGGTGCCGACGATGGCCTTCGGCATGCACGTGACGCCGTATCCGAAGGGGTACGTGGGGTACAGGACCGGCAATCAGTACGGTGCCTCCACCCTGGTCCGCGTCGTCGTCACGGGGAAGCAGGTGCACGGCTCCACCCCATGGCAGGGGGTCGATCCGATGCCGGCGGTGGGCGCGGTCCTCACCGGCATCGGCCAGCTCTACCGGCAGGTCTCGGCGTTCGACCCGGTCACCGTGACGATTGGACACGTCGAGGACGTGGGCCGCTTCAACATCATCGGCGAGACGGTGACCCTGTGGGGCACGGTCCGCTGCGTCGTGGAGTCCGACATGGCCGAGGTGCAGCGCCGTCTGACGGCGCTGGCCGAGCACTCGGCGGCGGCGTTCGGCGCGACGGCCACGGTGGAGTACCTGCAGCCCGTGCCGCCCGTGCACAACAGCGGGCCCTGGGTGGCGGCGGGACTGCCCACCCTCCGGCGGGTCGTCGGCGCGGACCGCGTGGTGGAGACGGGGGCGACGCTCGGGTACGACGACGTCTCGGAGTTCATCAACCGGTTCGGCGGCCTGTACGTGATGCTCGGCGTCCAGGACGCCACGCTGGACGCGGCCGGGCGGCCGGTACCGGTGGAGGGCGGGCGCGGCCTGGTCACCAACCACAACCCGCGCTTCTACGCGGACGACGACACCCTCGTCACGGGCGTACGCCTCCACGCGCACGTGGCCCACGACCACCTCGCGGGTTCCCTGGTGGGCGTCGGCCGCGCCCGCCGGCAGGGCGCCCGGTAGGCGCGTCACCCAGGGAGGCCGGCTCAGGGGCCGGGCGTCTCCGCGCACGCGCCGACCGCCGTCACGAAGGCCCTGAGCAGAGCCGAGTCGGAGGCGGTGGGCCACACGAGGCCGTACTCCAGGGGCGGGACGTCACGCAGGGGGACGTAGGCGATGCCGGGGCGGGGGTGGTACCGGGCGCCGCGAGCCGCGCCGGGGGAGGCGCCCCGGCCGGCCGTCACATGTGAGAGGACCTCCTGCCAGGTGGCGGCCGCCGGTCCCCGGCCGACGGGGGCGCCGGACGGTGTGCGGCGGGGGTAGTGGTGGTCGGCCCAGTAGCCGGGGACGGCGCCGCCGGGGGCGATCAGGTCGAGGCCCGCGAGGTCCTCCGGGCCGAGGGAGGCACGACCGGCCAGCGGGTGGCCGGCGGGCAGGAGCAGGACCCGCTCGTCGGTGACGAGGACGGGACCGGTGGTGAGGTCCGGTTCGCGCACGGGAAGGGCGGCGCACTGGATGTCGAGCGTCCCGTCCCGGAGGAGGCGGACTCCGCCGTCGAGGGGAACCTCGTGGACGGTGATCTCACAGCCGGGGTGGAGGGCGATCAGGGTGTCGGCGGCGGCCGTGAGCAGTTCGCCGCCCCAGGGGGTGCCGAAGCCGACGCGCAGCCGGCCGTGGACGCCGCGCCCCGCGGCGGTGGCGCGTTCGAGAGCGGCCCCCATCTGCCGGTACGCGGGCAGGAGGTCCTCGTACAGGGCGCGGCCGACGGGTGTGAGCCGGACGCTGCGGCTGGTGCGGGCGAAGAGCGGGGTGCCGACGCGCCGCTCCAGCTTCTTCACGGTCTGGCTGATCCGGCCGGTGGAGACACCGAGGCGCTCGGCGGTGCGCCCGAAGTGGAGCTCTTCGGCGAGCGTGAGGAACGCCTCCAGTTCGTACCGTTCGAGCACGGCCCCGCCCTTCCCCGTATCCGCTGATCGTTGAGCGTGACTCAACGCCGGTTTCATGATGACATCTTGATCCGCCCGGGCCGCGGCGAGGAGCCTTGAGGCGTCCCCCTCCCTCGTACGGAAGAGACTCCGTGGCCCCACGCCCCCTTGCCCCCGCCGCTCCCGACCGGCCCCTGAACGTCCCGCTCCTCGCCGTCGCGGGGGCCGTCACCGTCGCCAACATCTACTTCCCGCAACCGCTGCTCGCCGCCGTGGCACACGGCCTGGACGTGTCGGAGCGGACCGCGGGACTGATCGCCTCGGCCGCGCAGATCGGCTACGCGCTCGGCATCCTGCTGCTCGTGCCGCTCGCCGACTCCGCGCGGCTGCGCCGCCTCACCTCGGTGCTGCTCGCCCTGACCAGTACCGCCCTCCTCGTCGCCGCGGCGGCACCCGACGTCCTCACCCTCACGCTGGCGACGCTCGCGCTCTCCACCACCACCGTGCTGCCTCAGATCCTCACCCCGGTGGCGGCGGTGCTCGCCGGACCCGGCAGGCGGGGCCGGGTCGTGGGCCTGGTGGGCCTCGGCCTCACCCTCGGCTCGACCCTGTCCCGTACGGTGTCGGGCGCCGTCACCGACGCGACCGGGAGCTGGCGGATCGCCTACGGGGTCGCCGCCGTGGCCACGGCGGCGCTGCTCCTGGTCCTGCCCCGCCGGCTGCCCGAACGTCTCGGGCAGCCGGGGCACACCTCCTACGCCGGGCTCCTGGCCGGGCTTCCCCGGCTCCTCGCGGTCCATCGCGAGCTGCGGATCTCCGCGCTGGTCGGCGCGTGCGTCTTCGCCGCGTTCAGCGTCTTCTGGTCCGTCCTCGCCTTCCACCTTGCGGCCCCGCCGCTCGGGTACGGGCCGGGGGCGGCGGGTCTCTTCGGGCTGCTGACCCTGCCGGCGGCGCTGCTGTCGGCGGCGGCCGGGCCGCTGGCCGACCGGTACGGGGCCTCGGCGGTGAACGTCGGAAGTCTCGTCTGCGCGGGGCTCGGCCTCGCTCTCGCGGGGCTCGCCCCGTCCTCCCCCGCGGCCCTGGTGGCCGGGGCGAACCTCCTGGTGGTCGGGGTCAGCTCGTGCCAGGTGGCCAACCAGGCGCGGATCTTCGGGATCGGCCGGACGGTGGCGGCCCGCGTCAACACGGTCTTCATGCTCGCCACGTTCGCCGGCGGGGCGCTCGGCTCCCTCGCCGGGTCCTGGCTGTACGCGGCGCACGGCTGGCCGGCCGCGCTGCTCGCGGCGGGGGCGTGCGTCGCGGTGGCCGGGCTCGCGGTGGTGGTCGCGGCACGACCGGTGGCCCCGAGTTGCGTCCGGGACGTCACACGGGAGGCTGGGGGTATCCGTCCGCGCATCCCGCAGGGAGAGTCATGATGCTGGACCTCACCGCCCTCGCCGACGAGCACATGGCCGCGGCCCGTGCGGCACCGCACGGGCGCAGCGCCCACCGGATCATGCACGACGGGATGCTGCGGCAGACCGTCATCGCCCTCACGTCGGGCACCTCCCTGGACGAGCACAACGCGCCCCCGGCCGCGAGCCTCCAGGTGCTGCGGGGCCGGGTGAACCTGACGGCGGCGGGATGGGCGGAGGAGCTGCCGGCGGGCACGCTGCGGATGATCCCGAAGGAACGGCACGGGCTGACGGCCCTGGAGGACGCGGTGGTGCTGCTGACCGCCGTGAACGACTAGGCGGGAGCCGGCGGGGACGCGAATATTCGATGCCGTGCCGGGCCGTGGCCGGGCAGACTCGCCCCATGGCAGACACGAGGGCGTTCCAGGACGAGATGAGCCGCTGGGCGGCGGGCGGCAGCGGCGGGGAGACGGCCAGGGACCTGGCCGTGGGCCTGGGCTTGCGGACGGCGGTGCTCCTGGAGGGACCGAGTGACGTCGCGGCCGTCGAGACGCTGGCGGCGATGCACGGCCGGGACCTCGCCGCGGAGGGCGTGTGCGTGGTGTCGATGGGCGGCGCGATGAGCGTCGCCCGGTATGCCGAACTGCTCGGACGGCCCGGTCTCGACCTGCGCCTGACCGGCCTGTGCGACGAACGCGAGCAGGGCTTCTACGAGCGCGGGCTGCGCCGGGCCGGAGCGCCCGACCGGGACTTCTTCGTCTGCGTTTCGGACCTGGAGGACGAGCTCATCCGGACGCTGGGCCCGGCGAGGGTCGAGGAGATCATCCGGGAGGAGGGCGATCTGCGCCCCTGGCAGACCTTCCTGAGCCAGCCCGCCCAGCACGGGCGGCCCCGGCACCAGCAACTGCGTCGCTTCCTCGGCACGAAGAAGGGCCGCAAGATCCGCTACGGCACACTGCTGGTGGAGGCCCTCGGCACCACACCGGCACCGTCACCGCTGGAGGGCCTGCTGGCGGGTCTGTGATCCTCGGCGTCGTCCCGGATCGAGGCGTCGAGGTCTTCCGCGTAGTGCTCGATGGCCTGGCGGTACGCGCGGACGGACGGGTCCTCGCTGGTGGCGGCGAGGAGGCGCAGCAGGAGCCGGACCGACTCGTGATGGTCGCCGGTGTTGTAGAGGGCCATCGCGAGGAACGCGCGGAGCGATCCGTCCTCGGGGAACTCGCCGACGGCGCGGGTCAGGAGGGCGACGGCGTCGTCGTGGCGGCCGAGGATCCGGTACGTGCTCCCGAGGCCGAGGAGGGCGCCGCGACGGTCGTCCGGGGTGAGCCCTCCGGCGCCGAGGGCACGCTCGTAGTGGGGCACGGCCTCCGCCTCCAGGCCGAGGACGTCGTGTGCCCAGGCCGTCTGGTACGCGACCTCCGCGTCGTCCGGCCAGCGGGCGGCGAGCGCGACGAGCAGCTCGCGCGCCTCTTCCCTGTGGCCCTGCTCGCGCAGCTCGACGCCTTCGGCCAGCCGGCGGTTCTTCTCGTCGGGATCGTTCATGGCGCCATCGTCGCAGCTCAGTCGCCGTCCGCCGTGACCAGGACGAGCGGTGTGCCGCCACAGGGGCACAACCTCAGGCCGTCGGCGCGGTGCTCGGTGGGCGGTCCGGCGAGGACGGCGGCGAAGTCGGGGCCCTTGGTGAGCGATCCGGCGAGGTGGGCCGGGTCGGTGGAGGCGGCGACGCGGCCGCGCGCGTTGACGAGCCGGGCCGGGGCGGGAAGCCGCTGGAGCACGGGGAGCACGGCCGCCTCGAAGTGCCGCAGATAGACGTCGGCGGCGGCCACGCCCACGAACCGGCCGCCGAGGTCGACCGGCGCGGAGAGCGTGAGGCTGTACTCGTCGGAGCACAGGTAGTCCACGTAGGGCCCGGCGACGGCCCGGCGCCCGGTCTCGCGGGGCAAGGTGTACCAGTCCCAGTGCGTGTAGTCGGAGTAGGCGGAGTGCTCCGGGTCGAGGTCGAGCAGGAGCGGCCGGACGGCTCCGCCGGGACCCCGCTGCCACCACTCCAACCAGCCGGGTGCGTCGGTCAGGAGGCCCGGCGCGGCGACGAAGCCCACGCCGGAGACGAGGGGGTGCGCGGCGAGCCGGGCACGCAGGCCGGGGCGGAGGGCCGCGAGGTCGGCGGCGACGGGGGCGCGCCCGGACGCGGACACGTCGGTCAGCAGGGCGCCGGTGTCGGAGCCGGTCACGGCGACGGCGGCGAAGACCTCTTCGAGGGCACCCCGGACCCGGCTCACGACCTCATCGACCGGATCCCCGGTCGTCCGGTCCGTGTCGGTGACGGCCCCCGCGGGGCCCGCGAGCCCGGTGCTCCTGCCCATGCGTGTCCTCCTCGGGACGAGGCTCGGTTGCGCGGACGGGGTTGCCGAGGCGCAGCGCGATCAGCCGCCCCACTGACTCCCGTACGCACGTCTCGGCGAGCGTTCTGGCCCGCTCGTCGGCCTCATCCTGCACGGCGGAGATCACGGCGCGGTGACGATCCGACACATCGGCCAGATGCACGGGGTCATCGAGGACGAGGCAGAGGAGCGCGCCCAGGTCCGTCTGCAGGGCGATCTCCTCGCGCGTGAGGCGCGCGGACTGGGCGGCGGCGGCCAGCTCGACGTGGAAGCGGCCGTAGAGCCTGCTGCGGGTCGCCGGGTCGGTGGCGGCGGCGAGTTCCTCGACCGTACGGGTGAGGGGGCGCAGGTCCCCGGGCTGGGTGCGGCGGGCGGCGAGCAGGGCGGCGGCGCCGGAGACGGCCGCCCAGTGGTCGCCGAGGTCGCGGAGTTCCTCGGTGGACCAGTCGGCGAGGCGGGCGCGCAGCCGCTCCTCGGGCGGGTTGTCGGGCAGGGTGACGAAGCTGCCGCCGCCCCGCCCCCTGCGGGTGGTGACGAGTCCCTGCTGCCGCAGGGCCATGAGGGCCTCGCGCAGGGTGACGGTGGAGACGCCGAGCTGCCCGGCGAGTTCGGTCTCGCCGGGCAACTGCTCCCCGTCGGCGAGGAGTCCGAGCTCGATGGCGTCGCCGATGCGGCGGACGACGGTGTCGACCCGGGCGCGGGTGTCGACGGGGGTGAAGACGGCCCTGCGGGCCGCGCCCGTCCCGGCCGCGCTTCCGGCGTCGTCCGGCCTGCCGTTCGGTCTCACGGTTAACCACCTCGCGCGTCGAGCGTTGACTCAGGCTTTACCTTAAAGGGGTCTTGAGATTTGAACTATGACTTCATATGTTTACGCCCACGCCCGAGCAACGCTCCACCGCACCAGAAAGGTTCCCGCCCATGGAGGGAATGGCGATCCGGCTGACGGGACTGCGCAAGACCTACGGCCGGACCGAGGCCGTGGCCGGGGTGGACCTGGAGATCGCCGACGGCGAGTTCTTCTCGATGCTCGGCCCCTCCGGTTCCGGGAAGACGACCGTGCTGCGGATGATCGCGGGCTTCGAGACACCGACCGCCGGCACCGTGGAACTGGCCGGCCGCGACGTCACCCGGCTCGCCCCCTTCGAGCGGGACGTGCACACCGTCTTCCAGGACTACGCGCTCTTCCCGCACATGACGGTCGAACAGAACGTCGCCTACGGCCTCAAGGTCCGCGGCGTGCCCCGCGCCGAGCGCCTCGTGCGCGCCCGGGCCGCCCTCACGCAGGTCGGCCTCGACGGTCTCGGCCGGCGTCGGCCCGTCGAACTCTCCGGCGGCCAGCGCCAGCGGGTCGCCCTCGCCCGCGCACTTGTCGGCCGCCCCCGCGTGCTCCTCCTCGACGAACCCCTCGGCGCACTCGACCTCAAGCTCCGCGAACGGATGCAGGTCGAACTCAAGGCGATCCAGCGCGAGGTCGGCATCACCTTCGTGTTCGTCACCCACGACCAGGAGGAGGCCCTCACGATGAGCGACCGGATCGCCGTCTTCCACCAGGGCCGGATCGAACAGGTCGCCGCCCCAGCCGGGATCTACGAACGCCCCGCGACCCCGTTCGTCGCCGGATTCGTCGGCACCTCCAACCTGCTGAGCGGAGACACCGCACGACGGCTGGTCGGGGCGCCCGGCACGTACAGCATCCGGCCGGAGAAGATCCGGATCCTCTCCGACCACGAGGCGCCCGGCGACCCCGGGCACGCCACCGCCGCCGGCACGGTCGCGGAGGTCGTCTACCTGGGCGACTCCACCCGCTTCCTGGTCGACGTCGACGGCGGCGGCCGGCTCACCGCGCTCCAGCAGAACCTGGAGACCTCCTCCGCCGACCTCGCCGCCTTCAGGGGCGCCCGGATCGGCCTCCAGTGGCACCCGAGCCACGCCGTACGGGTCCCTGAGACTCCGTAAGTCCCGGAGAGCCCGCAAGTCCCGAAGACCTCGCAAGGCCCGGAGACCCGTACGTCCCGAAGACCTCGTAAGCGACCAGGCCCCTCCCCCGTCCCGTCCCCTCACGCATCGGAGAACCACGTGCGCCCGCACCGCTCCCTCCTGACCGCAGCCGCCCTCTCCGGGCTGCTCCTCGTCACCGCCTGCGGATCGGCCGACCCGGCGGGTTCCGGAAAGTCCGGCGGGCTCAACCCGCCCGACCTGAAGGCGCCGACCGCGCTCGGCAAGACCGAGGGCGAGGTCGATCTGATCGCCTGGGCCGGATACGTCGAGGACGGCTCCAACGACCCGAAGGTCGACTGGGTCAGCGCCTTCGAGAAGCAGACCGGCTGCCAGGTCAACACCAAGACGGCCGCGACCTCCGACGAGATGGTCTCGCTGATGAAGACCGGCGCGTACGACGCCGTCTCGGCCTCCGGCGACGCCTCCCTCCGCCTGATCGCCTCCGGCGACGCCGCCCCCGTGAACACCTCGCTCGTGCCGAACTACGCCGACGTGTTCGCCGGGCTCAAGAACAAGGAGTGGAACTCCGTCAAGGGCGTCGCCTACGGCATCCCGCACGGCCGCGGCGCCAACCTCCTCATGTACGACACGGACAAGGTGAAGCCCGCCCCCGACTCCTGGTCCGCCGTCTTCGACAAGGCCTCGGCGCACAGCGGCAGGGTCACCGCCTACGACTCCCCGATCTACCTCGCGGACGCGGCCCTGTACCTCAAGGCCACCAAGCCCGAGCTGGGGATCGAGAGCCCGTACGCCCTCGACCAGAAGCAGTTCGACGCCTCCGTCGCCCTGCTCAAGGAGCAGAACGCGCACATCGGCGAGTACTGGAGCGACTACCTCAAGGAGATCTCCGCCTTCAAGAGCGGCGACTCGGTCGTCGGCACCAGCTGGCAGGTGATCGCCAACCTCTCCCGGGCCGAGGGCGCGAAGGTCGAGGCGGTCCTGCCGAAGGAGGGCTCCACCGGCTGGTCCGACACCTGGATGGTCTCGGCGAAGGCCAAGCACCCCGCCTGCGCCTACAAGTGGCTCGACTGGATCGTCTCGCCGAAGACCAACGCGCAGGTCGCCGAGTACTTCGGCGAGGCCCCGGCCAACGCGAAGTCGTGCGCCGAGACCGCCGACAAGAACCACTGCGCCGTCTTCCACGCCGCCGACGAGGCGTACTGGAAGCGGGTCCACTTCTGGACCACGCCCATCGAGCAGTGCCTGGACGGGCGGACGGACACGCGCTGCGTCCCGTACGCCAAGTGGGTCCAGGCCTGGACCGAGATCAAGGGCTGACCCCGGCGCCATGACCGCACTCTCCCCCGGACTCTCCCCCGAGTCCGCGACCCGGGCCGCCGACCCCGGCCGGAGCGCCGTCCGGCGGTTCGCCGGGGCCCTGCACCGGCGGCCCCGGCTGCGCCTGGCGGCCCTGCTCACGGCCCCGCTGCTGTGGCTGGTCCTCGCCTACCTCGGCTCCCTCGCGGCGCTGTTCCTCTCCGCCTTCTGGTCGACCGACACCTTCACCTCCGAGGTCGTCCGGATCTGGACCTCGCAGAACTTCGAGGAGCTCGTCACCTCCCCCGTCTACCGGACGGTCGCCCTGCGCACGATCGGCGTCGCGGTCGCCGTGACCGCGCTCTGCGCCGTCATCGCCTTCCCGATCGCCTTCTACACCGCGCGGGTCGCGCGACCGCGCCGCCGGCCGCTCTTCGTGGTGGCGATGCTGATGCCGCTGTGGGCGGGCTACCTCGTGAAGGTGTACGCGTGGCGGCTGATCCTCTCCGAAGGGGGGCCGCTGGACTGGGCGCTGCGGCCGTTCGGTCTGAGCGGACCGGGGTACGGGCTCACGGCGACGGTGCTCGTCCTCACGTACCTGTGGTTGCCGTACATGGTGCTGCCGATCCACACCGCGCTCGCCCAGCTCCCCGACAGCCTGCTGCACGCCTCGGCGGACCTCGGAGCGAGGACCTGGCGGACGTTCGTCTCGGTGGTGCTGCCGCTGGTGTGGCCGGCGGTGGCCGCCGGGTCCGTCTTCACCTTCTCCCTCAGCCTCGGCGACTACATCACCGTGCAGATCGTCGGCGGCAAGACCCAGCTGATCGGCAACCTCGTCTACTCCAACGTCACCCTGAACCTGCCGCTGGCGGCCGCGCTCGGCACCGTGCCGGTCGCCGTCATCGTGGTGTACCTGCTCGCGGTGCGGCGCTCCGGTGCGCTGCGCAGCCTGTGACCGGCCGGAAGGACCGCGACCGATGAACCTCTCCCGACCCGCGCGGATCGCGCTGCGCACCGCCGCCGGTCTCGGCTTCGCGGCGATCTACCTGCCGCTGCTGCTCGTCCTGCTCGGCTCGCTCAACCCGGACCGCTCGGCGAGCTGGCCGCCGCCGGGTCTCACGCTCGACTGGTGGGCGGCGGCCTGGGACAACGAGGGCGCCCGCGCGGCGCTGTGGACCTCGGTCCGGGCCGGTGTCGCGGCGACGGCGGTCGCGCTCGTCCTGGGCACGCTCATCGCCTTCGCGGTGCAGCGGTACTCCTTCTTCGGACGCGAGGCCGTCTCCTTCGCGGTGGTGCTGCCGATCGCGCTGCCCGGCATCGTCACGGGCATCGCGCTCAACTCGGCCTTCGGGACGGTCCTGGAACCCCTCGGCGTGGGGCTCGGGATGTTCACGGTGGTCGTCGGCCACGCCACCTTCTGCATCGTGGTCGTCTTCAACAACGTGGTGGCGCGGCTGCGACGGCTGCCCGGCTCGTACGAGGAGGCGGCGATGGACCTCGGGGCGCACACCTTCCGCGTCTTCTGGGACATCACCTTCCCGCTGCTGCGCTCGGCACTGCTCGCGGGCGGGCTGCTCGCCTTCGCGCTGTCCTTCGACGAGATCGTGGTGACGACCTTCACGGCGGGACCCGGGGTGCAGACCCTGCCGGTGTGGATCTTCAACAACATGACCCGCCCCCAGCAGGCGCCCGTGGTGAACGTGGTGGCGGCGGCGCTCGTCCTGCTCTCGGTGGTCCCCATCTACGCGGCGCAGCGGCTCTCCTCGGACACGCAGGGCGGCGGGCGGGTGTGAGTGGCGGCGGGACAGCGGCGGATAGCGGGGCGGTTCCAGTCGCAGGCCGGGGACAGCGGCGGGTGGCGGGGCGGCGCAGGCGCAGGCCCGGGACAGCGACGGGTGGCGGGGCGGCGCAGGCGCAGGCGCAGGCCCGGGGCCGCGGCGGGGCGGTTCCAGGCGCGGGAGTGCCAGGACGGCGGCACCGCTCCTGTCCTGCTAGTTTTCCCGAATGCGGCTTTCGCCCCGTCTTGACATGCGTGCCCTCGCCCGGCGGGCCGCCGCGCTGCGGCCACGCCGGCGCGGCGGGGGCACCGTCACCGTGCCGGAGGCCGAGAGCGCCGGCCGCGAACGGCTGCGGGACCTGGCCGCGTTGCTGTGCGAGCTCGGCGCCGAACTGCTGCGCGCCGGGGACCGGACCGCCGAGGTGGAGCGGGTGCTGCACGACGTGGCCGCCCGCTACGGGATGCGGGTGCGCTCCTTCGTGGTCCCCACGGGCCTCTTCGTACGGGTCGGCGGCGGCCCCGACGGGCGGGGCGGCGAGCTGGACTTCGCCCCGGTCGAAGGCCCCGCCCTCCGCCTCGACCAGGTGGAGGCGCTGCAGTCGCTGGTCGAGCGGATGCGGACGGAGGAGGTGCCGTTCGAGGACGCGCGGCAGGCCCTGCGGGAGGTCAGGGAACGGCCCGAGCGCTTCAGCCCGGCCGCCACCGTCCTCGGGTACGTGCTCCTCACCGTCGGCCTCGGCGCGATGCGGCACGCGACCGTCCCGGCCGTCGTCGGGTACGCCGTGCTCGGTGCGGGCGTCGGTCTGCTGCGGCTCTTCGGCGACCGGCTCCCGTCGGCCCGCACCGCCCTGCCGGTGATCGCCGCGATCCTGGTCACGGCGGTCTCGCTGCGCTGGGCGGGACCGCTTCTGCACGAGAACCCCACCGTCCTGTACATCCCGCCGCTGATCGCCTTCCTGCCCGGTGCCGCACTGACCCTCGGCGCCATCGAACTCGCCACCGGAGCCGCGCTGTCGGGCATCGCGCGGCTCGCCGGGGCCGTGAACGTCCTGCTGCTCCTGGCCCTCGGCATCCTGGTCGGCACAGAACTCCTGCGGGCCCGTCCGGCGGGCGGGCCCTCGGCCGGGACACTCGGCGCCTGGGCCGCGTGGGCCGGGGTGCTGCTGCTCGGCTTCGGCTTCCTGCTGTACTTCTCCGCCCCGCCGCGCGTCACCGGCTGGCTCCTGGGCGCACTGCTCGTCGAACGTCTCGTGCAGTCGGTGGCATCGGAGTTCGCCGGGCCGACCTTCGGCGCCTTCGCGGCGGGCATGCTCCTACCGCCGATGGCGACCTGGATCGAGCGGCGGTCGCACACGCCGGACCAGGTCGTGTTCCTGCCGTGCTTCTGGCTCCTCGTGCCCGGCGCGGTCGGCCTCACCAGCGTCTCGGAGATCATCGTGCAGGGCGACACGGCGGGCGGTCTCGACAGCCTGGTGACGATGGTCATCACGGTGGCGTCGATCGCCCTGGGCGTCCTGGTGGGCGCCGGGCTCCAGCGGCGGCCCCTGCTGAGCCTCGGCGAACCCGCGCCCACGACGCCCCTGCCGGCCCCTGAGGACGCGGCGACGGAGCCGGCGGGGACGGAGCCCGGCCGCTGACCGGTCAGCGGGGCTGCTTCACCCATTCCAGGGTCACGCGCAGGCTGGCGTTCGCGGTGCCCTGCACGACGAGCGCGGTGAGCCTGCCGGCCTCCAGGCCGAGCTGGCAGCCGAACTCGACGGTCGCGCGGTCCGGGGCCGCCTGCTGGAGCGCCTCGCCGATGCGCCCCGCGAAGGAGGAGAGGGCCTCGGTGACCCCGGAGAGATCGGGGAGACGGTCGCCCAGCCCTTCGAGCTCGGTGCCGGGGCCGATGCTCCGTGTCTCCACGAAGATCGTCGCCTCCCCGGCCTCGACCTTGGTGATGTCCTGCATCGAAACTCCCTGGGGTCGGAGGGGCAGAGGGTCAGAGGGTCGGGCTGAGGCCGCCCGCGACAGACCTGACATCAGCGCCCGTGGCGTCGGTGATGCGGGTGGTGCCGGTGGTGCCGGTGGTGAGGGCACTGCCCCGGAGCCACTCGGGCCAGCCGAGGTTCCAGTCGCCGAAGCCGTTGTCGAAGGGCGTCATCGGCTCCCCGTACCCGTGGACGACCCGTACGAGGTCCCCCTCGCGCACCGTCCGGAAGAGCCAGGCGGCGTCCTCGGTGCTCATCCCCGTGCAGCCGTGGCTGACGTCCTCGCTGCCCTGGGAGTCGAGCGACCAGGGCGCGGCGTGCAGGTACTCGCCGCTCCACGTCACCCGGGTGGCCCAGCGGACCTTGAGGTCGTAGAAGTCCTTGCTGGCCTTGGTGATGCCGATGGAGTCGCCGCGCATGCGGACGAGGGGTTCCTTGCCGAGGACGACCTTGATGCCGCTCCGGGTGCGGTACCCGGCCTTGCCGGTGGTGACCGGGAGCGCGCGCAGGAGTTCCCCGTCGCGGAACACGGTCATCTCGTGCGCGGAGACGTCGGTGACGGCCTCGATCCTGGGCCCGGTGGTGAAGGTGAGGGGGCGTGAGGGGCCTCCGTACAGGCCGCCACCGATCCGGGCGCCGTCGAGCCCGCTGTGGACGCGGACCGTGGCGCGGGCGGGCCAGTACGTGCGGGGCCGGTAGTGGAGGGTGCTGTCGTCGACCCAGTGCCAGGCGCCCTCGACGTGGGGCTCGGCCCGGACGTCGAGCGCGCGTTCCACGGCGCGACGGGCGCCCTCCGGCACGGGTCGGCTGAGCTCGGCGGTGACCGGCCGGCCCACCCCGTACCTGCCGCCGTCCTCCGGTCCGAAGGTGACGGTGAGCCGCTCCCCGGCCGGGACCGGGGCGGTCCGGAAGTCGAGGCGGGCGCGGCGCGGGCTGCCGGGCCGCACCCCGTCGACGACGAGCCGGGCCGCGTAGCGGGCGCCGGCCGGCAGTGGGGCGGCGCTGGTCCACCGGGTGTGGTCCGCGCTCTGCGCTCCGGCGATCCGCCGGCCGCGCTGGTCGGTGACGGTGACGTCGGCGAGCGCTCCGGGGGTGCGGAGCACGAGCTCCACGGGCCCGGAGGCCTTCGGGTCCAGCGTGAACGGGCGGCCCGTCAGGACGCGGTCGCCGCCGAGCACGACGGCGTGGGCCGGGGCGGAGCACAGGCCGTCGGCGGCGGCGCAGCCGTCCACCGAGACGACGGCGCCGACGTCCAGGGCCGCGGCGCCCCACTGCTCGCGTTCGGCGTCCCGGTCCGGGGACTGGGCGGCCGTGCTGACGAGAACGGCACCGACGGCCAGGGAGAGCGCCCCCCACCCTCGTGCGTATCGGCGTGACGACACGTCGGACACCCTCCCCTTCTCCTTCGGTGGGGTCGGCGGACGGTGCCGACCCCCGCATCAAAACGGATGAGAGGAGGATCAGATGATCAAGGCGCCGGGCGTGGCGGCGGAGTCGGGGGCGAGACGACTCGAATGGGCCAGCGGAGCGGCCGGACGGGTCCGGCCCACGGTTCGAACGGGGCCGGCGGGCGGCTCGAACGCGTCAGCGGGGCGGCTCCGGGAGCTCCTCGCCCGTCTCCAGAAGGGACTTGAGGCTGGAGATCAGCGCGGGCCAGCCCTCGCCGATCAGGCCCTTGATGATGCCGCCGGGCTCCAGGCCACCGTGGGTGACCGTGAGCCTGACGGTGTCGCCGGACGGCTCGATCACGAAGGTCACACGGGAGCGCGGCTCACGGGCGAGGCGCTCGTACGCCTCCTGTTCGAGACGGACGGCGTCCGCCCAGTCCTTGGTGAAGGTGTGCCAGGTGTACGAGAGGAGGCGGCCGGGCCTGGCCTCGAGGACCACCTGATCCGGGTCCACGGTCCTGCGGCCGTTCTCGTCCCAGACCATCGACGCGCCCGGGGTCCACGTCGTCTCGAAGGACACGCCCCAGTAGCGGCGGGTGAGCTCCGGCTCGGTGAGGGCCTGCCACAGCTCATCGGGGGTGGTCCGGATGTAGGTGGTGTAGACGAACGTGTCACTGTCCATCGCGCTGCCCCTCGGATCTGCTCCCCCGCGGCCTGCCCCCCTCCAGCCTAGGCGGCCGCCGGACGGACGTGCCAGCGAAGGGCGGCCGTCCGGCGCCGACGCATGCCGCACCGGTTGAATAGGTGCGGAGGAAACTATTAAACGTGCTGCTAGCGTGTCCGGATGTCCCTCAAGCACGCCGTCCTCGCAGCTCTCCTGGAGGGCGAGGCCTCCGGATACGACCTGGCCAAGATCTTCGACGTGTCCGTCGCCAACTTCTGGGCCGCCACCCCGCAGCAGCTCTACCGCGAGCTGGAGCGGCTCGCCGATGCCGGTCTGATCACGGCCCGCGTGGTGGAGCAGGAACGGCGCCCCAACAAACGGATGTTCAGCCTCACGGAGCCGGGCCGGCAGGATCTGGTCGCCTACACGTCGGCGCCGCCGCGTCCCAGCGCCGTCCGTGACGAACTGCTGGTCCAGGTGCAGGCCTGCGACGAGGGCGACACCGAGGCCGTCCGTGGGTTCGTCGCCCAGCGGATGGAGACGGCCCGGGCGAAGCTGGCCCGATACGACCGGCTGCGGGAGTGGATGCTCGACGGACGGGACGAGGACACGTACCTGGGCGAGGCGGACCGCATCGGTCCCTACCTCACGCTGATGCGCGGGCGGTTCTTCGAGGAGGAGAACCTGCGCTGGGGCGAGCGGACCCTCGCGGTGCTCGACCGGCGCGCCGCCGCACGCGGAGCGGCCCCGGAGGCGGCACGCCGGGGGTGACGCCGGTCCTACCGTGCGGTAACGTCACCGGCCGGCCGCCGGAGCACCGGCGGCGCCACGGGAACGGATCGGGGCGGGCCTGAAATGAACGTCGGTGACCTCGTCGAGGACTTCACCCTTCCGGACGAGACGGGCGCCCCGCGCTCGCTGACCGGCCTGCTGACCGAAGGCCCGGTCGTCCTCTTCTTCTACCCGGCGGCCCTCACCCCGGGCTGCACGGCCGAGGCCTGTCACTTCCGTGACCTCGCCGCCGAGTTCCGCGCCGTCGGGGCCCTGCCGGTCGGCATCAGCTCCGACGCGGTGGAGCGGCAGCAGGAGTTCGCCGAGCGGCACTCGCTCGGCTACCCCCTGCTGTCCGACCCGGACGGCGCCATAAGGGAGCGGTTCGGTGTGAAGCGCGGGTTCTCGCTGGCGCCGACGAAGCGCGTCACCTTCGTGATCGGCAAGGACCGGCGGGTCCGGGAGGTCGTCCGCAGCGAACTGCGGATGAGCGCCCACGCGGACCGCGCCCTGGCTGCGCTGCGCGACGCCTGACCCGGGCGGAGCGCTCGGACACCGAACGGCCCGGTCCTGACGGCAGCGCGCCCGGACACGGAGCCCGGGCACGGGCCACGACGGACTCGCACGCGGCGCCGGCGGAGGGGCCGCCGGCCTCGCGGATCGCGTTCAGCCGCCCGCGCGGCCCAGACGTGCTCCACGAGCAGCGCGAGCGCGCACGAACCCGGTTCGAGCGTCTCGCCGCCTCGGCCGCGTCCTCCATCCGAACACGGCGACGTGGGGTTCGCACGCGCAGCCGTCACGAAGTGCGGGCGCCCGGGGGCTGGGTGAGACTCACTCCAACGCCGGGCCCTCCTCGGCCCGCGCGGGAACGGAGTGTGCAGGAATGGACGACTATCCCCTCCTCAACGTGTTCTGGACCATGATGTGGTTCTTCCTCTGGATCATGTGGCTCTTCCTGCTGTTCAAGGTGATCACCGACATCTTCCGGGACCACGACCTCAACGGCTGGGGCAAGGCGGGCTGGCTGATCTTCTGCATCGTGCTCCCCTACCTGGGCGTGCTGGTCTACGTGATCGCGCGCGGCAAGGGCATGAGCCGGCGGGACGTCAAGCAGGCCAAGGAGAGCGAGGCCGCGTTCCAGGACTACATCCGCAAGACCGCGGGAACGCAGGGCGGTGGCAGTGCCACCGAGGAGCTGGCCCGGCTCGCCGACCTCAAGGAGAAGGGCGCCATCTCGGCCGAGGAGTTCGAGAAGGCCAAGGCCAAGGTCCTGTCCTGAGACCGAGGAGGCGGCGGGCCGCGGGCCCGGAGAAGGGCGAGCGCGCTGACGGGCTCACGGGTTCCCTGCTGCGGGAGGTGGCGGCGGAACCCACGAGGCTCCCGGAGGCGCTCGCCTCCTTCGCCCTGCGCCACCTCGGGCCGGGAGCGGGGCCCGCCGTCGCACGCCTCCGCGCCTCTCATCCCGACGCCGACGAGGCGACTCTGCGGTCCCTCGTCATCAACCGCGGACGCCGCCGGGTCGTCGCGGAAGGCGCCTTCGTCGGGGGCCCGTTCCTCGTCTTCATCCCCGTCGCGTTCTGCGGGGCCCTCCTCTCCCAGGTGCGCACGGTGCTCGAACTCGCCGCCACCGAGGGACGGGACCCCGCGGATCCGGAGCGGGCGGCCGAACTCCTCGTCCTGCAGGGGGTGTACGAGGACACCGTGACGGCCCGGGCCGCTCTGGACACCCACGCCGCCGCACCCCGCGCCCGGCCAGGACGGGGACGGACCGCCACGCTCTGGGAGCTGGTCATGCGGATGGCACGGCTCCTGGGACTGCTCACGGCCTCCGGCGAAGAGCAGTCGAGCCGGGTCGCGCGCATCGGTCAGTGGGTACTCGTGGCCTGCGTGTTCCTGGTGGGCCTGGTGGCGCCGCTCGTCTGGCTGCCCTACATGGCCGTCTCGTACAACCGCGCCACGACACGCATGATGGACCGGGCCGTCGTCTTCTACGTCGGTTCGCGCGACCTGCGCGCACCCCGGCGCGTCCGTTTCGACCCGTCCATGGTCGCGGCGGGGCTGCGCGCGACCGCGTCGCTGCTGCTCCCGCTGGTCGGCCTGCTCGTGGTCGCCGCCACGGACACCCGCATCGCGGGCGGCCAGTGGCCGGTGGCCGGCATCGTGCTCACGGCCAGCTGCCTGCTCACGGGCGGCTGGTGGCTGTGGCGCCGCCATAGCCGGCGCCGCGAACCACCCTCTTAATGCGCATACGAAATACCTCTTTGATACGGTCGGATCGTGAGACTGACGAAGTTCACCGACCTGGCGCTGCGTGCCGTGATGCGCCTGGCGGTCACCGCACCGGAGGAGTCCGTCACCACCCGCGAGGTGGCGGAGTCGATGGACGTGCCTTACGCCCACATGGCGAAGGTGGTGACGCGACTCCAGCACCTCGACGTGGTCGAGGCACGGCGCGGCCGTGGCGGCGGGCTGGCCCTGACGGAACTGGGCCGGCGCTCTTCGGTGGGCTGGCTGGCCAGGACCCTGGAGGGCGAGGAGGAGGTCGTCGCCTGCGAGGGCGATCCGCCGTGCCCGCTGCGCACCGCGTGCCGACTGCGCGGAGCGCTGCGCGAGGCGCAGGAGGCCTTCTACCGCGTGCTCGACCCGCTGACCGTGACGGAGCTCGTGTCCTCACCGACCGGTCCGCTGCTCCTGACCCTCGGCCCGCGCCCCACGCACTCCCCCTGACCGCACCCGCCCCCTCCGAGGCATTCCCGCCCCCTTAAACACGAAGATCATCTACCAGATTGAGAGTTCCCATGCTGTCCGAGCAGGCCGTACCGGTCGTCCGCGCCACCCTGCCCGCCGTCGGCGGCGCCCTCGACGAGATCACCGAGCGTTTCTACGGGCGTCTCTTCGCCGCCCATCCGGAGCTCCTGCGTGACCTGTTCAACCGGGGCAACCAGGCCAACGGCGAGCAGCGAAAGGCGCTCGCCGGCTCGATAGCCGCCTTCGCCGTCGCCCTGCTGGAGAACCCCGACAGCCGTCCGGACGCGATGCTGGCGCGGATCGCGCACAAGCACGCCTCCCTCGGCGTCACCTCCGAGCAGTACAAGACCGTGCACGAGCACCTCTTCGCCGCGATCGTGGAGGTGCTCGGTGACGCCGTGACCCCCGAGGTCGCGCAGGCCTGGGACGAGGTCTACTGGCTGATGGCGAACGCCCTCATCGCCGTGGAGGCCCGCCTCTACCAGGAGGCCGGTGTCCCCGAGGGCGAGGTCTGGCGGGCCATGGAGATCACCGAACGGCGCGAGGAGACGGCCGACACGGCGTCCTTCACCCTGCGCCCCGCCGACGGGGCCCCCACGACACCCTTCCGGCCGGGCCAGTACGTGAGCGTCCGGGCCACCCTGCCCGACGGCGCCCGGCAGATCCGCCAGTACAGCCTGTCCGCCGCCCCCGGGCACCCGCAGTGGCGGATCACGGTGAAGCGGGTCGACGGCGATCCGGCGGGCGAGGTCTCCTCCTGGCTGCACGCCCAGGCCCGCGCGGGCGACACCGTGGAGGTCTCCGCCCCGTTCGGCGACCTGGTCCTGCCCGAGGGCGACGGCCCCCTGCTGCTCGCCTCCGCCGGCATCGGCAGCACCCCGATGCTGGCCATGCTCGACCACCTGGCCGCCACGGGGTCGACCCGCCCGGTGGTCGTGGTCCACGCCGACCGCGCCCCTTCCTCCCACGCGCACGCCGAGGAGCTGCGCCGCCTCGTGGACGCGCTGCCCCAGGGGACGATGCACCTCTGGTACGAGGAGCCGGCGGACTCCGACGCCCGCCCGGGCCGCGCGGACGTGACGCTCATCGACCTGCCGGCGGGCACCACGGCGTACCTGTGCGGACCGCTCCCCTTCCTGCGCGCGGTACGAGGCGACCTGCTCGGCCGGGGCACCGCCGCCGCCGACATCCACTACGAGGTGTTCGGCCCCGACCTGTGGCTCGGCGCCGAGGGCTGACCCACCCTCAGCGCTCCCTCCCCTCCCCCCGCTCAAGCCCTTCGATACCCAAGCATCATGGCGTCACAGGCACGGATATTGCATAGTGAGGTGCCATATCAACCTCGCAATCAGCGGGTTCGCAGGAAATGGACGGAAGCGATGGGATCGTTCGGAGCAGCAGGGGGCAGCCGGGGCGGGCAGCGGCCGGTGCGTGGGATCGCCCTCGACATCGGCAGCTCCCGGACCCGCGCCTGGGCGCCGGGAGCAGGCGTCTTCGCGGACGTGCCGAGCGGTCCGGTGCGGCGCGGCCGGGTGACCGACGCCGACTCCCAGCTTCGTCTCCTCCGGCGCCTGGCGGCCTCCGCCCCGGGTGACGGCGGGCACGACACCGTCGTGATGCTGACCCATCCGGTCCTGGCGGGGCCGGAGGAGCGGGCGGCGGCGAAGCGGATCGTGGACGCCCTCGGCCCGGTACGGGTCATCGCCGTGGACAGCGCCCGCGCTGCGGCCGCCTATGCCGCCCCGTCCGGCGGGGGCCCTCTGCTCGTCGTCGACCTCGGCGCCCAACTGACGGAGGTCACCCTCGTGGTGGACGGCCTCGTCGAGGACGCCCGGCTGGCCGAGGTGGGTCTCGACGACCTGCCGGCCTCGGGGAACGCGCCGGACGCGATCGCCGCGACGACCGCCGACATGGTGAGCGACATGTGGCGGCACGACGGCACCGGCGCCGTCCGCGGGGCGCTGCGCCGGGGCGTCCTGGTGACCGGCGGCGGGGCCCTGCGGCTCGACGTGACGGGACGCCTCGCGCACCTTCTGCGTGCCCGCCTGCGTCTGGCGAACGATCCCTCCACCAGCGTCGTCCGCGGCGCCGGCCTGATGCTGGCCTCGGCCCTCCGTCATCCGGCCGGCACCCTTCCGCGCGGCTGACGGAAGGGGTCAGCAGCCGGTCGACCAGATGTGGGAGTCGCCTCTGTCGTTGGCGGCGCCGTTGTAGCCGACCTCCTGCCCGGGGGCGAGACAGATGGTCATGCTGCCGCCCTGCCAGGCGTTCTCGTAGACCTGGACGTGGTCCTTGATCCCTGGTCCCGAGATGCCGTGGTTGGCCCAGGAGGAGTCGGTGTCGGCGATCCAGCTCTCCCACCAGCCGTCGTCCCCGCTCCAGTTGGCGCGCTGGCCGCCGAAGTTCACGTCCTGCCAGACGCAGAACTCGCCGGAGGGGCATTCGGCGGCCCGGGCGGCGGTGGCGAGCGCGAGGCCGGCGGTGACGGCGAGGAGTGCGGCGGCGGAGGTGGCGATGAGTCGCTTCACGAGGGGGTGGAGCCTTTCTGTGGGTGGGCGGACGCGGACAGTTCGACTGCCCGCCGCAGCGCGCGGTCGCGCAGCTGCCGGTAGGTGGTGAGCTCGTCGCGGCGGAGGGTGCGCACCGTGACCAGCTCCGCGGCCTCCAGCCGCGTGCGGATGGCGTCGAGTCCGGTCTCCCGCGCGCAGCGGGCGGCGACGACGGGGTCGGGGCGGTCGGAGCGGGGTGGGCCCGGTGGGCTCGCGCACCGGGTCCATCGGGCGAGCGCCGCCCGGTGGGCGGGGTCGGAGCGCATCCGGGCCTCGGCCTCGGCGCGAAGGTTGTCGACGGTGACCTGGGCCCGGAACCATTGACGCTGGTCGCCGTAGAGCCGGTGGCGGGCGGTGGCGAGGCAGCCGTCGTCGTTGGCGGTGACGGTGGCGCCCGTGGCGAGGGTGACGGAGAGTTCACGGGGTCCGGCGCCGAAGAGCGCCGCCTGGAAGGCGCGGTCCTCGTCCGGAGCGCGGGGCCGGGCCGCGAGGGTGAGGCCCCGGGCGTCGAGGCAGTCCACCACGAGGCGGTGCTCGGCCGCCTTCAGCAGCTCGTCCTGCGCCGCCCTGCTCGCCGGCACTCCCCAGGGCGCGGGCCCGGCGGGCCTGACCGTGGTGCAGCCCGCGAGGAGGAGCGAGGCGGTCGCGGCGAGCAGGGCGCGACGGGCGCGAGAGGTGGTGCGGGTCATGGGGTCCCCCCTTGGATCGTCCCTGGTCGGAGGCCGACGGGTGATCGTCTTCGTCGGCTGGGAAGATCACTGCCCGGGGTCCGGGCCACCATGCCGGGGCTCACTCGAACGAGTCGAACGCGCCGGGGTGCGCGCCCCTCAAGCGCCGTCCACGTGCCGTGCGGGAGGTGGGGGACGGGGAGGGAACGACAAAGCCCCGGTTGGACGGGGGATTCCAACCGGGGCCGATCGCCGTGACTGGCGAAGAGCGGTCACCTCTGGGGGGGGACCTTGGGGACCGGGCCCCTTCGCAGTCACATACGTATGAACGGTAAACCTTTCCCGAATGTTCCGAGGAATCCCGAGTGGGCGATGTGAGTCACCTCACCCGGTTTCGGCAGGTCCGCTCAGTCCCTCTCGGGACGGTAGACCTCGCCGGGCTCGGCCTTCCCGGGAGCGAGGAGCTCGGGCACCGTCACGAACGTGAAGCCGCGGCGCTTGAGCTCGTCGATGATCGAGGGCACGGCGGGCACGGTCCCGTCGTAGATGTCGTGGAGCAGGATGATCCCGTCACGGTGCGCGTTCTCCAGGACGCGCTGCCGTATGAGCGCCGAGTCGGTGGTGGAGTAGTCCTTCGCCGTGATGCTCCACAGGACCTGGGCGAGTCCGAGCTCGCGGCTGACGTCGGACACCGTGCCGTCGGTGCGGCCCTGCGGCGGGCGCATGAGGGTGGGCTTGCGGCCGATGATCTTCTCTATCGCGTTCTGGGTGCGGGACAGCTCGTCGCGGACCTCGGACTCGTCGAGGTCGGTCAGGATCCGGTGCGACCAGGTGTGGTTGGCGACCTCGTGCCCCTCGTCGGCGATGCGCCTGACGACGTCCGGGTAGCGGTCGACGTGCTTGCTGCCGAGGAGGAAGAAGGTGGCGGGCACCTGCTTCTCCTTGAGGACGTCGAGGAGGTGGGGGGTGTCCTTGCCCGGCCCCGCGTCGAAGGTCAGGGCTATGCACTTCACATTGGCGCAGTCCACGCGACGGGCCCCGTCGCCCCCCTTGTCGTCCGATCCGGCCTCCGCCCGGGCGTCCTGCGGGGTGAGGGGGTCGACTCCGCAGGCCCCCAGCGTCAGCATCAGTGACGCCGCGGCGAGGAGGGCGGTGGTCACCGTCCGCGTTCGGCCAGGCCTGGATCGGAACATGGTGAACCCGCTTTCCCCGTGATGTCTTCGGAACGGCAGCCATCACCGCTGGTCAGGGCGGTGCGCACAACCGGAAGGCACTCTACACACGGTGTATACGGGGAGTGTCGGCGGGGTCCAGGGACCGATCCCGGGAACACGAGGCACCCGGACGGCGCTGAGGAGTGTCGGCGGGATCACCGACCGAACCCGGGCACACGAGAACCCCGGGCGGCGCCCGTCAGCGCCACCCGGAGCCGCTGTGCGTCCCGGTCAGCGGGACGCGAGCAACAGTCGGGCCTCGGTCTCCTGGTCACCGGAGACGGCCTGCAGGGACTGGATGTCGAAGCCGGCGGCGAGCACCTTCTCGACCTCGTCGACGGCGTGGTAACCGCCGGTGAGTGTGGCTCCGACCGGGGCGGTCAGATGGGTGGGGACCGCCTCCTCGTGCCGCCCTCCGGCCGTGTCGAACGTGGCGGTCCAGACGGTGGGAGTCGGCCCGGTGGCCGCCTCTGGGCCCGGTGTCGCCATGTCCTCCCGCTGGTAGAACCGACCGAGGACGTCGAACACGGCCTGGGCGTCCTCCTTGCGGCAGTCGCTGAGATGCACGTTGACGTCGGTGTCGATGTTCAGGTCGTACACGTCGCTCATCTCCTCACGGCCCCCGGGCCGCTCGTGTGCCACGCGCTCCTCGGGCCGGGCGCTCGTCGTGCCACGTCTCCAGCATCCCTCTCGTGAGGCTGCCCCGCGAGATCCTTCGACGGTGGTCAGCGGCCTTCGGTGATCCGCTCGACGGTGTCGGCCTCCGAGGCGCTCTTGTCGGGCCGGTGCCGTACGACCCGGGCGAAGCGGAGCGTGACACCCGCCGGGTAGCGCGTCGACGCCTGCAGCCCGTCGTACGCGATCTCCACGACGAGTTCGGGCCGTACGCGCACGGTGAACCCGTCGTCCGACACCGCGAGTTCACCGAGCCGCTCCGTCTGCCAGCGCAGCATCTCGTCCGTGAGCCCCTTGAACGTCTTGCCGAGCATGACGAAGCCTCCGTCGGCGGTCCGCGCGCCGAGGTGGAGGTTGGAGAGCAGCCCGGTTCTGCGGCCGTGGCCTCGTTCCACGGCGAGCACGACCAGGTCGACCGTGTGAACGGGCTTCACCTTCAGCCAGCTGCGGCCCCTGCGACCGGCCGCGTAGGGCGCATCCAGCGCCTTGACGAGCACGCCCTCGTGGCCCCGGGCCAGGGTGTCCGCGTAGAACCGCTCGGCGGCCTCGGTCTGTGCGGGGTCGGCCGGATCGGTGACGACGGTCCGACGGACCCGCTGGGACTCCGGCAGCAGACGCGCGAGGACGGCGTGCCGCTCCGGGCCCGCCCGGTCGATCAAGCCCTCCCCCTCCACTGCAAGAACGTCGAAGAACACCGCCGTGAGAGGCAGGGCGGCCCGCGCACCGGCCACGTCGGCACGGGAGCCGACCCGGCCGGCGATCGACTGGAACGACACGGGCCGCCCCGTTCCGGGGTCGAGGGCGATCATCTCGCCGTCCAGGATGAACGCGTCGGCCGCGACGGCACGCACGGTCGCCACCACCTCGGGAAGGCGGTCGGTGATGTCGTCCAGCGAGCGGGTGTACGCCCGGACGTCGTCGCCGCGCCGGTGCACCTGTACGCGGATCCCGTCGAGCTTCTCCTCGACGGCGCAGGCCCCCAGGGCCGCGACGGCCTCGGCGACGGAGGCCGCCGTGTGCGCGAGCATGGGCTGCACGGGACTGCCGACCCGCAGGGTGAACCGGTCAAGTGCGTCGGCTCCGTCGGCCAGTACGGCTTGGGCGACCGGAGGGAGCGAGCCCTCCAGCATCACGGCCCGCCGGAGTTCACCGGCCGGCACTCCCGCGGCCCGGGCGACCCCCTCCAGGGCGACGGCGTCGAGAGCCCCCTGGCGCACCTCCCCCGCCAGCAACCGCAGCAGCAGCTCCTGTTCGTCGCGGGTGGCGGCGGCCAGCAGCTCATGGACGAGCCGAGTCCGCTCGGCACGGGCTCCGGCGCCGGACACGGCGGCGAGCTGCGCCATCGCCTCGTCGACCCGCCCGAGCGTGAGGGCGGGGCGTCCTGCGGGCGGAACAGCCGGCGGGACGACCTCCTTGAGGATGCTCCACCCGACCCCGATCCGCCCCTGCGGCAGCCGTCCGGAGAGATAGGCGATGACGAGCGGGCTCTCCTCCGGTCCGGCCTCGGCGAACAGCCCGGCCAACAGGGCGATCTTCCGCGAGCGCGCGGAGACGGCGGCGACCTCCCGGGACACTTCCGCCACACGCGCCAGCAGCATGGGCCCATCCTCCCCACACCCCGCTCCGACCGCACGTTGCACGTCCACTCGTCCGCACCTCAGAGGCGCACATCAGGGCCGCATGCCAGAGGCGCACGCCAGGCCCGGACGTCAGACCCGCACGTCAGAGCTGCACGCCAGGCCCGCACGTCAGGCCCGCACGTAAGGTCCACACATCAGACCCGCACGTAAGGTCCGCACGTAAGGTCCGCACGTCAGGGCTGCACGCCAGGCCCGCACGTCAGGGCCAGCCCGCGGGGCGCTTCGGTCGCCGGGGACGCGCCGCGCCCGTGACCTTCCTGCGACGGAAACGATCCAGGAGCCTGCCGCGCACCCTCACCGCCACCGCGCCCGCGGGAACGGCCACCGGAGCTGCGTGAACCACCGCCGGTTCGGCAGGAACCGCCGCCGGGGCGGCGAGCACCCGCACCAGTCCGGGCGGGACCCGCACCTCGCCGGCCGGATCCGGCTCCCGTACGCCACCCATCGGCACGTCCGGCGGCGCCGAACGCCTCGCCGACACCACAGGCACATCCGCACCGAATCCCGTCCCACGCACCTCACCGGGATGAGGTGCCTGGCGCTCCGCGCGGGCCTCGTCCAGGGCCAGGGCCAGGCTCAGGCGGTGCCAGAGGATCTCGTCCGGGTCGTCGGCCAGCGCCAGCCGTTCGGCGATCTCGCGCGCGACCGGCGACACCGGCATCCCGGGCGGGGGTGGCGGCCCCAGCCGGGCCAGGTGCGTGCGCTCGTACGGATCGTCGACGACCTCGGCGAGCTGGACCGGGTCCAGCAGGGAAGCGATGGCGGCGGCCCTCGCCCACGGATCCTCGGTGGCCCGGAGCAGCAGGCCGAGCCGCCGCGCCCGCCAGTTCCTGGGCCGCAGGTCCACGTGCGCGGCGAGACGCTCGCGGAGCTCCTGAGGCAGCCGCCCGGTGAGGAGGGCCGGACAGGTGAGGCCGAACTCGACGACCTCCTGCGCCAGATACATCCACACCACCATCCGGTAGCGGTTGAGCGAGAACCGCACCGGGCTCAGGTGTCCCGTCCTGGCCAGCCGGGCGAACCGGTCAGCGGTGATCCCGAGGAGGGCGGCCGCCTCCCCCGTCCCGACCGCGCGCACCCGCTCGCGCAGCCCGGCCGGAAAGTCCGGGGCGGCCCTGAGACGGTCGATCTCGGTCCGCTCGACCCGATCGATCCGCCGTCGCTCCCCCTCACCGGCCGGCACCGTCCTCACCAGGCCGAGCTGGACCGCGAGCCGGAACTCGTCACGCCTCAGTTCCAGCTCCTGCGCGGCCCTCCCCGGTGTCACCGTGCGCGCTCCTTCGTCCACCGCCATGCCGAGGCCCTCCCCCTGTGTCCGTGTTCTTCTCGGCTCGCGGGCCTCTCGGACCCACGAAGAAGAACGTAACGCAGAGTGACGACACCCGCACGACCTGTGGACAACGGCCTGTGGACAACCGTCCCGGCCGGCAGCGGCGTCAGAGCACGCCACCGCCCGGGATCCCGGGCTGTCGTGCCTCCACGCCCAGGTGTTCGCCGACCCGGTTGACCAGCAGGGTCATCTCGTACGCCACCTGGCCGACGTCCGCCTCCGCCGCGCTCAGGACGCACAGGCAGCTTCCTTCACCCGCCGCCGTCACGAAGAGCAGCGCGTCGTCGAACTCCACCATCGTCTGCCGTGCCCGGCCGGCCCTGAAGTGCCGGCCGGAGCCCCGTGCCAGGCTGTGCAGCCCTGAGGAGACCGCGGCGAGGTGCTCGGCGTCCTCACGGACGAGTCCGCTGCTCGCGCCCGTCACCAGGCCGTCGTTCGACAGCACCAGGGCGTGCCGTATGTATCCGACCCGCTGGGTCAGGTCGTCCAGGAGCCAGTCCAGTCCCTTGTCCAATGCCATCAGTGGTCCTCCCCCTAGCCGGTGCGTCCCCTCGGCCCGGACCCCTGCGGTCCGCAGGCCCGTCGTGGTCCGTACCGTCGTGGTCCGCGTATCGCCGCAAGCCTTACGCACTGTCGTGGACAGGGCAAGCACTGCACCATGCCCGCGCGTGCCGCAGGATGGGGCCATGGCGAAGATGACTGAGGATCAGTGGCGGGCCTTCGTGTCCGAAGGGACCCGTACGGGCAAACTGGCGACCGTGCGCGACGACGGCAGTCCGCATGTCGTACCGGTCTGGTTCCTGCTCGACGGCGACGACTTGGTGTTCAACACGGGCAAGGGCACGGTGAAGGGCCGCAACCTCGCCCGCGACGGCCGGGTGTCCCTGTGCGTCGACGACGACACCCCGCCCTTCGCCTACGTCTCGCTGCGCGGCCGCGCCGAAATCAGCGAGGAACCTGCCGAGTTGCGGCACTGGGCGGCCAGGATCGGCGGCCGTTACATGGGCGCGGACCGGGCGGAGGAGTTCGGGGAACGCAACGCGGTCCCAGGCGAACTCCTCGTCCGGGTAAGGATCGAGAAGGTGATCGCCGAAACGGGCGTCGCCGACTGAGACCCCGGCCGCGCCGCCTCGGGAGACTCCTCGTCACCGGCTGGACCCCGAAACCGCCGCCTCCGGCCCGGGCGCACCGTCTCCGGTCCCGGCCGCGCCGCCTCCCGCCCCCGGCCGCCCCTCAGCCGACCGAGTCCAGGAGCCGGGCGGTGTGCATGCGCCCGGCGTACTCGACCAGGCGGATCAGCACCTCCTTCCCCGAATCGCGGTCCCGCGCGTCGCACAGCACGACGGGCGTGCCGCGGTCCAGGTCGAGCGCCCGGGACACGTCGTGAGCCCCGTACGTACGCGCGCCCGTGAAGCAGTTGACCGCTACCACGAACGGGATCTTCCGGTGCTCGAAGTAGTCGACCGCCGGGAAACAGTCCTCCAGGCGGCGGGTGTCGGCGAGGACGACGGCCCCCAGGGCGCCCTGGGACAGCTCGTCCCAGAGGAACCAGAAGCGGTCCTGCCCGGGCGTGCCGAAGAGGTAGAGGGAGAGCCCGGAGCGGATCGTGATGCGTCCGAAGTCCATGGCGACGGTCGTGGTGGTCTTCTGGTCGACGCCCCCGGTGTCGTCGACCAGTTCGCCCGCCCTGCTGAGCTGTTCCTCCGTCCGCAGGGGCCGGATCTCGCTGACCGCGCCGACGAGGGTGGTCTTGCCCACCCCGAACCCGCCGGCGACCAGGATCTTCAGGGCGAGGGCGGAGGTGTCCGCGTCGTCGCCGGCGCCGCTGCTCTCAGAGCGCTCGTAGGCCATCGATTACTTCCCTCAGGATTCTTTCGTCAGGGAGCTGTGCGGGCGGAACGGGCCGGCTGACGCGCACGAAGCCCGATTCGAGGAGGTCACCGAGGAGGACCCGGACGACGCCGACCGGCAGGTCGGCGTCGGCGGCGAGTTCGGCCACCGACTGGGTCTCGGCCCGGCACAGCGTGAGCAGGGACCGGTGCTCGGGGCCGAGGAGCGCCTCCTCGCCGGGTCCGGGCGGCTCGTCGTCCACGACGACGAGGGCGATGAGGTCGAACCGTACGTTGCTGGGCCCCGGCTTGGTCCGTCCTCCGGTCATCGCGTACGGACGCACGAGCGGTCCGGCCTCCGCGTCGTACCACTGACTGCCCGGTACGGACGGGCCGTCGCCGCTGCTGTCGTCGTCCATGGTTCTCTCCGGGTCAGCCGGCGGCCGGCGGGGTCACCGTGAGCCGCGGCGGGGTGTGGAGGTGCTCGCCGACGCGCTTCACGAGTCGGGCCATCTCGTAGGCGATGAGCCCGATGTCCGCGCCGGCGGAGCTGAGGACGGCGAGGCAGGAGCCGTCGCCCGCAGCGGCGACGAAGAGGAAGCCGTCGTCCATCTCGACCATCGTCTGGTGGACCCCGCCGGTGTGGAACTGACGTCCGGCGCCCTTGGCGAGGCTGTGGAAACCGGAGGCGATGGCGGCCAGGTGCTCGGCGTCCTCACGGCTGAGCCCGCTGGAGGCGCCCACGGCGAGTCCGTCGTTCGAGAGCACCACGGTGTGGCGGACCTCGCGGACGCGCATGACGAGGTCGTCGAGGAGCCAGTCCAGTTCGCCGGACCGGTGGTGCGAGATCCGCTCGTGGTCGATCATGCGTCGTCTCCTTCGGAGCGAGGGTCGAGAGGGGCGGTGCCGTGGCCGGGGTCGTGGGCCGGGCCTGTGCCGAAGCCCGCGCCGAGGGGTCGCCTGGTTCCTGGGGCTGCGCCGCCGCCCCGCTGCCAGCCGTCCCGGTACGCCGCCATGCGGTCCCGGACCTGCTCCGGGGTTCGCGCGTCCGCCGTGCCGGGCGCGGCCGGTACGGTCACCGGCGTCGGAGCCGGTGCCTCGCGCAGCTGTGGGACGAGGCTCGCCTGCCGTATGCGGCGGGGCAGTTCGGTCGCGGCCTCGGCTTCGGCCTCGCCGTGACCGGGGGGTACGTCGGATCCCGCGGGTCCACCCTGGCGACCGGGGCCGCCGGAGCCCGCCCGGTCGGCGGGTGCGGCAGGCGGCTGCTGCCCCGGCGGCGTCGGTACGGAGAGACCTCGGCGACGCAGTTCGGTGACCCCGGCGGGCGTGGGTGCGGGTCCGGCACCCGGCCCGGTTACGGGCTCCGGCCCGGTTACGGGCTCCGGCCCGGTTACGGGCTCCGGCCCGGTTACGGGCTCCGGCCGGGTTACGGGCTCCGGCCGGGCGGCGATTGCGGGCACGACGGTCGGCCGCGTGAGCGACTGCGGGCCGGCGGGCGACTCCGGGCGGGCGGGCGGCGGGGACTGGGGCGGGACCGGGGGCCGCGCTCCGTCCGTCGGCCGGGGCTGGTTCCCGGGCCGCGCTTCCGTCGGCGACTGCGGAGCGGCCCGGTGCGCCGGCGCACCGAACACACCCGACACACCCGACACACCTGGCTGGCCCGGATTCCCCGGGAGCGCCGGGCCCGTCACGACGCCTGGGCCGACCTGGGGTGCGGGCTGTGGGACCTGGGGCCGGCCGAAACGGCGGGCCTCGGCGCGGTGCGCCTCCTCCCGCTCCCGCGCCGCCCGCTCGCCGGCGGAGTGCGGTGCCCCGCCGTTCCCGCCGGCGCTGCCCGAACCGGCCGCCGCGCGCGTACGGGGGTCCCCCACCCGCGGGGTTCCCTCGCGTGGCGTGTCGACGCCGCCCGGGGCCGTTCCGCGGCCGGGTGGCAGCGCGCCCTGCAGCACGTCGGTCGGGAGCAGGACGACGGCGGTCGTGCCGCCGTACGGGGAGGTCCGCAGGTGGACCTTGATGTCGTGGCGCGAAGAGAGGCGGCTGACCACGAACAGGCCGAGCCGGTCGCTGTCGAAGAGGTCGAGGGCCTCGGACTGCGCGATGCGGGCGTTCGCCTCGGCGAGGGTCTCCTTGCCCATGCCGAGCCCACGGTCCTCGATCTCCAGGGCGTAGCCGTTGCCGACGGGTTCGCCGCTGACCCGCACCTTGGTGTGGGGCGGGGAGAACTGGGTGGCGTTCTCGATGAGTTCGGCGAGGAGGTGGGTGAGGTCGGCGACGGCTCCGCCCACGACGGCCGTCTCGGGAAGCCGGCGTACCTCCACGCGCGCGTAGTCCTCGATCTCGGAGACGGCGGCGCGGACGACGTTGGTGAGGGGGACGGGCATGCGCCAGGCGCGGCCGGGCGCTGCTCCGGAGAGGATGATCAGGCTCTCGGCGTGGCGCCGCATGCGGGTGGTGAGGTGGTCGAGCCGGAAGAGGTCTCCGAGTTCGTTGGGGTCGTCGGCACGCCGCTCCATGCTGTCCAGGAGGTTGAGCTGCCGGTGGACGAGGACCTGGCTGCGGCGGGCGAGGTTGACGAAGACCCCGGAGATCCCGCTGGCGAGTTCGGCGCGTTCGACGGCGGCGGAGAGCGCCGCTCGGTGGACGGTGGTGAGGGCCTCGCCGACCTGGCCGATCTCGTCCTGGGAGACGGGCCCGGGCGGGGCCTCGGTCCGGACGTCGATCTCCTCGCCCGCGCGGAGCCGGCGCATGGCCGCGGGGAGTTTGCGGCGTGCGATGCCGAGGGCGGTGTTGCGGAGGCTGACGAGCTCGACGACGAGGCCGCGTCCGATGCGTACCGAGATGACGAGCGAGGCGGCGACGGCCACGAGGCCGAGTACGACCGCCGCGCCACCCGCGGTGAGTGCGCCGCCGGCGAAGGGGTCGGTGCGGTCGGCGGCCGCACCGCGCGCGTCGGTCTCGATCGCGGTCAGTCCACCGCGTACGGCGGCGAGGGTGTCGTCCCACTCGGCGGAGGTGACCGCCTGGGCGGCGGGGCGGCCCGGGGGCGCGGAGCTGACGCTGTCCTCGTCCCGGGTGAGGCGGGCGTGGTCTCCGCCGGCGGAGAGCCGGGCCCAGGCGGCGCGTCCGGCGGCGGGCAGGTCCGCGGTGGCCGAGGCGAGGAGGACGCGGCGGGTCTCGACGGCCCCGGAGAAGTCCCGGAGGCGGTCCGCGGTGAGCCGGCCGGTGAGGTGGGCGGAGGTGAGGAGGGCGTCCTCCCGGGACAGCATCTCGCCGGCCCGGCCGAATTCGAGGAGCACGCGCGCGGCGGACCCCTGCTCGGCGTCCTGGATGCCGGTGAGGGCGCCGGCGACGGCGAAGGCGGCGGAGATGGTGTCCGTGTACTCCGCGTAGACCTGGTCCCAGTCGGCGCGCCCGTCGACCGCGGCGGTACGGAGTCGGGCGAGGCCCTCGACCTTGCCGACGAAGGCGCTCACCCGGCCGCCCACGTCGCCGGGCAGGTCTCCGCTGTCGCCGACGGTGTGCGAACCGTCCAGGCGGAGCCGGTCGACGGCCTCGTCCGTCCGCCGGATCCGGTCCTTCAGCTCGCCGGCCCGGGTGGCTCCGGGCGCCGCGACCTGCCGTACGGCGGAGCGCCGTTCGGCCTGGAGGGCGGCGAGGGCCGCCGTCACGGGCTCGCGGATCTCGGCGTCGACGCGCTGGAGCTGGCGGAGCCTGGCGACGTCCTGCGCGGTGGTGACGGTGGCGAAGCCCCAGAGGGCGAGGAGCGACACGACCGGGACCATCAGGAGCGAGACGATCTTGGCGCGGACCGTGCGCGGGCGCAGTCCCTGGAACGCGGGGCGGACACCGTGCGCGTCGGGCACGCGCGCCCCAGCGGACCCCGCAGGGTCATGGGCGGCCGTGCCCATGCCCGGCGCCGAGGTACCCGCGCGGCCCGTGGTCGGGAACGCCTCGGGGGTCCGCTCCCCCGGCTCGTCGGCGGGCGGGCCCGCGTGTGCGCGCCGCCCGCGCGAGGCCGCCGGTTGCGGCGTGGCCGCCTCGGCGCCCTTGGTCTTGCGGGGAGTTCGCATGGCCTCCTCGTTCCGGCTGCGTCTGTCTCTGGTGCGGTGGGTCGTCCGTCAGGGGTCAGGTCAGGGACGTGCGGGGCGCTTCCGTGGCCCGGAAGCCGGGGGGTGCGACGTCGACGGCGCGCTCGTCGGGTTCGGTCAGGCGTCCGGCGGAGGCGTACGCGGCGCGTTCCCTGGCTGTCGGGGACAGCGCGACGAAGGCCGAGGTGATGAAGAGGTACGAACCGAGGCCGACGGCGAGCGGGAAGATGAACTGCATGAGCGACGCTCCCGGGAGGGCGGCGCCGGAGGGGACGACCTCGACCCGCACGGCGAACATGCCGGTGTAGTGCATGCTGCTGACGGCCGCGCCCATCACGAGCGAGGCGACGGCCACGGCCGCGGGCCGGTGGATGTTGAGCGCCGCCCAGAGCGCGGCCGTGGCGGCGACGACGGCGATCAGCACGGAGAGTCCGACGAGCAGTGGGTCGTACCGCACCTGGCCGTGGAGCCGGAGGGCGGCCATGCCCAGGTAGTGCATGCACGCCACGCCGATGCCCGTGGTCAGTCCGCCGATCAGGAGCGAGCGGACCCGGTCGCGTCCGTAGCCGACCGCGAAGACGCCGATGCCGACGACGGCCATCGCACCGACGAGGCTGAGGAGGGTGAGGGGAACGTCGTACCGGATGTCGGTGCCTCTCACGCCGAATCCGAGCATCGCGACGAAGTGCATCGTCCAGATGCCGGTGCCGATCGCGGAGGCGGCGGTGATCAGCCAGTTGCGACGCGACCGGCCGGTCGCGTCGAGGGCTCGTACGGTGCAGCGCAGCCCGAGGGCGGCGCCGATGCAGGCCATCGCGTACGACAGCACGGGTGTCAGCCAGCCGAAGGTGGCGTGGTCCAGGTGTCCCATGGCTCAGGGACGCTAGTGCGCATCGGGGGGCGCATCGGGGGCGCATTTCGAAAGCTGCTGGAATATGACAGAGAGATGATCCCGAACGATCACGCCGGACTCGAACGTGGACACAGAAGGTTCACCCCTCCGTGTGAGGAATCGTGTGCGGGTTCGTGCGCGATCATGAGTTCATGAGCGATGACCCCACACACGTACGAGAGTTCTTCGGCACCCGCGCCGCCGACTGGGACAGCCGGTTCCCCGACGACGGCCCCGCGTACGCCGCGGCCGTGGGCGACCTCGGCCTGCGCCCCGGCGACGCCGTGCTCGACGCCGGCTGCGGCACCGGCCGTGCGCTCCCGCCGCTCCGTGCCGCCGTCGGCCCCTCTGGCACCGTGCTCGGGGCCGATCTCACGCCCGAGATGATCGAGCAGGCCCTCGGCGCGGGACGTGGCGGTGAGACCGGCGGGACGCTGCTGCTCGCCGACGTCGGCCGGCTGCCGGTGCGCGACGGCGCCCTCGACGCCGTCTTCGGGGCCGGGCTGATCTCACACCTCGCGGAACCCGTCGACGGTCTGCGGGAACTCGCCCGAGTGGTACGGCCCGGGGGCCGCCTCGCGCTGTTCCACCCGATCGGACGGGCCGCCCTCGCGGCCCGTCACGGTCGGCAGATCACACCGGACGACCTGCGCGCCGAGCCCCGGCTTCGCCCCCTGCTCGCCGAGGCCGGCTGGCGGCTCGTCAGCTACGTCGACGAGGACACCCGCTATCTGGCCCTCGCCGTACGCGAGGGGTGAGGGCGCGGCCCCTCCGAGGCCCCGGGCCCCTCGACGGCGGTCCGGGGCTTCGGCGGCGTCGACCGGAGCGTGACCGGCCGCTTCAGCACGAGGGCGGTTCGCGGCGGGCGCGGGATCCTCGCGGGCTTCCGCGTCACCGAGGAGCGCTGCGGCATCGGCCTGCGGAAGGGCGGTGCCCTGCGCGCGCGGGTCCAGGCGGCGCCGGCGCGGATGGTCAGCGACGGTTCCTGGAACAAGACCGTCGAGAAGAACCTCCCGCTTCTGCGCACCGATCCGTCTCCGCTCACCGACTGATCACGCCTGGCACGTCACCACGCGCCCCCACACGCCCACCACGGATGCCAACGCACCCTTCTTTACCGGCACTTCACTGTCTACCGTGGACTTGCCGGGCAGTCGTGCCCGGGAAAGGCGGCGGGCCGTGGCACGAGTTCCGGAAAGACTGCGCAGACTCCTCCCCTCCAGCCGGAAGGCGCCCGGGGCCGCCGCGTCGGCGCCACCGCGCCCCCGGCAGGGGCACAACCTCTTCGAGGCGGCCGCCGAGTACGTGGCGGCCTGCGCCGAGGACGACCCCGCGCGGGCGGAGGAGGCGGCGAGCCGGGTCTCCCCCGGCATGCTCTCCTTCGGCGTGAACGAGCTGGCCTGCCGGGCGCTGATCACCCTCGCCCGGGAACGCGACCAGTCCCCGAGCACCGTGGCCCGCTCGCTGCTCGGACTGCGGGACCAGCCGGCGACCCGGCGGGCCGCCGACACGTGACGGAGGCGCCCCGAGGAGGCGTTTTCCCCCGGCGGAGACTCTCGACGCGCGGGTTACCCACTGGTTAAGGTGCGCCGACGACCAGATGGGGAGGATGCCGTGACCGGGACGGACCCGACCGCCGAGGCCGACGCCGACGCGCTGTTTGTACTGACCGCGGCGCTCCTGACGCCCGAGCGCTTCCCGAGCGTGCTCGGTGACGACTATCCGGCGGCCTGTGCCGCGCTGGGACTGCAGCCGTACGCCGAGGGGTACGGGCTCGTGTTCGGCCAGGACGGGAACGGAGCCCGCTGGACGGTCGTCGTCGACGACGTGTCGCTCGTCGCGGTGGCGATCTCCTCCTGGGACTGCGGCATGGCCTACGACCTCTCCCCGGACGAGCGCTCGGTGGTGGCCGGGCTGCCGGGCTGGCCGCTGCCCGTGGCGACGGTCGCGCCGGGCGTCCCGGCCCCGCACGACCCGGAACCGGAGGAAGGCGATCCCGCGCCCCTGGCCCCGCCCTCCGGCGGGGAGTGGGGCCCGGCCCAGCGCCGACTGGGCGCCGACGAGGTGGCGCTCCAGTGGGAGGCCTGGCGAGCCCGGGTGGCCGACGAGGGCGGTGACGCGGGCCCGGCGGCAGCTCGCCCGTCGCAGGGCGCGGGCCCCGTGGTGGCGAGCCCTTCGACGGCGGCTGGCCCGGCGACGTCCGGCACTTCGGAGGCGCCGGCCTCCTCCGATGACGACGCCCCCGCCTCGTACACCGGCGTCCAGAGGGTCCTGCACGAGCTGCGCGGCTATCTGGAGGAGCCCCCGCCGGTGGGGCGGGTGCGCTCGGCCTCCGGGATGCTGCGCGCGGACGGTCCCGGCTGGTCGCTCGTGGCCAGGACCGACGACATGGCGTTCGTCCTCCTCGACGAGATGCCGCGCGAGGTGCTGCCCGTGAAGCGGGGCCCCAGGCTGCCCGCCCTCCTCGAAGCGCTCGACGCGATGGCGGTACGGCCCTCCTGAAGGCCTTCCAAGGCCTCTCCTGAGGACCTCCGCCGGTCCCGCCGCCCGCCTCCGATCCCCCTGGGACGACATAGGACGACGGCCCGTGGTGTGGTTCCACACCATGGTCCGGCGGTGGTGGCGCGTCGCACGATGTGGCGCCGCACCCCCCTTTCCGTCGTCCCACCGGAGGCTCACCATGCGCCTGATCCCAGGCGTCTCCCTGCTCGCCGCGCTCGCCACCGGGGTCACCGTCCTCGGTCCCGCGAGCCCTGCCGGGGCCGACGCGCCGGCCGCCGCGCACTGCGCGCGCCAGGACCGTGTCCACGTGCCAGGTGCCGAACGTCACCAGTCCGCCTGTCTGGACGACCTGACGACCGCCGGGCTCGCCGGCACGCCGTACACCGACATGGCGGACCAGGCGGGGCTCGCCGCGAAGGGGACCCGCAACCCCTCGGGGGTGCCCGGCGTCCAGATCGACGGTGCCTTCCCCGACGACTCCCGTCTCAACGCCACCCACGGCTGGGCCCATGACGCGCAGTTCGTCATCCGGCTGCCCGACCACTGGAACGGCGGGCTCGTCGTCACCGGGTCCCCCGGCAGCCGCCGCCAGTACTCCACGGACGCGCTGATCTCCGACCAGGTGCTCGCCCGGGGCTTCGCCTACGCCGCGACCGACAAGGGCAACACCGGCCCGGACTTCTTCACCGACGGGCGGAAGCCGGGCGACGCGGTCGCCGAGTGGAACCGCCGGGTGACCGAGCTGACGCGGGCCGCGAAGAAGGTCGTGCGGCAGCGCTACGGCAAGGCGCCGGAGCACACGTACATGACGGGCATCTCCAACGCGGGCTACCTCACGCGCTGGCAGCTGGAGAACCGGCCGGAGCTGTACGACGGCGGGGTCGACTGGGAGGGCGTGCTGTGGACGACACGCGGCCCGAACCTCCTGACGAGCCTGCCGGTGACGGTGGCCAGGACCCAGGGTCTCGCCACCGACGAGGACCTGATCGCGGCGGGCTTCGCACCCGATTCGCGGTTCCTCTGGCCGTACCACGAGAAGGCCTACTGGGGCCTGACGCAGAAGCTCTTCCGGGCCGAGTTCGACCCCGCGTACGACCCGGCCTGCCCCGGCTCCACGGCCGGCGGGACGGTGGAGCAGATCTTCGCGCCCTGCGCCTCGGACGCCTCCTACGACTACGCCTCGCGGCCGGCGTCCGTACACCGCGCGGTCGCGAAGGTGGCGCTCACCGGGCGGATCGGCAAGCCGCTCATCACGCTTCACGGCGACCTCGACACCCTGCTGCCGGTCACCACGGACTCCGACGTGTACGCGCGGATGATCGACGGGCGGGGCCGGGGCGCCCTGCACCGCTACTACACGGTGCAGGACGGGACGCACACGGACGGCCTGTACGACACGTACCCGGACAAGCTGCGGCCGATCCTGCCGTGCTACCGCTCCGCGTTCGACGCCCTGACGCGCTGGGTCGAGGAGGGCACGGCGCCGCCCTCGGACCGGACGGTCGCGCGTCCCGCGAGCGGTGACGTGGTCAACTCCTGCGCCCTGGAGGGATGAGCGGGATCGCCGGGGCTACAGCTCCGAGGCGGCTCAGACCCGTTCCAGCGGGCGGTGCGGCCCGGCCGGGAGTTCGGCCCGGATCGGGTCTCCGGGCCGCACCTCCCCGCCGGTGAGCACGACGCCCATGATGCCCGCCTTGCGCACGACCTCGCCCTTCTCGTCGCGGCCGACGACCTGCTTCAGCAGTCCGTGCCGGAAGTCGTCGATCTGCGCGCAGGGGTTGCGCAGGCCGGTGACCTCGACGACGGCCTGCGCACCGAGGTGCAGGAGGGTGCCGGTGGGCAGGGCGAGCAGGTCGATCCCCCGGGTCGTGACGTTCTCGCCGAGATCGCCGGGGGCGACTTCGAAGCCCGCGCCGGCGACGTCGTCGAAGAGCTCGGCGTGGATGAGGTGGACCTGCCGCAGATTGGGCTGGGTGGGATCCTGGGCGACGCGGGAGCGGTGCTTCACCGTCACGCCCGCGTGGACGTCGCCCTCGACGCCGAGCCCGGCGAGGAGGGTGATGCCCTCCCTGTTGGGTTTGGTGAACGAGTACGTGCCGTTGCTGCTGACCGTGGTGACGGTGCCGCCGCTCATGGTGTGAGCTCCCCTTCTCTGTCGCTCCGGACGGCGGGTGCACCGCCGACCCGGAACGATGATCACATCGCGCCTCGCCCGTGCGACCCTACGCGGCGCCCTCGGAGCGCCGTACGCCCCCTGCGCGGCACCCTCTGAACCGTACGACCCCTACGCGGCGCCCTCGGAGCGGAGCGGCGCGCCCACCTCGTGGAGATGACCGAGGGCCTGGCGGTACGAGTCGACGAAGCCGGTCTCCGTGTACGGGACGCCAAGCGCCGCGCAGTGGGCCCGGACGGCGGGCTGGGCCAGGCGGAGGTTCGGGCGCGGCATGCTCGGGAAGAGGTGGTGCTCGACCTGGTAGTTGAGGCCGCCGAGGAACCAGTCGGTCAGGGCGCCGCCTCGGATGTTGCGCGAGGTGAGCACCTGCCGGCGCAGATGGCCCCAGCTGTCGCCGTCCTCGTGCTCGTCCGGCCGCTCCATGCCCTTGTGGTTGGGGGCGAAGGCCATGCCGAGGTGCACGCCGAGGAGCATCTGGTGGAGGAGGGCGAAGACGAGGGCCTGGGCGGGCGTCAGGAGCGTGAGGAGCAGGGTCGCGTAGCCGGCGAAGTGGGCGAGGAGGAGAGTGCCTTCGACGAGCCGCTCGCGCCGGGTGCGGCAGGGGCCGTCCTGGGCGAGCAGGGACTGGATTCCGTACACCTTGAGCGCGATGCCCTCCAGCGTGGTCAGCGGGAAGAACAGCCAGGCCTGGTGGCGGGTGAGGAACCCGCGCAGGCCCGCGCGGCCCGCCGTCTGGTGCTCGGCGAAGACGAGGATGTCGGCGGCTACGTCCGGGTCCTTGTCCAGGTGGTTGGGGTTGGCGTGGTGGCGGTTGTGCTTGTCGTTCCACCACTCCCGGCTCATCCCGAGGAGGAGGTTGGCGTGGACGAGCTGGAGGATCCGGCTCGTCCTGCGGTCGGCGGTGATCTGGGCGTGGCCGGCGTCGTGGCCGACGAAGGCGGCGCGGGCGGAGAACACCGCGAGGGGAACGGCGAGCAGGAGCGCCCACCAGGAGGGCCCGATCAGGGCGATTCCGGCCGCGACGGCGGCGATGCCGAGGAGGTTGACGACGATGCCCCGGGCGTACCAGCCGGGTCGGTGTTCGAGGAGGCCCTGCGCCCTGACCGTCCGCAGGAGCGGGCTGAACTCGCTGCCGCCCCGGGCGCGGGCGGGCGCCGCGAGGGGTGCGGCGGCCGGGGGCAGGACGGTGGCCTGGGACATGACGGGCTCCGGTTTCTGTCGGTCGGTGGGGTCGGTGGGCGCCTACCGAGAACCTACGGATCCGTGATCGTCCGGGGCCATGGCGTCACCACCCGTCCGCCGCCGGGGGCGCGCCGGGGGGCGGGGGTGGGGCGAACCCCACCCTCGTAGGGGATCGGGGGCGGGGTTCGCCCCACCCCTCCGCATGGACCCGGCGAGTGTGGCGCGGATCACTCGGCACGGGTGCGCGCCCTTAGGCTTCGCGAGGTATCCTCGGCGATTCGGTCACCAGGTAGTCAAATTTGAGGAATGTGTTGTCGCTCTCGCACGGATCCGATGAACCGGCCCGCGAACCCGCCCGGGAACCCTCCCGCGCACACGAACTCATCCGTCACTCCGCCGTCTTCCTCCCCGCCGATCCGCCCCGCGCCGGACGGCTCGCCTTCTGGTCCCCGGACGGCGAACCGCTGCCGGACGGAGAACCGCTGCGGGCCGGCGACCCGGCTGCCGCGGGCGTCACCGCGCTCACGGTCGTCGAGGGCGACGACCTCCAGGCCGTGACCGTCCCCGCCCACACCCTGTCCGTACGGGACGCCCTGCCACTGCTCGCCCGAGCCCGCTTCTCGGACGCCGCCTCCCCCGCCACCGCCTTCTGGGGTGCCGCCTCCCTCCTCGCCCTGGACCTCGTGGCACGCGGCCTGCTGCTGCCCGGCCTCACCCCCGCCGACCACGACGCCTGGCGCGTCGGGCCGCTCGGCCCCGGGGAGCTGGCCGAACTCCGCACGCTCGCCGCGTCGATGCCGCCCGCCGCGCACGCGGTACCCCTGCCCCCGCACGTCCCCGCGTCCGAGCCCGACGCCGTCACCCCGCCTCTCGACGAACCCCTGCTCCTGCCCGAACCCGAGGCGCTGCTCCGTGCCTTCGCCGACGCGGTGGCCGACACGCTGCCCCGTACCCCGGCGGCCCCGCTCGCGGCCGGCGGCCCCGCCTTCGCGGCCGACGAGCCGCGGACCGTTCCCGAGCAGCGGGCGTGGGCCGCCGACGTGGCGGCGGTGTACGACGCGGGCGTCAGGCTCTCGCTCCGCCTCGAACTGCCCGGCTTCACCTCGGAGTCCGTGGAGGCGCCCGCCTTCCGGGCGGTGCTCCAGCTGCACGGCGTGGCCGACCCGACCCTCGTCGCGGACGCGGCGGACGTGTGGGCGGGCTCGGGCCGCGCGGGCGCCTCGTTCGGCCCCCGGGCCCGGATGGACGCCCTCCTCGCCCTGCGGCGCGCCGCCCGTGCGTGGCCGCCGCTGTCCCCGCTCCTGTCGGCGGCCGTGCCCGACACCGTCGAACTCGCCGACGAGGAGCTCGCGGAGCTCCTCGGGCCGGCGGCCGAGGCCCTCGCCGCCTCGGGTGTCCAGGTCCACTGGCCGCGCGAGCTCGCCGACCGGCTCACCGCGCGCGCGGTGATCGGCCCGGCGGGGGCGGGGGCCGAAGCGGGTCCTGGTGGCGGAGCGGGTGCCGAAGCGAGTCCTGGTGGCGGGGCGGGTGCCGGGAGCGCCGGACTCCATGACGGTGCCGAGCCCGACACCGACTCTGACGTCGCCCGCGCCTCCGCTCTGCCCTCCTTCCTCGCCGCGAACTCGCTGCTCGCCTTCAACTGGCGCTTCGCCGTCGGCGACCACGAGCTGACCCGGGCCGAGCTCGACCGGCTCGCCGAGGCCGGCCGGCCCCTCGTACGGCTGCGCGACCGCTGGGTCCTCGTCGACCCCGCCGAGGTGCGCCGGGCCCGCGCCCAGCAGGACCGCAAGGTCACACCGGTGGACGCCCTCTCGGCCGTCCTCACCGGCACGACCGAGATCGACGGACGCCCCGTCGAGGTGGCCGCGACGGGCTGGCTGGAGCGTCTCCGGGAGAGGATCGCCCGGCCCGAGGGCGACCGGCCGGAGATCACGCAGCCCCCGGCACTCGCCGCCACCCTGCGCGACTACCAGCTGCGCGGGCTCGACTGGCTCCACCGGATGACCTCGCTCGGCCTCGGGGGCTGTCTGGCCGACGACATGGGCCTCGGCAAGACGATCACCGTCATCGCCCTGCATCTGCACCGGCAGGCCGACCCGGCCTCCGCCGGGCCCACCCTCGTCGTCTGCCCGACCTCGCTGATGGGCAACTGGCAGCGGGAGATCGAGAAGTTCGCGCCCGGCACCCCCGTGCGCCGCTTCCACGGTGCGGCACGCGACCTGGAGGAGCTCGCCGACGGCGGCTTCGTGCTCACCACCTACGGCACCATGCGACTGGACGCCGAGCGGCTCGCCGCCCGGCACTGGGGACTCGTCGTCGCGGACGAGGCACAGCACGTCAAGAACCCGTACTCCGCGACGGCCCGACAGCTGCGGACCATCGGCGCGCACGCGCGCGTGGCGCTGTCCGGCACGCCCGTGGAGAACAACCTGTCCGAGCTGTGGGCGATCCTCGACTGGACCACGCCGGGACTGCTCGGCGGTCTCGGCGCCTTCCGGACCCGGTTCGCCTCGGCCGTCGAGGGCGGAAGGGACCCGGCCGCCGCCACGCGGCTCGCCGCGCTCGTGCGTCCCTTCCTGCTGCGCCGGCGCAAGTCCGACCCCGGCATCGCCCCCGAGCTGCCGCCGAAGACCGAGACCGACCGGACCGTCTCCCTGACGCCGGAACAGACCGGTCTGTACGAGGCGGTGGTGCGGGAGACGCTGGCGGCGATCTCCGAGGCCGACGGCATGGCGCGCCGGGGCCTCGTCGTGAAGCTCCTGACGGGCCTCAAGCAGATCTGCAACCACCCCGCCCAGTACCTCAAGGAGGAGCGGCCGACGATCGAGGGCCGCTCGGGCAAGCTGGAACTGCTGGACGAGCTCCTCGACACGATCCTCGCCGAAGGCGCCTGCACCCTGGTCTTCACCCAGTACGTGGGGATGGCCCGGCTCCTGGAGGCGCACCTCGCGGCCCGGGGCGTGCGCACGCAGTTCCTGCACGGCGGCACTCCCGTCGCCGAGCGGGAGGCGATGGTCGCGCGCTTCCAGGCCGGGGAGGTCCCGGTCTTCCTGCTCTCCCTGAAGGCCGCGGGTACGGGGCTGAACCTGACCCGCGCCGAGCACGTCGTGCACTACGACCGCTGGTGGAACCCGGCGGTGGAGGCACAGGCCACCGACCGCGCGTACCGGATCGGGCAGGACAGGCCGGTTCAGGTCCACCGGCTGATCGCCGAGGGCACGATCGAGGACAGGATCGCCGCGATGCTCGACCGCAAGCGCGAGCTGGCGGACAGCGTCCTCGGGACGGGCGGGGACACCCCGCCCGAACTGACCGAACTGACCGACGCCGAACTGGCGGAGCTGGTGCGACTGCGAGGGGACGGACGATGAGCGGATACGGACAGGAGCGCGGCCACCGGCACGGTCACGGGGACGAGGAGCGGACGTTCGAGGCGCTGCCTCCGGCGCACGGCGGCGGTTTCACCCGTACCTGGTGGGGACAGGCGTGGCTGAAGGCCCTGGAGGACTCGGCGCTCGACCTCCAGCAGCTCAAGGCAGGACGGCGGCACGCGCGCGCGGGGGCGGTGGGAGCCGTCTCGGTGCGGCCCGGCCGGATCACCGCGATGGTCAAGGACCGTGACGGCACGTCGTACCGCGGTGACGTACTGGTGCGGGAGTTCTCGGAGGAGGAGTGGGAACGGCTCCTCGACCTCGCCGTGGACAGCGCGGGGCACATCGCGGCGCTCCTCGACCGCGAGATGCCGCCGCACCTGGTGGAGGACGCGGCAGCGGCGGGACTGGACCTGCTGCCGGGCGTCGGGGATCTCGAAGCGGAGTGCGGCTGCGAGGCCTGGGACCACTGTCCGCACACGACGGCGCTCTGCTACCAGGTCGCCCGCCTCCTCGACGAGGACCCGTTCGTCCTCCTCCTGATGCGGGGCCGCGGCGAACGCACGCTCCTGGAGCAGTTGCAGACGCGCAGTGCCGCGCGGGCCGCCGCGCCGACCGCGCGTGGCGGGGACGGGACGGGCGGCGCGCCGGACGGCCGACCGGAGGGGCCCGGCGGTATGCCCGGCGTGTCGGCGGAGGAGGTGTTCGCCGCGGGGTTCCTCGTACCGCCGCTGCCCGACCCGCCGGTCGCACAGCCGGCGCCGGGCCGGTCGCCGTCCCTGGACACCGACACCCCGCCGGAGCCGGGGGTCGACCCGGCGGCCCTCGAGTTCCTCGCGACGGACGCGGCGGCACGCGCGCAGCGGCTGCTCGGCACGTTGCTGGGGGGCGGCGGCGTGTGCGACGCCACGACGGAGGCGGTGGAGGCGCCGCTGACGGTCGCTCAGGACGCGGTCCGGCTCGCGGCGGGCGCTCCCGCGCCCTGGGTCGCGGCGCGGCTCGCGTCCGGTTCGGGCAGGTCGCGCGGGGAACTGGACCTGGCCACGCGCGCGTGGCGGTTCGGGGGCGCCGCCGCCCTCGCCGTACTGGACGAGGAGTGGACGCCGGATGCCGGGGCTGTCGACCGGGCCGGGGTCCGGCTCGCCGAGGCCTGGGCCGACGGCGAGCGCCCGGTGCTGCGACGCGCGGGCGGCGCGCGGTGGACGGTCGTGGGCGCGGAGGCGCAGCTGAGGCTGGGTGAGGATGGACGCTGGTGGCCGTTCGTGAAGGCCGGGGCGCGCTGGTCCCCGGCCGGTCCGGCGGACCGTGACCCGGCGGCGGCCCTGGCGACGGCGTTCGCCGTCGGTGCTACTGGAGCCGGTGGCTGAGCGTGCCGGTGGTGGTCGCCAGGCTGCAGGCGACGGTGTCCGCGCCGAGGAGGTGGCTCGTCCGGTACGGGTACTGGACGAAGGTCGTCCAGCGCGTGCCGAGCGGCTGCCGGGCGGCCTTGCGGCGGAGCGGTTCGCGGCAGAGGAGGGTGGCCGCCTCGCGTACCGCCTGATCGGTGGCAAAGGTGCCGGCCAGGCGGAGCCGCGCGATCAGTTCGGCGTGGTGCGGCGTGTCGCAGCGCTGTCGGAGGGCGGTGCCCGGCGCGTCGCGGTCGATGTCGAAGCACTCGCCCACGCGCAGCGCCTCGAAGGAGACCGGCCGCACGCTGCTGCGGTCACCCGTCGGGAGGCCGGAGGGGGTGGTGCCGGTCGAGGGCGTGCCGCCCGCGGGGCCGGTGCTCCCGGACCGGTGCGGCGTCGGTGACGTGCTGTCCTGCGGCCGGCCCGCGCCGTCCTCGGGCGCCGTGGGCGTCGGCGTGGCGCCCGTGGTCGAGGAGTGCGCGGGTATCCCCGGGCTCGACGTGCCGGCCGTTCCCGCTCCGTCGGCGGGGGTGGGGGCTGCCGGTCCCGTGCCGTCGGCGGGGGTGGGAGCGGCCGGTCCCGTTCCGCTGGTGACGACGGGGGACGGCACACCGGCCGGGTCCCCGCCCGTTCGCCCGTCGGCGAGTCCGCTGCCCTCCGCGCCGCCCCGGGCCGTCAGGAACGCGCCCGCCACCAGGGCGGCCGTCAGCAGCGGGACGAGCGGCACGCCGAACCAGCGTGCGCGCCGCGCCGCGGGCCCGGGCCGGGGCGCACCGAGCCGTACGAAGCGGGCCGACCACACCGACTCGGCGCCGGGTGCGGTCGCACCGGGGCCGGGCGGGAGCGGTGAGGGGCTCGCGCGATCGGGTTCGGGCGCTCCGGGTGTGTCGGACGCGCCCGGACGGCCGGGCTCGGGCGGAGGGGTGTCCGTGAGCGGGATGTCGGTCGGCGGGTGGGGCACAGGGACCAGGTTCGCCTTTCGACGGCGGCGGTGCCAGCGTTCACCGGCCACCGGGCGCGGCAGGTACGGAATCGTGACCATCGCCGACCGTGCGCGCCTCCGCCACCGCCGCGCCCCCGTCACCTGCCGCCCGGTCACCGCTGCCTACAGGCCGAGCTGGCGCTCCGCGCCCTCGACCGTCTGGGCGAGGAGCACGGCGATGGTCATGGGGCCGACACCGCCGGGGACCGGGGTGATGAGGGAGGCGCGCTCTGCGGCCGAGGCGAAGTCGACGTCGCCGACGTTGCCCGGGTTGTAGCCGGCGTCGATGACGACGGCGCCCGGCTTGATGTCCTCGCCCTTGATGAAGTTCGGCTTGCCGACGGCGGCGACGAGGATGTCGGCCTCACGGACGACGGAGGAGAGGTCCTTGGTGCGGGAGTGGCAGTAGGTGACGGTGGCGTCGCGGCCGAGGAGGAGCAGGCCGGCGGGCTTGCCGAGGATGGCGCTGCGGCCGACGACGACCGCGCGCTTGCCGCTGAGCTCGACGTCGTACGCGTCGAGGAGGCGCATGATGCCGCCGGGCGTGCAGGAGACGAAGCCGGGCAGGCCGAAGCCCATGGCGGCGAAGGAGGCCATCGTGACGCCGTCGACGTCCTTCTCGGGGGCGATGGCCTCGAAGGCGGCGCGCTCGTCGATGTGCGGGCCGACCGGGTGCTGCAGCAGGATGCCGTGGACCTCGCGGTCCTCGGACAGGGCGGTGATGGCGGCGACGAGTTCCTCGGTCGTCGTCTCGGCGGGCAGCTCGACGTGCTTGGAGCGGATTCCGGCCTTCGCGCAGCGGTTCTGCTTCATCTTGACGTACGTGACGGAGGCCGGGTCCGCGCCGACCAGGACGGTCGCGAGGCACGGGGTCACGCCGGTGCGGCGGGTGATCTCGGCGGCTCGGGCGGCGGTCCCCTCGACCGTGCGGCGGGCGAGGGCCGTGCCGTCCATGAGGGTGGCGGTGCTGGTGGACATGGCAACTCCTGGGCGTCGTGTCTGACCGGTTTGTCGCCCAGGCGCACGGCATCGGCACGGTGGCGCCGCCGGGGCGCGCTCCGCCGGGCCGCTCCCCGGTGGTGATCCACCTCAAGCGCCAGTCACGGCCCGGAGCCCACTCTACGTGAGGGGTCGGGGGCCGGTCCCGGACAGGGTGCATATGCCGGGGTGAGGCAGAGCTTGTCGGCGGCACCCGCGCGCACCACGATGAGCGCGACGGGCCGGGACGACCTCGACGAGGAGGCCGAGTTGAGCGATGCGTGGGTGGCCGCGGAGCCACGGACGGGACGGACGCCGGCGGTGGACCGGGGAGCCGGGTCCGGCCCGGGGCCCCGGTCAGGCCCGGACCCGGAGGAGGAGCGTCCTACCCGGCGCGCTCGTCCCCTGGTGGCCGACTCCTGGCGCCGATCCGTACGCGCGCGCGTGAGCCCCGACGGGGCGGCGCGGGTGGAACTGGACGACGACGAGCTGGCCGCGTACCGGGAGGACCATCCCCTCGCCGGGGCGATGCCGGTGATCCGGGAGCTGATGGGCGCGTACGCGACGGACGGGGAGCACCTCCTGGCGGTCTGCGACGCCGCCGGGCGGATGCTGTGGGTCGAGGGGCATCCGGGCACCCTGCGCGCGGCCGGGAGGATGAACTTCGTGGCCGGGGCCCGCTGGTCGGAAGCGGCCGCCGGGACGAACGCACCCGGAACCGCCCTGGCCGTCGACCGTCCCGTCCAAGTGGTCTCCTCGGAGCACTTCCGGCGTCCGGTGCGGGCATGGACCTGCGCCGCGGCGCCCGTCCACGACCCGCGCAGCGGGCGGGTGCTCGGCGCGGTCGACATCACCGGCGGGGAGGGGCTCGCGCACCCGCACAGCCTCGGCTTCGTCCAGGCGGTGGCGCGCGCGGCCGAGTCGCAGCTGGCGCTGCTCGGTCCGGCCCCGGAGCCGGGACGGCTGAGGCTGTCGGCGCTGGGCCGGGACGAGGCGGTGCTCTCGGTGGGCGGGCGGAGGCTGCGGCTGAGCCGCCGCCACAGCGAGATCCTGGTGGTCCTCGCCCACCGCCCGGAGGGAGTGGGCGGCGACGAACTCCTGACGCTGCTGTACGAGGACGAGTCGGTGACCCCGGTGACGCTGCGGGCGGAGCTGTCACGGCTGCGCGCGCTGGTCGGGCCCGACGTGCTGAGGTCGCGGCCGTACCGGCTGGCCGGGGGGGTGGACGCGGACTTCGCGACGGTCGACCGGAGGCTGGCCTCGGGGGCCGTCGCGGCGGCTGCCGGGGACTACGCGGGCCCGCTGCTCCCGGCGTCGGCCGCGCCCGGGGTCGTACGGCTGCGGGAGCGGCTCGCGGGCCGGCTGCGGGCCGCTCTGGTGGACCGCGGCGATCCGGGGCTGCTCGCGGACTGGGCGTACAGCACGTGGGGCGAGGACGACGTGGTGGTCTGGCGGGCGTTGTGCGGGGCCGTACCGGCTAACCGGCTTCCTCCCGTACGGGCGAGGCTGGACTCCCTGGAGGCGGAACTGTCCGCCGGTGCAACGGGCTTGCAACGTACGGGTCCGCACACTCGGGCGTGAGCGCCGGCCAGGACGGCCGGCGCGTCCCAGGGAGGCCAAGCCCATGACCCGTTACGCCGCACCCGGTACCGAGGGCGCGCTCATGTCGTACCAGGCCCGCTACGACCACTGGATCGGCGGCGAGTACGTCGCCCCGGCGACCGGCCGCTACTTCGAGAACCCCAGTCCGATCGACGGCCGCCCCTTCACGGAGGTCGCGCGCGGCACCGCCGAGGACGTGGAGCGCGCCCTCGACGCGGCGCACGCGGCGGCCCCGGCGTGGGGGCGGACGGCTCCGGCGGACCGGGCGGCGGTCCTGCTGCGCATCGCGGACCGCATGGAGAGCAACCTGGAGGCGCTCGCGGTCGCGGAGACCTGGGACAACGGCAAGCCGGTCCGGGAGACGCTGGCCGCGGACATCCCGCTCGCGATCGACCACTTCCGCTACTTCGCGGGGGCGCTGCGGGCCCAGGAGGGCGCGCTGAGCGAGATCGACGACGACACGGTGGCGTACCACTTCCACGAGCCGCTGGGCGTGGTCGCGCAGATCATCCCGTGGAACTTCCCGATCCTCATGGCGGTCTGGAAGCTGGCCCCGGCGCTGGCCGCGGGCAACGCGGTGATCCTCAAGCCGGCCGAACAGACGCCGGCCTCGGTGCACTTCTGGCTGAGCCTGGTCGCGGACCTGCTGCCGCCCGGCGTCCTGAACGTCGTGAACGGCTTCGGCGAGGAGGCCGGCAAGCCGCTGGCGTCCAGTCCGCGGGTCGCGAAGATCGCGTTCACGGGCGAGACGTCGACGGGCCGGCTGATCATGGGGTACGCCTCGCAGAACCTCAAGCCGGTCACCCTCGAACTCGGCGGCAAGTCCCCCAACATCTTCTTCGACGACGTGTGGGCGGCGGACGACGACTTCCGGGACAAGGCCCTCGAAGGCTTCACGATGTTCGCCCTCAACCAGGGCGAGGTGTGCACCTGCCCCTCCCGCGCCCTCGTCCAGCGCGGCCACTACGCCGACTTCCTGGAGGCGGCGGTCGCCCGCACGGAGAAGATCGTCCCGGGCCACCCCCTGGACACGGACACGATGATCGGCGCCCAGGCCTCCGCCGAACAGCTCCGGAAGATCGTCTCGTACCTGGAGATCGGCCAGAAGGAGGGCGCCAAGATCCTGACGGGCGGCCAGATCGTGGAGCACGGAGGCGAGTTGGCGGGCGGCTACTACGTCCAGCCGACGATCTTCGAGGGCGACAACCGCATGCGGATCTTCCAGGAGGAGATCTTCGGCCCGGTGGTGGCGGTGACCTCCTTCACCGACTTCGACGACGCGATCCGCACGGCCAACGACACGCTCTACGGCCTCGGCGCGGGCGTCTGGACCCGCGACACCAACACGGCCTACCGCGCGGGCCGCGCGATCCAGGCGGGCCGCGTCTGGACGAACTGCTACCACGCCTACCCGGCCCACGCTGCTTTCGGAGGAGTGAAGCAGTCAGGCATCGGCCGAGAGACCCACAAGATGATGCTGGACCACTACCAGTCGACCAAGAACCTCCTGGTCAGCTACTCGCCCAAGAAGCTCGGCCTCTTTTGAGGCGTCAAGTCGGTTTCCTCGGAAAGGATTGCCCCGCCCCCCGGAACCAGTTCCGAACAGATACTGATCGGCGCAGGGCCGTCACAGTAGGGCCTGTGAAATACGGACGGAGGTTGCCGCGGACGAGCCTGGTCAACAGCAGGGCGGCGAGCAGGCCGCCCATGACCAGCGGCAGGGCTCCGGCGGCCAGTCCGGCGCCGCGCGGGTCGTCGGCCGGCAGCGGGATGAGGTCGCGGGCGGCGACTGCGGTGCCGGGTCCCTGTGCCTGGCTGAGGCCGGTCGCGATGCTGTTCAGGGTCTGGACGACGGCGGTGCTTCCGGCTGATGCGGTGATGACCTGTGGAGTGCCGGAGCTCAGGTCGATCGCCCCGTACACCTTGCGGTCGCGGATCAGTTGTTCGGCGGCGGCGCTGTCGGCGACCTCGAAGCCGTCGGGAAGCCGTTGGTCGAGCATGGACGTGGTCCGCTTGACGGCGGGAGCGGGCCCGGCGACGGCGATCGGCACGTCATGCACCGATGAGCGTACCGACGGCCAGGCGAAGGCGGTGAGCAGCAGGCTGATGCTCACCGTGAGCAAGGCGACTGCCCTGGCCACGATCGGCCAGGGTGAGGGCGACGCGTTGGCTGCGAGCGCGGCCTGAGTGGACATGCTTCTCCTGCGGAGGAGGGAGTTCATCGCCGGGTGAGCGGAGTTTCGGACTCGAGCGGGGCAGCTCTGCCGGATTGCGGACGTAGCAGAAACCGCTGACGCGGGCCTTCTCGAGACGGACCGCCAGGACGCCGTCGAGTTCGCCGGTCAGGCAGGGGATGAGGGCCGGACCTTGATCCGTGCGGCCTTCCGGCCGCCCACGTACTTCGGCTTTGCCTGCCCTTCGTCGTCGACCATCTGCAAGATCCCGTCCCGCCGCCCGAGGCTGATGTGGTTGCCCACGTACTCCAGCTTGGTGTTCGCGATCTCGCGGCCTGTCAGGCGTCCCACGATCGCGTCCGTAGCCTGTCGGCCGGTGTAGCCGGCCGAAGCGCAGGACATCGCCAGCGGCCGGCCGTTGTCGCCGATGACGTAGACGCTGTCGCCGGCGGCGTAGACGTTCGGGTGCGAGACCGACCGCATGGTGCGATCGACGACGATCTGGCCATTCTCGGTGACCTCCAGCCCGCTCACGGCGGCGATGGGGCTGACCGCGAACCCAGCCGTCCACACGGTCGCGTCGGACGCCAGGACGGTGCCGTCGGCGCACAGTACCCGCGCGGCTTCGACGGCTTCGACCTCGGTGTGCTCCAGCACGGTGATGCCCAGCCGGTCGCAGGCCTGCCGCAGGTGACTGCGGGCCCCGGTCGAAAGCCGGGCTCCCAGCTCGCCGCGGGCAACCAGCGTCACCGACAGGCCGGCCCGGGACTCGGCGATCTCGGTGGCGGTCTCGATACCGGTCAACCCGTCGCCGACGACCAGCACACTCCCACCTTCGTCCCGCTTGCTCAGGCTGTCCAGGCGCTCACGCAGACGCAGCGCCGAGGGCCGGCTGGCCACGTCGAAGGCGTGCTCGGCCACGCCGGGGACGCCGTGGTCAGCGCCGTGGCTGCCGAGCGCGTAGAGAATCGTGTCGTAGCCGAGCTCGCCGCCGCCGGCGTCGGCCACGACGACGACCTGGCGCTCTGGGTCGACGGCGGTGACACGGGCCAGGCGCAGCCGTACCGCCGTGCCCGCGAAGACGTCGGCGAGCTGCGGAGCGTCGATCTCCTGTCAGTTCGCTTGCTTCCGGTGACTTGAGCGGAACAGGGCCCCGATTCCTGACAAGAGCTGGATGTGATGCGGGTCACAGGCTGACAGGGCTATTGCGAGGCCCGCTCGGGGGTCGGGCGCGCGGTCGATGAAGCCCGGAAGCCCCTCAGCGTGTTTACGCGCGCAATCGGTCCGCGGAGCCGGCGGATGTGCGGGGGGCGGAGCACGGCGGCAACCGGTCCCCGATCGAGCCCGACGTCCCCTCCGCCTGCGCCGCCTGCGCCGCCATGGCCGAGCTGGGCATCGAAATCCCCGACCAGAAGCCCAAAGTGTCCACCACACCTACCGCCAGCCCATCACCACGGCCGGATCCGGTCGCGGAGACGACCGGTGCGAACCGCCCACGCCACGGCGACGGCCAGCGCCGCGGCAAGGTACGCGATCGTGCCTGCACCAGGGGCGGCGCGGGTTGTGAGGTAGGAGGCCGCGCCGGCGACGGCGACGCCGAGCCACTCCCAGCGGCCGTCGAGGGCCACGAGGGCGACGAGGAGCAGGGCGTACCAGGAGTAGCCCGGGGTGGTCAGGAGGAAGGCGGTTCCAGTGACGAGGAGCGCTCCGCTCCAGGGGCGTTCGGGGTCACCCCGACGGATCACGTACAGGCTTACGGCAAGCATCCCCGCGATCATGGCGGGCAGCGCCCAGGAGCCGGGCAGGACCAGGCACAGGAGTGCGTAGCGGTTTCCGGAGGAGGCGTCCTGGTAGCCCTCCTCCTCGGCGTATCCGCCCAAGTAGCCCAGGACGGAGGAGTGGGAAAGGAGGACGTACGGGAGGTAGAGCGCGGCCAGAACCATGGCGACGGGCAGGATGGCGGCCGCAGCCTCCCGTGGGCGGCGTACGCCAGACAGTGTGCCGGGGAGCAGGACGGCCGGCAGGAGTTTGACGGCGGTGGCAAGGCCCAGGAGAGCGCCGCCCCCCAGACGGTGGCGGGCCGTCAGACCGAGCGCGGCGACGGCCAGGAGTACGGCGAGGGTGTCGGCGTGGGCGTTGTTGACCGCTTCGACGGGGACGGCCGGGCACCAGGCCCAGTAGGCGGCGGTGCGCGGGTCGCCGCGATCGCGGAGCATGCGGAGCAGCAGGAGGGTGGTGGCCACGGCGAGGATGGCGCCGCCGGTCTGGAGCCCTTTATGGCGTGCTCCGTCCGGGGAGACGGTGTGCACGAGGAGGAAGTAGAGCTCGCCGACCGGAGGGTAGATGGTGTGCACCCCGGGGCGGTTGATCCGGGTGCAGACACCATCGGAGACCGAAGAGAGGTCCGGGCCGCCGCAGGTGGGCCCGGTGGGGAAGAGCCAGGTGTCGCGGAGCGGGACGAGTGCGGGGTCGGCCGGGGCGTGGTCGTACGGGGAGATGCCCGCGGCCTGCACGCGCCCGTCCCAGGCGTAGCGGAAGGAGTCGGTGCTCGTGCTCGGCGGGGCGAGCAGCCCGGTCGCGGCCACGGCGATGCTCCCCGCGAGGACGAGGGCGGCGGTGTGCCGGGCGGGCGCGCGGCGCAGGGCCAGGATGGCTGCCGCGAACAGGACCCAACAGGCGGCGTACCGCCAGGACAGGCCGGCCGGGTCGGTGAAGTAGCCGTCGTTGCGGATGGTCAGGGCGGTCGCTGCGGTGAGTACGGCCAGCAGGACGGACGCGGCCGCCGTCGCCCGGCGCGTGGTGATCGGTGCTGTGGCGTTGGCTGTGGTGGGCGGGTGGGTCACGCCGCCACCCTGGCAGCCGGCAGGGCCACGGGGAGCACGGCGCGGCAGGGCGTCCGCGTTTCGTAAGGTGTCGGAGCGGTCTGCGCAGCCGGTCTGCGCGGTTGCATGGGGCCATGGGATCTCGATTCGGCCGGCGCCTGAGACTGCCGGCCTTCCAGCTGCCGTCACCGAGTACACCGCGGGTGCGGCTGTCCACGCTCCGGCCGCCCGGCTTCTCGGGGCGATTGCACGACGCGCGGACCTCCACGGCGGTGGGACGCTGGCTGGGTATGGCGTTCGCCGTGTGCTTCCTGACCGGGCTGGTCAGCCATTTCCTGCAAAAGCCGCCGGGGTGGCTGGCCGATTATCTGCCCGCGCGGCCCGTGTGGGGCTACCGGCTGACACAGGGCCTGCACGTCGGAGCCGGGCTCGCCGCGATCGTGCTGCTGCTGGCGAAACTGTGGGCCGTCTACCCCCGGCTCTTCGTGTGGCCGCCGGTGCGGTCAGTGCGGCACGGGCTGGAGCGGCTCTCCGTGGCAGTGCTCGTGGCCTCGGCCGTCTTCCAGGTGTTCACCGGACTGCTCAACATCGCCGAGTGGTATCCGTGGCCGTTCTCGTTCGTGCCCGTCCACTACGCCGTGGCCTGGATCGCCGCGGGGTCCGTCCTGCTCCACCTCGCGGTCAAGGCCCCGGACATCCGCGCCCATTGGAGCCGGCGGTCCGTCGCCACCCTCGCGCTGCCCGACGAGGAGCGGGACGGCCCGGACCGGCGGGCGCTGCTGCTCGGGGTGGGGGCGGCCGTGGGGGCGGTGACCGTGACGACGGTCGGTCAGTCCTTCACCCCGCTGGCGTCCCTCGATCTGCTGGCACCCCGTCACCCGGGCTACGGGCCGCAGGGACTGCCGGTCAACCGCACGGCGGCCGCAGCGGGGGTGAGCGGTTCCGCCGTACAGGACTGGCACCTGGAGGTGCTCGGGCCGAGGCCTTACCAGCTGTCCCTCGCAGAGCTTGGAGCGCTGCCACAAGCCGAAGCCCGGCTGCCGATCGCATGCGTGGAGGGCTGGAGCGTGGACGCCCGGTGGAGCGGGGTGCGGATCCGTGACCTGCTGGGGAGGGCCGGGGCCGCGCACGGCTCCGGGCTGCGGGTGGTGTCGCTGGAGGTGGCCGGGGCGTACCGGGTGATGGAGATGGGCCGGGAGTACGTCGAGGACCCGCTGACCATGCTGGCGCTCCGGCTGAACGGCGAGGTGCTGTCGATGGACCACGGATACCCCGCGCGGATCATCGCGCCGAACCGGCCCGGTGTGCTGCAGACCAAGTGGGTCACCCGGCTGGAGGTGCTGTGAGGTCTTCGGTGTTCGGGTCCGTTTCCGCGATGCGGTGGGTCCTGGGTGGGCTCGGCGTGTTCCTGATCGGGATCGGCGCGTGGCATCTGGCAGCGCAGCCCGACCCGTACGACGCGCTGGTGTGGCTGGCGGGCGCCCTGGTGCTGCACGACGGGGTGCTCGCGCCGCTGGTGCTCGCTGTCGGTCTGCTGGTGGCGGCGGTGCCGGGCCGGCGGGTGGTGCGCGGGGCGCTGATCGTCTGCGGGGTGCTGGTGCTGGTCACCCTGCCGCTGCTGCTCCGGCCGGGTGCGCCGCCGAATCCCTCGGCGCTCCCCCTTCCCTATGCGCGCAATCTGCTGGTCGTCCTGGCCCTTGTAACGGCGGCCGCCGTGGCTCTGGCGGTCCTGCCGCGGCTGTGGCGGCGGGCGCGGCGGACGCGGTCCCACTGTCAGGCCCCGCGCCGGGACTGAGGTCCGGGAGCGGGGGCGAGTTCGGCGAAGTGCCGGCCGACGGCCGACCAGGTGTGGCCGATCCGCCAGCCGGCGGTCCCGGCATGGCGGGCCAGGGCCTCGGGCCCGACCCGGGCCCAGGAGAAGGCTGTACCGAGTGCGCCGTGCCCGTCGTCGAGCCGTACCTCGCAGCGCTCGTCCACGTCGAGCGGTGCGGCCTCCGCGATCAGTCGTCCGCCGGGGGCCAGCAGATCGGCGGTCCGGCGCAGCAGGGCTGCGGGGTCACCGCCGATGCCGATGTTGCCGTCGATGAGCAGGGCGGTGTTCCAGCGTCCCTCCCCGGGCAAGCGCTCGAACACCGACCGGCACAGGGCGATGCCGCCCCGGCGCACGGTGCTGGTCACGGCCGCCGGGCTCACGTCGATGCCGAGCGCCTGGTGGCCTCGTCCGGCCAGCGCGGCCACGAGCCGGCCCGGGCCGCAGCCGATGTCGAGGACGGCACCGCGGCACCGGGCGAGCACGCTCCTGTCGGCGGCATCCGCGTCGGCGCACCAGCGTTCGACTTCCAGGGGCAGCAGCCAGCCGTCCGCGCGGCGCAGGAAGAGCGGGCCCCGCCCGGCTCGCAGGGCCCGGGAGTACGGGTCGTCCCGCCAAGCAGGCCCTGGGGCCGTACGGGCGTGCGGGACGGCGGACGCGGTCATCGCGCCGCCCGTGCACCGGCGGTGAGGCGCTGGTGCAGCACCGCGAAGCGTCCCGCCGGGGGCTGGGCCGCCACCTCGGAGGCGTCGGCTGCCGTGTCGACGTCCCGCAGGCACGGCAGCAGGCCGGTCCGCAGCCCGGCCGCGCGCAGGCGTGCGTACTGCACGGCCCCGGTCTCCGGTACGGACATGGGGATGCCGAGCAGCAGGGCGGGGTCGGGTTCGGCGAGGCCCAGGGCCCAGAAGCCGCCGTCGGCGGCCGGGCCGAACCAGGCGTCGTACCGGTCGAAGGCGAGGGCGGGCGCCAGGAGGTCGGGGGTGACCTGTGGGGTGTCCATGCCGATGAGCAGGGCCGGGCCGGTGCAGGCGGCGAAGGCGGCGGCGAGGCGCTCGTCGAGGCCGCCGACGCACTGGGGCAGGACGTCGAAGCCGGGCGGCAGCCACGGGCCGGGGTCCCCTTCGAGTACCAGGACGTGCCGGTCAGCAGGGGTCGCGACCACGGCGTCGAGGGTGTCGGCCAGCGCCGCCTCGGCGAGGGCGGCCGCCTCGTCAGGGGTGAAGGGAGGGATGAGACGGGTCTTCACCCGGCCGGGGCGGGGCTGTTTGGCGATCACGAGCAGGGTCGTCATCGTGTACCTCCGTGGACGGTCGCGTGCGGGGGTTCGGCGAGGACGGCGCGCATGTCGCGGACCGCGTGCCAGGTGCCCCGCCAGGTCCCGGTGACCTTGGACTTCCCGGCCCGGGGCAGGTACGGCACGTCCTCCTCCCGGACCCGCCACCCGGCGTCTGCGGCCCGGACGACCATCTGAAGCGGGTAGCCGGAGCGCCGGTCGGTGAGGTCCAGGGCGAGGAGGGCCTCGCGCCGCATCGCCCGCAGCGGCCCGAGGTCGTGCAAGCGCAGCCCGGTGCGACGGCGCAGCATCCGGGACAGGGCCAGGTTCCCGGCGCGGGCGTGCGGCGGCCAGGCACCTCGGGCCTGGGGCCGGCGGCGGCCGAGGACGAGGTCTGCCTCGTTCGCTGCGACGGCCCGGACGAACCCGGTCAGCAGGCCGGGGTCGAGTGAGGCGTCGCAGTCGCAGAAGCAGACGAACTCGGCACCGGCGGCCAGCAGCCCGGCGTGGCAGGCGGCGCCGAAACCGCGCCGGAACTCCGGCACGACGGTCGCGCCGAGAGAGCGGGCGATGTCGGCGGAGCCGTCGGTGGACCCGTTGTCCACGACCAGGGCCCGCCAGCCGGCGGGGATGCGGGCGAGGACCCAGGGCAGCGCCTCGGCCTCGTTCAGACAGGGAAGGACGACGTCCACGGTGACGTCCAGGGGGCAATCGGTCACGCCTGCCACCGTAGGAACTCTTCGCGGACATAGCGGACATCGACTCCTTACGAAACACGGACGTCGGCCGTACGGGTACCTCGCGCGAGGACAGCGTCAGGCCGCAGGTGCGAGGCTGGGCGCCATGAGCACGCCCCTGTCACCCGCCCGGATCCTCGTCGTCGACGACGACCCGACCGTCGCCGAGGTCGTCACCGGCTACCTTCACCGAGCCGGCCACACCGTCGCACATGCCGCCGACGGCCCCGCCGCCCTGGACCGGGCCGCCCGGGAACGCCCCGACCTGGTCGTCCTCGACCTGATGCTGCCGGGCGTCGACGGACTGGAGGTGTGCCGCCAGCTGCACGCCGAACGCCCCGTACCCGTGATCATGCTGACGGCACGTGGGGACGAGGACGACCGGATCGCGGGCCTGGAGCTGGGCGCGGACGACTACGTCACCAAGCCGTTCAGCCCCCGCGAACTCGTCCTACGGGTCGAGTCCGTCCTGCGCCGCAGCCGCGCCACGGCGCCGGCGGAGCAGCGGCGCGCGGTCCTGCACGGGGCCGGCATCCGGCTCGATCCCGAGACCCGCCTCGCCACCAGGGACGGCGCGGAACTCACGCTCACCCTGCGGGAGTTCGACCTGCTCGCGCACTTCCTCGCCCACCCCGGCAAGGCACACGGCCGGGAGCAGCTGATGCGGGACGTGTGGGGCTGGGACTTCGGGGACCTGTCCACCGTCACCGTCCACGTCCGCCGGCTGCGGGCCAAGATCGAGGACGATCCGGCGGCGCCCCGGCTCATCCGGACCGTCTGGGGTGTCGGCTACCGCTTCGACGTGCCCGCCGAGGGGGACCCGCGGTGAAGGACGTCCTGCTGATCGCCCTGTTCGCCTTCGGCGGCGCCGCCTGCGCGGGCGTCCTGGGAGCCGTGGCGCTGCGCTTGGTCCGACACCGGTCGGTCGCCGTGTCCCTGGCCGTCGTCGGCGCCGTCACGGTCACCGCCATGCTCGCCGGCACCCTCGCCGTGGCGTGGGCGATGTTCCTCTCACCGCACGACCTGACCGTCGTCACCCTCGTCGTGGCCATGGCCGCAGCCGTTTCCCTGGCCACCGCCCTGCTGCTGGGCCGTTGGGTCGTCGCCCGCAGCCGCGACCTCACCCGGGCCGCCCGCGACTTCGGCAAGGACGGCAGCTTCGCCGCCCCGCCTGCCAGGGCCACCGCGGAACTGGCCGAGCTCGGCCGCGAACTTGCCGCCACCAGCGCCAGACTCTCTGCCTCCCGGGAACGCGAACGCGCCCTGGAAACCTCCCGCCGGGAGCTGGTCGCCTGGATGTCCCACGACCTGCGCACCCCCCTCGCCGGGCTGCGGGCCATGGCCGAGGCCCTCGAGGACGGGGTGGCCGCCGATCCCGGCCGCTATCACCGCCAGATCCGTACGGAGGTCGAGCGCCTCGACTCCATGGTCGGCGACCTCTTCGAGCTCTCCCGCATCCATGCCGGAGCGCTGGAGCTGAGCCCCAGCCGGTTCTCCCTGCGCGACCTGGCCGCCGACGCCCTGCTGGGCGCCGGCCCCGTGGCCCGAGAGCGCGGGGTGCGGCTGTTCGGTGAGGACATCGCCCACGTGCCGGTGGACGTCGACGGGAAGGAAATGACCCGGGTCCTGGCCAACCTCCTCGTCAACGCCATCCGTCACACCCCGGCCGACGGCACCGTCGCCGTAGCCGTCGACCGTCGCGCGGACGCCGCCGTGCTGTCCGTCACCGACGGCTGCGGCGGCATCCCGGAAGAGGACCTGCCGAGGGTCTTCGACACCGGCTGGCGCGGCAGCCCGGCCCGTACTCCCCCGGCCGGTGCCGGGCTCGGGCTGGCGATCGTACGCGGCATCGTCGAAGCCCACGCCGGACGGGCCGAGGTCCGCAACGTGCCGGGCGGCTGCCGCTTCGAGGTGACCCTTCCGCTCGCCGCCACGACGGCCGGCTGACCGCCGGGGCGGCCCGGGTTCGGCCGACGGCGCACGCCGGGAACTGCGCGGGCAGCGCATGCCGTGTGCCCCCGCCCGGACTCTCGACCCCGCGGGAGGGTCCCCCGATCCAGCCGGACGGGGCCCGCACGGCCGGAGGACCGGCCGACGTCACACCGCTCCCGCAGGGGCCCGTTGTGCGGCCCGGGCGAAGTCGGCCATGCCTTCGGCGAAGCCGATGGTCGGACGCCATGCCAGGTCACGGCGCAGCCGGGAGGAGTCGGCCGTGATGTGCCGTACGTCGCCGAGCCTGAACTCGCCCGTCACCACCGGCTCCGGGCCGCCGTGGGCCGCAGCGAGCGCCGCCGCCATCTCCCCCACCGTGTGCGGTTCCCCGCTGCCGACGTTGTAGGCGGTGTGCCCACCCGCCGCTGTGTCCCCGAGTACGGCCAGCGCGGCCGCGTTCGCCCGCGCGACGTCCCGGACGTGGACGAAGTCCCGCCGCTGGCCACCGTCCTCGAACACCCGCGGAGCTTCACCGCGAGCCAGCGCGGACCGGAATAACGACGCCACCCCCGCGTACGGGGTGTCGCGGGGCATCCCGGGCCCGTAGACGTTGTGGTAGCGCAGCGAGACCGCGCGTCCACCTGCTGCCCGTGCCCAGGCGGCGGCCAGATGCTCCTGGGCCAGCTTGGTCGTCGCGTACACGTTGCGCGGGTCGGCGGGCGCGTCCTCGGAGACCAGGCCCGGCACCAGATCGGCCCCACAGCACGGGCAGCGCGGCTCGAACCGGCAGGACTCCAGGTCCTCCACGGCCCGCGGCCCCGGCCGGACCGGCCCGTGGGCCGGACACTCGTAGCGCCCCTCCCCGTACACCACCATCGACCCCGCCTGCAAGAGACGCCGTACCCCGGCCTCGGCCATGGTGGCCAGAAGGACCGCCGTGCCCAGGTCGTTGCACGACACGTAGGCGGGCGCGTCCGCGAAGTCCTTCCCGAGGCCCACCATCGCCGCCTGGTGACACACCGCATCGATGCCGCGCAGCGCGCGGCTCACGGCGTCCGCGTCCCGGACGTCACCCCGTACGAACTCGGCGTCCGGCAGGTCGGGGGCGGTGGGATGGGCAGCGGGGAGCAGTGCGTCGAAGAGCACAGGTTCGTGCCCTTCGGCCGCCAGTGAAGCAACCACGTGTGAGCCGATGAACCCGGCTCCTCCTGTGACGAGTACTCGCATGGCGGGCACGCTACGGACTCCGGCCCGGTGGCGAACGTTCCCGCACCGAGCCGTAAGGGTTCCGTCATCGTTCCACGGGATCAGCGCCGGACGCCCTGTCGCGCCGTGGTGTCAGCCCGATGCGGTCACTCCGAGATGGTGATCGCGCCGATCGGCGGGGGCGGAGTCTTCTCGGCCTTCTCGACGGCGAGTCGGCGCAGCATCGCGCCGAGGTCCATGCCGGTGGCGGAGCCCAGCGGTTCCATGCCCTGGGCCACGTTGTCCGTGACCGTGCGGGAGAGCTTCGATGCTCCGTCGGCGGATATGACGGCCAGACCACACCAGCATCACCGCCGGCCTCCGCCATATCTCCTACGAGCCCTTCACTCGCCCCCTCGACCTCCTCGACATCCCGTGACCAGGACAGATGCAAGATCATCAGGACTTTGGCCTGGAGCATCTCGACATCGCCGGCTGCCCGGAGATCGCGTCGGGGGAACGGGCGACGCTCGGTCGCATTACTTGTCGTAGGCGGACGGCGATGACCCTGCGTTGGTTCCAGATGTCGCCATCGACCGCCACCAGTCAGCGCCAGCCATCATCTCCCTGAGCTGGGTGTCGGTGAGGTCAGGATGAGCCTCGGCGGCGTGCGCCTTGACATGCCCGAACAGCTCCTCGTCATCCGCGCCGGTGAAATCGATCCTGCCGTGCGACGGATCTATGCAGTGGAATCCGCGCATTGCTCCTCCTTCACGAAGCTTCATTTGATTCTAGGCCGCGATGGCGTTAACGCGCGCACCCGGGGACATTCCCGCACGCTCGCCCATGCATTGCGCCTCCCTTCCTCCATCCCAGGCCCATTACCCAGGGCTGATTCTCCTGATGATCTTGCACCTGTCCTGGTCACGGGATGAAGACTTTGAATCAGCCCTGACCGTTGCTCACCCAGTCGATAGGAGGCCCGATGATCGGCGTGCTCGTGAAATGCTCGGCCTTCGCTTCAAGAGCGTCAAGCTCGACGAAGACGGCGGCCAGGCGCGGAACTTCTACGTGTGGGATGACGAGGAGAAGGCCCGCGCCTTCTTCGCGGAGGAGATCATCGACAAGGTGACGGGGATTCATGGCGTCCCGCCCGAAGTCGAATACCTCGATATCGTGGGGTTCGTCGACAACCCTGGCACCTGATCCTCAAGGAGGCGGCGGATGCCTCTCTCACTGCGTATGCGGGCGCACTCGCGGCGTTGAGCGGCCAGGACGTTGGCGTGGCGGGCGTTTTTGTTGCGCCGACGCCGGTCGGAGTGCAGGGCCCGGGTCTGGACGGTGTGGGTGAAGTTCGCGCCTCGACGCAGGCCATGCGCGACCACATGGAGCCCTGCTCGTGTCGTCCGGGACGACGGCGACCTGGACGTCCCGGTCTGGGCAACTGCGAGCGCCCGGTCGCCAGTGGCGGCAGCGTACGCGCAGGCCGGCGTGGAGCTGTGCAGACAACCGATGAGGACCGTCACGACGGCGCCACGCCAAGCGAACGGGTCGGTCGACCAGTCAGAATCTGGTTCGACTGGTCGGCGTCGCCGTGGTCCCGGGCGAGACCGGACGGCGGCATGGCGCGAATGTACGGCACGACCGGCATCGTGCCGCACGAACATCACGTCACGCGAGACACCTCTAAGCCTTGACTGGTGCGGCCGACCTGGCCGCCCACTCGATCTTCGCCCAGTGGGTCGCCCTGGCCTCGTGGTCGATCTGCTTCTCGTGTTCGGCGCGCAATCCGGTCCGGCCGTCGATGCCCTCGCGCAGGATGTCGGCGTGCCCGGCGTGCCGGACGGACTCGCTGAGGACATGGACCATGACGGCGAACAGGTTGGTGTTCGGAGCAGGCTCCGGCCACCACGGCACATGGCCGGGGGTATCGAGAGGAAGCACGTCGATCGTCGCGTCCGAGTGCTCCCACGTGCGCCGGTAGAACCCTATGATCTGGTCGCGGCTCTCGCCCTCAGCCGCCCACAGGTCGCTGCCGTCGGAGTCCTGCCACCGGCACAGCGGTTCCGGGGAGGGGCGGTCGAAGACCTCGCCGAAGTACCTGGCCTCGACGGTGGCCACGTGTTTGACCAGGCCGAGGAGGTTGGTCCCGGTCGCCGTCAGGGGCCTGCGGGCGTCGTACTCGGAGAGGCCGTCGAGTTTCCAGAGCAGCGCCTCGCGGTCCCGCCGCAGCCTGCTGTGCAGGTTGTCCTTCGCGAATTCATCGATCATCTGCATGAGCCTTTCCATGGGCTGTTCGTAGTCTCAAGATCCCGTACGTGGTCAGCAACGGCTGGCGGAACCAAGGGCCTGTCAGAGAGCCGTGGGGGTGGGGGTCGGGTGCGTGACGGCTCGCGGCCGTCCCGACCTGCGACGGTCAGCGCGCAGGAGGCTTCACGCATGCTGTTCGGTGCCGGTCTCTGATCCCGTTGAGTGGTTCGGGACAGGGACCGGGGAGGTGGGCGGGTGCCAGGTGAGGATCCAGCCGGCGGTAAGCGCCGCCGCGCCGCCGGCCAGTGCGATTGCGCCGCCTGCTCCGGTGCCTGCGGCCACCGTGCCGAAGCAGGCTGGCCCGAGGCCCTGGAGCGTCATGCTGCCGGAGCCGAGCAGGCCGAAGGCCTGGCCCTGGCGATCCTGCGGCAGGGCGTCCAGGAACAGCCGTTGCAGGCCGAGACCGTAGGCGAATCCGAATCCGGAGAGCAGCAGCAGACAGGATGAGACGCCCACTCCGGGCTCCGCAGCGAAGCCGCCCAGCGGCAGACCCATCAGCGCAACCAACGGGACCACCAGTCGCTCCCGGGTGGGCGGCCGGAGCAGTCGGCCCACCAGCAGGTCGCCGACGAGCATGCCGACCGGCAGACAGCCCATCAGTACCGCGTACCAGCCGGGCGCGAAGCGGTGTCCTCCCGCGTAGGCGACGATCAGGCCTTCCGCGCCCGCTACGAACGCAGGCGGTAGCCACTGGGCCAGCGTCAGTCGTCGCACCGTGCGTCCGCGCAGCAGCAGGCCGGCGCCGTGCAGGCTGGCCCGGACGGCCCCGCCATCGCCCCGAGCGCTGCCGGGTGTGCCGCCGAAATCGTCAGGCTGCTGCCGGGGTAGCCGGATGAGGATGGCGAGCGCGCAGCCGAGGTAGAGGGCGGCGCTTACCGCGAGCGCCCGGTGCGGGCCGAGTGCCGCGACGGCCGCACCTCCCAGCGCCAGACCGGACAACTGCGCGCCGGAGGCAGCGATGTTGTTCAGTGAACGGCCCAGTACATAGGCGTCGCCCGCCAGCCACTGCGCGACCAGCCGACTCGACGCGCCGCTGAACACCGGTGTGGCGAGGGCGACCAGCGCCACGACACCGAGGCTTGCCGCGATCGGCATCCGCACTAGGGTGAGCAGCAGGGCGGCGGCACACTCCAATGCGTAGCCGCCGGCGATGAGCGCGCGGGGCGGCAGTCGGTCGGCCAGTGAGCCCAGCAGTAGCGAGCCGAACAACTGCGGGAGGAAGCCGATGCCGAAGGCCAGTGCGCTCAGCAGCGGGGAGCCGGTGGTCGCGAAGACCAGAACCGAGAACGTGGTGATCCGCAGCGAGTCCGCGGTGATCGCGACGGTGCGGGTCGAGAAGAGCAGCCGGAATCGCGGCTCGGCCAGCACCTCCCGGTAGGTGGCACGGCGGCCGCCCTGCACGGGTTCGGCGGTTGTGATCATGATGCCCACCCTCGCCGTGCGCCCACGCCACTCACCAATGATTCGTCGCTGGACGAATCGGAGTAGACGTCCGGCGGTAGCATCGCGGGGTGCTCCGTTTCGAAGTCTGCGTCGAGGACCTGCTGCGCAGCCGCTTCGCGCTGTCGCCCGCAATGGACCTCTGCTTTCTGCTGCGCTCGCTCGCCGGCCGCGGCCAGCCGCTGCCGCAGGCCTGGGCCATGCGGCTCTTGCCGGCCTTTGAACGGCTTCGCCGCGAGACTGAACTGGACGCCGCCCTCGCCCTGCACACCTCGCGATCCGGACCGAACTTCGTCGCCCCGCCCCCGCGCGGCCTGGGCCAGACCTGGGCGGACGACCTGGCCGCGATCCGGGCCACACCGCTGGAAGCGGCCCGCCACGAGATCGCCACCAACGCGACCGGCCCGTCCGCCCGCGATCCCCGCGTCCGCACAGTGCTGGACTCGCCGGACGTCGTCTCCAGGATCGCCGAGGCGATGGACCAGGCGTGGCACGAACTGCTCGCCACGGACTGGCCGCAACTGCGCGCGATCTGTGAGCGCGACGTCGTGCACCGGGTGGGCGTGATCGGCGAGCACGGCTGGGCCAAGACCATCGAGAGCCTTCACCCGGGCATCGCCTGGCGCGCCGACGGCATCGAGATCGGCTTCCTCCGAGGCGGAACACTCCGGCTCGCCGGCGACGGGCTCCTGGTGATCCCTTCGGTCTTCGTCGGGCATGTCGCCGCCCACATGGAAGACCCCTGGCCCAGGACCTTGATCTACTCGGCCCGCGGCACCGCCGCCCTGTGGGGCGAACAGGAGACCGTCCCCCAACCGGACGCGCTGACCGCTCTGGTCGGCCGGGCCCGAGCCCGACTGCTGTTGGCGCTGGACGCTCCCGCGAGTACCAGCCACCTCGCCCGAAGCCTCGCCATGGCACCCGGCGCGGTGGGAGACCACCTCGCCATCCTGCGAGGAGCGGGGCTGCTGGTCCGCGCCCGGTCCGGACGGTCGGTGCTCTACCGGCGCACCCCGCTCGGCGAGGCACTGGTCGCCGGTACGAGCTAGGGGCTCAGATCATCACTGTTGTTTGGCGCTCCGCCAGCAGGACGCACCGCCCGGCAGCAGGCGCACTCCAGCAGTCCATGCAGAGGGCTGCCCGCTCCTGGGAAGGGCCAAATCTTGCTCAAGGCCGGGCCTGCACCCGCCGCCCGGGCATGGGAGGCGTCTAACTTGTCCGGACACGAGTGTCGATCGTGGCTGTGGGTCGGAGGTGTCTGTCACGCGTCGCCGACTGGTGCGTGCAGGGTTGAGCGGGGCCGCGGCGTTAGGTGCGGGGCTGGTGTGCGGGGGGGGGTCGGCTGTCTCGGGGGCGCGAGCCGGGGCGGCAGCCGCCGGTGGGTCGCAGCCGTGCGCGCCGGGGTCTGCGTGGCGTGAGCTGGTGGCGGGGAACCGGCGGTGGCGAACTTTTCACCAGAGCCATCCGGACCGTGCCGGGAACGTGCGCCGGGCGCTGGTGGGTGGGCAGCACCCGTTCGCGGTGGTCCTGGGGTGCGTGGAATCGCGGGTGCCTCCGGAGTTGGTCTTCGACCAAGGGCTGGGTGATCTGCTCACCGTGCGGTCGGCTGGCGAGGTCCTGGACGAAGCGGTCCTGGGCAGCATCGCGTACGGGGTGCTGGAATTGGGCGTCCCGCTGATCGTCGTTCTGGGCCATCAGGGGTGGGACCTCGCCGCCCGGGTCGCCGACGGCTGCCTGGCCCTTGTCGGCGCACGCTACGAGCTGACCAGCCAGCTGGTGCGCAAGGTGCCCTGACCAGCCGTGGCCGGTGAACTTCCGGGCGGACCCACACCAGCTAGACTTGCAGAGTTATGCAATTTGCTAGTTCTGGATATGGCGGACGGGGGTTGCGGTGTGGCCGGGTTCGAGGAAGCGGCGCTGGAACGGGTCCGTGTGGCGCGGGCTCGCCTCCAGGCTGCGCAGGAGGCTGACGATGCCTTCGATGAGGCGCAGGCCGCAGAGGAGCTGGAGGACGCGCTGCGCGTGGCCCACGATCACGGCGTGGCCACCGACGCCGGGGACGGCCGATGAACCTCGGGGTGCCCTCGGCGGGTCTGGGGCGTCGGTGACGGTCAGGGGCCCCGGCGGGCAGGCGGCTGTCGAGGTGAGCAAGCACGTGTGGACGGTGCCGCTGGTGCCGGGGTTCTGTGCGGGCCGCGCGCGAGCGCAGCGAACGCTCTCTGGTCCTCTTCGGGCTCCTCGGCGTTCTTCGGAGCCGTGCTCCTGGTGGTGGGCGAGCTCGTGACCAACGCCGTCCGGCACGCTCAGCACTCCCCGGACGCAGAGGTCACCCTCCACATGACCGAGCACCTGCTTGTGGTCTCCGTCGGTGACCTGGACTCGCGCCCGATCATGCTGGCCGACGCCGGCCGGACCGCGTCCGTGCCGCCGCCCGGTCGAGGAGCCGGGAACCAGGAAGGAAGACGCATCATGACGGACAACCTGCCCGAGAAGGACACAGCTGCGGAGCACGAGAAGTGGAAGGAGAAGGGCGTCGCGATGCGGGCCTTCTTCTACATCTTCGGCACGCACGTGTTCGCCGGGTTCATCTGGTTGCTCTTCTTCCTGGGGCAGCACGCCCAGAAGTGAGACCGGGACCGAAGTGGGATCCAGGCGCGCCTGGGGTGCGGGCTGGGCGTTGGAGAGAGCGGCCGTCTTCCGGTGTCAGAAGCGCGTTGAACCCGCACTGACGGAAGACGGCCGCCGCATGTGGGGTGCGGGCCCCGTAGGGCCGGCACCGGCTGGGGTGACGTTCAGGCGTGGCGGCCGGCCTTGAGGTCGGCCAGGAGTTCCGCCTGGCCTTCCAGGACGCCGGAGAGGATGCCGCGGGCGACCCGCAGAAGCTCGGCGACCTGGGGATGGGTCAGGCTGTAGTAGACGTTCGAGCCTTCGCGGCGGGTGACCACCAGGTTGGCCTTGCGCAGGACGGCGAGCTGCTGGGAGAGGCTCGCGGCTTCCACGCCGACCTCGGGCAGCATCTCGGCGACCGCGTGCTCTCGTACGGACAGGAGCTCCAGGACGCGGATGCGCACCGGGTGCCCCAGCGTTTTGAAGAACTCCGCCTTCAGCTGGTACAGCGGCGTGCTCACCTGTGTACCTCTCCCCTGACTGCCCATCTCATCCACCCGGAACCGTTCCTTCGTAGGGCATCCGTTCGCCCCTCTTCACACCTTGCGACCTCCACAATTGCAGATCCCTGCAACTCGCGGGTCCTTGCGGGTGCCTTCGTGACCTTCGACTCCCCGGAGCGGAACCTTCGCCGGGCAGGTCTTCCTGAGGAACCCGGTCTTCAGGACCAGGCCTCTGGACGGTGGTGCTGGTCTCAGATGAGGGCGGGCGCCTCGGGCGACGGCCCGGTGGGCCAGTCGTCGGTGGTCCACTGCTTGACCGTCCCGCGAGCTCCGTGGGAGGCCAGAGCGGCGGCGAGGTCGCAGTGGACGGGCACGGGCGGGCAGGTCGCATCGGGGACGAGCGAGCCGTCGGCGGGGATCGCGGCGAGCTCGAGCCGGCGTCCGCTCTCGCCGAGACGGCGGGCGGCCTGGGCGACGGCGATCTGCCCGTCGGCCGACCACCCCAGCAGTCCGGTCAGATCGAGGATGACCGGGCCGGTGCCCCGGGCGAGCGCCCAGCCGATCGCTCCGGTGAACCGGCCGGTGGCCTCCGCGCCGAGATACCCGGCCAAGGACAACACGCCCAGGTCCTGACGGGTGGTGTAGCGCCATTCGATCGTCATTGTCAGCTCCTCGGCTTCACAGGGGAAGGGTGATCCAGATGGCCTTGCCGCGCCCGTCAGCGTCCGCCCGTACGACGGCGGTGCCGCCGAGCTCCATCGTCATCTCCACCACCATGGCCAGGCCGCTGCCCGGCGCGGTGCCGAGCGCACCGAACAGAGCGGGCTGACAGGGATGACGGTCGTGGACGGCGAACGCAAAAGCCCCGGGTCCGTGGGCGTACGTCACGGTGATCATCGGGGAGGCCGCGGCGGCGTGCCGGACGGCGTTGGTGACCAGCTCGGCAACGATCAGCAGCGCAGGTCCCACGTTCGGATGGCGAAGGCCCACCCCGCATTCCACGAGCACCAGCTCGGTGGTCTCCCGAGCCATACGCACGGCCGAACCCATGGCCGGCACGTCCAGCACATGCCGGTAAGGCATCGCCTCGACCTGAACACTCACCGGCCCGCCCCCGAGACCGTACGGGCCAGACGGAACCCGGACACCGACTGGGGGTGCAGGCGCAGCAGGGTGTCGTGCGGGCCGTGGCTCCAGCCGGGCAGGGTGCGCCGGTAGTGGGCGGCCTCGTCCGGGTCGGCGATGACGTCGGCCGGGCCGTGGGCGCTGACCGTCCAGCCGGTCCCCGCCGGGGTACAGATCTCGTCGACCTGGTAGGTCAGCAGTGCCCGGCCGGGGATCGTGGCGGCTTGTACCGGGGCTCGGACGACGAGGCGTCCGTACTCCATCACGTGCGCGGCGGGCCGGACGACGGCCACCTCCCGTTGGACGTAGACGAGACGGCCCTGGGCGGCGCCTTCCAGGAGCCACAGGGCTTCGGTGCCGGAGAGCTCGATCAGGCGGAGGTCGGCGGAGACGGTCATCGTGCGGCCTTCCGGATGCGGTGCGGTCGATGGTGCGTACGGGGCAGCAGGCCCTCTTGTTCCAGGTGCTTGCGGGCGCCGGCGATCGCCTCGGGGGTGGTGGCGTACTCGCGGCCTCCAAGGCGCAGCAGGTCCAGGGCGCCAACGGCACCCAGGGCCCGGCGCTGGCCGGGCCGGATGCCTGAGGTCATGACGGCGATGCCGCGCCGGTTCAGCTTTTCCACGGCGTCCTTGAGGACGAGGGCGCCGGTGGCGTCCAGGGTGGTCACTCGCGCCATCCGGAGGATGACCACCTTCACGTCGGCGACCTCGGAGAGCTCGAGGAGGAAGCGGTGAGCGGCGGCGAAGAAGAGCGGTCCGTCGATGCGGTAGGCCACGATGTGCTCGGCGAGCAGGGCGTGTTCCTCGTCGCCGTGCTCGCCGGGCAGGTCCGGGCGGAAGTCGACCTCCTCCATCCGGGCCTGGCTCGCCACCGCCTTCAGGGCCAGGGCCCCGGCGACGACCAGGCCGATGATCACCGCGTACACGAGGTCGAGAACCAGGGTCGCGGCGGCGGTCAGGACCAGGACGACGGAGTCGGAGCGGGTCGCCTTCGCCATCGCGCGCAGCGAGCCGACCTCCACCATGCGGATCGCGGTCGCCAACAGCACACCCGCGAGCGAGGCGAGGGGGATCTTCGAGACCAGAGGGGCGGCGGCGAACACGATCACCGCCAGCACCGCGGCATGGGTAAGCGCAGCCAGCCGGGAAGAGGCACCCGTACGGACGTTGACTGCGGTCCGGGCGATGGCGGCGGTGGCGGGCACTCCGCCGAACAGTGGGACCGCCAGGTTGGCGATGCCCTGCCCGAACAGCTCCTTGTCCGGGTCGTGCTGCTGCCCCACCGTCATCCCGTCCGCCACCGTCGCCGACAGCAAGGACTCCAGCGCCGCGAGCGCCGCGACCGCGACCGCCGGCGCCAGCAGCGAGCCGAACTCGGACACGTCGAGGAAGGCCAGCGACGGGGCGGGGAGCCCGGCGGGAAGGGCCCCGATCGGGGCCGCCGCGTCGAGATGGAACAGCTGCGCGATCACGGTCGCGGTAGTGACCGCGACGATCGAGAACGGGACCGTCGGCCGCCACCGTGCCCCGGCCAGCATCACCGCCGCGACACCCAGCGAGAGGCCGATCGCCGTCCAGTTCGGGGAGGCCACGAATTCCACGAAGGCCCGCCACGCCACCAGCAGGACCTTCTCCCCCTCGGGTTTGTCGACCCCGAGTGCGTTGGGTATCTGCTGGAGGCCGATCACGCACGCGATCCCCAGGGTGAAACCCTCCACCACCGGCGCCGGCACGTACCGCATGTACTGCCCCGCCCGCAGGAGCGCGAGCCCGATCAGGAGGACACCGGCCATCAGTCCGACGGTGAGGACACCGCCGGGCCCGTACCGGGCGACGATCGGCACCAAGACCACGGTCATCGCCCCGGTCGGTCCGGAAACCTGGAGGTTCGATCCGCCGAACAAGGCGGCGAGCGCGCCGGCGACGACGGCGGTGGCCAGTCCCGCCTCGGCACCCAGACCGGAGGAGACCCCGAATCCGAGCGCGAGGGGAAGCGCGACGATCGCCACGGTGAGGCCGGCCAGCAGGTCTCGGCGGGGGCTGCGGGCCATCACCGCGTAGTCGGCCTGGGCGGGCAGGACGGAGCGAACCCGGCCGAGCACGGCCGTCACCGCAGTGTTCACACTCACGAGGCCGCAACCTCGGACTCGCGCAGTTCCTCCAGCAGCACGCTCTGTCCCGTCAGGACCTCGGTCAGGATCCGCCGCGCCGCCAGCATCAGCTGCGCCACGTCCCCGCCCGCCAGCTTGTAGACGACCGTCGCGCCGTCCCGGGTCGAGATGACGATCCCCGACCGGCGCAGGACCGCGAGCTGCTGGGACAGGGCGGAGGGCTCGACCTCGATCGCGGCCAGCAGGTCGCGTACGGGCATCGGGCCGTCCTGCAGCAGCTCCAGGACCCTTATCCGCACCGGGTGCCCGAGCATCCGGAAGAAATCGGCCTTGGCCTGGTACAGCGGAACCGGCACGGTCTCGCACCCTTCTCACCACCCCGAACGGGGCAGACGCCTGGTGCTGTGCCCGCGGCTACCTGCGAACACAGCATCTGCAGCATCTATGAAATTGCAGACTTTTGCAATTTGCTATTATGGCTACTCCAGTGCAGGGGTGCCCGTCGGTCGGCCAGCCGGTCTACTCCAGGGCGCACCCGCTTCCCGACGTCCAGAAACCCGCGTGAATGAGCGACAACCTGCCTCCGTGTCCGAAGTGCTCCAGTGAGTACACCTACGAGATGAACGCTCTGGTGGTCTGCCCGGAGTGCGGCCACGAATGGGTACCTGCCGAGAGCGCTGAAGGCGACGCCGGCGCCACCGGGGAGCGTGTGGTCAAGGATGCCGTCGGCAACGTGCTGCGCGATGGCGACAGCGTGACTGTCGTGAAGGCGTTGAAGGTCAAGGGCAGCCCCTCAGGCATCAAGGCGGGCACCAAGGTCCGCAACATCCGCTTGATCGACGGCGTCGACGGCCACGACATCGACTGCCGGATCGAGGGCTTCGGAGCCATGCAGCTCAAGTCGAGCGTGGTCAAGAAGGCCTGACCCGCCGATCGCGCACGCAAGATCGGCGTCTCGGCCGCCCGGAGCACAAGCCGGCACCGGACCGGTCCCCTGTTCCGGTCGCGGCCAGCCGGCCTTGGCGTCGGCCTCGGTTCAGCAGCCGCCGGTGGGGACGGTCGCTGCGCCGATGCGATCGCGGCGGGGGCGGCGCAGCAGCTGCCACCGCTCCCCTCAGCGGCCTCCGGCTGTCGAAGAGGCCCCGCCCCGCCGCACACGCCCGTTTCAGGGAGGGTGAGTTCGACCCGTTCGGCGGCCTCGCGGTCCCCGGCGAGTGCGGCGGCGATAGCACGCACGCCCTCGTAGCCGGTCACGGCGAGGAAGGTGGGGGGCTGAACCTGCCGAGGTTTTCCCCGGCCTGGGACCCGCCCTCCTCGATTGCGGACGGTGAGGCGCGCGTCAACGTCGCCACCGTACTGCTTCCCGACGGCACGGTGTTCGTGGCCGGCGGCACCCAGACCACGACTCCCGCGTCGTGGATCTACGACCCCGACCCCGCGGTGACGCCGTGGCGGCAGATGGACGAGCTCAACGCGCCTCGCCACTACCACTCGTGCCTACTCCTCCTGCAGAACGGCAAGGTCATGGCAGCGGGCGGCGCGAGCGCGGGCGGCTGCACGTCGAGCGTGGAGAACACCATCGAGGTGTTCAGCCGCCATACCTGTTCAACCCGGACGGCACCCTGGCCACGCGACCGGCCATCGTCTCGTTCGACGGAAAGCCCCTGGGGGACCCTGCGATCGGCCCCACCGGGCACTATGGCGTGCACCACGGCCACAACTTCGTCATCGGCACCCCGCAGGCCGACGAGGTCGCGAAGGTCGTCCTCGTCCGCCCCTGGGCGGTGACCCACCAGACCGACACCGAGCAGCGGGTACCGGAGTGCGATTTCGTGCGGACCGGAGACCAGGAGGTGACCGCGACCGCGCCTGACGGTGGGCACTCGCACGCCATCGCGCCGCGCGGGTACTACATGCTCTTCGTGCTGAACGGCAGCGGAACGCCGTCCATGGGAAGGTTCGTCCACCTCCACCAGCCGGACGTGGGGCACCCCCGCCCGTGTGGGCGGGGGTGCCCCGGTTTGCAGTCCTCGGTCAGCAGTCGTAGTGGAATTCGGAGATGTTCCGGGTGGTCGGCTCGGTGACGACAGCGGTGATCGACAGGCACCTGGTCACCGTCACCGGAGTCGACGACAAAGCCGTGCTGGTGTGGGACCTGACTGGGTACCGATATCAGAGGCAGGTCGCATCCCCGGTCGGGGACAACAAGCAGGGGGCGCTCATCGTCGCTGTCGTCGGCGGCTGCGTGGTCGTCATCACCGCACCTGGGACGGGCAGGTTCAGAACGACCGTGGTCGACGACCGTCCCTCGTCGTCGCTGGCACCCACTGCGCGTAAGCCCGCCAGGACTGCCGCGCAGGGGCTCAGACAGCCGGATGGATATCCCGGGCCTGATCCTTGATGGGGTGGACCGCCTACGGTCACAGACCGGAGGTGCCAGATTTGGAGCGGGTGACCGTCGGTCTCTGCGGGCTGATCTCGGCTCTGGCGGCAACACGCGACGACTACTGCGCAACGAGAGACCGCGAGGAGATGTGCGTCCGCCGGTTCGCCGACGCGGAACGGCCGAGTCGGTAGTAGTCGAGCATGTCGTCGGCCGGCCAGTACGACGGGGCACGTGCGGCGGAGACGGGCCTCCGGCGCCAGCCTTCTCGGCGACCGCCGCGCGGTCCAAACGAGCCAGGCGGTTCCACGAGCGTTTCCGGCGCCTCTTTTTTCAGCCATTCCCCGGGTATCGGGGAATTCCACGAAAGCCTCGCCCGTTCGGCTTGATTTCTTGACCGCCAGGCGAGGCATGAACGGGGCGCCTTCCACCGCCGAGCCTCCGCACCGCCCATCCTGGCCAACACCGGATACGTGTCCGGTAAGCCTCCCGCGTCCGAACGGAGTTTCCGTTGAGCTATCTTCAGTTCCCGCGCCTACACTTCTCAGGAGGGTTCCTTTTCGACCCTTCCACCGTCAACAACGACCCGGGGCACTTCAACAACGACACGTTCCAACCTCGTTTTCACAGACGCTCCCTGTTCACAGAAGACGGCTGGTGGAATCCACGAGGAAGTGCCTCGTTCCGCCTGCGCGACTGCAAGGTGACCAGCGTCGTGGGGGCGGATGGCCGCCTGGTGACGTCCGGCGCGATCGAGCCCGTCGTCGACGGCTCCCTGATGGACGACGGCGATCGCGTCAGCGCAAAGATCCAGGACCTGGACCCGGTGCAGCAGGCCGTTTCCCAGATCTGGGGCCTGCGGCTTCGACTGTTCGACAACGACCAACGCCAGGTGCTGTGCGGGGATTTCCGTCGCGCCTCGTTCGTCGACCTGTGGCCGCGCTGCCGCCAGACCACAGGTCTGGGCAGGTACTCCGCCGTCTACCAGTCCGTCATCAAGCTCAGCCCTGACCAGACGGACACAGGGTCGTCGCCGTTCCTGAAGGAACTGGTGGAGAGCACGGCCGATGACGAGTTGTCCATCAAGTTCATGCTCGACGGCTACGAAGCCGACTGGGACTCGCCGCGGTTCGGCACGGGCCGCATCGTGGGCTCCATCGGTCCGACCGCGTCTGGAGAGCCCCGGCACTTCACTGCGGCGCGCCGACTGCGCAGCCCGACCGCGGGAGGACCCTACATGGACGCGCCGTGCCGCATCGACGGACAGGACCGGCTGCACATCGATCTGGGCAACAGCGTTCCCACCAGTGCCCCCGGCGGCCCTCCCCTCGACAGCATCGGCCTCCTTCAGGTGGTGGCCCTGCCGAAGGACGGCGGCAAGCCGGATGTGCTGGCTCAGCTCGGCCCCCTCGACGAGAGGTTCCTCACCGAGCGGGCGGGCATCGCCACCATCCATCTCGAGGAGGGCAAGGCGGCGTTCTCGGACCGTCGGCTCGCCCTATGGACTCTCGACGGCACCGTGCTGCTGGAGGAGAACAGCGACGCCAGTTTCGCCCGCGCCGACGACGTCGTCTTCCACGTCTACCCGCCGGTGCAGGCGGGGGAGGGCCCGGCCACCACCGTCCACGCCACCCGATTCGGTGAGCCGGCCGCCAACGTCAAGATCATTTTCGACAACGCCGCCATGGAAGGCGCCAAGCGGCATTCCGACGACAACTCCCTGGTCGCACCGCCGATCCCGATGGGCAAACCAGGCGGGCTCCAGCCGATCCAGCCGGTAACCACCGATCAGCACGGGCAGGCCACGGTCCTACTGGCGGCGACCGACCCGGGCAACCCGCGCGGATACATCGACGGACAGGTCTACAGCGTAGATTACGGCCCGGAGTACTCGAGCGGCAATGGGACCGTGATGTACACGGAAGACCAGCTCAACGTGCTGGTCTGGGACGAGTACAAGGAGCCGGCCGACATCGCCTGGATCCCCGACGTCAAGCCGATCCTCCAGCAGTACGCCAACCTGTACCCGGTGATGCGGAACGTACTCGACCTGGCGAACTACCACGACGTCGTCAAGCACAAGGACCGCCTGGAGCACGTCCTCACCGAGCCGATGGATTCGCCGGGCCACATGCCGGTCACCCGCGACCTGTCGCCGGGCAAGAGGGACGCGATCGTGAGGTGGCTGCGCCAGGAGCGGCCCCCCTTCCTGGCGCTCCGGAACGTCGATGACCTGCGCCACGCACTCCAGCTCGCCCTCGAGCTCGAGCACTCCACCATTCCGCCGTACCTGTACGCGCTGTTCTCCCTCAAGTCCGGCAGTAACCGTGAGGTGGCCGAGATCATCCGGGGTGTCGTGATGCAGGAGATGCTGCACATGACCCTGGTGGCCAACATCCTGACCGCGTTGGGCGGGGAGCCCCGGATCGGTCGGCCGGGATTCGTGCCGACGTACCCGAACCACTTGCCCGCCGGGGTACTGCCCGACCTCGTCGTCTCGTTGCGCCGGTGCTCGGTCCAGCAGATCCGCGACGTGTTCATGGGGATCGAGAGGCCCGAGCAGCCTCTCACCAAGGCGAGGGCGCCTTATCCAGAGCCGGTCGTCCCCGAGCGGATCGAGCTCAACGAGCTGGGCGAGGTCACGTCCTACTACTACGAGCTGCCCCAGAACAACACCGTCAAGATGGCCCAGGCCATTTCGGCGCAGGATCTGGACACCCATCTGTTCTCCCCGCTGAGGACCTTCTTCCAGGAGGCGGAGTTCGAGGAGTTCACCATCGGATGGCTCTACACGCAGGTGGCCAGAAGGATCGACGAGCTGGGGGACGGCATCTTCACGGGGAAGGACAGGCCCCAGGTGCTGAACTGGCCCGGCGAGGCGCCGGGGAACCTCCACAGGGTGTACGACGTGGCCACCGCCCACTCCGCGATCTACGAGATCATCCATCAGGGCGAAGGCACCATCGGCAACCCCGAGTATCAGGGGCAGCCCTCCCACTACTACCGGTTCCAGCAGGTCGTCAAGGGCAGACGCCTGGTCCAGAAGGACGGCGCATGGGTGTTCGAGGGCGAGGAGATCCCCTTCGACCCGGACGGCGTGTACCCGGTGATGGACGACCCCGATACGTCCGCGATTCCGCAGGAGTCCCCCGGCCGGCTCGCGTCCGAGCTGTGCGACCGGACGTACGGTGATCTCCTCGGGGCCCTGGACCGGGTCTTCAACGGGCACCCCGAGCACCTACAGGAGGCGGTCTCGCTGATGTACTCCGTCGAACTCCGCGCCAAGGAGCTGTTCCAGCACCCGTCCACTCCCGGCGCCGATACCGTCCTGGGACCGAGCTTCCAGGTCTGACGCCACGCCAGGCGGCCACCACCTCCATGACCGCCACTCACGCATGTACGTCCATGGCCTGGCCGGAGCATTGCCCGGCCGGGCCCGGCCTCCTGGTGCGGCGTCCGGGCCGCAGGCCGGTGTCCCTCCGCCGCCGCCGACAGCAGCCGCGCAGACCACCGGCCAGGTACCTTGCGCCGGTCCCGCTGCGGGTAGTGCGTCTCGCGCAGGCCGGAGACGAATCCTCACGTGTCTTCGTCCTGGGGCGAGGAAAACTGCGGGCCCGCCATCCCGGCAACGGGCTCCCGGTGGGGCCGGGCACGCGCTACCCGAGGCCCGCCAGCCGCAGGAGCAGCGGCTTCACATCGGTGGCCTCGACCTGACCGCGAACGGCCCCGGAAGCTGAGCACACGATGACCGGCCCGTCATCGGGGTCCTCGGGCAGGCGGCCGTGACTGCCGCGGACGGGCGACGGGTCGAGTGGTACGACTGCCATGCGGTAGCGCATGCCGAGTCTTTTGCGGGCGAGCACCCACATCGCCCTGGCTCTCACCCAGGGATCGAGGGGGTCCAAGAACAGCTCGGCGGGGTCGTAGCCGGGCTTGCGGTGGATCTCCACCGACCGGGCGAAGTCCGGGGCGGCCGCGTCGTCCAGCCAGTAGTAATACGTGAACCAGGCGCCGGGCTCGGCCACGGCGACCAGGTCACCCGAGCGCGGGTGGTCCAGGCCGTGGTCCTTCTTGCCCCCGTCGTCGAGGAGCCGTTCCACGCCGTCGAGGGCCAGGAGCACCCCGCGGGCAGCCTCCAAGTCCTCCGGACGGCGCACATAGACGTGCGCTACCTGGTGGTCGGCCACCGCAAACGCGCGTGAGGCCGCGGGGTCGAGATACTCCATGCCCTCCTGGGTGTGCACCTCGAGCAGTCCGGCGCGGCGCAGGGCCCGGTTGATGTCGACCGGGCGGCTCACACGGGTGATGCCGTACTCGGACAGGACGACGACGGTGCGGCCCTCGGCCTCGGCGTCGTCAACGAGCGGGGTGATCACGGAGTCGAGTTCGGCGGCGGCCCGCTGGGAGCGCGGGTCGTCGGGGCCATACCGTTGCAGGTCGTAGTCGAGGTGCGGCAGGTAGGACAGAACGAGGTCCGGAGCGCTGGAGCGCATGATGTGGCGGGTGGCCTCGGCGATCCAGCGACTTGAGTCGATGCCCGCGCCCGGTCCCCAGAAGCGGAACAGGGGGAAGGTGCCGAGTGCCCGGGTGAGCTCGTCGTGGAGCCGGGGCGGGCGTGTGTAGCAGTCGGGCTCCTTGCGGCCGTCGGCGCGGTAGACGGGGCGGGGGGTGACGGCGATGTCGGTCTCTGCGCCCATCGCGTACCACCAGCAGACGTTGGCGACGGTGTAGCCGGGGTGGGCGCGCCGGGCCGCGTCCCACAGTTTGTCGCCGCGGACCAGTCCGTTGTGCTGGCGCCACAGGAGCACCTCGCCGAGTTCACGGAAGTACCAGCCGTTGCCCACGGCGCCGTGTTCCGCTGGGAGCGTGCCGGTGAGGAAGGTGGACTGTGCCGCGCAGGTCACGGCGGGCAGCACCGTTCCCAGGTGTGCCCATGAACCGGACCGGGCCAGCGTTGCGAGGCGGGGCATGCGGTCGAGTAGGCGCGGGGTCAGGGCCGCGACGTCGAGGACGAGGAGGGGCCGTGGCGGGCGGTGACTTGTCATGGCAGCTCCTTGAGGCCTAGATCGACAAGGAGGTCGCGGGCGAAGGCCAGTTCGGCGGCGATGCCGTCGGCGAGCTGGCCGGGGCCGCCGGGGCGCAGCTCCGAAGGGAGGTCCTGCCAGGTGTAGGTCTCGACCTCGAGGTGGCGGCTCAGCGGCGTCGGGCCGCCGATGAGGTGTTCCAGGGTGTCCCGGAGCACGTCGGTGGTGGAGGTGAGCGGAGGGGAGGGCGGCGTGTGCAGGGGAACATGGAAGTGCGCGCGCCACGGAGACTCGTCCGGCAGGACGCCGCCGGCCAGCGCCTCCACGAGGTCGTCGGTGCCGAGCAGGCCGCCGGCGGTCCGGGTGCGGGTCTGGTGCAGGAAGCGGGGCTCGGCGAATGCCGCGAGGGCCTCGCGTACTTCGGGCAGACAGGGGTGCTCGGCGTGCAGCGCGGCGGAGAGCTGGACCTTGGGCACGGGGATCCGGGCGGCCTGGAGAGCGTCGAGCGCGGTGCGCGGGTCCTCGAAGCAGGTGGCGAGGTGGCATGTGTCCAGGCAGACACCGATGCGGTCGCCGGGGACGGTGGTGAGCTGCGCGATGGCTTCGGCAGTGGTCTCGATCACGCAGCCGGGCTCCGGCTCCAGGCCCACGCGGACGCGGCGGCCGGTCTCCGCCTCGAGGGTGGCGAGCCGTTCCGCGAGCGCGGCCAGAGCAGCACGGGCGGCCCGCGCCCGGACAGCGTCGAAGGGGGTGCGCCAGGCGACGGGGAGAGTCGAGATGGTGCCCTCTGCTGCGTCGTCCGGCATCAGTGTGGTGAGGAGCCTGGCCAGGTCGGCGGTGTGGGTCAGACGCCTGGGGTCGGTCCAGTCGGGCTGGTAGACGCGGTACTTGACCTCGGCGGCGCCAAATCCTTCATAGGGGAAGCCGTTGAGGGTGACGACCTCGAGGCCGCGCCGGTCGAGTTCGGAGCGCAGCCGACGCAGGGCGGCGGGGTGCGCGGTCAGGGTGCGGACTGCGTCTCTGGAGAGCCACAGGCCGATGCCGAGCCGATCCCGCCTGAGCAGCCGTCGCACCGGCTCGCAGTGGTCGCGGAGTTGGGCGAGCACCCCGTCGAGAGTCTCGGCCGGGTGGACGTTCGTGCAGTAAGCGAGGTGGACGACGTCGCCGTTGGGGTGGCGGAAGCGCACGAGGGCCTACTCCTCGCCGCGCAGGATGGAGTTGCCCTCGTAGGGGGTGTCCGGTCTGCCGCGGTCGAGACTCAGCCGTCCGCTCATTCCGTAGAATGCCACGGGGTTGCGCCACAGCACCTGGTCGACCTCGTCCTCGCCGAAGCCGGCTCTCAGCATGGCATCGCCGACCTTGCGGGTCGTGAGGGGGTCGCTCCTCCCCCAGTCTGCGGCGGAGTTGACCACGACGCGTTCGGTCCCGAAGTCCTTGAGGGCGGCGACCATGCGGTCCACGTCCATCTTGGTGTCCGGGTAGACGGAGAAGCCGAGCCAAGCTCCGCTGTCCTTGGCCTCCTTGGCTGTGGTCTCGTTGAGGTGGTCGAGCAGCACCCGCTCCGGAGGGAGGGCCGACTCGCGCACGACGTCGATGGTGCGACGTAGGCCGTTGAGCTTGTCCCGGTGCGGGGTGTGGACGAGGGCGGGAAGCCCGTGGTCGTGGGCGAGCTGGAGCTGGGCGGCGAACGCGGTGTCCTCGGCGGGGGTCTGGGAGTCGTAACCGATCTCGCCGACAGCGACGACGTGGTCTTTGACGAGGTAGTGCGACAGTTCGTCGATGACGGGCACACACCGCGGGTCGTTGGCCTCCTTGGGGTTGAGGGCGATCGCGCAGTGGTGGGTGATGCCGTACTGGGCGGCGCGGTAGGGCTCCCAGCCGAGCAGTGAGTCGAAGTAGTCGAGGAAACTGGCGGGCGAGGTGCGTGGCTGGCCCAGCCAGAACGAGGGCTCGACGACGGCCCGCACGCCCGCCGCGCGCATGGCCTCGTAGTCGTCGGTGGTGCGGGAGGTCATATGGACATGCGGGTCGAAGATGCGCATCAGGGCTCCTCCGCCTCTGCGGCCAGGGCTTGGACGAGGTACAGGTCGAGGGGTACGGGGCGGCCGGCGGCTGTGCTTTCGCCGGTGTGGTCGGCAAGCATGCGGGCGAGTTCGGCGTCGCCGCGGGCCCGCCTGGCCAGGCCGGCGACCGCGGCCACGGGGACCCCGGTGCACAGGCACTTGAGGACCGCGTGCCGCCAGGCGTGCGGGGCGAGGTGTTCGGCGGCGTACGGGCCGACTGCAGCGGCGATCAGGCGGGGGTCGCTGGTTCGCAACGCATCCTCCACGAGCGGCAGCCCTTCCGCGGGGGCGAGCTCCAAACCGGGCAGGGCGAGCAGCACGGCGCGGCGTTCGTCGGCGGTGCCCCGGCGGTAGAGCCGCGCCGCGGTGGCGGCGCTGGCGCCTGCGGTGTGCAGCAGCAGGACGCGCGCCGTGTCGGCGGCGTCGGAACCACAGCGGCGGCCGGCCTCGGCGAAGCGCAACTCCCAGGCCGGCAGGCTGCGCCGGTGTCCGGCCGGGGCTGCGGGTGCGGCTGCCTCGGCAAGGGCCGCGTCGAGCCAGGCCCGGGCGGCGGGCGGCAGCCGCTCGTCGAGGGCTGTGGACGTCTCGTCCGCTGCCGCTCTCGTGATGGCCGGTGGGGTGGTCACCATGTGCCTCCATTCCGTAGGAAGCGCAGGGAGCGCTCGGCGAGGTCCGGGCCCCTGTGCGAGTGCCGGGGCAGTTCGACGACGGTCAAGCCCCGATAGCCCACAGCGCTCAGGGCATCGAGAACGGGCGGGAAGTCGATCTCGCCTTCGCCAAAGGGCAGATGCTCGTGGACCGCGCGGCGCATGTCCTCGATTTGAACATGTCGCAGCCAGGGTGCGGCGGCCCGCACGCAGTCGGCGGGCGGCTCTGGCTCGAGGCACTGGCAGTGCCCGATGTCCAGTGTGAGGCCAAGGACATCCGGGTCGCCGAGGTCCGCGCGCAGGCGGTGGAAGTCGGCGAGGGTGCCGAGGAGGTGGCCGGGCTCGGGCTCGACGGCGAGGGGCAGCTCTTCGCGTTCCGCCGCAGCGAGTACCGGTTCGAGCGCTTGGCCAAGCCGCTTCCACGAGGTGCCGTCATCCGCTCCGTCCGGCACGGTGCCGCTGAAGCAGTGCACGGCGTGCGCCCCGAGTTCGGCGGCGATGTGCACGGCGGTCACCAGCAGCCGGGCCCTGGTGGCGCGCGCTTCGGGGTCGGGGTCGATCAGAGAGGGTCCGTGCTTGCGCCGAGGGTCGAGGATGTAGCGCGCGCCGGTCTCGACGGTCACTCCGAGGCCGAGCCGAGCGAGGCGCCGCGCCACCTGCCGGGCGCGGGCGAGCGCATCGGGGGCTGCCGGGTCGAGGTGCATGTGGTCGAGGGTCAGCCCAACCCCGTCGTAGCCCAGGTCGGCGAGGAGTGCGAGGGCGTCGTCGAGCCTGAGGTCGGTCAGGCCGTTGGTGCCGTAGCCGAGTCGCAGGCTCATGTCGGACTGACCCTCCGTGAGAGCCTCCGCGCAGCCGGTGCCAGGGTGATGATGGCCGCTGCGGCACCGACCGAGCCGTCCCGTGCCGCCAGTGCAGCTTGCAGCGGGATCATCGCCCGGATCCCGCCACCGACGGCCCGCCGAGTGAGGGCGGGCGAGGGATCGAGCACTGCACGGATCAACGGCCCCGCGAACCCGGCCGCGAACCCGGCCGCGAGCCCGGCGTGGGTGAGGCTTTCGGGGGAACGGCTCCGACGACGCCCGAGCCCGCGCCGACGGCTCGTCACGATCCCCACCACTGCTGTCGTGCCGAGCGCGGCGAGGGGGGCGGTCCGCGAGCCGCCCAGCGCCTCGTGGCGGGAGACCATCGTGACGGCGAAGGTGTGCGCTCCCAGGGCGGCCGCCGGACCCAGCGCAGCCCGCGTTCCTGAGCGGGACGTGGCCACGGCGCCCAGGAGCAGGTCCAGACAACGGGCCGCCGTCATGACTGCCGGGCCTGCCTTGGTCCGCTTCAGGCCCAGGTCATACGCCCACGCCGTGGCCGCGAGGACCGCCGCGGTCCGCGCGGCTTCGCGGCCCGCCTGGCGAGCCAGCACCAGGCCAGCCGCTGTCAGGCCAGCCGAGGCCGCGAGCGCGGTGCCCGGCCTGATCCGGCCGGAGGGGATCGGGCGGTGCGGCCGGCAGGTCGCGTCCTCGTTCTGGTCCGCCCAGTCGTTGAGGGCCATCCCTGCCGCGTACAGGCACAGTGAGGCGCCCATCGCGAACCCGGTACTGCGGGTCGGCCGCTCCCCGGTGGCCGCCGCCCCGGCAAGCGCATCACCCGGAACCGTGACCAGGGCGGAGACTCTCAGGAGTTCTGCCCAGGCGCGCAGTCGGGACGCAGGCCGCGCGGCGGTTCCCCGACCGCCGGCCGGCATCACCGTGGCTCCCGCAGTCGCTCGGCGAAGCCCAGCAGGGCCGTGTATTGATCGGCCAGCGCCGAGGAGCCTCCGTCGGGGTCCTTGAAGTAAAAGCCCAGCTCCGGGAGCGGGCCCGTGATCCCCGCCTGGTGGGCGCGGGCAAGCAGCCGCGCCAGATCGAGGACCAGGGGTGCGGCCAGCGCCGAGTCACAGCCCTGCCAGGTCGTCTGCAGGAACATCCGCACACCGAGGAAGCCGTCAAAGGCGATGTGGTCCCAGGCAGTCTTCCAGTCCCCCAGCACCGGCACATCATCGATGTGCACCTCCCCTTCGGGCAGCGAACCGAGGGTGTCGTGCAGCGTCCGGTTCTTGCCGGCATTCTTGGCGGCGGCAGCTCCGGGGTCCGCCAGCGCGGCGCCGTCCCCTCCGCCGAGCAGGTTCGTTCCGGACCAGGCGCGCACGTCCAGGGCGCGCTGCCGGAACATGGGCGCGAGCACGGCCCGGAGCAGGGTCTGCCCGGTCTTGCCGTCCCGGCCCGCGTGGGGCACCGTCGCGTTGCGAGCCGCCGCACGCAGCGCCGTGTGACGAAGGCCCGGGGACGGCGTGAAGTTGACATAAGGGCAGCCGGCGCGCAGCGCGGCCGCCGCGTACAGCGAACTGGGGGGCAGACGGGCCTCGCCCGCGGCGGGCGCGGCCTCCGTGGTTGCGACGTTGACCACGACCGTGCGAGCCGCACCGCATCGGCTCGCGAAGCCGGCGATGTCGGCCGCGAAGCCCGCGATCAGTTCCTCGTCGCCTCGGGGGTCTGCGGGCAACGGCCCGCCGATCCGTATCTCCGCGTCAGCGGCGTCAAGTTCGGCGTGCACCGCTGACGGCAGCCCATGTGGCAGCACTCCCGCAGCGGCCAGCGACTCCGCCTTCTTGGGCAGCGGGTAACCCGCCGTGTCGTGCCCTCCGAAGACGAACGAGGACAGGGCGGGCAGCCCGCTCCCCGCGAACGGCGGGGTCTCGGTAACCATACCGGTCGGCGGCAGCAGCCCGGCGGTAACGGCGGCGCACCCCGCAACCGCCGTAACGGCGACGGAGCCCCGCGCCCCGACGAACCACACTCCAGTCCGGGATCCGGCCTCGGGCTCGGACCCGTTGGCGTGAAGGGACACAGGCTGCCTCCCAAAGGCACCGACTCTCGACGGTCTGCAAACCGGATATTACGGGATAAGATCCCATTTCACCTCTATTTGATATTCATGCCCCTCTTGCAAGGATTCACGGGCCGCGACTGCGCGAACCTGTCATCGAGTCGCACCAGCACCTGAAGACCTCCGGTCGCAGGTGGCGACGCGTACGCGACCAAGGCCGACCTGAAGCGCATCGAAACGTGACGGGCTGTCGGCGTCGCGGAAGCTCAAAAGGCCATCACAGCAGGTCGAGCGGCAATAGTGCTCATGGATGAGTCCGCCCGAGCCGACCGCGCCTGCGTACGTCCAACTGGAGGATCCAGTCCGGCTCGCCGGGCCTACTTGTCGCTTCGCCGCAGACGAGCGGGCAGGTTCCGGAGACTCAGGGCGGCTTACGGCCGCATGCCTCGCACACCTGCCACACCCGCAGTGGGACGCCGGTCGCAGCGAGCACCGCCATGATCTGCAGGTAGGCCGGATGGCCCAACAACTTCGGGGCTGCGGCTCGAACGGAACCGGCCCGGGGAGCTCCAGCAGCGCCTTGCGGATGGTCCGGATCCCTTCGGCGCCCCGGTGAAACTCCTCCAGCTGCGCGGAAAGCTCCACGATCCACCGCTTGGGCAGCACGACGAACCCGCGCATGCCGTCACTGCGCTGGACGATGGCCAGGACCAGGGCGAGGGCGAGGGCGGCGAGGGCGTACTCGACCAGTCCCAAACCGACCCCGCCAGCTGCCACCGACCTGCTTCGGCGGCTCTCCGCCACGGTCAAGGCTGCGGGCCTGCCTCCGGGTCGGCGCCCGCGGCTGCTGGTGCTGGCGGCCCCGCCCGTCCGGCCCGGCCGCCCGCAACCAACTCTTCGAAGCGGTGACACAGGCCACCGTGGTCGAGGTGTGCGGTCCCTTCCTCGATCTGGCGGCGCGGCTGGCGGTCAAGTGGGACGGGCTCCCGGACGGCCTCCCCGCCCACCTGCTGCGGCTCACGGCCGGGATCGGAACCTGGCCGAATCCCCGTGCCCGGCCCGCGGACTACGGAGCCCACAGCGGCCCCGCTCCATCCGAACGCCTCCCTGCGTCCTGAAGGGGACCAGGGCACGCTCGACAGGTGGGACGGGCGGCTGCGCCGCCGCCCCGACAGCGGAACCGAACACGAGCACAGCGTGCGCACCCGCATCTGGCTGGCCCAGAACCACGCACTGCTGCCTCTGCTCGACGAGGCCCGTGAGCAGTTCACCGAAGTGATCAGGGTCCGGTCGCGAATCTCCGGAACCGAACTCGCCGCCCTCTACGGCCCACAGGCAGAGATGGAACTCGGCGCGATGTGGCGCGCCCACTTGCAGGGTCACGTACGGCTCAGCCAGCCGGAGGCCGACCGGTTGCGTACGCTGCGAGCGTCCCGCAACAAACTCGCCCACCGCACCGCGCTCGACAACACCGCCCTGGAAGCCCTGGTGCACGTGCTGTGCTCTTGAGGTCGCGCCTTTGGGATACCCATGCCCGGATCATTGGACCGACCGACACTTCCCCACGTCAGCTTACGGATGCCTCACAGTCGAAGAGGACAGGAAGCCCTCAACTACATGCAGAATCCACGCGCGCGTGGGGCATACTTTCGCAATTCAAATCTGCTGCTCGACCGATGGACCAGTAACCAATCCATCGTCGACAGTGCGCTGGGCAGGCTCGCGTCGAGGCGTCGGCCAGCGCGCAGGTGCCCCAGTCCGGGCTCGATCGAACCGACACAATGGACCGCCGAGATTCCGCGACGTCGTCTGCGACGGCTGGTGCGTCGAGGCCGTCACCTCAGTCCCCGCCGACAAGCTGCCGGGCGGCACGCTACACAGTCTGGTCCCGCACGCGATGGGCCGGACCATGGACACGCTGCACAAGGCCAGGCAGGCCAGGAACTGGATCGCCCACGAAGGCGCCTCGATCGGCGACGGATCTCGCGCTCGGCGACAACATCCTCTCGCAGTGGTGCGGCGGCCTGGAAGAGCCGCACGACCCTCCACCGACCGACTGGATCAACGGCTACCCTCGACGCCGTCGACACCTGGGGCTTCGGCCCTCTCCGTGGCCTGCTGCCCGAGCAGCCTTCGAGCCTCGCCGGCTCGGAGTGACGACACGGACCCGGTGGTCACTCGTCTTCGCCCTCGGTCAGGTGCTCCATGAGTCGCTCCAGGACCTCCCCAGAGAGAGCCGGCGCCCGCCGCAACCAGTGATCAAGCCACTCCTGATCCGTCATCATGCCTGGTCAGCCACCTTCCACATCTACGGACTTTCATCAAACTCCGCATACGCGGCCTTCGGCGGCTACAAGCAGTCGGGCATCGGCCGCGAGACGCACGGCATGATGCTGGACCACCACCAGCAGACGAAGAACATCCTCCAGAGTTACAGCCCCAAGAAGCTCGGCTTCTTCTGAGCTTGGGCAGAGGCTTACGAGGAACGCTGTTGAGGTGGTCGAGATCGCGAGCCACGAAACTCAGGTCGGCACCGAAACGGAGGGCACGCGCCGACCACCTCCTAAGGCCACTGAAACCGCCTTCCGGTCTGACGCCACCCCACACCTTGTCCCGGTGGGCGTCGTCTCCGTCATGGCCCTCAGCGCGCTGCCGGTTCCGTGGAGCGGCACCCACTGATCAGGTGTCGCCGTCGATCGCTTCCGCCTCCAAGACCAGGCATTGCGCCGGGTCGAGCAGCGGGGCAGCCAGCCCCACCTCGGCAAGGACGGCGCCACGGGCGCGGATCGTGCCGTGGGTGATCCAGGGGACGGCGGTGCTGGGGTGGGACTGGGTGAAGGGGAACTCCGGGCGGACGGTGACGGTGTAGGTGAGGTCCGGGGCGAGGCCGGGGAGGCGCATGCGGGATGGGACGGAGTCCATCGACGCCGTGAGCTGGGCGAGGGTGAAGAGGGCGTGGTGACGGTCCTCGGAGACGACTCCGTGAAGCCAGGCCGTGGGGTCCGGGTGGTCGGTGCGGACGGTGGTGCCGGTGTGGAGGAGGGGACGGAGGCGCTTGTGGAGCCGTACCCACGCGGTCAGTTGGACCAGTTCGTCGTCGGGGCAGCGGGTGAGGTCCCATTCGATGCCGGCGTGGCCGTACAGGGCGGTCGCGAGGCGGGTGGCGAGGGAGGTGACGCGGCCTGTGGTGTGGGCGCGGGCCTCGCCGACGTGGCAGCCCATGAGCTCTGGGGGGACGAGCAGGCCGGTCCAGCGCTGGATGGCCTGGCGTTCGAGCGGGTCGTTGGTGTCGGAGGCCCAGACGCGGTCGGTGCGTTCCAGGATGCCGTAGTCGATGCGGGCACCGCCCGAGGAGCAGGACTCGATCTCCAGGCCGGGGTGCCGGTCGCGGAGTTCGTCGAGGAGCCGGTAGACGGCGGCCGTCTGGGCGTGGACCCCCGCGGTTCCGTCGTGGACCGCTTCCAGCAGGTCGCGGTTGTGGTCCCACTTGAGGTAGTCGATGCCGTACTCGTCGACGAGCGCGTGCAGGCGGGCGGCGATGCGGGCGTACGCGTCGGGGTTGGCGAGATCGAGGACCTGCTGGTTCCGGGCGGCCAGGGCGGGCCGGCCCGGGGTGGTGAGCAGCCAGTCGGGGTGGGCGCGGGCGAGGTCGGAGTCGGGGTTGACCATTTCCGGCTCGACCCAGAGGCCGAACTGCATGCCGAGTTCCCGCACCTGGTCGACGAGCGGGTGCAGCCCGTCGGGCCATACCTGTGTGTCGACGGTCCAGTCGCCGAGGCCGGCGGTGTCGTCGCGGCGGCCGGTGAACCAGCCGTCGTCGAGGACGAAGCGTTCGACGCCGACGGCGGCGGCGCGTTCGGCGAGGTCGGTGAGGGTGTCGAGGCGGTGGTCGAAGTACACCGCTTCCCAGGTGTTGAGCGTCACGGGCCGTGGGGTACGGGGGTGGCCGGGGCGTGCACGGAGGTGCCGGTGCAGGCGGTCGGACAGGCCGTCGAGTCCGGCGTCGGACCAGGCGAAGTAGGTCCAGGGAGCGCGGTGGGTCTCGCCTTGGCCGAGGCGGATCTCGCCTGGGCCGAGCAGTTCGCCGCCGCCGAGGACGGGGCCGTGTTCGGGGACGCGTTCGGCGTAGTGGAGGTGGTTGCCGCTCCAGCCGGTGTGGACAGCCCACACCTGGCCGTGCCGGAAGCCGAATCCGGGCTGTCCGACGGCGAGGAGGCCGGTGGCGTCGTGGCCGGTGCGGCCGCGGCGGGACTCGCGCAGGGTCAGTCCGTGGTGGAGCGGTCCGCGCTGGGGGCGGCGTTCGTTCGCCCAGCGGCCGGTGAAGTCGAGGACTTCGGTGGCCTGGTCGCCGGCCGGCAGAAGGCAGGCGGCGGAGTCGAGGGTGAAGGTGCCGGGGCCGTCGTTGCCGAGGGTGTGGCGGATCCGGATGACGCCGAACCGGTCCATCTCGAGGTCGGTGCGGATGGTCACTCCGGCATCCGAGTCGGCGGCGGTGATGCGGAGTTGGCCTCCCCCGTTGTCCGAGGGAACGCAGGTGACGGGCTCGGAGAGCCGCAGGCGCAGGTTGGGGTGGGCGCCGTCGCGGTGGCCGGTGATGCCGGGGCGTCCGGTCCAGCCGTCGGCCTGGTGCGGGACGAGCCGCAGGGGCACGGGCTGGTCGACGGAGGCCACGGGCCATCCCGGGGTGAGGGCGAGCAGCAGCTCGTGGGGATCGCCCAGCGCGCCCGGGTCGGCGCCCCAGTGCAGGACGGCGGGGAGGTGGGGGCCCGAGGTGTCGAGGACCAGGGCGGACCCGGCCGCGGCGAGCACGGCCAGGTCCTGGTGGTGGTGCGGGGTCATGAGTGCGTTGTCTCCGGTGGGGTCGCCCGGGGGCGGGTCACAGGCCGATGACCGTGAGGTCGGCGCAGGAGGTCCAGGGGTTGCCGTTGACCTCCGACAGCGCGCGGAACCGCACGTATCGGCCGGCGGTGGCGGGGAACCGTACGGTCTTCAGGGTGGCGTCGGCGGCGAACGTACCGGTGGCGACGGGGCTGCCCCAGGTCGTGCCGTTGGCGGAGACGTAGAACTCGTAGCCGCCGACCCAGCCGTTCTTGGGTCCGTCCTGCCGTGGCAGGTAGGTGAACCCGGAGACCGTACGGCTGCTCTTCATGTCGAGCTGGATCTCGTGCGGGCAGGCGGGGTCCGGGTCGGTGGCTGACCATGCCGTGTGCCAGAACGTGGACATGTTGCCGTCCAGGACGTTGGTGGCCGGGGTGCTCTCGGCGGCGGTCTCCTGGCTGTCGGTGTAGGTCACGGTCCAGCCGTCGCGGGGCAGGACGTGCGGGCCGCCGCCGTTGATCTGGACGTTGAAGTGACTCGTCCCGTTCATGGTGAGGCTGAGGGTGAGCGTGCTGGTGGCCGCGTCCCAGGTCTGCGTCTTCGTGTACGGGCGGGTCATGCCCGCCTGGTCGTCGAAGGTGATGCGTGGCTGGCCGCCGTTCCAGGTGCCGACGATGGTCAGAGTGACGTTGCGGACGTCACGGGAGGTCTGGTCCGGCAGGGTGCGGTTGCCGACCGTGGTGATCGAGCCGTCGGCGTTGACGACCGGGGTGCCGGCGGCGTCGAGGCGGGGCGCCATGTAGTTCTGTCCGAAGGCGATGGTGTCGGCCTCGTCGGCGACCTGGGATATGGCGTCGGTCAGGTTGAGGCGGTAGTTGAAGACGTGGACGCCCAGGTTGGAGGGGTTCTCCTGGATGATCACGCTGGTGTGTTCGTCGGAGCTGACGGTCACCTGCGCGCCGGGCACGTTGGTCAGCGGGATGACGGAGGCGGTCTTGCGCTGCTCCCACATGACGGGGTTGGTGTAGTACCACTGCTTGTTCGTGCCGTCGGAGCGCACGACCCAGCCGTTGCCGGTGCGGGCGTAGCCGGGGAACAGCCCGTCGTAGTAGCTTGTGGGCTGCTTCGAGGTGACGGTGGTGAAGCCAGTCAGGTCGGCGGCGGGCATCGTGGTGGGGACCAGCGAGACCATCCCGTACCGCCCGTCGACGGCCATGGCGTTGTTGACGGAACCGTTCCAGCCCGGCGTGGAGTACGCGGCGATGCCCTTGATCAAGGCCTGCTGCTGGGCGGCGACCTGGGCGCGGGTGGGGATCTGGATCCAGCCGTTGAGGATGCTCTGGAGTAGCGGGTAGATGCCGAACTGGGCTCCGGCGTAACGGTTTCCGAGAGCGCCGTTGGTGAAGTACGAGCCTTCGGCGAGGAAGCAGGTCGCGCCCTGGGACAGGTCGCGGACGATCGACTGGACCTGGAGGCCCTGTGGGTACTGGAGGATGAACTTCCAGTCCTGCCAGCCCTCGCCTCCGGGGAAGACGCCCTTGTTGTCGAGGCCCCACTTCCACCAGTCGGTCGACGAGCCCCAGTTGCCGATGTAGCCGGTGAGCCACAGGCCCTTGAGGAGCGCGTCGGTGGAGTCGGTGGCCCAGGACTCCTTGTTCATGAACACCAGGTTCTTGGCGTTCGCCTTCATCGTCGGCAGGAACCGGGTGTTGTTCTGCATGTAGTCCAGCATCATGCCGTGACTGCCGAAGATGTTGGTGTCGGTCCAGAAGAAGAACATGCCCTGTTCGCCGGCCAGGTTGAACAGGTCGATCAGGTAGTTGCTCTGGTCGATGCCGTTGTACAGCTCGGCCGCGTTGAGGCCGACGAAGGTCTTCGGGTGGGTCTGCGCCCAGGCACGCCACTTGCTGACGGGAATGCCCTGGTTGCCGGTGGCGCCCTGGGCGACCTGCACGGTGACCGGGATGCCGGCCGCTTCGGCGGTGTCGAGCCGGGCCTGGATCCAGTCGGTCGCGGCCGGGACGTCGTGGATCTCGCTGCCGGGAATGAGGTTGATGTAGCAGTACGGCTTGAGGCTGTCCGGGATCGTGGCCCACAGCTGGACGAGCGTGCCCTGGTACGGCTCGTCGCTCTGCCCGAGGTTGACCAGGTGCGCGGGGTGCGTCTCGTCGATGGTCGCGCGCAGGGTCGCGGCAGCCTGGGCCTCGGGGGTCGCCGCTGCGGCGGTCCCTCCGAGGCCGAAGGCGCCGAGAAGGCCGGAAGCGGCCGTGCCCGCACCGACGGCCGCGATCGCCGCGAGGAGCTGTCGGCGTCCCGGACCGCCGGACCCGCCGGCCGTACCGGCGTCGGACCTCGCTGAGGGGTGCTCGCGATCTGCCACCGCTGCCTCCTGCGTCTGGTGGGCCCGCCCTGGGGCCACGTCCTGGTGAAGTAGCGGAAACGTAGGCGACACAGGTTCATGACTGAAAGAGTTCGGAAACTCATCCGGGCAAGCCTTTGTATCCACAGGATGAATCAGGGTGAAAGCAAGAAAACACCCGCCCTACGTCTAGGTTCCGAAAGGTTGCCCCTCTCACTTTCGGAACTGTTGCAGGTCCGGTAACGCGTCGTTTACGTTCCTGCCACCGGTTATGAAAGCCGGATTCGAAACCTCCTTGCCATACCTTCGGGCGGGGCCCTCCCCGGGACCCGACCGGAAGGGCTTCCGAAGAGAGCACGCCATGTTCACGTTCGCCTCAGGTGACAGAGCCTCCGGGCGGACGACCACCATGGCTTGTGCCGCCGCGCTGCACTCGCTGGGCGAGGCGACGATCAGCGAGCTCGCGAACGTCACCGGACTGTCCCGGCCGACGGTCCGGGACCGACTGGCCGAACTCCCCCACCTCGTGGAGGTCATCTCGGGGGCCGAGCACGGGGAGTCCCCGACGCCCGTGGGCGGCCGGCCCGCCTCCCGGTTCCGGTTCCGGGGCCGGCACGGCTTCGTGATCGGCGCCGAGATCGGCAAGCACGACGAGCGGATCCTCGTCAGCGACGTCGCCGGCCGGCTCCTCCACGTGGGCCGTCATCATGACCCCGAGCCCCGATCCGGGCAGGACCGGGTCAGGGCGTTCAGGGGACGGCTGGACCGCCTGGTGGCCTCCCTGAAGGCCACCCACGGCGACTGGCTCGGTCTCGGCATCGCGCTCACCGGCGGTGTCGGGCCGGACGGGCGGATCAGCTACGCCCCGCACTATCCCGATCTCCAGGGACTGTCCCCTGCTGAGGCCGGGCTGGTCTTCGGAGACGTGCCGCTCATCGTCGAGCACGACCTGAACGCCGCCGCGATCGCCGAGCACGCCTACGGCGCCGCCCGCGGTGCCGACACCTTCGCCCTGGCTTTGGCCTGGCACGAGGTGGCGGCCGGTCTGGTCGTGGAGGGGCGGGTCCAGCGGGGCAGCCGGAACCTGGCCGGGGAGCTCAACCTGATCGACGACGGCCCGGCCGCGCCCGCGCACTGGGCCGACGTCGAATCGTTCCTGCCGGTCGTGGACGCCGCCGACCGTGGTGACCCGGCCGCGCAGGAAGAGTTGGACGCGTTCGCCGCTCGCGCCGCGCGTCACATCGCCTACCTGACCCTGTCGGTCGACCCAGAGGTGGTCGTCCTCGGCGGGCCGCTCGCCCACCGGCAAGCTCTCACCGACCGGATCGCGGCGCGTTTACACACCATGATGCGCAAGGCGTACCCGGTGAAGCTCGCGATCACCGAGAACCAGACGTTCGGCCCGGCGCTCGGCTCCCTGCAGCTCGCGCTCACGCACGCCTTCCACACCCTGCTCGGCGACCCCGCATTCCCCGCGCGGATCGACATGAGGCCTTTGAAGTCCGGAGCGTACGAGGGCGGCCGGGACGGCGTCCGTACAACCGCCGCCGTCTCGTAGCCGCGCACCCACCGGAACAATCCCGCATTTCCCCTTCCCCCTGAGCAGTACCGAGAGGAACCTCGTCATGCGCAGAATCCGGAGAATCGCCCTCATCGGAGCCGCGGCGCTCACCGTGTCGGCCGTCGTCAGCGGCTGCGCCGGGGACGACGGCACCGACGCCAGCGGCCATGTGACGGTCACCTACATGCTGCCGAGTTCCTGGGTCGGCGTCCCCGGGTTCAAGGAGAACGTGCGGGCCTGGGAGCGGAAGACCGGCCACCAGGTCACGCTCGCCCCGGTGCCGGACGCCAACTACGACGCGCTCGTGCAGGCCCGGATCGCCTCCAAGAACGGCGTCGACATCTTCGCCGGCCAGGACACCGCCAAGGACAAGGCCGCGATCATGCAGCCGGCCACCGGCCCGTGGGTGCAGCGGCTCAACCCGGACGTTCGCAAGGCGATCACTTCCCCCGACGGAAAGATCTGGGGCACGCCCAGTGCCGACGGTCTCAACGCCACCGGCGTCCTCTACAACAAGGACGTCTTCGCCAAGGCCGGCATCACCGCCCCGCCCACCACCCTCGCCGAATTCCGGGCCGACCTGGAGAAGGTGAAGAAGTCCGGCGTCACGCCGCTCCACCTGGCCGGCAAGGACGGCTGGACGCTGCTCCAGCACCGCAGCTCGGTCAACGCGAGCTTCATCGGCGCGGACAAGGACCTGGTCGCCAAGCTCGACGGCAACAAGGCGAAGTGGGCCGACACGCCGGGCTTCGACCAGGAGTACCAGGCGCTGTCCGACTGGGTGAACGGCGGGCTGACCAACGACGACGCCCTCACATCGACATACGAGGCCTCCACCGCCGCCCTCGCGAAGGGCAGGGCCGGCGCGATCATCAACGGCAGCTGGGCGCTCGGGGAGATCGCCAAGTCGAACGCGGACGCGCACATCGGCTTCTTCCTGCTCCCTGCGGCGGACGGCCACAGCACCCTCGGCCTGCAGAAGCCCAACATGCTCAAGGTCGCGAAGTTCTCCAAGGTCGCCCCGCAGGCCCAGGACTTCCTGAACTTCATGATCGCGCAGCCGCAGGCGCAGTCCTTCCTGGACGCCAACCCCGGGGTGTCCGCGTTCACCGACGTCAAGGCCGCCAAGCCCTCCGGCGGCGTCGCCGATCTGCAGAAGCTCGTCGACCAGGGCGGGTCCGTGCTGCCCTTCGACCAGCAGTCGGTGATCCCGCAGCCGCAGGACGACATCATCGCCGCCTACCAGGAGCTGATCGGCAAGCGCGCTGATGTCGCCGAGTTCGGCGACCGCGTCCAGAAGGCGTGGCAGAGCGCGGGCGCCAAGTCCGGCGCCGCCGGGTTCTGACCCGGCCCGAGATCGGAGACACCCAGTATGAGCCTCGCCGCCACCAGACACCGAGAAGCGTCGCCCGGATCGGGACGGAAGCAGGGACGCGGAGTACAAAGGGGAGAGGGAGCACGCAGGAGCTCGGGGCGCGCCGACGGTTCCGGTGTGGTCCGCACCTACCGGTACGCGTTCCTCGTCCCCGCTGTCGCCGTCTTCACCGTCTTCTTCCTTCTGCCTGCCTTCTTCGGCATGTACCTCTCGCTCACCGACGCTTCCACCTTCGTCCCGGACACACGCTTCATCGGTCTGGACAACTACCGTCTGATGGCCGGCGACAGCTCAGTGCTGTGGAACGCCACCTGGAACCAGTTCGCCTACGCCGCCTGCGTGACCGTCGGCAAGACGGTCCTGGGAGTGGCGATCGCCTTCCTTCTCGACCGCACCTTCCGCGGGGCCAAGTTCCTGCGGGTCGTCGTCTACCTGCCGATCATGTTCTCCACGATCGTGGTCGGCCTGCTCTTCGGCTACATCCTCAAGGCCGACGGCCCGCTCAACATCCTGCTGAAGCCCTTCGGGCTCGCGCAGGACTGGTTCGGCAGCTTCGACCTGGCGCTCTACAGCGTCACCGCCGTCGACACCTGGATGGGCGTCGGCTGGACGGTCGTCCTCGTCCTTGCGGCCCTTCAGGCGGTCCCGACGGAACTGATCGAGAGCGCCCACCTCGACGGCGCCGGCCCCTGGCAGGTGGCCCGGCACATCAAGATCCCGTACATCCGGCACGCCATCAATCTGGCCGGGCTGCTCACCTTCATCACCGGAATGAAGGCGTTCGACATGATCTACGCGACCACGGGCGGCGGCCCCGGTACGGCGACCGAGGTGCTCACCTCGTACGTCTACAAACAGCTCAACACCGGTGCCCTCGGTTACGCCGCCGCCGTCAACGTCTTCCAGTTCCTCATGATCACCGCCGTCGCCCTGGTGATCAACCGTTTCGTCCGCAGGATGGAGGCGACGGCATGACCCGCCGACCGGCCCGGCCCCGCGCCCGAAGGCTCCTCGCCTCCTCGGCCACGTACACCCTGGCGGCCCTGGTCGCCCTGGTCTTCCTCGCTCCGCTGTACCTGGTGCTGATCACCAGCGTGAAGGGAACCGCGGAGTCGGGGACGATGAGCTTCGCGCTCCCCGCCAGCTGGCACTTCGACAACTACCTCACGGTCATCACCACCGGCGACTCGCTCCAAGCCCTCAGCAACAGCGTCCTGATCGCGGTCGGTGTCACGGGCGGCACGGTCCTGGTGTGCTCGATGGCGGCGTTCGTGATCGCGCGCCGCCCGGGCCGGGTCACCGGCGGCGTCTACAGCTATCTGCTGACCGGGCTCGTCGCACCGTTCGCGTTCATCCCGGCGATCCGGCTCCTGCAGCAGATCGGTCTGGGCGGCTCGTACCTCGGCCTCATCCTGACGGACATCGCCGTGCAGATCCCCTTCATCACGCTGACCTACGTCGGGTTCATCCGGCAGCTGCCCCGCGAGATCGACGAGGCCGCGCTGCTGGACGGCGCGGGATCCCTGCGGCTGTTCTTCACTGTCATCTTCCCGCTATTGCGACCGGTCAGCTTCACCGCCCTGGTCCTGGTCTTCACCTATGCCTGGAACGAGTTTCAGAACGTGCTCTTCTTGATCCCCGACGCCGACCGGTGGACCCTTCCCATGACGGTGTTCACCTTCCAGACCACCCACAGCTTCGACTACGGGCTGGTGTGCGCCAACCTCGTCCTGACCATGCTTCCGGTGGTCGCCGTGTACCTCGCGGCCCAGAAGTACATCGTCAGCGGGATGGTCGCGGGAGCGGTGAAGGCATGAGCGAGGACCGTTTCGCACGCTCGGCATGGTTCCGGCACGACCGCTTCGGGATGTTCATCCACTGGGGGCCGTACGCCGTCCCCGCCCGCGGTGAATGGCTCCGCTCCCACGAACGCGTCCCGCTCGCCGACTACCAGTTCGCCGTCGACGGCTTCGGCGCCGAGGACTTCGACCCGCACACCTGGGCCGAACTCGCCGCCGAGGCCGGCCAGAAGTACGCGGTTCTCACGGCCAAGCACCACGACGGTTTCTGCCTGTTCGACACCGCGCTCACCGACTACGGCAGCATGCACAACGGCATCGGCCGGGATCTGGTCGCCGAGTTCCTGGAGGCTTTCCGCGCCCGCGGCATCAAGGTCGGCCTCTACTTCTCGCTGCTCGACTGGCGCCATCCCGACTACCCGCACCACGGCGACTGGGCGCACCCCGAGCGCGACAACCCCGCCTTCGCCTCCCACCAGCCCGACCTGGAGTCCTACCGGGCGTTCCTGCACGGCCAGGTGAGGGAGCTGTGCACCAACTACGGCAAGCTCGACATCCTGTGGTTCGACTTCTCCTACGAGGGGATGGGCCCCGAGCAGTGGGGGGCCGCCGACCTCGTGGCGATGGTCCGCGAGCTCCAGCCGGACGTCATCATGGACAACCGTCTGGAGACCAGCGGTGAGGGCATGGGCTCCATCGTGACCGACGATCCCACCTCGTACTGCGGGGACTTCGTCTCCCCGGAGCAGGTGATCCCGGTGGAGGGCTTCCACACCCCGGACGGCACCCCGGTGCCATGGGAAGCGTGCGTCACCCTCAACAACAACTGGGGGTACGCCGCCGCCGACGACCTGTGGAAGTCGCCGGAGCAGGTCATCACGAAGCTCGTGGAGTGCGTCGCGAAGGGCGGGAACCTGCTGCTCAACGTCGGCCCCGACGCGCGCGGCACCATCCAGCCCGAGGCCGCCGAACGACTGCGGCGGATCGGCCACTGGCTGGAGGCCAACGGCGAGTCCGTCTACGGGGCGGGGCCTGCCGGCTTCGGTTCGCCCGAGTGGGGCTACTACACCCGCTCCGGTTCGACCGTGTACGCCCACGTCCTGCGGGCCCCGATCGGTCCGCTGCCGCTGACCGGTGTGCCGAAGGACGCGATCGAGCGCATCAGCCTGGTCGCCGACGACCGGGAGCTGAAGCTCTGCGAGGAGTGGGTCGTGGCCTCGTATCCCGACATCCCCTTCGTGCAGTTCGGCGAGGTCGGCCACTTCACGTATCCGCTGCCCGATCCGGTCGACACCGTCGTGAGGATCGAGCTGAGAGACGGCGCCACACCCGCGGAAGGCACCTCGTGAAGCTGCGATGACCCGGGAGGGCGAACGTGTGGAGACGCAGGCCGTGATGACGGCCTGCGTCTCCACACGTTCGCCCTCCCGATTCCGAACCCGCCCGCGGGCGGGTGTGCCGGGTTCGCTGCTCGCCTTTCACGACGAGCCTGTCCGAGAACGCACTCAGCTCGCGTCGCGAGACCCGCCCGGGATGCCGGCGAGGCAGGCGAGGAGCAGTTCCTTGACCTCGGTGGCCCGGTAGCGCTCGCGGGCGGGTTCCGGTGCGGAGCAGAGCAGTACGGGCGCATCGGCGGCGTCGTCGGGGAGGCGGCCGTGGCTGCCGCGCACGCAGGAGGGGTCGGTCGGGACCACCGACATGGTGCCGCGGATGCCGAGTTTCAGCTTGGCCAGGGAGACCGCGGCCCGCGCCATCACCAGGGGATCGGCGGGGTCGAAGAACAGCTCGGCGGGGTCGTAGCCGGGCTTGCGGTGGATCTCCACGCCCCGGGCGAAGTCCGGGGCGTGCGCGTCGTCCAGCCAGTAGTAGTACGTGAACCAGCTGTCGGCTGCGGCGACCGCGACCAGCTCGCCCGAGCGGGTGTGGTCGAGGCCGTGCTCGGCCTGGGCCTCGCGGTCCAGGACCTCCTCCACGCCGTCGAGCTCCCGGATCACCTCCCGGACGCGCGGCACGTCCGCCGGGTCGGTCACGTAGACGTGGGCGATCTGGTGGTCGGCGACGGCGAAGGCGCGCGATGTCCACGGGTCCAGGTACTCCATGCCCTGCTGACGGTGGACGTTCAGGAGGCCTGCCCGGCGCAGGGCACGGTTGATGTCGACGGGGCGACTGACCTCGGTGATGCCGTACTCGGAGAGCGCGACGATCGTGGCTCCCCGGGCGAGCGTCTCGGTGAGCAGAGGGGCCAGGGCCGCGTCGAGCTCGCGGGCGGCCTCGCGAGCCTGGGGAGACTCCGGGCCGTGGCGCTGGAGGTCGTAGTCGAGGTGAGGGACGTAGACGAGGGTCAGGTCCGGGTTGTGCCGGTCGAGGACGCGGCGGGTGGCGTCGATGATCCAGCGCGAGGACGTGAGGCCCGCCTTGGGTCCCCAGTAGTGGAAGAGGGGGAAGGTACCCAGTTCCGCGGTGAGTTCGTCGCGCAGTTCGGGCGGGCGGGTGTAGCAGTCGGGGGACTTGCGGCCGTCGTAGTGGTAGACGGGGCGGGGGGTGACCGTGATGTCGACGTCCGCGCCCATCGCGTACCACCAGCAGATGTTCGCCACGGTGAGGCCGGGGCGCGTGCGGCGCGCGGTCTGCCAGACCTTCTCGCCGCCGACGAGCCGGTTGTGCTGACGCCAGAAGGCCACTTCGCCCATGTCGCGGTCGTACCAGCCGTTGCCGACGATGCCGTGCCCGGTGGGCGGTTCGCCGGTCAGGAAGGTCGACTGGACCGAGCAGGTGACCGCCGGGAGGACCGTGTCCAGCTGCGCGGTGAAGCCGGTGTCGGCGACGGCGCGGAGGTGGGGCATGTGGGCGAGTACGCGCGGGGTGAGTCCGACGACATCGAGGACGACGACGCTCATGACGAGCTCCTGATCGGGTTCGGGTTCGGGAAGTCGGACTCCGTCGGCGTGGCCGGGTCGGTGAGGCCGAGCGCCAGGAGTTCCCGGCGGGTCCAGTCGAGTTCGGCCGCGATGCCCGCCGCCAGCTCCTTGTCGTCGCGCGGCGGCTCGGGGAGCACGGACCAGGTGTAGGTCTCCACTTCGAGGTGCGTGGTGCGCGGCCGGTCGGGCGTGAGCAGGGCGGCCAGGGTGTCCCTGAGCACCGGCCGGGTGCTGGCCAGGGGCGGCGTGAGATCGGCGTGCACCGGGATGTGGAAGTGGGAGCGCCACGGCGCGTCGTCGCTGAGAGCCGCCGGACCGGTCAGCGCCTCGGGCAGGTCGTCGACGCCTGGGGCCGGAGTACCCGCCCGGCGGGTCTGGTGGAGGAACCGGGGCTCGTCGAAGGCGCCGAGGGCCCGCCGTACCTCGGGGTCGGCGGGGGTCTCCGCGTGCAGGGCGCAGGAGACCTGGGCCTTGACCACCTCGATGCCTGCCCGGGCAAGGCGTGCCAGCGCCGTCCCGGGGTCCTCGAAGGCGACGGCGAGGTGGCAGATGTCCAGGCACACGCCGAAGTGTCCCGGGTCCAGGCCCTGGAGGTGCTGGACGGCCTGCGCGGTCGTTTCGACGACGCACCCCGGTTCCGGTTCGAAGGCGATCCTGATCGTGCGGCCCGTCCTGCGGCGGAGCTCGACGAGCTCGCGGCCGAGTGCGTCCACGTGCCGTAGGGCACTGTCCTGGTGTTCCCAGGTCCAGCCGGTGCGCCAGCCTAGCGGGAGCGTGGAGACACTGCCGGTGGTGACGTCATCGGGCAGCAGTACGGCCAGGACCCGCGCGAGGTTCGCCGTGTGCTCCAGGCGTGCCCGCTCCGACCAGTCGGGACGGTAGACCGCGTGCTTGACCACCGGCTGGTGGAAGCCCTGGTACGGGAAGCCGTTGAGGGTGACGACCTCCAGGCCGCGCCGGGTGAGCTCGGCACGCAGCCGGAGCGCCGCGTCCGGGTCGGCCGCCAGGTCGGCGGCGACGCGGTGGGCGAGCCAGAGGCCGATGCCGAGCCGGTCCGCGCCCAGGTGGTCCCGTACGGCGACGGCGTAGGTGTCGAGCTGGGCGAGGATCCCGTACAGGTCTTCGGCCGGGTGCACGTTGGTGCAGTAGGCAAGGTGGACGAGATCGCCGCCGCGATGCCGCAGGCGCATCAGCTGCCGCCCCTGCGCACGGAGTTGCCGGCGAAGTCCGTGGAGTCCGACGGGCGGGCCTCGGCGCCCTCGGCTTCGAGGACGAGGCGGCCGCTCTGGGCGTAGAAGGCCACCGGGTTGTGCCAGAGGACCTGTTCGACGTCCGCCTCGGTGAAGCCTGCCGAGCGCATCGCGGAGGCGGTGGCCGCCGTGCGCAGCGGGTCGCTGTGGCCCCAGTCGGCCGCGGAGTTGACGAGCATCCGGGAGGTTCCGTACTCCTGGAGGATGCGGACCATCCGGTCGGGGTCCATCTTGGTGTCGGGGTAGATGGAGAAGCCCATCCAGCAGCCGGAGTCGGCGACGAGGGGCACGGTCACCTCGTTGAGGTGGTCGATCAGGACCCTGCCGGGGTCGATGCCGGAGGACCGTACGAGCTCGAGCGTGCGGGAGGTGCCGACGGCCTTGTCGCGGTGCGGGGTGTGCACGAGGGCCGGGAGCCCGTGTGCGTCGGCGAGGGCGAGCTGAATGGTGAAGGCGTGCTCCTCGGCGTCGGTCATCGAGTCGAAGCCGATCTCGCCGACGGCGACGACGTTGTCCTTGAGCAGGTAGCGGGGCAGGTCGTCGAGGACGGGTGCGCAGCGGGGGTCGTTGGCCTCCTTGGGGTTCAGTGCCAGGGCGCAGAAGTGGCGGATGCCGTACTGGGCGGCGCGGTAGGGCTCCCAGCCGAGCAAGGAGTCGAAGTAGTCGCGGAAGCTGGCCGCCGAGGTGCGCGGCTGGCCGAGCCAGAAGGCGGGCTCCACGACGGCCCTTACGCCGGCCGCGTGCATCGCCCGGTAGTCGTCGGTGGTGCGGGAGCTCATGTGGATGTGCGGGTCGAAGATGCGCATGGCTTCTCCTCTCGGACGGGTCAGGCGTGGGCCGGCAGGGTGTCGGGGGCGGGCGGCGGGTCGAGGCGTTCGTTCACGTCGTCGGGTACGGCCCGTCCCGCGGCGGTGCGCTCCGCGGCGAAGGCCGCCAGCATGCGGGTGAGCTCGGGGCTGCTGCGCCGGTCGAGGCCGGCCACGGCGTCGAGGGGGACGCCGAGGAAGACGCACTTGAGGACAGCCTGGCGCCACTGGCTCTGGCCCAGGTGGCGGGCGGCGTACGGTCCGACGGCGGCCGTGACGAGCCGGGCGTCGTTGGTGCGCAGGGCGTCCTCGATCAGGGGCGTGGCGTGCGGACCCAGGTGTCCGGCCGCGTCGAGGAGCGGGAGGGCGCGGAGCACGGCGAGCCGTTCGGCGGCGTCCCCTGACTCGTACAACTCCGTCAGGATCACGGCCAGTTCACCCTCGCGTGCGGGGAGGGTCTGGAGCAGCTGGGCGCGGGTCACGTCGCCGGGGACCGGTGCACCGCCGCGCGCGGCGACCGGGAACAGGCTGGTGATCGCGGCGGGGTCGGAGCGGAGCTGGTCGAGTGCTTTGCTCGTCCAGGGCGGGGTGGAGGCGGCGCGCAGCGCGTTCAGGGAGCGCAGGGCGGTCTGGGGGCCGCTGTGGCTGTGGCGGGGCAGTTCGACGCCGACGATGCCTCGGTATCCGGTCTCGGACAGCGCTTCCAGGACGGCCGGGAAGTCCACGTCCCCCTCGCCGAATTCGAGGTGGTCGTGCACGCCCCGCCGCATGTCCTCGATCTGGACGTTGACCAGCCAGGGCGCGGCCCGCCGGACGCATTGGGCCGGGGTCTCCTCCTCCAGGCACTGGCAGTGCCCGATGTCCAGGGTGAGGCCGAAGGTCTCCGGGTCACCGAGGGTGCGCCGCAGGCGCTCGTACCCGGCCAGGTCGGAGACGAGCATGCCGGGTTCGGGTTCGAAGCCGAGGCGTACGCCGGCCTCGCGGGCGATCTCCACGAGGGTGGCACAGCCGTCGGCGAGCAGGTCCCAGGCCTGGTCGTGCGAGGTGCCGGGGCCGAGGACGCCGCTCCACAGGGAGACCGCGTCGGCCTCCAGTTCGGCGGCGATCCGCACGGCCCGGGTGACGAAGTCGAGGCGGTGTGCGCGGCGGCCGGGGTCGGGGTCGAGGAGGGTGGGGGCGTGTTTGTGCCAGGGGTCGAGGAGGTAGCGGGCCCCCGTCTCCACCACGACGCCGAGGCCGAGGGCGGAGAGCTTTCGGCGCGTGTGCGCCGACCGCTGGGACAGGTCGGGCGCGTACGGGTCGAGGTGGGCGTGGTCCAGGGTGAGCGCGACTCCCGAGTAGCCCAGTCCGGCGACGACCTCCAGGGCCTCGTCGAGGCGGTGGTTGGCCAGGCCGTTGGTGCCGTAGCCGAAGCGCAGCGCGGTCATGTCGGGGAGACCTTCCGGGAGAGACGGCGGGCGAGGGGGTAGGCCGCCAGCAGCGGCAGGACGGTTCGGGGGTAGGCGGTGCGTGCGGTCAGTGCCGCCTGGAGCGGGACGAGGGCGTGGATGCCGGCGGCGACGACGCGCTGGAGCCGGGCGGCGTCCGGGCGGGCGACCGCCTGGAGCTGGGCGGGGAGGCAGGCGGCGAGGTAGCCGCCGAGTAGCGCGGTGGTGGCGGCACGGCGGGCGCCGCCCGTGTCAGCGGCGGTGGAGGCGGCCGTGGTGAGGCCCAGGGCCACGGAGGTGGCGAGCGCGGCCGCCGGGAGCGACGCGGTGGCGCCCTCGATCTCCTTCCGGCTCACGGTGGTGAGGGCGTATGTATGACCGGCGACGGTCAGGGCGGCCGGGAGCGCTCGGCGCCACGCGTCTGCGCCGGCGCCCATGAGGACGTCGAGGCCGCGCGCGGCGGCCATGGCGGCGGGACCGTACGGGGTGTTCTTGAGGCGCAGGTCGTACGCCCAGACGGTGGCGGCGAGCGGCACGGCGGCGCCAAGGGCGCGCCGGCCCCCGGCCGCCGCGGCGAGGGCGAGCCCGGCTCCGGTGAGCGCGGTGGCGACGGCGAGCGCGGTACGGGGAGCGACCCTGCCGGAGGGGATGGGGCGCCCGGGACGTTCCTTGGCGTCCACCTCCCGGTCGGCGTAGTCGTTGAGGGCCATGCCCGACCAGTAGAGGCAGACGGAGGCCGCGGCGAGGCCTGCCGTGTTCGCCCGGAGGGGCCGGCCCGCCGCGGCGGCGCCGGCGAGGACGTCACCGGGGACGGTGAGCGCGGCCGGGGCTCTGACGAGTTCGAGGAGGTCGCGCGGGTCGGTCATCGGGCGCCCTCCGCGTACCAGGCGCTCAGCCGCTCGAACTGGGTGACGAGCCGGTGGTCGGGGACGGTCCCCTCCGGGCCGACGGGGTCCTTGAAGAAGAATCCGAGCTGTTCCTGCGGTCCGGCGGCGCCGGTCTGCCGGGCGCGGGCGAGGAACCGGACCAGGTCGAGGACGAGGGGTGCGGCCAGTGCCGAGTCCCAGCCGTCCCAGGTGAACTGGAGCGTCATGGAGGCGCCGAGGAACCCTTCGAAGGCGATGTGGTCCCAGGCCGTCTTCCGCTCCCCCATGCTGGGGACGTAGTCGATGTGGGTGAGCCCTTCGACGCCGGTGCCCAGCAGGGCGGCGAGCCCGCCGCGCTTGGAGGCGTTCTTGCTGGCGGCGGCTTCCGGGTCGGCCAGGGTGGCTCCGTCGCCGCCGCCCAGCAGGTTCGTGCCGGACCAGGACCGCACGCGCAGGGCCCGGTGGGCGAACAGGGGCGCGAGGGCCGTGCGAACGAGGGTCTCGCCGGTCTTCGCGTCGCTTCCTGCGTAGGGCAGGCCGAGGTCCTCGGCGAGGCGGCGGAGGGCCGGGATCCGCATGCCCGGTGACGGGGTGAAGCCGATGTGGGCGCAGTCGGCGCGCAGGGCGGCGTAGGCGTACAGGGAGCTGGGAGGCAGGACGTCGGCGCTGGTGGCGAGGGCCTGTTCCAGGGCTTCCGGGTCCTCGTGGGCGGGATGGGGTACGGCCGGGGGCTCGGTGGAGGAGACGTCGACGACGACGACGTCGCTCAGCCGGTGGCGGCGGCGGAAGGCGACCAGGTCCTCGACGAGCGCGGCGGCGGTCAGCGCCTGGGGCGGTCCGCCGGCCTCGTTCCGTACGCCCGGCCGGATCTCGGCGTCGGCGGCGTGAAGGGCCTCGGCGACGGGCCCGAGCAGTGCCGCCGAGAACGCCCCGGCCTCCGCGAGCTGCTCGGCACGCTTCGGCAGCGGGGTCTCGGTGACGTCGTGCCCGCCGAAGACGAGGCGGTCCAGGGCGGGCAGCCCGCTGCCGGCGAACTCCGGCAGCTGGGCGACCATGCCGGTCGGGGGGACGAGACCGGCGGAGACGGCGGCGGCGCCGACGGTGGCCGTGGTCGCCACGGAGCCGCGGGCCCCGACCAGCCAGACGCCGATCCGTCCGGGGTCCTGCGCGGTGCCCTGCGGAGCGTCGAGCACGGCGTCCTGTGCGGCTTCGCGGGCGGTGTCCCGCGTGGTGCGGCGTGCGGTGTCACTCATGGTCGGCTCCTGAGGCGGAGGTGTCGAACGCGGCGTCGAAGGAGACGGGCGGGGGGCTGATGCGGGACAGGTGACGCAGGAACGTCACGGCCTCTGCGGCGCCGGTCAGGCGGTCCATGCCCGCGTCCTCCCATTCGACGGAGAGGGGGCCGGTGTAGCCGACGGTGTTCAGCGCGCGGAGGCACTCCTCCCACGGAACGTCTCCGTGGCCGGTGGAGACGAAGTCCCAGGCCCGGCGCGGGTCGCCCCAGGGAAGGTGCGAGGAGAGCCGGCCCCGGCGGCCGTCGCGGGCGCGGATCTTCGTGTCCTTGCAGTCCACGTGGTAGATGCGGTCGGCGAAGTCGAGGATGAAGCCGGCCGGGTCGATGTCCTGCCACATCATGTGGGACGGGTCCCAGTTGAGCCCGAAGGAGGAGCGGTGGCCGATCGCGTCCAGGGTGCGCCGGGTGGTCCAGTGGTCGTAGGCGATCTCGCTCGGGTGGACTTCCAGGGCGAACCGGACGCCGTGCTTTTCGAAGACGTCGAGGATCGGGTGCCAGCGGTCGGCGAAGTCGCGGTATCCGGCGTCGATCGTGTCGGCGGGGACCGGCGGGAACATGGCGACCGTGTGCCAGACCGACGATCCGGTGAAGCCGACGACCGTGTCGACGCCGAGCAGGGCCGCGGCCCTGGCCGTGTCCGCCATCTCGCGGGCCGCGTTCCGGCGTACCCGCTCCGGATCGTCGTCCCAGAGCCGGGCGGGCAGGATGGACCGGTGGCGGGCGTCGATCGGGTGGTCGCAGACGGCCTGGCCGACGAGGTGGTTGGACACGGCCCAGACACCCAGGCCGTACTGGTCGAGGACCGCGCGCTTCTTCGGTACGTACTCCGGGTCGGCGAGGGCGCGGTCGACTTCGAAGTGGTCGCCCCAGCAGGCGATTTCGAGGCCGTCGTAGCCCCACTCGGCGGCGAGCCGGCACACCTCCTCGAACGGGAGGTCGGCCCATTGCCCGGTGAAGAGGGTGATCGGACGTGTCATCGGGGTTTCACTCCTCGTGCGCGTGCGGGGTGGTGAGAGTCAGCGGGGGTGCCGCCGGGGGCCCGGCGCCCGCTGGATGTGCGGGCGCCGGGCCGGGGGCGGATCAGGTCCCGTCGGATCGGGTCAGGTCGGTCCGACGGGACGCGATCAGCCGGTCTTGGTGAACTTCCACTGCTGGTTGGTGCCGCCGTTGCAGGTCCACTGGATCAGCTGGACGTCGTCGTCGGTGGACTGCCCGGGGACGTCCAGGCACTTGCCGCCGGAGAACGACACGACCCGGTAGACGCCGGTGCCCGCCGCCTCCAGCTTCCAGCGCTGGTTGTCACCGGTGCCGCACGCCCACTGCCGGGCGAGCGCGCCGTCCTGCGTCACCTGGTCACCGGGCACCTCCAGGCACTTGGCGCTGAGGCCCGAGACCAGCCGGAACGTGCCGCCGCCGGCGTCCGTGAGCTTCCACTGCTGGTTGGTGCCGCCGTTGGCCGTGTACTGGATGACCGCCGCGCCGTCCTCGGTGGAGGCCGACCGCACGTCGACGAGCTTGCCGCTGGACACGCTCGTGAGGGTGTACGTGCTTCCGTTCTCCGGGCCCGGCGGGTCCGTCGGCGGGGCGTCGCCCCGGCGCAGGAAGGTGAGCGAGTCCAGGTCGAAGGGGCTCGCCCCGGGGGCCTTGAACACCGCGTAGACGGTGTGGGTGCCCCGCGGGTCGGTGACCTTCACGGGCGTGAGGTGCTTGTAGTTGTCCCAGCCTCCGGTGCTCGGGACGGGCGTGGAGGCGATGAGCCTGCCCGTCGGCGAGTCGGCGCGCAGTTCGATGGAGCCGCCGGTGGCCGACGGGGACGACACCCGGAAGCTCACCTTCTCGATGCCGGCCATGTTCATCGGGGTGAAGGCGATCCAGTCGCCGTCGGAGACGTCACCGACGCGCTTGCCGCCCTCGGCTCCGCCCTGCTCGACGATCCGGACCCCGGACTTGGCCGTGGCGTACTCGGCCTGCTTGTGCCGGGGCTGCAGGGTGATGCCGGTGGTGCCCTTCAGGCCGCCCGCGTCGGTGTAGTCGGCGGAGAGGACGAAGAAGGTGTTGGCGTCGGCGTCGTGACCGGAGGCGCTGGTCTGGATCGTTCCGGAGCACCCGGTGAACTGGCCGGTGTCGTGGCTGTGGCTGTCGTGTCCGAGCGCCGCGGTCACGACGACCTTGGAGCAGTCGATCCTGCGGTCCTCGGGGTCGGTCACGCTCACCTGGTAGGCAATGCTGTCACCGAGCTGGATGAAGCTGCCGTTGGGCGGTTTGGTGAAGGTGACCTTGGGGCGGGTGTTGCCCACGGTCACGGGGACGTTGGCGGTGGCGGTCTTGCCGCCCGCGTCACGGACCGTCAGCCGGGCGGTGTACTGCCCGTTGGCGGTGTAGGTGTGCGTGGGGTGCTCCTCGGTTGAGGTGGCTCCGTCGCCGAAGTCCCAGGCGTACGTGAGGGCGTCGCCGTCGGGGTCGCTGGAGCCCGCCGGGGAGAAGGTGACGGGGAGCGGGGCCTGTCCGGAGTCCGGCGTCGCGGACGCCTTGGCCAGCGGGGACCGGTTGCCGGCGACGTAGTCGATGCGGTAGATGCCGTCGTCGGTGTTGGAGTGGCCGAAGCCGTTGCCCCACTCGGCTATGTACATGGCACCGTCGGGGCCGAACTTCATGTCGATGGCGGCGTGCGGGTCGATCTGGGCGACCAGCGGGTTGATCTTCAGCAACTGACCGTCGGAGTCCAGGCGGAACTCCTTGAAGTAGTTGCGGCTCCACTCGTAGAAGAACGGCGTCTTGTCGTAGTACGCGGGGAACTTGCGCTCCGAGGTGCTCGCCGGGTCATAGTGGTAGAACGGGCCGCCCATCGGGGCGCCGCCGCCGCTGCCGAGCTCGGGGAACCGGGTCGAGGCGTGGTAGTCGTACCAGACGGTGGCCGCCTTGGCGGCGGGCAGGTCGGTGAGACCGGTGTTGTTGGGCGAGTCGTTCTTCGGCGCGGAGCAGTCGAATTTCGCGCCCGAGGTGTTGGTGGTGAAGTCGTAGTCGTTGAAAGGGGTGTTGTTGCCCGTGCAGTACGGCCAGCCGTAGAAGCCGGGCTCCTTGATCAGGTTCCATTCGACCGTGCCCTCGGGGCCGCGGTCGGGGTTGGCGGCGCCGGCGTCGGGGCCGTAGTCGCCGAGCGATATCCAGCCGGTCTCCGGGTCGACCGCGAAACGGAACGGGTTGCGGAAGCCCATCGCGTAGATCTCGGGCCGGGTCTTGGCCGTGCCCGCCGCGAAGAGGTTGCCCTGCGGGACGGTGTACGTGCCGTCGGCCTCGGGGTGGATGCGCAGGATCTTGCCGCGCAGGTCGTTGGTGTTGGAGGAGGTCCGCTGGGCGTCGTAGTGCTCCCGGCCCTCCCGCTCGTCGATCGGGGCGTATCCGTCGGAGGCGAAGGGGTTGGTGTCGTCGCCGGGACCGATGTACAGGTTGCCGCCGGGGCCGAAGTCGAGGTAGCCGCCGGTGTGGCCGGGCTCGTCCACCTCGCGGAAGGCCGGAACCTCGATGAGCGTCTTCTCGCTGGCCATGTCCAGCGTGTCGTCGGCCTTGACGGTGAAGCGGGAGACCCGGTTGACCTCGGCCGTACCGGTGGGCGAGTAGTTGAGGTAGATCCAGTGGTTGGTGACGAAGTCCGGGTCGAGTGCCAGGCCGATCCCGCCGTCCTCACCGCCGTCGTAGACGTCCAGGACGCCGGCGGTGTGCGTCTCCGAGACGCCGTCGTGCTCGTGGATGACGTGGACGGAGCCGGAGCGGGAGATGTAGAAGACCTTGCCGTCGTCGGCGACGTCCAGGGCCATGGGCTGGTCGGGCGCGCTGTCGAGGGCCACCTTCTGGTAGCGGTCGGTCACCGTGCCGCCGCAGTCGCCGGCCGCGGCGCCCGCGGCCCACTTCAGGCCGCCGAGCAGGTGCTGCCGGAACAGCGGCTCGGAGTACGAGGAGGTCTGGTGGCCCATCGCGGTGGCCCACACCTTGCCGCCCTCGGCGACCTGGCACCAGGAGATGGGGTGGTCGGCGCCCATCTTGGCGCCGCCCGCGTCGTAGGTGGTCTCGTCGGCGGTGACGAGGACGTGCACGTCGCCACGCGCGTTCTTGTCGAAGTTGTACCACTCCTCGGCACGCACCCAGCGGTCCGGCAGTCCGGCGGTGGACGGGTGCACCTTGTCGGCGACCTTGGCGGTGCCCTGGACGATGGCGGAGTGCGCGGTCATGTGCGCTCCCCCCATGACGACCTGGTCCCACCAGGGGAACTCCGCCTCGATGTTCATGTCGGTGGCGTTGTGGACGGCGACGACACCGCGTCCGCTGCGCACGTAGTTCTGCATGCCCTGGCGCTCGACGTCGTTGTCCCAGACCATGCCGGAGGTCTGGAACATGATGACGGCGTCGTAGGTGTTCAGCCCGGCCGAGGCGAAGACGGCGGAGTCCTCGCTCTGGTCGAGCTGGAAGCCGTTGTCGACGGCGAGCTGCTGGAACATCGCCACGCCGGCCGAGATGGAGTCATGGCGATAGGCGCCGGCGGCGGTCTTGGTGAACAACAGCACCTTGAACGCCGGCTCGGCGACGGCCCGCGGCGCGGCGTCGGCCTGCTGGACGGGGAGTTGGAGGAACAGAAGGGCGAGGAGCGTCATGGCGACGGCCGAGAGGGCACGCCTCATGCGTGAGGATTGCACTGCTTGGTCTCCCTGAGACGGAGGGTCGGCTGGGGTCAGTGCTCAGAGGGTCCGCAGGAATGCCAGTCCGTCGGTGGCGAGGGCATCCTGGGAGGCGGCCAGGGGCCGCCAGATGGAGGCGGCCGTGGCGATGGCCGCGTTGTCCGGGGTGAAGGACTCGATGACGAGCGGGCCTTCGTAGCCGGTCTCGTCGACCGCGGCGGCGAAGCCGGACCAGTCGAAGTGGTCGGCGCCGGGGGCACCGCGGTCGGTCCCGCACACCTGGAGGTGGGCGATCCTGGAACCGGCGTCCCGGACGGCCTGGATCGGGCTCCTTTCCTCGATGTTGAGGTGGTAGGTGTCGAGGGCCAGCCCGCAGTGTTCGGGCAGCGCCTCCAGGGCCTGGTCGACGGTGTTGATCAGGCTGGTCTCGTAGCGGTTGAGCGGTTCGACGCCGATCCGCACACCTCGTTCGGCTGCGTGGTCCACGACGGGCGTGAGGTTCTCCCGCAGCTCCGCGTAGACGGAGGCGCGTTCGCCGGCGTCGAGCTTCCAGGTGCGGCCGACCGACGCGTACGCCGGTCCGCTGACGGCGGGGGCGCCCAGGATGACGGCGACGTCCACGCAGTGCCGCAGGTAGTCCTGGGTCTCGCGGATCGTCTCGGCGGAGGCGGCGACCAGTTCGCGGCCCGGCGGCATGACGAGGACGACCGAGGCGGCGAGACCGAGGCGTGCCAGGAGTTCGGCGGCGCGGTCGGGGTCCCAGTCGCCCGGGCGCTCGACGGGAAGTTCGATCACGTCGAACCCCCAGTCGGCGATGCGGGGGGCGAGCTTCTCCAGGACGGTGTCGGTGAGCGGCGAGGCCCACACCCAGGTGTTGACGCCGAGGGGCCGCATCTACTTGCCGCCCCACTTCTGCGGGTATCCGGGCATGGCCTCGCAGCCGCAGAGCGCGTAGTGCAGGGGCGGCATGCCGGGCTTGAGGTAGTCACCGAGGCTTTCCTGCGTGACCTTGGGCTGCGGCAGGTTCCAGACCTTGGGCACGCTCTCGCTCTTGAGGATCTTGAGGGCGGCGATGACCGGGGTGCGCCACTGGTACGTGGGGTAGGTGGGGGCGACGGCGGTCAGACCGGCGTCCTTCCACTTCTGGAGGAAGTCCTGCTGGTCCTCGCCGTTGATCGGCGGGACGGGCACGCCCGCGTCCTCGAAGGCCTCGACGGCGGCGACGGATGTGGCGCCGGCGTCCATCCAGACACCGTCGATCTTTCCGAAGCGCTGGATGTAGTCACTGACGACGGCCTTGGTCTTGGCGGCGTCGCCGTCGGTGAACTCTACTCCGACGACGTCCAGTTCACTCTTGTCGAACGCGATCTTCGCGGCCGACCAGCGGGTCTCCAGGACGTCGACGCCGGGCAGGATGCGCAGGGCGAGGACCTTGCCGCCCGGCTTCACCTCGTCGATGAGGAACTCGGCGGCGTCGGCGCCGAACGCGTACCCGCCGATCGGCTTGATGAAGGTGACCGGGCAGTCCGTCTGGACTCCGCGGTCGAAGACGATGACCGGCACCTTCGGGCAGGCGCCCTTGACGGCGGGGGTGAGCGTGGCGGTGGTGTTGGGCGAGACGATCAGCGCGTCACAGCCCTTGGCGGAGAGCTCGGCGATGTCGGAGATCTGCTTGTCGTCCTTGCCTTCGGCGTCCAGGACGGTGAACTCGGCGATCTCCTTGTGCAGGGCGACCTCGGCCTGCATGGTCTTCCAGCCGACCTGCCGCCAGGGGTTGTTCGTGGCCGCGTTGGAGAAGCACAGGTGGTACTTCCCGGTCTTCTTGTACGCGGCCGTGTCGACCGGCTGCGGGTCGATGGCCTGCTCCCACGGCTTGTCGGCCGGCCCGGTCGGCTGCTTGGCGCGCATCGCGAGCTGGGCGTCGTAGTCGGCCTGGACGAAGAACGTCGACTGGTCGCCGGTCTTCTTCTTGCCGTCCCCCGAGCCCTGGGAGGTGGCGCCGCCGGAAGCCGCGGGTCCTTCGGGCAGGTCGCTGGAACAGGCCGTGAGCGGAAGCAGGGTGGCGAGCACGGCACCGGCGAGCGCGCGTCTGGGGGTGAGTGACATGGAGATCAGCCCTTCGCGTGGGTGGGGTCGGGGGTGGTGTGGGTGGTGGCGTTCGTGGCGCGGGCGCGGGCCGCCCATGCGGGGAGGTTCAGAGCGCCCAGGGCGATGGCGGCGATGAGGATGACGCCCTGGACCGCGGATTCGAGGGCGCCCGAGATGCCGTACAGGTTGAGCAGGGTGAACAGGGCTTCGAGGGTGAAGGCTCCGGCGATGGCGGCCACCACCGAGCCGCGGCCACCGCCGAGGACGACGCCGCCGAGGACGACCGCGGTGATGGCCTGGAACTCCAGGCCCTGGCCGACCTGGGCGGAGACTCCGGCGAACCCGCCGAGGAGGATCGCGCAGACCGCGGCCGACGTTCCGGAGAGCACGAACGCGATCGTCTTGGTGAGGGGCACCCGTACGCCGGAGAGCGCGGCGGCGCCCGGGTTGTCGCCGGTGGCGACGAGGGTGCGTCCGAAGTCGGCGCGCATCAGGAGCACGACGGCGGCCACGACGGCCAGGAGGATCAGGACGGACCACGGTACGGGGCCGAGGTCACCGCGCCCGAAGGTGCGGAACTGTTCGGTGAGCGCGCCGCGCGGGGCGCCGCCCGTCCACAGGAACACGGCGCCGGCCAGGATCAGCATCATGCCGAGTGTGGCGATGAAGGAGGGGACCCGCAGGAGCGTGGTCACCGCCCCGTTGACCAGTCCGACCAGCGCGCCGAGGACGAGCAGCAGGGCGATGACGGGCCAGGTGGCGCCGGGATCGCCGTCGATCAGCCGCGCCGCGATCACGACTTCGGCGGTGACGAGCGAGCCGACCGACAGGTCGAACTCTCCGGAGACGATGACGAAGTACTGGCCGGCGGCGAGGATCGCCAGCGGCGCGGCCCGCTTCACGAAGGCGAGGAAGCCGGGGAGTTCGAGGAAGTACGGGTTGGCGACGGCGATCGCGACGAGCAGGACGGCGAGGACTCCGAAGATGGGCAGGGTGCGTCTCATCGGGCGAGCCTCCGGCGGGCGTAGATCGCCAGGGCGGCGACGAGGACGAGCCCGCGGACCACGTCCTTGGCGAACGAGTTGATTTCGAGCTGGTTGAAGACGCTGTCGAGGACGGCCAGGAGGAGCACGCCTCCGGCGGTGCCGGCCACGCCTCCCCGGCCCCCCGCGAGGGCGGTGCCGCCGAGGACGACCGCGGCGATGGACTCCAGGTCGTAGCCTCCGTCGCTGCCGACGGTCGGCGCGCCGGCGCCGAGCCGTGCGGCGAGCAGGAGACCGGCCATGCCGGCGCACAGCGCGCAGAGCACATGGGCGGCGACGACGACCCGGTCCGTCCGCACTCCGGAGAGGCGGGCGACCTCGGGATCGCCTCCGACGGCGTAGATCCGGTAGCCGAGGGTGGTGCGGCGGAGGAGGAACCAGGCGGCGAACGCGATGGCCGCCCAGAGCAGGGCTGATACGGGGACGGGGCCGACGCGGTCGTACCCGAGGTGCTGGAAGGACTCGGGCACGCTGCCCGCGGGGCCGTCGTACCGCTGGTCGAGTACGCCCTTGATGATCAGTGAGATGCCCAGGGTCGCGATGAACGCGTGCACCTTGAGACGGGTGATCACCAGTCCGTTCACCAGGCCGACGAGGGCGCTGACGGCCAGAACGGCACCGATCGCGGGGAGGACCCCGTAGCCGGCCATGGTCTCGGCCGCGACCAGGGAGACCAGGCTGATGAGGAACGCGACCGAGAGGTCCAGGGAGCCGGCGAGGATCACGAGCGTCTGGCCCACGGCGACGATGCCCAGCGCGGCCGAGCGCTGGAGGATGCCGACGGTGTTCGCCTGGCTGAAGAACTGGCCGCCGTCGGTGAGGAAGAGGACCCAGGCGAGGACCGTCAGCGCCACGAGCGCCAGGTAGACGGGGCGGGCCGGGCTGTCGGCGCCGAGGTCGCGCAGACCGCGCAGCGCCGAGGTCTTGGGCAGGGGGGTGTGCAGTTCCTGGGTCATGACCCGGCCGCCAGTTCCATCACGGCTTCCTCCGTCGCGCCTGCGGGCAGTTGGCCGGCGATCCGGCCGTCCCGCAGGACGAGGATCCGGTCGCTCATGCCGATGAGTTCGGGGAGTTCGGAGGAGACCATCAGGACGGCCATGCCGCCATCGGCGAGTTCTCGTACGAGCTCGTGGATGGCCGCCTTGGCGCCGACGTCGACGCCTCGGGTCGGCTCGTCGAAGAGCAGCACCCTCGGGGCGACGGTCAGCCACTTGGCCAGGACGACCTTCTGCTGGTTGCCGCCGGAGAGGTAGCGGACCTCCTGCTCGGGGCGGGGCGGGGCGAGCCGCACCCGTTCGAGCAGTTGGAGTACGGCTCCGCCGGCGCGGCCCTTGCGGGCCCTCGCCACGAGCAGCGCGTTGTCGCGGACCGACTGGTGCAGGGCGAGCCCTTCGGACTTGCGGTCCTCGGTGACCAGGCCGATGCCGGCGGCGATGCCGTCCCGTACCGACCGGGGTCTTCGCGGGGTCATCTCGCCCCGGGTGAAGGGTTCCGCGCCGAAGAGCGCCTTGACCAGTTCGGTGCGGCCGGCGCCCTGGAGTCCGGCCACTCCGATGATCTCCCCGGCGCGCAGCTCCAGGTCGATGCCGTCGAGCCGGTCGTTGCCGCCGCCGCGGACCGAGAGCAGGACGTCTCCCGGCGGCCGCTGGGCGCGGGGCGGGTAGTAGTCGGTGAGCTCGCGGCCGACCATCAGCCGGACCAGGTCGGCGGTGGTGATCCGGTCGATGGGTTCGGTGGCGACCTTGGCGCCGTCCTTGAGGACGGTGACCCGGTCGGCGAGGTCGAAGATCTCGCGCAGCCGGTGGGAGATGTAGAGGACGGCGATGCCGCGCTCGCGCAACTGGCGGACCAGGCGGTAGAGCAGTTCCACCTCGTGTTCCGCGAGGGCGGCGGTGGGCTCGTCCATGACGACGATCCGGGCGTCGACCGAGAGCGCCTTGACGATCTCCACGACCTGCTGCTGGGCGACGGAGAGCCGGCGGACGAGATCGCGGGGGCCGAAGGAGTCCTCGCCGAGCGAGGCGAGGAGCTCGGCGGTGGTGCGTTCCATCGTCTGCCGGTCGACGAGGCCGCGGCGGACGGGTTCGCGGCCGAGGAAGACGTTCTCGGCGACGGTCCGCTCGGGCAGCAGCGTCAGTTCCTGGTAGATGATCGAGACGCCGGCCCGCTGGGCGTCCAGCGGGTGCCCGAAGGCCAGGGCGCGGCCGTCGATCTCGATCGTGCCCTCGTCGGGGGTGTGCACCCCGGCGAGGATCTTCATGAGGGTGGACTTGCCGGCGCCGTTCTCCCCGATGAGGGCGTGCACCTCGCCGGCCGCCACCTCCAGGTCGACCCCGGAGAGCACCCGGGCGCCGGGGAAGCTCTTGCCGATGCCGGTCATCCTCAGCACGAGACCCACCCGCCGGTCCGTGCGGAGTCGAGGATCGCGTCGGTGACGACGGCGGCCCGGGCGCCATGGGCGAACGTGGGCAGTCCGTCGCGGTGCTCTCCCCGCACCGCGGCGTAGGTGTCGGCGACGAAGGCGTCGAAGCAGTCGTGGAAGCCCTGCGGGTGCCCCGCCGGAAGCGGCGAGTAGGGCCGGGCCGCCTCGGAGAGGGTCAGCGGGTCCCGGACGAGGGCCCGGGAGTCCGTGCGGCCGCCGAGCCACAGCTGGTCGGGGTGCTCCTGGTCGAAGGCGAGGCTGCCGGTGGTCCCGGAGATCTCCAGGAACAGGCGGTTCTTGCGTCCGGGGGCGACCTGGCTGATCGTCATCGCGCCGAGGGCCCCGGACGCGGTGGTGAACTGGACGGTGGCGATGTCCTCGGTGCGTACGGTCCCCCGGCCTGCCCGCTCCGGAACGACTACGGCGGTCTGGGCGCTGACCTTGGTGATCCGGTCGCCGGTGATGAACTCGGCCAGGTCGCACCAGTGCGAGCCGATGTCGCCGACCGCCCGGCCGGGACCGCCGAGTGCCGGATCGACGCGCCAGTTGTCGTCGGTCGACTCCAGGAGCCAGTCCTGGAGGTAACTGCCCTGGACGAGGCTGACCTTGCCGATCTCGGCGAGCCTGGCGCGGGCCTCCCGGACCATCGCGTGGAAGCGGTAGGCGAAGGGGACGGTGGCGACGAGCCCGGTCTGGGCAGCGCGTTCGGCCATGAGCGCCGCGGTCGACGCGTCGGTGGCGAGCGGCTTCTCGCAGATGACGGCGAGCCCGGCGTCGAGCGCCTTCAGGGCCAGAGGCGCGTGGAGGTGGTTGGGGGTGCAGATGTGGACGACGTCGATGCGGCCGGAGCCGATGAGTTCTTCGGCCGATTCGAAGGCGAGCTCCGCCCCGAGGAGCCTGCCACCCTCGAGCGCTGCCTCGGCGCTCGCGGCGGCGACTCCGACGAGCCGGGCACCGGCCTTGGCCACGGCCCGGGCATGTACCCCACCGATAAAGCCAGTTCCGACGATACCCACCCTGAGTTTCGCCAACTCTCGTCTTATTTCAAGCATGTTGCGGATCGTAGGAACGACTTATGACGACGGTCAAGCAAAAGCGCGAAGTTCGATACTATTAATGGGGCGCGGCGACATCGAGACGGCGAGGAGACGGGGCATTGACCACAGAGGTGGCTGGAGCGGGAGCACTGCTGGCGATCCTTCGGGACGGCCGTGCCCGCACGCGTACCGAACTGATGCAGCTGACCGGGCTCGCCAGATCCACGGTGTCCCAGCGCCTCGACGCCCTGCTCGATCAGGAATGGATCGCCCCGGCGGGGGACGCCATCTCGTCGGGGGGCCGGCCCGCCGTGGCGTTCGCCTTCAACGACGAGGCCAGGCTGGTGCTCTCGGCCGACCTCGGCGCCACGCACGCGCGGATCGCCCTGACCGACCTGAAGACCCGGGTGCTGGCCGAACACACCCAGGACATGCCGATCTCCCAGGGGCCCGAGCACGTCCTGGGCTGGCTGGTCGACGCCTTCGGCGCCCTCCTCGACCAGAGCGGCCGCACCCTCGCCGATGTGTGCGGCGCCGGGATCGGCCTCCCCGGACCCGTCGAACACGGCACCGGACGTCCCGTCAACCCACCGATCATGCCCGGATGGGACGGCTTCGACGTGTCCCAGTGGCTGCGCGAACGGCTCGGCGTCCCCGTCCTGGTCGACAACGACGTCAACATCATGGCGCTCGGCGAGCACTGGGCCGCCGGCGACGAGTGTGAGCACCTCCTGTTCGTGAAGGTCGGAACCGGAATCGGCAGCGGCATCATCACGGAGCACCGCCTCCATCGCGGCGCCCAGGGGGCCGCCGGCGACATCGGACACATCAGGGTTCCCTCCGCCGGGGACCAGCTGTGCCGGTGCGGCAACACCGGATGCCTGGAGGCCGTCGCCGGCGGCGCCGCCCTCGCCGCACGCCTGCGCGCCTTGGGCGAGGACGCCGCAGACGCCCGAGGGGTGGTGCAACTGGTGCGCTCGGGAAGCCCGTTGGCCGTCCAGCTGGTCCGCCAGACCGGCCGGGACATCGGCGAGGTCCTGGCCTCTCTGGTGAACTTCTTCAACCCGGGCGTGATCGTGGTCGGCGGCGACCTCGCGGACGCGGGCGAGCACCTCCTCGCGGGCATCCGCGAGGTCGTCTACAGCCGCTCCCTGCCGCTGGCCACGCAGCACCTGACCATGCGCGGCCGCCTCCTCGGCGACCGCGCGGGCGTCGTCGGCGCCGCGGTCATGGTGATCGAGGACGCCCTCAGTCCGGGGGCGGTGGACCGCTCGGTCGCCGCGGGCTGAGGCGCCTCACCGCCGCGGCGACACCTCAGCCGAGCGGAGCCCCGTCCGTGCCGAGGGTGTCGCGCAGCCACTGCTCGACGCCTGCCACATGGACCGTCGCCCAGGAATGCGCGAGATCGGGACGACGGCCGGCGATGGCCTCGAAGATGGCCCGGTGCTGCTGCCGGGTCCGCTCCACGGCGCCCTCCTCCGTCACTCCGCGCCATGTCCGCGCTCGCGCGGTCGGCCCGGAGAGTCCCTCGATCAGCGAGCACAGCACGGTGTTGCCCGAGCCGACGGCGATCGCGCGGTGGAAGGCGAAGTCGTTGGCGATCAGTTCCTCCAGCGAGGCGTCCTCGGCGAGGTCGTCCAGCACTTCCCGCAGCGCGGCGATGTCCTCGTCGGGCATGACGCGTGCGGCCATGGCAGCGGCGGCGGGCTCCAGGATGCGGCGGACCTCCAGGAACTCCAGGACGGTGTCGTCCTGGTGGAAGTCGACGACGAATCCCAGCGTGTCCAGCAGCAGTTGGGGCTGCAGACTGGTCACGTACGTTCCGTCGCCCTGGCGCACGTCGAGCACCCGGATGAGGGAGAGGGCCTTGACCGCCTCCCGCAGGGAGTTGCGCGACAGACCGAGCCGCTCGGCGAGATCGGCCTCCTTGGGGAGCTTCGAGCCGGGGCCGAGCTCGCCACTGACGATCATGGCCTTGATCTTCTCGATCGCCTCGTCCGTGACCGGCACCCGCCCCGCCTCCCTCGCTCCTGGTCCGTGCAGCATAGTCCTCGCTCCCGTGGTCGCCCCGCTCAGCCGGGGCCGACAGTGCCGGGCTCACCCGGGCGTGGGGCGCCCGTCGCCCGCTGGCGGCCGGCCGGCCTCCTCGAGTCCGTAGACGCGGATCGCGTTGTCACGGAACACCGCGTCCTTCTCCGCCCGGTCGAGCGCGTGCACGAGTGTCCCGGCGATCCCGACGACCGTCGCGTAGTCGGCCGCCATGGTGCAGACCGGCCAGTCGGAGCCGAACAGCAGCCGGCCCGGGCCGAACGCGTCCAGCGCCGTGTCGGCGTACGGCACCAGGTCTTCGGTGCGCCAGGCTCCGGGGGCGGCCTCGGTGACGAGGCCGGAGAGCTTGGCGACCGTGTTGGGGAGGGCCGCCAGACGACCGAGGTCGGCCGCCCAGGGGCCGAGCTCGCCACCGGCGATCGGCGGCTTGCCGAGATGGTCGAGCACGAACGTCAGACCGGGGACCCAGGCCGCTGCCGCAGTCGCGACGGGCAGCTGGCGCGGCGTGACGACCAGGTCGTAAGCGAGCCCCGCCTCCGCGACGGCGGCCAGTCCGCGCCGTACGTCGGGGCGGAGCAGCCACTCGGGGTCGGGCTCCTCCTGGACCTGGTGGCGAATGCCGACCAGCCGGTCTCCGCCCGGCCCCTCGCGCAGGGCGGCGAGCGCGTCGGCGACGCCCGGCGCGGTGAGGTCGACCCAGCCGACGACTCCCGCGATCAGGTCGCTGCCGGCCGCGAGGGTCAACAGCTCGGGCGTCTCCTCGGGGACGCAGACGGTCTGTACGAGGACGGTGCCGGCCACGCCCGCCGCCCGCGCCTCCGTCGCGAGGTCGTCCATCGAGAAGCTGCGGGCCAGTGGGGCGAGGGCGTCACCGGTGATCCAGGGCTGCGACCGGACCGCCAGGTCCCAGACGTGATGGTGGGCGTCGATGATCTCCCGGGTCGTCACAGCCGCCACACCACCGGGAGTCCGGCCTCGGCCCCCGCCGAGGAGTAGTCGTGGACGGTGTCGAGGAGTTCGGCCATCTCCGCCTGCCAGGCGATGTTGACCGGGAGGTGTTCCAGCTCCGCCAGGAGGTGGGCGTAGTCCTCGCAGTCGAGTACGTGGAAGAGCTCGCGGTCGCTGCGCCAGATGGTCCACGACGTGACGCCCGCGGCCCTGAGGGCGGCGGTGAGTTCGGCCGGTACGGCACGGTGGGCCGCCTCGTACTCGTCGATCCGGTCCGCACGGAGGCGGGTGTGCAGGGCGATCCTCATGGCTGCTCCGTGGGCGTGGGGTCGACGATGACGACGTCCAGGGCGCGGGGACCGTGGACGCCTTCCACCCGGTCGAGTTCGATGTCGCTGGTGGCGGACGGGCCGGAGACGAAGGTGAGCGGGTGTTGTGGGTCGAGGCGGGCGAGGACGTCGGGGAGGTCGTCGGCGATCTGCTCGGCGCGGACGACGCACAGGTGGTAGTCGGGGACGAGGGTGAGGGCGCGCCGTCCCTGGCCGGGGCCGGTGTCCAGGACGATCGTTCCGGTGATCGCGATCGCCGCGGCGGCCAGGGTGATCGCTCCGTCCAGGGCGTCCAGCTCGGGGACGTCCAGGGGCTCGGCGTGCCACTTCCACGCACCGGTCGGCAGCATGGCGGCGGGGAACCCCTGGGGCAGGGCCAGGTTCCGGGCGCCGCGCCCGTCGAGCACCGAGGCGAGGGCGAGAGGGAGCCCGGCCTCGTCGGTCCGGATGACGTTCGCGCGGTAGTCGGCGACCCGTTCCGCGAACAGGGCGACAACGTCCTGCCCGGGCTCGACGTGGCTGCGGCGGTAGGCGCGGGGGACCCGCACGTCCTCGGGCCGCTCGTCCGACGGTACGTCGGCGAGGGCGGCGCGGATGCGGGCGAGGACGGCATCGCGGCTGCTCACGGGCGCTCCTCCTTCCGGTTCTTGCGCCACCAGGTGCGGAAGGACTCCGCGGGTGGTGCGGGGGTGTCGCGGGTGTCGGACCAGCCGCTGAGCGGTCCCGGCAGGCGGCCGATGCGGCCCTCGCGGGCCAGGACCTTGCCGCCGAGGGCGGCGGCGCGCTGGGCCGCGGCCAGGAGGCGGGGTGAGTCGAGGACGGTGGCCGCCGCTTTCATGGCGAGTGCCTCGGCGGATGCCGCGCCCTTGCCCTTGACGGCCTCGGCGCGGAGGTGGGTGAGGACCTCCGGAATGTTGATCTTGACGGGGCACGCGTCGTAGCAGGCTCCGCACAGAGTGGAGGCGAAGGGGAGGGAGGCGGCGTTCTCCACCCCGACGAGCTGGGGGGTGAGGACGGCGCCGATCGGCCCGGGATAGACGGAGCCGTAGGCGTGGCCGCCGGTGCGCTCGAAGACGGGGCAGACATTCAGGCAGGCGGAACAACGGATGCAGGCGAGTACCTGGCGGCCGACGGTGTCGGCGAGGGTGTCGGTGCGGCCGTTGTCGAGCAGGACCAGGTGGAAGTCCCGGGGGCCGTCGCCTTCGGTGGTGCCGGTCCAGGTCGAGGTGTAGGGGTTCATGCGCTCGCCGGTGGAGGAACGGGGCAGCAGCTGGAAGAAGACCTCCAGGTCCTGCCAGGCGGGGATCACCTTCTCGATGCCCATGACGGTGATGAGGGTCTCGGGCAGGGTGAGGCACATGCGGCCGTTGCCCTCCGACTCGACGACCATCACGGTTCCGGTGTCGGCGACGGCGAAGTTGGCGCCGGACACGGCGACCTTGGCGGTGAGGAACTTCTGCCGCAGGTGCAGGCGGGCGGCCTCGGCGAGCTCACGGGGGGCGTCGCTCAGCTTCTCGGGTGCGGGCTGCCCCCAGTGGCCCATCTCGGCGACGAACAGGTCGCGGACCTCGGTGCGGTTCTTGTGGATCGCGGGGACCAGGATGTGCGAGGGCCGGTCGTCGCCGAGCTGGACAATGAGCTCAGCCAGGTCGGTCTCGTAGGCCGTGATGCCGGCCTCGGCGAGGTGTTCGTTGAGGCCGATCTCCTGGGTGGCCATGGACTTGACCTTGACGACCTCCGACGCGCCGGTGGCCCGGACGAGTTCGGTCACGATGCGGTTGGCCTCGGCCGCGTCTGCGGCCCAGTGGACGGTGCCGCCCGCCGCGGTGACCGAGGCCTCCAGCTCCAACAGGTAGCGGTCCAGGTGCCGCGAGATCCGCTTCTTGATCGCGGCGGCGGACTCGCGCAGCTCCTCCCAGTCGTCCAGCTCGGCCGCCACCGCGAGCCGCTTGTCGCGGATCGTGCCGGTGGCCCGCTTCAGGTTCGCGCGCAGCTGCTCGTCCGCGAGGGCGGTGCGGGCCGCCTCGGGGAAGGCCGGGGAGCCCAGCCAGACCACGCCGCGGCGGCGGGGATCGCTCACCACGGCTCTCCTTCGGTGCTCGCCAGGATTTCGGCCAGGTGCATGCTCCGGACCCGGTGGCCCTGTCGGGAGAGGCCGCCGCCGATGTGCATGAGGCAGGAGTTGTCGGCGGCGCACAGCACTTCGGCACCGCTGTTCTGGACTGCGGCGGCCTTGTCGGCGAGCATCGCGTTCGACGTGTCGGCGTTCTTGACCGCGAAGGTGCCGCCGAAGCCGCAGCAGGAGTCGGCGGAGGGCAGGTCGACGAGTTCGAGGCCGTCGACCGCGCTCAGCAGGCGCTGGGGCCGGTCGCCCAGCCGCAGGCCGCGCAATGAGTGGCAGGTGGGGTGGTAGGCGACCCGGCGGGGGAAGTGCGCGCCGACGTCGGTGACGCCCAGGACGTCGGTGAGGAACTCGGTGAACTCATGGACCCGGGGCATCAGTTCGGCGACCTGTTGGTGGAGCGCGGCGTCACCGAACTGCTCGGCGAGCAACGGATGGTTCTCCCGTACCATCCCCGCGCAGGACGCGGACGGAGTGACCACCGTGTCGTACGCGGCGAAGGTCCGGGCGAACCTGGTCACCAGCGGCAGGGCCTCGGGGCGGTATCCGGTGTTGAAGTGCATCTGTCCGCAGCAGGTCTGCTCCGTCGGGAAGTCGACGGTGTGGCCGAGCCGTTCCAGGACGCTCACCACGGCCCGTCCGCTGCCGGGGAAGAGGGTGTCGTTGAAGCAGGTGATGAACAGTGCGACGCGCATCAGCCCGTCTCCTCGGGAGTCGGGACCCCGGCGGGGAGCAGCCCGCGCTCCTTGAGGTCATCCCACAACGCGGCCGGCACGGGGGTGCGGAGCATGGCGGCGGCGTCCTCGGCCTCAGCGGCGCTGCGCACACCGACCAGGACGCTCACCACGGCGGGATGCCCGAACGGGAAGCGCAGCGCGGCGGCACGCAACGGCACGTCGTGTCGCTCGCACCCGGCCTTGATCTCCAGCGCCCGGCTCACGAGAGCGTCGGAAGCGGTCGCGTAGTCGAAGGTGGCACCAGGGCGGGGATCGGCGAGCAGGCCCGAGTTGAAGACGCCGCCGACGACCACGCCGACCCCCCGCTCGGCGGCCAGGGGAAGGAGTTCGTCGAGGCCGCGCTGGTCGAGGAGGCTGTAGCGACCGGCCAGCAGGACGGCGTCGATGTCGGTCTCGCGGACGAAGCGGGCGAGGAGCCCGGCCTGGTTCATGCCGACCCCGATCGCGCCCACCGTGCCTTCGGCGCGCATGCGCTCCAGCTCCGGGTACGCCTGAGTGAGGGCCTGCTCGGCGTGGTCGTCAGGATCGTGTACATAGACGAGGTCGATCCGGTCCAGGCCCAGCCGCTCCAGGCTGGCCTCCAGACTCCCGCGTACGCCGTCGGCGGTGAAGTCCCAGACCCGCTCGTGGGCGGCGGGGACGGCGAAACCGTTGGCCAGGTCGTCGCCGGTCGCCTCCTTACGGGGGCGAAGCAGCCGGCCGACCTTGGTGGAGAGGACGTACTCGTCCCTGGGCAGGCCGCGCAGAGCGGCGCCGAGGCGCCGTTCGGACAGGCCGAGGCCGTAGTGCGGGGCGGTGTCGAAGTACCGTACGCCGGATTCCCAGGCGGCCGAGACGGCCTGTTCGGCCTGGGCGTCGGTGACCGGGATGAAGAGATTCCCGATCCCGGCGGCGCCGAAGGCGAGTTCGCTCACCCGCAGCGTGCCGCGGCCGAGTGGGTTGTCGCGCAGGCTCATGGCTTCGGCTCCGGGCGCAGGCGCAGGCCGGCCATGCCGCCGTCGACGGCGAGTGCGGTGCCGGTGACGGAGGAGGCGGAGGGTGAGGCGAGGTAGGCGATGGCGGCGGCGACCTCGTCGGCGGTGACGAGCCGGCCGGTGGGCTGGCGGGCGTCGAGCGCCGCGCGTTCGGCGGCGGGGTCGGGCGCCTGGTCGAGGAGCCGGCCCACCCAGGGGGTGTCGACGGTGCCGGGGTTGACGCAGTTGACGCGGATGCCCTCGCGTACGTGGTCCGCTGCCATGGCGAGGGTCAGGGACAGGACGGCCCCCTTGCTCGCCGAGTACAGCGCGCGCTGCGGGAGTCCCGCAGTGGCGGCGATGGAGCAGGTGTTGACCACGGCAGCGGCCGTCGACCGGCGCAGGTACGGGAGGGCGGCGCGGGTGGTGCGAACGATGCCGAGCACGTTCACGTCCAAGACGCGGTGCCACTGCTCGTCGTCGTTGTCCTCCACGGTGCCGGCGGCGCCGATGCCGGCGTTGTTGACGAGGATGTCGATGCCGCCCAGCCGTTCAGCCGCCGCCTGGACGGCCGAGCGGACGGAGGCGTCGTCGGCGACGTCGGCGGTGAAGCCGTGCAGCGTACCGTCGGCGCCGCTCGGGTCGAGGTCGAGGACGGCGACGTCCGCACCGCGCTCGTGCAGGAGCCGGGCGGTGGCCAGTCCGATGCCGGAGGCGCCTCCGGTGACGAGGGCGGTGAGTCCGCCGAGGTCGGGGGTCATGCCGGTTCCTCCGTGTCCGCACCGGCCGTGGTCGCGGCGAAGGGAGCCGCGTCGGCGGCCCAGAAGGTGCCGTGGGGGTAGGTGAACGTGTCGATGGTGCTCTGGTACAGGGTGGCGGAGAAGCCGGGCATGGTGGGTGCCCGGTAGTGACCGGCCTCGATGACGACGGGGTCGACGAAGTGCTCGTGGAGATGGTCGACGTACTCGACGACGCGGTCCTCGACCGTGCCCGACAGGGCCACGTAGTCGAACATCGAGAGGTGCTGGACGAGTTCGCACAGCCCCACGCCTCCCGCGTGCGGGCAGACGGGAACGCCGAACTTGGCGGCGAGCAGCAGGATCGCGAGGTTCTCGTTGACCCCGCCCACGCGGGCGGAGTCCAGCTGGAGGACGTCGATGGCGTCGGCCTGGAGGAGCTGCTTGAAGACGATCCGGTTCTGTACGTGCTCCCCGGTGGCGACCTTGACCGGGTGGACGCCCTGTCGGACGGCGGCGTGACCGAGGATGTCGTCGGGGCTGGTGGGCTCCTCGATCCAGTACGGGTCGAACTCGGCGAGCGCCTTCGTCCAGGTGATGGCCTCGGCGACGTTCCAGCGCTGGTTGGCGTCGATCGCCATCCGGATGTCCGGTCCCACGGCCGCGCGGGCGGCGCGGCAGCGGCGGATGTCGTCCTCCAGGTCGGCGCCGACCTTCAGCTTGATCTGGGTGAAGCCGTCGGCGACGGCCTCCCGGGCCAGGCGGGTGAGCTTCTCGTCGGAGTAGCCGAGCCAGCCGGGCGAGGTCGTGTACGCCGGGTAGCCCCGCTCGCGCAGTCGCGCGGCCCTCTCCTCGGCGTCCTGCCTGCCCGCGGTCAGGAGCTCCAGTGCCTCGGCGGGCGTCAGGGCGTCCTCGATGTAGCGGAAGTCGACCTGCCCGACCAGCCATGCGGGTTCCGCGTCGGCGAGGAGCTGCCACAAGGGCTTGCCCTCCCGCTTGGCGGCCAGGTCCCAGACGGCGTTGACGACGGCGCCGATCGCCATGTGCATCACGCCCTTCTCGGGGCCGAGCCAGCGCAGCTGGCTGTCGCCGATCAGGTCGCGGTAGAGGGAGCCGGGATCAGCGCACAGGTCGGCGACCGGCCGGCCGAGCACATGCTCGCGCAGCGCGCCGATGGCCGCGACCTGGACGTCGTTGCCGCGCCCGATGGTGAAGGTGAAGCCGTGTCCCTCCGCACCGTCGCCCGCGTCGGTGCGCAGGACGAGGTAGGCGGCGGAGTAGTCGGGGTCGGGGTTCATCGCGTCGGAGCCGTCGAGCTCGCGCGAGGTGGGAAAGCGTATGTCGTACGTGTCGAGGGCGGTGATCCGCGCGGCGTGTGCGCTCAACGTGGTGCCTTTCAGGCGTGTGCGAAGGCCTGGCGCTGGGTGCCGAGGCCGTCTATGGACAGCTCGACCACATCGCCCGCGCGCAGGTACGGGGTGCCGGGCAGACCGAGGGCCACGCCCGCCGGGGTGCCGGTGTTGATGATGTCGCCGGGATTGAGCACCATGTACTGGCTCAGATACCGGACGACGTGGGCGACGCCGAAGATCATGTTCTGGGTGTGGCCGTTCTGGCGCGTGTCGCCGTTGACGGCGAGGCGGAGGCCCAGCGCCTGCGGATCGCCGGCCTCGTCGGGGGTGACCAGCCACGGCCCCAACGGGTTGAACGTCTCGCAGGACTTGCCGAGGTCCCACTGCCCCGAGTACTCCAGCTGGTACTCCCGCTCTGAGACGTCGTTGCTGATCGCGTACCCCGCGACATGGCCGAGGGCCTGTTCGGGCAAGTCGAGGTACCGGGCACGACGGCCGATCACGACGGCGAGCTCCACCTCCCAGTCGGTCTTCACCGAACCGCGCGGGATCAGCACTTCGTCGTACGGCCCCACGACGGTGGCCGGATCCTTCATGAACACCACCGGCCGCTCCGGCACGGGGGCGCCGGTCTCCGCCGCGTGGTCGCGGTAGTTGAGGCCGATGCAGACGATCTTGCCGGGGCGGGCGACGGGGGCGGCGATCCGCCGTCCCTCCGTGTCGAGGGGCGGCAGAGTGCCTTCGGCGAGCGCCTGCCGGACGCGCTCGACGCCGTCGGAGGCGAGGAACGCCCCGTCGATGTCGGCGGTGAGTCCGGTGAGCGCGTGGGCGGTGCCGTCGTCGCCGAGGACCGCCGGGATCTCTGTCCCCGGGGCACCGACGCGCAATAGCCTCATGATCCGTCTCCTGTCCTTGTGCCGGGAGGGCGAGCTGTCACCTCGCCAACACATCGGATGAATCTGCTGCCCAGGACCATACGAGTCAGAGCCGCGCGATCGCAAGAAGACATCCGATGTCTGCAGATCGAATCCACCCATCGCCTCCTAGCGATGCGACTCACCGGCAGACGATCAGGGCTTCAATAACCCAGTTGGGCAAGCGAGGGAGTGGTCGCAAGAGGTCCGCCTCCGCCTCTTGTCAGACGGGTTTCCGACTCGTATGGTCCTCGTTACTCGGAAGTCATCGGATGACTTCCGAGGCGCGATCCACGTCGTCAGCCCCCCAGAACCACCAGGTCACCCGCCTCTCTCGCGGGTCCTCCCCGTCGGGCCGGACACCCCGGCTCACGCCTGCCCCGCACGGGCACGCCGGCATCCCAGCCAAGGAGATCCCCAGCATGAAGCCCCGATCCGCCAGAATCGCGGCCATGGCCGCCACAGTGGTCGCCGTGGCCGGCCTCGGCACCGCCTGCAACCGGGAGGGCGCCGACTCCGGCTCCGCCGGCAAGGCCGCCATCGGCATCGATCTCCCGCGGGCGGACTCCGACTTCTGGAACTCCTACGCCCAGTACATCGACAGCGAGACCAAGACCCTCGGCCTCGACGCGCTGCCGGTGAGCAACTCCCAGAACGACGTGACCAAGCTGGTCGCCAACGTCCAGGTCCTCCAGAACACCGGTGCCAAGGCCGTCGTCATGGCCCCGCAGGACACCGGCGCGATAGCCTCCACTCTCGACCGGCTCGAAGCCGCGAAGATCCCGGTGGTCAGCGTCGACACCCGCCCCGACAAGGGGAACGTCTACATGGTGGTGCGGGCCGACAACAAGGCGTACGGCACCAAGGCCTGCGAGTTCCTCGGCAAGCAGCTCGGCGGCAAGGGCAAGGTCGCCGAGCTGCAGGGGGCGCTCGACTCCGTCAACGGCCGCGACCGTTCCGAGGCCTTCGCCGCCTGCATGAGGGAGAAGTTCCCCGACATCCAGGTCATCGAGCTGGCCACCGACTGGAAGGGCGACGTCGCCTCGGCGAAGCTCCAGTCGACCCTCACCGCGCACCCGGACCTCAAGGGCATCTACATGCAGGCCGGCGGCGTCTTCCTGCAGCCGACCCTCACCCTGCTCCAGCAGAAGGGCCTGCTCCAGCCGACCGGGAAGCCCGGGCACATCGCCATCGTCTCCAACGACGGCATCCCGGCCGAGTTCGACGCGATCCGCAAGGGCCAGATCGACGCGACCGTCTCCCAGCCCGCCGACCTGTACGCCAAGTACGCCCTGTACTACGCCAAGGCGGCCACCGAAGGAAGGACCTTCAAGCCGGGCCCCACCGACCACGACTCCACCATCGTCGAGCTGCCCAACGGTCTGGAGGACCAGCTCCCCGCCCCCCTGGTCACCAAGGACAACGTGGACGACAAGGCGCTCTGGGGCAACACCATCGGTTAGGCCCCCTCTCTCGGAGCTTGCCCGGTCAAGCCCCGCCCACAGGCCCCGTGAGCGGCGGGCTATCACTCGACGCCCCGCCCGCGCGCCCGCCGCTCACGGTCACCGCGGAAAGGAAACCCCCGCCATGGCGGACTCCAGCCCCGTCCGGGGCCCCGTCGTCGAAGCCGACGGCATCGGCAAGCGCTTCGGCGCCACGGTCGCGCTCAAGGACGCCCGCATCACCGTCGCACCCGGCGAGTCGCACGCCCTGGTCGGCCGCAACGGCGCGGGAAAGTCCACGCTCGTCTCCATCCTCACCGGCCTGCAGAGTCCGGACACCGGCACCCTGCGGTTCGGCGGGGAGCCCGCCCCGGCCCTCGGCGACACCCGTGCCTGGCGCTCCCGGGTCGCCTGCGTCTACCAGCGCTCCACGATCATCCCCGCGCTCACCGTCGCCGAGAACCTCTTCCTGGACCGGCAGAGCGGCGGGGCGCTCCAGCCCATCAGCTGGAAGCGGCTGCGGCACCGTGCCACGGACCTGCTCGCCGAGTACGGAGTGGACGTCGACCCCGGCGCGCGCGCCGAGGACCTGACGGTGGAGCAGCGCCAGTTCGTCGAGATCGCCCGGGCGCTGTCTTTCGGCGCCCGGTTCATCATCCTCGACGAGCCCACCGCGAAGCTCGACGCGCGCGGGATCGACCGGCTGTTCGGCAAGCTGCGCGCGCTCCAGGAGCAGGGTGTCGCCTTCCTGTTCATCTCGCACCATCTCCAGGAGGTGTACGAGCTGTGCGGCACGGTGACCGTCTACCGGGACGCCCGCCACATCGTCACCGCGCCCGTCGCGGACCTGGACCAGCGGGCCCTGGTGGAGGCGATGACCGGTGAGAGTTCCAGGAGGGCGGAGCCCGGCCGGCCGGTGAGCGGCACCAGTCGGCCGGAAGGGGCCGCGCTGCTCGACGTCACAGGCCTCGGCCTGTCCGGCAGCTACCAGGACGTCTCCCTCACCGCGCACGCGGGTGAGGTGGTGGGGCTGGCCGGGGCCGCCGCCAGCGGCAACGTCCGGCTCGGCGAGACCCTCGCCGGTCTGCGCCGGCCCGACAGCGGCACGATCAGCGTGGCGGGCCGTGCGGTCCGCACCGGGCAGGTCCCCGCCGCGCTGGCGGCCGGCATCGGCTTCGTACCGGAGGACCGGCACATCCAGGGCCTCGTCCCGCAGCGGAGCGTCGCCGAGAACGCCACCCTGACCGTGACCGGCCAGCTGGGTCCGTACGGGCTGGTGCTGCCGTCGAGGACACGGGCCTTCGCCGAGCGCATGATCGACGAACTCGACATCAAGACTCCTGGCCCCGCCGCCCCCGTCACCGACCTGTCCGGCGGCAATCAGCAGAAGGTCGTCATCGCCCGCGCGCTGGCCACCGCCCCGCACGTCCTGGTTGCGGTCCGCCCGACCAACGGCGTGGACGTCAAGTCCAAGGAGTCCCTGCTCGGCACCGTCCGCCGGGTCGCCGACGAAGGCCGGACCGCCGTGATCGTCTCCGACGAACTCGACGACCTGCGCGTCTGCGACCGGGTCGTGGCCATGTTCCACGGCCGGGTGGTCGCGGAGTTCGCGCGCGGATGGAGCGACGAAGACCTGGTCGCGGCCATGGAAGGCATAGCCGTCCCGACCGAGAAGCCGACCGAGAAGGAACAGCATGTCCCCCACCCTTGAGCTGCGCGAGCCGCCGACGGCCACCGTCCCCGAGCCCGCCGACCGACGCCTCGCGCTGGCACGGTTCCGCGATCTCTCGCTGGTTCCCGTCCTCCTCGTCCTGGGCGTCATCGGGTTCATCGTCTCGCCCGCCTTCCTCACGTCGGACAACCTGCTCGGCGTGGGCCAGCAGGCCACCGAGCTGAGCCTGCTGGTCCTGGCTCAGGCGTTGATCCTGATCATCGGCCGGATGGACCTCTCCCTGGAGTCCACCATCGGCCTCGCGCCGGTCGTCGCCGTGTGGCTGGTGCTGCCCGACCACGGGGCGAGGTTCACCGGCCTCGGGCTGTTCCCGGAGTGGATGTCCGTCCCCCTCTGTCTGCTGGTGGGCGCGATCATCGGGGCGATCAACGGGTTCCTCATCCTCAAGCTGCGGCTCAACGGCTTCATCGTCACGCTGGGCGGGCTCACCCTGCTCCGGGGCCTGCAGATCGCCATCTCCGAGGGTCAGTCGATCGTCAACGTGCCCGCCTCCTTCAGCTACCTCGGGCGGGCGAGCTGGTTCGGCGTCCCCGCGGCGGTGTGGATCTGCGCGGTGCTGTTCCTGCTCGGCGGCTCGGCTCTCGCCTGGCTGCGGCACGGACGCGCGCTCTACGCCATCGGCGGCAACGCGGAGGCGGCCCGCGCCGCGGGCATCCGCGTGGACCGGATCGTCTGGGCGGTGCTCATCCTGGGCAGTCTGCTCGCCGCCTTTGCCGGCATCCTCTACACGGGGCACTACGGGTCCATCTCCGCCGACCAGGGCAGCGGCTGGATCTTCCAGGTCTTCGCGGCCACCGTCATCGGCGGTGTCAGCCTGAACGGCGGCCGTGGCACGCTCTTCGGCGCCCTCACCGGCGTGCTGACGCTCCAGCTCGTGGTCAACGTCATGACGCTGGCCGGCGTACCACCGCTGTGGAACCAGTTCCTCAACGGCGCGATCATCATCGTCGCGCTGATCATCTCCCGCTTCGCCTCCGGCGAGAAGCAGGAGTGACATCACGCCCCCGGGGCGGTCGGCGAGCCGTCGGAGCGGCGCGTCCCATCATGGGCGCGCCGCTCCGCCGTCACTCCCTGCCGTTCCCCTCACCCCACCCACGAGGGAGTCCCCACGATGGCCGTGACCGACCAGGCGATCGAGAAGATCAAGGAAATGATCGTCCGCGGTGCCCTCCGGCCCGGTGCCAAGCTGCCGAACGAAGCCGATCTCGCCGACCAGCTCGGACTGTCCCGCAGCTCGCTGCGCGAGGCCGTCCGGGCGCTGACGGCGATGCGCATCCTGGTCCCCCGGCAGGGCGACGGGACGTACGTCTCCGGACTCGAACCGCACATTCTTCTCGAATCGCTATCCTTCGCCGCCGACGTCTCCGAGGGTCACACGGCCCGTCAGCTCCTGGAGGTGCGGCGCCTACTGGAACCCCAGGTGACCGCGCTGGCGGCCGGCCGGCTGTCCGCGGAACAGCTGGGGACGCTGCGTACCGTCCTCGACCAGTGCGCCGCGGACATCGGCATCGAGGAGTTCGTCGAGCTGGACATGGAGTTCCACCGGATCATCGCCGACGCAGTCGGGAACCCGGTCCTCTCCACCTTGCTCGGCATCCTCTCCACCCACACCCAGCGGCTGCGCATCGTCCGGGGGACGCGCTACGCACCCGCCCGGCAGCAGGCCCACCGCGAGCACGAGGCCATCTGGCGCGCGCTCGCCGCGGGTGACGCATCGCTCGCCGCGAGCGCCAGCGCCGTGCATGTCGCCGCCGTCGAGCACTGGCTGGCGGACGGCACGGCCGTCGGCTCCCCCGGCCTCGCCGTGCGCACCCCCTGACACCGGAGACGGCGCCCCGACACACAGCAACGGCGCCCGCCGGAAGGCGGGCGCCGTTCGCCATGGGTGGCTCACTCGGCCGGGGCGAGTCTCCACTTCTGGTTGGCGGCCGTGGTGCTGCACGTCCACTGGATCAGCTGGACGCCGTCGGCGGTCGAGGCCCCCGGCACGTCCAGGCATTTGCCGCCGGCGGACACCAGCCGGTAGACGTCGAGCCCGACGGGCTCGAAGCGCCATTGCTGGTTGGTGCCGGTCGAGCAGCCCCACTGCCGGATGCCGGCGCCGTCGGCACCGGTCGATCCGTCCGGCACCTCCAGGCACTTGCCGCTGTGTGCGGCGGCCAGGGTGAGGGTCCCGCTCCCGGTGTCGGTGAGCCGCCACTTCTGGTTGGCGGCGTCGCCCGGCGTGTACTGGATGACCGCGGCGCCGTCGGCGGTGGAGGCGTCCCGGACGTCGGCCGCCTTGCCGCTGGACATGCTGGTCAGGGTGTACGTGCGGCCGTTCTCCAGCCTCACCGCGCGTGTCCCGGTGACGCGGTACGTGTGGCCCGCGACCGCAGCGAAGGCGATCCGGTCGCCGGAGGCGGAGACCGTCTGCGTCTGACCGGTCCCGGTGTCCACCAAGCTGTACGCGTGGGTGAACAGTGCGCTGCGGACGGCGAGTTGCCCGCTGTCGCGCGGCGTGAGGGTGAACTCCGTGCTTCCGTCGGCCTGCCAGGTGGCACCGACCGTCACGTCACCCCGCGCTTTGAGGCCGCCGACCGAGCCCGCCGGCCAGGCGGTGGGCAGGGCCGGCAGCATCCGGATCTCGCCGTTCTGGCTCTGCACCAGCATCTCCGTCATGCCGGCGGTGGCGCCGAAGTTGCCGTCGATCTGGAACGGCGGATGGGTGTCGAACAGGTTGGTCAGGGTGCTGCCTCGCAACTGCTCGACGAGCAGCTTGTGCGCGTGGTCGCCGTCGAGGAGCCGCGCCCAGAAGTTGATCTTCCAGGCCTTGGACCAGCCGGTGCCGCCGTCGCCCCGGGCGTTCAGGGAGACCCTGGCGGCGGCCGCGAGCTGGGGGGCGGTGTCGGGCGAGATCTGGTGGCCCGGGTGGAGCGCGTAGAGGTGGGAGACGTGCCGGTGGGTGTCGTTCGGGTCGTCCAGGTCGGCCTTCCACTCCTGGAGTTGCCCCCAGGAGCCGACCCGCAGGCCCGGGTCGAGCTTTCCGAGCGTGGTGGTGAGCCGGCCCTGCAGCTCCGTGTCGGTGTTCAGCTGCTTCGCGGCGGCGAGGGTGTCGGTGAACAGGCCGTGGACGATCTGCTGGGCCATGGAGGCACCGGCCGTGAAGTCGCCGTGCTCGGGCGAGTAGCTGGGGGTCACGACGAGCTTGCCGTCGCGGGGGTCGGTGCGCAGGTTCGCCAGCCAGAATTCAGCCGCGCCCTTGAGCAGCGGGTAGGCCCGGTCGCGCAGGTACGCCTGGTCCTTGTCGAACTGGTACAGGTCGTAGACCTGGGAGGCGAGCCAGCCGTTGGCCTCGGGGAACCAGAAGGCGGTGGACCAGTCGTGCACGCCGGTGAACCCGAAGGGGTTGGTCTCGTTCTGCACGACCCAGCCGGGAGAGCCGAACATCTCCGTGGCGCTGACCGTGCCCGCCTGCCTCAGGTTCTCGACGAACGCGGTGAACGGCTCGGCGGTCTCGGCGAGATTGGCCTGGGCTGCCTGCCAGTAGTTCATCTGGACGTTGATGTTGGTGTGGTAGTCGGCGCTCCACGGTGGTGAGGTGGAGTTGTTCCACACGCCCTGCAGGTTCGCCGGCAGGGACCCGGGCCGCGAGGAGGCAATGAGCAGGTAGCGGCCGTACTGGTAGAACAGCGACTCCAGCGCGCGGTCGTCGGAGGAACCGCCGCCCGTGTAGGCGGCCAGGAGCTGGTTGGTGGGCTTGTCTGGCATGGCGCCGCCGATGTCGAGCCGTACCCGGTCGAACAGCGCTCGGTGGTCGGCTATGTGAATGCTTTTCAGGCTGTCGTACGAGCGGGCCGCTGCCGCGTCGACGGCATCCGTCACCTTCGCGTGCGGGTCCGCCCCGCGGGAGGTCGGGTAGGACTGGGCATAATCGGTGCCGGCGCTCATCACGAAGGTGGCGCTGTTCGCCCCGGTCACCTTGACCTGTCCATTGCCGGCGGTGACCGTCCCGCCGTCGGTCATGACGCGGACCTGGGACTCGAAGGTCATGCCGTTGTCGGCGAGCTTGCCCCGGATCGTCAGCCGCCCGCCTATCGCGGTGGCGGCGAAGTCGCTGCGGGGCGAGGTGTAGCGCAGGGTGAAGGACATCTTCCCGGGACGGTTCGCGCTGAGCCGTCCGGCGATCACGTTGTCGGGGTGGCTGGCGAAGTACTCACGGGTGTAGGCCACGCCCGAGCTGGTGTACGTGACCTTGGCGAGGGCGTCGGCGATGTCGAGGGATCGCCGGTATCCGGTGCCGGACGCGGCGCCACCCGCCATGTCCAGGCGCAGGTCGCCGAAGGTCTGGTGCGCGCCGAAACCGGTCTTGGGCTGCCCGAGCCTGCCCGCCACCCAGCCCGGGTCCGCCTTGCCCTTGGCGTCGATCTCGTCGACGACCTCCTGAAGCGCGGTCGGTCTGGGCGAGGTCCAGTTGCCGAAGTCGTAGCCGGGGGAGCCGGGGCCGCCGGTCCACAGAGTCTTCTCGTTGAACTGCAGCTGCTCCGAGCTCACGCCCCCGAACACCATGGCGCCCATGGCCCCGTTGCCGATGGGCAGCGCCTCCTTCTCCCAGTCCGCCGCCGGCTGCGCGTACCAGAGGGTGTACGGGTCGGGTGCGGCGGCAACCGACACGGCGGGCGTCTCACTGGTGGCGAGGACCGCCGCCACCAGTGCCGTCGTCAGAACACCGGCCCAGGCCGGCCTCCACCATCGTCGTCTCATCTCTCAGGCCTCCTGTAGCGAACCGAGCGCGGCTGTCCGAAGGGCTCGGTTGCAGCACCGGAGTCTCCAATACATCCGATCTATAGGGCAATACCCATGCAGCGGCATTCACAAGACGCCGCCCTTATGCCGATCACGTTTCCGATACCAACAGAATCATCGGACCTCTTTTAGTCACGTGACGGGCAGAACCGATGCCGTCGGAGAGGCGACCCACCTCGGACCCGACCCGCCCCGACGGTCAAAAGCCGCGGCCGACCGGCGTCGCGGGGTGTACCTCTGCGTGCTGCCTGCGAGCGGCAAGGACGAACAGGACCAGCGCCGCACCCGCGTTCGCCGAGGCCACGGCTGGCTCGCGCATGCGCTGTGCAGTCGGTCAGCCACGCCGAGGTGGCGGCGGGCAAGCGGTCGGTGCCCCGACCGGGCGAGCGCGGCGAGCACCGGTGCGACGCCGTCCTCCACGGCCAGGGGGTCGGACAGGGCGCGGGCACGCGCACGGTGGGAGCCGTCCTCCGTCGCCGGCGCAGGGCACCGGCCAGGGTGCCGGAGGTGAGCCGGCGCAGCGGCACCGCCTCGGGAGCGGTGCCCAGCGCGGTCAGCCGGGACGCCCAGAACGCCGCGTCGAACTGGACCGGCACGGGAACGCTGGGCACTCCGGACCGCAGGACGGCGCCGGTCGTGCCCGCTCCCGCGTGGTGGACGACGGCGGCCGTCCGGGGGAACAGCTTCAGCGGCCCCAGCGACCCGCTGACCAGCAGGACCTCGCCCTCCCGAGCCGCCTCCACCAGGGCCGCCGTCATCTCGTCGGCCGCTTCCCGGGCCATGGACGCCAGCCTTACGACGCCGCCAGCGTGCCCCACCCGGGCCCGACACCACAGAAGACCTGCCCCCACCGGACGCGGTTGCCCTCCAGGTGGTCGAGGATCACCACCCCTGGTCGTCCCGGCCACCGGCGCTGCACGCACCAAGATCCGGACCATTCCCGGACCGGCTCCCTCCAAGAAACCGGGCATCCGGCCGTTCTAGCTGGTCAGGCTGGGTGCACTGGCTGTACCACCAGCAGACGAAGAACCTGCTGGTGTCGTACTCGCCGAAGAAGCTCGGCTTCTTCTAGAGGCACGAAAAGAGGCGCCTGGCCCGGGCTTTCGCCCGGCGGGCGCCTCTTGCTCGCCCCGCACAGAGGGGGGTATTCACACCAGACTAAATCCCCGACTCACCCCGCCGGCGGGTCATCCTGGTCGACGCGTTCCACTCATCCATGGACTGCCCGATGAGGCGGTTGGCGTGCTCCCGGACGCCCTCCGATCCGGTGCTTGACCCTCACCCCAGCGGACAAGGCATCCCTGCAAGAGTGCTGCCGGGCTCAGAAGGTGCTCGGCGCCGCTGTACGGCTCTCTGCCCTGCCTCGGCTGGGCAGCGTCCCCGACGATGAGCCGCCGCTCCGCCTACGGCGGTCAGCCGCCTGGCCCGCCGGGACGGTGCCGCCCGGTGAAGGCCGTGACCCAGCAGCCCGGGCTCCTCCGCCTCCTGAGCGTTCGCAAGGTCCGGCTTCCGCTCATCGAGACGGTCTCCGTCTTCGGGGACATGGCGCACCATGCCCGTTGCTCGCCGGCAGGAACGGCCGCGACCGCTCCCACTCCGGATCCGTAAGATCGCCCCGCCCATGCCCACCACCACGAAACCGACCTGCCGCGGGGGCGCTCGGCCTACGCTGTGACATGCCCACTCCCAACCTGTCGTTCACCGTTGACGACGACGTCGAAGTGCCCGATCCTGCACCGGGAGACGTCTGGACCGTCGGCGCCGTCATCCTCAACCGGGCCGGCGAAGCCTTCGCTCACAAGCGAAGCCCGGACCGACGCCTCTTTCCCGACAGCTGGGACATTGTGGGCGGCCACCTTGAGGCCGGCGAAACGATCCTTGAAGCTCTCGCACGCGAGATCGAGGAGGAGACCGGCTGGCGCCTGACCCACGTGCGGCGGTCCCTTGGCACCACGACCTGGGTTGGGGACGACGGCGGCAGAATCCGTCGCGAAGCCGACTACCTCGTCGAAGTCGACGGCGACTTGGACAACCCCACGCTGGAATGGTCCAAGCACTCCGCATACGACTGGTTCGGCCCTGACAACCTCGCCCGCCTCAAAGAGAACCGCAGGCCCGGGGAGTTCTTGATCCACGACCTCGTCGAACGAGCCATTGAAGATCGACCGCAAAGGTCCCCGCGAGGTACTCCGCGCCCGACTCGGTGATGATCGGCTCCTGTACTCCACGACGTCGTCGGCGCGATTCTGCATCGGCGTGTTGAGCCGAACGCGCCTCACGCGAGCAGTTGGTCGCCGAGAGGGCTCCGCAGGTAGAGAACGAGGTGTCCCTGGCGGGCCCGGGTGACCAGTCCCGCACGGTGCAGGACGCCGAGGTGCTGGCTCACCGTGGCGGGGCTGAGGCTCAGACGCTGGGCCAGTTCGGTCGTGCTCGCAGGCTGTGCGAGCAGGCCGATGACACGGGCGCGGGTACGACCGAGCAGGTCGGCCAGGGCAGCGGGCGGGGCTGTCGTGTCGGTGTGCCAGACCGTGGCGAGGCCTCGGGCGGGGTACCAGATCCGGGGTGGCAGGGCGAGGTCGACGACGGTGACGGCGTGGTCGCAGAACAGGGAGGGGGTGAACGTCACCCCATGCCCGTCGGCGGCCAGGTCGTGCTCCTCGGTGGGAAAGGCGTCGACAGCCAGGGTGCCGCTGCCGGGATGCCACCGCAGGCCGGGGTCGATGTCGGCGAAGAGCATGCCGGCTCCCCCGTCGGTGAGCCGCCGCGCCCGGTGGAGGATGTCGGCGCGCAGTACGGCGTACATGCGCGGCCAGTGCGGTGCCATGACCAGAAGCCAGTAGGTGTGCAGGGCATCGGCGATCCTCTGCAGCAGGCCGTGGGGATCGGTATGCGCCTGCCGCAGGAGTGGGTGCAGGGGGTGGCCGTCGGCGGCCTGGAGGAGTTCGCTTGCGACGCGCCGTGTCGAAGTGGCGCGCAGCGCGGCGAACTCGTCGTCGATGTCCGTGCTCGGCGTCGGAGGGTGGGGAGTGAGGAAGTCGGGGATGAGCCGGGTGGGCCCGACCAATGCCTGCAGCAGGGGCCAGTCGACGTGACGGAGCAGCGGGGCGGACTGTCGAAGCATTGTCTGATGCGCGGCATAGCGGACGGGGCTGCGCCAGGCTCGCAGGCTCTGGACGGTCTCTTGCAGGGGTGAGCAGGCGAAGCGGACCGAGGCCAGGTCTTCCACATCGAGCCGGAGCAGCAACATTCGGCCCAGACTAAACCTCTTCCTCCCGTCATGATCGGGGTGGTGGGATCCGGCGCATGACTGCTTCTGCTTCCGGGAGTACCCCGCACATGGCGACGTATGACCGCATCGGCCGGGGGTACCGGCACGTCCGTCGGCCGGACCCTCGTCTGGCCGATCTGATTCACCAGGCACTGGCCGGGGCTCGCACCGTCGTCAACGTCGGCGCCGGTGCGGGCTCGTACGAGCCTGCCGACCGGGAGGTCACTGCGGTCGATCCGTCACAGGTCATGCTCGATCAGCACCCGGGCTCGCGCAAGGTACGGGCAGGGGCGGAGAGCCTGCCGTTCGCGGACGGTGCGTTCGGTGCGGCGATGGCGGTCATGACGGTTCACCACTGGCCCGACCTGCGACGTGGCCTGGCCGAGCTGCGGCGCGTCGCCCACCGCCAGGTCGTCTTCACCTGGGATCCGCAGCACCTGCCCGAGCTGTGGCTGATCGAGGAGTACCTTCCCGAGATCCGGCAGCTCGAGCACGCCCGCTTCACACCCCTGTCCGCCGTGGTGGAAGCCCTGGGCGCGCATACCGTGCTCCCCTTTCCCATCCCGCACGACTTCACCGACGGCTTCCAGATCGCCCACTGGCGGCGCCCGCAGTCCTATCTGGATCCCGTTGTTCGAGCGGCGAGTTCGACGTTCGCCCAGCTACCGGCTTCCGTGGTCGAGCCGGCGATCGCGAGACTTCGGGAAGACCTGGCCTCAGGAGCCTGGCACCGACGCCATGCGGATCTGCTGACCCGGGACTCCGTCGACTACGGCTACCGCTTGCTCGTCGCGGGACCGGCTCAGGGTCCGACGGGAGCCGGTGTCGATGTGCGTGCACGGTCGGCAGGTGGATGACGTCGCTTCCAGCCGCTCCACGCGTCCCTGGTGGAAGGGGCGGGGCCGTTGCCGTGCCACCCACCGTGGCGGGGACGTCGGGATGCCGGCGCCACCAAGTGGTCACGGTGGCGCGCCCGCGGCCCTCGTCACCCCGGGCGCACGATGACGACGTCGCCGCCCGGAGCCTTGCAACTGCCCTACCCGATCGGCGTGCGGGCCCTTCTGAAGGCCCCGCACGCCCACCACGCGGCCGAGGACGAGGCGTTGTGGCCGGGCTTGCGCGATGCCCTCGCGGGGCGGTCCAGCGAGTCGGCCCTGCTTGAGGCGACGGAAGCCGAGCGCGCCGCCCTCAATCCGCTCGTGCACGCTGTCGACGAGGGCGAGCAACCACCCAGCGGATCGGAACGGTCGCTGCGGAAATGCTCCCGTGGCTTCTCGACGGAGCCGGCCCGCGGACGTCCACGGCGTTGCCCTCGACCCTGCCCCCACCTTCACGGCGCGCTAGGACCAGTCATGGCAGCCCGCCTACGCGGCACTCGACCGGTGGAACACCCCGGTCCCGGCCTGAAACCTCGCACGCCCTGCACGCACCACCCGCCTCGCGCCCAGCGAACTTTGGAGTATCCGCATGTCCATCACCGTCGTCGTCACCGTTCTGACCGCTGTCTGGGTCGGCTTCTCCGGCCTGTCCCTGATGCGCAGAGCCCAGTTCGTCGTGGAACCCCTCGTCCAGTACGAGGTGCCCCGACCCTGGTGGACCCCGCTCGCCCTGGCCAAGCTCGCCGGCGCGGCCGGCCTGCTGATCGGATTGGCCCTACCGGTGGTCGGGTTGCTCGCCGGGGCGGGCCTGGTGCTCTACTTCCTCGGCGCTGTCGTCACCGTGCTGCGGGCGCGTTCGTACAAAACCGTCGCCTTCCCCCTGCTCTATCTGGCTCCGGTCACGGCCACCCTTGCCCTGGGTCTCACTGCCTGACACCCGCACGACACGGCTCAGGCCGAGCAGATACGAGGCGTCGGACGCGAGGGCTGCCGCGTCGAACGTGCGGCTGCCTGAAACCGCGCCACGAACCACCGGCCCGCCGCTGCGCCGTAGCCCGGCCTGCCCAGTCGTCAACCACATACGAAGGAGCACACGATGCGCGCCTTCCCGCTCTTGCCCATGGCTGCCGCCACCTTGGCCACTCTCCTGATCGCCACCCCGGCGTCCGCCCACAGGGCCGCCGCCTCCCCGTGCGCACACCAGTAGGCCGCCGGCTGGAGCACGGCCGTCCAACGTCCCTCCCAGAGCTGGTACCCGACCTGGGCGGAGGCGGGATTCCACAACCGATCCGTACGTCATATCTGCCGGGGGCGCCTCCGTCCGACCCGGGACCGTCCGTACGCTGACCTTCGGCGGATCCCCCTCCCCCTCGATCCGGCCCGGGGCGCGACACGCCAGCGACCCGGTACGACTGCCGGTGAAGGCGGGTGACCGGCTCAGCGTCACCCTGTTCTTCAACGGTACCGAGGCGTTCCTGTTCCGTCGGGTACGTTGCCGTTCCGCGCCAGGGGCACGAGCGCTCTCCCCCGCCCCCACCCCGAGCGCCAAGCGCCACGCGCCACGCGCCACGCGCAGCAAGATCCGGACCGTTTCCGGACCAGCCGTCTCCAAGGAGTCGCGCGTAACACCGTTTCCCCTGGTCAACATGGGTGTCATTGCTGTACCACCAGGAGACCAAGAACCTCCTCGTCTCGTACTCCCCGAAGAGGCTCGGCTTCCTCTAGCGGTACGAAGAAGGGCGCCTGACCTGGGATCTCGCCCGGCAGGCGCCCTGTAGTGCTCCGATCAGCCAGCAGTCTGCGTCATGTACCTCAGTTTCCGGTTCGCCCTGCGGTTGTCTCAGCCCTGACCAGCTCTCTTCCGGTCGACAGTTCCCCATCCATGAGCAGAGCAACGGCCGAACTGCCCGACCGGAACGACAAAGACCGTTGCAGTACTAGAGGCCAGGTGCGTTGAAGGCGTTGAGGTACCAGAGGGCCGCCGAGTACCAGAGCAGTGCGATCGTCAGGACCAGGGCACCGCCGGCCACGGGCAGGACCCAGCCGGGCAGTCGGCGGTGCCGGACGACGATCACCTTGGCGACGAAGGCTCCGTAGAGGAAGCAGCCGCTCAACGAGTGCAGGGTGGTGCGGGCATCGGTCAGCTCCACCCCGTAGGCGACCAGACAGTGCCGGGCGATCGGCAGGGAGAGCAGGAAGGCCGCGAGGCCGACGAGTCGGTGGATCCGTCCGACCGGCCGTGGCGCCGCCCCCAGGCCGGGCAGCCGACCGTACAGCCAGAGCGCGAGCAGCAGCTGGATCAGCGCGAGGCCGAGGAGGGCGGTACTGAGCTCGGCCTTCAGCTGCTGGGCGTCGCTGAAGCGGGTGCCGAAGAGGCTGGTGGCGTATGCCGGAGTGTGCGCGCGGCCGAACCAGTACAGGCCGACCACCGTCGCGACCGGCAGAAGCACCCAGAGCACGACCCGTACCGTCCGCCCACGCCGCGTCCCTCCTCGCACCGTGCGTTCGTCGCCGGCCATGCGGATCAGTCGCCCTCGACCTTGTCGCCGGCCGGGTTGACCACGTACCACTTGGCACCGAAGGCGCTGGATTCCTCGCCCTGGGGGTCGGTCAGGACGTCGTCGAACTTGCCGACGGACGCCACCGCGACGCTCGTCCCCCCGCCCGCACCGGCGGAGGCGCTGCGCGAGGCGCTCGCGGACGTCATCGCCGACTGTGTGGCCGCGGGGGACGAGCCGGCCTGCTCAGTGGTGTTCGTGCTGCTGGAGCAGCCGCTACACACCGCGGTGCACAGGGTGACGACGGCGAGCGAGACGGCTGCGAGGCCGTGCTGATGCATGGTGTTCTCCGACGGATCGGGGACTTCCTGTCCCCCTTCACTAGGGCCGGTGCCGCCCTGCGCTGCCACGGCGGCGCGCCGCGGGGTCAGCGCGACGGGGGACATGGATGAGGCCGCCTGGGCGATGGCGTGTGCCGGGTGGACGGGCACGGCTGGAATCGGGTAACCACCGGCAGGGCAACCGGAACCCGGGGGGCCGTGGCGGTCGTACAACCATCCGGTGGCCATCGCCGCCGCGTGCAGCACAGGCACCCACGCGGCGGACAGCAGGTGCCCTGGAACCAGGTGGAAGGAGAGGACGCCGAAGGTGGCGAGGCCGGCCGTGGTGGTGGCCGTGGACGCGGCGTACGTCCAGAACGCCGTCGGCAGACGTCGGTCCCCCGCCTGATGATCCGAAGCCGGTACGACCGTGGCGGCCGGCTCGCGCGCCGCCGCGGCGAGGGACAAGAGGGTGTCCTTCGCCGGGGAGCGGACGGCCAGTACTCCGGCGGCCGACCCGCTCGCGGAGTCCGCCACCGTTCGGCGTCCGCGGCGGGAGATCGCGTCAGGTGGTGTCCGGCCTCTCGGGGTGGGCCAGGAGGAGAGGCGAGCTCAGGCGTGCGTCGGGGTGCATCCGGAGCAGGTGGTGCACCACCCCGGACAGCCCGGGAAGCAGACCCGGTGCGAACGCCTCCTTGGCCAGGCCGCCGACCGGACCGCGCTGCTCGATACCGGTGATCAACTCCGCGTCGGTCTGTGCGGCGGACGGCCCCTCGTACCCCTTCAGACCGCGCAGGTGGTGCAGGAGCTCCCAGAGTCCGAGGTCGCCGTGACAGAGGGTGTGGCTCCAGCCGAACCCCTCTCGCAGGCCGGCCGGCCCCGAGCGGAGCGCGGTGTCCAGATGGCGGGGATCCCCCGTGCGCCGGTGGAGGTCGAGGGCGGCCAGGCCGATGCCCGTACTGCCGTGGCACCACGCGGTGGGATGGTCGACGTCTCCCCCGATCCGCGCATCGACCCAGGCCCCTGCCTCCGGCGTGTACAGCGACTCCTCGAAGTCGTGCGCCAGAGTGCCGAGTTCGTACCACCGGCGCCGGTCGGCCGGGCTCCCGGCGGACGAGAGGGCGAGCCTGGTGAGCGCCCACCCGGCGCCGGTGGCGCCATGGGCGAATCCACCGATGCCCTCGGGGAACATCACCGTGGACCACCGTGCTCCGCGGTCGTCGACGACCGCGGTCCGCTCCAGATGCCGACCGGCCTCCGCGGCAGCTTCCAACCACCGCTCCTCGCCGGCGAGTTCGGCGAGGTCGAGCAAGGGGACGACCGCGCCGGCCACGCCGCTGAGCACGTCAAGGGCACGGTCCTCGGCGATGGCTTCCGGGGTCAGCAGCGCGGCCCTGGCACGGGCGCGGTCGAGCAGCCCCGGTGTACCGAGGAGGCGGTGCAGCGCGGCCCAGGTCCACACCTGCGAGGCGACGCCGGTGAACCCGCCGAGCTGACGGGTCGGCGTGGTGTCCTCGATGGCGGACAGTACCTCCAGGGTGCCGGCCAGCACGGACTCGACACCGGCCACCGGATCGGCTCGGCCGGCCCGCTGCTCCCGCTGGTACTCCGCGAGGGCGAGGGCGACGCCGCCCTGCCCGGTGTAGAGGTCCGCGCCCAGCGGGCGTACGGCCCAGCCGTAGTCCGTGAGCACGGGACTGATCCAGGTCGCGGTGGCGTCGGCACCGCGCACGGCTGCCTCGCAGACCGTCCGCACGGCCTGGGCCGCCAGCGTGCGGCGCCGCCGGTCCAGGTCCTCGACGTGCGGCGCGCGGGCGGGCGTCCGCACCCGGTCGGGGAGCCGGCGTTCGTTCAGGTAGGCGCCGACCAGGGCGCTGCGGATGGTGTCGCGTTCACGGGTGAGGTCCGCCCGCCGCCACCCGGCGAGGAAGGCGTCCAGCCGCTGTCCGTCCACCCGTTCGTCGAACGCGGGGATGTCTCCGACCATGAGGTCCGCTATCTCCTGGTCGATCACGGCCGGTTCGCGGGGGGCGCCCGGGGCGGCGAGGGCGTTGCGGTGGAGGATGTCCCGGGCCCGGGCCAGTGCGGCGTCGGGGTCGTGCAGCGAAGCCGGGTGCCAGAGCATCCGGCCGATGTCCGTGTACGTCTGCGTGGGCCTCCGGATCCTGCGCACCCGGCAGCCGTCGAACCCCCGCAACAGCGCGTCGAGTCGACCGCCCGCGTCGAGCTCCGCCAGGGCCGCGGTGAGCCCGTCGAAGCCGGTCAGCACCTGGTCCCAGTGGCGGATCAGCACCGGCTCGGGACTGGGGTGGTTGCGGGCCGGCGGCAGGTCCACCGCGGCGATCTCCATTCGGGCGGTGTCCCGTCCTCCGTCCGTGATGACCGGGACGCGGATCTGCGGCTGCTGACCGGGCAGACCACCGGCGGCCGAGAGGTCCACGCCGGCGAGGGCGTAGCCGTCGGTGCGCAGCGGCAGGATGCCGGTGCGCAGCACGGTGTTGCGGATCGTCCGGGCCGCCCGGTCCACGGCGTCGCCGCGCCCACTCGGCGGAACCTCGACATCGGGGGTGAACAGGGCCTCGGCGTCGACGACGGCGGGCACCGGACCGTGGGCCACCAGGTTCTCGGCGTGCAGGTCGGTCCCGCCGAGGAGTCGCATCACCGCCAGCCAGCCGCCCAGGGCGCGGTAGAAGCGGGCGAGTTCCGCCTCGCTCCGGCAGTAGGAGTGACCGAGGTGCTCGGCCCAGCCGTAGCCGTCCCGTACCACCACCCTCGGTACCCCCAGGTCCTCGGCGCCGGGGACGGCGGCGACGAAGGAGCGCAGCGCGGCGTCCACCTCCACCGGTCGCGGCTTGTACATGACGCAGGAGGTCTCGAACACCAGCAGCGCCACCGCCCGGCCACCGTGGTGGGTGTCGCCTCGGGCGAGTTCCAGGGCGCGCAGCGGTCCGGGATCGCCCCCGAGCAGGCCGGCGACGGCCCGCCGGTCCGCGGCGAGCCGCGCACCCAGCTCCAGGGCGCCCTCGGTCAGCAGGCGTCCGGAGGCGAAGGCCCGTCGGCGCAGCGCCGGGTAGCGCCGGTGCAGGGTCTCGGAGAAGCCGGGCGCGGAGGCCTGTTGGAGGAAGGCGTCCCATCGCGCGGACGGGTCCGTGCCGGGCAGGTCGCCGGCGAGGGCGGCAGCCCGAAGCTCAAGCAGGAGCACCCGGTTGAGCCGGAGCTGGAGGGTACGGCGGAGAGCCTCGCGCGTCGCCTCGCGCAGGACTTCCCGCTCGTCGGAGGCCAGCCCGGCCATCCCTGGGATCCGGTCGTCCAGCTCCGCGAACAGCGGGGCCGCGAAGGCGTCCACGGGGCCCGCGAACCATCCCTCGGGCGGCGGTCCGTCGGCCGCGCGGGCCGCTGCCACCGGTTCCACCATGCTGAGTCCTCTCCTGGCGTCTGGGTCGGGTTTCCGCACACGGGGGCGGCCTGCGCGTGGCCTGGCCGGGCCTCGCCAGGCCACGCCGGGCCACGCCGGGCCACGCCGGGCCACGCCGGGCCACGCCGGGCCACGCCGGGCCACGCCGGGCCACGCCGGGCCACGCCGGGCCACGCCGGGCTGGGGAGCCCTTGAGGGCTCCCCGGGTGGTGCGTCCGGTGCCGTACGGCGATTCGTCAGCAGCAGTAGCTGTGCAGCGAACCCGTACAGCTGCTGCAGCCGGTGAGCAGCGCCTCGGTGCCGTCGGTCAGCGCGGCTTCTCCGGCCGCACCGCCCACGTAGAGCGGGCCGGCCGGGTTGTCGGTGCCGAAGGCCGTCTCGGCACCCTGGAGCCAGGCGGTGACGATCTCGTCCGCGCGGGTGATGGACGTGATGGACATGTGGGACCTCCTACGATGCGCCGGAAGTACACGGGGCTACAGAATCCACCGGAGGCGGTCCGTCCGGGATCTACCGGAACCGGCCAATCATCGAACGGTATTCCGGGCGCACCCGGCCCGGCCCGGAGGCCGCCGCCGCGCGGCCGGGACGATGGCCGCCGGTCGGCGCGCCGCGGACCCCGACCATGGAGGCGGGCGGTGTCGGACCCTGCCCGTCCGGGTCCAGAACGGCACCTCCGCGAGGCGCCAGGGGGACCGCGACGGCACCCGCAAAGGGCGCGGTCCTCGTGCGTTTTGGCCATTCACGCCCCGTAGTGGTGGCGCGTACTGGGCGGTCGGGCGCGCGATCGCCCGGTCGAGCGAGCAGTGGAGAAGACCCGCCGCAGCCTCGCAGGGGTCAACCTCCCGCCTCGAAGGGCGTAGGCGCCGAAGGCGTTCGTCCGCTCACTCGTCCTGCTGCCCATGGTCCTGCCGCCGACGGTCGGTGGTGTCGCGCTGCTCCTCGGTTCAAGGGAGCCTGTGGTGCCCGTGCCACGCGCACGAGCGTCGACCGGGCCCGGGAGTTCTGGGACGGGTCGACGCTCGCGCAGGTCATGCGGTCACACGCGTCGTGCGAGGTGGGTCAGCGGCGCAGCTTCAGGCGGTGCACCCCGCCGTCGACCGTGCCGACGTAGAGCGTGCGGCCGTCCGGGGCGGCGGTCAGCTTGGTGGTGTCGGTGTTCTGCAGACCGCTCGAGATGTTCTCCCAGGTGAGGCCGTTGTCGGTGCTGCGCAGTACGCCCCGGCCGCCCTGGACGAGTCCGGACTCCGTCGAGCGGGTGGTGGCCGCGTAGAGCGCTCCGTTCACCCGCAGCAGGTCCGAGACGTGGACCGCGAGCGGTCCGGTGTCGGCGGTGCGGAAGGTCCTGCCGTCATCCGTGCTGACCCGGACGGACGAACCGCCGACGACCAGGCGTCGGCCGTCCACCACGATCGCGGAGACGGGGCCCTCGGCGACCTTGGTCTTGGTGACGCCGCCGTCGTCCGAACGGTAGAGGCCCGAGGCGTTGCCGAGCCAGAGGCGCCGCGGGTCGCGCGGGTCACCGGCCATGGCGTCGAAGGACCTCTCGTGGAAGAGGTTCTTCCACGTCCGGCCGCCGTCGGACGTCGAGAACAGCCCGTGGCCGAAGATGCTCCTGAAGCTGATCGTCACCCGGTCCGGGTCGGCCGGGTGCACCAGGATCGAGGTCGGGATCTCCGACGACGTGCCCTTCACCCGCCAGGTCCGGCCGGCGTCACCACTGCGGGAGACCTCGAACAGGCCGGTCGCGGTGCGCCGAACCTGCCACACCACCTTGGTGTCCTTCGGCGAGACGGCGATGTGCGAGGTGAGACGACCGGTCATGCCCTCCGCTCCGCTCCGCCCCCACTCGGGGCCGGCGACGGGGATCGCGGTGCGGTAGGTGCCGCTCACGGTTCCGGCGAGCAGCTGGTCGCCGGAGGCCGCGAGCGCGAAGGTGGTCAGGCCCTGGACGCCGATCCTCCGGTATCCGGTGCCGTCGGCCGAGCCGCGGTACAGGCCGTCCTGTTCGCTGGACACGGTCACCGACCCGTCGGCCCAGCGGTCGTAGTCCATTGCGATGGCGGCCTTCGAGGGGGCGGACACCGGCTTCCAGGTCCTGCCGTGGTCGTGGCTCACCTGTCCGGCACCGAACAGCGCGCGCACGTACAGGTCGCCGCCGGAGGCGGACAGTCCGTTGCCGCCCTCCGCCAGGGGCAGCACGGTGGACCAGGTGCGGCCCTTGTCGTAGGAGCCGCGGACGCCCGTACCGGGGACGTAGGCCGCCACCACGGTGGAGTCGGCCGCCAGGCCGCGGACGGTGTTCACGGGCTCGTCGAGGAGGAGGTGCGCCGTACCGGGGTCGCCCTTGCCGACGCCGTCGATCCGCCAGACGCCGTCGAAGGTCGCCAGGTACAGGGTGTCGCCGACGAGGGTCGCGTCGCGGACGTCACCGGTCACGCCGGTGGGGTACGTCGCCCAGCTGTCGCCCGCGTCCGTGCTGACCAGCAGGGTGCCGTCGACGATCGCGGCGAGGGTACGGGTCTGCTCGTCCGCGACGAACTCGTCGATGTGCGCGTCGGGAACGTCGAGCTTGCGCCAGGTGCGGCCGTTGTCGTCGGTGCGCAGGATCGTGCCGCGGCGGGTGGGGTCGGCGGCCGTGTTCACGGCGTACCACCAGCGATCGGGGCGGCGGGCGTCGACCACGACCGCTCCGGTGCCGTTGCCGTCGGCGATCGGCAGCCTGCCCACCTGGCGCCAGTGGGCACCGCCGTCGGTGGTCAGCCAGGGGGCGGCCTTCCGGAACTGGGTGATGACGGCCTGCTTCGGCCGGGCGGGCGAGAGCGCGAGGTGACCGGCCTCGCTGTTCGGGCCGATGGGCTCCCAGCGGTCGCCACGGCTGACTGCGGGGGTGACCTCGAAGGCTCCGGTGCCGGTGATCCGCCGGCCGTCGGTGGTCGTGGCCCGCACGGCCAACCGGTAGGCGCCGGCCGCCTTCCCGGTCACGTCGGCCTGGTAGTAGCCGGCGCCGTTCATGGTGGTGGGCAGGGTGAAGACCTTGCCGTGCGGCGGCGTGACCCTGATCTCCGGCGGCGCGTTCAGGGCGGCCGGGGCGGCGATGTGCACGGTGGAGCGGCCGTCGCTCGGGTCGGGGGACGCCTGGACGACCAGGTGCCGGACGACGAGCAGGTAGGGCACCCGGAGGGCCGGGCCTCGCGCGGGTGTGGCCGTGATCCGGCCGCTGATCTCCGTGTCGGTGGCCGGGCGGTCCGCGCGCAGGGTGACCTCGATGGTTGCCGACCCCCCGGCGGGGACGGTCACCCGCGTCGGAGACACGGTGGTGGGCCCGGTGCTGCTGAGGGTGACGGCCAGCGGCTTCTTGCCGGGGTTGGCCAGGCGCACCTTCGCGGTACCGCCGACGGTCCGGCCCGCCAGGTCCGCGAGGCCGAACGACAGGCTCGTCGGGAAGGCGTCGAGGGTGGCCGACGCCGCGGCGGCCACGTCGAGCCGTCCGTTGCCCTGGACGGTGGGGCCGGTGCCGGCGAGTTCCTTCGCGGTGCCGACCAGTGCGGACCTGATCCCGTCGGGGTCCTGGTCGGGGCGCAGTTGGCGCAGTAGGGCGGCGGCTCCGGCGACGTGCGGGCTCGCCATCGAGGTGCCCGACATGCGGTAGACACCGGGTTCGTACATCGAGGTGGGGATCGAGGAGCGGATCTCCACGCCGGGTGCGACCAGGTCGGGTTTGAGTCCGAAGCCGGTGCCGGGGCCGCGCGACGAGAACGAGGCGATCTCGTCGGTGGAGTCGGTGCCGCGCAGGGTGACGGACACCTTTCCGGCGGCCAGTTCACGGCTCAACTGGGCGTACTGGGTCGTGTCGATGCCCATGACGACCAGGCGGTCCATGCGCAACGAGTCGCCGGAGGCGGCGCTGCGGGTGAGGTCGGGGCGGGCGGGGGTCTCCCGGGCCCCGACCGTTCCCGGGGTGGCGGCGAGCACGGGTCCGTCGTGGACCGGGAGGCCTCCGAGCACGGCGAGCGCGCCGCGCTTCTCGGCTTCGCGCGCCCAGTCGATGTCGCTCTGGCTCAGTACGTCCGTACTGGGGGCGACGAGCATGTCGGCCCGCAGGATCTTGCCCCGGACGTCTCCGACCCGCTTCCAGTCCTCGGCGGTGCCCGCGCCGACGTCCACGAGCGGCGCGGTGACCGGTTCCCGGGGCGGATTCGCGGACAGGATGCCTCGGTACGTCTGGATCAGCTCGGGTTTCGCACCGGCCAGGTACGCGCTGGGGATCCGCAGCCCGCTGGTGGAGGCGCCGACCGCGATCACGCCGTCGGCCGCCGCCGGCGTGCTGACGGTGCCGCTGCCGGGTCCGGCGTTGCCCGCCGCCGCGACGACGACCACTCCGGCCCGTACGGCGGCGGTCGCCGCGCGGCCCAGCGGGTCGGTGCCGTCACCGGGGCCGCCGAGGCTCATGTTGATGACGTCGGCCCGGTGGGGGTTGCTGGGATCGGCCGCGGCCTCGATGCCGGCGATGATGTCGGAGGTGTAGCCGCTGCCGTCGGCGCCGGTGACCTTGTAGGCGAGCAGGCGGGCGTCGGGCGCCATGCCGGTGACGCCTCCCCGCTTGGCCGCCTTGCCCGCGATGATGCCCGCGACGTGGGTGCCGTGGCCGTTGTCGTCCATCGGGTCGTCGTCGCCGTTGGCGAAGTCGAAGCCGCCGACGACCTTGTGGCCTTCGCCGAAGCCGCCGCCCAGGTCGGGGTGGCCGTAGTCCACGCCGCTGTCCAGGACCGCCACGACGGTGCCCTTGCCGGTGGCCTTCACCCCGGCCGGGTCCTCGCGCTTCCAGACCTCGGGTGCGCCGGTCAGCGGGACGCTGATGTCCGTGCGCACCTGTATCCGGGTGTCGGGCCGGACGGCGACGACGCCCGGCAGCGCGGCCAGCCGCGCGCTCTCGGAGGCGGGCACCGTCATCGCCACGGCGTTGACGAGCAGACCGAGTCGGCGGGGTGCGGCCGGGTGCAGCCCTGCCTGCCGCGCCGTCCTGACGAAGGCGTCCTGCCGCGCCGCCAGGGCCCGTCGGGCGTCGCCGACGGCGGAGGTGGTGCCGGCGGTCAGGGAGGTGAGCGAGCCGCCGGGGGCTGCTGCCACGGCGGCCTCTCCGGACAGCTCGACGATGACCCGCTGGTTCGGGTCGGATGACTCCGCGGTCGCGGTGCCGGGTGTCGCGGTGAGCGTCCCGGCCAGCGCGACGGTGGTGACCGTCGCGGCCACCAGACGTCGGCTTCTTCGTGGGTTCTTGGCCATGGGGAGAAGTCCTAGCGCCGAAGTCACTCTCCGTACAACGGATCTTGATGGCCCATTGCTGCACCTGGCACAAGTGGGCCAGGATCCGCATATGACGAACGAGCTCACCGCGGCAGGCATCGATCCGTTCGACGAGAGCGTCTACCGGGCCGTGTTGACCCGACGTACGGCGGCCCCGGCCGAGCTCGCCTCCGACCTCGGCTGTTCCCCGCTCCGTGCCGCCAGGGCGCTGGACCGGCTGCACGACCACGGTCTGGTCGGCCGGCTCGCCGGGGCCCGCCGCCGGTACGCGGCGATCGAGCCGGGAGCCGCGGTCGAGTCCCTGATCCGCAACAGGACGGCGGAGTTGGACCGGGTCCGTTCGGCGACGGACGAGCTGTCCCGCCTCTTCGCGGCGGCGCAGGCCGGCACGGCGGGAGAGGAGGAAGTGGAGATCGCCACCGGTCGCGAGGCGCTCGGCCGCTGGTTCGTCCGCCTCCAGCAGGAGGCGCGCGAGGACGTCATGACGCTGGACCGGCCACCGTACGCGCTGACGACCTCCAACCCGGTGGAGAGCACCGCCCTGGGGCGAGGCGTACGCTACCGCGCGGTCTACGCCCCCGAGGCGCTGGAGTGGCCGGGCGTGCTCGAGGACATCCGCGGACTCGTACGCCGCGGCGAGCAGGCCCGGGTGATGCCGGGACTGCGGATCAAACTGGCCATCGCCGACCGTCGGCTGGCGCTGATGCCGCTCTCCCTGGACCTCGACGGCGTGCGCGCGGCGGTCATCCGGCCGTCCAGCCTGCTGGACGCCCTCACCGACTACTGGGAGCTGTGCTGGAAACAGGCGCTGCCGCTCGACGCCCCCGCCGAGGACCCGCTCGACGAGGAGGATCGTCAGGTGCTCATCCTGCTGGTGAGCGGCCTCAAGGACGAGGCCATAGCCCGCCAGCTCGGTTGGTCGGTCCGCACCATGCGTCGGCGCATGAGTCGCCTCCACGAACTTCTGGGCGCGGTGAACCGCTTCCAGGCCGGTGTCGTCGCGGCACGCCGCGGCTGGATCTGACCTCCCTCCCGACAGTTCGTCCCACCGGTGTCCACTCCTGACCGGCCCTTCCGGACCAGTGCGGGGCCAGGCCGCGGGCACCTCACCCCGGCTTGCGCGCCGCACGGCCTTCGGCCCCGACAGCCAGGCGCAGATGCCGCACCGTGACCTTCATGGAGGAGAGACGACGCGGCACTCTCAGAGCTGGTTGATCGGGCGCATCGCGAGGCCCTCGGTGCCGGCCCAGCCGTTGACCCGGGCCGCGTCGTCGACGGAGACGGTGTCGAGGCCGTCGGGCAGGTCGAAGACGAGTGTGCCGCTGAGTTCGGTGCCCTCGCCGGCGACCAGGGTCGCGGTGAAGCGATCGGACTGGTCGTACTCCGCCTCACCACCCTCGTCGTTTCCGAAGACGTAGAGGCCGGCGTACGCCTTGCCGCCTCCCTCGACGACGACGGGCTCGGTGTCGGGCTCCCCCAGCGGTCGAACGATCGGGGCGTCGTTGCCGGCCGTAAGCCGGACCTGCGGCGCGTCGTTGAGGACGCACGGCGTCTTCGACTTGTTGGTGACGGTCAGCAGGAAGTGACGGGGGGACTCCCCGGGCTGGTCCTGGAGCTCGACCGCGGTGCCGAGCCCAGCGGCCTCGCAGTCCGCGTACTTCGTGCCGTTGCCGCCGCCCGTCTCGCCGCTGTCCCCGGTCCCCGCATGCGTCGGACTGCTGCTGCCCGTCCCCGAGTCCCCCGTGGGCGCGGTGGTTTCCGGGGTCTTCCCTGCGCCGGACGCGGAGCCCGAGGGAGCCGTGGCCGTCGGGGCCGCGGCCTTGTCGTCACCGCCGGAGGACTGGCAGGCCGTGGTCGTCAGCAGCGCCACGATCGCGGTCGCGCCCAGTACGGCGCCGCGCAGGCCTCGACGCGGCGAACCAGCTCTGATCGTCTGTGAGTTCATGCGTATTCTTCTTCCCCCGTGGCCGAACCGTTGTCGGCCGACATGCAAGCGACAGAGGAATCATTGCCGCGAGGGAGGAAGGGGTCACCTGCAACCCGTTTTTGTTACATCACTCGCACGAACCAGCGGCCGTGGCGTGACCATCGGATCCCCGGCCGCGAGTGATCCCCTCCTCCACGCGGAGGTGCCGTGAGGCGGGATGCGCACCTCCGCCTCGGATCCCGGTTCACGCCCTTCTGTCCTATGCCAGAGGCAGCATCGATGCCGGCGCAGGCGTGGACGAGGAAAGGTCGGGGCGTGGTTGAGGCTGAAAGGCACCCTCTTGTGGCATGAACGGCTGGATTTGTTGTGTACGGCAAAGCATTACCTCGTCACGATGGCTGATGTTCCGTCAGGCCAGACAGCACGTTCCATCACATTGGTTGACGCGTTTCATTGCCGAACGACGGGGATCTTATGCTTTCGTCCGGGTCGGACACTGCCGTCTTACGTGCACAGGAAGCCTCGGGTTGGTTACTGAGTGAACTCACCAGCGGGGGAAGGGTTTCTTTTCATCTCGCCTGCCAACGACTGACGGCCTGGGAAGAGCTGCTTGTCGAGCACGTTCTCGGCCGGCCGGACTTCGAGGTCGTGACGGACCCGGCCGCGAGCGCCGACCTCGTCACGGTCACCCGTTCGGCCCTCTTCAGCGTGTCGTTCTGGAAGCCCGGTGAGCTGCCGAAATCGCCCTCCGAACCGCTCGCCTGGTTACGGGTGCCGCCGGAAGTGCTGGAGCTGGCCGAGGAGGAGGCCCGGTCCGTCGAAGCGCGGGAGGCCGCCGAACTCCACGAGGTCGACGCTCTTCTCCGGGAGTGGGAAGCCAAGGGGGAGATCGGCAGCCGCCTGGACCGGCTCGCGGATTGGGTCGAGCGGGTCGAGACGGTGTACATCTTCGTGGGCCGCGAGGTCTTCTCGAAGTCCGATGCGGGCAGCAATACCCTCACACGAGAAAGTCGCCTGTCGAATCTTCGGCTTCGCCCGGTGGACAGCTGGGGCGCGGCGGACCGGTTATTCGTGGTCCTCGCGTACTGCCTGTTCAGCAGCGGCCGCTCTGTCCGGTTCGAGGAATTCAACGGACGGCAGCTCTCGGCGACCCGGCTGCGGCAGTACTTCCTCGATCGGCACGCGAACTACTCCGCGGCTGTCGGGCGTCCGTCGCGTGATCTTCACGGCATCGGGCTGTTGGAGCTGGCGGAGGAGGTCCGGGCTCTCCAGGAAGAGGTCGATCGGTACTCGCCGCTGATGCGCTACCGGCGCATCAACGGCCTGACCTTCGTCAAGAACGAGTACCTGGCGGATTTTCCGCACCCCCGCGACCCGGACGGCCTTCCCGAGCTGGTCGCCCGCCACGGCAGCGAAAGCCTGGGCATCGAGCCGACGGGCCGGGCACGGGACGACCTGCGCGCCCTGGCGGCCGCCGCCGTCCTCCTCGACGCCCGGTCCGGCGAGGACGTCGAGGTGCCGGCAGGCGCGGGACACCGGGCCGGGCACGGCGCCGTCGGTGAACTCCTCGCCGCCATCGTGCTCTCCGCCGTCTGCTCCACCGAGTCCGACTACGGCATGAGCAGCGCGGTCCGCGATCTGACGAGGCTGCGCGGCGCGCGTCCGGGTGGTGCCGAGGGTGTGCTGGAACTCGGGAAGAAGGACTTCGTCTGCTGCTGTCTGCCTCACCCCACGCGGATGGCCGACGTCGGTGACGACACCGCGTCCGTCCTCTGGCGGGCGGCCCAGCGCATGATGTACAACCGCTGGCACTTCGCTCCCGGGGAATTCGACCGCGAGCACATTCCCGAGACGCGGCATTACTTCTTCCCTCCCCAGATCCCCGACATCGCCGAACACGCCGAGCACCACCACGGCGGCCACGCCGCCTCGCGGGTGCGCTTCACCATACGGGCGCCCGGCGCCCAGGTGTGGCACCCTCCCTTCACCGTCTTCGGGCACGGCTTCCGCGGCTGCTACGACATCCGGCTCGTGCGCATGGAAGGCCCGGCCTACACCCTTCGGGAGCTGCGCGAAGCCGTGCGCCACTGCTCCCTCGTGGACGAGTTGTGGCGCACCCTCGCGGACGGCGTCCAGCACGGCAGCCTTCCTGTACGCCCGCTGAGCGGCTTCGACCGCGACTGGTACGCGTCACGGGGCTGGGAGCGGCTGGACGGGTACGTCCTCGCGGCCGGGGCGCTTTCCGTTCCCGGCTGAAATTCGCCGCCGGTCCGACGGCACGGCCCGATGGCACGGCCCCGTTCGAGGAGGACAACCCGTAGATGAGCGAGCAGAGTCCAGGTCCCGCCCAGACCACTCCCCCACCCGTGGACGTCATCGGCACCATCGCCCGCGGCAGCTGCCAGGACACCCGTCATCGTCTCCACTACCGTGACGGCGACGAGGTCCGTTCTCTGAGCCTGGCCGAATTCGACGCCGCGGCCCTGCGTGTGGCGGCCCGGCTGCACACGCTGGGGATCCGTCCCCGTGACCGCGTCGGCATCATGGCGCCGAACCGGATCGAGTGGGTACTGCTCGATCTGGCCGTGCTCAAGCTGGGTGCGGTGACCGCGGGCATCGAGCCGGACCGGTACGAGCCGGCGGCCGTGCTCGCCGAGTTCGGTCTCGCCCTGCTCTTCACCGGCGACCCCCTACCCGGGGACAGCGACCCGGATTCTGGTGCCGTGCGAGGCATCGCGCAGGTCCGCGAGTGGGCCTTCGGCTCCTCTGGAGCGACCTCGGGCTCCTCCGGCCCCCCTCCCCACCCCGGCTACGACCCCGCCGACATCTGCGCGGTCAAACAGACCTCCGGGAGCACCGGCCCGCCCAAGGGCATCGAGGTCACCGTCGCCAGCGTCAACCAGTCGCTGGCCGCCGTCCAGGAGATGTTCGCTCACGGCGACGGCGACAACCTGCTCGTCTTCCTGCCCGTCAGGTTCCTGCAGCAGCGCTACTGGTTCTACTCCGCCCTCGTCCACGGCCACGACGTCACCCTGGCCGACCGGGCCACCGCCGAGACGACGGCGCGGGCGGTCTCTCCCACCGTCGTCATGGGCGTGCCCGGCTTCTACGAGCAGCTGAGGGCCCGGCTCGAGGCCGACGGGATCCCCGCCGGTCCGGCGGACCGGGGGGCGGCGATCCAGCGGGCGCTGGGCGGTCGCGTGCGCTACCTGTGGACCGGTTCCGCGCCCGCCGGACGACAGGTGCTGCGGTTCTTCAACGATGCCGGGGTTCCCCTGTACGAGGGGTACGGGCTCAACGAGACGTGCATCGTCTCCAAGAACCATCCCGGGGCGTTCCGGCTGGGCAGCGTCGGACAGGTCCTGCCGCACAAGCGGATCCGCTTCGACGAGGACGGAGTCCTCATCGTCGGCAGCAGTGCCCCCGTCAACACCCGCTACACCTGGTGCGCACCCGGTACGAGCGAGAAGGTGTTCCTGCCCACCGGTGAGGTCAGGACCTACGACGTCGGCCACGTCGACGAGGACGGCTTCCTCTACATCGACGGCCGTGTCGACGACATCGTCACGCTGAGCGGCGCGCTCAACGTCCTGGTCCCCCTCGTGGAGGAACGTGTCAGGGAACTCCCCGGGGTGCACGACTGCGCGGTGTTCGGCGACGGGCGGCCCTACCTCACCGTGGTGATCTCTCCCGCCGCCTCGTCCGGCAGTGTGGACCGGACCGGTGGGAGGCGGAGGCATCAGGAGGAGCTCGCCCGAGGCCTGGCCAAACTGAACGATGAGCTCCGTTACGAGCAGCGCGTCTACGCGGCCGTCGTCGCGGAGGAGCCGTTCTCCATCGACAACGGCCTTCTGAACGCCCAGTACAAACTGGTGCGAGCACGGATCGGCGCGCGCTACGCCCGGGACCTGGAGCGGGTCTACGACCAGCACCGCGTCTACAACGACGGCACGATCGGGGGTGCACCGGTGGTGGTGCGGGAAGCGGAGGGACAGGAACAGTGAGCTGGGACAGGCTGGCCGACCTCGAACTGGGCAATGAGCGGGTGGCGCTGCGGCGTGTCCGCGTCACCGACGTCGAGGCGTTCTCGCAGATCGTGTACGAGCCGGAGATCTGGCGCTACTTCGTCCAGCGCATCGAGACGGCTGACGATCTCCATGCGTTCGTCGAGACCGCGATCAAGGACACGCTGACGGGTAACCGCATCGTGTTCGCCGTCATCGACAGGTCCGACGGACGGATCGTCGGCAGCACCGCTTACGGCAATCTCCTTCCTGCCGACCGCCGGCTGGAGATCGGATGGTCCTGGCTGTCCGCGGGGGCTCGCCGGACCGGTGTCAACCGAGCCGTCAAACTCGCACTCCTCGACCACGCGTTCGACGAGTTGGGCTGTGAGCGGGTCGAGTTCAAGACCGACGTCCTCAACAACGGAGCACGCGCGGGACTGGCCGGCATCGGGGCGCACGAGGAGGGCGTCCTGCGCAGCTTCAACGTCATGCCGGGCGGGCGCCGCCGGGACGTCGTCTACTACAGCATCCTGCGCGACGCCTGGCCCACCGTGCGCAAGGAGCGCTTCGAGGCCAGGGGAGCCGGCCTGGCGGCCGGAGCCACCGGCGCGGCCGACATGGACGGCTGATTCCGGCACCCGGTCCCGATGACCGCATCCGGCGAGAAGGGAAGTGGACTGTGCGGCAGGAGTTCTTCTTCGAAGCCGCTGGAGAACGGCTGGCGGCGACGCGGACCACCGGGGCGGACGGGGCGGATCCGGAGATCCTGACCCTGCACGGTCTGGGCACGACCGCGACCCGGCACCGGGCGCGCTACCTGCTCGACGCGTGGGCGTGCCACGGACACGGCTCGCTCACCTTCGACTTCTCCGGCAACGGCGACAGCAGCGGCGATCTCACCCGCTCCACCCTGCGCCGCCGCCGTGCCGAGACACTCGCCGCGGCCGCCTGGCTCGGCGACGAAAGGCGGCCCGTGGTCGTCGGCACCAGCCTGGGCGCCCACCTCGCCGCGTGGACCGTGCGGGAGCTGCGCCCGCGCGCCCTGGTGCTGTTCTGCCCGGCGGCCTACCCCGCGCACGCCGTCGATCTGCCCTTCGACGGCAGCCTGGTGCGCCCGGCCAACCACCCCGACTCCCCCGCGTACGCCGCCCTGCGGGAATTCGACGGCGATCTCCTGATCTTCGGTGCCCGGCAGGACCAGGTGTGCGCACCCGAGGTCATCGAGGGGTACCTCGACAACGCCCGCCGCGCCCGGTCCGCGGAGGTCGTGTGGTTCGAGGGCTGCGACCACTTCGTGCACCGCTGGCTGCCCGAGCGGGTGCCCGAGCGGGAGCGGACCGTCCGGGCCGTGCTGCGGCTGCTCGCCGCCTGACGACCCTGTCCTGCCCGGGCCACCCGGGCCCTCGACCCGTCCGTCTCCCCACCCGCTCCCGTACTTCAGGAGGCTCATCGTCATGGCCGTGCAGAACGAGCGGAACCTGCTCAAACGACGCGACATCGACGCCCTCAAGACGGTCGAGTCCGCGTTCCACTCCGGCCCTCTCGCGGATCTCCTCGCGTCCGCCCCGGAACTGGAACGCCGCAGCGACCTGACACGGGAGGAGTTCGAGCGGGAGTACCGCTTCCGTGGCCGTCCCGTCGTGCTGGAGGGGTACGCCGCCGACTGGCCCTCGGTCCGCGACTGGTCGTTCCGGAACCTCGCCGAGCGGTGCGCGGACGTCCCGGTCGTGGTCGACAGCTACAGCAGCGCCGCGGCGCGCAGGACCACCTTCGGAGCGTTCGTCGACCTCCTGGAGGAGAACGCCGGCAGCGGCGCGGCCCCCCTCTACCTGCAGGAGTGGTACTACCAGACCACCGCTCCCCACCTCGCGGCGGACATGCCCGAACTGGACATCGCCCGGTACGACTTCCGCCGGGACCTCTACGGCGAGGCCGCGTCGACCAACCACCAGCTGTGGATCGGCCAGCGGGGCGGCATCACACGCCTGCACCAGGACGCGTACTCCGTCGACGTCATGCACGCACAGATCGTCGGTGAGAAGCTCTGGCACGTCATGGGGCCGGGCGCCGAGCTCCTGCCCGGACCCGGCGGCGAGCCCGCCCTGGACGCGCTGTGTGCCGCCCCCGACACCCGGCTGATGCGTTTCGTCCTGCGCCCCGGCGATGTGCTGTACCTGCCCGCGCTCTGGTTCCACCGCATCGAGCTCCTCAGCGACTCCATCGGACTCGGCCGCAAGTGCCTGGACGAGGCCAACCTCCGTGCCCACGTCCGCCAGCGCATCGGCGAACTCCTCGCGCTCGCCCTCAATCCGGACGAGCTGCGCGTGACCCACTCGGAGCTGTTCGACGTCGTCGTCGCCAGGGCAAGGGCGCTCGCCGACCGGATGGACATCGACCTGTCCCGCCTGCGTCAGTGAGGTACAAAGAGCCCATGAGGCAGCAGCACATCATGCTGGTCGGTGGCCGGGGCCACGAGATCCCCAAGGCGGCGGCGCTGGGCCTGCGGCATTCGATGGTCCAGAGCCCCGAGCGGGCGAGCGAGGAACAGGCTTCGGCGGCCGCGCGGTACGCCGTCCTCGACTACCGCGATCTCGACTCGCTCCTTCCCGTGGTCCGGGACTGGCACCGGGAGGACCCCTTCGACGCGGTGCTCTCCTTCACCGAGTACGGCCTGGAGCCCGCGTCCCGGGTCGCGCTGGACCTCGGTGTTCCCGGGGAGAACCTGGCCGCCGTCCTCGCCACCCGTGACAAGACCAGGACCCGCGCTCTGCTCGACCGGCACGGGCTGAGCCCGGTGCGGCACCGGGTGTGCGCCACCGAAGCGGACGCGGCCGACTTCCTGGCCGAGCTCGACGGACAGCCCCTCGTCCTCAAGCCCCCCTCGGGGGGCCTCAGCGAAGGCGTCTACGTCGTCGAGTCCGGCCACCTGCTCGCGGAACGATGGGCCTGGACCTCGGCCGTGGCCGGCCCGGAACCGGTGCTCGCCGAGGAGTTCCTGTCCGGGCCCGAGTACAGCGTGGAGTCGGTCTCCCGGCACGGCGCCCACGAGGTCGTCATGGTCACCGAGAAGCTGACCACCGGCTTCCCGGGCTTCGTGGAACTCGGCCACCAGGTACCCGCCCGCCTCGGCGCCGGCGACCTGGAGGCGATCGAGAAGTTCATCCTGGAGTTCCTCGAACTCATCGGCCAGAAGACCGGTCCGGTCCACAGCGAACTGCGCCTCACCCCGCACGGCCCCCGCCTGATCGAGGCCCAGACCCGCGTCGGCGGCGACCAGATCTGGGAGATGTGCGAAACCGTCAGCGGAGTCGACCAGATCAGCGAGACCATGTGCGCCCTGCTCGGCCTTCCCGACCCGCCGCGCGTACCCCGCGCCCCCGCGGCCGCCATTCGTTTCCTCTCCCAGGAGAACGTCCGCATCCGGCACGTCGACGGCCTCACCGAAGCCCGGACGGCACCCGGCGTCGTCCGGGCGGTGTGCACGCTGCGCCCCGGCCAGGACCTCGGCCCTCTCCTCTCCTCCGACTCGCGGCAGGGATACGTGCTCTGCACCGGCGACAGCACGAAGGACGCCGTGGCCAAGGCCGAGGCGGCACGGGACCTCGTCCGGGTCGACTCCGCGCCGCTCGCCGAAGGCACCGGCGCGGCAGGGCGGCCGTGAGCACCCCGGAAGCACGACGTCCTGGAGGGACCATGCGCGTTCTCGTCATCGGCACCAACAGGGTGTGCCACGACCGGCTGCGCGACCAGGGGCACGAGATGGTGCTCTTCGTTCCCCGCGGCCGGGTCCGGCGCGAGGACCCGGTCGGCCCGTACTCCCACGTGGTGATCCTCGACGACGAGGCCGGCGCGGACCTGTGGGCCGAGACGGCCGAGGTCCTGCACCGCCGATACCCCTTCGACGCCGTGGCCGCCTACAACGAGCACACCTATCCCCTCGTGCGGGCCGTCAGCGAGCGGCTGGGCATCCCCACCGCGGTCGACGTCGAGCTGTTCCACCGGGTCGTGGACAAGTCGCGGATGAGGCGGATCCTCGACGAACACGCGATCCCCAGCTGCCGCTTCGTCCTCGCACGCGGCCGCCGGGCCGTCCTCGACGCCGTCGAGGAGATCGGCCTGCCCTGCATCGTGAAGCCCGTGGACACCGAAGGGAGCCTGGGGGTGTCCCGCATCGACGCGGCGCGGGACATCGAGGCGGCACTGCGCCGGGTCGGCCCCCATCACATCGACAGGGGGGTGGTGGTCGAGGAGTTCCTGGACGGCGACGAGTTCAGCGTCGAGGCGCTGTCGACGGGCGGCCGCCACCGCATCATCGCGGTCACCCGCAAGTTCACCGACCCGGTGACCTTCGTGTCGCGGGGCCACGTGATCCCCGCCCCCCTCACCACCGACGAGCACGCAGCCGTGACGGCGTACGTCACCCGTGTCCTCGACGCGTTCGGCTTCCACGACTGCCCCTCGCACACCGAGGTCATGCTGACCGAACACGGCCCGCGGATCATCGAGATGCACAACCGGATCGGCGGCGACGCGATCATGGACCTCGTCCACCTCTCCACAGGGGTGGACATGTACGACCTGGTCGCACGGCAGAGCATCGGCGAGGACATCAGTGTGCTGCTGCCCGACGAAGTCACCCACGAGCGCAGCGCCGCAGCCTGGTACGCGGCGCCTTCCGGCTCCCCGGCGCACACCCTCCTCAAGGTCGAGGGCGTCGAGCGGGTCCGTGGCCTCCCCCATGTGCGGGGCGTCACGCTTCTGAAGGAACCGGGCAGTCCGCAACCCGTCGTCCGGAACAACTTCGACCGCTCCGGCCGGGTCCTCGCCGTCGGCGACTCGCCGGAGCAGGCACTCGACCATGCCCGCGAGGCGACAGCCGTGCTGCGCTTCGTCTACGGCTGGAGTTCTCCGGACGTCTGAACACTCACCGATGGCGAAGGTCTTGCCGGGTTCGCCCCAGTCTCCCGTGTGCCGGGGGACGGTGCGGGCGGTCCACAGGTCGCGCTGGCACCCTCCAGCGCCCCCTCCGTCTCCTCCGCGGCGGTGTGGAAGGCCCGGTACGGCAGGACCAGGGCGGCGGCGAAGTGGTGGGCGGCCGGCTGAGCGGTGGCAGGGAAGCCCGCCCCTCAGGATCGGGACGGGCTCCGGTCCTGGAAGGAACCGTTCCTCCCGTCCACCCGTCATCTCTCGACGGGCCGCTCCTGCACCGACGTGGCGGCCGTTTTCGCTCGTCACCGTCCAGGACCGAGGAGATCCATGGCCGACACCGTCCACTCGCTGATCGCCCGCCTTCACGAGCTGCTCGTGACGCACCTGTCCGACGGGGCCGTCGACATCGCCCCCGGCCTCCACGACGTCGCGGCGCGGGGCATGGCTCTCGGACCCGACGGGGCGTGGATCGCCGCCGGCGCCCACGCGAACCTCAGTGGCCTCGCCCTCGTGGGCGGGCAGGCGGACCGGGCGGTCTCCCACCTCGAAGCCGCGGTGGCGGCCGGCTACAACGACTGCGTGGCGCTGCACGCCGGCCCCGCGCTCCCGCTGCACCGGGATCCCCGCTTCCGGGCCCTCTACCAGCGCATGCGCATCACCGAGGACGACCTCGACGAACTGTTCTGGCTGCACCGGGAGATGCGGACCGCGGTCAGGGACGCGCAGGACGCGACGGTCGACAACGTCGGCCGCCTCGACACCGGGGTGTCCCCCCTTCCACAGGCCCCGCTGCCCACTCGCGAGCCGCACACCCAAGGCGTCCTGGCCACCCGCGTCGACCTCGCCGCGCTCCAGACCGGGCTCCAGCGGGCGGCCCTCAAGGCGGAGTTCCAGCGCAGTTCCGGCAACACCAGCCTCGATCTCATCGACGGCTCCTGGGACCACCCCAGGGCCAGGCTCGACGCCTGGCACGCCGACGCGTCGGACACCCGGCGCCAGCGGGCCGCCCAGGCCCGGGCCTTCGTCGAACGCCCCAGTGCCGGATCGAGCCTCCTCGCTCCTTGCCCTCCGCTGGGCTCGATCGCGTACCCGGCCTGATCCCCGAAGAGGCCCGGGCCGGCGAGCGGCAGCGCCTCCAGGAAGCCGTGGACGGGACGCCGGCCTCCGGCCGGGCGGCGCCGGAGTGCGTCGAGGACCTGTGGTCCGCCGCCGGTCAGATCTCCGGCGCGAGGCCGCGCTCGCGCAGCCAGGAGAGCTGGACCGGCGGGTTGGAGCCGCCGCCGCCGTCGTGGTCCCCGAAGGGCCAGACGGTCATGGTGCGGTCCTGGCCCCGGTAGTGGTTGAAGGCGGCGTAGACCGTCGAGGGCGGGCAGACGGGGTCCATCAGGCCGACGCTGAACAGCGCCGGTGCGGTGGCGCGTCGGGCGAAGTGGACACCGTCGAAGTAGTCGAGGGTGGCGAAGGTCGGCTCCACGCGGTCGCGGCTGTGCCGGCGCAGGTACTCGGCGATCTCGGGGTACGGTCCCTCCCCGGTGATCTGTACGGCCCGGCGGAAGTGGCACAGGAACGGGACGTCCGGCAGGGCCGCCGCCACTCGGTCCCCGGCGAGGCCGACGACGGCGAGGGCCAGGCCACCGCCCTGGCTGCCTCCGGCCACCACGATCCTGCGGGGATCGAGGCCGGGCAGTTCTGTGACGGCGTCCACGGCGCGCACGCAGTCGGTGATCAGTCGCCGGTAGTAGTAGTTCTCGGGGGAATCTATGCCGCGGGTCATGAATCCCCCGACCCACTGCGTGCCGCCGCCCGCCGTCCGGTCCGGGGTGTCGTGGCCCTGGCCCCTGCTGTCGACGACGAGCTGGGCGTAGCCGGCGGCGGACCAGAACAGGTGGTCGGTGGGCAGACCGCGGCCGAGGCTGTAGCCGATGTACGTGACGACGACCGGCAGCGGTCCGTCCACGCCGCGCGGGCGCAGCAGCCAGGCGGCCACCGGTTCACCGTTCCAGCCGGGGAATCGCACGTCGTCGACGTCCACGGTGTGGAGCAGGTGCGCGGACGTGACGCGTTCGGACTTGACGGTCCCGCCGTAGGACCTGGCTTCGGCGAGGGTGTCCCGCCAGAACGTGTCGAAGTCCTTCGGTGCGGACAGCTCCGGGCGGTACCCGGTGAGTTCGTCGGACGCGAAGTCGGTGAGCGGCATGAGGTCTCCTGCGGTCGAAGGGGTGACGGGAAGGCGGGACGATGGCGTCGAGGACACGGGGAGGCACGGCTCACGGGTCCGGTGCCGCACCGGGCGCCGGCTGTCTCAGTCGGTCCGGTCGGAAATCCGGACGCTCTTGTTTCCCGCGAAACGAATCCACGAGCCATGAGCAGGGTCGCGGACGCTGCGCGGTCCGCACCGGAGAACGGTCTTCCCCCGTTGGGGCGTGCGGGTCTTCGCCGCCCGTCAGGTGGTGTGGTCAGGTGGCGGCGGCGCCATGGTCGGGAGCCCCGGCGGGGGCTCGGGCCACACGAGCAGGACCGGGCAGGGCGCGTGGTCGACGACGAAGCGTGCGGCAGGGCCGAGGCTGTGCGGTCCGAGGTGGGTCCGGTCGCCGTCACGGGCAAGGATCAGCAGGTCGCCTCCCTCGGCCGCGGCGACGACCTCTCGCTCGACGCGGCCGGTGCGCTCGGTACGGGTGCAGGGGCGGCCCAGACGGTCGGCGGCGTCCTGGAGCAGCTGCTGCGCGGAGGCGGCGGCGAGGTGTTCCAGGCGCGTGCCGGGGTCTCTCCCCCAGCCTTCGGCCGGGCGGTTCCCCAAGGGGTGGCCGCGGCCGAGGAGTCCGGCGAAGGCGCCGTGTGCCGCGCCCGGGACATCGGCGGGGGTGACGTGCAGGAGGACGATGCCGGTGTCCGCCGGGGTGTGCGTGCGGGCGGCGTCCACACAGGCGCGCCAGGTGCCCTCGACGATCCAGACGACCACGGCCATGGGTCAGCCTCCTCCGATGACGGTCAGTGAGAGCCACAGTGCCAGGACGGCGGCGGCCAGGGTCGTGGGTACCGTGTACGCGCCGAGCCGGGTGAACTCCTTGAGCTCCACCTCGCTGTCGTGGGCGTGGACGATGCGCCGCCACAGCAGAGTGGCCAGGGAGCCGGCGTAGGTGAGGTTGGGGCCGAGGTTGACCCCGAGCAGGACGGCGAGGACGGCGCCGGGTCCCAGCGGGGCGGTCAGCGGCAGGAGTACCAGGACCGCGGGCAGGTTGTTGATGACGTTCGCGAGGACGGCGGCCAGTGCGGCGAGGGCGAGCAGTTCCGGCAGGCCGGTGCCGTCCGGGATCAGGTGTCCCAGGGCTTCGTCGAGACCGTTGTCCACCACGGCCAGGACCACGATCCCGAGGGCCAGCACGAAGGCGAGGAAGGGCACGGAGGCGGCGCGGACCAGCGCCCGAGGAGTGGTGCGGCGCCGGATGAGGGCCCGGACGGCGAGGGCCAGCGCTCCCCCCAGGGCGGCCCACGCCGGGTCGACGCCGATGGCCGAGGTCAGCACGAAGCCGACCAGCGTGCACGCCACGGTCACCAGGGCGAACAGGGGCAGCGACGGCGGTTCGACGGCGGTGGGGGCCTGTGCTCCGGCGTCCAGGTCGGTGGCGAAGAAACGCCGGAAGACCAGGTACTCGACGCCGATCGCCACCATCCACGGCAGGGCCATCAGGGCGGCGAACCGGGTGAAGCTGAGCCCGCTGGCCGCGAACGCGAGCAGATTGGTGAGGTTGGAGACGGGCAGCAGCAAGGAGGCCGTGTTCGACAGGTGGGTGCAGGCGTAGACGTGCGGTTTGGGGCGGGCTCCGATGCGGGCGGCGGTGGCGAACACCACCGGGGTGAGCAGCACCACCGTGGCGTCCAGGCTGAGCACCGCCGTGATCAACGACGCGGCAAGGAACACCTGGGTCAGCAGACGACGTGGCCGGCCGGCCGCCGTCCGCGCCATCCACGCCCCGCACGCCTGGAAGAGACCTTCGTCGTCGCAGAGCTGAGCCAGCACCAGTACGGCCGCCAGAAAGCCGATCACCGGCCCGAGCCGTTCCGCCTCGGCCAGCGCGTCGTCGAAGGAGACCGCCCCGGTGGTGATCACCAGTGCCGCGGCCGGGACGGCCACGACCGCCTCCGGCCACCCGAAGGGGCGGATGACCGCGCAGACCAGCACGAGGACGAGCAGGGCCGCGGACAGCGTCTCCGCGAGCTGGGCGTTCAGGATCGGATCCTTCCGTTGCGACGGCGCGGCCGCCTGTACCACCGGAGTGCACGCTACCGCTTCGAACACCGCGCCCCACGAGCCGACGACGGCATGTCCCCCGCTCGGTCCACGGCTCCCGGGGCCGCTCCGCATCGCCCTGCCGAAGGCGGCCGACCCGGATGGGGCAACAGCCTGGACGCCGGTCCCGCGGCCCGGCTCCGACCGGTTCCCCGGTCGGGGCCGGGCCGCTGTCACACCGTCAGCGCTTCAGTGTCAGCAGACCCGGACGGTAGGGCCACTGGCCGTAGTCACCTCCGGAGCTGGGATCGCGTCCCTGGTAGAGGAAGCGCAGGCTGCACGGGTCGACGGTCATGGTCTGGTCGTTGGTGGCGCGGATCAGTTCGCCGTGGCTGATGTCGTTGGTCCAGGTGGCGCCGCTGTTGGCCTTGCCGGCGAAGGGGTTGCTCTCGGTCGCGGCCTGGGGCGTCCAGGTGCCGTTCAGGCTGGTGGCGGTGAACGAGCGGAAGTACCGGCCCTGGGAGCCGATCGCTTCGACGATCATGAGGTAGCGGTCCTGCCCCTGGAGCTTGTAGACCTGCGGGGCTTCGAAGAGGTTGTTCGTCGTGTCGCTCATGACGACGGTCGAGGTCGTGCCGAAAGTGCCCGGGAAGTTCCCGATCGGCATGCTCGCCCGGTAGATCTTGCCGTTGTCACCGGCGAAGAAGAGGTACATGTTCGTGCCGTCACCGATGAGCGTCTGGTCGATGGGGCCCGTACCGGAACCGGCGATGCTGCCGGAGAAGAGCTCCTGCTCCGCCGACCAGCCGTTCGGGTTGGTGGGGTCGGTCGAGGTCCGGTACGAGAAGGCGGTCCTGCCCCACTGGTAGGCCAGCACCCAGATGTTCTTCGGCGCGAAGAAGAAGAGCGTGGGTGCGACGACGGAACTCGACATCGTGTTCTGACCGGCCGAGGCCATCTCCGACCAGTCGGTGAACGGGGTGAAGTTCATCGAGCCCCAGCCCGCTCCCGTTCCCGCGGCGCCGTGCGTCGTCGCGTAGACGAGGTTCTTGCCGTTGTACGGGGCGATGGTGAAGTCCTTCAGTGAGGCCCAGCCCGCCTTGGGCTGCGCGAGCGCGCCCGTCGAGGTCCAGCGGTACGTCGACGGAAGGGCACACGTACCGGGGGTGCCTGCGCCGACCTTGACGAGCTGCCACTGCTGGTTGGCGCCGCCCCAGTCGTCGTACTGGACGATGTTCGCGCCGTCGGCCGTGGAAGCGCCCTGCACTTCGAGGGCCTTGTTGCTGTGGCGCGCGATGAGCCGCACGTATCCGTCGGGGCTGTCGGCGAGCCTCCACTGCTGGTCGGTGCCGTTCGCGTCGGACCACTGGACGATCGCGGCGCCGTTGGCGGTGGACGCGCCCTGGACGTCGAGCACCTTGCCGGAATGGCGGGACTTGACTCGGTAGTAGCCGCCGCCGGAGTCGACGAACTGCCACTGCTGCTGGTTCTGGTCGTTCCTGGCCCACTGGGTGATGCGGGCGCCGTCGCTGGTCGACAGGTTGTAGACGTCGAGGGCCTTGCCGCTGTTGCGGTTGACCAGCACGTACCAGGCGTTGGTGTCGACGGTCGCCGCGGCGGCCGGCTGGGCGCTGAGGAGAGTGGCCCCGAGCAGCAGGGACGACAGGACCGCGAGGACCAGGCTCAGGACCAGGGGTGGGTGGCGGAAGCGCATCAGGAGAGTTCCTTCGGGGGTCGGAGGTGGGGTGATCCCGACGGACCGCCAGGGGGTCCGGCCGGGAGGGAGTAGGGGTGGAGGAGGCCGCACATGCCGAAGCGCGGGCGCTCGGGGCGTTCGAGGCGCGACACCGCGCCGTGGCCGAGGTGGGTGAGGTCTCCGGCCCTCAGCCGTTCCAGCTGGCGGCCGGTCGTGCGGGCCGCGGCCAGAGGGCCGCGACGCCAGCGGGTCTCCCAGTCGTCCAGGAGTTCGCGCTTCAGGCGGTGGGCCGCGCTGTGGAACGCCGGCAGCCCGCCTTCCCGCAGGGCCAGGAAGCCTTCGAGGGCCAGGTCGCGGCGGCGCGCCGCCGCCGCGGCGTGGTCACCGGTGAGGGCGGCCGCCGCGTGGTAGGCCTCGGGGTCCGCAAGGACGGGCGCGGGGAAGGTGAAGACGGCGTCGCCCGCCTCGGGGAGTCCGCTGTTCTGCATGAGGACCACGAGGCGCAGGCCGCCGGCGTTGACGAGGCGGTGGATCGTGCCGGGGGTGAACCAGACGACGTCGCCGGGGTGCAGCGGGGTCTCGGCGAAGCCGGTGGTGGTGAGGGTCTGGACGCTGCCCTCGCCGGCGATGACGACGTACGCCTCCGAGCAGACGAGGTGCATGTGGGGCGTGCCTCCGGACAGTCCGTCGGCCGCTTCCCCGTCGTACACGCTCAGGCCCGAGAGCCCCACGCCGCCGGGGAACGGGGTCACCACGGGTGTTCCCCGATGTGGCGGGAGAGTCGCTCGGGGGTCCACGCGCCGTCGGCGACGACGATCCGGTAGTGGCGCGAGAGGGTGTCGCCCGGGGCCAGCGTCAGTTCCTCGTCGAACGCCAGGGAAGGGTTGACGGCGGGGAAGGGCTCCCTGCGGACGAACCAGTGGCAGGGGGCCTCCGGATCGTCCAGGAACAGGAGCGTGGAGGAACGGTCGACCTCGTCGTGCGTGCCGACGAAGGCCAGCCAGTCGCCCTTCTCCCCCATCGCGGGGCCGATCACGTCGCCGCCGGTGAAGTCGCGCGGGCCGCGCCAGAAGAGGCCGGAGTATCCGGCGAGCTCTCTGCCCTGGGTGCCCGGGCTGCCGAACACCAGGGCGGTGTCGTGGACGTTGGTCAGCGCGGTGGTGACCTCCAGGGTCCAGGAGTCGGACTCGACGTCGCGTGCGGTCAGCGTGCGGCGCTCGTCGATCCAGTGCTCCCCCGCCCTCGTGTGCCAGGTCAGGTCCTCGCTGATCACGGCGCGGCCGTGGCTCGTTGCGGCGGATACGGCGAGGCTGCGCATCGTGCCGAGGTTCGGCAGGTCGACGTAGCCCTGGCCGCGCAGATAGGTGCCGCCGCCCCAGAAGTTCTGCCCCGACACCCACGACGCCGTGAGCTGGATGCCCTTGTGCCAGCGGTGGTCGTGCGGCCGGTAGCCGGTGACCACGTCGCCGGCGAGCGTGCGCACCGGGTGCAGATAGGGCTTCGGTGCCTCGAAGGGGTCCATGACCGGCTGGTGCACGTACCGGAAGAGGTCGGTGCCGCGAGTCCGCACGATCAACGAGTCCTCGTTCTCGACGAGTTCGAACGTCATCGGAACACCCCCGGCAGCCCTCCGTGGAGCGAGCCGTAGAACGGGTCGGCCGCGTCGGTCTCTCCGCGCCGGACGGGCAGTCCGGTGATCGCGGCCTTGTACAGGGCGGTCACCAGTTCCATGGTCTGTCTGCCGAGGTCGGGCCGGATCCCCGCCTCGTAGAGGTCCAGGAAGTCCGCGAGCTGGGCGGTGTGCGAGCTGGGCACGTCGCCCGGTGGATCCCATGTCACGGCGGGCGACCTGGCGGTGAACGTCCAGTCCGCGTTGGAGTAGCCGTACAGATGACGCAGCTCGACCGTGGCCTCGGTGAGGTCGAAGCGCAGGTAGCTCTCCTCGCGTGGGGAGAGGACGCTGTTGACGACGGTGGCGAGGGCACCGCTCTCGAACCGGACCAGGGCCGTGGACACGTCCTCGGTCTGGACGTCGCGCTCCAGGCGGCCGGTCATCGCGCGTACCTCGGACCATGCGCCGAGCACCGCGAGCATCAGGTCCATCTGATGGATGCCGTGGCCCAGCGTCGGGCCCCCGCCCTCGCTCTCCCAGGTGCCGCGCCAGGGCACGTCGTAGTAGGCGTCGTCGCGGTACCACGCCGTGACGCACTGCGCGACCAGCGGGCGGCCCCATGTCCCGGCCGCGATCCGGTCGCGCAGGTACCGGGCCCCCGTGCCGTACCGGTGCTGGAACACCGCGCCCGCGTGGGCGCTCCCCTCGGCGGCACGGATCCGGTCGAGCTCGGCGAGGGACAGCGCCACCGGCTTCTCGCACCACACCCACGCCCCCGCCTCCAGGCAGGCCACCGCCTGGTCGGCGTGGAGGAACGGAGGTGTGCACAGGTGCACCAGGTCCGGCCTCTGCTCGTCGAGCATCGTGCCGAGGTCGGTGTAGACCTCGGGAATGCCGTGTTCGGCCGCGAACGCGTCGGCCCGCGGGGCGTCCACGTCGACGGCGGCCACGATCTGTGCCCGGTGTGCCTGGGCCCGGAGGGCGGGAACGTGGCAGATGTCCGCGATCCCGCCCGTACCGACGATCGCCGTACGGATCATCCGCCCAGCACCTTCCTGATCGCCCGATAGGTCGGCTTGGGCCGCAGGTTCTCGTCGTAGGGCAGGGCCGCGCCCTCACCGGGGAAGACGGAGGGGATCCACGAGTACTTGTCGGTGTAGTCCCAGATGGTCACGCCGACGCACCTCTCGACCGCGAGGCAGGCCTTGACGTACTCCGCGTACCAGGTGGCCTGGGTGGCGAGCTTCTCCGGGGTCGCGGGGAGGGGCATGCGGATGTCGAGTTCGGTGATCGCGACGTCGACCCCGAGGTCGGCGAAGCGCTGGATGTTCTCCTGGACGCCGGCGGGGAAGCCGTACTGGAGCGCCAGATGGCCCTGGAGGCCGAAGCCCTCGACGGGGACGCCGTCGGCCTTCAGCTGCTTGATCAGGGCGTAGTAGGCGTCGCTCTTGGGGCCGATGCCGTCTACGTTGTAGTCGTTGAGGTACAGCTTGGCGTGGGGGTCGGCCTCGTGGGCCCAGCGGAGGGCGTCGGCGATGTATCCGGGGCCGAGCGTCTTGTAGAAGAGCGACTCGCGGTAGGTGCCGTCCTCGTTGAAGGCCTCGTTGACGACGTCCCAGTGGATCACCTGGCCCTTGTAGTGCCGGGCCACGGTCTGGATGTGGTTCTTGAGGACGGCGCGCAGCTCGTCGGCGGTCCAGGTGCCCTCGGTGAGCCAGGCGGGGAGCTGGCTGTGCCAGACGAGCGTGTGCCCGCGGACCTTCTGGTGGTGGGCCTTGGCGAAGGAGACGACCTCGTCGGCGGCGGTGAAGTCGAAGACGCCGCGCTCGGGTTCGGTGGCGTACCACTTCATGGCGTTGCCGGGGGTGGTCTGCCCGAACTCGCTGCCGAGGAGCTTCAGATAGGCGGCGTCGGTGAACTCGGGGTTGTCGGTGGCGGAGCCGAAGTACCTGTGGTGCTTCTTGGCCAGTTCTCCGAGCGTCCTGGGGCGGGGGTCGGCGGCCGCGGGCGCGGCGGCGAGGCCGGCCGCGAGGCAGGCTGCGGCGGAGAGGGCGGCGGCGATCCGGGACGCGGTGCGAATCCGGGACGTGGGCATGTGCGGACTCCTGGTGGGGTGGGCGGTTCAGCCGAGGACCGGTCAGTGGAGGACGATCGTGGTGAGGGCGCGCGGGGCGAGCTTCGCCGTGAGGGTCGTGCCGTGGAGGGAGACGATGTCGGCCGGGGTGATCGAGCGGGTCTCGTCGGTGACGTAGCCGTCGGGGTGCCGGTCGTGCCCGCCGCGAAGGGAGAACTCGGCGGAGCTTTCGGTGGCCGCGGTGTTGAGGATCTCGATCACGCGGCTGCCGTCGGTGTTGCGGAAGGCCGTGGCCCGCAGGGCCGGGTCGGCGTTCGTGACCGGGACGCGGACGGCGCCGGGGCGGATGAACCGGCTGAAGGCGGCCAGCGCCCAGTACCGCTTGGACACCCGGTAGTCGTCACCGGGGTTGGCGAGCTGGATGAGCCCTCGGGTCGCGCCGAGGGAGGCGCCGGTCCAGTAGACGTAGGCGTTGGCGTTGCCGGCGGTCAGGGTGTTCTGGATGTCGGCGGCGACGGTGAGACCGTCGTAGCCGCTGCCGTCGTCCCAGTTCTCGTTCCAGGTGGTGCCGTCCGGCGACCATTCCGACATCCACACGCGCTTGTCGGTCGGCTGGGGAACGTCCGTCGGCCCGCTGTAGCGGTGGCCGGTGACGGTCCGTACGGCCTTGTCGGCCTCGGGGTCCGCCTCGATGGCCTCGGTGTAGGCGACCTGACGGTCCCAGCCGGCGGCGTCGCAGCAGACCAGCTGGGCCCTGAGTCCGGATGCGCGCACGGTCGGCCCGAGCACCTTGAGGAAGTCGACGGCCTGCTGCGGGGTGAACCGCATCGAGGCGTAGGTCGCCGTCCAGTCGGGTTCGTTGGTGAACCCGAGGTCGGTGATCGCGATGCCTTCCCGGCGGTAGAACTTCGCGTACTGCACGAGGTAGTTCGCGTAGGCCTGTCGCCATTCGGGCCGGAGCTCGCCGCCGTCGTTCTCGCTCCCGTTGGTCTTCATGAAGGCCGGGGCGCTCCATGCGTCGGCGAAGAACCGTTTCACGCCGTAGGTCTTGGCCTCCTTGGCGAGCCAGACCTGGCCGCCGTCCCAGCCGTCCCAGACGTACGTCGGCGTGGCGTCCGGGCCGCCGGGATCGGCCGGCAGGATCGTCGGCATGTGGTCGTAGACCCTGTCGGTCGACGAGCCGATGCCCAGGCGCAGGATCGAAAGACCCGCGCCCTTCTCCTTGCTGAACAGCAGGTCGAGCACCTCGCGCTGCTTCGCCGGGCTGAGGCCCCGCGCGCCGTGGAGCACGTCGGCCCGCTGGAAGGCCATCGAGAAGCCGAATCCGTCGATGGGCTGGAGGTCGGTGCGGAAGTCGACGGTGAGACGTTCGCGATCGACAGCGGTTCGTACGAGCCCGGCCGCGGGCTGCACGAGATCGGCCTCAGGTGGCGCGGGGTCGGCCACAGTCTGAGTTGTTAGCGCTAACAATATGACGGCCGTCAGTGCGGTCAGACGTTTCACGGGGTCTCCTCGGGGTGGAGGGAACGCGGGGCGGTTCAGCCCTTGGTGGCGCCGGCGGTGAGGCCGCCGATCAGCTGGCGCTCGGCGACGGCGTAGAAGGCCAGGGCGGGGACCATGGCGAGCACGATGTAGGCGAGGACGAGTGCGTAGTCGGTCGAGTACTGGCCCTGGAACTGCTGGACGCCGACCGGGATCGTCTGCCACGTCGGGTCGTTGAACACGAGGAGCGGCAGGAAGAAGTTGTTCCAGCTCGCGACGATCGCCAGGACCGAGACCGTACCGAGCGCCGGGCGCGCCATCGGCAGCAGGATCTTCCAGAAGAAGCGGAACTTGCCGCAGCCGTCCATGACGGCAGCCTCCTCGACCTCCGCCGGGATGGTCCGGAAGAAGCCGCGGAGAATGATGATCGTCATGGGGAGCCCGAAGGCGGCCTGCGGGAGGATCACTCCGAGCGGGTTGTCGAGCAGGTCGAAGGTGCGTAGCAGCAGGAACAGCGGCAGGACCGCCACCGCGAACGGGAACATCAGCCCGATCGTGAAGAGCATGTAGAACAGCTCCCGGCCCCGGAAGGCGTACCGGGCCAGCGCGAACGCCGCCATGGCGGAAGCCGCCACCGTGACCACCGTCGTGCCGATCGCGATGCCGGCGCTGTTGGCGATCTGCCGCCAGAACATTCCGTCGCCGAGGATGCCGGTGTAGTTGCCGGTCTTCCAGTGCTCAGGCAGCCCGAACGGATTGGTCGTCAGCTCGCCGGTGCTCTTGAAGCCGGAGATCACCGCGTAGACGAGCGGTACGACGACGAACGCGCCGATCAGCCAGACCACGGCGTGCAGCGACAGACCGCGTGCCGCCTTGCGGGCGTTCATCGGCCACCTCCCGTGGTGACGGCGCCGCTCAGATCACGGCGGAGCACGTACCGCTGGTAGAAGAGGGAGAAGACGAGGCTGATCATGAACAGCACCACGCTGATCGCACTGGCGTAGCCGACCTGGTAGCGCTTGAACCCGAACTGGAATATCGAGATCGCCATCGTCTCGGAGGAGTGGTTGGGGCCGCCGGCGGTCATGACCCAGACGAGGTCGAAGAGCTGGATCGCGCCGATGACCGAGAGGAAGACACTGATCCGGATCGTCGGGCCCAGCAGCGGCAGCGTCACGTACCGGAAGCGCTGCCAGGCGCCGGCCCCGTCGATGGCGGCGGCATCGAGGACCTCGCGCGGTATGCCCTGCAGCCCGGCGAGGAAGAGCATCATGTGGAAGCCGAAGTACTTCCAGGTCATGACCACGAACAGGGTCGGCATGACCGTCGAGGGGTCGGCGAGCCACTTGCCCTGCAGCCCCTCCAGGCCGAGAGCGCCGGCGAGGTGGTCGGCCATGCCGTCGCCGGGAAGGAAGATCATGGTGAAGAGGACCGCCGTGACGACCTCGGACAGGATGTACGGCGCGAAGAACAGCATCCGGTAGACGGCCCGGCCGCGCAGCCTCTGGTTGAGCAGGACCGCGGTGAAGAGCGCGAAGGGCAGCTGCACCGTGACCGACAGGACGATCAGGTAGAGGCCGCGGCCCATGTCGCCGATGAAGACCTGGTCGGCGAAGAGCCTGACGTAGTTGTCGAAACCGACGAAGTCGTCCATGGGGCCGACCCCGCCCCATCTGAAGAAGCTGTTGTGGACGGCGACGACGATCGGGGCGAGGACGAAGCCGAGGAAGAGGACCAGGGCGGGGACGAGGAACCAGGCCGCCGAAGCCCAGTCGGCGAGGCCGCCCAGGAGCGACCGGGCCGGGCCGGCGGGGCTCGCCGGTGCCGCGCCCTCCGTCCGCTGGTCCCCCGTCCGCTCGTCGGCCGGGCCCTTGGTCGGGGCGGCCACGGAGCTAGGCACTCTTCGCCACCTCGGTGATCGCCCGGGTGACCTGCTCGGGTGTCTTCTTGCCCGCGATGAGGTCGGCGACGCTGTCGTTGACCTCCTGGCCGACCGCCGGCGGATAGGCCTGGTCCAGGAAGAGCTGGAAGCCCGTCGCCTTGGCCAGACTGCCCGCCACCACCTTCTTGTTGGCGTCGGTGAGCCGGCTCTCCGCGCCCTTGACCACCGGCAGGTAGCCGTTGGAGGCCAGCAGCTTGGACTCGTTGTCCAGGACGAAGAACTTCAGGAACTCCAGGGCCTCCTTGGGTGCGCCCTTGCGCAGGGCGAACCCGCCGCCGCCGCCGAACACCTCGTCGATCTTGCCGACCCCGCCTTCGACGGTCGGGAAGGGGAAGAAGCCGAGGTCCGCCCCGAGGTCGGCGCCCGCGTCCTTCTGTACCGACGGCGCCCACTGCCCCATGAGCTCCATGGCGGCCTTGCCGTTGCCCATGGAGGCGGCCTGGCCGCCCGGGGTGGCGTAGCCGGCGCCGAGGAAGGACGGCTGGAACGGCTGGAGGTCGACCAGCTCCTTGAGGTGGGCACCGGCCTGGACGAAGCCGGGTCCGGTGAAGTCCTTGCTGGTCGCGGCCTCTTGCAGGGCGGGTAGTCCCGCGACGCGCATCGCGAGGTAGGCCCAGTAGTAGTGGCCGGGCCACTTCTCCTTGCCCGCGAGGGCGATCGGGGTGACGCCGCCCGCCTTGAGCTTCCTGACGACGTCGAGGAACTCGGCCCAGGTGGCCGGCGGCGTGGTGACCCCCGCCTTGGCGAAGAGCTTCTTGTTGTACCAGAAGCCGACCATGCCGATGTCGTACGGAACACCGTAGGTCCGGCCCTCGACCTGATAGGCCTGCAGCGACACCGGGGTGAGCTCGGACGACCAGCCGAACGCGTCGGTGAGGTCCTCGACGAGCCCCGCGTCGACCTGCTGCTGCAGCACGCCGCCGCCCCAGGTCTGGTAGACGTCGGGGAGCCTGCCGGACGAAGTGGTGGCGGTGAGCTTGGACTTGAACGCCTCGTTCTCCAACGAGGTCGTCTGGATCCTGATGTTCGGGTGGGCCGCCATGAACGCCGTGGCGATCTGCGGGAAGAGGGACTTGCCCGGTTCCGTCGTGGCGATGTTCCACCAGTCGAACGTCACCTTGCCGTCGGCCGCCTTCCCGCCGTCGGATCCGCCCCCGCCGCAGGCCGCGGTCAGCGAGACGGACAGTGCGGTCAGGCCCGAGAGCGCGAGGAAGCTTCGTCGGCTCGGGGGGATGCTGGCCATGGGACCTCCGGGGTGGGGATTGCCGATTCGAGCCCGAAAACTTTTCGTAATACTCTCGAATTCCGTGAGGCCACAAACTAGGAACGCGGGGCTGCCCGGTCAAGACTTCTCACCGAACTCCCTTGAAGCAGCGGCCATTTCCAGGGTTGACAAGCCGGTCACGCGATCCGAAACTCTTCGAAACGTTTGCGGTACATGGCGTCGGCCGATGACGTCCGCGCAGAGGAGAGAAGTTGAGCGAGCAGCGCCCGACCCTGGCCGTCATCGCCGCGGAGGCCGGCGTCTCCCAGGCCACCGTGTCCAAGGTGATCAACGGCCGCTCCGACGTCGCGCCGTCGACACGCGAGCGGATCGAGACCCTGCTGCGGTCCCACAACTACCTTCCCCCCGGCCGCCAGGCCAGGGCCCGCAGGTCGGGCCTGGTCGACCTGATCCTCGGTGGTCTGGACAGCGCGTGGGCCGTGGAGATCCTGCGCGGCGTCGAGGCCGAGTGCGCGCAGCGGAGCGTCGGCACCGTCGTGTCGCTGGTCCCGCCGGGCGAGGCCACGCCGTCGAGCTGGGCCGCGCTGCCGGTCCTGCACCACAGCGACGGCGTCATCCTCGTCACCTCCTCGGTCACCCAGGCCCAGCGCGACCAGGTCGAAAGGGCCGGGGTGGCGCTGGTCGTCATCGACCCGATCGACCTGCCGGACAAGGGCGTGCCGAGCATCGGCGCGACCAACTGGGCCGGCGGACTCGCCGCCACCGAGCACCTGTTGGAGCTCGGGCACCGACGGATCGCCGCGATCGGCGGGCGCAAGGAGATGCTCTGCAGCCAGGCCCGCATCGACGGGTACCGGGCGGCGCTGGAGCGGGCCGGGGTCGAGGTCGACCGCGACCTGATCCGCTTCGGCGACTTCCAGCACGAGGGCGGGTTCCGGCGCGCCCAGGAACTGCTCGCCCTCCCCGACCCGCCGACGGCGATCTTCGCCGGCAGCGACCAGCAGGCGATGGGCGTCTACGAAGCCGCGCGGCAGGCCGGGTTGAGCGTCCCGGAGGACCTGAGCGTGGTCGGCTTCGACGACCTGCCGATGTGCGACTGGCTGTCGCCGCCGCTGACGACGGTCCGCCAGCCGCTGGAGGAGATGGGCCGGCTCGCCGCCCGCACCCTGTTCCAGCTTCTGGAGGACCAGCCCCTGGTCAGCCCCCGGATGGAGCTGTCGACCGACCTCAAGGTCCGGCTCTCCACCGCCCCGCCCCGTTCCTAGGAGAACCCCTTGACCGAGTCCTGGCGTGACCCCCTCCTGCCCGCGTCCGAGCGCGTCGCCGATCTCCTGAGACGGATGACGGTGGAGGAGAAGGCGGGACAGCTCGCCGGCTTCTGGGCGCTGCCCGCGGATCCGGGAGCGTCCGTCGCGCCGATGGAGGACGATTCCGGCGAGCCCGCGCCCGGTTTCGACGACGTCATCCCCCACGGGCTCGGCCAGTTGACCCGGGTGTACGGCACCGCGCCGATCACCGCCGAAGCCGGGATGGAGCGGCTCGCCGCGCTCCAGCGGCAGGTGACGGAATCCGGCCGGTTCGGGATCCCGGCGGTCGCGCACGAGGAGTGCCTGACCGGGTTCATGACGTTCGGGGCGACGGTCTTCCCCGGGCCGCTCGCCTGGGGCGCGTCCTTCGACCCCGGGCTCGTGCGCCGGATGGCCGCCGCCATCGGCACCGACCTGCGGCGGGTCGGCGTCCACCAGGGACTCGCCCCGGTGCTGGACGTGGTCCGGGACTACCGGTGGGGCAGAACCGAGGAGTGCATCGCCGAGGACCCGTATCTCGTCGGGGCGATCGGCACCGCCTATGTGCAGGGCCTGGAAGGCACCGGGATCGTGGCGACGCTCAAGCACTTCGCCGGGTACTCGGCCTCGCGCGGCGGCCGGAACATGGCCCCCGTCCCCTCGGGGCCGCGCGAGTTCGCCGACGTGCTGGTCGAGCCCTTCGTACGGGCGCTGCGCGAGGGGGGCGCCCGGTCGGTGATGAACAGCTACACCGACGTGGACGGTGTCCCGGTCGCCGCCGACGAGCGCCTGCTGACCGAACTGCTCCGGGGCGAGCTCGGTTTCGGCGGGGTGGTCGTCGCCGACTACTACGCCGTCTCCTTCCTGGAGACCCGGCACGGTGTCACCGGCTCGCGCGGCGAGGCCGGAGCGCTGGCGCTGACCGCCGGGATCGACGTCGAGCTGCCGACCGCCCGCTGCTACGCCGAGCCCCTGACCGCACTCGTACGGGCAGGAGCGGTACGGGAGGAGCTCATCGACCGGGCCGCGGAGCGGGTCCTGCTGCAGAAGGCCGAACTCGGCCTGCTCGACCCCGACTGGGAGCCCGTCAAGCCCGAGCCGGTCGACCTCGACCCGCCGGAGAACCGGGAGCTGGCCCGGCTGCTCGCCGAGCGGTCCACGGTGCTGCTCGCCAATGACGGCATCCTGCCGCTGCGGCCGTGCCGGGTCTCGGTCAGCGGGCCGTACGCCGACGACCCGCACTCCTTCCTCGGCTGCTACTCCTTCCCCAACCACGTGGCACTGCCCGGCGACCCGGGGGTGGCGATACCGACGCTCGGTGAGGCGCTCACCGCCGCCGGGTTCACGGTCACCGCGGACGATCCGGACGTGAACGTCCTCGTCCTCGGGGACCGGGCCGGCATGTTCGGCCGGGGCACCTCCGGGGAGGGCTGCGACGCCGAGACCCTCGACCTGCCCGGCGACCAGGCCTCGCTCGCCTCCGCCGTGCTGGACTCCGGGGTGCCGACCGTCCTGGTCCTCGTCTCCGGACGGCCGTACGCGCTCGGCTCGCTCGCGGAGCGCGCGGCGGCCGTGGTGCAGGCGTTCTTCCCCGGCGAGGAGGGCGGGACGGCGCTGGCCCGGATCATCAGCGGCGCCACGGAGCCGTCCGGGCGGCTGCCGGTCTCCATCCCCCGCCGGGCCGGCGGCCAGCCCGGCACGTATCTGCGCTCGCGGCTCGGCGGGCCCACCGACTGGAGCTCGGTGGACCCGACCCCGCTGTTCCCCTTCGGGCACGGGCTGAGCTGGACCCGCTTCACCTGCTCGGAGCTCTCGGTGGATCCCGAGGCCGCGACGGACGGAGCCGTCTCCGTCTCGGTCACCGTACGGAACGTCGGCGAGGTCGCCGGGACGGAGGTGGTGCAGCTGTACCTCTCCGATCCCGAGGCGTCCGTCGTCCGGCCGGAACAGTGGCTCGCCGGGTTCGGCAGGGTCGAGCTGGATCCGGGCGCGGCCGCCCGGATCACCTTCGCCGTGCATGCCGACCGGACCTCCTTCACCGGGATCGACCTGCGCAGGCGGGTGGAGCCCGGAGAGATCGGAGTGGCCGTCGGACGGTCCAGCGGCGATCTTCCGCTCCGGGGCTCCTTCACCCTGCGCGGTCCCGTCCGTCACCCGGGGGCCGACCGCGTGCTGTCCGTGCCCGTCGAGATGGTCCCCGTACCGTGACCGGGTGGTTCGGCGATCCCGTGCTGCCGGGGTTCCGGCCCGATCCTTCCGTCTGCCGCGCAGGGGCGGACTACTACCTGGTGACGTCCAGCTTCGAGTGGTTCCCGGGGCTTCCCGTCTTCCACAGCCGAGATCTGGTGAACTGGCGGCGCCTCGGCTCCGCGCTCGACCGGGCGTCGCAGCTCGACCTCGACGGGTGCGAGCCCTCCCGGGGGCTGTTCGCGCCGACGATCCGGCACCATGGCGGGGTCTTCCATCTCGTCTGCACGCTGATGGACGGCCCCGGCCATTTCGTCGTCACGGCGACCGACCCGGCGGGGCCGTGGTCGGAGCCGTACTGGCTGGACGGCGAGGGTTTCGATCCGTCGCTGTTCTTCGACGACGGGCCGGGCGGCGACGGACGGGCCTGGTTCACCGCCGCCCGCGTCCTCGACGAGGCCGCCGGTCGCACCGAGATCTGGATGCGCGAGTACCTCCCGCGCGAACACCGGCTCACCGGGCCCGAGTACGTCCTGTGGTCGGGGAGCCGTCCGGGCGCCCGCTGGTCGGAGGCCCCGCACCTCTACCGGATCGACGGCACCTACCTTCTGCTCACCGCCGAGGGCGGCACCGATGTGGACCACAGCGTGGTGGCCGCCCGTGCCGACCGGGTGACCGGCCCCTACCGGGGTGTCCCCGGCAACCCGGTCCTCGCGCCCTCCGGGGGTCCGGTCACCTGCACCGGGCACGCGGACCTCGTCCAGACCCCGCAGGGAGACTGGCGGGCCGTCCTCCTGGGCGTCCGGCCGGGCTCCGCCCTCGGCCGCGAGACGTTCCTCGCCGACGTCGCCTGGGACCAAGGCCGTCCGGTCTTCACCCCCGTCGCCCCCACCGGCCGCGGCGGAGCCGTCCACGACGACTTCGCTGCCCTCTCCGCCGACTGGAACACCCTGCGCACCCCGCGCTCGCGGTTCTGGTCCACGGGTGACGGGCTGCGGCTCCGGCTGCGTCCCGAGCGCCTGGGCGAGCGCACCACCCCGTCCCTCCTGGCCCGCCCGCAGGAGCAGCCCGACTGCGACGTCTCCACCGAACTGCGCTTCTCCCCGGTGGCGCCGGGTGAGGAGGCGGGCCTCGCCGTGGTCCTCGACGACGACGCCCACCTCCTGTTCCTCCGCACGGCGGAGGGGTTGAGTCTGCGCCGCGGGACCGAGATCCTCGCCGGCGTTCCCCTCCCTCCGGGCCCTGTCCGCCTGGGGGTCCGTATCCGCGGTTTCCGCCATTCCTTCTCCTACGCGGAACCCGGGGGTTCCTGGCAGGAGCTGGCCACCGTCGAAGCGACGTTTCTGACCCCGTTGTTCACCAGTGTGCAAATCGGTCTCTACGCCACGTCCCAGGGCAGCCCTTCCAGCAACGAAGCCCTTTTCTCGTGGTTCCACCTCGAAAACCGGCCATAGACGATAGGCGCAGATCAAGGGCGGTCCGCATCGAAATTCTTTCGAAGCGGGCCGCCCTTCGAAACATCTTCGAAAGCCTTGACTTGTTTCCGCCGCGTTTCCACACTGATTTCCGAGGCGGCGTCTCCCTTTTCGGTACGCCCAGTCAGCGCGCGGGTCTTTCGTTCATCCACGAAGACAGCACCGACGCGGATTCGTTCTGCCGCCTTCACAGCCTTCCGCGAATTCACTTCAGGAGGTTCTTTCATGCGCTCACGCGCTCTTCCCCCGACCACTCTCCGCCGGAGGACCGGCGGACTGTCCGCGGCGCTGATCGCCGGCGTCCTCGGTGCCGCCGCCGTGATCGTGGCGCCCCTCACCTCGCACGCCGCCGAGACCACGCTCGGCAGCGCGGCGAAGCAGAGCGGCCGGTACTTCGGCACGGCGATCGCCTCGGGCCGGCTCAACGACTCGGCGTACACGACGATCGCCGCCCGCGAGTTCAACTCGGTGACCGCCGAGAACGAGATGAAGATCGACGCCACCGAACCGCAGCAGGGACAGTTCACCTTCACCGCCGCCGACCGCGTCTACAACTGGGCGGTGCAGAACGGCAAGCAGGTGCGCGGCCACACCCTGGCCTGGCACTCCCAGCAGCCCGGCTGGATGCAGAGCCTCAGCGGGAGCGCGCTGCGCCAGGCGATGATCAACCACATCAACGGCGTGATGGCCCACTACAAGGGCAAGATCCCCCAGTGGGACGTCGTGAACGAGGCCTTCGCCGACGGCAGTTCGGGTGCCCGGCGCGACTCCAACCTGCAGCGCACCGGCAACGACTGGATAGAGGTCGCGTTCCGCACCGCGCGCGCCGCAGACCCGGCCGCCAAGCTCTGCTACAACGACTACAACGTCGAGAACTGGAACTGGGCCAAGACCCAGGCCATGTACGCGATGGTGAAGGACTTCAAGCAGCGCGGCGTACCGATCGACTGCGTCGGCTTCCAGTCGCACTTCAACAACGACAGCCCGTACAACAGCAACTTCCGCACCACGCTCCAGAGTTTCGCCGCCCTCGGCGTGGACGTGGCCGTCACCGAACTCGACATCCAGGGCGCCTCGCCGACGACGTACGCCAACGTGACCAACGACTGCCTGGCGGTCCCGCGCTGCCTCGGCATCACCGTGTGGGGCGTGCGCGACACCGACTCCTGGCGAGCCGAGCACACGCCGCTCCTGTTCAACGGCGACGGCAGCAAGAAGCCGGCCTACACCTCCGTGCTCAACGCGCTGAACGCCGTCTCCCCGACACCGACGCCCACGCCGACGCCCACGCCGACGCCCTCCCCCGGTGCCGGACAGATCAGGGGAGTCGCCTCGGGCCGCTGCCTGGACGTGCCCGGAGCCGTCACCACCGACGGCACCCAGGTCCAGCTGTGGGACTGCAACGGCCGCACCAACCAGCAGTGGACCTTCACCGCCGCCGGTGAGCTCAGGGTCTACGGCGACAAGTGCCTCGACGCCGCCGGCACCGCCAACGGCACCAAGGTCCAGATCTACAGCTGCTGGGGCGCCGACAACCAGAAGTGGCGCCTCAACTCCGACGGCTCCCTCGTCGGCGTCCAGTCCGGCCTCTGCCTCGACGCCGCCGCCAACGGCACGGCCAACGGCACCCTGATCCAGCTCTACACCTGCGGGAACGGCACCAACCAGCGCTGGACCCGCAGCTGATCCCACACCGTCGACGGAGGGGAGCCAGGATGATCCCGGCTCCCCTTTCGGCGTGTCAGAGGGGACGGTTTCCGTAGTACGCGTCCGGGCCGTGCTTGCGGGTGAAGTGACGGTCCAGGACGTGCTGCGGGGGTTCGACCGTGCCCAGGGCGATGGTGTGGAGCGCCATCTCGGCCACCGCCTCGCAGATGATGGCGTGCTCCAGGGACGTGGTGGCGTCCTCGCCCCAGGTGAAAGGGCCGTGGTGGGCGACGAGGGCGCCGGGGACCTCCCTGGCCCGGGTGTCGTCACGGCCCAGCAGGTCCACGATGACCTGGCCGGTGTTGTACTCGTAGTCCTTGGCGCACTGCTCGGGCGTGAGGGCCGCGGTGACGGGGACGGGCCCGTTGAAGGTGTCCGCGTGGGTCGTGCCGAGCACCGGTATCGGGCGCCGGGCCTGGGCGAAGGCGACGGCATGGGTGGAGTGCGTGTGGGTCACGCCTCCGATGGAGGGGAAGGCCAGGTAGAGGCTGCGGTGCGTCTCCGTGTCGGTGGACGGGCGCAGGCGGCCTTCGACGACGCTCCCGTCGGCCAGGGAGACGACGACGAGGTCCTCCTCCCTCAGGACGTCGTAGGCCACGCCCGAGGGCTTGATGACGAAGACGCCGGCTTCCCGGTCCACACCGCTGACGTTGCCCCAGGTGAGGGTGGCGAGCCCGGCCCGGGGGATGCGGAGGTTGGCCTCCAGCACCTCGCGGCGCAGCTCCTCGGGAACGATGGTGCTCACGGAGGACTCCGTTCTGGTGGGGGCGGAGGCGGAAGCGGAGGCGTTCACAGGCTCTGCGCCAGACGGTGGTAGGCCTGGTTCCAGCGCAGCTCGCGCGTGAAGCGCCGTACGGTCGTGTCCTCGTCGATGACGGCGAGTTCGGTCCGGAGCATCTCGGCGAGGTCGTCGAGCTCCTCGCCGCCGAGGGCGGTGGTCAGGACGGTGTGGTGCGGGGCTCCGGCCGTCAGCCAGGCCTCGGTGGACGTGCGGAGGTCGGGGCGGGGCCGCCAGACGGCGCGCGCGACGGGCAGCTGAGGCAGCGGCTCGGGCGGCGCGACGACGTCGATGTGGTTGGCGACAAGACGGAACCGGTCGCCCATGTCCGCGAGGCCGACGACGACGGCCGGACCGGGGTCCGCGTCGAAGACGAGGCGGACCGGGTCCTCGCGTCCGCCGATGCCGAGCGGATGGATCTCGCAGGCGGGCGTGGCCGTGGTCAGGGAGGGGCAGACCTCCAGCATGTGGGCGCCGAGGATGAGCTCCTGCCCGGGCGTGAGGTCGTAGGTGTAGTCCTCCATGAAGGAGGTGCCGCCGGGCCGGCCGTGGGCCATCGCCTTCAGGGTGCGCAGCAGGGTGGAGGTCTTCCAGTCCCCCTCGCCGCCGAAGCCGTAGCCGTCCGCCATCAGGCGCTGCACGGCGAGGCCGGGCAGCTGGCGCAGGCCGCCGAGATCCTCGAAGTTCGTGGTGAAGGCGCGGAAGCCGCCTTCCGTGAGGAAGGCGCGCAGACCGGCTTCGATGCGGGCGGCGTAGCGCAGGGATTCGTGGCGCTCGCCGCCGGGCCGCAGCTCGGGCGCGAGGGCGTAGAGGTCCTCGTACTCCTTGACGAGGGCGGTGACGGTGTCGTCGGGGGCGGCGTCGACGGCGGCGACGAGGTCGTTGACGCCGTAGGTGTTGACCGACACGCCGAACCGCAGCTGGGCCTCGACCTTGTCGCCTTCGGTGACGGCGACATCGCGCATGTTGTCGCCGAACCGGGCGAGCTTGAGGGTGGTGAGCTCGGCGCGGCCGACGGCGGCGCGGGCCCATCCGGCGATGCGGTCGACGACCTCGGGGTGGGACACGTGGCCGGCCACGGTCTTGCGCGGGACACCGAGGCGGGTCTGCACGAATCCGAACTCGCGGTCGCCGTGGGCGGCCTGGTTCAGGTTCATGAAGTCCATGTCGATGGTGGACCAGGGAAGCCGGCTGTTGGACTGGGTGTGCAGGTGCAGCAGGGGCTTGCTCAGGGCGTCGAGGCCGGCGATCCACATCTTGGCCGGGGAGAAGGTGTGCATCCAGGCGATGAGGCCGATGCAGCGGTCGTCGGCGTTGGCCTCCAGGCAGACCGCGCGGATGGCGGCCGCGTCGGTGAGGACCGGCTTCCACACGATGCGGACGGTCATCCGGGGCTGGTCGGCGAGGGTGTCGCGGATGGCGCGGGACTGTTCGGCGACCTGCGCCAGGGTGTCGTCGCCGTAGAGGGCCTGGCTGCCGGTGAGAAACCAGATCTCGCGGTCGGGCTGGGCGAGGGTCATGTCGGGTGTGCTCCTCGGAGGTGCGGGGTCGGGGGGTCGGAGGGGTCCGGCCTTTCGAGGCCGCGGGGTGGGCGGGCCTGTCGAGGCCGGGGGGGGTGGGCCTGACGAGGCCCCGGGGGTGGGCGGGCCTGTCGAAGCCCCGGGGTGGGGTGGACGGCGGCCCGGTCAGCCGGTGACGGTGGTGGTGCGTGCGGTGTTGCGCATCCGCCGCAGGCGGTGCAGGAGGAGGTCCGGGCCGGTGCCGAAGTGTTCGTGGAGGGCGCGGTACTCGGCGAAGAGCTCGTCGTAGGCATCGGCCCGTGCGGGGTCCGGGAGGTACGCGTGGCGCTGCACGCTTCCCATGACGGAGGCGGCGGCGCGGACGTCGGGGTGTGCGCCCGCGGCGACGGCGGCGTGGATGGCCGAGCCGAGGGCCGGCCCCTGCTCGGACGTGCCGAGGGAGACGGGGCGGCGGAGGACGTCGGCGTGGATCTGCATGAGCAGCGTGTTCTTCTTCAGGCCGCCGGTGACGATGAACTCCTCGACGGGGACGCCGGCGTCCTCGAAGGTCTCGACGATCAACCGGGTGCCGAAGGCGGTGGATTCCAGCAGGGCCCGGTAGACGTCCTCGGGGCGGGTGTCGAGGGTGAGGCCGGCGACGACTCCGGAGAGGTGGTGGTCGACCAGCGGGGAACGGTTGCCGTTCATCCAGTCCAGGGCGACGAGACCGTGTGCGCCGACGGGCTGCCCGGCGGCCTTCCGGGTCAGGAGCTGATGCAGGTCCTCGTCCGCGGCCTCCGCCTCGGCCCGGTAGTGGTCCGGGACGCCCTGGCGGAGCCACCAAGCGAAGATGTCGCCGACGGCGCTCTGGCCGGCCTCGTAGCCGTAGGCGCCCTCGACGATGCCTCCGTCGACGACCCCGCAGATGCCGGGGACCTCGGCGAGGGTGGCGCCGTTGAGGACGTGGCAGGTGGACGTGCCCATGATGGCGAGCATGCGGCCGTTCTCGACGGCGCCCGCCGCGGGCGCGGCCACGTGGGCGTCGACGTTGCCGACGGCGACGGCGATGCCCTCGGGGAGGCCCGTCCAGCGCGCGGCCCGGTCGCTCAGCCCGCCGGCGCGGGAGCCCAGGGGCGACAGCGGGTGCTCCAGGCGCGTGGCGGGGAAGTCGGCGAAGTCCGGGTGGAGCCGCGCGAGATAGCCGGGAGAGGGGTAGGCGCCGTCCTGGTGGATGCCCTTGTAGCCGGCGGTGCAGGTGTTGCGGGACTCGCTGCCGGTGAGCTGCCAGACGATCCAGTCGGCCGCCTCGATCCAGCGGGCGCAGGCGGCGTAGACGGCCGGGTCCTCTTCCAGGACCTGGAGGGCCTTGGCGTACTGCCACTCGGAGGAGATCCTGCCGCCGTACCGTGCGGTCCACTTCTCGCCGAGGGCGTGGGCGAGGGCGTTGATGCGGTCGGCCTGCTCCTGGGCCGCGTGGTGCTTCCAGAGTTTGGGCCAGGCGTGCGGGTGGTCCGCCCACTCGGGCGTCAGGGCGAGCGGGGTGCCGTCCTGGGTGGTCGGCAGGACCGTGCAGGCGGTGAAGTCGGTGGCGATGCCGATGACGCGGACCGGGTCGACCCCGGCGTCGGCGAGGGCCGAGGGAACGGCGGTGCGCAGGACGTCCCGCCAGTCCTCGGGGTGCTGCAGGGCCCAGTCGGGCGGCAGGAGGGCGCCGGTGGAGGGAAGGCGTTCTTCGATGACCGCGTGGCGGTACTCGTGGACCGCCGAACCGAGTTCGGCGCCGTCCCGGACCCTGACCACGACGGCGCGCCCCGAGAGGGTGCCGAAGTCGACACCGATGGTGCAGGCCTCGGGGTGGTGACGGGCTGCGGGGTCGGAAAGGGCGTGTGTGGTCACGATGGGGTCTCTCTCGTCATGAGCAGGGGTCGGAGGAGCATCCAGATTGTTAACGCTCACAATTGACTTGGACAAGAGGTAGGTGCGGTTCTGTCGAAGATTGGGCGAGAAATGAGACGTTGAAAGTGAGCGCTCACTTCATGCGGGGACAGAGCCCCGCAGCCGCGACCCACCGACCGACGCACGCCGACCGACGCGGGCGGGCCCGCGCGCCGCGCACCTGCGCCGCCCGCGACGAGACCCCTTTCGCGGGCGGCGAGGCGGCGCCGGTGGCGGCGGGGCCGCGCCGGTGGTGGCGAGGCGGCGCCGGTGGTGGCGAGGCGGCGCCGGTGGCGGCGGCCGTGACGGCGAGCGCAGTCCGACGCGTCCGTCCTCGTCCGACGCGTCCGTCCTCGTCCGACACGTCAGTCCTCGTCCGACACGTCAGTCCCCGCCCGACGCGTCAGTCCCCGCCCGACGCGTCAGTCCCCGCCCGACGCGTCAGGCCTCGCCCGACGGGCGGGTGCTCGCGCGCATGATGAGCTGCGGTTCCACCAGGAGGTGCTCGGCCTTCCGGGCGCGGCCCTCGATGTGGTCCACGAGGAGCCCGATGCTCCGGCGCCCGATGGCGGCGAAGTCCTGGCGGACCGTCGTCAGGGGCGGAGGGAAGTACTCGGCCTCCGGGATGTCGTCGAAGCCGGCGACGGCCACCTGCCCGGGCGTACGGATCCCGCCCTCGCGCAGCGCCCGCAGGACACCGAGAGCCATCTGGTCGTTGGCGACGAAGACGGCCGTGACCGGGGTCGCCCCACGGCGGGCCAGGGCGAGACCCGCGAGCTCCTGTCCGGCCCGGTACCCGGAGAGCGGGCTCCAGTCGCCCGCCAGTACGCGGGGCGGCCGGACGCCGTTCTCCTCCAGGACCGCGCGCCAGCCCGCCGTACGGGCCTCGCTCTCCAGCCAGTCCTCGGGTCCCGCCACGTGCCACACGGTCTTGTGCCCGGCGGCGAGCAGGTGCTCCGTGACCATGCGGGCGCCGAGCTCCTGGTCGAGGGAGACGCCGGGCAGGTCGAGCTGATGGCCCCCTTCCACCGTGACCACGGGGAAGGGCGCGTCCAGCTCGGCGAGCGCCTGCACGTGCGAGCGCTGCGGGGTGATGGCGACGACACCCTCCACGCCCCAGGACGCGAGGTGGTCGATGGCATCCTTGAGCCCCTGCCCCGATCCCGTGCGCAGACTGACGGTCGAGACGAGGTAGCCCTCCTCCCGGGCCGCCTCCTCCAGGCCGGTGAGGGTGCTGGCGGGACCGTACAGGGCGGTGTTGACGGCGATGACGCCCAGTGTCCTCGTACGGCGCGTCACCAGGGCGCGCGCGGCGGAGTTGCGGCGGTATCCCAGCCGCTCGATGGCCAGGGTGACCTGGTCCCGGGTGGCCGCGCGCACGTTGGGGTGCCCGCTCAGCACCCGGGAGACGGTCTGGTGGGAGACCCCCGCCTCTCGTGCGACGTCGGCCATCGTCGGCGGGCGGACGTCTTCCGCGGGCTGCGCCACGTTCGCCTCCCTTCTCCCTGCTCACGACTGCGTATCGATGCGAGAAAAACCTTAGCGCCTCTTGTATCACGCAGTTGTGAGCGCTAACAATCTACCTCGACCGGGGCGCCGACGCCCTGGCCACCCAGCCGGAACGGCGCCGTCCCGGTGGTGCGAGGACCCGCGCCGCCGTCGAGCCGTCTCCCGGTCGGAGCCGCCCTCGACGACGGGATTGCCAGGTAACGCCCATGAAGAAGTTCCGATCCGCATCCGCCCTCCTGGCCGTGACCACCGGCTGCGCCCTGCTCCTCACCGCCTGCGGGCAGAACAGCGAAGGGGGCAGCCAGGAGTCGAAGGACCAGCAGGACCTCACCATCGGCATCGCCATGCCCACCAAGTCCTCCGAGAGGTGGATCGCCGACGGCCGGAACATGACCGCGAGCCTGAAGAAGGCCGGCTTCTCCACGACCCTGCAGTACGGAGAGGACGACCCCGACCAGCAGGTCGCCCAGATCGAGAACATGATCACCCAGGGCGTCGACGCCCTGGTCGTGGCCGCCATCAACGGCGAAGCCCTGTCCAACGTCCTGCAGCAGGCGGCTGACGCGCACATCCCGGTCATCTCCTACGACCGGCTCATCCTGGGCTCCCCGCACATCGACTACTACGCCTCCTTCGACAACGAGAAGGTCGGCGAGCTCCAGGCCACGTACATCGTCGAGAAGCTGGGCCTGAAGGGCGGCGCGAAGAAGGGCCCCTTCAACATCGAGCTGTTCGCCGGGTCCAACGACGACAACAACACCAAGTACTTCTTCAACGGCGCCATGAAGGTGCTGAAGCCCTACCTCGACAAGAAGCAGCTGGTCGTGCGCTCGCAGCAGACCCGGCTCAACCAGGTCACCACCCTGCGCTGGGACGGCGGGACGGCCCAGAAGCGCATGGACGACCTGCTGACCTCCTCGTACTCCACGGCCCGGGTCGACGCCGTGCTCTCCCCCTACGACGGCATCTCCATCGGCATCCTGTCCGCCCTGAAGTCCGACGACTACGGCAGCGCCGCGAAGCCCCTTCCGGTCGTCACCGGCCAGGACGCGGAGGTCGCCTCCGTGAAGTCGATCATCGCGGGCGAGCAGACGCAGACCGTCTACAAGGACACCCGCGCCCTCGCGCAGGTCGCCGCCGACATGGTGACCGCCGTCCTCGCCGGCAAGAAGCCCGAGGTCAACGACGAGTCCACCTACGACAACGGCAAGAAGGTGGTTCCCGCCTACCTGCTCACCCCGGTCAGCGTCGACAAGACCAACTACCAGAAGGTCCTGGTCGACTCGGGCTACATCGACGCCAAGGACCTGCGGTGATCCCCGCGCCCAGCCCCGCACCCGGCCCCGCGCCCACCCCCACGTCCACCCCCGGCCCCGTCCTCGAGATGCGGTCCATCGGCAAGTCCTTCCCCGGCGTCAGGGCTCTCTCCGACGTGACCCTGTCCGTGGCGCGCGGCGAGGTGCACGCCCTGTGCGGAGAGAACGGCGCCGGGAAGTCGACGCTCATGAAGGTCCTGTCCGGTGTCCACCCGCACGGCAGCTACGAGGGGGAGATCCTCTTCGACGGCGAGCCGTGCCGGTTCAAGGACATCAGGGCCAGCGAGCGGCGCGGCATCGTCATCATCCACCAGGAGCTCGCGCTCGTCCCCTACCTGTCGATCGCCGAGAACGTCTTCCTCGGCAACGAGCCGGCCAGGCGCGGGATCATCGACTGGCGCGAGGCGCTGCGCCGCGCCTCCGAGCTGCTGCGGCGCGTCGGGCTCGACGAGCACCCCGAGACCCGGGTCGCCGACATCGGCGTCGGCAAGCAGCAGCTCGTGGAGATCGCGAAGGCGCTGGCGAAGGACGTCCGTCTGCTCATCCTCGACGAGCCCACCGCGGCGCTCAACGACGAGGACAGCGCGAAGCTGCTGCGGCTGATGCAGGAGCTGAAGGGCCAGGGCATCACCTCGATCATCATCTCGCACAAGCTCAACGAGATCTCCCGGATCGCCGACTCCGTCACCATCCTGCGCGACGGACGGTCCATCGAGACGCTGGACGTCAAGGACCCGTCCACGACCGAGGAGCGCATCATCCGCGGCATGGTGGGGCGGGACCTCGACAGCCGTTTCCCCGACCGCACGCCGTACGAGGGCCCGGCCGACGCCGATCCCGTCCTGGAGATCCGGGACTGGACCGTGCGGCACCCGCTCGACCGCGGCCGCAAGGTCGTCGACGGGGTCTCGCTCCGGGTCCGCCGCGGCGAGATCGTCGGCGTCGCGGGGCTCATGGGGGCCGGCCGGACCGAACTCGCCATGAGCGTCTTCGGCCGGTCCTACGGCCGGTACGAGCGGGGCACCGTGTTCAAGGACGGCCGCGAGGTCCGTACGCGTACGGTCCCCGAAGCGGTCGCCCACGGCATCGCGTACGTCACGGAGGACCGCAAGCACTACGGTCTCGACCTCGGGGACTCCGTGAGCCGGAACATCTCGCTCGCCTCCCTCGGCACCCTCGCCCGCCGCGGCGTCGTCGACGCCCACGAGGAACGCAAGGTCGCCGAGCGGTTCCGGCGGACCATGAGCATCAAGACGCCGAACGTCCTCGAACCGGTGGGCCGCCTCTCCGGCGGCAACCAGCAGAAGGTCGTCCTCAGCAAGTGGATCCTCGCCGGCCCGGACGTCCTCATCCTCGACGAGCCCACGCGCGGAGTGGACGTGGGCGCCAAGTTCGAGATCTACACCGTGATCGACCGGCTCGCCGCCGAGGGCAAAGCGATCCTCCTCATCTCCTCCGAACTGCCCGAACTGCTCGGCATGTGCGACCGCATCTACACCATGGCCGCCGGGCGGCTGACCGGTGAGGCCGGCCGCGAGGACGCCACACAGGAAGTGCTGATGCGGCACATGACGCAGGACTCCCCCGCACCACCGTCGGTCACCGCAGGCGCCGACTCCAGCGAAGGACACCAGGCATGAGCACCGACCTCAGTACGGAACCGACCACCCCCGCACCCCCGGGCCGCGGAGCTCCGTCCACCGGGGCGCCACTGACCCGCGTGCTCGTGGACGGCGTCCGGCGGAACATGCGCCAGTACGGCATGCTCTTCGCGCTCGGCCTGATCGTGCTCCTGTTCCAGATCTGGACGGGCGGCGACCTCCTGCTGCCGCGCAACGTCTCCAACCTGGTGCTGCAGAACAGCTACATCCTCATCCTGGCCATCGGCATGATGATCGTCATCATCTCCGGGCACATCGACCTGTCGGTGGGCTCCCTGATGGCGCTGGTCGGCGGGATCGGGGCGGTGCTCATGGTCGAGCACCACGTGTCCTGGCCCGTCGCGGTGGTCCTCACCCTGCTCCTGGGCGCGGTCGCCGGCGCGCTCCAGGGGTTCTTCATCGCGTACGTCGGCATCCCGTCGTTCATCGTGACCCTCGCGGGCATGCTCCTGTTCCGCGGGCTCACGGAGATCTTCCTCAAGGGGCAGACGCTCGGTCCGTTCCCGGACGGGCTGCAGAAGGTCGCCAACGGCTTCCTGCCGGAGGTGGGGCCGCAGACCAACTATCACAACCTGACCCTGCTCCTCGGCGTCGGACTGATCGCGTACGTGGTCTTCCAGGAGGTGCGGGACCGGCGCCGACAGCGGGAGTTCGCCCTGGAGACGCTCCCCACGGGCCTCTTCGCGCTCAAGGTGACGGCGCTCGTCGCCGCGGTCCTCTTCACCACCCTGCTGCTCGCCAGCTACAAGGGCGCCCCCGTGGTCCTCCTGATCCTGGCCGCGCTACTGGTCGGCTTCGGCTACGTGATGCGCAACGCGGTGATCGGCCGTCATGTGTACGCGATCGGCGGCAACCTGCCCGCCGCGAAGCTGTCCGGGGTCAAGGACAGAAAGGTGACCTTCGCGGTCTTCCTCAACATGGGCATGCTCGCGGCGCTCGCCGGGCTCGTCTTCGCGGCGCGCTTCAACGCGGCCTCGCCGAAGGCGGGTGTGAACTTCGAGCTGGAGGCCATCGCCGCCGCGTTCATCGGCGGGGCCTCGATGAGCGGGGGCGTCGGGACCGTCCTGGGCGCCATCATCGGCGGCCTGGTCCTCGGCGTGCTCAACAACGGCATGAACCTCGTCGGGGTGGGCACCGACTGGCAGCAGGTCATCAAGGGGCTCGTGCTGCTCGCGGCGGTCGGCTTCGACGTGTGGAACAAGCGCAGGGCGGGCGCCTGACGCCGCTCCCGACATGACTGTGCCCGCCGGGTTCCTCCACCGGCGGGCACAGTCATGTCCCGGCGTGCCCGTACGCGGTCAGGCGCGCGTACGGAACCGCAGGACGGTCCTCGACCGGTACTCCTCGCCGGGGCGCAGCACGGTGGACGGGTCGCCGGGGCGGTTCGGGGCGTCGGGGAAGTGCTGGGTCTCCAGGGCGATGCCGGCGGCGGCCCGGTAGGGCGTACCGCTCTTCCCGAGGACCGATCCGTCGAACTGCCCCCCGCTGTAGACCTGGAGTCCCGGCTCCGTGGTCAGCACCTCCATGCAGCGGCCGGTGGCGGGGGCGTGGAGGACGGCGGCCCGGCGCGGCGTCTGTTCGTCGTTGCGCCCCAGGACGAAGTTGTGGTCGTACCCGCCGGCCGCGCCGGGCCGTGCCAGGGCCTCGCCGATCCTGAGCGGCCGGCGGAGGTCGAACGCGGTGCCGGACACGGGGAGGTGGTCGCCGCGGGGGATGAGGTCCTGGTCGACCGGCGTGTAGCGTTCGGCGTGGACGGCCAGTTCATGGCCGAGGACGTCACCGGCGCCCTCGCCTTCGAGGTTGAAGTAGGCGTGGTTGGTGAGGTTGACCAGGGTGGGGGCGTCGGTCACCGCCGTGTAGGAGAAGGTGAGCTCGTCGTCGCGGCTGATGAGACAGCTGACGGTGACGTCCAGGTTGCCCGGGAAGCCCTGGTCGCCGTCGGGGCTGCGGAGCTGCAGGAGCACGCCGGTCCGCTCCGCGCTGTGCACGCTCTCGGCTTCCCAGACCCGGGTGTCGAAGCCGTCGGTTCCGCCGTGCAGGCAGTGGCCGCTCTCCTGTGTGGCCAGTTGGTAGGGCGTGCCGTCCAGGGAGAAGCGGCCCCGTGCGATGCGGTTGGCGTAGCGGCCGACGGTGGAGCCGAAGTAGCGGGCGGTGTCGGCCGTGCGGGCGGGGTCGCGCGGGGCGAGGACGACGTCGGCGGGGGTGCCGTGCCGGTCCGGCACCCACAGGCCGTGGAGCCGGGCGCCGAGGGTGTGCACCTCGGCCGTGAGTCCGTCGGGGAAGCCGAAGATCCAGCGTTGTCCGGGGTCCGTGGCCGTGGCCGGGAGGCAGACCGGTGGGCCGCCGGTGAAGAGGGGGTGGGTGGACGGGGTCATGGGAGTTCCTTGTCGGGAGTGCGGCGCGGCCGGGGAAGCGGGGCGCGATGCCCCGCTTCCCCGGCCGTGGTCGTTCTGGCGGGTGGTCAGTGGTCCGCTCGGGAACCGCCGAAGAGCCGTTGGAGGAGGATGAAGACGAACAGCAGCCCGCCGATGACGATGCGTGTCCACCAGGAGCTCAGCGTCCCCTGGAAGCTGATGACGGTCTGGATCAGGCCGAGGACCGTCACGCCGAGCGCGGTGCCCAGGACGAAGCCGGAGCCCCCGGTGAGGAGGGTCCCTCCGATGACGGCGGCCGCGATGGCGTCGAGCTCCATGCCGACGGCGTGCAGGGCGTAGCCGGACAGCATGTAGAAGGTCATCAGCAGACCGCCGAGGGCGGAGCACAGCCCGCTCACGGCGTACACCGCGACCTTGGTGCGTCCCACGGGCAGGCCCATGAGACGGGCCGAGGACTCGTTGCCGCCGAGGGCGTAGACGGTCCGCCCGAAGCGGGTGTGGTGGAGGACGACGAAGGCGAGCAAGAGCACGACCAGGGCGATGACCACGGCGGGAGAGACGAAGAGCCCGCCGGGCAGGAGCACCCTCGTCTGGGCGATCCGCGTGGTCGTCGGGTCGGTGAGGGAGAGGGACTCCGTGCTGATCATGTAGCAGAGGCCGCGGGCGAGGAACATGCCCGCGAGGGTGACGATGAAGGGCTGGATCTCGAAGGTGTGGATCACCCAGCCCATGAGGGCGCCGCCCCCTGCTCCCACCAGCAGGACCAGCGGCGCCGCCAGGGCGAGCGGCACGCCGTTCTGTTCGACGAGCGAGGCCGTCAGCATCGTCGACAGGGCCACCATGGAGCCGACGGAGAGGTCGATGCCCCCGGTGAGGATGACGAACGTCATGCCGATCGCCACGACGAGCAGGAAACCGTTGTCGATCAGGACGTTGAGCAGGACCTGCGCGGAGAAGAAGCCTTCGTACCGCACGGATCCGACGGAGAACATCGCGACCAGCAGCGTGGCCGTCACCATGAGCGGCAGGCGGGTGGCGTGCCGTGCCGAGAACCGCTGGAGCGGCCTGCTGAGCGAGTCGAGGGTGGTGCTCACGGGTGGACCTCCTGCCGGCGCGCTCCCCCGTCACCGGCCGCGGGGGCCGGTTCCGGGCCGGCCGGTCGGCGACGGTGCGGGAGTCGGGCGCGGAACGCGGGCGACTGGGCGAGACAGACGACGATGACGACCAGGGCCTTGAAGACGAGGGTGGTCTCCGGTGGTACGCCGAGGGTGTAGATGGTGGTCGAGAGGGTCTGGATGATCAGCGCGCCCAGGACCGTCCCGCCGAGGGAGAAGCGGCCGCCCGTGAGGGCGGTGCCGCCGATGACCACGGCGAGGATCGCGTCCAGCTCGATCCACAGGCCCGCGTTGTTGCCGTCGGCGCTGGACACGTTGGAGCTGATCATCAGGCCGGCCACCGCGGCGCACACGGCGCTCACCACGTACACCATGACCAGGAGCCCGGCCGCCCGGATGCCGACGAGCCGGCTGGCGACCGGGTTGCCGCCCACCGATTCGATGAGCATGCCGAGCGCGGTCCGCCGGGTGACGAGGGAGGTCGCCGCGACGAGGGCCGCGGCGAGCAGGACGGCGAAGGGGAGCGTGAGCCAGTAGCCTCCGCCGATCATCTTGTAGGGGCTGCTGGACACGCTGATGATCTGGCCGTCGGTGATCAGCTGGGCCACGCCCCGCCCCGCGACCATGAGGACGAGCGTGGCGACGATGGGCTGGACGCCGAGCCGGGCGACGAGGAAGCCGTTCAGGAGTCCGATCGCGACGGCGACGCCGAGCGCCGGAACGACCGCCGTCAGGACGGTGGACAGGCTCCCGGGGTCCTGGGCGGTGGCGATGTGCTCGCACGCGAGGGCGCCGGCGATGGCGACCGTCGAGCCGACCGAGAGGTCGATGCCCCGGGTCGCGATGACCAGCGTCATGCCGAGCGACACCAGGACCAGGGGGGCGCCGAACTGGAGGATGTCGATGAGGCTGCCGTACAGGTGCCCGTTCTGGACGCGTACGGCGAAGAAGTCGTGGGTGAGCGCGACGTTCCCCAGGAGCAGGGCCGCCAGGGCGGCGGCGGGCCAGAACAGGCGGTGCTCGGTGAGCCGCCGGGTGCCGGGCGCCCGGGCCGGGCGCCCCCCGGCGCCGGTGTCGTCAGGTGGTGTCATGAGGTCGCTCCGGTGGCGATGGCGCCCAGGATCCGGTCGGGCGTCAGGGTCGGGTCGTTGGGGAGGGTGGCGACGAGACGGTGGTCCCGCAGCACGCCGACCCGGTGGCTCAGCCGCAGGACTTCCTCGAGTTCGGCGGAGACGAAGAGGACCGCGGTGCCCTCCGCCGCCAGGCGGGTGACGAGTCTTCCGATCTCCGTCCTGGCGCCGATGTCGATGCCCCGGGTGGGTTCGTCCAGGATCAGGAGGTCGGGGTCGGTGAGCAGCCAGCGGGCGAGCAGCACCTTCTGCTGGTTGCCGCCGCTGAGGTTGCGCACCTGGGCCTCGGGGTCGGCCGGGCGGATGTCGAGGACCTCGGTCCAGCGGGCGGCGATCTCGTCCTGTCGGGTACGGGAGAGGGGTTTCGTCCAGCCTCGTGCGGCCTGCAGGGCGAGCACGATGTTCTCGCGGACCGTGAGTTCGCCGATCAGCCCCTCGGCCTTGCGGTTCTCCGAACAGAAGGCGATCTTGTGGGCGATCGCGGCGCGCGGTGAGCGCAGGGCGACGCGCTCGCCGTCGATCCGCAGCTCGCCCGCGTCCGCGTGGTCGGCGCCGAAGAGCAGCCGGGCGGCCTCGGTGCGGCCGGATCCGAGGAGTCCGGCCAGGCCGATGACCTCGCCCCGGTGGATGTCCAGGTCGTACGGCTCGATGGAACCGGACCTGCCGAGTCCGCGGGCACTCAGGAAGGGGGCGTCCGTGGGGCCGGAGACGGCGTCGGTGGCGACGGGGGAGGTCTCGGCGGGCTCGTCCGGGGTGCGTGGTTCGCTGCCGACCATGCGGTGGACGAGGGTGACGGGGGTCAGTTCGTCGATCCGGTACTCGCCTTCGGGGCGACCGTTGCGCAGGACGGTCACCCTGTCGCAGAGGTCGAAGACCTGGTCGAGGAAGTGGGTGACGAAGAGGATCGCGACGCCCCGGTCTCGGAGCCTGCGGACCAGCGCGAAGAGCTGGGCGACCTCGTCGCGGTCGAGGCTGGAGGTGGGTTCGTCGAGGACGAGCACCTTCGCCTGGATGTCCACGGCGCGGACGATCGCGACGAGTTGCTGGACGGCGAGGGAGTGGGCGCTGAGCGGGCGGCGGACGTCGAGGTCGAGTTCGAGCTCGGTGATGAGCCGCGCCGCACGGCGGTGGAGGGCCGACCAGTGGACGAGGCCGAGGCGCCGGGGCTCACGGCCGATGAGGATGTTCTCCGCGACGGAGAGGTTGGGGCACAGGTTCACCTCCTGGTAGACCGTGCTGATTCCGGCGTGCTGGGCTTCCAGGGGTTCGGTGAACCGCTGGGGGGTGCCGTCGACGGTGACCGTTCCCGCGTCGGGCGGGTGGACCCCGGTGAGCACCTTGATGAGGGTCGACTTGCCGGCGCCGTTCTCGCCCATCAGCGCGTGGACCTCGCCCGGGAAGAGGCGCAGGCCCACGCCGTCGAGGGCGAGGACACCGGGGAAGGCCTTGCGGATGCCGTGGGCCTCCAGGACGGGCCGGTCGGTGGGGGTGGGCGTGGGGGTGTGAGGGGTGGGTGGGGCTGCCATCCGCCCTCCTCTCCTGAGGGACCGGGGGCGGCGCGTCGGCCGCCCCCGGTCATGTGCGGGCGGTGGGTCAGTACTGACGGCTCGGCAGGGCGGCCTCGGCCTGGTCCTGGGTGAAGACGCCCTCCTTGACCTCGACCCGTCGCGGGACGTCCTCGCCCGCCGCGACCTTCTTGGCGAGTTCCATGAGCTGGTCACCGAGGAGCGGGTTGCACTCGACGACCACGTTGATCTTCTTCTGCTGCATGGCGACGAAGGCGTCCTTGATGCCGTCGACGGAGATCACCTTGATGTCGGTGCCCGGCTTCTTGCCCGCCTCCTCGATGGCCTGGATGGCGCCGAGGGCCATGTCGTCGTTGTGGGCGTACAGGACGTCGATGTCCTCGTGGGACTTGAGGAAGGCCTGCATGACCTCCTTGCCCTTGGCCCGGGTGAAGTCCCCGGTCTGGGAGGCGACGACCTTGAACTTGGGGTCGCCCTTGATGGCGTCGGCGAAGCCGGCCTTGCGGTCGTTGGCGGGTGCGGAGCCGGTGGTGCCCTGGAGTTCGACGAGGTTGACCGGCTCGGAGGTGCCCTCGTACTCCTTGACCAGCCACTTGCCCGCCTCCTCGCCCTCCTTGACGAAGTCGGAGCCGAGGAAGGTCCGGTAGAGGGAGGTGTCCTGCGAGTCGACCGCGCGGTCGGTGAGGATCACCGGGATGCCGGCGTTCTTGGCCTCCTTCAGGACGGTGTCCCACCCGGACTCCACCACCGGCGAGAAGGCGATGACGTCGACCTTCTGCTGGATGAAGGTGCGGATGGCCTTGATCTGGTTCTCCTGCTTCTGCTGCGCGTCGGAGAACTTGAGCGTGATCCCGGCCTTCTCGGCCGCCTCGCGCACGGACTTGGTGTTGGCGGTGCGCCAGCCGCTCTCGGCTCCCACCTGGGCGAACCCGAGCACCAGCTTGCCGTCGGAGGAGCCCTTGCCGGAGCCGCCGGTGGTGCCGGTGGTCACGGGCTCGGTGGTGCAGGCGGTCAGCACACTGCCGGCCAGGGCGGCGGCGGCGAAGACGCGGAGGGCTCTGTGGGCCATGTCGTGGTTCCTCTCGGGACGTGCGGCGGACCAGACGGAGCCCTGATGGGTTCAGGGTCCGGTGAAGGCGTGGCTGCGCAGGGGTGGTTGAGCCGGAAGGAGCCAGGGCGAAGCGTCGGCCTCGACGATCGGCGCTGGCGAATGCGACACATTGTGAGCGCTAACAGAGTTGTAACTCAAGGGTTCGTACGGCTGTTACCGGTTCTTGATGCACATGGGGAGCCGCTGGCCAGAAAAGTTGTGAGCGTTAACACGCGACCAGCGGCCGACCTCCTTGAGCTCGCCCTGGCGCTCCAGGATCGCGCTCAGGTGGAGCGCGGCTCGCCGGTGGCCGCGCGCGGCGGCCTGCCGGAACCTCCACCACCTGACGTCGCGACGGCCCTCACCGCCGTGGGCGAGGCGCCGTCGGCCTGCTCGCGGTGCAGCTCCTCGCCGCCTGCTCCCCCGGCGAGTCGACGGTCATCGGCAAGGACCCCGGCCCGGCCGATCTGTCCCACCGCTTCGGAGCCACCGCCCGGGCGCCGCTCGCGGGGGTCCCCGACAGCGTGCCGTCCCGTCACGCGCTGGCGCGGACGACCAGGCGCGTGGGCAGGATGAGCGGGGTGGGGTCCTGTCCGTGGATGAGCGCGACCAGCATGCGCGCCATCTCCCGGCCGAGACCCTCGATGGGCTGGTTCACCGTGGTCAGGGGCGGATCGGCCATCCGGGACACGTCGAGGTCGTCGAACCCGACCACGGCGACGTCCCCGGGGACCGACCTGCCGGCCCGGCGCAGCGAGCGGAGTGCGCCGGCCCCCATGTTGTCGCTGGCGGCGAACACCCCGTCCAGGTCCGGATGCCGGTCAAGGAGCGCCGCCATCGCGGCGGCTCCACCGGCCTCCGTGAAGTCGCCCGCTTCCGGGGGGTACGGATCGAGGCCGGCCGACAGCATGGCGTCCCGGTAGCCGCGGTGCCGGGCGCGCCCGGCCTCCGTGTCCAGCCGCCCGCAGATCGTGGCCACCCGGGTGCGGCCGGCCGCGATCAGGTGCTCGGTCGCCGCGCGGGCTCCGCCGGCGTTGTCGACGTCCACGTACCACCGGGGGTCCAGACCGACGGGACGCCCGCCGAACACGACGGGAATCTCCGCCTCCTCGGCCATGCGGGCCAGGGGATCGTCCTCGCGGAGCGCCATCAGCATCACGCCGTCGGCACCCTTGGCCCGCAGCAGTCGCTCCACGCGCCTGCGGCCCCGGTCGGAGGCGGCCAGGCACAGCATCAGGTGGAGGTCGGCGTCCTCCAGGGCCGCCGATGCCCCCACGATCACCTGGGCGAAGAACGGATCCGCGAAGATCGACGGGTCCTCCCCCGAGACGACCAGGGCCGCCGCGCCCGTCTGACGGGTCGCCAGTGCGCGGGCGGTCGGATTCGGGACGTATCCGAGCCGGTGAACGGCCCGTTCGACCGCTTCCCGTTTGGCGCGGCTGACGTGCGGGGCGTCGTTGAGGACGCGGGAGGCCACCGACCGCGAGACACCGGCCAGTTCGGCCACCTCGTCGAGGGTCGACTGCCGGCGTGGCACACCTTCCGCCATGAACTGCCCTTCCTGTCACGAGTCGTACGCAGGGAGACTGGAAGCGCTTCCAGTTCGAGGACTGTAAAGGTTTCCAGCCGCCGCGTGAAGTGCTGGTCAAAAGGCGCCACTTGACAGGCACACCGGCACGTCACACGATACGGCCCACACCCCAGGACGCCCGGAGAGCCGACTGGTACCGCTTCCAGTGGGAGCGCTTCCACGAACTCCACGGCTCCGGGGGGAGCCGCCGTACCACCGCACTTCCTCAGTGCGCCGCCAGCTCGGGACGAGAGCGTGCGGCGCGTCCCCCGTCAGGAAACCGAGGTACTGTCATGCGCCGCCGAATCCACGCCCTCGCGGCAGCCGTCCTCGCGCTGCCGTTGGCGCTCGCCGTCGCCCCGTCCGCCCACGCGGCCGACCCGACCACCATGACCAGCGGGTTCTACGTGGACCCGAACTCCAGCGCCAAGCAGTGGGTCGCCGCCAACCCGGGTGACGGGCGGGCACCCGCGATCAACGCCTCCCTCGCCAACACCCCCATGGCCCGCTGGTTCGGCTCCTGGAGCGGCACCATCGGCACCGCCGCGGGCGCGTACGTCGGCGCTGCGGACTACGCGGACAAGCTGCCCCTCATGGTCGCCTACAACATCTACCTCCGCGACTCGTGCGGCGGGCACTCCGGAGGCGGCGCTTCCTCGCCGGCCGCCTACGCGAGCTGGGCCGCGCAGTTCGCCGGCGGCATCGCCGACCGCCCGGCCGTGGTCGTCCTCGAACCGGACTCCCTCGCGGACTACGGCTGCCTGAACCCGACCCAGATCCGCGAACGCCAGGGCATGATCAGCGGAGCCGTCGCAGAGTTCAACCGCCAGGCGCCCCACACCTGGGTCTACCTCGACGGCGGCAACCCCGGCTGGGTGAGCGCCGGGACGATGGCCCAGCGCCTCCACGAGGCCGGCCTCCGGCAGGCCCACGGCTTCTCCCTCAACATCTCGAACTACTACACCACCGCTCAGAACACCGCCTACGGCAACGCCGTCAACAGCGAACTGGCCGCCCGCTACGGCTACACCAAGCCGTTCGTCGTCGACACCAGCCGCAACGGCAACGGCTCCAACGGCGAGTGGTGCAACGCGGCCGGCCGCCGCATCGGCACGCCCACCCAAGCGGGCGGCGGTGCCGAGATGCTGCTGTGGCTCAAGACCCCGGGCGAGTCCGACGGCAACTGCGGCGTCGGAGCCGGCTCCACGGCCGGACAGTTCCTCCCCGAGGTCGCCTACAAGATGATCTACGGCTACTGAGCCTCACCCTCCCCCGGTTCCTGTGGCCCGGCGCCTCCCGTCCCGCCCCGCGGCCGGGCCACAGGGACCACCGGCCCCTCTCCCCACCCATCGACCAGGAGAGCACCATGAAGCCACGCACCCCACGGCGCAGAGCGACCGCCGCCCTCGCGGCGCTCGCGGCCTGCGCCGCCCTCACCGCGACGCAGGGGCAGGCGCAGGCCGCACCCTCCGGTGACGGGATCTCCCCGACCACGAAGTTCTACGTGGACCCGCACAGCAAGGCCGCCGAGCAGGCTCTCACCGACCTCGGGAAGGGCGACCTCGCGAACGCCGTCAACATGGCGAAGCTCGCGAGCTGGCCGCAGGCCGACTGGTTCACCGAGGGCACGCCCGCCGAGGTGCGCGCGGAGGTGAACGGCCTCGTCCGCAAAGCCCGCGCGGTCGACCGGACACCCGTCCTCATCGCCTACGACGTGCCCGGCCGGGACTGCACGCAGTACTCCAGCGGCGGAGCCGCGTCCTCGGCCGCGTACCGGCAGTGGATCGACGCCTTCGCCGCCGGCATCGGCGACCGCAAGGCGGTGGTCGTCGTCGAGCCCGACGGTCTGGCCCTCCTCCCCCGCGACTGCGGACCGAACGCGGACCCGACCGGCGAGCTCACGGCGGCCCGCGTCGCCGACCTCGCCTACGCCGTCAGGACACTCAAGGCCAAGCCCCGCACCACGGTCTACCTCGACGCGGGCAACGTCCTGTGGCGGCCCGTCGGCGACATGGCGAAGCGCCTGCTCGATGCCGGCGTCCGGGAGAGCGACGGCTTCGCCCTCAACGTGTCGAACACCCACCCCACCGACCACAACGCCAGGTACGGCACCTGGATATCGAAGTGCATGTGGTGGGCGACCGAGGGCCCCGAGGAGACGCGCGGCCACACCGACTGGTGCGCCACCCAGTACTACTCCCCGGCCGCGCCCAACGACGGCACCCCCGGCAGCGTGGTGAACTCCGCCGACCCCACCACGTGGCGCTGGACCGACGCCTGGTTCGACCGGACCATGGGCGACCCCCCGGCCGACGCGCTCCACCGCTTCGTCATCGACACCAGCCGCAACGGACGCGGCGCCTGGACCCCGGAGCCCGGCAAGTACACCGGCGACCCGGAGATCTGGTGCAACGCCCCGGGCCGCGGCCTCGGCCCGCGCCCCACCGGCGACACCGGCGTCCCGCTCGTCGACGCCTATCTGTGGATCAAGATCCCGGGCGAGTCCGACGGCAGCTGCACCCGCAACACCGGCGGCACCATCGACCCCGAGTACGGCATCGTCGACCCGCCCGCCGGCACCTGGTGGCCGGACCAGGTCCACGGCCTGGCGCGCAACGCGGCACCGCGGCTGACCTTCAACCACTGAGCCGCGTCCGCCCGCTGTCCCCCGCCCCTGGTGCTTCGCGTGCCAGGAGCGGGGGGCCGTCACCGGAGCCGTACCGGGACTTCACCGGTCCACCGGGGCCCGGACGGCTCCGATCAGGGCTGTTCGACCCGGAAGTCGCCGGTGGCCGGGTGGGGTTCCGCCAGGATGTCGCCCGAGGATCCGAGTCTCGCCCGGAGGTGGAGGGTCGCCCCGAGCATCACGTCCTGGAGGAGCTCGCGCCGGATGCCGAGGCTCAGCCGGGAGTCCGTGATGCCGGCGGAGATCAGGTCGGCCACTCCCGGCACGGGGCGGGAGGCGAGTACCTGGCAGGTGACGAGGTCCCACTCGTCGAGGCGCGGGTGGGCGGTCCGGGAAAGGAGCCGGAGGGTGAGCGCGGTGAGGTTCTCGACGGCCTGGACCACGTGTTCACACCCCCACGGGAGCCGCGGCCCGGCGGCCGTCGAGGTACGCGATGAGCGCCGAGGAGATGGCCAGGCCGGTGTGCGCCTCGTAGTAGCTGTACGCAGGCATCGGATTGACCTCGAAGCACACCCACTCGCCGTCGGGAGTGCGGCGCAGGTCGATGCCCGCGAGGGGCAGGCCGAGCGAGGCGGCGAGGTCGACGCAGCGCCGGGCCGTGTCCGGGGGCAGGTCGTGCGGGGCGAGCCGGGCGGACCTGCCGTCCCGGTCGGCGTAGCGGTAGTCGATCGCGTCGCTGTCGACGGCCGCCGCGTAGGTGTCCTCGCCGACGACGTGGACGCGGACGTCCTGGCCCGGCACGTAGGCCTGGAACTGCGTCGGCAGTCCGCGGACGAGGGCGAGCCGGCTCTCGTCGGCGCCGGTGAACTCCCTGACGATGGAACGGATGCCACTGACCGACTTGTAGACGATCCGGCCGTGCCGGGCGCGGAACGCGAGGATCTCGTCGGGGTCGTCGCTGACCAGCGTCTCCGGTACGGAGAAGCCGGAGCGTCCGATGAGCTGGGCCTGGTACGGCTTGGAGGAGTTGGACTCCATGGCGCGGGGCCGGCTGACCACGACGGCCGGGGTGGTGTCGAGCCAGCCGACGAACCACTCCTGGAACGCCGCCGCCCGCGCCCGGGCCGCCGGGTCGCCGTCGGTGGGCGGCTCCAGCGGGCGGGCGTACACGGCCGACACGTCGCCGAGCGGGACCCGCATCCCCTCGACGGTCAGCCGGGCGTCCAGCGCGCCCGTTCCGACGACGAGGTCGTAGCGGGCGATGTGGGACTGGTCGATCACCAGGTGCCGCAGGTCGGCGTCCCGCGCGGCGTTGATCGCGCGGGTGAGGGGCGGGTCGTCCGTACGGCCGAAGAAAAGGATCACTCGGGCCTCCTCGCGGGATCTTCGGCGACGGCCACCATGAAGGAGGCGGTGGCCGCGACGTGCAGCGGGTCGTCGAGGCGCGGGCACAGCCGCACCTCCGTCACCACGGGGCCGGCCGCGCGGGGCGCGAACCGGAGCTCGAAGTGCCGTGTGCCGAGGGCGCCGGCGAGGCGTCGGCAGCGCTCGCCGTGTTCCTCGGCGCGGGGACCGATCACGCGGTCCCCGGCGACGAGCAGGCTGTCGCGGTACGCCGTCGGCTCCTCCGGCAGCACGTCGACCGGGACCGGCGACGTGGGGCCGCCCGGCCAGGCGAGCCGCGGCGCGTGCCGTTCGCCGGGGACGGTCGGGCCCACCAGGCCGCCGCGCGTCGCCCCGCCCCGCCGGGCGACCGGCAGGCCGCACTGCTCGGCGTGGACCAGTGCCGTCGTCGGGGAGACGGTCCCGTTGGCCGTCCCGTACGCGCCGATCAGGCCGATCACCCGGGGCGCGAGGGACAGCAGCCAGCTGGCGACCAGCGCCTGCCGCTCGCTGTGCGCGTACAGGGCGTCCTTGGCGCGGGGGCCGTTCTCGGCGCCGGCGGCGAGCGGCATGCCCGGCAGGCGGTGCAGCACCGCGCCGATGGTCCGGTCGTCGAGCACCTGCCCGGAGGGCAGGGTGATCCGGGTGGACGCCTCTCCCCCGCTGGTCACCCGGTGGCTCCACCGGGCGCGTGCGAGGTCGGCGGGCGTGAGCGTCAGGACGCCCCCGTGGCCGCCCCGGGCCGACAGCGCGCGGGCCACCGCCGCCGCGCCGCCGTCACCGGGTGCGGCCAGGAGCAGCAGGGTTCCGCTCACTGCGGAGGGAGGCTGTCGTACGAGCGCTTGGCCTGCGCGTCGCCGGCCTCGACGGCTTCCCGCAGCGCGTCGGCGCCCTGTCCGTACTGCGGCCCGCCGATCAGGTCGGGTCGCAGTTCACCGCCGATGAACGGCTCGGCGGGGTCGTCGGTGCCGCCGGCGCCCACGGTCTGCTCCAGTGCGGCGAGCCGGGTCTGCAGGTCCACGATCGCGGCGGCGGTGGGGTCGCTCTCCCCGCCCGTCGCTCGCGCCCTCCCGCCCGGAGGGTTGTCGAAGTCGTCCTTGACCTCCTTGTACGGCGGCTTGTCCTCCCTGCGGTCCTTCAGGTCCTTGTGCTCCTTGAACGGCTCCTTCGTCTTCACCTCCCCGTCCTTGCGGTCCTTGAAGTCCTTGACCTCCTTGGACGGTTCCTTCGCCTCCTTGAACGGCTCCTTGATCTCCTTGAACGGCTCCTTGATCTCCTTGTGCTCCTTGAGCTCCTTGATGGGGGCCTTTCCGCAGGAGACCGCCACGGAGGCCGTCATGGTGGCGGCCGACGGCGAGATCCGGGTGACGGAGACACAGGAACCGGCGCCCGCGTAGGACTTCGAGTCGGGTGAGCTGGTGGAGGTGAACGAGGTGTTGCCGCTGCTTCCGGGGTACGGATCGCCGGCGTCGCCGCGGTTCTGGTTCAGTTCGAGGTTGCGCTGGTTGTCGGCCTGCACGAGGCCGACCTTGTAGTGGTGCTCGTCCCGGTTGTTCGGCTGGTTCTCGTCGATGTGCCAGATCAGCAGCCCGTCTCCCGGCAGCGAGGCGTCGTAGCCGGTCCGCTGGCGGTTCTCGAGGAGGAAGTACTCGCTGCCGCCCGCGCCGTTCTTCCAGAGCCGGTGGACGGTGTGGCTGGACTTGACGTCCGGGAAGGACTCACTGCCGCTGGTGGTGACGACCTTGGTCGTGGCCCAGCCCTGACTGACCTTGCACCAGGCGGACGGGTGCGTGGGGATGTCTCCGCCTCCGCCCCAGGAGCCCGCTCCCATCAGGCACCACGAGCCGACGCCCTCGGAGCTGTCGTCCGTGTCGTAGAGGTCGGGGAAGCCGAAGAGCAGATGTCCGAGTTCGTGCGCGCAGACGCCGATCTTCGCGTCCTCGGAGATGGTCAGGTAGCCGTAGACGTTGGTGCCGTCGGTCTGGTGCACGGCGGGCAGGGTCGACTTGTGCGACCAGATGTGGAACGGCTTTCCGGTCTCGTCGGCGGCGGGCCCGGCGTGCACGACGATGAAGGCGTCGACGTAGCCGTTCCCGTCGTTGTCGAAGGGCGCGAAGTTCACACTCGGGTCCGCGGCCTCCACGGCGGACTTCGCCATCTCCGGTGACCGGAAGGGCCCGCTGGGCCTGCCGATGCCGAAGTTGTTGGCCGCGTACCAGTCCATGGTCTCGGGCATGCGGTACGGACCGTGGACCTCGCCGACCAGGTCGATCAGGCCGTTCGTGACCTCGCGGTAGTACTCGCGCACGCTGCCGTGCGGCATGGCGCCGAGTGAGAAGAACAGCTTGTCGAGGTCCGCCGCCGACTTCGTCATCGGCTTGTCGGAGAAGTCGACCAGGACGACGACCGCCCTGATGGTGCCGCGCAGCGGCGCCCGGTCGGCCGCCGCCGCGCTGATGGCGGCGCGGGGAGTCCCGGGTGGAAACTCCTCCGGCGGGAAGATCGTTCCGTCGTCGAAGCCCAGGGGTGTGGGCGTGCTCGTGAAGCCGAGCAGATGGGTGAGCTCGCCCGGACCACCGCGTGCTTGCTCGAGTTCCTCCAGCATGCGCCGGCGTAGTTCCGGGCTGGGGGCGACGGCACAGAACGAGGAGGAAGGGACGGCGGCACGGTCGACCATGTCGACTCCATAGAGTGATGGGATGTCGCTTACCGTAGGCACGGTAATCCTCCCCGGTTACGGGGGCGCGTTGAACGAACGAGCCGCGGACACATGCGCTCCCCTGGGCGGCGCGCGCCACACACGGGACGCGCCGATGTGCGCCCCCTTCACGCCCGCCGTCGACGGCCACCGCTCAGAACGTGCCCGTGCGCGAGGCCGTACTCACTCGTCGGGGCCACCGTTACGGGACAGCCGCCCGGCGAGCGCCGCCACGATCTCGGCCCGCGCCGCCCTGGCCCAGGCGTAGTCCGGATCCATGCCGGGCGCCCGGTCGTGATCGGTCAGCGCCGGACGGCCGGGGAGCGTCCGGGGTCAGCGCGATCGCCTCGTCGAAGTCGGCGAACGCCTCCGTGTACTGCCCGCGCCGCCGGCACTCCTGTCCCGGACCGACAGCGCCCGGCTCCGCTGGAAGTCGGTGGGCCCTGCCTGGCCGAGGAGCATGCCGAGCTCCGCGATCGACGCCGCCGAGGAGGAGTCGTACCGTCAGGCGGATCGCGGTCGCCGCCGCCTTGACCGGCGCGTCTCGGTCAGGGAGTGGACCGCAGCTGCGGCGCCTGCCACGTCATCCCCGGGGGCTGGAGCAGGGGCGAGGGCTCGGGGCCGGGGTCATCGGTGTCGACGACTCCGGCGGCCGTGTGGTCGAAGTCGACGGGCCAGCGGGTGTGCTCACTGGCCACGGCACCGGTCAGGCGTGCGTCGACAAGATGGGCGGTGCTCAAGTCGGTGCCGCGCAGGTCGGCCATGCGGAGATCGGCGCGTTGGAAGACCGCGCCACGGGCGACGGCCTTGCGCAGGTTCGCCTCGCGCAGGTCGGCCTCCGTGAAGTCGGCGTCACGCACGTCGGTTTCGACCAGCTTCGCGCCCCGTAGGTCGGCCAGAACGCAGCGAGCCCGGCGGAGAATCGCAGTCGTGAGGTCGGCGTGCCGCAGGTTCACCGAGACCAGGGACGCCTGGGTCAGATTGGCGTGGTACAGACCCGCGGCCTCCAGGCAGGCACGGTCGAAGTTGACCTCGGGGAACCAGAGTCCGTCGCAGTCGGCCCGGCGCAGGTCCGTGATGCTGAGATTGACCCAGGACTGCTCCCGGTGCCGGCACAGCACGCCGAGCGCGGTCAGCGCCACCTGGGCGTCGGCGGCGCGAGTCTCCAGGGGGGCGATGTCGTTGATGGGCACGTCTCCCGCCGGTGCTTCCGGCCCGGCGGGCGGCCAGGGCAGGTGCGTACGCAGATACGCGGCCTGGATGGAGATGATGGCCTCCCGGTCGCGGGCGGACTGCTCCGCGATCCGCCACAGCGCGTGCAACCCGCCGATGCGCACGTCCAGCTTGTCGCTGCCGAGCTGGTCGACGGCCCGGCTGAACCGGTCAGTGACGTAGCCCTCCTGGGTGGCGCGCAGACCGTCCTGACTCACCCGCAGTTGCCGCCAGGTGGCATACGCGCCGAAGAGTACGACCAGGCCGCCGACCACCTGCAGAAACGTCGTACGGACATCGTTCACCGCCTTCAGTCGATCCTGTGCGGCGACGCTCGCCCCGGAGAGATCGTGGTCGACCACCACACCCGGCAGTACGACGAACACTGCGCCCAGAACGACCAGCCCCGCCGCCCCGGCCACGAGAGCCACGGCTGTACGACGCCTGACCAGCCCGCCGCGCCATGCCCGCCGCCCGCGGTCCGGTTCCCCCATCTCCATGGGCACAGGAGCTTAGGCTCCGCCCAGTAAACGATCAAGAGTGCTGTGGCACGGGCCCGTGACATGAGAACGACCGTATGAGTGAAGCGAGTTGTGGGATCGACCACTGCCGGCGGGCCGCGACTTCGGCGTCCCGGACCGGCCGGGGTTTCGGCTGCGCACACTGGAGGACCTGTTCGCCTACGCCGAGCGTCGGGCTCAACTGCCTGATCGACCGCGCATGTCCGCGGCCAGCGCCGCGTAGATGTACTCGCTGCCCCAGCGATCCCCGTCGAGATCGTTCTCGACCAGATGCGCCTCCCGACGCATCCCGAGCCGCTCACAGACCCGCACGGACCCGGTGTTCTCCACGTCCAGCCGTGCGTAGAGCCGGTGCACGCCCAGTCTGTCGAAGGCGAACCCGGCCAGCGCCAGGGCCGCCTCGGTCGCATAGCCGTGGCCCTCGTGATGGGGGTCGAGAGTCCAGCCGATCTCGGCCTGGGCCGCGCGGGCATGGGCCAGGGTGAGCGTCACCTCGCCAAGGACGCCGGGCTCATCGCGTCGGCACACGGCAAGCGCCAGCTTGTCCCCGTCGGCGCACCACACCGAGTGCGCCGCGCGCTCGGCCACAACCTGTTCGCTGCGCTCCCGCGTGTGCGCCGGCCGGTACAAGTAGCGCGCCACGCTCGGCAGGCTCTGGTAGGCGTACAGGTCGTCGACGTCGCCGGGAGTGAACAGACGGAGCGACAACCGGGGCGTGGTCATCGGCAGCAGAGAGGCGATGTCCATGCGGACCTCCGGAACGCGGATCTGGATCAAGATGCGGACCGATTGTCACATCGCGACTGACGGGCAGCCACGCCTTTTCCCAGCAGCGCCCGACAGCCGCACCAGGCCGGCGCGGCCCTCGTCCTCGATGGACGGGAGGGCGGGGCGCCAGCTGCCGTAGGCGGTGATCTCGCGGGCGCCGTCCATGGCTCCGGGCAGGGTGGAACTCGCGGACGGCAGCCCTGCCCAGCGCCATCGGGCGGGGCAGCGACGAGAGGAGTGTGTCCAGCCCCTCGGCAGGGAGCTGCCACACCTATGGACTGTCTCCCTGAAAGGCTATGGGTGCCATTCCTGCTGGTAGGCGGGGTGTTCGGCGTATGACTGGCCAAGGACTCGCAGCGCGTATGCCAGACCGGCCGAGCGGGAGTCCGAGGGAGTCATGGCTTTGTAGTCGTTCGCCAGTTGCTCGATCAGGTCGAGCATGGGGAGGTGGCTGTCGAGAAGAGCCTCGCCGCCCAGGGTGCCCGCCACGTAGGCGTAGGCGTGGTTGTCGTCCATGATGCGTGCGACCAGGAACTCCACAAGATCGTCCATGCGGTCATCCTCGCGAACAAGGTGCTTCAGCTGTCAAGCGGCCTACCAGACGAGGACGGCGGCGAGGTGGAGTGCGGCCTGGTAGGCGATGGCGAGCTTGTCCGTTCACATGGCCAGGCCGCGCCACTGCTTCCGCCTCCGCTTCGTCCCGGCGGCGCAGGTCGCTGCACACCTCGGGCCGGTCCACGTGGGCGGCACGGGTGTACGCGGCCCGCACCCGCTCCACTGTCGTGATCATGCTGTTGCCTCCGCTGTCTCGACGGGAGTGAGGACGACGAGCGCGATGCCGGACCCAACCCGTCCGCCGCCATCGACAACCCCTTCACCTCCAGGGTCCGCTCGGCCTGGAGCCATGCGACGAGACCGACCCCACCCGGGGGCGGCATGCACGCGGTGCTCGGTCGCCGATCTCGGGGCCGATGCGGGCGGCGAGGTCGAAGCGGGGACGGAATCCAGGCATCCATGGACATGTCTGATTGCTGACGCAATTTCAATTGCAATCCCTGTGGACAACCACCCCCCAATGGCCCGGCATCCCCTAACTCGCCGCTACAGTACCGATTTAGGACACTATCCCCCATTCATGGGTAACGTGGCGCTTCCAATTCGTCACCCAGAATGAGACGAAGCATGTGACCTAGCTCACAACGGAGCCACGATCAGCGATGGATATTCGCAATGGCGAACGTTCCATCGGCAGGCGCGACACAAGCCTCGACCTCCGTCAGTTCGCCGCCGGCCGTGCCGTCCAGGCACAGGCGTCCCCCCTTGTCGCGAAGGTCGACGGCGAACTTCGTGACCGCGCCGGACCGCCTCAGGTCGTGGATGCGCTCGTCGATGTAGCCGAGGCCGTTCAGCACCTTCCTGACCTGGGCGGGATCGGGCTGCTTGAGCTGCAGGAGCGCCTCGGCCACACGCTGTTCGTGCTGGACGCCGGCGCACCAGTCGCGTGCGTCCAGTTCCGCCTCCGGGCCGGCCGTGGGGGCGACGGGCTCGACCGCGCCGCCCGGCGGCGGCTCCACCGTGGCACCGGGCGGCGGCTCCACCGGAGCGGTCGGCGGCTCGCCCTCCGGGGTGGCCGGCGACTCCCTCTTCGTACCTGGCGGGGGGCACTCCCGCGCCACCTCGTCCAGCATCTTGGTGAAGGCCGCGTCCTTCCCGGCCGAGACGGAGTCGACGGCCTTGGCCCGCGCCCCGGGGGGATCCGGCTGCTCGGAGCCGCAGGACGCCAAGGTCAGAACGGCGAGAGCCGTCACCGTCAGGGTGCGCCGACGGCGGCGCAATACGGGGTCAACTGCCTTGATCTGGGCTCGGGTTCGCTTCATGTACCCAGTCTTGGGCCAGGCCGCACAGGCCACATGAGTACGCGTACTCAACCTCGGGCGGCAGACGAGGAACTTCACTGCTGCAAGGAAGCGGAAGCAACTTCCGCTGAATACAAGCCACTTGTGGTCGCGATCGACGCAGGTCTACGGTCCGCAGCGATCAAGCAACATTCCTACGACACGAGGGGGGAACTCGTGCGCAAGACAGCCCTGCCCGTCATGGCCGCGCTCTCCATGGCACTTCTGCTCCCGCAGACCGCCGGAGCCGTCGTCATCGTGCAGCCGCAGGCCGCGGCCGCCACTGTCGATCCACCGCTGGCCGACGGGGAGATCCAGCAGGTCGGTCCCGGCCAGTACTCCACCGCGGAGAAGTCCTTCGAGCTGTACGAGACCGATGTGGCCGAAGGCCTCATGGGCCGTACCCACACGGTGACCGAGGGAGCGGACGGAGTCGCCAGGCCGGAGTCGGCGCCCGCGACCCGTCCGGACCAGGGCGTCTTCGGACCCGGGTGGGAATCCGGGTTCCTGGGGGGTCAGCTCAACCGCAAGCTGGAGCAGAAGGCCGACTCCGTCGTGGTCACCGACCTCGACGCGAAGGTCTCCGTCTCGTACGCCCTGAAGAGCAGCGTCGACTACCCGAGCGGCGGCGGTGTCAAGAAGTACGAGACCGCCACCGGCGACAAGCTCACCGAGACCACCACGTACAACGAGGCCACCGGCACGCTGGTGACCACCGCGGTCGAGACCCTCGCCCCCGCGACCGGCACCCCGGACACCGACGTGACCGGCGACGAGGACGCCGGCGCGGCCATCGGGGTCGCCAACCTCACGGCCACCTACAACTGGAAGCAGGTCGCTCCGGGCACCGACAAGTGGCGCGTGACCAGCCTGGGCAACCTGGCCGACGGCGCCACCGCCACGGTCTCCTACGACACCAAGGGCCGGGTCAACACGGTCAGCGAGCCCGCCACCGCCGACGCTCCGGCGCAGTCGGTCTCGGTCAAGTACTCGACCGCCACGACGGCCACCGGCACGGCGCTCGGTGAGTACACGGGCCGCGCCAAGGAGATCACCCTCACGTCGGGTGCCACCACGCAGACGCTGGCGCGCTACTCCTACGACGCCTCGGGTCTGCTGCGCAACGTGACCAACCCGGTCGAGGGCACCGACCCGGTCTCGTCGTACGCCTACGACTCCACGGGGCGTGTCTCCGACATCGCCTCGCCGACCAACGGCGAGTGGGACCTGACGTTCCCGGCCGAGTCGGCCGAACCGAACGCCGCGCCCGTCGGCACCGACCTGCCGTCCTCGACCGAGCCCCTGCAGGGCCCGGCCGGCGACGGAACCGCGACCGCGCCTCCGGCCGGGGACTTCACCACCGGTGAGATCAACGACCCGCAGGCCTACCCGCGTTACTGCAACCGCGCCACCGAGTGGATGTGGTACCTCAACCGCGGCTGCGTCGCGTGGGCGGCGCACTACGGCTGGCACTGGCCGTACTTCCGGTACACGCCGACCGGCTTCCGCGTGGCGGGCATCATCTACGACGGCTGCAGCACCCCCGGCCCGAACATCAGCCGCCCGGGCGGCTTCAACTTCCGCGCCGCGTGTGACAGCCACGACTACGGCTACGGCCTCATCGGCAACACGTACAAGGGCTACAAGTACTACCTGGACCGCAGCAAGAAGTCGAACGTCGACAACGCCTTCTACAGCACGATGAAGACGCACAGCTGCAAGGCGTACAACATCCTGGTCCGCTGGAAGTGCAACTCCTACGCGTACGTCTATCTCAAGGCCGTGGCCTGGAAGGGGCACCCGAAGAACGGTGCCAACAAGACCTGATCACGGGTCCGCGCACCTTCTGACGACGCACAGCACGAGCGCCTGACGGAGCACGCTCCTCGGGCGTGAACGGGCCGGGTGGCGGACACCTCTCGCCACCCGGCCCGTTCCGCGAGGACCTTTCACCACATCGCCCCCATCTCCCCGGGCTGCGCCATGTCTGCTTCCCCACGGGGCCGGCCATGACGCGCCCCCTGCTCACCGAGGCACTATGAAGAGAACGATCTGGGCGACGGTCGTCACCGCGATGACGGCCGTGACCCTCGGCGCCGCGATACCGGCCCACGCCGTCACTCCGGCGAGCACTACGACAGCGGCCGGAGCCGCCGCCGACCCGGTCGACCCGCCGCTCTACGACCAGACCGCGGGCGGCGACAAGGTCCGCGTCAACGTCGTCACACAGACCCTCGCGGACGTGGCCACCGCCGCGACGGCCGGCGAGAAGAAGCAGGAATTCGAGACCGTGCCGGTGGTCACCCTCAAGGTGGACCGGGCCGGCCTCGACCGACTCGCCGCGCAGCCGCACGTGGTCAGCGTCACCGAGGACAAGGTGGAGCCGCCGACCCTGGACGAGAGCATCCCCCTCATCGGCGGTGACGCCGCCTTCGCGGCGGGCAAGACCGGTACGGGCCAGGCGATCGCCGTCCTGGACACCGGCGTCGACACCGGCCACCCGTTCCTGAAGAACCGGGTCGTGGCCGAGGCCTGCTTCTCTCCGAGCGATGCCGAGAGCGGCGTCGTCAGCCTGTGCCCGAACGGCGCCGACGCGCAGGAGGGCATCGGTGCCGCCGACACGGCGGCCGGACCCTGCGCGACCATGGCCGACTGCGATCACGGCACCCACGTGGCCGGTATCGCCGCGGGCAACGGCACCGGCATCACGGGCGCTCCCAAGCACGGTGTGGCGCCGGGCGCCAACATCGTCGCCATCCAGGTCTTCAGCCAGTTCACCACCGAGGAGTTCTGCGGTGGCGCCGCCCCCTGCGTGGGCAGCTACCAGAGCGCGCAGCTCAAGGGTCTCGAGCACGTGCTGAAGCTCAAGCAGGCCGGTACGCCGATCGTCTCGGCCAACCTCAGCCTCGGCAACGGCCGTTACACCACCGCCTGCGACAGTGATCTGCGCAAGCCGGTCGTGGACAGCCTGCTGAGCGCCGGCGTCGCCACCGTGATCGCGGCCGGCAACAACGGGCACACCGACGCGGTGAGCATGCCCGGCTGCATCTCCTCCGCCGTCACGGTCGGCTCGACCACCGACGACGACGAGCTGTCCGCCTTCACCAACCGGGGCCCGCTGCTCGACCTGTTCGCCCCCGGCACGGGCATCGTCTCCTCCGTGCCCGGCGGCACCTACGCGTCCAAGAACGGCACCTCCATGGCCGCGCCGCACGTGGCCGGTGCGTACGCGGTGCTCAAGCAGGCCTTCCCCACCAAGAGCATCGCCGACCTGACCGCCCTGCTGAAGAGCAGCGGCCGCGGCATCGTCTACACCGGTGCCACCACCCCGCGGATCGACCTCGGTACCGCAGTCGCCGGCGGGGGCACCACGAAGCCGGCCGGGATGACCGACTTCAACGGTGACGGCGCGGAGGACATCGCGATCTCCGATCCCCAGGCCACCGTCGGCACGGACGCCAAGGCCGGTCTGATCCGCATCGTGTACGGCGGCGGCAAGGGAACCGCGGAGATCAGCCAGGACCTGGACTGGGTGCCCGGCGGCTCCGAGGCGGACGACTACTTCGGCGAGACCCTGGCCACCATCGACTGGAACAAGGACGGCTTCACCGACCTGGTCGCCGGAACCCCGAGCGAGACCGTCGGCACCGCCACCGACGCGGGCTTCGTCGACATCCTGTACGGCGCGGCCGGCGGTCTTGGCACCGGCACCCTGAAGGCCACGCACCTCGAACAGGGCACCGGCACGGGTGCGATCGCGGCTTCGGCGTCCGAGGCGGGCGACCGCATGGGCCACAGGATCGCGGCCGCGGTGAACGACGCCGGCCGGCCGTACCTGGTCATCGGCCTCCCCGGCGAAGCCATCGGCAGCGTCGCGCAGGCGGGTTCCTCGTTCTACGTGTACGGCACCGCCAGCGTCGCGGTGAGCCAGGCGACGGCCGGGGTTCCCGGTGACCCCGAGGCGGGCGACCTCTTCGGCTGGTCCGTGGCCGCCGACCAGAACTACATCGCCATCGGCTCCCCCAACGAGGCCCTCGGCAGCACGGCGAAGGCCGGCGGCGTCGTGATCCTCGACGCCAACCGCTTCGACTCCACCGGCCACCCCCTGCCGCTCGCCGGACTCGACCAGGACAACGCGGCCATCTCCGGCGGGGCCGAGGCGGGCGACCAGTTCGGGTACGCGGTGGCCATGGCCCCGTTCCGGGCCAGCGGCTCCGCAGCCGCCACGGAGTCGATCCTGGCGATCGGTTCCCCCGGTGAGAGCGTGACGATCGGCACCGAGGACCGTGCCAACGCGGGCCGTGTGGTGCAGATCCGCATCAAGCCCGACGGCACCTGGAGCTACCTGCGCGAGCTCAAGCAGGGCACCGCTGAGGACGATGTGTCCGGCACCTCGGAGACCGGTGACCGCATGGGCGAGTACCTCGCCGCCGTCAACACCGCCCCCGGTTCGGTGAGCACCGTGGCGTCCATGCGGCTCGCCGTGGGAACGCCCGGTGAGGACATCGGCGCCGTCGCCAACGCGGGCGCGGTCCACACGTTCTCGCTGGCCGGATCGGCCGGTCCGAACGACCGTTGGATCGAGGCCGGCGACGGCGACGGCGTCCCCGGTCCCCCCGGCGCGAACCAGTACATGGGCAGGAGCATCCACTTCACGACGACAAAGCTGTACGTGGGCATGCCCTCCGGGCCCGTGGCCACGGGCGCGCTCTACGCGCTGCCGATGTCCAACGTGACAGGGGGCGGCACGGTCGCCGCCACCACCACGTACAAGCCCGGCTCCGGTGGTCTCCCGGCCAACGGCGTGGCCTTCGGCTACTCGGCGCGTTAGACGGCAGCGGAAGTGAACAGCCCCCGAAGGCACCGGCCTTCGGGGGTTCCGCCCGTCCGCCGTGTGACGTACCGGCTCTGGTTGGTGGCACCGTTGCGGGTCCACCGGATCACCCTGGCGCCGGCGGCGGTCGAGACCCCGACCGATCCCCCGTCCGCCGGAGGACACCAGGATGCCCGCCCTCGCGCCGCACGACGGGGAGAACCCACGGTTCCGGGCGTTCTGATCACTTCCCCCGCAGTTCCCTCCCCGTCCGACATGCGCCGGACGGCGCCGGGGGTGAGATTGGAGGTGTACGGCCCACCGGACGGCGACGCCTCGGCGGCCGGGCCGGACGAGCGGAGGAGCAGTCGATGACGACCCACCCAACTGCACCCGGACGGCGGGCGGAGGCGCGCTTCAGCGGACGGCCGGTGCGCTCCGCCGCCAGAATGCTCTTCGGCCTGTGCCTCGTGCCCCGGCCGGTGCGCGCCTGACGTCCGGGACCCGTACCCGTGGCACACGGAACAGCGACGGAGGGTCCGCCGCGCCTCGTGCTCGTCGTCGGCGTCGCCGGGTCGGGCAAGACGACGGTGGGGCGTCTCCTCGCCGAACGTCTCGGCTGGGAGTACCGGGACGCGGACGAGTTCCACTCGGAGGCCGAACGCGCCAAGATGGCTGCCGGTCGTCCCCTCACGGACAGCGACCGAGGGCCGTGGCTCGAAGCGATCGGGACGTGGATGGACGAGGCGATCGCCGACCGTCGCCACGCCGTCGTGACCTGCTCCGCGCTCAAGCGCGCGTACCGGGACGCTCTGTCGGCCGGGCGCCCGGAAGTCCAGCTGGTGTACCTGCACGGATCGCGCGAGCTGCTGCGCTCGCGGCTGGCCTCTCGGCGGGGTCACTTCTTCCCGGCGGACCTTCTGGAGAGCCAGCTCACGGACCTCCAGGAGCCGGAACCCGACGAACGCCCGTTGGTGGTGGAGATCGACCAGCCTCCCGAGGCCGTCGTCACGGCCGTTCTCTCGCTGATGGGCCGGGAATCCGCTTCCGGGGCGCAGGCGTCCGGATCGGGCTCGGAACAGGCCCTCCGCGCCGTCACGCGCGACGGGCACCCGGAGCTCCCCGGCCCCACGGGCGAGTCGTGGCGGTTGGTCCGCGGAGCACAGAGTGCGGTGGTCGTCCAGCTGGGCGGCGCCCTGCGCGACTACGTCGTCCACGGCCGACCTCTGCTCGACGGGTTCCCCGCCGGGTCCGCCATCACGGGCGGACGGGGACAACTGCTCGTCCCGTGGCCGAACCGCGTGGGCGGCGGACGCTACGACTTCGGGGGCAGGACCCTGCAACTCCCCCTGACGGAGGTCGAGAGGAACAACGCGATCCACGGACTGCTCCGCTGGACCCTGTGGAAGCTGCTCGCCCGCACCGATGACGCGTTGACGCTCGGTACGACGCTCTGTCCTCAGCCCGGATATCCGTTCCTCGTGGAGGTCCGTGTCGAGTACCGGCTGGGGCCGGAAGGGCTCAGGACCACCGTCCACGCCACCAACACCGGGACGGAGACCGCCCCTTACGGAGTGGGGCAGCACCCCTATCTGACGGTCGGCACCGAGCTCGTCGACAGTGCCCTGCTGACCGTTCCCGCCCGGTATCTGTTGCGTACCGACGAACGGGGTCTGCCGATCGGCCGGGAGCCCGTCGACGGCACCCCGTACGACTTCCGCACCGCCCGCCCCCTCGGCGGTCTGCGGCTGGACACCGCCTTCACCGGACTCGACCGCGCCCCCGACGGCCGGGCCTTGGTGCGACTGGCACATCCCTCGGGGCTGCGGGGTGTCGACCTGTGGCTCGGCGAAGGCACGCGGTACGTGCAGGTGTACACGGGCGACACGCTGGCCGAACCCGAACGGCGGCGCCGCGGTGTCGCCGTGGAGGCCATGTCCTGTCCGCCGGACGCCTTTCGCAGCGGCACGGATCTCACACTCCTGGAAGCGGGTGCCACGCACGTGCTCCGGTGGGGCCTCAGCCCATGGGGGCCGCCGTGACTCCGCCCGCCCCGCCCTCGGCCGTGCCGGGTATGAGCACGCGGGACTTCCGGGCGCTCTACGAGCGGCTGCGGGGCGAGACCGCGCAGCCGGCGGTCGACGGTCGATGGGGCGCACTCCGCCATGTGACGCCCGAGCGGGTCGTGGCCGCCGTCGCTGAGGTCCGCCTCGGACGTACGGTGTCGCTGGCCGCTCCGATCGAGACCGTGCCGGGGCCCGACGACCCCGAGCCCGCGGTGCACCGGATGACCGGGCCGGCTCCGGACGACCTCGGCGCTCAGGGGCTGCACTTCGCCACCGACCGCTTCGCCATGAACGTGCACGGGGACGCGGACAGCCATCTCGACGCGCTCTGCCACGTGGTGTTCGACGGGGAGCTGTACGGCGGGGTGCCCGCGGGCACCGTGACGCCCGAGGGCGCCCGTGCGCTCTCCGTGGGCCTGGTCGCGGACGGCATTGTCGGCCGGGGCGTGCTGCTGGACGTCCCGCGGCTGCGGGGCGTGCCCTGGCTGGAACCGGGCGACCAGGTGACCTGGGACGATCTGTCGGCCGCGGAGGCCGCGCAAGGGGTCCGCGTCGGACCGGGAGACCTGCTGTTCGTACGGGTGGGGCATCGCCTCCGTCGTACGGAACTCGGACCGTGGGACGCGGCGACGGCTCGGGCCGGCCTCCACCCGACCGCCGTGGGGTTCCTGGCCGAGCGGAAGGTCGCCGTCCTGGGCGGAGACGGCAACAACGACACCGCGCCCAGCCCGGTGCGGGGCATCTCCTTCCCGGTGCACGTCCTGGCCATCCATGCCATGGGCATCCCTCTGATGGACTACCTGCAGTTCGAGGACCTGGTCGCGGTCTGCGCGCAGGCGGGGCGATGGAGTTTCCTGTGTGCGGTCGCCCCGCTGCGGCTGCCCGGAGCCACCGGCTCGCCGGTGAATCCGATCGCGGTGCTGTGACCGACGGGGCCGCCCGGCGCCCCTGCTCCGGTCGCCGTCCAGGGGGCGGGCGGATACGTTCGAACGGGTGGGACGCTCGGCCCCGCACAGCGGGACATCAGGCCCGAGCCAGTTCAGGGCCGTGATCACAAGGACGGTGGTCGCCGTGGGTGACGACCCTCATTACGACGTCATCATCATCGGCACCGGCGCCGGCGGTGGCACCCTCGCTCATCGGCTCGCGCCGTCGGGCAAACGCGTACTCCTCGTCGAGCGCGGCGGCTATCTGCCGCGAGAGCGGGACAACTGGGACTCGACGGCCGTGTTCGTCAAGGGCAAGTACCGGGCGGCGGAGTTCTGGCTGGACAAGGACGGCAGCGAGTTCCCGCCCGAGGTCAACTACTACGTCGGCGGAAACACCAAGTTCTACGGCGCCGCCCTCTTCCGGCTGCGCCCCGAGGACTTCGGCGAGCTCCGTCATCACGGCGGCCTCTCCCCCGCCTGGCCGATCCGGTACGAGGATCTGGAGCCGTACTACACGCAGGCCGAGCACCTCTATCTCGTCCACGGACGGCACGGCGAGGATCCGACCGAGGGCGCCGCCAGCGCCCAGTACGCCCATCCGCCCGTGGAGCACGAGCCGCGCATCCAACAGTTGAGCGACGACCTCGAGAAGCGCGGTCTGCACCCCTTCCACCTTCCGATCGGTGTCAATCTCAGCCAGGCGGACGGCGGGCGGGCCACCCACTCCAGCGTCTGCATCCGGTGCAATCGGGTGGACGGCTTCCCGTGCCTGGTACGCGGCAAGTCGGACGCCGAGGTCATCTGCGTGGAGCCGGCTCTGCGTCACCCCGACGTCGAGATGGTCACGGACACGCAGGTGGTGCGCCTGGAGACCGATGCGAGTGGGCGCACGGTCAACACGGTCGTCGGACGGCTGCCCGACGGCTCGGAGGTGCGGTTCACGGCGGATCTCGTGGTCGTCTCGTGCGGGGCGGTCAACTCCGCCGCGCTGCTCCTCGCCTCGGCGAACGAGCACCATCCGAACGGCCTCGCGAACAGCTCCGACGTGGTCGGCCGCTTCTACATGCGGCACAACAACCTGGCCCTGATGGCGGTGTCGAAGGAGCCCAACGACACCACGTTCCAGAAGACCCTGGCCCTGCACGACTGGTACCTCGGGGCGGACGACTGGGACTACCCGCTCGGCGGCATCCAGATGCTGGGCAAGTCGGACGCCGAGCAGATCCACGGCGAGGCCCCGCGGTGGGCCGGTACGGTGACACCGGACATGCCGTTCGAGGTGCTGGCGCACCACGCCGTCGACTTCTGGCTGTGCGGCGAGGACCTGCCCCTGGCCGACAACCGGGTCACCCTCGACGGTGACGCCCGCATCCACCTCGCCCTCGACGAGAAGAACAACGTCGAAGGCCTGAAGCGCCTGCGGCACAAGCTGCAGGGCATGCTCGGCCACCTGGGCATGCACGAGCACCACCTGCTGTCCCACAGCATCTATCTGCACAAGGGCATGCCGATCGGTGCGACGGCGCACCAGGCGGGCACCGTGCGCTTCGGCACCGACCCCGCCGCCTCCGCGCTGGACGTCAACTGCAAGGCCCACGACCTCGACAACCTGTACGTCGTCGACACCGGCTTCTTCCCGAGCATCGGCGCTGTCAACCCGTCCTTGACGGCCATCGCCAATGCCCTCAGGGTCGGCGACCACCTCTTGGCTCGGCTGGGCTGAGGCCGGCAGCCGTTGGGCCGATCAGACGAAGACACTCGGTCCAACGGCCCAACGGCGGTCCTCCTCGCATGCCGCCCGCCCATGTCGGTGATTGCGTGACCTCCATGCCCGCCCGGCAGCAGCCGGACGGGGCGCAGTCGCGCAGCGAGGAGGCAGGGCAACATGGGTTCCACCGTGGAGACACCGCGGGGTGTGATCCCCGCACGTCTGCTGCAGGGCCAGAAGGCCCTGGTCACCGGGGCCAACTCGGGCATCGGCAAGGCCACGGCCATCGGCCTGGGCCGAGCCGGCGCCGACGTGGTCGTGAACTACGTGGCCGACCGTGACGCGGCCGAGGAAGTGGTCAAGGAGATCGCCTCGTTCGGGGTGCGCGCCGCGGCCTACGAGGCCGACGTCTCCCAGGAGGACCAGGTCACGGCCATGATGAACCGGATGGTCGAGGAGTTCGGGACCATCGACGTCCTGGTGGCCAACGCAGGACTGCAGCGCGACGCCCGGCTCACCGACATGACGCTCGCCCAGTGGCAGAAGGTCATCGACGTCAATCTCACCGGTCAGTTCCTGTGCGCCCGGGAGGCGGCCAAGGAGTTCCGGCGCCGCGGCGTGGTCCCCGAGGTGTCCCGCGCCGCCGGGAAGATCATCTGCATGAGTTCGGTGCACCAGATCATCCCGTGGTCGGGCCACGTCAACTACGCGTCTTCCAAGGGCGGTGTGCAGATGATGATGCAGACCCTGGCCCAGGAGCTCGCACCGGAGAAGATCCGGGTGAACGCGGTCGCCCCTGGGGCGATCAAGACGCCGATCAACCGCGCCGCCTGGGAGACGGCCGAGGCCCGGGAGGACCTGCTGAGGCTGATCCCGTACGACCGGATCGGCGACCCCGAGGACATCGCCAACGCCGTGGTCGCCCTCTCCTCCGACCTCATGGACTACGTGGTGGGAGCCACCCTCTACGTCGACGGCGGGATGACCCTCTTCCCGGGCTTCGCCACCGGCGGCTGATCCTGTTCCCCCACGTCACGAACAGCGAAGGCGCGTATGCCCACCTCGTTCCACCTGCTGGCGGATGCCCCGGCCCAACTCCTGCCGGCCCGGGAACTCATGGCCTTCACCCTGGCGTCCCACATCATCCTGGTACCACTGGGCGTGGCATTCCCCTTCATCACCCTGGTCATGCACTACCGCGGGCTGCGCCGCAAGGACGCCACGGCACTGCTCCTGGCGCGGCGCTGGTCGGCCGTCATGGCGGTGCAGTTCGCGCTCGGCATTGTCACCGGCACCGTGCTGTCCTTCGAGTTCGGCCTGCTCTGGCCCGGCCTGATGGGGAGGTGGGGTGACGTCTTCGGCCTCGGATTCGGCGTGGAGGCCTGGGCGTTCTTCCTGGAGGCCGTACTCATCGCGATCTATCTGTACGGATGGCGGCGGCTGAAGCCCCGGACGCACTTCCTGCTCGGGCTGCCGCTCCCGGCGGCCGCGCTGCTCGGAGCGTTCGGCATCCTGGCCGCCAACTCCTGGATGAACACGCCGCAGGGCTTCTCCCTCGACTCCGGGGGAAACCCGGTCGACGTCGACGTCTGGAAGGCGATCTTCACGCCGATGTTCGGGCCGCAGTACTGGCACTTCGTCGTGGCGATGATCCTCACCGCGGGCTTCGTGGTGTCGGGTGTCTACGCCGTGGGCTGGCTGCGCGGCCGCCGGGACCACTACCACCGGCTCGGTTTCGCCGTTCCGTTCACGATCGCCGCGGTGGCCACTCCGGTGCAGTTCGTCCTGGGCGACTCCATCGCCAGGTCGGTGTTCCACAAGCAGCCGGTGAAGTTCGCCGCGATGGAGATCGTCTGGAAGACCGACACCCGTGTGCCGGAGTACCTCTTCGGGCGCCTGCAGGAGGACGGGAGCGTCAAGGGCGGCATCAAGATCCCGTTGCTCGACTCCTTCCTGGCCGGGTTCAGCCCGGACACGGAGGTGGTGGGACTGACCTCCGTCCCGGCGGACCAGCGGCCGACGGCCACTCAGGCGACCATCGCCCACTGGGCCTTCGACCTCATGGTCCTGATCGGGTCCGTACTGGTGCTGCTCGCCCTCTGGTACGGCCTGGTCTGGCTGCGGCACCGACGGCTGCCCGCGTCGAAGTGGTTCTACGGCCCGGCCGCCTGTGCGGGCGTCGCCTCCGTCGTAGCCGTCGAGTCCGGTTGGATCGCCACCGAGGTGGGCCGTCAGCCCTGGATCGTCTACCAGAACATGCGGGTCGCCGAGGCGGTGACCGCCACCCGCTCCACCACCCTCTGGATCATGCTCGCCGTGGTGATGGTGGTGTACGTGTTCCTCTTCGCCTCGTTCCTCGTGATCCTCCTCAAGATGCGTACGCGCTGGCGGCTCGCCGACGAGCAGCGGGCGGCAGGAGGGCCGTCGCCCCAAGCGCCGGAGACGGACACTCCCTACGGGCCGCGGGCACCCGTCCCCGCGGGTGACGCCCCCGCCGCGGACGGCGACGCCGGGGCCGAAGGCGGCCACCGATGACCGCCGACCTCATCGCCGTGGTGCTGATCCTCGCCGTGGCCGCGTACGCCTCCGCGGGCGGCACCGACTACGGGGCCGGCTTCTGGGACCTGACGGCGGGGGGCACGGAGCGCGGAAGACGCCCCCGATGGCTCATCGACCACGCCATGGCTCCCGTATGGGAGGTCAACAACGTCTGGCTGATCTTCGTTCTCGTCATCATGTGGACGGGATTCCCCACGCTGTTCCAGACTGTGTTCTCGGCGATGTGGCTCCCCCTGGCGCTGGCTGCCGTGGGCATGGTCCTGCGCGGCGCCGGCTTCGCGTTCCGCAAGCCCTCCCGGCGGCTCGCCGGCCGACGGCTGTATGGTGCCGTGTTCGCCATGGCCTCGGTCGTCACGCCGTTCTTCCTCGGTGCCGCCGTCGGCGGGGTCGCGTCAGGGCGGGTGGCACCCGGCACCGAAGCCTCGGTGGACGCCTGGGCCAATCCCACCTCCCTGATGTTCGGGCTGATCGCCATCGCGGCGGCGGCCTTCGTCGGCGCGGTCTTCCTCACGGGGGACGCGCGCCGCTTCGGCGCGACCGATCTGGTCGGCCATTTCAGGTGGCGGGCCCTGAGCAGCCTCGCCTTGCTCACCGTCCTGGCCGTGATCACCGGGTTCGTCACCCACGAGGACTCCCCCTACGTGTGGCACGGGCTCACCCGCGGTCTCGGGCTGTTCTTCGTCGTCCTGGCCGGAGTGGCCGCCCTCGCGACGGCCTGGCTGCTCCGGCGGACGCCCGGCGCGTGGATGCGCGTCACGGCGGTCGGGGTCGTCGCCTCCGCCGTCGTCGCCTGGGGCATGGCCCAACGCCCGTACCTCCTCCCCACCTCGCTGACCGTGGCCGACGCCGCGGGCGCGCCCGCCACACTGACGTGGCTGGCGATCGTCACCCTGGTGGCCCTCGTGCTCGTCGTGCCGGCGGTCGTCCTCCTCTACCGGCTGGACACCCGCGGAGAGCTGGAAGAACTCTCCGACGCCGAGCTGCGCGGAGGAAGCGGCACGGACGGCGAGGACACCGCACCGAGCGGCTGAGCACCCCTTCCCGACCTCGCGCCTGAAATCCGACGAAGGAGCCGCTGTGACCGACGACGAGATCCTTCTCGGACTCGCCCTGACCGTGGTGCTCGCCACCGGCTCGCAGATCCTGGCGAGCAGGCTGCGCCTCCCGGCCCTGATCATCCTGCTGCCGGTCGGGTTCGCCGCCGGTGCGATGACGGACGTCATTCATCCGGACAACTTGCTGGGGCCGACCTTCTCCGACCTGGTGTCGCTCTCCGTCGCGGTGATCCTCTACGACGCCGGACTGGGGCTCGACCTGCGCAAGCTCGCCGGCCGCACCCGGGGAATCGTGGGACGGCTGCTCGTGTACGGGGTGCTGCTCACGTTCCTGATCGTCGCGTCGGTGTCACCGGCGATGTTCGACATGCCTCTGCGCGTGGCCGCGATGCTCGGCGTGATCCTCGTCGTCTCGGGGCCCACGGTCGTCGGTCCGCTGCTCGACTTCGTGCGGCCGACCGACAAGGTGCGACGCATTCTGATCTGGGAAGGGACTCTGACCGACCCGATCGGCGGCATCCTCGGCGCGCTCACCTTCCACGCCATCGCCACGACGCACCAGGTCGACGTCGGCCGGGGATACCAGCTGGGGCAGTTCGGCCTCAGCCTGCTCGTCGGGCTGGTCGGCGGGGTCGCGGGGACCGCGCTGCTGTGGTTCACGCTGCGGACCCTTCGGCTCGGCGAGACCCTCGGCACTCTGGCTCAACTCGCCACCGTGATCGCCGTATCGGCGGTCTGCGACATGGTGCGGGACGACACGGGGCTCATCGCCGCGATCGTCACGGGTCTGGCCGTCGCCAACCTCCGCGGCTTCGACATGCCGGCCCGGCGTCCCTTCTTCGAGACCCTCGTCCAGCTGATCATCGGGCTGCTCTTCGTCTCCATCTCCTCCACCGTCACCCCGGCATCCCTGGTACCGGTACTCCTTCCCGCGCTCGCCCTCATCGCGGTCCTCGTCCTGGTGGTGCGGCCGCTCGTGGCCTTCGCCGCGACGACGTACTCGGGCCTGGGCCGCCAGGAACGGGCCTTCATCGGATGGATGGACCCACGCGGCATCGTCGCGGCGGCCACGGCGTCGACCTTCTCCGCCGGCCTGGTCCAGCGAGGGGAGAGCGGGGCCGCGAAGATCCTTCCCGTCACGTTCCTGGTGATCGTGGGAACCGTCCTGCTCTACTCGCTGACGGCCGCACCCGTGGCCAGGCGCCTGGGCGTCGTCAAACCGGCGGGCACGCGCATCCTCCTGGTGGGCGGGGAGGCGTGGGTGGTCGACCTGGGAAGGGCCATGCGGTCCGCGGGACTCGACGTGTTGATGTGGGCGGGGCTCGACGAGGAACGGGATCGGATCAAGGAGGCGGGGCTCGATCTGGCCAAGGGCGACCTGCTGGCCACGGCCATCAACCCCGGGGCGCGGATCGAGGGAGTGACGGCCGTGTTCCTGGCCACCGCCGACGACGACTTCAACGCGCTCGCCTCGGTCGTGATGCAGGACAACGTCGAGGGGCCCGTCTACCGGGTCGGCCCCCCGCACGACAGCCATGGAGTGGTGGCTCCCTACACCGGCGGCGACATCCTCTTCGGCCGGTCCCTCGTCCGTCACGTCCTGGCGGAGCGGTACGAGCAGGGCGCCCGGTTCGTGGTGCAGCCGGCCTCCACCCCGCTGCCGTCGGGGCAGGACCCTCTCTTCGTGGTACGGGCCGACCAGCGGCTCGACCCGGTCACCGAGCGGCAGGAGACCGTCCTGCAGGAGGGCGACACGGTCGTTCTCCTCGGTTCCGTCCCGCCGGCCGGCGAGCGGTGAATCCCGCGGGCCCTCCGCGTGCTACTACCTCCCGCCCCCGCGTGCTCCCTTGAGCCTCGCGTCCAGGGTGATGGCCGCGTCGATCAGGGCCAGGTGCGTGAAGGCCTGGGGAAAGTTGCCCAGCTGTTGCCCCGTCAGGGCGATCTCCTCGGAGTACAGGCCCAGGTGGTTGGCGTAGGTGAGCATCTTCTCCAGCACCAGCCGGGCCATGTCGGTGTGTCCGGCCCGCGCCAGGGCGTCGACGTACATGAACGTGCAGAGGGAGAAGGTGCCCTCGGAGCCGCGCAGTCCGTCGGGTGACGCCTCGGGGTTGTAGCGGTAGACCAGGCTGTCGCTGACCAGCTCACGGTCCATCGCCTCAAGGGTGGTCTTCCACTTCGGGTCTTCCGGCGTGATGAAGCCGACCGTCGGCATGCGCAGCAACGACGAGTCGAGCACGTCGTCGCCGTAGTGCTGCACGAAGGCCTGCTTCCCGGGGTCCCATCCCCGGCTGAGGACCTGCGCGTAGATCTCGTCGCGCGCGTCCACCCAGTGACCGCCGGCCGCGGGACGGCCGTCGTCGTAGGCGATCCGCAGGGCGCGGTCGAAGGCGACCCAGGACATCACGCGGCCGTAGGTGAAGTCCTTCCGGCCGCCGCGGGTCTCCCACAGCCCTTCTCCGGGCTGGTCCCAGTGGTCGACCAGCCAGTCGAGCAGCGTGTGCAGCGCGGTCCAGCCCCCGGTGTCGAGATGCATGCCGTGCTGGTGCGCGAAGTAGATGCTGTCGAGCGCCTCGCCGTAGATGTCCAGTTGCAGCTGGTTCGCGGCTCCGTTGCCGATGCGGACCGGCGCGGAACCGCGGTACCCCTCCCAATGGTCCAGGGTCTCCTCGACCAGATCGGAGGTGCCGTCGACGCGGTACATGATGTTCAGCGGCCCGGTGCCGTTCCCCTCGCCGGCCTTCTCCTTGACCCGGTCGTGCAACCAGCCGATGAACGCGGACGCCTCTTCCCTGAAGCCCAGTCCCAGCAACGCGTACACCGAGAACGACGCGTCACGGATCCACGTGAACCGGTAGTCCCAGTTGCGCTCTCCGCCCAGTTGCTCCGGCAGACCCGTCGTCGGCGCGGCGACCAGGGCACCCGTCGGTGCGTAGGTCATGAGCTTCAGGGCCACGGCCGAACGTTCCACCGCCTCCCGCCACCGGCCCGAGTAGGTGGACTGGCCGAGCCACGAACGCCAGAAGCCGACCGTCTCGTCGAAGAGCTGCTCGAACTCCGCCACGCTGACCTCGTGCGGCGGCCCGGCGGGAGACGACTCCAAGACCACGCCGCGCTGCTGCCCCGCCTGCAGGGCCAGACGGAAACGGAGGTCGTTGTCACCCGAGAGGCTGGTCAGCAGCCGGTCGTCCTGCGGCTCACGGACGGCGTGGACGGCGAGGTCCAGGTCCTCCGAGGTGAACAGGGCTCCGTGCTCCGTGATGTGCAGCTCGTGGGGCTTGCGCCCGTAGTCGAAGCGCGGAGCGATCTCCCCTTCGAAGGTCATGCTGCCTCGTACGCAGCGCAGCATGCGGACCAGCCGGTGGCGGTCGGTCGCCGTCGTGCCCGTCACCGGCATGAAGTCGACCACCTCGCCCGCCCCGGCCTCGGTCATGAAGCGCGTCACCAGCACGGCGGTGTCCGGGTGGTAGAGCTGTTTGGTGGTGTACGAGTCCGCGGCCGGCCTGACGGTGAAGTGGCCGCCCTTCCGCCGGTCGAGCAGGGCGCCGAAGAGGCTGGGCGAATCGAAGCGCGGACAGCAGAACCAGTCGATCGTCGCATCGGTTGTCACGAGGGCCGCGGTCTGCAGGTCACCGATCAGACCGTGGTTCTCGATCAGGGGGTAGTCATCCATCCTGAGCCCCTTTCGGCCCCGTCGGACAACGCTCGGGCACCGTCGCACAGCGCCCGAGGCGGTCCGGGCACCATTCGGCCAGCTTAGGCCGACCGTGTCGTCCCGTCCTGGCGAGCGATTCGCATCGGGCGGTGACGGGAGCTCGGCCGCTGCGCCGCCCCGAGAAGGGTCCTACCGTGAGGTGGCAGCGCTCCCACTGAGGGAGCCGCGTGCTCATGCGCCTCATGAGAACGGCTCCGTGACGACGGCGAGAGGTGTGCCCCGCACAGCATGGGCGTCGGCCACCCTGTCGCGCGAGGGTGGAGGTCGTCAGCGGCCTCCTGCTCCTGGGCCGAGCGGTCGACACTGCTCGTGGCCGGTCGGATCCGCGGCCCGCTCATGCGTCGCCCGTTCGGCGGACCCGCCGCGCAGGAGGCAGTCGGCACTCGTAGCGTCGGGCCGACGGAGTTCGCAGAGCACCTGGGAGATACCGATGGCAGACGAGTCACTCGAGAAGCTGGCCACGGAGGCGTGGATCTACGGGTACCCGCTGGTCACGGCAGCCATGACCAAGGGTTCCATGACGGCGGTTCCGGCCCGGGACGACGCGCGTCGGAAAGCCCCGGTCAACCAGTTCTGCTACATGCGCGCCACCCCGGACGCCTCCTTCACCGAGGTCGTGTCGCCGAACGCCGACACCCTGTACTCGAGTGCCTGGCTCGATCTGTCGGATCAGCCTCTGGTGCTGACCCTGCCCGACTTCGGCGACCGATTCTGGATGGTCCCGATCCTGGACGCCTGGTCCGATGTCTGCGCCGTCGTCGGCCGACGCGAGCACGGCCCGTCCGCCGGCCCGTTCCTGATCGCCGGACCGTCCTGGTCGGGAGCGACCCCGTCCGGCCTGACCCTGCTGAAGTCGCCGACCGCGGTGAACTGGATCATCGCCCGGTACGCGACGAGCGGCCCGTCGGACTTCCCGTCCGTCAACCGGCTCCAGGACGGCACGCGGCTGATCCCCCTGTCGGAGTGGACCGGCGACCCCGACGACTACACCCCTCCCACCGACGTTCCTGTTCCCACCGGGGCCGACCCCACGACGCCGCCCGTCGACAAGGTCCACGCTCTCAGCGGCCGCGAGTACTTCGCTCTCCTCAACCGGATGATGGTGGACAACCCTCCCGCCCCTGCCGATGCCCCGTCCCTGGGTCGTTTCGCCAAACTCGGCATCGCAGCCGGCGCGAGCCTGGACGACCTGTCCCCCGAGGAGCTCGCCATCCTGGACGCGGGTGCGCGGCGCGGCCCGGAGGTCCTGCGTGATCTGCTCGCCCGAGCGGAGTCCGCGAAGTCCGGTGGGTGGACCGTCCACCGAGGCCTGGGTGACTACGGAACCGACTACGACAAGCGCGCGGTCATCACCCGGTTCGGGTACGGAGCCAACCTCGACGCCGACGCCCTGTACCCGCACGCCACCACCGACGCCGACGGCCGGCCTCTCGACGGTGCCCACACCTATGTGCTGCACTTCGAAGCCGGCGAAGCCCCGCCCGTCGACGGCTTCTGGTCCCTGACGATGATGAACGAGCGTCAGCTCTTCGCCGACAACCCGCTGAACCGCTACGCGATCGGCGACCGCAGCGGTATGCGGACCAACCCCGACGGCTCCCTGGACATCCACGTCCAGCACGACAGCCCCGGAGCCGACCGCGAGAACAACTGGCTGCCCGCACCCGCGGGCAGCTTCAACGTCTTCCTGCGCCTGTACTGGCCCCAGCAGGCCGCCCTCACCGGCGACTGGACCCCGCCGCCCCTGCGACGCACCAGCTGATCCCAGGCCCTGGTCGCCTCCTCGTCGCGCCACGGCACCGGACGCCGCTCGTCGAGCCGCGTCGGTCCCGTGGTCGTCCGCTGGACCGTCCTCCAAGGAGCTGATGCGCATGTCGGCCGACAGTCCTGTCGGACCACCTGGCGAGCCGCCACCGACGGATCCCTTCGCCCTGGTCAGGACCCGCGGATACGTCGGGCTGCTGGTCATCGCCGCGGCGCTCGGAGTGCCGATCTCCGCGGCCGCGTACGGCTTCCTCGCACTGGTCGGCGAGCTCCAGACCTGGACGTACACCGACCTGCCCAAGGCGCTGGGATTCCGGGAGACGCCTCCCTGGTGGCCCCTGCCGCTGCTCGCCGTCGCAGGCCTGCTGGTCGGAGCGACCATCCGGTACCTTCCCGGGACCGGCGGTCACAAGCCCGCCGAGGGTCTGTCGACGGCCGGTGCGCCGAAGCCGCTCGAACTTCCGGGCATCTTCGTCGCCGCCGCCGCCACGCTGGCCCTCGGTGCCGTCCTCGGTCCCGAGGCACCGCTCATCGCCCTCGGCAGCGGCACGGCCGTCTGGCTCGTACGCCTGGTCAAGCCGGACCTGCCGGAGCAGGTCGGGTCCGTGGTCGGCGCCGCCGGAAGCTTCGCCGCGGTCAGCACCCTGCTCGGGTCACCCCTCACCGGGGCGTTCCTCCTCATGGAGGCGTCGGGAATCGGCGGGCCGATGCTCGGGATCGTCCTGGTGCCGGGCCTGCTCGCCGCCGGCGTCGGCTCGCTCGTCTTCGTCGGCCTGGACAGCTGGACCGGTCTCGGCACGTACTCCCTGGCGCTGCCGGCTGTCCCACACGCCGACACGCCCGATGTCACCGAGTTCGGCTGGGCACTCGTCATCGGACTGGCGGCGGCCCTCGTCGGCACGGGCATCCGGCGGCTCGCCCTCCTGGCGCAACCCCGTGTCGAGCGGCACCGGGTGACCGCCACCGTGCTGATGGGCCTGGTGGTCGCAGGGCTCGCCATCGCCTTCGCCGAAGGCACGGGGAAGGCCGCGACCGAGGTGCTGTACTCGGGGCAGAGCGCCCTGGGCCCGCTGCTCGCGAACAGCGCCTCATACTCCGTCGGTACGTTGACCCTGCTCATCGTGTGCAAGGGACTGGCGTACTGCGCCTCGCTGAGCGCGTTCAGAGGAGGCCCGATCTTCCCGGCGATGTTCCTGGGGGCGACGGGCGGGATCGCGCTGTCCCACCTACCGGGGCTGGAACTCACCCCCGCGTTCGCGATGGGGATCGGAGCCATGTCGGTCACCATGCTCGGGCTCCCGCTGACCTCGGTGCTGTTGGCCACGCTCCTGCTGGGATCGCAGGGCCTCACCGTCATGCCGCTCGTCATCGTCACGGTCGTGGTCGCCTACGTCGTGTCGAAGCGACTCAGCCCGCCGCCGACCGGCCGGGCGCAGGCTCCCGCACCGGTAGGACCGGCGACGCGGTGACGCAACGTCCCGCCCACGTCAGGGCCGGCCTCGGACCGGCCGCACGTGGCGCCCACCGCGGGTGGGCCTCGCTCTCACGAGGCTCGCTCTCCGCGTCGGCGCGGGAGCGCGTGAGGAACCTTGATCGCGTGCGGCGGCACCACGGGTGTTCCTTCGCCCACCCGGCACGCCCCTGGAGGCATGCGTTCTCACGTCACTTCGATGATGCGCCCTGACGGGCACCGGCACGGACCCTCGGCCGGGGGTGGAACGCCCTTGAGCGCCTCCGCATGCGGGTGGCGACCGCGACGGTCCCCACGGCTCCCAGTACGGCCCAGGTGACGGGGTGGGTCCACACCGCGGTGTCGAGCTGCTGGGCGAGGACGAAGAAGCCCATGACCACGACGAACCAGCCGAACGCCTTGCGCAGCGCGTCCTGCGGGATGCGGCCCGCGAGGCGGGCGCCGATCAGGCTGCCGATCACGGCCGCCACCGTCACGGTCGCGGCGATGCCCCAGTCGATGGAGACGCCGGAGAGGTGACCTGCGAGTCCGGCGAAGGACTTCATCGCGATGACCAGGAGCGAGGTGCCGACCGCGATGCCCATCGGCAGTCCGCCCAGGATGGCCAGGGCCGGAACCACGAGGAATCCACCGCCGGAACCGACCAGGCCGGTCACGGCACCGACGACGACGCCCTCGACCGCGATGTGCTTCAGCGGCAGGTCACGGTGGGCGGGCCGGGCCTTCTTCGCCCCGTCACGCGGTTTGCGGAGCATCGCGTAGGCGGTGGCGAGCATCATCAGCGCGAACGCGACGAGCAGGACGGTGCCGGGAATGTACTCGGCGACGCGGCCCCCGGCATAGGCACCGACCATGCTGAAGGCGCCGAAGAGCAGTCCGGTCTTCCAGCGGACCCTGTGGGCGCGGGCGTGCGGGATCAGGGCGGCGAGGCTGGTGACGCCGACGACGAACAGCGAGGTGGCGATGGCCTCCTTGGTCTCCTGCCCGGCGAGGTAGACCAGGATCGGGACGGTGAGGATGGACCCGCCGCCGCCGAGGATGCCGAGGCTGACGCCGATCAGGAGGGAGGCCGCGATGATGACGGCGGTCACGACGCGCTCCGCAGCTCCGCGATCACGGTGCGGACGTCGGTGCGCGGGCCGCGGTTGTAGGAGAGCTTGGAGAGCAGCACGCCCATGGCGCAGGAGTTGCTCAGCGCGGCGTAGGTCAGGCCGGCGCCGATCGCCGTGCCGATGAGGTGGACGCCCGGGACGGCGATGCCGACGAGGCCGGTGGCCAGGACGACCGAGCCCGCGACGAGGCGGACCTGGCGCTCCATGTCCCACCGCTCGGGGCCCCGCTCCACGGGAGCACTCGCCGCCTCCCAGGCGGTGATGCCCCCTTCCAGGACGCGGAGGTCGGGCAGACCGGCCTGGGCGAGGGCCTGCTCGGCCTCCTTCGCCCGCTGTCCGGAACGGCAGACGAGCACCACCTCCTCGTCCAGGTGCGAACGCAGCTCCGCGTGGTGCTCGCGCAAGGTGCTCAGCGGCACGTTGTACGAGCCGGCGATGTGGGCGGTGCGGAACTCGCCCGGGGTGCGCACGTCGATCAGGCGCGGGGCGTTGCCCTCCTGGACGAGACGGTGCAGGACGGCGGGGGTGATCGACTGGATGGTGCGCTCGGCGCTCATGCGGGACTCCGGAAGACGTATACGGGTGGGGGTATGCAGCATGCAGTGAGCCGCGGTGACGGCTCAGGCAGACAGGGGTGAGGGGCTCGTCGCGGGCGGGCGGTGCGGCCCCGCCCGCGACGCGGGGGCGGAGGAGCGGGGGCAGTGCGGCCGTCGCCTCCGCCGACCGTCCGGCGGTGCACGGCGGGAAGGACCCGGAGCCGTGACGGCCGGCGGTTCGTGGACGGTCGGGCGCGCTCAGACCTTGACGGATTCGGCCGCGAGGGCCCAGGCGGCCCAGCCGCCGAGGATGTCGGAGACGTCCTCGATGCCGCGGTGGCGCAGCAGGCTGGCGGCGATGGAGGAGCGGTGGCCGCCCGCGCAGTGCAGGACCAGCGGCCGGTCGGTGGCGAGTTCGCCGACCCGGGAGGGCAGTTCACTCAGCGGGATGTGCAGGGCCTCGGGGATGAAGCCGTTGGCCTCGCGCTCGCCGCAGGTGCGCACGTCCACCACGAGCGGCGGGTTGTCTCCGGCGAGGGCGGCCTTGAGGTGGGTGGCGGTGAGGCGGCTGGCGGGGGTGACCTCGCCCTCCATCACCCGCAGGGCGTCCTCGGGGTTGCGGACGTAGCCCACGACACGGTCGAAGCCGATGCGGGCGAGGCGGGTGACGACCTCCTCCTCCCGGTTCTGAGGGGCCATCACCACCAGTTCGTCCGCGGGGTCCAGGACGGTGCCGGCCTGTTCGGCGAACCGGCCGTCGGCCGGCACGTTCACCGCACCGGTCAGGTGCCCGGCCGCGAACTCCTGCGGATCACGCGTGTCGACCACCACCGCGCCACCCGCCCGCAGCCCGGCGAACTCCTCCAGGGACAGCGGCCGGGCCGTGGCGGCGGAGTCGTACAGGGGGCGCTCCTTGCGGTTGAGGTCGGCGTCGTAGGCGAAGTAGCCCGGCGCCGCGGACTGTCCCGCCGTCACCAGCGCGACGAACTCCTCCCGGCCCATCGGGGCACAGGCGTAGTTGGTCGCCCGCTGGTCACCGATCGTGGAGGACCTCTCCGTCGACAGGTTCTTCCCGCAGGCCGAGCCCGCGCCGTGGGCGGGGAAGACGCGGACCTCGTCCGCGAGGCCCATCAGCTTGTTCTGCACACTGTCGTGCAGCATCCCGCCCAGCTCCTCGGCCGTCACGCCCACCGACGCCAGCAGGTCGGGTCGGCCGACGTCACCGATGAACAGCGCGTCACCCGTCAGGACGCCGTACGGGACGGTGTCGGCGGCGTGTTCGTAGACGAGGACGCTGATCGACTCCGGGGTGTGCCCCGGTGTCTCCATGACCTCCAGCACCACGTCGCCCAGGGCGATCCGCTCGCCCTCGGCGAGGTGACGGACCGGGTACTCCGTCTCTGCCCGCGAGCCGTAACCGATCCACGCGCCGGTCTCGTCGGCCATCTCCAGGTGGCCGGCGACGAAGTCCGCGTGGAAGTGGGTGTTGATCACGCCGACCACGGTGAACCCGTGCGCCCGTGCATCGGCGAGGTACTCCGACACGTCGCGACGCGGGTCGACGACGACCGCCTGACCGGTCTGCTCGTCGGCGATCATGTACGACGCCTGGGACAGGCAGTCGAGGTAGTACTGGGCGAAGAACACGGCGAACCTTTCGACGGAGAAGGCGGTCGCGGAGCGGAGCACCGCGAGACGGGAAGAAATGCGCTGAGGGCGGGCGGCCGACCGTTCAGGCGGCCCGGGCGTCCGTGCCGCGCACGACCGGGCGACCGGTACGGACCCACCCGGAGGTGCCGCCCGCGACCGAGACCGCGCGGAATCCGGCGGCGTCCAGATGCTCCGCGGCCCAGGCGCTCCGGTTGCCGCTCGCGCAGATCACGTAGACGAGCCGGTCGGCGGGGAGCACGGCGAGGTGGGTGCCGAGCTCGGAGAGCGGTGCGGTGCGGACCCCCGGTACGTGGCCGGCGCGGTACTCGTCCGGTTCCCGTACGTCGATGGCGAAGGCGCCCTCCGCCAGCTCGGAGGCGAAGACGTCCAGATCCACTTCATGCATGGAAGATCACTCTTTCGAATACCCCCCGGGGTACTTGCGCCGTCGACTGTAAGCAGAGGCGACGAGGGAAGTCAAATACCCCTAGGGGTATTACACAGCACAGCCCCACCCCTTGCGGACGGGGCGGGTAAAAATACCCGTAGGGGTATGGTGGTCTGCGGTTATCAAAACAGACGGGAGATCGAGATGACACGAGGGATCACGGCGAGGCGGCCCCCGCCCCCCGTCACCCCCTCGCCCGGCACCGTGCGTCTGGGCCTGCGGGAGAACAGGACGCAGTTCGTCCTGCTCGTCCTCGTCACGGCGGCGGTCGGGGCGCTCGTCGGTCTGGAACGGACGACGGTCCCCCTGATCGGCACCGAGGTCTTCGGGCTCGCCGGGAACCTGGCCGTCTTCTCGTTCATCGTCGCGTTCGGCCTGGCCAAGGCGCTCACGAACCTGGCCGCCGGCGCGCTCACCGCCCGTTTCCGGCGAAGACAGCTCCTGCTGACCGGCTGGCTGATCGGCGCACCCGTGCCGTTCGTCCTCGCCTGGGCGCCCTCGTGGTGGTGGATCGTGGCGGCGAACGTCCTGCTCGGCGTCAACCAGGGGCTGACGTGGTCGATGACCGTCAACATGAAGATCGACCTCGTGGGGCCCGGCCGCCGGGGACTCGCCACCGGACTCAACGAGGCCGCCGGCTACGTCTCGGTCGGTGCCACCGCTCTGCTCACCGGCTGTCTCGCCACCCACTACGGGCTGCGCCCCACCCCCGAACTCATCGGCGCGGTCTTCCTCGCCGCCGGACTCGGACTGTCCCTCCTGGCCAAGGACACCGCCGCCCACCTGGCCCTCGAACTCTCCCGCCACCCGGCACCCCGGGGCGGCGAGAACGGCAGGCCGTCCTTCAAGGAGACCTTCGCCCTTACGTCATGGCGCGACCGGTCCCTGCGCGGCGCCAGCCAGGCGGGGCTGGTCAACAACCTCAACGACGGCCTGACCTGGGGCGTCTTCCCACTCCTCTTCGCCGACCACGGACTCGGCATCGCCGCGATCGGCCTGATCAAGGGGCTCTATCCGCTCCTGTGGGGCATCGGCCAGATCCCGGCCGGCCACCTCGCCGACCGGATCGGCCGCAAGCCGCTCGTCGTGACGGGCATGCTGGTCCAGGCGGCGGCGCTCCTCCTCGCCCTCGTACTCCTCGACCGCCCGCTTCTCGCCGGAGTCGTCTCCGCCGTCGGCCTGGGCCTCGGCACCGCGCTGGTCTATCCGGCGCTCATCACCGCCGTCTCCGACCACGCCCACCCCTCCTGGCGGGCCCACGCCCTCGGCACGTACCGGTTCTGGCGCGACATCGGCTACGCCGCCGGCGCCCTGACGGCGGGCGTCCTCGCCGACGCGCTGGGCCTGGACGCCACCGTCCTCGCGGCGGCCGTCCTCACGGCGGCCTCGGGCCTCCTCGCCGCCCGCTGGATGACCGACCACCCCCGAACCTCGCGGGCTCGGCCGGGGCCGGGGTGATGGCCCGTCACCTTCGGTAGCAACACCCGTGTCGATCGCGAGGACCGGGGCAGACGCAGGATTCTCCGGCTCCACCTGGGGAAGCCGGCGACCTTGCGGCTGTACGGCGCCGGCCGCGAGCAGCGAAGAAGCGACCAGCCCGGACACATTCAGCGCTGATAGGTCCCGAACAGGGTCCCGGAGGCCAGCTCCCTGCCCCTCAGGGCACGGTGCACGGCCTCGGCGCCCGGGTGGCCGCGCAGAGGCAGCGGCTCGGACAGCGCGTACAGCCGGAAGAAGTAGCGGTGCGGCCCATGCCCCGGTGGAGGCATCGGCCCACCCCAGCCCGCCTGCCCGAAGCCGTTGGGCCACGGCAGGCCCCCCTGGGGCACCTGGCCCTCCGCCACCCCGGTGGTGCCCGGGTCGATGCCCGTCACCAGCCAGTGCAGGAAGGTCGCCCCCGGCGCGTCCGGGTCCTCGCACAGGAGCACCAGCTCCGTAGCCTCACCGGGCACTCCCGACCAGGTCAGGGGCGGTGAGTCTCCCTCCCCGGTGTAGCGGCGGGGGACCACCGTTCCGTCGTCGAACGCGGTGCTGCTGAGTTGCATTCCGTTCATGCGCGCCGCACTACCCTCTACGCCGCCACCGGCACCGGTCCACACCGCATATCCCCCGAACGGCCGAGGCCACCCGGCCCGACCATGTCGACCCGGAAGAACCCGGTGAGCAGGAACACGGTGAAGGGCACGCTCAAACCGGTGTACGCGGCGCACAGACCGGAAGCGAGTCGACCAGGTCGACCGCGCTGAACATGAAGAACACGGGGATGAGAAGGACCTGGCCCGGAACACCGAGGCCCAGGACGAAGAGCGTCGTCAGCGGTCCTGCCGCGCCGCTGAGCCGACGGCTGAGGGCATAGGCCGCCGGGGCGGCCGGCACCACGGAGAGCACAGCCGCGCTCGAGCTCACCAGGATGGTGTTCACGGCGGCGTGGCCGAATCCGGAGTCGAACGCGACGGCGTAGTTGGACAGTTGCACGCTGGTCGGAAGTGACCAGGGGCGGGCGAAGATGTCTCTGGCGTCCCGCAGCGAGGACAGCACCATCCACAGCAGCAGGAACCGGTTCGCGAGCACGAAGAGCCGCACGAGAGCCAGACCGAAGGGCCGAAGGCGCAGGCGTGGGCGGGGGCGTGGGCGGAACGGGGACGACCGCGGGATGTCGACGGTCGTGGGCGGGGGCAACGTCACCGGCGGGAACTTCTCAGTACTCGATCGGGTCACGCCGCATGAGGCGGCGCAGGAGCAGGGTGAAAGCGGCGACCAGGACAAGGCTCGTGACGTCGGCCGCGCACACCACGCCGATCTGCGGGATGCCGTCGCCGGTGAACGCGTTGCGGTAGAAGACGCCACCAGGAGTAGGGCGAGGCGTCCGCCGCCGACCCGGCCCGCCCCGGGGCCGTCGGTCCTGCTGCCCTCCGATGCCCAGTGCGAGGCGCCACAGGTGTGGCGCCTCGCTGGACTGAGCGGGGCCGTCAGCGGGCGGCGGTCCTGATGGGGTGGGTTCCTCCCGCCGTCTCCAGAAGGGCTGCCGCTCCGAGGAGCAGATCCTCGCGGTGGTGGCGCGCCACGAGCTGGACGGCGCAGGGGAGCCCGTCGCTCTGTCCGGCCGGGACGCTGATCGCCGGGTGGCCGGTGTCGTTGAAGACGGAGGTGTACGCGATCGGGACGGTCCGTTCGCGTATCACCTCCGCGAGGTCGGGGCCCTCCGCCCACCAGGCCGTCGTCGGTACGGTCGGGGTGAGCAGGAGGTCGTGGCCGGTGAACAGGTCGGCCGCCCACTGGTCCAGGCGCGCCCGGTGCTCCCAGTACTGGGCGATCTCCTCCACCGTGACCGCGCGGCCCTGCTCCAGGACGGCCGCGAACCACGGCTCGAAGTCCTCTGGGCGGGCCGTGAAGGTCTCCAGGATGCTGGTGAGCCGGGCGCGGGCGAGTACCTTCTGCCTGAGCTGGGCGAGGAGGGGGAAGTCGTCGGCGCCGGGCAGTGCGGCGTCGTCGTCCACGACGTGGAGGCCCTGGGCGCGCAGCGCGTCCGCCGCCCTTTCGAGGGCTGCGAGCTGTGCGGGCTTCGGGTCGGCGACGCCGAAGGTGCGCAGTACACGGACCCGCGGCTGATGTTCGAAGTGTGCTGTGACGGCTTGCTGATAGGAGATCCCGGGCGCCGGCAGCGAGAACGGGTCCGCCGCGTGGTGGCCGGCTGCGACGTCCAGGTGGAGAGCGGTGTCCAGTACGGTGCGGGTCACGCAGCCCAGGACGGTGTTGCGGGGCCAGTGCGTGCTCCGGGACGGGCCCTGTGGGATGCGGCCCCGGCTCGGCTTCAGACCGACCAGTCCGCAGAGGGCGGCGGGGATTCGGGTGGACCCGCCGCCGTCGCCCGCGGTGGCGAGGGCGACCAGCCCGGCGGCGACGGCCGCGGCCGAACCGCCGCTGGAGCCGCCCGGGGAGAGGTCGGTGTTCCAGGGGTTGCGGGTGATGCCGAAGGCCTCGTTGGCGGTGTGGACGCCCGCGCCCATGGGCGGCAGGTTGGTCTTGCCGATGACGATCGCGCCGGCCGCGCGGAGCCGGGCGACATGGACCGAGTCCCGGACGGCGGGCGGGTTGTCGCGGAAGGCACGGGTGCCGTGGCTGGTCGGGAACCCGGCGGCGTCCTCGCCGTCCTTGACGAGGACGGGCAGGCCCGCGAGCGGGCCGAGTGCGGGGGCGTGACGGCCGATGCGCTCGGTGGCGTCGGCGGCCTCGGCGAGGGCGCGCTCGGCATCGAGCCGGACCACGGACCCCAGGACGCCGTCGTGCTCGCGAACGCGGTCCAGGGTGTGGTGCATGAGCTCGGTGGGAGAGAGGGCGCGGCTCCGCATCAGAGCGATGAGCTCGGTGGCCGAGGCGTAGGAGAGGTCGGTCGTGTCAGTCATGGGCGGCGTGCTCCGGGTTGCGGGGAGGGGGCGGGGTACGGGGTTCGGCGTGTGCGGTGGCTTCGAGGCTGAGTCCGGTCGTGCGGGGGCCGAGGGTGACGGCGACGACTCCGCCGACAACGGCCAGACCGGCCAGGAAGAGGAAGACCGCGCTGTAGCCGAGACCGGTGAAGACGGCGGCGATCAGGGTGGGAGCGGCGAGGTTGACCACCCGGGACAGGGCGTTGGCCGTGCCGGAGCCGAGGGCGCGGATGCGGGTGGGGAAGGCCTCGGCCGAGTACACCTGCAGGAACGGCACGGTCATCTGGAACAGCACGTTGACGGCGCAGCCGAGGACGAGGACGGCGGCGGGTGCCTGTACGAGCGCGAAGAGGAGGAGTGCGAGCGCACTCAGGAGGCCCAGGACGAACTGGGTGACGCGCCGGTCCCAGCGGTCGATGAGCGGAGCTGAGAGCAGGGCGCCGAGTGGCGCGGCGGTGGCGAGGACGGCCGACATGAGGAGGGTGTCGTCGAGTGCGAGACCGTTCTCGGCGAGGAGCGTGGGCGTCCAGGTCTGGAAGGCGGAGTAGGTGAGCAGCCCGGTCGCCCACATCGCCGAGACGACGAGGAAGGTACGGCGGTGGGCACCGTCGAGGAGGTCCCGCAGACGCGGCGGCGCGAGGGCCGGCGAAGGTCCTGGCAGAGGGTGTACCGACGCGGGATCGGCTGGTCCGGACCCCGCGGGCCCGGCTGCCGCGGACACCATCGGCCCGGGTCCCGTGGCCGTGGGCTCCCGCCCCGCCGGCCCCGCTCCGCACTGCCGCTCGATGGCGCGGACGATTTCGTCCGCCCGCGCGAACTCCCCGCGGGCGACGAGCCAGCGCGGGCTTTCCGGTACCCAGCGCCGGATCAGCCAGGCGAAGACGCCCCCGAAGAGCCCGAGCGCGAAGACCGCCCGCCATCCCCAGCTGCCCTGCGGGACGAGGAGGTAGCCTGCCCAGCCGGCGACGGGGATGCCGAGCGAGCCGATGACGACCTTGTACGTCTGTAGCCGTCCCCGGTGGGCGGCCGGGACGAACTCCGTCAGGACGACGATGGCGACGACGGCCATGCCCTGGGTTCCGAAGTGCGCGGCGAAGCGCGCCGCCATGAGCTGCCAGGGGTTCTGGGCCAGGACGCACAGCAGGGTTGCCGCGCAGTAGACGGTGACGAAGACGAGCATGGTGCGCCGCCGTCCGGCCCGGTCGGCGAGCCGGCCGCCGAGGATGCCGCCGGCGAAGGCGCCGAGCGAGGCGATGCCGGCGACGGCGGCGATGTCCGTCAGGGAGAGGTTCCACTGGGTGCGCAGGGCGGGGGCGACGAACGCGAAGGAGTACGTCTCCACCCACTCGAAGAGGATCATGCCCGCGAGGGCGAGGACCAGTCTGCGGTGGAACGTGCCGAGCGGGAGCCGGTCGAGGCGGGCTCCGAGCGTCACCGCGGCGGCCGACGCTTCGGTGGTGCTCATCAGATCACTCCGTCGGCCCGCAGGGCGGCGAGTTCGGTGGGGCCGAGGCCGAGCAGCTCCCGGTAGACCTCGGTGTTGTGCTCGCCGAGCGCCGGGCCGGTGGAACGGATGCTGCCGGGCGTCTCCGACAGGCGAGGGATCGGCGCGGGCATGGGGAGTGCGCCGAACTCGGGGTCCTCGACGTGGACGAGGCTTCCGCGTTCCAGGTAGTGGGGGTCGGCGGCGATGTCGGCGATGCTCATCAGCGGCGAGGCGGGGACGCCCGCGTCGTTGAGCAGCTCGGTGAGCGCGTCGGCCGTACGCCCGGCGACCCAGTCGGCGATGAGCGCGTAGAGCCGGTCCGCGTGCTCGATGCGCGCGCTTCGGGTGGCGTACTCGGGTGCGTCGGCCAACTCGGGGCTGCCCATGACGGCGGCGAGGCGACGGAAGAGCGGGTCGGTGCCCGCGTGCAGGGAGAGGCGCCGGCCGTCAGCGGTGGTGAAGTCGGTGGCGGGGACGATCAGCGGGTTGCGGTTGCCCAGCCGTTCACGGACCCGGCCCGTCGTGGCGTACGCGGTCAGGGCGTCTTCGGAGGCGCGGAAGCCTGCCTCGTAGAGGGCGAGGTCGACGACCTGGCCGCCGCCGCCCGCGGTGTCGCGGTGATAGAGGGCGGTGACGACGGAGAAGGCGCCGAGGTAGGCGGCCATGTAGTCGATGGTCGAGTACCCGCTGCGGACGGGCGGCCGGTCGGGGTCGCCGGTGACGTGGGTGAGTCCGGCGAAGGCGCTGGCTATCCGGTCGAAGGAGCCGCGGTCGCGGTACGGGCCGGTCAGGCCGTACCCGGTGACGTACACGAGGACCGTGTCCGGCGCGAGGACGCGGAGGGAGTCGGGGTCCAGGCCCCATTTCTCCAGTGTGGGCGGACGGTAGTTGGTGATCACCACGTCGAAGCGGGGGACGAGCTCACGTATGAGGCGCTGCCCGCTTGCGGTGCGGAGGTCCAGGGTGACGGACTTCTTGTTCCGGGCCTCCTGGGCCCAGTACGGGGAGCGTCCGCCGCCGGCGGCGCCCCGGGTGAAGTCGCCGTGCCCGGGTTCCTCGACCTTGACGACCTCGGCACCGAAGTCACCGAGGAACGTGGCGGTGACCGGTGCCGCGAGGACGGTGGAGAGATCGAGGACACGGATGCCCGCCAACGGAAGATTCGCCATGCGATGCCCCTCACACAGTAGTAACGTTTCGTTATTAACGGAACGTTGTTAGCGGGACCTTAAGCTAGGCGTCGCGCAGAGGACAAGACCTCTGGGGAAGACGCCGCGAAGGAAGAAGCCGACTGATGGACGGGGAGCCGGGCGTGAACGAGGGGCCAGGCGTGAGCGAGAACGGCGCCAAGCCGCGGCGCCGCCGTCGCAGCCGACAGGAGACCGAGGCCGACCTGCTCGCCGCCGCGCGCCGGCTACTGCAGCGCGACGGCGTGCTCGCGGGCGTCAACCTGCGCGAGATCGCGACCGAGGCCGGGGTCAACCACGGCCAGATCTACCAGTACTTCGGCAGCCGACAGGCCCTGCTGCGTGCCTCGGTCGCGGATCTGGTGGACCGCCAGACGGCCGAGCAGGACGCCGGGTTCTGGGAGCTGCCCTTCGCGGAGCGCAGGGCGACCATGTTCCGGCACCGGCTCGCCGAACCCGAGGTCGTACGCCTGGAGGCGCTGCTCGCCCTGGACGGCGACGAGGGGGTGAACCCACTGCCCCGCTTCGCCCAGACCCGGCGCAGCCTGGAGCGGGACCGGCGCGAGGGCGCCCTGCCCCCGGACGCCGACGCGGTGGCCGCCCACGTCATGGCGGCCTCGGCACTGGTCGGGTACGTGATCTTCCGCGAGGCGTACGCGCGGGACACGGGCATCCCCCTCGACGAACTCGACGAACGCGCCGAAGGCGCCTACGCCCGAATGGTCGCGGGCCTCGCGGGGACTCCCCCGACAGAAGAGACGCACGATCCGACGGCGCGGTGACACGCCGGAACCCCTGCGATCACCACCCACGCCGAGGGCGGTCCCTGACGTGTGGCGCCAGGTGGTGTCGCGGTCACCGCTGCTGAGCTGCGCTGATGTGCCCGCCGGCGCCTCGCTCCGCACCCGGCGCCCGGCACCCCGGGGAATCCACCCGTGCCCCGAGGCCGCCCTCCTGACCGGCGAGTTGAAGGAGCAGGTCGACCTCACGCAGGTCGAGGTCCAGTTCCAGCTGAAGCTGGGCGTGATCACCCTGATCCCGAAGTCGTACCTCCTCCCCGACCTGCTTGCCGCCTGGGGCGCGAAACTGTCCGGCGACCCCAGGCCGCCCGCCGGTGAGTGGAAGCAGAGCTGGACCTTCCAGCTGCCCAGGGAGATCCCGAAGGGCGACTTCCGCCTTTACCTCACCTCGTACGCCGAAGACGACTCGGACTTCGCCGACCTGAAGGCGCACGTCGACTTCCGCAAGCCCTGACGCCGAAGCCCACCGGGTTCTGTGCGCGCCGGCACATGCCGGCGCTCGGGGCCGTCGCGCCACCAGTGCCCGGCGGCCCCGTGCTGTTGAGTGCGGGCCGTTCGGACTGGCCTCGCTGCTTCAGGACTCCGGTCGGTTCGCGGTCGGCGGCGCGGGCCGCGTCAGTTCCGGGCCATACACGGGCCAGATCGCGGCTCTCGCGTACTCAGGGCGCACCAGGACGATGCCGCGCCCGGCGCCGCACGCGAAGCAGGCGATCACGAGTCCCGTGAGGACGCGTACCTGCGCGTCGAGTCGGCCTTGTCCGAGCTGCGCGGTACCCCCGTCTGTTCGAGCTGACGCTCCAGCTGACGGACCGTCCGAGGCCATCAGCGATGACCGACATGCGAACTCGACGATCGCCATCCTGGCCGGGGCCATCACCGGAGCTCTGGCCCGCGGCACGGCGGCTCCGGCCGCCTCACCATGCCGGCTTGCGGGTACGGGCATAGACGAAGGGGCCCGCCGGGTGGTCCTCGAAGTGGAGGTGCGGGCCGGTGACGTTGCCGGTCGCTCCGACCTTGCCCAGCTGTTGGCCCGCCCTGATCTGCTGGCCGGTGATGACGCCCCGTTTCGACAGGTGGCAGTAGACGTACACCCGGCCGTTCTCGGCCTGGAGGCCGCCCCAGCGGCCGTAGGCACCACCGTTGTCGTTGGACCACTGGATGGAGCCGTCGCGTACGGCGACCACCGCAGTGCCCAGTGCCGAGGCATAGTCGTCCCCGGTGTGGTAGCCGGCTAGGTACCGCGGATTCTGGATGCCGTAACGGTAGGTGACGAGATGCCCGGGCACCGGGGAGGGCACCCTTCCCGACCCCCCTTCGCCCTGGACTTCGAACCCGAAACGGGCACCGAGCTTCTTGAGCGAGTCCATTCCCGGGAGGCCGTCCGCGTCCGCGCCGGAGAAACCGAGGTGCCGCTGCCACTTGGCGTAGGCCTCTCTGGTGCGATCACCGTAGACACCCGGGCCCGAGCTGAAGTCGAGTCCCACCGCCTGGGCAAGGGCCTCTTGGACCACCAGGACGCTGGCGTTGTGCGCACCTGGGTGCAGCTCCGACAGACGTACGATCTTGGACATGATGGGCGTCCCTTCGTGGACCGTGATCAGTAGCCGCACGGTCCACGGTTGGGGTCGAACTGACAGACGCGGCCTGCGAGGTTCGTCCCGTCGCGGTACACGCCGTATCGAGCCATCACATAGTTCATGGCTGCGCAGATGTTGGCCACGCCGTCGTAGATGACCGTTGACGTACCAGGCTGGTGGAACGAGGCGAACGTCGGCGGGATGACCTGCATGACTCCGCGGGAGCAGTTGCGTGGATGGCCGTCGCTCTGCTTGGGCCCGGTGGCGTTGGTGTCCCAGTCGTTCACCGCGTTGAACCGGTACGACGACTCGCGCCGGGCGGCGACCAGGATGCCCGGCACCCAATGAGTCTCCGGTACGCGAAGGATGCGGCAGGCCTCCTTGGCCGCCGCCGTGGTGCTTCCGTCCGGCACGTGATCGAACTTGACGCTCGCCAGGGGGATGGCGGAGTGCCCTTCGACCTCTCCGTCCGGCAGGATAGGCCGCTCGAAGAAGCTCAGCCCACGGACCGTGAACCTCTGCCGACGGCCCAGTTCGGTGAGCGAGAAGCGCCCGAACACACCGTCCGCGTCGCCCTCGGTGAAGCCGAGCTTGCGCTGGAAGGCGGCCACCGCCGCTTTCGTACGCGGCCCGAACGTGCCCGGTGCCGCAGCGTAGTCAAGCCCCACTTCCTTGGCGAGCGCGCCCTGGACGATTCTCACTGAGGTGTTCCGCGCGCCGAGCACGACCTCCGAAGCTGTCACCGCGATGTCCGAACGCGGCAGTACGGGACCGGCCCAGCGCCATGAGGCGACGGCCGTCCCGCCCCGGTGATCGTCGGGGTCGGCGGTGGGCGGACAGCCGTCCTCGAACTTCGGCGCGAAGTAACCGACGACCTTCATGCTGCGCCGCTCCGTACGGTGCGAGTAGACGCCGTAGCCCTGGCCCGCGTCTTCGGCGTTCTCGGGAACGGTGTTGCCGCCCTTGGTGTAGACGTGGGTCTCGTCGAAACCGACCACGACCTCGGTGTGGCCGCCGGAGGACAGGTTCGTCCACGCCCCGATGGAGGGGTAGTCGGACCACTGATCGCGCGTCCTTGCCCATTCGGTGAAGACGGAAACGTTGTTGACCTTGGGAACGATGTGGTCCAGGCCGACGTCGGCGTACATGTCCCAGTTGAACATGACGCACCACGGCTCGCCGTCCTCGCCGAACTGCCTTCCGAACTGTGTCCGGTTGTCATAACCGGTCCCCGGCACGTTCGTCTCGTACACACCCTCGGGAACGCTCTGGATCTGATCGACCAGTCTCCGCCATTGAGGTGCTGCCATCGTCCGCCCATCCCTTCGATGAGTCGGCGTTCAGGGAACCCGACAGGACTTTGGTACGGAGGCCCACCCCTTCCAGCGAATCAGCCACGGCTGGTGATCGCCACCGGAGTGGGCGGTTGCCCCAGACGGCTTCACTGACGGCGATCGGTCCTGATGCGGAGCCCATGACCATGTGGCCCTCGGGCGTCCCCGCCGTTCACCTGTCCCTGTCTTCCGCGTCGGGGTCGATGCGGGCCGTCTGCCGGCCTGGAGTCCGGCCTCGGCACACCGCTACGGGGCCGGTTTGACGTTCTTCATCGTGGAATGCGAGGTGACGTTCTTTGCATTCACCGCCCGACGACTCGTCGAGGAGGCCCCCTTGCCTAGGCACTGTCCGGCGGATCATGTGATTACTAGAATTCAGGAGCGTCCATTCCCTGTTGATCAGCGCCGCGGACTGGATGGATGCGGCAGTGATGAGCGGCGCAGATCCGGTTCTTCCCGCAGCGGAAGGCGAACGGGGGGCCTGTGGGGAGTCGACGGTTGCATGGATGTCTCGGGGCGGCGGTGGCTCTGCTGCTCGCGATATCCGCTGCCACGCTCCTGGGCAGGTCGTGGACCGCTTGCGACGTGGGTGTGAACAACGCGGCCAACAGCGGTTTCCTGTTGTGGCTGTTCATCCCGGGCCTCTGGACGGTCCTGCTGCTGGCCTGGGTCGCGGTGGGCGCCCTTCTTGGGAGCCGTCCCCTTCTCCATGCCTTTGTCCTCGCGGTGACGCTCCTCGGCGTTGCCTGGTGCGTCATCTCGCTCTTCTGGGAGGGCGCCGCCTCTCCTCCCTGCCCCAACGGTGTGCCCCCGTGGTGGCCAAGCTTCATCCCTGCCCCGGGATTCTGAGCTCGGTCCCGGTGGGTCACGGCTTGAGCCAGAGGCGGACTGCTGCTGCGGTGACGGTGCCGTGGAAGACGTAGGCCGCGCGTCGTAACGGGTCGCGACAGCACGGGAGTTCTTGAGGCGGTTGATGGTCCGCTCGACCTCGTTCCGGCGCCGGTAGCGGTCAGGGGCGAAGCCGGTGGGTCTTCCGCCCGCACTGCCTTTGCGTCGGCGATTGGCACGTTGGTCCTTCAGTTCCGGGATGGTGTTGCTTGATGTCGCGCCGTCGCAGGTAGCGGCGGTTTCGGCGGGAGCTGTATGCCTTGTCGCCGCTGACGTGGTCGGGCCGGGTCCGGGGCCGTCCACCCAGTGGGCGGGGAACCCGGATCCGGTCCAGGACCTCGATCATCTGCGGGGCGTCGCCCCCACTGGCCTGAAGTGATCAGGAGAGCCATCGGGCGGCATCCGCCTTCCCCGGCGAGGTGAGCCCGCCCCGGGACCGTCCGAGCCCCTCGTCGGGGTGGTGGTGCCCGGGGCGTCGTCCTTAAACAGGATCCCGTTGAGGCACGCGGCTCCGATGGGGATCCGTGAAATCCCCAGGTCTGCTCTTCGTTCCTCAGTCCCTGCTTGTACACCGATGATCGATTGGCTTGTCTGAGGGGACGTAGCCTGTTGCCGCACGGGACATCGTTGAGGCGGGTAAGAAGTCACTGTGAGCGTTGGCAAGAAGTATGGAACGCACCCAGAGGTGATCGCGGCACTACTGGATGTCGTCGGCGAAGCAGCGATGGTGCTGTCGTTCCGGGAGGACCGCACGTTCGCCGCACTCAGTGTGGGGCGCTTCGGAGCTGTGGGATCGACTCGGCTGGACTGGGCAGGGGCCGAAGTCATCGAGCGGTGCGAGTCGTTCGACGCGGACGAACTGCGCAGGCTGGTTGCTTCGTGCGCTGGGGCGGACGAACTCGCAGTCGTGTTCTGGAGCAATCTCGCAGTGCCGTCCGTGGCTTTGCCTGCCGCTCTTGTAGCAGTCCAGGCGGAAGCAGTGTTGGAGTGCTCTCCTGAATGCTGGATCTATCTCGTCGACAGCGGAGTGCTGGTCGAGTTCCAGGACGGCGAGGGATTCACCGCGGGAAGGGTTCCGCGCTGATGCTGCTTCGACGCGGGTGGGGAATCCCGGTGAGCACGTGTCCCACCCCTGAGCCCGGGGTGGGGAAATTCAACGATCCCCATCAGCTCTCCATCCGTCTTGTCAACCGCCAGGCTGAGAGCTGCTCACACAAGGAGGTGCCCGCTACATGCAAGCGACGCAGCAGGTGAGGTCTTCCGAGAGGAAGATGGTGAACCGTCGCTTTGAGCCGGTGATCGTCGCCAGGAAGATCCGGGCTGTTCCTGCGGCATGAAGTCTGGCGACAGCTTCGGGTAGCCCGGGACGAGGCGTGACACCGGTTTCGAGCATGACTTGGTGCCGGTGGGACCAGATGTTCCAGAGCTGTGGGCAGAGGCGGATTGGCTTCCGAAGAACTTGAAGGCCGCGCCGACCTGGAGTTGAGCCCGGGCTGCACGTGCAGAGGTGCTGTCGTCCCGGTCGAGTGCGGATGCCCGGTCTTCACGGTTCACGCGGCCAGTCTGCCGGACCTTCCCGAGCGTGAAGCGGGTGACGGTCATGTCAGGGACAGCATTTGCCGGTGGGTGATGAGGCAGCAGGCGAGCTTGAGGTGCCAGAGCATCCAAGTGCTCTTCCAGTACTACGCCAGTTCCTGGACGGTCTTCAGGAGCACTCCAATCTGCTCGTCGAGGGAGTGACCGTCTCCGCCGCTGAGCACACGGCCGGGCGCCGACGACGCACAACAACCGCGTGGTCGCCGCCGGCCGCCTGCCCCGGCACCCCGCACACACCGTACGGTCCCGTTCCGCGACCTGGTCGCGGACGGGGCCGTGGGCTGTCTCGGCCGCGGTCACCCCACGCTGCTTCTGCGGGGTTTGCGAGGGCGTTTCGATCATGCGAACTACGTGCGTCGACCGTCCCGTACGCCGTTGAGGACCCCGTCCGCACCGGCGAGACTCCTGCCTGATACAGCCCCGCGTGGCCCCTCGGGCAGCGCCGGCATGTGGTCCTCGTCCGTGTCGCGAGCGCGGTCCATCGCTGCGCCCGACGGCCGGTTCCCGCACATCACGCCGCGCGGGGAGTACCCGAGAGGGCGGTGACCGAGCACAACAAGACGGTGTTCACCACCCGGCGGCACCAAGTCGGCCAACCGTGCGAAGAACGTCGTCGGGCAGGGCCCGGCCGTTCCGCGGAACCGGCTCTACTGCGACAGCGCTCGCCGCGAGAAGAACCGGTTGACCGCGGTGGCTACCTGCAAGCGGGGGGCGCCGTGGGCCGACTGCCTCGTGCTGCGCGGCAGCATGCCGATGGACGCCTCGTTCGGCGACTCCGCCCGTGCCACGAAGGACATCGACTGAGTCGTCGTTTCCGAGACCTGGCGCATCGAGGACGCCCGGACCCGTGCGATGCCGGGTATCGCCGCGGCAGCCGAGCACCTCGCCGCGAAGCGCGGGACGGATCTGGCGATTGCCGCGACCGGTGTCCGAGTACATCTGGACGTACGAGCGGGTACCCGGGCACCGTCTCGTCCTGCCGTGGGCCGCACCCGGGCTGCCCGGTGGCGGGCCAGCTCGACTTCGTCCTCCACGAGCGCCTCCCGACCCGTCCCCACCCCGCTGAGGTCGCAGGCGTCCGCCTGTCGGCCGCGGGCCGGCAGTGCTCCTTGGCCTGGAAGCATGCGACTGAGCTGCGACATGTGCATGTCGACCAAAGACCTGTGGGTCATCCCGTTCGCTGGGCGTTGGCTGACCTTGCCAGGGGCCCGTCCCGAACGCGCAACAGCGCGGGAGGCATCTCCTCGATTTTCAATGTAATGAAACTCCAAGGACGGACGGTCAGCCCCGCGAAGCACAACCTTACGAGCAGCAACTACGTGACAGGTACGATGTTTGATTGCATCGGCGGCGCGAGCGAGGACCCTCAAGCTGCACGCCTCCACAGGCCGGCCAGGCTGATCCTTTCAATAAAGATTGACTCTGGCGCTGCGTCAGGGGGAGGATGACGCAGCGCGACACGGCCATGTGCACCCGTCATCGGGCCGTCAGAAGAGGCCGAACACTCCGCGCTGTCAGCCGTCGCCCGTAAACAGCGGGCGGCTGCGCCCCAGCACTCCATCGATCCGGGGGGATCCCTGCATGTCCATCACCACTCGTCGCTCGTTGGCGCTCACTGCCGCGACCCTGCTGGTTGCGGGCTTCGCCGCCGCGAGCCCGGCCGTGGCCTCGACGAATCCCGTGCCGGCCGCATTCGCGGCGTCTCCCAGCGGCGTCGGGGTCGCCAACCCGACCCCGGCCGTGGCGCCGCGTCTGGCTGCCGCCCCCACGTTGACCCGCAGTGAAGTCCTCCAGCGTGCGAACTCCTGGGTGGGACTGGGGCTGGTGTACTCCGGCGGCGGCACCTACCAGGGGTATCGGACGGACTGCTCCGGCTATGCCTCGATGGCCTGGCAGCTGGGAGGTCCCGGACTGGACACCACCAGCTATGTGCCCGCAGGTGCGGCCGAGTGGATCGACAAGGCCGACCTGAAGCCGGGAGACGCCCTCCTGAACGACGGTGCAGGTCCGAACGGCCACATAGCCCTGTTCGCGAATTGGACCGACGCCTCGCACACCTCGTACATGGGCTACGAGTTCACTCCGGGGGGCGTCCAGTACCGCACCATCCCCTACCCGTACTTCAGTGGGCACGGCACGTTCAAGCCGGTGCGTGCCAACAACGTGGTCGACGACGTCGTGGACCCGGGTCCGGAGAACGTGGGGGTCTATCGTCCCTCGACACACGAGTTCCACCTGCGTCTGGACGACGGCCAGTTGAGGAAGATCGGCTGGGGAACGGTCGGCGACCGCCCGATCGCCGGAAACTGGGACGGACAGGGACCCGAGAACGTCGGCATCTACCGGCCCTCCACCCACACCTTCCACCTCCGCATGGACAACGGGACCGAGAAGCAGATCGGCTGGGGCAGCACCGGCGACATCCCGATCAGCGGCAACTGGGACGGCGGAAAGAACGAGAACGTCGGCGTCTACCGACCCACCAACCACACCTTCTACCTCCGCGCCGACGACGGCACCCTCCTCACCGAAGCCCCCTGGGGAGACGACGGCGACATCCCCGTCTCCGGAAACTGGGACGGCGGCCACGCCGACAACTACGGCATCTACCGCCCCTCCACCCACGAATTCCACCTCCGCATGGACGACGGAACCCTCAAGAAGGTCGGCTGGGGCACCACCGGCGACCTCCCCGTCGTCGGCGACTGGGACAACACCGGCCCCGACAACCTCGGCATCTACCGACCCGGCGCCCACCAGTTCCACCTCCGCGCAGCCGACGGATCACTCCTCACGCAGCTCACCTGGGGCGACGACGGAGACATCCCCCTCTCCGGCAACTGGGACGCACCGCAGTAACGCCCTCTCTTCTGCCGGGGGACGGCGTACGGCCCCTCTCATGAGCCCCGCCCGACCCGGCCCCCGGCAGAAGTAGCGCGCCGTCCTTCTCCCCTCTCGATCCGGAAGCCGAGCAGATCACCATGTATTCACGCCTGCGCCGTCATGCGACGGGCCTCGCCACCGCCACCGCCATCACCGCCGGCGCTCTCGCCGGCGCCACGGGCGCCCAGGCCGATGACCTCACGGACCTGTCGAACCCTGCCGCCGTGACCCGGGCGCAGGACTACTCATGCGGGCCCGTCCTCGGCTCCGACCAGGCCCTGGCCGACCAGCTGAACCCCGCGCTGACGGGCAAGCTCCGCGGCTTCATGACGCCCTACCGGCTGTCGTGCGCACGGGCGATCGTCTCCGCCGTCCGCTCCCGAGGGCTGTCCGAGCGCGCGGCTGTCATCGCCGTGACCACCGCGATAGTCGAGAGCACCCTGCGCAACAACCCGGTCGAGGAGGACCACGACAGCGTGGGCCTCTTCCAGCAGCGGGCCAGCTGGGGTTCGTTCGAGAACCGGATGAACCCGACCTGGTCCACCAACGCGTTTCTGGACGTGATGCTGACCGTGAACAACTGGGAGACCCGTCAGATCGGCGACGTCTGTCAGACGGTACAGCGCTCGGCGTTCCCCGAGCGCTACCAGCCCGAGGCGGGCGACGCCGGGCTGATCGTCGCCGTGCTGTTCCAGCCCGATCCGGGTCCGGAGAACGTGGGGGTCTATCGTCCCTCGACACACGAGTTCCACCTGCGTCTGGACGACGGCCAGTTGAGGAAGATCGGCTGGGGAACGGTCGGCGACCGCCCGATCGCCGGAAACTGGGACGGACAGGGACCCGAGAACGTCGGCATCTACCGGCCCTCCACCCACACCTTCCACCTCCGCATGGACAACGGGACCGAGAAGCAGATCGGCTGGGGCAGCACCGGCGACATCCCGATCAGCGGCAACTGGGACGGCGGAAAGAACGAGAACGTCGGCGTCTACCGACCCACCAACCACACCTTCTACCTCCGCGCCGACGACGGCACCCTCCTCACCGAAGCCCCCTGGGGAGACGACGGCGACATCCCCGTCTCCGGAAACTGGGACGGCGGCCACGCCGACAACTACGGCATCTACCGCCCCTCCACCCACGAATTCCACCTCCGCATGGACGACGGAACCCTCAAGAAGGTCGGCTGGGGCACCACCGGCGACCTCCCCGTCGTCGGCGACTGGGACAACACCGGCCCCGACAACCTCGGCATCTACCGACCCGGCGCCCACCAGTTCCACCTCCGCGCAGCCGACGGATCACTCCTCACGCAGCTCACCTGGGGCGACGACGGAGACATCCCCCTCTCCGGCAACTGGGACGCACCGCAGTAGCAGCGCCACTCCCCGCGATCAGTGTGGCTCGCTCTGTCGCCCGGCCCGCCTCGGTGTGCCGGGCGACAGGTCCCGGGCGGTCCTGAGGACCTCGGGACGGTCAAGGGCGGCCGAGACCCGGGCGAACCACGCGATCTCGCCATCCAGGGCGTCCGACTCGCGCCGTACCTGAAGCCTGCGCCCCGGCGCGGGATCGCGTTTGTCCGACGAGGCCTGGCTGGCGTAGCGGAGCAAGGCCGCCTCCGCCGCCGGCGCGACATGGGCCTCGTCTACTCCCGCCTGCCGCAGTGCGGCCTCCGCTCGGGCTTGATGACCGGAGTTCAGGTGCGTCTCCAGGGCGAGGATGCCGTCCTGGATCTCGATGACGCACCGGTAGAGCCTCAGTCGGGGGTTGCCGTGCCTGAGCTCGTCGGGCAGCGGCAGCACCACGCCCGGCGTCGCCGCCTGCAGCAGCCGCCACAGTGGCATGATGCGCTTCTGCTGCGCGACAACGGCCCGCTTGTACCGGAACTCGGCGAAACCCGGCCAGAGGACGGCAAGGCCGAACAGCACCCACGTCAGACCGAGGAGGGCTTGGGTCACCGTGGTGACGACCGCCGACTGCGGCACTCTCCAGCCAAGCTGCTGTGCGGTCACATAGACCAGCCGGTGTACGAGATAGACGGCGTCCGCCAGGAACGCGGACTTCAACAACCACATCGCCGTGCGCGCCGGGCCGGGGGCCACCTGCTTCCCGTGCGCCCAGCACACCCGCGCCGCCACCGCGACGCCGAACGCGGTGAACGACGTGAGCAGGGTCCAGTACGCGAACCCGGCAACGGACTTCTGGCCGTACGTCAGCAGGTCCACCTCACCGTCGGGTCGCGGCATCACCGCGAACACGACGGCCAAGGTGAAGGACTCGGCGGCCAGGAGACGCATGTTCAGCAGGGACACGCGGCCCCGGGCCCGGCCCGTGATCTCCCGGACGAACTCGATGACCGCGGCGGTGCCGACCAGCCCCACCACGTGCACCAGAAGGTTCGTGATACTGGCGATACCGATGAGCGCGTCCGTCACCCGTCGTACTGCCGGCGTGCCCAGGGTCACCGCGAGCGTCCACGAGCCCCACATCACCGTCAGCACTCTGTTGCGTCGCGGAGCCGCCTGCCACCCGGCCAGGCCGTACGCGCTGAGGAGCCACAGGAGCGGAAGCGTGATCAGCTCATACGGCCTCAACGTTCACCCGCCACCGGTATGTGTCCGCGAAGGTCCCCATCGCCAAGGAGATCGCGTCGACGGACCCGATCGGAGCCGAAGCAAGCGCGGACGGCCGCGCGTCGACGTACTCCCACAGCAAGGAGGCCAGCAGTTCGGCCTCGGCCTCCTGCCCTTCGTCCGTTCGGACCGGATCGCGTGCCAGGAGCCGAGCCGCCATCCGGGGGTCGAGGTCCGGGAACAGCTGCCGCAGGGCCACCTCGTCCGGCTCCCCCACCTGCCGGTGGTCCAGCAGCATGTGCGCCAGTTCATGCAGCACGATGTGCGACTGGTGAAGCGAGCTCGTTCCCACCGCGTGGTAGACGTGATCGCTGTCCCCGAGCGCGATCCACACGCCGCAGATCTGCGTGTCCGCGCCGTCCTCCTGGCGGAGGGGGAAGAGACGCAGGGGTCGGCCCCGGTGCCGCGCCACGGCGTCCGCCAGCGCCTCGATGGTGAACTGCCGCGGCAGGTCCAATTGTCTGATCAAGGAGTCGCAGTGCGCTTTGAACGCACGCCAGTCCTGCTCCCGCACTCCACGCCCCCACACTCGAACGGCATCAATCTACCGGGCCCCCCGCCCGCACATGGATTCTAGAGCGCCGCTCAGAACAGGCTACGAGGCGGCGTCCTGCGGAGCCTGGCCCTCGTCCGGGCGCTTGCCACCGGTTGAGTCGAACGCGCCGCTCTGCTCGACCAGAGAGCGCACCATGTCCAGACCCTGCGCGGACATGGTGGCCACGGCTGCCGCCCGTAGTGCGACCGAGCGCACGTCGTTCTCCCGCATCGCCGCGATCAGCGCGAGCTGGGCCGCCACGCGCTCCGCAACCTCGTCGTCGATGAAGTAGGCCTGTGGGACGCCGAAGAAGTCACCCACCGCCCGCAGTGTGCCGATCGTGGGATTTCCGGCCTTTCCCTTCAACAGCGTCCACAGTCGGCCGACGGAGACCTTCGGTTCCCCGTCCCCGGCGGCAGCACTGATGCCGGCGACGACCTCCTGCAAGGTGTAGCGGCGATGCAACGGCTGCACGTGAGCAAACAGGAACTCGAGCCGCTCGCCCAGTCGTGCAGCCTCAGGGTCGGCGGAAGTCTCCGCCTCCGCCCTGGAGCTGTCCCCGTCATTCACACCGCTCGCCCTTTCACCGCCTGAGACCACCTAGCCTATCCTCGCGCGGGGCCGGCGAGGACGCCTCGCGTGGCGTCCCTGGCCGTGGCCAGACGGTCCCATGGGGCTCTTCGACGAGACGAGACCTGCGGCCCAGCGCCTGCGGATGGGTGGCTGGGCCTGTCTCACCGTCGACGCTTGCGGCGGTGGGGGCCGGCATGGTCTGCGACTGCTCGGCCCGGATCTCGACCCCAGGCAGCAGACCGACTCTGACACTCACCTGAGCGCCTTCCACTGATCTCAAGCCGCGTTGGCAAAGCGTCCGCCGGCCCGTGGGTGGGCACCTGTGCGAGGACCTCGCGGAACCGGGCGCGATCTTCGACCGGCACCGGATGCTTCGCCCTCGCATCGCGCCTCGGCCGGATCTCTGCCGACACACGTACGCGCCCGTTGATCGAGAGGCCACCGCACGATCGGAATAGCCTCAGCACCGACCGGCAAGTCCCCGCCGACCGGCGCCCCGTGAACCGTCCACCAGGGCTCCCGTGGCTACCGAGGGGACGGCAGAGGAGTCGCTGGCCATGGCTGGTCAGCCGAGCGATCAGCAGAGCGCCGCCGGCGTTCAGGTCGATGGCCCAGGTCACCGGGCTGTCCTCGGCCAGCGCGAGGGCGTCGCCTATCAGCTCCAGGAGCTCGGGCTCATTGTTGGGCACCCGGCGCGATGGCGCCTTCGTTCCGTCCGTGTCGATCACCGTGCAGTGATGCGCGGCCTTGCCGGCATCCGTCCCCGCCCACAGCTCGGGCTCCCGAGCCTCCCTCATCGATCGGTTGACCGGTGCCTGCAGACGACCACGCCGACGTGTCCTTACGAAGCGATCTCTGTTCGCTTATCCCAATGAGTGGCCGTGTCGTCGCGGGGCGCTGGGCGGCCAATCAGTCAAAGCCACAACCACGGCATGAGCGCTTCCAGCCACACCCAGGCCCCTGGGTCTCCCGATCGTACGAAGGACCGGAATCAACCCGCCAACACGGTAAGGAGCGCTTCACGTGGCGGGTCTCGCCGGCTGAAGCGCTCAGCGTGCCGTGCCTCCCCGGTGGGCATAGACGGGGAGCCATGGTGCGATGACGGCGGCGTCCCAAACCCTGGCAGTCAGCCGCGCGCCGTGAGATCGTCCGCGGGTGACCGACGCTGCTGATGGGGCAATGATCTTGAGACGGCCGGACGACCGCGCTGCGTCCGCCCTGCGCTTCGCGACGGAACTCGTCGCGTGGGTGGCCACCCCCTGGGCCCTGGCCAGCCACTCATGGCTGCTTGCCGCCCTGTCCGTGCTGGCCCTGATCGGCCTTCCGACGTTGCTCTCCACCCCGGGGGACAAGGCCAACGTGATCATCGCGGTGCCGGGATGGGCCACGATCCTGCTGGTGCTGCTCCAGCTCGCCGCGGCCGTGGTCTCCTCATGGCTGGCCTGGCCCGCCTGGGCGGCGGCCCCCGTGACCCTGCTGGCCGCGGCCACCCTCGTCACGGAGCGTCGACGCTGGCGGTGGCTTGTCTCCGCGAACCGAATCGCCAACTGAAGCGCTCACCCGCCAGCTGGAGCGCTCAGTCGCAATGGCGGGGACCAGGCGTTTTACGCGGGCCGGTCTACAGCTCGATGCCGAGCAGCTCCACGTCGGTGAACTCCCCGTCCGAGCCGGGCGCGCGGCTGTTGTTGGCGCGGAAGTACATCCGGGCCAGGCCCTCGGCCGCGATCTGCCTGAGCTACCGCAAACGGTGCGGCCCACTCAGCGTCCGTCCGCCGGCCTTCGGCCGCGGGGCCTACAAGCACCACAACACGGTCGAGCGGTGCATCAACAGGCTCAAGCAATGGCGCTGTCTGGCCGATGCTGTCGAAGTACCGGCCTCCTCTGGGATGGTCCCCGCGCAGGTGACCTCGTCCTTCGCTGTGCCATGACATCCACTACTCGAGGGCCTTCGGGTGCTCCGCAGCAGCCGACTTGTTGCCCGTTCCGCGGTCCAAGCCCTGGCGCCTCTGTCTCGTGGCGCGTTGGATCGAGGCGTGCTCCGTGGAGACTTGTCGGCCCGCCCCTCGTTGGCGTGCCGACTGGCTGCCGCCACGGGCAATCTGCCAAGGAGCCCGCTCCGTGCCGACCAAGTTCCGGGCCATACGCGGACCAGCCGCCTGCAGCTTGGCCGTATCGTGGCCGTTTCCGCTGGTCAGCGGCCATGCGAGGCGTGTACCACCAGCACACCAAGAACCTGCTGTGTCGGGCGTCCCTCTCGGCATGGGATTGGATCGTCAGGCGCCCGACGTCATAAGGGTTCTGGCCTCAGCGGGCGCCCGAGGCTCGCTCGATCTCGAAGGCCGGAAACGGCGTCCGCTTGCTCTCCGCGAGAAGACGGCGGTGAAACGCGTCCAGGACGACGGCGGTCCGGGCGTGTCGTTCGATGATCGCGGCGATCTCCGGCGTGACGCCATCGGGCTTGCGGCCGGCGATCCATTCACGGAGGAACGCCTCCTGATCCGTGTCGACCCGTATGCCGTCGGGCAAGTGGTGGCGGAGCAGGTGGCTCGGGGTGTACCAGCGGTCGTAGGCGAGATGTTGGGAGAGGAACTCGGCCTCATTCGCCGCGAGTTGGAAGCTCGAGCTCAGGGCGAGTCCGAAGTCCGCGAAGTAGAGAAGTCGTCCGTCGGTCAGGATGTTGCGGAAGTGGGCGTCGAAGTGGACGAGCCCGTGAGAGCTCATGAACGCGGTCCCGCGTGCCAGAGCCTCCTCCACCCATGGGTAGGGCGAGCCGCCCGCGCTTCGCTGGCCGGCTTCTCGCTGGTCGGCCAGCCACGTGGCGAGCGTCTGTGGCACGTGTTCCAGGAAGAGGACCAGACTGTGGGAGGACCGGCCGATGGCCTCCAGCCGCTCGCGCACGGCCGGTGAGTCCTCCCAGTGCGCGACCGCTCCGTCGATGCCCCCGAACTCGTCGGCGAACCCCTCGGGAGGGGAGTCGGGCAGGACCCGCCAGTGGTACATCAGCGGAAAGCCCTCGTACTCGTTTCCGAGGACCCAGTGGGTCGTCATGGTGTGCACGGCCAGCTCGCGCCAGGCTCCGAACCCGGCCGACCCCACTCCGTACTGGTAGAACATCGGCAGTCCGAAGAGATTCGCCGTCGACCGCACGTTCTCCGGCCGCAACTCGATGTCCGTCAAGGGGACCCGCTTGACGAAGACACGCGTCCCGTCGATGTCCAACTCCGCCGACCTGCCGCCGATGCCGGACCCGAGCGGTGCGACGGCCGCCACGACCTCGCCGAGCCGGTGGTCGCTCAGCAGGGACAGGCGTGTGGCGACGGTCCCGTACGTGGCGAGGCGCGCGGCATGCCACGGGTCCGGGTGGTACATCGACGGCTCCTCAGTACCCCGAACCAGGGCGTCGGTGATCTCATGAACGTGATCGACCCTATCGGCCGAGACGACCCCTGCACGCCCCTGCACGCCCTCGAAGCCGTCCCCGAACGCAACCAGGGTGTACGGCGCCGACGGTCGCCGTCAGCGCGGTCGCCACCATGGACGGCGCCCCCGGCCGGAGAAGCCGGTTGCGCCGGGGCGCCGGGGCCGCTCCCGGGGAACAGGCGCCGGAGTCGGTGCCGGTCGGCCGGTGGGCCTGTGCCATGGACGTGTACGTGTACGTGTACGTGTCCCCCAGTCGTCCCGCGGGGCTTGGACCGCGGGTCGCGCCGTCCCCTCCCCACACTTGCGCCGCCTCACGGTCGGGTCCGGCTCTGTCGCGCACCACGCGTGGGATCCGACGTCCGTCCGCCCGGCCGCTATACCTTCCGAGGGCAGGACAGCGCCAACACTTCACATCCGACCGTTAGGGCCGCCACCGTGACCGGAAGCACCCCAGAGACGACCGAGAGCCCGAGGCCGGACGAGTCCTTGGGCGAGCCACGATGGCCGATGGCAGCAGCCGTCGTCATCGCCATGGTGCTGACCGTCTTCCTCCCCGACGACCTCCGTCTGGCACCTCGCTGGGTTCTCCCTGCCATCGAGGGACTGCTCCTGTTGGCGCTCATCGCCGGCGACCCGGGCCGGATCGACCGACGCACGGCCGCCTTGCGGAGCCTGTCGATCGCCCTGGTGGGAGTTCTGGCCCTCAGTGCCGTCTGGTCGACCGTGCAACTGGTCGACGACATCCTCCATGCCGGGAAGGAGACCAGCTCCGCCACCAGCCTGCTGCAGACCGGCGGCACGGTGTGGGCCTGCACCGTCCTCGCCTTCTCCCTGCTGTTCTTCGAGCTCGACAGCGGTGGACCCGCCTCCCGCGCCCACCGCATGCCCTCCAGCCCCGCGCTCGCCTTCCCCCAACAGCTCGATCCCCGGCTGACCAGCGCCGACTGGCGACCCCGCTACATCGACTACCTCTACCTCGCGCTCACCAACGCGACCGCCTTCAGCCCCACCGACGTCATGCCCCTGGCCCCCTGGGCCAAGATCACCATGGGTGTTCAGTCCCTGGTGTCGCTGCTCATTCTCGGGCTCGTGGTCGCCCGTGCCGTCAACGTCCTCGCCTGACGAGTTGCCGGAACGACCAGGTCGGCCGCACGGCTCCCGCTGTGTCGTACGACGCCGGGCCACGGCCGTCCTCCGACTCCCCGGGCCTTGGAGCAGCCATCGGGCCCACGACCGGACGTCGATCCCGCGTCGGCGTCTGGTCAGCCGCCACCAAGCACACAAGGCGAGGGCCCCACCTCGGGGCGAACCGGGGTGGGGCCCTTCCTCTTCGTGCTGTCGTTCAGGCTAGTTCTGGACATTGCGGCGACGCCGCATCCACCACACCAGGGCAGCGCCGGTGGCGGCGATCGCCGCGGCGATCCCGGAGATCAGGCCGATCGGGGTGTCCGATCCGGTGTCGGCGAGGCCGCCGTCCGGGTCCGGCCGGTTCGCCGGAGGCGTCGCGCCCCCACTGCCGCCGGTGTCGCCGTTGCCAGGCTTGGTCGGGGCCGGGCCCGGCGACGTGGGCGGATCGGTCGGGTCGGTCGGCTTCGGCGTCGGCGTCGGCGTCGGCGTCGGCGTCGGGTCGGGCTTCCCGTCATCCGTCAGGGCGGCGCCGTTGCCACCCAGGAACGCGGTGTCGCTGTCGCGAGCAGAGGTCTCGGTGCGTACGGAGTCCTTGGTCGCGCGGGGCAGTTCACGGTGCTGGGCAGTGAACTCGGCGCCGGTGACGTTCCGCTTGGGGGCCTTCGCGAAGTCGATGCCGCCGACGAAGAACGTGTAGATCCGGCCGTCGCCGAGGGGCCATTCGTAGGTGAAGTCACCCTCGGTGAAGGACTTCACCATCTCCCTCCACACGGTCCGCTTGTCCCAGTGGGCGTTCTCGCCACGCAGCGGCCACCGCTTCAGGTTGTTGCTGTTGATGATCGGACGGAAGTCGGTGGCCTTCTTCGCGTCCTGCTGGCGGATCCACTCGGCCGCGACGCGGGACTTGTAGACGCGGCGCAGGTCCGCGTACTTGGGGTCGGTGTTGATCTGCTTCTCGACGTGCGGGACGAGATACTGGGTGATCAGCCGGTGGCTGCGCTCCTTCTCCTCCTTGCTGAGCCTCTTCGAGCAGTCCTCTCCCGGTACGGGGGTGGAGAAGTCCATCGCCGCGTGGTTGACCTTCAGCGGGGCGTCGAGGATGTAGATCCCGCCGTCCTGCTCGCGGACCTTCGCCCGGCCGGGAACGATCCAGTTGCGTCCCGATCCCCAGCACGGCACCCCGTCGACCTTGGGGGCGGCGTCCATGAACTCCTTGCCCGGGGACTTCTTGGGGTCCATGGCACGGGAGAAGTCCCGCTTCATCTCCATGTCGGCCACGAGGAGGACACGGCCGGCGTCGGTTTCACCGAACGTCTTGTCCATGATGATGTCGGGCTGGTCGGGGTTGAGGTTCACCCACTGCCGGTCCGGGGTCAGCGCCAGCCACGTGAACAGGGCATCGGAGGCCAGTTCGAGCTTGGCCTGTCCACCCCAGCCCGGGTTGTCGTCCTCATCGGGCATGAGGTCGGCCTTCATGGAGTAGTCCAGAGCCTTGCCCTTGACCGGGTTGCCGACGTACTGGAGCTCCAGAGTGGAGAAGTCCACCCCGCCCGGGCCCCGGCCGAGCGCGGACCGGGAGTTGTTCGCCACGTACTGGTTCTGCAACTGCCGGGCCTGGGACGGGTTCTGTCCCGACCCGTAGGCCATCGAGGCGCCCGGGCCCTGGGTGCCGCGGTTCGGCAGCGGGTTGAACACGTTGTACGTCTTCGTGTACTTCGTCTGCGGCCACAGGCCCTTCGCGGTCGCCCGGCGCTCCGCGATCCGGATCGGATTGTTCCCCGTCCCCCGCTCGGCCCGCAGCTTGTCGTTCTCGGCCTTGTAGTCGCGGAGGGTGGCCCCGTTCGGCTTCTCCGACGTGAACATCGTCAGGCGGTGCCGGGTGAAGTCGTACTTCGCGTCCTTGTGCCGCAGGATGATCTTGTCGGCCCGGAGCTGGGCCGGCTTGCGCTTCCCGTCGGACTTGAACTCCCCCAGGTCACCGGTGCGCTGGTTGTAGGAGTCGTACCGCCGGGAGGCGATCTTCTTGCCGTCCTTGTCGAAGATCTCGATCGTGACCTCGCACAGCCAGTCAGGGCCGACCATGTTGAAGTCCTGAACCGCCTTGACCTCGAACACGCCCCCCTTCTGCTTGCTGACCTGCGCGCTGATCAGGTTGACCTTCCAGCTGCCGAACGGCTTGGGGTTGTTCGATTCGTTCCGATGCCGCTTGTAGCGGGAGTAGATCGCTTTGCGCATGTCCTCCGGATCCTTGGAGGCCGCATAGGCGTTGTCCCACTTGTCGATGTCCGCGCGGCTGCCGGTGACCTGCCCCAGCTCGGCCGCAGTGGGCGCGGGAACGTTCTCGAACCCCTTGAACGCGTTGTCGTAGTAGTACTCCTCGTCCGGCCCGGACTTCGTCCAGTGGTGCTGACCCGTCGGCGCACCCGAGTTGTTCGGCGTACGCGGGATGGTCCTCTTCAGGTGCATCTGATCGCACCGCTTGCCGCCGGTGATCTTCGCGTAGTCCCCGGGCGCGGCCGACGCCGCGGACGGCAGGCCGACCAGCAGCACCGTCGCCGAGGAGACGACGGCCAGCGCGGCAGATAAGCGCCTCTTCAGACGCTGTCGTATGGGTGTGCTCACGTAGTGTCCCTGGTCGTGGGGGCCACGGGACTCACAACTGCGAGGGCAGGCCGGACAAGGGGCCCCCGTATCGTGCCCGCTCCTGCCGCCCCACCACACTAGGGGCCGTCAACACCCCACGTACAAGCCGTTGTTGACGCGTCGTGTGATGAGTCCGAGGAGATCCTGCGCGGGCGGCAGCACGGTTCGGTAGGTTCTGGCCATGACCACACCCCACTCCGACTACGACTCCACCCGCCACCCCGACCTCCTGGTCTGGCTCACCGAACGCCGGGCCGCCTTCGAGAGCTGGGCTCGGGAAGCCGGCGGCGTCGACGGGTTCGACTTCTCCGATGCCTCCCTCGACGTCCTGGAAGACCTGGTCAAGGAGACGTTCGCCGAGCCGGAGGAGATCACCGCCCAGCGCCGCTCCCCCTTCGTCCAGGGTGCCGTGTGGTACATCGGCGAGACCCTGCGCCGACGGCGCGAGGGCTGGGTGTGGAAGTTCGAACCGGACGTCACCTTCGGTCTGCTCCCGGCTTTCTACCCGGCGGACCCGGACCCCGCGTACCTGGACACCCCCTGCGTCGGCGCACCCGACGCCAAGCCCGGCGACCACTGGTACCCCCTGAACACGCTGCGCCGACTCCTCGTCACCGAGGACGAGTTCGACAACCCGATCGACGAAGGCCTCGTCGGCATGATCGAGGGCTGGTACGACGAAGACGAGGAGGTCGACGAGTAACCGCCGCCCGCAGTGCGGGCGGCAGGCCATGTCGGACGAATGGATCTCGTGGTGGGTCGTGTGAGCCGACGGCTCGGGATGGCCGGCCGTCCCAGCCGGACTCCGTCCGGCCCGCGCTCTTCGACGACACCGCTGTCTTCGACCGCCGGTGCAGGGAGGCGCGACGGGCGGTTCGACTGTCGTCAGGCCTCTGTGGCCGCACGCCGGATCGCGTCGAGTGTGCGCGCCACGTCGTCGTCGGTGGTCGACCAGTTGCTCACCGAGATCCGCATGACGCGTCTGCCGTGCCAGGTGGAGCCGCTGATCCACGCCGTGCCGTCGTCGAGCAGCCGGGCGAGTACCCGCTCGGTGCGTCCGACGCTGCCGAACTCGGCACAGACCTGCGTGAACGCGACCTCGTTGAGAACCGTCGCGCCGTCGATCCCGGCGATGCCGGCGGCGAACGCGGACGCGTGACGACACAGCCGCTCGACCAGGTCGGAGACGCCTGATCGGCCGAGGGACCTGAGAGCGGCCCACACGGTGAACGCTCGGCCGCGCCGCGAGAGTTCGGGCACCTTGTCGATGGGGTCGCCGTGCTCGTGCTGGATGAGGTAGTCGCCACGCTGGCCCATCGCCGCCCGGACCGCGGACGCGTCGCGCACGATCGCGAGTCCGCAGTCGTAGGGGACGTTCAACGTCTTGTGGGCGTCCGTCGCCCAGGAGTCCGCGTCCGCGCAGCCCGCCGTCAGGTGGGCGTAGCGCGGCGAGGCCGCTGCCCACAGTCCGAACGCGCCGTCGACATGGACCCAGGCGTCCGCCTCGCGCGCCGCACGGATGCTCGCGGCGAAGGGGTCGAAGGCGCCGGAATGGATGTCGCCGGCCTGGAGGATCACGATCGTGGGGCCCTGTCCGCCCGCCGTCAGCGCCCCGCGCAGGGCCTCGGGCTCGATGCGTCCTTGACCGTCCGCCGCCACCAGGTCGGGCCGACCGAGCCCGAGGTAGCGCAAGGCCAGGTCGATGGCCATGTGCCGGGACTCGCCTGCGACGACACGCACGGGCGGGCCACCCGTGAGGCCGTCGCGGGCGACGTTCCAGCCGGTGCGCCGCAGCACCGAGTCCCGCCCGGCGGCGAGACACGTGAAGTTCGCCATCGTCGCACCCGTGGTGAAGCCTACGGAGCTGCCGCTCGGCAGGCCGAGCAGATCGAGCAACCAGGCGCCGGCGATCTCCTCCGCCGCCGCGTACGCGGGCGAGACCGTGCGCATCACACAATTCTGGTCCCAGGCGCTGACCAGCCAGTCGGCAGCCAGGGCGGCCGGCTCGGTGCCGCCCACCACGAAGCCGTAGAAGCGGCCGCTGGGGAACGCGGTGAGCCCCGGCTCACAGGCCGTGGCCAGCAGGTCGACGACGTCGGCGGGAGTGCCGGGGCCGGCAGGAATTTCGGTACCGAGCGCGCTCACGACCTCGTCGACCGAGGCGCGGGCGGGAATCCGGCGGTCGGGCAGGCTCGCCAGCCACCGGACAGCATGCTCGTACGCCTGTCGGAGCGCCGCCTCACGCGCGTCCATACCTCGGACTATGCGACCGTCGCCGCCGCCCCGCAAGCCGACCGCGGTCGGGGTCCCTCGCGAGATCCGGAGGGAGAGTCCGGATGCGTTCCGGCTGTCGCGTTCCCCCGACGGGTCGACGTACTCGCCCCGGAGCCCGACGTCGCGTCCGATGGATTGGATGGGACGGGGACGGGGGCGGGAGGCGGATGGGCGGATGGGGGAACCATCTGGGCGCGGGCGCCCGGCTCGCCGCCCAGGCGTTCCTCGCCGCGGTGCCTCGACCGCGGCGGTGTGCCGGGGCCGGTCTCTGCCGGTCTGGGACCCAGCCCTTGAACCCATGCCCGTTCTCAGGACACTCTTCGTGTCGGCCGTCTCCATGGCCCGTGGCGGTCTCACCGCGCCGGCTTACGGAGACCGAACAGATGGAAGAGGTCCGCATGACCACGCGTACTCCGCAGGAACTCGCCGTCCCCGTACGAGGAGGCGACCTCGCCGTGGCCCGCTGGCCGGGCGAAGGGCCTGCGGTCATCGCCCTGCACGGCATCACGGGCAACAGCTTGTCCTTCGGCGCCGTCGCCGAGCGGCTCGGCGACATCGATCTGTACGCCCCGGACCTGCGAGGCCGGGCCGGCAGTGCTGGTCTGCCGGGTCCCTACGGCATCCCCGTCCACGTCGAGGACGTCCTCGCCGTCCTCGATCACCTCGGCCTGCGTCAGGTGCTGCTCCTCGGTCACTCCCTGGGGGCCTTCACCACCGCGGTGGCCGCCGCGCGGCACCCGGACCGCTTCCCGCGCGTGGTCCTGGTCGACGGTGGCCTCGGGTTCCCGATTCCGGGCGGCGCGGACATCGACGAGGTGATCGAGTCGGTCATCGGCCCGGCGATGCGCCGGCTCAGGACGACCTTCCCGAACGGCGACGCGTATCGCGCGCTCTTCCGTGAGCACCCGGCCTTCACGGCCCACTGGGGCCCGCACATCCAGGCATACGTGGACCGCGACCTGGCCGGCGAGCCCCCCGAGATACGCAGCAGCTGCGTCCTGGACGCGATCCGTGCGGACGGCGCGGGCCCCATCGGCGACCCCGAGACGCTGGCCGCCATCCACCAGCCGGAGGTGCGCGGCACCATGCTGTGGGCGGAGCGAGGAGTGATGAACGAGCCTCAGGGGCTGTACGACGAGGCGCGTCTGGCCGCGGGCGACCTCTCCCCCGACCGGATCACCACCCGCCGGGTCGACGACACCAACCACTACACGATCCTCTTCGCGGAGAACGCGACGGCAGCCATCGCAGAGGCGGTGCACACGGAGCTGAAGCAGATGTAGCACCGGACGCTTCGTGACACACGGGGCCGAGCGTGCGTCTGATGCTGCGGAACAACGCACATTCCGCGGTCGGCCTCCAGAAGCATCGCGGGCACTGCGACGACCCGGGGCAAGCGTCGTCGGGCCTGCCCGCGGGGCCGCGGACCCGTACAGGGGTGCCGTGACAGACCTACCGGGCTCACAGCATGGTGCTTCCCGTCAGGGCGAGGCCGGCCGCTACCGCACTATCCCGGGCTCTGCGGCGACAGCCGCTGCGTGATCCGGTTGAACAAGTCCGTCAGCGGCTCGCTGATCTCCTGGCCGAAGGCAGACAGCCCGTAGGTGACCTGGGGCGGCGTCGTCGGCTCCACCTCCCGCCAGATCAGGCCGTCCTCGACCAACGCGCGCAGGGTCTGAGCGAGCATCTTCTCGCTGATGCCCTGGATGCTGTTGCGCAGCTCGAAGAACCGAAGGTCGTTGTTCCGCAAGGAGATCAGCACCCAGATGCCCCATCGGCTGGTCACGTGGTCGACCATGTCCCGCGCGGGGCACTCGGTGTGAAACACCTCATACCGATTGCCCACCTCGGCCTGTTTCAACTGCGCGCCTTCCTTCATGTCCGGAGCTTACCTCTGGGTATGTTCTTACGAAAAGTAAGCCCAACTCCTAGCGTCAATTGCCGTATTGCACGACTGACCAGGAGCTGAACATGATTGTGGTGACCGGGGCCACCGGGAATGTGGGCCGACCTCTGACTCAGGCCTTGGCCAAGGCTGGCGAGCAGGTGACGGCTGTGTCGCGGCACGCGGTGGCGGTGCCGGACGGCGTCCGGCATGTGGCGGCCGACCTGGCCGAGCCGACAAGCCTCACGCCCGCGTTGGACGGGGCGAAAGCGCTGTTCCTCCTGCTGTCCGGCGACCTGCACGCACCCGAAGCCAGGCCGGCCGACATCATCGGCCTGGCCGCGGCCCGTGGGGTCCGCCGAGTCGTCCTGCTGTCTTCGCAGGGAGTGGCGACCAGGCCGCTCGGCCCGTCGCGGGTCGCGATGCGCGCGGTGGAGGACGCGTTGCGGGACTCCGGCCTGGCCTGGGCCGTCCTGCGACCGGGCGGCTTCGCCTCCAACGCCTTGGCCTGGGCTGAGTCCGTCCGCACGCAAGGGACGGTCGCCGCGCCCTTCGGCGACGTGGGGGTGCCGGTCATCGACCCGGCAGACATCGCCGACGTCGCGGCGGCCTGCCTGCTGGACGACCGGCACGCCGGCGGGGTGTACGAGCTGACCGGGCCAGAGGTCATCACGCCGCGTCAGCAGGCGGAGGCGATCGCCACCGCACTCGGCTCGCCTGTACGGTTCCACGAACTCACCCGCGACGAGGCCAAGGCCATGATGACCCGGTTCGTGCCGGTGGAGCTCGCCGACGACACCCTCGACATCGTCTCCGCCCCGAACCCGGCCGAACTGCGGATCAGCCCGGACGTCGAACGAGTCGTCGGCCGCGCCCCGCGTCCCTTCAGCGACTGGGTCGCCCGCAACATCGCCGTCTTCCGTTGAGGCAACGACTCAACGGAAGAACACCTGGCGCCTCGTGCGGCTGTGGCCGCACGAGGCGCCCACCTGCGCGGAGCCCCGTTGACTTGTGCGTGGCCAGCAACAAGCCTCCGAGCCGCGCCGCAACCCGTTCCCCACCCGTCAGGCGCCGGCGCCCGCGGCCGGGCGGTCGTCGTCCGCATCGTCGTAGTCGACCGTGCCCGAGACCAGGTTCCCCGCGAGCCCGAGGAGCAGGAAGAGCCAGACCAGTACCTGAGCGGTGGTGCTCAGGCGAAGCGGACGCGTCGCGGAATACGCGGGCTGTGACGCGGCCTCGGGGGCGTCGCCCAGGAGTCCCTTGGGATACACCGGCGTCAGCATCGTCGCGTAGGCCACCAGTCGCATCCGGTACCGGACGACGGCCGCCGTTGCGCCGAAGACCGGCTCGGGGAGGCGGCCCAGGACGATGCCGATCAGCCAGAACACCCAGCTGATCGCGAACCAGCCGGCCTGCGCGAGACTGCTGATGATCGCCGCCGGGATCATCAGGATCAGCCGGAACAGCACGGCGAGCCGGTTGAGCGGGGTGGCTCGCAACTCAATGCGCACCGGGTAGTCGGGGGCGTCGAAGGAGAACGGCGGGTAGCGGTCGACGAGCAGGGCCGCACTGGCCGAGACCCGGGTCTCGTAGGCGAGGACCGAGTACAGGAAGGACGAGATCGCGTCGGGCAGGCGGCCCAGGACCAGGGCGCTGAACCAGGCCGCGATCGTGACGAAGAATGCGGCGAACGACAGCACGGCGACGACGATGAACTGCGGCAGGAGCAGCAGCCAGCGCAGCAGTACCGTCCAGCGACGCTGCTCCCCCGGCGGGGGCACGTCCAGAGCCGGCCGCCATTCGACTCCTTCGGCGTCGGCCGAAGGCCGGGGCTCCCAACCTGCTGTCATGACCGCATCCGCCTCTCCCGCTCTCCGCGCTCTCCCAGGTCACGTCGATGCTGCCGCAGCCGGCCGGCCGTCGCACCGCCACGGGGCCATCGGGACCACACGGGGGGGCCGCCCGAAGTCTGGAGCCCCTCAGCATGCGCCGACTCACCGCCGCCCCGACCGAGATCCGGGCCGTATCGCGGACCGGTCGCGTACACCTCGTCCGAGTCCATGCCGTTTTCGCTGGTCAGCGGCCACGTGAGACGCGTACCAGCAGCAGACGGTGTCTGCTGCTGGTCAGCTACTCACCGATGAAGCTCGGGTTCTTCCCGGGGCAAGCGGAGAGGCGCCTCGCCTGCGCTTCTGCCAGCGGTTCACCGGCCGCACGGCGATGCAGCCCGGGCACGGCCGGTGTGGTCCGCGAGCCGATGGCCCCGGTCACTGCAGCCCGATGCGCCGCGCGATCTCTTCGGTGTGCCGCAGTCGCGCGGGCGCGTCCTCGCCCAGTGCCGCGACGACTCCGGCGACGACGGTCTCGACCACGGCGAGGGTGGGCACGAGACTGTCGTACGGCGACGGCGTCGTGACCAGGCTGGGCAGCACGACCTCGGCGTGGGCGGAGACCGGGGACAGCCATCGGTCGGTGAACAGGACGACCTTCGCCCCCTGTTCCAGCGCGAGTTCGGCCATGGTGACCTTGTCCTGCTCGTAGCGGCGGTAGTCGAAGACGACCAGGACGTCGCGGCGTGTCAGCGCACCGAGCGCCGCGGTCCGCTCGACGTCACCCGCGGGGAGGAGGCGGATGTCACCACGCAACTGCATGAGGTGCAGTCCGAGGTACTGGGCGAGGAGATGCGTGAAGCGGCCGCCGGCCAGGGTGATGCGCCGTCTGCCGTCGGCCAGGAGCGAGACGGCGTGTTCCAGGTCGTGCGGCGGGAGTTCGGTGAGGGTCTGCGCGACGGCGGAGCTGAACAGCCTGCTTCCCCGCCCGAGAAGGGACCCTTCGCCGTCCGTCGCCTCGTCGATACGGGCGCGGTCGGCGGATTCGTACAGGGACAGGGGCGAGGCGTTGCGTTCGTCGAGTTCCTCGCGCAGGGCGGTCTGGAAGTCGGGGAAGCCCCGGTAGCCGAGCCGGTTGACGAAGCGGATGACGGTGGGGGCGCTGACGCCCGCCCGTCCGGCGAGGACGGCGACGGTCTCGAAGCCGGCGGAGGGGTAGTTGGCCAGGAGGACGCGGGCGACCTTGCGCTCGGCGGGGCTGAGGTCGCCCAGCTTGTGCCGGATCACGTCGGCGAGTGCGCCAGAGGCCATCGCGGGTTCCCCTCTCGGTCGTCGGCGGGGCTGCGGCCCGCGTGCCGAGCCTAATGCCGATCATCTACGGCCTGATCCAGGCCGCCTCGGGGGCGGTAACGGGTGCTCCCGCACCGGGCAACGGCGCGATGAACCGGTGCGGGAGCGTCGGGGGCGGCGTCAGTCGCTGCGACCGTCGCCGAGGTCGGCGATGAGGGAGGCGAGCAGGGCGACCCTGGCGGGGACCGTACTGACGTCGAGCCATTCCTCCGGGGTGTGGTCGGCGCCGCCGACCGGTCCCAGGCCGTCCAGGGTCGGGACGCCTGTGCCGGCGATGGTGTTGGCGTCCCCGACGCCGCCTGTCGCCGTGGCGCCGAAGACCAGGCCCAGGCGTGCGCCGATTCCCCTGGCCCGGTCGAGCATCCGGCGGGAGGCGTCCGTGTCCTCCATCGGCGGGCAGGACGCGAGTTCCTCGACGGTGACGCGGGTGCCGGCGACGACGGGCCGAGCGGCGGCCTCCTCGAGGGCTGCGGTGGCCGCGCGCATCCCGCTGTCCGTGGCCGAGCGGATCTCGACGAGGAGTTCCGCCTCGGGGCAGACGACGTTGAAACGGCTGCCCGCGCGGACGACGCCCACGTTGAGGGTGACGCCCTCCCACTCTCCGTTCAGCGCCTGGATCGCGATGACGAGGTGGGCGGCCGCCAGAGCCGCGTTCGCTCCGCGTTCGGGTTCGATGCCCGCGTGGGCCGCGCGGCCGGTGACGGTGAGCCTGAAGTCGGCCACACCCTTGCGCGCGATGACCAGGTCGCCGTTCTCCCGGGCGCATTCGAGGGCGAGGGCGTAGTGCGCCCCGTCGGCCGCCCGCCGGGTGACCGGTCGGCTCGCGGGTGAGCCGATCTCCTCGTCGGGGGTGGCGAGGAAGACGAGTTCCGCGTAGTCCTCGATGCCTGCCGAGGCGAGGATCTCGAGGGCTGCAAGGCCGGCGATCAGGCCTCCCTTGTCGTCGCTGACGCCGGGTCCGTGGGCGAGGGATCCGTGGAGGGAGAAGGGTCGTTCGGCGGCGGCGCCGTCGTCGAAGACGGTGTCCATGTGCGCGGCGAGAAGGACTCTGCGGCCTCCGTCGGCGACGGCGAGGCGACCTTCCTTTCGGCCGATGAGCACATCTCCGACGCGGTGTCCGCCGGCCGGCGGAAGCGGGACACGTTCCACGGAGAAGTCCAGCCGCTCGAGCCGGGCCCGGACCAGGTCGGCGACCCGGTCGACGCCGTCGGCGCTGTACGAGCCGGAGTCGATCGCGACGAGTTCGGCCAGGTCCTCCAGGTACCGCGCCTGGTGTGCGTGGGACAGGGACAGCAGCGCTTCTTCGAGGGGCTGCTGTCGGAGCGGGGCGCTCACAGGACCTTCGAGAGGAAGGCGCGGGTGCGCTCCTGCTCCGGCTCGGCGAGGACCCGTCGGGGGTCACCGGATTCGACGACGACGCCTTCGTCCATGAAGACGGCCAGGTCACCGACTTCGCGGGCGAAGCCGATCTCGTGCGTGACGACGACCATGGTCATGCCGTCGTCCGCGAGCCGGCGCATGACGTCGAGAACGTCGCCGACGAGTTCGGGGTCGAGCGCCGAGGTCGGTTCGTCGAACAGCATCAGTTTCGGTTTCATGGCGAGGGCGCGAGCGATGGCGACGCGCTGCTGCTGGCCGCCCGAGAGCTCGGCCGGGTAGTGGCTCTCGCGGTCGGCGAGCCCCACCTGGTCCAGCAGGGCCCTCGCCTCGTCGCGGGCGCGGTCCTTGGCCGCGCCGGCGACCTTGACCGGGGCCTCCATGACGTTCTCCAGGGCGGTCATGTGCGGGAAGAGGTTGAACCGCTGGAACACCATGCCGATGTCGCGGCGCCGGGCGGCGACCTCGCGCTCACGCAGCTCGTGGAGGCGGGCGCCCTGCGGCCGGTGGCCGACGGGTTCGCCGTCGACGGACAGCCGCCCTCCGTCGATCTTCTCCAGATGGTTGATGCACCGCAGGAACGTGGACTTGCCGGACCCGGAGGGCCCCAGCAGGCAGCACACCTGGCCGCGTCGGACCGTCAGGTCGATGCCCTTGAGGACCTGGAGATTCCCGAAGTGTTTGCGTACGCCTTCGGCGTGCACCATGGGCGCGTTCAACGGCCCGCCTCCTTCTGTGTGCGGCCGCGCAGGGCGGTGAGGGGTCCGGCGCACAGGCGTCGCAGGGGGGAGAGCTCGGCGCCGCGGGCCGTGCCCCGTCCGTAGCGGCGTTCGAGCCACGCCTGCGGGACGCTCAGGAGGCTGACCAGAGCCAGGTACCAGAGCGACGCCACCACGAGCATGGGGATGACCTGGTAGTTCTGCCCGTACACGTCCTGGATGTTGGACATCAGGTCATGCGCCGCGATCACCGACACGAGGGCGGTCATCTTGAGCATGTTGATCGTCTCGTTGCCCAGCGGCGGGATGATCACCCGCATCGCCTGGGGCAGCACGATCCGCCGGATGGTGAGTGCCGGGCGCATGCCGAGCGAGTGGGCCGCCTCGGTCTGGCCGGCGTCGACGGACCGGATCCCGGCACGGACGATCTCGGAAGCGTACGCGGCCTCGTTCAGGCCGAGCGCGAGCAGGGCCGCGACGGCCGGGGTGAGCAGGGTGTTGGTGTCGGCCCGGAAGAAGGTGATGCCGGTGAACGGGACGCCGATCATCACCTGCTGGTAGAGGGCTCCGGCGTACCCCCAGAAGATGATCTGCACGAGCAGCGGGGTGCCGCGGAAGACCCAGACGAACAGGGACGAGAGACCGTACAGAACCGGGTTGGCGGAGAGCCGCATGACGGCCACGAGGGTGCCGAGGACGAGGCCGAGGGTCATCGCGGCGGCGGTCAGCCACAGGGTGGTGGTCAGGCCGTCGAAGATGAGCCCGGCGAACAGGTAGTGGCCGACGACGTCCCAGTGCAGGTTGCCGTTCTTCGCGAGTGAGCCGATGAGGCCGGTCAGTGCGGCGACGGCGGCCACCGCGGAGATCCAGCGACCCCAGTGGTGGACGGGGACGATCTCGAGGGTGTCGGTCGCAAGGGTTTCACCGGCGTGCGGTGTGCCCACGTGGGTGGTCGTCATCTCTAGTCCACCGCCGCGTTCGTGGTGGCTTCCTTCACGGCGATGGAGGCGACGCCGTACTTGTCGCAGATCTTGGTGAGGGTTCCGTCGTCGATCAGTGCCTGCAGTGCCCGCCTGATCGCTTCGGTCAGTTGCGGGAGTCGTCTGGTGACCGCGATGCCGTTGGGTGACGAACGGTAGCCGGCCGGCGCCTGGGGGTCTTCTGCCAGGTCGAAGGCCTTGCCTCCGTCGGCGGTCTTGGCCGACCAGCCGGCGGCGGGTTTGGTGACGACCTCCGCGGTCACCTTGCCGGCGCGCAGGGCGAGCTGGGCGTCGGATTCCTTGGGGAAGGTCTGGATGTCGGCCGTCTCCCGGCCGGCCGCCCGGCACGTGGCCTGGTGGGCCTTGAGCAGCTTGTACTGGTTGGTCGCCGCCTGGACGCCGACCTTCCTGCCGCAGAGGTCGTCCAGCGTACTGATCTTCGCCGGGTTGCCCTCGGCCACCAGGATGCCCGAGCCGGATCGCGAGTAGTCGACGAAGTCGACGACCTTCTGCCGCTCCTTGTTGTCGGTCAGTGCGGACATCGCGGCGTCGAACCTGCCGGCCTGGAGTGCGGGCACGATGCCGTCGAACTTCGTCGGGGTGAAGGCGAACCTGACGCCGAGCTTCGCGCCCAGGGCCTGGCCGAGGTCGTAGTCCAGGCCGGTCAGGTCGTTCTTCCCCTCGGTGACGAACATCGCGAACGGGGGGTAGGGGACGTCCGTGGCCACGCGCACGGTGCCCGCCTTCTTGATCTGCTCGGGCAGGGCCTCGTGGAGGGTCGCGTCCCGTGTGACGGTGACCCCGGCGACCCGGCCCCCGGCTGCCGATTCGCCACCGCCGTCGTCGCTCGCGCCGCAGCCGGACACCACCGCCAGAACCGTGCAGGCCAGCACGGCGGTCGCCCCGCGGCGGGGCACAGAGATGTACATCAACGTCGTTCCCTCTCGGACGTCCGAAGCGGGCGGAATCACCTCCGCCGACGTTCCAGAAGTTACACATCAATGTTTGTGATGGCTAGATGTAATGCCTATTACTTGCGGGTCTCGGCAACGGGACCCTCGGCCCCGGTGGACACGGCGACTCGGGTGGGACCCCGGTGGACGCGGTGACTCCGGTGGACGCGCGACTCCCCCGCCACGGCATACCGGTCGACCGGTCGACCCTGGTCATCGATAATGGGTCGCATGCCCCGAAATACCACAGAAAAGGCGCATCGTCCGTCCACCCTGACGGTCAAGGGACGGGACATGCGGTTGCGAACCCTCGCGTTCTTGACCCTGGCCGCCCTGGCGATCTGGTTCATCGCGGTGAACACGGGGTCGGTCACCCTCAGGCTGTGGATCCCAACAGTCACCCTCCCCCTCTGGATCGTCCTCACCGTCACTCTTCTCGTGGGCATCGTTCTCGGCCTGTTCATCGCCCGCCGCCGCGCGCAGCGGTGACGAGCGGTCCCCGCCACTGCGGGTCCCCCCTCGCGCGAGGGGGGACCCGTTGGAGCGGCCACGGAACCGGCCGGCGACCGGCGTCGCAGCCGGTGGGGCGGAAAGGGGTCCCCGCGACGGGCCCACTCGGTCCGGTCTACGGCGGAGTGCAGCGAGTCGGTGGAAGCGTCACCCAGGAGGGCGCGATCAGTGGCGCGGCGCCCAGCACGATGTTTAGCTGACTGAGAGTGATCGCTACTGAGCACGCGCTCCTCGGAGTTGATCCAGAACCTGTCGCCGGGCAAAAAGGAGATTTCGTCCATGGTTAAAAAGGGTCAGAAGTTTGAGGTCGACATCGACGGGATCGACCTGCCTGACGAATTGGTGCAGCGCATCGACTCCGCAATCCGGAAGGCGGTACTCACCGAGCTGGCCACCGTCGATCTCAACGGTCGTTCCATCGACCTCCTCCGGGAGGGCCTTGCGTTGGAGTCTCTGGGCCTGCCTGGCCACACGCAGGGAGTTCACATCAGGAAGGCGCCGGCCTGAATGCCCGGTTCGGAATCCGGCGCCGGCTCGTCCCCCCGCGCCGCAGCGGCCACACAAGGGACGACGTGTCCGAGCTCGACCTGCCACGAAGGTGCCGTACTCATCGGCGTGCTGGGCGACGACGGGCGCCTGGGCTACCTCCGCCCGCCGCTCACCGTCGACGACGTGTTCGCAGAGGCCTGCAAGCAGCACGGCGATCCCGAGTCGCGGTTCCGATTCGCCGACACCTGTCGACAGGACTGCTGTGAGCACTGGAGCGGTCAGGACTGTTCCCTGGTCGGCCGCTTGATCAGCTCCGGGACCGACACGGCGCTGGAGGTGTCGGAGCGTGGCCTGCCACGATGCGCCATCCGAGCCGATTGCCGCTGGTTCTTCCAGGAGGGCTCGGCTGCCTGTGCCGTCTGCCCGATCGTGGTCTACCGGCCCCGCGACTCACCCACCACCCTGGGTTCGCACGACGCATGACGTGACAACACCTCTCAATCGTCAGTAGTGAGAGGTCCTGGATCTCTGACCCTTTGTCAAGACTGGTGGCACTGGGCGTCGGTCGGCCCTCGCAGGCCGCCCACGGCTGATGCGGTGGCGCGCCCTCGGAACCCAGGAATCAGTGCGCCGTGCGGGCCCGCGTGAAGATCTACGCGGTCAACCCGATGGCTGCCTCCCGCTACCGCGACCGGCACGGAGTCAGCCGCAAGAAGTCCGACCCGGGCGACGCCCTGGTCCTCGCCCACATCACCCGCACCGACGCGCCGATGCACCGCCCGCTGCCCGCCGACACCGACCTGGCCCCAGCCGTCGCCGTCCCGGCCCGAGCAGCGCAGGACGCGGTCCGGAATCGCCGGCAGGTCGCCGATCAGCTGCGGTCTCTGCTCCAGGAGTACTTCCCGGCGATGATCGAGGCGTCCACGGACAAGCCAGGAACCTTGAACCGCCCTGACGGCCGCCACGCACCCACACCTGCCCTGGCAGCCAAGCTGCCGATGTGGGAGCTGACCGCCATGCTCCGGCGGGCCGGCCCCGCCGGTGCCTCGGGCGAGGTTGGTCGCAGTAGCCCGTCCTGGGCCACTTCGAGCGGCACAAGGGCTCCATCGGCACCTGAGGCCGCTCTTTCAGTGCCCCTGCATCCACGAGCGCGCGTCCGCTGCCCGATGCTCTGGCCCGACCCCGCCCAACGCGACCGATTGGTCGAGATCCGCAACAACCTGATTGCCCGTCACGCCCCCTCCGCTTCACCACATAGGACGCGGGCTCAGCCTTTCTGTTGCAGCTGGATGCGGCCTGTCAGGCGGTCGATGACCTGGCGAGTGCCACCGAGCAAGCCTTTCGGTCACACCCAGACGCGGCGATCATGCCGAGCTTCCCGGGGATCGGTCCCCAGGTAGAAGCGACACCCCAGGTCTTCTGGTCACACCAGCCCCTACTCGCGTGCAGGCAGGTCGAGCAGCAGCCGCGGCCCGGGGTGAAGCAGCCGGCCGAGGAAGAGACCGATGCCGGCTGCGCCGGTGGCGTAGTCGTCGGAGATCCTGCGCAGCCATCGGCCGGGCCACGCCACCCCTTCAGGCCGATTGATCCTGAACCACATGACCGTCTCGGCCATGTCGAGGGCGAGGTCGTGGTACATGGGCTCGCCAGTGTGGATGTGAAGGTCCGTCATGAACTCGCCGATTCCAGCCAGGCCCTCGAACTGTCCGGGCTCGACTGAGAACTTGACGGCTGCGTCATTGGCGATGCGGCGCGCGGCGGCGAGGAACCGTGCGTCGCCCAGGACTCGGTGGAAGCGCACTAGTGTGCTGCCGATGCCGGCACCACCCGTAATCCAGTACGGCTTGACCAGGGTGTCGCCGTCGAAACTCTTCCATTGCCACCCGAGAGGCGTCTCCATCCGGTGCGCGAGATCGTAATCGATCGCTTGCACCGCTGCGTCCCGGAACCTGGTTTCTCCGGTCAAGGAATAGAGCTGCAACAGGAACAGGCCGCACCCTGCGGCGCCATACCCGAACCCATAGTGGACAAGGCCGTCAGAATTCTGCACCCAGTGGAGGGTGTCTCCCTCGCGGCGGGCGGTGTCCATGAGGTGATCGGCCGCCTCGACAGAGCGGTCCAGGAGAGCCGGGTCGCCCAGACCTTCGTACAGGCGAAGCGCTGCCAAGCCCCATCCGGCGCATCCGAACAGGACGTTGGCCTCATCGAACAGGAGCGGTGACTTGCCGGCGAGCGCCATGGCCTCCCGGGCCCTTTCCGGCATGCCCAACTCCAGGAAAGTACAGGCAATTCCGGCGAGCCCGACGTAGAGGCCTGGCGGATACGCTTCCGTGTCGAGGGGCTGCTTCAGCAGCCATGTGCGCGACTGCTCGGGCAACTCCGCCGGCGTGTAGGGATGATGGAGGAAAAGGGCGGGGCCGCATGCCCCGTACGCCACGCTCATCGGGTTCGTCGCAAAGACTGCCGAGTCGGCGGGCCACAATCGGTCGGTGCGCTCGTGGTCGGCTGTGCTCAGGACATAGCGGGCAGTTTGCGCGAGTGTCACCCTCGCGTCGTCGTGAATCTTCTGACGGGAAGCAGCATCAAGAAAGAACGGACGGAGAGGGGTCTCTGCCAAGGACATAACTCCTCCTTGCCCCGAGGTCTTCAGTAGCACTGTAGGGGGCGCCACCTCCGGATGCGAACGGACAAGTAAGAACCTATGTTTGAAGCAGGGGCAACCTGCGGGAGTGAAGGAGACCTCCCATGTCAGAGACAGAACCTGATCTCTCTGCACAGCTCGAAACTCTCTTGGCCAGACTCGCGCGGGTCGAGAGAATCCTGCACCTACAGGCGCTCAACCCCGCATCGCCCGAGACAGGCGAAGACGATATGGCGGGAAGCACGCAATCGAACTACTGCCACGGGAACAGCCACGCAAGCATGGGCTGCGTGCTGGGGGAAGACGCCCGAACGCGGTAGACCACGACCACGACGACACGCATTCTGAGGAACCGTGGTCGCTGAACCACGGGCCCACCCCAATAGCCTTGGGCCGGCGGGTGGGCGCCAAGAGCGGCTGATAGGGCCGCTGCCATCAGGCGCGGACTTCTTTCACGGTTCTCCTCGATGAAGTGAAGGAGACCTCCCGATGCCGGAACCTGATCTTTCCGCACAGCTCGAAGCATTCTCAGCGCGGCTGGCACGAATCGAGAGAATACTGCAGCTGCAGGCACTGGACCCCACGTCGCCTGAGACAGGGGAAGCCGATTGCGGCGGAAGCAGTCAGTCGAACCATTGCCACGGCAACAGCCACGCAAGCATGGGGTGCATCAGGGCACTAGACCCACAAGGATAGTGCACCAAACAGTTGGGACACCGCGAGAGGTGACCACCATCAGATTCCTGAGGGGCAGGTTTCAGGACTGCGGCGAGGAAACACCCGGGGGCGCTTTGTCGGCGCCTCCAAAAGGGGATGGATCCGCGCGATGACAGAACTCGATCTTTCTGTTCAACTCGAAGAGCTATCAGAGCGTCTGACACGGATGGAGAACATCCTGCAGTTGCAGGCGCTTCATGCCACCTCACCTGAGACACGTAACGACGCGGGCTGCGGCGGGAGTAGCCAGTCGAACCATTGCCACGGCAACAGCCACGCAAGCATGGGCTGTGAGCGCGCATTCGGGGACTACGGCAACAGCCTCCCAAGCATAGGTTGCGTTCGTGAATTCGAGGTCTGAGGTCAAGAGATACCCGATCAACGCGACTCGCGTCCGGGTGTGCTCCGTTGGCTCTGGTGGCTACCAATAAGAGCCGAAATCTGGGCACGACGGGGAGGTTCCCACCATGGACACCTACTCAGATTTCAATGAAGCGTGGTCCAGGCGAGCACTGTCCCCACTGTACCGCGAGAACCTCGCTCAACTGCTTCCCGCAGGGTGGACGATCCATCGGCACGACATCTGGCTTCATGCCAACAGGGAGGAATCCAGCTGGCCGAACGGTCAGGCTCACGAGATCACACAGGGCTTCAAGATCCATGTCTCTTCCGCACTCGACACAGCGCTTCAGGTCATGAAGATCGTCATTCCGGAGTGTGTCAAGCGAGGAATCGAGTTCAAGGTTGTCGGAGACCCTCAGCTGCACATCATGCTCGACGGAAAAAGGCAGACGCGTGCGGCTTCCGGCAAGTTCATGACGATCTACCCACTTGAGACAGAGGCGATGCGGGAACTTCTCGAAGTGCTCTATCGCCTCACCCGGGACGAACCGCTCGCAGGTCCGCACATTCTCTCCGACCGACGCTACCGCGACAGCAGGATCCTCTCCTACCGCTACGGAGGTTTCTACCCTCCGCAGCGCGTCCGGATCGACGGAACCCATGAGACTCTCCTGGTCTCCCCGGACGGGGAATACGTCTCCGATGAGCGCGTCCCGTACTTCAGGCTGCCGCCGTGGGCGGTAGACCCCTTCGGTGCAGGACCTTTGACTCGATCCGGCGAGCAAATCGCGCTCAAGGACCGGTACTTGGTGGAGTCGGCGCATGGGTTCTCCAACGCGGGTGGAACCTACTACGGGACCGACACGGTGACGGGCGCCCCCGTTTTCATCAAAGAGGCCCGGCCTCTGACCAACTGCTGGGTCCGGGACGGGAGGTCCTGGGACTCGACGAACATCCTGCGTCACGAATTCGACGTTCTCGAAAAGCTCCATCCTCTGCCCTGGGTACCCGCCCCCGTGGACTGCTTCGAAGACGCGGAGCACACCTTCATGGTCCAGGAACGCGTGACGGGCATGAACGTGCGCCAGTTCTGGGCCCGCAACGATGTGATCCTCAGCCCATACATCAGGGTGCCCGGGCGGCTCGAGAATTGGGTTCCCATCTTCCGGACCGTCGCGGAAAAGCTGATATCCATGGTCATCGAGGTCCACGGCCAAGGGGTCCTTCTGGGCGATCTGTCGCCGGACAACGTCCTCATCGACCCCGAAACCCACGACATGTGGCTCGTCGACTTCGAAAGCGCCGTCATGGACGAGGACGACCTGGACCAGCATGCACGGGGTGTCCTGTGGGGCACCCCGGGTTTTATGCGCCCGAAGCGGACAGAAGGCCAACACCTGGCCCCCGAAGACGATTTCTACGCTGCGGGAATGATTCTCTACGGCGCGCTGTGCCCAGTCAATCAACTGTTCGATCTCAATCCGTCTGCCCGTGAGGTCTTCCTGGACGGATTCATATCTCTCGGGCTTCCTCATGCGGTGAGAACGACGATCGACTCCGCTCTCGCAGGCGACTCCAAGAAGGCCTTGGAGTCGTTGGAGAGCCTGTCTGTGCCTTGAGGTCTTCCCGGCCAGAAACGCCTTCGAAGGTGAGATCCATGACCCAGAATCAGCACACAGCAGTGTCCAACCAGCCGCAAGGGGAGAGCTCCCTGGTCCAGGCAGCGATGTTCAGTCCGCCTCACCGTCCCGTTCCGCCGACCCAAACGGCACTGCTTCGAGGCGCCGCACCGCAGCAGCAGAAGCAACAGCAACAGACAGCACTGTCGGAGATCCCCGTCCAGGAGATTCACGGCGAGACAGAGGACGTTGAGGGCTACGACCAGCCAGGGCCCGAATCCCTCCTCTCGGGAGAGTGGACCGCCCCCAGCGGCCTGCTCCCCGACGTGGGGCAGGCGTCGTTCGGGCCTCCGCCCTCACCAGCGGAGACAGTCCACGGCCCCGACGACCGCGTACAGATCCAGAACACAGCAATCTATCCGTGGAGCGCGCATGCGTCGTTGCTGATCACCGCCAACGACTACTCGACCTGGATAGGTACCGGCTGGTTCATCGGACCGCACACTTTGGCCACCGCCGGCCATTGCGTCTACATCAAGAACAGCGGCGTCCCGGGCCGTGACGGCTGGGTGAGGAGCATTCAGGTCATGCCGGGGCGCAATGGAGCCCTGCTGCCGTTCGGCTTCGTGACCTCCTTGGCCTACCACTCGGTGACGGGTTGGACGGATACGGGCGACGAGAACTACGACTACGGGGCGATCAACACTCCGATCAACATGGGCAACACCACAGGATGGCTCGGTATAGGCACCTGGCCCGACGACGACCTCCTCGCGACCGCCGGGAACATCGCCGGATACCCAGGGGACAAGCCTGCCGGAACGCAGTGGTACGCAAGCCGCCAGATCAGCTCCGTAACACCGTTCAAGGTGTACTACGACATAGACACCGCCGGCGGTCAGAGCGGAACGGCGGTGTACCGGGCCATCGGGGGCGACCGGTACGGCTTCGCCGTCCACGCCTACGGAGGGACGACGGTCAACTCCGGTACCCGTATCAACCGTGCCGTCTACGACAACCTCGTGAGTTGGTCAGCCTGAGCCATGGCCGACCGAAGGCAACGTTTCGGCCCGCCCCTACGTCCGCCGCCTTGGGTTTCGCCTGACGACGCCTGTTGGTGTCATGGCAGACGACAGAGCCATCCCTGTCGGCTCGCCCCTCGTTTGGGCCATCGCCGTCGCCACGGACCGCTGGTGAGCGCCCGCTCCACGCCGACAAGATCCGGGACATGCATGAGAGGCGCCTGACCTGTGCTTATACCCGTCAGACTGCCCTCCATGGACTGCTTCGGTGACGCGGTTGCCAGGAAGGTCGGCCAGAATGACGGTCCTGGCACTCGCAGGCACCGTCCGTGTCCGTTTTGCTCCTACCGGTCACCGGCGCATCACGGTGTCGCGCCCCCGCGAGTCGGAGGGCGTGGTCTGTCGCGCGAGGGGCCCGCTCGTCACGTCGCTGAGCGGGCCCCTCGCGGATACTCTGGGATTCATGATCGAGTCCGGACGGCCGGGGCACCGCCGGAGCCCCGGCTACGGCAGGCTCGTGCGGCTGTCGCCGGTGATTCTGACCGTCGTGATCGCCAGCCTGGCCTACGCCACTCCGCCGGAGCTGGCCTTCAGCCGCCTCCTGCCCGCGGCGCCGGCTCTGGCCGCCTCCATGTGGCCGGTGCTCCCGACCGTCCTCCTCGGGACCGTCTGCCTCCTTCTGATGATCGGCCTCAGCTTCGTCTTCCCCGATCTCGGGACGTGGTGGACGTGCGGCGGGATCATCGCGGTCACCGTGGCCGCCGCGTACGGGAGCCACGTCCGGCTTCAGCGGGAGCGCACGCTCTTCCAGGTACGGCTCGTCGCCGACGCGGCCCAGCAGGTGGTGCTGCGGCCCCTGCCGCACCGATTCCGGAACGTCGAGATCGAGTCGCTGTACCTCGCCGCCGCCGCGGAGGCTCGTATCGGCGGGGACTTCTACGAGGTGATCGACACTCCGTACGGGGTACGGCTGCTCATCGGCGACGTACGGGGCAAAGGCCTGCCGGCGGTGGGGGCGGCCGCGGCGATCGTCAACGCCTTCCGGGAGGCGGCGCACGGCGAGGCCTCCATGGCCGATGTCGCCCGCAGGCTCGATGCCAGCTGTGCCCGGCACAACGCCGCCCATCCGCCCGAGGCACCGATGGAACGCTTCGCCACCGCGCTGCTCGTCGAGATCCCGCATCAGGGCAGCCGCATCACCATCGTCAACTGCGGACACCCACCGCCCTTGATCCACAGCCTCAGGAACGTGCGCATCCTGGAGCCGTCCGTCCCGTCGCCGCTGCTCAGCCTCGCGGAAATGATCGGCGACCATTACCGTGCGGACGCCTTCGACTTCGCTCCCGGCGAGCTTCTCCTCCTCTATACGGACGGGGTCGCCGAAACCCGCGCCCGGGACGGTGAGTTCTTCCCGTTGACCGCGTGGATGCGCCGACAGCCCCCCACACCTCCCCGTGATCTGCTCACGGCACTGCACCATGACCTCCTACGTCACAGCAGAGGCAGTCTCGACGACGACATCGCCGCCTTGGCCGTACGCCTGCACACCCCGTGAGCCAGGCCTGTGGGCCCGTCAGGGCACGGGCAAGGCCTGTTCCGCCCAGATCGTCTTGCCCGTCGGCATGTACCGGGTGCCCCAGTGCTCGGTGAGCTGGGCGACCATGAACAGGCCGCGTCCGCCCTCCTCGTCGTTGCCGGCGTAGCGGGCATGCGGTGAGGTGTGCTGGGAGTCGGAGACCTCACAGATGAGGGAGCGGTCCCGGATCAGGCGCAGACCGATCGGGCCGGAGGCGTGACGGATCGCGTTGGTGACCAGTTCGCTGACCACCAGTTCCGTGGTGAAGGCCAGATCGTCCAGTCCCCACCGCCCCAGCTGCTCCGAGGCCATCGCACGTGCGCGTGCGACGAGTGCGGGGTCCGAGGGCAGCTCCCAGGCCGCCACCTGGCGTGTGTCCAGGGCACGGGTGCGCACGACGAGGAGCGTCACGTCGTCCCGCACACGGTCCGGCGCCAGCTCCGCGACGATCTGGGCGCACAGCAGGTCGGACGACGATTCCCGCTGCTCCCCGAGCACAGCCGCCAGGCGGTCCAGCCCCACGTCGACGCCCTGACCCCGGGCCTCCACGAGGCCGTCGGTGAACAGGACGACCAGGCTTTCCGCGGCGAGCTCCACTTCCGCGCCCTCGTAGGGAAGCCGTCCCACGCCCAGAGGAGGCCCCGGTGGCAGGCGGAGGAAGGTGACGGGGCCGTGCGGCTGCACCACAGCCGGCGGCAGGTGTCCCGCCGCCGCCCAGGTGCTCGTCCGGGAAGCCGGATCGTAGATCCCGTACACGCACGTCGCTCCGACGGCGCCACTGCCGTCCGGGCCTTTCGCGTGGTCGTCCGACGCGTCCCTGCCGACTTGATCGCTCAGCCGGGCCAGGAGTTCGTCGGGCGCGAGGTCGAGCTCGGCCAGGGTGCGCACCATCGCGCGCAGGCGCCCCATGGTGGCAGCGGCTGCCAGCCCGTGGCCGACGACGTCCCCCACGACGAGTCCGACCCGTGCGCCGGACAGCGGAATGACATCGAACCAGTCACCGCCGGCGCCGAGGTGACTGTCGGCGGGCAGATAGCGACTCGCCGCCTCGACGGCGGTCAGCTCGGGCAGCGACCGGGGCAGCAGACTGCGCTGGAGCATGAGCGCCGCGGTGCGTTCCCGGCGGTACCGCCGGGCGTTGTCGATGTACACAGCGGTCCGCGATGCCAGCTCCTCCGCCACCGCCCGATCGCCGTCGTCGAAGGGTTCCGAGTCCTCGCCCCGCACGAAGGTGACCAGGCCCAATGGCGTCCCCCGCACGATCAGCGGGACGTACAGTCGTGTCGGCGCGACCGCGGCGTCCGCGGTCACACGGCCCCCCGCCAGGCTCTCGGCCTGCGACGATCCGGCGGTGTACGCGACCCGCTCCCCCACCCGGGAGGGTTCTCCGTCGGAATCGGCCACACGTACCAGGTCCCATGCCGTGACGGGCTTCGGCTCCTCTCCCTCGAGCACCTCTGCCGCCACGTCGACCAGCACGGCGTCGGCGTACTGGGGCACGGCGATCCTGGCGAGCTCCGCTGCCGTTCCGGACGGGTCGAGCGTCGCCCCGATCCGTGCACCGGCCTCCGCGAGGAGCGCGAGGCGCTGCTGCGCACGGTAGTGGTCGGTGACGTCGATGGACTGTTCGCACACGCCCACCGGCTCTCCCCTGCCGTCAAGGAGGCGGAAATAGGACGAGGACCAGACGCGCTCACGCCGCGGGTCGGACGGGGCGCGCCCTCGGAAGTGCACGTCGATGACCGGCTCACCGGTCTCGAGGATCTGTTGGACGAAGTCCTCGGGCGGCATCAGATGCTGGGTGGTGAGGACGTCGCCGGGAAAGAGTTCGGTCATGGAGCGGCCCAGCGATGCCTCGAGGTCGCCGCCCAGTTCCCGGACGCTGGACGCGTTGGCCCACAACAGGCGCGCGCCGGGGCCGTAGATGGTCAGTGTCACCGGCGACTGGGTCACGAGCCCCTGCAGCATCGCCTGTCGGGTCTCCCACCAGCGAAGCCCCTGCAGCTCGGCCGCCATGAGCACGGCGGAGGGGACCCGGCCCGTGGAGTCCCCGTCGGAGACGGGGGTCAGGGGACGCAGCGTCACTGCCACACGTACGGTGTGTCCGCTGCGGTGGCGCACGTCCACGACGGCACTGCGTGTCCCGTCGAGCCGCAGCCGCTGATCCGGCCGCCGCTCTTCCGATCTGTCGCGATCGGCGTGGGGGGTCACGAGCAGGTCCGCCGCCGGGCGTCCCAGGACCTGCGAAGCGGGATAGCCCAGGAGGGCCTCGGCCTCATGGCTCCACCCGACGAGTACTCCGTCTGCGGCAAGCAGGGCGAAGGCGGCCGGGGGCGGACCGAGGTGCCCGCCTTCGTCCGCCCCGGCGGGAGCAGTGAAGGGTAGCCCTTCCATGGTCCCATCATCCTTCCGTGCGGTCGCGACCGCAGTGCGCCCGCTCCGGTCCGGGCGGCCACCGCACAGGGCGGGACGCGGCCCGCGGCGCTTTGGCGCTCGGGTTGCGGAAGCTCCACGGTCGTTGTCGCGCCCGCCCGGCCCTCGTACGACGGACCGGTGCGGGCGGCCGGTGTCGGCCGAGCCCTGGATGATCCACCGGTGATGCCGTGGGGGCAGGCGCTGTGAGGTTCGGCCACGCGGTCAGGGCTCCTCCCTTCGCGGCAGTGCGGTGAGAAAGGCGCGGATCTCGTCGGCCTCGGGGACAGCGAGGGCGGTGTAGAGGTTCAGGGCCTGTCGCGCGTGGTCGTGGGCGAGGTCGATGCGACCCAGGTCGCGGTGGACGTGCGCCAGGCCGTCGTGGGCGCGGGCCTGCTCGGGGCGGTAGCTGAACTCGCGGGCGAGGGTCAGCGCGGTGTCGTGTTCGGTCTCGGCCCGGGCGAGGTCGCCCATGGCCCGGGCTGCTTCCGCCAGGGCGTTGAGCGACTCGGCCTCGTCTCCGGGGAAGTCGAACCGCCGGCTCAGTTCCAGGGCTTCGTGATGGTGGCGCCGGGCCTCGTCGTAGCGGCCTTGCCGTTGGTACAGCAGCCCGATGTTGTTCTGCACGATGGTCTCGCCGATGCGGGATCCGGTATCGCGGTACGCGTGCAGCGCCTGCCGATGGTATTCGTGGGCTTCCTCGTGGCGTCCCCGGCGTTCGTGGACGATGCCGAGGTCGGTCAGGCACCTGGCTTCGCCGCCGCGGTCGCCGAGCTCGCGGAAGAGCACGAGGGACCGGGCGCAGTGGTCGTGAGCCCGGTCGTACTCCCGCCGCCGCCTGGAGACGTTGCCGAGGCCCTGCAGTGCGCGGGCCGCGGCGCCCTGATCGCCGGTCTCGGACGCCAGGTCCAGGGCGTGCCGGTAGTGCTCGGCCGCTTGCTCGTAGGCTCCGTGCCACCAGAAGTGCACCTCGCCGAGATCGATGAGCGTGCGCGCCTCGGCGGCTCTGTCGCCGCTCCGGCGGCCGGCTCGGAGTGCCAGGTCGTGGAGGACCAGCGCGTCGCCCTGGTGGGCGTGACCCAGCAGGTAGCGGTGCAGGATGGCGGCGAGTTGGCTGGTCTGGGGGAGCCAGTCGTGCTCGGCCGCGTACTGGCCGGCCGCCATGAGGTTCGCGCGCTCGCCGTCCAGCCAGGCGGTCGCCTCGGCCTCGTCCCGTGGGGGCGCGGCCGGGGTGTCCGGCGTGGGGATGCGTGGCCTGCGGTTCCTGCCCTCGGGGTAGAGGAGGTCGATGGCCGTGCTCGCGGTGTGGAGATAGTGGTGGAACAGTCGGCCGAGGGCCTCCCGCCGGGCGGTCGGGGGTTCCTCGGCGGCCGCGGTGGCCAGGGCGTGTTCGCGCAGCAGGTCGTGGAAGGTGTACCGGCCCAGCTGGTGCTGGGCCAGCACGTGGGCGTCCAGGAGGTCTTCCAGGAGCGTCTCGGCGTCGTCGAGCGGGAGGTCGGCCAGGGCGGCCGCCGCATCGGGGCTGACGTCGCGGCCCGGCTGGAGCCCCAGGAGCCGGAACATGCGTTGCTGATCTGCGGTCAGCGACTGGTAGGACAGCGTGAACGCCGCCGCCACTCCTCGCTCCTGGGTCGCCAGTTCGGAGAGTCTGCGGCGCTGGTCGCGCAGCCGGTCGGCCAGATGGGCGACGGTCCAGCGGGGGCGATGGTGCAGACGGGCGGCGGCGATGCGCACGGCCAGCGGCAGGAAGCCGCACAACTGCAGGACATCGAGGACGGCCAGGGGTTCGGCGGTCGCCCGTTCGCCGACGATCGACGTGAACAACTCCACGGCGTCCGCGGCGGGCAGCACGTCCAGGGACAGGGCGTGTGCCCCGTCCAGGTCGGTCAGTCGCCGGCGGCTGGTGATCAGGATCAGTGTGCGGGAGGCTCCGGGCAGCAGGTGACGTACCTGGTCGGCGCCGAGGGCGTTGTCCAGCACGGCCAGCACACGACGCCCGGAGAGTTCGGACCGCCACAGCGCGGCGCGATCGGCGACGGATGCCGGTATGTGCTGGGCGGGAACGCCGAGTTGGCCCAGGAGGACCTCGAGCGCGGTACCGGCGTCGAGCGGCGCCTGGCCGGCGGTGTGCGCCTGCAGGTCGACGAAGAGCTGTCCGTCCGGGAAGCGGTCGGCGAGGCGGTGCCCCACGTGCACCGCGAGCGTCGTCTTGCCGACCCCGGCCATCCCGTCGATCGCCGAGATCGTCACGACGCCGCCGTTGTCTCCCGACCACAGGCGGGTCAGCCCGTCGAGTTCGCCCTCACGTCCGGTGAAGTCCGGGACGTCGTACGGCAGGAAGTTGATGCCCTGCCGCTTCGCCGGCGCGGGGAGCGGCGGACGCAGGTCGGGGGCGTCCCGCAGGATGTCCTGTTCGAGCTTGGTGAACGCGTGGCCGGGATCCAGTCCCTGGTCCTCGGCCAGGGTCGCCCGGAAGGTCCTTGCCACGTGCAGCGCGTCGGTCTGGCGTCCGGCCCGGTGCAGGGCGAGCATCAGCTGGCCGCAGAGCCGTTCCCGCAGGGGATGGGCCGCCGCGTGGACGGACAGTTCGTCGATCAGGTCCTCGTGCCGCCCCTGGGCCAGTTCCAGCTCGGCCAGGCGCTCGACGGCGGTCAGCAGCTGGCCGTTCAGACGTGCCCTGGCGCTCTCGACGTAGTGACCGGTGATGTCCGCCAGCGGCTCTCCCCGCCAGAGCGCCAGCGCGGTGCGGATCTGGTCCGCGGTCTCCCCCGGGGCGTCGGGGACGGCCGGCGCCTTGGCCATGAGGCCGGTGAACTCGTCCAGATCGAGTTGTCCCGGCTCGGGCGTGATCACGTACCCGGCCGGCCGTGTGGCCAGCATTCCGTCGGCTCCTGAAGCGCGCAGCATCCGTCGGATCGCAGCGATCGTGGTCTGGATCTGCGCGCGGGCGGAGTCCGGCGGCAGCGGCCCCCACATCGCGTCGATCAGGCGATCCGTGCTGATCACCGCCCCGGCGTGCAGCAGCAGGTAGGCCAGCACCGCGCGATGCCGGGGTGCGAGACCGGGCGCGTCCGAACCGGGAGCCACGGCCTCCACCGGACCGAGGATCGTGAACCGCATGCCGTTACTCCCGGGGTCACCAGCGCGTGCATCGAAGAAGCATCGGGAATGTATCAAGATCACCCGGCAGGGTTACCGGCATGCCAGCACTACACACCGTTGAACCGGAGATCGCGACCGGTGAGGCAGCAGCCCTGTTCACCGCCACGCACCGGGCCATGGGGGTCATCCCCAACCTGGCCCGGGTGATGGCCAACAGCCCGGCCGTACTGAAGGGGTACGTGGGCGCCCTCACCGCCCTGAACGCGGAGGGAACCCTGCCGGCGGACGTACGCGAGCGCATCGCACTGCTGGTGGCGCAGGAGAACCGCTCCGACTACTGCCTGTCCGTCCATGCGTTCCTCGGCACCAGGACGGCCGGGCTGAGTGCGGCCGAGGCCACCCGCGCACGCCACGGCGAGGCCGACGACCCGCGGCCCGCCGCCGTCCTGGACCTGGCCGCCGTGCTGGTACGCGACCGCGGAACCGTTGCCGAGGAGCAGCTGGCCGCGGCCCGGCGAGCCGGCCTGTCCGACGGTCAGATCGTCGAGGTCGTCGCCCACGTCGCCCTCAACGTGTTCACCAACTACCTCGCCACGGCTGCCCGCATCGACATCGACTGGCCGCTCGTGCGCCACACCGACTGAAGGAACGCGAACGCGATGACACGGACAGAGCCGTATCGCCTGACCCGGACCACCCCAGCAGCCCTCCGCACAGCGAAGACCATCCCCACCCAGGAGTCCCGCATGTTCACCGTCGTCCCCCTCCCTCAGGTCTCTCCTGACGATGCCGCCGCCTGGCACGCGGTCGTGGCGGCCTCGCTCGCCGGCGATCTGCCTGAGGAGCCCCGGCCCACGTTCGAGCAGGTCCACGCCCAGCTCACCGTCATCGGAAGGGACAACCGCCGACTGCTCTGGCAGGCCACCGGCACCGACGGCAGCGTGATCGGTGTGGCCGGGCTGCGGTTGTTCACCTCGCCCGGCCAGAGGCACCTGGCCGAGCTGGAACTGCACGTCCGTCCGGACCGGCGGCGCTCGGGCGTCGGCTCGCACCTGCTGGCCACGGCCGTGGAGGCGGCACAGGCCGAGCGGCGCCGCAGCCTGATCACCGCCGTGGCGGGCGGCGGGCCGGGGGACGCCTTCTGCGCCGTGCGCGGCTTCCGGCAGGTCCTCGCACTGGACCACCTGCTGCTCGACGTCGCGCGGGCCGACGATGCCGCGGCCGACGCCCAGCACCCCGGTTACGAACTGGCCTGCTGGACCGGCACGGTTCCCGACGGCCTGGCCGAGGCGTTCGCCGCCGCCAAGAACTCGATGAACGACATGCCCACCGGCGAGATGGACTACGGCAGCCAGGCCTGGACCGCCGACCGGGTCCGGGCCATGGCCGAGGTGCTGGCCGACCGCGGTGACGTACTGCTGACGACCGCCGCGCTCCGCACGGGGGAGATGGCCGGATACACCGAGATCGTCATCCGTGCCGGGGAGACCCGCCGGGCGCTGCAGTACGACACCGTCGTGGTGCCCGCACACCGTGGTCACGGACTCGGGCTGTGGGTCAAGGCCGAGATGGTGCGCAGGCTCCGCGCCGAGCACCCCGCCATCGTGGAGATCGAGACCGACAACGCCCAGGACAACGCCCACATGCTCGCCGTCAACCGGCAGCTTGGCTTCCGTCCCCACCGCAGCACCCACGAGTACCAGCTCGACCTGCCCACCACCTGACCGCCGCTGGACCACGCCACGACCGGCCACCCCACGGGCAACCTGTGCCGACCCCGTCGGCACCCGCGAGTCCGTTCCCTCGGGAGACGCGGATGGACCAGTGGTCCGCCGGCCTCCACACCTGAATCCCGCCGCACCGACGCCGGCTGATGCCGGCACCCACAGAAACGAGAATCACGACATGCGTGTCCTGTTGATGGCGTACGGATCCCGCGGCGACATCGCGCCGCTGGCGGGACTGGCCGCGCAGTTGCGGAAACACGGCGCGGAGGTACGCGTCTGCGCACCGCCCGACGAGGAGTTCGCCGGACTGCTGGCCGGCGTCGGCGCGGAGTTCGTGCCCTTCGGGCGGGACGTGCGCGCGCTGCGGACGGGGGCTCCGCCGTCGGACGCGGCCGCGTTCGCGGCCGAGCTGGTCGCCGCGCACTTCGACACGGTGGCCGAAGCGGCCGAGGACTGCGACGTGCTGGTCGCCAGTGGGCTGATGCCGGCGGGGGCCCGCTCGGTGGCCGAGAAGCTGGGCATCCGCTACGTGTACGCGGGCTTCCACCCCTTCGAGATGCCTTCCGCGCACTACCTCCCGTCGCCCCGGCCGGGCCCGCCCGCCCCGCCCTGGATGACCGACGGCCAGGACCTGTGGGACCTGGACGCCCAGAAGGTCGACGCCCTCTACCTCCAGCCCCTGAACACCCACCGCGCGGCGATCGGCCTCGCGCCGGTGGACAACGTCCGCGACCACGTCTTCACCGAACGGCCGTGGCTGGCGGTGGACCCGGTCCTCGGTCCGTGGCAGCACATGACGAACCTCGCGCTCGTGCAGACCGGCGCGTGGATCCTGCCCGACGAACGCCCCCTGCCCGCCGACCTGGAGGCGTTCCTCGACGCGGGCACCCCACCGGTGTACGTCGGCTTCGGCAGCATGCCCATGACCGCAGCCGCCGACATCGCGCGGACGACCGTGGAGGCGGCGCGGGCGCAGGGCCGCCGCGTGCTCGTCTCCCGCGGCTGGGCCGACCTGGCCTTGGCGGACGGCTCGGACGACTGCCTCGCCGTCGGCGACGTCAACCACCAGGCGCTGTTCGGCAGGGTCGCGGCGGTCGTCCACCACGGCGGCGCGGGCACCACGACCACCGCCGCCTTGGCCGGTGCGCCCCAGGTGGTGGTGCCCCAGTTCGTGGACCAGCCGCACTGGGCCGCCCGCGTGGCCGAGCTCGGCATCGGCGCGGCACACGACGGCCCGACCCCCACCTTCGCGTCCCTGTCAGCCGCACTCAGGACGGCCCTGAACCCCGAGACACGGACCCGGGCGAAGGCTGTCGCCGGCACGATCCGCACCGATGGGACGGAGGTGGCCGCGAGACTGCTGCTCGCCCCGGAGCACGCTGCGCCGGTGAGCCGCGAACAGATCTCCGCGATCGCGCATGCCGACCACCCGATCAAGTCCCCGCTCGGCGACGACTCGGTCAGCCGGCTGCTCGAACGCAGCCTCACGCGAGGTGACGAGCGCGTGCTCGACCTCGGATGCGGCACGGCGGAGTGGCTTCTGCGTGCCCTGGCCACTCGCCCGCACCTGCGTGCCGAGGGCGTCGACGTCTCCGAAGTCTCCCTGGCGCAGGCCCGCCGGGCCGCGAGCGAACTCGGCGTCGGTGAGCGCCTGGTCCTTCACCGGCAGGAGGCCGCGGACTTCGTCTCCGCGCAGCCGTTCGACCTGGTGATCAGCGTCGGCGCCACGCATGCCTTCGACGGACTCCTCCCCACCCTCGCGGCGGCCCGCGAGCACCTGGCCCCCGGCGGGCGCGTCCTGATCGGTGAGTCGTTCTGGGACCGCGCCCCTTCACCGGCGGCCGTCGAGATGTTCGGTGAGCTCGACGACCTGGCGACCACGGTGGACCGCGTCGTCGCCGACGGGTGGACACCCGTCCACGGGCACGTCAGCACCCGCAGTGAGCTGGACGCCTACGAGTGGGCCTGCTGGGGCTCGCTGGCGGCATGGGCCCTGGACCACGCCGACGAGCCGGCCGGCGCGCAGGTGCTCGAGACGGCCCATGCCCAGCGTTCGCAGTGGCTGCACGGATACCGGGACAGCTTCGGTTTCCTCTGCCTGGTCCTGCGTCGAACGTCGGATTGAGGGCCGGCCGGTGCTTCCGCGTGCGAAGTCCGCCGCGGTGACGGTGGGTTCGCCGTGACGGCAGAGCCAGCGCCGGAATTGGCCCGGGTCGTCCGGGTAGCAGCTCATGCCGCCGACGGGCACGTTGAGCCGGTGCTCGGGGAACTCGGTGGCGTACGCGGTGCCCCGGCCCGCCTCCGGCGCGGGGTCGACGAGGATCAGGTCGAGCGGGATACGGCGCCGGGCCGCCCCTTCGCACAGCTGGACGGCGACGAGCGCACCGGCCGCGCCCGCGCCGACGGCCGCCACGGTCGGTCGGGGACGGGCGGACTCGGCGGACGGCGAGGACGCGACAGTCACGACGGACACCACGGAACGCGCGATGGACGGACCGCTCGTCAGCGTGCGGGACCTGAAGCTGACGGGTCTCGAGTACCGGGGGCGGCGGCTCCCATGCCGGATGTGTGGCGTGCCGTGCGGACCAGCCTGCGCCAGGTCCTGGAGAGCACGACCCTCGCGGATCTGGCGACGGGGACACTGCCCGAGCTCGTACGGGACCGGGCCCGCGACTACAACGACGACGTGCGGACGTACCCGTAGCGTCCACGGCCCTCGACGGCCCGCCCCGTACCCTCGAAGGCGTGCCGTCCTCCACCGAGACCCCTGAGCGCGCCGGATCCGCCGACGGCCGACCGCGTCGCCTGTTCGTGCTGCGGCACGCCAAGAGCGCCTGGCCGGAGGGCGTTGCCGACCGGGACCGTCCCCTCGGCCCGCGCGGGCTGCGCGACGCCCCGGCAGCCGGAGGGTTCCTGGCGGAGAGCGGCGCACTGCCCGGCCTCGCCCTGTGCTCCCCGGCCCGGCGCGCCCGCCGGACCTGGGAGCTGGCCGCCGCTGAGCTGGACGGACCCGTGCCCACCCGCTTCGACCCGCGGCTGTACGGGGCGGACGCCCAGGAACTGCTCGATGTCCTCCACGGCGTACCCGACGAGGTCGCGACCCTGCTCCTGGTCGGGCACAACCCGGGGCTGGAGGACCTGATCCTGCTGCTCGCGGGCAGGGCGGCCGGGGACGCCCTGGACCGAGTGCGGACCAAGTTCCCGACCTCCGCGATCGCCGTCCTGACCTGGTCCGGCACCTGGGCGGACCTCCACGCCGGCGAGGCGCTCCTGACGGACCTGGCGATTCCCCGCGGAGCCCGCGACTCGTCCTGAGCGGGACGGATCCGCGCGCCGTCGCGCCAGACGGCCGAGCACGTCGGACAGCCGGAGCCAAGAACGACACCGGCCGACCGTGGCGGTGCGTCGGCGAGGTTGATCGTTTCTTCCTACTCCGCACGGATGACGTCATGTGTCCGCGCCCAACTCCCCGGGGAGTACGCACCCGACGAGATGAGGTGCGGCATCGTGTGGGAACTGAGGCGCCCGTCGCGGGCCCGTGGCGTGCTGCGCGGTGCGCCGCGCGCAGCGGCCGCGGCAGGGGTCACGCCCGGCGTCTGGCAGTCGGCACCGGACATGCCGTTCGCGGGGTTCTGGGCTCAGCCGGACGGGGCGGCGGCCCTGTTCGGCGCCGACGGCGTGCTGATCGCGGGCGGCGAGGACGGTCGTCGGCTGCCGACCGACCTCAGCGCGCTCCTCACCCCGTCCACCGGTGTCTGGACGTCCACGCCCCCGCTCCGGCAGGCCCGCCGCCTGCACACGCTGACCCGGCTCGAGAACGGTCAGATCCTGGCGGTGGGCGGTATCGGCGCGGGCCCCGGAGCGCCCTCGGCCGGCCTGGCCACGGCGGAGTTGTACGACCCCGGGAGCGGGGGCTGGGTCCCCGTGGGCGGTCTCTCCGAAGGGCGCTTCTCGCATTCCGCGACCGCGTTGAAGGACGGCCGTCTGCTCGTCGCGGGCGGCTGCACCGCCCGCGACGACCACTCGCTGCGCACCTTGCGGTCCGCCGAGTTGTACGACCCCGGCAGCCGGGCGTGGACTCCGGTGCGCGCGCCGATGACGGACGCCCGGTTCGGGCACCCGACGGTGCGGTTCGACGACGGCCGGGTGCTCCTCGTCGGCGGGGCGCTCGCCGTCGGGCGGGGCAGCTACGCGGCGCTCGGCCACTGCGAGGTGTTCCACCCCGCCGATTCGACCTGGTCGCCCACCGGCACCCTGGCCACGGCGCGCAAGGGCCACCAGGCCACGCTGCTCCTCGACGGAGACGTACTCGTGACGGGCGGGGACATGCGCGGGTTCCGGGACGAGGACTGGGCCTACGACCCGTACAGCCAGTGGACCTCCGAGCGGTACGACCCGGACGCGGGCACCTGGAGCGCCGACGCCGACATGCCCTGGGGCCGCAGTCACCACCGGGCGGTGGCGCTCAGGTCCGGTGCCGTGCTGGTGCTCGGCGGCACCGACGACTCCTCGCTCGCCGTCGGCTACCAGAACGCCGTCCTGTACGACCCCGACGCCCGCGCCTGGTCCGACGAGCTCCCGATGGCCGAAGGCCGCTGGGCGCCGGCCGCCGTCGCGCTGAACGACGGCCGGGTCCTGGTCCTCGGCGGACTCACGCACTCCGGTGCGGCGGCCCCGGTACCGGGCGAGGACCAGGTCACCGCCACCACCGAGACGTACACGCCCTGACCGACGGCCCCCATCGGCGCACGGTGCGAAAGGAACGGAATGCGCGACCTACTGGCCGGCGGAGCGGGGTCCACGGCGGGCACGAAGGAGATGCCGTCGGACCCGGCCGGGCACTCCCCCTCACGGACCGCCGCGGGTGGCTGGACGGCTGCCGGGGAGTTCCCGGTTCCCCTGGTCTACTGGCACGGACAGTACGAGGGGCCCGTCACCCTCAAGGACGGCCGTGCCCTCGCGGCGGGCGGCGCGGGACCGCTGCTGCAGGCCCTGGCCGACTCCTGCGTGTACGAACCCGGCCCCGGCATGTGGACGGTGACCGGTTCGCTGGTCCGGGACCGGCGTCTGCACTCGCTCACGGCGCTCGCCGACGGCCGCGCGCTGGCCGCCGGAGGGGTGCCCGGCCGGCAGGCCTATCCGCAGCCGTCGTTCGCCCACGCGGAGCTGTTCGACCCCGGCAGCGGTATCTGGCGGGCCACGACGGAGATGACCAAGGCCCGCAACGGCCACTCGGCGACCCTGCTCGGCGACGGGCGGGTGCTGGTGGCGGGCGGGCAGCGGCCCCGCTCGCGCCACGGCATGCTCACCCTCGCCGACGCCGAGATCTTCGACCCGGAGCACGAGACCTGGGAGCCGACGGGCGCCATGACCGTGGCCCGCTGGGGGCACATGGCCGTGCCGCTGCCGGGCGGCCGCGTCCTCGCCGTGGGCGGCATGGTCGGCACCACGCGGTACGGCGGCGACCCGGCGCTCGGCCTGTGCGAGGTGTACGACCCCGGGAGCGGCACCTGGGAGCCGACCGGGTCGCTGAGCGCGGCCCGCGGCCTGCACCAGGCGGTGCCGTGGCCCGACGGGTCCGTGCTGGCCGTCGGCGGTGAGTCCGGCCGCGCCGCCGACGACGCCCGCTTCCGCCCGTACAGCCTGGCGAGCACGGAGCTCTACGACGTGGTGACCGGGGTGTGGCGACCGGGGCCGCCGCTGCCGTGGGGGCGCTCCTACCACCGGGCGGTGCTGACCACGGACGGGGTGCTCGTCTTCGGCGGCACCGAAGGCGCCTGTTTGCACACGGGGTTCGCGAGCACGCTCCTCCGACGGGACGGTGCCCGCTGGTGGGAGCCGGTGGGGCCCATGCTCAGCGGCCGCTGGGCCTTCGGGGCGACGGTGCTCGGTGACGGGCGGGTGCTCGCGGCCGGCGGCGTCTCCCGCGCGGACGCGGCCGCCCCCAGGAGCACCGAGGCCGTCCCGGCCGGCACCGCGGAGGTGTTCACGCCATGAGCCGAGGACGGTGGGCGGCGGCCGGCGAACTGCCGTGGGAGCGGAACCTGTTCGGTGCGGCGAGTTCCGCCGTGCGGCTCGGGGACGGACAGGTCCTGATCGCGGGCGGCGGCGACGACCGGCTGAAGGCCGAGGACGGGACCGCGCTCTTCGACCCGCGCTCCGGGGCGTGGACCGGGGCGGCGCCCCTCCGGGAGGCCCGCCGGATGCACTCGACCACCCTGCTGGCCGACGGGCGCGTGCTCGTGGCCGGGGGCAGCGGAGGTTCTGCGGCCTACCCGGTGCAGGCGCTGGACAGCGCCGAGGTGTACGACCCGGACGAGCGGCGCTGGTCGGACGGCGGGCGGATGGGGCAGGGACGGTGCGGGCACTCCGCGACCCTGCTCCCGGACGGCCGGGTGCTCGTGGCCGGGGGCACCGCAGCCCGCTCCCCCGACAGCGAGCGCTCCCTCGTCTCGGCCGAGGTGTTCGACCCGGAGTCGGGGCGGTGGAGCCCGACCGCCCCGATGCTCGATGCCCGCTCCTTCCACCCTGCCGTGGCCCTGCCCGGTGGCGCGGTGCTCGTCGCGGGCGGCTGGGCGGCGACCCGCCGCGACTGGCGTGGGGGTGCGGGACTCGCGTACTGCGAGCGCTACGACCCGGCCACCGGCAGGTGGACGCCCACGGGCGGCTTCGTCGCCGCCCGCACCGGACACCGGCTGACGCCCCTGGCCGACGGGACGGTGCTCGCCACCGGCGGCGGCGACCCCGACGCCGGCGCGCAGGGGCGTCCTGACCCGTACAGCCGGGCCACCGCGGAACGGTACGACCCCGCGACCGGCACCTGGAGCCGGGAGGCGGACATGCCGTGCGGCCGGGCGCTGCACCAGGCCGTGCGCCTGCCCACCGGCGAGGTGCTGGTCGTCGGCGGCACCGGCGACACGCTCGGAGAGGCCGGTTACCGCAGTGCCGCACGCTACGACCCGCGCTTCGGGACCTGGTCGGCGGAGCCGGGCATGGCGGTCGGGCGGGTCGACTTCGCCGCGACCGTCCTGGCCGACGGCCGGGTCCTGGTCGCCGGCGGGGCGGTGCGGACCGGACCCGCCACGCCCTCGGGCTCGTACCTCCGGCTCACCCGCACCAGCGAGCTGTTCACCGTGTAGTCCCTCCCCCACCGCACAGAGGAGTTCCGCCATGACCGCAGAGCCCGCCGGCCCATCCGACTCCGCCCCACCGGTGCGCCGCCACGTCACCGGCACCGTCGAGGACGGCGGCCGGTCGGCCGCCGCCGGGACCCTGGTCGAGCTCGTCGCCCGGCGGTTGCGGTCCACGAGCACGCTCGGCGAGACCCGGACGGGAAGCGACGGACACTTTCGGCTGGAGTACGAGGCCCCCGCCGGGCCGGCCGGTCTGGTGGTACGGGTGTCGTCCCCCGACGGCAGGTCGGTCGAGGTCCCCTGCCCGGCGCCCGACTCCGGGAGGGTCCTGGACGTCACCCTGCCCGCGGATACGCGCAGCGAGTACGCGCGGCTGCTCGCGGCGGTGGCACCGCTGCTCGACGGCGCCGATCCCGCCGGACTCGCTCCCGAGGAGGTGGGGTTCCTCGGCCAGGCCGCCGGGGTCGACGCGGCCCACGTCCGCCTCGCCTCCGGGGCGGCCCGGCTCGCGGCCGCCACCGGGCGGCCGGCGGAGCTGTTCTACGGTCTGCTGCGCCGGGGTCTGCCGGACGACCTCGGGGAACTCGCCCTGCGGCGTACCCGTGACGTACGGGACGCGCTCGCGACAGCCGTGGAGACCCGCCTGATCGACGGCGCGGACGGCGCCGAGGAACTCGTCGCAGCCGTACGCGGCAGCCAGCTCGGCTTCGAAGGATCCGCGAGCGCCGGCGGGGCCGCGGGCGTCGACGGCCACGACGCCGGGACGCGGCCGCCCGCCCTCGCCCGCCTCTTCACGCTCACGATCGCGGACCCGGAGGTGCGGCAGCGCCTCTTCTCCGCCCACGTCGACCACGACGGGCGTGAGGCCACGGCCCGGGAGGCGTTCGCCGCCGTCGGCGCCCCGACCGCCACGACCGAACGCCTGCTCCTCGCCCTGGAGTTGGATCGGGTGGCCGACGGACACCCCGAGCTGGTCGGGGCGCTCCTGGACCGCTTCGACAGCGGGGAGCTCGCCCACCCGCGCGAGCTCGTCCGGCTCGACGGGCACTGGGAGGGCCTCGTCGCGGAGGCGGGCGGTCCGCCCCATGCGAGTCCGCCGGCCTTCTCCCCGGAGGAGTACGCCGAAGAGCTGCGCTCCCGCGTCGAGCGGACGTACCCGACCGCGTACGTGGCCCATCGGCTCGCCGCCGCCCCGGCGCCGGACAGCGCCCCCGCCGCTCGCTTCCTCGCCGCGAACCCGGACTTCGACCTGGTGAGCACCCCGGTCGACGCCCGCAGCGTCCCCGACGAGGAGGCCCGTCCCGAACTGGCCGCCCTCCAGCGGGTGTACCGGGTCGCCCCGCGCTTCGACGCGACGCGTGCGCTGCGGGGCGAGGGGTTCTCCTCCTCCGCGGCCATCGCGGCGGTGGCCCGGGACACGTTCGCCGCGCGGATGGCTGACCACCTGGGCGAAGAGGAGGCGCACGCGGTGCACACGCGGGCGCTGCGGGTGCACGCCGCGGCCGTGAACCTGGTGGCGGACCTGCGGACCGCCGGGCAGTTCGAGGTGCCGTGGCTGCCCCGGGTGGAGGCGCACACCGATCTGGTCCCGGACTGGGGGGAGCTGTTCGGTTCCGCGGACCAGTGCGCCTGCAAGGAGTGCCGGACGCTCTACAGCCAGCCCGCCTACCTGGTGGACCTGCTGTACTTCCTGAAGCGGGCACCCAGTTCCGGGTCGATGGGCGAGCTGGGCGAGAGCCCCATGGCGGACACGCTGTACGCCCGGCGGCCGGATCTGTGGCACGTGAAGCTCGGCTGCGACAACACCAACCTGACCCTGCCGTACATCGATCTCGTCAACGAGGTCCTGGAGAACGCGATCACCCAGGACCCCGCCACCGGGGACACCTTGCGGCAGAGCAGCGGCGACTCGGCGCACCTGCGGATCCAGCCGCAGTGGACCAATCACAGCGCCTACAGCTGGCTGGCCGACGCCGCGTATCCGTGGTCACTGCCGTACGACCTCTGGGCGGACCGCGCCCGCAGCTACCTCGGGTTGCTCGGGGTGCGCCGCGAGGAGCTGATGGCCACGCTGCACCCGGCCGGCGCGGACTCCGTCGAGGTGGTCGCGGAGAGCCTGGGCATCACCCTGGCCGGGCTGCGGCTGATCACCGGCGAGTCCACGGGGCCGACGCGGACGCTGGCCGCGTTCTACGGCAGGCCCTTCGGCATGCAGACGGCCCAGCTCCTCGACTCCGTCTCGACGGTGCGTGCCATGCTCGACACCGCCCAACTGGACTATCCGGAACTGGAGTCGCTGCTCGGCACTCGCTTCGTCGACCCGGACCGCACACTGACGATGGAGCCGACCGACCCCGACCATCCGTGCGACACGGCCCTGTTGCGGATCAACGGTGTCACCGCGGACACCCTCGACCGGCTGCACCGCTTCGAGCGGCTGCGCAGGGTGCTCGACTGGCCGGCGCACCGGCTCGACCGGGTCATCGCCACCTGCACCCCGGGCGAGCTGACCGCCGCGACGCTGTCCTGCGTGGTCGCCGTACGGCGTCTGTCCGACCGGTTCGGCCTGCCCGTGGAACGGCTGCTGTGCCTGTACGGACCGCTGGACACCCATCTGTACCGCACCGGCGACGACCCTTCGCTCTACGACCGCCTGTTCCTCGACGACACGGTGGTCGCCGCCGTGCCGGGCGGCCGTAACCCGTTCACGCTGAACCCCTCCCGCACCGAGGTCGATGCCGTCGGTGACCTGCACTCCTATCCCGTGTCGGCCGCCCTGCTCGGGAGCCTGGAGATCACGGACACGGAGCTGAGCGCGCTCGTCGACGGACCGCGGGCCGTCGTCGCGGACACGCGCCTGACGCTCGCCAACCTCTCCGCCCTGGTGCGCACGGTGACACTGGCCCGCGCCGTCCGGCTGTCGGTCGCGGACCTGCTCCGGCTCTTCGAGCTGCGCGGCGGCAGTCCGCTGCGGCCCGACCGGCCCGCGCCCGGCGCCGGGAGGACACCGGGTGACGAGACGGAACTGCCCGCCGGCCGGCCCGTACGGCTGAGTCCCTCGCCGGTCGACGACCCGGGGCGCCGGGAGTCGTCGGCGGGCTCCGGGGGCGCGGTGGGCGAGCCGCCGCCGACCGGGGACCCCGCCGCCTCGGTGCGCGCCTCGCTCGCGGAGACCAGCAGGTTCGCCGACGAAGTGGAGGCGATCCTGGCCGGCGGACTGACGGTGGCCGAGGCAGACGCCGTGCTGACCGCGACGACCGGCCCCGAGGGCTCGACCGTGCCGTCGGACACCGCGCTCGGCGCGGTACTGACCGGCCTGCGTACGGCCCTGCGAGCGGTGTACGAGCAGACGGCTCAGACCACGGACGACAAGGGCACACTGACGGGACGCCATCTCTCGCTGCTGGGATGGGAACCGACCCGGGTCGAGCAGGCCGTCACCACCCTGCTGGGCACCGCCGTTTACTCCGTTCCGGTGCCCGACGACGTCGGCTCCCGCCCGTATCCCGCGGATCTTCCGGTGCGCTTCGACCCCGGTCCGGACGGGCAGGGAATGCTCCGGTTCACCGGTCCGATGACGCTCGCCCAGCGGGACCGGATGTACGGCCTGGGCTCCGGCGAGTTGTGGGGGATCTACGTACGGAAGCTGTTCGCGGGCCCCCGGGACTTCGTGACCACCCAGATGAACGCCTACCGGATCCCGGTCTACCGGACGCCGCTGACCCTCATGCCCGCCGATCTCGTGTTGCCGCCCGAACTCGTCGGCAAGGTGTTCCACGATCCGTCGGCGCGGACGCTGTGCTCCGTCGGTCACCGCAGCCAGGAGGAGATCGAGGCCCTGACGAACGCGAGCGGGGACGTCGACTTCCAACGTGCGGTGCACCTGCTGCAGGGGGCGCAGACCGAACCGGTCGAGGACGGGAACACGTTCCTGGACGCGTCGCATGCCCACAGCCTCTTCGACGAGCCGCAGGCACCGGCCGACCGTTTCCGGCTCGTCCTGTCCGTCCTGCTGCCGGAGCTGCGCCGTCGGATCGGCGAGACGACCGTGAAGCTCCAGCTCGGCCAGGCGACCGGCCTCGACGCGGGCTCGGCGGACGCGCTGCTCGGGACGTGGCTGCGCGCCCTGTCCGTGCCCGGTCCGCTGGTCCTCGACTTCCTCGACCCCGCCTTCGTCGGCAGCGACCCGGCGGTGGCCGTCACCCGCACGGGCTTCCCCGCCCAGTTCACCGCCCTCTCCCTGCTGCACCGGGTCGCCCTGGCCCTGTCGCGGCTGCGGGTCACCGGCGAGGAGCTACCCTGGGTGATCGGGTACGCGACGGGCGCCGGCTGGCTCGATCTCGCGACGCTGCCACCGGCCCGAGTCGAGGGCGCCACGCCGCTGTACCGGCCGTTCGTGCGCCTGCTCGATCTGCTCGCCCTGCGCGACACCCTGCCCGGCGGATCGGACACGCTCCGAGCCGTCCTCGCCGCCGGTCGCGGACCGGAGGCGTCCGGCTACCGCGTCTTCGACACCCTCAGCGAGCGGACCGGGTGGAACAGGGACGACATCGAGGTGCTGTGCACCGCCGACATGCTGGGGATGGCCCTGCCCGGCGAGCTCGGGGACGAGCGGGGCCTGGGCAGACTGCGGGCGGGCGTGTCGCTGCTGCGCCGCCTGGGGGTGTCGGCGGCACGGGCCGGCGCCTGGATCCCGTCGCGACTCCCGAGGGACATCGTGCAGTCGACGATGATGGCCGCGAAGGCGCGGTTCTCGCCGGAGGACTGGCTGGCCGCCGCCGTCCCCGTCGCGGACGCCCTGCGCGAGCGCCAGCGGGCCGCGCTCGTGTCCTATCTCGTCGCGAACCCGCTGACCACCAGCGGCGGATTCCCGTACTGGAAGGACGTCAACGGCCTCTACGACCACTTCCTGCTCGACGTGGAGATGGGCGGCTGCCGGCTGACCACCCGGACGGCCCAGGCGATCAACACGGTGCAACTGTTCGTCCAGCGGGTGCTGCTCGGCCTGGAGCCGCGGGTGCGACCCGGTGACGACGAGACCTGGGAGCAGTGGGAGTGGATGAAGCGCTACCGGCTCTGGGAGGCCAACCAGAAGGTCTTCCTGTACCCGGAGAACTACTTCCAGCCCGATCTGCGGCTCGGCGCCTCCCCGTTCTTCACCACCCTGCACAACGAGCTGATGCAGAAGGAGGTGGTCGGCGACAACATGGGGGAGGTCTACCGCAACTACGTCGACCGGCTCGACTCGGTGGCCCGGCTGCAGCCCTGCGGCATCGTCCACGACCTCTCCACCGGAGTGGAGGTGGTGCACCTGTTCGCGTGCACCGAGTCCGCGCCCCGGATCTTCCACTACCGCCGCTGGACGAAGAACCGGACCACGTGGACGCCGTGGGAGAAGATCGACCTCGATCTCGACACCCCGGCCCTGATCCCCTTCGTGTGGAACAAGCGCCTGCAGGTGATGTGGCCGACGTTCGTGAAGTCGGGTGATCCGCAGGCGATCAGGAGACTGCCGGATCCGATGGTGAAGGGCTCGGCGATCGAGCAGCCCCAGATCTACTGGAAGACGCAGCTCAACTGGACCCAGTACGCGAACGGCACCTGGCTGCCGAAGCGGATCACGCAGTCGCTCGACACGTTCCGGGGCTGGCAGCCGTCGAGTCAGGAACAGCAGATCGCCAACGAGGCGGACCCGTTCAAGACCACCGGCCACTACCGGCTCTACCCGCAGAGGGGGCCTGGCGGCGAACTGACGGTGTGGAGCGTGTACAACCTGCACGGCAGGCCCTACGGCGGCCCGCGGGGCGGAGTGATCTCCGGCGCGTTCCGGTTCGGCCTCCGCCCGGGTTCGGTCACCGTCGACCCCCACATCTGGTGCGAGGACGACACTCCCGAGGCCGCGGCCCGGGGGCAGCTCTTCATCTGGCCGGTCGACACCCAGAACATCAACAACGAGTTCGTCGAAAGGCTCGACCCCAACGCTCCCCCCGGCTCCCGGCCGAAGGTGCACCTCCCGGAGTTGTTCCACTTCCACGGCAGCAAACTGATCCTGGAGAACCCCCAGGGCCCGGCCCTGTTCCGGCTGCAGATGCCGGTCGACTTCGCCTCGCCCGAAGGCTGGCTCTACGACTCGGCCACGTTCACCGACGGGGCACGCAGCTACCACATCACACCGGACCTGCGGCCCGCCGGCCGGACGCTGCTCCGCTTCACGCCGATGTACCACCCGCACGTCGACCTCTTCCTGAGCCTGCTCAACCGCGACGGCACGCGGGCCCTGCTGGACCGGTCGGTCCAGCTCGACCCGGGCGCGCAGTGGGAGCTGTTCGACTTCCGCACCTACGGCCCGACCGATCTGGTGTCCCCGGAGTACCCCACGGAGAGCGAGGTGGACTTCACGCCGGAGGGCACCTACGCCGACTACAACTGGGAGCTGTTCTTCCACATCCCGCTCCTCATGGCGCAGCGGCTCAGTGCCAACCGGCGCTTCGCCGAGGCGCAGCAGTGGTTCCACACGATCTTCGATCCGACCTCGCGGTCCGGCGGCGACTCGCCCGGGCGCTACTGGATCACCAAGCCGTTCCACCTGCAGCAGGACTACCAGCGGCAGCGGATCGAGGACATCCTCAAGCGCCTCGCCGAGGGCGACACGGGCGAGCGGCGCCGGGTCGAGGAGTGGCTGGCGCATCCCTTCCAGCCGGACGTGGTCGCCAAGTTCCGGACGACCGCCTACCAGAAGGCGGTCGTGATGCGGTACCTGGACAATCTGATCGCCTGGGGCGACAGCCTCTTCCGCGAGGGCACCCTGGAGTCGGTCAACCAGGCGACCCAGATGTATCTGCTCACCGCCGAGCTCCTCGGGCCGCGGCCCGTGTCCGTACCCCCGCCGAACGAGCCCGCGCCGCTCAGCTACGCCGAGCTGCGCGCACGCGACGCGGCGGCGCCGGATCCGGTGACGGCGGCCGAGCACCTGATCCCGGCGGGCGGGGCGGAGCCGCCGCCGACGAGGATCGCGCCCGGTCTCGGCCTGGGCTGGCTGACGTACTTCCGCGTTCCGCCCAACGACAAGCTGCTCGGCTACTGGGACACGGTCGAGGACCGTCTGTACAAGATCCGCCACTGCCAGGACATCGAGGGCGTACAACGCGCGTTCGAGCTGTTCGGAGCCCCGATCGACCCCGCCCTGCTCGTCGGCGCCGTGGCGACGGGTGCCGCTGCGGCGTCCGTGTCGGAGGACCTGGGCGGGCCGCTCCCCCACTACCGCTTCACCACCATGGTCACGAAGGCCAGGGAGTACACCGCCGAGGTCAAGGCCTTCGGCGGGCTGCTGCTCTCCGCGCTGGAGAAGCGGGACGCGGAGGCGCTCGCGCGGCTGCGCTCCAGTCATGAGACCGCCCTGCTCGACGCGGTGCGGGAGCTGCGACTGTCCCAGGTCACCGAGGCGGCCCACACGGTGGCGGGGCTGCGGCAGGCGCGGGACGGGGCGACGAGGAAGCAGGACTACTACGGGTCGCGCCGGAAGATGAACGCCGGCGAGAAGGTGCACGAGGTCCTCACCGGCCTGGGCATCGGCACCCAGTCGGTCGCCGCGGTCATCGACATGACGGTGAGCGTCATGAGGATGCTTCCGGAGCTCAAGCTGGGTACACCGACCACGATCGGTGCGACCTGGGGCGGCACCAACCTCGGCGAGGCCCTCAAGGGGCTGTCCGGCTCGCTGTCGCAGATCGCCGGCACCTTCCACTCCGGGGCCTCGCTGGCGGCGACGCTGGCCGGCTACGAGCGGCGCTCGGAGGAGTGGGACTTCCAGAAGGGCCAGGCCGATTCGGAGATCGCGAACTACGACGCCCAGATCGATGCCGCGGTCGTCCGCCACGAGATCGCCCGGCGGGAGCTCGCCAACCACGACCTCCAGGCCGCCCACACCCGGGAGGCGGACCGCTTCCTGCACGACAAGTACACCGGCCAGGAGCTGTACGACTGGATGGTGGGTCAGCTGTCCACGTCGTACTTCCAGGCGTACCAGCTCGCGTACGACACGGCGAAGCGGGCCGAGCAGGCGATGCGGTACGAACTGGGCGCCGACGGCCCGCCCCTCGTCCGGTTCGGCCACTGGGACACCCTCCGCAAGGGCCTCCTCGCGGGCGAGCGGCTCGCGAGCGACCTGAACCGGCTCGACGCCGCGTACCTCGCCGACAACGCGCGCGAGTTCGAGCTGGCGAAGGCGGTGTCGCTCGCCCAGCTCGACCCGACCGCGCTCCTGTCGCTCAAGGAGACCGGCAGTTGCTACGTGTCCCTGCCGGAGGTCCTGTTCGACCTGGACACGCCGGGGCACTATCTGCGGCGGATCAGGACGGTGAGCTTCACCGTGCCGTGCGTCGGCGGCCCGTACACCGGCGTGAACCTGACCGCCACGCTCCTGCGGAGCAGTGTGCGGACGGACACCCGGCTGCCGGGCAACCGCTACGCGCGGCAGACGCCGGACGCCCGGTTCCGGGACTACACGGGACCGGTCCAGTCGGTCGTGACCAGCAGCGGCCAGGACGACAGCGGGCTCTTCGAGACGAATCTGCGCGACGAGCGCTTCCTGCCGTTCGAGGGGGCGGGCGTGATCGGCGAGTGGCGGCTGAGTCTGCCGCAGGAGTTCCGGCAGTTCGACTACGAGTCGATCGCCGACGTCGTCATGCATCTGCGGTACACGGCACGCGACGGCGGGGCCGGCTTCGCCGACCGGGCCGTGTTCGAGCTCCGCGACGGCCTGAACGGCTGGCTCCACGCACACGGCGGCACGGGCCTGCTGCGTGCCGTCAGCGCGCGGCGCGAGCTCGGCGACCAGTGGTACCGCTTCGTGAGCGGGGCGAGCCCGACACTGCGGTTCCCGGTGTCCAAGCGCTGGTTCCCGCGCCTGTTCTCCGACGACGGCATCCGCCTGAGCGACCCGCAGGTCGTGCTCGTGCTCTCGACGGATCTGTTCGACGGATCGACGCGCTACGTGGACTGTTACGGGACGGGGACCGGCGACCTGACGCTGACCCTGAAGCCTCCTGAGGGCGACGGCGTCCCGGCCACCCTCAGCGCCGACCCGCAGCTGAAGGCGCAGCCGCGGGCCCGCTTCGACGTCGAGGGGCAGGTCGCCGAGCACGACGAGGACTGGCTGCTCACCGTGCCGCTCCAGGGTCTCGACCCGCGCCTGCGCAAGGGCGGCGGGCTGAACCCGGACGCGGTGGTGGACCTGGTCCTGGTGTGGCAGTACGAGGTGACGCGGGTGGCGTGACGGGCGGGGGGCGGCGCCGTCGAGGCGCCGCCCCCGTCCGGCTCACCTCCGCCCGGTGATGATGTCGTTCAGATCCGATCCCGGTCTCCGTGCCTCCGCCCCCAGAGCCCGCACGGCCTCGATGAGGGCGTTACGGTACTCCCACGTGTGCTCCGGCTTGCCGTCCAGGGCCTTCGTCAGCTCCCTGAACACCGGCGCGTGGTACCGCTCCCCGTGTGCCCCCTTGTGCCCTTCGACGGGCTCGAGGTTGAAGTCGCTGTCGAGCGTCACGTCGGGCACGCCGGGGATGCTCGCCTTGGCGAAGATCTCCTTGAAAAGCGGCGTGTACACACTGTCCTTGTTGCCGACGATGTGGTGCTTGGGCGGCGGCTTCTCCGGGAGCTTCTCCGGCTCGCGCCCCGAGTCGAAGAACTGCTGCCGGGCGGCCTTGTCGGCGTCCTTCTTCTTCGCGTCCGCCCGGGCCCGCTCGTCGATCCAGTTGTTCGACGGTCGCGGCGGAGCCTTGCGCGGTGCCCCGGTCTGCTCCTTGGGCGCCGTGTCGCCCTTCTGCGGCGGCTTGCCCGCTCCCCCGACGGCGGGCTTGGGCGGTGCCGGGTCCTGGTCCTTGGGGACGGCGGGGACGAACTTGCCGTCGACCCAGTTGCCGTGGATCTTCTCCGTCCCGGGGTCGGGGTCCGTGCGCGGCGGCGGAACCACCGCGGGCGGCTGCGGCTTCTCCTCGTGGGTGGCGTACACGTACGCGCCGTACGCGACCGCGGCCACCACGAGGGCGACGGCCGCCAGTTTGAAGTACCCCGGGGCGACCCGGGCCACGACCCCGGCCGCCTCCAGCGTGGGCGCGGCCGCGGCGGCCGCCGCCGCGAACTTGCCGCCCTCGTCCACCAGTCGCCCGTCCGGGTCGTGGAACCGCACCGGTCCGCACCGCGCGTACGCGTAGCGGCACGGACCGTCCGCCAGTCCCGCCGGGTCGCAGCTCGTCCAGCGGCCGAGCCAGGGGGCGTAGTAGCGGGCGCCGAAGGACGAGAGGCCGGTCTCGTCGTCCCGTTCCTTGCCGGTGTACCGGTAGCGCTTGAGGCCGGTCTCGGCGGCGGTGCGGCCGGACTGGAAGGCGGTCGTGCCGTAGGGGTGGTACTCCTCGTGGCCCACCAGGGCGCCGTTCTCGTCGAGTTCGACGCGGACGGATTCCTGGTGGTCGGCGAACCGGTAACGGACGGCGGGCCGGCCGGCGGGGAGGGTGGCCGTCTCGACGAGGGCCACGGGCTCGCCGGCGTCGCCGACGCGCAGGGTCTCGCGTTCGAGGGCCGTGCCGCCCGCGCCGTACTCGCGGTAGAGCTCGAAGCCGCCGACGTACCGGCGCTCGTTCTTGAGTGCCCCGGCCGCCGTCACGGTCACCTTGCGGGCCCGTTCACCCATGGAGTCGTAGACGTAGTACGTCGTCTCGGGCGTGCCGGCGTTCACCACCTGCCGTGCGGTGGCCGCCAGGCGGTCGCCGTGGTCCCAGCGCATCAGCGGAAGGTGCGGCATGCGGGTGATGTCGCCGTGCGCGTCGTGGGCGTACCGGGCGCCGTAGCCGCCCTCCGTCGCGTAGTCCGGCAGGCCGCCGGCCTCGCCGGGCAGGCTGGTGGCGAGGAGCCGGTTGCTGTCGAGCGCGTACTGGTGGTGGCGCCGCCACAGGGTGGGGCCGGGGGCCTCGACGTCGGTGCCCTCGTGGTGGGCGAGATGCATGAGGTTGCCGACGGCGTCGTAGCGGTAGCGCTCCACGTAGCCGCGCAGCCCTTGGAGGTCGTGGGGGTGGACGCGGGCGCCGGCGAAGGGGTGGTCCCGGTGGCCGCCGTCGGGCGGGTCGGGCAGGAAGTCCGTCTGGCCCGTGTGTTCGCGCCCGCTCGCGGCGACCAGCCGGTAGAGCGCGTCGTGGGTGTGGTCGCGGGCGGTGTCGACGCCCGCGATCGTGGCGAGTGCGGCGTCCTCGACGCGCGTGATGTTGCCGACCGGGTCGCGGGTGTAGTGGAGGTCCTGCACCACGGAGGCGTTCGTGAACAGGAGCGAGGCGGTGGCGTCGGGGTCGGCCGGCCGGGTGGTGCGCACGCCGGTGAGGTGGAAGGTGAGCGGGTCGTACGTGTACGTGCGGCGGGCGCCGTTGCCGTAGGCCACGCGGGTGCGCCGCCCGTGGGCGTCGTAGTCGACGTCGGTGACGAACGCGGTGGACGCCGCGGCGCCGCGCAGCCGGACGTCGACGCGCTCGGGCAGGCCCGCCTCGTTGTAGGACCACAGGGTGACGAGGCCGTCGGGGGTCGTGGTCGCGACCGGGCGGCCGAGGGCATCGTACGTGGTGCTCGTGGTCAGCGGCGGGCCCGGTTCGAGGAGCGGTTCGGCGAGCTCGGCGGTCCGGTCCGGGTCGGTGAGGGAGCCGAGGGCGGACCAGTCCGTCGTGCCGGTGTAGTCGCGGGCGAAGCGGCGGGAGGTGGCGAGCAGGTTGCCCTGGAAGTCGTAGCGTTCGCTGGTCGTCGCTCCGGCGCCGTCGTAGACGCGGAAGGCCCGGCCGCGCAGGTTCCGGTCGGGGTCGGGGTGCGTCTCGCCGTAGACCCGGTGCTCGACCAGTGTCTCGGGTGCCGGTGGGTCCGCGGGGTCGCGCGGAGCCCCGGTGACGGTCGTGTCGCCGGTCGCGGTGACGTACGTGCCGACGGGGCGGCGCAGGGGGTCGTAGGTCGTGCGGGTGCGGAATCCGCGGGCGTTCCAGGTGAAGAGAGGTCCGTCGGTCGCGTCCTTGAGGGTCCAGCGGGCGCCGGAGTCCGGGCTGTGCTCGAAGAGCGCGCGCCCGGTCAGGTCGTAGCCGGCGCTGAAGCCGCCCGGGGACAGGTTCTGCGGGTCGTCGAGGGGATGGGGCCCGGGTGGGAGGGGTGGGACGGTGTGCTGGAGGACCCGGTTGCCGCGTGGGTCCTGGATCCAGAGCGGAGTGCCCTCCACGTCCAGCCGGGTGAAGGTGACGTGCTTCTCGTCGACGCCGTCGAGCCTGTTGTGGGCGATCGTCAGGACGGTGTGGCCGAGGCTGTCGAGCAGCTTCCGTCCGGGGGTGCCGGCGTGGGCGGCGGCCTGCCGGGCGGCTCGGCGTTCGGCGGGCAGGGCGGAGGTGCTCGTCCGCGCGTACCACCCGTTGCCCGGTTCGAGGACGGTGTCGTTCTGGTCGTGGTCGGTGACGTGCCAGGGCGAGAAGTCGACGCGGCGGTGGCTGCCATCGGGGAGGTCGGTGCGGATCAGCCGCCCGATCGCGTCGTAGAAGTGCAGCGGGGTGACGCCGTGCTCGCCGGGTTCCTCGAAGCGGTGACCGCTCTCGGGCGGGCTGAAGTAGGGCTCGTACCGCTTGACCGGGTTCCCCTTGTTGTTGACGACGGTCTTGCCTTCGGCGATCCAGCGCAGCGGGCCGCCCGGTGCGTCGGGTTCTGCCTGGGCCTTCCTGACCAGGGGGTTGCCGACGCCGTCCGTGTAGAGGAAGGCGGCCTGGAGGGGGCTCTCGGTCTGCTCGTCGGCGTGCCGTTCGCGGGTGAGCACGGCGGTGCAGGGCGGGTGTGCGGCCCAGACGACCTCGCCGTCGCGGAGTTCCTCGCCGAAGTGGCAGAGCCATCGGTTCCTCGCGCCGAGGAGCAGGGTGCGGGCGTGCGCGGGGTCGTAGGCGTCGGTGGCGAAGAAGGCGGTGAGGGCGGTGAGTCCGGGGTCGAGCGCGGCCGGGTCGAGCCCCGCGAGGTGGTCACCGGTGCCGTCCTTGCCTCCGTGCGCGTCCGCGGCCGGCAGGCCCAGGGCGTCGAACCGGACCTCGGCGTGGTTGCCGTTGATGTCACGGATCCTGCGGGGCGCCATGACCCGGTAGTCGTGGGCGAGCACTTCGGTGCGGTTGCCGAGGGGGTCGGTGCTCACCCTCACGGAGAGCCCGTACGGGTCGTGTTCCAGGCGGGTGCTGTTCCCGAAGGGGTCGGTCCGGCCGGCGGGCAGGAAGAACCGGGTCGCCGCGTCGGGGGCGTACTCGGCGCCTTCGGAGCAGCGCCAGTACCGGCCGGCGGCGTCCTCGCCGAGGAGCCGTACGGCGGCCGGGCCGCCGAGGTGGCCGCTGACGGCCCGGTCCGCCGCCGCGGCCCTGACCTCGGCGGTCGCCTTGTCACCCAGGACCGTCGTGAGCATCGTGTCGGTCCAGGCGAGGGTGTAGGTCCCGAACGGCACGGCGCGGGCCGTCAGGCCTCCCAGGGGCAGGGGCGCGGTGAGCGTCTCGTCGTGGAAGAGCGTGCGGACGAGTTCGAGGAGCCGCTTCTGCGGTGTCGTACGGTCGGGCAGCTGGTGGTGTTCGAGTTCGGCGACCGGGATGCCGCTGCTCTGGTACCGCTCGCCGAGCCGGAGGCGCCGCAGGCCGTCCGCGGTGACCCACCGGCCGTCGCCCGCCCGGACCGGGCCGATCCCGGTCAGCTCGTACGTGCGTGCCTCGCAGGGCAGGGGGAGGCGGTGCCGGTCGGGGTGGGACGGGAGCGGGTCGGTGGTGCGGCTCTCGGTGTAGGCGACGTGGATCTCGCCCTGGACGGCGGCGACGAGGGCCTCGGTGCCGGGCGGCAGGAGAGGATCCGCGAGGGGGACCGGGCGGGTGCGCGGGTAGGCGACGGTGACGGCCTGGAGGACGCTTCCGTACGCGTCGACGGTGAGGTTGAGGGTGTGGACGATCCGTGGATCGGGTGCGGGTGCGGACCCCGTGGAGCGCAGGTCGAGTTCGTAGTGGTGGGCGACGGTCTCGCTCTCGTACGTGTGGAGGACGGCGTGGTGCCCGCCGACACGGGGCTGGACGAGGCGGACGTGGTGGGCGTGCGAGGTGGCGGCGAGCACGCGGACGGGAGCCGGGGGTCGTTCCGCGTCCTCCGCGGCGCCGAGGTCGAGTTCGTACGTCTCCTCGCGGAGGAGCGCGCCGTGGAACGCCCTCACCGCCTCCCGCCGTTCGTCGGGGCCGAGCGGCAGGCCGTCGTGGCCGGGGCCCGGCGACGCGTACTCGTCGGACGCGCGGAAGTACTCGTGCCGGAACGGGTGCAGCGGGTCCCGGCCCTCGACGGGCACCCCGGTGTGGTGCCAGGTGACCGTCCGCACGGGTGGCTGGTGGAGCCGGTGGTCGGCGGTCACGTACGGGCTGTCCGCGTTGGCCGCGGCGAACGTGCCGTAGTCCTCGACGTCGGTCCGCTCCACACGGGCGAAGCCGCGGAACTCGCGCTCGGTCCCGTCGAAGCAGCCGTGGTGGTAGCTGTAGCGGCTGGTGAAGGCCGTCCCGCGCCACTTGTCGCGCGTGGTCGTCCGCTCGACCACATGGACGGGGAAGGGCAGCGTGGTCGCCCACGGGGTGCCCGCCCGCCGGTCGCGCAGGGCGAAGGCGGTGGAGGGCGCGTACGTGACCTCGGTCTCGGCGCCGAGGTTGTTGCGCACCCGGGTGAGGAGGTGGGGCTTCACCCCGCCCATCAGGTCGAGATAGCGCAGGGGGCGGCGGCCGTCCTCCGGCAGGGGTGAGGACCACACCAGGCAGGCCGTGCCGTTGCCGAGCAGGTCGACGGCGAGGACGTCGGTGAGGGTGTCCGCCGGGGGCAGTGCCGGCAGCGGTACGGGCGGCGCGAAGTCGTTGCCCGACCGGTTGAAGTGGATCAGCGCGCCGTCCGGGTGGAGGTGGAGGAGGTCGGTGCTGCCGGAGCCGTCGACGTCGGCGAGGAGGATGCGGCGCTGGTCGAAGCGGTCGGGGTGGTCGGACGGGGCGCCGGCCATCACGATCTTCGGGCCGAAGCGGCCGTGGCCCAGGTTCGGCCAGTAGCAGACCTCGCCATTGCGGATGCGGACGAGGTCGCTGAGGCCGTCCCCGCTCATGTCGGCCAGGTGGACCGACTGTTCGGCGTCGGCGAGGACGAGCACCGGGCCGTGCTCCTCGTCCTGGGCGCGCCGCTCGCGCCGCTCGGGAGCGAAGCCCTCTTCGCCGAGGGAGGGGTGCCAGACCAGGGCGTCGTCCTCGGTCACGAGGACGTCGGCGAGTCCGTCGCCGTCCAGGTCGACGAACCGGAGGCGGGGATCGTTCCAGTCGCGGTCGGGCAGTGAGCCGAACGGGGTGTACGGCCCCCATGCGCCGTCCGCGGCGCGTTCCTGGAACCCGGGGTCGGGCCCGGTGAAGCGGACGAGGTCGGGGCGTCCGTCGCCCGCGAGGTCGAGGAACCGGGCTCCGGTGGCCAGGGCGAGGGACGGGCGGTCCAGGACGAGCTCGGGCGGCCCGAACCTGGCCTGGGCGACCGGAGGGACCCGGGCGGATTCGGTGTCCGGGGTGGACCGGCCGGCTCTCGTGGCCCGTGGCGCGGCGAGCGGGCTGAGGTTGCGCTTGTAGAACCACCCGCCGCCCTGTTCGGTGAGGATGCCCGGCAGCCCCTCGCCGTCCAGGTCGACCCACATGTGGCGGGTTCCGTCCAGGCCCGTGGGCAGTCCGTCCAGGCTCTCCTCGTCGAGGTCGCGCAGCGTGTGGTCGACGACGGCCTCGGAGTAGTCGAACTCGACCGGGGGCAGGGCTCGGGACCGGTAGCCGTCACCGTCGCGCTGGTAGCCGCGGTGGGTGACCGCCGCGAGGGTGGCGTGCACGCCGTACGCGTAGCGGAGTTCCGTCGAGCGGACGAGGCAGTCGGCCCCGACGTCCGGCTCGTCGGGAAAGTGATGGAACATCAGGATGCGTCGGCAGAGGCGGTGGGTCCGCGCCTCGAAGCCGGAGCGGAACGAGGAGAAGGGGTCGGGGCGGGCGGCCCAGGGGCCGGTGCCCCGCGGGGTGGGGGCGGCCGGGTCGTGCTCGCCGTAGTCGAGGACGAGCTCGAAGTGCCATTGCTCGGCGGCGGGGTGCGGGTGCCAGCCGGTGGCGGGGTCGAAGGAGGACGGCCAGGGGGTGCGGTTTCCGTAGCGGATCCGCTTGAGGTGGCGGTTGGCCGCGCGCTGCCGGTGCCGCTCGTGGCCGGCTGCCGTGTCCACGCACTCGTCGTCCTCGGGCCGGTAGCCGTAGGCGACGAGGTTGCCCCGGTCGTCGTGGCTCTCGCAGATCAGCCAGCTGAACACGCGCGACCCGTCCGCCGGGTCGGCGATCCGTGACTCCGGGGTGCGCCCGTACCAGGTGGTGACGTCGTCGCGGGAGATCGAGCGCCAGAAGACGTCCGTCGGGTCCAGGGTGTTCGTCCAGCGCTCGATGCGGGCGAAGAGGCCCTCGACGCGGGGGCGGTAGCGCCGGACGGTGTAGCGGGTGCCGCCGACCGTGCGCGGCGGCAGCGCTTCCGGCACCCAGCGGTCGCCGTCGGGGACGAGGACGGGTACGAGGTCCTCGGCACCAGCCAGGACGAACACGTCGGAGTCGGCCGCGTCGTCGTACCGTGGCACGCCCTTGTCGGTTCGGCGGGTGATCGCGGGAAGCCCGAGGCTCCAGCCGAGTCCGAAGGGCCCGTTGCCCGCGCCCGAGTCGTAGCCGAGCGCGAGGGCGGGTCCGAAGCCCGAGCGCCCGGGCGTGGCCGCGACCGGTACGGTCATGGCACCGGTGCCGGTCACCGGATTGGCCCCGAACTTCTCTCCGATGCCCTTGATCGCCCCGCCGCCCTTCGGCAGGCTCACGGCGGGCGGACGCCGTGGAGCGGACGTGGGTGCACCCGTCGTGCCGGGCCCGCTGTCGGCCGCACTCGGCGCGGATTCGCTGTTGATGGCCACCACAACCCCCACCTGATCATCGCCCCGGGTACACGGAAGCTAGTACACCGGCCCTTACTCCCCCATGCACGACATACATGCCGTCGAAGCACACACCCGACATCGCACACCCGAGTGCGCCGCGCGCGCCCCGCCACGTCCCGGAGGGCTGTCGTCGGGGGCGAAGCGCAGGCGATGATCCATGTCACTGTCGTGGGTCCTTCAGAAGGCCACGGCGCAGCCCTTAGCGTGGCCGGAACGAGCCGGGCGCGACGCGGGCGCGTGCCGCTGAGGGCACCGCGTACGCAGGGAGGTGTCGGCGACCCGTAGTGCTCATCACCGGCAGGGTGAAGGGATCATGATGTTCCGCAAGGTACTGGTGGCCAATCGCGGGGAGATCGCGATTCGCGCGTTCCGCGCCGGCTACGAACTGGGGGCGCGCACGGTTGCCGTCTTCCCGCATGAGGACCGCAACTCTCTGCACCGGCTGAAGGCCGACGAGGCGTACGAGATCGGTGAGCCCGGGCATCCGGTGCGGGCCTACCTCTCCGTCGCGGAGATCATCCGGGCGGCCCGCCTGGCCGGCGCGGACGCCGTCTACCCGGGCTACGGATTCCTGTCCGAGAACCCGGAACTGGCACGCGCCTGCGAGGAGGCGGGCATCACGTTCGTGGGGCCGTCGGCGCGGACCCTGGAGCTGACCGGCAACAAGGCGCGTGCGGTGGCCGCCGCCCGCGAGGCCGGTGTACCCGTGCTCGGTTCGTCGGCGCCCTCCACCGATGTGGACGAACTGGTGGCGGCCGCCGAGAGCGTGGGGTTCCCGGTGTTCGTCAAGGCCGTCGCCGGTGGCGGCGGCCGCGGCATGCGGCGGGTCGAGGACCCCGCGACGCTGCGCGAGTCCATCGAGGCGGCGGCCCGTGAGGCCGAGTCCGCGTTCGGCGACGCCACGGTCTTCCTGGAGAAGGCCGTCGTCGACCCGCGCCACATCGAGGTGCAGATCCTCGCCGACGGCGAGGGCAATGTCATCCACCTGTTCGAGCGGGACTGCTCGCTGCAGCGCCGTCACCAGAAGGTGATCGAGCTCGCCCCCGCCCCCGGTCTGGACCCGGCGGTGCGGCAGCGCATCTGCGACGACGCCGTGAGGTTCGCCCGCCAGATCGGCTACCGCAACGCGGGCACCGTGGAGTTCCTCCTCGACCCCGAGGGCAACCACGTCTTCATCGAGATGAATCCACGCATCCAGGTCGAGCACACGGTGACCGAGGAGGTCACGGACATCGACCTGGTGCAGTCGCAGCTGCGCATCGCCGCCGGGGAGACCCTCACCGACCTCGGCCTGACGCAGGAGTCCGTCGTCCTGCGCGGCGCGGCCCTGCAGTGCCGGATCACCACCGAGGACCCGGCCAACGGCTTCCGACCGGACACCGGCATGATCAGCGCGTACCGCTCGCCGGGCGGCTCGGGCATCCGGCTCGACGGCGGCACCACCCACGCCGGTACGGAGGTCAGCGCCCACTTCGACTCGATGCTGGTCAAGCTGACCTGCCGCGGCCGGGACTTCAGGACCGCCGTGGACCGCGCGAGGCGCGCGGTGGCCGAGTTCCGCATCCGGGGCGTGTCCACGAACATCCCGTTCCTGCAGGCCGTGCTCGACGACCCGGACTTCCAGGCCGGCCGGGTCACGACGGCCTTCATCGAGCAGCGGCCGCACCTGCTCACCGCGCGCCACTCGGCCGACCGCGGCACGAAGCTGCTCACCTACCTCGCCGACGTCACCGTCAACAAGCCGCACGGCCCCCGGCCCGAGCTCGTCGCCCCGGCCACCAAGCTGCCCCGGCTGCCCGCCGGCGAGCCGCCCGCCGGGTCCCGGCAGCGGCTCGCCGCGCTCGGCCCGGAGGGCTTCGCGCGCGGTCTGCGCGAGTCGCCGACCCTCGGCGTCACCGACACCACCTTCCGCGACGCCCACCAGTCGCTCCTCGCCACCCGGGTCCGTACGAAGGACCTGCTCGCCGTCGCCCCGACGGTGGCGCACACCCTGCCGCAGCTTCTGTCCCTCGAATGCTGGGGCGGCGCCACCTACGACGTCGCGCTGCGCTTCCTCGCCGAGGACCCGTGGGAGCGGCTGGCCGCGCTGCGCGAGGCCGTCCCGAACATCTGCCTGCAGATGCTGCTGCGGGGCCGTAACACCGTGGGGTACACCCCGTACCCGACGGAGGTCACCGACGCCTTCGTGCAGGAGGCCGCGGCCACCGGCGTCGACATCTTCCGGATCTTCGACGCGCTCAACGACGTCGACCAGATGCGCCCCGCGATCGACGCCGTACGGGAGACGGGGACGGCGGTCGCCGAGGTCGCCCTGTGCTACACGTCCGACCTCTCCGACCCGTCGGAGAAGCTCTACACGCTGGACTACTACCTGCGGCTGGCCGAGAGGATCGTCGCCGCGGGCGCGCACGTGCTGGCGGTCAAGGACATGGCCGGTCTGCTGCGCGCCCCCGCCGCGGCCAGGCTGGTGTCCGCGCTGCGCCGGGAGTTCGAGCTCCCGGTGCACCTCCACACCCACGACACGGCGGGCGGCCAGCTCGCCACGTACCTCGCGGCGATCCAGGCCGGCGCGGACGCGGTGGACGGCGCGGTGGCCTCCATGGCCGGGACCACCTCGCAGCCCTCGCTGTCGGCGATCGTCGCCGCCACCGACCACTCCGACCGGCCCACCGGCCTCGACCTGCAGGCGGTCGGCGACCTGGAGCCGTACTGGGAGAGCGTCCGCAGGATCTACGCCCCCTTCGAGGCGGGTCTGAGTTCACCGACCGGGCGCGTGTACCACCACGAGATTCCCGGCGGGCAGCTCTCCAACCTGCGCACGCAGGCCGTCGCCCTCGGCCTCGGCGACCGGTTCGAGGACGTCGAGTCGACGTACGCCGCCGCGGACCGGATGCTGGGCCGTCTGGTGAAGGTCACGCCGTCGTCGAAGGTCGTGGGCGACCTCGCGCTGCACCTCGTCGGCGCCGGCGTGGCGCCAGAGGACTTCGAGGCGGCGCCGAACCGCTACGACATCCCCGACTCGGTGATCGGCTTCCTGCACGGCGAACTGGGCACTCCGCCCGGCGGCTGGCCGGAGCCCTTCCGCAGCAAGGCGCTCCAGGGCCGCGCCGGCCCCAAGCCGATGCGGGAACTCACCGCGGAGGACCGCACCGGCCTGGCCGAGGACCGGCGCGCGACGCTGAACCGCCTCCTCTTCCCCGGCCCGACGAAGGCGTACGAGACACACCGTCAGGCGTACGGCGACACGAGCGTGCTCGACAGCAAGGACTTCTTCTACGGGCTGCTGCCCGGGAAGGAGTACGCCGTCGACTTCGGGCCCGGCGTGCGGCTGCTCATCGAGCTGGAGGCCATCGGCGAGGCCGACGAACGCGGCATGCGGACCGTCCTGTCCACCCTGAACGGCCAGCTGCGGCCGATCCAGGTCCGTGACAACGCGGCGGCCGCCGACCTCCCGGTGACCGAGAAGGCGGACCGGTCCGACCCCGGGCACGTCGCCGCGCCGTTCGCCGGTGTGGTGACCCTGGCCGTCGCCGAGGGCGACGAGGTCGAGGCCGGCGCGACGGTGGCCACCATCGAGGCGATGAAGATGGAGGCCTCGATCACCGCCACGACGGGCGGACGGGTGTCCCGCCTGGCCATCACCAGGATCCAGCAGGTGGAGGCCGGCGACCTCCTCGTCGAGATCCGGTGAGGCAGTAGGCGTCCGGCGGCCGGGACACCGCATCGGGTGTCCCGGCCTTCGGCCGTCACGGCGGCCCCGGGGCCGATGGTTTCGGTGCGTCACGACGCCTTGGCCGGGGTCGTCGCCGGGGCGCGGTTCCACTGCATCCGGGACCACGGCAGGGCGAGCCGGCTCCGGTGGGAGACCTCACGCGGGGTCAGGTCGCAGATGCGTGCGGCTTCGCGGTGCCGGGCGTGGACGGTGTCGACGTAACGGTGTCCGGTGTCGGCGGCGACGAAGAGGACCGTCCGCTCCGGGGACCGGTCCCGTTCGTGGCGGGCGGCGAGGTAGCCGGCGCCGGTGGACAGGCCCGCGAAGACCGCGTGCCGGCGCAGGAGGTCCACGCTGCCGGCGAGTGCCGCGTCGAAGGAGATCCAGTGGAGGGTGTCGTACAGCTCGTGCGAGACGTTCCCGAAGGGGATGGAGCTGCCGATCCCGGCGATGATGATCTCGGGGTCGGAGACGTGCTCGGAGCCGAAGGTGACGCTGCCGAAGGGCTGGACGCCGACGAGTCCGACATCGGCCTCGCGCCCGTCGGGGGTCTCGCGCAGGTAGCGGGCGAGGGCTCCGGTGGAGGCTCCGGACCCGACTCCTCCGACGAGGGTGAGCCCGTCCGCTCCGGTCGCCTCCCGGATCCGGTCGGCGACCGCGCGGTAGCCGAGGTAGTGGACGTCGTCGTGGTACTGCCTCATCCAGTGGTACTCGGGGTGCTCGGCGAGGATCTCGTGGATCCGTTCGACGCGGCGCTTCTGGTCGAGTTTCAGGTCGCTGCACGGCTCCATCCGCTCCAGCGTCGCTCCGAGCACGGCGAGTTGGGTCCTCAGGGTGTCGTCGACCGTCGTCGAGCCGACGATGTGACAGCGCATTCCGTGCCGGTGACAGGCCAGGGCGAGGGCGTAGGCGTAGATGCCACTGGAGCTGTCCAGGAGGGTGTCCCCGCGGCGCACCACTCCGTTGTCGAGCAGGTGGCGTACCGCCGCGAGGGCGGAGACCACCTTCATCGTCTCAAAGCGCAGGCAGACGAGCCGGTCGTCGAGGCGTATCAGGTCCGGCCTGCCGATCGACTCCGCGATGTGCTGGTCCATTCGGGAGCTCCTTGGTCGTGGTGAAGGTCGTGAAGGTCCGGGTGGCGGGGATGCCGTGGGCGTCGAGGGCTCCCAGGCAGCCGCGGACGCGGTGCCGCAGCCCCGGGGCGGCGGGGTCGAACAGCACTCCCGCCACCGCGCCGCTGTGCGCGATCTGCACACCCACCGCCCCGGCCTGGCGTGCGATGCCGGTCAGCGCGTCGAACTCCGGATGGCCGAGCACCTGCTGACCGCGCGTCGCGCTGGCGGTGGCCACCTCGCCGAGCTGCTGCACGTCGCCGGTGGCCACCGCCCGGCGGAGCAGCGCGCGCAGCCGCTCGAAGGCCCGTACGTCGCCGTCGCCCGCTTCGCGCACCGGCAGCGAGAGGGTGTCCACCGGTGCGCCCCCGCCGAGGGTGCAGCCCACCACGACCAGCGGTGGCAGGGCCGGGCCGAGGACCTCCAGGACGCGGCCCTCCCGCTGGGCGAAGAGGACCGGGCGGCCGTCCAGCATCAGCGGGTCGCAGGCGAGCTCCGCCCGTACGGCGAGCCGGGCGATCGTGTCGCCGGGCAGCCGCAGCCCGTACGCGTCCGCGACCGCGCGCACGGTGGCGATCACGTCGCTGGTGGAGCTGCCCAGGCCCAGGCCCACGGGTACGTCGCAGGTGAGCAGCACGTCTCCGCCGCACGGTGGCTCCCCTGTCCGCCGGGCGCACTCGGCCACCGCGAGGGCGGCGGCCCGCGCGGCTTTCGTACGGTCGGCGGGCAGGACGGTCAGCGCCTCGGGCGCCGTGCCGGGCCTGCGGGTGAACACGGCGGCGCAGCCGGGCCCGGCCATGGGGAGGGTGACCAGGCCCGCGCACCGGTGCCCGTCGTCGTCGAGGAAGACGCCCTGGAGGAGCTCGCCGTGGTGACAGGGGGCGTACCCGGTGCCGGTGGGGAGTTCACCGGCGCGGGAGGTCGCCGGGAGGGCGGCGGGGATCACGCGCCGCCCGCCGTCCGGTAGCGGTACAGGGTCGTCTCCTCGGCGCTGAACTGGGAGAAGGGGAACGGTTCCGCTGATACGGCGGTCACTCCGGAACCGAGGAACGCGCGGGCGACGGCGCTGCCGCTCTGGGCGTAGACGACGAGCGGGATGCCCCGGGTCCGGCAGCGCTCCAGGATGGTGTCGAACGAGCCGTTGCTCAGGGTCATTCCGGTGGCGACGACGGCCTCGGCGCGGTCGAGGACCTCGTGCATGTCGTCGGTGACCGGGTCACCCCACTGGGTGGCCTTGAGGTTGAAGTCGCAGGGCAGCGGTTCCCCGCCTCGCTCGCGGATCGCCGCGACGAGCGGGTTGACGACGCCGATGAGGCCGACCCTGGCGCCCTGCTCGATGTCCAGCAGGCCGGCGATGGCCGCGTCGCGGGCCTTCGCACGGACCTCCGGGGTGCCGGCGGGGAGGGTGACGCCCTCGGCCGCGTTCGCCGCTGCGGCCACGCGGTGCGGACGGGTCTCGGAGAGGTAGGCGTCGAGGGCCGCGATCCGCAGCGGGCGCGGCGCCTCGCGCAGCAGGACGTCGAGGGGGGTGCCGGAGGAGTCGCGGCAGATCGACGGGGCGATCTCGCCGGCCTCGAAGGCGCAGCCGCCGAAAGAGCCGCCGAGGCGGACCAGGACGTACTGGTTGAGGTAGGTGGTGTCGCCGCCGGCCAGGCGGGTGCCGTGGTGGATCCAGAACACGCTGGTCGCGACGAGCGTGGAGGGAGGCGGGCCGTGCTCGCCGGCCAGGACGGCCGCGATGAGCCCGTCGACGGTCGTCACGGTGGAGGCGCCGGGGGCGATGGCGGTGGGGGTGGGCTGGGTCATGGGAACTCTCGTTTCACAGGGAGGGTCGGGGGGCCGGCGCCGTGGCCGGGACCGGGGTGCCGAGCGGCCCCCGGTAGGCGACCTGGGGGTGCCCCAGGGCGTCGGTGGTGAGTTCGGCGTCCACCTCGAAGACCTCGGCCAGCCGTCGGGCCGTCAGGACGGCGGCGGGCGGGCCGGAGGCGACCAGGCGGCCGTGGTGCAGGAGCAGCAGCCGGTCGCAGTACCGGGCGGCCAGCGACAGGTCGTGCAGCGCGACGAGGACGGTCCGGTCGGTGCCGGTCAGCAGCTCCATCAGTTGCAACTGGTGGGTGACGTCGAGATGGTTGGTGGGTTCGTCGAGCAGGAGCCCGTACGGCTGCTGGGCCAGCGCGCGGGCGATGTGGGCGCGTCGGCGTTCGCCGCCGGACAGCGCCTTCCAGGAGCGGTCGGCGAGCGCGGTGAGTCCGAGGCGCTCCAGCGCAGCGGCGACGACCGCCCGGTCGGTGGCGTCCGGTCCGCGCCAGGGGTCCCGCGACGGGATGCGTCCCAGGCCCACGACGTCGGCGACCCGCAGGTCGCTGTCCGCGCCCGCGTCCTGGTCGACGAAGGCGACGCGGCGGGCGATCCGGCGGGCGCTCCAGTCCCGTACGGACACGCCGTCGTAGCGGACCGTGCCCGCGTCGGGGGTCCGCAGGCCGGCCAGGCAGCGCAGCAGCGACGACTTGCCCGAACCGTTGGGGCCGATCAGTCCGACCGTCTCGCCCGGCGCGATGTCGGCGCAGACGCCGCGTACGACCGGCGTGCCCGCCACCGACCAGCTCAGGTCCTCGGCGGTGATCCTCACAGTTCACCCCGCCGGCGCAGGACCATCAGGAAGAGCGGGACGCCGAGCAGTGCGGTGATCACGCCCACGGGAACCTCGCGGGGTGCGAAGGCGACCCGCGCCAGCGCGTCCGTCCACACCAGGAACACCGCGCCGGCGAGCGCCGCCCACGGCAGCAGCACCCGGTGCAGGGGTCCGACGAGGAACCGCACTCCGTGGGGGACGATCAGCCCGACGAAACCGATGGCGCCGACGCTGGCCACCGCCACCGCGGTCAGCACGGCCGTGACCACGAGCAGCAGCATCCTCGTATGCCGTACGCCGATCCCGAGGGACGCGGCGGTGTCGGCGCCGAACGCGAGCCCGTCGAGGGCAGGGGAGCAGAGCCAGGCCACCGCCAGTCCCAGCGGGGTGGCGACCGCGCAGACCGCGACGGTGTCCCAGCGGGCCGGCGCCATCGAGCCGAGCAGCCAGTGGGTGACGGCCCGGGTGGTGTCCGCGTCCGCCGAGGCCATCAGGACGAGCGAGGTCAGCGCGGTGAAGAGCTGCCCGACGACCACGCCGGTGAGGACGATGCGTACCGAGTCGAGGCCGGTCCGCCGCAGCAGCGACAGGAGCAGCCCGAAGGAGAGCAGCGCGCCGGCCAGCGCGCCGCCGGTGACCCCGAGCGTGCTCGCGCCGACTCCGAGGACGACCACGGTGACGGCTCCCGCGGACGCTCCCGAGGAGACGCCGAGCAGGTACGGGTCCGCGAGCGCGTTGCGGGTGACGGCCTGGAGCACCGCGCCGCACACCGCGAGCGAGGCGCCGACGAGGGCGGCCATCAGGACGCGCGGCAGACGCAGGTCCCAGACGAGGGAGTCGACCAGCGGGGGCAACGGCTCGACGTCCAGGCCGAGACGGGCACCGAGGACCCGTGCGAGGTCGCTCCATCCCACGTCGGCCGTGCCGATGCGCACGGACGCCACCGCCGAGGCCGCCAGGCCTCCCGTGGCGAGGAGGAAGAGGGCGGCCCGGGCCGCCGGGGACCTGCCCGGGCGTCCGGCGGACCCGGCGTCTCTGCCGGGCCGGGGCCGGGTGGGGACGGTGTCCCCCGTCACCGCCCGCTCGCGGACCGCCGGGAGCGGGAGTCGCGCCACGCTGCTCGGAGTGTCCTGGTCAGCGGACATACCCGAGGTCCTTCATGCCGTCGGCGAGGAGTCCGAGGGCGTGCACGGAGCGGACCGACGGGTCCAGCTCGATGCCCGGCACCTCCAGGATCCTGCCGTCGCGGACCGCGGCCAGCCGGGAGATCACGGGGTGCGCCGTCATCGTGGCTCGCTTCTCGGCGGCGCTGTCGCCGGGCCGGCCGCGCTCGGACAGGTCGCCGATCACGATGAAGTCGGGGTCGCGCCGGGCGACTTCCTCCCAGGAGACCTCGGGCCAGTCCTCGTTCACGTCGTCGAAGGCGTTCTTCGCGCCGACGATCCGGCTCATCTCGCTGGGCAGACCGGTCCTGCCCGCCACGTACGGCATTCCGTTGAACACGGAGTAGAGGTAGACCACGGTCGGCCGGTCCGCCCCCCGGGGCGTCCTGGCGGCGTTCGCCCCGGCCCGGGCGACCGCGGCGCGCTGGGCGGCGGCGAGCTCGCCGGCCCGCTTCTCGGCGCCGAAGATCCTGCCCAGGTTCTCGTAGTCGGAGAAGAGGAGCTCGAAGGGCGTCGTGGAGGCGGGGTTCTGCCGGGGGCAGTCCACGGCGCTGACGAAGGTGGGGACCTTGAGGGCGGCCAGCTCCTCGCGCGTGCCGGCCCGGTCCTCGGTGTAGAGGTCCGTGGAGCCGGCGACGACGAAGTCGGGGGTGGCTGCGCGCAGTTGCTCGCCGGTGGCGATCTTCGGGGCGATGACCGGGACCTTGGCGTACGCGGCCTCGTACGGCGGGGGGATCTTCGTCTTGAGGTTGGCGGTGCCCGCCATCCGGTCCTGGAGCCCGAGTTCGAGGAGGGTCTCGGTCGAGGTCTGATCCAGGGCGACGGCCCGCTTCGGAGGTTCGGCGAAGGACGCCTGGCGGCCGCAGCTGGTGACGGAGACCGCCCCTGCGGAGGCCGGGGCGGTCGGCTCGCCGCCGGTTCTGGAGCCGCTGCCGGCTGTCGTGGAGCAGCCCACGGCGGCCAGGGCGAGGGTGAGGGCGATGGCGAGGCGGGCGGGATGGCGCATGGGTTCTCCGGTCTGCGGGAGGGCGTGGGTGTTGTCGTGCACCGGGCAGGAATGCTCCGTCGGAAGGGTACTGTAATGGAATTCATTTTCATTAACGACTCCGGGGTGGGGTTCGGCGAACCCCACCCCCGCCTCCGAGGAGCAACCACACCGTGGCAACCCCACCCGCGCCCACAGCGGCGAAGTCCCCGACCGTGCCGCCGCGTTCGGTCCTCCGCGACATCACCTTCCTGCGCCTCTGGGCGGGCACCACCGCCTCCGGCCTCGCCACCTGGGCCCTGCCGTTCGTCCTCGGGCTCGCCGTACTGCACCACGACCTCGGCGCCACCGGCCTCGGGCTGGTCCTCGCCGCCCGCACGGCGGGCTTCCTCGCCGCCGTCGCCGTCGGCGGCGTCCTGGCCGACCGGCACTCACGCCGCGCGGTCGTGCGCTGGTCCGCCCTCGCGGCGGCCGCCGCCGCTCCCCTCCTCGCCGCCGGACTCGACCGCTCACTCGTGCTGATGACGGCGGCCGCCGCGCTCGCGGGCGCCGGACAGGGCGCCTGCCGCCCGGCGTTCCAGGCACTCACCGCCGAGACCGTCGGCCCCGACCAGCGCCAGCAGGCCAACGCCGCCATGACCATGGCCGTACGCAGCTCGACGCTCACCGGACCCGCCCTGACCGCCCTCCTCGCGGCGTTCCTCGACGTGGGGTCGCTGCTCCTCGGCATCGGCCTGCTCTGGCTGGTCGCCGCCCTCGTCCCGGGCAAGGGCACGTACACGGCGGCGGACCCGGCCGCCGAGCCCGGCCCGCGCCCCGGCTTCCGCGCCGAGTTCCTGGAGGGCATACGGGAAGCACGCCGGCACCCGTGGTTCCTCGCCGGGCTCGCCGCCCTCGTCGCGGTCGTCGCCCTGGGCTACTCCGCCACCAGCGTCGCGCTGCCCCTGATCAGCCGGGACCGCTACGGCACCGAGTGGGTGCTGGCCTCGGCCATGACCGCGTACACCGTGGGCGCGCTCTGCGGCGCCATGGTGATCGCCCGCCGCCGGCCGCGCTCCCAGGGGTGGGCCGCCTTCGCCGGTCTGGCCGCGTACGGTGTCGCGCCGCTGAGCCTGATGCTGCCGGTGCACCCGGTCGTGGTCGTCGCCGCGTACGCCGTCGCCGGGATCGGGATCGAGCTGTTCAACGTGCCGTGGTTCACGGCCACTCAGCGCGAGGTCGCCCCGGACAGGCTGGCCCGCGTCTCGTCGCTGGACTTCCTGGTCTCCTACGGTCTGGCGCCGGTGGGCCTCGCCCTGATCGCCCCGGCCATCGACGCGTTCGGGGTCACTCCCGTACTGGCCGTGTGCGCCGCCGCCTGCTTCCTCGTACCGGCAGCGGCGGCGCTCGTACCCACCTCCCGCCACTTCGCCCGGACGGCCCCGCCGACGACCGACTGACGGACCGGCCCACCACGACACGAGCCCTGTCGCCGCCCCGATCGGCGCGGGCGGCTTCCTACGGTGGAGGGGCGCACCGCCGTGGCGGTGCGCCCCTGGGGTGGTCAGCCTTCCGGAGGCCAGCCCGTCGTAGTGGTCAGCCTGTCCGGAGGCCCAGCCCGTAGTAGGTGACGTCGTAGCCGTCCACGTATCCCGCCTCGCCGCCGATGATCAGGTCGGTGGGATCGCTCGCGCCCGCCGCCCTGGCCGTGGCCACGAGCATCTCGGCGAGTGCGCGGCCCTTCGGCTCGCCGGGGCCGCCCGCGTCCACACGCCACACCGGATCGTCGTCGCCGAAGACCGATGCCGTGTGCGGGAAGTCGGCGACCGTGCCCCAGCCGAGTGCGGCCGGAGCGACGTCGTCCGGGGCGAAGCAGGCGATCGAGAGCCGGTCGCCGCACACCACGTCGAAGAGAAGGGGCGCGCTCTGGCCGTTGCGCCCGTAGAACGGCATGGCGAGCCGGATCCCCAGGGCGGTCGTCTCGGCGGGCAGCGCTCCCAGGAAGTCGCTCAGCGACCGCGTGACGGTCTCCCAGCTCCGGGCGGTCCACCCGCCCGGGAACCCGAGGCCGACGTTGGCCTGATCACGGTTGCTGCCGAAGAAGCCGCTGATCGCGTGCTCCTCGCCGACGCCCTGGCGCCAGAACCAGTTCTCCGCGGGGTCGGTGGGCTGCAGGACCAGCTCCGGCCCCGACGTCCCGGCCCGCAGTTCGAGCGTGTCCGGGCTGCCGCGCCAGCGCAGGAAGGGGGCGCCCCAGAGCGGCTCGCTGTCGTAGAACGGGCCCATCTCACCGTGCGAGCCCATGATCGACGGCCTGCCCAGTGCGGCGGTGACTTCCTCCTTCGCGGCACGGAAGGCCGCCGCCTGCGCCGCGGCGTCCGGTGCGGGAACCGCCACGGGGACCGCGAGCTCCACGTACGACTCGCCGTCGACGTAACGCTTCTCGTAGTCGCCGACCGGGCGCAGACGCGCGTCGCCCGAGGACCGGCCGGTGATCAGCACGGGAGCGTCCGACGTGCCGGCCCAGGCCCACCCCAGCTCGGCCGCCAGGGCCCTCGCACCCTCCGGCGTCCAGCCGCCGGTGTCCGCCGCGACGAGCCGCCGGGCCACCTCCCCGATGGATTCCTCTGCTGTGCTTCCCTGTTGTGCGTTCATCCGGCCATCGTCCCGCATCCCGCACCCCGCAGGTTCAGGGAGCGGGGACGGGTCCGCCGGGACGAAACCGCTCCACCCCGACGATGTGGCGCACCTTGAGCGGGCGCACGACCACGGCCGCGGCTGATCGTCGCTCTGCCGGGCCCGCACCGTCCCGTCATTGACAGTTGTCGACCTTGGTCGGTCTAATGCGGACGCGTAGCCATCGGGCCCGTCCGGTCCGGTCACGAGGGAGGGCGCGGTCGTGGGTGTGCACATCGGCGTGCCGGACGACGCACCGGCCGGGATCGCGGAGCTGTACGGGCGGGACCGCACGTGCCGGACCCTGGGCATCGCCCTGGAGGAGGTCGCGCCGGGCCGGGCGCTGATGCGCATGCGGGTGGGCGAGGACATGGTGAACGGCCACGGCATGGCTCACGGAGGCTTTCTCTTCCTCTTCGCCGATGCGGCGTTCGCTTACGCCTGCAACGGCTACGGGCCGGTCACCGTGGCGCAGTCCGCGCAGGTCTCCTTCCTGCTGCCGGCCGCGGTGGACGACGAGCTGCTCGCCGAGGCCGTGGAGCGGACGCGCTCGGGCCGCAACGGGATCTACGACGTGACGGTCCGCCGGACGGACGGGACGGTCGTCGCGGAGTTCCGCGGACAGAGCGTGATGCTCGCCGGCAGGGCGCGGCCCCAGCCCGAGTGACGGGCGCGGCCCGACGGCGGACGACACCGACGGGCCGCGGGACGTACGACCGCCCGGTCAGCCGGCCGGACGCTCGTCGACCACCTGCCTGAGCTTGCCCGTCCGCGGGTTGGTGAGCAGCTCGGCGCGCGGCACCCACTCGATGCCCAGCTCGTGGATGGCGCCGTCCGCGACCTCCGCGGGGAACAGCGGCCGGGCCGCGTAGACCGCCTCGACGAGCCGGGCGCTCAGGTCCGCCGGGGGCTCTTCGACGTACCCCAGGCGCAGGATCAGGCCGTCCCGTCCGTCCCAGCGGCGCTGCACCATCTGCATGCCGGCTATGTGCCGGTCGGGGTCCGCCTCCACGAGCACCGCGCGGACGTCCTCGATGGGCATCGAGACCGTGCCGACCCGTCCGCCCTCCATGGACCGGCCGAGGAGGCGGAAGCGCGTGCACCGCGGGTCGACCCACTCGCCGCGGTCGCCCGTGGGAAACCTGATGACCGGCATGAGGGTGCGGAACAGGTTGGTGACCATGACGCGGCCGGGCACTCCCGGTGTGGTGATCGGCTCGGCGGTGACGTCGTCGACGAGTTCCACCACCGTCCGGTGCGGGAAGGCCTCGTGGACCCGTACGTCGTCACCGGGTACGGGCCGCCCGACGAGACCCGCGTCGATGGAGGCGTAACCGACCGAGGCGATGGCCGCCTTGGGGAAGGCCCTCAGCAGGATGGGCCGCAGGTCGGTGAAGAGCAGGTCGCCGCCGAAGAGCAGCAGTTCCACGGAGTCGGCGGTCCGGCCCCGCCGGACGAGGCACTCCGCCACGGCGGCCAGTTTCATCGGGACGCCGGCGAGGACGTTCACGCCGAAGTCGTCGATCAGGTCGGCGATGAACTCGTTGGGGGCGCCGGCACCGACGGGCAGGCGGACGTTGTCCACGGGGGCCGCGTGCAGGGCGTGTTCGATGTAGAGCATTCCGCCGTACAGTTCGCCGGCCCAGAAGAGGTTGGCCACCCGGTGCCCCGGCTGCAGCCCGGCCCGCACGATGCCGGCGCCGAACGCCGTGACCGAGTCGGCGTGCTCCGACCGCGACCAGACGGACAGCTTGGGCACGCCGGTGGTGCCGCCGGTCCTGTAGACCCCGGCGTCGGTCAGCGGGCCGGTCAGCACCCGGTTGTCCGGCCAGGTGTTCGCCGCCCAGAACTCCGCGTGGTCGACGACGGGAAGCTGGGTGAGGTGCGAGACCGTCCGTGGCACGTCCCGGTACGCCTCCGCGTAGAAGGGCGAGTGCGTGCGGACGAAGTCGACCAGTTCCTGAAGGGTTTTGGCGGGCACTACCTCTCCTGCTCTGTGTCGTCGGATTCCCGTCGGCGCCCGATCCACGTACGTGCGAGTTCCCGCACGACGGAGCCGTCACGGTCGGTCAGCTTGTGCTCCAGGTAGGCGGCCGCCCAGGGGTTGGTGGGAACGCGGAAGGCCGGTCGCTCGGCCCGTAGCGTCCGGACCACGACCTCCGCCACCTCGGACGCGCTCTGCCCGGCGCCCTCCCATCCGTGGTGGACCACCCAGTCGATGTAGTCGGCGAAGGTCGGGCCGTAGGGTCCGGAGGCGGCTTCGATGGTCTTGCGGTTGACGTCCGGGAAGATCCCGAACGAGGTGTCCCTGACGAATCCCGGGACCACGACGGACACCCTCACCCCGTGCGCCTCCGCCACGGGAGCCAGGCTCTCCATGAACCCCTCGACGGCGAACTTGGCCGCGCAGTAGGCCTCGTTGAAGGGCTGCCCGACGATTCCGTGGACGCTGCCGATGGTGACGAGACTCCCGCGGGCGGCCCGGAGCAGCGGCATCGCGGCCCGGCTCACCTCGACCACCCCGAAGAAGTTCACCTCCAGGTTGGCCCGCAGTGCCTCCGTGGTGGACATCTCCAGGGTCGGGTCGAAGTTGGAGACGCCGGCGTTGTTGACCACGGCGTCGAGCCGTCCGTACGCCTGGTGCACGTCGTCGACGCAGCGGGCGATGCAGTCGGCGTCGGTGACGTCCAGTCTGCGGATGTCCAGAGGGACGCCGGCCCGGTCGGCCTCCTCCCGCAGGGCCCCGGCACGGCCGGGCTCGCGCAGGGTGGCGACCGTGGTGAAGCCGGCCCGTGCCGCGGCGATCGCCGTGGCCTTGCCGATGCCCGAGGACGTCCCGGTCACCAGGACCACCCGACGCCCTTCGCTCCCTCCGGTGCTCATGAGGTGCCCTCGGCCAGGACCGGTTCGGCGTTCCCGCCGTCCGCCTCCGGTGTCCGCTGCCGTTCGGCCGCGTCCAGCAGGCGCTGGATCCGCAGCGCGGGCAGGAAGGACAAGGCCGCGAGCAGCGTGCCCCCGGCCATGGTGACCCGGGCCGCGTCCAGTACGCCGAGCGGGCCGGTGAGCAGGCTGACCGCGAGGCCTCCGGCCAGGGCGGCCAGGGGGATCACACCCCAGGTCGCGGTACGGAAGGCCGCGTGCATCACCCCCTGGTTCCGTGCGGCCATCCGGGACTGCCGGATGGGGGCACTGCTCACGTTGATGAAGGACATGAAGAAGCCGTAGCAGCCCATGGTCACGGCGATCACGGCCCCGGCCGGGAGCGCGGGTGCGGCGAGCACGCCGAGGCCCACCAGGCAGTGCAGGAGCAGCGCCCAGGCCAGCATCCGCCCCGTCCCCAGCCGTTCACCGGCCTTCGGAGCCAGGGCCGCGCCGGCCAGGGCGCCCACCGCGGCCACGGACATGGCGGCGCCGAAGACCCCGACGGAGACGCCGAGTCCCTGGTAGGCGAGGATCGGGAGCACGGTGACGAAGACGGGCCCGCCGCAGTTGAGCGTCACGGCCGCCACCACCACCCGGCGCAGCACCGGGTCGGCCCAGTTCAGCCGGAAGCCCGCCGTCAGCCGCTCCCACACCGTTCCCTCGGCGGTGGTCCGCTCGCCCCAGGGCCGCATGGAGCGGATGGACAGGGCGGAGATCAGATAGCTCGCTGCGTCGACGAGCAGGGCGGCGACGCCCAGGGCGCTGTAGAGGCCGGCGGCCAGGGACGGGCCGGAGACCTCGGAGACCGAGCGGCTGCCTTCCAGCCGGGAGTAGGCGCGGACCAGGTGGTCCTTCGGCACCACGGCGGGGACGGCGACGAGATAGCCGACGGTGAAGAAGATCGTGGCGCCGCTGATCACCGCCACACAGGCGAAGAGGAGCGGGGTGGAGAGCCAGCCCTGCCAGTACGCCAGGGGAATGACGGCCACCGCCGCCAGCCGCGCGAGGTCGCAGACGAGCAGGGTGCGGCGGTTGTCCCACCGGTCCACCAGGACTCCGGCCAGCGGACCGAGGAGGGGTATGCCCAGGTACTGCGCCATGGCGACGATGCCGACCTGGAACGCGGAGGCGTCCAGGGCGAAGATCATCACGGTCGGAACGACGAAGACGGTGATGCGGTCACCGACGGTGCTCACCGACTGGCCGATCCAGAAGCGGTTGAACTCGGCGCCGAGTGACACCGGCCGCGCGAGCTTCACGGCCCCTCCAGAACCACGAGGCCGGAGGTCTTGCCGGTCCGGTCGTTGCTGATCAGGTCCGCGACGGGGCGCACGCGGAAGTTCTCCGGATCGTGCTGGAAGGCGGTGCTCAGGGTGAAGGTCTCGGTCAGGAGCTCCTTGCGGAGCGGTTCGACGTCCACGGTCGCGCCCGGGGCGGTGAGCAGCAGCACCTCCACGGATGCGGCACGCCCGCCGGTCTCGGAGATCACCACCTGGGCGCGCGAGACACCCGCCTCCCGCTCCACGCGTGTGATCACCTCTTCGACGTGCAGGCCCAGGCCCCGGACCTGGACGACGCTGTCGCGGCGGCCGAGCACCTGCACGGCCCGCCCGGGCCGGCCGCACGGGCACGCCACCAGTCGTCCCGCGTCCCCGGTGCGGTAGCGCAGCACCGGGTTGAGCATCTCCGGGTTGAGGGTGGTGAAGTCCAGGAGCTGGTCCTCGCCCACGTGGACCAGCTGGTCGGGCAGGGTGTGGAAGGTGTCCGCGGGGCAGTCGGGGGTGTTGGTCCCGACCACCCAGGTCTCGGTGCTTCCGAACATGCCCCAGCGCCGGGCCGCCGGCGCGACCGCGGCCATGTCCTCCTCCAGCTGTGGCTGCCACGCCTCGCCGAGCCAGAGCACCTTGCGCAGGTCCGGCAGTTCCAGGCCGGCGGCCCGGGCGTGGGCGAACCAGAGCCTCAGCACGCTCGGGGTCCCGCCGATCGCCGTCACCCCGCGTGCCGCGAAGAAGGCCAGCCACTCGGCGTACTCGTCCTTGGCGACCGATCCCAGCGCCATCACCTGGCAGCCGGAGAGGTCGGCCAGGGCGGCGACCAGGAAGTGCGCTCCCCACATGCGTCCGGCACCCCAGGCGTTGACGAAGACGTCCTCGCGGTCCAGCGGCTGCCAGTGGGCGTGCACCCCGGACATGTAGAAGCCGGTGGGCGCGTGGCCCAGTTTGGGCGCTCCGGTGCTGCCTCCGCTCTGGAAGAGCCAGGTGGCGCCCTGCTCGGCGCGGGGTTGCAGGTGGGCGAGGGCGACGTTGAGGTCGTCCTTGAGCAGCGGCGGGAGCGCGGCGACGCCGTCGAGGGTACGGATGTCCTCGACGTCGCGGTAGCGCGCGGCCAGTTCCGGCACCTGCCGCAGGAGTTCCAGTGTCCTGCGGGCGACCGGCAGCCGTGACTCGGCCGCCTCCGGGGTGAGCGAGAACATCGTGGTCAGCTCCCTTCCGTCGGTGAGGTGAACGGGGACGCTTCGCCGTCGGCGTCGGCGAGGTGCCGGGCGTGGGCGTCCCGGTAGGCGGCGAAGCGGGCCCGGGTGATGTCCCGTTGGACCGTCCCGTCCGGGTCTCCGGGGACGCGGGGTATGACGCCGTCGGGCTCCAGCTCGGAGAACCAGAACCGCTGTCCGTCGTGGAGGAAGTCGAGGCAGAAGAACGGGACGGGCAGCCGTTCGGCGAAGTAGGCGGTGGCCTTGGCGAGTTCCTCGGGCACGGGAGTGAACTCCATGGTGCCGCCGTGGCTCATGTTGGCGACGGCCGAGCCGGGTTGCGGGGTCCGCTTCAGGACCGTGTGGGGCGCGCCGTCGATCACGTACACCCGGTGGTCGACCGTGCCGTCCCCGAGGTAGGGCTGGACCACGAGCGTGGTGTCGCCGCCCTGCGCGAGGCTGGCCAGGCCCCGGATGTCCCCCACGCTCCGCGCCAGGTTGATGCCGCCGCCACCGCACCAGCCGGCCGGCTTGACGATGGCCGGATACGTCATGTTCCCGAGGGCCACCTCGTACAGGTGCCTGCTCACGTCGCGACCCGTGCCGATGCGGACGGTGGGGATCGGGGGGACCGGGGAGCCGCCGAGGTGGAGCAGGGTGGCCAGCTTGTCGTTGCCGATCAGCGAGGTCTCGGGCGGGAAGGGCAGGTAGAAGCCGGCCTGTTGCAACACCGCGCTCAGGGCGTACTGGTTGAAGACGTCCATCTGCTGGTACGGCAGCGAGTAGAGCGCGGTGATGAAGAGCGTGTCGCGGGGGGTGACGGGCTCGTCGTCGACGTAGACCCGGGTGCGTCCGGGTTCCGTGCAGTCCACCGTCACCGCGTCGGGGGAGTGCCGGGTCCAGCTCATGCCCAGGTCCGCGGCGGCCTCGGCGTACAGGTCCCAGAACATGGCGTGCCACGTCCCGGCCATCCGGGTCGATTCCCGGTCGGGGAAGATCCAGCACATCCGGCGCAGCGGGCCGGTGGCGGGGCGGGCTGGGAAGGCGTTCACGGGGTGACCTCCGGAGCGGTGGGTCGGGGGTGCGGGGCGCCGGCCGATCCGTCCTGAGCGGGGGCTCGCTCCGTCCACCAGCGGCGGCCCGACTCGGGAAGGGTGTCCAGCGGGTCGTAGTACGGGTGGCGCCGGGCCAGCGCCCCTTCGAGGTCCTCGTCGGGCGACTGCCGGACTTCGAGGCCGGTGCGGTAGTTCTTCGTCCAGTACGAGATGCCGCGCTCGCGCTCGTACGCGACGGCCTGGTGCACCCAGCGCTTGCCGACGTGCGGTACGTCGCACACGATCCGCGGGGTGGCGTAGCCGGGGAGGTACCCCATGATCGCCTCCTGGAGCCGCTGGGCCTGGTGGAGGGAGGTCCGCCAGTGTTCGGCGTGGGGTATCACGTCGCAGAGGTAGAAGTAGTACGGGAGGATGCCCGCTTCGCCCTGGAGCGCGAAGCAGAGGTCGAGCAGGTCCTCGGGGGTGGCGTTGACCCCGCGCATCAGCACCCCCTGGTTGCGGACGTCCCGGACGCCCGCGTCGAGGAGGGCCCGGGCGGCCTCGGCGACCAGGGGGGTGACGGACTGCGCGTGGTTGGCGTGGGTGTGCACCGCGAGGTTGACCGCCCGCCGGGCGGCGACCGAGGCGACCCGCTCCACGCCTGCGACGACCTCGGCCCTGAGCCAGTGCTGGGGCAGGCCGACCACGGCTTTGCTGGCCAGGCGGATGTCGCGCACCGACCCCAGGTCGAGCAGCCGCATGAGGAAGGCTTCCAGCTGGGGCCAGGGCATGTTGGCGACGTCTCCGCCGGACACGACCACGTCGCGCACGGTGGGGGTCCGCTTGAGGTAGTCCAGCATCTGCTCCTGCCGGTCCCTCGGGCGGAGCACGAGCCTGGCCTTGGTGACCTGGGGTGTGGAGGTGCCGACGAGGTCCATCCTGGTGCAGTGCCCGCAGTACTGCGGGCAGGTGGCGACCAGTTCGGCCAGGACCTTGTTCGGATAGCGGTGGGTGAGGCCCTCCACCACCCACATGTCCGCCTCGTGCAGCGAGTCCCGTCCCGCCTTCGGGTGGCTCGGCCACCGCGGGTGCCGGTCCGAGCGCACCGGCAGCATGTACCGGCGGACGGGGTCGGCGAGGAACGCCTCGGTGAACGCCCCCGGTTCCACGGCGGCCCGGGGCGCCATCGTGTTGAGCATCTGCGGCGTGATCAGCATAGCCATCGTGGCGAACTCCGCCTGGTCGGCGGCGAGATCCCCGTAGAAGTCGTCGGTGAGCAGGTCACCGACGACGTCCTTGAGCTGGCGCGGGTTCTTCACGCAGTGGGCCCTCTGCCACTGGGCGTCGCGCCACTCACGTTCCGTGACACGGCGCCATCCCGGCAGCCGTCGCCAGTCCGGCTCGGTCAGCGGGGTCCGCGCGTACTGGTACGGCTGCGGGATCATCGGGGCCCGCCTATCGGCCGGTCAGGAAGGTGGCGAAACGGGTCCGGAGCTCTCGCTTGAGCACCTTTCCGGTGGGGCCGAGCGGGAAGTCCTCCGGAGCACGCGCGATGCTCACCGCGGCCAGCGGTGTCAGCCCGGCGTCGGTCAGGGCCTTGTTGGCCGCCTCCTGGACCTCCTCCGCCGTGCTCGCGGCGGCCTCCGCCTGCAACCTGACGACCGCCAGCGGAAGTTGCCCCTCTCCCTGTCCGGCGGGAACGCCGATCACCGAGCAGTCCTGCACCAGCGCGGCGCAGTCGGCGAGCAGCACCTCCTCGATCGGCAGGCTGTACGCCGGACCGCCCACGGTGTCGATGACGTCCACCGTACGGTCGAGGTGGTAGAACCGTCCCTCGGTGTCACGCCTGGCCACGTCGCCGGTGAGCCAGTAGCCGTTCCGTTCGAACGTGCTGGTGAGCCTGTCGTCGTTCCAGTATCCGGGGGTGCGCGAAGGCGTGATCACACCGAGCAGACCCACCGTGCCGTCGGGGACCTCCTCGCCGTCCTCGTCGAGCACCGCGGCCTTCTCCACCACGTCCAGGGGCTTGCCGACGCAGCGGTCGTCGCGCCCGCTCTCCGGCGTGGTCATCTGTCCGAACAGGGCCATGCCCATCTCGGACGAGCCCAGACCGTCGATGAACTGCGAGCCGGGCAGGGGCGGCTGCTCCTCCTTCTCCGCGGGCAGCAGCCAGGGCCTGACGAGGCCGGCGGGCCGCTCGCCGAGCTGCACCAGCCGGCGGATGTGCCCGTAGTGGGCGCTGTCACCGGTGTTGAACCAGGAGTGCACCTTCGCCGCTCCCTCCACCGGGAGTTCTCCGGTGGCCAGTTCCACGAAGGTGCGGGGGAAGGAGGCGACCATGGTGGGCAGGAAGGCCTCCATCACCGGCTCGACGACCGTACGCCGCCAGTCGGACATGACCACGGTCGGCAGGCCCAGCAGGGTGGCGGTGAGGAAGTAGCTGAGGCCGCCCGCGTGGGTGTGCGGCATGAGCGACATCAGCCGGTCGTCGTTCTCCGCGGGGAAGCGCACCATGCGCGGCTGCTTGCCCTCCCAGAACTGGCGGTGCGCCAGCTTGGTGGACTTCGGCGTCCCCGTGGTCCCGGAGGAGTGGATGAGCGCGACCACGTCGTCGGCGGCGTGCTCGTACGGGTAGACCGCGGGGAGCTCCGCGGACACGGCGTCGAAGGCGTGGAGTTCGGCCGCCATGGCGATGAAGCGGGGACGGCGGTGAGGGGTCTCCCGGTAGGCGGCGGCCAGCCGCGTGGGGTCGTCCGCGACCACTCCCACGACGCCCACGTGGTTCAGGTAGCGCACCATCACCTCGTGCGGCATGGCGTCGTTGACGAGGGCGGGGACTGCCCCCAGCGCGGCGAGCGCAAGGAAGTGGACCAGGGGCTCCAGGCCTTCGCGGACGACCACGCCGACCGGATCGCCGGGCCTGACACCGTTGGCCCAGTACCACTTGGCGTGATGGTCGCGCAGGGCGGCCATGTCGAGCAGGCTGTGACCGCGCAGTTCGACCGCGCCCCGGTGGTCGACGCGATGGGTGTAGGCGTACGGGACCGCGCGGTTCGGGTTGACGGCGATGGCGTGGTCGAGGAAGTTGCCCGCCCCGAGGGTGGGCTCGGTCATCAACGCCTGTCTGGCCGCGAGAGGCGCGATGGACGTGTGGTCGCTCATGAGGTCTCCCGTTGGGCGTCGCCGGGACGGATCCTGGTGGGGCCGGGGCCCGACGACTGATCGAAGGCTTGCTGTTCTCGGCGGAACTTGTGGTTCGGCTTGCCTTTCCCGTGCCGTCGTGAGGTGCGGCGCACGGGCTGACCTCGGACGCGTCGCGGTGTGTCGTGACGTGTCGCGATCGGCACGGGGGGAGGGTCGGGTCGGTGGGTACGGAGGTGCGGCGAAGACGAGAGGGAGGTCCGGAGGCGGCTCGGAGCACGCGCGCGTGCCGGGCCGGGGGTCCGGCAGGGGCGACGGGCGCCGGCGGAACGGGTTCCTGGCGGGCGAGGGCCGGCGGGGCGGGGACGGAGCGGCTCCCCGGCGGCGCGGGCCGGTCGGTCTGCGGCCGTACCGCGGCCCGTACCGGCGCCCGTGCCCCTTCCCGTACCGCCTCTTCCCGTACCGGGTCTACGGGCGGGCGAGGATCTCCGCTGCCACCCGGCGGCCGGAACGGATCGCCCCCTCCATCAGTCCGAAGAACTCGGTGCTGGTCTCCGTTCCGGCCCAGTGCACCCGCAGGTGGGGTGCCGCAAGACCCGGGCCGTGCCGCACCCAGTCACCGGGACCGAAGAGAGCGGCGTAACAGCCCTTGCTGTAGGGCTCGTTGACCCAGTCGGTCACGTGGAAGCCCACGGGTTCGGGAAGCATCGGGAACAGACGGGCCGCCTGCTCGACCGCCGCCGACCGCTGCTCCCGCGGATCGAGCGCGGCGAAGCGATGGGCCTCGGCGCCCGTGACGAAGCCGGTGAGGACACCGACTCCGGCTCCCGCTCCGGCTCCGGCGCCGGTCGGCGAGTCGTCCACGGTGGACAGCAGCGGTCCCTCGGCGTTCACCGACCACCCCGACAGACCGTGGTCCCGCCATACCGGCGCCGGATACACCAGGTGGACCTTGACCGCGCAGCCCCGCGCGGTGCGGTCGCTCGTCCGGCGTGCCGGCGGCTCGGGCCGGTGGTCGACGGCGTCGGCGAGCAGGGGCGGCAGGGCCATGACCGCCACGTCGGCCCGGTACTCCCCGCTCGGGCTGTGGACGGTGACCCCCTCGTCGTCCTGATGCACGCTGTGGACCGGCTCGCCGAGCCGCACCCTGGCCCCGAGCCGGGCGGCCAGCCGCTCGCACACCTGGTGGGCGCCTCCGTCGATCCGGTCCTGCTGGGCACCGCCCTCGAAGGCGTTCAGGTAGCGCAGCCCACCGCCGGACCGCAGGTAGAAGGCCACGTGCAGGATGGACACCCTGGCCGGGTCGGCCGCCATCATCTCGCCCAGGAAGAGCGGGAAGAAGAGCCGGGCGTCCGGGTGCGCGAGGTGGTGATCGGCCCAGGCTCCGGCGGTCAGGGCGTCCAGCTCCTCGGCGCCCGGCGTGAGCCAGGGGGCATCGGGGCGGACGGTCGCGGTGAGTTCGTCGAGCCTCTCGAAGAGGTCGCCGAGGGCCACGGCGTTGAGCGGCGGGAACCGGCCGTCCCGGGTGCTGTCGTCGCTCCCGAGGGCGAAGCGGCTGGCACCCTCCATGACGGTGGGCGTCGCCTTGAGGTCCAGCTCCGCCATCAGGGAGTGGAGCTCCGTGTGCCGGTCCCCCAGGTAGGCGGCGCCCGCGTCCACCCAGTCCTCGGCGGAGACCTGGAGTCCTCTCGCCCGACCGCCGACCCGGTCGCGTGCTTCCAGTACGGTCACGTCGACCCCGGCGGCGGCGAGTTCGGTCGCGGCCGTCAGTCCGGCGAACCCCGCCCCGACCACCACGGCGCTGGTGACGCCGTCGGAGCGCCCGGGGGCGCCGTCGGCCCCGGTTCCTTCGGGCGCGGTCACCGGGCCTCCGCGATCTTCTCGGCGAGCCGTTCCGGGGTCGGAGCGCCGACGAAGTCCTCGAAGGTCAGCTCCACCCCGTAGGAGCGGGCGATGGCGCTGAGCACCCGCGTCGCGACGAGCGAGTCGCCGCCGAGGAGGAAGAAGTCGGAGTCCGCCGCGACGTCCTCGGTCTCCAGTACGCGCCGGAACATCGCCACCACGCCGTCGGTGCCGGCACCGGCGGGTGTGCCTGGGCCGGCGGGCGAGTCCTCGGCGGCCGAGGGGGTGGTGTCAACGCTCATCAACGGTCTCCTTTGACCTGTTCACGGTTGCGTATCGCTGGTGCGAGGCTCTCCGGTCGACCTTGCCGCTCGTGGTCAGCACGAGGTGCGGGACGACGGTGATCCGGCTCGGTACGAGATGGGCGGGCACCCGCTCACGCAGGTAGGCCCGCAGGTCGCCGTCGAGATGCCCGGTCTCGGTGTCCGGCCTCGGCACGACGTAGGCGACGAGTGCGGCGCGGCCGACGCTGGTGGCTCCGGTGACGGCCACCGCGTTCACCGCGGGGTGGCCGGCGAGGTGTGCCTCCACCTCGGCCGGATCGACGCGGATGCCCCGGATCTTGATCTCGTCGTTCAGCCTGCCCTCGTGGATGAGGAGACCGTCCGGCGTCCTGCTGACCCGGTCTCCGGTACGGAACCGGCGCTCGCCGCCCACGACCGCGTACCCCTCCTCGGTGGCCCGGGCCATGCCCAGATAGCCGAGGGCCAGCGCGGGGCCGCCGATCAGCAGCTCGTCCTGGTCCCCGATGTCCTCCACGACGTGGGCCAGGGGCCGGCCGATCGGCGCCCGGGTGCCGCTCGCCCAGTCCCAGCCCGGGACCGGGGCGCCGGGGCCGTGCAGATCGACGGCGTGGGTGATCAGGGTGGTCTCGGTGCATCCGTAGGTGTTGACGAGCCGGATGCGGCCCGTGTCGAGGCGGCTCCAGTCGGCCAGCCGTGCGGGGCTGACGGCCTCCCCGCCGATCACCGTCAGCCGGACGCAGTCGGGGAGGGTCGTTCCCTCCTCGGCCAGGTGGAGCACGAGCTCGTGCCAGAAGGCCGTGGGGAGGTCGAGGACGCTGACGCGTTCCCGCTCGATCATCCGCAGGAACCGGGGGAAGGATCCGGAGTGCGCCTCGCGGTCGAACACCAGGCCGGCTCCGGCCGTCAGTGTCGGGAGGATCTCCTCCAGCGAGGTGTCCCAGTTGAGCGAGGCGAACTGGAGCACCCGGTCCTCTTGCGTGAGCGATAAGAGCTCACGGAGCGAGCGCACGGAGACCGAGATGGCCCGGCGCGGCGTCACCACCGGCTTGGGCCGGCCGGTGGAGCCCGAGGTGAAGAGGATGTACGCCGGTGCCTCGGGGCCCCTGTCCCGCGCGAGGCCGCCGGTGGCCGCCGCCGCGGCCTCTCCCGTCTCCTCCTGGCCCCAGGGGATGACCGGCAGGGCGAGTCGGGGGTCCAGAGCCGCGCCGGTGTCGATCACCGCACGGCAGTCGGCCGCGGATGCCATGTCCTGCTGGCGCGCCGGCGGGAAGGCCGGATCGACGGGGCAGTAGACGCCTCCGGCCGCGAGCACGGCGAGCAGCGCGACGACGGTCTCCGGTGTGTGCGTCGCCGGCACGGCGATGGCTCCGTGCCACGGTCCGAGGCGCTCCGCGAGGCCGTTCACGAGCTTGTGCAGCCGGCGGTACGTCACGACCCGTCCCTCATGGACGAGCGCCGCGCGATCCGGGTGACGAAGAGCGGCTTCCGTGAAGGCCTCGATGAGGTCCGGAGTGGTGCCAAGGGTCTCGCACTGCATCGACTTGATCGCCCCGAATAAGCTTGAAAGCGCCTGTCCGTGCCCGACGAACGGGGACTCTACATGCGAACAGGTGCTGCCACAATGGGAGTTGTGGAGAATTGATGATCTCCGTGAGCACAGCGTGATGGCGTGTGCTCCGGCAGGTCAGAGCCCCTGCGGGGGTTCCGCTTCCGCTTTCGACGCGGGGGCGTCAGCGGAGGAGTCCCCACCGCGCAAGGCGATGCCCGACCCTTCCCTCAAGGGGCCGAAAGTGAGGCATCACCTCCGAGAGGGATCACATCGTCCTTCGACGCGACGACGAAGCGGTCGACGACTAGACAACCGTCCCGCCGAGCGGGCCGCGGCCACCCCGGCCGGTCCATGTCAGGCTCCTCTCCCCGAGGGCGGCCACCCGCGTCGCCCGTAGAGCACGGCGGCAGCCGACCCGACGCACACCGCCGCCCGAAGCGCCTCCGTACCTGCCGGTCCTGACGTCCGGTGCGCGGGACCGTGGTGGCGGCCCACCACCCCCCGGCGAAGGAGATCCCGTGCTCGAAGGCTTCGGCGAGGCGCTCGCGGACCGGGAGTACTACCTGCCGCTGCCCAGCGTGCCCGACCCCGGACCGCGCTTCACCCCCGGCGGGGTGCCGCCGGGCCTGCGCGGATCGACCCAGGGCATCTGGACGGTCTGGGGCGGTCCGCGGGCGGGGCTCGCCGAGCAGGGCTGGAAGATCCACGTGTCGGCGCGGCTGGACCGGGCGCAGCACGTGCTCGACACGGTCGCCGGGATCTGCTTCTCCGAAGGCGTGCCGTTCAAGCACCTGAGCGCCCGGCTCTTCTTCCTGTTCCTCCATCACAAGCACGCCGTGCGGGCCCAGGCGGGCAAGTTCTGCGCCGTCTATCCACCGGACACGGCGACCGCCGGCCGACTCCTCGAACGCCTGCGCGACGCACTCGACGGGGAGGAAGGGCCGTACGTCCTCACCGACCGGCGCTTCCGCGACTCGCGGACGGTCCACTACCGCTACGGCTCCTTCGACGGCGCCCACAGCCGACTCCGGGCCGACGGCACCCGGGAGGGTCTGATCCGCGACGGCTCCGGCCGCGAGGTCGTGGACGCGCGGATGCCCGCCTTCCACCTGCCCGCGGGGATCACCGACCCCTTCGTCGAACAGGAGGAGCAGCCGCACGCGGGCCCGATCCTGATCCGCGACTACGAGGTGACGCGCGCGGTGCGCCTGAGCAACGCCGGCGGCGCCTACCAGGCCCGCGACCGGCGAACCGGCCGCACCGTCTTCCTCAAGGAGGCCCGCGCCCACAACGGCCTGGTCTTCGACGGGACCGACGCGCGGCAGCGGCTGCGGCACGAGTACGACCTGCTGCGCGAACTGCACGCGGTCGCCCCCGGGGTGGGCCCGGAACCGCTGGACCACTTCACGGAGTGGGAGCACGACTTCCTCGTCACCGAGTACGTCGCTGGGCAGCCGCTGGTGGGCTGGCTGAGCCGGTCCTCCCCGCTGGCCCGCGCCGACCGCACGGACGGGTCCGTCGCCGCGTACTACGAGGCGTGCCGGCGGCTGCTGTCCGGGCTGGACGCCACGCTGGAGCGGCTGCACGCTGCCGGATACCGGTTCGGTGACCTCAGCCTGGGCAACGTCCTGGTCACACCGTCGGGCGGGGTCCGTCTCGTGGACTTCGAGGCGGCCTCGGCGCTGTCGGCGGCCCCGTCCGGGATGGGCACTCCGGGGTTCACGCCGCCGCCCGGCCTGCGCAGGGCCGACACCGATCCGCTGCTGCAGGACCGATACGGCACGTCGGCGGTCGCGCTCGCCTTCCTGGCGCCGTTCCACGAGATCGCCGAGCACGCACCCGCCAACCTCGCACTCCTGCGCCGCGATCTGGCGGACGTGGCTCCGCCGCAGGACCTGTGGCGGCGGGCGACCGCATTCCACCTGACGGAGGACCGGGCGCAGGACGCGTACGGTCCCGGCCGCCCGCCCTCCCCCGCCGAGCTGGACACCGATCCGCGCGGCTGCCTCACCCGGCTGGCCGAGGAGGTGGCGGCGGGGCTCCTCGGGATGGCCGACGCCGACCGGCCGGAGTGGGCCTTCCCGCCCTCGCCCGAGGCGTTCCGGACCAACAACGTGTGCCTGGCCTACGGCACGGCCGGGGTGGTGCACGCCCTGCACCGCGCCGGGGCCGCGGTGCCGGAGGAGATCGGCGAACGGCTGCGCAACGACACGCTGGCGCTGCGCGACGCGCTGCCCCCCGGGCTGCTCGTCGGCTCCGCCGGCGTCGCCCGGGTCCTTGCCGACCTCGGCCGGCTGGACGAGGCCGTCGACCTGCTCCGGGACGCCGACGCGCACCCGCTCACCGCCTCCTGCGGCACGCTGGCCGGCGGGCGCGCCGGGGTCGGCCTGGGCTGGCTCGCCCTGCACCGCCTGACCGGGGAGAAAGGCCACCTGGAGCGAGCCGCCGCGGCGGGGGAAGGCCTGCTGCGCACCCCCGACCTGCCGGCCACCCTCGGCGAGCACGACGCCCGCGGCCTGCTGCACGGCCGCTCGGGGCTCGCCCTCTTCCTCCACCGCCTGGCCCACGACACCGGCGAGACCCGTTTCCTGGAGGCGGGCCGCCTGCTGCTCCACCAGGAACTGGACCGGACCTTCCCGCTGGACGACGGCGCCCTGTCCCTGTCCGACAACGCACGGCTCACCCGTGCCATGCCGTACCTGGCCACGGGCGCGGCCGGTCTCGCGGCGGTGCTCACCCGCTACGTGGCCACCGCGCCGGACGAACGCGGTGCCGCGGCCCTGCCACGACTGATCGCCGGCATCCGGGTCTCCTGCGCGACGAAGGAGGCGGGCCTCTACCGGGGGCTGGCAGGACTGACCTGGTGCCTGACCGAACACGCCGAGCTCACCGGCACGGACGCCGCCCGCAGGGACGCCGTGCGCGCCGCGACCGGCCTGCTGAAGTACGCCGTCCCGTACCGGCGCGGCGTCCGCTTCCTCGGAGCGGGTTCGCAGCGGTTCACCGCCGACCTGGCCAGTGGCGGGGCCGGCGTCCTGCTGACCCTGCACCGCCTGCTGGCCGGACCGCTCCTGACGGGGCCCCACCCTGCGCGCCTCCGGCTCCCGGCAGCCGTCTGACATCGGACGGGCCCCATGAACCCCTGGGCAGGACGGCGAACACCTCCGTGCCCAGGTCTGCGTCGACCGACCGAAGCACCACCACGACAGGAATGAGGAGATCAACCATGAGCCAGATCCTCGCGCTCCAGACCCTGGACACCGAGCAGGAAGCCGACGCCTTCGTCGCCCCCTGCTTCAGCGTCGCCTGGAGCATCACCGACATCTTCCCCGAGCCGATGTAGCAAGCCGTCACCCGCGCGGGCCGGAACCGGTGCTCCTGGCACCGGTCCCGGCCCGGCCGCGCTCGCGCGTTCGACGGCCGACCATCGATCCACAACGGCGCAGCGGGGTGCCGTTTCCTTCGTTCGTGTCGCGGACCATACTGGTCGGGCCCTGATCGCCCACCGAACGGTTCCATGGCCAAGAACAGCACTTCATCGACCACCGTCCCCGACACCGCCTGGCTCGCGCGTGGGCGTCACCTCGGGCCCGAGCCCGAGCGGGACGTCCGGCGCAACCTGCTCGCCCTCAAGGCGGCCCGGGTGATCGACGACTTCCTGGACCTCGACCCCGTCGAGGCGGCGCGTTCCACCGACCTGTACCCCCGGGGCGAGTCCGCCGACCCGGGCCCGTCCGCCCGCCGCCTCTTCGAGGCCCGCTGGCGCGTGGCCGACAACGTCACGGTGCGCGCACAGCTGACCACGTACGAGCCCGAGTCCCGCCGTACGAAGGGCGAGGGTGTCGCCTGGGTCCTCGCGGCCGAAGCCGAGAGGGCGTGGGAAGCGAGCTGGCCCTCGCCGGCCACCATGTTCTGGCCCGACAGCGACCAGGTCGCATGGGACCACGAAACGGTGCCGGACGTACGCCTGCGGGCGGCGAACCACCTGCCGAAGGACGACGACGAGTTGCGCCGCCTGTTGCGGGCCTGCACCCGGCAGAGCTGGTTCATCCATGTCGTCGTGCACGAGGCGATGACGCCGGACGCCCTGGGACGCCGGCCGATCACGGCGTTCCTGCCACCGAGCCTGCGGCACCGCGTGGTCGAACACCGGGCCACGCCGGAGCAGGCGCTGATCGCCGACTTCGTGATGAAGCGTGAGCTGGGGGTGGGGATGCCGCGCGGCGGCGCCGTCGTCCTGCCCCCGACACCGCAGGCCGTCGCATACGACGCGGAGCGGTTCACGATTCGCGACGTCTTCCTGGACGGCACGGAACCCACCAGGCTCCTGGACAAGATCAAGGAGTTCGCCTCACTGCCCCAGCCCATGCCGGCCGAGGCCGAACGGGTCCTGACCCGGCTGCGCGAAGGCTGGCACCTGCTCACCCCCGACGAGGAACTGGCCCACGCACGGGCCATGGTCACCAAGTACGCCGAGGCCCTCGAAGCCATGACCGCATCCTGCGACCTGTACCGGGAGGCCGCCGAGTCGGCACTCGACGCGCTCGCGGAGGCGACCGACCGCGACGGCGCACCCCGGACGACATCTCCGGCGACGACCGGGGACGACCCCTCGCCCTGGAAGAGCCTCACGAAGACACTCGCCCGCTTCCGCGGCCCGAACCCCCAAGCGCCGGACAGGCAGGTCCAGCAGCGTCCGCACGACCAGTAGGACTGGCGACCGGTATCGGTCGCTGCCGCCGAGTACGCCGCCGAAGCCTTCCCCGCCTGGGCGGTACCCGACCGCTCGGTGCGGTCGGGTACGACGACGGCGTACCGGCGGCCGGGGCGAGTACCTGGCAGAGCTCCAGGCCGGACGCGGTCGATGGGGTGTCGGCCGGCCGGGCGCGGCACGGCACGTCAGGTCGTCAGGCACCGGACCGAGGACTGGAGGCGTGGTGACCGCTCGTCGGGAGGCGCTCAGGGGCCGGAGTACGCCCATATGGCGACGCTTGATGCCACGTTAGGTATCGAATGAACTACGCCAAGTCGCCAGTCGGGCCGAGGAGGCTGACGGTGGGCACGTCGCTGCGTTCGAGAAGCCGACAGACAGTCAGCCGACGCACGCGACGAAAGGAAGTCTTCGATGCGCTCTGCCCGCATTCTCTTCGCTGCGACGGCCGCCGCCGGCACCCTGGCGCTCGTCGCACCCACCGCCTACGCCAGCACCGCGGGCGACTGGGACAAGGACGAGCAGTCCCACAGCCAGCAGCAGGAGCACGACAAGCCGCACGGCGGGGTCCACACCGGCTCCGGCGCCCTCTCTCTCGCCGACGGCGACGACTGGTCCAAGGGCGACCAGGAGAAGGGCGACCACGACAAGGGTGACCACGACAAGGGCGACCACGAGAAGCCGAAGGGCGGCATGCACACCGGCTCCGGCGCCCTCTCCCTCGTCAACGGCGACGACTGGTCCAAGGGCGACCAGGAAAAGGGTGACCACGACAAGGGCGACCACGACAAGGGCGACCACGAAAAGCCGAAGGGCGGCATGCACACCGGCTCCGGCGCCCTCTCCCTCGTCAACGCCGACGACTGGTCCAAGGACAAGGAGACCGAGAAGGAGAGCGGCTCCAAGCCGGAGAAGGAGAACGGCTACAAGCCGGAGAAGCCGTCGGGCGGCATGCACACCGGCGGTGGCGGCCTCGCGGACACCGGCGCGAACGTGACCGGCGCGCTGGTGGTCGCCGCAGGCCTCGCCGCCTTCGTCGTCGTCCGCCGCAGGAAGGCCGCCGGCAACGCCTAGCAGTATCCGGACGTGGGGGCCCGTCACAGCGGCGCCCCCACGTCCGGCCCCGTACGGAACTCCGCCCGCATCCGAAAGGTGTCCTCCGGTGACGACCCCACCCGACCCCGTCAGCACGGGAACATCCCGACGCACCGCGCGATGGGTCGTCCGAGGCGTGTTCTGGGCCGTAGCACTGGCCGTGCTGCTGTACGCCTTCGGCGGGAAGATCTTCACTTCGGACGCGACCTCCCCGACCACGCCCCCTGTGCCCTCTGCGACGGAGCAGGCCCCGGCAGCCGCACCACAACCCGCTCGACCGCACGCCTCTGCCTCGTCCCGACCCGGCGAGACCACGGTGAAGAGCCTGGCCATGCCCCGCTCCGCCCCCGTTCGGCTGCGGATCCCCAAGATCCGCGTGGACGCCCCCTTCACGGGGTTGAAGATCGGCCCGACCGGTGCCCTGGACCCGCCTCCGGCGGACGACACGAACCTGGTCGGCTGGCAGAGCTCCGGGATCTCGCCCGGTCAGCGGGGCACGGCGGTCATCGCAGGCCACCTGGACACGAAGACCTCCCCGGCGGTCTTCGCGCGCCTCTCCGAGCTCTCGCCCGGGGACAGCTTCGAGGTCGACCGCGACGACGGCACCACCGCGGTGTTCCTGATCGACTCGGTGGAGAACTTCGACAAGGACGACTTCCCCGACAAGCGCGTCTACGAGGACACCCCCGACGCCCTGGCCCGGCTCATCACGTGCGCCGGTGCCTACAACCGCACGGCGCGCGACTACACGGAGAACCTCGTCGTCTTCGCCCATCTGGACACCGTCGCCTGACCCGGCACCGCCGGCCGCCGCACCGCAGCGTCCGGCGCCGGGCTGCCCTTCCGCACGGGAAGGCCGGCCGGGGTGCCGGCCGGCCGCGTTCTCGCCGCCCGCAGGATCGGGCTCGGGCGGCTCGGCAGGCGGGAAGGTGGACTTCGACACCGTCTTCAAGACCGAGGAGAAGTTCAAGCAGACCGGTCGGCCTCATCGCACCGCCCCTGCACGGGCCGGGAGGCGCCGACGCGCCACGCGGCTCTAGAGGCCGATGTCGCGGCGGTTCATGTCGTCGAGTGATTCTCGGCGTACGAGTGTGCGCGCGGTCGTGCGGCAGCGCTCCCGGACCTCCTCCTCGTCCAGTACGTAGACGGGGCCGCCGAACCGGGCCGCCGCCTCGGCGAGCGACACACCGGCGACGGTCACGTCGCCGCTGAGCCCGGGGCGGGTGGAACGCGGCCAGATCGACAGGCCGTCGGTCTCGGGCGACGCGGGCGACGGCACCTGGGATGCCGTGAGGGGCCGGGACACGACGTCTCCTCAGCCGATCAGGAGGTTGATGCACGAGAGGGCGGCGGCGACGCCCGCCACCCGCAGGACGCCCACGTGCCGGGGGTCCCAGGTCCGCCAGGAGCCCTCGTCGCCGGGGGGCTTCGAGACCCCGGGAGCGGCGAACTGCGGGTCGACGGTGAGGGCCGTGACGCCCAGGGGCGTCACGAGGGCGCGCAGTGCGGGCTCGGAGAGCCTGACGCAGGCGTGGTCGGGGCCGAGGGTGGCGGCGAGTCTGGCCTCGGAGGTGAATCCGACGGCCGTCCGGCCGCCGAGCGGGGTGCGGAAGAGGCGAGCGGAACAGCCCGCGGGTCCCGGCCGGACGGGGACGAGAAGAGGTCCGGCCGGGACGCGTTCGGAAGGCTCGGGGTCCTCGGAGTGCTCGACTTCGGACATGGCGGTGCCCCTCGAAGAAGGAGAAGACGACGTGGAGTCACGCGGCCGCTCTGCCGTGCGCTCCGAGATGAGGCTATGCCCACCGGACCGGGGTCCGGCCACCTCCCTGACGCGCGCTTGACGCCCTGGGCCGGCCTCCTGACGCCCTCCTGACGGACCCGGCGGAAGGGCAGGGGCCGGGGAGACGCCGGCCCCGCGCCGTTCAGCGGCCGTGCGTCATCGTTCGGCGTGGGCCGTGGACGCGGAACGCAGTCTGAGGGTGACGATCTGGAACGGGCGCAGGGTCAGGGACACCCGGCCGGCCGCGGTCCGTCGGGCGGCGGGCTCCTCTCCGGGGGCGAGCGGGCGTTCCAGGAGGTCCGTCACGGTGGCCGACTCCAGCGGGAAGCCGGTGGTCAGCAGGGTCGTGGCCCGTCCGCCGTGTGCCTCGTAGAGGCGTACGACGACGTCGCCGGTGCGGTCGTCGGCGAGTTTCACCGTGTCGACGACGACGGCGTCGTCGTCCGTGGCCACCAGGGGTACGACCTGCGCCGGGGCGCCGGGCACGGAGCGCTCGGGTACGTTGAAGCCGTATCCCTCGCGTACCGCGTCCGCGATGTCGGCGCCGATCACGAACCCGTACCGCAGGTGGTGCCGGCCCCGGTCGGAGTCCGGGTCGGGGTAGCGCGGGGCGCGGAGCAGCGAGAGGCGGACCGTCGTGGTGGTGCCGCCGTCGGGGCGGACGTCCCGTGTGACCTCGTGCCCGTAGGTGGAGTCGTTGACCACAGCCGCGCCCCAGCCCCGTTCGCCGACGTGGAGGAAGCGGTGGGCGCAGAACTCGAACTTGGCGGCGTCCCAGCTGGTGTTGGTGTGGGTGGGGCGCTGGACGTGCCCGAAGGGGATCTCCGCGCTGGAGTGGTCGGCCCGTACGTCGAGCGGGAAGGCGGCCTTGAGGAGCTTCTCGTTCTCGTTCCAGTCGATCTCGGTGTCGATGTCCAGGCGCCGGGATCCCTCCCCGAGGGAGACGAACTGCTCGATCCGGGAGTCGCCGACGGTCCGCACGATCCGCACGCCGTCCGGCTCCGCCCGCACCGACTCGGCGTCCCGGAGGTCGTGCACGGTGTTGCGGTAGAAGGCGTCGATGTCCCAGGCGTCGTACTCGTTGGGGAAGTCCTGGTGGAGCTGGAGGAGGTTGGCCGCGGCTCCGGGGGCCAGGGCCTCGCGGGCCGCCGTGAGGTCGTACGCCGAGGTCACCAGGCCCCGGTCGTCGATCCGGACGCGGACGAGTCCGTTGTCGAGGAGGTGGCCGCCCTCGACCGGTACGGGAGCCACCGGGCCGGCCGGCGAGCCCGTGCACGGTGACGCGCCGAGGGCGGGGATGCCGTCGCGTGTGAACGGGGACGCGTTGAAGACCACCTTGTTCTCGCCTTCCCCCGCCAGCGCGCGCTGGGCGGCGGCGACGATCGACTCCAGCTCGGCGGTGACCGCCGCGTGGGTCGCCTCGGCCTCGCGGTGCACCCAGCCGATGGAGGAGCCGGGCAGGATGTCGTGGAACTGGTGCAGCAGGACCGTCTTCCAGAGCCGGTCGAGGGTCTCGTACGGGTACGCGAACCCGGTGCGGACGGCCGCGGTGGCAGACCACAGTTCGGCCTCCCGGAGCAGGTGCTCGCCGCGCCGGTTGCCCTGCTTCGTGCGCAGCTGGCTGGTGAGCGTGCCGCGGTGGAACTCCAGGTACAGCTCGCCGAGCCACACCGGGGCGTCGGGGTACTCCGCGTGTGCCCGCTCGAAGAAGGCGGCGGGGCTCTCGACGGCGACCCGCGGCGAGCCCTCCAGGTCCTCGACCCGGGCCGCGCGGGCCAGCATCTCGCGGGTGGGGCCGCCGCCGCCGTCTCCGTAGCCGAACGGGAGCAGTGAGCTGTTGGCCGCCTCCCTGTCCTGGAAGTTCCGTACGGCGTGGGCGAGTTCGGCGCCGGTGATCTCGGCGTTGTACGTGTCGACGGGCGGGAAGTGGCTGAAGATCCGGCTCCCGTCGATGCCCTCCCACCAGAAGGTGTGGTGCGGGAACCTGTTGGTGGTGTTCCAGGAGATCTTCTGGGTGAGGAACCAGCGCACGCCGGCGAGTTTCATCAGCTGCGGCATGGCCGCGTTGTACCCGAAGGTGTCGGGCAGCCACATCTCGGTCGTCTCGACGCCGAACTCGTCCAGGTAGAAGCGCTTGCCGTGGATCAGCTGCCGGGCGAGGGCCTCGCCGCCGATGATGTTGGTGTCGGGTTCCACCCAGAGGCTGCCGACGGGCAGGAACTGTCCGGTCCTCGCCTTCTCCTGGACGCGGCCGTAGACCTCGGGTCGGTGTTCCTTGAGCCAGGCGAGCTGCTGGGCCTGGGACATGGCGAAGCGGAAGCCGGGGTGGTCGTCCATGAGGTGGGTGACGTTGGAGAGCGTCCGGGCGACCTTGCGCACGGTCTCGCGCAGGGGCCAGAGCCAGGCGGTGTCGATGTGGGCGTGTCCGACGGCGGACATGCGGTGGGCGCTGGGGGCGGCGGGAGCCGCGAGCGCGGGGCGGAGCACCTCGCGGGCGGCGGTGGCGCTGCCGGACACGTCCTGCAGGTCGATGCCGTCCAGGGCCCGCTCGATGGCCTGCTGGAGCTGCCAGCGGCGCGGCTCGGCCTCGGGGAGTTCGCGCATGAGCTCGCCGAGGACGTCCAGGTCCTGGGCGAGTTCCCACACCTCGCTGTCGAAGACCGCCAGGTCGAACCGGAGCAGCTGGTAGAGCGGGGCATCGGTGGCGCCGGTGCCGCTCAGCCAGGAGGGACGGTCACCGGTGCGGGTGGGTGCGTGGCTGTCGTTCAGGTTCGGATTGGCGGCGGCCTCGACGTAGTACGTGAACTCCTCGCCGCCGACCGCCGGGTCGGCCACGGGGATGTAGGCGTTGCGGGGGTTGAGGGCCTTCACGACGGTGCCGTCCGCGCGGTGGACCAGGCCCTCGCTGGAGAAGCCGGCCCCGGTGAGGTTGAAGCCGATGTCGACGACGGCCTCCACGCGGCGGCCGGCCCACTCCTCCGGCACCCTGCCGCTGATCCGGAACCAGCTGGTGGTCCACGGCGGCCCCCAGCGGTGGCCGAGCGTCACCGGCTCGTACGGTGCGGCCAGGCCGTCGGCGACGGGTACGGGTTCGCCGGGGACGTTCCAGATCGCGATGTCGAGCGGGACGGTACGGGCGTGGACGGCGGGCCTGATCCGCTGGTCGAGGACGCGGGCGAGCCGCTGCTCGGTGAGGCGTTGCCTGCTGTGCATGGATGTCTCCGGAGTCGTAAGGGAAATGAGGTCAGCGGCCGTGGCGCGTCACGCCGTCCACCACACCGTGGTGTGCCCGGGCAGGGTGAACGCCTCGCCGGGCGGGCCTTCGACGGCCTCGATCGGGGAGCTGGAGAGCAGCGGGCGCCCGACCGAGGGGATGATCAGTACCCCGTCCGCCGTGTTGGCCGTGCAGACGAAACCCGGCCGCCGGAAGGCGAGGACGCCGTGGGGCGCGTCGTCCCACTCGACGGTGTCTCCGGCGCCGAGGCCCGGGTGCCACCGGCGCAGGGCGAGCGCCGCACGGTACAGCTCCAGGGTCGATCCCGGGTCTCCTGTCTGGGCCTCGACGCTGAGGGTTCCCCAGGCCTCGGGCTGCGGCAGCCAGCTGCCGCCGGTTCCGAAGCCGTACGAGGGGCCGGCGAGGGTCCAGGGAATCGGCACCCGGCAGCCGTCGCGGAATCCGTCCGTCTTCCCGCTGCGGGCGAAGGCCGGATCCTGGCGCACGTCGTCCGGCAGGTCGGTGACCTCGGGGAGGCCCAGTTCCTCGCCCTGGTAGAGGTACGCGGAGCCGGGCAGCGCGAGCATCAGGAGCGTGGCGGCGCGGGCCCGGCGCAGACCGAGGGCGCGATCACCCGCACGCGGGCACTGTCCCTCGGGCTGCGGACCTGCGAACCGTGTGGCGTGCCTGCAGTGGTCGTGATTGGACAGCACCCACGTCGCCGACGCCCGCACCTTCCGTACGGCCTCCAGCGAGGTGTCGACGACCCGCCGGATCTCCTCGGCGTCCCAGGAGGCGCCCATGAGAGCGAAGTTGAACGCCTGGTGCAGTTCGTCGGGGCGTACGTACAGGGCGGTGCGTTCCTCCGTGGGCGCCCATACCTCGCCGACCGCGATCCGCTCCCCCGGATACGAGTCGAGGACCCGGCGCCACGAGCGGTAGATCTCGTGGACGCCGTCCTGGTCCCACATCGGCGAGGCCTCGGTGCCGAGCATCCTGCGCTGGTCGGTGCGGCCGATGTCGGGCAGCCCTTCGGCCTTGACCAGGCCCTGGGCGACGTCGACCCGGAAACCGTCGACTCCCCGGTCGAGCCAGAATCGCAGGATCGAGTGGAAGTCGTCCCGTACGGCCGGCTGGTCCCAGTCGAAGTCGGGCTGCTCGGGGGCGAAGAGGTGCAGGTACCAGTCGCCGGGGGTCCCGTCCGGGTTCTTCGTGCGGGTCCAGGCGGGGCCGCCGAAGACGGAGGTCCAGTCGTTGGGAGGCAGCTCCCCGTTCTCGCCCTTTCCGGGGTGGAAGTGGTAGCGGTCGCGGTACGGCGAGCCCGGTCCCTCCTCGCGTGCGCGCCGGAACCACTCGTGCCGGTCGGAGGAGTGGTTGGGCACGAGGTCCACGATCACTCGAATCCCGAGCTCGTGGGCGTCCCGGATCAGCTCCTCGGCGTCCGCGAGGGTGCCGAGGGCGGGCTCCACGGCACGGGGGTCGGCGACGTCATAGCCCGCGTCCGCCTGGGGGGAGGCGTAGAAGGGGTTCAGCCACAGGGCGTCGACGCCGAGGTCCCTCAGATACGGCAATCGGCTGCGGATGCCGGGGAGGTCGCCCATGCCGTCGCCGTTCCCGTCGGCGAAGCTGCGCGGGTACACCTGGTAGACAACGGCTTCCCGCCACCATGCCGGTGGAGGTGCCGCCGGAGCGACCCTGTCGGAAGCATCGGATGCGTACGGGGACATCGTCTGTCTCTCTCGGCAGAAGGTGGTGGTGTGTCGACGGGGCGGCGGCCTCAGTCCTCGACGGGTCCCAGGTCGGGTGTGCCGCGGAGGTCCACCGTCCGGGTCGTGGAGCCGTGCAGTTCGAGGACGGTGATCTCGTTCCGTCCCGCGCGCAGGACCGGGGCGGGGACGTAGAGCGTGGTCTGCGGGCCTCGGGACCAGTAGCGGCCGAGCGCGAAGCCGTTGATCCACATCAAGCCCTTGGTCCAGCCGTCCAGGGCGATGAAGCCGTCGGCCGGGCGGGCGATGTCCACGTGTCCGCGGTGGAAGGCCCGGCCGACCGGGGGCGCGGACGCGTCGAGGGCCCCGGTCGTGCACCTCCTCGACGCGGAGCACGGTGCGGCCGGCGGCCGGGAGGGTCGTCTCGTGCAGGACGAATCCGAAGGACTGGCCGAGCTGTTCCATGGAAGTGGGGCAGGTCGAGACCTCCGTCCGCGCGGAACTCGCCGCGCCGGGGCGCGTGCCGGTTCCACGGGACGTAGGTTTCGACCGTGTTGAGCCCCAGCAGCCTCGCCTTGTGGAGCCGGTCGGTCCACTGCTCCGGGTGGACGCGGAAGGAGTGCAGTCCACCGGGGATGATGCGGAACGGTCGGCCGTCGAGACGGAAGCCGTCTGCGGCGATCTCCAGTCGAGGCACGGCTGTGGTGCTCCTTGGGTCGGTGCCGCCGTCCGTGCGGATGTGCCGGTGCGCCGGTGCGCCGGTGCCTGAGGCTGTCGGTCAGGCTCGGGGGGCGGAGAGCGCCGTCAGCCCTTGAGGCCGGAGTGGGCGATGCCTTCGACGATGTGGCGCTGGGCGACCAGGAACATGACCACCAGAGGGGTGATGGTCACGACGGCGCCCGCGAACAGGCCGGGCAGGTTGATCGTCTGCGCCGTGAGGAAGGTGGACAGGGCGATCTGTGCCGTCCAGGAGGACGGGTCCTGCCCGATGACCAGGGGCCACAGGAAGGAGTTCCAGCTGTCGATGAAGGCGAGCGCGCCGAGGGAGGCGAGCATGGCTCCGGACGACGGCAGGGCGATCCGGCGGTAGAGGCCGAGCCAGCCGAGGCCGTCCAGGCGGCCCGCCTCCTCGATCTCGCGGGGGAACTGCAGGTAGAAGTTGCGGAAGAGCAGGACCGCGAAGGGGTTGAAGAGTCCGGGGGCGATGATGCCCCACAGGGTGTTGACGCCTCCGAGCGAGCCCACGACGACGAAGGTGGGCACGAAGGTCGCCGAGCCGGGGATCATGAGCGTGGCCAGGACGAGGCCGAGCACGACGCCGCGTCCGGGCACGGGGATGCGGGCGAGCGCGAAGCCCGCGGCCGAGGCCAGCAGGGTCGACACCGGGGCCGTGATGGCCGCGATCAGCAGGGAGTTGCCCAGGGACCGGCCCATGTCCACGGCGGGGTCGTCGAACAGGGAGGTGAAGTTCTCCCAGTGCATCGTCGAGGGCCACCAGGTCCACTCCGGCGCCGTCAGCGTCCGCGCGTCCATCAGCGCGTTGCGCAGCATCAGGTAGAAGGGGGTGAGGAACACCACCATCAGAATCCCGGCCAGCAGGCCGCGCACGGGGCGCCGCAGGGAACGGGCTCCCTCTCGTACGGTCGTCACCGCGCTCACTCCTCGCTCTTTCCGAAGCCCGTGACCCGCCCCTGGACCAGGGTCACTCCGACGATCAGGGCCGTGAGGACGAAGGCGCCGGCCGATCCGAGACCGTAGTTCTGGGCGCCCATCGCGGTGTCGTAGAGGTAGGTCAGCGGGGTCTTGACGGGCGCGGTGCCCGATCCGGACATACCGCCGCCGAACAGGTTGTAGAACTCGTCGAACGCCTGGAACGCCGCGATGAACAGCAGCATCAGCACGGCCACCGAGGTGTTGCGCAGCATGGGCAGGGTGATCCTGCGCAGCAGACGAAGCCCGGTGGCTCCGTCCAGGGCGGCGGCCTCGTACAGTTCCTTCGGGATCGCCTGCAGGCCGGCGAGGAAGAGCACCATGTAGAAGCCGACCTGGAGCCACAGGCGCAGGGTCACCAGGGCGATCCAGTACAGCGGGGGCGAGCCGCCCTGCAGCCAGGGGACGGCCTCCATCCCGAACCAGTCGCCGATCATGTTGGCGATGCCCGCCGGCATCCCGCTGAACAGGGACATCTTCCACACCAGCGAGGCCGCGACGTACGAGACGGCGGCCGGGATCAGGAACGCGGTCCGCAGGACGGCCCGGCCCCGCCGGATCCGGTGGACGAGGAGCGCGAGGCCGAGCGAGGCCGCGAACGTGATCGGCACGATGAACAGGGTGAACAGCAGGATCTTGACCAGGGAGCCCTGGAAGACGGCGTCGCCGAGCAGCTGCCGGTAGTTGTCGAGCCCCACCCAGTCGCCGAGCGCGATGGTGCCCTGGGCGTCGCTGAGGCTGAGCAGGAAGCTCCAGGCGATGGCGATGTACTTGAACACCCCGAGGCCGATCAGCATCGGCGCGGTGAGCAGGGCGAACGCGCCCCAGGAGCGCAGGTCGGTGCGGCGATCGCGGGGCCGGGCGGGGCCCCGCGGTGTGACCGCGGGGCGCCCTGCCTTCTCGGAGCGTGGTCCGGAGTGCGTGGTGGCGTTCATCAGGACAGCTGCTTGTCCACGGCGGCCTGGGCCTGCTTGGCCGCGTCGGCCAGCAGCGGGGCGGCGTCTCCCTGGCCGGTGACGATCTTCGCGACGGCGCCGGCGAACGGGGTGCCGGAGGCGGAGTCCCAGGTGTTCGGGTTGCTCCTGCCGTACTTCGCGGCCAGCTCGACGGCCTCCTTGGCGGTGCCCTTGCTGAGCTTGGCGGCCGTGGCGGCGACGGACCTGCGCGGCGGGACGTGGAAGCCGTAGCCCTCGGCCCAGTCCTGCTGGAGCTTGGTCTGGTCGATCCAGAGCCACTTGACGAACCTCTTGGCCGCGTCCACGTTCTTGCCCTTGGCGTTGACGCAGCTCGTCCAGCCGCCGACCCGGAGGACCGGGCTGCCGCCGGCCTTGAAGGCGGGCCAGGGCAGGATGCCGAAGTCTTCGCCGAGCGCGTCCACGATGGCGGGCATGGCCCAGAGCCCGGTCCACTGCATCGGCACGACGTCCTGGATGAAGGCCGAGGGGTCCCACCAGTCGGTGGTGAAGCCGAGCAGCACGGACTTGTCGTCGTGCAGGCGCTTGAGGCCCGTGATGGCCTCGACGGCCTGGGGAGAGGAGAAGGCGATCTTGCCGTCGGCGACCAGCTCGCCGCGGTTGGAGAACACCGAGAGCGCCGGAGTCTCGCCGACTCCGTCGTTGCCGATGAACAGCCCCTTGCTCTTCTTGGTGGTCAGCGCCCTGGCGGCGGCGACGAGCGCGTCGTAGGTGGTGGGCGGGGTGATCCCGGCCTTCGCGAGGGCGCTCTTGCGGTAGTAGAGCATCTGGACGTCGTCGATCATCTTGACGCCGTAGAGCTTCCCGTCGACGGTCACCAGGTCGCGGCCGCCCTGGTTGAAGTCGTCCTTGGCGCTGCCGTACTCGGCGTCGAGCGCGGCGACCTGGCCACGCCGGGCGAGCCCCTGGGTGAAGTCGCCGTGCTCGAAGACGTCGGGTGCGGCGTCGGTGAGCAGCGAGGCGTTCAGCTTGGCCGTGTAGTCGCCGGGCACCCAGGTGACCTTGACCGCTATGTCCGGGTTGGCCTGGGTGAACTCGGTGGCGTAGCGGGTGAGGGCCTGCTGGGTGCCGACCTCGCCGTAGGCGTGGGACCAGACGTTCAGGGTGGTCTTGGCCCCGGACGAGGAGCCGCCGGTCGGGCTGGTGGTGCAGCCGATCGCCGTTCCGGCGACGAAGAGGAGGGATCCGCCGAGGAATCCTCTGCGGCTAAGCTGGGCTCTCTGTGCGCTCATGTCGTTTCCTCGCGTGGTGATGGGGGCGTGCGGGTTGCGTTGTCCGGCGGGGCCGGTGTCCGACGATCACGGCTGGCAGGCGGTGACGGACATCGGTCACGTCGGTGACGTGGTCCGGTGACCGGGGTCCCGGTCACACGGCGTTCTCAGGGTGACCGTTCGTCGCGGTCCGTGGCGGCCCTACGGGAAGAGCGCCTGGATGCTGACGACGGCCGCGGCCCGGGCCCATTCCTCCCAGGGAAGGGGCCGCAGGGTCAGCGGGCATTTCGCGGCCGCTTTGAAGCAGTGGGCGGCGTACGCCTCCCTGATGTGCACTCCGAAGAGGTCGTAGGTGTCGAGCCCTTCTCCGGTGACGACGACGCGTTCGGGGCCCAGGAGGCTCACTAGGTTGGCGATGCCGACACCGATGGCCTTGCCGGCCCGGGCGAAGGCCTCCCGCGCGGCGGGCTCTCCCTCACGGGCGAGGCGGACCGTGCCGTCGAAGTCGAGGTCGGTGCGGCTGGTGGCCCGGCGCACCGTGGTGAGGATGGCGTCGCTGGAGGCGATCGCCTCGACGCAGCCGATGGAGCCGCAGTGGCAGCGCGGTCCCGCGGGATCGACGCTGATGTGGCCCATCTCGCCGGCCACCCCGTAGGCCCCGTCGACCAGTTGGCCGTTCACGACGATGCCGGAGCCGATGCCCGCGCCGATGGTGACCAGCGCGAAGTACTCGGTGCCGATGCCGTCGCCGAACCAGTGCTCCGCGACGGTCAGGGCCTTGACGTCGTTGGCGATGGTGACGCTGAGCCCGGTGGCACGGGCCACGTCCTCGGCCAGCGGCACGTCGCGCCACCCGGGGAGCACCGAGTAGCGCACGCGCCCACCGGGCCGGTCGACGTCACCGGACACGGCGATGCCCAGGTGCCGGGTGCGGGGCCTGAACTCCGGCTCGGTGTCGAGGAGTTCGTCGACCAGCTCGGCGATCAGGGCACACACCGCCGCCGGGCCGCGGTCACCCAGCGGCCGGCTCGCGTGGACGCGAGGCCGGGACCGCAGGTCGCACACCGTGCCGTACAGGGTGTCGGCGCTGATCTTCACTCCGACGAAGAACTCCCGGTCGGGGGTGACGGACAGCGGGTTCACCGGGCGTCCGGCCCCTGGAGCGGTACGCTCCGGTGGGAGTTCGTGCAGGTAGCCGTCGTCGATCAGGGGCCGGGCGGCCTTGGTCACCGCGGTCGAGGACAGCCCGGTGCGGCGGGCCAGTTCGACCCGGCTGAGCGGGCTCTCGGCCAACAGCAGGCTCAGGATGGCGGTTTCGGCCGGCGCGGTGACCAACGGCCTTGTCTGGTTCGGAAACACGGCGGCAACGTACCGGTAAATAAATAAGTTCGTCCAGTATTGATTTTCGCGAACCGGCCCCCCTACCCTCGGGTCACTTCCGCGTCTCTCCGGAGGCTTTGCCGACGGCCGTCCGCCCGCCGCGCGCCACTGCTCACGTTCGCCCTACACCTCTCTGGGATCACACGTGTCTCGAACGTCCTCGACCGTCTCGTTCGACCGCTCCCTCGGGCTCGCGGTCCTCCGGACTCCCCACAGCATGTACGCCGTTCGCATCGGGGCCGACGGCAGCCCCCGGCATCTGTACTGGGGACCCGGCCTCGACGTCGCGGAACTCGGGGCGCTGCCCGACGTGGTCTCCCCCGCGTCCAGCAGTTTCGAGGCCGACGCCGCGCCGGACGAACTCGCCCCCGAGACCGGAGCGCGCTTCGGGCCCGCGGGCCTCCAGGTCCGCTTCGCCGACGGCACGCGCGGCGCCCAGTGGAACTTCACCGGCCACCATGTCGACGGCGGCGAGCTGCGACTTCGCCTTGCCGACCGCCACTACCCGCTGACCGCCGAGCTCTGCTACCGGGTCCGCCCCGACAGCGACGTCATCGAACGCTGGACGGAACTCACCCACACCGGGAGCGCGGACTCCGGCCCGATCGCGGTCGCCCGGCTGGACTCCGCCTCCTGGACGGCGCCGGCCCTGCCCGACTACCGGCTCAGTCACCTCGCCGGCGGCTGGAACAGCGAGTTCCAGCTGCACCGCGACCGGCTCCCGGTCGCCGAGACCGTGCTCACCAGCCGCCGCGGCGTCACCAGCCACCACGCCAACCCCTGGCTCGCCGTCGACGACGGCACCGCCGGCGAGGAGGACGGCGAGGTCTGGAGCACCGCCCTGTCCTGGAGCGGAAGCTGGCGCATCACCGCGCACCGGGATCCGGTCGGCCGCACCACCTGGACCGGCGGCTTCGGCCACGAGGGAGTCGGCTGGACGCTCGGCCCGGGCGAGACCCTGCGCACCCCGGCCTTCGCGGGCCTGTACACCGACGGCGGCTTCGGTGCCGCGAGCCGCGCCTGGCACACGTACCTCCGTACCCACGTGCTCCCCTCCCCCGACCGGGACCGGCCCGTCCTCTACAACTCGTGGGAAGCCACCGGCTTCGCCGTCGACCACCCCGGACAGCTGCACCTGGCCCGCCTCGCCGCCCGCGTCGGAGCGGAGCTCTTCGTCGTGGACGACGGATGGTTCGGCGCACGGACCAGCGACCGGGCGGGCCTCGGCGACTGGACACCCCGGCCCGCGGCCTTCCCCGACGGCCTGCGGCCGCTCGCCGACGAGGTGCACCGCCTGGGCATGGACTTCGGGCTGTGGGTCGAGCCGGAGATGGTCAACCGCGACAGCGACCTGTACCGCGCCCACCCCGACTGGGTCGTCCACGCACCGACCCGGGACGCCACGGAGCTCCGCAACCAGTTGATGCTGAACTTCGCCCGGCCCGAGGTCGAGGCGTGGGCGCTCGGGACCCTGGACCGGCTGGTCCGCGACAACGCGGTGGACTGGCTCAAGTGGGACGCCAACCGGGTCGTCACCGAAGCGGGCTGGCCGGGACATCCCGACCCCGACCGGCTGTGGATCGACCACACCCGCGCCGTGTACCGCGTCATGGACCGCCTCCGCGCCGACCACCCGGGACTGCGGATCGAGGCCTGCGCGGGCGGTGGCGGGCGGGTCGACCTCGGCGTCCTCGCCCGCACCGACCAGGCCTGGACCTCCGACAACACCGACCCCGTCGACCGGATCGCCATCCAGGACGGCTTCAGCCAGCTCTTCCCCGCGCAGTCCATGGCCGCCTGGGTGACCGACAGCCCCAACGTCACCACCGGCCGCGCCACCCCCCTGCGCTTCCGCTTCCACGTGGCGATGGCCGGGGCGCTCGGACTCGGCGGGGACCTCACCCGCTGGTCCGAGGAGGAACTCGACGAGGCGGCGGTGCTCGTCGCCCGCTACAAGGAGATCCGCCCCCTCGTCCAGCACGGGCGGCAGCACCGCCTCAGTGGCCCCGCCGGCGTGACGGGCGTGCACTACGCCTCCGAGGACGGCGCCGAGCACGCCGTCCTCGCCTGGCGCCCCGCGACCCGCTTCGGCCACGCACCCGCCGCGCTCGCCCTGCCGGCGCTGGACCCCGCGGCCCGGTATCGGGACCTGGACGAGGGCACCGTCCACATCGGCGCCGTCCTGGCCCGGCACGGAATCGATCCCGCCCTGCCCGAGGGCGACTACGCCAGCCGGTTGATCCGGCTTCGCCGCACGGCCTGAACAGCCGTGGTCACTCCCACCGGGCTCTCACAGGTGCAGCGTGCCCCTGAGGGCCCGGTGGGCGAGCGGCGCGTGACCGTGCAGACGGCGGAACGCGGTGCTGAAGGCACGGACGTCGGCATAACCGCAGGCCTGGGCCACCTCCGTGACCGAGGCACCGGCGTCGAGGAGCAGGGCCGCGCCCAGATCGAGCCGCATCCGGCGCAGGCTCGCCATCAACGAGCCACCGGTCTCGTGCCGGAACAGCCGCTCGGCATGGCGCGCCGACAGGTGAACGGCGGCCGCGACGTCCCGGACCGTCACGGGCCGGGACAGGTTGTCGGCCAGATAGCGCTGCATAGCCGCCACTGCGGGCGACAGCCGGGGCGCCGCGGGCGATCGCGTACACAGGTCCTCCTCGGCCGCGAAGGCCCGCGCGGTGTCCACCACGAGTGCGGCCCCGAGACCGGAGAGCACGGACTCGTACCCGGACCGCACCGGAGCGGCGTGCTCGCCGAGTGCCGTGACCAGGGACGCCAGCGAACCGATGCGCCGTGACACCGTCGGCCTGGTGATGTCGGTGAGCCCCGACCACCAGCCCCGTTCCCCGGGACTCGGGGCGTCCTTCCCGGCCCGCAGGGCAAAGCTCCAGAAGGCGATGCCCAGCGGGTCCGTGTGGCTCGACTCGATCTCGTGCACGTCACCGGGCCGGGCCAGGAAGACGTCACCGGCCCCGACGTCGTGATGCTCGGCGCCGGTGCTGAACCGCCCGGCGCCCCCGTAGGCGAGGCAGACCTCGTAGAAGGAGTGCCGGTGCCAGTAGTTGCGCCAGGGCGACTCCGGATAGAAACCCCAGCTGAGGAAGTCGACCTGAAAGGCCCCGGCCCGGCAGGTCTGCAGCACACCGCTCAGCTCGGTGAACGAGCCGGCGTCCGCCACGCTCCTCAGGTTCAACCGGATCTCCTGCCCGTGGGGTCGACGCCGGCCAGCATCATGCCCTGGCCCCGCGAGTGGTCGTGCGCCCGGACCGCCGGCGGATCCGCCGGGTCCCGGAACTGCACCAGCCAGGTGGTGCGAGCCTCGCCGCTGAGGTTCACACCGGAGGCGTGGACGGTCAGGTACGAGAAGAAGAGCACGTCACCGGCCTCGGCGGGAAGCGGCACGGTCGCGTCGAACGACACGTCGGGAAGGTGGTGCCCGCCGTCCTCCACGTGCTCCAGAGGGCCCTGGCGGTGGCTGCCCGGCACGATCCGGACGCAGCCCTTCTCCTCCGGGGCGTCGTCCAGGTGGAAGATCGCGGCACCGACGCGGTGGTGGGTGTGCGGGAAGAACGGATGGTCCTGGTGCGGGGGAAACGGCGACCCGTTCTCCGGCGGCTTCACGAACAGCTTCGTGTGGTGCAGCTGCACGTTCGGCCCACCCAGGACCGCCGCCGCGACGCGAGTGAAGCGTTCGTCCGTCAGCAGCCGGGAGAACGCCGCGGAGTGGAACTGCACGTCGTGCAGGTGCCGCAGCCGGGTCGGCGTTCCGGCCGCCACGCCGGCCGCCGAGTCCCAGGTCGCGTTCTCGTCGTCGTCCAGCGTGGCCAGCGCGTCGTGGGCGCTCTGGCGGTAGGCGGCCGCCTCCTCCCTGCTCAACAACCCCTTGGCGAGCACGTACCCGTGCTCGTCGTATTGACCGGCCAGGGCCGCGAGTTCGGCCCTTCCCCACGTCACCGTCACTGTCTTCCTCCCACGTCCCGACCGGTCGGAGTGCCGCCGGGTTCGGGAACGACACTAGGTATCGGGCCCGTGCCCGCTGTAGGCCCGCGACGGACGGGGGTGTTCGCGAGACGGACACGGGCCCCTCGCCGCAGACCGGTGGGTCGGCGCGCGAAGACACGGGTGACGGAGGGTCAGTAGACATCCGTGGGGCGGGAGCCGGGTAGCGGGGAGATCGGCATGACGGGGTTGCCGAAGGGCCGGCGCCAGTCGCCGGTGCCCGCGTAGGTCTGCAGGAAGCGGCTGGAGTACATGCCGATCAGGTCGGCGTGCCCGTCGCGGGGGGTGAGGTCGCCGATGCCGATGAGCACCGCGTACGCGTTCCAGCCGCTGCCGACGCGGGTGCGCGGCACGAACGTGCCGTCGCCCTTGCCGAGGTAGAGCCAGAGGACACCGTCCTTGCCGCGGGCGACGAGGTCGCCATGGGCCGCTCCGCCGAGGTTCCCGGGGACGACGAGCTTGTTGTAGTCGCCCCAGCCGCCGCCGATCCTCTTGCGCGCGGAGAAGGGCGCGTTCGCGTTCCCGGTGCCGGGGTAGAGCCACAGGACGCCGGTCCTGTCGGTCGCGAGGAGGTCGTTCCGGCCGTCGCCGGTCAGCTCGGAGCCGCCGGCGAGCTTGTCGTACACCTGCCAGCCGCTGCCCACGCGGACGCGGGCGCCGAAGGGTGCCTTGAAGTCGGCCTTGCCCTCGAAGAACCAGAGGACGCCGGTCCTGTCCCGGGCGACGAGGTCGTCGTTGCGGGTGCCGCCGAGGTTTCCGGTCGCGGTGATCCGGTCGTACGTGTTCCAGCCGGGGCCGATCAGCGTCTCGCGCGCCCGTTCGAAGCTGGCGAGGTCCCTGATCTGCCGGGCGTCGTAGAGAGAGGTAGCCGTTGCCCTCGCGGACGAGGACGTCCGGTGAACCGTTGCCGTCGAAGTCGCGGGGCCGGGGCGCGCGGGTGAGGGTGAAGGAGCCGGTACGCACGACGGTCGGGCCGATGCCGTTCGCGGGCGTGGCCGTCAGCTTCCAGGTGTAGGCGCCGTTGTAGGCGCGGTAGCCGTCGTCGAAGCGACCGTCCCAGGTGACAGCGGGGTGCGACCAGTTTCCGCCGGGCCAGTGGGAGTTCGGCCGGGCGGTCCGGCCCGAGGCGGTGTGCGTCAGCGTCAGGTCCAGCGTCGCGTTGGAGCGGCTGAGCTTCATGGCGGCCGTCAGCTCCCCGCCCGCGCGGTCGAAGTCGAAGGTGCCGGTGGGCGGCAGCGTCTCTTCGAGGACCGTGAGGGCCGTCGGCCGGCCGGAGCCGCGGACGAGGGTGGCGGCGGGCTTGCCGGTGACCCCGTCGGGGGCGATCCGGTAAAGGCCCTCGCCGTGCGCGAGGGTGCCGCCGAGGACGAGCAGGTTGCCGTCCTGGTCGTAGGCGGTGGATGACGCGTGGTCCAGGAGCGGGAACGTTTCGCCCGTCGTCAGGGAGCGGGCGGTGAGCGCGTGGAGGGGGTCGGCTCCGGTGGAGGCCGTGCCGCCGCCGGGCCGGACGTACAGCGCCCAGTCGCCGAGCGGGCGGACCTCGACACCGCTCGCTTCGCCCGTGGTCGTCAGCGGCACCCGCCGTACGTCCTGCGTGCCCCGTTCCGCGTACGCCAGCACGGGGTTCTGGCGCCACTCGATCCATGCGAGGTGATGCGCGGCCCGGGCGACCGAACCGACGCGGTACGAGGAGTCGGGGATCGCCTCGTACGTCTCCGTCACCTCGCCGGTCGCCACGTCCACCACGCAGATCCGCTGCGCGTACTGGGGCGGTTCGTACCTGCCGTAGCCGATCGCGACCCGCCCCGGTCCGGCGTCGTACAGGTCGTAGTCCCAGCGTCCGACCGGCGTCGCGACCGGACGGTCGACGATCCGGCCGTCCTCCACGGAGACCAGGCGGTACGTCACCTTGTAGTCCACGTAGAAGGTCATCAGGAGCGTCGTGCCGATGACCCGGCGCAGGTGGTAGCGCTCGCCGGTGGGGCCGAGGCCGGACGTGTCGATCACGACCGGCGCCGCCGTCCCGCTCATGTCGGTGAGGGTGTACACGTCCCCGTCCCTGGAGGCGACGAGGTCCGTGCCCGTGCTGCCCCACTTGGGCCCGGTGGAGAGCGTGACGGTGGGACCGCCCGAGTACGGCGTCCAGCGGTACTCGGCGGTCTCCGGCTGCCAACCCGTGCTGGTCAGCATCCCGGTCCGGCCCGCGCTGAGCAGCTTCGAGTCCTCCGGGAGGTCGAGCGGGGCCTGCTCCTCCGCCGCCTCCTGCGCGGTGACGGCGGCGACCGCCGGTGCCGCCGCGAGGACCGGGGCCGTCAGGCCCCGGTGGTCAGCGCGAGGACGACGGCGACGGAGAGTCGCCGACCGGTGGGGCTGAGGTGCTTCGAGGGGGTTTCCTCCGGGCTCTGTGGTCGTGGCGTGCACGCGCCACGACCACAGGACTCACGACAACCGTTCAAGGTTGTACGGCTCATAGGGTGAGAGATGATCAGACGAAACCGAACGGGGAGGACCTTGATGAACGTGACTCTGCAGGTGGACGCGACGCCGTCCGCCCCCGCGCTCCACCTGCGCGCGTGGAACGACGGCGACGCCGAGGCACTGGTCGAGGCTTGTCGCGATCCCACGTTGCGTCGATGGACGAGCCATCGAGTGGAGAACACCGAGGACGCGGCCGAGTGGCTGGAGCTTCAGAGGCGCGGCTGGGAGACCGGAGAACGGCTGAGCTTCGCCGTACTTGAAGATCACTCCGCCACCGGCGAGACCCGACTGGCCGCCAACGTGGTCATGAAGCGGACCGGTCCCGGCCAGGAGTCCGCAGAGGTCGGCTACTGGACAGCGGCCCACGCCCGAGGCCGGGGCGTGGCGCCTCGCGCCCTGGAAGCGCTCACCGGTTGGGCCTTCGACGCCTTCAGGGCCGAGGGCCTGGAGCGTCTCGACCTGTTCCACCAGGTGGACAACCTCGCGTCGTGCCGGGTCGCGGAGAAGACCGGATACCGGTTCCACCGGACCCTTCCGGCTCGTCCGCCGTTCCCGAGGGACGGGCACTGGCACATCCGGAGGGCCGACGCTCCCGTCTGATGCCCGGGGGCGGCCGCCCGCCCGCGGTCCAGGCCGCACCGGGCCAGAACCCGGGCGACCGGGGAAGCCCCATCGGCCAGGCCCGTTCCGGGATGCGTCTCGGCGCCCATGAGGACGCCGCATGACGGACAATCCTTGTGGGGGGCGGGAACGAGCCCACCGACCGCAGGGGTCGCCATGTCCGATCTGCCGGCTGCCGCCACACCCACGCGGGTCCTCCTCGTCGACGACCACGAGGTCGTCCGCCGGGGCCTTCGCGACCTGATCGACGACGAACCGGACCTGGAAGTGGCCGGTGAGGCGGCGACGGCGGCGCAGGCCCTGGCCCGGGGGCCGGCGCTGCGGCCGGACGTCGCGGTGCTCGACGTACGGCTGCCGGACGGCGACGGCATCTCCGTCTGCCGGGAACTGCGCTCCCGGATGCCCGAGCTGGCCTGCCTGATGCTGACGTCGTTCGACGACGAGGACGCCCTGCTCGACGCGATCATGGCGGGCGCGGCCGGGTACGTGCTCAAGCAGATCAAGGGGACCGACCTCGTGTCGGCGATCCGTACCGTGGCCACCGGGCAGTCGATGCTGGATCCCGCCACCACCGCGCGCCTGATGCGTTCGCTCAGGGATCCCGAGACGGCGAAGCCTCCCGAGGACGAACGGCTCGCGGTGCTGTCCGAGCGGGAGCGGTCCGTACTCGACCTCATCGGCGAGGGGCTCACCAACCGGCAGATCGCGAAGCGGCTCTACCTGTCGGAGAAGACCGTCAAGAACCACATCTCGCGGCTGCTCGGCAAGCTCGGGGTGGAACGCCGTGTGCAGGCCGCCGTCATCGCCGCGCAGGCGCACGAGCACGCCTCCGAGGAGACGTAGAGGCTGTCACTCCCGCTCGTCCGGGAGCGGGATCCGCCACTCCAGTACCGTGCCGCTGCCCGGCTCCGCTCTCGCGTGGACCGACATGGTGCCGCCCAGCCGCTCGGCCCTCTCGAAGAGGTTCCGCAGTCCGCTGCGGGCGCCTCCCCGCGGGATGCCGGTACCGTCGTCACTCACCGTCACCGCCAGCACGCCGTCCTCGGCGACGACCGCCACCTCTGCCCGGCGGGCCCGCGCGTGCCGGGCCACGTTGGTGAGCGCTTCACCGATGACCGCGATCACCTCGTCGGCCGCCTCACGGGGCACGTTCGTGTCGAGGAGACCCTCCATGCGCAGGGCCGGGGCGGATCCGAGCGCGGTCGCGGCCTCGTCCACCGCTTTGACGACACGGTTTCTGAGCTTCGGGGCCTCGGAGGTCTCGTGTTCCCGGAGCGCGAAGATGGTCGACCTGATGATCTTGATGGTGGCGTCGAGGTCGTCGATCGCCCGGGTCAGCCGGTCCGCTGCCTCCGGGTGCTCGACGAACCGACGGGCGCTCTGCAGCGTCATCCCCGTGGCGAACAGACGCTGGATGGCGAGGTCATGCAGGTCACGGGCGATCCGGTCCCGGTCCTCCAGAAGGATCACCTGCTCGGCGTCCCGGCGACGGTCGGCCAGTTCGAGCGCCAGGGCCGCCTGCCCCGCGAATCCGGGGAGGGCGGTGATCTCCGAGCCTGTGAACGGGGGCCGTCCGTGCCGCCGCGCGAGGATCAGCACCCCGCTCAGTCGTTCCTTGGTGCCGACCGTCACGGCCACCGCGGGGCCGAAGCCCACCCACCGTTCGGGCTGCACCCTGATGCGCGGCTCGTGCTCGACGTCGACGACCGTGAGCAGGCCCTCCTGCGCGAGGGCGGCCTCGGCCAGGGTTCCTTCGCTGGTCGGCAGGACGACGCCCCGGTGCGCTTCGGCTCCCTCGCCGCGGGCGAGCGAGCCCCGCAGTTCACCGCCGGCACCCACCAGGTAGAAGACCCCGATGTCGGCACCCGCGATGTCCACGGCCTGCTCCAGCATCCCGTCGAGCACCTCGGTCTCCTCCGCACCCGACAGGAGGGCGCTGGTCAGGTCGGAACTCGCGGCGAGCCACCGCTGCCTGAGGCGGCCTTCCTCGTAGAGGCGGGCGTTCTCGATGGCGATGCCGGCCGCGACGGCCAAGGTCGTCACCACGGCCTCGTCCTCGGCGTCGAAGTCGACCCCTCCACGCTTCTCGGTCAGGTAGAGGTTGCCGAACACCTCGTCGCGGACCCGGATGGGCACACCCAGGAAGGTGTGCATCGGCGGATGGTGCGGGGGGAACCCGTACGAGGCGGGATGCTCGGACAACTCGGCGAGCCGCAGCGGTTCGGGGTTGCGGATCAGCTCACCGAGCAGCCCGTGGCCGGAGGGCAGGTCCCCGATCCGCGTCCGCAGGTCGTCTTCGATACCGACGGGCAGGAACTCGGACAGGCGCTTGTCGTCGCCGATGACGCCCAGCGCGCCGTACTCGGCGTCCACGAGGGTCACTGCCGCTTCCACGATGCCTCTGAGCACCGTGGGCAGGTCGAGTTCCCTGCCCACGGACATGACGGCTTCGAGGAGTCCGTCGAGGCGGTCCCTCGTCCCCCGCACGTCGTCGATGCGCGCCTGGAGCTCGTCGAGCAGCTCGTCGAGGCGCAGCCGCGGCATCCTGCTGCCCGTCGGACGTGTGCCTTCCGGCTCCATCGCCACCTCCGGCCACGTCCGGCGCACGGTCCGCGCTCCACGGGCTCTTCTTCACCGTAGTCCCGATGGGGAATCGGTGCCGGTGACACCGGGCGGCCCGCGGTCCGCGGGGTCCAGGGCGGGGCGGGGCGTGCGCTTCGGGCGACGAGCCCGTTCGGTCCTGGCCTTGGACCGTTCGGCCCTCCCCGACCCCGGGCGTGCGTTGGAGGGTGGGTGAGGCGGGACGGCGCACCAGCCGGGCCCTCGCCCTCGAACGGGAGGCGCGGCGATGAAGCACATGAAGGTCGGCGGTCTGATGACCGACGGCGTGGTCTCGACGGTCCCCGCGACGTCGTTCAGGGAGGTGGCGGAGATGCTCGCCAAGCACGAGATCAGCGGGGTGCCCGTGGTGGACGAGGACGACCACGTCGTCGGAGTCGTGTCCGGGAGCGACCTCCTGGCCCGCCGCGACCTCACCGCACGGGACCTGATGACCACGCCGGCCGTGACAGTTCACGCCGAGGAGACGGTGGCGGACGCGGCGCGGCTGATGGGGCGTCGCGGAGTCGAGCGCCTTCCCGTGGTCGACGCGGAGGAGCGCCTGGTCGGCATCGCGACCCGCCGCGATCTCCTGTACGCGTACCTCCGCCCGGACGCGGAGATACGGCGCCGCGTCCGCGAGGACGTCCTCGCGGATGCCATGCACCTGCCCGCGGCCGCGGTGGACGTGCACGTCCACGACGGTGTGGCGACGCTCGCCGGTCGTGTCCGGCGGCGCCGTCAGGCCCTGATGCTCGTCGCACTCGCCGAGCGGGTGGACGGCGTCGTCGCCGTCGTGGACCGACTGGCCTTCCACGAGGACGACACACGACCCTCATCCTCCACCCGGACTCCGCACGACATTTCCTGGTGACTCATCGCAGACGGGACGAACCGTGTCCAGCACCGCTCTGATCCAACCCCTCGTGACGTCGCTGATCGAAGACGCCGTCACGGCTCCCTCGATGCACAACGCACAGCCGTGGAAGTTCGTCGCCAGGACGGAAGCCGGCGTCATCGAGCTGCACGGTGATCCGCAGCGCGGCATGCCGCACGGAGACCCCGACCACCGTGCCCTCCACCTCGGCTGCGGCGCCGCCCTGTTCGGTCTGCGGGTCGCCGCCGCGCACCGGGCCCTGAGTCCGGTGGTGCGGCTGTTGCCCTCGCCCGAGGATCCCTGGCACTTCGCCGACGTACGGCTCGACGGCCCCGACGAAGCCGACAGCGATCTGGGCGCGCTCCATGCCGCCCTGGCGCGGCGGCACACCAGCCGCTTCCCGTTCACGGAGGAACGGATCCCCTCCGAGGTGATCGACGGACTCCGGGCCGCGGCCCGGCTCGAAGGCTGCCGGCTGGTCGTACCGGGAGAGTGGCACGCCGACACCGTCATGGGTCTCGTCCACGCCTCCGAACTCTTCGAGTCGGCGGACGAGTCCGTACGCGCGGAGATCGCCGCCTGGACGCGCACCGGTGCGGCCGGTGAGGGCCCTGGCACCGAGGGGATTCCCTCGTACGCGTTCGGCCCCCGGCAGTACGACGTGACCTCCCCGGTCAGGGACTTCGACGCCCCCCGGCGGGTGCCCGGCCGCGCCTCGGCACGCTTCGAGAAGCGGCCGCAGATCGCCCTGCTCGGGACGGCCGGGGACACGCGGGCGGAATGGCTGAGGGCCGGCCAGGCGATGCAGCGCGTCCTTCTGCAGGCCACCCTGGACGGACTCGCCACCTCCCTCATGTCCCAGCCACTGGAATGGCCGGAACTCCGTTTCGACGCACGCGATCCCAGCTCGGCGGTCGGCTTCGTCCACATGGTGTTCCGCCTGGGCTACGGCCCCCAGGGGCGGGCCACCCCGCGTCGGCCCGCATCCGAGGTGCTCACTTTCGGCTGAAGTCCCCTCACCGACGCTGATGCGCCTCAGGTAGTACGAGACGGTCGCACGCCACGGTCGGCGCCGCTCACCGTCAGGCCCGCCCTAGACGCGTCGGAGCTGTCGATCGAGTCGGGCAGCGGATGGACGGACAGGTCGGCGAAGGGCACGCGGACGTACTCGGCCTGGGTGCCGTCGAGGGTGTGACCGAGGATCCAGCCTCCCCGCCGCGGCACTGTCCGTAGCGGCTCTCCCGGCAGAAACGGCACCTGCCGCAGGCGCAGATGCAGGAGACCAGGACGCGGTCCCCGGGTCGTACGGTGCGGACGTCGCCGCCGGTCTCGGCCACCGTGCCGACCGCCTCGTGCCCGAGGACCCGGCCGGGGGTCACCTCCGGGACCTCCCCTTTGCGGATGTGCAGGTCCGTGCCGCAGACGGTGACGGCGTCGACCCGCACGATCACGTCGGCAGGGTCCTCGATACCCGGGTCGGGTACGTCCTGCCCAGGCCGTCCGGCCCGGCCCCTGGAAGGCGAGTGCCTTCATGGCGCCCGCCCACTTCCCTCGCGCTCCGCTGCGGTCCTTCGCCCACCAGGCTCCGCCCGGAACTCGGGAGACACATGGGCCGGTCGGCCCCCGATGGACCCGAACGGCCCCTCCGGGGCGGGCCCGGTCGGATGCGAGGGTGAAGACTGGTACACGTTCCGAAGGAGGGCCGGCCATGCCCGAGGCAGCCCCGAACCCCGCTCCCACTCCCCCGCGACCGGCGCTGCTCAGCTTCCTGGGCGGGGTGGGTACGGTCACGGGAAGCAAGTTCCTGATCGAGAGCGACCACGCGCGGATCCTCCTCGACTGCGGTCTCTTCCAGGGTTTCGCGCCGCTGCGGCGGCGCAACTGGGAACGGTTCGCCCGCGACGCCGGGGACGTGGACGCCGTGGTCGTCACCCATGCGCATCTGGACCACTGTGGCTATCTGCCGCGCCTGGTGCGGCAGGGTTTCAGGGGGCCGATCCTCACCAGCGCCCCCACCGCCCGCCTCGCCGGGATCGTGCTGCGCGACAGTGCCCGGCTCCAGATGGAAGCCGCCCGGCACGCCAACGAGCACGGCTGGTCGAAGCACCGTCCGGCCAAGCCGCTGTACGACGACGCGGACGTGGAGAAGACGCTGTCGTTCTTCGACCCCGTCCCGATCGGCGTCGACGTGGAGATCATGACCGGAACCACGCTCAGGTTCCACCACGGCGGGCACATCCTCGGCTCGGCGTGGGCACACCTGACGCTGGAGGACGGCCACACCCTGGCCGCCTCCGGCGACCTCGGACGGCCCGGGCATCCCCTGCTGCTGCCGTCGGAACCGTTCTCGGGCTCCGACGTCCTGCTCATGGAGTCCACGTACGGCGACCGCCGTCACGACCAGGACTCCGCGAGGTCAGAGTTCGCCGCAGTGATCGGGCGGACGCTGGCCAGGGGAGGAACCGTCGTCATCCCCGCCTTCGCGATCGACCGCACCGAGGTCGTGCTGCACGAGCTGAGCCGGCTGCGCGACACCGGCGTCCTTCCCCGGTCGGTCCCCGTGTACGTGGACAGCCCCATGGCCCTGGCCGCGCTGGACGTCTACCGGGACGCCGTACGGGAGCGGTCCACCGAGCTCCGGCCGGAGATCCTCGCCCGAGGCGAGTCCGCGCTGAGCCCCGAGCCGTTCCTCGCCGCCAGGACCGTCCAGGAGTCCATCGACATCAACAGCACGCACGGCCCGGCCGTCATCGTCTCCTCGGCCGGCATGGCCACCGGCGGACGCGTCCTGCACCACCTTGACCGGCTGCTCCCGGACCCGCGCAACGCCGTCGTCATCGTCGGCTTCGCCGCCGCCGGCACCCGGGCGCGTGACCTGGTCGACGGAGCCCGGACACTGAAGATGTTCGGCGCGTACGTGCCCGTACGGGCCGAGATCGCCGACGTGCCCTACTTCTCGGCCCACGCCGACGCGGACCAGATCGTCGACTGGCTGCGCGACGCCCCTCCCCCACACACCACCTACCTCGTCCACGGCGAACCGACGGCGTCCGCCGCCCTGCGCGACCGCATCGACCACGAACTGGGCTGGACGGCCGTCGTGCCCCGCTCGGGGGAGGCCGTCCTGGTCCGCTGAGGCCGGCCCGTCGGTCCCGCCCGTGGGACCCCTGGACGACCCCATGAAGCCCGCCGGCATTCGGCCCCCGGCCCACGCCCGTCGAGGAGGGCGCCATGACCACCCCACCGTTCACCGTCGCCGACGTGATGACCAGGAAGGTCGTCGCCGTGCTGCCCGGCGCGGAGTTCAAGGAGATCGTCACCGCCATGGAGCGGTGGAAGGTCACCGCCGTGCCCGTGGTCGAGGGCGAGGGCCGCGTGGTCGGAGTGGTCTCCGAGGCGGATCTGCTCGTCAAGGAGGAGTTCCACGACCACCGCCTCGGCCTCGTCGAGCAGATGCGGCACCTCGACGCCACCGCCAAGGCCGGCTCTCGCCGCGCCGAGGACCTGATGACCTCCCCCGCCGTCACCGTCGCCCCCGAGGCGTCACTGCCTCAGGCCGCGCGCCTCATGGCCGCCCATCACGTCAAGCGGCTGCCGGTCGTCGACACGACCGGCGCGATCCAGGGGATCGTGAGCCGCGCCGACCTCCTCAAGGTCTTCCTCCGCCCGGACGACGATCTCGCCGCCGAGGTGCGCCACGACGTCATCGAGCAACTGTTCCCGCTCTCCCACCGGAAGGTCGGGGTCCGTGTCGACGCGGGTGTCGTGACCCTTTCCGGCGAGGTGGGCGACAGCGCGCTCATCCCTCTCGCGGCACGCCTGGCCCGGGCCGTCGAAGGCGTGGTGGACGTACGGTGCGATCTCAGCGCCCGGGGCAGGACACAGCCACACCCGAGGTGACCACCACCGACCCGTATGCCCCGAGCTCGGGACAGCTGGTACGTACGCCCCGCACAAGGCCGGTGACGGCGCGTGCTTCGGCCGACGACAAACGTCAGGCGTCGTCACCTCCGGCGTCGCTGCCTCGGCGGGGACGCCCGGACCATACGGGTTCCACCTGTTCCCACTCCCGCTCCCATGCCGCGAGCCGGTGGCCTTCGGCCCTCCGCCGGACGAGGAGGACCACACCCGTTCCCGCCACCCCGACGGCGCCTGCTGCCGCGGTGCCTCCCGAGACGGAGGTGAAGGCCCGGTCCGCGGCGCTCCCCGGGGGCCGGGCGGGCGCTCCCGCGTCGTCCACCCAGATCGTCACGGTGCGCCCCTGGGGCGTCCGAGGCGGAACGTGGATGCTCCCGGACCGGCGGACGTCGGCAGGCTGTTCCCACACCGCCGGAGCGGTGGCCTGCGGCTTCCCGCCGTAACGGGTGGCGGCCCGCGGCTCCTCGGCCGGTCCGGTCGTGGTCGCCCGAACCTGGTGGCGGTGGACAGCGAGCTCGCGATCGGCCCTGGCGCCCGCGTTCCACAGCAAGCCGGCGGCCACGGCACCGCAGATCAGGGCGGCCATCAGAACGAAGACCAGCGCCGCACGCCCGAATCGCTCATTCGGCTGCGACGCGGCCCCACTGCCCGGCGGCTCCTGGCGGGACATGGGTGGCCTACAGCTCTGTGGCACCGGTCAGGGGGGCGGCGCCGAGTTCCGTTCCGATGTGGTGGGCCCACGCCCGGATCCGTTCCGGGTTGCGGAAGTCGCCGCCCTTGCCCCGGCTCACCATGTGCCGGGCGACCGGGTCCGACGTCTCGGCGGTCACGGCGCCGCCGAACGGAGCCGAGTGCGCGGACGTCGCGGGCCGCCACCCGGGCAGCCCGGGAAACTCCCTGCCGAACCAGTCGTTGAAGTCGGGGAGGAGGCTGTGCCCGCGCTCCACCGTGCCTCCGGCCATTGTTCTGCTCCTCGTGTACGGGGCCCGGTGCGGGTTGCCGTGGGCCCGAAAAGCGGTGCGGACAGGCGGCGGATCGGGCCGTCGCCCGCGTTCATCGTCGTGAGCCGCTCGCTGTCGGCGCGTACGTCGATCATGGCCGCCAGAGCGTCCTCTCGCTCCACCGTCCCGCCCCGGACCAGGTGCGCCCAGTGCCGAGCGGGGCCGACACCCAGGGCCGGTCGGTCCGTGGGGAAGCGGGACCGTTCGGCCCATGGCCGGTCCCCTTCCCGCCCTTCTCGTTCTGCAAGGGACACGGTGATCACCGGGTCCTCGGTGTGGTGCGCCAGGCCGTGGACTCGACACCTCACTGCTCTCCGTCCTGGGGCTCCGGATGCCGCTGGGGCACCACGGCCACCGGGCACGCGGCATGGTGCAGGGCTCGGTGGGCGACCCTGCCGAGCTCCCGACCGACGAGAGCATCCCGGCGGCGGGCCCCGACGACCATCAGGTCGGCGGCGGCGGAGCGCTCGGTCAGCACCCTGCCGGCAGAGCCCTCGACCGTGGTGCTGCGCAGACGGACCCGCGGGTACTCGGATGCGGCGGCCCCAAGGGCCTTGTCGAGCAGTTCGGAGGATCGTTCCGCGGAGCCGGCACCCTTGTCGCCGCTCGGCAGCACCTGGTCGGCAGGCGCGTGAGAGTGCCGTCGCCAGGCGAGGACGACGTCGAGTTCCGCGTCCCGCACGGCCGCCTCACGGAAGGCGAACCTCACCGCCGGCGCATCCACGTCGTGCTCTCCGACGCCGAGCAGCACGCGCTCGTGGCGTGCCTCCAGGGCATGCCGATCTCCTCTCACGACGACGACCGGGCAGTGAGCCCGGGCGGCCACGACGAGACCGACGGATCCCCGCAGGAGGTCGGCGAGCTCGCCGCGCCCGGGGGACCCGACGACCACGGCCATGGCGCTCTGTCCCTCCCGGAGCAGCGCGCTGGATGCGTCCTCGCCGAGGACGTCCGTGGTGACGGAGAGACCGGGTGCGCGCGCTCGGACGCGTTGGGCCGCGGTGGCGACGATGCTCTCGGCAAGGATCTGGCCCGAGGGCCGGTCCGCGCTCCGGGTCGGCACCGCTCCCTCGTACCGCTCCCACAGCGAGGCGTGGACGATCCGCAGGGGGCATCCGTGCCGTACCGCCTCGTCGACGGCCCAGTCCAGTGCCGTGAGGCTCGCGTCCGACCCGTCGACTCCTATCACCAGGGGTGATTCCATCGTGCCCACCGCCTTTCCGGGGCGTGACCTCCGGGCTGATGGAGCCGGGCAGGGCCGGTCGGGTCCCGGCCCGCCCCGCGCGGCCCCACCAGGACCGGCACGACGAGAGGCGGGGCCTGTCCGCTTCCCGCGGATCCTGATGATCGCGCGGTACGCGGCTCGAAGCCACTTCTCCGGGTCCTGGGAGCGGGCCCCTCCGCACCTCCAGGAAAGCATCGCCCCCCGGTCCGTGCCAGGCCTGGCGGCCCTGTCGGACGCGACGCGCGCGGCGGCGTTCCGCCGTGCGTAGGCGCACGCGACCGACGTGCCCTGCCGTGTGGTTCGCCCACCGGCCCGGCCCCGGAGCGTCGCGCGCCTAAGATCACCGGGACGGGGGACGGCGGACGAGACACGGGAAGGCGGCGGACATGGCGGACGAGCGCGTGTACCTGGTGACCGGGGGCGGAACGGGGATCGGGGCGGCGACCGCGCAGTCACTGACCCGGGCGGGACACAAGGTGGCGGTGTCCGGACGCCGCCCCGAGCCGCTGCGGCTGGTCGCCGAGGAGACCGGCGCCCTGCCCGTACCGTCGGACATCGGGGACCCCGCCGCCGTGACCTCGCTCGTCGAGACGGTGGTCGGTACGTACGGTCGGCTCGACGGCCTGGTGCTCAACGCCGGCATCGGGCGGGGCGGCGGGGTGGGAGAGGTGACCCTGGAGGACTGGGACGAGGTCATGAGGACCAACCTCACCGGTCCGTTCCTGCTGCTGCGCGCCGCGCTCCCGCACCTGCTCGAAGCCCGCGGTGCGGTGGTCGCGGTGGCCTCGGTGTCCGCCCTGCGCAACGGCGTCGGGAACGCCGCCTACGCCACCTCCAAAGCAGCGCTGCTCCAGCTGTGCCGCTCGCTCGCGGTCGACTACGGGGGCACGGGGTTGCGCGCCAACACCGTGTGCCCGAGCTGGGTGCGCACCGACATGGCGGACCGCCGGATGAACCGGTTCGCCGACGAGGCGGGCCTGGAGGGGAACGGTCTGGAAGCGGCGTACGAGGAGGTCACCCGGGTCCTGCCCGCCGGTCGGCCCGGTGAGCCGCGCGAGGTCGCGGAGGCCATCGCCTGGCTGCTGTCGCCCGCCGCCTCGTTCGTGAACGGTGCGGTGCTCACCGTGGACGGCGGCGCGACCGCACTCGACCCGGGCACCCTCGGCTTCGAGTTCCGGCTGGAGCCACGCGTCCCGCGGACCTGACCGGCACTCAGGGCCGAGGCGGCCGGGCCGCCGCAGTACCTCGGGAAGACGCAGAGCGGGGAGGCCGTCCGGGAACACTTCCGAGACGCGCCTATGCGCTGCATGTCACCCCGGCTCCAGTGGACCTCTCGCTGCCCGGCTGCTGCGGCGTGCCTCCCCAGCGCAGGACTCGAGGATGGGCATCGTAGAGCCGACCCCCACGTTGGAGATGTGTACCGTGAAGGCTCCGATCAGGCTCATTGTCCTTCCCTTTGCTGTTGCCCTCCTCATCAGCGCCTGTGGCGATGAAGGAGAACCGAGTTCAGAATCCCAGAAGAAGAATCTGCAGCAGGACGTCGAAGCGGTGCTGGCCAGTGACGTCCCCGGCGCAGTGGTGGTGACTGCCGACAACGGGAACCAGGTCGCCAACGCCTGGGGAGTGGGCGACATCGCATCCCGTGCCCCCATGCGGGTGGAGGATCGGTTCAGGATCGGCAGCCTGGCCAAGTCGTACGTGGCGGTCGTCATTCTTCAGTTGGTCGACGAGGGAAAGATGACTCTCGATGATTCCGTGCAGAAGTGGCTGCCCGGCCTGGTCCCCGAAGGGGAGAAGATCACGGTCCGCCAGCTGCTGAACCACTCGAGCGGAATCCCCAACTACGAGGAGAACCCGAAGTACCTGGCCCCGTACCTCGCCGGTGACGTCACGCATGTCACGACGCCGCAGCAGCTCGTGAAACTGGGAACATCCCTGCCGAGGAAGTTTCAGCCCGGTACCGACGCCTCATACTCGAATACGAACTACACGGTTGCCGGGCTCATCATCGAGAAGGTATCCGGGGCCCCTCTGGCCTCCCAGTTCAACGACCGCATCTTCAAGCCGCTCAAGCTCGATTCCTCCTACTTGCCCACCGGGCCCGATATCGCCGGACCCCACGCGCACGGATACTTCGTGCTCGGGAAGCCGCCCGCCACCGACGTGACGCGATTCAGTCCCTCCATCGCGTGGGCCGGTGGTGGGATCATCGCATCCCCAGGCGATGCCTCGTCGTTCTACCACTCTTTGCTGACGGGCCACCTGCTCCCGCCTGACCTGATGAAAGAGATGATGACGACGGTGACAGGGAAGAGTGGCGCCACATACGGTCTCGGGATCGTACCCCGTCAATTCTCCTGCGGTACCTGGTGGGGGCACAGCGGGAATTTCCCCGGGTACCTCGTCGAGTCGTACGCAACGACGAACGGTCAGCGTCAGGCGACCGTCGCGCTGAACTACGATCCGAACTCCATGCAGGAGAAGACGAAGAAAGCGGTCGAGAAGCTCATGGATGCGGCCGCGTGCTCGAAAACCGAATAGGACCGCAGGCTGACGGAGCCAGTCGCGCACCGCGACCGGTCCAGCTGGGCGTGATCAGGGCTACGGGTCGGTCAACGCCCCTGCTGTCGCGGGGCTGACGTTCCGCCAGTGCCCCGGAGCGACGAGCCTGAGTCGATGCTCCGGCGGAATGAGTACGGCTACTCAGGCGGCCGGTGGCCACCGGCCCGCAAGGTACCGACATGCGATCGATTCTCTCCCCTAAGCCCCTGCTCACCGCCGCACTCGGCAGCGTCGTCGTCCTGGCCGCCGTCGGCACCCAGAGCGCCCACGCCACCACCACCCGCGGCTCCGCCGCCACTGTCACCTCCACCGCCTCGACTCGCGCATCCGCCGCCCACGCCTCCGTCGTGCGGAGCGCCCGGCCGGCCACCGCCGTGACGAGCGCCCGCGAGGCCGAGGCACGGTTCCTGGAGCTGGCCGACCTCATCGCGCAGACCTGTGAACCGAACGTCAACGGCGCCGTCGGCCAGCCGGCATCGGCACCGACCCCCGACAGCACCATGCCCGTCCTGGCCGACCCGGTGCCGCTGATTCCGACGGAGGAGTGCGCCGCCAAGAGGCACCAACTCCGGATCATCAAGGCGTTCTCCGGAAAGGAGACGGCCACGTACGAGCAGATGCGGGACAGGCTGACGACCCTGAAGTACCCCGGGGCACGGATCCACCGCATGCCGAACTTCGCGGGCAGGCCCGTGGCGAGGCTCGACCTGCGCGTGGGAGCAGAACACCTGGCCCTGGAGGTCACCGACATCGGCCACAGCGTCATGGTCGAGGCGTTCGGCGCACCGCACGACGTGAGCGTGACCGAGGTCCGTTTGAAGAGGGAGCCGGCCCGGCCCACCTCCTGATCTGACGGACGGCCCCCGGAGGGGACCCGGACCGCGCCGAGAACTCGCTGTGCTGCGGTCCGCTCTCCAGTCGGCCACAGCCGAGGGATGTCCCCAGCGCATGGGGTCGGGTTGTACGCCGCCCAGCGCCGCCGACCGAGTCCACATATGCCTGTGGCCGGTTCGTGCACGACTCTGGCGTACACGACCCGGGCGGTGGCAAGGTGAACGGCAAGCGGCCCTCCGCACCGCTCCCCCGCGGTCCAGGCCGCCGGCCGCGCTCCGCGTCCCCCGTGGGAGCCATGGCCGCGCCTGCCTCCCGGCTCCCCACGGGAGGCCACAGGCGTGCGGGCTGCCGCTGCTGCGAAGCCGACATCCGAAGCGACGTCCTCGACGGTGCCGCACCGGCCGACCGGAGCCGACCCCGGACCATCCACCGTGCACCTCTTGTCCGGTGCACCTCTTGTCCGGCCGTGCATCGGCCTGGTACTCACGGTGGGCCCCCTCGCGTGGTGCGTGGGGTGTAACCCCGCGTGTGACGGAGGCGTGATCGTCCGGAAACCGGGCCTTCCTACGGTCGGAGGCGTGGGAATCTGCCCACCTGGTTCGTCGATGGGGAGGGGTGCCGGTGGCGTCGCGGGACTCAGGGACCGAGGCTGTGCGGACGGTCTGCTCGTACTGCGGGGTCGGCTGCGGGATCGTTCTCGACATCGCGCGTGATCCTGCCACCGGCCTGCGGCGCGCTGCGAAGGCCTCCGGCGACAAGAGCCATCCGACGAATTTCGGCCGGCTCTGCACCAAGGGCTCCACGAGCGCGGACATGCTGGCGGCGCCCGGGCGCGCCACGGCCGCGCTGGTGCGCGGAGCGGGGCGGCGCGGCAGTCGAGACCGACGTCGACGCCGCCGTCACCGAGGTCGCGAGGCGGCTGCGCGCGATCCTGGACGAGCACGGTCCTGACGCGCTGTCCTTCTACGTGTCCGGGCAGATGTCGCTGGAGGCGCAGTACCTGGCGAACAAGCTGGCCAAGGGCTTCGTCCGCACGAACCAGATCGAATCGAACTCCCGGCTGTGCATGGCGTCCGCCGGGTCCGGTTACAAGCTGTCGCTGGGCGCGGACGGTCCCCCCGGCTCGTACCAGGACTTCGACCGGGCCGACGCGTTCTTCGTCATCGGCTCCAACATGGCCGACTGCCACCCGATCCTCTTCCTGCGGATGATGGACCGGGTGAAGTCGGCCGGGGCGAAGCTGATCGTCGTCGACCCGCGACGGAACGCCACCGCGGACAAGGCCGACCTGTTCCTCCAGATCAAGCCGGGTACGGATCTCGCCCTGCTCAACGGGCTGTTGCACCTGCTCGTGGAGAACGGGCACGTCGACGAGGCGTTCGTGGCCGAGTTCACGGAGGGGTGGGAGGCGATGCCCGCCTTCCTCGCGGACTACCCGCCGGCCAGGGTCGCCGAGATCACCGGCATCCCCGAGGCGGACATCCGTCAGGCCGCGCGGTGGATAGGCGAGGCCGGTGAGTGGATGAGCTGCTGGACCATGGGACTCAACCAGTCCACGCACGGCACCTGGAACACCAACGCGCTCGTCAATCTGCACCTCGCCACCGGCGCCCTCTGCCGCCCCGGCTCCGGGCCCTTCTCGCTGACCGGTCAGCCCAACGCCATGGGGGGACGGGAGATGGGCTACATGGGACCCGGCCTTCCCGGACAGCGTTCGGTCCTCGTCGACGCCGACCGCGCCTTCGTCGAGGACCTGTGGCGGATCCCCGAGGGCTCGCTGCGGACCGAAGTCGGGCGCGGCACCGTCGAGATGTTCGAGCAGATGGCGGCCGGCGACATCAAGGCCTGCTGGATCATCTGCACCAACCCCGTCGTGTCCGTCGCCAACCGGAAGACCGTCATCACCGCCCTGGAGGCCGCAGAGCTCGTCATCACCCAGGACGTGTTCGCCGAGACCGAGACCAATGCCTACGCGGACGTGGTTCTGCCCGCCACCCTGTGGGCGGAGTCCGACGGCGTCATGGTCAACTCCGAACGAAACCTCACCCTCGTCCAGGGCGTGGTCGACCCGCCCGGTCAGGCCCTGCCCGACTGGCTGCTCATCGCCCGCGTCGCCTGCGAGATGGGCTTCGCCGAGGGGTTCACGTACGCGTCCGCGGAGGAGGTGTTCGAGGAACTCACACAGGCCTGGAACCCGCAGACCGGCTGGGACCTGCGCGGCATCGGCTACGAGCGGCTGCGCACCACCCCGGTCCAGTGGCCCGCCCCCGACGTCGACGGCCCCGACCGCAACCCGATCCGCTACGTGAACGACGGTGTCAGTCAGACGCTCCTGGTACGCGAGGACGGCACCCGGCCCCGGCTGGTCTTCCCGACGTCGAGCGGACGCGCCCGGTTCTTCGCACGACCGCATCTTCCGGCGGCCGAACTCCCCGACGACGACTATCCGTTCGTCCTCAACACCGGGCGCCTTCAGCACCAGTGGCACACGATGACCAAGACCGGGAAGGTCGCCAAGCTCGCGAAACTCAACCCCGGCCCTTTCATCGACATCCACCCCGAGGACGCGGCTGCGCTCGGGATCACCGAGGGCGACCACGTGGAGATCGCCTCGCGCCGTGGACGCGCCGTCCTGCCCGCCGTCGTGACCGACCGGGTCCGACCCGGGAACTGTTTCGCTCCCTTCCACTGGAACGACCTGTTCGGCGAGTACCTCAGCATCAACGCCGTCACCAACGACGCCATCGACCCGATCTCCTTCCAGCCCGAGTTCAAGGCGTGCGCGGTGACACTCGCGAAGACAGCCGCTCCCGTACCCATCGCACACCCGGAGCCGCAGTCGTCCGGAGAGACGATGCGCACCTCCGGCTCGGCCCCTGCTGTCACCGGCGGGCCACGCACGGAAGCCGTGCCCGCACTCGCCGGTCTCTTCGGCGTGGCCGACCTCGTCCCTCCTCCCTTCACCGAACCGGAGCGTCGCTACCTCGCGGGCTTCCTGTCCGGACTTGCCGGAGCGTCGGTCGACGGCCGCGTCCCCGTCCTCCCGGTGTCCGCGCCCTTCGCGCCGGAGCGCGGTGTCTGGGTCGACGGCGTCCTCGCCGGGATGTTCTCCCGTACCGACGCACCGGCTCCGTCTCCGTCCTCGCCCTCGCCCTCGCCCTCGCCCTCACCCTCGCCCTCGCCCTCGCCCTCGCCCTCGCCCTCGCCCTCGTCCCCGGCCTCGTCCGGGCCGATCGCACCGGTGGCGCCGGACGGGACGGCCACACCGATCGCACCCTCGGGAAGGGGGCCGCAGGCCGCCCCCGCACGTCGTCTGCTGGTCCTCTGGTCCTCCCAGACCGGGACCGCGGAGGACTTCGCCGCCACCGCCACCGGCCGCCTGGCCGAGGCCGGGCATGCTCCGGCCCTCCACCCTATGGAGAGCGTCGACCTTGCGGAGGTCGGCCCCGACACCGACCTCCTGGTCGTGACGAGTACGTTCGGGGACGGAGACGCCCCCGACAACGGGGCCACGTTCTGGCAGAAGCTGGCCTCGCCCGACGCCCCGCGCCTGGACGGCGTCCGCTTCTCCGTCCTGGCCTTCGGCGACTCCAGCTACGACGACTTCTGCGGCCACGGTCGGCGTATCGACGAGCGCCTCGCCGAACTCGGCGCCACCCGTCTCCATCCCCGTACCGACTGCGAACCCGACCACGAGGAGCGCTCCGAAGCCTGGCTCACGGCTCTCCTCCCCCTTCTCTCCGCCCTCGCACCGGAGCCGCACCCCGCCTCCGTGACGGCTGGGCAGCTCACGCCTTCGGCCCGCACCGCTGCCTACGGCCCGGCTGGGGACGGGCAGGGCTCCGATACGACGCGGTCCGCCACGTACACGAAGGCCTCGCCCTTCCCCACCCTCCTCATCGGCAACCACCTCCTGAGCCTTCCCGGCTCCCAGAAGGAGGTACGCCGGTTCGCCTTCGACACCCGCGGCGGCGAACTCGCCTACGAGGCGGGCGACGCCCTCGGCGTCTGGCCGGCCAACAGCACCGACCTGGTCACCGAGTGGCTGGCCCTGACGGGACTCCACCCCCACGAGCCGGTCGACGTCGGCTCCTCCGGTCCTCTCCCACTGGCCGAGGCCCTGCGGACCCGGTTCGACATCACACGGATCACGCCCGACCTGCTGAAGTTCGTGGCCGACCGCACAGGGAGCCTCGACCTCAGGCGGCTCCTGCGCCCGGGGAACAAGGACGAGGTGGCGAAGTGGAGTTGGGGGATGCAGATGGCCGATGTGATGGGCGGCTTCCCCGTACGCGCTTCCGCCGGTGAGTGGACCGGGGTCCTCAAGCGGCTGCAGCCGCGGCTGTACTCGATCTCCTCCAGCCCCCTCGCCCACCCGAGCGAGGTCCGGCTCACCGTCTCCGTGGTCCGCTACGCCAACGACCGCGGCCGGGACCGCACCGGCGTCTGCTCCGCCTACCTCGCCGACCACGCCGACGACGGCCCCGTACAGGTCTTCGTCCAGCGTTCCCCGCACTTCCGCCCACCAACCGACGCCGCCGCACCCATGATCATGGTCGGTCCCGGGACGGGCGTGTCACCCTTCGTCGGCTTCCTCGAGGACCGGCTGGCCCGCGGCCACACCGGCCGCAACTGGCTGTTCTTCGGCGAGCAGCGCGAGGCCACCGACTTCTACTACCGCGAGGACCTGGAGGCCCACGTGGCCTCCGGCCACCTCGACCGCCTCGACGTCGCCTTCTCCCGCGACCAGCGCAACAAGGTCTACGTCCAGGACCGGATCCGTGAACACGGCTCCGCCGTCTGGTCCTGGCTCCAGGACGGCGCCCACTTCTACGTCTGCGGCGACGCGACCCGCATGGCCAAGGACGTCGACCGGGCGCTGCGCGAACTCATCGCCCGTCACGGCGGGATGAGCGACGAGGAGGCCGCGGCCTACGTGAAGCAGATGGCGGCCGAGAAGCGGTACGTCCGCGACGTCTACTGACGCGTCGCCCGAAGGCCGAGCGGCGACGAACCGCCCTCGCGAGCCGGGCCCCTCGGCCTCCGGACGTCAGGGTCAGGTATCAGGAGCCGGCGTCAGGCATCAGGCATCAGGCATCAGCGTGTACGACGTCCACAGCTGTCACCGCGCCCGTCACGCGAGGTCCAGCAGCTGCTCGTAGAAGCCGCCGAAGACGTAGGTGCGGCCGAAGTCGGCCTCGTACTCCTCGAAGATCGGGCCGAAGTCGGCGGAGGCGACGTCGTCCTCGCCGATGACGCGGTCCGGCGGGTTGTCCTGGTAGGGCAGCAGGGTGTTGGGGCCGAAGCGGATGATGCGCTTGTGTCAGTGCCTGGTGGTCCCGAACATGTCGTTCGCCAGGTCACGGATCGCGTCGCTCACCTCTCGCTCGCCCCGGCCCGGCGCCACCAGGCCACGCCGCTCGATCTCGGCGAAGAGCGCGATCGCCTTCTCCTGCGCCCCGATGAGGCCGGCCACCCGCCCGCTCTCGTCGAATGCCATCGTCAATCGCTCCCCGTGCTCACATTTGCCAGACCTTCAGGGATATCAGCATGGCAAAGGGCGTCACGGCCACCACCATCTCGCGGATACCATTCGATGATGATCGACTTTCGTGCCCGCACCCTGGTCTTCGACATCGACGGCACCCTCTGCTTCGACGGACGGACCATCGACGACCGGATTCTCACGGCGATCGGAGACTGCGAGCGCGCCGGCCACTCCCTGGTCTTCGCCTCCGCCCGACCCGTCCGAGACCTCCTGCCCGTGCTCGACGGGGCCTTTCCGTCCGCCACGCTGATCGGGGGCAACGGAAGCCTCGTCTCGGTCGACCGCCAGGTCCGGGCCCGGGCCACGTTCGGCCCTGACGTGCTCGGGGCCCTGATGGACGCGATCGGACGGTACGAGGCGACGTACCTCGCCGACGGCCCGTGGGACTACGCCTATACGGGACCCGAGGACCACCCGGTCAGGAGCCGCGTCGATCAGGGCAAGCTCGCGAACAGGGTCGACCTCGCCGAGCTGCCCGAGGTCGTGAAGCTCCTCGTCGTCGAAGCCTCGGACCTGGCCGGGTTCGCGAACGTGGGCCGTGGGCTCGGGCTGACGGTCAACCATCACCTCGACGAGGCGATCGTGGACCTCGCCCCGGCTTCGACGACTAAGCGGGAAGCCCTGGCTTCGATGGGGATCAACGCCTATGTCGCGTTCGGCAACGACATCAACGACCTCGACCTCCTGGGCCACGCGGAGCGAGCCGTACGCGTCGGCGCCCACCCGGCCCTGGACGGCATCGCCCATGTGACCGTGCCGGCCGACCCTGAGGCGGTCGCGACCGAGATCTCCCTGCTGGCGCGGACAGCCTCGTCAGCCGAACCGGTGGGCCTGGCCGAGGCCATCGACCAAGCGATCGTTTCAGAATGAGTTGATTGATCTCCAGTGGGTGAGGCTCGGTTCCGGCTCGTCGGGCGCTCTGCTCGACAGCTGCGCCGGCTCAGGCCCGAGCAGGGAAATCCGGATGGCCGGCATAGGCCGAAGCAAGATCACGCAAGTCGTGGCACGGCCAGGGATCGCGGGCGTGACGGGCCAGGATGCGCCGCTTGGCCTCGACTTCGCGCAGGATGCGAGCCGGGTCGTGCAGAGCCACATGGAGAGCGATCGTGGGGTGGAAGCCGGAGAGGTCGACCTGGCAGAAGTCGACCGTGTGGCCGTGGGCAACCCACTCCCCGCACCCGTCACCGTCGCAGCGCCGGGCCAAGTCCGCCTCCTCGTCCAGCCGCGCCTCAAGGAATCTCACGAGTTCTTCAGTCATGCGGGCATTCTCGATGCTGCGCCGGACATCATGGAACGATTTTGTGGCTGTTGGCGTGCTCACAGCGTCGGAGCCGTCGTGGACAGCTCCGCCTCTCCGACGAAGGCCGAGCCGGCAACCACGACGCCTTGCATCGCGGCACGAGCTGTGGCTGTCGCTCGTCCTCGACCGAGGTGCTACACGAGTAGCACCAGGTTCCACGCCGCCCAGGTCAGGGCCAATGGCAGAAAGACGGGGAGGAAGATCTCACGGATGGTCCGGAAGGGCGGCTTGACCGGGTCCTTCCACCGGTAGAACGTCGCCGCCAGTCCGAGGAGCACCGTGGTCAATGCGGCGATGCCGGTGAAGAAGGCGTAGTCGGCCACGTCATCCCCATGGCTGATGAGCCTGCCGCACACGAAGACGACGGGGCCGAGTCCCATGGCGAGGAAGCAGCTACCCGTGACGAGGCGCCCGTCCCGCACGTGCCAGGCGGGACACCGGCGGCGCTGATCCGGTCGCCGGTACGCGGGGGTGCGGCGGCACAGGGCCCTCGGCCGTGATCGTGGGCGCTGCTGCGCGCAGTACGGCCGGGGTGCTTTCCACGGTCGGGCGGTCTTCGGGGTTCTTGGCGAGGAGCGCGGTGATGAGGGAGGCCAGGAGGGGGCCGGCGTGCTGCATCGGCGGGGGCTCGTGAAGGGCGATCGCGACGATGGTGGCTGTCGGGGTCTCGCGTCGGAACGGGGAGATTCCCTCCACCGCCTGATACAGCATCACCCCCAGCGAGAACAGGTCGCCGGTGGCCTGGTCCTGGCTGCCCTGGAGGCGTTCGGGGCCATGTACTCGGCGGAGCCGATGACGCCCCCGGTGGCCGTGAGGGCCGCGCGCGGGGCGGGCAGCCGCCCGTCCGCGCGCAGGGTCTCCTCCAGGGATCGTCCCGGTATCGCCCGCCGACGAGCCGCGCCGCCCCTCCTGCACTCCCAACGCCTCTCACCTCTCCACGAGTTCACCACGCCCAGCCCGGGGCCTGACCGAGGGGCACGCGCGGAGCACCAGACTCCCACCGAACCACGGGCCCGATGAGCTCTTCGGGCCATCGGGAGTTCGGCAGTCGCCGGTCGGACCGTCACTCGTACCGGTACCTCAGCGAATCCGCCTCCGCCTGCTCGATGTCGGCGATCGTCAGCTCCGGCATCCGCAGCTGGGCCAGCGTCACCTCGGCCGAGGTCGGCTGGGCATCCGCCGGCAGCCACTGCTCCGGCTTCCAGGCCGCGCTGCGCAGGAGCGCCTTGGGGCAGTGCGGGTAGACCTCCTCGATTCCCACCACCAGCGCGCTCGCCGGCGGCTTGCCCACGGCGGTGAGCTGCGCCAGCAGCTCCGGACGGGTGGAGACGCAGGCCCGGCCGTTGACCCTGAGCGTCGTGGTGCGCCCCGGGATGATGAACAGCAGCCCGGCCCGTCCGGTGGCGATGACGTTCTGCAGGGTGTCGAGACGCTTGTTGCCGGTCGCGTCCGGTATCGCCACCGTCCGCGCGTCCAGGACGGTGACGAACCCGGCGGGGCCGCCGCGCGGGGAGACGTCACAGTTGCCCTGAGCATCCGCGCTGGCGACCAGGACCAGCGACGAGCAGCCGATCAACCTCCGCGTCTGATCGGTGAGTTCGGTCATCTGCTTGCGTACGGCCGTGTCTTTGGGGAGTTCGTAGACCTGGCGCAACGCCTGCTGGTCGGGCACGGCGTCGAGGCGGAGTTCGTCGAAGGCACTGCTGGCAAGGAAAGTCGTCATGTCCCCCGACCCTAGTGGGCCGCCCCGCGATCGATCTTGGCGGCCCGGCCGGCCCGGCATGCGGTTCCACAGACCCGCGACAGGCGTCCAAGGGTGCTCGTCCTCCTGGCAGGCAGTGGCGCTACTCGGTCCACGGGTCGGCGATGTCGTGAAAGCCCCGCTCCTCCGCTTCGAATCAACCTCCCATCCACGCGGTCGGCACAGCGCCCAAGCGCGCATCTGTGTCCATGACAGGCGATCAGATAGGCATTTGCCAGCTGTCTTACGTAACTGCCCTGGTGGATGCACGATGCTCGTTGGAGTCCGGCGGTCAGTCGGAGGGGTTCTCGCCCTGTGCGATCTCCACCCCTCGGTGCAGCCAGACGGCCCCGGCGGCGGAGGAGACGCTCGCCGCCGAGCAGAGCAGGATCATGGCCAGCAGGGCGGGGGCGACGCGACGCGTGGGGGCTTGGGCGAGCAGCGCCCTCACCCGGGCGGGGACCGGGCCGGTGGTGCCGCCCGCCGCGAGGACCGGGCGTTCCGGTCCCGCTGGACGGGCGTTCGCCGCGAGGGCGGCGCGGCCGACGGCACGGGCGGCCAGACGGCGATCCCCGCACGCCCGGGCGGCACTCTCGTCCGCGGCCCGCTCGACCGCGAACGAGACGTGCGGGACGGCGGCGGCCAGCGCCGGGTGACACCGGCCGGCCAGGGCGGCGACCGCGAGGAACAGGTGATGCCGGGCGGTCAGGTGGGCGCGCTCGTGGCCGAGGAGCGCCTCGCGCTCGTGGCTGTCCAGGGCGCGGAGCATGCCGGCGGTGACGACGATCCGATCCGTGCCGCGAGCGCCGCCGGGGAGCGCGAACGCGTCCGGGCGGTCGTCGTCGATGACGCACATCCCCCCGGCCTCGGGGAGCCCCGCCACCCTGCGGCGGGCCGAGCGCAGCCGGGCCGCTTCGGCCAGGGCGCCGCGGACTGCGGCCAGCAGCGTCACGGCGAGGGCGCCGGCCGCCACGGCGGACACCGCGGACACGAGGGCCGCCGGACCCGCCTGGAGCGGCTGGAGGAGGTGCAGGAGGGCCGCGAGCTGGGGGACCCGTACCGCGAGCGGGAGCAGCAGGACGCCGAGGCAGGCGATCACACCGACGGCCAGCGCGGCCGAGGCACCCGTGATCGCCACGAGGGCGATGTCCGGACGCACGCGCTCGACGGTCCTGCGCGCCAGGGGCGGCAGGGCCCAGGGGAGCAGGAGGGGAAGGAGGAGGAGGGCGATCACGGGCCGTCTTCCTGCGGGATGGGGAGGTGAAGGAGGAGGACGATCACGGGCCGTCTTCCTACGGGAGGGGAAGGAGGAGGGCGGTCACGGGCGCTCTTCCTGCAGGAGGCGGCGCAGCTCGGCCTCGTCGTCGGGGCTGAGCCCCTCGACGAAGCGGGCCAGGACGAGGCCTCGGTCGTCGCCGCCCTGGTCGAGCGCGCGGTGCATGCGGCGGGCGGTCAGACCGTTCGAGTCCTCCACGGCGAAGTAGACGAAGCCCCGGCCGCCCGGACGGCGCCCGATCACGCCCTTGTCGTGGAGCCGGGCCAGGAGCGTGGCGACGGTGGTGCGCGCCAGATCCTGGGATATCGATGCCCTCACCTGGGCGGCCGTCTGGGGTGCCCCGGCCGCCCAGAGAGCCGCGAGGACGCTGGCCTCCAGCTCACCGGCGGGCCTGCGCTCGCCTTCGGAGACCGTCATGGAACCCCTTCCCTCCACTTTGCGTCTACAGTGAAGTAGACCGACTACTGTCCTGTAGACAGGATAGGCGGTCACCGCCGATCCGTGCCTGTCGAGCACCCGGTCGCCCCTGCGGCCGCCTCCGTCCCCGCCCATCAGAAGGGGCTTCGCCCATGACCCCCGCGCTGACCGTCGCGTCACAGGTGCACCTCGCCGTGAACGTCCTCGACGCCCGGTCCCTGCTCGCCGCCTTCGGCACGCTCGGCATCGCCGTCGTCCTCTTCGCCGAGACCGGCCTGCTCATCGGCTTCTTCCTGCCCGGCGACTCGCTGCTGTTCACCGCGGGCCTGCTCTGCGCCGGCTCGTCCACCCAGCCCGGCCACCTGTCGCTCCCCTGGGTGCTGGTGGCCGCCGCGACCGGCGCGCTGGCCGGGGCGCAGACCGGCTACCTCCTCGGCCGCAAGGCGGGCCCCGCGTTCCTTGCCCGCTCGAAGTCGAAGAAGATCGGTGAGGGCGCCGACCGGGCCGCGGAGATCCTGCGGCGGTACGGGTACGCGAAGGCGATCGTGCTGGCCCGCTTCCTGCCGATCGTACGGACCGTCCTCAACCCTCTCGCCGGTGTCCTCGGCGTCCCGGCGCGCGCCTTCACGACGTGGCAGGTCCTCGGAGGGCTGCTGTGGACGGTCGGACTGGTCCTGGCCGGATACGCGCTCGGCGCCTCGGTGCCGAACGTCGACCACTACCTCCTGCCGATCATCGCCGCCGTCGTCGCCGTCTCCCTGATCCCCGTAGCCCTGGAGCTCACCCGCTCCCGGCGAGCGCGTCGGCCCGGCGGGAACGTCTGATGGCCGGGGTGATCGCCGCGACGCCGGTCGCCACGAACCCCGAGGCCTTCGACGGCTCGGGCATCGACGGGACGGCGTACCTCGACGTCGTCCACACCGCGCAGGCCGCCCCGGCGTGGCTCGACCACCTCGTCAGCGGCTACTCCGCCTACGGCCTCGCCCTGTTCGCCGTCCTCACGGTGGTCGCCTGGTGGCGGGCCCGCGACCAGGGCCCCGAGCGGGCCGTCCGTGCACTCGCCGTACCGTTGATCACCGTCGCCGCGTTCGCCGTCAGCAGCCTGTCGAAGCAGGTCGTACGAGAAGCCCGCCCCTGCCAGTCGCTCCACGTGACGGTCCTGGAGGCGTGCCCGGCCCCGGGCGACTGGTCCTTCCCCAGCAACCACGCCACCCTCGCCGCCGCAGCGGCCGTCGCGCTGCTGTTCGTCTCTCGCCGGCTGGGCGCGGTCGCCCTGGCGGCGGCGGTCCTGATGACCCTCTCGCGGGTGTGGGTGGGGGCGCACTACCCACACGACGCCCTCGCCGGGTTCCTCCTCGGCGCCACCGTGTCCCTCCTCGCCACCTGGACCGTGCGCCGCGTTCCGGGCTCCCTTTCCGAGCGGCTGGTACGCGGTCCCCTGCGCCCCCTGCTGGCCGGGCGGTGACCGGCGGCGGGGCCGCCCAACGGTTCGGGCGGGCGGGCCTGACGGCGGTGGCGGCCTTCGCGCTGCTCGCCACGGCGGTGCTCCACGCCCCGGACGGCCTGCTGCCCGCCGACGCGGCACTGCACGACTGGTCCCTGCGACACCGGCCCGCACTCGCCGTGGCCGTGGCGCGGGCCGTCACCGCCACCGGCACCGGGCTCCTTCCGTACGCCGTGGTCGTCCTGGCGGGACTGGCCGCGGGCGGGACGCGGCGCAGGCGCAGCACCGCATCCGCCGCGTTGTGCCTGTGTCTCGGCGCCGGGCAGGCTCTCCGGTACGCCGTGATGTCCCTGATCGCCCGGCCGCGCCCGCCGGCCGGGGACTGGGCGACCCAGGCCTCGGGCTGGTCCTTCCCCTCGGGCCACGCCACCACCGCCGCCATGACCGCCGGGCTCGTGATCGCCGCCCTGGTGCTGCGCGGCTCACGACTCCCCCGGCTGCCACTCGTGCTGATCGGCGGATGGGCCGTGTCGGTGGGGCTGACCCGCGTCTACCTCGGCGTGCACTGGTTCTCCGACGTGGTCGCCGCGTGGCTGTTCGCCGCTGCCTGGCTCGCCCTGAGTGGATCCGTGGGGCAGTGGTACACCAGGGGCGCGGCGACGATCGGAAACACCTCTCGATCGCCCAGCGAACCCCGGTGACCGAGAGCGCCCCTTGATCGCCCGGCGAATCCTCGTGGTGGAGGACGACCGTGCCCTGCCCGTCGCGTCCCCCGCCCTGTCTCTGCTCAGCTCAGTTGCTCGGCCAGCCCGACGATGATCCCGCTCGGTCCGCGGAGGTAGCACAGCAGGTAGCTGTCCTCGAAGCGCATCACTTCGCCGACGAGTTCGGCGCCGTGCGGCCGGAGGCGGGCGAGGGTGTCCTCGATGTCGTCCACGGCGAACATGACGCGGTGCAGGCCCCGGGTGTTCGCCGGGGTGGTCTCCGGCTCGGGGGTGATCGCCTTCGGGCTGTGGTACTGCGCCAGTTCGAGCCGGCCCGGGGCGTCCGGGATGCGCATCATCGCGATCTCGCATCGCATGTTGTCGAGCCCGACGACCTTCCCCGCCCAGCTTCCCTCGATCGGCATCCTGCCTTCCAGCTCCATGCCGAGCTCGGTGAAGAAGGCGACGGCGGCGTCGAGGTCGTCGACGACGATGCCGACGTTGTCCATGCGCTGAATCGTCATGCCCCGAGGATAGGGACCGCGTCCGGCACCGCCGGCTCGACCAGCCGTCCCGCCGGTCACCATTACTTCCTGCGAAGGTTCGGACTCAGCTCTACTTCCTGCGGAGGTCGGTCGGACTCAGCTCGGACGTCCGAGCATCGCGAGGCGGCTGGCCGTGCGGTCCAGGTCCCGGGTGAGCGCCTGGTCGGCGGGGAGCGCGGTCAGGGGGTCGGTGCCGATGAGGACGAGCCGGATGTCACGGTCGCAGGCGACGTCGACGAGGTTCGCGAACCGCTGCCGTCCGTCCGCGGAGGCCTCGGCCAGCGGGGGGACACCGTCCAGGACCAGTGTGCCGAAGCGTTCGGCCAGGGCGAGGTAGTCGGGCACCGCCGTCGCGGTCTCGCACAGCGCTTCGAAGGCGAGCCACACGAGGTCGCCGCGTACCGCGCGGGCCGGCAGCTCCCTCAAGTGGGCCGGGACGGTGGTGGCCTCCGCGGGCGCCGGGACGGTGAGGCCCTGCGTCTCCAGGGCGGTGTCCCCCGGGGCCAGGCATAGGCCCGTCGCGAACCGGCGGCCGCCGTCCTGCGACCGGGGCGGGGCCAGTCGGCGGAAGTCCACCGGACCCGAGACGTCCAGGACGTCCATCCGCTCCTCTATGAGCTGGATGGTCGGCTCGAACAGGTGGTGGTAGAGCGGATCCGGCATCAGCCCGGCGGGCGGGTAGTTGGAGGTGGTGACCAGGGTGATCCGGCGGTCGAGCAGCGTACGGAAGAGGCGTGCGATCAGCATCGCGTCGCCCGCGTCGTGCGCGTGGAACTCGTCGAAGACCAGGACCCGGCTGCCCCCGATCAGCTCGTCGAGAGCGCTGTCGACGGCGCTCTGCCCGTCGTGGCGGGCGCCCGGTCGGGTCACCCCGTCGTGCAGCCGGCGGAAGAAGTCGTGGAAGTGCAGACGGCGTTTGCGCTCCGTCGGCAGCCCTTCGTAGAAGGTGTCCACGAGCCAGGACTTCCCCCGGCCCACCGGGCCCCAGACGTACAGGTCGCGCGGCGGCCTGGGGAAGGTCCACGCCGGCCGGGCGAGCTCGCCCGCCAGGCGGGCCAGCCGTTCGACGGCGGCCTCCTGCGCCGGGGCGACCGAGAAGCCGCGCCGTGCGGCGGCTTCGTGGAAGTGGCTGCGCATGGCCTGGACGTGCTGGGACACAGGTCTGTTCATCCGTTCGTACGCGTGGGTCTCGGGGTCGGGGCATCGGCTCGTCGACGCAGCAGCCGACGGGTGAGGGGGCAGGCGGATTCCGGGGCCGTGGACGCCGGTTCCAGGACGTCCACCGTCCCGCGGCCGCCGTCCACCCGGCTCCTGTCCCCGGTCCGGATCCGGGTCGTCGCGGTGCCGCATCCGACCACCGCCGGGATGCCGAGCTCCCGCGCCACGATCGAGGCGTGGGAGAGATTGGCGCCGACGTCCGTCACGATCGCCGAGATCCGCGTGAACAGCGGTGTCCAGCCGATGTTCGTCACCGTGGTCACCAGGATCTCGCCGGGCCGGATGGCCTCCCCCTCCTCCACGGTGGCGACGACCCGGGCGATCCCCTCGACCACGCAGCCGGACGCGGGCGAGCCCGCGACCCTGTCCGTGGCCGGTGTCGTGTCCTGTGCGTCGAACAGGTCCGCCCGCCGGTTCGGGTCCGGCGGCCCAGGCCTGCGGGTCGAACTCGCCCCGGATCAGGGTCGGGTAGGCGGGCAGCCCGCGGTAGCCCTCGTACGCGGCACGGCGGGCCGGCACCACGGCGAGCGGGGCCCGGTCGCCGCCGGGCACCGCGAGGATCTCCTCGCGGGACAGGAAGAACCGCTCCTCCCCCGCCCCGCTGATCTCACCGGTCCGCAGGACGAACGTCCGCAGCAGCCAGAAGACGCGGGCCACCTCGGTACGGGCGGCCTCGCGCAGGCGCGCCGCCGCCCAGGTGTCCACCGCCTTGCGCAGGCCCGCCACCCGCCGCGGGTGCGCGGCGGCCAGTCGGTCCCACGCCGCCGCGCGAGCCGTGGTCTGCCGCCCGAGCCGCAGTGCCGCGTCCTCCTCGACCGTGCCGAGCGCGGCGAGCTGCCGGCGGCGGCGGAAGTACGGCACCACCTCCGACTCCCACAAGGCAGACAGTTCCCCGGCGTTCGCCGCGGCGGCGACACGGGCGCGCAGGTCCTCGCAGCGTTCGGGTGCCTCCTGCAGGAACGTCGGCAGCTGCTTCCCGTTCGCGCGGATGCGGCTCATCAGCGCGAACGCCTCACCGATCGTCTCCCGCCTGACCCGCGGCCTGGATGCGGGCAGCAGTGGAATCGTCACGCCCTCGGGCAGTCGCCCGAAGACGAGCTCGTTGGCCCGGGCGAAGGTGCGGCCCTGTCCGAACGCGGCGGCGAGGGTGGCCGTGACGCCGAGGTTCATGTAGAAGCGGCCGCCGATGTTCCCGTACATCGGGCGTCCCTCCAGGCTCGCCCCGACCATGACGTCGCCCATGAACGCCTTCACGAACGACCAGGTCGCCGGCGTCATCACGTCCGGGACGGCCTCGCCGAGGTTGGCGCTCGTCCAGAGGGAGTCGGTGCCGGTGCTGTCGTTCCACACCTCGGGCCGGGGCGCGGCGACCGTGGTGACGGGCCGTGCCTGGAGGATGCGGAAGGAGCCTGCCTCACGGGCCCACTCGACGTCGCGGGGCTCGCCGTACAGTTCCTCGATCGCGCGTCCGAGACGGGTCAGTTCACCGGCCACCGCGGTGGTGAGGGCCGGGGCTTCGCGCAGGTCGGCGGGGACCGGCCGCTGCCGTGCGCCGCCGGACGGAAGGGTGCGCCCTCCGACTCCGACCACAAGTGGGCCGAGAATTCCGAACTCAAGCCGCTCCCCCACCGCATCCCCCCTAGCCGACCGCGCCCTGCCAGCAAGATCACCTTACCGGCACAGGACGCCGGAGCGCGGTTCGGCCACCCCTCCGCGATACGGGCACCCGGCACCAGCGGGACGGGAGATGTCTACGGGTGACGTCGACCCGAAGTCCCTTACACCGGCGCGCACTTGAGGGACCGTCGGGAGCATCTCACTCGACGACGCAGCGAGGGCCGCAGGGGCGGAGTGACACCCCTGCGTCACATGGGGAGCGAGAAGAGCCGTACGGGTTCCGAGACCCAGCGGGCATCGTCGTGCAGGGGTGTCACCATCGTCCGCAGCGGCATGGTCACCAGGCGGCCCTCGGGCTGTTCGACGAGTACTTCCTTGTCCACGAGGTGCCATCCGAGGCGCTGGTAGAGCGGCACGAGGGGAGGTCGGCAGAAGAGGAGGGCGTGCCGAGGGCCCATGGTGCGGGCGTGCGCCAGGGCCGCGGTGACGACGAGCCGGGCCAGGCCCTGACCTTGCATGCCGGGCGCGACGGCCACTCCTCCGACGCCCACCACCTCTGTCCTGGTGTCGCCGATCGCGACAGGCAGTCGCAGCAGGCCGGTGTGTGCCACGAGCCGTCCTTCGTGCCTGATGCCGAAGTGCTCCTCTTTCGGCAGCCAGGTCAGACCTGCCGAGGCGACACCGAAGGGGTCGTCGCCCTTGCCGAGAATCTCTTCCTGGTCCGTCTTCGTGTACCCGGGGAGCCGCACCACGTCGGGTGCCACAGGGGATCGCTGGTCAGACATCCCCCCATCATGATCTTTCGGCCGGACAGGGCCAAGTCGATCCCGCTCGCGGAATCGACGCACGACACCCGGCCAACGACGTCGTCGGATCGTCAGTTGCCGAGGGCCGGCCTGATGCCGATGACGGTACCGGTGATCCGGTCGAGCAGTCGGCGAGCCGGGGGCTTGCGGAGCCGTCCTTGCAGGACGCGGGCGAAGCCGATGAGGACGGCGGACCCAGAGCAGACCGATCACGATGGGCACCGTGGTGAGCAAGAGTCCCATGGCGCCCCATCGATTCCGGGAGTCAAGGCGAGAAGCCCTACAACCTCTCCGCCGCTCCGTGGAGCCGGGTCAGCAGGTCCATGAGCTGTTTCTGCTCGTCCGGGGTGAGGGGTGCGAGCAGTTCGGCATTGGCGACTTCGGCCAGAGCTCCACAGCGGGAGAGGACGGCCGCGCCCTTCGGAGTGACGGTGACTGCGTTCTTGCGGCGGTCGGAGGGGTGGGGGGAGCGCATGCGCCATGAGGTCGACGGTGGGCCCGAAGTGCTCGTCGCCGAGGAGGTCGACCGACCCGAGGCAGCCGCCGGGGAGGTGCTGATCCGGGTCGAGGCGATCGGGGTGACCTTGCCCACCGTGCGCAAGGTACGGGTGGGCGGCGAGCCGATCCCGCTCGGAGGCGAGGTCGCCGGGGAGATCGTCGCCCTCGGCGCGGGAGTCACCACCTTCGCCGTGGGAGACCGCGTCACCGGGCTGTGCTTCGCGGACGCCTACGCCGAGTTCGCGGTCCTGAACACCGCCATGGCCTCCCTGGTTCCGCACGGCGCGACCGCCGTGGAGGCGGTCGCCCTGGTCCGCAGCGGCCTGGTGGCGCGCGGCGCCTACGAGTCCGCGCGTGTGGAACCCGGCGAGTCGGTACTGGTCACGGCGGCGGCCAGCGGCGTGGGCACGCTGGCCCTCCAGTACGCCAAGGCCGGTGGGGCAGCTCGCGTCGTCGCCGCCGTCAGCAGCGCCGACAAAGGCGACTTCGTCCGGGGGCTGGGCGCCGACGAGGTCGTCCTCTACGAGGACGCCGACTGGGGCGCCCCGTACGACGTGATTCTCGACGGCGTCGGCGGCGACCTCCTCGGCCGCGCCGTGCGGGCCCTCGCGACGGGCGGCCGACTGGTGGCCTTCAGCTCCGGCGGCGGCACGGTCGAGGCGTACGAACTCCTGGTCCGCGGCGCCTCGATGATCGGTTTCCAGATGCGCGTCATCGCTGCCGACAAGCCCGAACTGTACGACCGCTGGCTACGCGAGCTCTGGCAGATGCGCGACGCGGGCACCCTGCGCACCGCCGTACACGAGGAGATCCCCCTCACGGACGCCGCCCGAGCTCACACCCTCATCGAGCAGCGCCGCAACCTCGGGAAGGTTGTCCTTGTCCCCTAAAGCCTCTCTGGTGCCCCGTCCTCAACCGACCAGGCGCCGGCACCAGTCCAGAGGGGTGACGGTGATGGCCCGGCCGGGGTCACGGTCCCACTCGGCGTGGAGGCCGACTGCCGCGAGGGCGGTCACGACCTCGTGGCCGATGGCTCCAGTGGTCTCGGACGAGCCGTCGAACCCGCCGTAGAGGAGCGTCAGTCCGTGGCCCGCCACGGCGGAATCCGTGCACCGGGTGTGGAAGTAGACGAAGCCGCGGGTGTCAGGGCCGCCTTCGGCACCGATCTCGGACTGACCGCAGCTACGGCAGCAGGCCAGCAGCGACCAGGGCAGGCCACCGCGCCAATCGGCCTCCTGGCGTGCCCAGCCGGTCATCGCCGCAACCACGGCCTCGGGCCGGTCAGCCATCGCCTGGAAGTGCCGGTCGGCGGCACCGTCCCGATACTCCAGCGTGTAGTCACCACCGGCCTTGTGCCAGACCTGGGCGAAGACATCAGGCAGGTCGGGTATCCGCTGGACCACCAGGAAGCGGTCACCGTCGCCACCGATTCGCCGGACCAAACGGGCCAGCTCCTCGGCGGACACGCGGACGTACCGCTCCCGGTTCTCCGTCTTCACCACGATCTCCAGCATGCGCAGACTCTCGCACGCCCCTCGCCCCATGACGCGGGCCGCCTTGTCGGGGCGCTTCCCTGCCCGCGCGCCGTTTCGAAGGTGCAGCCCAGGTGCAGGGTCGCCTCTCGCCCCTTCCCGCACTCTCGCGTACCACCCGTCATACCTGAGAGCTACCCAGGAGTTTGGCTCCCCGGCGGGACGCCGACCACAAGGAGTGCTGCCTAGTTTCGGGACCTGGAACGAACCCCCGGTACGAAAGGAACTCCCATGGCGCGCCTCCCGCGTGGTCTCCGCCGCGCACCCTCTCCCGGACGGCTTCGCCGTACGCTGCTCGCCGCGTTCGTCTCCGCCGCCGTCGCGGTGCCGGTCGCGGGGGCCGCGCTGCCCGTGGACGTGCCCGCGCCCGCACCGGCGCCGGTCGTGCCGCTGGTCTCGGCGACGTCCGCCGAGCTCGCCGCGCGGTACGCGGCCGGGCGGGAGGCGGTGCGGGCGGCGGAGCACAGTGCCGAGGCGTACGGGGCGCACAAGCGGGCCGCCTCACTGCGCTCCATGGCCGCGGCCGGGCGCCAGTTCCTCTCCTTCGACGGGCGGGACGGCGGCCGCAGCGCCGAGGTCGTCGGCGACCTCGCCCGGGCCGACCGGATCGCGGTGCTCGTCCCCGGGGCCGACACGGACCTCGACCGCTACGGGCGCTTCCGCGCCGGCGCCGTCGCCCTGCACGACGAGCTCCGGAGCGAACCCGGCGCCCGCGCCGCCGTCGTCGCCTGGCTCGGCTACCGCACCCCCGCCACCGGCAGCACCGCCTCCCTCACTCCCGGCCGGGCCGACCGGGCGGCATCCGCGCTCCGCGCCTTCGTGGACGAGCTGCGCGGGGCGAAGCCCGGAGCCCGGATCACCCTCCTGTGCCACTCCTACGGCTCCGTGGTCTGTGCCCGAGCCGCCTCGGACCTCCCCGTCGACGCCCTCGTCCTCTACGGCAGCCCCGGCACCGGTTCCGACACCGCCGCCGGCCTCCGTACCCGGGCGGCCGTCTGGGCCGGACGCGGCACCGCCGACTGGATCGGCGACGTCCCGCACGTCCGCCTCCCGCTGCTGCCCGGCTCCGAACTCGGCTTCGGCGAGGACCCCATGGACCCCGGCTTCGGTGCCCGCACCTTCGACGCCGGGGAGGGTGGCCACAGCGACTACCTCGTCCCCGGGTCCGTACCGCTGGAGAACATCGCACGGATCACCGACGGCCTGGAGCCCCGCCATGCCTGAGCCCGCGCACCGGCTCCGTACGTCCGTAGGCACCGCCGTACGTACCTCCATAGCCGCTCCCCTCCATGCCTTCGTCGAGCGGGTCGAGGCCGCCACCCCGCCCGGGCGCGACCGTGCCCTAGACGCTCTCCGCGGGCTCGCCATCCTCGGCGTGGTCCTCGGGCACTGGCTCGTCACCGCGCTGGTCACCGACAGCGGCACCCTCCGCGCCGACAGCCCGCTCGGCCATCTGCCCGAACTCACCCCCGTCTCCTGCGTGTTCCAGACTCTCGCCGTCTTCTTCCTCGTCGGCGGGTACGTCGCCGCGCGCGGTCACGGCGCCGCGCGCGCCCGGGGCGAGACCCACGGGCGCTGGACCGCCGCCCGGATGCGGCGCCTGTTCCGGCCGGTGGTTCCGCTGCTCGCCGTCTGGACCGTGGCGACGGTCATCATGCTCGCCTGTGGCGTGCCCTGGCAGACCCTGCACACCCTGGGCAAACTGGTGCTGTCCCCGCTGTGGTTCCTGCTGGTCCTCGCCGCACTCACCGCCGCCACCCCGCTCGTCGCCCGGATCCATCCGCTGTGGCCGCTCGCCGTCGTCGTCCATGTCGACCTGGTCCGCTTCGGATTCGACGGGCCCGACACGCTCAGCTGGCTCAACCTGCCCGCGGGCTGGCTCGTCCCGTACTGCCTCGGCGCCCTCGTCGCCCGCCGAGGCCCCCTGCCACGCGCGGCCGCCTGGGCGCTGCTGCTCGGCGGGGCCGCCGCCACCGGGCTCCTCGTGGCCTTCGCCGGTTACCCCGGCTCCATGGTCGGCGTGCCCGGCGCCCCCGTCTCCAACCTCAACCCGCCCACCCTCGCCGCCGTCACCTTCGGCCTCGCCCAGTCCGGCGCCGCCCTGCTGCTCCTCGGTCCGCTCCGCCGCGTCCTGCGCAGGCCCGCCGCCTGGGCGGCCATCGCCCTGCTCAACCTGCGGGCCATGACCGTCTTCCTCTGGCACCAGACCGCGATGATCGCCGTCACCGTCGGCGGACTCCTCACTGCGGGGCTCCTCGGCCACGGGCCGCTGACCGGGCTCCACACCGCCCCGGACGGGTATGCGTGGGTCCTCGCCCGGCTCGGCTGGTTGGCCCTGTTCGTGTGTGCCCTGGTGGTCTGCGGGGCCGCCTTCCACGCGTACGAGCGCACCACGCAGCGTCCGGCGGGCAGGCCCGACGTCCGGACGGAGGCACGGCATGCCTAGGCTGTGGCAGCCCGACGATCTTCGAAACCACGACCACGAGCACGACCACGTCCACGCCAGGGGGAACACAGTGAAGGACGCCACACGGTGGGAGGCGTCGCTGCGCGCGGTGCCCGGCATCCTCCGGGCGGATCTGTGGACAGCGCGCCGCGACCCGCTGCCGCGCAACCGCTGGCTCAACTGGCTGCCGCACGCCCACCTCGTACTTCTCATCGTGGTGTTGGGCGTGTGGAACCTGAACCTCTTCGCACGGTACATGGACCCCACCCCCGGCAGCGTCACCGCGCTCGTCGTCGCCCAGTGCGCCGCCCCCATCCTGGCCCTCACCCGGCCCACCCCCGGCTGGTGGCTCTCCACGGCCGCGCTCATGGTGTCGGTGAACATCACCTCGTCCGTCCTCGGCGCCGAATGGCCCTGGAACACCGCTGCCATCGCCCTGCACACCGTCGTGCTTCTGCTCCTCTCCCTGCGCGTCCGGCCCGTCGCCTCGGCGACCGCCTTCGGCATCACGTTGCTCACCGGGCTCGGGGCGCTCAGCCCCGGCAGCGTTCCGCACGCGCCCACGCTCTGGGCGGGGACCACCGCCTTCGCCACCGCCACCGTCGTCGGGGCCTCGCTCCGCGCGACCCGCGTGTCGCGCACCCGGCTCGTCGAGCAGGAGGAACTGACCGCCGAGGAGCGCGCCCGGCGCGCGCTGCTCGAGGAGCGCGGCCGGATCGCCCGCGAGCTGCACGACGTCGTCGCCCACCACATGTCCGTCATCTCCATCCAGGCCCAGGTCGCCCCCCACCTGGTCGAGAACCCCTCCCCGGAGCTCCGCGAGAACCTGGCCGGCATCCGGCAGAACGCCGTCGACGCCCTCACCGAACTGCGCCGCGTCCTCGGTGTCCTGCGCGGTGACGGGGCGGCGGGCGATGCCGCGGCGGGCGTACGGCACGCCCCGCAGCCCACCCTCGACCGGCTCGGCGAACTCCTCGCCAACGTCCGCGCGACCGGCCTGGACGTCACCGCCGAGACCGTCGGAGCGCCCCGGCCGCTCTCTCCGGGCACCGAGCTCTCCGCGTACCGCATCGTCCAGGAGGCCCTGAGCAACGCCATGCGGCACGCGCCCGGCGGCCGGGCCTCCGTGGCGACGCACTACCACGCCGACGGGCTGACCGTCCGGGTCACCAACACCGCCGCCACCCGCCCGGTCGGCTCCGTACCCTCGGGAGCGGTCCGAGAGCCCGGCCACGGGCTGCTCGGGATGCGTGAGCGCACCGCGATGCTGGGCGGCGAACTCGCTGCCGGACCCACCCCCGACGGCGGCTGGGACGTCACCGCCACCCTGCCCGCTCCGCTTCTCGACCCACCCCACACGAAGGACGGTTCATGACCTACGGCAGCGACGGCCTCGACGGCAGCGGTTCCGGCCGCGACATCCGGGTGCTCATCGCCGACGACCAGGTGATGGTCAGGCAGGGTTTCACCGTCCTCCTCAACGCGGAGCCCGGCATCCAGGTGGTCGGCCAGGCCGTCGACGGCGCCGACGCCGTCGCCAAGACCGCCGAACTCGCCCCCGACGTCGTCCTGATGGACATCCGCATGCCCGGCACCGGCGGCCTCGAAGCCACCCGGATCCTCACCGAGCCCGCCGACGCCACCGTGAAGGTCCTGGTCCTGACGACCTTCGACCTGGACGAGTACGTGTACGAGGCGCTGCGCGCCGGCGCGTCGGGCTTCCTGCTGAAGGACGCCTCCGCCGAGGAACTCGCCCAGGCGGTACGGGTCGTGGCACGCGGCGACGCACTGCTGGCGCCCAACGTGACCAAGCGGCTCATCGCCGAGTTCTCCCGGCTCAGCCCCGCGCCCCGCTCCCCGCACCCGGGCCGGGCGGGCGCCCTGACCGAGCGCGAGACCGAGGTGCTCACCCTCATCGCGCAGGGCCTGTCCAACGCCGAGATCGCGGGCCGGCTGGTGGTCGCCGAGCAGACCGTGAAGACGTACGTGAGCCGGATCCTCACCAAACTGTCGCTGCGCGACCGCACGCAGGCCGCGGTCCACGCGTACGAGACGGGGCTGGTCCGCCCGGGCGGGATCTGACGGCGGAGTTCCTCCCCCGGACCCTCAGACCCCTCGCCTCCGGGCCCCTCGTTCCGTTCATTCCGGAGCTGTCCGGGGTTCCTGGTCCTTCGGGACGGCGCGGTCGCCCGGGTGGCGGACGGCGCACAGGAAGCCGAGAGCGAGGGCGACGGCCATGCCGTAGAAGACCCATTGGTTGGCCTGGGCGAAGTCCATCTGGATGGCCGACATGGCGTCGCGGGTAGCTTCGGCGACCTGGCCGGTGCCGGTGGGCGGGGTGGCGTCGCCGTGGCCGGAGACGGAGTCGGTGATGCCGCGGGCGACCTGGTCCGCGGTGGCGGGCGCGATGCCCCGTGCCCGGAGCGTGTCCGTCACGTTCTCCGTCATGGCCCGGGACAGCAGGGTGCCGAACACCGCGAGGCCGACGCTCGCCGCGTAGTTGCGGACGGTCTGGGTGATACCGGTGACCTCGCCGTACGAGGCGCCGATGGCCCGGTTGACCGCGTCCGTCGACGCCGGGGCCAGGATGAAGCCGATGCCCGCGCCGGCGAGCGCCGCGTACGGCCACTGGTCGTGCATGGACAGGTTCGTCAGTTCGTTGGCCCACAGGGCGAAGCCGACCGCGCCCAGGCTCGTCCCCGCCTTCAACGCGGGGCGCGCGCCCCGTTTGTCGAGGATCCGGCCGCCCCACTGGGAGGCGAGCGCGAAGCCGACGAAGAAGTACAGCAGGAAGAGCGCCGCCTGGTTGGGCGAGGCGCTGAGGGACACCTGGGCGTAGACGGAGGAGAAGAAGAACACCGGCACGAAGGCGAGCATCGCGAAGAACAGCACGGCGGTGTCGACCGTGAACGCCTTGTCCTGGAAGACCCGCAGGTCGATCAGGGGGTGGCGGAGGCCGCGCTCGTACCGTACGAACACGTACAGGATCGCGAGGCCGCCGACGACGCACAGCCAGGTGGCCCAGCTCCCCCATCCCCAGGACCACGCCTGCTGGAAGCCGAGGACGCTCAGGCCCATGCCGGCGGCGACGAGTGCCGCGCCGCGCACGTCGAGGGTTCCGGGGCGGGGGCGGTCGGCGATGTGCGCGAGGGTGGTGAGGATCAGGGCGATGACCGCGACCGGGACGTTGACCCAGAAGACGGCGCGCCAGGTCCAGGAGGCCGTGAGCCAGCCGCCGAGCAGCGGCCCGACGGCGGTCAGCGCGCCGGAGATCCCGAAGAACAGGGCGAGGGCCCTGCCCCGCCGTTCGACGGGGAACACCGCCACGACCACGGCCAGCGCGGCGGGGAAGAGCAGCGCCGCGCCGAGACCCTGCACCGCCCGGAAGGTGATGAGCCAGGGCTGGGCGTAGTCGCCGGAGGGGACACAGCCGCAGAGGACCGACGCGACGACGAAGACGACGGTGCCGATGACGACGACGCGCCGTGGCCCGTACAGGTCGGCCAGGCGGCCGCCGAGGGCGAAGAACGCGGCGAGGGCGAGGAGGTAGGCGTTGACCACCCATTGCATGCCCGAGCTGGAGAGTCCCAGTTCGCGCACGATGTCGGGGGCGGCGATGGAGACGATCGTCTGGTCGATGAAGGTCATCGCCACCGCGAACATCATCGCCGCGAGTGCCACTGTCTGGTTCGGGAGCCGCCCCCCGTTCGTCTGCGCGGGGCGCGGCTGTGGACCCGGTTCCGTCCGGCTGCTCACTCTGTCCAGTCTGGGACCGTCCGTGGCTTCGCGCACGCCGTGCGGAGGGTCAGGCCAGGACCCGGAGGGCCGCGGGCATCGCCCTGAGGGTCACCGGGAGGGTCGCGTCGACCTCGCCGTCCGCGCCGTACGGCAGGGGGCGGTCGGCTTCGATGCGGACCTCTCTGCCCCGCAGGATCTCGATCTGAGGACGCTTCACGTGTACGCCCGTCTTCAGTTCGTTCATCATGGCGAAGAAGAGACGCTTGGGCGCCTCCTTGATCACCACGACGTCGAGGAGGCCGTCGTCGACCCGGGCGCCCGGGGCGATCTGCCTTCCGAACCCGTAGTAGCCGGAGTTGGCGGCGACGACGGTGTAGCCGGTGCGCTCGTGCCGGATCCCGTCGATCGTGATCCGGTACGCGGCGGGCTTCCAGGCGAGGACCGCCCGGAGGCCGCCGGCGTAGTAGGAGGCCGCGCCGCGCAGCAGACGGGAGGCGTTGGCGTGGCGGTTGGCCACCGCGTCGACCCCCGCGTACACGCTGCCGAGGATGCAGGTCCCCCGGTGCCGGGCGGACTCCACCTCGATGGTGTCCACGGCCCGCGGCTCGCCGTCGAGCAGCACCTTGGCGAGGCCCGGGGCGTCGGTGGGAAGCCCCAGGGCGCGCGCGAAGTCGTTGCCGCGGCCGGCGGGGACCAGGCCGAAGACCGTGTCCGTGCCGCTGAGCGCGCCGCCGACGGTGCCGGCCATGCCGTCACCGCCGACGGCGAGCACGACGTGCCCCTTGGCTCCGGCCTCCCGGGCGAGTTCCTGCGCGTGTTCCAGGCTGCGGCTGTAGACGGTGTCGAGCCCCGCGCCCGCCTCCCTCAGCAGCCGGGCCAGCGGGAGCAGGCTCGCCGTGCCGCTGGAGCCCCCTGCGGTGGGGTTGACGACGGCGGTGAACTGTCGCATGGATCTGGCCTCCGGGCGGCAGAAGAAGGTTCGGGAGGGAGCGGTTCGGGGGGCGTTCGGGGTGTTCGTGGGAGGGTACTCAGCGGACGGGGATCAGGACCCCGGGGCTCAGCACGTCCGACGGGTCGACCTCGGCCTTGACGGCCTGCAGCATGCGGATGCCGAGGGGGCCGATCTCGCGGGCGTACCAGTCGCGGTGGTCGGTGCCCACGCCGTGGTGGTGGCTGATGGTGCCGCCCGCCGCGAGGATCGCGTCGTTCGCCGCCCGCTTCACCGGCGCCCAGTGCGCGACGGCGTCCTCGCCCTGCGCGGAGACGACGGTGAAGTACAGCGAGGCGCCGTTCTCGTACGTGTGCGAGATGTGGCACATGACGAGCGGCGGGGTGCCGGCCTCGGCGAGGGTCTGGGTCAGCGCGTCGCGTACGGCCGTGTACAGGCCGGGGATCGCGGACCAGAAGGCCGCGGTCTCCAGCGTCTCGGCGAACGCGCCGGCGTCGAGCAGCGCGTCGCGCAGGTAGGGCGCGTTGTAGCGGCCGTGCTCCCACTTGTCGCCGGCTTCCTCGCCGATGAACTCGCCGTCGCAGGCGAGGAGGACCTCGCGCGCGGCGGCGCGTCGGGCGGCCGTGTCGGCCTCGGTGCCCTCGAAGCCGACGATGGCCATGCAGCCGGGGTTCTGCGGGAGTTCGGTGTTGCCGATGGCGTCCGGCTGTGCCAGTCCGATGAAGGTCTCGGACTCGTCCGAGAGGCGCAGCACCGTGGGCCGCGGGCCGTCCTGGGCGAGGCGGCGCAGGGCCGCCGTGCCCGCTTCGAAGGAGGCGAAGCGCCAGCCTTCGTAGATCCGCTTCTGCGGCAGCGGGCGGATGCGCACGGTCACGGACGTGATCACGCCGAGGGCGCCCTCGGAGCCGAGGATGAGCTGGCGCAGATCGGGGCCGGCCGCCGAGCGCGGGGCCCGGCCGGTCTCCAGGGTGCCTTCGGGGGTGGCGACCGTCAGGCCGACGACCATCTCGTCGAAGCGGCCGTAGCCGGCGGAGGCCTGGCCGCTGGAGCGGGCCGCGGCGAAGCCGCCGACGGAGGCCCATTCGAAGGACTGCGGGAAGTGGCCGAGCGTCCAGCCCTGTTCGTTGAGCAGCGCCTCGCACCGCGGGCCGCGCAGTCCGGGCTGCAGGGTCGCGGTGCGCGACACCTCGTCGACGGCGAGGAGCTGGTCGAGCCTGCGGAGGTCCAGGGCGACGAAGGGCCGCTTCGTGGTGGGCGTGAGGCCGCCGACGACGGAGGTGCCGCCGCCGAAGGGGACGGCGGAGAGGCCGTGGTCCGCGCAGGCCCGCAGGACGGCGAGGACCTCGTCGTGGCTGCCGGGGAGTACGACGGCGGCCGGGATGTCGTCGACCTCGCCGGCGCGGATGCGCAGGAGGTCGGGTGTCGACTTGCCCCGGGTGTGCCGGATGCGGCTCTCGGCGTCGTCCCGCAGGCCGTCGGGGGCGGCGACGGCGGCGCGCAGTGCGCTGTCCGCCTCGTCGGTCAGTGCCGGGGCGGGCACGTCGATGTCGGCGAGGGCGGACGGGCCGCTCTCTCGCGGGGTGACGCCGAGCAGGTCCCGCAGCAGGCCGGTGACCGATTCGGGCAGGGGTGCCGCCTTGGCCGGGTCGCCCCAGCCGCTCCACAACATGTCCACTTCGAGAGGTTCCTCACGGTCTGTTTCACGAACGGCGCTGCCACTCGGCCTGCGCTGGCATTACACTGTGACAGATGACGCCCATTCGTCACAACCATGCGGACGCAGACCCCGTACTCGACGCCGCACGCGACTGCGTGCTCGCCGTCGGCGTGCGGCGAACCACCCTCACCGACGTCGCCCGGCGGGCCGGCGTGTCCCGGATGACGCTGTACCGGCGCTGGCCCGACGTACGCACCCTCGTCGGCGACCTGATGACCCGTGAGTGGATCGCCGTCGCCGCCGGCGCCATGCCGCCCTCCGACGACGACCGGCCCGAACGAGAGCGGATCGTCGAGGGGCTGGTGGCGGGAGTCGCCGCGTTCCGGGCCCAGCCGCTGTTCCGGAAGATCCTCGACGTCGACCCCGAGCTGCTCCTGCCGTACGTGCTCGACCGGCGGGGCGCCAGCCAGGACGCCCTGCTCGGACTGCTCGTCACCGCGCTGGACGAAGGGCACGAGGACGGCTCCGTACGCCACGTACACCCCGACCTCCAGGCCCGGTCCCTCCTGCTCGTCGTCCAGTCCTTCACGCTCTCGCTGCGCACCATGGCCGACGAGACCGATCCCGAACTGAGCGAAGCCGCCTTCCTCGAAGAGCTGCGCACCCTGTTGGAGAGGACCCTCACCCCATGAACCCCACGAGCAGCACCGCCCTCCCCGGGGCCTCGCTCAACGCCGAGCGGCGCCGGCGCGACCTGGAACGGCTCTCCGACAGCGACACCGGCGCCGTCGTGGACGTCCTCGTCGTCGGGCTCGGCGCCACCGGCGCCGGAGCCGCGCTCGACGCGGCCACCCGTGGGCTCACCGTCGCCGCGATCGACGCCCACGACCTGGCGTTCGGCACCTCCCGCTGGAGCTCCAAGCTGATCCACGGCGGACTGCGCTACCTCGCGTCCGGACAGCTCGACGTCGCCCACGAGAGCGCCGTCGAACGCGGCATCCTCATGGAGCGCACCGCCCCCCACCTGGTGCGCGCCCAGCCGTTCGTGCTGCCGCTCACCCCGCTCGTCAGCCGCGGCCAGGCCGCCCTCGCCCGCGCCGGGTTCCTCGCGGGCGACCTGCTGCGCGTCGGCGCCCGCACCTCGCGCCGCACGCTGCCGCAGCCGCGCACGCTGTCCGCCGTCGAGACCCGCCACCTCGCCCCGGCCCTGCGCCGGGTCGGGCTGCGCGGCGGACTCCTGTCCTGGGACGGGCGGCTCACCGACGACGCCCGCCTGGTCACGGCGATCGCCCGCACCGCCGCCGCCCACGGCGCCCGCATCCTCACCCGTACGCGCGCCCTGGAACTCCACGGCGACGGCGCGCTGGTCCGCGACGAGACCACCGGCCAGGAGCTGCGCCTCCGCGCCCGTACGGTCATCAACGCGGCCGGCGTCTGGGCGGGCGGCCTCATCGACGACGTACGCCTCCGGCCCTCGCGCGGCACCCATCTCGTCCTGCGCTCCGAGACCCTCGGCACGCTCTCCGCGGGTCTGCACATCCCCATCCCCGGCGAGACGAACCGCTTCGTCCTGGTCCTGCCCCAGGGCGACGGACGCGTGTACGTCGGCCTCACCGACGAGCCCGTCGACGGCGACATCCCCGATGTGCCGTCGGTCCCCGAGACCGACATCGGCTTCCTCCTCGACGTGCTCGGCTCCGCGCTCGACGTCACCGTCCACCGGTCCGACGTGGTCGGGGCGTTCGCGGGCCTGCGGCCCCTGCTCGACACCCGGGACGCCTCGGGCCGCACGGCCGACATCTCGCGCAAGCACGCCGTGCTCACCTCCCCCGACGGCATCGTGACCGTCGTCGGCGGCAAGCTGACCACGTACCGCCGCATGGCCGAGGACGCCGTCGACGCCGCCGTGGCCGCCCGCGGCCTGGACGCGGGCCCGTGCCGCACCGCGTCGCTCCCGCTCGTCGGCGCCGCGCGGCCGCAGACCCTCGCGGGGCTCGACGTACCTCCCCGTCTCGTCCAGCGCTACGGCTCCGAGGCACCGGCCGTCCAGGCCCTCGGCCTCGCGGATCCCGCGCTCGCCGAACCCGTCGTCCCGGGCCACACCGTCACCGGCGCCGAACTCGTGTGGGCGGTCCGCCACGAGGGCGCCCTCGACACCTCCGACCTCCTCGACCGCCGCACCCGCATCGGCCTGGTCCCGGAGGACCGCGCCCAGGCCGAGGAGGCGGCCCGGGACGCCCTCGCCCGCACGGCCCGGGTGGCGTGAACGGAGGGTGCCCCTGCCCGGACGCGCGGGCGGGGGCGCCGTCCGCACCCCGGCCGGAGCGAGGCCGTACCGGATGCACCGCGCGACGTCCGGTGTTGGAATGGCGACCAGGGACCTCCACGATGCAGAGGTGACGTTGTGAGCGAGCAATTCGAAGAGATCGGCCCCATCGACTACGTGGTGGTCGAGTTTCCCGGCAGCCGCATGACGGGCGAGGGCTTCCAGCTCCTGATCGACCTGGTGGACCGCGGCCTCATCCGGATCCTCGACCTGATGTTCATCAGGAAGGACGAGGACGGTTCGGTGACCGCGCTGGAGATCGCGGATCTCACCGGGGACGGCGAGCTCGACCTCTCCGTCTTCGAAGGCGCCCAGTCGGGGCTCCTGGGTCAGGACGACCTGGAGGAAGCCGCCGCGGCCGTGGAGCCCGGCAACTCCGCCGGTCTGCTGATCTACGAGAACGTGTGGGCCGCGCCGTTCGCCACCGCCCTGCGCCGGAGCGGTGCCCAACTGGTCGCCTCCGGGCGGGTGCCCGTACAAGCCCTCCTCGCCTCGCTCGACGCGGCCGAGGAATCGGCCTGACCCCTTGGGCCCCCGGCTCCTCAGCCGACGGGCCCGGAAGCCGTCCGACGCCTTCGCGTCGGACACGAGAGGAGTACGCGATGCCCGGTCTACTTCGTGGAGTGGCCCGCACCGCGGTCGTCGCGGGTACGGCGACCGCCGTGTCCAACCGCGTGTCCCGCCGCCAGCAGGGCCGATGGGCCGCCCAGCAGGGCTATGAGCAGCAGCCGGCCGAACCGCCGCCCGCCGCCGCCCCCGCCGCCCCCGCTCCGCAGCCGGCCGACAGCATGGAGAGCAAGCTGGACCAGCTCAAGCAACTCGGGGAGCTCAAGGAGCAGGGCGTGCTCACCGAAGCCGAGTTCGAGCAGCAGAAGCGCAGAATCCTCGGCTGACCGGCCCCCGGACGAGGGCCTCGGGGACGCCGCCGGCTCCGGGGCACGGAGGGGCCGAGTCCCGGTGGCTCGGCCGGTCGGGCCTCGGGATCATTTCCCCGGGAGGACACCCATGGCCCCTGACCCGCACAAGCCGACGCCGGAGGACTCCCCCGGCGCCGGGGCGGCGGAGAGCCCTGACGCGGCGGAGGACCCCGAGGCGGCGGAGAGCCCCGAGGCGGCGGAGAGCGAGGGCCCCGAGCCGGCCACCGGCTTCTGGAAGCGCCGTCGGTCGCCCGGCCTCACGCTCCCCGGCTGCTGGGGTGCCCTGCTCCTCGCCTGCCTCTCCTTCTCCCCGTCGCTGCTCCCTCGCGGCGGGATCCTCCAGGGTCTGATCTGCGGCATCAGCGCGGCCATCGGGTACGGGCTCGGGGTGACCGCGGCCTCGGTGTGGCGGGCGTTCGCCGACCGGGAGGCGCGGATCCCGTCGCACCGTTCGTGGCGGGTCCTGACCGTCTGCGCGATCGTCCTGTTCGGTCTGTCCTTCGGTCTCGGCCAGTACTGGCAGCACGAGATCCGCACCCTCATGGGGGTCACCGACTACAACCTCCTCTTCACCATCGCCTGCCCCTTCGTCGCCGCGCTCGTCTTCTGGCTGCTGTTGCTGGCCGCCCGGGGACTCCGGCGTCTGTACCGCCGGCTCGCCGGCCTCCTCCGCCGCTGGATCGGTCCCCGCGCGGCGCGGGTGGTCGGCTGGGTCGTCGTGGCGGGCCTGGCGTGGGCCGTCGTCAGCGGGGTCCTGCTGGCCGGCTTCGTGAGCGCGGCCAACGAGGCGTTCTCGGTGCGCGACACGGAGACACCCGAAGGCGTGCACCAGCCCACGTCGACGGTGCGCTCCGGCGGGCCGGGGTCGCTGGTGCCGTGGGACTCGCTCGGCAGACAGGGCCGGGTCTTCACGGGCAGCGGTCCGACGGCCGCCGACATCGGGGCGTTCACCCACCGCCCGGCGCAGGAACCCGTGCGGGCCTACGCCGGACTCGCGACCGCCGACACCACCGAGTCGCGCGCGGAGCGGGCCGTCGCTGACCTCGTACGGGCCGGCGGCTTCCACCGCGCCAACCTGCTCGTGATGACGACCACGGGAAGCGGCTGGGTCGATCCCGCCGCCGTGGACTCCTTCGAGTACCTCGGCGACGGAGACGCCGCCACCGTGGCGTTGCAGTACTCGTACCTGCCGTCGTGGCTGTCCTATCTCGTGGACCAGTCGAAGGCGCGCGAGGCCGGTCGCGAGCTCTTCGACGCCGTCTACGACGTCTGGTCCAAGCTCCCCCAGGACCAGCGGCCGCGCCTGTTCGTGGCGGGCGAGAGCCTGGGGTCGTTCGGCGCGGAGACGGCCTTCAGCGGCGAGTACGACCTGCGCAACCGCACCGCGGGCACCCTGTTCGCCGGTCCCCCGAACTTCAACACCCTGTTCCGCGAGTTCAGCGATCACCGCGACGCGGGAAGCCCGGAGAACGAACCCGTCTACAAGGACGGGCGGACCGTACGGTTCACCGACGACCCGACCACCGGGATCACGCCGGAGGGAGCGCCGTGGAACGGTACGCGGGTGCTGTACCTCATGCACCCGTCCGATCCGATCGTCTGGTGGAGCCCCGACCTGGCCCTCTCCGAACCCGACTGGATCGGCGAGGCTCCCGGCGGCGACGTGCTCGACGAGATGGTCTGGATCCCCTTCGTGACGTTCTGGCAGGTGACCGCGGACCTGCCGTTCTCCACGGGCGTGCCGGACGGCCACGGTCACACGTACAAGGCCGCGTACGTCGACGGCTGGAACGCGATCATGCGGCCCACGGGCTTCACACCGCAGGACCTGGACCGACTGCGCGACGTCATCCAGCCGGATCACTGATCCCGTGCGCCCGGCACGGCCGCGGGGTCACCGCAGCAGGAAGCCGACGACGTAGCCGAAGGCGTTCACCGCCCAGTGCAGGCCCATGGGCGCCAGCAGGCTGTCGCTGCGGCGGCGCAGTTCACAGAACAGGACGCCCGCCGCCGCCGTGAACAGCACGGCCGCGGCGACCGCGACCGCGGAGCCGAGCCCGGACTCCCCGAAGACGCCGGTCAGGGCGGGTTTCGCGGTCGCCAGGTGCAGGGACGGCAGGACGTGCCACAGGCCGAACAGCAGACTCGACACCGTGGTCGCCCAGACCGTCCCGCGCGCCCGGCGCACCAGTCCGTAGAGCACCCCGCGGAAGGCGATCTCCTCCACCAGGACGGTGCCGACGGGGACCACCACGAGGACGCGCACCGCCAGCTCACCCCCCGTCATCCCGTCGTACCGCCGGTCCTCGAACAGCGAGCGGGTGGCCGGCAGCAGCGCTCCGACGAGGTAGACGGCCGCGACGAGCCCCGTCAGGGCCGCGGCCCACCTGGCACCGCGGGCCAGTGTCCCGGGCGCCAGCCCCGCGTCCGCCCACGAGCCGCCCGCCCAGCGGAGCACCCCGAGGAGCACGACGGCGACGACGACCGCCGCGACCAGGCGGAGCGCGCCGGTCCAGGTGTGCAGAAGGAGGTTGGCCGCGACGAGAACGGCGACCGTCAGGACGACGGCGGGCCAGGTGCCGAGCGGCCGGCGCCACCGGCCCCGCGGCGGGCCGTCCGCGGGGCGGGGCCGCCGTACGACGGCCCGCCGGCCGTCGTCGGGATCGCGGCGGGACACCGGAACCGGTCCGTGCGTGGGTGCGGGGGCGGGGGCGGGGGCTACGAGCGGTCGCGCTTGAGCGAGTCCATGATTCCCTCGGCCCGGTGGCGCACGCTCTTCGCCTTCTCACGGAGCCTGGCCTTCGCCTGGTCCGTCCTTCCCTCGGCCTCGAGGCGCTCGTGGCCGGTGATCTTGCCGGCGATCTCCTTGAGCCTGCCCTTGGCCTTGTCCATGGCGTCACTCATGCTCGCGCTCCTCCGTCCGATCGGTTCCCACCCTCCACGCTAGGTTCGGACGACCCCCGGTGCTCGTCGGCCGAAACCGGAGGTGAGGCGGCGGCCCCACGAAGGGTGCAGACTTGAACCGGAGCCTCGCACGGTCCGTCTCCGGCCCTTCTGTGCGGCCGTGCGACGGGCGGGGCTCCCTGGGCCATCCACCCGGGCGAGCGGGAGGACACATGACCACGTCACAGGGCTCCGCACCCGGCACCGGACCGGAGGACAGCACCGGCGACCCGTTCGGCTCTTCCGCGGGCGACCCGTCGGACCAGCTGGCACGTCTCGGCCGTTCCTGGACCTGGCTCCTCGGCGCGGCGATCGCGACCCTCGTCCCCGGCATCCTGCTGCTCGTCTGGCCGGACGTGACCTTGCACGTCGTCGCCGTCCTCATCGGGCTCTACCTGCTGGTGATCGGCGGCTTCCGCTTCGTGTCCGTGTTCGGCCGCGACAGCGGCGACCGCGTGCCCGGCCTGATCGTGGCCGTCCTGTGCGTCCTGGGCGGGGTGCTGTGCCTGAGGAACCCGCTCCAGACGATCGCCGCGCTGTCGCTCATCGTCGGCGCCGTCTGGCTGGTGTCCGGCATCGTCACCCTGTACTCCGCCATCGCCACGAAGAACATGCCGCACCGCGGTGTCGTCATGGCCGTCGGGCTCCTCGGCATCGTCGCGGGAATCGTGGTCCTGGCCCTTCCGACAGAGTCGGCCCGGGCCCTGACCAGGCTGCTCGGACTGTGGCTCGTCCTCATGGGCCTGGCCGAGGCGGCGTTCGCCCTGGCGTGGCGGTCGGCCCTGCGCAGGGCGGGCATCACGGGCCACGGCGCACCCGGCCCGGGCACCTGAGGGCCCGCGGCACCGACGGCGTGTCGCGCTGCTCCTGACGGCCCGTCCCGCCTGACTGTCTGCTCGCCGCCGCACGTGCCGCTCGACGCGACCGCCGAGCGCGACATCGACCCGGAGATCCGCCGCTGGCTGTCCTTCGCCCGCCAGAAGGCCACCGAGATCGCCACGCGGCCCGCGGGCTGTCCCGGGGCCCCTCGGCCATCGCCGCCGAGCCGGCCGCCGACCGCCGCGAGGTCAGGGCGGAACTGACCGGCCACAAGGGCTGACGCCCCGGTGTCCGGGCCGGACGCGTGGTCGTCCGGCCCGGACAACCACGCCCGGTCGACGCCCACGCCCCCGGCGGCATGAGGTGTGCCACAGGGGCTGTCGAAGGCACGTCGGGCCCTTCCGCGCGCGCCGTGCGCTCTGGTAGACGTGGTGGCGTACTTGTTCGATTCACCCGGAAAGTCCCCCCATGGACCACGCCCCCGACTCTCATTCCGACCTGGTCGGCTTCAGCATCGACCTCACCGTCGAGGAGGCACGTCGGCGTGCCGAGGTCGTGGCGGCGCTCGGGCCCGACTGGGACCCCGTGGCCGTTCTGCGCGAGGAGGAGGCGGCGCACGCACTGCTGTACTCGAACCTGGACGAGGAGCAGCAGAAGGTGCACGCGATGCTGGTCGCGGCCGGTGTCCTGCCCGGGGAGGTGCGGGGCCGTGCGTCTTCCGATTGATCCCCACGCCGACCCGGCCCGGCGGGCCTGGGTCGCGTGCCCCGGCTGCGACGACGCCCGTGACTGCGGGACGTGCCTGGACCTCCGGAACTGCCGGAGCCACTGGCGCTACCTGATCGGGAACAAGGGGCCCCGGGTCCACCTGCAGTGCCCGAACTGCACCCACACGTGGACCCTCGACACCTCCCGCGGGCGACCCGGCCGCCGGGTCTGAGCTCAGCAGATCCGCGGCAGCTGCTCTCCGAGCGGCATGTCCACGACGCGGGTGCCGCCGAGTCCGGTCCGCGCCACCACCATGCCCGGGTGGGTCTCGACCGCCTCGCCGATCACCGCCGCTCCGGCGCCCAGGGGGTGGGCGCGCATCGCGGCCAGTACGGCGTCCGCGTGCTCACGCGGGACGAAGGCCACGAGCTTGCCCTCGTTCGCCACGTACATGGGGTCGAGTCCGAGCACCGCGCACGCGTTGCCGACCGCCTCGGGGACCGGAACGGCACGCTCCTGGATGACGACGCCCGTCCCCGACGCCGCCGCGATCTCGTTCAGGGATGCGGCCAGACCCCCGCGCGTGGGGTCGCGCAGCACGTGCAGGTCCCGTGTGACGGCGAGCATCGCCTCGACGACGCCACCGAGCGGTGCGCAGTCGCTGGTGATCTCGACACCGAATTCGAGGCCCTCCCGCACGCTCATGATCGCCACGCCGTGCAGACCGATCGGGCCGCTCACGATCACCACGTCCCCGGGCACGACCCGCTGCGGGCGCAGGTCGACGCCGTCGGGGATCAGTCCGACGCCCGAGGTGTTGATGTAGATGCCGTCGCCGTGACCGGCCTCCACGACCTTGGTGTCACCGGTGACGACCTGGACTCCGGCCCCGCGCGCCGCTGCGCCGAGGTCCTGCGCGACGCGGGCGACGACGTCGGTCTCGACGCCTTCCTCCAGGATGAACCCGCAGGAGAGGTGGCTCGCGCGGGCGCCGCTCATGGCGAGGTCGTTCACGGTGCCGTTGACGGCGAGGTCGCCGATGCTGCCCCCGGGGAAGAACAGGGGGCGTACCACGAAGGAGTCCGTGGAGAACGCCAGGCGGGCGCCGCCGATCCGGATCTCGGCCGCGTCGGCGGTGTGGGCGAGGGCCGGTCCGCCGTAGGCGGGCGCGAAGACGTGCTCGATCAGCTCGGCGGAGAGTGCTCCGCCGCCGCCGTGGCCCATGACGATGCGCGGCTGGTCGCGCAGGGGCGCGGGGCAGGTCCAGGCGAGCATGTCGGGCGCCGGCTGCGGGGCGGCGACCGCCGGGGTGGTGCTGACGGTGGTGTCGGGCACGGTGTCAGGCAAGGGGGCTGCCCTCCAGGGAGGCGGTGACCGGGGTCGGGGTGCCGGGGGCCGTGCGGGCCGGGGCGGGAGGCCGCTGTCCCGGGGTGCCCGCGTCGAGCCGCCGGTAGAGGTAGTAGGCGGCGCAGGCGCCTTCGCTGGACACCATGGTGGCGCCGAGCGGGGAGCGGGGGGTGCAGGTGGTGCCGAACGCCTCGCACTCGTTCGGTTTCAGCAGGCCCTGGAGGACTTCGCCGCTGCGGCACTCGGCGGGCTCGCGGGTGTCGATCCCCCCTACGGAGAAGCGGTGCTCGGCGTCGTGGTCCCGGTAGCGTTCGGAGAGGCGCCAGCCACTGGCCGGGATGACGCCGATGCCGCGCCAGGCCCGGTCGGTGATCTCGAAGACGTCGCTCAGCATCGCCTGTGCCGCCGGATTGCCCTCTGCCGTCACGGCACGCTCGTAGGCGTTCTCGACGGTGTGCTCACCCCGCTCCAGCTGGAGCACGGTCCTGCGGACGCCTTCCAGGATGTCCAGCGGCTCGAATCCGGTGACCACGATCGGCACCTGGTGGCGTCGCGCGAGCTCCGGGTACTCGGCCGTGCCCATCACGCTGCAGACGTGGCCGGCCGCGAGGAAGCCCTGGACGCGGCAGTCCGGGGACCGCATGATCGCGTCGATCGCCGGGGGGACGCGGACGTGGGAGACGAGCAGGCTGAAGTTGCGGATGTTCCGCTTGCGCGCCTGATGGACCGTCATCGCGTTGGGCGGCGCCGTGGTCTCGAAGCCGATGCCGAAGAAGACCACCTCCCGGTCCGGGTTCTGCTCGGCGATCCGCAGCGCGTCCAGCGGGGAGTAGACCACCCGGACGTCGCCGCCCTGCCCGCGGACCTGGAAGAGGTCGCGGCCCGTGCCGGGGACTCGGAGCATGTCGCCGAACGAGCAGAAGATCACCCCCGGCCGGGAGGCGATCTCCAGGGCCTTGTCGATCATCTCCAGCGGCGTGACGCAGACCGGACAGCCAGGGCCGTGGATCAGCTCGATCTCGGGTGGCAGGAGCTGGTCGACACCGTGCCGGATGATGCTGTGGGTCTGGCCCCCGCAGACCTCCATCAGGGCCCAGGGGCGGGTCACGGCCGCACGGATCTCGTCGAGCAGCCGGCCCGCCAGCTCCGGGTTCTGGAACTCGTCGATGTACTTCACGGCCGCGCCTCTCCGTGGACCTCGTCCTGCGTCTGCCACTCGATTCCCGCGGCCTCGGCCTCGGCGGCCTCCCACGGGTCCCCGAACTCCTCCTGGAGCAGGCCGAGGGTCTCGAACAGCTCCAGCGTCCGCCTGGCCGACTCCTCGTCGAGCCTCTGGAGGGCGAAGCCCACGTGCACGATGGCGTACTCACCGGGCTTCAGGTCCGGCAGGTACTCCAGGCACACCTCCTTGACCACGCCTCCGAAGTCGACCGTGGCCATCCGGGTGCCGTCCCGGTCCTCGACGTCCAGCACTCTTCCGGGTACCGCCAGGCACATGCGTGTCTCCTCACTGTCGCTCTCGTCGCGGCGTTCCGCGGGCCGCCCCGTCGGTGATCCGGGCGGCCACGACGAGCTGGCCGAGGGCCAGACCGCCGTCGTTCGGCGGGATCAGGCGGTGGCGCAGCACGGTGAAGCCGTCCTCCCGCAGTCCTTCGGCGCAGGCCGAGGAGAGCAGCGTGTTGGCGAACACTCCCCCGGTCAGGGCGATGGTCTCCACGCCGGTCTCGCCGCGGGCGGCGGCGCAGACCGTACGCACGAGCCGGGCCACGGCGAGGTGGAACCGCGCCGCGACGACGGTCGCGGGGGTCCCGTCCAGGACGTCGGCGACCACCGCGGCCAGCAGGGGTGCGGGGTCCGCGGTGCGCGGGGCACCGGCGTGGGGCGAGGCGAGGCGGAAGGCGTAGCGTCCGTCCTCGGCCACGGCGGGTGCGCGCAGGGCCGCGGCCTCCAGTTCGATCGCGGCCTGCGCCTCGTATCCCGCGTGGTGGCGGATGCCCGCGAGGGAGGAGACGGCGTCGAAGAGGCGCCCCATGCTGGACGTGGGCGCACAGTTCAGGCCGCGCTCCAACTGCCTTTTCAGTACGGGTAGTTCTCCTGGCGCGCAGGCGCGCGTGCACGGCAGCGCAAGGTCGGCGGCGAGGCCCGCGGCCCGCAGGTGGGCCAGGGCCATGCGGTAGGGCCGCCGTACGGCCGCGTCGCCGCCCGGCAGGGGCACGTAGGCCAGGTGGGCGAACCGCTCGAACCCGGCGTAGTCCGCGAGCAGGAACTCACCGCCCCACACGGCGCCGTCGAGACCGTAGCCGGTGCCGTCGAAGGCGACGCCGATCACGGGGGCCGTGCCGTCGAGGCCGTTCTCGGCCATCGCCGACGCGACGTGCGCGTGGTGGTGCTGTACGGGGACGACGGGCCGTCCCGCCGCGTGGTCGCGGGCCCAGCGGGTGGACCGGTAGGCGGGGTGACGGTCGGCGGCGAGCAGTCCGGGCCGTACGCCCGTGACGGACTCCAGCTGCCGCTCGGCGGAGGTGAGGGCGAGCTGGGTGGCGAGGTCGTCCATGTCGCCGATGTGGGCGGAGAGCCAGGCCTGGCGTCCGTCGCCGAGGCAGAAGGTGTTCTTCAGGTCCCCTCCCACGGCGAGGGAGGGGGCGACCTCGACGGGCAGCGTGACCGGCAGCGGTGCCCAGCCCCGGGAGCGGCGCAGCGTCAGCTGCTCGCCGTCGCAGACGCGGACGACGGAGTCGTCGCAGGGCACGTGGATGGGCCGGTCGTGCAGCAGCCAGGCGTCCGCGAGTCCGGCGAGCCGGGTCAGCGCCTCCGCGTCGTCCGTGACGATGGGCTCGCCCGAGAGGTTGCCGCTGGTCATCACGAGGAGCCGGGGTCCTTCCCGGTCCGCCGCGCCGAGGCCGAGGAGGAGGTGGTGCACGGGGGTGTACGGGAGCATGAAGCCGAGGTCGGGGCTGCCGGGGGCCACCGCCGGGGCCGGGGAGGCCCCGTGGCGGTGCTGTGCGTCGTCGCGGCGGCGCAGCAGGACGACGGGCCGGACGCCGCCGGTGAGGAGGTCGCGTTCGAGCGGGCCGAGGTGCGCGAGGGGCTCGATGTCGGCGAGGCCGGCGGCCATCATCGCGAACGGTTTGTCACCGCGCGCCTTGCGGCGGCGCAGTTCGGCCACCACGTCGGGGTTCGTCGCGTCGCAGGCCAGGTGGTAGCCGCCGAGGCCTTTGACGGCGAGGATCGCGCCGGAGGCGAGCATGGTGCGTGCGGCGGCGACCGGGTCGGGACCGGGGGCGCGGCCGGGGACGGCCCGGTCGGCGTCGGGGGCCCGGCCGGTGTCGAGGGGCCCCGTGACCAGCCGCAGCCGGGGCCCGCAGTGGGGGCAGGCGACGGGCTGTGCGTGGAAGCGCCGGTCGGCGGGGTCCGCGTACTCCCGGGCGCAGTCCGGACACATCGGGAAGCCGGCCATGGTGGTGTGGACCCGGTCGTACGGCAGTCCCGTGACGATCGTGAACCGGGGGCCGCAGTGGGTGCACGTGATGAAGGGGTGCAGGTACCGCCGGTCGGCGGGGTCCGCCAACTCCGTGAGGCAGTCGTCGCAGGTGGCGGTGTCCGGCGGGACGAGGGTGCGGACGGCGCCGCCCCCGCGGGAGGGGACGATCGTGAACCCGCTGCCGCCGCTCGCGGCCACCTCGGCCGCCTCGACCGACTGGACCCGGGCCAGGGGTGGGGCGTCGGGCGCGAGGCGGGCGCAGAAGGACGCGACGTCCGCGGGGTCTCCCTCGACCTCCGCGACGACGCCGTCGGCCGTGTTCGTGACGTGGCCGGACAGCCGGAGGCCGGTGGCGAGGGCGTAGACGAAGGGCCGGAAGCCGACCCCCTGCACGACGCCGCGGACGACCACCCGGCTGCGCCGCGGGGCCGTGGCGGGGGCGGGTCCGGGCCGCGCCGTGGTCACGCGCCGGCCCGGGCCATCACCGGGGTGTGGACGCGGTCGCCCTCGGCCGTGGCGAGGGCCCGGTCGAGGAGCGCGCCGGCTCCCCGGCCGTCACGCACCGAGCTGAGGACGACCTCGACGCCGGGGTTGACCTGCTGCACGTTCGCGCGGAAGGCCGTCTCGTCGAACTCGGCGACCTCGGCCATGTCGGTCTTGGTGACGATCACGAGCTGGGCGAGGCCGAACGCGGTGGGGTACTTGAGCGGCTTGTCCTCCCCCTCGGTGACCGAGGCGAGGACGACGCGGAGCGACTCGCCCAGGTCGTAGCCGGCGGGGCAGACGAGGTTGCCGACGTTCTCGACGAACAGCAGCCGGGTGGTCTCGGGCAGCCAGTCGTGCAGGTGCCGGGCGACCATGTCGGCTTCCAGATGGCAGAGGCCGTCGGTGAGCACCTGCTTGACGGGGGCGCCCGAGCGGGCCAGGCGGCGGGCGTCGTTCTCGGTGGCGAGGTCGGCGGTGAGCGCGGCGGCACTGACGCCCCGTTCACCGGCGAGGCGCAGTTCGCGCTCCAGCAGGGCGGTCTTCCCGCTGCCGGGGCTGGAGAGCAGGTTGACCACCGTGGTGCCGCGGGCGGTCAGTTCGGTGCGCAGGATCTGTGCCGCGGCCTCGTTCTTGGCGAGAACGGCACGCTGGAGATCGACGGCTCGGCACATGCTCAGCTCTCCTCGGTGATCGGTTGGCGGTGTTCCTCGCGCGGCGCCCCGGGGTCGGCCCGGGGGACCTCCCCGATCCCGGGATCGGCCCAGCGGACCTCCCTGATCCGGAGTTCGCGGCCGGAGACGAGTTCGGCGGCGGCGGCGCCGCAGCCGGGGCAGAGCAGGGTCGGCGGCATGCCGACCGGCCAGACCTCGGCGCACGGTGTGCAGCGCGCGGTGCCGGGGACGGTACGGGTGATGAGCTCGGCGCCCTCGACGACGGTTCCGGCGCAGGCGAGTTCGAAGCAGAAGGCGAGGGCGTCGGCGACGACGCCCGCCAGCTCGCCCACGTCCAGGGCGATGCTGCTGACGCCGGCGGCCCCGCGCGACCTCGCGGCGGTCTCCACCTGGTCGACGACGGCGACCGCGAGGGACATCTCGTGCATCGGTCTCCGTCCTGGGCGCGGGCGTGGGCCTCGGGCGCCATTAGAGAACGGGGGGTGGCGGGGGCACGCCCGGCGCGCCGGGACCGGGCGGGGGTGTCGTCCGTTCGGTGCAGCCGCCGCCACCGGACCCGAGGGGTGTCACATCCTGCTGATGCGCAGGTAGCGGCGGAGGTCGGGGAGGACTCCCACGACGACGGCCGCGACGGCCAGGGCTGCGGTGGCGGCGACTGCGGCGCCGAGGATGCTCCTGTGCATGGTGCTCTCCGTTTCGGTGGTCATACGACGGCTTCCTGGCGGACCAGTTCGGTCACCATGCGCACCGCCTCGGGCACGGCAGCGGCGACCTGCGGGCTGAGCCCGATGCCCTCGTCGAGGAGGGCCGGTTCGCAGCCGACGACGAGGATCCGCCGGGGCGGCGCGGCCCCGGTTCCCGCGCACAGGGTGTCGAGCAGGGCGAGGACGGCGTCGGGGGTCATCCGGTGGCCGTCGAGCGGCGCGGGCTCCGTGCCGCGGGCGTCGGCCGCCGAGGCGTCGATCAGATAGAGCGTGCCCGGTTCGCCGCCGCGGGCGGTGACGTCGACGAGGACGAGGGTGTCCCAGCCGTCGAGGAGTTCGTAGGCGAGGTGGACGCCCCGGACCCCGACGTCGGTCAGCTCGACATGGGCGGGGAGTTCCTCACGGGCGAGCCGCCGCAGGGTCTCCACGCCGAAGCCGTCGTCGCCGAGGAAGATGTTGCCCACGCCGGCCACGAGGGTGCGGGCCGTGCCGGGCGCCCCGGGCGCGGGGCGGTTCACACGTCCTCCAGGGCTTCGACCTCGTCGGGCTGGAAGTAGAGGAACCGGCCCTGCTCGCGCCGGATGTCGGCGCCCGGGTCGTCCTCCACGGTCACCGCGATGTGGACTCCGCCGTCGACGTCGTGGAGGACCGCCTCGACCAGCGCGCCGCGCCCGTCGAGGAACAGGTCCTGGGCGTCCGTGCGGCGGAGCCGTGGGCGCAGGACGACCCTGCTGCCCGCGCGGACGGCGCGACCGTCGACGAGGACGTGGTCGCTGCCCGGGTCGACACCGGTGTCGCCTCCCGGGTCCCACCACGGGGTGTCCGGTTCGAGGATGTTCCCGGCCGGCTTCGGGGGCCCGGTGATGCTCTGGAGGCTCCGTACCGCGCCGTGCAGACGTTCGAGGACTTCGGGCGGCATGGTGTCCGCCAGCTCGATCACCGCCGCCGCGCGGGCGTCGGTCCCCCGGGCCTCGCGCTTCTCCTCGTCGGTGAGGGCCGCCGTGCGCAGGGCGAGGATCTCGTCGATCTCGGTCGCGTCGTAGAGGGCGCCGGGGCTCTCGGGCGCGATGGCCGGGTGGTCCTCCAGGATGATCGGCGAGGAGAGCACGAGGTCGCCGCGGCCGGGTTCTCCGGCGAGGACGGGCCAGGTGTGCAGGTTGCGGCAGGCCGCGACGGCGCCCTTCGCCCACTCCGGCGGGTCGGTCATCGACAGGAACGAGCCGCCGTCGAGGCGGAGCAGGGTGTGGGTGGCGACGAGGGAGTACGGCAGTGCCGCGTGGCGGTCGGTGTCCCGCTCGGCGGTCCAGTCGCTGGTGTTCTCCACCGTGACCGACAGGCGCTCGACGCGGTACGGGCCGTCGAGTTCGGCCGCCGAGATCCGCAGGGTGCCGCTGATCTCCTCGCGGCGGCGTACGAGCCGGCCGAGGACGCGCCCGTCGGGGTCGAGGACGTCCTCCGTCTCCTCGGCGGCGGGCCGGGTGAAGGGCAGGGCGGCGCCGTCTCCCCGGAGGTCGCCGACGGGCACGGTGAGGGTGACGCGTTCCTCGACGCCCTCGTCCCAGGGCACGAGGACCCGGTCGGGCAGGCGGAGTTCGCCGGTCGGGGCGAAGGTGCCGTCCTCGCGCGATTCCTCGACGGTGCGCCGCTGGGCACGCAGGAAACGGACCTCCACGGAGAGTTCGGCGCCGGTCCTGGGCTCCATCAGGCACTCGGTGAGCTGGAAGTCGTGCTCCTCGGCGGCGGCGCTCCAGGACGGCGGGACGAGGACCCCGAACTGCCAGCGGAGCCGGTTCTTCGCGGCGGACGCGCGGTACGGGTAGAGGACGTACCCCTCGAAGAGGACGGCGTCGGCGACGTGCCGGGCGACGGCGAACCGCGCCTCGGTGACGGGGGTGAAGGCGACCGTGGTCATGGGGTCCTCTCCCCCGCCGCTTCGAGCAGGGACTCGACGGTGGCCTCCCACGACGGGAGGGCCCGGCGGGAGCGGTAGGCGAGCAGGGCGTCCATCGCGTCGCCCGGGAGCCGGATCCATCCGCAGCCGGGGAAGTGCTGGTCGATCATCTCGCGCCAGACCTTCACGGGCATGCGGTGGGAGACCTCCTTGTCCCAGGGCACGGGCTCGACGTGGAAGCCGCCGGCGCCGGTGAAGGCGGTGCCGGAGAAGAGCAGGAGCAGCGGGACGTCGCCGTCGGAGAGCGCCCGGAAGTAGCGGGAGGCGGCGATGTCGGTGTCGTAGGTGCACGGCACGACGAGGTCGGTCTCGATCTCGTCGGTGAAGCCGGGCACCATGACGGAGGCGTGGGCGAACTGGACCGGGTTGAGGGTGCTGCCCCACCGGGAGCGTTCGCCGAAGAGGTCGCCGAGGGCGGCGGCCTCGATGTCGTCGTAGCCGCGCCGGGCGGGTTCGACGCGGATCTGGCAGCGCAGGGCCATGGCGTGGACCCGGGTGCCGCCGGTGGCGGTGATCCGCAGCCGGAACACGAGCGTGGGTCCGGCCGCGTAGGCGTCGGCGCGGACGCCGGTGCAGCTGAAGGAGAACTCGGTCACGGCCGGCTCCCCTGTGGCTCGCGGGCCAGGCCTCGGACGCGGGCGAAGAGGTCGTCGAGGTCCGCCCGGGCCTCCGCGCCTCCGTCGAAGCCCTGCCAGTGCAGTCGCATGCGGCCCACCAGTTCGTAGCAGAGGTCGATCGGCACGAGGAAGCACTCGGTGCGGCCGTCGTGGCGGCGCAGCAGCAGGGCCTCGACGTCGGGTTCGAGGTGGGCGGCGAGCCGGGTGGCGTCGAGGACGGACCGCCAGGCCTCTTCGTCCGGTTCGCCCTCCGTGGCGCCGGCGGGGCTCGGGTAGAGCGCCACCGGCCGGTCGAGCGCGGAGTTGTGGAAGAGGAACGCGACCGAGACGGGGATCCGCAGCGACTCCCAGGTCCGGTCGTCGATCCGGTGGCCGGGGTCCCTGAGGAAGCGGCCGGGGACCGCCCGGAACCGCCCCGGGGAGGCGGCGGAGCGGTCCATGAGCTGCGCGCACGGGCCGCAGGCGCAGACCAGGGCCCGCTGGTCGGTGTCGACGAGGTGCGGGTGGCGCTCCTCGGCCGCCAGCGGGGCGCCGCACAGTTCGCAGCGCTCCTCGCGGGGCGGGCGGGGGGTGGTGAACCGGCGCAGCCCGGTGGGGCCCGGGGGCCGCACCGCGCTGTTCGGGGGCCCGTTCACCGGGCGGCCGACGATCGGCCGTCCGCGCCCGCGAGCGACGGACGGGTGCCGATCTGGAGCAGCGCCGGTTCGCGCGGGGCGCCGCTCTCCAGTTCCACGCCGGTCACCTCGGGGGCGAAGCAGGCCAGGGCGTCCACGGCCGCCTGCCGGACGGAGTCCTGGGTGCCGGAGCAGCCGCAGCCGGACGAGGCGGTCGCCCGCAGCCGCAGCACGCCCGTCGCCGGGTCGAAGCCGGCGTTCTCCACGGGCTGCGGCAGCGCGGACAGGGCGCGTGCGATGCGGGTCGGCGCGTCCTCGGGGTGCAGTCCGTGCAGGTTGAGGAGGCTCGCGACGAGGTCGTCCGCGAGCAGCGGGCCCAGCGGGTCGGCGGGCGGACCGGCGGCGGGACGCCCCAGGAGTTCGACGACGCGGGCGATGCCGCTGCCGTAGAACTCCATGAGGACGCGTACGACTTCCTCCGCGGCCGCGCAGGCCTCGGCGTCGCCTTGCTCGGCGAGCCGGTCCAGGACCTCCTCGACCCGTCGGCCCGCCTGTTCGGCGGTGGTCGTGCTCATCCGGCCAGACCGCTCAGGCCGGTGGGCACGTGCATCTGCTTCACGGTCCTGCCGCTGCCGGTGTACATGTGGACGCCGCACGGCAGGCAGGGGTCGAAGCTGCGCACGGCGCGCATGATGTCGATGCCCTTGAAGTTCTCGGGCGTGTTCTCCTCGAAGATCGGGGTGTTCTGCACCGCGTCCTCGTACGGACCGGGGGTCCCGAACGTGTCCCGCGTGGAGGCGTTCCACGGCGTCGGCGGGTAGGGGTGGTAGTTGGCGATCTTGCCGTCCCTGATGACCATGTGGTGCGAGAGGACGCCCCGTACGGCCTCGGTGAAGCCGACGCCGATGGACTCGTCCGGCACCTCGAACTTCTCCCACGTCTGCGTGCGTCCGGCGCGGACCTCCTCCAGGCCCTTCTCGGCGCAGTGCAGGGCGACGGCGGCCGCGTACGCCTGGAAGTAGGTCCGGGCGCGGTTGCGCTCCAGGGCGTTGCTCCACTTCGGGATCTTCCACTCGAAGGTGGTCTCCGGCTTGGTCATCGTCCGGGGGAGGTTGATGACGACGCTGTGCCCGGTGGCCTTGATGTAACCGATGTCGACGAGGCCGGAGAGCGCGGTGGACCACAGGCGCGCGAGGGGGCCGCCGCCGGTGTCCAGTGCCAGGTGGTCCTTGCCGTCGAACCAGCGCGGGGACATGACCCAGCTGTACTTGTCGTCGAAGTTCCGCTTCTGCGGGGCGGGGATGGTGTGCTGGTTCCACGGGTGGCGCGGGTCGACCGGGTTGCCCAGGGGGTCGTGGGTGACGAACTGCTCCTGGCCCTGCCAGTCCTCGTAGTACGAGCTGCCGAGCAGGATCCGGATGCCGAGGTTGATCTCGGTGAGGTCGTTGGTCACCAGTTTGCCGTCGACGACGACACCGGGGGTGACGAACATCCGCCGGCCCCAGTCGGTCATGTTGGCGTAGGTGAAGTCACAGTGCTCGGGGTCGTTGAGGGCGCCCCAGCAGCCGAGCAGCACGCGGCGGCGGCCGACCTCCTCGTAGCCGGGCAGCGCCTCGTAGAAGAAGTCGAAGAGGTCGTCGTGGAGCGGGACGACCCGCTTCATGAACTCCACGTACCGCATGAGGCGGCTCATGTAGTCGGTGAACAGCTGGACGGACGCGACCGTGCCGACACCGCCGGGGTAGAGGGTGGAGGGGTGGACGTGCCGCCCCTCCATGAGACAGAACATCTCCCGGGTGTAGCGGCTGACCTGGAGCGCCTCGCGGTAGAACTCGCCCTCGAGGGGGTTGAGGGAGCGCATGATGTCCGCGATCGTGCGGTAGCCGTGCTCGGCGGCGTGCGGTGCCTCGGTGCGCTCGGCGAGCTCCAGGACGCCCGGGTTGGTCTCGCGGACCATCTTCTCGCAGTAGTCGACCCCGACCAGGTTCTCCTGGAAGATGTTGTGGTCGAACATGTACTCCGCGGACTCGCCGAGGTTGATGATCCACTCACCGAGGTGCGGCGGCTTCACGCCGTACGCCATGTTCTGCGCGTACACGGAGCAGGTCGCGTGGTTGTCACCGCAGATGCCGCAGATGCGGCTGGTGATGAAATGCGCGTCGCGGGGGTCCTTGCCCCGCATGAAGACGCTGTAGCCGCGGAAGACGGAGGACGTGCTGTAGCACTCCGCGACGCGCTTCTGTTTGAAATCGATCTTCGTGTGGATGCCGAGGCTGCCCACGATCCGGGTGATGGGGTCCCAGGCCATCTCCACAAGGCCGGAGCCGTCACCCGTCGTCTTCGCCGGAGATGCCATGGTCGCTTTCGTGCCCTTCGTCAACTCTTCGACTACGCGAACAGGGGGGTGGATGGGGGGTCCTGCGGGGGTCGCGCGAGGGGGTCACGGTCACCAGGGCGGCCGGTAGCCGGTGGTGATCCGCTCGCCGGTGTGCCGCCACTTCGGCTCCTTGTCCACGGTTCGGGCCGTGATGGTCCGCAGGCGGCGGATGACGGAGCCGTACACGCCGCTGGCGGTGCTGGAGACCTTGCCGCCGGGAGGTTCGTCCATGAACGGCATGAACTTGTCCGGGAATCCGGGCATCGTGCACGCGATGCAGATGCCGCCGACGTTCGGACAGCCGCCGACCCCGTTGATCCAGCCGCGCTTGGGGACGTTGCACTTGACGACCGGACCCCAGCAGCCGAGCTTCACCAGGCACGTGGGCGAGTCGTACGTCGACGCGAACTGGCCCTGCTCGTAGTAGCCGGCCCGGTCGCAGCCCTCGTGCACGGTCGCCCCGAACAGCCAGGTCGGCCGGAGCTTGTCGTCGAGCGGGATCATGGGCGCGGAGCCGACCGCCTGGTAGAGCAGGTAGGTCAGTGTCTCCGCGAAGTTGTCGGGCTGGATGGGGCAGCCGGGCACGCACACGATGGGGATGCCGGCATGCGACTTCCAGTCCCAGCCGAGGTAGTCCGGGAGGCCCATCGCGCCGGTCGGGTTCCCCGCCATGGCGTGGATGCCGCCGTACGTGGCGCAGGTACCGATCGCGACCACCGCGAGGGCCTTGGGCGCCAGCCGGTCGATCCACTCGCTGGTGGTGATGGGCTGACCGGTCTCCGGGTCGTCGCCGAAACCGCTCCAGTAGCCCTCCTGCTTGATCGCCTCGTTCGGGATGGACCCCTCGACGACCAGGACGAACGGGTCGATCTCACCCCGCTCCCCCTTGAAGAACCACTCGATGAAAGTGTCGGCGCCGCCCACCGGACCGCACTCGAAGTCGATCAGCGGCCAGTGGACCGCGATCCTGGGCAGCCCCGGCAGCCCCGCGAGGGCGATCTCCTCGATGCTGGGCTGCATGGCGGCGGTCAGGGCCACCGAGTCGCCGTCACAGCTCAGACCCGCGTTGATCCAGAGGATGTGGATCGGCTTCTCTTCGCTGCCGGGTGCGGCACCCTGGTCCTCGACCGGGGCCGGCTTCACTGCGCTCATGGGTCGCCTCCTGAGGAGGGATGGGGCGAAGGCCTCGTTTCGGGCCTGGGTCTTGCTTAACAGTCGGCCGATCCGCCCGCGCCCGCACCTGGGCCGTCCGGGACCGCCGCTCGCGAGCCTGCCTCCTTACGGACGAAGGCCCGGCGCCGCGCGTGGTAGCTCGCGGCGGGATCCTCGAAGATCGCCCGCATGCGGGCGAGCTCCCTCTCCCGGTGGGCAGCAAGGGGAGCGACGGACTCCGCGCGCTCGTGTTCCGCCTTCTTCGCGGCGATCCGCGGCTGGAGACCGCCGCGGGATGCCAGGTGGAGGGCCGATCGGGTGATCTCGGCGGCGAACTCCCCCGGTCCGCAGTCGACGACCCTGTCGACCAGACCCAGGTCGAGCGCTGCCGCGGCGGACACCGGGCGGGCCTCCTCGGTGAGGCGCGCGGCCAGGGCCTCGCCGACCCTCCCGGGCAGGGTGCGGGTCCAGTACTCGGATCCGTACAGACCCATGCGCCGGTAGTGCGGGTTGAGCACCGTGCCCGAACGGCACCAGACCTCGTCGGCGGCGAGGGCGAGCATCACGCCGCCGGCGGCGGCGTTGCCGCCGATCGCGCTCACGACGAGCCGGTCCGTCGTGGTGAGCACGGCCTCGACCAGGTCGTTCATGGCGTTGATGTTGGCCCAGGACTCGGCTGCGGGGTCGGCGGCGGCCTCGATGACGTTCAGGTGGATGCCGTTGGAGAAGAAGTCGCGCTGTCCGCCGATCACCAGGACGGAGGTGGGGCGGCCGCGGGCGGTCTCGTACGCGGCGAGGAGGCGGCGGCACTGGTCGGTGCTCATCGCCCCGCCGGGGAACGAGAAGGACAGGACGCCGACCGGTCCCTGCTCGCGGTACCGGATGTCGGACCAGGTCCGCCGGTCCGGCACCGGTTCGGCGGGCGCCGGAAGTTCGGGGAGCTCCGGCAACCGGCCGGCGAGGGCCAGGGTGGCGGGGAGCTTGCAGGCACGCGGACGGCCGGGGCCGGTGCGGGCACGGAGCTCGGGGATCCACACCGCACCGTCCACGGTGGCCCGGCAGACCGCGCCCGCCCGGGTGGCGAGGAGGGCGCCGGGCCGCCCGCGCAGACCGTCCTCCGCGTGGCCCCCGTGCAGGAACCACTCGGCGCCGAGCAGCCGGTCCGGCACACCGGGCTGCGAGTCGGCGGCCCGCAGGGCGCGCAGAACGGTCTCGGTGGTGTCCTCGTCCCACGAGATCCGACGCTCCTCCTGCCGGAGCGCGGGGCGGGCTCGGCTCTCGCCGGTCTGCGGACGCGGCGCCACCCCGGCGGCGACCCTCTCCACGGCCAGGAGCACGGCGGTCACGGCGGCGTCGGACAGCTCGTTGCGGTACAGGTCGCTCTTGCCGACCTCCGGGACGCGGAACCCGGCGGACGCCCAGACGTCGCCCGCGTCCATCTCGTCGTCGGCCTGGAGGACGGTGACGCCCCACTCCTCGACGCCGTCGAGGATCGCGTGGTCCAGCGAGGACGGGCCGCGGTCGCCCACGGGCCCGGGGTGCACGATCAGGCAACGGTGCGCCGTCCACACGTCGCGCGGCACGACGGCCTTCAGCATGGGGGCCACGACCAGCTCGGGCGCGTGGCGCGCCACGGCCTCGCGGACGGCGGCCCCGTCGGGGGTGACCTCCACGGCGACGGTGTGCCCGCGGTCGCACAGCTCGACCAGGACGCGCTGGGTGAGGCTGTTGAAGCCGGCGGCGACGAGCAGGATGCGCATGGACGGCCTTTCCGGGTCGCGGGGGACGGTGCGGGCTTGGCGCCCAGTGGACGGTCCGGGCCTCGCACCGCGGTGGACGGTGCGGGCTCGCACCGCGGTGGACGGTGCGGGGCCTGGCGCCGCGGTGGACGGTGCGGGGCCTGGCGCCGCGGTGGACGGTGCACGCCTGGCGCCGCTGTCCACCGACCGCCTGCGATCATCAGGCAGCGCGCGCCGGGCGGCGGGGCGGCGGAGCCCGCAGCTCACCCGTTCGAGGCCTGCGTCCGACCGATTGGCGGGCACACGCACGCTCCTGCGCATGCACCCCCGATGGAGCCTCCCTACGATGAACGCGTAGGTCTCGCCGTTCTGTCCGGCTCGACGGGTGCGAGGGAACATGACCGCTGAGGACGCCGCGCCCGACGGGCGGCCCGTGGGTTTGAAGGCGAACGCCATCGGCTTTGTCGACGCCCTCGTCATCGGGCTCAACGCCACCTCTCCCGCCTACTCGCTCGCGGCCGTGATCGGCCCCGTCGTCGCCCTGGTCGGGATCTACGCCCCCGGCGTCATGGTCGCGTCCTTCGTCCCGATGCTGCTCATCGCGTCGGCGTTCTACTACCTGAACAAGGTCGACCAGGACTGCGGCACCACCTTCTCCTGGGTCACGCGCGCCATGGGCCCCTGGGCCGGCTGGCTCGGCGGATGGGCCATCACCATGACCGGCGTCCTGGTCGTCGGCTCGCTCGCCGACGTGGCCGTCAGTTTCGCCCTGCTCGCGTTCGGCCTGGACGGCTGGGTGGACAACACCTTCGTCCGCCAGCTGCTCACCGTGCTGCTGATCCTCGTCATGACGGCCGTGTGCGTCATCGGCACCGAGCTGTCGGCCCATGTGCAGAACGTCCTGATCCTGGCCCAGGTCGCCTGCCTGCTCATCTTCGTGGGCGTGGCGCTGTACAGCGTCTACAACGGCACGAGCAAGTACGACTCCGTGGAGCCGGCCCTCAGCTGGCTGAATCCGTTCGGCGCCGGTGGTGCCGCGCTCACGAGCGGGCTGCTGCTCGGCGTCTTCATCTACTGGGGCTGGGAGTCGGCGGTCAATCTCACCGAAGAGGTCGAGGACTCCGCGACCGCGCCCGGCAAGGCCGGTCTCTGGTCGACCGTCATCCTGCTGGTGACCTACGTGTCCGTGGGCTTCGCCGTTGTGGCGTACGCCGGGCCGGCGTTCCTGGCCGAGAACGCGGACGAGGAGGAGTTCGTCTTCGCGAAGCTCGCCACGGACGTCCTGGGCGGCTGGGACTGGATCCTTCTCCTCGCCGTCTCCACCTCCGCGATCGCCTCCACCCAGACGACGATCATCCCGGCCTCGCGCACCGCGCTGTCCATGGCCCGCCGCCGTGCGCTGCCGTCCTCGTACGGCCACATCAGCCCGCGCTTCCGGACGCCCGACGTGAGTACGTGGTGGGTCGCCGGGATCGCCATCGCCTGGTACCTCGCGGTGAGCCAGATCAGCTCCAACGCCCTGTTCGACTCGCTCACCGCACTCTCCCTGCTCATCTCCTTCTACTACGCGCTCACGGGCCTCGCCTGCGTGGTCTACTACCGCCGCCACCTCTTCCAGAGCGTCCACAACCTCCTGTTCATCGGGCTCGGCCCGCTGGTCGGTGCCGGACTGCTCACGTGGCTCCTGGTGCGGTCGGTCGCCGACATGTCCGACCCGGAGAACTCGTACAGCGGCGCCTCGTGGTTCGGCCTCGGTCCCCCGCTCGTGATCGGCATCGGCATCGCCCTCGCCGGCGTGGTCATCATGGTCGCCTGGCGGCTGCGGGCCCCCGCCTTCTGGCGGGAGCGTCCGGGCGTGGCCGACCCCGAGCTGGTCGGCTCCCACGGCCTTCACAAGGAGTCCTGAGATGTCGGTCGTCCTGGGCTACGACGAGTCCCCCGGCGCCGCCCGGGCGCTGCGCATCGCGGTGGAGGTGGCGGCGGCCTTCGACGAGCGGCTCGTGCTCGTCTACGGGGCGGCGGCCCCCGGCCCGGTCGGCGAGGAGTACGCGTCCCACCACGAGGCCATCCGCCAGGCCGGCCGCACCGGTCTGGAGCACGCGGTCACCGAGGCCGAGCGGGCGGGTGTGCCGACCGTGGTCGAGGTGATCGACGACAAGCCCGCCCAGGCCCTCATCGAGGCGGCGGCCCGCCACGACGCACGCGTCATCGTGGTCGGCAGCTGGGGCGAGAGCCCGATGCGCGGAGCGCTCCTGGGCTCGACCCCTCACAAGCTCCTGCACATGTCCACCGTCCCTGTGCTGTGCGTCCCTCCCGAGGAACGGGCGTGAGGCGCGGGCAGGCGGGGCCGTGACGCCCTGAGCCCGCCCTCGGCGACCCGCGCGGCGACATGCGAACGGAACGAATGCGTCCGATCCGCCCTTACACGTCCGGGTGTTGACGCATCGTCAGAGCGGATCATACACACGGATGTTTGGGCGCAAGTCGGGAGAGCCCACCGCGGACATGGGGGCTGATTCCGGGCGGTGGACGGCCCTTGACGACCCTTGGACGGTGTGCGAATCTCTCGACAGGTCTGGACCAATGGTCTTCATCGGGCGGGGCCGGAGATACCAGACGCCTCGGGGCATCCTGGCATGTCCGGTGGTCCTGACCGCTCACGGCCGTCGACCGGTCCACGGGGGGTGGACCTGCGCGACACGACGGCCGGTGCCGTGGCCGAACCCGGCCGCCGCAGACCGCCATGGGCGCCTGCGGCACACCGGGGTGCGGCAGCCCAAGCCCCCGCCACCCACACGTTCACCCGCACCGCTCCTTGACCACGCTCCGACGTCCTAAGTGAGCCGCCCATGTCCGAAGTCCTCTCCCTGACCGACCGCATACCGGCCTCCCCCGCGCAGCAGGGGGTCTGGCTGACCGATCGGCTGGGACTGGCCCGTGAGGCGTTCCACATGCCTGTACGGATCTCCTTCGACCGGGTCGACATCGCGGCGCTGGCCCGCGCGGTGACCGCCGTGACCAGGCGTCATCCGGCCCTTGCCGCCCGCCTGGTGGAACGTGACGGCCAGGTCTGGCAGGAACCCGCGGCGCGACGGCCCGAACTGGTGCTGCTCGACGCGCCGGCGGACAAGGCCCATCTGGAACGGCGGCTGGCGGACGAGGCCGCTCAACCGTTCTCCCTGGAGACGGGCCCGCTCAGCCGCTTCAGCCTGCACCGGCACGCCGACGGGAGCGCGGAACTGCTGGTCACCGCCCACCACGCGGTCTTCGACGGCAACTCCAAGGACGTCCTGATCCGGGACCTCGCGGCCGCGTACGGCTCCGCGCCCCTGCCCGTGACCACCGCGCCGCCCGCACCGGCACCGACGGCGGATCCGGACACCGTGCGGCGGGCCGCCGAGTGGTACGGGCCACGCTGGGCCGATGCCACCGACCCGGTACTCCCCGGTGCACCACGCACCTCGACCGCCGCCGGTCCCGGTGAGGCCGTCGAGTGGCGCCTCGGCCGCGGAGAGGCGGCCGAGTTGGCCGCCGCGGCCGCCCTCGGCGGCACCACGGTCTTCGAGTTCCTGCTCGCCGCGCTGCACGGGCTGCTGCGGCGCTACGGCGGCGAAGCGGTTCCGGTGTCCGTCCCGCTCTCCACCAGGACGCCTGAACTCGGCCAAGAGATAGGCATGTTCGTCAACGAACTGCCCGTCCACGCACCCGCGGCCGACGCGACACAGACCTTCACCGCCTTCGCCGCCGCCGTCCGGGCCGAGCTGCGGGCCGGATACCCGTACCGCAACGTTCCCTTCGGTGCCGCCGTCGCCGGACTGGGGCCCCGCGTCGGCCTGTCCGCGGTCTCCCTCGGCTACCGTCGGCGCGGCCCGGACCCGGACTTCGCCGACACCGGGGCCCGGATCGCCTGGGCCGTACACCACCGCACCGCCCGCAACACCCTCCACCTCCAGATCGTCGACGCCCCCGGCACCCCGGGCGGCATCGACTTCAGCCTCCAGTACGACGCGGCCGCACTCGCCCCCGACACGGCCCGCCGGATCGCCGGCCACTACCGCACCCTGCTCGCCGCCGCGGTCGCCGCGCCCGGCACCCGGCTGGTGGACCTGCCGCTCCTGGACGCCGCCGAACTCCGGGCCGTCACCACCGGGCCCAACGCCACGGACCGGCCCTACCCGGCCGACCGGACCGTGCTCGACCTGGTCCGCGCCCAGGCCGCCGCCACCCCCGAGGCGATCGCGGTCACCGCCGCCGGCCACCACCTCACCTACCGCGAACTCCTGCTCCGCGCCGATGAGTTGGCCGGAGTGCTGCGCGCACGGGGCGTCCGGCCCGGCGATCTGGTCGCCCTCCACCTGGACCGCACCGCCGACCTCCCCGCCACGCTGCTCGCCACCCTCGCCACCGGGGCGGCGTACCTGCCGCTGGACCCCGGCTATCCGGCCGAGCGCCTCGCCCTCGTCCTGCGCGACTCGGGAGCCGTTCTGGTGCTCGCCGACCTCGAGCCCTCGCCCGCGGTCGCCGATGCCGCCCGCGCGGTCCTGCGGCTCCCGGCACCTTCGGCGCGGAACCCGGCCGAGGTCGCTCCTGGCATCATCGAGGACACCGCCCCCGGTCCCGACGACGTGGCGTACGTCCTCTACACCTCGGGCTCGACCGGTCGCCCCAAGGGCGTCGCGGTCGGCCACCGGGCGCTGGTCAACCTGCTCACCTCCTTCGCCGACCGGCTCGACTCCGGGCCTCGGCACTCCTGGCTGGGCCTGACCTCGCTCTCGTTCGACATCTCGGCGCTGGAGCTCTACCTGCCCCTGATCACCGGTGGCCGCCTGGTCCTGGCCCCGGACGGACTCGCCGTCGACGGGCCCGGGCTGCTGGCCCTGATCGACGGCGAAGGTGTCACCCATGTCCAGGCCACGCCGTCCGGATGGCGGGTCATGCTCACGGCGGGAACCGGCACCGAGGCGCTCACCACCGTCACGGGCCTGGCCGGCGGCGAGGCGCTTCCGCTCCCGCTCGCCCGCGAACTGCGCGCGCGCACCGCCCGGCTGTTCAACGTGTACGGGCCCACGGAGACCACCATCTGGTCCACCTGCGCCGAACTCCCCGCCGCACCCGAGCAGGTCCGCATCGGCCGCCCGATCGCCAACACCCAGGTCTACGTGGTCGACGCGCGGCTGCGCCCCACCCCGCTCGGCATCCCGGGGGAGCTGGTGATCGGCGGGGACGGCATCGCACACGGCTACCTCGGCCGACCCGGACTCACCGCCGAACGGTTCGTGCCGAACCCGTTCGGCCCGCCCGGCACCCGGCTCTACCGCACCGGAGACCAGGCCGCCTGGACGCCCGGGGGCGAACTGGACTTCCTCGGCCGGATCGACGAGCAGGTCAAGATCCGCGGCCACCGGATCGAACTCGGCGAGATCGAGGCCGCCCTGCTGGAGCACCCGGCCCTCGCCCAGGCGGCCGTCGCTGTCCGCACCGAGGAGGACGGCGAGCCCTTCCTGGCCGGCTACCTGGTCCCGGCCGCGGGCGCCCGGCCGCCCGCCCCCGCCGATCTGCGCGAGCACCTGCTGCGCACGCTGCCGGCCGCGATGACTCCGCAGCGCTGGCTCGTCATGGAGCGGCTGCCGCTCACCCCGAACGGCAAGCTGGACCGGCGGGCCCTGCCGGTACCGGCACGCGAGGCCCCGGCGACACGGGCGGCCGAAAGCGGCGACGAGACGACCGAGACGGTCCGCCGGATCTGGGCCGAGGTGCTGGATCTTCCCGACGTCGGCCCCGAGGACGACCTGTTCGACCTCGGTGGACACTCGCTGACGGTGGTTCAGATCGCCGCCCGGATCCGCGACGCGCTCGGCGTGGAGGTCGACTTCGACGTCTTCTTCGACGTCCCGACCCCCGCCGGCATCGCCACGGCCGTCCGCGAACGCCGGTAGGGCCCTCCACCGGGGGGCGCGGCCCGGCCGCTCCCCCACCGCACCGGGCACGGGCACTCCCTCAGCGCGCCGGGTACGGGCCGCTCGGCCGCGCCCGGACCCCGGCCGCGCGCTGCCCGCGCGACGGCCGACCCACCGACACGCAGACACGCAGACACGGCCACACGGCCATACGACGACACGGCGACGGCCGACGGCCGACGGCCGACCGCCGACCGCCGACCGCCGACCGCCGACCGCCGACCGCCGACCGATCCTCCGACGCGTCCGCGCCCGCTCGACTCCCTCGCCGAAGACTCCCTCACCGAAGAGTCCCTCACCGCACGCCCGAACAGGAACCCGATGACGGATACCCAGGACCTGCCCGCCGGCTGGTCCCCAGCCAAGCGCGCCCTGCTCAGCCGGCGGCTGCGCGGCACCTCAGCCCCCGCCCGGGTGGTGGACCCCCGCCCGGCGGACATGGCACCGCCCCTCTCCAGCGGTCAGGAACGGCTCTGGTTCATGGACCAGTTCGCTCCCGGCTCCACGGCCTACACGCTCGCACCGGCCCGCCGGTTCCGGGGCCCCTTCGACCGCGCCGCGCTCGACGCCGCGCTGAGCGACCTGGTGGCCCGGCACGAGAGCCTGCGGATGACCTTCCGCACCACCGAGGCGGGCACCGCCGAGGTGACCATCGCCGAACCCGCGCCGTTCGCCGCCCTGCACCTGGACGCCGCCGGGGACCCGAACCCGGAGGCGCGGGCCGCCGCCGAACTCGGCGCGCTGATCGCGCAACCCTTCGACCTCCAGGCCGGCCCGCTCCTGCGCGCCCTGGTGATCCGCATCGCCGAGGACGACCACGTCGTCGCCCTGGTGATGCACCACATCATCTGCGACGGGTGGTCCATCGACCTCCTCAACCGCGAGATCGACGTCCGCTACGCCCACCACGCCCACGGCGCACCGGGTGAACTCCCAGCTCTGGACGTGCAGTTCGGTGACTACGCGGCCTGGCAGCGGGACCGTCTGGAGAACGGCCGGCTCGCCGCCTCACGCGCGTACTGGCGGGGCGAGCTCGACGGCGTCCCGGCCCTGGAGCTGCCCTCCGACCGTCCCCGCCCCCCGCTGCTCACCTTCGACGGGGCCGCGACCGAGTTCCGCTGGAGCCCTGGACTCTCCCGTCGGATCGGTGAGGTGGCGCGGACCTACGGCGCCTCCCCGTACATGGTGCTGATAGCCGCGTTCCAAGCGCTGCTCGGCCGGCACACCGGGCAGCGCGACTTCGCCGTCGGCTCGGCCGTCGCCGGCCGTCTCCACCGTGAACTCGAGAACGTGGTCGGGGCGTTCGTCAACATGCTCCCCATCCGCGCCCGGCTCTCCCCCGGCCTCGAGTTCGGCCAGCTCATCGGCCGGGTCCGCGAGACCACGCTCGACGCGTACGCGCACCAGGAGGTTCCGTTCGAGCAGATGGTCAACGACCTCGCGGTGGAACGCGACGTCAGTCGCGCCGCCGTCTTCCAGACCACCTTCGCCTTCCAGAACTACGGCGACCGCGCCGCCACCCCGGCCGCGGGCCGACCGGACTCCGAGGGCTTCGGCTACGAGGCCACCACCACCCACGCCGACCTCGCCCTCTACATGCGCGAGGAGCCGGACGGCGGCCTCTACGGTCTGTTCACCTACCGCACGGATCTCTTCGACGCCGGAACCGTCGAGCGCCTCGCCGAGCGGTTCGAGCTCCTGACCGCGGCCGGCGTCGCCGACCCCACGCTGCCGGTCGACCGGCTCCCGCTGCTCGGCGCGGCCGAACGCACGGCCGTGCTCGAGACCTGGGCCGTCGGTCCCGCGCTTCCGGACGGCGGTCCCGCCACGCTCACCCGGGCCCTGTCCGAGGCGGCGACCCGTACGCCCGAGGCGCCTGCGCTGGTCTTCGAGGACCGGACACTGACCTACGGGGACCTGGACCGCCGCGCCAACGCCCTGGCCCGGCGCTTGCGGACGCTGGGCGTGGGTGCCGACGACCGGGTCGCCGTCTGCCTGGAGCAGTCCGCCGAGCTCGCGGTCGCCCTGGTCGCCGTACTCAAGGCCGGCGGCGGCTACCTGCCGCTCGACCCCGAGCAGCCCCCCGCCCGGCTCGCCCACCTGGTGGCCGACGCCGGAGCCAAGGTCCTGATCACCGACGCCGTACTGAGACCGCGGTTCGGCGACCACCCGGCGGTCGACCTGCTGACCGACGGCGGTGCCGACGCGACACAGTGGGACGAGTCACCCCTGGAGGAGGTCTCCGGACCGGACCACCTCGCCTACGTGATCTACACCTCGGGCTCCACCGGCACCCCCAAGGGCGTCGCGGTGCAGCACCGCCAGCTCCTCAACTACCTCGCCGGCGCCGGCGAGCGGCTGCGGATCGAGCCCGGCGCCGCCTTCGGACTGCTGCAGTCGCTCTCCTTCGACTTCAGCATCACCATGCTCTACCTGGCGCTGACGACCGGCGGGCGTGTGCACCTGCTGCCGCGCCGGATCGCGGGTGTGGAACTGGCCGCGGAGATCGAGCGCGCGGGCATCGACCACCTGAAGATGACGCCCTCCCACCTGGCCGCACTGACCGCCGACGCCCCCCTCGAACGGCTGCTGCCGCGCCGTGCGCTGGTCCTCGGCGGCGAGGCCAGCAGCTGGTCCTGGGCGGCGGGCATCGCCGCGCTGGGCCGGTGCGCCGTGTTCAACCACTACGGGCCGACCGAGGCGACGGTGGGGATCACCGTCCACGAGGTCACCGCCGACGGCCTGGACGCACCGGGCAGCACCCCGATCGGCAGGCCGCTGGCCGGCGGGCGCTGCTACGTGCTGGACGAGGCCCGCAACCCCGTTCCCCCGGGGGTCACCGGCGAGTTGTACCTGGGCGGGGACCGGCTGGCCCGTTGCTACCTCGGGCGGCCGGACCTGACGGCCGAGCGCTTCCTGCCCGATCCGTACGCCGGTCCGGCGGACGATCCGTACGCCGACCCGGCGGACCCGGAGCCGTCCGGCACCGATCCCGCCGGCTCCGCCCCGGGCGCCCACGTGACCGGCGGACCCCGGATGTACCGCACCGGCGACCTGGCACGCTGGCGGACCGACGGGACGCTGGAGTACCTCGGCCGCGGCGACGACCAGATCAAGGTGCGCGGGTACCGGGTCGAGCCCGGCGAGATCGAGGCCGCGCTGACCGCCCTGCCCGCCGTCACCCAGGCGGTGGTCCTGGCCCGGGGCGAGGGCGTCCGGCAGAACCTCGTCGCCTACCTGGAACGCCCCACCGGAGGCGCGGCGCCGACCGCCTCCGAACTGCGTGCCGCCCTGGGCGAGGTCCTGCCGGACTACATGGTCCCGGCGCGCTACGTGGTGATGGAGCGGCTGCCGCTGCTCGCCCACGGCAAGGTCGACCGGAAGGCGCTGCCCGCGCCCGCGGACGGCCCGGCCGACGGGGGCGACCACGTCGACCCCGAGGGCGAGACCGAGCGGGTGATCGCCGCGATGTGGGCCGAGCTGCTGGATCTTCCCCGGGTCGGCGCGCTGGACGACTTCTTCGACCTCGGTGGTCACTCCCTGCTCGCCACTCAGCTGGTCGCCCGGATGCGCCGGGCCTTCCCCGACCTGGCCACCCCGGTCGGCGTGATGGACCTGTTCAGGCATCCGACGGTCCGGCGGCTCGCCGCCCTGGTGGCCGCGCCCGAGGGCGACCGCGGCCCGCGCGGGCTGCTGCACCTGCTCACCCCCGAGCGCCGCGAGGTGGCCGCCAGTGTGGTCTGCGCGCCCTACGGAGGCGGCAGCGCACTGATCTACAAGCCGCTCGCCGACGCACTGCCGGCGGACTGGGCGCTGCACTCGATCGCCGTCCCCGGCCATGAGCTGGGCGAGGAGGCGATGGACGTGGACGAGGTCGCCCGGCTCTGCGCCGAGGAGATCGTCGCGAACGTCGCCGGACCGCTGGTGCTCTACGGGCACTGCGGGGTCGGCGTCCGGCTGACGGTGGAGATCGCCCGCCGGGTGGAGGCCGCCGGGCGGGAGATCGACGCCGTCCACCTCGGAGGCATCTTCCCGTTCGCCCGTCCGAAGGGCCGTGGCGCCGCGCTGGCCGAGCGCTTCGCCGAGCTGTCCGCCCGGCTGCGCAGCGACCAGGGCATGATCAACGCCCTCGCGGCGGCGGGCCTGGACGTGGACGAGGTCGACGAGGACCAGCTGCGGCTGATCGTGCGGAACCGCCGGGTCGGCACCCAGGGCGCCGAACGCTACTTCGGGGAGCTGTACGAGAGCGAGGGCGGCACCCTCACGGCACCGGTGATCGCCGTCTGCGGCGACCGCGACCCGGCGACCGAGTTCTACGAGGAGCGGTTCCGTGAGTGGCACCGGATCACCGGCACCGCCGCCGTGGTGGTCCTGGACGAGGCCGGGCACTTCTATCTCAAGTACAGGGCCGCGGAGTTGGCGGACATCCTGACGGGGGTGCACCGCTCGATCGCCGCCGGCGAGGAGGCCCGCCACGCACGCGGCGCCGACTCCACCTGGTGGCTGGCGGGCGTGTCCCGCGAGGGAGCCGGGACGGTTGCGGCGCCGGTACGCGGGCGGCCGGAGCGGTCCGGGACGGCGGGGACCGCACGCAGGGCGCGCGGGAGTGGCCCGGTCCGCCCGACCATGGGCCGCTTCCTGACCATCGCCACCGGCCAGCAGCTGTCGATGATCGGCTCGGCCCTCACCGAGTTCGCCCTGCCGATCTGGCTCTACCTGCAGACCGGTTCGCTGTTCCAGCTCGGCCTGCTCGCCGCCTTCGGCCTGGTGCCCAGTGTCGTCGTCGCCCCGCTGGCCGGCGCGATCGTCGACCGCGGCGACCGACGCCGGGTGATGCTGTGGGGCGACCTCGCGGCCGGCCTGACCCAGGCGGCCCTCCTGGTGCTGTACCTCAGCGGTTCGCTGGAGATCTGGCACACGTACGTGCTGATCTCCGTGCTCTCCGCGGCGCTCGCCTTCCAGCGCGTCGCCTGGGGCTCCGCGGTGCCGCAGCTGGTGCCCAAGCGCTTCCTGGGCCGCGCCAACGGTGTGGTCCAGATGGCCCTCGGTCTGGCCCAGTTCCTCGTCCCGCTGATCGCGGTCGGCATCCTGCACCTGATCGGCCTCGGCGGCATCCTGGTCTTCGACGTCGTCAGCTACGTGGTCGCCACCGGCGTCACCCTGGCGGTGCGCTTCCCGGACGCGATGGCCGCCACCCGCCGCGAGACCGTCGGCGCCGAGATCCGGGCGGGCTTCCGACGGGCGCTCGGGAGCCGCCACTTCAGGGCCATGCTGTTCTGGTTCGCCGCGCTGAACGTCTTCCTCTCGCCGCTCTTCCTGCTCGTCACCCCGCTGGTGCTGTCCTTCTCCTCGACCGCGGCGGCCGGCTGGGTCTCCACCGCCGCCGGCCTGGGTGCCGTGCTCGGCGGCCTCACCCTGCTGGTCTGGGGAGGCCCGCGCCGGATGCGGCTGCGCGGTGTCCTGCTCGCCACGACCGGCCTGGCCGCCGCCTGCGTCGTCACCGGCCTGCGGCCCTCGGTGACCGTGGTCGCCGTCGGCGCGTTCGGCATGACCTACGGGCTCGCGCTGCTCAACGGCATCTACGCGACGGTCGTCCAGACCAAGGTGCCGATGCGCTTCCACGGCCGGGTGATCGCGGTGAACACCATGGTCGCCTGGTCCACCCTCCCGATCGGCTTCGCCCTGGTCGCCCCCCTGGGCCCCGAGCTGCTCCAGCCCCTGATGGACGAGGGCGGCGCGCTGGCCCCGACCGTCGGCGCGCTGATCGGCACCGGCGACGGGCGCGGCATCGGCCTGCTCTACCTGGTGTTCGGCCTCGCCATGGCCGCACTCGTCCTGATCAGTTTCTTCATCCCCGTCCTGGCGCGCTTCGACCGCGAAGTCCCGGACGCCGAATCCGACGACCTGATCGGCCTGGAAACCCTGAAGGCCCGCGCGAGAAGCGAGAGACACGCATGACCTCCCCGACCCCGATCGCCCGCCATCCGCTGACCGACGAGCAGCGCCGCCTCTGGTTCCTCCAGCAACTGAACCCGGAGGACGCCGGGTTCAACATGTACCTGAACCGCCGGTGGAGCGGCCCGATCGACCCGGGGGCGCTGAGTGCGGCGCTCACCCGGCTGACCGCCCGGCACGAGGTGCTGCGCACCCGGTTCGCCCTGGACGGCGAGCAGCCCGTCCAACTCGTCGAGCCCGTGCGGGACGTCGACCTCGCCCGTGTCCCGGTCCCGGACGCCGCGGAGGAGTCCTTCACCGCGGCCTGCGCCCCCTTCGTCAACGCCCCCTTCGACCTGGGTGAGCGCCCGCCGCTCCGGGCCGTCCTGGTCAGCGCCGGCGAGCACGAGCACGCCCTGGCCGTGGTGGTCCACCACATCGTCTCCGACGGCTGGTCGTTCACCGTGCTGTGGCGTGAACTCCTCGCGCTGTACCGCGAGGAGATCGGCGAGGCGCCGGCCGAACTGCCGGACCTCAAGCTCCAGTTCGGGGACTTCGCGCGCGCCGAGCGGGCCAGGCTGGACGACGGGGCGGCCGAGGAGGCATTCCGGTACTGGAGCGAACGACTGGCCGGCGTCGGCACCCTGCGGATGCCACTGGATCACACGAGACCCGCCGAGCCCGCCCACCCGGCCGGCTTCGCCGACCTCGCGCTCGGGCCGGGCCTCGTCGCCGGGCTCGACGCCCTCGCACGCGAGCAGCGCTGCACCCCGTTCATGGTGCTGCTCGCCGCCTACCAGTGCGTGCTGGCCCGCTGGAGCGGCAGCCACGACTTCGCGGTCGGAACCCCGCTGGCCGGCCGCAACGAGACCGCCCACGAAGCGCTGCTCGGCTACTTCTCGCGCACCGGGGTGATCCGCGCGGACCTCACCGGCGAGCCCGGCTTCCGCACCGTGCTGCGCCGGGTGCGCTCCGCCACGATGGCCGCGCTGACCCACCAGGACGTCCCGGTCGAGCGGGTGGCCGCCGCACTGGACCTGCCCGCGCCGCCCGGCGCCGGCCCCCTCTACCAGGCGGTGTTCGTCCACCAGAGCCAGTACCAGCTGGCCGGTGCCGACGAGCGGACCGCGCTGCCCGCGGGCGTCCGGACGGCGAGCATGGACTCCGGTTTCGACCGGGCCAAGACCGATCTGCTGCTGGACAGTTGGCGTACCCCGGACGGTGGGATGACGCTCTCGTTCTGCTTCGACCGGGAGCTCTTCGAGCGGGCCACGGTCGAGGGCCTGGCGCGCCGGGTCCGTGACCTGCTCGCCCGGGCCGTCGTGGACGTGGAGCTCCCGCTGCACGGTGACTGGCTGCTGTCCGGTGAAGAGCGCACCGCGCTGCTCGCCCTCGGGGCCGGACCCGCCGTCGCCGAGGACGCCCGACCGGTCCTGCGCGGTTTCGCCGAGCAGGTCGCCGCCCGTCCCGACGCTCCCGCTCTCGAGTGTGCGGGCCGCGTCCTCACGTATGCCGAACTCGATCTCGCGTCGGACGAGTTGGCCGGTCGACTGGGTCAGGTAGCCGGCCGTGCGGTGGGCGTCCGGATCGCGCCCTCCTTCGCCCTGGTCACCGCCCTCCTTGCGATCTGGAAGGCCGGCGCCGGCTATCTGCCGCTCGACCCCGCGCATCCGGCCGAGCGCCAGCGCCTGATGCTGGGCGAGGCGGACGCCGCCCTGCTGCTCACCGGAGGCGAGCTGCCCGAGCTGGGGGTCCCGGTGCTGGCCGTCGGCGATCCGGACGCCGGGGCCGAGGAGACCGGCGCCGAGGAAGCCGGGGCAGAGGAGACCAGGACCGGGCAGACCAGGACCAGCGGGTTCGGCGCCTCCGGCGTCGAGGCCGGGAGCGTGGGCCCCGCCGTGGCCGCGCTGCCCGGGTCCGAGCCGGGCGGTCTCGCGTACGTCCTCTACACCTCGGGCTCCACCGGCACCCCCAAGGGCGTCGCCGTCGAGCACGCCGCTCTCGCCGAGCGCGTCCGCTGGATGGCGGGACCGGAGGGCTACGGGCTCGGGCCGGGCGACCTGATCGTCCAGTTCGCCTCCGTCGGCTTCGACACCCACGCCGAGGAGATCTGGCCCGCCCTCACCGCGGGCGCCTGCGTCGTCCTGCTGCCCGGTGGCGGCCGGACCCTGCCCGACCTGCTGCGCGGCGAGACCGGGCGGTCCGTCACCGTGCTCGACCTGCCCACCGCGTACTGGGAGGAACTGGTCTCGCTCGGAGAGCAGACCCCGTGGCCGCCGGCACTGCGCCTGGTCGTCCTCGGCGGTTCCGAGGCACGCGCCGCCGCCGTCGCCCGGTGGCGGGAGCGGCACGGCGACACCGTCCGGCTGGTCAACACCTACGGCCCGACCGAGGCCACCGTCATCGTGACCGCGGGCGAGCTCGGCGGCCGCCCCGTCGGCGAGCCCGCCGACGGGCAGCGCCCGCCGCTCGGCCGTCCGCTGCCGGGGGTGCGGCTCTACGTCCTGGACGAACACGGCGGCCTGCTGCCCGCCGGATCCGAGGGCGAGCTGTACATCGGCGGCAAGGGCCTCGCGCGCGGCTACCTGAACCGGCCCGGGCTGACGGCGGAGGCCTTCCTGCCGGACCGGTTCGCCGACGCCCCGGACGGCCGGATGTACCGCAGCGGCGACCGCGTCCGGTGGCGCGGCGACGGCCAGTTGGAGTTCCTCGGCCGCACCGACGACCAGGTGAAGATCCGCGGATACCGGATCGAGCCCGCCGAGATCGAGGCCGCCCTCACCTCCCACCCGGCCGTCGGCCGTGCGGCGGTGCTGGTCCGCGACGGCCGCCGGCTGATCGCCTACGCCGTCCCGCGAACGACCCCCGGGCAGGGGTCCGCGGCCGCTCCTCCGCACCCGGCCGAACTGCGCGAACACCTGGCGCTGCGGCTGCCGGTCTTCATGGTGCCGGACGCCGTGGTGCTGCTCGACACCCTCCCGCTCACCGCCCACGGCAAGCTCGACGCCGCGGCCCTGCCCGACCCGGGTCCGGCGGGCGCGTCCGACGGACACCTGGCGCCCCGCACGGAGGCCGAGGCCCTGGTGGTCGAGGTCTGGCAGGAGGTGCTCGGCGTGCCGGAGGTCGGCGTGCGGGACGACTTCCTCGCCCTGGGCGGGGACTCGCTCCTGGTCACGAGGGTCGTCGCCCGCATCCGCGCCGACGTCGGCATCGACCTGTCGATCCGTGACGCCTTCGAGAGCCCCACCCCGGCGGCCCTGGCCGCCCGGATCGAGGCCCTGCTGATCGCCGAGATCGACGCCCTCAGCGAGGAGGAGGCCGCGGGCCGGCTGAACTGACTTCGCGACCCGCGCGCCCCCTGCCCGCACCCCGGGGTCCGCCGTCGGACACCCAGTACACGACATCCGTCCCCACGCATCGCATCGGAGAACGCCATCGCCACCACCGTGCCGCCCGCCGCGACGACCGTCCCGGAGCTCCTGGACGCGCGGGCCACCGAACACCCCGACCACACGGCCCTGCACGTCGTCGGCGGCGGGGAACTCACCTACCGCCGCTGGCGCGCGGAGGCGCTGCGCGCCGCCGCCGGACTGGCCGCCGCCGGGGTCGCACCGCGCGACAGGGTGGTGCTGCGGTTCTCCAACGCGCGCTGGGAGCGGTACGCCGTCGCATTCCTCGCCGTCCAGTACGCGGGCGGGGTGCCCGTCCCGGTCCGTGAGGACCTGTCCGAGGCCGATGCCGCCGCCCTGGCCGCGCTGGCCGAGGCCGGCACGGTCCTGACGGACGGCGACCTGCCCGGCGTACCGGAACGCGTGCAGCTGCGTCTGGACGCTCTGCTCGCGGCGCACCCCGAGCCGCCGCCCTGCCCGCCCCACCGGGTCGCTCCGGCCGACCCGGCCCAGGTGATCGGCACCTCCGGCACCACCGGCGCGCCCAAGGGCGTGGTCGCCGCGCACGGCAACCTGACCGCGGGCCTGGCCGTGCACCCCCGCCGCCGCGCCTACGCCCACTCGCGGCACGCCCTGCACGCCTTTCCCCTCGGGACCAACGCGGGTCAGGTGATGCTCCTGAACGCACTGACCGCCGCGCCCACGGTCCTCAGCCTGCCGCGCTTCGAGGCGGACCTGTTCGGGAGGGCGGTCGAGGAGTTCGGGGTCGGCACGGCCTTCCTGGTGCCCTCGATGGTGATCGAACTGGTCAACGCGGGCACCGCCGGGCGCCACGACCTCGGGAGCCTCCGTCTGGTCAACTCCTCCGCCGCCGCACTGCCCGTACCGGTGGCGGCCGCGCTGGCCGCGGCACTGCCCGGCGCGACGCTGGTCAACACCTACACCTCCGCCGAGGCCTCGCCCGCGCAGATCTCGACCGTGGTCGACGCGCGCCGCCCCGGCTCGGTGGGCCGCCCGGCGGACCCCCGTGCCCTGCGGATCCTCGACGCTGACGGGCAGCCGCTGCCCGCCGGTCAGGTCGGCGAGGTCTGGCTGCGCCAGCCCGGACCGCCCCGCGGCTACCTGGGCGCAGCCGGGCACAGCGCCCGGGTGTTCCGGGACGGCTGGGTGCGGATGGGCGACGTCGGACGCCTCGACCAGGACGGGTACCTGTACCTGGTCGACCGGGAGAGCGACGTCGTCAAGAGCGGTGCGCTGAAGGTCTCCACGCTGCGGATCGAGGAGGTGCTGCACGAGCACCCGGCGGTCGCGGACGCCGCCGCGCTCGGCCTGCCGCACCCGGTGATGGGCGCCGTCCCCGCGGCGGTGGTGGTGGCCGGGCCCGGCGGTCTGGACCTGGACGAGCTGCGGCTGTTCCTGAGCGCCCGGCTGAGCCGGCCCGAGCTGCCGGTCCGGATCCTGCTCGCGGGCGACCTGCCCAGGAACCCGAGCGGCAAGGTGGTCAAGCACCTGCTCCGCCCGCTGTTCGACGCCTCCCCCGAGCCCACCGGTCCCGCGGTCGCCCCGGCCACCCCGACGGAACTGCGCCTGGCCGAACTCTGGCGGCGCCTGCTCGGCCGACCGGTCACCGATGTCGCCGCCGAGTTCTTCGCGCTGGGCGGCGACTCGTTCCGGGCGGTCCAGCTCGCCACCGGTATCAGCGCCGAGTTCGGGATCGGCGTGGGCACCGGCGTGGTCTTCGAACGGCCCTCGCTGCGCGCCCAGGCGGCCTGGGTGGACCACCCCGACCGGCGGCCGGCCTCTGCCGAAGGAGCGTCGGCCGGGACGGAGACCGTGACGCCCTACCTGGCCGCGCTCCGCGCGCAGTCGCACGCCGTCGCCCTCACCTCGCAGCAGGAGAACTTCTTCCGCTGGATGGCCGAAGCCCCCGGGCGGGACGCCGGTGCGGTGACGGCGCTGTTCCGGGTGGTCGACCGGCTCGAACCGGAGACCCTGGGCCGGGCGCTCACCGAGGCGGTACGGCGCCATCCGGCGCTGCGCACCCGGTTCGAGGCGGTGGGGGACGGGGTCGTACGGACGGTCCTGGACGAGGAGCCCCGGGTACGGATCACCCTGACACGGGCCCCGGGGGCCACGGACCCGGAGGTGGACGCCCTGCTGCTGGCCGAGCGCGACCGTCTCACCGATCTGGCCCGTGACCCGATGACGCGCCTCCTCGTGGTCAGCCGGTCGGACACCGACCACGTGGTGCTGGTCGCGACGCACCACATGGTGTCCGACGGCTGGTCGGTCGGTGTGCTCCTCGCCGACCTCGGCGTCCTCTACTCCGCGCTGCGGCGGGGCCGCACGGCGCCGCCTGCCCGTTCGGGCCAGGGTTACGAGGATTTGGTGCACTGGTCGAACGGGCACTGGCCCGCCTCCCGGGCCCACTTCGGGTCCGCGCTGGCCGGAGCGCCCGAGGCCGTCGAGCGGTTCGCGGGCCGCCGGGCGGTGGACGAAGTCCTCACCCAGGGGCACGAGTTCGAGGTTCCGGCGCGGCTGGCCCGGGCCCTGCGGGCCCGGGCGGCCGAGCTGGGCGCCACACCCTTCCTGGCCGTCGCCGCGGCCTGGACCGGCCTCCTTGCGAGCCGCAGCGGCCGTCCCGACCTGGTGGTGATGACCCCGGTGCCCGGCCGCCCTCGCCCGGACGCCGAGCGGGCGGTGGGGTGCTTCGTCCAGTCACTGCTGTTGCGGGTGGACGTGGGCGGAGGACCCGGCTTCGCCGAGCTGGTGGACCGGCTGCGGGTGGTCTACGGCGAGGCACTGGACCACCAGCTGTACCCGTTCGCCGAGTTCAGCCCGTCGGTGCCGTTCGCGGCCTGGCTGCGGTACGAGGCGTGGGCCGCGCCCGCGCAGCTGCCCGGCCTGGCCTGCGAGCCCTGGGAGCTACCTCGCGGGAGCACCGTGACCTGGCCGCTTCCGGGCGGTGACCGGGGCGTGCCCGAGCTGACCGTGGCCGAGCAGCCGGACGGGGGCCTGCGGTGCTGGCTGCAGTACAACGCGCTGGCCTTCGACCTCCCCGTGATCACCGGACTGGCCGAGGAGTTCACGGCCGCGCTGGCCACCGCCTGTGGGTGAGCGGTGGGTCTGAACGGGGTTCTTCGCAGGGGGCGTTCGGCGTGCGTCGCCTAACGCCCGCGCGTGAGGGCGTTAGCCGGGCGTTTGCGGAGGATGGGAGTCTCACCTGGGCAACCGCGGTCGTCGGACCGCGGTTCCCGACTCGTCCGACACCGCTTCCCGTGCTTGCGAGAGGGTTCGATGCACTCGAACGACAGGAACCCGAAGCGTGACGGCGAACGACCTGGCCGGACCCCCGCCAGGGCCCGTTCCGCCGGAAACGGCTCCCCTGCCGGACTTCTCGCGCTTCAGGCAGCCGCGGGCAACTCCGCCGTGGTCCAGATGCTCCGCCGGGCCGGCCAGGCCCCAGCTCTGCAGGAGCAGCACCAGCACGGTGCCGGCTGCGGCCACCCGCAGGCCGTGCAGCGCTCCGCCGTCCACGACGTCCTGCGTACCGGCGGCCGTCCCCTGGACGACAGGACGCGCACGGACATGGAGGCCCGCCTCGGGGCCGACTTCTCCGACGTCCGCATCCACGACGACGCCGCCGCGCAGGCTTCCGCGGCCGAGGTCGGCGCCCGCGCCTACACCAGCGGACATCATGTCGTCGTCGGCGCCGGCGGCGGCGACGCCCACACGCTGGCGCACGAGCTCACCCACGTCATCCAGCAACGCCGGGGCCCCGTCGCCGGCACCGAGAACGGCCAGGGCCTCAAGGTCTCCGACCCGTCCGACCGCCACGAGCGCGAGGCCGAGGCGAACGCCGTGCGGGTCATGCGGTCCGCGGCACCGGTCCAGGGTGCCCCGGCCACGGAATCCGCGGGCCCCGTCGCGGCGTCGTCCACCGGCACGACCCCCGCGATCCAGCGGCACATCTCCTTCAATCCGACGGGCGCGGGCGGCAATCCGCAGTTCGAGGTGGACGGCACCCGACCGGGCTGGCAGGGGCCGGTGGCGGGCGCTCCCGGCGCCGGAAACTCCAGGAACCACCAGATTCCGTTCGACGGGATACAGAACGACCTGGCCCTGCGGCTCAACAACTACATGAACTTCGGGGGCGTGAACGGTGGCGCCGTAGCCCAGGCACAGCTCACCGCCATAGAAGCCCTGACGGATTCCCTGTTCCCCACGGCCGGGACCTATCAGAGGAACATGAGGGCCACCAGGGCCGCACTGATCAGGGCCATCGACACGGGGAACGCGAACGATTCCCACAACTACGCGCGCAGCCTCCTCTCGCAGATGAACAGCTCGCCGGACAACATCCGCAACGGTCCTTCCGGCCTGAACTCGAGCATCTCCGACAACCTCGACGTCGAGTTCAACGCCGGCTCCACCCCGTTCACGGGTTCCGCCGAAACCGCCAACGGCGTGCAGCAGTTCAACGCCCTCCAGGTCCTCACCCTCCAGGCGCGGAGCAACGACATCGTCTTCGGATACTCCCAAGGCGCGGTCGGGGCACCGGGGTTCGTCCTGGACCCGGTGACGGGCCTCCAGATGTCCTCCACCGCCGCCCCGAGCGGAGTCGGGCGGCATCCCGGCGGCGGCAGCTGGCCCGTACTGGTGCGAGACCCCTCGGGCGCGGGAAACCACCTGCTGTTCTGGGACTAAAGGGTGTTGCAGAAGGTGGTGTCCGGGCAGGTCAGGGCCGGTCTTGGCGCCGGTCCGGTCATGCGGTGAGGGCGAGGTTGTGCATGTGGGCGACGGCCTGGACGGCGTGATGGAGGCCGGTGCCGCGCTGCCGGCAGTCGCGGAGGATCTTGTAGTGCTTCATGCAGGCGAAGGCGTGCTCGACGCGGGCCCTGACGCGACGGTGTTCGGCGTTCCACGATCCACAGCCGCTCGACCGCGTCGGCGGGACGTGCTGCCGGCTCGAGCGCGAGCAGTGGCCGCAGCCGCTTGATCACCCGGCAGACGGTCGCGGGCGAGCAGCCGAACAGCGGCGCGAGCTGCCGCATGGTGAGGTTCGTGCGGTAGCAGACGGCCACCAGCAGCACCCGGTCCGGCCGCCCCCGGGCCCATTCCCACCCCGTTCACGCACAACCTTCAACAGCCGCTCGAACTGCCGCATCCGCAGACCCGTGAACGTCTCCACCCACAACGGCTCAGCCCACAACACCCCACACATACAGGGGAAATGCCCGCCTCGCAGACTTCTGCAACACGCTTTAGGGCGTGTATCGAAAGCACGGACAGGCGGGGCGGGGTGATGTCCCGGTCCGGCCCGTCCGCTCTCTGCTAAAGGTCGAGTTGATACTGGTGTGTCGTGTGCGTGGGTGTGTAGCCGAGACCGTCGTTGACCCGTCGCATATGCGCGTTGCTGTCGGGGCCTGTCGGATCGACTCGGCCTTCATCCATCGGCCGAGGCCGTGACCTCGGTGCTCGGGCAGGACCCCCGTGCCGTAGTGCTGGCCGTCACCTGTGCCGTTGCCGGGGATGACGAGTTCGGTGAAGGCGGCGATCGAGCCGCAGAGTTGAGCTCGGCCGCCTCTTGACCGACCCCAGACCTGACGGCGAAACGCCGCGGCTTGCCGGGGCGTTTCCTCAGTTCAGCGCAAACCGTCTGTGTCGTCGTGCTCTTCGCCGATTGGGAGTGGCCGACGGTCCTCCATCGGGTCATCGCTGTAGATGACCGCGGAGACCGCGCTGTCGTAGGCATCGTCGAGGCCGTTACCGCTTGCGCCGAGTATGTTCTCCCAGTCAATTCCCATACCTACGAGCCTACCCGTAGTGTTCGAGGAACCGAGCGATGTGGGCGTTGAGCTCGTCCGCCTGGGCAAAGATCGCAGCTTCCTCTCCTGGAAGGTGGGCGGCGCGGCCGGCCAGCCTCGTCATCGGGCTAGGGCCTGTGTCAAGTGGATCAAGTGATGTATGCGGATCCGGGAGGGCCGTATGCTGCACTCGCATGAAGGATCTTGGTAGTCAGATCGCGTACTGGGACAGCGTCGGCGCAACGAAGACGTTCACTCATCCGGTGAATCTGAGCTGGCTGGCGGGGGTGAGTCCGGACGCCCGGGTTCTGGACTACGGCTGCGGGTACGGCCGTGTCATGGCCGAGCTGGGCGAGCACGGTTTCCGCGACGTGTCCGGCGTGGATCTGTCTCCCGCGCTGATCGAGCGGGGCCGTCAGTCGCGGCCTGACCTGCGCTTCGCCGTCCTGGAGTCCCCGCCGGCCCTGCCTGCCGCGTCGGGGAGCTTCGACGTGATCCTGCTGTTCGCAGTGCTGACCTGCATCCCCGACGGCAATGCTCAACGGGAGCTGGTCAATGAGCTGAACCGCGTCCTGGCGCCTGGCGGGCTGCTCTACGTCAGCGACGTGGTCCTGCAGGACGACGAACGAAACCGCAGCCGTTACGCCGCCTATGCCCGGCAATTCGACACGCCTTACGGCGTCTTCGCCACCGACGACGGTGTGGTGTGTCGACACCACGACATCGCAGAACTGCGGGCCCTGCTGTCGGGCTTTGACCCGGTGGACGAGCAAGCGATCGAGGTCGCCACGATGAACGGCCACCGGTCGCAGGCGGTGCAGCTGCTGGCCCGCAAGCGGTAGCGATCACAGCCACTCGTTGATGGCCGCGATCAGCACGGTCCCCTCGTAACGGACGGAGAGCTTGTCATACCTCGTGGCCACCGCGCGGTGGCGCTTTACGCGGTTGATCCCGCACTCCACCGCGTGGCGCTCGCGAGCCTTCGGCGGTTGCGGGCCTGGTCGGCCTTGTCCGGGATGGTGCAGCGAATCCCGCGGCGGCGCAGGTAGCCGCGGTTCCTGCGGGAGGCGTACGCCTTGTCGGCCCGCACGCAGTTCGGGCGGACGCGTGGCCGTCCCGGACCGATGCGGGGCATCCACGAGGCGGTGCGCGAGCGGGTGTTCGCCCCCTACCGCGAGCTGTTCCTCGCCGCGCTGGCGCGCGGGGCGGCCAAGGGCGAGGTGGACCCCGCAGTGCTGACCCCCGTCGTGGCCAACACCGGGCCCGCGATGCTGGTCCACCGCTACTTCCTGGAAGGACCCGGCATCCCCGACGACTTCATCGTCGACGTGGTCGACCAGGTCCTCCTTCGGATGGTCAGGCCCTAGGGAACCTTGCCCCAATTCGCGGCCTCCGCGATCGCGCCCTCCAGCAAGGCCTGGAAGACCCCGGCATCCTGCCATTGCCGCGACCTCGAGGGCGAAACCCGCAGATTGACCTCAATCCGATACGGGCCCCAGTGACGCCGACCGGAGCACGTGGTCTTCGGGCGGTGGGCGGCGGGAGCGGTCCTGCATGAAGTCCTGGTGGCGGACGTCGTCGGCCGGCCGCCCCGGATCCCGTAGCGCCCGTCTCACTCCGTCGGTGTCTCCGTCCGGCGCCGTGCGACGGGGGGCGCCCCGGTCATCGGGGGTGGCACGTGGCTGCGGCTTCGGCGCAGCCAGAGGTAGAGCATCAGGCACGGCAGCAGCAGTCCGCCGACGGTGAGGGCCAGGAAGGCCGGGAAGCCGCTGATGTGGGTGACCAGCCAGTCGAAGTTCTGCCCGAAGAAGCCGACCACGAAGGACAGCGGGAGGAACACGCTGGCGAGGATGGTGAGTCGTTCCATCGTGGCGCTCTGGCGAAGGTTGATCTTGTTCTGCTCGACGGAGATGACCGCGATGTTCGCTTCCAGGACGGTGGTCAGGAGGTCGCGCTGGGCGGCGACCTCCTCGTTGACCAGCAGCAGGTGGTCGTGCACGTCGCGGATGTAGGGCAGGAGCGCGGGCGGTGACTTGCCGGCCTGCAGGCGCCGCCCGAGTACCGCGAGCAGCGGGTGCACCGCGCGGTAGAAGTCCGTCGCCTCGCGGCGCAGGAAGTAGATCCGTTCGGTCGGGGCGACCGCCCCGGAGAACACGGTGGCCTCGATCTGCTCGATGTCGCGTTCCAGCTCCTCGATGACGGGCGCGTAGCTGTCGACCACCTGGTCGAGGATGGCCCACAGGGTGGAGGCGCTCCCGGCCTTCAGCAGCTCGGGGCGGCTTTCGAGCCGGCTCCGGGCTTCGCTCAGCTCGCTCGCGATGCCCTGGCGCACGGTGATCACGAAGTGTTCGGCGAGGAAGACGCTGATCTCGCCGGTGTCGATCTCCTCGCGTTCGTCGTCGTAGCGTGCCGTGCGCAGGATGATCAGTTCGGTGCCGTCCTCGTACTGCTCGGCCTTCGGCCGCAGGTGGAAGGTCCGCGCGTCCTCGACGGCCAGCTCGTGGAGTCCGAAGACCTCACGGATCCGTCTCAGTTCCTCGGGGCCCGGTTCGAAGACGCCCAGCCAGACGAAGCCGCCCCGTCTGCAGTGCGCGGCCGCCTGCTCCAGCGGCATCGCGCCCTCGTGCTGCCGGCGCCCGTCCCGGTAGTGCGCGCAGTCGACGATCATGGCGTCCTCCTTCCGCCGGCCGGCGTACGCCGTCCCTCGCCCACGGCGCGTGGCGCAGCGTGTCGGCCCCACAGCAATAGATGCTCCTCCGACGCGGCGGGAATGTCGTCATGCCGGGGGCTCGGGATCCCGCTCTCGTCGTGACGTCCCGGGCAGTCCGGCCTGCGCCGACACGCCCGCCCGGATGCGGTGATCGGCAGGACCGGTCGACGAGGATCGCACTGCGGGCACCGCACGACGACGCGGCCATGCGGCCGCCCGCGACGATCGTGCCCGGCTTCGGCCGGCCGCACCCGCCCGGGTGCGGGGCTCCCCCGGCGTCGGGCCGGACCGGGCCGTTCCCCTCCCAGCCCGTCGGAGTCACCATGGCCCCACCCTCCCCGGACTCGTCTCGCCCCCACCGCTTCGGGGCGTCGATCCTGCCGGTTCTGATCCCCGTCGCGGTCCTGATCATGGTGGCGGTGAGCGTGGGGTCGAGGCTGCAGTTCGCCGAGCGACAGGCGGTCGACACGGTCCGCACGGCCGGCTCCGGGGCCGCCGACCGCGTGGACGTGACGGCCACCGTCCAGCACGTGGACGCGGCGGCCCGGGAGCTGGTGCTGCGGGTCCGGGTCACCCCTCGGGGGACGTACGCCGAGGAGGACGGGACCGCCCCGGTGGCCGATCTCGTCCTCCAGACCTCCGCGGCGACCCTCGGCGACCTGGCGTTCGAGGCGCACGAGCGGCTCACGACGCGGGACATTCAGGTCGCGATCACAGGCGGATCGATCAGCGACTACCCGTTCGACACCTACGAGTCCGAGATCGAGTTCTGGGCCCTGCTCGGCGGCGAGCAGGTCCCGGTGCGGCTGCTGTTCTCCAACAACGACACGCTCTTCTCGGTCTCCGCGACTCCCGCGGCCTCCCGGCAGGAGGCCACCATGGGGCTGTGGGTGGCGCGGTCGGGCAGCCAGACCGTCTTCGCGGTCTTCATGATGGTGGTGATGTGGGCGCTGGCGACGTCCGTGATCATCGGGGCCTGGTACCTGACGACCCGGCGCAAGGGCCTGGTCTGGCCGGGCCTCGCCTGGATGGCCGCCACGCTGTTCGCCCTCGCCGCGTTCCGTAACACGGCCCCGGGCTCACCTCCGATCGGCTGCGTGCTGGACTGGTTCGCCTTCCTGTGGGCCGAGACCGTCATCGCCCTGTGCCTGATCACCGTGGTGATCACCGGTGTCCGCGCCGCCCTCCGTTCGGACGAGGGCTCCTGAGGCGGTTCACGGCGCGATCTCGAAGGCAGGCGGCTGGAGGCCTGCGAGACATCGTGTGTCCGGCGCGGTCGGCTTGTCGAAGAACGACCGGGTGATCGTCTGGGCGCACGCCGAGTCGGCGAAGACCACGTGGGCGACGTAGGGCACGGTGACGGCGGTGGACCGGCTCAGCGTCCGGGCGACGTACGCCCCGTTGCTCGGGGCGGTCTGGGCGTCGAAGCCGCCGGAGAGGGCGAGGGTCGGGATGTCGCTGCGCGTCACGTCCCGGATCCAGGCGGGCGCCGGAGGGATGTCCCAGGCGCGGCAGTCGTCGTGGAGCCAGGCGAGCTGCGGGGCGTTGGCCAGCATCGATCGGGGGAACGTCGGGAACGCGCGCCGACCGCCTCGGATGATGTCGGCCCGGCTCTCGTAGGGGGTCCACTGGCTGCAGAAGATGCCGTAGACGAGCCCGTGGGCGACCCTCCCGATGGCCTGCGGACTGTACTTGCCGCCCGCGAGCTGCTCCGCGATGCGCTGCGGATCGCCGTGGGCCAGTGCGTCGAGGGAGCGCGGCACCCCGGCCGCCACGTGGGTGGCCGAGGTCAGCCAGGTGACCAGGTTGCTCCCGTCGAGGACGACCTTCACCGGTTCGGGGTGGTCCGGGACGGTGACGGTGGTGGTGAGCGGTCGTGCCTCCAGCTCGCTGACGAGGCGGAGGAAGGTGGCCTTCAGGTTCGGGTAGCGGGTGTTGCAGGCGGGCTGCAGTTCGCAGGCCTTGAACAGGCCGTCGAAGCCCTCTCGTGCGGCCTTCCAGGTCACGGCCCCGCCGGCGAGGGAGGGCGGCAGGACGCCGTCGATGCCGACCGACCGGATGCCGTCCGGGTGCAGGCGCATGTAGTTGAGCGCCAGCTGGGTGCCGTAGGAGATGCCGAAGACGTTCCACTTCCTGATGCCCAGCGCGCGGCGCAGGGCATCGTAGTCGGCGGCGCTCTCGATGTCGTTGTAGGCGCCGGGGTCGGCGCCCTTGGCCACCACGCTGTCGCGGCACTCCCGTGTCGCCCGGACGTGCAGGCGCCCGGTGGACGGTGCGTTGGAGACGAGGCCGAGGGCGCGGGCGTTGAACGCGTCGATGTTCGCGCAGGTGAGCTCCGGGTCGGCCGAGTAGGTCCCGCGCTGGGACATGAAGATCACGTCGCGGTCGCTGTTCAGGCCGCCGGCGAGCGCCATCGGGATCTCGGAGACGGCGTCGTCGCCGGGGCCGCCGGCGAACCACACGATCGGGTCGGGCGACGGTCGCTCGCTCACCGCGGGGATGATCGCGACCGCGAGGGTGATCTTCCGTCCCCGGTGCCGGGACCGGTTCTCGGGCACGGTCAGCGTTCCGCAGTGGGCGCGTGCCAGGTCGGGGATCGGGTCCGCCGTCCTCGGGCAGGGGCCGGGCTCGAAGCGGGCGCCGTCCGCCGTCCGGGCGACCGTGCCGAGCGGCGCTCCGGCACCGGCCTCGGCTCGGGCGGGCATCGCGGCCAGGCCGACGACGAGGGCACCGGCCGTGGCTCCGGCCAGCGCGGCCGGGAGCCTGCGCGGTGCGCGCCGGTGTCGGGGTGGGACGAGGGACGTCATCGGGTCTCCGCTTCGGGGGTGACGGTGAACGGTTCCGGCGTGAGCCCGGCCACGCAGCCGGTGTCGGGAGCGGTCGGTCGGGTGAGGAAGGACGCCAGGACGCTCTGCGCGCAGGACGACTGGGGGACCACGAAGTGGCCGATCCCGGGGATGAGCACGGCGGTCGAGCGGGGCAGCGTGCGGCCGGTGTACGGTCCCCAGCTCGCACCCGTCTTCGCGTCGAACGTGCCGGAGACGATCAGCGTCGGCACGTTGCTGTGGGTGGCCACCCGCTGGACCGCGGTGCGGTCCGGTACGTTCCAGACGCGGCACAGGTCGTACTCGAAGGGAAGCTGCGGCGCATGGGCCAGGACCGTGTCCGGCCACCCGGGGAACGCCCGGCGCCCGGCCTCCAGCACGTCGGTCCTCGAGAAGCCCGGCGCCCACTCGCCGCACGCCACCGAGTGCGTCAGACCGTGGGCGAACTCGCCGATGGCGGGCGTCGCGCCGGCGGCCCGGGCCTGTGCGAAGCGCTCCGGGTTCCCGTGGGCGAGTTCGTCGAGCGCCGCGGGGACGTCGACGGCCGGCATGGCGCCGCCGTCGGCGACCAGCAGGTTGACCAGTGCGCCGCCGTCGAGGACGACCCTCACCGGGCTTCCGCCGCCGGGGGGACGCACCGTCAGCCTCAGGGGATGCGCCTCGAGGCGCCGGACCTGCTCGGTCAGGGTGCGCGAGAGGTGCGGGTAGCGGCCCTTGCAGGCGGGCTGGGCCTCGCAGGCCGCGAAGATCGTGTTGATCCCCTCCTGCGCGCTGTCCCAGGCCCACGGCAGGCTCACGATCTGCGGCGGGACGACCGAGTCGATCGCCACCGAGCGGATCCCCTCGGGGTGCCGGCGCAGGTAGGTGAGGGCCAGGTCGGTGCCGTAGGAGTAGCCGTAGACGTTCCACTTCCTGATGCCCAGCGCCGTGCGCAGGTCGGCGAAGTCCGCGGCGTTCTCGGTGGTGTTGTACGCGCTCAGCCGGATTCCGTCGGCCGTCAGGCGGTCCCGGCACTCCTTCGCCGCACGCACCAGGAGGCGCCCGGTGGAGGGCGCGTCGTACGGGAGCCCCACGGCGGCCGCGTTGAACCGGTCGAGCTCCGGGCAGGCCAGGTTCGGCTGTGAGTGGAGTCCGCCGCGCTGGGTCATGACGATCAGATCGCGGTCCCGGTTCACACCGGAGTCGATCAGGAAGGGGATGGCCCCGAGCGCGTCGCCGCCGGGGCCTCCCTCCATGAACACCACCGGGTCCTGGGCCGGCGTGGACGACGCGGCCGGGATGACGGCGACGGTGAGTCTGATGGTCCGTCCGCCGCGGTGGGTCCGGCTCTCGGGCACCTCCAGGAGGCCGCATCGTCCGGGGATCGGGTCGGGCGTGGTCGGGCAGGGACCGGGGACGAACCGCGCCGGGCCTCCCGGACGGGGGCCGGTCGGGGGAGGACCCACGGCGCCGCTCGGCGCCGGGGCGACCGTGCCCAGGAGCGCCAGACCGGCCGCGACGACCGCCACCCGGGCGGGCGACCGCCGGGAGCGGCGCGGCGCGTACGGTCGCGGCCCCCTCGTTCGTACGAGCCCGCCGCTCCCACGAGCGGGCGGCAGGCAGCCTGTTCCGATGGCTCGTTCCGCCATGTGTTCCTGTCTTTCTGAGGATCCCGGCCACGCCGGGACCGACGACGATGCGGTGCGGCTCCGCGCATCCCCGCATACGTCGGGTGGCGGCCACCGCCAGGCCAGCGTCGGCGCCGTGACGGGCGGGCACCACCGGAGGGATCCAGTCGGAGCAGTCCGTCGTCGCGCCTCCTTCCGGCCGGGCTCACCCCCGTTCCGGCCCGGCTCCGCGCGTCCGTTCCGGCGGGTGGGGGAGCACACTGGCAGGAGGAGGGGGCGGGAGGCTTGCCCCGACCGGGTCCGGCCGGTCCGCCCGCTCGTGGAAGAGGGTGCGCGGATGCCCAGAACTCGGTCCTCGTCCCGCTCGCGCTACGCCCCCGACCGGGGGCTCGCGACGCGCATGGCGACGACGATGTTCCTGATCGGCCTGCTGTACGTGGTCTTCGTCGGCGTTCTGCTGGTACTGCTGCGCGGATCCTGGCCGATCATCCTGCTGATCACGGGCGCTCTGTTCGTCGGGCAGTTCTGGTTCAGCGACCGGATCGCCGCGCTGGGCATGGGAGCACGTGAGGTGACCAGAGAGCAGGCGCCCGAGCTGCACGGCACCGTCGACCGCATCTGCGCACTGGCCGACATGCCCAAGCCGAAGGTGGCCATCGCCGAGAGCGACGTGCCGAACGCGTTCGCGACCGGCCGTGGCGAGAAGACCGCGCTGGTCTGCGTCACGACGGGCCTGTTGCGACGCCTGGAGCCGGAGGAGCTGGAGGGGGTCCTCGCGCACGAGATGTCCCACGTGGCGCACCGGGACGTCGCGGTCATGACCATCGCGTCCTTCCTCGGCGTCCTGGCCGGGATGATGACGCGGGTCGCGCTCTACAGCGGTCTCGGACGCAGCCGGGACAGCACCATGGGCCTCGCCGTGATCCTCGTGCCCGTGGTCAGCGCGGCCGTCTACGTCGTCAGTTTCCTGCTGACCCGCGTACTGTCCCGCTACCGCGAACTGGCCGCCGACCGCGCCGCCGCGCTCCTGACGGGCCGCCCGTCGGCGCTCGCCTCCGCGCTCACCAAGGTGAGCGGCGAGATGGCCCGGATCCCGACGAAGGACCTGCGCAAGGCGGAGCCGTACAACGCCTTCTGGTTCGCGCCGGCCTTCTCCTCCAAGGAGAGCCTGAGCCGGCTGCTCTCCACCCACCCCACCCTGGAGCAGCGGCTCGAGCAGCTCACGCGGATCTCGGCCCAGCTCGGTGGGGCGTGACGGCGGTGGGACTTCTCGACAGCATCCTCGGACGCAGCCGGCCGGTCCGGCCCGACCTGGACCGTCTCTTCGGCCTGCCGGCCGCGGCGCTCACCCTTGAGGCGGGCACGGGGTTCGTCCCGGCCGGTGCCGGGTCGGTGTGCTTCGCCGCGGTGGAGGGCGGTGCCTTCGCCCGCCTGAAGGGAGAGGTACGGGACCTCCTCGACGTCGAGGTGGTGGCTGCCCCCGACCCGGGCGGGGGTGACGGCGGGGGCCGGAGCGCCGGACCGGGGGCGTACCCCGTGACGTACTCCTCGGACGCTTACGGCTACACCTGGCTCACCGTACGACGTCCCGCCGAGGACCTGATCACGCTGGTCAACGACCTGCACGCGGTCAACGCGCTCCTTGAGGAAGCCGGGTTCGGCCCCAACCTGCTCTGCTCCCTGACCGCGTTCCGCGCTGCGGCGGCCGGGGCGCGGGGCCCGGGGACGGAGGGGGATCCGGTGGACGGGGACCGGGCGGAGGGGGCGTGGACGGACGCTCCGGGCGCCGGCGGGCACCGGGCGCGCGACCTCGCGCTCGTGTACCTCTACAAACGCGGCACCTTCTACCCCTTCGCGCCGCGCGCCGATCGCGCCGAGAGTCGCGACAACACCCTTGAGGTCCAGGTCAGGGGCCTGCTGGCCGGCGATCTCGCGATGGAGCCGGACATGGAGCGGTGGTTCCCGGTCTGGGGCGCGCCGGGGCTCGGCGGTACGGAGCGGCTCCCGGAGCTCTGACCGCCGTTCGGTGCGTCGTACGCCCCGCCGTACGGTCCGTCGTACACCCCGCCGTACGGCCGCCGTCCGGATCGTGCGGGCGGTGTCAGTCGGCGATCGGCCAGTTGAGCTCGGTCCGCAGGTCCCGAGGGTCCATGTCCGGCGTCGGCTGCGTCACGTACACCTCCCACCGGTACTCACCGGCTCGCAGCCCCTGCGCCCGGATCCAGGCCCCGAGCCGCTCCCAGGTATCCCCGAGCCCGTCGAAGCCGCCGTGGTGCGTCACCCGCGCGACCCGCCCGCCGGGCAGCTCGCCGGTGACGACCCCGTGCTCGGCCCGCACCTCCCTCCCCGTGACGAACCCGACCTCCAGGTCCCACTTCTCCCCCGGCGCCCCGTGATGCAGGCCGAACGCGGCGCTCCGCGGCGGGACCCGCTGCTCGCGCAGCACGCGCCCGAGTGCTCCGAAGGCCTCGTCGAAGAAGGTGCGCACTTCGGCCGGGGACACGACGCCGTGCACGACGGCGGTGGTCTCGGGTTCGCGTTCCACGAGCCGGGGCTGCTGCTCGGGGTCCTGGGTGCTGCTGTCGTGGTCGTTCTGCGTGTTCATGTCGTTCCGACGCTCCGATCCGCGTTGACGGCGTACTCGGAACGTACCGACCGGATGCGTGTCGGAAAGTCATCGGCGCGCCCGGAGCGGGATCCGCCGCGTGGAGTCCTCATGGCGTGAGGACGACCTTGCCGGTCACCGTGCCCGATTCGGCGAGCCGCAGCGCCTCGGCGACCCTCGCGAGCGGCAGGACGGCGGCGACCTGGGCCGTGATCTCACCGCGCCGCTGGGCGGCGAACACCTCGGTGAGGTCGGCCCGCAGGCGGGCGCGGAAGCGGTCGGCGGCGAAGGCCCGGCCGGCCCAGATGTTGAAGAAGTACGCACGGCGCCCGTTGGGCAGGGCGTTCCACAGCCACACCCGGCCGAGGATCTTGAGCACCGGCCACTGCTTGGAGCCGGTGTCGTCGCGCGTGGCGGCGCTGCCGTACGAGACGAGGGTGCCGCCGGGGGCGAGCAGTCGCCAGGAGTCGCGCACGCTGCGGGCGCCGATGTGGTCGAACACGGCGTCCACTCCTCCGGGCGCGAGTTCCCGGACGCGGGCGGGCACGTCCTCGGTGCGGTAGTCGACGGGAGTGACGCCCAGGGCGCGCAGGGCGTCGTGATGCCGGGCCGAGGCGGTGCCGATCACGGTGGCGCCCGCCGCGCGGGCGAGCTGGACGAGGACCGTGCCGACGCCTCCGTTCGCGCCGTGCACCAGCACCGTCGCGCCGGCCCGCACCCGGGCCCTGCCGTGCAGCATCTGCCAGGCGGTGATGCCGTTGACCACGAGCGCCTCGGCCTCCGCCGCGCCGAGGCCGTCGGGCACGGGCACCGCGTCGGCCGCGTCGAGGACGACGTGGCTCGCCCAGCCGCCGACCTTGACGAGCGCGGCCACCCGGCGTCCCACGAGCCGGGCGTCGACGCCCTCGCCGGCCGACGCGACGGTGCCGACGAGGTCGTACCCGGGCACGAAGGGGAACGGCGGCTGGTCGTAGTAGCGGCCGCGGCGCATCTGCTGCTCGGCGAAGGACACCCCGGTCGCCTCCATGGCGACGACGACCTGTCCGGGGCCGGGGGCGGGCACGGAACCGTGCCGCAGACGAAGCCCCTCGGGCTCGACGGTGCCGGGCAGGACGACCTCGACCAGTTCCGTGGTTTCCATCTCACGCCTTCTTCAGATGTCGCCGGATGCGTTAGAAGCTATAACTAAAGTGACGGTACTTAGCGAGGGTGTCAACCCCACTCCCCATTTCCCGCTATCGCCCCTCGTCATCGCGATAGGGTGTAACGAAGGGCAGTGCAAGGGCGATGGGCGACGGCGAGGGGTGAAGAGTGATGAGCGAAGCGGCGGCGACCCCGCGCGAGCGGTACCGGAGCCAAGTGCGGGCGGAGATCAAGCAGCACGCCTGGGCGCAGATCGCGGACGCCGGGGCCTCGGCGCTCTCGCTGAACGCCATCGCCAAGCGGCTGGGGATGAGCGGCCCGGCGCTCTACCGCTACTTCGCCGGCCGCGACGAGCTGATCACCGAACTCATCCGCGACGCGTACCGCAGCCTCGCCGACACGTTCCACGCCGCCGCGGCGGACGGCGCCGACGTCACGGCGCTCGCGCACGCCCTGCGCGACTGGGCGCTCACCGACCCCCAGCGCTACTTCCTCGTGTACGGCACGCCCGTGCCGGGCTACCACGCGCCGGACGACGTCACCGGGATCACCCAGGAGATCATGGGCGTCCTGCTCGACGCCTGCGCCACGCTGCCGGACGGCGCCACGGCCGCCGTCCCCTTCGACGCGCACCTCGCGGCCCACCGGCAGTGGGCCGACCCCCACCCGGCCCCGTCGGCGGCCCTCCGTCGCGCCCTCGCCTTCTGGACCCGCCTCCACGGGGCGCTGTCCCTGGAACTCGCGGGCCACTTCACCGGCATGGGCTTCGACCCGGCCCGGTTGTACGCGGCGGAACTGGACGAACTCACCGGAGCGGCCCGCCCGGGGGCCTGATCAGGCCACGGAACGGGCCCTCCTTCGACCTTCCGGGGAACCGTTCAGCGCACCCAGGTGCCGGTGAGCGTCCGGACCGCGGAGCCGTCCAGGTCGGCGAGCGTGGTGCCGACGAACGCGCGGGCCCACTCGGAGGTCTGGACGCGGAACGGGGGCCTGTCCCCAGCCAGGGCCTCGACGATCGAGGCCGCGGCCTCGAAAGGCGTCTGGGCGTTGCCGAAGGACTCCTGGGTGCGGGCGATGTACGCCCGGAGGGCCGGGGCGTAGGGTCCCGCCGCGGCGAGCATGGCGGGGACGTCCAGGCCGATGTTGGCGACGAACTCGCTGGCCACCGCGCCCGGTTCGACCACGACGACGTCGACCCCGACGGCGGCGGCGACGGGGTCGAGCGACTGCATGAAGCCCTCGACGGCGAACTTCGCCGCACAGTAGGCCTCGTTGAAGGGCTGACCGACGGCGCCGCCCACACTGGTGACGGTGATCACCCGGCCCCGGGACGCCCGCAGGTGCGGCAGGGCGGCGCGGGTGGCGGCGACCACGCCGAAGAAGTTGACCTCCATGGCGCCCCGGACGTCGTCGAGGTCCATCTGCTCGATGGTGCCGACCTGTGCGGCGCCGGCGTTGTTGACCAGCGCGTCGAGGCGGCCGTGCTCGGCGATCACCTCGTCCAGGCACGTGGTGATGCTGTCGGGGTCGACGACGTCCAGGCGCTTGACCTGGATCCGGTCGGTGACCGCGTGCTCCGCCGCCGCCTTGAGCAGCGCCTCGGCCTTTCCGGTGTCGCGCATGGTGGCGATGACGGTCCAGCCGTCCCGGGCGGCGGCCACGGCGGCGGCCAGGCCGATTCCGGAGGACGTACCGGTGATCAGGACGGTCTTCTCGCTGGTCATCAAGGGGTCTCCTTGCTTGTCGAACGGAGCCTCGGCCCGCAACCGGGGAACTCCCCACTTCTGCCCGGGAGGCTAACCGGGGGACTCCCCGGTTGTCCAGATAGACTGGATCCCGACGAAGGGAGCAGCCGTGACCACCCAGCCGAGCGTCTTGCGCGCCGATGCCCGCCGCAACCGGGAGCGCATCCTCGAAGCGGCCGTACGCGCTTTCGCCGAGAAGGGCGCGGACGTACCGATCGACACGATCGCCAAGGCGGCCGGCGTCGGCTCGGCCACGCTCTACCGCCACTTCCCGACGCGCGAGGCGCTGGTCGAGGCCGCCTACCGCAACGAGCTGGCCCGTGTCTGCGACAGCGCCGCCGAACTGCTGGCCGGCCTCCCTCCGGACCGGGCCCTGCGCGAGTGGATGGACCGGTTCATCGACTACCTGGCCGCCAAGCAGGGCATGGCGGACGCCCTGCGGGCCGCCGTCGCCTCGGGCGCGGACCCCTTCGCCGAGACCCTCGACCGGCTCGGCGCAGCGATCGACTCCCTGCTCCACGCGGGAGCCGACGCCGGTCTCCTGCGCTCGGACGTCGACCCCTTCGACGTCGGCCTCAGCCTCGCCGGTGTCGCCCTGATCACCAGCTCCCCGGCCCAGCGGGACCGGTCCGGCCGCCTCCTCGACCTGCTCCTCGACGGGCTTCGCCACGGAGCGGCCGGGTGATCCCCCATCGGGTTCGCCCACTCCTCACCGTCGCTGTGACCGACCGCGCCCCTGTCGGCCACAGGGAGCGACCGGGCAGAGGTTCGCGGTCACAGCTCTAGCCGCGAGCCGCGGCCGGCAGGGCGAGGCGCCGCTGCCGGTCCAGGGGCGCGAGGGCGAGCAGCAGCAACACGCCGGCCAGGGGCAGGAGATCGAGGCTCATCGCGGCCACGGCTATGCCCGCGATCACGACGAGCGGCCGCCAGAGGGCGATCCGCCGGATCGCCGCCAGCTGCACCGAGAGCAGGACCAGGCCCACGTAGAAGAGCAGCGGACCGATCGTGTAGACGGCCGGTGTGACCCCCGCATGACTCCTGACCTCCTCGAACAGGACGTCCATGGCCTCCCGGTCCGCGCACAGGAACCCGACGACCAGATCGATCACGGTCTGTGTCGCCGCGGCGGCCGCCCCGAGCAGACCCGCGACGGCCGCGGCGTCGGCGAACCACCGTGCCGCCGCTCCGCGCCCCGCCCTCGCCCACCGTCTCAGGGACCACATCAAGGGCACGAAGGCCGACACGGAGGCCAGCAGCGCGAGATGGCCGACCGACCAGGCGAGGCCGGGGCCGTGGGTGGAATCGGTGAGGCGGATGACTCCGTAGAGGGCCATGCACAGGGGGGCCAGGGTGAAGGCGGTCCACGGGGGCGTTGTCGTCGTCATGGAACGATCATGCTGACGACGCACCCCGCACGGCATCGGGGAGAGCCCTGACGCACCCCCCGGCTATCCCCTGGTCGACGTCAGGGTCGCGACATCTCCCCGATGCCCAGGCGCACTTCGAGGGCCCGGGGATCGGACCGTCGCCGTGGACGTCCGTCACGCGCCCTCGGGTCCAGCGGGGCCGCCGCCGGTGAGCGGGTCCCCGGTCGGCGTCACGAGCCGCCCGGCGCGGTCCACTTCGGGTCGCGGCCGCTCAGCCCCACCGTACGGTCCAGCAGGGGAGCCCTTTCCGGGACGGGCACCGCGGCGCCGAAGAGGCCGCCACCGTCCCCTTGCTCCTCGGCCGCGGCCAGCAGGAACGTGTGCGAGGCGCGCAGCGCGGCCGGGTCGGGCGCGTACGCCTGCCCCGTGGCCCGGGCGAGGTCCCAGCCGTGGATGACCAGCTCGTCGGCGGCCACGATCCCCGCGACGTCGCCGGGCAGGTCCACACCGCCCGCACGGGTGAATCCCGTCCAGGCCTGCGGGTCCCGCCAGGCCTCGGCCAGCTCCGCCAGGAGCCGCGGCAGTTCCGTGCGCCAGCCGGCCGGAAGGACCGGCCGGGTGCTGCCGGGCGGGACGGCGGTGCTGGGGCCCAGGTCCTTGCGGGCGGCGTCACGGAACGCCAGGGACAGGCCGGCCAGGTGTCCCAGCAGGTCGGTCACCGCGTACTCCGGGCAGGGCGTCCGGCCGGCGAGCCGCGCCTCCGGCACGCCCGCCGCGAGACGCGCCACGATCAGCGCCTGGGGTCCGAGGTCGAGATCGGTCATGGATGTCATCTGCTCTCCTCCGGGACTACGGTCTGAAGGGTGGACCGGCCGCGCGCCACGAACTCATCGCGAGGCGGCCGGGGAATCGTCGCCGGCCGCCATTCCCTCCGAAGAGCGAGGCATACCGTGCGGGCACCCCGAGCAGACGCACAAGGGTCGAAGCCGCACCCGAGCGGCCCAAGCCGGGCGCCGAGCGTGATCGACCGCGTGCGGCCGGGAACCCCTGACCCCGGTGCCCGGGACCGTCTCCCGCGGCCGCCCGCTTCCGCAGGAAAGGACCTTCGCCATGACCGCAGCGCCCCCGACCGTCACGCTCGGACCCGACAGCGACCTCTCCGAGGTCTTCGAACTCGCGCAACAGCTCCGGGTCGACTCGGTGCGCGCCAGCACGGCGGCGGGCTCAGGCCACCCCACCTCCAGCCTGTCCGCGGCCGATCTGATGGCCGTACTGATGACCCGCCACCTCCGCTACGACTGGGCGGCGCCGGACAACCCGGCCGGCGACCACCTGATCTTCTCCAAGGGTCACGCGTCGCCCCTGCTGTACGCGATGTTCAAGGCCGCCGGCGCGATCGACGACGACGAGCTGATGACCACGTACCGCCGCTTCGGCCACCGCCTCCAGGGGCATCCGACCCCGGTCCTGCCCTGGGTGGACCTGGCCACCGGCTCCCTCGGCCAGGGCATCGCGTACGGAGTCGGGATCGCGCTCGCCGGCCGCGACCTGGAGCGGCAGCCGTACCGGGTATGGGTGCTGTGCGGCGACAGCGAGATGGCCGAGGGTTCCGTGTGGGAGGCCCTCGACAAGGCCGGGCACCACCGGCTCGCCAACTTCGTCGCCCTCGTCGACGTCAACCGCCTCGGCCAGAGCGGTCCCACCGAGCTGGAGTGGGACACCGACGCGTACGCCCGGCGCGTCGAGGCCTTCGGCTGCCGGGCGCTCGTGGTCGACGGCCACGACCTGGCGCAGGTCGACCGGGCCCTGACCGTGGCCGCGGACGGAACGGGGCCCGCCGTGGTCGTCGCCAGGACGGTCAAGGGCCGTGGCGTCTCCGAGGTCGCCGACAAGAACGGCTGGCACGGCAAGCCGCTGCCGAAGGACATGGCCGAGCGGGCCGTCGCCGAGCTGGGCGGCGTCCGCCACCTGGCCGTACACGGCCCGAGGCCGCCGGCGGGCCGGCCCCCGCACGCGGACGCCGGCGCGGCCGCGGCGGCCCCTGTGGAACTGCCGCGCTACGAGGTCGGGGACGAGGTCGCGACCCGCGTCGCGTTCGGCGCCGCCCTCGCCGCGCTCGGCGCCCGCCCCGAGGTGGTCGCCCTGGACGCCGAGGTCGGCAACTCCACGCACACCGAGGACTTCCAGAAGGCCCATCCGGAGCGGTTCTTCCAGACGTACATCGCCGAACAGCAGATGATCGCCGACGCCGTCGGCATGGCCGTACGCGGCTTCCGCCCGTACGCCACGACCTTCGCCGCCTTCCTCACCCGTGCGCACGACTTCATCCGCATGGCCGCCGTCTCACAGATCACCATGTCCCTCTGCGGCACGCACAGCGGCGTCGAGATCGGCGCCGACGGACCCTCGCAGATGGGCGTCGAGGACCTCGCCATGATGCGCGCGGTCCTCGGCTCCACGGTGCTCTACCCCGCCGACGCCACCTCGGCGGCAGCCCTGACCGCCACCATGGCCGACCTCGACGGCATCTCCTACCTGCGCACCACGCGCGGCGCGTATCCGGTGCTGTACGCCGCCGGCGAGACCTTCCCGGTGGGCGGCTCCAAGACCCTGCGTCAGGGCGAAGGAGACCGGGTCACCCTCGTGGGCGCGGGCGTGACGCTCCACGAATGCCTCGCCGCCGCCGAGGAGCTGGCCGCCGACGGTGTGCGGGCCCGCGTCGTCGACCTCTACTCCGTCAAGCCGGTCGACACCGACACCCTGGTCCGGGCCGCCCGTGAGACCGGTGCCCTGGTCGTCGCCGAGGACCACCACCCCGAGGGCGGAATCGGCGAGGCCGTGCTGTCCGCGCTCGCCCCGGGCGGCCACCAACCGGCCTTCGCCCACCTCGCGGTCACCCGTCTGCCGGGCTCGGGCACCACGAAGGAGCTCCTCGACGAGGCCGGCATCTCCCGGACCCACATCGCCCGCGCCGCCCGCGCCCTGCTCGACCGGTAGGCGGCGGCACTGGACCTCGACCGGTAGGCGGCGGCACTGGACCGGAGGCGACGCGCGCGACGCCACGACGCAAGGAACCGCGCAACGCCACGACGCAAGGAGCCGCGACGCCACGACGCAAGGAACCGCACAACGGGCCCCACCGGCCGGGCGGCGACGCTCACGCGCCGTCGCCCACCGTGATCCGTACACACTCCCGTACGACCTCGCCCAGATCACGGCCGTCGCGGTGGAGGTCACGCTGACGCCGCGCGCCGCCGCCCCGCTCCCGGAGGGCGGCCAGAGCGCGCCGGGCCCCGTCCCGGTCGCCGGTGGAGTCCAGAGCCGCGTCCGTGTGCTCCAGGAGGGCGTCCAGGGCCACCCCGGCGGTTGTCTCGCACATCGAGCGGGGGTCGAGGAGCGGCCCCTGGAGCCCGGAGCGGGCGGCGCGCCAGGACGCGAGCCGCAGCAGTCCCGCCGGGATCCGCGCGGGAGGGTCTCCGGCGCGCCAGGCGCGGGCGGCGGTCTCCACGAGACCCCGGGCCAGGGTCGCCACCAGCACGGTGGTGTCGGGCTCCAGGCAGACGTCGGCGACACGGATCTCCACGGTGGGGTAGGTGTGGGAGAGCCGGGCGTCGAAGTAGATCATGCCCGCGTCGCGCAGCACCCCCGTGGCCAGCATGTCGCGCACCCTCTCGTGGTAGCCCTCGGCGCTGCCGAAGGGCTCGTACGGCCCGGCCGAGGGCAGGCGGTTCCAGACCCGGCTGCGGTAGCTGCTGTACCCGCTGTCCCTGCCGTCCCAGAACGGCGAATTGCCGCTGATCGCGTTGAGGAGGGGGAGCCAGGGCCGGATGCGGTCCAGCACGGCGACCCCCTCCTCGTCGGATTCGACGGAGACGTGGACGTGGCACCCGCAGGTGAGCTGCTCCTGCGTGGTGAGGGCGAACTGCTCCGCCATCCAGCGGTACCGGCGGCCGAGGTTGCGCGACGGTTCCACCGGCAGCGGCGAGGTCGCCAGGGCCGCGACCCGGGCGCCGGCCTCCTTCGCGTGGCGAGCGGCCTCGGCGCGCCATCGGACGATCTCCTCCCGCAGTTCGTTCATGCCGCTCAGGGGCCGGGTCGCGAATTCCAGCTGCTCCTGGTGCAGCTCCTTCTCGAACACGCCGTCCGCGCCCTCACCCCCACCGGCCGCCGCCGCGGCGAGCACCGCGGACGACACCGCGAGCGGCTCCCCCGTCGTGGCGCTGACGAGCAGCAGTTCCTCTTCGACTCCTACGGTGCGCATCGATGCTCCTGTACGACTCCGGGCACGCCCTGTCACGCGGACTCCCCGGAGTCCGCAGGCCCTGCGTCTGCCCACGACGGCCGGGACAATGCTCCTCTCGCCGAGGACCAGGTACGTGATGGGCTCATGCCGGCCCGTGGCCACCCTGATGACGGAGTGCAGCGCCCACCTGCGGGCGAAGCCCGGGGCGCCATCCGCTCGCTGATCCGGTGGGTTCACTCTTTCTCGGTCGTGTGACCGCCAGCCTCCCCGCCGGGCCTCCCCCAGGCGAACTCCGACCGCCCCGGTGGCACGCACGTGCCCGCTTCCGCACACTTTTCCTATGGGGACCCGTGTCGACGCGCTCCTGCGCCGTGTGGCCCAAGAGCTCAGGCCGCGGACGAACCAGTCGGCCGACGTCTTGGTGCGTCGCATACGCAGCGAGGTTCCCGAGCCCTCGGTGGACGAGGACATCGCCGACCTCGTGGCGGAGGAGACGGCCGGTCACATCACCACGTTCCTCGACGTCCTCGAACACGGCGGCGACGCGGCCGACTACACCGCGCCGCCGCAGGCCGTGGAGATGGCGCGCCTGTACGCGAGGAACGGCGTGCCGATCAGTTCGCTCCTGCGCGCCTACCGGCTCGGGCACCTCGCCATGTTCCAGCTGTTGCAGGGCGAGATCCTCCGGCTCACCGACGACCCCGAGCTGGTCAACGCCGCGGCGATGCGGCTGATGGAGGCCGGTTTCGGCTACGTGGACCGGGGCTCCGAGCAGGTCGTCGCGGCCTACCAGGAGGAGCGCGACCTGCGGCTCCGGCACCGACTCGTCCTGACGAACGAGGCGAGCCGGCGGATCGGGACGACGCTGGACGTCGGCCGTACCGCTCGGGAGCTCGCGGACGTCGGCACCGACGGCTTCGCCGCTCTCGTCACCGTCGACCTCCTCGACTCCGTCCTCGACGGCGAGGGGGCACGGACGCCGTCGGATCCGCCGCCGCTCCGACGCGTCGCCCACCGGTCCGCGTCGGGTGACGACCCCGGAGGACCGTCCGACGGCGAGGGCCCGACGCACACGTACCCCGAGGGGTCGGCGCCGGCGGACGCGCTGGCCACCGGCCGCCCCGGGTTGTTCCACTCCGCGACGTCGGGCACCCCCGGGTGGTGGCCCCCGGACACGGACGGGACCCCGCACCGCTTCCGCTCGGCCCTGCTGCTGCCCCTGGTGGCGCGCGGCGACACCCTGGGCCTGGCCCAGTTCTTCCGCGACGAGAGCGCGGCGCCGTTCGACCAGGAGGACCTCACCCTGGCACAGGAGATCGCGGCCAGGGCGGCCGTGTCCGTCGACAACGCCCGCCGGTACACGCACGAGCGCTCCACCGCGCTCACCCTCCAGCGCAGCCTGCTGCCGCGGCCCACGGAGGAGCAGTCCGCCGTCGTGGCCGCCTCCCGCTACCTTCCGAGCGGTGCCCGCGCGGGCGTGGGCGGCGACTGGTTCGACGTCATCCCGCTGTCCGGGGCCCGGGTCGCCCTCGTCGTGGGTGACGTGGTCGGCCGGGGGCTCCACGCCGCCGCCACCATGGGCCGCCTGCGGACGGCCGTCCGCGCCTTCGCCGACATCGACCTGATGCCCGACGAACTGCTCACCCACCTCGACGACGTGGTCATCCGGCTCCAGCGCGAGGAGGGCCGGGACGACGGCGAGCTCGGCGCCACCTGCCTCTACGCGGTCTACGACCCGGTCTCCCGGATGTGCTCACTGGCCAGCGCCGGACACGTGCTGCCGGCCCTGGCCACGCCCGCCCCACCGGCCGACGCCCACGGCGACGGCGACGGCGACGGCGACGGCGACGGCGACGGCGACGGCGAAGGTCCGGGGCGGTCCGCCCGCTTCCTCGACATGCCGATCGGTCCCCCGCTCGGCCTGGGCGGACTCCCCTTCGAGACCGCGCAGTTCGAGCTGGCGGAGGGCAGCCTGCTGGTGCTCTACACCGACGGACTCATCCAGCGGCGGACGGAGGACGTGGACGCCGCCCGCACCACCCTGCGCGACACCCTGGCCGCGGCGCCCGGGCCGCCGGACGAGGTGTGCGACCGGCTCCTCGCCGCGCTGCTGTCCGGCCATCCCGCCGACGACATCGCCCTGCTGGTCGCCCGCACCCTGGCCCTCGACCCGGGCCACGTCGCCACCCTCGACCTCCCCTCGGACCCGGCGGCCGTCTCGGGGGCCCGGCGGTTCACCTCCGACACGCTGTCCGCCTGGGGACTGGACGACCTGTCCTTCGGTACGGAGCTCATGGTCAGCGAGCTCGTGACGAACGCGATCCGTTACGGCAAGAGCCCCGTCCGGCTCCGTCTGATCCGGCAGGCCTCGCTGACCTGCGAGGTCTTCGACGCGAGCAGCACCGCTCCGCATCTGCGCCGGGCCCGCACCTTCGACGAGGGCGGCCGCGGCCTGCTTCTCGTCGCCCAGATCGCCGAGCGCTGGGGCACGCGGCACAGTCGCGAGGGAAAAGCCATCTGGGCCGAGCAGGCCCTGCCGCGCCGGCTCCCCTGACATCGGAGCCCGCGCGGGCCACGGGCATCAACGGCTACGGCACGACCGAGACGGCCTCGCTGATCACCGTCCCGCCGGACGCGGACGCCGTCGAACTCCGGCTCCCCGGGGAGCCGACCCGCCGGGCTCCGTGACCCTCCCGCACGGGGGATGATGGGTTTCACATTGACGGAACGCCAGGTCAGGAGCTTCCCATGGCGAAACGGATTCACCAGCCCCGCGAGGACGCGGAGTTCGATTTCATCCTCGGGATGAGCACGGTTCCGGTCCTCGCGTACTTCACCGGGGCGTGGCCCAAGGCGATCGAGCCCTGCCGGGCGATGGACCTCGTCGTCGGTGACATCGCCGACGCGTACGCGGGCCGCCTGACGGCCGTCCGTACCGACATCACACGCTGTCCCGCCGCGACCCGGCGGTACGGCGTCACCGGCGCCCCCTCCTGCGTCCTCCTGGTGGCGGGCGAGGCGGTGGCCCACGCGACGGGCCCCATGACGGGCTCCGAGGTACGGCAGCTCCTGGACGCCCACCTCTGAACCGGCGCGAACTCCCTTCCTCCGCACCGCAGTAGGGCCTGCCCCACCCCGACCCAGGGGGCCCGTCGGAGTGATCGGGACCCGTCGCGCGTGATCGGCTGTCCGCACGGGACTTCGCGCGACGGAAGGTGGACGGATGAGAGTCCGAATCGGCTACTCGGCCTGGATCGTGGGCGTGGTGCAGTTCTTCGTCGTCCACTGGATCGTCGAGTCGGCCTGGGGCCGACCGTACAGCTGGGCCCGGAACAACATCAGCGACCTGGGCAACGCGCACTGCGCCCTGCAGGCGGAGCCCGAGCCCCGGTACGTCTGCTCACCCGAGCACGGTCTGATGAACGTCTCGTTCGTCGCCCTGGGAGTGCTGCTCGTGCTCGGCGTCGCCCTCACCGGCGGCGCCGCCCTGTGGCGCGGCGGCCGTGCCACTGCCACGGCCCGCCTGCTGCTCGCCGCTGCCGGCGCGGGATTCGTGCTGGTCGGGCTGGCCCCGGCGGACGTCGACGAGAACCTGCACGTCCTGGGCGCCCTCCTCGTGATGGCGGCGGGCGACATCGGGCTCGTCCTGGCGGGGTTCCGCCTCGCGACCCACGTGCCGGGCCCCCTGCGCTGGGGCGCCGGCCTGCTCGGCGTCACGGCGATCACGGCCCTGGGGCTGTTCCTCTCCCACCGGTACCTGGGGCTCGGCATGGGGGGCATGGAACGGCTGGCCGCGTTCCCCCTCCTGTTGTGGGCGCTCGCCGTCGGGGTCCGGGGCGTCGGGGCCGGTGTCGCCGGTTCCGGGGGCTCGGGGCCCGCGGCGGTCGCCGATGAGGCCGGACGACGGCCCGGGGCCGTAGCCTGGTAAGCGCCGCGGACGACCTGCCGCGGCTTCGGAACGCCGACATCGGACAGGAGAGCGGCATGGACGGCTCCGTCTGGCTCATCGTGGCCGTGGTTCTCGCGCTCGTGGTGGCGGGTTTCGCGGCCGTGCTGCTCGTCCGGGTCTTCCGGGCTCGGCGGCTGCTGCTCGACGCCGGTGTCCCCCTGCAGTCCAAGGCGCTCTTCTGGGCGGCGGTGGTCTACACGATCTCGCCGATCGACCTGATTCCGGACCCGGTCTACCTGGACGACATCGGCGTGCTCATGATCGCCCTCAAGGTGCTGCACGCGGCGGCGGCCGGAAGCAGGACGGCCCCCGGGCGGCTGACCGAGGGCCCGTAGGGGATCCCCGCGGTCCGGCCTCCCGGCGTCGGCGGGCCGGTCGCCCTCAGGAGGGCAGGTCCTGTTCCGCCCAGACCACCTTGCCTGTCACGGTGCGGCAGAAGCCCCACCGGCGGCACAGCATGTTGATGAGCTGGAGGCCCCGGCCGCCCTCGTCGCTGAGATCCGCGTGCTGGATCTGGGGCAGGTCGGGGCCCGTGTCCGAGACCTCCACGACCAGACGGTCGCCCCGCAGCAGCCGGATGGTCCCGGGGCCGTTGCCGTAGCGCAGCGCGTTGCCGACGAGCTCGGAGACGACGAGCTCGAAGACGTCGGCGAGCTCGGTCAGGTCCCACGCGGCGAGCTGGTCCGTCACCAGGTGACGGGCGACGGACGCCGCTCTGCCTTCCTGCGGCAGCTCCCATTCCCGCAGGTCGGCGGGGTCCTCCGAGCCCACCGTCGCGACGAGGAGCACGGCCTCGTCGAACCGGGCCGCGTCGGCGGGGGCGCACTCGATCAGGCCGCCGCCTTCGAGCGCCCCGGGTTCCAGGTCACGTGCGGCGGAGCGCAGACAGTCCAGCTGGTGGTCGATGTCCTCGGACCGTGACTTGATGAGCCCGTCCGTGTACATGACCAGGCTGCCGTCCCTCGGCGCCTTCAGACGGATCGGGTCGTACGGAATCACTCCCGCGCCCAGCGGCGCGCCGACGGGCACGTCCACGAACTCGGCGGAGCCCTTTCCGTCGAGGAGCAGCGGCGGCAGGTGCCCTGCGCTGGCCAGCGTGTACGTGGAGTCGGCGGGGTCGTACACGGCGCACAGGAACGTGGCGACCTGCTCGTCCTCCAGGTCGCGCGTGGCGAGGTCGAGCCGGGCCAGGACGCGCTCCGGGGCCATGTCCAGGGTCATCAGGGTGCGGGCCACCGCCCGCAGCCGCCCCATGGTGGCGGCTGCGGGCAGCCCGTGGCCCATGACGTCGCCCACCATGAGGGCCGTGCGTCCGCCGGGCAGGGCCATGACGTCGTACCAGTCCCCGCCCACGCCGTGGTGGGCCGCCGAGGGCGCGTACTCGGCCCGCACGCGCAGCCCGGGCGTCACCGGGGTCGCGCGCGGCAGCAGGGCCCGCTGCAGGGAGACGACGTGCTCGCGCTCACGCCCGTACAGCCGGGCGTTGTCGATGTAGACGGCGGCTTGGGACGCCAGCTGCTCCGCCAGCGCGAGGTCGGTGGAGGAGAACGGCGGGCTTCCGCGGCCGCGGACGAAGTCGGCACTGCCGAGCAGCAGCCCGCGGGCGATGAGGGGCACGGCGAGGTAGCTGTGGACTCCGGCGGCGCGCATCTTCGCCGCGGCGCTCTCCGTCGGCGCGACCTTGACGAAGTCCTCGTTCCGCATGCGGCTCACGAGGACCGGCCTGCCCTGTCGCAGGCAGTAGCGGTGCAGCAGCGTCTCGTGGGCCTCCTCGGCGCGGGCCGAGGTCTCGCCGACCGGGGTGGGCTCCAGGGAGGAGAGCGACTCGACGGCGCACAGCGCGGTGGCCCGCATGAGCGGGGCGCCCGTGCCCGTCCACCGTGAGCCCTCGTCGCCCCGCAGGACGCTCTCCAGGATGTCGACGGCGGCGCCGTCGGCGAAGCGGGGCACGGTGAACTCGGCCAGCTCCTGGGCGGTGCGTTCCAGGTCGAGGGTGGTGCCGATCCTGGAGCCTGCGGAGTTCAGCCAGGCGAGCCGCCCTCGGGTGGTGAGCCGGTCGAGGGGGACCTCGCCGCCGATCCGGGCACGCCGCCCGCGGGCACCGGGCGAGCGGTGCACCGCGGCACCCTTTCTGGTCGAAGCGCGGGCGGTCAGGCGCCGCTTCCCCTCGCCGCCGTTCACTCTTTCGACCTCCCGACAGGAACTCGACCGTTGTCGGTGCCCAGCATGCACCCTTTTCCGGCCGCTTGGCTGCTCCCGACCGGTACGGCGCGGAAAGCGGGCGGGCAGAGGCCCCTGGGAGGCCGGCACGGCCACGCTCCGGTCCCCGGGGATCGACGTACGGTGATCACGGCGGCGTCGTCGGGCGGGCACGGGTCGGCGCGGCCCTCAGAACCGGTCGGACGCGAGGTCGCCGCTCCGGCCCAGCCGGCCCGCCCGGTCGCGGGCGGCGGCGGCCCGCGAGGCGTCACCCAGGGACTCCGCCAGGCGGGCCCTGCTCAGCCAGTTGTACGGACTGTCCGGGCGCAGCGCGGTCCGCTCGCTGATCAGCACCCGCGCCTCGTCGTGCCGCCCGGACCGCAGGGCCGCGTCCAGGAGCGTCTTCTGGAGCGCGTCACGCTGTGCGTGGCTTCCTCCGAACTCGTGCAGCCGTCGCCGCAGCGGCCACAGCAGCGCCAGGACGGTGGCGTGGTCTCCCGCGGCGTGGGCGACGAGCGCCTCGCACACGGGCAGGCCCACGTCCGCGGTCATCGCGTGGTTGGTGACCTCTCCCGCGCCCGGTTCCGTCAGCCAGCGCCGGCGGTCGGCGATCAGCCGACGCGCCTCGCCGATCCGGCCCGCGCCGACGTAGGCCATGACCGCGTGCACGTCGTTGAAGGCGTAGAACGGGGGATCGGCCCGTGCCGTCCAGGCGTCCGCGAGCGCCTCCCAGCGGCGGGCCTGGTCGGAGCGCGCGAGATGGAACCGCCACAGCATGGCCGCCGCGTCGAGGAGTTCCATCGCCACGCCCCTGGAGTCCTCGTTGTGCAGGGCGGTGTCGTAGATGCCGAGCGCCGTGTCGGTGCGGCCCGCCTCCAGGGCGTAGAGGGCGTAGTGCCACCAGGTGTGGACCGTCAGGAAGGTGCCGTCCGACCAGTCCTCGGCGCGCGCGTCGAGATAGGCGGTGCCGTCGGCGAAGCGGCCCTGCATCTCGTAGGTGTGGGCGACGGCGTGGATGGCCCACACGTCGTGGCGGTTCCGTTCGACGGCGGCCGCTCCCGTGTCCCGTGCGTGGGCGTAGTGCCCGGTCTCCTCGAGGCCGAACGCGTACATGCCCAGGAGCGGGCCCCGGTGGGGGTCGTCCTCGTCCCAGGCGGACAGGGCGCCGCCGATCCTGTCCCGCAGGCGCAGCGCGTCACCGGTGAGGAAGTCGAGCTGGTGCCCCACGAAGAGGGCGAGCGCGTCCCGCGGGTGGGCCACGGTCAGCTCCTCCAGGAGTGCGCTGCCCCGCCGCAGGTCGCCCGCGAGCAGGCTGTCGGCGGCAGCCGTGTGCAGCCGCTCCCTCAGGGGCAGACTTGTGAGGTCGAGGCCGGAGACGAAGCCGTCGAAGCGGCGCCGCGCCTCCGCGGCGGCCGTCGGCTCCGTGCCCAGGACGCCCAGATAGGCCGCGAACGCGTGCGCGACCGGCGCGGCGGGGGCGGCCGCGAGCAGGTCGTCGACGGCGCCGGCCACTTCGGGGCGGAAGAAGAGGAGTGCCTCCACCGCGCGGTCCAGGTGCGCGGCGGCCTCCGCCGTGCCGTTGTACACGTCGTGGCCGTACCGGTCGGTCGCCAACGCTGATCACCTCGTCATCAGAGCCACACCATCAGGGGGCGTCGCCATGGGGACGCCCCTCCCATGGAGCCAGGAACGGGCGCCCGGGCACAGTCCCTGAACAGGTGATCCGGAGGCGGCACGCGCGAGGAGCGCCACCGGCCGGGAGGTGACCGGGCACGGCCGGCGGTGGATCGACCACCGCGAGGGGCCCGAGGGCGCGGCGGGTCGGGCGTTCCGCCTCCCGTCCGGGGGTCCGGCCCGTAGCGTGGGTGCCATGACGGCGATAACCCCGCGCGAGGCCCGGCGCTGCTTCAACGCCCATCACCCCGTTCACGCGGCGTACTACTTCTGTCCCGAGCACGACGAGACCTACGCGGAACTCGGCCTGGAGGGCGGCCCCATGGCCTACCTGGCCGGGCGGGCCGCTCCGTTCGGGGCGGTCGGCCCGGGCGTGGTCACGGCGGCGTTCTACACCTTCCACCCGGACCTCGTCGCACGGCACCTTCCGCGCGCCTGGGAGGTCACGTCCCCGGCCGCCGTCCTGGAGGCCCGGCTGCGGATCACGGACGCGTATCTGACCCGGCTGTTGGGGCGGGAGGCGCTGGCCTCCCGGGAGATGGCGGAGGCCGCCGGGCTGGCTCTGCGCGCGGCCGAGGGATGCGGTCGGCCGGGCAGGACGCTGTACTCGGCCAACGCCGACCTGCCGGTGCCCGAGGCACCGCACCTGGCCCTGTGGCATGCCGCGACCCTGCTGCGGGAGCACCGCGGGGACGGGCATGTCATGGCGCTCTCCGAGGCCGGTCTCGACGGTCTCGAGGCCCTGGTGTCCCACACGGCCACGGGAACGAACTGGCGTCCCGCCCACCTGCGTTCCGCGCGGGGCTGGTCAACGGAGGAGTGGGCGGCGGCGAGGGACCGGCTGGTGGCGCGCGGGATCCTCGACGGCGACGGCGAGCTGACCGGCGAGGGGGCGGAGCTGCGCCGCGCCGTGGAGGCCGCCACCGACCGTCTGGACGTGGCGCCCTACGCGCGTCTGGGGGCGGAGGGCACCCGGCGGCTCACCGAACTGGCGGGTGCCTTCTCCAAGGTGGTGCTGGCGGGCGGCGGGCTGCCGCTCCAGGACATCGGCAAGCGCTGAGGGCCCGCCGACGCCCGGAGGACAGATCCTAGGCTCCCTGTTCCTTCGCGGCCCGGGCCATCGCCGCGAGCACGTCCTCCAGGGCTCGCAGCGTCTCCTCGTCCCTGACCCGGCCGTCGGCGACCTTGGCGCTCGCGAGCGCGATGGGGAGCGACTCGGGGAGGATCTGCGCGCCCATCACCTCCAGGGTCTCCTTGACCCAGGCCTGGGCCCGGTCGCCGCCGGTCATCGACGGTGAGGCGGTGACCACGGCGACCGGTTTGCCCACCAGTTCCCCGCCGCCGACCACCCACTCCAGGGCGTTCTTCAGCACCCCCGAGGTGCCGTGCGCGTACTCGGGGCTGGAGACGAGCACCGCGTCGGCGGACTCCAGCAGCGCGCGGAAGGCCAGGACCTCGGGCGGCGGGCACTCGGCCTCCACGTCCTGGTTGAAGAAGGGCAGGTCTCCCAGCCCCTCGTAGACCGTCATCGAGGTCGGCGGCAGACACAGTTCGGCTGCCGTCCGTACCACCGCGGTGTTCAGCGACTTGGCCCGCAGGCTTCCGGAGAAGGCGACGAATTTCAACTGTTTCCCTTCCTGCTTTCGGGGATTCCCCAGGTTCGTGTGCGGATCGACGACGGGCGGCCCGTTCCGGGGAGGGCGAGCGCCGCGGCGGCGCCGTCGCCGACGTCGACATCGGTCACCGTCCAGGAGTCCGGGCCCGCCCCCGCGGCGCACCGGACGCCGACGGTCCCGGCGCGGCCGGGGCTGACGTCGACGGTTCTCAGGTCCATGGCGATGCCGACGCCGACGGCCTTGGCGACCGCCTCCTTGCGGACCCAGGCGCGGTGGAAGGCCCGCAGCCGCTCCCCCGGCGGAAGGCCGAGCACGTACGCCGCCTCTGCCGGTGAGAGGCACTGTCCCGCCGTCGCCGGGACGTCGAGCGGTCGCACGGTCTCGACGTCCACCCCCACGGGCCCCGACAGGGCCACGGCCACCAGTGCGTGCCGTCCCGAGCGGGAGAAGCCGAAGGCCGGGGCCCCGGGGGGTTCGGCGACGCGCGGGGGTCCGTGGCGGTCGCTGCCGCACCCGGGGCAGCGCGCGCGTCCCCAGGTGATCGTGTCGGCGCCGACGTCCAGGTGCTCCGCGAGGACGCGGCGCAGGGCGGCCCGTCCGCCCACGAACGACGCCCGGTCCTCCGCCCGCCGGTAGCGGTCGGCCCTGGCGCGTTCGGCGTCGTCGAGCAGGGCGAGGTCGTCCTCGGTCGCGGTGGGCGGGAGCGACACCGTCCACACGTGGGCCTCGGGCGTCGTCACGGGCGGAGCTCCGGCGTGGTCCGGCGCGCCGCGGCCACCGCCGCGGTGATGCGCCGGGCGACCGGGCGGCGGTGCTCCGACAGGTAGAAGTGTCCGCCGTCGAACATGTTCACACCCAGGAAGCGTTCCGTCCGGCCCGCCCAGGCGGCCAGGCGCTCCCGCCCGACGACGGGGTCGTCGGCACCTCCGAAGGCGGAGACGGGGACGCGGAGCGGTTCGGCGTCCGGCGCCGGCCGCCAGGTGTCGACGAGGGCGAAGTCGTTGCGGAAGGTGGGGCCGAAGTAGCTCCAGGTCGCCTCCTCGTCCAGTACGGCGGAGGGTGTGCCGCCGACGGACCGGAGCCAGTCCCGCAGTTCGTCGTCGGTGAGCAGGTGGCGTGCCCTCGGCGTGGTGGTCGTGCCCCGGGCGGGCTGCGGCGCGGCACCGCACGCGGAGACGCCCAGCCAGACGGGCAGGGTGCGTCCCTCGGCCGCCAGACGCCGTGTCAGTTCGTACGCGACGAGGGAGCCCATGCTGTGCCCGAAGAAGGCGAAGGGGCGGTCCGTCCAGGGCTGGAGCTCCCTGGCGAAGTACGTCACCAGGGCGTCGGTGTTGTCGATCAGGGGGACGCCGCTCAGGCGCCCCCGGCCGGGGGCGTCGAGCACGCACACCTCCCAGTCGGACGGGAACTCGTGCTCCCAGTTCCGGTACAAGAGGTGCGAGCCGCCGGCGTGGTGGAAGAGGAACAGGCGCAGCGCGGCCCCCGGCACGGGCCGGGGGCAGGTCACGGCGCCGTGCGCCAGCGGACGCCGGGCCGGCAGCGCGGCCGTACGGGGCACCATGTGCGTCCTCACTTCCCCGCCGGGGACAGGGCCTCGGCTCCGGCGGCGTCCCGGGCCTCCGCCGCGAGGACGGCCATGCGGGCGAAGTCCACCACCTGCGTCGCCATGGCCTCCAGGCGGCTCCGGAGGTGCGGATCGGTGCACCGGCCGTCCGGCCCGAAGCCTGCCTCCGTGGTGTTCACCACGACGCCGAGGGGGGTGGGCCAGCCGCGCAGGGCGTGGGTGACGTCTCGGAGCGCGGCCAGCGTGGACACGCCCCCCTGCCAGCCCTGGGCGACGGCGAGGCTGCCGACGGCCCGCCCGCTGAAGTACGGGCGGGCGTCGTCGCGCAGTTCCTCGACGTGGTCGAGGGCGTTCTTCACGAGTCCCGAGATGCCCCCGTGGTAGGCCGGGCTCGCGAGGACGAGGCCGTCGGCGGCGGCTATCTCGGACACCAGTCGGAGCGCCCGCGCCGAGCGGAGCTCGGACGTGGGGTCGTAGAGCGGCATCACCAGCTCGGCGCCGCCGATCAGCGACACCTCCGCTCCTTGGCGCTCCGCCTCGGCGAGGACGGCGCGGAGGGCCCGTTCGGCTGTCGAGTCCGGCCGGGGCGAACCCCCGATTCCGACGACCTTCACGGTCTGCTGCACAGTGATTCGCCCCATTTTCTTTCGCCAGGCCTACGGGTGGGTGCTCGGGTCGCCGCGGTCAGGCGGCGGCCGTCTCGGGTGCGGCCGCCGCGGACTCGCTCCGCGCGCTCTCGTGCAGGTCGCGGCCGCGGATGAACACGAAGGCGATCGCCGCGCCCACGGCGGCGACCACGGCGCAGACGACCATGACGTCGGCGAGGGAGTCGACGAAGACGGTGCGGGCCGTCGCCGTCACCTGGTCGAGGACGGACGGGGAGACGGAGTCCGCGAGGCCGGAGGTGCCGCCGGTGGCGACCTGCTGTCCCACGGCCTCGGCCCGTCCGTCGAGCTCGGTGCCCGTGGCCGAGGCGGCGAAGGCGTCGACGACCTTGTGGTGGAAGAGCGCGCCGAAGGCGGCGACGCCGACGGCCACGCCGACCTGCTGGAAGGTCTCCCCCATGCCGGAGGCCATGCCGGCCTTCTCGGGCCGGACGACGCCGATGGTGACGGCGGCGCGCGGCGGGTTGAACAGGCCCATGCCGACGCCGGTGACGATCATGCTGGGCAGCATCGCCGTCCACGAGTCGTCCGGCCCGACGAGCACCATCAGGCCCATGCCGAGGGCGATGAGGCCGATGGACAGTCCGATCAGCAGGCCGGGCGCCACCTTGGCGAGCAGGCCCCCGGTGACGCCGGCGACGACGAAGAGCGTGAGCATCATCGGCATGAAGCGCAGTCCCGTCTCCCAGGGCGAGTACCCCAGGACGTTCTGCACGTACGAGATCTGCAGGAAGACGGCGGCGAGGCTGGTCGCGTTGGACAGCAGCGTGGCCAGGCAGACCCCGGTGAAGGTGGGCGTGCGCATCAGGGAGAGGTCGAACATGGCCCGTTCGCCGCGCACCTTCTCGATGACGACGAAGGCGGCGAGCAGGACGACACCACCGGCGAACGCCCCGACGATGGGGGCGCTGGTCCAGCCGGAGGCCTCGCCGCGCAGGAATCCGAGCACGAGCAGGCCGAGACCGAGGCCGAAGCTCAGCATGCCGGGCCAGTCGACACCGTGGGCGGCCGGTTCCCGTGACTCCCGCAGCCGCAGGGCGCCGACGATCAGGGCCGCGACGCCGATCGGCACGTTGATGAGGAAGATCCACCGCCAGCTGAGCGCGTCGGTGAGGAAGCCTCCGACGAGCGGCCCGAAGGCCAGGGCGAGGCCCGCGACTCCGCCGAAGACGCCGAACGCCTTCCCTCGGTCGGCGCCCCGGTACTCGTTGCCGATCAGGGCGGGTCCGACGGAGAAGAGCACCGCGGCGCCGACGCCCTGGACTCCGCGCGCGATGTTGAGCGAGAGGACGTCCTGGGCGAGGCCCGCGCCCAGCGAGGAGAGGGTGAACAGGACCAGGCCCGCGCCGAAGACCCGTTTGCGGCCCAGCCGGTCGGCGAGCGAGCCGCCGGTGAGGAGGAAGGCGGCCAGGGTCAGGGTGTACGAGTCGATCACCCACTGGAGGTCGGAGAAGTCCGCCCCGAGCGAGGTCCGCAGGTCCTGCAGTGCGACGTTGACCACGGTCACGTCGAGCATCAGCATGAACATCGCGACGGAGGCCAGCGCCAACGTCCATGTCCGGGCGCGGTCGGCCGGCGGCCCGTTCTCCGCCTGACTGCCGACGGCTGCTTCGGCTGACATCACGTTCTCCTCATTGCTCCGCGGCACCTCGGTGCCGCATTTGTCGGTCTCTTGCGAACTCACCGCGGTCACGCGGGCGTGTGGAGGGCTCCGGGCCCGGAGCGCCAGGTCCGTGTCCCCGGGTCGTACGCGCCCTTCTCCGCCCCCCGCAGGCCCGTCACCCGGACGAGGGCGCGGCCGTCCGGGGCGACCAGGGCGCAGTGCTCCTCGCCGGAGGAGGCGTCGGACCAGTGGCGGAGCACCAGTCCCTCCGGCCAACCGGCGGCCAGGTCCTCGTCGTTGGCCGGGGTGTACAGGTCGAGGGAGGCGAGCGCCGTGGGCACGATCACCGGCACGTCCCCCGGGCGGCGGCCGTCGAGTACGGAGGTGCGCAGCAGGCAGTCGAGGGCGACGCTCGGCAGGATGAAGCGGGAGAGCACGCTCCCGCCCGGCGGAAGGGAGAGCCGCAGTTCCGCGGATCCGCCGTCGGCCGCAAGGCGGGGGTGCCGCAAGGCACGGAAGACACCGCTCAGTTCGACCGGTGTGCCGGGGAGTTCGTACGTGTTGGGCGCGTCGGGTCCGCCGGGCGGGGCGGGCGGGCACAGGGGGCCCTCGGGCAGCGTCCGCGCCAGGTGCACCACCATGCGGGAGTGCTCGCGCTCGGGCACGGGCCCGGCCCCGGGCGACGTGATCCGCACGCGCACCCGGTCGCCGTCGCGTACGGCCGAGACGCGCAGGGTGCGCGGCCAGCGGTGCCGGGCGGCCCGGATGAACTGGGACAGGACGACATCGGTGACGCGCGCCGGGACGAGGCCGGGGGCCAGTTCGGCGGCGGCCTCGGCCGCCATTTCGAGGATGAACGTCCCGGGTACGGTCGGCCGGTCGTCGACCAGGTGGTCCAGGAGGTACGGGTGCTCGTCGAGGCCGACCTCGAACTCCCAGGTCGCCGACGTGCCGTCGCGGTGGGCCGGGCCCGTCAGGTAGGCCCGCCGGCCCACCGGTGCCGGGACGCTCCGCCGCTCCGGTGTGTGCGCGGCCTCCCGCTCGCAGGCCGCGCGGAAGCCGGGTGCCCTGCGCTGGAGGGTCGTCCAGTCCGCGTCGCCGATCCATGTGGTGGCGAGGCCGTGGCTGCCCCGGCCGCGGAGTTCGGCGCGGAAGAACTCCCGGCCCTGGGCATCGGTCATCTGGCCGATCTCGCCCTGCCGGGCCAGGAAGGCACCGCCGGGGGTGTCCGCCGACGCCATGCCGGACTCGACCCAGAGTCCGGAGACCAGGGCCACCTCGTCCGCGCCCTCGGTCGCCCGCGCGTGCGCGGCGGCGAGGAGCAGGAACTCGTTGGCCGCGCCGTAGTCGGGCTCTCCGCGCAGTCCGGTGAACGCGGAGACGGAGCTGACGCTGCACCACAGCGCGGGGTTCCGGCCCCGGAGCGCGGCCCGCAGATGCGCGTATCCGCGCACCTTCACGTCCCGTACGGTCCGGAAGTCGGCGAGCTTCTTGCGGGCGATGCCCGCGGAGCGGGCCAGGCCCGCTCCGTGCACCAGGACGTCCACCCGGCCCTCCGCGGCCAGGATCTCGTCGATCACGGTGCGCACGGCGTCCCCGTCGAGTACGTCGCACTGGCGGTAGTGGACCCGGCCGGCGCCGACGGAGCGTTCCAGCTCCTGGAGCGTGCCGGTGCGTTCGAGCTGCTGGACGGCCCGGTCGTAGCGCCGGCTCAGGGCGGCCGGGGTCTCGGAGGGGTACGCCGTCATCAGCTGCCGCAGGGCGTCGGCGCGCGGCAGCCGGGCCAGGGCGGTCGCGGCCGGGTCGGGCGCGGGGCCCGTGCCGAGCAGCCAGACGCCGCGCGGTGCCCGGTCGGCCACGAGTTCGTGGACCAGGTGGGCGGTGAGTCCGCGCGCGCCGCCGGTGGCCACGATCACCGGGTCCTGCGGCAGACCGAGGCCCGTGCCGTCGCCTTCGCCGTCGCGCGGTGCCTCGACGGGCAGCAGCATGAGTGCGTGCCGTACGCCGCCCCTGTCGTGGACGACCGGGATGTGGTGGTGCGCGGCCGATTCCTCGGCCAGTCGGGCCAGCCCGGCCCGCGCGTCCTCGGTGTCGGTGGCCAGTGCGTACACCAGGCAGCCGGGGAGCTCCTGGGACAGGCTGCGCACCAGTCCGCCGAAGAGGCCCACGGCCGGTACGGGGACGGCGCCGTCCGCGGCGTCCAGCGCGAGGACGGCGAGGCAGCCGCCGTCGTCGAGCGGCGCGGCGGCGTGCTTGGCCGCCAGGAACGCCAGGTCGTGGAGGGCGAGGACGCGCTCGGGCACGTCCCAGGCGGCCGCGCCGGCGCGCGATCCTGCGACGACGACGCGGATCTGACCGAACGGCCTGCCGTCCGCGGTCAGCAGCGCCTCCAGTTCCCCGGGCGCGTCGAGGCGGGTCACCGGGAACGGCAGGCTCGGGTCGGAGGTCCCTGTCCCGGGCGCGACGACCAGGCAGTCCGCCGGTATCCCGACGTCGCGCAGCGCGCTCGGGTCGTCGGTCAGCACCAGGCTTCCGGCGGGCAGCGCCGCCACGCCGGGACGGACGTCGCGCGCGGGCACGGGGCGCAGCACGAGCGCGTGCCGGGCGAGATGGCCGCTCAGGGATCCGGCGGACCGTGGGGTGGTGACATCGGCCACCGGCGTGGCGGCTTCGGCCACCGGCGTGGTGACGTCGGCCCGCGGCGTGGCGGCTTCGGCCACCGGCGTGGTGACGTCGGCCCGCGGCGTGGCGGCTTCGGCCACCGGCGTGGTGACGTCGGCCGGCGGCGTGGCGGCTTCGGCCACCGGCGTGGTGGCCGGCGTGGTCGCTTCGGCCTGCTCCCACGCGCCCTCGGCCGCCCCGTGCGGTGTGACCACGAGGGCGGGCGTGTGGGTGTCCTCCCGTGGCCGCACGACCGTGTGCCGCCCGGAGTGCAGGGCGTGCAGGAGGGCCACGGCGCCCTCGGCCCCGCGGTGGTTGCGTTCCCGTACGGGCTCGTCGTCGCCCGTCCCGGCGGGCGTGCCGTCCGTCGCGAGGTCCAGGCGGCCGAGGACCGTCATGCCGTGCTTCCGGGCGACGCTCAGCCGCGTCAGGACGAAACCGACGGCGGCCTCCGCGTTCTCCTTGCTTCCGTGGGTGGGAACGTGGTCCGTCGCGGCGTTGACGCCGATGACGACGGCGAGGTCCATCTCGCCGTCCCGGAGGTAGCGGACGGCGGTGGCCAGGGCCGAGTTGGTGGAGTCCCGGCCCGCGTCGAGGGTCATGTTCGGCCCGTGGAGGTCCAGCTGCTGCACCACGCGGGCCGCGATGACGTTGGGCATGAGGCCGGGGTAGGCGTCCTCGTTGACCGGGCGGGACATGGCGCGTATCGCGTCGTCCAGCGCCCGGGGCGGTACGCCGTCGGGTCCGGTCAGCCTGCGGAGCAGGTCCTCGCGGTAGCAGCGCAGGTCGGAGGCGAGGGCGGCCCGGGTGGGCCCGCTGTGGCCGACGAGCACACCGGTGCGCGCGGACAGTTCCGCGTCCTTCGCCCACGCCCCGGAGAGGCGGTCCGCGCAGCGCACGGCCATCAGCTGGCTGCGGTCCATGGCCGCGATCGCCGAGGGCGCGAGCCGGACCTCCACGGGGGACGGCAGCGGGTAGGCGTCGCCGAAGGAGGACGGCCAGTCGGCGGTGCCGCCCGACAGCCAGCGGGCGACGCGCTCCTCGTCCGGGTCGCCGGGGAAGTGCGTGCCCTCGGCCACCACGACGACCGGGTCGACCTCCGTCGGGCGGGTGGCGGTGGTCTCCGCGCGGGCCGGGGGCCGGTCCGTGAGGACGAGGTGGCCGTTGGTGCCGCCGAAGCCCATGGCCGACACCCCGACGGTGCGGCGGCCGGCCGAGGCGGCCCACGGGACGTCGTCGACCGGCACGCGCACGGCCGTCGTCACGCCCTCGGGCAGTTCGCCGAACTGCCGCTGGGCGGGAATGACTTCGTGGCGCATGGCGAGCAGGGCGTGGATGGCCGACACCGCTCCCGCCGCCCAGCCGGCGTGCCCGACGAGCGACTTGTTGGACGTCATCGTCCACGTCTTGTCCGGCCCCGCGCTCCGGGTGAGGGCGGTCATCTCGGTACGGTCGCCGGTCGGCGTACCGGTGGCGTGCGCGACGATCCAGTCCACGTCCTCGGGCGTGACCCCGGCGGAACGCCAGGCCCGGTCGAGGGCGATCGTCTGGCCCGCGGCGTTGGGGGCGTAGATCGCCTTGCCGCGCCCGTCGGACGATCCGCCGAAGCCGGCGACGAAGCCGAGGACGGGGTCGCCGTCGGCGATCGCCCGCGCGTACGTCTTCAGGGCGAGCACGGCGGCGCCGTCGCTGAACAGCACGCCGTCGGCGTCCCGGTCCAGGGAGCGCACCCGTCCGGACCTGGACAGTCCGCGGAGCTTGGAGAACAGCACCAGGTTCTGGGCGCTGAGCGCGAAGGCCCCGCCGCACAGGGCCACGTCCGCCTCGCCCGCGAGGAGCGCCCGGACACCGAGGTCGACGGTGTACAGGGAGGAGGAACAGGCGGTGTCGACCACGACGATCTCCGCCGACCCGGGAAGATCGGGGGCGGCCATCCGGGCGATCCGGTAGGGCAGGACGTCCTCCGGGGAGTCGGAGGCGAGCGGGTAGAGCGTTCGGAAGGTGTCCGGCAGTTCCTCCCCCGCTTCGGCGAGGATCCCGCGCACACCGGCCGTGACGAGGCTGTGCTCCAGGTGGTGGCTGCCGTCGGGGGTGAGGCCGACCGCGAACAGCTGGCGGTCATCCGGCCGGACGGTGACCTTCTCGGTGGCGCCGAGCAGCGAGTGCCGCAGCCACAGCGCCGTGTACTCCTCGCTGTCGAAGGCCCCGGACGCGAGTTCGTCCCGCAGGCGCGGGTGCGGTTCGAATCCGGTCATGAAGCCCGAGACGCGCGAGTAGGTCTTGTCCTCGGCGGTGGCGTCGGCGGACCAGAGGGCGTCGAGGTCGAGCCGGTCCCCCGGTTCTCCGAAGACCGGCTCGCCGTTCTTCAGGAGCTCCCAGAACTGCTCGGGCGAACTCGCCCCGGGGAGGGCGAGCCCCATGCCCACGACGACGACGGCGTCGTCGGCCGGCGGGGTCGGAGCCGGGGCCGGTGCGCCGCCGAAGACGAGGGTCCTGCCGTCGACGGATGACGCGTCCTCGGACACCAGGAACCCGACGAGCTGCGCGAGGGCCCCGGCCGCGGACCGCTCGGCCTCCTCCCGTACGAGGACGGCGTTGACCCGCACCCCGTCCGGTGTCCCGGCGGCGGTGTCGCGCACGAGCTCGGCCACCGCCTCCTGGGCCGGCGGGGCCGTGACCACGTGCACGATCGCACCGTTCGCGTGCGGCGTCAGGAGGGTGAGGGCCCCGGCCGTCGCCGTACGGGCGTCACGCGGGCCCGGCTCGCCGGTCACGAGGTTCACGAGCGCGTCCACGCGGCCGGGGCGGTCCGGGTGGCCGCCGGCCGGGCCCGTCGCGGCCCTGATCCCGGGCGCGTCGTACGCGTCGCAGGTCACGACGTGTGCGCCGAGCCGCGTGAGCCGCTCGGTGAGGGGCGCGCCGAGCGACCGGCCTGCGCCGGTGACCAGGACGGTGCGGCCGGAGAGGTCGAGGGACATGCTGGCTCCCGTTCAAGTAGAGATCAGCGCGCGGACGGCCGGGCGGCGGTGATGAGGTCGGCCAGGTCGGCGAGGGTCGGCTGGGCGACGAAGCGGCCGTCCACGGCTGACTCCCCGAGCCCGAAGTGCGCCGACACCTTCCCGAGCATCTCCGCACGCTTCAGCGAATCGATCCCCAGATCCGCCTCCAGATCCGCGTCCCCGGTGATCACCTCCACCGGATAACCCAGCGCCGACGCGTACAACTCCCGCAACTCGTCCAGGACTTCGACCACGGAGGCGACGGGCTCCGGTGCGGCTCCCCGGGCCTCGGTGATCAGTCCGGCCAGGTCGGCGAGCGTGGGCTGGGCGACGAAGCGGCCGTCCACGGCCGACTCCCCGAGCCCGAAGTGCGCCGACACCTTCCCGAGCATCTCCGCACGCTTCAGCGAATCGATCCCCAGATCCGCCTCCAGATCCGCGTCCCCGGTGATCACCTCCACCGGATATCCCAGCGCCGACGCGTACAACTCCCGCAACTCGTCCAGGACTCCGGCGACGGAGAGAACGGGCGTCGCCGGGGCCGGCGCGGCAACCGGAACCGGGGCGGAGTCCGCGGGCGCGGCAACCGGAACCGGGGTGGAGTCCGCGGGCGGGGCAGCCGGCGCGGACGCGCCGCCCCGCGTCCGTACCGTGCTGGTCGCGACGACCTCCGGCACGCTGCGCCGTACGAGTCCCGAAAGACCCGCCTTGCCGCACTCGACGAACCTCGTCGCGCCGTCGGCGTGGAGCTCACGCACGGCGTCCATGAACCGTACGGGGGTGGTGAGCTGACGGACCAGCAGCGCCTTGAGGTCGTTGTCGTCCCGGAGGTGGCCGCCGGCCACCGGCGAGTACACCGCCCTGCGCAGCGGATGCTGCCGGATGCCGGTGATCGCCTCGCCGAAGGCCTCCCCGGCGAGCGCGAGGACGGGACTGTGGAACGGGAAGGGCGCGTTCAGCCGGGTGGCCTGCACACCGAGCGCTCCGGCCAGCTTCGCCACGAGCGCGACGGCCTCGTCGGGTCCCGACACCACCGTCTGGCGGGGTGCGTTGCACACGGCGACGGCCAGTCCCCGGTCGGCGACGGCGCCCACCAGGTGGGCGGCGCGGGCGGCCGGCAGCTCCAGGGCCACCATGCCGCCGTCCGACGGGCAGTGCGCGAGGAGCGCCTCCGAGCGGTGGCACACCAGCCGGGCCCCATCGGCGAGGCCGAACGCCCCGGCCACGGTCAGCGCGGCGATCTCCCCCATGCTGTGCCCGACCACGACGTCCGGCGTGTCGTGTCGCTCCGCGACGCGGAAGCTGCCCACGGCCGCGGCGAACACGGCGAGTTGCAGGGCGAAGGAGTCCGAGCGGACCAGGTCGGCCGCCGAGGGGGAGTCGGTGCGCGTCAGCAGCCCCGAGACGCCGCCGCGCCCGAACTCCGCGGCGATCCCGTCCACCGTGTCGAGGACCTCGCGGACCTCGGGCGACCCGTCGCCGGCGAAGAGCCCAGGGGTGTAACCCCCTTGACCGGGCAGGAGGAAGACCGTTTCAACCGCCATCATGCGTCCTTTGCGTCCTTCGTGGGGGTGAGTGGCATTGCCGGGAAGCGGCGGGAGGTTCACCAGGTGACGGGGAGTCCGCGGACCCCGTACAGCACCATGTCGTGGCGGAACGGCAGGTCCTCCAGCGGCCGCGCGAGCTTCAGCGTGGGCAGGCGGTCGAAGAGTCCGGCGAACACGGTGCTCAGCTCGACGCGGGCGAGCGTCAGTCCGATGCACTTGTGGAAGCCGTGGCCGAACGCGACGTGCGCCTGCGGGTCCTTGCGGTGGATGTCGAAGCTGTCGGGCTCCTCGAACACGGCCGCGTCGCGGTTGGCTGCGTTGATCATCACCAGGAGGCCGTCGCCCGCCCGGATCTCCTGGCCGCCGACGGTGAGGTCCTCCGTGGCGGCGCGGGGCAGCCCGGCGTGGTTGATGGAGAGGTAGCGGAGCAGTTCCTCGATGGCCTGCGGGTACAGCGAGGGGTCGGCCTTGAGGTCGTCCAGCTGGTCCGGGTGCTCCAGGAGGGTCGCCGTGCCCAGGCCGATCATCTGGGCCATCGTGTCGTAGCCGGAGAGCATCAGCAGGGCGGCGAGGCCGACGAACTCGTCGTGGCTGAGCCTGCCCGCCTCCTCCTGTGCGACCAGACGGCCGAGCATGTCGTCGGTCGGCTGTTCCTTGCGGGCCCTGACGACGCCGTCGAAGTACGCCATGAGCTCGCGGGCGGCGCCCTCGGCCTGTTCGGGCGTGCTGCTGCGGTCGAGGATCGTGTCCGTGAGGGTCACGAAGACCGTGTGGTCCTCGTACGGCACGTCGAGGAGTTCGCACATCACGGTGGCGGCCATCGGGAGGGCCAGCTGCTTCACGAGGTCGGCGGTGTTCCCCTGACGCACCAGCTCGTCGAGCAGCGTGTCGAGGATGGCCTTCATCCGGGGCCGCTTCGCCTCCATCTGGCTGATGAGGAACTCGCGGGTCACCAGGCGGCGCAGGCGCGTGTGGTCCGGTGCGTCCTGGTTGAGGAAGAAGCCGGGCGGGAGCGGGGTGTCGCCGGAGATGTAGGAGGGGTAGCCGGGGCTCTTCGGGTCGGAGCTGAACCGGGTGTCGGTGAGCACGGCGCGTGCGTCCGCGTGGCGGGTCACCACCCACACGGCCTCGCCGCGCGGGGTCTGCACCCGGAACACCGGCTGCTCGGCGCTGAGCTCGCGGTACCGCGGCGGCGGGTCCAGCGGGTGCCGGCGCGGCATCGGGAAGGCGGGCACGGCAGGAGCGGTCATCACGAACTCCACTGGGTCTGGGGGCGGGCGGTGCCACCGGGAGGGGCGGGCAGGAAGCCCGACGCGACGAAGTAGTCGAGGTAGAGGTCGAACAGTTCGCGTTCGACCGGTGCGCACTCGATGCCCGAGCCGTCGAGTGCGGCACGCAGGTTGTCGGTGCGGAAGTCCGGCCTGCTGCCCAGGTAGCCGACTTCCTCGGCCGGCTGGTCGGCGCCGAACAGGGGGAGGTACACGGCGAGTTCGTTCTCCTCGCCGCGCTCCACGGCGGCGGCGAGCTCGCGGTACCAGGTCCGGTACTCCAGGCGGCGCAGCGGATAGCCGTACGCCACGATCAGCTCGAAGATGTCGTTCATGCTGACGGACCGGGCGCTGGGGACGTTGAAGACGGCTTCCGGGCGGCCTCCGGAGAGTGCGGTGTGCACCACCGTGGCCGCGCAGAAGTCCACCGGCACGAGGTCGAGGAGCAGGTCGTAGTCGAGGTAGGCGCCCAGCTGGACGCAGCCCTTGATCAGGTGGTTGATGAAGGTGTCGGACGAGCAGGCGCCGGTGGTCTGCGATCCGGTGATGGCGCCGAGGCGGTACACGTGGGTGGGCACACCGCGGTCCCGGGCCTGCAGCATGAGGGTGTCCGCGACCCACTTCGACTGGCGGTAGCCGCCGACGACGTGGTCGGCCTCGGTGAGCCGGGTCTCCGCCCAGCTGCGCTCCCCCTCGTGTCCCGGGTACACGCCGATCGTCGAGACGAAGTGCACGGCCTTGACCCGCTTGCGGCAGGCGAGCCGCAGTACCTCCAGGGCGCCGAAGACGTTGACGGGCTTGATCTTGGCGTAGGGGACGATCCAGCTGGAGATCGCCGCGTTGTGGATGATCAGTTCCACGTCGGCGGCGAGTGTCTGGTGGTCCGCCTTCGTCAGCCCGAGGTAGGGGCGCCCGGTGTCGCCGGGGACTCCGGCGATGCGCTCCTGGTCGCCGTCCCGCAGCAGCCCGTACTCGGCCAGGTTGCCGAGCACCCGCTCGCCGGCCTGTTCCGGCCCGTCGGCGCGTACCAGGACGTGCACGGTGGCGTCCGAGCGGTCGAGCAGTTCGCGGAGCAGGAAGGCCCCGGTGTATCCCGTGCCGCCGGTGAGCAGGACGGTGCGGTACGGGCCGGTCGACGCGGGCGCGGCGCCCTCCTCGGGCGTGATGTCGGCCGGCAGGACGGCGTCGGTGGCCATCGCCTCGCTCGTGACGCCGCGGGGGTTGCCCGCGCCGGTCACGGTGGGGTCCGCCTCGGAGCTGACCATGCGGGCCAGCTGGGCGACGGTGGGGTCCTCGAACATCCTGCGGAGGTCGAGGCGCACGTCGTAGACCTCCCGCACCTGGGCGGTCATCTGCAGGACCGTCAGGGAGTCGCCGCCCAGGTCGAAGAAGCTGGTCTCCACCCCGACCTTCGGCAGGCCGAGCAGGTCCTGCCAGATGCGGGCGAGTTGTGTCTCCACCGGGGTGCGGGGGGCGACGAAGGCGGTCTCGGGGGTCTCGTCGGCCGTCAGGGGAGGCAGGCTCCCGCGGTCCACCTTGCCGTTGGGCAGCTTCGGCAGCTCGGGCAGCACCACGAAGTGCGCCGGGACCATGGCGTCGGGGAGGTGCGTCCTCGCGTAGGCGCGGAGGGAGGAGCGCAGCCCCGCCGCCCAGGCCGAGGTGAGCGGGTCGTTGGCGAGTGGTCGGGTCGTGCTCATGCCTCGTCCTCGGTGTCGTCGTGGGCGGGGACCGGCGTGGAGAACACCGCGTCGAAGGTGTCGAGGCGGCCGTCCGCCGGCACCAGGGCCCGGAGCCGGCGTCCTTGCTCGGCGGCCAGGTCGAACAGGTCCTCCGGGTGGGCCCCCGCCTCGTCGTCGAGGTCCCACAGGAGCCGTTCCAGGTCCCATCCGGTGGCCGCGCCGTCGGTCTCCTCCAGCGCGCGTACGGCGGCCGTGGTCCGCAGCAGCCTCCGGTTGGGGATCCCGGTGACGACCAGGTCCTCGGCACTGCCAGCGAGTCGCCGTCGTACGCCGTCGAGGCCGTCGTCGAGCGCGTCCCAGGGGAGGTGGTGCCCGGGTGTTCCGGGCGTCGCCGGGTCGCCGATCAGCAGGGTGACGTCGTAGCGGAAGAGGGAGAGCTCGTTGTCCGCGGCACCGCGCTTCAGCTCGACGCGTACCTCGCCGATGCCGTCGAGGCCGGCCGCCAGCTCGTGGAAGAAGGCCGGGGACAGGCACAGTTCCCGTTCCTCGTGCAGCCGGCGGGCGATCGCGGAGCGGATCTCCTCGACGGTGTGGAGCGGCCCGGACCGGTGGAGCGCGACGGCGGTGTGGAACTCGGGCAGCATCTCGACCGAGCGGACATCGCCGACGAAGACCGCTCCCCCGGGCCGTACGGCCCGGGCGGCGTCGGTCAGGACGGTGCGCAGGTAGTCGGTCCCGGGGAAGTACTGCGCCACGGAGTTGATCACGACCGTGTCCAGGCTCCCCGGAGCGAGGCGGGTCAGGTACTCGGGACCGGACTGCTCCAGGTGGACGTGCTCGGGGAGCGGTCGTCCGAGGGACGCGGCCGCGGCGGTGAGGGCGGCGGGCGAGACGTCCACGCCGTGGTACTCCCCGACCCGGTCGGCCAGGTTCCGGAGGACGAGTCCGACGCCGACGCCGATGTCGGCGACCGCGGTGGGACGGAGCGCGCGGATCCGGTCCACCGTGTGCCCCAGCCATTCCCGCATCTCGGGGACGGGGATGGGCTCGCCGGTGTAGCTGCTGAGCCAGCCGGCGAACTCGGCGCCGTCCTGCGGGGCGCTGTCGGAGGTGGTGTACGCGCTCTCCCAGACCTCGCCCCAGCCGCGGACGTGCGCGTCCTGCACCGAGGCGTCGGAGAGGGAGTCCGCGGGAGACACGTAGGCCACGAGCTCGGTGCCGTGAGCTCCGTCGATCGCCGTGACGGCGACCGCGTCGAGCCGGGGGTGGCGCGAGAGGACGCTCTCGACCTCGTCGGGCTCGACGCGGTGGCCGAGGATCTTCACCTGGCGGTCGACGCGGCCGAGGAACTCCAGGCCGCCGTCGGCGCGCCGGCGCACCCGGTCGCCGGTCCGGTAGAACCGGCCGGTGCCCTCGACTCCGGTGACGAACCGCTCGGCGGTCAGCTCGGGCCGTCCGACGTACCCGGCGGCGACGCCGTCGCCGCCGATCCACAGCTCGCCCGGGACGCCGACGGGGAGCGGCCGTCCCCGGTCGTCGACCACCCGCACCTCGGTGTTGGCGATCGGGCGGCCGATGGAGATGGTGGCGGCCGTCGCGTCCCGGCGCGCGTCCAGCTCGTGCACGGTCGACCAGATGGTGGTCTCGGTGGGGCCGTACATGTTGTGGATCCGCACCTCGGGCAGGGCTTCGAGCAGGCGCCGGGCGAGACCCGAGGGGAACGCCTCGCCGCCGATGAGCAGGGCGCGCAGGCCTCGCAGCGCGTCCAGGGCGGCGGGTTCCGCGGCGACGGCGGTGAAGAGCGAGGGCGTGCCCTGGACGAGGGTGACCCGGTGCCGCTCGCAGAGTTCCGCGAAGGAGTGGGCGCCCTCGGCGACCTCGGTGTCATGGGCGTCGCGGAGGCGGTCGACCCAGGTGAGGCTCTCCATCACGGCCTGCGCCTCGACACCGAAGTCGACCAGGCAGGCGATCTCGTCGACGCCCGCGCCGGCCAGCGCGCGGACGAGTTCGGCGCAGGTGTCCGGGGAACCGAAGAGGCCGGAGGTCTCGAAGTACCGGTTGATCGCCATGTCGATGACGGCGTCGATCTGCTCCTCGGCGCCCATCTCCGGGAGGTCCTTGCCGGTGGAGGCGAAGAGGGTGCGCCACAGCTCGGTGGAGCTGCGCAGATAGTCGCGGAAGGGTTCCCGCGCCTGTTCCCTGGCCCGCTCCGTGTCGTCCGACATGAAGGTGTGCACCATGACGGTGACCTGTCCGGGACCCTGGTGTCCGGCGGCTTCCCGGGCCTTCCGGTACGCCTTGATCTTCTCCGCGAGGTCGTCGGGGCTCTGGCCGAACAGGTGGGTGAGGAGGTTCGCGCCGGACGCGCCGGCCTTCTCGAAGGTCTGCACGGTGCCGACGGAGGTGAGCCAGACGGGCGGCTCGTCCTGGACGGGCGCGGGGAATATCCGTACGTCGACGAGTTCGCCGCTGCCGCCGACGCGCTGGACCGGTTCTCCGCGCCACAGCCTGCGGAACTCGTCCAGCTGGTCGGCCATGTGCTGTTTGCGTCCCGCGAAGTTCTCCGGGCGCAGGACGAAGTCGTTGGAGTTCCACCCGGCGGCGAAGGCCAGGCCGACCCGGCCGTTCGAGAGGTTGTCGACGAGCGACCACTCCTCGGCGATGCGCACCGCGTCGTGCAGCGGGGAGACCACGCTGCCGCAGCGCAGGGCGATCCGCTCGGTGACGGTGGCCAGCGCGGCCGACATCACGGAGGGGTTGGGGTAGAGGCCGCCGAACGCGTGGAAGTGCCGCTCGGGCGTCCACACGGCCTCGAAGCCGTGGGTGTCGGCGTACTTGGCGGCGTCGAGGACGAGCTGGTAGCCCTCGCGGTGGGACGCCCCCGCGGACGCGGCGAAGAAGAAGAGGCTGAAGCCGAGGGGCCGCTCCCGGGCCTCCGACCGGGGGACGAGGTTGGTGATGACGCGTTCTCCCGCGACGACCACCTTGGCGCCGTGGGTGAGCGGCCACAGCAGTTCGAGGACCGAGATGTCGAAGGAGACGCTGGTCACGGCGAGGACGACGTCCTCGGTGCCGCAGCCGACGCGGTCGTCCATGCCGGCGAAGAAGTTGACGGCGTTGCGGTGCCGCAGGGCGGTGCCCTTGGGCTTTCCCGTCGAGCCGGACGTGTAGATCACGTAGGCGGTGTCGTCGCCGGTGACCTCGGCCTCCGGCGGTGTCGCGGGCGAGCGCTCGATGGTCGCGGCGTCGGCGGCGACGTCCACCACACGCGGTGCGGTGAGCCCGTCGGGTGTGCCCGGCCCCCTGACGAGACAGCCGATGCCGGAGTCGGCGGCGATGTCCGCCAGGCGCCCGCCGGGGAAGGCCGGGTCCATCGGTACGTACGCGGCGCCGCTCTTGAGTACCGCCAGGAGGGCGACGACGAGGTCGACGCCACGGCGCAGGCTCACGCCGACCAGGTCCCCGGGCCCGACGCCCTGGTCCCGCAGGTGATGGGCGAGGCGGTTCGCCCGGGCGTCCAGGTCCGCGTAGGTCACCTCGTCGAAGCGGTGCGCGACCGCGATCGCGTCCGGGTGCGTGCGGGCCTGCCGCTCGAACTGTCCGTGCACGGTGTCCGAGGGGTCGTACGGCACGGCCGTGTCGTTCCAGGCGGCCAGCTGGGCGTGCTCGGCCGGGGCCATCAGGTCGACGGAGGTGAGCCGCTCGTCGGGCTGCCGGGCCACGGCGGTCAGGGCGCGCGCGTAGTAGCCGGTCAGCCGCGAGCAGAACTCCTCGGGCAGAACCGCCAGGTCGCAGTCGAGCCAGAGCTGGAGCCGGCCGTGCTCGGGGTCGATGAGGAAGTTCACGGCGAGCGGGTAGTTGGTCTCGGCGACGCCCACCGTGACGGCCAGGAGGCCGTCGGCCGACCGGTGGCGGTCACGGTGGAAGTCCATGAAGTTGACGTAGCTGTCGAGCTGGAGGCCCTCGCCCACGTCGTGCTGCATCTGCGCGAACGGGTAGCGGCGATGGGCCGCCGACCGGCGCTCGTGGTCGAAGACCAGGCGCGCCGTGTCCAGGAGGGTGGTCGCGGAGACGTCGAGGCGCAGCGGGAGGGTGTTGAGGAAGACGCCGATCGTCTCGTCGCCGCCCTCCTCCTCCAGACGGGCGTTGGCCACGACGCCGGTGAGCACCTCGTCGTCCCCGGAGACCAGGCGCAGCACGGCGAGGTGCGCGCCGACGAGGAGCGACTTGAGCGGCAGTCCTGCGTGTCCCGCGAGGGAGCGCAGCGCGGCGGCGACCTCGTCGTCGACGGGTACGTCGTACCGCTGGTTGGCGGCCGTGCGTGCGGCCTCGGGGCGGTCCTGTGCGGTGGCGCCGCGGGACACGAGCCGGGTGGGCTCGGCGCCGCGCAGGAGGCCGGTCCAGTGGTCGCGCGCCCGCTCGTCGGCCAGGGCCCGGCGCTCCGCGGCCACGAAGTCCCGGTAGAGGGAGCGGACCGGCGGCAGGTCGAGGGGCTCGCCGGCCAGGCGGGCGCGGTAGTGGTCGGCCACCTCTTCGAGCATGCGCATGTCGCTCCACCCGTCGAGGACGACGTGGTGTTCGATCACGGAGAGCTCGAAGGCCTCGGGTCCGCAGGGGTGCGCCACGAACTTCAGGAGGGGCGCGACCTCCGGGTCGAAGCGGGTGAACTTGGCCTGCTCGACCCAGTCCGTGACGGCCCGCAGCCGGGCCTCGTCGTCCAGGCCGCCGAGGTCCAGGCCGGTTTCCAGCGGGATCTCGACGTGGCTGTGCACGAGCTGGAGGGGTTCGGAGAAACGGGCCAGTTCGAAGGAGCAGCGCAGGGAGGGGTGCCGGGCGGCGGTGTCGTCGATCGCGGCCCGCAGGGCGGCGGGGTCGAGGCGGGTCGCCACCCGTGCGCTGGTCACCACGCGGTAGACGGAGGAGTCCTCGGCGTAGGCCGCGTGGTAGAGCATGCCGGCCTGCATGGCGCTGAGCGGATAGGCGTCGTCGAGCCCGTCGGGCAGCAGCCGCCGGTCCTCCGGGGTCAGGAGTCCGAAGGGGGCGCGGTCGGCGGAGTCCTCCCGCTGTTCCAAGGGCCGCAGGACGAGGGCGAGTTCGCGGATCGACGGGCCCTGGAGGAGCTCGGCGACGTCGAAGGTGCGGCCGCCGCGTTCGACCTCGGCGCGGACGCGGATGGCGTGCATGGAGTCGCCGCCGAGGACGAAGAACGAGTCGTCCACGCCGATCGCGTCGGTGTCCAGGACGGTGCTCCACGCCCGGTGGAGGAGCCTCTCCTCGTCGGTCCGCGGCGGCGTCAGGGTGCGTTCCGGCCGGCTCTCGGGGACGGGCAGGGCCTTGCGGTCCAGTTTGCCGTTGGACAGCAGGGGCAGGGCGTCGAGGGTGACGAAGTGCGCCGGTGCCATGTACGCGGGCAGGCGCTCCCGCAGCCAGTCCTGGAGCTCTCCCGGTGCGGGAGCGTGGCCGTCGGGCACGACGTGGGCGACGAGGCGGCGCTGTCCGTCACCGCCGACGGGTGCCGTCACCACGGCCTGGTCGACGGCCGGGTGTGCGAGGAGCACGGACTCGATCTCGCCGGGCTCGATGCGGAATCCGTGCACCTTCACCTGGTGGTCGAGCCGGCCGCGGTAGAGGACGACGCCGTCCTCGCGCAGCACGGCCAGGTCTCCGGTGCGGTACAGCCTGCCGGGGCCGAAGGGGTTGTCGACGAAGCTCGCCGCGGTGAGTTCGGGGCGGTTGAGGTAGCCCGAGGCGACCTGGACGCCGCCGATGTGGAGCTCGCCGGCGATGCCGTGCGGCAGGGGACGGCCCTGTCCGTCCAGTACGTAGAGGCTGGTGTTGGCGATCGCCCGGCCGATGGGCACGGGGCCGTGGACGTCCTCCGGGGTGCACCGCCAGTGGGTGACGTCGATGGAGGCCTCGGTCGGCCCGTAGAGGTTGTGCAGTTCGGGACCCGTGTGCCGCGCGAAGAACCGGCCCACGGTCTCGGGGCGGAGGGCCTCGCCGCTGCACAGGACGCGGCGCAGGGTGGGCAGGTCCCCGCTGGTGGGCTCGGCCAGGAACAGGTCGAGCATCGAGGGGACGAAGTGCACCGTGGTGATGCGGTGGCCGCGGATGACGTCCGCGAGCGCGCGCGGGTCGCGCTGGGCTCCGGGGGCGGCGAGGTGGAGCACGGCGCCGGTGAGCAGCGGCCAGAAGAACTCCCACACGGAGACGTCGAAGGTGAAGGGCGTCTTCTGCAGGACGCGGTCGTCCGCTCCGATGCCGTACTCCTCCTGCATCCACAGGAGCCGGTTGACCACGCCCCGGTGCGGTACGGCGACGCCCTTGGGGCGGCCGGTCGACCCGGAGGTGTAGATGACGTACGCGGTGTCCTCGGGCCCGGCCGTGCCCGGGAACGGACCGGACGCGGGCAGCGTGGGCAGCAGGACGTCGACGGCGACGGCCTCGGCGCCGGTTCCGGCGAGCCGCGCGGCGAGGTCCGAGCGCGTGAGGACGACGCGTACGCCGGCGTCCTCGATCTGGAACGCGACGCGGGAGAGCGGGAGTTCGGGGTCCAGGGGCACGTAGGCCGCGCCTGACATGAGGACCGCGAGCAGCTCCACGACCAGGTGGAGCGAGCGCTCGTCGTACACGCCCACGACCTGGCCCGCCGTGACGCCGTCGGCGCGGAGGCGGGCGGCGAGGGCGCGGGCGCGGTCGACGAGCTCGCGGTAGGTCAGCGAGCCGTCCTCCGTCTGGGCGGCGACGGCGTCCGGCGTCCGTGCGGCCTGCTCCTCGATGAGTTCGTGGAGCGGTCGGCTGAGGTCGAACTCCCGCGCGTGGGCGGTCGCTTCGGCCTCGATCGAGGCGCGTTCGGACGCGGTCAGGACCTCGATGTCGCCGACGGGCAGCTGCTCGTCGGCGCGGGCGAGGGTGTCCAGGAACGCGGCGAACCGGTCGCGGTGCGCGGTCACGGTCGCGGCGTCGTGCAGCTCGGGGTCGGGGTCGAACGACAGCTGGAGGTCCGCGCCGTCGGCGCCGCCGAAGAACTCGATCGAGAGGTCGCGCACGGGTCCTGAGGACACCTGGCGAACGGTGCCGAGGAGGTCGCCGAAGCGCAGCTGTCCGTCGAACGACACCACGTTGACGACCACGCCCGGGAGTTCCTCGGCGGCTCCGGTCCGCCGGAGTTCCCGGTGCAGGGCCTCGCCGCGGAACCGCTGGTGCGCGAGCACCTCGCCGGCCCGGGCGGCGACGTGCCGGACGAGTTCGCCGAACGGCATGCCGGGGCGGACGGACAGCCGCAGGGGGAGGATGTTGGCGAGCATGCCCGGTGTGGTCAGCGCGGTGCGCGTGGTCCGGGCCCGGACGGGCAGTCCGACGACGATCTCGTCGTGCCGGGTGATCCGGTGGAGGTAGGCCGCGGTCGCGGCGAGGACGACGACCGCCCAGGGGGTTCCGTGCCTGGCGGCCAGCTCGTCGATCCGCCCGACCCGTACGGGGGGCTGGAAGCGTTCGGCCGGCGGGGAGGTCCTGGCGCCGCGGTCGCCGAGGCTGATGTGTTCGGGCCAGGGGGCGGCCTGGTCGAGCCAGTGGGCGCGGTCGCTCTCGTGGGCCGGCGACGCCCGGTAGGCGGCTTCCTCGTCGAGGAGTTCACTCAGGGTGCCGGCGCTCTTCTCGCGTACGGCCGTCCCCTGGTCCAGGGCCGTGTAGATCTGCGCCAGTCGGCGCCAGTAGAGGACCTGGCCGTATCCGTCCAGCACGATGTGGTGGTACCGGAGGTGGAAGAGGTGGTGATCGGGGGCCAGGCGGAGCAGTGTGTGGGTGAAGAGCGGGTCGTTCTCCAGGTCGACCGGAGTGGCGAGGTCCGACCGCACCCATTCCTCGGCGGCGCGTAAGGGATCACTCCGCCCGCTGAGATCCCGTACGTTCAGCGGGGCTTCGACCTCGGTGGGCAACTGCCACGGGTTGCCCTTCTCATCCGCAACGAACCGGACGCGTAAGCAGTCGGTCTCGGCGATGGTGCGCCGGACGGCCTCGGCCAGGTGTCCCTCGTCCAGACGGCCCCGGATCTCGATGTATCCCCCGCAGTTGTGGCGGGCGCCGCCGGTGTCCAGCTGGTGGGCGATCCACACTTCGTGTTGCGCGGTGGACACAGGTAAGCGCCCGGCAGAGCTCTTCACGAGTCACTCCAACTCTCGGTTCCAAGAAGGCGCACGACTCGTGCCCGCCGGGCGCGCGGGGCGCATGGGGCAGGGCGGACGAGCAGGGGTGCGCACTGAGTGCTTGCAGCCTGTGGAGACAGTGGCGGCGCGGCCGCCTCGGCGAGCCGCGAGGGCCCGGGACGGCCGCTACATGCGGCGTCGAGCGGAGGGCGCCGAACCGGGCCAGGTGCGCGTGAACATAGGTATCCCCCGTACGTGCCGCGCGAGCGGCACTCCCCGTTGACCCGGCGCCTCAGACGCCGGGCAGAACGCCACGCCCCGGGACCCGGCCTCTCGGGCGGTCCCGCCGCATGACTGGTCCCCAGCCAGCCATACGGCGCACACCGTGTCAAGGCATTGCAGCAGCGAAGAGGCGTCGTTCACCGGCGGCGTTTACCCGGCACTCAGGGGGACTTGACCATTCCATTGCCGGGGAGGCTTCCCACATGGGGAAACGTTCCCGCCGACTGATCACCGCGTGAACAGGAGTCCACACGGCGAGTGATGTTAAAGCTTGCGTCAAACGGCAGCGTCGGTAAGGGAGTTCAGCCGACGAGGAGGTCCTCCCTGAGGTGCTTCAGCTCGCGGTGGTCGATGCCGAGGGCGTCCTTCAGGTAGCGGTCGAACGAGCCGTACGCCGTCCCGACCTCGTCGTAGCCGGAGTTGAGGTACTCGGGTCGGACGTCGAGCAGCGGCTTATAGACGGCGGCCTGCGCGGGCGGAAGGTGGCCGAGCACGGCGTCGTCGGCGGCCTTGCGATAGGTGTTGCTGGCGAGGTAGTCGGCCATGACGGTCTCGCGCGGCACGCCGAGGGCGGTCAGCAGGGCGGCGGCGGCCCAGCCGGTGCGGTCCTTGCCGGCGGTGCAGTGGAAGAGCACGGAGCGCGCGTCGTCCTCGGCGATGCCGTCGAACACCTTGCTGTACGCCTTCCTGCCACCCTCGCCGCTGACCATGGACTTCTCCGCGTCGACCATCATCCGCTCGGCCTCGGCGGGGGTCCCGGGGAGCTGCTGGAAGGCGCCGGAGCCCGCGAAGACGTCCGCGACGACGTAGTCGGCGCCGGCGGGGACCCGGTCGGGGCCCTTGGCGCGCTCGTCCGCCATGCGCAGGTCGAAGACGGTCCGCACGCCCAGGCGGCGGAGCCTCTCCTGGTCCTCGGGGGTCAGGCGGTCGAGGGCGTCCGAGCGGTAGACCTCGCCCATCCTGACCCACCGGCCGTCCTCGGTGCGGTAGCCGCCCGCGTCGCGGAGGTTGACGGTTCCGGAGAGCCTGACGAGACGGTCGGCGAGCCGCAGGCCCTGGCCGCGGTCGGCCTCGAAGCGGAACCACTGGCGGTCGGCGGCGGGCAGGCCGGTGACCACGGCGCGGCCGGTGGCACCGCCCCGCGCGACGACCCTGCCGTTCGCGCGGATCTCGACGCGCCGTACGCCCTCCGCCTTCCAGTCGAGGGTGTACGAACCGTCGGAGCCGGCGGTGACGGTGGCCTCGGTGAACGGAATGGAGTGGCCGGAACGGTGCTGTTCACGGGCCCGCGACAGGCCCTGCCCGGAGGTGCTCGCGGTGGCGGTGGGCGCCAGGGGAAGGCCGAGGGTGAGGGCGGAGACGACGGCGGTCGCGGAGAGGGTTGCCTTGTTCATGGCCGTGAGACTGGGCGGCCGGGGCGAACCTCGCGTGAACGCGGCATGGCCGGATACCGCCCCACCGAAGACAGATGGCACAACATGCCACCCGTGCAATCCATGCAGGCCGTCGGCGGACCGTCACCGGCTGCGGAACTACGCCTCCGTGGGCAGCCTCTCGATCGCGACGAGTGCCGCGTCGTCGCCGAGATGGCCGCCCGCGTACTCCTGCAGATCGGCGCGCAGCCGCCCGAGGAGGGTCGGCGGGTCCTCCCCGGCCCAGGCCGTGAGCCGCTCCGTCAGCGGATAGAAGGCGCGCGTCCGGTCGCGCGCCTCGACCACTCCGTCCGTGTAGAGCAGCAGGACGTCTCCGACACCGAAGGGAAAGGTCTCGACCGTCACCTCGGGAGAGACGATGTCCGCGAGACCCAGCGGAGGGCCCGCCTCGGCCGTGTCGAGCGGGATCACCTTCCCGCCCCGGATGAGCAGCGGCGGCGGATGCCCCCGGTTCACGAGCCGCACCACCGGTTCGCGATCGGGGATGTCCAGGACGAGTGCGGTGACGAAGGCCTCGTCCGTGTCGGCGGCAGCCCCGCCCCCGCCGGACCCCGCACCGCTCGACTCCCCGGCGTCCTCCTCCGAGCCCACCCCCGCCTCCAGGTGCCCGACCAGTTCCGGCAGCTCCTGCTCGCGCCGGGCCGTGACCCGGAAGGCGCCCAGGACGAGCGACGCCTCGCTGATGGCGTCGAGCCCCTTGCCCCGGGCGTCGCCGATCAGCAGCCGGGTCCCGGACGCCGTGCGGGCCGCCGCGTACAGGTCCCCGCCCATCTGCATCTCCTCATCGGCCGCGAGATAGACCGAGGCGATGTGCAGCGGGCCCGCCCGGTGGGGCAGGGGACGCAGCACGACGCTCTGGGCCGCGTGCGCGATCGACCGCAGCCGCGTCACCCTGCCCTCGTCCCGCTCGCGCAGATGGGCGAAGAAGGTCGCGATGACCGAGATCAGGACCAGCGCGACGATCTGGTAGGTGTGGTTGAGGTCCGTGAACGTCGTCCGCGCGACGGCCACCACCGACTGGGCGAGCACGGCGACCGCCCCCACGAAGGCCGTCATGCGCGGCCCCGCGAAGGACGCCGTCACGGCGGGCGCGGCGATCAGGAACGGCCCCAGGTGCACGTCGGGGGGCACCAGCACGTCCACCACGGTGACCAGCGCGATCAGCGCGAAGGGCACGGCGAGCAGCAGCCGGCCGCCGCGCCGGGAGAGGCGCGGGACGAAGACTCTGCGGCGGGACCCCATGGGAAAGGCATACCTCAGGTGCCGTGGCGTGTCCTGTTGCCCGCCGGCCACGGGCCGGGCGGCCCCCGGACGCGTGTCCCGCGGATCCGGTTCCGTGATCACGATCACTCTTGTTCCCGGGGTTCCGTGTCAACCGGCGGGCCCACGACAGGCGTATGCGGGGTGTAGTCGGAGATCCGGGAGTGTTCGTTGACCGTCGAGGAGTTCGAAGAGTTCTACGCCCATGCGGTGGCGCGGCTCACGGGCCAGTTGTACGTGATGCTCGGCGACCTGCACGAGGCGCAGGACGTGGTGCAGGAGGCCTTCGTCAAGGGCTGGGACCGGCGGCGGCAGCTCGACCGGGACGGCCGGCCCGAGGCGTGGATCCGCACGGTCGCGTGGCGGCTCGCGGTGAGCCGCCGGCGGTTCCGCCGGCGTTCGACCGAGGCGTGGCGGCGAGGGGCGCCGCCGCCCACGGTCGAGGGCCCGGGACCGGACCACCTCGTGCTGGTCGAGGCGCTGCGCGGCCTGCCGCCGCAGCAGCGGCGCACCCTCGCGCTGCACTACCTGTGCGACCTGAGCGTCGACCAGGTCGCAGCCGAGACCGGTCTGTCGACCGGCACCGTCAAGACCCACCTGTCCCGCGGCCGGGCGGCGCTCGCCCACCGGTTGGAGGACCCACGGGGCGCGCACCCGCACGCCGGGGAGCCCCGGGGCGGGCGCCCCCACAGCGGGGAGCGGCCGGACGCGCGCCCCCGTACCGACCGTTCGTCCAGCGAGGAGGCCCCCGGTGAATGAGTCCCACGACCCGCTGAAGTCGCTCTTCGAAGAGGCCGCCGCCGCGGGCCGGGCCCGTGTTTCCTACGCCCCGGCCGCCGAGATCAGCGCCCGCGGGCGGCGCGCCCACCGGCGCCGTCTCGCGGTGCTGGCCGCGGCCGCGTGCCTGGTCGTGGGCGGCGGGGGCGCCGCGCTCGCCACCCTCCTGCCCGGCTCCTCCGGGCCGGTCCTGCCCGCGACCACCCCGTCGGTGGGCGGCCCGACCCCGGCCCGTACGAGCACGGGCACGGACGCCCCCCTCCCGCCGGGGGCCACCACCGCCCCGCCCGGGAGCGCCACCGCGTCTCCCCCGCTCGGGACGCCCACGAGCACGTCCGCGACCACCACACCGCCCGGCGGCGCCGGCTAGGCCCCGCCCCTTCCTTCCCCTCCCGAGCCTCCAGGGACCGCCGCGCGACGCCGGGCCGTCCCGCGCCCCGCCGTGCCCTCCGAGAGAAGCGGACGCCCGCCATGACCCTGATGGATCGAGACATCCCCGGCATACGAACCATCGCGCCGTCGGCGCGGCGGAGCCGTCTCCGTCTCGACGCCGGCGACCGTGACGTCCTCACCCTCTACCTGTTCACACGCGTCGCCGTCCTCCTCGCCGCGTACTGCACCGCGTGGCTCTTCCCGCGCGACCCCGAGACCCACCGGCCGCAGCCGTTCGCGGCGGTCGTCGGGCAGTGGGACTGGAACCACTACCTGCACATCGCCCGCGACGGCTACTTCCCCGACGACCCCTCGGCCCGGCCCGAGGAGTGGGACAACAGGGAAGCCTTCTTCCCCGGCTTCCCGCTCCTCCTGAGGGCCCTTCACCTCGTCGTCCGCGACTGGGCGGCGGCCGGACTCCTCGTCTCCCTCGTCGCCGGGGCCGTCGCCGTCCTCGCCCTGGGCCGCATCGCCCGGCTCCATCAGCCCCGGGCGGCAGACGGCCGGCGGGCCGTCCTCCTCCTGCTGGTCTCGCCGTGCGCCGTGTTCCTCGCCGTCGGCTACACCGAGTCCCTCTTCCTCGCCTTCGCCCTGCCGGCCTGGCTCGCGGCACGGCGCCACGACTGGCGGCTCGCCGCGCTCCTGGCGGCCGGTGCCACCACCGTGCGCGTCAGCGGGCTGTTCCTCGTCGCCGCGCTGGTCGTCCACTTCGCCCTCACGGCACACCGGCGGGGCGAGCTGCGGAGACTGCCGTGGCTGGCGCTGCCCGCGCTGCCGCCACTCCTCTACTCCTGCTACCTGTACGGGCACACCGGGGACCCGATGGCCTGGAAGCACGCCCAGGAGCGCGGCTGGTACCGCGAGTTCCACGCCCCCTGGGAGGCCTGGGGCACCACCTGGGAGGCCGCCTTCGGCCACGGCTACACCACGCCGTACGCCCTGATGTGGCAGGCCGAGCTCGTCGCCATGGCCGTCGGCCTGGTCACGGTGGCCCTCCTTGCCCGCGCACGCCGCTGGCCCGAGGCGGTGTACGTCGCGCTCAGCCTCTGGGCCCTCGGCACCTCGTACTGGTACATGTCCGTCCCCCGCGCCACCCTCCTGTGGTGGCCGCTCTGGATCGGCCTCGCCGCGTGGACCTCGCGCGGGCCCCGGCGCTCGGCCGCCTGGCTCTGCCTGTCGGTCCCGCTCTCCGTCGTCCTCGCCGTGACGTTCTTCTCGGGGCGCTGGGCGGGATGATTAGGGGGTGTCTTGTCGATCAGGCCGCGAGCCCGGCCTGATCGGCAAGACACCCCCTAGGGGGTCTCCGACGCCCCGACGAGGGGGTCGGAGGCGCCGAACGCCCGGCGGTAGGCGGCGGGCGAGACGCCGAAGGCCGTGCGCATGTGCGCGCGCAGGGAGTTCCCCGAGCCGATACCCGCCCGGTGCGCCACGAGGTCGATGGGGAGGTCGGTGGTCTCCAGGAGCTGTTTGGCCAGTTCCAGGCGCTGCGCCGTGAGCCACTGCACGGGCGTCATCCCGACCTCGTCCCGGAACCGCCGGGTGAAGGAGCGCAGGCTCATCCGGGCGTGCTCGGCGAGCCGGGCGAGGGTGAGCGGCTCCCCGAGGTGTTCGAGGGCCCAGGCGCGCGTCCCGGTCGTGCTGGCGAGGGTCGGCTCGGGCACGGGCCGGTCGATGAACTGGGCCTGCCCGCCGTCCCGCCACGGCGGTACGACGCACATGCGGGCGGCCCGGTTGGCCGCCGCGGCACCGTGGTCGCGGCGGATCATGTGCAGGCACAGGTCGACCCCGGCGGCCACCCCGGCCGAGGTGAGCACGTCGCCGTCGTCGACGAAGAGCACCTCCTCGTCGAGCTTGACCCGGGGGTACGCCCTGCGGAACTCCGGGGCCAGGTTCCAGTGGGTGGTGGCGGGGCGCCCGTCGAGCAGACCGGCGGCGGCGAGCACGTACGACCCGGTGCAGATGGACACCAGACGGGTGCCGGGCCGGATCCCGGCGATGGCTTCGGCGACCTCGGGCGGCAGCGGGCCGCCGTGCCCCAGCTCCGGCATGGCGTGCGTCGGCGGGACGACGACGGTGTCGGCGGCGACGAGCGCCTCGGGGCCCGCCGCGGGCTGCACGACGAACCCGGCGTCGCTCGGGACGGGCGCGCCGTCGGCGGTGCAGACGGTGACCTCGTACAGGGGGCGGCCCTCCTCGTCCTGGACGCTGCCGAAGACCCGCGAGGGGATGCCGAGCTCGAAGGGCGGCACGCCGGGCAGCGCCAGGACCGCGACGCGGTGGGCGCGGACCGGAGCCGTGTTCGGGGTCGTCTCGTCCATGGCCAAATCCTGGCACATAGTGGCCCGAGGGCCAACACCGCGGAGGGCCGCGAGACGGGAGGGTGAACGAGTCGCCGCCGGAGAGGTTCCGGCGGACGCCCGACGAGAAGGAAGAAGGCGGAGCATGCGTGCGGTGGTCGTGGAGCAGTGGGGCGGTCCTGAGAAGCTCGTCGAGCGCGAGGTGGAGCGCCCGGAGCCGGGCCTGAACGAAGTCCTCGTGCGGGTCCACGCCGCCGGAGTGAACCCGGTGGACTGGCACACCCGTGCGAGCGGTGCCCTGATCACCTGGGGCGCGCCGGCGATCGTCGGCTGGGACGTGTCCGGCACGGTCGAGGCGGTGGGGCCAGGCGTCGGGAGCCTCCGGCCCGGCGACGAGGTCTTCGGGATGCCGCTGTTCCCCCGGCAGGCGGGCGGCTACGCCGAGTACGTCGTGGCGCCGGCCCGTCACCTGGCGCCGAAGCCGGCGTCCCTCACCCACGTGGAGGCCGCGGCGCTGCCGCTCGCCGCGCTGACCGCCTGGCAGGCCCTGGTCGACGCGGCGGACGTGCGGCCCGGCGAGCGGGTCCTCGTGCACGCGGCGGCCGGCGGCGTGGGTCACTTCGCCGTCCAGATCGCCAAGGCGCGCGGCGCGTACGTCATCGGCACGGCCAGCGCCGCCAAGCACGCGTTCCTGCGGGAGCTGGGCGCGGACGAGGTGGTCGACTACCGCGAGGCCCCGTTCGAGGACGCCGTCTCCGACGTCGACGTCGTCCTCGACGCGCTCGGCGGCGAGACGGCCGAGCGTTCCCTGAAGGTGCTGCGGACCGGGGGCCGGCTCATCACGCTGCCTCGCCCGGACGACGTCCCGGCCGCCCCCGACGGCGTGCGGGCCGCCTGGGTCCTGGTCGAGCCCGACCACCTCGGTCTGCGCGAGATCGCCGCCCTGGTGGAGAGCGGCGCGCTGCGCCCGGTCGTCGACACCGTCCTGCCGCTGTCCGAGGCGGCGAAGGCCCACGAACTCGGCGAGCGGGGCCGGACGACCGGCAAGATCGTCCTGTCGGTCGTCTGACGCCGGGCCGGTCTCCCGCCCGTCGGCCGCCTCCTCCGGGGAGGCGGCCGACGGGGATCCCCCTCGGAAGCGTCAGGCGACGTTGACCGCGGTCCAGGCCTTCGCGACGGTGGCGTACTCGGTGCTGGTGGCGCCGTACAGGTCCTTCGCCGCGCTCAGGGTCGCGGTGCGGGCGCCCTTGTAGTCGGTGGTGGAGGTCATGTAGACGGTCAGCGCCCGGTACCAGATGGCCGAGGCCTTCTGGTTGCCGATGCCGGTGACGGCGGAGCCGTTGTACGTGGGGCTGTTGTAGGTGACGCCGTTGATGGTCTTAGTGCCGCTGCCCTCGCTGGCGAGATAGAACCAGTGGTTGCCGACGCCCGAGGAGTTGTGCACGTCGAGCCGGCCGACGCTCTTCGACCAGTAGTCGGCCGAACGGCCGTCCAGGGACGGCTTGTCCATGCGGCGCAGCCACGGCGGGGTGGACTGGTCGCTGAAGAGGTAGTCGGGCGTGTCGATCGCGTTGTTCGCGTACCACTCGACCATGGTGCCGAAGATGTCGCTGGTGGCCTCGTTGAGGCCGCCGGACTCGCCGCTGTAGCGGAGGTTGGCGGTGGCCGAGGTGACGCCGTGGGTCATCTCGTGGCCCATGGTGTCGAGGTCGACCTGCTCGGGGTCGACGCTGCCGTCGCCGTCACCGGTCATCATGCAGAAGCAGGCGTCCGACCACTGGGCGTTGTCCCAGTTGGTGCCGACGTGGACGAACACGGTGGCGCCGCGGCCGTCGTTCTTGATGCCGTTGCGGCCGAAGGTGGACTTGTAGTAGTCGTACGTCTTCGCGGTGTTGGCGTGCGCGTCGACGGCGGCGGTGGCGCGGTCGGTGGAGAACTTCCTGCCGTCGCCCCAGATGTTGTCGGCGTCGGTGAACAGCGTGCCCGAGGACGCGTTCAGGGACGAGGACGAGACGTTGTGCGCGTCCTTGGTGACGTGGCCGCGGACCGGGTCGATCAGGGCGAAGGTGCCGTTGGCCTGCTGGGTCGTGTCGAGGGTGATGTCCCCGGTGTACTCGGAGTGGCCGGTGGCGGTGGCCTCGCGCTCGGTGTCGTAGCTCTCGATCGAGGCACCGGTGGTGGCGTCGGTGACGAAGACCTCGCCGTGCGGCTGGCCCTTGTCGCCCAGGCCCTGCACCGTGGTGCGCCAGGCGAGGCGCGGGGTGCCGTCGGCGGCCCACACGATCAGCTCGGGGGTGGACCGGGCGTCGTCGACCAGGCCCTCGGAGCGCTTCAGGGCGCCGGCGGCGGTGCCCTTGGCGTCGACCCCGGGGGTGACGGAGGCGACGGCCACCTTGTGCGCCCTGGCGTGGGTGGAGCCCTTGAGGGAGCCGTCGGCCTTCTGGTGGACGACGAAGTCGCCGCCGACGACGGGGAGGCCGCGGTAGGTCCGCTCGAAGCGGACGTGCTGGGTGCCGTCGGCGTCGAGCACGACGTCCTTGACGTGGAGCTTCTGGCCCGCGCCGAAACCGAAGGTGTCGGCGTGACGGTTCACGTTCGCCTCGGCCCGGGATATCGCGGTGTCGTGCGCGGAGGTTCCCCGCTGGGCCGCGTCGGGCTGCGACCAGGCCGGCACGGCCATCGCGCCCGTGGTGACGACGGCCGCGGCGACCATCGTGGAGAGGGCAAGGAGAGGACGGGACATGACGGGGTGTTCCTTCGCTCGTCGTGGGGGGTGACGACGTCCTGGGACGTTGACGCGAAGTGTTCACCAGGTGACATGTTCCTGACGTGATCCCATGTGGGATACAACAGCGGAGCTATAGGGGGTGGGCAGCCCTGGGTTTCAGCGGTCCGAGCCGAGGGCGAACTCCGCCCCGCCGTCCTCCCACCAGGCCAGGTACTGCGGCCGCTCGCGCACCAGCGACAGGTACGCCTCCGACAGCCGCTCGCCCACCGCGTCGGCGAGCTCCGGCGGCACCGACTCCGGGTTCCAGGCGAGTTGGAGCCGCCGGTGGAAGGGGACGTCCACCAGGGGTCGCTGCACGGTGCCCTGGGCGGGGACGTCGGCGCTCGGCCACACCCCGCAGACGGCACGCCGGCCGGCGACCAGGATCTGCGCCACGGAGAGGTCCGGCGTCACGTGCGCGACGCGCGGGGTGAATCCCGCCGCCTGGCACGTGAGATGGAGGTACGCGTGCACACCGCTCTCGTCCGCCTCCGGCATGACCCACTCCTCCCCGCTCAGATCACTCAGGCGGACCCGCTCCCGGCGTGCCAGCGGATGGTCCTCGGCGAGCAGGACGAAGACCGGCTCACGCAGCAGCGTGCGCGTCACCACCGACTCGCCGACCGGCAGGGGGAATCCCGGGAACTCGCCGAACACCGCTATGTCGCATTTCGACTGACTCAGGGCTTTCACCAGGGTGTGCACGGAGCGGCGGGCGTCGATGGTGAGCCGGCTCTCCGGGACGAGCTCGAAGAGGGCCGAGATGAGGAGCGACACCAGGGGCCCGGCCGTGCCCCCCGCCCGCAGGGGTGCCACGGTCCCCTGGTCCGCCTCGGCCGCCGATCGCGCGTGCTCGCGCAGCCGGTCGAAGCCCACCACGAGGTCGCGGGCGCAGCGCAGCACGTACTGCCCGTTCGCGTTCGGCTTCACGCCCTCGGCGCTGCGGACGAACAGCGGGCCGCCCAGCTCGTGCTCGATCCGCTTCAACTGCGCGCTCGTGGCGGGCTGCGAGAGCTGGAGGCGTGCGGCGGCCTTGCGGATGCTGCCGGCCTCGGCGACGGTGAGCAGGACACGGAGGTGCCGGAACTCGAGGTGCATGAACATTCCCCGCTCAGGGCGGAGGGCCCTGTGCACCCCCCGTGACCAGCAGAACCAGCTGCCCGAGGGCATGGTGACCAAGATCCGACGGGGCTGTCGGAGCGGCAACCACGGGAGGGCAAAATCTCCGTGCCCGGGGCCCGGCGCCTCTCCCGGTGGCGCCGGGCGGTGGGCGCGCGCTCAGAGGCGTACGAGGGCCTCGCGGGTGAGGTCCGACAGGGCCGGGTAGCCGTCCACGGCCATGATCAGGTCGGCCTCGGCGAGCAGCGAGCGCAGGACGTGGACGACGCCGTCCGTGCCGCCGAGCGCGAGCCCGTAGACATAGGGGCGGCCGACGCCGACGGCGGTCGCACCGAGGGCGAGGGCCTTGACCACGTCCGCGCCGCTGCGGACGCCGGAGTCGAAGAGGACCGGCAGACCGTCGGCCGCCTCGACCACGGCGGGCAGCGCGTCCAGGGCGGGCAGGCCGCCGTTGGCCTGGCGGCCGCCGTGGTTGGAGCAGTAGATCCCGTCGACCCCTCCGTCCCTGGCACGGCGGACGTCCTCGGGGTGGCAGAGGCCCTTGAGGATGATCGGCAGGTCCGTGAGTGAGCGCAGCCAGGGGAGGTCGTCCCAGGTCAGCGGGTTGCCGAAGACCCCGACCCACTCCAGTACCGCCGCGCCCGGGTCCTCCTCGGGCGACTTCGCGAGACGGGCCCGGAAGACCGGGTCGGTGAGGTAGTTGGCGAGGCAGTGGCCGCGCAGCTGCGGGAAGTTGCTCGCGGCCAGGTCGCGTGGGCGCCAGCCGGTGACCCAGGTGTCGAGGGTGACGACGACGGCCTTGTACCCGGCCGTCTCCGCGCGGTGGACCAGGCTGGCGGCCAGGTCGCGGTCGGTGGGGGTGTAGAGCTGGAAGAAGCCGGGGGTGTCGCCGAACTCCGCGGCGACCTGCTCCAGCGGGTCGACGGTCAGCGTGGAGGCCACCATCGGCACGCCGGTGCGGGCGGCGGCCCGGGCGGTGGCCAGATCGCCGTGGCCGTCCTGGGCGCAGAGCCCTATCACGCCGACGGGCGCCATGAAGAGCGGCGAGGGCAGGGTGTGGCCGAAGAGGTCCACCGTCATGTCCCGGCGGGTCGCGCCGACCATCATCCGCGGGTACAGGCCCCACCGCTCGAAGGCCCGGACGTTGGCGTCCTGGGTGAACTCGTCCCCGGCGCCGCCGGCCACGTAGGAGAGGACCGACGGCGGGAGCGCGCCCCGGGCCTTCGCCTCCAGTTCCGCAAAGGTCATCGGCAGGGCGGGCGTCACCCCGCCGAGGCCATTTAGGTAGATCTCGTTCTGGTAGTCGCCGAACTGCGGGTTCGTCATGGCGTGTCTTCCTGTGAGGAGGGCCGGGGCGCCGGGCGTACGGCCGCCGGATGCGCTCGGCGCCCCCCGGGAGATCCGCGCCGCGAGGTTACCCCGGGTCAGGCCGGAGCGGAGGGCGTCCGCGACGACCGGCCCCCGTCCGCCCGGTTCACGATCCGCAGCTCGGGAAAGCGGGCTCCCGGGTCCTCGAACAGGGTCGTCGGGCGGTGCTTGAGGTGGAGGTCGAAGAAGGCGGTGAGGGCGGCGCGTTGGGCCGCGAGGGAGCGGCGCGGGTCGACGGTGCCGATCAGCTCGGGGGCCGCGGGCACCGGAAGGTGTGCGGTGACCTGCGGGAGGACGACCTGGAGGTCGGTGTACGAGCCGTGGCGCGCGTCCCGCAGGAGCAGCGTGATCCGCGGGCCGGGCGAGCCGGGCCGCGGCGTGCTCCCGCCCGGCTCCGCGGCCGGGGGCTTCCCGTCGGAGACCATAAGGAGGTACGGCCCTGTGACACCGGTGTGGGCGACCGGGCCGACCAGCTCGCCGTCCAGGTTGGCCGCCGCGCGGACGCGTGGGTCGTCGTGCGCGAGCTGGGCGGCGACGGAGCCGCCCAGGGACTGGCCGAACATGCCGGTCCGGGAGGTGTCCAGCACCTCGGGGAGTCCTGCCGGGAGCGGTCGTCCCCCGGCGTCGGGGTTGCGGCCGGCGGCCAGGGCCTCGATCCGCCGGAGGACGAACCGGGCGTCGGCGACGCGCGCGCGTGCGTGCTTCTCCAGGAGCTCCGCGATCACCTCGGGGGTGAGGTCGTCGGGCAGCGGGACGGCGCGTTCGACGCGGCCACCGGGGAACTCGACCTGGTCCGCCTCGTACGGGGAGTCGAGCGTGACGACGACGTAACCCCGGCTCGCCAGCTCCTCCACCACAGTGGTGCCGAGTGCGCGGGTGCCGCCGTCGCCCGAGGAGAACAGGACGACCGGCAGCCGTCCGGCCGAGCGCGCGGCCGGTGCGCCCGTCCGCGCGTGCGTGCGGATCCCCCGCCAGTCCACCGCTCCGGCGGGGACGGTCATGCCGGGTGCGGAGTGCGCGTCCCAGTCGGCGGCCGCCCCCGGGAGCAGCCAGGGGGCGACCGGAGACGTCCCTCGCCGGTCCGCCGGGTACCAGACGCCGATCATCAGCTCCCGGAAGGGTTTCGAGGGCACGAGCGGGTCGGGGCGCGTCCGGTCGACGAGGTGGAGGTCGACCGTGCCGACCGGCCACGGCCCGGTCGGCGGGGGCAGGGAGACCGCCACGGGCGTTCCGCCGGGGGGAGGCGGGGCGCTCCCGGCACCCCCCGCCGGCCGGCCGGACGGGGAGCAGGCGGTGCCCGTCGTGGCGAGGACGGTGGCGGCCGCCAGTTTCATCAGCGTTCTGCGTCGGGGGTGTCGCATCGGTGGGCTCCTCCGGGAGACGGCCGGTCACGGTCCGAGAAGCATGTCGACGGCGCACGATCCGCCGCGACGTGCCGGGGGACGATCCGGGTATCCCGGGGGCGCACTCCCTTCTCCTCCTCCGGCGGGAGGCGGAGGCCCGCTCCGGCGCCCTAGCGTGGGCGAGATGAAGACACTCCTCGCCCCCGCGGCGCGCGTGCCGGTCCTCGTGCGGGACGCGGCGCTCGCGGCGGCGCTCTTCACCGTGACCTTCGGACCCGGGCGGCTCGAAGGCACCACGGGGGTGGTCCTCCAGACGGCGCTGGTGCTGCCGCTGGTGTGGCGGCGCCGGGCTCCCCTGACCGTGTTCTGGGTGATCGCCGCCGTCGCCTGCGGGCAGTGGCTGCTCGGTGTCCAGTTGCCCGCCGACGCCGCGCTGCTGATCGCCCTCGGCACGGTCGCCGCCCGCTCTCCCCGGCGTCAGGCGCTGGTGGCCGGGGCCGCCCTGCAGACCGGTGTCCTACTGTCGGCGGCGCGCTGGGCGCCCGAGGGCCGGTTCCTCGCCTCCGCCGCCGCGCTGACCGCCGCGGTCGCCGCGTCCGGCCTGCTCGGGCTGAACCTGCGGCTGCGTCGCGCCGCCGAGGAGGACCGCGTCGCCCACCTGGAACGCGAGCGGGACCGGACGGCTCGGCTCGCGATGGCCGAGGAGCGGGCCCGGATCGCCCGGGAGATGCACGACGGCGTCACCCACCACCTGTCCGTCGTCGTCGCGCTCGCCGACGCGGTCGTGTACGCACGGCCGGCCGACACGCTCGCCGTGACCGAGCGGATCGCCGAGACCGGACGGCAGGCGCTGACCGAGATGCGGCGTTCGCTGGGACTGCTCCAGGACGGCGAACCCGAGGCCGAACGCCATCCGGCACCCGGCCTGGCGCAGCTCGACGGCCTGTGCGCGCGGATGCGTGCCGTGGGGATGCCGACCGCCCTGCGGATGGACGGCGACGCCTGCGCTGTCCCCGCCGCGGCGCAGCTGACCGCGTACCGGATCGTGCAGGAGTCCCTGACCAACACGCTCCGGCACGCACCCGCCGGGACGCGCGCCGAGGTCCGCGTCTCCTGCGACCCGGGCGGCGTCACGGTCGAGGTGACCGACGACGGCCCCGTCGCGGCGGGCGCCGCGCCGGGGCGCGGCATCACCGGGATGCGGCAGCGCGCGACGGCCCACGACGGTGTCCTGGGCGCCGGCCCCCTTCCCGGCGGGGGCTGGCGGGTCTCGGCGCGCCTGGCCGCTGGAGGCGGCCGATGAGCGTCCGTGTCCTGCTCGTGGACGACGAGGAGCTCCTGCGCGTCGCGTTCACCCTGATCCTGCGCGCCGAGCCCGGCCTGGAGCCGGTCGGCGAGGCCCCGGACGGCGAGGCGGCCGTCCGTCTGGCCCGCGAACTGCGGCCGGACGTGGTCCTGATGGACGTACGCATGCCGGGCACCGACGGCATCGAGGCGACACGCCGGCTGGTGCGGGAGTCACCCCTGACGCGGGTGCTCGTCCTCACCACCTTCGATCTCGACGCGTACGCCTTCGGTGCGCTCCAGGCGGGGGCGTCCGGCTTCCTCCTCAAGAACACCAGGCCCGAGGAGCTCGTCGCCGCGATCCGCGACGTCGCCCGCGGGGACGCGGTGGTGTCCCCACGGGTGACCCGGCGCCTCCTGGAGAGCTTCGCGCACCAGCTTCCCGTCGCCGCCCCGGGCGGTGACGAGCGCCTCCGGCTGCTCAGTCCGCGCGAGCGGGAGGTCCTCCTCCACACCGCCCGCGGCCTGACGAACGCGGAGATCGCCGCGGCCCTGCGTCTGGCGGAGCCCACCGTGAAGAAGCACCTCGGCCGGATCCTGGCCAAGCTGGGGCTGCGCGACCGGGTGCAGGCCGTGATCTTCGCGTACGAGACAGGCGTGGTCAGACCGGTCTGAAACCGTGCGGCCGGGGGGCGGCCCGGCCCCGACCTGCGCGGGGACCGGCCGGAGGCGGGCCGGGAGCGGCTCGTTACAGTGGGGGCATGCCTCGTACCTCTCCTGCTGTCGCCCTCGACGCCATGCTCTCCGGCAACGGGCGCTTCGTCGCCGGGACGCCGGAACACCCCAACCAGGACGCCGCCCGCCGCGCGCAGCTCGAACCCGGGCAGGAGCCGTTCGCGGTCATCCTCGGGTGCTCCGACTCGCGGCTCGCGGCGGAGATCATCTTCGACCAGGGGCTCGGGGACCTGTTCGTCGTACGGACCGCGGGCCATGTACTGGGGGCCGAGGTGCTGGGCAGCGTCGAGTACGCCACGAGCGTGCTCGGCTGCCGGCTGGTCGTCGTCCTGGGACACGACTCGTGCGGCGCCGTCGCCGCCGCCCGCGCCGCGGTGGAGAACGGTCTCCCGGCGGCCGGCTTCGTCCGGGACGTGGTGGAGCGCGTGACGCCGAGCGTCCTCGCGGCCCGCGCCGCGGGCCTGACGGAGGACAGCGACATCATCGACGAGCACATAAGGCACACGGTGCAGCTGCTCATGGACCGTTCCCGGGTCCTCTCGGAGCAGGTGCAGACGGGCGAGGTGGCGGTCGTCGGACTGGCCTACCAGCTCGCCGAGGGCAGCGCGCGCCTCGTGACCTCGCACGGCGTCGAGGACGCGCGGTGAGCGGCCCCGTGGCACGGCGCTTCGACTGCGCGGACGCCTCGGGCCGGTCGGCCGGCATCGAAGCGGCGGTGGCGGCCCTCGGGGAAGGGCGTCTCGTCGTCCTCCCGACGGACACCGTGTACGGGATCGGCGCGGACGCGTTCGATCCGCGGGCCGTGGCCGGTCTGCTGGCCGCGAAGGGGCGGGGCCGGCACAAGCCGTCCCCCGTGCTCGTGGGCTCGAAGGACGCACTCGACGACCTGGTCGCCGAGCTGCCGAAGACGGCCGAGGACCTGATCGGGGCGTTCTGGCCGGGCGGTCTGACCCTGGTGCTCCGCCACCGGCCCTCGCTCTCCTGGGACCTGGGCGAGACCGGCGGCACGGTGGCCGTGCGGATGCCCGACCACCCCCTCGCCCTCGACCTGCTGGCCGCGGCCGGCCCGATGGCCGTCTCCAGCGCGAACCTCACCGACCGGCCCTCGCCGGAGGACTGCGACGCGGCCCTCGGGATGCTCGGCGACTCGGTGGCGGTGTACCTCGACGGCGGGCGGACCGCCGGACCGGTGTCTTCGTCGATCGTCGACCTGACCGGCGACGTCCCCGTTCTCGTACGGGAGGGTGTCCTGTCCGCCGAGGTACTGCGCACGGTCGTGCCCGCTCTGGTCGTGCGCTGACCGCCCGTCCGGCCGCTCCCGCGCCCCGCGGTCAGGAGCGGTCGCGCCTCCGGCCGCCGTGCATCTCCAGGCGCTCCCCGGGGAACCTCTCGCGGAAGCCGCGGTCGTGGGAGACCACGACCACCGCGCCCGGATAGCCCGCGAGCGCCGTCTCCAGGTCCTCGACGAGGTCGGGCGCGATGTGGTTCGTCGGCTCGTCGAGGACGAGGAGGTCCGCGGGCCGGGTCACCAGTCGGGCGATCTGCAGGCGCCGCCGCTGCCCCGCGGACAGCGCCGCGACCGGGACGTGCAGGTCCTGTTCGCGGAACAGGCCCAGCGCGAGGAGCGGTACGGCGTACTCCTCCGGCGGCCCCGGCCGGCCGGCCGCGAAGGCGGCGAGCAGTGGGATCCGCGGGGAGCGATCGGGCAGCTCCTGCGCGAGGTACCCGATCCGCCCGGGGCGGCGCACCGTGCCCGCGTCCGGTTCGAGATCGCCCGCCAGGACGCGGAGGAGCGTGGTCTTGCCCGCCCCGTTCCCGCCCGTGACCAGCAGGCGCTGACCGGGCGCGACGGCCAGCGTCCCGTCCAGGCGCAGCCGTTCGCCGACCGTCACGCCGTGCAGCTCGGCGAGGGGTCCTCCGCCGGGAGGCCCGCCGTCGGCCGTGAGCGGCGTCGCCGTGAACCGCAGCGGTTCGGGTGGTGCCGCGACCGGGTCGCGCCGCAGGTGGGCGAGGCGCTCCCGGACCGCCCGGACCTGCCCGCCGAGCTTCGCCTCGTGCGAGCGGCGGTGCTTGCCGAAGCCCTGGCCCGGGTCCCTTCCGGTGGTCGCCAGGCGCCGCCCTGCGGCGTCGAGCAGCTCCTCGGCGCGGGCCGTCTCCAGGAGCCAGGCCGCGTGTTCCTGCTCGGCGCGGCGCCGGGCCGCGGCCTTCGCGGCGCGGTAGCCGGCCCAGCCGTCTCCGTACCGGCGCACGGTCCTCGTGTCCCGGTCCACCTCCAGGACGGTGGTGGCGATGCGTTCCAGGAAGCCGCGGTCGTGGGTGACGGCGACGACGGTGCCGCGATGGGCGCGCAGTCGCTCCTCCAGCCAGCGCACGGCCGCCGCGTCGAGGTGGTTGGTCGGCTCGTCCAGGAGCAGGAGCTCCGGGGCCGCGGCGAGGACGCCGGCGAGCGCGAGGCGCGACTGCTCGCCGCCGGAGAGCGAGCCGAGCGCGCGGTCGCGGGTGATGCCGGCGAGCCCGAGGCCGTGCAGGGCGGCGTCGACGCGGGCGTCCGCCTCGTATCCGCCGCGCTCCCCGTAGGCGGTCAGGAGTTCGCCGTACGCGGCGAGTTCGTCCGGCGACGCCTCGCCGAGGCGCTCCTCCGCCGCGCGCAGCCGGTGTTCCATGGCCCGGAAGTCGCGGAGGGCGAGGTCGACGGCGTCCTGCACCGTGCGGTCCGCCGCGAGGTCGAGGGTCTGGCCGAGATGGCCGGTGCCGCCGGGGAAGCCGACGGTGATCTCCCCGGCGTCCGGGGTCTCGGCCGCGGCGAGCAGCCGCAGGAGGGTGGACTTGCCGGAACCGTTCTCACCGACGACGGCGGCCTTCTCGCCGGGCCGGACGGTGAAGGTGACCCGGTCGAGGACGGTCCGGAGGCCGTAGGACTTGGTGACGTCCTTGACCGAGAGCTGTGCGCGTTCACGCATGGCGGCACTTTCCTGAGTGGGTGTCGAGGGGCATCGGAGACGGCGGCGACAGCCGTGCCGGGACTCAGAGAAAGTGGTGGAAGTGCATGGCCCCACGATAGAAGACGATACGTATCGTCTGCATCTGTATTTCGCCCGCCACGGCTCGGAAATCCGTGGACGCATCCGCGGAAGATCACGTACGGTGTGGCTTCACGCCGCGTAACGAACGGAAGGAGGCGAGTGCCGTGCAGTTCACACCTTTCCCGCGCTCCCTCTTCCGCTGCCCCGGCGTGGTTCGTCAGTTCTGACCGGGAGCGCTCCGAGCAGTCTTCTTCCCGGAGGAACCCATGACCGATCCGGTCATCCGCACGCTCTCCACGAGCGACGCACATCTCTTCGACGCACTCCCCGACCCCCTCGGCGCCCGTGAGGGCCATCGGCGTACCCGCTTCCGCCCCGACTGGAAGCGCGTCGCCCTGCGCGACGGCGAGGTCGTCGCACGCGGCGCGTGGTGGGGCGGTCCCGACGACGCGGAGCCCGTCAACATCAACTGGTTCGACGTGGCCGAGGGCGAGGAGGAGGCCGGGGCCGCACTCCTGCGTTCCGCTCCCTGGCAGGTCGAACTGGAGATCAACCTGCCCGGCGGCTGGCGGGAGAGGACCGACCTGCGCGCCGCCGCCGAGGCCCGCTTCGCCGCCGCACGCGCCGCGGGGTACGAACTCCTGGTGGAACGCTTCCTGTACCGATGGACCCCGGAACAGGGCCTGCCCGAGCGGCCCGGACGCCTGCGGTTCAGCGCCGAACCCGACGACACCGTCTTCTTCGACGCGCTGCGCCGCATCCACTCCGCCACCCTGGACGCCCACGCGCTCAGGGCCGTGGAGGAGGGCGGGCTCGACCAGGCCGCCCAGGAGGAACTCGACTTCTTCCACTGGTGCCCCTCCCCGCGGGAGTGGTGGCAGACCGCCCACACACCGGAGGGCGACCTGGCCGGCATCCACATCCCGGCCCACAACCCCTCCGGCCCGACCATCGGTTTCATCGGAGTCGTCCCGGAACACCGCGGGCGCGGCTACGCCTACGACCTCCTCGCGGAGTGCACCCACCTCCTCGTCGAGCAGGGCGCGGAGTTCGTCAGCGGAGCGACGGACCGGGGCAACGTCCCCATGGCCGCGAACTTCGCCAAGGCCGGCTTCCCCGTCACCAAAGAACGCATCAACTTCCACCCGGCGGGCCACGCGGCCTAGCGAGGCCTAGCGAGAAGCAGCACGCGGTGAGCGGTCCGGACCGAGAGACAGGTCCGGACCGCTCGTCAGTGGCGGAGGAAATGCCGGCACCTTCCCGGTGAGCGGGAAACGGACCCTGCGCCGGGACGCCCCTCCCTGACACGCTCCCCTCCGCTGTGGTTCCACCGCCCGCGCCCCGCCGGGGGACGGGGCAGCAGGGAGGACGTGACAGATCATGAGGGGCGCGCAGACCATCGCCCGGCTCGCGGACTGGGCCGCGGAGCGGTACGGGGATGAGGAGGCCCTCGTCTTCGGCGAGGAGCGCTGGACGTTCGCGGACCTGCGCGAGCGGGTCGACCGGGCGGCCCGCGCGGTGATCGCGCAGGGGGTGCGCCCCGGCGACTCGGTCGCCGTGTGGGCGCCCAACAGCGCGCGCTGGGTGGTGGCCGCGCTGGGCGCGGTGGCGGCCGGCGGGGTGCTGGTCCCGGTGAACACCCGTTACAAGGCGGCCGAGGCCGCCGACATCCTGCGCCGCTCCCGCACCCGGCTGCTGTTCACCGAGCACGACTTCCTGGGGACGGACTACCGGGCACTGCTCGCGGACGCGGGGGAGGAACTCCCGCTCCTGGAGCGGACGGTGACCCTGCACTCCGCGGACTGGCCGCGGTTCCTCGCGGGTGCCGACGGGGTGACCGCGGAGGACCGGCTGGCCCGCACCGCCGCCGTGGGGCCCGGCGACACCGCCGACATCCTCTTCACCTCCGGCACCACCGGCCGCCCCAAGGGCGTGCCCACCACCCACGGGCAGAACCTGCGCGTGTACGACGCCTGGGCCCGCACGGTCACGCTCCGGCGCGGCGACCGCTACCTGCTCGTCAACCCCTTCTTCCACACGTTCGGCTACAAGGCCGGCGTCCTCGCCTGCCTGCTCCACGGGGCCACGGTCCTCCCGGAGCGGGTCTTCGACGCGGACGCCGTGCTCCACCGGATGCAGGAGGAGCGGATATCCGTCCTGACCGGCGCCCCGACGGTCTTCACCTCGCTCATCCGCCATCCCGAGCGCGAGGCGTACGACCTGAGCGCCATGCGGATGGCGGTCACGGGCGCGGCGAACATCCCCACCGCGCTCATCGAGGAGATCAGGACGAACCTCGGCGCGCGGAGCGTCAACACCGCCTACGGTCTCACCGAGTCCACGGGCGTGGTCGCGATCTGCCCGCCGCACGAGTCCCCGGAGACCCTGGCCCGGACCTCCGGGACGGCCCTGGAGGGCACGGAGCTGCGGATCGACGCGCCGCCCGGGGAGCCCGGCGAGATCCTCACCCGCGGCTATCACGTGATGCACGGCTACCTCGACGACCCCGGGGCCACCGCGCGTGCCGTCGACGCGGACGGCTGGCTGCACACGGGGGACGTCGGGATCCTCGACGAGCGCGGGTTCCTGCGGATCACCGACCGGCTGAAGGACATGTTCGTGGTGGGCGGGTTCAACGTGTACCCGGCGGAGGTGGAGCAGGTGCTGCGCGGCCACCCGGACGTCCTGGACGCGGCGGTCGTCGGGGCGCCGGACGCGCGGCTCGGGGAGGTCGGCGTCGCGTACGTCGTACCGGCGGCCGGGGCCCGGGTCGACGCGGCGGGGCTGACCTCGTACACGCGTGAGCGGCTGGCCAACTTCAAGGTCCCTCGCGCCTTCCACGCCCTCCCGGCCCTCCCCCACAACGCGGCGGGCAAGGTCGACAAGAGGGCGCTGCGGCGGTCGGCGGAGAACACCACCACCCGATGAGGAGAGTACGAACGTGAACGACAGCAAGATCCAGTCCGTCGACGTCGTCGTCGTCGGAGCGGGCGTCACCGGTCTGTACGCCGTGCACAAGCTGCGCGGTCTCGGCCACAGCGTGCGCGGCTTCGAGCGGGGCGGGGACGTGGGCGGCGTCTGGTACTGGAACCGCTACCCCGGCGCTCGCTGCGACGTGGAGTCCGTGGACTACTCGTACTCCTTCGACGAGGAGCTCCAGCAGGAGTGGGACTGGAGCGAGAAGTACGCGACGCAGCCGGAGATCATCCGCTATCTGCGCCATGTCGCCGACCGCTTCGACCTGCGCCGCAGCTACTCCTTGGGCACCTCGGTGACCTCGGCCGAGCTGGACGAGGAGACGCTGCGCTGGACGGTCCGCACGGACGGCGGCGAGGTGGTGTCGGCCCGGTTCTGCGTGTTCGCCGTCGGCTGCCTGTCCAGCGCCCACGTGCCGGACATCCCGGGGGCCGGTGAGTTCGCCGGCGCCGTCCACCACACCGGCGCCTGGCCGCGCGAGGGCGTGGACTTCGGGGGACTGCGCGTCGGCGTGATCGGCACCGGCTCCTCCGGCATCCAGGCGATCCCCCTGATCGCCGAGCAGGCGGCGCACCTCACCGTCTTCCAGCGCAGCGCCAACTTCAGCGTCCCGGCGGGCAACAGGCCCCTGGACGACGAGACGCGCCGCCGGCAGAAGGCCGCATACGCCGAGCGGCGTCGCCTCTCCCGGCTGAGCGGCGGCGGCTCGCCGCACGAGGCGCACCCCTCGGCGACGTTCGGGGTGTCCCCCGAGGAGCGGCGGGCCGCTTTCGAGGAGCGCTGGGCACTCGGGGGCGTCCTGTACTCGAAGACGTTCCCGGACCAGCTCACCGACCGCGCGGCGAACGACGAGGCGCGGGCGTTCTGGGAGGAGAAGGTCCGTGCCGTCATCGAGGACCCGGCCGCCGCCGACCTGCTGGTGCCGACGGACCACCCGATCGGCACCAAGCGGATCGTCACGGACTCGCACTACTACGAGACGTTCAACCGTGACGACGTGCGGCTCGTGGGCCTGCGGGAGAACCCGATCGAACGGATCGACCGCGGCGGGGTCGTGCTGGCCGACGGCAGCCGGGTGGATCTCGACGCGATCGTGTTCGCGACCGGGTTCGACGCGATGACCGGCGCGATCGACCGGGTGGACGTCCGGGGGCGCGGCGGCCGGAGCCTGAAGGAGGTCTGGAGCGGGGGTCCCCGCACCTATCTGGGCCTGGGCGTCGACGGCTTCCCGAACCTGTTCAGCCTGACGGGTGCCGGCAGCCCGTCCGTCATGGCCAACGTCGTGCTCTGCGCCGAGCAGCACGGCGACTGGCTGGCCGACTGCCTGCGCCATCTGGACGAGCACGGCTACCGGGCGATCGAGGCGAGCGGGGAGGCCGTCGAGCAGTGGGTGGCGCAGTGCCGCGACCGGGCGGCCGCCACCCTGTTCCCGGAGGCCGACTCCTGGTACCTGGGGGCCAACATCCCGGGCAAGCCACGGGTGTTCATGCCGTTCATCGGCGGCTTCGGGGTGTACGGGGAGATCATCGCGGACGTCGCGGCCTCGGGGTACAAGGGGTTCGAGCTGATACGCCGCTGAGACCGCGCCGGCACCTGGAAAGCGCCCCGCCCCTCACCTGATCGGGTGAGGGGCGGGGCGTACGCGCGCGTGCCGGCGGATCAGGGCGCGGTGAGGGCCTTGCGCAGGGCGGCGAAGGCGGCCGCGCGGGCCTCGGCCGCCGCGGGCAGGGCGCCCGCCATGGAGAGGAAGCCGTGGAACATCCCCGCGTGGTGCCGGGTCTCCACGGGCACCCCGGCGGCGGTGAGGGCCTCCGCGTACGCCAGGCCGTCGTCCCGCAGCGGGTCGAAACCCGCGGTGACGAGCTGGGCGGGCGGGAGCCCGGACAGGTCGGCGCCCGCCAGCGGGGCCGCGTAGGGGCTGGTGCGGTCGGCGGGGGACGACAGGTAGCCGTCCCAGTACCAGCGCAGGTGGTCGGCGGTGAGGAAGTACCCCTGGGCGTTCTCCCGGTGCGAGGGGCGGGAGCGGGTGGGGTCGAGCATCGGGTAGTAGAGCGCCTGGCAGGCGATCTCGGGGCCGCCCCGGTCGCGGGCGAGCAGGGTGAGGACGGTGGCGAGGTTGGCGCCCGCGCTGTCCCCGGCGACGGCGATGCGGCGGCCCGGGAACGTCGCCGCCGTCCAGAGGAGGGCCGTGTAGGCGTCCTCGGGGGCGGCGGGGAAGGGGTGCTCGGGGGCGCGGCGGTAGTCGACGGAGACGACGGTCGCCTCCGTGGCGAGGGCGAGGGAACGGCAGAAGGCGTCGTGGCTGTCGAGGTCGCAGAGGACGAAGCCGCCCCCGTGACAGAACACGATCACGGGGCTGGTCTCGTGGACGCCCGGGTCGTAGACGCGTACGGGCACGCCGTCGGCGTCCTCGTCCGCGACGCGGGCGACGGGCGGGTGGGGGACGTCCGGCCGGGGGCGGGCGGCGAAGAAGGCGCGCACCTCGGCGATGTCCGTCATCTCGGTCGCCAGCGGGGGGAATCCCGCGGTGGCCAGGTCGATGACCGCCTGCACGTCGGGGTCGGGCCGGATCACGCGTCCGCTCCCTTCAGGGTTCGGTTCACTCGTGCTCTCCTTTCGGGGTTTGTTCACGCGTCCGCTCCCTTCGGGGTTCGGTTCACTCGTGCTCTCCCTTCGGGGTGAGGGCCGGCATGCGGCCGGCCGACGCACCGCCGTCCACGGCGAGTTCGGCGCCGGACAGGTACGAGGCGTCGTCGGAGGCGAGGAACGCGACGAGCCGGGCGACCTCCTCGGGCTCCCCCACCCGTCCGAGGGGCGCGGCGGGATGGTCCTTCGTACCCAGGTGGGCGGTCATGGCCGTCGCGATGGCTCCGGGGTGGACGGAGTTGACGCGGATGCCGTCCCCGCCGAGTTCCAGGGCGGCCGTCCTGGTGAGGCCGCGCAGGCCCCATTTCGCGGCTCCGTACGCGCCGTGTCCCCAGATGCCCTGGAGGCCGGCCTGCGAGGAGATGTTGACGATGGAGCCCCCGCCGCTCGCCCGCATCGCGGCGGCGACGGCGCGGATGCCGAGGAACGGGCCCATGAGGTTGACGCGGAGGATCGCCTCCAGGCGGGCCGGGTCCTCGTCGGTGATGAGTGAGGTGGAGTAGACGGCGGCGTTGTTGACGAGGACGTCGAGCCGGCCGAAGGCCTCCAGGGCGGTGTCCACGGCCGCCGCCCAGGACTCCTCGTCGGTGACGTCGTGGCGTACGAAGCGGGCGGCGGCGCCGAGGGAGGCGGCCGTCGCCTCTCCCTCCGCCTCCAGGACGTCGGTGAGGACGACCTTCGCCCCGAGGGCGGCGAAGAGGCGGGCCTCGGCCTCGCCCATGCCGCGTGCCGCGCCGGTGACCAGCGCGACCTTTCCTGTCAGATCGGCGGCCATCAGGGGTTCTCCTCGGTCGGTCGGGGTGACGATCACCGTGCTGCCCCGCAGGTCCGTCACGGGGGCGCTCACCGCGCCCCGGCGGAGCGCGTACGGGAGATGTGGTCGGCTGCGAGCCAGCTGAAGGTCATGGCGGGGCCGATGGTCGCGCCGGGGCCCGGGTAGGTCTCCCCCATGACGGCGGACGAGACGTTGCCGGAGGCGTACAGGCCGTCGATGGCACTGCCGTCCTCCCGCAGGACGCGGGCCGTGGCGTCGGTGACCAGGCCGCCCTTGGTACCGATGTCGCCGGGGTGGACGGGGATCGCGTGGTACGGGCCCTTGTCCAGCGGCGCCAGGTTGGGGTTGGGCAGCGTCGGGTCGCCGTAGTAGCGGTCGTAGACGCTCTCGCCGCGGTGGAAGTCCTCGTCGCGGCCGGTGCGGGCGAAGCCGTTGAAGCGGTCGACGGTGGCGCGCAGCCGCTCGGGGGCGACGCCGATGCGGGCGGCCAGCTCCTCGACGGTCGCGGCCCTCTTCACGAAGCCGCTCTCCAGCCAGGGCTTCGGGAAGGACTGGCCCGGGAAGAGGCCCATGAAGAGGTAGCGGGCCTTCGCGGTGGCGTCGAGGATCAGCCAGGACGGCACCGTGCCCGCCCCGGGCCGGTCGTTCGCGTACATCGCGTCGACGAACTCGTGGTACGGGGCGGCCTCGTTGGCGTAGCGCTCCCCCGCCTCGTTCACGATGACCATGCCGGGGATGCCCCGGTCGGCGACCAGGAAGAACGGCTTGCCCTCGGGGGGCACCACCGACGGCGCGCCCCAGACCCTGTCCATCAGGTCGGTCGCGGCGCCGAGGGCCACGGCCGGTTCCAGGGCGTCGCCGGTCTGTCCTTCGGAGGCGGAGCTCCACGCGGTGGAGGTGGGCGCCGGCAGGTACTTCTCGCGGAGCCGCTGGTCGTGGGAGAAGCCTCCGGAGGCGAGGACGACGCCGCCGTTCGCCCGGACGGTCAGTTCCCGGCCGTCCCTGGTGACGCGGACGCCGGTGACCCGGCCGTCCTCCTCGACGAGCCCGGTCAGCGGGGCGGACAGCCACAGGTCGGCGCCGAGGGCGTCGAGGGAGTGGCGCATGCGGGCGATCAGCGCCTCGCCGAGGGACAGCGGCTCCTGGCCGGAGAGCCGGGCCCTGACCGCCTGGGCGCCCACCTTGACGGCGGTGCGGCGGCCGGCCCAGGTGCGTCCCACCATGTTCAGCTGCCGGAAGTCCTTGGAGGTGATGGTGAGGCCGTACGTGGGGAGTCCGGCGCGCCGCATGGTGGCGCGCTGCTCGGGGCCGAGCTTCCGGAAGTCGAAGACCTGCGGTTCGACGGAGCGGCCCTGCGGGTAGCCGCCGAGCCGCTCGGGGTAGTAGTCGGAGTAGCCGGGGGTGTAGACGAAGCGCACGGCCGTGCGGTCGTGGAGCTCGCGCACCATCCGCGGTCCGTGGGTGACGTAGGCGTCCTTGCGTGCGGCGGGGACCCGGTCGCCGACCGTGGCGTCCAGGTAGGCGCGGGCCTTCTCGGGGGTGTCTCCGAGCCCGGCCTCGTCCAGGTGGAAGTTGTCCGGGACCCAGATCGCGCCGCCGGACAGGGCGGTCGAGCCGCCGTAGACCTCGGTCTTCTCCACCACCAGGGCGGTCAGGCCGCGCAGCCGGGCGGTGAGGGCCGCGGCCATGCCGGCGGCGCCGGAGCCGACGACCACCACGTCGTACGTGTGGTCCCACGTGTCGTTCATCGCGTTCTCCCTGGTCGTGACAGGGCCTGTCCGGCAGGCCCTGGGTGGGTCGGCGGCCGGGGCGGACCGTCCTCCGCCCCGGCCGCCGGGTCATCGCGCGGTGATCCGCGCGTCGGTGAGGACTTGCGCGTCGCCTCGGTCGGCCGACGTGGCGGTCAGCCGGTGGCCGTCGGGGGTGTCCCAGACGCGCAGCCGCAGGGTCTCGCCGGGGAAGAAGACCCCGGCGAAGCGGGTGCGGCAGGAGGCGACCGCGCTCGCGTCGCCGCCGAGCAGGCGGTCGGTGACCGCCTTGACCGCCATCCCGAAGGTGCAGAGCCCGTGCAGGACGGGTCGGTCGTGGCCCGCGCCGCGGGCGGTGGCGGGGTCGGCGTGCAGCGGGTTCCAGTCCCCGGTGAGCCGGTAGAGCAGCGCCTGCTGACGGAGCGTCGGGATCTCCGCCACCAGATCGGGGGCCCGGTCGGGCGCGGGAAGGCGCTCGGAGGGACCGCGGTCGCCGCCGAAGCCGCCCTCGCCGTGGACGAAGATCTGGTTGCGCTGGGTGATCAGCGGCTCGTCGTCCTCGCCGAGGAGGGTGGACTCCTGGACGATGACGGCGGCCCTGCCCTTGTCGTACACGGCCGTGGCCCGGGTGACCGCGGTCGCCCGCGCGGCGGCCGGCAGCGGGCGGTGCACGGTGATCTCCTGCCCGCCGTGCAGCACGTGCGCCAGGTCGATGTCGACGCCCGGCAGGTCGAAGACCTGGAAGCCGACGCCTCCGGTGCCGCCCGCGACGACGCCGAAGGTGGGCAGGACCTGGAGGCCCCGCTCGTGTCCTTCGTAGACGTAGCGCAGTTCGCGCGGGTCGGTCTCGGGGCTGCCGGCGCCGAGCGCCAGGTGGTAGAGCCGTACGTCGCGCTCGTCCCAGACGACCTCCGTGCGCACCGGCGGCGCGGAGACCGCCTTCTCGGCGTCGAGGGGCATCAGAAGGCGCCCACGGCGTAGCGGCTGCGGAAGAACAGCAGCGGCCTGCCGTCCTCGCCGGCGTCCAGCGCCACCACCTGGGCGGTCACCAGATGGTGGTCGCCCGCCTCGTACACGGCGTCGAGCTCGCACTCCACGTGGGCCAGCGCCCCTTCGACGCGTACGGTGCGGTGCTCGCCGGTGCTCCAGGGCACCCCGGCGAACTTGTCGGGGCCGCTGCGGCCCAGCGCGGCGCAGGTGGCCCGCTGGTCCTCGGCGAGGATGTTGACGCAGAAGCGGCCCGACCGCTCGATCCTCGGCCAGCTGGTGGAGTTCTTGCCGACGGCCAGCATGACCAGCGGAGGGTCGAGGGAGAGCGAGGCGAAGGACTGGCAGGCGAACCCGACGGGCTCCCTGGTGTCGGCGTCGAGCGACGCCACCACCGTGATGCCGCTGGCGAAGCGCCCGAGGACGTCCCGGAACTCGGAGGGCGGGATCAGCCGTTCCACTGGTGGCCCCAGAAGCTGTCGGCGGTGATCTCCTTCGCGACCCACGTGGCGGGGTCGACGACGAGCCCGTCCCAGCCGTACTCGACCTGGAAGCCGCCGGGGGCCTGGGCGTAGAAGGACACCATGCGGTCGTTGGTGTGACGGCCGAGGCTGGAGGCGATGGGGATGCCCGCGGCGTGCGTGCGGTCGAGGCCGCGGCCCACGTCGTCGAGGGTCTCCAGCTCCACCATGAAGTGGACGATGCCGGGGGGCAGGGCGCCGGGGTAGAGGCCGAGGCTGTGGTGGCGGCGGTTGGGGCTCAGGAAGTGCATCCAGTGGAAGTCCCGCTGCTCGGTGGCGGTCGGGACGGCCTGCGGGGGCAGCTTCATGGAGTCGCGCAGCTGGAAGCCGAGCAGGTTCTCGTAGAAGTCGAGGGCGGCCTCGATGTCCGGCACCGGGAGGACGACGTGGCCGAGGCCCAGGTCGCCGGTGACGAAACGGTTGCCGTACGGGGTGCCGAGCGCGCTGTGGTCCTGGGCCTGGCCCCAGTAGATCTCCAGGGGGTTGCCGCCCGGGTCGGTGACGTGGATCAGGCCCTGGACGCGGCGCTCGGCGAGTTCGGCGGGGTCGGCGGCCTTGACGGCGACGCCGGCCTCCTCCAGCTCCTCGGCGGCGCGGGCGAGGGCGGCGGCGCTCGCCACCTCCCAGCCGGCGGCGAGGAGCCGGTCGCTCTCGCCGGCCTGGATGACGATGCGGTGGGTGCGGTCGTCCAGGCGGAGGCAGAGGGTGTCCTCGGTGGTGCCGGTCGCCTCCACCATGCCGAGGACGTCGAGGGCGTAGCGCCGCCACTCGTCCAGGGTGGTGGTCTCCAGACGGAGGTAGCCGAGAGCACGGATGTCCATGGGGTGCACCTCTTCGGTGGAAGGTTCGGAGGACTCAGTGGGAGAAGAAGTCGACGGCGAGGCGGTTGAACTCGTCCGCCTGCTCGGTCTGGGCCCAGTGGCCGCAGTGCGGGAAGACGTGCAGGCGCGCGTCGGGGATGGTCCTGAGGGCGACCAGGGCGCCGTCGAGGGGGTTGACGCGGTCCTCGCGGCCCCAGGTGAGCAGCACCGGCTGGGTGATGCGGTGGGCCTCGCGCCAGAGCATCGTGTCCTCGGCCCAGGCGGGGTGGGCGAAGGAGGCGCCCATCCGGGCGCTGCCGAGCCGGGTGTCGGGGTCGGTGGCCGAGGCGAAACGCTCCTCGACGAGTTCGTCGGTGACGATGGACGGGTCGTACGCCATGACACCGAGGAAGGCGCGCATCTGCTCCTTGGTGGGCTCGGGCGAGGCGTTGAACTCGAAGAGCCGCTTGATGCCCTCGGTCGGGTCGGGGGCGAAGAGGTTGACGGAGACCCCGCCGGGTCCCATCAGGAGGAGCTTGCCGGCCTTGTCCGGGTGGTTCAGGGCCATGCGGACGGCCGTGCCGCCGCCGAGGGAGTTGCCGATGAAGTGCGCCCGTTCGATGCCCAGTTCGCCCATCAGGGCGGCGACGGCGTCGGCGCTGAAGCTGAAGTAGTCCTTGTCGAGCTCCGGCTTGTCCGAGCGGCCGAAGCAGGGCTGGTCGACGAGGATCGTACGGAAGTGCTGGGCGAGGACGGGGAGGTTGCGGCCGAAGTTGCTCCAGCCGGAGGCCCCGGGACCGCCGCCGTGCAGCATGATCACGACGGGGCCCGCGGCGGCAGCCGCTGGTGTCTCCGTGTCCCGGTCCGCGGGCGCGGCCTCGTGGTAGTGGAGGGTGAGCCCGGCCGCCTTGACGGTTCGGGAGGTCGACTCGTAGGTGAGCTCTGCCATCGTCAACGCCTCTCAGGCCATGGTGTCTTGGATGTCGATGCCGAGCGCGGCCTGCCCGTACATGACCAGTGCCCGCTCGGGGTCGTTGGCGGCGTGGCCGCGGCCGGTGTGGGCGTCGCGCCAGGCGCGCTGGACGAGGCCGGGGCCGGTGCGCATGGCGCTGCCGCCGGAGTTCTCCATGAGCAGGTCGACGGCGGCGACGGAGCGTTCGGTGGCGAGCACCTGGTCGCGGCGGGTGCGGGTGCGCAGCTCCATGGGGATCTCCTCGCCGCGCTCGGCGAGGGCGTACATCTCGCCCATGTTGCGGGTCAGTTGCAGCCAGCTCGCGTCGATGTCGCTGGCGGCGCGGGCGATCCGTACCTGCGCGAAGGGGTCCTCGGCGACCTTCTGCCCGTACGAGACGCGGAACCGCTGCCGGGTGGCCTCGGCGTACGACTCGAAGGCGCCCTCGGCGATGCCGACGATCGGGGTGGAGATGGTGGTCGTGAACACCCCGGCGTAGGGCAGCCGGTAGAGCGGCTCGGGGTTGACCTCGTGACCGGGCACCTTCAGTGAGGTGACGGGACCGAAGCTCAGGGCGCGGTGCTCGGAGACGAAGACGTCCTCGACGACGACGTCGTTGCTGCCGGTGCCGCGCAGGCCGACGGTGTCCCACACGTCGTCGACGCGGTACTCGGACCGGGGGACGAGAAAGGTGCGCATGTCGACGGGGTTGCCCTCGCCGTCGGTGACGAGGCAGCCGAGGAGCGCCCACCGGGCGTGGTCGCAGCCGGAGGAGAAGTGCCACCGGCCGGAGAGCCGGAAGCCGCCGTCGACGGCGGTGGCCTTGCCGGTGGGGGCGTACGAGGAGGCGATGCGGGTCTTGGGGTCCTGGCCCCACACCTCCTGCTGGGCGCGGGGGTCGAACAGGGCGACGTGCCAGGGGTGGACGCCGACGACGGAGGCGACCCAGCCGGTCGATCCGCACGCCTTGGCGATCTCCTTGACCGCCGTGTAGAAGACCACCGGGTCGGCGGCCCGGCCGCCGAAGGCCTTGGGCTGCAGCAGCTGGAAGAAGCCGGTGTCCTCCAGCTCCTTGACGGAGGTGTCGGGCACGCGGCGCAGCGTCTCGGCCTCGGCCGCGCGGTCGCGCAGGGCGGGGGCGAGGTCACGGATCGCTGCCAGGACGTCATCGGCCATGGGGCATCCCCTTTCGGGTCGTGGTGGGGGAATGCCAGGACCGTACGGCGTGCCGCACGGCAGCGAAATGCGCTGCTCCCACTGAGCGGGAACCCCCGCCGGGAACCCCCGCCGGGAGGCTCCGCCGGGACCCCCGCCGGGAGGCTCCGCCGGGTGGGAAGGGGCCGACCCGCCGGTCGGAACGGGGCGACCGGGCCTCCCCGGCCTCCCGGGCCTCCCCAGCCTCCCCGGCCTCCCCGGCCTCCCGGGCCTCCCCGGCCTCCCGGGCCTCCCCGGCCTCCCGGGCCTCCCGGTCAGAGCATGGGGTCGTGGACGTCCATGCCCAGGGCGTCCTGCGCGTAGAGGAGCAGTGCTCGCTCCACGTCGTTGGCGGCCTGGCCGCGGCCGGTGTGGAGGTCGCGCCAGGCCCGCTGCAGGACGTCGTCGCCGACGCGCAGGGGACCGCGGCCGGCGTTCTCCATGAGCAGGTCCACGGCGGTGAGGGCGCGTTCGGTGGCGAGCGCCTGGTCGCGGCGGGCGCGGGCGCGCAGCTCCATCGGGATCTCCGTGCCGCCGCGCGCAACCGCGTACAGGTCGGCCATGTTGCGGGTGAGCTGGAGCCGGGCGGCGTCGATCTCGCCGGCCGCACGGGCGATCCGTACCTGCGCGAAGGGGTCCTCGGCGGCGCGCCGGCCGTGCGGGGCCTTCAGGCGCTCGCGGGCGGCGCCGACCTGGTCCTCGTGGGCGCCCTCGGCGATGCCGACCATCGCGGTGGAGATGGCGGTGGTGAAGACGGCCGCGTAGGGCAGCCGGTAGAGCGGTTCGGGGTGGATCTCCTGGCCGGGGCAGCGCAGCAGGGTCACGGGGCCGTAGCCGAGGGTCCGGTGGGCGGGGACGAAGGCGTCCTCGACGACGATGTCGTTGCTGCCGCTGCCGCGCAGGCCGACGGTGTCCCACACGTCGTCGACGCGGTACGCGGACCGGGGGACCAGGAAGGTGCGCATGTCGACCGGGCGGCCGTCCGCGTCGGTGACGACGCCGCCGAGCAGCGCCCAGCGGGCGTGGTCGCAGCCCGCGGAGAAGTGCCACCGGCCGGAGAGCCGGAAGCCGCCGTCGACGGCGCTGACCTCCCCGGTGGGGGCGTGGGAGGAGCAGATCCGGGTGGAGCCGTCCGCGCCCCAGACCTCCTCCTGCGCCTGTGGGTCGAGCTGGGCCACGTACCAGGGGTGGACGCCGAGGACGGACACGGCCCAGCCGGTCGATCCGCACGCCTTGGCGATCTCGTGCACGGCGGCGTAGAAGACGGCCGGGTCGGCGGCGAGACCGCCGTACGCCCGGGGCTGGAGCAGCCGGAAGAAGCCGGCGTCCGCGAGCTCCTCTACGGAGACGTCGGGGAGCCGGCGCAGCTCCTCCGCCCGGGCCGCGCGGTCGCGCAGGGCGGGGGCGAGGGCGCGGACCGCCGTGAGAACGTCCTCGTCGCGCATGGGCGCCCTCCCGGAATCCGGTCTCGTCGTGCCGTGACGACAGGGAACCTACGCGTTACTGTTCCGAGACGGAACTCCCTCTTCCCAGCGCCTGTCATCCTCTGGCAATCTCCACGCAATACCGGAGATTACGGGCCCGGCCAGGGTCGATCGGCTGTGCTGTCCGTGTGGGAGGTGCCGATGACGACCAGTGCTGTCGAGGCTGTCGAGGCCGGGATGCCGCCTCTTTCCCTGCTGGAGAAGGCGGCGAAGGTGCTGAGCGCCTTCGAGAGCGCGGGGCCGCGGCTCACCCTCACCGAGGTCGTGCAGCGCTCGGGCATCCGCAGGTCGTCCGCGCACCGGATCCTCGATCAGCTGGTGCAGCTGCGCTGGCTGGAGCGCGAGGGCCGCGACTACCGGCTGGGCATGGGCATGCTGGAGCTGGGCGCCATGGCCTCGCACCACAACCGGCTCCGCCGGGCCGCGCTGCCCCATCTGCACGCGCTGCACGAGTCCACCGGCCATCTGGTCCACCTCACCGTCCTCGACGGCTCCGAGGTGGTCTACCTGGAGCGGATCGGCGGCTCGGACGACTCGGTGGTGCCCTCGCGCACGGGCGGACGTCAGCCGGCGTACTGCACGGCCTCGGGCAAGGCGATCCTGGCGTTCGGCGACGGCACGGCGGTGGACCAGGTCATACGGGACGGTCTCCGGCCGCGTACCCCGCGCACCCTCACCCGCCCGGACTCCTTCCGCCGCGAGCTGGCGATGACGCGGGAGCGCGGCGTGGCCTTCGACCACGAGGAGGGGTACCGGGGGGTGTTCTGCGTGGCCGCTCCGCTGCGCGGCGCGGGCCGGGCGATCGCGGCGGTCTCGGTGAGCGGCCACGGCGTCCACCGGGAGATGGAACGGCTCGCGCCGGCCGTGCGCGGCTGCGCGCGGTCGGTGTGGCAGTCGATGTTCGGGCCGGGACGGCATTCGGAGAAGCGGGACCGGCAGGCCGGTCCGGGGTCCCCCGAGACGCTGCCGCAGCCGTCGATGGACAACATGATGGCCTGGCTGCGCTTCAGCGACTGGATGTGACGCCGCCGTCCCCGGTGCACCCTCCCGGGCGCCGGGGACGGCGGGAGCTCCTCCGGGTGGTCACCAGACGCGGTCGCCGCGCAGGACCGCGTCGGCGCCCCCGTCGACGAAGACCACCTGCCCCGTCACGAGCGCGTTCTCGGGCGAGGCCAGCCACGCGATCAGCGGGGCGATCTGCTCGGGACGGGCGTGGCCGTGCAGGGGCATGGGGACGCTCCGCTCGACGAGCTCCCGCATCCCGGGGTCGTCGAGCAGCGGCCGGGTCAGGGGCGTGACGACCACGCCGGGGGCCACGGCGTTGAGCGGGACGCCCGCGCCGGCCCACGCGTCGGTGGGGGCGGCGCGGCGGACCCAGCGGGAGATCGCCGCCTTGGACGAGGAGTAGACGAGGTGTCCCTCGCCGCGTTCGACGGCGGCGCGGGACGCGGCCACCGCCGCCGTCTCGTCCCCGGCGAGCGCGGCGTCCACGATCGCGCGGTCGGTCGGGTGGACGGAGTCGACGGATCCGACGACCACGGCCCGCGGATCGGTGCCGGCCGCGAGGAGCGGGCGCAGACCGTCGAGCGTGGCCACGGCTCCGAAGTGGTTCACCTTGACGGTGAGGGGATCGAAGTGGGCGACGCCCGCGCAGGAGACGACCGCGTCCAGCCGGCCACCGGTCAGTTCACCGGCGCGGGCGACGAGTTCGGCCCGGCCCTCGGGCGTGGACAGGTCGGCGCGGATGTCGCCGTCGGCGAGGTCCGCGCCGATGACGGTGTGGCCCCGCTCGCGCAGGAGGGCCGCGGTGGCCGCGCCGATGCCGGAGGCCGCTCCGGTGACCAGACAGGTTCGGGACATGGCGGATTCCTCGTCAGGAGTAGGTGATCTCGACCCGGTCGGTGAGCGGGACGGCCTGGCAGGCCAGGACGTATCCCTCGGCGATGTCCCGGTCGTCCAGGACGTCGTTGCGGAGCATCGTGACCTCGCCCGCCACGACCCGGCAGGTGCAGGCGCTGCAGGCGCCCTCCCGGCAGGAGTACGGGGCGTCCACGCCGGCGGCCAGGAGCACGTCGAGCAGGGGTGCCGCCGCGGGCCAGGCGACGGTGTGGGTCTCGCCGTCGAGTTCGATCTCGGCCGAGGCCCCGCCCGCCGCCGCCGTGTCCACCGCCACGGCGGGGGCGTCGAAGACGTCCGCGCCGAGGGAGAAGAACCGTTCCCGGTGGATGCGGTCGCCGGGCGCGCCGAGCGTGCGCAGGGCCTGCTCGACGGCGTCCATGAGCGGCTGCGGGCCGCAGACGAAGGCCTCGCGGCCGGCGTAGGGCGCGAGCGCGGCGGCCAGCCGGTCCACGGAGGGCAGGCCCTGGAGCGACTCCAGCCAGTGGAGCACGAGCAGCCGGTGCGGGTGGTCCTGGGCCAGTGCCCGCAGTTCGTCGCGGAAGACGACCGAGGACTCGTCGCGGTTGGCGTACAGCAGCACCACCCTGCCCCGGCCCTCGGCGAGGGCCGATTTGGCGATCGACAGGACCGGGGTGATGCCGCTGCCCCCGGCGACGAGCAGCAGGTCGCCGTCGAGGGAGTCGGGGGTGAACGTGCCGGCCGGGGGCAGCACCTCCAGTTCGTCGCCCGCCGCGAGACGGTCGCAGACCCAGTTGGAGCCGTACCCGCCGGCGACGCGCTTGACGGTGATCTTCAGGGGCTCGCCGGTGTGGGGCGAGCTGGCGAGGGAGTAGCAGCGGGCGGCCGGCCTCCCGTCCGCCCCGGGCAGCTTCAGGGTGAGGAACTGCCCGGGGCGGTACGTGAAGCGGTCGGCGCTCTCCGGTGGTGCCTGGAGCACCAGGGAGTGCGCGTCGGCCGTCTCGGCGATGACCTCGACGACCCGCAGCCGGTGTGTGCGGGAGGCGGTCGTGGACTCAGGCACCGACGGCCTCCGGGGTGCCGGACTCCAGGGTGCCGGACTCCGAAGTCCCGGACTCCAGGGTGCTCACCGTCAGGGTTCCGTCCTCGACGGCGCGGGCGATGCTCGCCCGCAGGGACCGGCAGGTCCGCATCCGGGCGGTGGTCCCGCCGGGCCCCACCCGGTCGCGGAACTCCGCGCAGGCGACGGCCGCGTCGGCCGTCCACTGCACGGAGGTGTGGGCGACGCTGAACTTCTCGCACAGGACCTGGTTGCCGCAGGCAGCGCACTCCACCGCTCGCATGTCAGGCTCCGGCTTCCGTCTCCGCCGCGCGGCGCGCGAGGTTCTCCTCGACCTCGGCACGCCAGGCCGCGTTGGCGCGCTGTGTGTCGATCTCGAACTCGAATCGGCGGGTCATCTCGTCCTTGACGTCGGCGACGTCGACGTAGAACTGCTCGTACCAGCGGCGGAGCTGGTAGACCGGGCCGTCCTCCTCGGTGAGCAGGGGGTTGTCGATGCGGGTCTTGTTCCGCCAGATCTCCACGTCCTGCTCGAAGCCGACGGTGGCGCCCTCGGCGGTGAGCCGCGCGGCCTCCGCGGCCTGCTCGTCCGTCATCCCGGGGAGCCGCCGCACGATGGCCCCGTACTGGAGCAGGAAGCTGTCGGCGTCGATCGGGTAGTGGCAGTTGATCAGGACGATCTCCATCTCCGCGCCGCCGCCGACGTCGCTGTAGAGGTGGTCGATCATGTAGGAGGGGCCGAAGTAGGAGGCGTCGGAGCGGAGGCGGCCGGAACTCAGGGTGCCCAGTTCCATGTCCCCGCGGGGGCTGCTCTCCATGTACTGCGTGGCGACGTGGCCGTCGAAGACGTTCTTGAAGTACTCGGGGAACGCGTAGTGGACGTAGTAGAAGTGCGCCATGTCCACGACGTTGTCGACGATCTCGCGGCAGTTGGCGCCCTCGACCCGCAGGGTCTTCCAGGTCCAGTCGCTCCACTCGCCGGCGTCCGGGCCGTGGATGCCCGCGATCTCGGGGACGGTGACCTCGGGGGGCGGCGGGTTGCCCTCGGGGTCGTTCCAGACGAAGAGCTGCCCGTTCCGCTCCATGGAGATCCAGGCGCGGGTCCTGGCGCGGGGCGGGACCCGGCGGGCGTACGGGATGCCGGCGCAGCGGCCGTCGCCCGACCAGCGCCAGTCGTGGAACGGGCAGGCGACGGCGTCGCCCTTGACGCTGCCCTGGGCGAGGTTGCCGCCCATGTGGGGACAGTGGGCGTTCAGGACGTGCAGCAGGCCGTCGCCCTGACCCTGGAAGACCACCAGCTTGGTGCCGAAGGCCTCGATCTCGTGCGGCGTGCCGTCCTTGAGGTCCTCTGCGAGGCCGAGGCAGTGCCAGCCCCGGGCGAACCGCGTCGGCGGCGTGCCCGCGTCGATGACCCGGACCTCGTCGTTGAGAGCAGTCATCTCGTCCCTCCTGATTTCTGTCGTGTCGGTTCAGCGCTGTGCGGCGAGTTCGACGGCGATGTCGATGAGCTGGTCCTCCTGGCCGCCGACCAGGCGGCGTTCGCCCGCGCGGAGGAGGATCTCGGCGCCGGAGACGCCGTAGCGCTCGGCCTGCCGGTAGGCGTGCTTGAGGAAGCTGGAGTAGACGCCGGCGTGGCCCATCAGCAGGGCGAGCCGGTCGAGCCGGCACTCGTCGTCCATGACCGGGCGGACGACGTCCTCGGCCGCGTCGATGATCTTCAGTACGTCGATGCCGGTACGGATGCCCATCTTGGCGCAGACGGCGACCAGCGCCTCGACGGCGGTGTTGCCCGCGCCGGCGCCGAGCCGGCGGGTGGAGCCGTCGATCTGCAGGGCCCCGGCCCTGATCGCGGCGATGGAGTTCCCGGTGCCGAGGGCCAGGTTCTCGTGGCCGTGGAAGCCGACCTGGGCGTCGTCGCCGAGCTCGGCGACCAGGGCCTGGACGCGGTCGGTGACGTCGTCCATGACCATGGCGCCGGCCGAGTCGACCACGTACACGCACTGGCAGCCCGCATCGGCCATGACGCGGCCCTGGCGGGCCAGCTTCTCGGGGGTCGTGGAGTGGGCCATCATCAGGAAGCCGACGGCCTCCAGGCCCATCTCGCGGGCGAGTCCGAAGTGCTGGACCGCGATGTCGGCCTCGGTGCAGTGGGTGGCGATGCGGCAGATGTCCGCGCCATTGCCGTGGGCGGCGCGGATGTCGTCCTTGACGCCGAGTCCGGGGAGCATCAGGAAGGCGATCCGCGCGCGCCGCGCCGTGTCTACGGCGACCTTGATCAGTTCCTGTTCGGGTGTCCTGGAGAAGCCGTAGTTGAACGAGGATCCGCCGAGCCCGTCGCCGTGCGTCACCTCGATCACCGGGACGCCGGCGTCGTCGAGGGCGGCGACGACGGACCGGACGTCCTCGGCGGTGAACCGGTGGCGCTTGGCGTGCGAGCCGTCGCGCAGCGAGGAGTCGGTGACGCGGATGTCGAGGGTGTCCGAGTAGGGCATGCGAGGTGCTCCTTACGCGCCGGGAGCGAGGATCGCCTGGGCGAACTCCTCGCCGACCCTGGTGGCGGCGGCGGTCATGATGTCGAGGTTTCCGGCGTAGGGCGGCAGGTAGTCGCCCGCGCCCTCCACCTCCAGGAAGATCGCGACGCGGGCCATCCCGCCGTTCTCGGGGCTCGGGTCGTCGAACTGCGGTTCCGCACGCAGCCGGTAGCCGGGCACGTAGGTGGCGACCTGCTCGGCGATCTCCTTGACGGAGAGGGCGATGGCGTCCCGGTCGGCGTCCTCGGGGACGGCGCAGAAGACGGTGTCGCGCATGATCACGGGGGGCTCGGCCGGGTTGAGGATGATGATGGCCTTGCCGCGCTCGGCGCCGCCGATGGTCTCGATGCCGCGCGAGGTGGTGCGGGTGAACTCGTCGATGTTCGCGCGGGTTCCGGGGCCGGCCGAGACGGAGGCCACCGAGGCGACGATCTCCGCGTACGCCACGGGCACGACGCGGGAGACCGCGTACACCATGGGGATGGTGGCCTGTCCGCCGCAGGTGATCATGTTGACGTTGGGCCGGTCGAGGTGCTCGCGGAGGTTGGCGGGCGGTACGACGGCGGGGCCGACGGCCGCCGGTGTCAGGTCGACGGCCTTGATGCCGAGCTCGGCGTAGCGGGGGGCGTTGGCCCGGTGGACGGAGGCGCTGGTGGCCTCGAAGACGATGTCGGGCCGCTCGTCCTGGGCGAGGAGCCAGTCGACGCCCTCGTGGCTGGCCTCCAGACCGGCGCGGGCGGCGCGGGCGAGGCCCTCGCTGCCGGGGTCGACGCCGACCATCCAGCGGGGTTCGACGTACGCGGAGCGCAGCAGCTTGTGGAGCAGGTCGGTGCCGATGTTGCCGGATCCGACGATGGCGGCGGTCGCCTTTGCCTTGATGGTCATGATCACCTCAGATGAACGAGAGGGAGACGGAGCCGAGGCCGCCGAACCCGGCGGTGAAGGTCGCCCCGGCCGCCACGTCGACGGCCCGGGTGCACGAGCCGGGCAGCACCACGTGCCCCTTCTTCAGGGACACGCCGAAACGGGCGACGGTACGGGCCAGCCAGGCGACGGAGAGGGCCGGATCGCCGAGCACGGCGTCGCTGCGGCCCTCGGCGAGGAGCTCTCCGCCGCTGCTCAGCCGGGCGTCGATCGCCTTCAGGTCGAGCTCGCGGGGGTCCCGGCCCTCGCCGATGACGTATCCGGCGGAGGAGGCGTTGTCCGCGATGGTGTCGGCGATGGTGATCCGCCAGTCGCGGATCCTGCTGTCGATCAGCTCCAGGGCGGGCACGACGCGTTCGGTGGCGGCGAGGACGTCCTCGGGGGTGCAGCCCTCGCCGGGCAGGTCGTCGCCGAGGACGAAGCCGACCTCGACCTCGACGCGCGGCCGGCAGTAACGGGCGGCGGTGACGGGGATGTCGGGCCGCAGCTCCATGTCGTGGAGGAGATGGCCGTAGTCCGGTTCGTCCACGCCCATCATGCGCTGCATGACCGGGGAGGACAGGCCGACCTTGTGACCGCGCACCTCCGCTCCGGCCGCGACGCGGTGCCGGATGTTGACGAGCTGGATCTCGTACGCGTCCTCGGTGTCGATGCCGGGGAACGCCTCGGTCAGCGGGGCGATCGGCGTGACACCGTCTTCGGCGGAGCGCAGCAGCTCGGCCGCCTCGAGTCTCTGGCGGTCCGTGAGCATGGCGGGTCCCTCCTGCGGGCGGTTGGGGCTGTCCGGCGAGGCTAGGCGGGGGCGGCGGGCAGGAGGGAGCGCCCGTTCCCGGTGAGCGGGAAACCCTCACGGGGCGGGGTGCGGAGCCCCGCATCGGGGCCGCGCCCGCCCGCTGTTGGTGACGCCCGCCCGTTGCGGGCCGCGCCCGCCCTTTGTGGGCTCGCGCCCGCCCCTTGCGGGTGGCGTCCGCCCGTTGTGGGCCCGCGCGCCCCGCAGTTGTGGGTCCCCGCCCCGCCGTTGTGGGCCGCGGGCCCGGCCCCGCCCGTTGTGGGCAATCGTTCCGCAGGGCGGAACGGGTGGGCACAACGGACGGCGCCCCGTGCCGGGCCCAGGCTTCCGCGCCCTGGCCCGCACCGGATGTGCGCCGCGCAGAAGGGTGCGGGTCCAGGCTCGGAACGCGGAGGCGCCGCGAAGGGCGCCGTCCCGTGTGCCCACCCGTCCCGCCCTGCGGGACACCTGCCCACACGGCGGCGGGGCACCGCCCACACGGCGCGGGCCCACACGGGCGGCGGACCAAGGCGCCGCACAGCGCGGGCGCGGGCCCACACGGCGGCGGGGCACCGCCCACACGGCGCGGGCCCACACGGGTAGCGGACCAAGGCACCGCACAGCGCGGGCGCGGGCCCACACGGCGGCGGGGCACCGCCCACACGGCGCGGGCCCACACGGGCAGCGGACCAAGGCACCGCACAGCGCGGGCGCGGGCCCACACGGCGGCGGGGCACCGCCCACACGGGCAGCGGGCGCGGGCCCACACGGGCAGCGGGCCGAGGGGCCGCGCGGTGCGGGTGCGGGCCCGTACGGGCGTGGGCCCACACCCGTGCGGGCCCGCCGCATAACGGTGGGGCTCACAAGGGCTCGCCCGTGCGCCGCGGGCGTCAGTGCGAGCCGTAGACCGGGTGCGGGGGTTCCGAGGCCGCCAGGAGCTTCAGGGTCGTCTCGCCCGCCTCCGTCGGCGTCCAGCGGGCGCCCTTGTCGGCCGTCGGGCCGGGCCGCCAGCCCTCCATGACCGTGATCCGGCCCGCCTCGGCCTCGAAGACCCGGCCCGTGACGCCGGCCGAGGCCGCGGAGCCCAGCCACACCACGAGCGGGGAGACGTTCTCCGGGGCCATCGCGTCGAAGCCGGCCCCCGTGGGCGCGGCCATCGTCTCGGCGAAGGTCTGCTCGGTCATCCGGGTGCGGGCCGCGGGGGCGATCGCGTTGACCTGGACCCCGTACCGGCCCATCTCGGCGGAGGCGACGAGCGTGAGGCCGACGATCCCGGCCTTGGCGGCGGCGTAGTTGCCCTGGCCGACGCTGCCGAGCAGGCCCGCGCCGGAGCTGGTGTTGATCACGCGGGCCACGGGCTCGCGCCCCGCCTTGGCCTCCGCCCGCCAGTGCGCGGCGGCGTGCTTGAGGGGCAGGAAGTGGCCCTTGAGGTGGACGCGCATGACGGCGTCCCAGTCGTCCTCCCCCAGGTTGACGAGCATGCGGTCGCGCAGGAAGCCGGCGTTGTTGACGAGGGTGTCGAGCCGCCCGAAGGCGTCCAGGGCGGTGGTGACGAGCGAGGCCGCGCCGTCGGAGGTGGCGATGTCGCCGCCGTGGGCGACCGCCTCGCCGCCCGCCGCCGTGATCTCGTCGACGACCTGCTGGGCGGGGCCCGCGCCGCCCCCGGTGCCGTCGAGGCCGACGCCGAGGTCGTTCACGACGACCTTGGCGCCCTCGGCGGCGAAGGCGAGCGCGTGCGCGCGGCCGAGGCCGCGGCCCGCGCCGGTGACGATGACGACGCGTCCGTTGCACAGTCCGGTCATGGTGGGTGCCTTTCGGTGGGTGGGTTTCAGTGGTTGGCGGTGGCCGCGTCCAGGAAGGCGGGCCGTTCTCCGCCCCCGTGCACGAGCAGGCTGGCGCCGCTGATGTACGCGGCCCGGTCGGAGGCGAGGAAGACGCAGGAGTCGCCGATGTCGCCGGGCTCGGCGAGCCGGCCGAGCGGCACGGTGCGGCCGACGGAGGCGATGCCGTCCTCGTCGCCGTAGTGCAGGTGGGAGAGTTCGGTGCGGACCATGCCGGGGACGAGCGTGTTGACCCGCACCAGGGGCGCCCATTCCACCGCCATGGACCGGGCGAGGTTGTCCAGGCCCGCCTTGGCGGCCCCGTAGGCCGCGCTGCCCGGTGAGGGACGGGTGCCGCTGACGCTGCCGATCATGATGACGGACCCTCCCCCGGGCTGGTGCCGCATGACCTCGTACGCGGCGAGGGAGGCGGTCAGGGGGGCGACGAGGTTCAGTTCGACGACCCGGGCCTGCTGCGCGGCCGACCCCTCGCCGAGCATCCGGAAGGGCGTTCCGCCCGCGTTGTTGACCAGGACGTCCAGCCGTCCGTGGTCCTCGCGCACCCGGTCGAAGAACCCGGCGACGGCGGCCGGGTCGCGCAGGTCCACGGGGAGGAAGCGGGCCGTGCGCCCCGCCGCCTCGACGGGCTTCTCCGGAGCCCGTCGTGCGCAGGTCACGACCTCCGCACCGGCTTCGAGCAGGGCCCGGGTGATCCCGGCGCCGACGCCCCGCGTGCCGCCGGTGACGACGGCGACGGATCCGCTCAGATCGATGGTGACTGGCAAGGGACACCTCCCGCAGCGCGCGAACCGCTGCTATCTTCCACCTAACAAACGTTTGGTGGAAAGGTAGCTGATCTGCTCATGGGTGTCTCCACCTCCGCCCCGGACAAGGGCATCGCCGTCGTCACCGTCGACTTCCCACCGGTCAACGCCCTCCCCGTACAGGGCTGGTACGACCTCGCCGCCGCGGTCCGCGCCGCCGGTGCCGATCCCGAGGTGCGCTGCGTCGTGCTCACCGCGGAGGGCCGCGGCTTCAACGCGGGCGTCGACATCAAGGAGATCCAGCGCACCGCGGGGCACGACGCCCTCCTGGGCGCCAACCGCGGCTGTTACGAGGCCTTCGCCGCCGTCTACGACTGCGAGGTGCCGGTGATCGCCGCCGTGCACGGCTTCTGCCTCGGCGGCGGCATCGGCCTCGTCGGCAACGCCGACGCGATCGTCGCCTCCGAGGACGCGACCTTCGGCCTGCCCGAGCTGGACCGAGGGGCGCTCGGCGCGGCCACCCACCTGGCCCGGCTCGTCCCGCAGCAGCTGATGCGGGCCCTCTACTACACCTCGCGCACGGTCACCGCCGAGGAGCTGCACCGGCACGGCTCGGTCTGGCGGGTCGTCCCGCGCGAGCGGCTGCTCGGCGCGGCGCTCGAACTCGCGCGGGAGATCGCCGCGAAGGACGGACAGCTGATCCGGCTCGCCAAGGCCGCGATCAACGGCATCGACCCGGTGGACGTCCACCGCAGCTACCGCTTCGAGCAGGGCTTCACCTTCGAGGCCAACCTCAGCGGCGTCGCCGACCGGGTCCGCGACGCCTTCGGCAAGGAAGCCACCTCCGGCGAGGACAAGGAGCAGCAGTCGTGAGCAGGGACAAGACGATGACCGCCGAGGAGGTCGTGGGCCGGCTCCGGAGCGGCATGACGATCGGCATCGGCGGCTGGGGATCACGGCGCAAGCCGATGGCCCTGGTGCGCGCGCTGCTGCGCTCGGACCTCACCGACCTGACCGTCGTCTCGTACGGCGGCCCGGACGTCGGCCTCCTCGCCGCGGCCGGGAAGATCCGCAAGCTGGTCGCGGCCTTCGCCACGCTCGACTCCGTCCCGCTGGAGCCGCACTTCGGCGCGGCCCGGCAGCGCGGCGACTTCGAACTGGTGGAGCTGGACGAGGCGATGGTCATGTGGGGCCTGACCGCCGCCGTGCACCGGTTGCCCTTCATGCCGATACGGGCAGGGCTCGCCTCGGACGTGATGACCGTCAACCCCTCGCTGCGGACGATCACCTCCCCGTACGAGGACCGCGAGGAGCTCGTCGCCGTCCCCGCGCTGCGCCTGGACGCCGCGCTCGTCCACGTCAACCGTTCCGACGCGCACGGCAACGGCCAGTACCTGGGCCCCGACCCGTACTTCGACGACCTGTTCTGCGAGGCCGCCGACACCGCGTACGTCTCCTGCGAGCGGATCGTGGAGACCGAGGAGCTGCTCAAGGACGCGGCGCCGCAGTCGCTGCTGCTCAAGCGCGCCTTCGTCGACGGGGTCGTCGAGACCCCGAACGGCGCGCACTTCACCTCCTGCGCCCCCGACTACGACCGGGACGAGGCCTTCCAGCGCGCCTACGTCAAGGCGGCCCGGGACCCGGAGGGCTGGCGGGAGTTCACCGCCCGCTTCCTGTCCGGCGACGAGGACGCCTACCAGGCCGCGGTCGCGGCGTTCCACGAGGAGGAAGCATGAGCGACACCCTGACGAACGCGACGAGGGCCGAGTACTGCGCCGTCGCCTGCGCCGAGGCGTGGCGCGGCGCCGGCGAGGTCCTCGCCAGCCCGATGGGCACCGTCCCGATGATCGGCGCCCGGCTCGCGAAGCTCACCTTCTCCCCCGAACTGTTGCTGACCGACGGGGAGGCGCTGCTCATCGGCGACGTCCCGGCGGTCGGCGCGGCGCCCCGGGTGGTGGAGGGCTGGCTGCCGTACCGGCAGCACCTGGCCATGGTCACCACCGGGCGCCGGCACGTGATGATGGGCGCGAGCCAGATCGACCGGTACGGCAACCAGAACATCAGCTGCATCGGCGACTGGGCGCGGCCGAAGCGCCAGCTCCTGGGCGTGCGCGGCGCCCCGGTCAACACCCTGAACAACCCGACCAGTTACTGGGTCCCCAGGCACTCGACGCGCGTCTTCGTCGAGCGGGTCGACATGGTCTCGGGCGTCGGATACGACCGGGCCGCCGCGGCTGGCCCCTCCGCGACCCGCTACCACCGCCTCCCGGACGTCATCAGCGACCTGGGCGTCTTCGACTTCGAGACCCCGGACCGCACCATGCGCCTACGCTCGCTGCACCCCGGCGTCACCGTCGAGCAGGTCCGGGAGGCGACCGGCTTCGCGCTGACCGTCCCCGACGACGTGCCGTACACCCGCGAGCCCACCCCGGAGGAACTGCGGCTGATCCGCGAGGAGATCGACCCGAAGGGGCTGCGTGACCGGGAGGTCCCCTCGTGAGCGACGCCGTGATCGCCACCCCGCTCACCGAACTCCTCGGGGTGCGCCACCCCGTCGTTCAGACCGGCATGGGATGGGTGGCGGGCCCCCGCCTGGTCTCGGCCACCGCCGAGGCCGGGGCGCTCGGCATCCTGGCCTCGGCGACGATGACCGTCGACCAGCTGCGCTCGGCGGTGCGCGAGGTGAAGTCCCGTACCGACGCGCCCTTCGGCGTGAACCTGCGCGCGGACGCCGGGGACGCGGCCGAGCGCGTGCGGATCATCATCGAGGAGGGCGTGAAGGTCGCCTCCTTCGCGCTCGCGCCGTCCCGCGAGCTGATCGCCCGGCTCAAGGACGCGGGGGTCGTCGTCATCCCCTCCGTCGGGGCCAGGCGGCACGCCGAGAAGGTCGCGGCCTGGGGCGCCGACGCGGTCATCGTGCAGGGTGGGGAGGGCGGCGGCCACACCGGCAGCGTCGCCACCACCGTCCTGCTCCCCCAGGTCGTCGACGCCGTGGACATCCCGGTCGTCGCGGCGGGCGGCTTCCACGACGGACGCGGCCTGGTCGCGGCTCTCGCCTACGGCGCGGCCGGCATCGCCATGGGCACGCGCTTCCTGCTCACCTCCGACAGCACGGTCCCCGACGCGGTGAAGGCCCGCTATCTCGAAGCGGCGGTCACGGACGTCACGGTCACCACCAAGGTGGACGGGCTGCCGCACCGGATGCTGCGCACCGATCTCGTCGACGCGCTGGAGCGCTCGGGCCGGGCCGCCTCTCTGCTGCGGGCGGTCCGGCACGCGGCGGCCTTCCGGCGCGAGTCCGGCATGAGCTGGCCGCAGATGGTCCGTGACGGCCTGGCGATGAAGCACGGCAAGGACCTCACGTGGAGCCAGATCCTGCTGGCCGCGAACACGCCGATGCTGCTCAAGGCGTCCATGGTCGAGGGCCGCACCGATCTGGGCGTGATGGCGTCCGGGCAGGTGGCCGGGCTGATCGACGACCTGCCGTCCTGCGCCGAGCTCGTCGACCGGCTGATGACGGAGGCGTACACCGCGCTCCGCGCTCTGCCCACCACGGACTGACCGCTCACGCACGTGACCGCCGGGGTACCTTCACCCCGGCGGTCACGTGTCTCCACCGATCCCCACCGCACCGACCCGAACGGAACCGCCATGCCGATCCAGCGGCTGAACCACGCCGTCCTCTTCGTCTCCGACCTGGAGCGCAGCCTCGCCTTCTACCGTGACGTCCTTGAGTTCCGGCCGCTTCCCCAGGCGTTCCCCGGGGCGGCCTTCCTCCAGGCGGCGGGCTCCGCGAACGACCACGACCTCGGTCTGTTCCAGTCCCCCGAGCGAGGCGCCGGGCACGCCAGGGGGCGGGTCGGCCTGTACCACCTGGCCTGGGAGGTGGACACCCTCGCCGAGCTGCGGCGCATGCGGACCCGCCTGGCGGAGGCGGGAGCCCTGACGGGCGCGAGCAACCACGCCTCCACCAAGGCCCTCTACGCGCGGGACCCGGACGGCATCGAGTTCGAGGTGTGCTGGCTGGTCCCCGACCACGCGGTGGCCGGGGAGCTGACGACGATGACCTCCCCCACCCTCCCCCTGGACATCGAGGCGGAGATCGAGGTGTACGGCGCGGAGACCCCGGGAGGCCCCCGCACCGGTCACGCGGTCTGGCAGCGGATCTTCGGCGCCGGCCTCACAGACGCTCGATGATCGTCACGTTCGCCTGACCACCGCCTTCGCACATCGTCTGGAGGCCGTAGCGGCCGCCGGTGCGCTCCAGTTCGTGGAGCAGGGTGGTGGTCAGCTTGGTTCCGGTGGCGCCGAGGGGGTGGCCGAGGGCGATGGCGCCGCCGTTGACGTTGACCTTCTCCGGATCGGCGCCGGTCTCCTTCAGCCAGGCCAGGACGACCGAGGCGAAGGCCTCGTTGATCTCCACCAGGTCGATGTCGTCGAGCGTCATCCCGGCCTTCTTCAGCGCGTACGCCGTCGCCGGTATCGGGGCGGACAGCATGCGGATCGGGTCCTCGCCCCGCACCGACAGGTGGTGGACGCGGGCGCGCGGCGTCAGCCCGTGTTCGCGTACGGCGCGTTCCGAGGCGATGAGCATCGCCGAGGCTCCGTCGGAGACCTGGGAGGAGACCGCGGCGGTCAGCCGGCCGCCCTCGACGAGCGCCTTCAGCCCGGCCATCTTCTCCAGGGTGGTGTCGCGGCGCGGGCCCTCGTCGGTGGTGACGTCCCCGTACGGGACGATCTCGCGCGCGAAGCGGCCCTCGTCGATCGCGCGGGCGGCCCGCCGGTGCGAGCGCAGGGCGAACTCCTCCATGTCCCGGCGGGAGATGTCCCACTTGGCGGCGATGAGCTCGGCGCCGTGGAACTGGTTGACCGGCTGGTCGCCGTAGCGGGCGCGCCAGCCCTCCGAGCCGAGGTAGGGGCCGTCGGTGAGGCCGAGCGGATCGGCGGCCTGGCGGCTGGCGAAGGCGATGGGGATCATCGACATGTTCTGCACGCCGCCGGCGACGACCAGGTCCTGGGTGCCGGACAGGACGCCCTGCGCGGCGAAGTGCAGGGCCTGCTGGGAGGAGCCGCACTGCCGGTCCACGGTGGTGCCGGGGACCTCCTCGGGCAGTCCGGCGGCCAGCCAGCTGGTGCGGGCGATGTCGCCGGCCTGCGGGCCGACGGTGTCCAGGCAGCCGAAGACGACGTCCTCGACGGCGGCCGGGTCGGCACCCGAGCGCTCCATCAGCGCCTTCAGGACGTGTGCTCCGAGGTCGGCCGGGTGGACGGCGGACAGTCCGCCGTTCCTCCGGCCGACCGGGGTGCGTACCGCTTCGACGATGTAGGCCTCGGCCATGGTCACTCCTTGTTCGTACGTCATGCGTACGTCCGATGTCCGTCACGGAGGGCGATGCCCTCCAGCACCATCGACAGGTACTGGCGGGCGATCTCCTCCGGGCTGTGCTGTCCGCCCGGCCGGTACCAGGACGCGGCGACCCAGACGGTGTCGCGCACGAAGCGGTAGGTGAGCCGGACGTCGAGGTCGGTGCGGAAGACCCCGGCGGCCACGCCGCGCTCCAGGGTCCTGAGCCAGGCCTCCTCGAACCTCCGCTGGGAGCCCGCGAGATAGCCGAAGCGCGGCTGCTCCCGCAGGTGCCTGGACTCCTTCTGGTAGATGGCGACGGCGGCGCGGTGCCGGTCGATCTCCCGGAACGATGCGGTGACGAGGGCCTCCAGGGTCTCCCGCGGGCCGAGCAGCGCGGCGAGCACGGCGTCGTACCGGGCCCACAGCTCGTCCAGGAAGGCGCGGAGGATCTCGTCGAGCATCGACTCCTTGGAGTCGAAGTGGTAGTAGAGGCTGCCCGCGAGCAGGCCGGCCGCGTCGGCGATGCGGCGGACGGTGGTGGCGTCGTACCCCTGGGCGGCGAAGACCTCGGCCGCCGTGTCCAGGATCTCGCGGCGCCGCTCCGGCGCCGGTCTCACGGGTGCTGGCTGCTGACGGAGAGGACCTCGCCCGTCAGGTACGAGGAGTAGCCGCTGGCCAGGAAGACGATCACGTTGGCCACCTCCCAGGGCTCCGCGTGGCGTCCGAAGGCCTCGCGGGAGGTGAGCTCCTCCAGGAGTTCGGGGGTGGTGACCTTCACCAGGTGCGGGTGCATGGCCAGGCTCGGGGAGACGGCGTTGACCCGTATCCCGTACGCGGCGGCCTCCAGGGCGGCGCAGCGGGTGAGGGCCATCACGCCGGCCTTGGCGGCGGCGTAGTGGGCCTGTCCCTTCTGGGCGCGCCAGCCGACGACCGAGGCGTTGTTGACGACGACGCCCCCGGCGCCCGCGTCCTTCATGCGGCGCAGTGCGGCGCGGGTGCAGCGGAAGGTTCCGTTGAGGGTGACGTCGAGGACCCTGTCCCACTGTGCGTCGGTCATGTCGACCAGGTCGGCGGTGCCGCCGAGGCCGGCGTTGTTGACGACGACGTCGAGGCGGCCGTGGCGCTCGACGGCGAGGTCGAACAGGGCGGCGACCTGGGTCTCGTCGGTGACGTCGCAGGGCAGGGCGGCGACGCGGTCCGCGCCGAACTCGGCGGCCAGTTCGGCCTCGGACTCCTTCAGTCTGCGGGCGTGGGCGTCGGAGATGACCACGCGCGCGCCCTCCTCCAGGAGCCGCCGGGCCGTCGCTCCCCCGATGCCGGCGCCGGCGGCGGCGGTGACGACGGCGTCGCGGCCGGCGAGCAGACCGTGGCCCGGCACGTAGGGGGGTGGGGTGCCGGTCATGGGCGGACCTCCTTGGGCAGGCCGAGGACGCGCTCGGCGATGATGTTCCGCTGGATCTCGTTGGATCCGGCGTAGATGGTGTCGGAGCGGGAGAAGAGGTAGAGCCGCTGCCAGTCGGTGAGGTCGTACGGTGCTCCGTCGGCCAGCATCCCCGCGGCTCCGCAGACGTCCATGGCGAGTTCGCCCAGTTCCCGGTGCCAGGTGGCCCAGAAAATCTTCCCGATGGAGGCCTCGGGGCCGGGGGCCCCGGAGGCGACGCCGTCGAGCATGCGCAGGGCGTTGAAGCGGATGGTCTCCAGGCCGATCCACGCGCGGGCGATGCGGTCGCGGATCAGCGGGTCGGCGGCTGCCCCGTTGCGCCGGGCCAGCTCGACGACGGCCTCCAGCTCGCGGCGGAAGCCGACCTGCTGGCCGAGGGTGGACACGCCCCGCTCGAAGCCGAGGGTGGCCATGGCGACCTTCCAGCCGTCGCCGGGGGCTCCGACGACGTGGGAGGCGTGGGTGCGGGCGCCGTCGAAGAAGACCTCGTTGAACTCGGAGGTCCCCGTGAGCTGGACGATGGGCCTGATCTCGACGCCGGGCTGGTCCAGGGGGACGAGCAGGTAGGACAGGCCGTGGTGGCGGGTCGATCCGGGCTCGGTGCGGGCGACGACGAAGCACCAGTCGGCCTCGTGCGCCAGTGAGGTCCACGCCTTCTGTCCGGTGACGACCCACGCGTCGCCGTCGCGCTCAGCGCGGGTCCGTACGTTCGCGAGGTCCGAGCCGGCGTCCGGCTCCGAGTAGCCCTGGCACCACTGCTCCTCGACGGTGACGATCTTCGGAAGGAAGCGCTCGCGCTGTGCGGGGGTGCCGAAGGCGATGAGGGTGGGTCCCAGGAGCTGCTCGCCGATGTGGCTGACGCGGGCGGGGGCGTCGGCGAGGGCGTACTCCTCGTGGAACGCGACCTGCTGTTCGAGGGTCGCGCCCCGTCCGCCGTACTCCTTGGGCCAGCCGACGCAGGTCCATCCCGCGGTGGCCATGTGCCGCTCCCAGGCGAGGCGTTCGGCGTGTGCCTCGTGTTCCCGTCCGGGGCCGCCGCGTCCGCGCAGGGCGGCGAACTCGCCCGTGAGGTTGGCGCTCAGCCAGCCGCGGACCTCTCTGCGGAACTCCTCGACGTTGCTCATGGCCGTACGTTAACCTACCAAACACTTGTTAGGGAAGGAGGGCGGATGTCCGCTGCCCGCACCGCATCCACGGCACCGGTCCGCTACGAACGCCTCGGCCCGGTGGCCGTGGTCACGATGGACCGGCCCGATTACCGCAACGCCCAGAACTCCGCGATGACGTACGCCCTCGACCGCGCCTTCTACCGCGCGGCCGACGACGACGAGGTCAAGGTCGTCGTGCTCGCCGGAGCGGGGAGGCACTTCTCCGCCGGCCACGACATCGGCACCCCCGAACGCGACGCCCACCTGCCGTTCGACCGGAAGGCGGGACTCTGGTGGGACCACTCGGACAAGAGGGGCGCGGAGAGCCGCTTCGCCCGCGAGTCCGAGGTCTACCTGGGCATGTGCCGACGCTGGCGTGAACTGCCCAAGCCCATGGTCGCGTCGGTGCAGGGCGCCTGCGTCGCGGGCGGCCTGATGCTCGCCTGGGTGTGCGACCTCATCGTCGCCTCCGAGGACGCGTTCTTCGCCGACCCCGTGGTCCGCATGGGCATCCCCGGCGTCGAGTACTTCGCCCACCCGTGGGTGATGCCCCCGCGCATCGCCAAGGAGTTCCTGTTCACCGGCGACCGGATGGACGCCCGACGGGCCTACGAGGTCGGCATGGTCAACCGGGTCGTGCCGCCCGGGGAACTCACCGAGCGGACCATGGAACTGGCCCACAGGATCGCCGAGATGCCCCGCATGGGTCTGGCCCTGACCAAGCGCGCGGTCAACCAGGCCGAGGACCTCCAGGGCCTGCACACCGGCATGGACTCGGTCTTCGGGCTGCACCACCTCGCCCACGCGCACAACGCCGAGACCGCCCCCGACGCGCTGGGCGGCATGGACATAGCCTCGATGCTGCGACATTCCGGGGGACGACCCCCCTACCCCCGGGAGGCGGGAGCCTGATGGACCTCGACTTCTCCGCGGCGGAGGACGCCTTCCGGGCCGAGGCCCGCGCCTGGCTCACCGCCCACGTGCCCGACACCCCGCTGCCCTCCCTGGAGACGGAGGAGGGCTTCGCGGCCCACCGGATCTGGGAGCGGACGCTGTCCGACGACCGCTGGTCGGTGGTCTCCTGGCCCCAGGAGTACGGCGGCCGGGGCGCCTCGCTGCTCCGGTGGCTGATCTTCGAGGAGGAGTACTACGCGGCCGGCGCCCCCGGCCGGGTCAGCCAGAACGGCATCAACCTCCTCGCCCCCACCCTCTTCGAGCACGGCACCGACGAGCAGCGCGCCCGCGTCCTGCCCTCCATGGCGAGCGGCGAGGTCATCTGGGCCCAGGCCTGGTCCGAGCCCGAGTCCGGCTCCGACCTCGCCTCGCTGCGCTCCACGGCCGAGCGGACCGAGGGCGGCTGGCTCCTGCGCGGCCAGAAGACCTGGTCGTCCCGGGCGGCCTTCGCGGACCGCGCCTTCGGCCTGTTCCGCAGCGAACCCGACACCCCGAAGCCGCACCAGGGGCTCACGTACCTGATGTTCCCGCTGGACGCCGACGGCGTGACCGTACGGCCCATCGGGCGCCTCGACGGCAAGCCCGCCTTCGCCGAACTCTTCCTCGACGACGTGTTCGTGCCCGACGAGGACGTGATCGGCGCGCCGGGACAGGGCTGGCGGGTCGCCATGAGCACCGCGGGCAACGAGCGGGGGCTGACCCTGCGCAGCCCCGGCCGGTTCACCGCCGCCGCCGAGCGGCTCACGGAGCTGTGGCGGGAGACCGCGGACCCCTCCGACACAGCCCTGCGCGACCGGGTCGCCGACGCGGTCATCGGGGCGCGCGCCTACCGGCTGTTCGCGTACGGGGGCGTCTCGCGCATCGCCGCCGGAGGCGCCATCGGCGCCGAGTCCAGCCTCAACAAGGTCTTCTGGTCCGAACTCGACATCGCGCTCCACGAGACCGCCCTCGATCTGCTCGGACCGTACGGCGAACTGTCCGACGGGGCCGCGGACGCGCCCGCGCACGGCGGCTGGGCCGAGGGCCACACCTTCTCCCTCGCCGGACCCGTCTACGCCGGCACCAACGAGATCCAGCGCGACATCATCGCCGAGCGGCTGCTCGGCCTCCCGAAGGGACGCCGGTGATGCGGTTCCTCCTCGACGACGAGCAGCGGGAGTTCGCCCGCTCCCTCGACTCCATGCTCACGGCGGCCGGCACCCCCGCGGCCGTACGGGCCTGGGCGGCGGGCGACACGGCCCCCGGCCGCGCGCTCTGGTCACGGCTCGCCGAGGCGGGGGTGTTCGCCCTCGCCGTACCCGAGCGGCACGACGGGCTCGGCCCGCTGCCGGTCGAACTGGCCGTCGCCTTCACCGAACTGGGCCGTCACGCCGTGCCCGGACCGGTGGTGGAGACCGTCGCCGCGGCGGCGCTCCTGGACCGGCTCGGCGACGACACCTCCGCCGCCCTGCTGCCGCAGATCGCCTCGGGAAAGGCGGTCGTCTCCCTGTGCGTGCCGGCCGCGGGCAGCCCCTACGCCCTGGACGCCGACACCGCCGACGCGGTGCTCGTCGTCGAGGGCGACACCGTGCGCCTCGCGGAGACGGCCGGCCCCGTCCAGCCCTCGGCCGACCCGGCGCGCCGGCTGGCCCGCCCCCTCGGCGGAACCGTCCTGGCGCGCGGCCCGGCGGTGACCGCGGCCGCCGCGCACGCCACCGAGGTCGCCGCCCTGGTCACCGCCGCCCAGTGCCTGGGACTCGGCCGGGCCCTGCTCGACCGGACCGTGGAGTACGTGAAGCAGCGCACCCAGTTCGGGGTCGCCATCGGCACCTTCCAGGCGGTGAAGCACCGCCTCGCCGACACGCTCATCGCCCTGGAGTTCGCCCAGCCGCTGTTGCACGCGGCGGCGCTGGCCCTGGCGGAAGGGACCGGCCGCGGCTCCGCCGAGGTCGCCGCGGCGAAGGTCACGGCGGGCGAGGCCGCGTACGCCGCCGCCCGCACCGCCCTCCAGCTCCACGGGGCCGTCGGCTACACGGAGGAGCTCGACCTCGCCCTGTGGATCCGCAAGGCCCGTCCCCTCCGCGATGCCTGGGGCACCCCCGCGGCCTGCCGCGCCCGCGTCCTCGCCCCCTGACCGGTCACCCCGGACGGTGTCCGCCGCCCGGTCGGGGCGGCGGGCCTCCCCCGTCCGTCTCGGGCCCCCACCGCTCGTCGTCCCCCGCATCCCTACCGCACCCGGGAGCCAGCGTGTCCCCCGCACCGTCCCCGCACACCCCCGGAAGACCCTCGGACCCCGCCCTGCTGCACAGGGTGGCGCTGTCCGGTCTCCTCGGCACCGTCGTCGAGTACTACGACTTCCTGCTCTACGGCACGACGGCCGCGCTCGTCCCCGGCGAGCTGTTCACCCGACCCGCACCGAGAGGAGCAGAGGCATGAGGCCGACGGAGGAACAGGAAGAACTGCGGTCCGCCGTACGGGCCGTGCTCGGACGGCACCCCGGAGAGGCGGCCTGGCGACCGCTGACCGGGCAGATCGGCGTCGCGGGACTCGCCGTCCCCGAGGAGTACGGCGGCGCCGGGTACGGGGCCGGGGAGGTCCACGTGGTGATGGAGGAGCTGGGGCGGGAGCTCAGCCCCGTCCCGTACCTCGGCTCCGCGGTGCTCACCGTGCCCGCGCTGCTCGCCTCGGGCGACCGGGAGGCGTGCGCGCGGCTGCTGCCCGACCTGGCCTCGGGCGCCGTGGTGGGCGCGCTGGCGTGGGCGGAGCACGGCTCCTGGGACCCGTCGGCCGTACGCGCCGAGGCCACCGCGCGGCCCGGCGGGACGTGGCGGATCACCGGGACCAAGGACCACGTCCTCGACGGCGCGGAAGCCGGGGTCCTGCTCGTGGCGGCCCGCACGGGAGCGGACGTCTCGCTCTTCGAGGTCCCCGTGGACGGCGCGGGAGTGGCCCGCTCGGCGGCCGTGACGATGGACTCCACCAGGGCGCAGGCGCGCGTGGTGCTCACGGAGGCGGAGGGGCGGCTCGTCGGCGCGGAGGGCGAGGGCGAGGGCGTGCTCGCGCACGTCCTCGACCTGGCCTGCACCGCGCTCGCCGCCGAGCAGGTCGGCGCCGCCGCGCGCTGCCTCGACATCACGCTCGCCTATGCCCGGGAGAGGGTCCAGTTCGGCCGGCCGATCGGCTCCTTCCAGGCGGTCAAGCACCGCCTCGCGGACGCCTACGTCCTGGTGGAGTCGGCGCGCTCGGCGGCGCTCGGCGCCTCCTTCGCCGCCGCCGCGGCCGACCCGGCGCTGACCCGGCTCGCGGCCGGGGCCAAGTCCGCCTGTTCGGAGGCGTTCTCGGCCGTGGCGGGCGAGATGATCCAGCTGCACGGCGGCATCGGCATCACCTGGGAGCACGACGCCCACCGCTACTTCAAGCGGGCGCACGGCTCGTCCCGGCTCTTCGGCCCGCCCGCCTGGCACCGCGCCAGGCTCGCGGCGGAGCTGGGCCTGACGGCGGCCTGATCACGTCCCGAGGGAGCGGGGGCGCCGCCCCACCCGGACGGCGTCCCCGCCCTCGGTCATGAACCGTTTGACCTCGACTTAACTTCAGGTTCTACGGTGTTCCTCGTCGCGAACAACCCCCGTGAGGAGCACCGGACATGACGACGTCACCTCTCACCGACGCCCAGCTCGCCACCCAGCCGGCCGCGTACTGGACCGGACTGGCCTACGAGGCCCTCATCGCCTTCACCCGGGACCGCCAGGCCGAACTCGGCTTCACCCAGCCCCAGTTCTGGCTCCTGCGCAACCTGTCCGGGAACGACATCTCGGCCGACGGCCACGGCATGACCCTCCCCGAGCTGCGGGAGGCGATGCGCTCCTACCTCAGGCCCGAGGACGATCTGACGGCCGAGTCGCGGGTCCTCGTCGAGCGCGGATGGCTCCGTCTCGACGACGAGGGGAGGCTGTGGATCACCGAGGCGGGAGAGGCGGCCCGTGTCGACCTCAAGCAGCACGGGCCGGCGATCCGCGGGCGCATCCACGAGGGCATCGACGACGCCGACTACGTCACCGCCCTCAGGGTGCTCCGGCAGATGCTCCGGAACACCGGCCGCCCCGTGGACTGAGCCTCCCGGATTCAGCCCACCGCCTCGATGTGGGCGAGCACCGCGGCCGATCCGTCCTCCGCGGCGATCCCCCGGGCGAGTTCGGCCGCGCGGCGGCGGAGCGCCGGGTCGGACAGGCACGCCGTGATCGCGTCGCCGAGGGCCGCGGCGGTCAGGTCCTCGAACGGCAGGGGCCGGGGGGCGACTCCCAGCCCGTGCAACCGGGCCGCCCAGAACGGCTGGTCGGCCATCACGGGGACGGGCACGGCGGGTACGCCGGCCCGCAGACCGGCCCCGGTGGTGCCCGCGCCGGCGTGGTGGACGGCGGCGGCCGTGCGCGGGAAGAGCCAGTCGTGCGGGACGTCGCCGACGGTCAGGACGTCGGCGCCCCAGCCGCCCAGCTCCGCCCAGCCCGCCTGTACCACCGCGCGCACGCCCGCCCGCTTCACCGCCTCCGCCACCAGCTCGCTGAGCCGCTCCCCCTCTCCCGCGGCCATGCTGCCGAACCCGATGAACACCGGGGGCGGACCGGCCTGGAGGAAGTCGGCCAGCTCGGCCGGGGGCTGCCATCCGTCCGGCCGCGCCGGCCACCAGTAGCCCGGCACCTCGACGCCGGACGGCCAGTCCTCGGGGCGCGGCAGCACCAGCGGGCTGTATCCGTGGAAGGCCGGCCGGATGTCCGCCGCCGCCGAGGGCGTGCTGTCGGGAAGGCCGAGGCGGTCGCGCAGCCGGGTCACCGCGCCGGCGAGGACGTTCTCGGCGCGCCTCAGGACGTCCCGGCCCGCCGCGAGGTTGCCCTCGGGTCCCGGGTCTTCGGTGCCCCGCGCGTTGGGCAGCGGGAAGCTCCGGGTCGCGAACGACGGGACCAGGTAGGTGCCGACGACGGGAATGCCGAGGGCGTCGCCGGCCGTCCGGCTCAGCGGGGCCGGGCCGTGGGCGGTGAGCAGCACGTCGGCTCCGCCCGCCACGGCCTCCGCCACCCCGTCGGCGAGCCCCTCGGCGTACGCCCGGGTCAGCGCCTGGGCCTCCTCCCGGGAGGCGGCCCGGGACCAGCCCCGGATCAGCCCCTGCGGGTCCCCGGGCACGCTTCGGTGTTCGAGCCCGCACCCCTCGACGAGCGGGGCGAAGGAGGCGTGGGCCGCCAGGGCGACCTGATGGCCCGCGTCCAGCAGCCGCCGCCCCAGGCCCGTGAAGGGGGCGACGTCGCCACGGGAGCCGGCGGTGACGATCAGAATGCGCATGGCGCGATTCTCCTCGCCGGGGGCCGGCCGCGTCTCACGGAACGGCGACCAGCCGCCTCAGGAAGGCGAGGTCCACCTCCAGGAGTGTGCCGGCGACCGTCCTGCGCGCTGCCGGGAGGACGGGGGCGTACGAGGGCACCGCCAGGACCGCGCAGCCGGCCGCCTCCGCGGACGCGACGCCCGTCGGGGTGTCCTCGACGGCGACGCAGCGGGCCGCAGCGGCGCCGAGGGCGGTCAGTGCCGCCCGGTAGGGGTCGGGGAACGGTTTGGTGCGCGGGGTCTCCCCCTCGGCGACGGACGTGGCGAAGTGGTGCCGCCCGAGGGCGTCGAGGACGGTGTCCACGACCGGCCGCGGCGAGGCGGAGACCAGTGCCGTGGGCATCCCCGCGGTCCGGAGCGCCGCGAGGAGTTCCACGACGCCGGGCAGCGGCTCGACCCGGCCGCGTACCAGCTCGGTGAAGCGCCGTTCGAGGGACGCGGCGAGCCGGGCCGGATCCGCGTCCCGCGCCGCGCGGGAGGCGAGGTGCCGCGCGCAGGGCTCGATCGCCCGGCCGAGGACGGACGCGAGGTCCGCCTCCGTGAGCGCGAGGCCGAGACCGAGGGCCTCCTCCTCGACCGTGCGCAGCCACAGCCGCTCGGTGTCGACGAGCGTGCCGTCCATGTCGAAAAGGACCGCCTGGAGTCCGGTGGGCACGGGGGCCTTCCTGGTGGTCGGGATCGGGCTCATTCCTCGGTGGGTCCGAGGTCGGGCGTGTTCCGCAGGTGGACACGGCGCGTGGTGGCGGCATGGAGTTCGAGGACGGTGACCTCGTTGGCTCCGGGGCGCAGGACGGGCCCGGGGACGTACAGGCTGGTCTGGGGCCCCCGGGACCAGTGGCGGCCCAGGGGGAAGCCGTTGATCCAGGCCAGGCCCTTCGTCCAGCCGTCGAGGTGGAGGTAGGTGTCGGCGGGCTCGTCCACGGTGAAGGTGCCCCGGTGGAAGGCCGGTCCGACCGGCGGCCTGGCCGGGTCGGAGGGCCGCAGGTCGAGGCAGTCCAGGTCGTCCAGGGGCAGGGCGCGGCTGTGCCAGACGGCGGGCGCGGTCCCGTTGAGGGTGGTGCGGCCGAGGAGGCCCTTGCGGTCGTGGAGCCCCTGGCCGTAGTTGACGCGGCCCTGGTTCTCCACGAGGACGGCGAGCCGGGCTCCCGGGCGGGGCACGGTGAAGGCGAGGGCGTGTTCGTGGTTCTCCCGTTCCAGGACGCCGACGGGCTGGCCGTCGACGAAGACCTGGGCGCGGTCGTGGACGTGCTCGGCGTGCAGGACCACGGGGCCGGGCGTGGGCAGGTCCGTCTCGTGGAGGACGAAGCCGAAGGGGTGGCCGAGTTCCTCCAGGGACAGCGGCCGGTCGGCGGTCTTCGGGACGCCGAGGGCGTCGACGTGGTCGAACAGCGCGGCCGTACGGGTGAGTTCGACGGTTCCGTACGCCGCCTTGGGTCCGGCGGCCGGTGGCGGGTCGGCGGGCACGGACGCGTGACGGGCGATGACCTCGCGGAAGGCGGCGTACTTGGGCGTGGGGTCGCCGGCCTCGTCCAGGAGGGCGTCGTAGTCGTAGGAGGTGACGGTGGGCCGGTAGGTGCCCTTGTCGTTGGCGCCGTTGGTGAAGCCGAAGTTGGTCCCGCCGTGGAACATGTAGATGTTCACGGAGGCGCCCGCGGCGAGCAGGAGGTCGAGCTCCGCGGCGGCGTCGGCCGGGTCGCGGCGGGCGTGGACGCCGCCCCAGCGGTCGAACCAGCCGATCCAGAACTCCATGCACATCAGAGGACCCTCGGGCCGGTGCGCGCGCAGCGCGGCGAGCCCTTCGGCGGTGCGGCTGCCGAAGTTGGCGGTGGCCAGGACTCCGTCGAGACTGCCCCGGTCCAGGTCGGCGGGCTGGTCGGAGGTGAAGAGGGGGACGTCGACGCCGTGGCGGCGGAGCAGGTCCGCGAGCTCGGCAAGGTAGGGGGTGTCGTCGCCGTACGCGCCGTACTCGTTCTCGACCTGGACCGCGAGGACGGGGCCGCCGTTGCTCGCGAGGTACGGACGGAGCGGCGGCAGGAGCGCGCCGAGGTACTCGTCGACCGCCCGCAGGAAGCGCGGGTCGCGGCTGCGCAGGACGATGCCGTCCTCCGTGAGCAGCCAGGAGGGCAGGCCGCCGCCCTCCCATTCGGCGCAGATGTACGGCCCGGGGCGGAGCAGGACGTGGAGTCCCTCGGCGGCCGCGGCGTCGAGGAAGCGGGGCAGATCGAGGGCTCCGTCGAGGTGGAACTCGCCGCGGCGCGGGGCGTGCAGGTTCCACGGCACGTAGGTCTCGACGGTGTTGAGACCGAGGTCGCGGGCCTTGCGGAGGCGGTCGGCCCACTGCTCCGGGTGGATCCGGAAGTAGTGCAGGGCTCCGGAGATGATGCGGAACGGGCGGTCGTCGAGACGGAATCCGTCGTCGGCGATCTCCAGTCGGGGCATGGTGGTGGTGCTCCTCGGGTGCGGGAGGCCGGGCCGGCCGCCCGGGTGGGTCGGCCGGCCGCGGTGCGGACGGAACTCGGTGAGTTCGCTCAGACGAGCGGACGGCACAGCAGGGCGTCGGGGACGCCGCCGTGGTTCCACTTCCAGGTGAAGGCGACACCGGCGAGGTACTCGCCGTCGGTGCACTGGCCCTTGTAGTGGCCGGGTGCCCAGTCGCTCGCGGTCGAGCCGCCGGTGGCGGGGCGGTTGTCGCCGTGGTCGAACCAGAGGACGCGGCCGGTGGTGGGGAGGGATGCGGTGGCGGGTGCGCACAGGAGGGCCGCCATGGCGTTGCCGTGGACGCTGTAGCCCACGGCGAACGTGCGGTCGGGGCACTGGAGCTTGTTGTAGCCGCTGGCCCAGTCGCCGCCGGTCACGTACCGCTCGTCGGTGACGACGGTCCAGGGGCCGCTCGCCTTGGCGGGCTGCCCGGCGTCGGTGCACAGGCCCCGGCCGCTGCTCCGGGCGAGGCCGGTGACGCGCTGGCTGTCGGGGCAGTTGCCCTTGCGGTTGCCCGGGGACCAGTCCGGCTTGGCCAGCGTGGTGGTGGAGACGTCGTAGTCGGCGTAGTCCAGGTTGAGCATGTTCCAGCGCGGGGCCGGGGCGACGGGGCCGGTCCGTCCGGTGGCGTTGACGAGCTTGTTCCAGTCGGTGGCGCGCCAGTCGCCGGCGTCCATGACGCCGAGCCGGGTGCCGTCGGCGCTGTAGTTGACCATGGCCCAGTTGTCCTGCGGCGTGCCGTTCGCGTCGGTCCAGCCGACCAGGGGCCAGATGGCGAAGTCGGAGTCGTTGCGGACCAGGATGTCGGTGAAGTTCGAGAACCAGGCGCGTTCCCGGGCGTCGGCGGGCCCGCGGCCGGCGGCGCCGAACTCGCTGATCCAGACGGGTGCGGTGAAGTGCTGGCCGGACCGGGTGACGAACAGGGCCTGGTCGTCGACGACCTGGGCGAGCTGCGCGGGGGTGAGCTCCTCGTAGCGCGGGTCGTGCGTCTCCCCCGTGCCGGTGGCGCCGGTGTGGTTCGGTCCCGTGTAGCCGTAGAAGTGGGCCGCGTAGACGAGCTTGTCGGAGCGGATCAGGGTGTTGGACAGGGTCGCGACCGGGGTGAGCGTCGGGCGGCTGTGGGGGGTGATGTCGGTGGGGATCCCCTGCCAGTTGATGCCCTCCATGACGACGAGCATGTCCGGATTGGCCTGGAGGATCTTGTTGCCGGCCTCCTCCAGGGCCTTGTTGAGGTCGTGGTCGTCGCCCCAGCCCCAGTTGGCGTCGTCCCAGGTGTCGCGGCGGACCTCGTTGCGCAGGTCGGCTCCGACGACCCGCTTGTCGGACCGGTAGCGCGTCGCCAGGAAGACCCAGTCGTCGATCCACTGCTGGGTGGTCTGGCCGCTGTTCCAGCGTTCGTTGCCGTCGAGGCCGCAGCAGAAGCGGTAGCTGGTGGTGTGGTTGTTGAGGATGACGGCGAAGCCGTCCGCCGTGAGGGCCGCGACGACGGCGTCGAGCACCTGGAGCGGGGTCTTGCCCTTCAGCTGAGGGTTGGCGGCGACGGCCGCGTCGGGGACGACGCTCGTGTCGTGCACGAGGGCGTTGGCGAACGGCAGCCGGATGCTGTTGAGGCCGAGGGCGTGGAAGTCGGCCAGGATCCGGGAGATCGGTGTCCTGTCCAGGCCGAGCGGGATGTTGTGCGACATCTGCCGGGCCTGGTGGTTGGCGACGTCGCCGACGTCGCCGCTGCCCTGCCAGGTGCCCTGCGCGCCGGCCCAGTTGCCGGACTTGAGCTTGAAGCGGTCGCCGTCGGCGTCGACGACGTACCGGTCCCGGGTCGAGAGGGGTGCGGTCCACGAGGCGGCGAGCTGGGGGCCGATGAGCGCCGGGGGCGCCGCCGTCCCGGTGTCCGCCGCGGCGGTGTTCGGGGTGAGGGTGGCGAGGAGGAGTGCGGTCGAGGTGGCGAGGACTGCGGTCGCGCGTCGGAGCAGGGTGAAGCGGGAGGTCACGGGGGCTCCTTACGGTGGGAGTGGGGTGCCTGCCTTGTGCGTGGTCCGGTGCGGAACCCGTGGAACGTGGTGCGGGACCGTGCTGCAACATAGATCAAATAAATAACTTCTTCCAGTATTGATTTGGGAGTTGGGCTCGCCCTACGCTCGGCCCCGCCTCCGTGCCACTCCAGGACGTCGCGAACGCGCGCTCGTCCTGGGGTGGCCGCGTCGCCGCGCCTCCAAGTCGCCCTGCACCAGGCACCGTTCCCCGCCACGTCACCACAAGCCCCTGGAACTCCCCATGGACAACGCCCGCGTCCTGGTCGTCGGCATCGACGGCGTACGCTTCGACCTCCTCCCCGGCCTGCACACGCCCCACCTGGACGGCATCGCCCGCGCCGGCTTCCTGGCCCCCGTCGAGGTGGACTCCGTGACGCCCACGATGTCGGGTCCGTGCTGGACCACCGTCGTCACCGGCGTCGGCGTCTCCAAGCACGGCGCCTGGGGCAACCGCCTGGACGGCAACCGCCTCGACGTCTTCCCCGACTTCACGACCCGCCTCGCGAAGGACTGCGGACGGCGGACGTTCGCGGTCGGCGGCTGGGAACCCCTGTTCCTCGCCCAGCAGGGCGGCCCCCTCTTCACCGCCCCCACCCGGCTCCGCTACACCGCTCCCCGCGAGGACACCCCCGAGGCGTGGGAGGAGGTGGACGACAGGGTCACCGACGACGCGGAGCACCTCCTCGGACTCGGCGAGGACCTCCACGCCGGATTCGTCTACCTCGGTGCCGTCGACGAGACCGCCCACTTCCTCGGCTGCGGCGAGGAGTACCGGCGGTCGATCGAGGCCGCCGACCGGCGTCTCGGCCGGCTGCTCGGCGCCGTACGCGAGCGGCCCGGATACGCGGCCGAGCGGTGGACGGTCATCGTGGTGACGGACCACGGCCATCGCGACGAAGGGGGCCACGGGGGACGGAGCCTCCTGGAGCGCACCGCCTGGATCGCCGCGTGCGGTCCCGGGCTGACCGCCGGCGAGGTCCCCTCCCCGCTCCACCACGCCGATGTCGCCGCCCATGTCTACACGGCGCTCGGGATCACGCCCGACCCCCACTGGACGCTGGACGGGACCGCCTTCACGCGGTGACCCGGCCGACCCGCACGATCATTCTCCGCGACCGCCGCCTCAGCAGAGGTGCACGGCCACTCCGCACAACCCGAGCCGCGCACGAGCGGCCGCACGCCACACCCGCAGGGGCCCGTCGAGAACGCTCTCCTCGCCCTCGCCGTAGTCCAGCCAGTCCCGCGCCTCCGCGGCGGCCCGTTCGGCCGGGGCGAAGGTCAGCGCACGGTCGACGTCCGACAGGCTCGCGCGCACCTGGGCCGCGGTGAGCCGGCATGACGGGGACGCTAGCGCCCGCCACTGACAGAAGGCGGGCGCCGGGAGCGAGGCGCTCAGGCCGGGCGTCTGGCCATGACGACCACGCCCGGGCCCGTGTGTTCGTCGGCGGGGACGCGGAGTTCGGCCACCGGGTGCAGGCCGGCCTGTTCGATCAGGGTGACGAGCTGGTCCGGGCGCCACTTGTGGGTCGTCCAGCGGACCGGGACGCCGCCGTAGGCCTCGGTGCGCAGGAAGTCCTCGTCGCCGACGTGGGTCGCGGTGATGAAGTGGCCGCCCGGCTTCAGGGCACGCGCGAACATCGCGAGCACCTGCGGGAGGACCTCGCGCGGCAGGTTGAACAGCGACCACCAGCCGAGGACGCCGGCGAGGGACCCCTCGGCGAGGTCGAGTTCGGTGGCGGAGGCGACGTCGAAGCGGCACTGGGGGTGGAGCCGGCGCGCGTTCTCGATCATGCGCGGGGAGAGGTCGACCCCGCTCACGTCGAGACCCCGCTCGGCGAGGTACGCGGTCACCGTTCCGGGTCCGCAGCCGACGTCCAGGACGGGCCCTGCCCCGCCCACGCTGTCGGCGAAGGCGTCGATCGACGCCTTGAACCACGGATGGCGACGGATGTCACCCACTCCCGTCGTCAGGACCATGTCCACGTAGTTGTCGGCCACGCGGTCGTAGGACTCACGGACCGTGTCGAGATCTGACGGGCGGTCGATTCGGTGGGCGCACATCCGCTCATCTTAGGAGCGTGCCGCCCCCGGCGGACCCGGTGTGGATCTCGTGGGGATCGACGGCAGGTCTTGCACCAAGGGACCTTCAAGCTGGCGATTGCACCCCAAACGCCCCACCCATAAAGGGCATTGGCGACACGGTGGCCAAGTGGCCTTTCGATCCGGCGTTCTGGAACCCTCCGTTCGACTTGTTCGACACCCGATCAACGGAGGCAACCCCGCATGCCCTCAAGGCGAATACGTCGCGCCTGGCTCACGGCGGCCACCGCGGCCTCGCTCGCTCTCACCGCCCTGGTGTCCCCGGCCCGGGCCCAGGACGTCCCGGCGGGCACCTCGGACCCGACGGTCCAGGAGCCGCTCGCCGCCGAAGCCCCTCCCTCCGCGTTCGCGGCCGCCGTGAGCTCGCCCGGCGGCGCGGCCTCACCCGGTGACTTCACGCTGTCCCCCGGCGCGCTGAACGCCGAGACCGCCACCCGCGTCGCCCGCCTGGACTCCGTGCTCCCCAAGTCGGGCGTGCAGAACCTCCTGGCCGGGGCGAACCGCACGGTGCAGCCGTGGTGCTCCCGCGACCCGTTCGGCACGGCACCGGACCCCGACATCAAGTACTGCCTGCAGAACGACGACTCCGTCTCGCGGGAGTGGGTCCCCCAGGGCTTCACGGGCGTCTCCGACGCCCAGGACGACGAGCTGTGGGGCACGGCCGGGAACATCCAGCTGTTCGCCTCGTACGACGGCTGGGACCCGGGCCGGGAGAACGACCCGGACCCGGCGACCGGCGACTGCACCACGGCCGAGCTGGAGGCCGATGACGCCTGCAACCAGAAGGGCGTCCGGATCACCTTCGTACAGAGCCGGGTCAACCCGGCCTCCGGCATCTCGGAGGTCAAGTACCGGCACGTCCTGCTGGGCTGGACCTACGTCAACTCCGCCGACCACGTCTCCTTCGACGGACTCCACGCCTCCGAGTACCCGATCCAGAAGGGCGTCCACGCCGGCGGGATCGTCTGGTACGGCAACTACCTGTACGTCGCCGACACCCGCAACGGCCTGCGCGTCTTCGACGTGCGCACCATCATGGACCTCGACCCCGACGGCGACCCCACCACGCACGACGCGATGGGCAGCGACACCGACGGGGTGAAGACCACCGCGAACACCGAGGACAAGACCAAGGTCGGGCGGCACGACAACGTCTGGTACAGCTTCGGGTACCGCTATGTGATGCCGCAGGTCGCCGCGTGGAAGTTCAAGGCGAAGCAGGGCAATCCGGCGGGTTCGTACGCCTGCGTCGACACCGGCGCCCCGAAGGCCTCCTTCATCTCGCTCGACCGCAGCACCACCCCGGACCGCCTGATCATGGGCGAGTACTGCCGTCCCGCGGGCGACCTCGACTCCCCCGGCCGCGTCGCCTCGTATCCCGTCGCGGACCTGGAGGGACGCTCCGCCGACGTGACCGCGCAGGGCTGGGCCGACTACCTGCCGCTCCCCGGCGGCGGCGCCCAGGGCGCGGCGGCGCAGGACGGCACGCTGTACGTGAACGAGTCGAAGGGCACGGACGAGCCCGGCAACCTCTGGCGATTCGGCTGGAGCGACGGTCAGTTGGTGGCGAAGGGAGCGGCCGTCAAGACGGCCCGGGGTGCCGAGGACCTCTACGTCGAGCGCGGCACGGGCCGGCTGTGGTCGCTCTCCGAGCACCGCCCGGCGTCGGAGTCGGACTGCACGGCGAACCGGGACTCCGCCGATCCGGCGGGCACGGACTACTGCCAGCGGGTGCTGTACGGGCACAAGCTGAGCTGGCTCGACGCCCGGCCGTAGCGGGAGCGGGGCGGAGCGCGTTCCCGCCGGCCGATTCCGTACCCCGGAGAGCACCCTCCCCGGGGTACGGAAACGGCCAAGAGGAAGGACGCGCTCCCCTCGCGCGGACGCCGGGCCGCGAAAAGCCCGCGAGGACTGCCCTGAGCGGGGCCCGAGGGCCCCGCCGTCGCGCAAGGATCGCCCCGCCGTCACAGTGCGGTCACACTCCCATCGCCGCCCCATCGAACTCGGGCATTGCACGATGGCCGGAAACCACGGGAATCAACGCCCCGCTCCCCCACCCGCGTTGATCACGTCTTTCTCTCCTCACATACTGCGCTGACCGGTGACGGGCGCCCTCGTGGCCCCGGCCGGGAATCGACCACTCGACCTCATCCCAAGCTCCTGGGGGAGACTTGCGCGCACACGTGCAGAGAGCACGCGCCTTCACCATCGCAGCGGCCACATCGGTGGCGCTCGTGGCAGGCATGACAGGCCCCGCGGCGGCGATCGCCGCGACCGCGGCGGCCGCACCGGGCGACACCACCCGCCTCGGCGGTACCGAGCGGATCCCGCTCGTCACCGGCGACCGCGTGGTGGTGGACGCCAAGGGCCGGATGGTGGGCTTCGAGGCCGCCAAGGGCCGTGAACACATACCCGTCCAGGTGCAGCGCACCGGGGACCGCACGCTCGTGGTGCCCGCCGACGCGCGGCGCCTGATCGCCACGGGCCGCCTCGACCAGCGGCTCTTCGACCTCGACGTGCTCACCGACCCGCGGCTGCGGAAGAGCCACCGCGCCGGGCTCAAGCTGATCGTGCAGTACGCGGGGGGCGCCGACGCGGCACGCGCCGAGGTGCGCTCGGCCGGCGACACCCAGCTGCGCCGTACCTTCCCGACGCTCCACGCCGACGCCATCCGGACGCCCCGGGAGGACGTGGCCCGGGTGTGGGAGGCGCTGACCAACCCGCAGACCACCGGCCTGCGCGCCACCGCCTCCGGCATCGACAAGGTGTGGCTGGACGGGGTGCGCGGCGCGAGCCTCGACCGCAGCGTCCGGCAGATCGGTGCCGACAAGGCGTGGGAGTCCGGTTTCGACGGCACGGGCGTGAAGATCGCCGTCCTCGACACCGGTGTGGACAAGACCCACGACGACCTGAGGACCCAGGTCGTGGGCGAGAAGAACTTCTCCGCCTCCGCCGACGCCGTGGACCGCGTCGGGCACGGCACGCACGTCGCGTCGATCGCCGTCGGCACCGGCGCCAGGTCCGGCGGCCGGTTCAAGGGCGTCGCCCCCGGCGCCAAGGTGATCAGCGGGAAGGTCCTGGACGACGAGGGGTTCGGGGACGACTCCGCCGTCATCGCGGGCATGGAGTGGGCCGCCGCCGAAGGCGCGGACGTCGTCAACCTCAGCCTCGGCGGCCCCGACAGCCCCGGCGTCGACCCGCTGGAGGCCACGGTCGACCGGCTGACCGCCGAGAAGGGCATCCTGTTCGCCATCGCGGCGGGCAACGAGGGCGAGACCGGCCCGGAGTCCGTGGGTTCGCCGGGCAGCGCGGACTCCGCGCTGACCGTCGGCGCCGTGGACAAGGACGACAAGCTTGCGCCCTTCTCCAGCACCGGCCCGCGCGTCGGCGACGGAGCCGTCAAGCCGGACGTGACCGCGCCCGGCGTCGCCATCACGGCGGCCGCCGCTCCCGGCAGCGCCATCGACACGCGCCCGGGCACGCCGCACCCCGCTCCGGGCTACCTCCAGATCGACGGCACCTCCATGGCCACCCCGCACGTCGCGGGCGCCGCCGCCCTCCTGAAGCAGCGGCACCCCGACTGGAAGTCCGCCGAGCTCAAGGGCGCGCTGACCGGTTCCGCCAAGGGCGGCGCCTACACCGCCTTCCAGCAGGGCACGGGCCGCATCCAGGTCGACCAGGCGCTGAAGGTGAACGTCGTCGCCGAGCCGGTGTCGCTGAACTACGGCACGGCGCTCTGGCCGCACAACGACGACAAGCCCGTCACCAAGAAGATCGCGTACCGCAACCTCGGGGACACGAACGTCACCCTGGACCTGTCGGTGTCCGCCCTCGACCCGTCGGGCAGGCCCGCCCCGGCCGGGTTCTTCTCGCTCGGCGCCTCGAAGGTGACCGTGCCCGCGGGCGGCACCGCCGAGGTCGACCTCGTCGCCGACACCAGCGTCGGCGAGGCCGACGGCACCTATTCGGGCTACGTCACCGCCACCGGCGCGGGCCAGTCCGTCCGCACGGCCGCGGTGGCCGTACGGGAGGCGGAGTCGTACGACCTCACCGTCCGGACCCTCGGCCGTGACGGCGCCGACGCCCAGAACTTCGCCACCACGCTGACCGGCGTCGGCGGTCCTGCGGCGAACTTCCAGGCCCGCGTCGACAACGAGCCGGGCGCCCACACCATCCGGGTGCCCAAGGGTTCGTACACGCTGAACACGGCCGTCTACCAGGACCCGTCGGACTACACGGCGGGCACCGACTGGATCGCCCAGCCGAAGCTGGAGATCACCGGCGACACCACGGTCGTCTCCGACGCCCGCACCACCAAGCCGGTGGACCTGACCGTGCCCGGCATCGACAAGGCCGACTACGCGGGTACGTACTACGAGGTCGCGACCGGCATCGGCCGCATCGGCAACGGCTGGGTCCTGCGGGGCTTCACCGGCTTCCGCACCGCCCACATGGGGCCGGCCGTCACCGACGGCTCCCTCCTGCAGACCTGGGACGCGCACTTCGTGAAGGACGCCACCAGCCAGTACTCGGTGGCCTTCGGCGGAAAGACGAGCACGGTCGCGACGGGCTACACCAAGCACGTGAAGGCGACCGAGCTGGCCACCCTCAAGGTCGGTCTCGGCGCCTCCGGGCCCGGCAAGTCGGCGCTCGCCTCCCCGTACGCCCACCTGCCTGGCGCGCCGGAGGGCAACGGCTTCTCCGCTCCGCAGCCGGCGCCCGGCACGCGCACCTTCTACGTCTCCACCGGAGACGGCGCCACGTGGCTCACCCGGTACAACCAGCTGGGCGACAAGGACCAGTGGGGCTACCCGGCATTCGAGGGTGCCTGGGAGATGGTCAAGCCGAAGCGCTACGAGGCCGGCCGGACGTACCGCGAGACCTTCAACACCGGTGTCATGGGCCCGCTCCTCGGTGAGGGCATGGGCGTCTTCCGTACGGTCGACCCGGTGACGGGCGTGCAGCAGATCGTCGGCGCCGTGCCGCTCGCCTCGGACGGCGAGGGGCACTCCGGGACCGTCCCGTACTCCTCGTCCACCTCGACGCTGTACCGCGACGGGGTGAAGGTCGCCGAGAGCACCGACCCGCTGAGCGGATACGAGCCGTTCGCGGTCGACGCCGCCGACTCCGAGTACCGGCTGACGGCCTCCGTGGAGCGCCCGGCGAAGACCGGGGCGGTCTCCACCCGGATCGAGACCGGCTTCACGTTCCGTTCGGCGCAGGTCGCGGCCACCACGGCGCTGCCGGTGTCCACGGTCCGCTTCGCGGCCCCCGTCGACCTCGGCTCGCGTCTCCCCGAGCGCGTCTCGGTCCTGGTGCCGGTGACCGTGCAGGGCGCGGCGGCCGGTGCGAACCTCAAGTCGCTCGCGGTGTCCGTGAGTTACGACGGCGGGAAGACCTGGCAGTCCGCGAAGGTCGTGGGCGGGCTGATCTCCGTGAAGAGCCCGGCGAAGGACAGCGGCATCGCGCTCTCCGCCAAGGTCACGGACAAGCAGGGCAACACGTCGACGGTGACCGTCCACAACGCGTGGCTCGGCAAGTGATCCCCTCCCGGTGACCTCGGTCGCCGGACGCGGCGCCACCACCTCCCGGTGGTGGCGCCGCTCCGTCGTGCGCGTCAGGCCCGGCGGAGCGCCGAGCGGCCCGCGTAGCGTGCCGCGTCGCCCAGCTCCTCCTCGATCCGGATCAGTTGGTTGTACTTCGCCGTGCGGTCGGAGCGGGAGAGCGAGCCGGTCTTGATCTGGCCGCAGCCGGTCGCCACCGCGAGGTCGGCGATGGTGGTGTCCTCCGTCTCGCCGGAGCGGTGCGACATGACGGCCGTCCAGCCGGCCCGCTGTGCCGTGGCCACGGTGGCGAGCGCCTCGGTCAGGGTCCCGATCTGGTTGACCTTGACGAGGACCGAGTTGCCGACGCCGGTGCGGATGCCCTCGCGCAGCAGCTTCTCGTCGGTGCAGAACACGTCGTCGCCGGTGAGCTGGCAGCGGTCGCCGACGCGGGCGGTGAGCTCGCGCCAGCCGTCCAGGTCGTTCTCCGCCATCGGGTCCTCGATGGAGACGATCGGGTAGGCGTCGATGAGCTTGGCCAGGTAGTCGGCGTTCTCGGAGGGGGTGCGGCGGACCCCCTCGCCCGCGTAGTCGTACACGCCGTCGCGGAAGAACTCCGACGAGGCCGGGTCCATGATGAGGCCGATGTCCGTGCCGGGGCGGTAGCCGGTGCGCTCGATGGCGGACACCACGAAGTCGAGCGCCTCCTCGGCGGTGCGCAGCGCGGGCGCGAAGCCGCCCTCGTCGCCGACGCCCGTGGAGTGGCCGGCGGCCAGCAGGTCCCGGCGCAGGGTGTGGAAGACCTCGCTGCCCATGCGGACGGCTTCGGCGAAGGTGTCCGCGCCCACGGGCGCGATCATGAACTCCTGGAAGTCCAGCGGGTTGTCGGCGTGGGCGCCGCCGTTGACGATGTTCATCATCGGCAGCGGCAGGAGGTGGGCGTCGGGGCCGCCGAGGTAGCGGTAGAGCGGCAGGCCGTGGGCCGCCGCGGCGGCCTTGGCGGTGGCGAGGGAGACGCCGAGGATCGCGTTGGCGCCGAGCCGGGACTTGTCGGCGGTGCCGTCGAGGGCGATCAGCGCGGCGTCGAGGCCCGTCTGGTCCGCCGCGTCCCGGCCGCGCACGGCCGCCGCGATCTCGCCGCCGACGTGGGCGACCGCGCGGTCGACGCCCTTGCCGTGCCAGCGCGCCGCGTCCCCGTCCCGCAGTTCCACGGCCTCCCGGGCGCCGGTGGAGGCGCCGGAGGGAACGGCCGCGCGCCCCAGGGAGCCGTCCGTCAGGACGACGTCGACCTCGACGGTCGGGTTGCCGCGGCTGTCGATGATCCGGCGGGCGGTGACGGCGTCGATGGCGGCGTCGACGGTGCCGGATTCCTTGCTGGACATGGTGGTTCCTCCCCGTGGTCGTGTGCCGTGACCCGTGGCGCGTCCGTGTGGGCGCCGAGCCCGACACGACCGAACTCTACAGCAATGCTGTTCAGTTTCTCTGTTCAGTTCTGCTGTACAGCATTGCTGTGCAGGTCAGCCGCACAGCGGCCCAGGACCACGGGGTAAAGTGCCGTATGCCCACCCCGGAAGCCGCCGCCATCGCCACCGAACTGCGCACCGCGATGGGCAAGCTCACCCGACGCGTCAAGGACGAGGACCGCATCCCGCTCGGCCAGGCCGCCGTGCTCGGGGCCCTCGACCGCAACGGCGCGATGACCACCAGCGACCTCGCCGCCGATCAGCGCGTGCGCCCCCAGTCGATGGCCCGCGCGGTGGGCCTCCTGATGGAACAGCACCTGGTCACGCGCCGGGCCCACCCCACGGACGGCCGCAAGTCGCTGGTCGAGCTGTCGGACGCCGGCCGCTCCGCGCTGGAGGCCGAGCGGGGCCGCCGGGCCGGCTGGCTCGCGCAGGCCATCGAGGTCGAACTCACGGACGAGGAAAGGACGCTGCTGGCCCGGAGCACCGCCCTCCTGGAGCGGCTGGCCGGGCGCTAGCCGCCGAGTACGCGTACGGCCTCCACGATCAGGTCCCAGAAGGCGGCCGTGTCGACCTCCATGCCGACCTCGGTGCCGGCGGGTTCGTCCGTCACCCCGTGCAGGTCCACCACCGTCGCGCCCCGGGTGTGGGTGCCGTTCAGCTCCACGGTCACCGACGCCCGCACCAGGCTGACCAGTGGGGGGTTGATCAGGTGCGCGACGGTGAGCGGATCGTGCAGCGGGGGCGCGTCGAAGCCGTACACCTCGCGGTAGGTGGACGCGAAGTAGGTCAGCAGGTCGACGCAGAGCGCGCTCAGCGGAGTGCCGAGCGCGGCGATCCGGGCGACGACCTCGGCGGTGGCCCGGACCTGGTGGGTCGCGTTGAGGCCGAACATGGTCACCGGGAGGCCGCTGCGGAAGACGATGTCCGCCGCTTCCGGATCGCAGAGGATGTTGAACTCGGCGGCGGGCGTGGTGTTGCCCCGGCCGGTCGAGCCGCCCATGAGCACGATCCGCTCGATCCGTTCGGCGAGCTCGGGGTGGGCGAGCAGGAGGACCGCGATGTTGGTGAGCGGCCCGGTGGGGACGAGCGTGACCGGTGCCGGGTGCGCGAGGAGGGTGTCGCGTACGAGGGTGAGGGCGTCCCGCGGGTCCTGCGGCACGTCCGGCTCACCCCGCGCGAAGCCGGGCCCGTCCAGGCCGGACTCGCCGTGGATGTTCTCGGCGATCCGGCGCGGTGCGTGCAGCGGCCGGTCGCGGCCCGCCGCGACGGGTACGCCCCGGATCCCGGCGACCGAGCAGACCCGGCGGGCGTTGAGGGTGGTCTTCTCCAGCGTCTGGTTGCCCGCGACGGTGGTGATCGCGAGCAGGTCGATCGCGGGGTGCGCGGCGGCCAGGAGGATGTTGAAGGCGTCGTCGTGACCGGGGTCGCAGTCGAGGATCACGGGAACCGGCATGCCCTCACCGTCCCACATCGGGCCCGGCACGCGAAGGACCCGGGACCTGGAGAAGCCCCGCTCGCCCCTCCGGTACGCCCGGAACGCTCCCGTCCGGCCGTACGGGCGTTCTAGCGTGCTCGGATGACCTCGCCCAGGAACTGGCGCGCACCGCTGCTCGCCCTCGTGACCGTCCTGACGCTCTCCGCCCCGGCCTCGGCGGCGCAGTCCCCCGTCGGCGTCTCCGCCGCCGCGCCCGCGGCGACACCGGACCGTCCCTCCTACGACGTGAAGCTGCGCGCCGACGCCGACGGCTCGCACTGGACGGGCCGCCAGACGGTGTCGTTCCGCAACGCCTCCCGCACTCCGCTGCGTTCGGTGGACGTACGGCTGTGGGGCAACGGCACCGACGGGTGCGGGGTCCCGGGCGCGCCGTCCCCGGTCCGGGTGAGCCGGGTCGCCGGCGGCACCCCGCGGCCGCTCGCCGTCGGTTGTACCGCGCTGCGGATCGACCTCCCGAAGCCGCTGCCGTACGGGGCGCGGGCGCGCGTCTCGTTCGACCTCGCGATCGCCGTCCCGGACCGCGTCCACCGCTTCGGCCGGGACGGCGCGTACCGCTTCCTGGGCAACGCGCTGCCGCTGCTGTCCGTGCAGGACGCGCGGGGGCGCCACCTGGACCCGGACGTCGGCTTCGGCGAGAGCTTCTACACCCTCGCCGGTGACTTCCGCGTCGCGCTCGACCACCCGGACGCGCTCGTCGTCCCCGCGACGGGCACCACCACCCGGCACGCGGGCGCGCCCGGGCGCACGGTCAGCACCAGTGTCGCCCGCGGGGTGCGGGACTTCGCCTGGGCGGCGGGGCCCTTCCGGTCGAAGAAGGTGACCACGCCGGGCGGGGTGCGGCTGAACGCGTACTGGACCGCCACCACGCCCGCGGAGGGCGTCGCCGTCAGCCTGAGGGACGGCGCGAGCTCGGTCGACTCGTTCGGGAAGCGGTTCGGGCGCTACCCGTACGGCGAGCTCGACCTCGTCATGAGCGACCACCTCGACGACTTCGGCAGCATGGAGTTCCCCGGTCTCGTCCTGCTGTGGACGGAATCGGAGGGCTCGGCCGTCGTGCACGAGATCGCCCACCAATGGTTCTACGGCATCGTCGGCAACGACCAGTTCGCGGCGCCGTGGCTGGACGAGTCGTTCGCCCAGTACGCCAACCAGTCGTACTACCGGGAGGACACCGCCGGCTGCTGGGAGGACCAGGGCATGTGGCCCAGCGACACGGCCGCCCTCACCCGGACCATGGGCTACTACGCGGACGGCCGCCGTTCGGAGTACGTCCGGGTCGTCTACGCGCGGGGCTCCTGCGCCCTGCACGACCTGGAGCGCGTCCTGGGCGGCCCGCGGATGGCGGCCGTGCTGCGCGGCTACGTCCGGGACCACTGGCTGGGCGTCGCCACCACCGCGGACTTCAAGCGCGCGGCGCAGGCGGCGACCGCCAGGGACCTCGGTCCGTTCTGGGCCGAGCACCGGATCGGCTGAGAGCGGTCAGGCGTCCCAGGTGACCGGAAGGCTCTTCACCCCGTAGATGTCCGCGGTCTCCGGGCGCAGGGCGACGTCCTCGGCCGGGACGGCCAGGCGCAGCGTGGGGAAGCGCTTGAAGAGGGCGGCGAACGCGACCCGCATCTCGACGCGGGCCAGCTGTGCCCCGAGGCAGAGGTGGATGCCGTGGCCGAAGGCCAGGTGACCGCCGGCGTCCCTCCGCAGGTCGAGCGTGTGGGGGTCGGGGTAGCGCTCGGGGTCGCGGTCGGCGGTGTGGTACGAGAGGACGACCGTCGTGCCGGCCTCGACGGTCTGGCCGCCGACCTCGACGTCCTCCAGCGCGGTCCGCATGAAGGACTTGGCGACGGTGAGGTAGCGCAGGAGCTCCTCGACGGCCTGGTCGACGAGCGCCGGATCGGCGCGCAGCGCGTCGAGCTGGTCCGGGTTCCGCAGGAGGGCGAAGGTGCCGAGGGAGAGCATGTTGGCGGTGGTGTCGAACCCTGCCGCCAGGAGGATCAGGCTGATCCCCTTCAGCTCCTCGTCGGTCAGGTCGCTGTCCGTGAGTTCGCTGAGCACGTCGTCGGTGGGGTTCGCGCGCTTGGCGGCCACCAGCCGGGCGAGGTACTCCTGCGTGGCGGTGTAGGCCGCGATCAGGTCCTCGTCGCTCGTCTCCCCGCCCATGAACGTGTCGATCTGCTTCTGGAAGGAGTCCCGGTCCTCGTACGGCACGCCGAGGATCTCGCAGATGATGATGGTGGGGATGGGCTTGGCGAAGGCGGTCACGAGGTCCGCCGACGGGCCGGCCGCCTCCATGGCGTCCAGACAGTCGGCCGTGACCTGCTCCACGCGCTCGGTGAGCAGGCGCATCCGCCGGGCGGTGAACTTGCCGACGAGGGGCTTCCGGTAGCGCCCGTGCTGGGGTTCGTCCATGAGGAGGAACTCGCCGGGCGGGGCCGGCGGCAGCTCGAAGTCGACCACGTTCATGAGGTCCTTGCGCGAGCTGAACCGCGGGTCGGCCAGGACCGACCGGACGAGGTCGTGTCCGGTGATGATCCAGCCCGGTGTGCCGCCGGGGTGGGTGTAGCGGCTGATCGGGCCGTGCTCGCGGGCCTCGATCAGCTGGGCCGGCGGATCGAAGGGGCATCCCGCGGGGCGCTCGGTGGGCAGGTCGGTGACGGTGTGGACGGACTCGCTCATGGCCATTCCTCGATCTCACGGCGGCAGGTGTTCGAACCACCCCGAAAGCTACGTTGCGTTCATGGTTTCGTCAATGATCCAAAACCCATACCCCCAGCTTGCGGCAGCGAAATTGATGCAATGACCCTGCGCCTTAATGCAACGCCACGTTGCAATGGATCACCGCTTCGAGGACCTCGGACCCGTCGGCACCCGGGTCGACCGCTCTTGACCACCGTGATCGCAGGGCATTAATTTGCGGGTCTGCACCGGCCCATGACGACCGAGAGGAGGCGACCGGCGGATGAACACCAGCTCCGACCTGAGTCGCCTCGCCCACATCACGGTCTGGGTTCCGGGCCGCATCGCCCACGGCTGCTGACGACGCCGTCCCCCGTGCCCTTCCGGGGCACATCACGGTTTCCCCTCACCCTTCCCGGCACGCCACGGTCGCGTGCCGTTCCGCGCCCGCCTCTCCCCCGCGGCGCGTCCGAGCACAGAAAGCTGCCCGACATTGGCGAACATGAGGAACCGACCCATCGCGCACCGAATCGAGGGCCCGTCATGGTAGAGGCGCGGATCACCGTCAACGGCGAGGAAGCGCCCCTCGCACCGGCCGCGCCGCACACCACGGTGCTGGACTTCCTGCGCGAGCGCGGCCTCACCGGCACCAAGGAGGGCTGCGCGGAGGGCGAGTGCGGCGCCTGTTCGGTCCTGGTGGCCCGCCCCGGGGTGAACAGGCCCACCGACTGGGTGGCGGTCAACGCCTGTCTGCTCCCGGCCGCGTCACTCGACGGCCAGGAGATCGTCACCTCCGAGGGCCTCGCCACCGGCGGCGCGCCCGGCACGCCGCCCACCCTGCACCCCGTGCAGGAGGAGATGGCGGTCCGCGGCGGATCCCAATGCGGCTACTGCACCCCGGGGTTCGTCTGCAGCATGGCCGCCGAGTACTACCGGCCCGACCGCTGCGCCCACCCGCAGGCGGACGGCGCATCCGGCGCCGAGCACGGCCCGAACGGCTTCGACCTGCACGCGCTCAGCGGCAACCTGTGCCGCTGTACGGGCTACCGCCCGATCCGGGACGCCGCGTTCGCCGTCGGTACGCCCACCGACGAGGACCCCCTCGCCCGGCGCCGGGAGGAGGCCCCGCCCGCACCGGTCGCCACCGAGTACGCCCGGGACGACAGCGTGTTCGTCCGGAAGGCGACCCTGGCGGAGACGCTGCGGCTGCTGCGCGAGCGGCCCGACGCGGTGGTGGTGGCCGGCTCCACCGACTGGGGCGTCGAGGTGAACATCCGCTCCCGGCGCGCCGGCTGCGTGGTCGCCGTCGACCGCCTTCCCGAACTGCGGGAGCTGCGCGTCGAATCCGACCGCGTCGAGATCGGCGCGGCCCTGACCCTCACCGAGATCGAACGCCGCCTCGACGGCGAAGTGCCGCTCCTCGCCGAGCTGTTCCCCCAGTTCGCCTCCCGGCTCATCCGCAACGGCGCCACCCTCGGCGGCAACCTGGGCACCGGCTCCCCCATCGGCGACAGCCCGCCGGCCCTGCTCGCGCTCGACGCGTCCGTGGTACTCGCCGACGCCGACGGGGAGCGCGAGGTCCCCCTCGCCGCGTACTTCACCGGCTACCGGCAGAGCGTGCGCCGTCCCGGCGAGCTGATCCGCGCCGTGCGCGTACCGCTGCCGCTGTCGCCCGTCACGGCCTTCCACAAGATCGCCAAGCGGCGTTTCGACGACATCTCCAGCGTGGCCGTCGCCTTCGCGCTCGACGTCGAGGGCGGGATCGTCCGCAAGGCGCGCATCGGCCTGGGCGGCGTGGCCGCCACCCCGATCCGCGCCCTCGCCACCGAGGCGGCCCTGGAGGGCCGCCCCTGGACGGCGGAGACCGTCGAGGCCGTGGCGCCGGTGCTGCGGGAGGAGGGCACACCGATGGACGACCACCGGGCCAGTGCCTCCTACCGCTCCGCCATGCTCGGCCAGAGCCTGCTGAAGCTGTACGCGCGAACCACCGAGGCGGTGTCGTCATGAGCCAGTTGTCCGAACGTCCCGAGAAGCCCGTCGTCGGCCTCTCGGTGCCGCACGAGAGCGCCACCCAGCACGTCACCGGCACCGCGCTCTACACCGACGACCTGGTGCACCGCACCAAGGACGTGCTGCATGCCCACCCGGTCCAGGTCATGAAGGCCCACGGCAGGATCACCGCGCTGCGCACCGCGCCGGCGCTCGCCGTGCCCGGCGTGGTGCGCGTGCTGACCGGCGCCGACGTGCCCGGCGTCAACGACGCCGGGATGAAGCACGACGAGCCGCTCTTCCCCGACGAGGTCATGTTCCACGGGCACGCGGTCGCCTGGGTGCTCGGCGAGACGCTGGAGGCGGCCCGGCTCGGCGCCGCGGCCGTCGAGGTGGAACTCGACGAACGGCCCTCCGTGATCACCCTGGCGGAGGCCATCGCCGCCGGCAGCTTCCACGGCGCCCGGCCGGTGATGGTGACCGGCGACGTCGACGCGGGCTTCGCCGACTCCGCGCACGTGTTCACCGGTGAGCTGCAGTTCTCCGACCAGGAGCACTTCTACCTGGAGACGCACGCGGCGCTCGCCCACATCGACGAGTCCGGGCAGGTGTTCGTCCAGAGCAGCACCCAGCACCCCTCCGAGACCCAGGAGATCGTCGCGCACGTGCTCGGCCTGCACAGTCACGAGGTGACCGTGCAGTGTCTGCGGATGGGCGGCGGCTTCGGCGGCAAGGAGATGCAGCCGCACGGGTTCGCGGCCGTCGCCGCGCTCGGCGCCCGGCTCACCGGCCGGCCCGTCCGGGTCCGGCTCAACCGCACCCAGGACCTGACGATGTCCGGCAAGCGCCACGGCTTCCACGCCTCGTGGCGGATCGGTTTCGACGCCGAGGGCCGCATCCAGGCCCTCGACGCGACGCTCACCGCGGACGGCGGCTGGAGCCTGGACCTGTCCGAACCGGTGGTGGCCCGCGCCCTGTGCCACATCGACAACACGTACTGGCTCCCCCACGCCCGCGTCACCGGCCGGATCGCCCGGACCAACAAGGTCTCCAACACGGCCTTCCGCGGCTTCGGCGGGCCCCAGGGCATGCTGGTGATCGAGGACATCATGGGCAGGTGCGCGCCCCTGCTGGGCCTCGATCCGGCGGAGCTGCGGGAGCGCAACTTCTACCGGCCGGGGCAGTCGACGCCGTACGGGCAGCCGGTCGTCCAGCCGGAGCGGATCTCCGCCGTCTGGGAGCAGGTCAAGGACAGCGGCGGCATCGCCGACCGCCGGCGCGAGATCGCCGCCTTCAACGCCGCGCACCCGCACACCAAGCGGGCCCTCGCGCTCACCGGCCTCAAGTTCGGCATCTCCTTCAACCTCACCGCCTTCAACCAGGGCGGCGCGCTGGTGCTGATCTACAAGGACGGCTCCGTCCTGATCAACCACGGCGGCACCGAGATGGGCCAGGGCCTGCACACCAAGATGCTCCAGGTGGCGGCGACCACCCTGGGCATCCCGCTGCACAAGGTGCGCCTCGCCCCGACCCGTACGGACAAGGTGCCCAACACCTCCGCCACCGCCGCCAGCGCGGGGACGGACCTCAACGGCGCGGCGGTGAAGGACGCCTGCGAGCAGCTGCGCGGGCGGCTGCTCCAGGTCGCCGCGACGCAGCTCGGCACCCACGCCTCGGACGTCCGCATCGTCGAGGGCGTCGCGCGCGGCCTGGGCGGCGACAAGGAGCTCGGCTGGGACGAGCTGGTGCGCACCGCGTACTTCCAGCGCGTGCAGCTGTCGGCGGCCGGCTTCTACCGGACCGAGGGGCTGCACTGGGACGCCAAGACGTTCCACGGCTCGCCGTTCAAGTACTTCGCGCACGGCGCCGCCGCGGCCGAGGTGGAGGTGGACGGCTTCACCGGCGCGTACCGCGTGCGGCGGGTGGACATCGTGCACGACGTCGGCGACAGCCTGTCCCCGATGATCGACATCGGCCAGGTCGAAGGCGGCTTCGTGCAGGGCGCGGGCTGGCTGACCCTGGAGGACCTGCGCTGGGACGCCGGCGACGGGCCGCACCGCGGGCGTCTCCTCACGCAGGCGGCGAGCACGTACAAGCTGCCGAGCTTCTCCGAGATGCCCGAGGAGTTCCACGTCACGCTCCTGCAGAACGCCGGCGAGGAGGGCGCGGTCTACGGCTCCAAGGCGGTGGGCGAGCCCCCGCTGATGCTGGCCTTCTCCGTGCGGGAGGCGCTGCGGCAGGCCGCCGCCGCGTTCGGGCCGGACGGGATCAGCGTCGAACTGGCCTCGCCCGCAACGCCGGAGGCGGTGTACTGGGCGATCGAGGCCGCTCGCCGGGGCGGCGCGGCTGCCGGCGTCGGGGCCGGCGCGGAAGCGCTGAGCGGTGCCTGACATGACGTGGTTCGCCGCGGTCGCGCGGCTGCGGGCACGCCGGGAGGCCGGCGTGCTCGTGACCGTCGCGACCGTGCGCGGCCACGCCCCGCGCGACGCCGGCGCGAAGCTCGTGGTCGGACGGACCGAGACCTGGGGGTCGATCGGCGGCGGCAACGTGGAGGCGGTCTCGATCGACCGGGCCCGGGAGATGATCGCCGCGGCCGCACCGGAGCCCGAGCTCATCGACTTCGCCCTGAACGACAAGGTGACCAACCGGCACGGGGTGCAGTGCTGCGGCGGCACCGTGTCGGTGCTGCTCGAACCCCTGCCGGTGGTAAGGGCGGTGGCGATCTTCGGCGTCGGGCACGTCGGGCTCGAACTGGCGCGGATCCTGGCCCGTCAGGACCTCGACCTCCATCTGGTCGACTCCCGCTCCGACACCCTCACCGCGGAGCGGCTCGACGTCCTCGCGGACGCGGTGGCGCGGGTGCGGGTGCACCACACGCCGCTGCTGCCCGAGGAGGTCCTGGAGGAACTGCCGCTGGGCACCCACGTCCTGATCATGACGCACGACCACGCCGAGGACGCGGCGCTGTGCGATGCCGCCCTGCGCACGAGCCACCTCGGCTCCATCGGGCTGATCGGGTCGGCGGCCAAGTGGGCGCGGTTCCGCAGGCGCCTGGCCACCGAGGGCGGTCACGACGAGGCCGTCATCGACCGGATCAAGACCCCGATCGGCCTGGCCGAGATCACCGGCAAGGAGCCCGCGACGATCGCCGTCAGCGTCGCCGCCGATCTGCTGCGCACCTTCGAATCCGCCTTCGAGTGACAGGAATCGACATCGCTCGGCCCGCTCCGTTCGACACCGGACGAGGCGATGCGGGAGCCGATCGCCTTCCGGAGGCCGCCCGGGATCGTGCGCGCGGCCCTCGGGGACGATGCCGGACGCCGGGTCGCGGGGCTGCTCGCCCCTGACCCGCTCGCGCCCGCCCGGGGCGGCCGGCCCGCGTGAGGCGTGGGCCCGGCGCGATCCGGTGGCGGGCCGGTCGGCGCCCCCGCGCGACCCGTTCGCCGGGTGGTGCGGGGGCGCCGGACCTGCTGGGGCCGCGGGCCGCCGGGGTCCGGACGTGGGGGGGCTTACAGGCCGCCGGTGTCCGGACGTGGGGGGGGGGCTTACAGGCCGCCGGTGTACAGGAGCGCGTTGGGTGTGCCCCCGCTGACGTTGCTCAGGGCGCCCTCCGTCGCGTTGTCGTCGATCCACTCGGCGACCTCGGCCGGGCTCGCCGTGGGGTGCTCGGCCTTGTAGAGCGCGGCGACTCCGGTGACGTGCGGGGCGGCCATGGAGGTGCCGCTCAGGGCGACGGAGCCGCCGCCGACGCGTGCCGAGACGATGTCCTCGCCGGGTGCGAAGATCTCCACGCAGGGCCCGTAGTTGGAGAAGGACGTCTCCTCGTCCCGGATGTTGGAGGCCGCGACGGTCAGGACGCCGTCCGCCGAGGCGGGCGACACCTCGCAGGCGTTCTTCGACGAGTTCCCGGCCGCGATGACGGGCAGCACGCCCGCGGAGTACAGAGCGGTGGCGGCGTCGTTCAGGGCCACGGACCTGTCGCCGCCGAGCGAGCCGTTCAGGACCGCGGGCTGCCGGGCGTTCTTGGCGACCCAGTCGAGTCCGGCGATGATGCCGGAGTACGTGCCGCGGCCGTCGCAGCCCAGCACGCGGACGCTCACCAGGGAGGCCTTCCGGGCCACCCCGTACGTCATGCCGGCGACCGTGCCCGCGACGTGCGTGCCGTGGCCGTTGCAGTCCTGGCCGAGGCGCCCGTCGCCCATGGCGTCGAAGCCGAACGCGGCGCGGTTGCCGAACTCGGCGTGGCCGTAGTCGATGCCGGTGTCGAGGATGTACGCGGTCACGCCGGCGCCGCTGCCCCGGGTGGTGAAGTCGTTGTCGAGCGGCAGGTCTTGCTGGTCGATCCGGTCCAGGCCCCAGTCGGCGGCCGGTCCCCGGGCGGCGGAGGACGTGACCGGCTGGGGCGGGGCGGCCGCCACCGCGTCCTCCTCCACCGAGGTCACTCCCGGGGTGCTCCTGACGGCCGCCAGCTGGAGGTCGGTCAGCGGGGCCGCGAAGCCGTTGATGGCCTTGTCGTAGACGAACGTGGGACGGAGGTCCAGCCCCGCTGCGACCGCCGCGGCGTCGGCGGTCCCGTCGAGGGTCACGATGTACTGGCCGGGCACCGCGTCGGCGGCGGTGACGAGCGGCGCCGGGGTCGGCTCGGGACCCGAGGCGGACGCCGTCGCCGTCGGGGCGGTGACGGCGAGGGCGGTGAGGGCGGCGCTCGCGAGAGCGAGTCTGGTACGCGTGTTCATGCCCCGAGGGCATCATGCAGAAACGATCAGACCCTACGACATCTCCGAGCGATTCCGGTCGATTCCAACGGATGCCGGACACGTCACCGCCATGGTCCGCGCCCATGCGGTGCCGTGCCTCAGCGTCTCAGCTTGAGCAGCACCGCCTCCGCGTCGTCGTGCCGGAGCGCGTCGAGGAGCTCCCAGGCCTGCCGCCACGCCTCGCGCGCGTCCTCGGGCCGTCCCGCCGCCCACTCGACGTCGCCGAGGTGGTCGAGCGAGACGGCCTCGTGGAACGGCGCGCCGACCTCACGCAGTCCCTCCGCCGAGACCCGGAAGCAGTGGGCAGCCCGCTCCAGGTCGCCCGTCTCGTGGTGCACCACGCCCAGGCTGTCCCAGGTGAGGCCCAGACTGCGGCGGTCCCCGAGCTCCTCGAAGACCAGGCGAGCGGCGTCGCACATGGCCAGCGCCTCGGCGTGGTTGCCGAGCAGCGCCTGGAAGTAGCCCACGTTGTTCAGGGCCTTGGCCTCGCCGCTCCGGTCTCCCCGCTCCCGGAAGAGGCCGAGGGCCAGCGCGTTGTGGCGCAGTGCCTCCTCGGCGCGCTCCTGCCGCTCGTACCTGCCCGCGAGGTCGAGGTGGACGTCGGCCTGGCCGAGCAGGTCCCCCTCTGCGGTGAACAGGTCGAGGGCCCGCCGCAGATGGGTCCCCGCCTCGGGGTCCCGCGCGGTCCAGCGCAGGGCCGCGGCCAGGCTCCGGTGCGCCCGGGCCCGGGCCGTCGGGTCGTCCATGCGCTCGGCCGCCGCCAGGGCGGCGGTCTGGACGGTCGCCCCGTCCGCCCAGTGCCCGCCCCAGGAGAGGTAGGTCTTCAGGACGTACGCCAGCTGCCAGCACGCCAGGTCGAGGCCGCTCGCGCCCGCCCGGACGACCGTCTGGACGAGGGCCGCGTGCTCGCCGGTGAACCACTCCCTGGCCTCGCCGATGTCCGCGAGCGGCTCGGGTCCCACGCCCCGCCCCGCCTTCGGGGGCAGGTCGGCGGGCGGCAGTTGGGGATCCATGAGCAGCGCACCGCGCTGCGCGGTGTGGAGGTAGTGCTCCGTGACCCGCCTCAGGGCGGTGCGGCGGCTCGGCCCGGAGTCGACCTCTTCGCCGAGTTCCACGGCGTACGAGCGCAGCAGGTCGTGGAAGGCGTACCTCCCGTCGGCGCCCTCGGTGACCAGGTTGGCCTCGGCCAGCTCGGTCAGCAGGGCGTGCGCGCGGGGCCCGGGGAGCGCCGAGAGGCTGCCCGCCACGGGCACGGTGATCCCCGGGCCGGGATGGACGGCGAGCAGCCGGAAGAGCCGTGCGGCGTCGGTGCTCAGCGTCTCGTACGACCAGGAGAGCACCGCGCGGACGTCGCTCCAGGCGTCGCTTCCGGTGAAGGCGTCGAGACCGCGGGCGCGGCGCAGCCGTTCGACGAGCCGGGTCAGGCTGAGGGTGGGGGTGACCGCCGCCCGTGCGCCCACGACGGCCAGGGCCAGCGGGAGGCGCGCGGCGAGCTCGACGGCCTCGTCGACCGCGTGGGGGTCGGCCGCGACGCGCGCCTGGCCGACGCGCGCGGTGAGGAGCTCGCGGGCCTCCTCGGGCGACAGCACGTCGAGCGCCACGGGCTGGGCGTCCTCGACGGCGACGAGTCCGAGGAGCTGGTCCCTGCTGGTCACGACGGTGAGGCTGGTCGCGGACCCGGTCAGGAGCGGCCGCACATGGGCGGCGTCGCGGGCGTTGTCGAGGAGGATCAGGTAGCGGCGGCCGTCGGTGAGGGTGCGGTAGAGGGCGGTCCTGGCCTCCTGGGCCGCCGGGATGCGTGCGCGGGGCACGCCGAGGCCTTCGAGGAGGCTCCGCAGGGCGCTGTCCGGTGTCACGGCGGATCCGTCCGGGGCGAAGCCGCGCAGGTTCAGATGGAGCTGCCCGTCGGGGAAGTCCGCGCGGACGCGGTGCGCCCAGTGGACCGCGAGGGTCGTCTTGCCCACGCCGCCGGGGCCGGAGACGACGATCGGTCCGGTGCCGGCGTGCCCGCGGGCCTCCTCCAGGAGCGCGTCGAGCCGCGCCAGCTCCGCCCGCCGGCCCGAGAAGTAGCGGGAGACGGGAGGAAGCTGGGCCGGTGCCGCCGCCGCACCGTCCCCCGCGGGCTTCCCGGAGGCGGCCGATACGGGTGCGGGTGCGGGGGGCTTGGGCGACGCGGGCTCGTCGTCGCCCCGGAGGATGTCCGCCAGCGCCTCCTGCACGGCGCGGCCGGGTGAGACGCCGAGCTCGTCGGCGAGGATCCTGCGGAGCCGGTGGAAGACGGCCAGGGCCTCCGCCTGACGGTCGGTGCGGTGCAGGGCGACCATCAGATGGCGGTGGAACCCCTCGCGCAGGGGGTGCTGTTCGGTGAGCGCGTACAGCTCCGCGGCCAGGCCGTCGTACCGGCCGAGCCGGAGGTCGGCCTCGCAGCGCCACTCCAGGGCGACGAGCCTGGCCTCGTCGAGGGCCTGGAGGCCCGGCCCGTACGGCACGCCGTGACCGAGGGCGGGCAGGTCGGCGAGCGGGCTGCCCCGCCAGAGCCCCAGGGCCGTCGCGCAGGCCTCCCGCACGGTCTCCCAGTCCTCGCGGAGCCGGGCGCTCCGGGCCGTCCCCAGCAGCTCCTCGTGCCGGTCGCTGTCGAGCGCGCCGCGGTCCACGTCGAGGACGTATCCGGGCGGCACCGAGCGGAGGCGCACCGCCCCCTCCGGGCCCAGCGTCCTGCGCAGGCGCGTCACGTGGTTGTGCAGGGAGCTGGAGGCCGTCGCGGGCAGGTCCGTACCCCAGAGGGCGGCCTTGAGCTCGTCGGAGGAGACGACCTGACCGCGCTTCAGGAGCAGGATGCCGAGCAGGGTCCGGACCTTCGTGCCGCCGATGACGAGGGGACCGGCGGCGTTCTGCGCCGTGAGGGGGCCGAGCAGACCGAAACGCATCCGTGTGACTCCAGGGCTCGGTGGATCGAATGACCGCGTGCGTCGTTGAACGGGCTGGTCACAGGTTGTACGCCACACATCACAGCGCAGGCGAACCGGACACACGTTCATGTCTCGAATGTGAGCTTGAACGCGGGCTCCATACCGGGCAGGACGGCTCAATTCGTCTGTGGAAGCGGCGAGTTCGCCGCACCGGGGACGCCAGGAAGCCGTTCCCGGAGGTGCCTCCCGTGCTGCTCGTCATCCTCGTCGCCGTCGCGGCCCTGCTCGCGGGCCTCGCCGCCGACCGGTACCTGCGGCCGCGGTTGCTCACCGAGGACGACGACACCGGCATGGCCGTCAAGGACCTCGTCGGACCTCTGCTGACACTGACCGTCCTTCTCCTCGCGTTCGTCCTGGTCACCGCGAACGGCTCCTACGGCAAGGCGGAGGTCGCCTCCCGGGGTGAGGCCCGCGCCCTGGACCAGCTCGTCGAGACCGCCGAGTACGCCCCGCAGGTCCAGCGCTCGCGGATCCAGGCCGACGTCGTCTGCTACGCCCGCGCCGTCCGCACCCGGCAGGCCACCCGTGACTTCCTCGCCCACAGCCGGGTCACCGAGCTGCCCTGCGACAGCCAGGGCAACCGGGTCGCCTGAACCGGCCCCGCCGGGACGCCCGGCCTCCCTCATGGACAACACTGGCGCCGTGCGGCGGAGTTGTGTTCTCCTGAACCCATGAGCCTGCTCGTGACGCGCCGACACGTGGACTACGTGCGCGTCACGACCATGGCGTGTTCCGGCTGACACCGAGGCCTCGACCCGGCGTCCGGACACCGACGCGCTCGCCCCGACCGTTCCTGGGCGCCCCCTGACGGCCTCGTCCTGCCCCGCGCTCCGATCGTCCCCCCTTCTCGGCGGGTACACGACCGCGCGCACCTCACACCATCCACTCCCGCAGGAGGAGACGCATGAGCGTCCGTGGCATTCCCACCGCCCCCGAGACAACCACGACCGATCCGGAGCTCTTCGCGACGGAATGGGAGAAGTGGCACCTGGACAAGGACGCACGGCTCGCCTCGGAGCACGGCTTCCTCGCGATCACCGGTCTGCACTGGCTCTCCGACGAGCCGCAGGCCTTTCCCGGCGCGCCCGGGACCTGGTCGACGGGACCCGAGGGTGCCGTCGTGGAGCTCGACGAGGGCGGCGAACTCGTCGTCGGTGGCGTGCCGGTCCGCGGGCGGCACCTCTTCGGCGTCATCCCCGAGCGCGGAGGCGTCGACGCCGTCTGGGGCGACACCGTGATCGAGGTCGCCAAGCGCGGCGGCAACGACGTGATCCGCCCGCGCCACCCCGGCCACCCGCTGCGCGTCGCCTTCGCCGGCACACCCGCGTACGAGCCGGATCCGCGCTGGGTGGTCACGGGCCGGTACGAGGCCTTCGACGAGCCGCGGCCGACGACGGTCGGCGCCTCCGTCGAAGGGCTGCAGCACGTGTACGACGCTCCCGGCCGGGTCGTCTTCCGGCTCGCGGGGCAGGAGCTGAGCCTGACCGCGTTCAACGGGCACGCGCCCGGCAGCCTCACCCTGCTGTTCACCGACGCGACCTCGGGCGTCACGACGTACGCGGCCAACCGGAATCTCACGGTGGAGACGCCGGGGCCCGGCGGCGAGGTCGTCCTCGACTTCAACCGCGCGACCAATCTGCCCTGCGCCTACACGGACTTCGCGACCTGCCCGCTGCCGCCGGCCGAGAACCGGCTGCCCGTCGCCGTCGAGGCCGGGGAGCGGATCCCGCACGAGCGCGGCCCGGTCTCCTAGCCGGGCCCACGGGATCGCCCGGGAGCGGTCTGTTGCCGCCGCGTTTCGGCTCCATGGCCACCCCGTGGCGATCACGGCCGGATCCGGCCCGCCCGGCGGGACACCCCCTAGCATCCGGTGGAACGGCCCCGCGGCTGCCGCGGGGCCGTTTCCCGCACCCCCCAAGGACAGGTTCCCCATGGGCATTTCCCGCACCCTCGGCGTCGACGAAGTACTGCCCCGGCTGGCCGAGTTGCACGTGGTCGACGTCCGCACTCCCGGAGAGTTCGCCTCCGGCCGCCTTCCTGGCGCCGTCAACATCCCCCTGGACCGCATCGACGCCGGCCTGCCGGACCTGCGGCGGGCGGCCGAGGCCGGAGCGCTGCTCCTGGTGTGCGCCTCCGGTGCCCGCTCCGACAAGGGCGCCGCGGTCCTCGCCTCCCACGGGATCGCCGCCGCGAGTCTGGCCGGTGGCACCCGGGCCTGGGCCGACGCCGGTCACGGGCTCGAGCACCCGCCCGGTCCGGTCCGGGCGGTCTGGGGGATGGAGCGTCAGGTGCGTCTCACCGCGGGGGGCCTGGTGCTGCTCGGGCTCGCCCTCGGGCTGTTCGTGCACCCGGCGTTCCAGCTGCTGTCGGCGGCGATCGCCGCGGGCCTGGTGTTCTCGGCGGTGACCGACACCTGCGGCATGGCGGCGGTCCTCGGGCGGCTCCCCTTCAACCGGCGGGGCCCGGCCTCCCTCGGCTGATCCCGGGGCGCGGGTCACTCCCGTGGCGGTGGCCCCGACGCGCAGGGGGCTCCGCCACCCCGGCCGGTCCGGCCGAGCAGCGCCGTCAGGAGCACGGCCGTCAGGGTTCCGGCGACCACGCCGCTGCCCAGGATCGTACGGGCCCAGCCGGGGAACCCCGCGTACAGGTCGGGGCTGAGCAGGGGCAGCAGTCCCGCGGTGAGCGCGAGCGCCGCCGTCAGCGAGCCCGGCCCCGTGCCGGACAGGTCGGCCCGGCGGAGCATCTCGACGCCCATGACGGCGATCACCGCGTACACGACGAGCGCCGAGCCGCCCACGACGGCCTCGGGGATCCCGGCGAGCACCCGCGAGACGGGGGCGGCCAGGCCGAGGACGACCAGGAGCGCTCCGGCGCCGGCGGTCACGAACCGGCTGCGGACCCCGGCGAGGCGGCCGATGCCGATGTTCTCGGCGCTGGTGACCATGAGCGAGGTGCCGAAGAGGCCGCCGGCCAGGGACACCAGGGCGTCGGCGCGGGCGACGCGAGGGACGTCCCGCTCGGGGGCCGGAGTCCGGCCGACGGTCTCGCTGTTGAGCACGGTCTGCCCGGTGATCTCGGCGAGCGTGGTGAGGCTGAAGACGAGCAGCGGCAGCGCGGCCACGAGGTCGAACCGCGGGGCACCGAAGGGCAGGAACACGGGCAGGGCGAAGCCGCTGCCGGCCGCGGGGCTGAAGGAGCCCAGGCCGGTCCCCACCGCGACGAGGGTTCCCGCCGCCATCCCGAGGAGGACGGACGTCTGTCGCCAGACGCCGCGCAGGAACACGTACGCGGCGAGGGTCGCCGCCACGGTGAGCGCGGCGAGGAGCACCGCGCGCGGCTCGCCCGTGCCGTCGGGACCGGTGACGAGCCGGGCCGCGACGCGGATCATCGCGATGCCGATGAGCAGCACGGTCACGCCCATGACCAGGGGCGGGAAGAGGCGTACGACACGGGCGTACAGCGGCAGGACGGCGAGCAGCAGCGCGGCCGCCAGGAGGACGGCGCCGGTGGCGGTCGCCGGGCCGTGTTCCTGGGCGATCTGGAGGAACAGGGCTGTGGCGGCGCCGCCGGGCAGCATGACGAACGGCAGCCGGCCGCCGATCCGCCACACGCCGAGGGACTGGAGCAGGGCGCCCGCTCCGCAGAAGAGCAGGACGGTGCTGAGCAGCGAGGCCGTCGCACCGGGCGACATCCTCAGGCTTCCGGCGACGAGGAAGACGGTGGAGACGGGGGCGGCGATCATCGCCAGGACGTGCTGGGCCGCCAGGGGGACCAGGCGCCGCCAGGGGACCCGGGCGTCGACGGCTTCGGCCGGGCGGGTCCCGGCGGGGGCGTCGGTCGGTGCGGTCGTCATGCCGTCTCCTCCAGCCACGGGATCTCGGCGGCGGTGTAGCGGTAGGCGCGGAAGACGGCGTTGGGTTCGGAGGGGAAGAGGCCGCGGACCTCGCTCTCGCCGTAGCCGGCGAAGTGCGGGACGACGTACTCCCAGCAGAGGTAGCCGTCCTTCGTCACCTCGAAGAGGCGGCCGGACGGGGAGTCGGTGACGAGCGTGTTGCCGTTCGGCAGGCGCTGCGCGGAGCCCATGAAGGGCGCGAAGAAGAACTCGCGGGCCGGGTCGTGGTACTCCCACACGATCTCGCCGTCGGTCCGGTCGATCTCGACGACACGGGAGTAGGGGACGTCGTGGCCGGGCCGGAAGACGCCGTTGTCGAAGACGAGGAACCGGCCGTCGTCCAGTTCGGTGGGCGCGTGCTGCTGGCTGACCGTGCCGGGGCGGCTGCGCCAGAGGATCTCGCCGGTCTCGCGGCTGATGACGACGACGGCCGAGACGCTCCGCAGGCTCGCGAGGATGTTGCCGTCCCGCAGGGGCGTCACGCTGTTGATCAGCGGCCAGTGCTCGCGGGCGTAGGCCTCGTGGAGGGGGAAGGAGTCGCGGTCGAGGTGCTCCGCGGCGCGCCAGGACCAGAGGAGTTCGCCGTCGGGGCCGACCTCCTTGACGGTGTCGGCCCAGACGACGCCCGCGGCCTCGGAGCCGGGCACGCCGCCCCGTACGGCGGCGGCCTCGTCCCCGGCGAGGGGTTCCAGGGCGGTGTAGAGGATGCGGCCGTCGTCGAGGTGGTGGGCGTCGTGGTGCTGGAGGGGGTCGCGGTGCTCCCGCAGCACGGTGCCGTCGGGTGCCGCGCGGAGCATGACGCCGCCCCGGTACTTGTGCCACATCGGGAAGAGCGCCTTCTCGCCCGGGAGGACGCCGTTGTAGGCGAGGGTGCCGTCGGCGAGCAGCCGGGCGTGACGGCCGGGGCGGTACGGGAGGTTCCACCGGTGGACGGTGCGGCCGTGGAGGTCGACGAGGTGGACCTCCCCGGTGCCGGTGAGCGGTGCGTAGAGGGTGTAGCCCTCGGACGCGGCCGTCTCGTCGAGGGCGATGAGGCCGGTGGGACGGCGGCGGCGTGAGTTCTGGTCGATCGTGGGCACGTCGGAGCTCCTCCTTCAAACTTTCTTTGATGAGAACAACCGACTTTGACGGTAGGGGCGTGGTGTGACGGGCGTGTGTCGGGAGTACGAAACCGTCTCCGGGCCGTCTCCGGGCCGGGGCCGCGCGCCGCGTAGGGTGCGGGTCATGCGCCGTGGAACAGGACGAACGGCGCCACGGGGCGGGAAGGGACGGGACCGACCATGGAGGCCGTGAACACACCGCGGGTGGGCGCCGCCGTGCGCCGCCGGCGACGGGCACTGGACCTGACGCTCGCCGAGGTGGCGCGCAGCAGCGGGCTCTCGTCGCCGTTCCTGAGCCAGATCGAGAACGACCGGGCGCGCCCCAGCATGCGCTCGCTCCAGCGGATCGCGGACGCCCTCGGGACGACGGCGGTCCAGCTGCTCGCCGCCTCCGACGAGACCCGCACGGTCGACGTGGTGCGCGCGGACGACGACAGCGGCCTCGACCGGGAGGCGCGCGTCCGGCCGGTGGTCCGCGGCCGTCATCAGCTGCACGCGCTGGAGTTCGTCGGCGCGCACGAGGCGGACCGCGAGTTCCGGCACCGCAACGACGAGCTGCTGTACGTGGCGGACGGTTCCGTGGAGGTGGAGGCCGACGGTCGCGTCCACCGGCTCGGCCGCGGGGACACGCTGCTGCTGTCCGGTGGCGTGCGGCACCGCTGGCGCACCACCGAACCGGGCTCACGGGTCCTCGCCGTCGCGATCGGCGACCACGTGGAGGTACTGGAGTCCTGAGCCCGGACCGGTCGTGCCCGCTCGTGCGATCGGCCCGAACCCCCTTCTGCGGAGCGGGCGTCAGGCCTCGCGGGCTCCCTCGTACATCGCCTCGACGACCTCGGCGTACTCGCGCTCCACGACGGGGCGCTTCACCTTGAGGCTCGGGGTGAGTTCGCCGTGCTCGACGTCGAGGTCGCGCGGCAGCACGGCGAACTTCTTGATCGTCTGCCACCGCTGCAGGTCGCCGTTGACGCGCTGGACGAAGCCGTCGATCAGCGCGTGCACCTCCGGCGAGGAGACGACCTCGGCGTAACCGCGGCCCCCGAGGCCGTTCGACGCCGCCCAGGGCATGATGACGCTCTCGTCGAGCGCGATCAGGGCGGTGCAGTAGTTGCGGCCGTTTCCGATGACCAGGATGTTGCTGACGAACGGGCAGACGGCCTTGAACCGGCCCTCGATCTCCGTGGGCGCGACGTACTTGCCGCCCGAGGTCTTGAACAGGTCCTTCTTGCGGTCGGTGATCCGGAGGAAGCCCTCCTTGTCGACCTCGCCGATGTCCCCGGTACGGAACCAGCCGTCGCTCTCCAGGACTTCGGCGGTCTTCTCCGGAAGGTTGTGGTAGCCGCGCATGATCCCGGGGCCGCGCAGGAGGATCTCGCCGTCCTCGGCGATCCGGACCTCGGTGCCGGGAAGCGGCCTGCCGACCGTGCCCACCCGGTAGTCGTCGGCCGGGTTGACGGTGCACCCCGCGCTGGTCTCCGTGAGGCCGTAGCCCTCCAGGACGGGCACGCCCGCGCCGGCGAAGAAGTAGCCGATGTCGGGGGCGAGGGCGGCGCTGCCCGAGGCGCTGCCCCGGAGCTCGCCGCCGAACGCCGCCCGGATCCTGCCGTAGACCAGCTTGTCGGCGAGGGCGTGCTGCGCGGTCAGCCAGAGGGGCACCGTGCGGGTCCCCGTCGCCACCAGGCTCTCCTGGCCGGTCCTGGCGTGCTCGCGGGCGACCTTCGCCGCCCACCGGAAGATCCTGTACTTCGCGCCGCCCTCGGCCCGGGCCTTCGCGGCGATGCCGTTGTAGACCTTCTCGAAGACCCTCGGCGCCGAGGCCATCACGGTCGGCCGGACGACGGGCAGGTTGGTGACGATGCGGTCGATCCGCCCGTCCACCGCGATCACGTGCCCGGTCCGCACCTGACCGGAGATCAGGGCCTTGCCGAAGACGTGGGACAGCGGCAGCCACAGGAACTGCACGTCGTCGGGTTCGAGGAGGCCGCTGACCTCCTGGGCGACGCCCTGGTAGGACCAGCAGTCGTGCACCAGGCGCACGCCCTTGGGACGGCCGGTGGTCCCGGAGGTGTAGATCAGGGTGGCGAGTTGCTCGCGCTCGATGGCCCCGACCGCCGTCTCGACCGCCTCCGGGTGCTCCTGGAGGTACGCCGTGCCGCGCGCCTCCAGCTCGGCGAGGCTCAGCACCTCCAGGCCCTTGACCTGCGGGAGGTCCGCCTCCGGGTCGAAGAGGATCGCGTGGCGGAGCTCCGGCAGCCGGTCCGTGTGCTCGGCGGCCTTGGCGAGTTGGGCGGCGTTCTCGACGAAGATCGCCCGGCTGCCGGAGTCGGCGAGGATGTACGCCGTCTCGTCGGCGTCGGTGCTCGGGTAGACGGCGGTCGCGGCGGCGCCCGCGCACATCACTCCCAGGTCGGCGAAGATCCACTCCACCCGGGTCGAGGAGGAGATGGCCACCCGCTCCTCGGTCCTCAGCCCGAGGGCGAGCAGGCCGGCCGCGATCGCCGTCACGCGCTCGGCCGCCTGGGCCCAGGTCAGCGAGCGCCACTCCTCGGCGCCGGGCACTCCCTGTCCGGCCGGCACGGGGTAGCGGTAGGCCTCCCGGTCGGGCGTGGCCGCGACCCGCGAGAGGAAGAGGTGCGCCACCGAACGCGGCCGGTTGTCGAGCTGGTACTGCGCGGAACTCATGGCGACCTCCGGGCCCAGTGTGCCCGCCAACGTTGTTGACCGGCAGGTAACTTGTGCGCAGAGGTGAGGCTAAGGGGTAACCCGTCACCGCGTAAGGGGTCGGTCGGCGTCCGTCTCGCCCCCCTGTGCCGCGATCAGCGGGCCCAGGAGCCGTGTGCCCGGCCCGACCCGGCCGCCGGGGCCGGGGAGTTGGGTCGTTCCGGCGACCGTGAGCGGCTCCCGGCAGGCGTCGCAGGCCACGACGGGGGTGGCGACGTGCCCGCAGGCGTCGTGGCGGATCCGGGCGGGCGGGCCGGCGGGCCCGGCGTACCACTTGTCGCCCCACGCCATCAGGGCGAGCAGGACGGGGTAGAGCTCCTGCCCCTTCTCGGTGGGCACGTACTCCTCGCGCGGCGGACTGTCCTGGTACCGCTCGCGCGCGAGCACGCCCTCCTCGACGAGCCGGGCGAGGCGCGCCGCGAGGACCTTGCGGGAGAGGCCGAGATCCTCCGCCAGCTCGTCGAAGCGGCGGATGCCGACGAGGACGTCACGCATGATCAGGGCCGTCCAGGCGTCGCCGAACAGGTCGGTCGCGCGGGCGATCGAGCACGCGACGTCGGAGAGCGGGGTTCGGGTCACCGCCCCATCCTATCCACCTTGGGTTCCCTCAGGGAACTGGACGATGCTAGGTTTACTCGGGGAACCCACCCCGCACGTCGAGGGAGCCGTCATGCCCGTCGCCCCGCACATCGCACTCGACTCGGCCGGGCCCACGGCCGTCGACGGCCGCCACATCCGGGCCCTGACCTTCCAGTCCGTACGCCTCGCCTACCTGCGGCACGTGCTCTCCCGGCTGGACCTCCCGGCGGATGGCGGCCGGGCGCTCGTGATCGGCAGCGGGCGCGGCCTGCTGGCCCGCGGACTCGCCCGGCTCGGCTTCGAGGTCGTCGCCGCCGACCCCTCCCCCGCCGCGACCGCGCTCGCCGCGGCGGCGGACGACGGCCTCGGCGTCACCTACCTGACGTCACCCGCGGAGGAACTCGACCTGCAGAGCGGCTCGTTCGACCTCGTGTACTGCGCCGACACCCTGGAGATCACCGAGCGGCCGGACGACGTCCTCGCCCGGGCCGCGCGCGTCCTGCGCCGCGGCGGAGCGTTCGTGTACGACACGGTGAACCGCACCCCCGTGTCCCGCCTCATCTACCTCGGGGCCTTCCAGGCGTTCCCCGGCACCCGGATCATGCCCCGCGGCCGGTACGCCGCGCACCGCCTGCGCCGCCCGGCGGAGCTCGCCGAGGCCCTGGGCCGGGCGGGCCTGTCCACGCGGGACGTCACGTCGTTCAAGCCGCGCGCCGTACGCAGCCTGGTGCGGGCCACGCACGGACGCAGGCGCGGCAGACTGACCGACGAGCAGCTGCCGGGCCTCGTCGACATGGTGCTCCGGCCGGACGGCAGCCCGGTGGTGACGTACCTGGGGTACGCGGTCCGCCGGGCCTGAGCCGCCTTCGGTGCCCTCCGGCCGGGCAGAGCGGTCCGGTCCTACGGACGCGGCTTCCAGGACCCCGGGCCCCGGTCGTCCAGCAGGGCGCAGACGAACTGTTCCTCGACCGCGCGCAGCCGGGCCAGCAGGGCGGGGTCCCGCGTGGCCTGGGCGGCGACGGAGATCGTGACGGCGCGGCGGCCGTCCCGGGTGGCCGCGGCGAACTGCGTGTAGCCGGGGGTGTTGCCGGTGTGGCCGAGGACCGTGCCGCACCGGGTGGTGTAGCGGAAGAGCGCCAGACCGGCCGCGTTGGCCCCCGGGCCGGCCGGCTCGGAGGCGCCGCCGGGGAGGAAGTCCTGCTGCGCGCGGCGGGTGGCGGGGGTCAGCAGCTCCGGTCCCGCGTAGCCGCCGATGAACCTGTTCAGGTCGGCGGGGGTGGAGACGATGCCGCCGGACGCCCAGGCCCCGGAGGCGCTGATCGCCTCGCTCACGTCCTCGGGCGGCTCGCCGGGCGTGGTGTCGTAGCCGTGCAGGAAGGGGCGGGGCAGCAGATGGCCCTGCGGGAGGCTGGTCCCGGTGAGGTCGAGCGGGCGGTACACGAGCTGGCGCAGCAGCGACTCGTAGGGGCGCCCGGTGGCCTGCTCGGCCATCAGGGCGACCGCGATGTTGTCCGAGTTGGAGTAGGCGTAGCGGCTGCCCGGCGGGAAGGCGAGCGGCTGCCCGGCCACGAAGTCGAGCAGCCGCCGGGAGTCGAAGTGGTGCCGGGGGTCGGCGCGGACGATGTCCTGGAACGCCTGGCTCTTGCTGTAGTCCGGGAGTCCGCTGGTGTGCTGGAGCAGCTGACGCAGGGTCACTGCGTGCCAGGCCGCGGGCAGTTCGGGCAGCCACCGGCCGATCGTGTCGTTCAGGCCGAGGGCCCGCCGGTCCACGAGGCTCAGCGCGACCGCGCCGCTGAAGGCCTTCGCCGCGCTGGCGATGCGCATGTGGTCGTCGGGCCGGGGCGGGCGCCCCGTGCCGAGCTCTGCCGTGCCGGCCCGGTAGACCTGGCGTACGCCGTCCCGGGTCAGTACCGCGATCGCGCCGGGCGGGCCGCCCGGTGCCCCCACCAGACCGGCGAGGGCCCGCTGGAGTGCCGGGTCGCGGTGACCGGAGTCGTGCGGCACCGGGCCGGGCGGGGTCGCGGCGACCGGTCCGGCCGCGGCGCCGCTCAGGACGGCGGCCGCCGTGACCGCCCCGACGGCCGCCGCGCGGAGCCGGCGCCCCGGGCGAGGTCCGGTACGGCCGGGGGCGGAGCTCGTGGAACTCCGGCCGCCGTGCGCGGCGGGGACACGTCGGGGCATGCGCTACCTCCTCGGTGGCGGGACGAGGAACGGCGCGCGGCGCGCGGTCCGGACGCGGTCGGGCGTCCGGGCGTCCGGGCGTCCGGGCGCTCCTCGGACACCGGGCCGTGTCGTTCCTGGGTTCGGCCACCCTCTCGCGGAGCGGGCCGCGCCGCGCGGCGCCTGCGCCATCCGGCCCACACCCGCGCCCCGCGGACCCCGCCCTCAGGCTCCGGTGGCCGTCCGCTCCCCGGACCCGCCCCGGTAGCCGAGGACGACCAGGGCGGTGGCGGCCAGGACGACCGCGCCCGCCGTGCGCAGCGCCGGGCTCATCGCGTCGGCGAAGGACCCGACGCGGGCGTCGGCCTGGTGCGCGGCGAGCACGGTGCCGGTGACGGCCACACCGAGGGCTGCACCGATCTCCCGCGCCGAGGTGCCGAGGCCGGAACCGAGGCCCGCCCGGTCGGTGGGGAGGGAGGTGACGACGCCGACGGTCAGGGCGGGCATGCACAGCCCGGTGCCGGCCGATATGACGAGCAGCCAGCAGGCGTACAGCGCGTACGGCGTGGCCGCTCCGGCGGTGGAGACCCCCAGGAGTCCGGCGCCGATGAGGAGGAGCCCGGTGGCGACGGCGGGGCGCGGGCCCGAGGCGGCCTGCCAGCGGGTCGCGACCTTGGGGAAGAGGGCCATGCCGAGGGTGAGCGGGACGATGGCGAGCCCGGTGAGGGCGGGGCCGTACCCCTTGACGTACTGGAGGTACTGCGAGTTGGCGTAGAAGAGCGAGAAGAGGCCGAAGAACCCTGTGGCGGTGCCGAGGACGGCGGCGCGCAGCCGCCGGGAGCGGAAGACCCGCGGGTCGAACAGGGCGGCCGGCGAGCGGAGCGCGTACCAGGTGAACAGGCCGGTCAGTGCCGCGCCCACCGCGAAGAGGACGAGGATGCGGGGGGAGGTCCAGCCGTGCGCCGGGCCTTCGATGATGCCGGCGAGGAGGGCGACGAGGGCCGCGACGAGCAGCAGGGTGCCGCGGGGGTCGGGGCGCCCGTGCGCGGAGCGCTCGGTGCGCGGGACGGCGACCGCGACGGTCCAGGCCAGGACCGCGGCGAGCGGGACCATCAGCCAGAACAGGGCCCGCCAGGAGAGGAACTGACCGACCGCTCCCCCGCCGGCGTTGCCCGCGAGACCGCCCAGGCCGACGGCGAGGGTCCACGAGGCGAGGGCTCCGGCCCGGCGTTCCGGCCCGGCGAGCCGCACGAGGATCGACATGGTCGCGGGCATGACGCAGGCGGCCCCCGCGCCGGACACCCCGCGGCCGGCGATCAGCAGCGCCGGTGACGTCGCCAGGGCACTGATCGCCGCCCCCGTGGCGAACAGCGCCAGACCGGCGAGCAGCACGCCCTTGCGGCCCCGGCGGTCGCCGAGTGCTCCGGCGGGGATGAGCAGTCCGGCGAAGACGATGACGTACGCGTCCACCGTCCACAGCAGTTCGGTGGCGGACGGATGGAGGGTGGAGGCGGCCAGTTGCGGGATGAGGAGGTTGATGGCGGCGACCATGCTCTGCGCGACGAGGACGCAGGCGCAGAGGGCGAGCAGGGTCGGCCGGGTGAGCGGGCCCGGCGCGGTGTCGGCCGGGGCGGAGGGAGGCGGTGAGAGGGCAGGCGAGGACATGGCTCCTCCGGGGAGCGTCGTGGTGAGGGGATGTGCGCCCACCGTAGGCTCGGCCCGTGGATTACTTCCAGTGCATCTTTCGCAAGGGGTGAGTGCGTGTGACGCAATCCGTGGAGCCGACCGGTCTCGACCTCAATCTTCTGCTCGCCCTCGACGTCCTCCTCGACGAACAGAGCGTGCGGGGAGCGGCCAGGCGGCTGCACCTGTCCGAACCGGCCACCAGCCGCACGCTGGGCCGGATCCGCAAGGCGCTCGGGGATCCGATCCTGGTGCGCGCGGGGCGGGCGATGGTGCCGACACCGTACGCGCTGTCCGTCCGGGCCGAGGTCGGCGCGGTCGTGGAGCGGGCCAGGGCGCTGTTCGCGGCCTCGGGGCCCACCGATCTCCGCACCGTCGCACGGACGTTCACGGTGCTCGGTCAGGACGCCCACGCCGCACAGCTGGGCCCCGCCCTCCTGGCGCGGGCGGGCCGCGAGGCGCCGCTGACGCGGTTGCGGTTCCTGAACGAGAGCCACGTCGACGCGCCGACGCTGCGGGAGGGGGTCGCCGACCTGGAGATCGGTGTCATCGACACCGTGCACCCCGAGGTGCACACCGAGCACGTCCTGGACGACCGCATGCTCGGGGTCGTCCGGGCGGAACACCCGCTGCTGCGGGGGCGCCTGACCCGGCGGCGGTTCGCGACGGAGGCGGACCACCTGGTCGTGTCGCGCCGGGGCAGGCTGCACGGCCCGGTCGACTCCGCGCTGGCCGAGTACGGGCTGCGGCGCCGGGTGGTGGCGGGCGTCGGCACGTACCCGGCGTCGCTGTTCGTCCTCCGCGACACCGACCTCGTCGGCCTGATCAGCGCGCGGAGCCGGGTACTCGCCGAGTCCCTGGGGCTCGTCACCTTCGACGTCCCCCTCGACCTGCCGCCGCTGCCGGTCGGCCTCGCCTGGCATCCGCGCCACGACGCCGACCCGGCCCACGCCTGGCTGCGCGGCTGCGTGAGGGACCTCCTGCTGGACCGGTCCGGCTGAGCGCGGACCGGTCCGGCGGGCGCGGGTCAGGCGACGCGGTCGGTGGCGAGCCGTGCGGCCAGGGCGGGGATGCCGAGGGCCTGCTCCTGGGCGGGTGTGGCCTGATACAGCTTGTTGGTCAGCTGGTACGGGTCGTCGACCAGGTCGTAGTACTCGCGGAACTTCACCTGGCCGGTGCCGGTCACGGTGCCGTTCCCGTCGGTGGTCAGGTCGTAGTACTCCGTGTACTGCTCGTCCTTGGCCACGTACGAGGACCAGGCGGGCGCGCCCCCGGTACCGGTGCCCTGTTTCCACCATTCCACCAGGAGGTGGTCGCGGCTGTAGCCGGTGAGCAGCGACCGGCCGTCCTGCGGGGCGGCGGGGGTGATGCCGGCGGCGTCGAGGATGGTCGGTGCGATGTCGATGTTCGCGACGATGCGGTTGTCCTGGGTTCCCGCGCCGAGGCCGCCGGCCGGCCACGAGAGGTAGAACGGCACCTCGTGCGCCGGGCGGTAGGGCACCGACTTCGCCGTCCAGCCGTGGTCGCCCCAGCTGAAGCCGTTGTCCCCGATGTAGATGACCAGGGTGTTGTCGAGCTGACCGAGGGCCTGCAGCCGGTCCTTGAAGGCCTGGACCGCGTCGTCGACGGAGAGCAGGGTTCGCAGCTGTTCGGCGCGGATCTGCCGGCCGTCGGCGAGGGTGCCGGTGGCGTTCTTGATGTAGCCCGGTTTGTCGGCGCGGTCGCCCTCGGGGACGGAGGGGCGGCCGTTCCAGTCCGGGACGGCGGTGCCGGCGTACTTGGCCTCGGGGGTGCGCGGGCCGTGGGACGCGTAGGGCGTGACGTAGGCGAACCAGGGCCGGGGGTCGGTGGCGGCCTTGTCGAGGAACTTCAGGGTGCGGTTCCTGACGACGGTGGTGGTGTAGCCGTCGATCGTCTGGACGGCGCCGTCGACGTTCCAGCGGGCGTCGACGTACCCGGGCTGGAGGAGGGCGAACTCCTCGAAGTGCGGCGGGTTGTCCTCCAGGGTCCAGGAGTTGAGGTACTTGCCGAAGAGGCCGGTGCGGTAGCCCGCGTCCTTGAGGTACTTCTGCACGGTGGTGTTCTGGTCGAGCGCGTACGAGGCCTTGTTGTTGCGCACGCCGTGGTTGTGGGCGTGGCGGCCGGAGAACACGCTGGAGCGCGAGGGGGCGCACAGCGGGGTGGTGACGTGACCGTCGGTGAACCTCACGCCCTGCTCGGCGAGCCAGGCGACGGTCTTGGGCAGCGCCCATTCGGTGTGCTTGGGCTGGTCGTCGGTGACGATCAGCAGGATGTTCGGCCGGGCGGCGGCAGCGGCGGGGCCGGCCGCGGCGACCTGCGCGACGGCGGGCACGGCGGTCGCGGCCGCGACGGCGGCGGCGCCGCCGAGGAAGCCTCGCCGGCTCACCTGCGGGCGTCGGTTCTCGCTCATGGTGTCCGTTCCTCTGGGTGCGTGGGCACAGGGGGCGCCCGCGCGCGAACGGCGGTCGGTGCCGCCGCCGGGCACGGTGCGGAAGGGGAAGAGACGGGAGTCGGGCGGAGGCCGCCGGGTGGGGATCCCGTGGGGGGAGGGGGCGCGTTCAGCGCGCCGGGGCGACCGTACACAGGGCGCTCGCCACGTGCCCCTGGTCGACGTGGCGGCGCGCAGTGAGGATTCCTGCTGCCATGGCCACGACAATATGGGGAGGGGGCCCGCAGTTCCATGTACGGCGGATGAAATGGCGTACCTACCGGCCGACGGGCAGGAGGCGGTGTCCGGTGCCAGGGTGAGCCGTACTGGATCCGCGAAAGGAATCACCATGCTCACCACTGCCTTCGTGCCGGGCTCCCCCTGCTGGCTCGACCTCGGCGCCCCCGACGTACCGGCCGCCGCGGCCTTCTACGGCGCCGTGCTCGGCTGGGAGTACGAGCCCATGGGCGAGGGGCAGGACGCGGAGGGCGGGATGCTGCGGAAGGACGGGAAGGTCGTCGCCGGGCTCGGGAAGCTGACCGAACCCGGCGCGCGCTCGGCCTGGATGATCTACTACTCCGTCGCCGACGCCGACGCCACGACCCGGGCGGTGGAGGACGCGGGCGGCACGGTCCGGGTGGCGCCGAGGAGCTTCGGCGAGCAGGGCCGGATGGCCCAGTACAGCGACCCGCTCGGGGGACAGTTCGCCGTCTGGCAGGCGGGCGACATCAAGGGCGCCGAGCTGGTGGACGAGCCGGGCTCGCTGAGCTGGACCGAGCTGTACACGACCGACGCGGCGGCCGCGAAGGCCTTCTACGGCGGGGTCCTCGGCTGGTGGTTCGAGGACATGGCACTGCCGGAGGGCGCGGGCACGTACAGCCTCATCACCCCCGCGGGGCTTCCCGCGGAACGCATGCACGGCGGCCTCATGCAGCTGTCCGCGGAGGATCTCGACATCGCGGGCGGACGGCCGTACTGGCACCCCGTCTTCGCCGTCGCCGACTGCGACGCCACGGTCGCCGAGGTCACCCGGAAGGGCGGGAGCGTCCAGATGGGGCCGGTGGACATGGAGGGGGTCGGCCGGCTCGCCGTCTGTCTCGACCCGTCGGGCGCCGACTTCGTGGTCCTCACCCCGCCCGCGGGCTGACCCGGTCTGGAAACGGGGCCGCCGCCCCGTGAGAATGCCCCCATGACCGATGCAGCAGCGACACCGGCGGAGCACGACACCGTCCGCGTCGAGCGCGACGGGCCCGTGACCACGGTGATCCTGTCCCGGCCCGCCGCCCGCAACGCCGTGGACGGGCCGACGGCGGAGCGACTGGCGGACGCCTTCCGCTCGTTCGAGGCCGACGAGGACGCCGCGGTCGCGGTGCTGTGGGGCGAGGGCGGGACGTTCTGCGCGGGCGCCGACCTCAAGGCCGTCGGGACACCGCGCGGGAACCGGGTGGCGCCCGACGGCGACGGCCCGATGGGGCCGACCCGGCTGCGGCTGACCAAACCGGTCGTCGCGGCCGTCAGCGGCCATGCCGTGGCCGGCGGCCTCGAACTGGCCCTCTGGTGCGACCTGCGCGTGGTCGAGGAGGACGCCGTCTTCGGGGTGTTCTGCCGCCGGTGGGGCGTGCCCCTGATCGACGGCGGCATGGTCCGGCTGCCGCGGCTGATCGGCGAGAGCCGCGCCATGGACCTCATCCTGACCGGCCGTCCGGTCCCCGCCTCCGAGGCGTACGACATCGGGCTCGCGAACCGTCTCGTACCGTCGGGCGGAGCGCGGGCGGCGGCGGAGGAACTCGCCCGGGAGATCGCCGGGTTCCCCCAGCAGTGCCTGCGCCACGACCGGCTGTCCGTGCGCGAGCAGCACGGCCTGCCCGAGCCCGAGGCCCTGGCGGCCGAACTGCGGCACGGCATGGTGCCCCTGTCAGCAGGCGAAACCCTGTCGGGCGCCGCCCGCTTCGCGGCCGGGGCGGGACGACACGGCTCGTTCACGGCCTGAGCCGTCCGGGTCACCCCCTGGGGTGTCCGCTCCCCCGTGATCGGCCGTACGAGGCCGCTGTCGACCGCTCCCGGCGCGTCGGTTCCGCTCCGGCGACCGCGCCGGAAGGCCCGCCTCCCGCGTCTGTCACCTCGCGGGGACAGGGAGGGGCCTGTTCCGCCGAAGCGCGTCCGCCGAGGGCACGCCCACGGGGCAGGGACCGGCGAACACGCCCTGGTCGATCCTCCAGCCCCCGCCCCGCGCGGGGAGCGATTTCCGGCCTCCGCACCAGTCGTCCGCCCTCCCTCCCCCGGGCTTCACTGGCTCGGAACCGCAGCCGCACCTGCGCCGGCTGATCGAGCGGCTGACCGTCCGCTCGTCCACGCAGACCCCGCTCCTGACCCGGCGGGCCCTGTGCGCGCTGTAGCTTCACCTCCCGCTCGCGGAAGGTGTCGCTGTCGCACACCTGGCAGCGGATCGGCCTGTCACCGATCGCCGCGTGCACCGGCTTGGCCGTGCGGGGGCTCGCTCTGTCCGCCGCTTCCGGCGGTGTTCGGGTACGGGTGGGGCGCCTCGGTGGCGCGGAGGATCGCGGTCTCGACGGCCGTGACGCGGTCGGCGAGCAGGGTGAGGGCGGCGACCGCCCGGGACAGGGCGTCGTCCCCGGGGCCGCCGAGGGCGCGTGTCCGGGCGGCGGTCAGTTCGGCCCGGCGCGCGGCCTGTGCGGGGGTGAGGGTGCCGCGGAGGGCGGCGAGCGCGAGGAGGTTGGCCTCGGCGTCGGTGGTGAGGGTCTGGGCCTCGGCGGTGTAGTGGTCGTCGACGAGGGCGCCGACCTCGGCGCCGTCCATGACGGGCGAGATGCGGGCCGCGATCCTGTTCATCGTGCGGTAGGACCCCTGGAGCCTGAACGGCGGTTCCGTGCGGGTCTCGTCGGCGGTGGCGGCGGAGGCGATGTACGCCTCGTTGACGGCGAGGACCGTCTCGCGGGCGGTGAGGAGGTGCCGGAGGACGGCGAGGACCTCGTCGAGTTCGGCCGGGTCGTAGGCGTGGGCGAGCCGGTCGCGGCGGGCGGCCGGGTCCCCTGCCGCGAGGCGGGTCAGCAGTTCCAGGTCGGCGCGGTCGCGGCCGGCGAGCGGGGCGAGGACCGGGTGGGACGTGAGGGCGTTCTCGACGAAGCTGAACGCGAAGGCCTCCTCCTTGCCGGTGAGGACGTCGCCGAGGTTCCACACGTCGGCCCGGTTGGCGAGCATGTCCGGTACGCGGAAGGCCCGTCCGGACTCGGTGTACGGGTTCCCGGCCATGCAGACGGCGAAGCGCTTGCCGCGCAGGTCGTGCCCGTTCAGGGTGCGGGTGGCGTCGCAGAGGGGGATGAACTTCTGCAGGAACTCCGGTGAGGCGTGCTGGATGTCGTCCACGTACAGCAGCACGTTGTTGGCGGCGGCCAGGGCGAACGCGATCTTCTCCAGCTCCCGCCGGGCGGCGGCGTCGGGGGCCGCGGCGGGGTCGAGGGAGGTCGTGCGCGGTCCGAGGGCGGGTCCGTCGACCTTGACGAGGAGCAGGCCGAGGCGTTCGGCGACGTACTCGACGAGGGTGGTCTTGCCGTAGCCGGGCGGGGAGAGGAGCAGCAGCAGTCCGTGGGAGTCGGCGCGCTTGGCGTCCCCGGCCGCGCCGAGCTGCTTGGCGAGGCTGTCGCCGACGAGCGGGAGGTACACCTCGTCCACGAGCCGGTTGCGGACGAAGGACGACATGACCCGGGGGCGGTACTCGTCCACGCGGAGCCGGGCGCGCTCGCGGGCGAGGAGATCCGCCCGCTGCCGCTGGTAGGCGCGGAAGGCAGGCACGTCGTGGTCGGCGAACTCCCTTGTCCTGGACAGGAATTCGTCGAGCCGCAGCTCCAGCGAGCGGGCGCGTACCCGGGGGTGGCCGCCCAGGAGTCCGGTGACCGTCGCCGTGGTCGGGGCGGTGACCTCGTAGCGGTCGAGCCCGGGGCACAGTTCGACGGCGACGGCCTCGGCGAGCACGCCGGCGTCGTGCGGTTCCCCGGACACCGAGGCGTACGAGGTGAGCCAGGCCTCGGCGAGCTGACGCCGTGCGCCCGGCTCGGTGAGGGCGGCGAGGGCGTCGTCGTAGGCGGAGGAGCCGACGGTGCGGCGGAACTTCTCCAGCAGGGTGCGCGCCGCTCCGGAGACGGCGAACCCCGGTGGCCCGGAGGCGAGTTCGGCGATCAGGTACGCGGCCGCCGACGCGTCTCCCGTCGCCTCCGCCAGCTCCTCCCTGAGCCCGTCGAGGGCGGACTCGGTGCCGAAGAGATCGCGGGCCCGGGTCAGCGCGACGGCGCGGTGGGTCCACTGCTCGCGGGCCTCGGCGGTGGTGGCGTGGGCCCAGAACATCTGGGCGGCGGCGCGGGCCGCCCCGGTGTGACCGAGCGGTCCCGCGCCCTCGCCGAGCTCCAGGACGGCTGCCAGGATCAGGGCCGCGTCGTGGTCGTGGACGCCGTGCTCGTATCCCTCGTCGTAGGCGGCCTCGGCCGCCCGCCGTGCGAGCGCGCCGAGGTCCGCGCCGGCCAGGCCGTCCGCGCCGTGTTCGGCCAGGAGGCGGGCGGCCAGGTGTTCGGCGCGGTAGACCTCCGGGGACTCGGAGGGCAGGGTCCTGCCCCAGAACGGACGGGCCGCGGCGAACGCCGGGTCGGTGACGGGCGCGCGGTAGTCCGTGCCGGTCACGGCGAGGACGAGCGTGTCCCCGTGCGGTACGAGGGTCAGCTCGGGGGCCTGCCGGGTGACGGCGAACCGGTGCCGGCCGAGCCGGATCGTGTCGCCGCCGTCGGAGAACAGCTCGGTACGGTCCCGCAGCGCCCGTCCGGCCTCCTGCCGGGCGGCGGCGAGTCGGCTCTCCAGTTCCTCCGCCCGTACCGGGTCGTCGAGTTCCCGCAGCTCGGCCGTGGTGCGCCGGATCCTGGCGACCATGGGGTCGGAGGCGAAGTACGTGTGCACCTCGTCCAGGCCGGTCAGGTTCACGGCCCGCCGGGCGACGGCCTCCAGGACCCGGCCGGCCGATTCGGCGAGGCGTTCGGCGCGGCGGGCGCGGGCGTCCTGGAGGGACTGGCGGCGCGCGGTGAAGGCGTCGTGGATCTCGGTGCGCCGCTCGGCGAGGCCGGTGAGGAAGCCGTCGTGGTCGGCGAAGCGGGACTCCAGGTTCTCCAGCTGGAGCAGGAGCCGGCCGAACTGTTCGTCGCAGCGCTCGGGGGTGTCGGCGGCGGCCAGCGCGCCCGTGACGGCCTGGCCGAGCAGGGCGAGCTCGGCGGCGAACTCGGCCCGGCCCTCCTGGTCCAGGAGTTCGGCGCGGCGGGCGGCGAGGAGCGCCCGGGCGCGGTTGAGCGCGCCGAGGACGTCGGCGATCCGCGCCAGGATCGAGGCGCGGACGGTCGCGTCGCCGATGTCGAGTCCGGCGATGACCTCGCTGAGCGTGCGCAGCTCGTGGGTGCGCGCGTCGATCCGTTCGGCGGCCGGGCCCGTGCCGGCGACGGTGGTCACGGCCTCGGCCTCGGCGGCGAGCCGTTCCGCCTCGGTGTGGTGGGGGGTGAAGGCGTCGTCGCCCTTGAGGAAGGCGACGGCCCGGCGGGCGGCCGAGGCGATGTCGGCCTCGACGTCGGCGGCGAGGGTGTCGATGCCGTCCGTGTCGGCGTACCGCATGTCCCGCAGGGTCACCAGGTGTCCCTGGGCGTGGCGGAGTTCGGTGATGCGGGAGATCCACTCCCCCGCCGTGGCGGGCGCCTCGCCGCGGACGCGGCGGACGAGGCGGCTGATCTCCTGGGCGGAGTCGGCGAGGGCCTCGGCGGCCTGCCGGGTCAGCGCGGTGACGGTCGCGAACTCGTCGAGGACCTGGGCCGCGGTGGCCCGCAGCTCGGCCAGCGGGGTGCCCAGGTCGCCGGCGTCCGGGTCTCCGAGCCAGTGGTGGACGTCGCCCGCGCGGACGCAGGCGGCGACGAGCGCCTCGTACGTCCCGGCGGCGGGGGTCTGTTCGCCGGCCTGCCGGGCGATCGCCAGGCAGTCGGCGATGCCCCGGACGAGATCGGCGTTGCCAATGCGGGTCAGCGGGCCGTTGCCGGCGGGGCGGGCCCGGGTGTCGGAGACGTACGGCGTGCGCCAGATCTGGACCGGGTGGACCCGGCCCGGTTCGTCGGGGCCGCCGCGGAGCACGGCCATCGTCCCGTCGTCGAGCAGCGCGTACCCGCGGCAGACGACCGGGGTCGCGATCTCCTTGCCGATCAGGTCGTACGGGAGGAGCAGGGTCCGGCCCTCGTCCCGGGTGCGGAAGACGTAGAGGAGGTGCTCCCCGTCGGGGGAGCGGACCGTCCGGTCGAAGGCGAGTCCCTCGGTCTCGGTGTCGAAGGTCCTCACGGCGCCGGAGGCCAGGCAGTAGCCGCCGGGGAAGACGATCCCCTCGTCCTCGGGCAGCCGCAGACAGGCCTGTCCGATGCCGTCGAGTCTGACGACGGTGCCGGTCAGTGTGTTGAAGACGAGGTGGCGGCGGACCTCTTCCCTGTAGGGGCGGATCCGCACCAGGATCAGGGCTCCGACGGTCGCGTGGGCCACCTCGGCGTCGGCGAGGGACTGCAGCGGCTCGTCGACGGGCTCGGTGTGGACGGCCCCGGCGGTGTCGGTGTCGTCGTCGGTCCTGACCGTCAGCGTCCCGCCTGCCGTGGAGACGTACAGGCGGCCGGCGAGCGAGATGCGCGGGTGCCGTCCGGGCACGTGGTCGTCGCGGGTCGTCTCCACCCAGCCGAGGTCGTCGGAGGGGGGCAGGACGTGGTCGCGCTCGCCGCGCGCGTCCAGGAACCGCGTCTCGCCGGAGGGCCCGACGGACCAGCGCAGCACCCGCAGGTCGTCGCCCTGCTCCCCGGTCCGGAAGACGGCGAGGATCCGGCCCTCCGTCCGCCGCAGCCGGACCAGCCGGGCCCCCCGGTAGTAGCGGTGCAGCGCGGAGAACTCCCGTACGAAGTCGGGGTCGTCCAGGAGTCCGGGCACCGCCTGCTCGGGCAGCGGGTTCAGGTCGCGGTCGTGGAGGGTGAGGACGTCGGAGACCGAGACCTCGGAGAGCGCCGCGCCGGACGGCCGGCTGCCGAGGAGCAGCAGGCCGTCGCCGACCGCGACGAGGTCCTGGGGCACGCGGGCCCGCTCGCTGTCGAGGTGCCGCGTGTCGGCGAGGGCGAGCTCGCCGGAGCCGAAGGCCTCGATGCGGGCCTCGTTGAGGGCCCCGGCGCGCCGGGCCAGTTCGGTGGCGCGGGCGGTGAGCCGGTCGCGCAGCACCGTGTACGTGTCCTGGTCGATTCCGGCACCCATCTCGTCCCGCTCCTTGTACGGTGGTGTCTACGGGTCCGGTGCCGCCAACTCCCCCGTTTGCCGGCACCGGACCCTCTGCGACCGCTCCCCCCCGGGGGCGGTCAGTTCTTCGCGGTGCCGTTCAGCGCGGCCGTCTCGGCCGGTGCGGCCGGGGCCGGAGCGGGGACGTGTCCGTCGAGCACACCGGACTTCATGACCTTCGCGAGGAGCGCGGAGGCGCTGAGGTTCCGCACGTCGACCGTGGACAGCGAGCCCAGCACCCTGGTCAGGTCCTCGGTGAAGGACTCCTCACCGTTCAGCCACGGGCCTGCCAGCGTCCGCGCGGTGGTGGAGTGGTCCATGAACCCGTCGACCGACCTGCCGAGGGAGATCGACTGCACCAGGCGGTCGAGGAAGACCGACTCCCCGCCGACGATGCTGATGTCGGCCTGCTCCAGACCGGTCGCGAGGACGGTGGCCTGCGCCTCCGCGACCTGCCGCTGGACGTCGAGCCCGGCGAGCCGGATCTCCTTCTCGGCCGCGAGGCGCAACCGGTACTCCTCGTGGGTGCGCGACGCCTCGTCGAGGGCGGCCATCGCGGCGGCCTTCTCGGTGAGACCGGCCGCCTCCGCCTTCAGCTTCTCGCCGATCGCCGTGGCCTCGGCGAGCGCCTTCTCCCGCGTCCCGGCCGCCTCGGCCAGTGCCTTCTCGCGGACGCCGGCCGCCTCGGCGCGCAGCCGTGCCTCGGTGGCCTCCGCCTCGGCGCGGCCCGACTTCCCGATGACGTCCGCCTCCATGTCCCGTACCCGTACGGCCGCGAGGCCCTCGGCGGCCGCCTCCGCCTGGACGCCCTCGGCGAGGCGGATCTTGGCGCGGGCGTCCATCTCGGCCGCCCGGTTGCGGGCCTCGGCCAGGGTCAGCTCCTCGGCGGCCCGGTGGACGGCGGCCTGCTCGGCCGCCTCCGCCGCCTTGATGTCCTTGACCAGCCGCTCCTGCGCCTCGGCCTCGGCCGCGATGACGACGGCCTGCCGGGTGCGCTCGGCCTCCTCGACGACGCGGAGCCGCTTGATGGACTCCTCCTGCTCGGCGACCGTCCGGTCCACGGCGACCCGCTCCCGGATCACCTCGGCGATCTCCCGGCGCTCGGCCTCGACCTCCTTGTCCGCCGCGATGCGGGTGAGTTCGGTCTCCCGGTCGCGGGCGATGACCTCCAGGAGGCGGTCCTTCTCGATCCGCTCGTTCTCGACGGCGATGACCCGCTCGCGGTTCTTCTGCGCGACGGCCACCTCGCGGGCCTGGTTCTCGCGCTGGACGCCGAGCTGCTCCTCGGTCCTGAGGAAGGCGCTCTGCGCCCGCAGCCGCTCCTCCTCCACGACCCGTGCGGTCTCCGCCTCCTCACGGGCCCGTGAGGTGTCGATCTCCCGCTTCTGCTTGATCTCCGCGTCGGCCTGGCGCCGCTCCAGCTCCAGGATGGCCTCGCGCGCGTCGACGTTCTGCCGGGTGATCTCCTTCTGCTCGTTCTGGCGGTACTCGTTCGTCCGGACGTTCTCGAGGGCCGTCAGCTCGGTGATCTTGCGGATGCCCTGGGCGTCGAGGATGTTGCCGGGGTCGAGCTGGCTCAGCGGCGTCTGCTCGACGTGGTCGATGGCGGCGTCCTCCAGGTGGTACCCGTTGAGGTCGATGCCGATGAGCTCGATGATCCGGAACCGCAGTTCCTCGCGCTTGGTGTAGAGGTCGGTGAAGTCCAGCTGCTTGCCGACGGTCTTGACGGCCTCGGAGAACTTGGCGTGGAACAGCTCCTGCAGCGTCTCCTTGTCGCTGGCCCGGGCGGTGCCGATCGCCTGCGCGACCTTGATGACGTCGTCGACGGTCTTGTTGACCCGTACGAAGAACGAGATCCGGATGTCGGCGCGGATGTTGTCCCGGCAGATCAGTCCGTCGCGCCCGGTCCGGGAGATCTCGATGGTCTTCACCGAGATGTCCATGACCTCCGCCTTGTGCAGGACGGGCAGGACGATCTGTCCCGTGAAGGTGACGTCCACCTTCCGCATCCTGGAGACGATCAGCGCCTTGCCCTGCTCCACCTTGCGGAACAGCCGGCCGACCAGCAGGAGCACCGCGACGGCGATGAACAGGACAACGGCGACCAGCACGCCGATGCCTCCGGTGATGGCGTCCATGAGAAACCCCGTGTCCCTGTGTCGTGGCGTCGACGGAAGGAACAGGAGCCGCTCGCTGTTTCCGTCTCCCGGCATCGGGTCCGCGCCCGTGCCCTCCCGTGCCGCCATCCTGAAGGACGATCACCCTCGGTGCATTGCCGTGACCCGGCAGTCTTCGGCGTCCTCTCGGTGCCGGTGACGAACCCTGACGAACGGCATGTCACTCTTGATCACCACGTCAAGAAGTCGTCAAGGACGTGTGGAGAAGGGGGAGGGACCGTGGCGGAGAGGGAGCCGGCCGAGGAGTACCTGGAGGGGTACGCCGAGATCCTGGCGAGCGTGTGCGCGACCCGCCGCAGGCTCAGCCGGGAGGAACGCGAAGCCCTGGGCGCGCTCGGGGAGCGGGCGGCGGAGGCGGGCCTCGGACTGCGGGGCCTGGTCCGCGCCCACCTCACGGCCGCCGAGCGGGTGCGCCCCGGCCTGTCGCACTCCGCCGCCGACCACCTCCTGACCGCCGTCGAGCAGGCCGTGGACGCCTTCGCCGAGGGGCACGAACGGGCCCAGCGCCTGGCGATGCGTCAGGAGGAGGCCGCGCGCCGGGAGTTCATCGACGACCTGCTGTACGGCCGGAGCGACCTCGGCCGGCTGGCCGAGCGGGCCGAGCGCTTCGGACTGCTCCTCTCCCACGCCCACGCCGTGGCCGTCGCCCAGGGCCCGGAGCCGTACAGCGACGGCTACGCGGTCACCCGTGCCGTCGAGTCCTCGCTCGTCGCCCGGTTCGGCGACCGCCGGATCCTGCTCACCACCAAGGACGGACGGCTGATATGCGTCGCCCCGGGCGACGAGCCCGAGGTGCTCGCCCACTTCGCCAAGCAGGCGTACGCGGCGACCGACGGCGGACAGGTCGCCGTCGGCCGCCCGCACCCGGGCGCGGGCGGCGTCGTCCACTCGTACGAGGAGGCCCTCAACGCCCTCGCCCTCGCGGCCCGCATGAACCTGACCGATCCGGTCCTGCACGCCACGGACCTCCTCGTCTACCCCGTCCTGACCCGCGACCGGCAGGCCATGGCCGACCTCGTGCGCACCGTGCTCGGCCCGCTCGGACAGGCCCGCGGCGGTGCGAAGCCCCTCCTGGACACGCTCACGGCGTACTTCGACACGGGCTGCGTCACCGCCCAGGCGGCCCGCAGCCTCAGCCTGAGCGTGCGGGCCATGACGTACCGGCTCGATCGCATCCACCGCCTGACCGGCGCGGATCCCGGCGATCCCGTCCAGCGCTACACCCTCCAGACGGCCGTCATCGGCGCCCGCCTCCTGGACTGGCCGGACCAGCCGCTGTGACACGGCCCCACACACCCCAGAAGGATCGTTCCTTTACGGGAGCGATCCCGAACTGATCGACAACAGTGGAGAGTTGTCGGTTTCCGGTCGTCCCTGGCGGGCAGGTTTGGAGAGCCGCAGGGCGGGCAGCACCCCGCCTCGCGGCACACCGGTGCGGGCCGAGGACACAAGGAGGTCGGTCCCCATGACAGTGCGTGCCGTCGAAGTCCCCCTGCTGTGGATGCCCTACGCGCTGCGGGTGAACCCGCATCTGCCCGCCCTGCACGAGGAGAGCGAGTCCTGGGCGCGCGCCATGGGCATGCTGGACGGCTACCGGGGCCCCGCGGCCCGCCCCGCGATCTGGACCCGGGCCGCGTTCCACGCCATGACCGTCGACCAGCTGACGGCGTGGACCCTTCCCGACGCCTCCCTCGCCGACCTCCGGCTCAACCACCGGTTCAACATCTGGGCCCTGGCCTGGGACGACTACTTCGCCTCCGCCTTCAAGCAGACCGGCGACCTCGCCGGCGCACGCGCCTTCACCACCCGGCTGCACGCCTTCCTGCGGCCCGGCGGCGCCCGGCCGCCCGAGCCGACGAACGCCGTCGAGCGGGGGATCGCCGATCTCCAGCAGCAGCTCTTCCCGCCGCGACTGGCGCACTGGCGGACGGAGTTCAACCGCGCCCTCGCCCGGTACATCGACGCGGGCGTCGAGGAACTGGCCAACAGCCGCAGCGGCCGCATCCCCCATCTGATCGACTACGCGCCGTTCCGGCGGGAGAGCTTCGCCGCCTACACGGCCCCCTACTCCGTCGAACTGGCCACCGGCGCGCGGATACCCGAGCAGATACGGCACTCACGGACCGTCCGTGCCCTGCTCGACGCCTTCATGGACTTCATGGGTCTCGCGAACGACATCGCCTCCTACGAGAGGGAGGTGCACGAGGAGAAGGACGTCAACAACCTGGTGCTGGTCGTCGGAACGTCCCTGGGCATCTCCCTGCGCGACGCGGTACCCGCCGCCCTGAACCTGGTGAACGCCCGCCTGAGGGACTTCGAGCACCTCAGGCGGAACGAACTGCCGCCGCTCGTCCACCGGTCCGGCCTCGACCGCGACGAGCGGGCCGATCTCGAGACCTGGCTCACGGGCGCCTGCGGCTTCCTCTCCGGCCTCCACGCCTGGTACACCGGGGCACCCCGCTACGCCTCCGCGGACGTCTCGTTCCCGGAGTGAGAACAGCGGGGTCGCCCCGGCGCGCGGCTACCTCCCGCGCAGGAAGCGCCCGACGCGCGACAGCCACGAGACCCGGGGCGCCGGACCCCGTACCGCCGCCCCCGGGGGCGCCTCCGCCGCCGCGCCCGCGTCCGGCAGCGGGGCCGTCGCGGGCCGTACGTCGCTGCGGACCGGCGGGGCCGGCAGCGGGGCCGGGAGGTCGTCGGCCTGCGGAGGCCGCGGGGCGAAGGACACGGGCAGGGCCGTGAGGTGCCGGGCCCAGGTGGAGGAGCGCCAGCTGAGGCTCTCCTCGGGGACGGACAGGGCGATGTCGGGCAGCCGGGTGAGCAGGATGTCGATGCCCGCGTCCGCGATGATGCGGCCGATGTCCTGGCCCGGGCACTCGTGCGTGCCGGCGCTGAAGGACAGGTGCGCCCGGTTGTGGTGCACGGGCGTCGCCGCGTCCGGCCGGATGGCCTGGTCGACGTTGCCCGCGGCCAGACCCAGGAGCAGCATGTCCCCGGCCTTGATCTGCTGCCCCCCGAGGGTGGTGTCGTCGTTGGCCCAGCGGCCCGGACACACCATCAGCGGCGGCTCGTCCCAGAGGACCTGCTCCACCGCCTCGGGCAGGGTCATCTGACCGCCCGCCAGCGAGCCGCGGAACCGCGGGTCGGTGACGACCATGCGCAGGACGTTGGACATGAGGTTGGCGGTCGTCTCGTAGCCGGCGAGGAGGATGAGCCGCAGGTGGTGCTGGACCTCCTCGTCGGTGAGGCCCGCGGGGTGGGCCATCAGCGCCGAGGCGATGTCCAGGCCCGGACGGGACCGCTTCGTGACGACGAGCTGTGCGAGGCACTCCAGCACATAGGCGTTGCTGGCGAGGGAGGTCTCCGTCGCCTTGAACAGGTCACGGGCGGCGTGCACCAGCCTGGGGGCGTCCTCGTCCGACATCCCGAGGAGGTGGGTGAGGGTGAGCATGGGCAGGTGCTCGGCGAACCGCTCCACCAGTTCCACCTCGCCGTCCTCGCAGAACGAGTCGATCAGCTGGTGCGCGAAGCGGGTGATGGAGCGCCGCACGCCCCGGTGGTCGAACTGGCTGAGCGAGGCCGTGACCGCGCCGCGCAGCCGCTGGTGCTCCTCGCCGTCCGCGCAGACGCAGTCGGGGCGCCAGCCGATCATCGGGATCAGCGGGGAGGTGGCGGGGTCGATCTCCCCGCTCCGCCAGCCGTGCCAGACGCGGGGGTCGCGGGAGAACTGGGTCGGGCGGCTGGCCACGTCCCGGTTCTCCAGGTACCCGAGGACGAGCCAGGCGCGGACGTCGCCGTCGAGGAGGACGGGCGCCACCGGGCCGTGGGCGGCGCGCAGCTCCTCGTACAGGCCCATCGGGTCCGTCTCGGCGGCCTTGCCGTAGAGGCGGGTGGCTCCGCCGGGGCCGTCGTGCAGGTGGGCCGGGCAGCCCGGGGGCGGGATCGCCCCGGGCTGTGCGGTGTCGTGTTCGGTGGGTGGGAGGGTCATGCGGTCTCCTGGGCGGCGGCGAGGGTGCACAGATAGCCCATCAGCGAGAGCAGGGCGTCGCGGCAGGACGCCCGGTCCCGTGCGTCACAGGTGACGATGGGCACGGTTTCGCTGAGGGCCAGAGCGGTGCGCAGATCGGCTAGGGGGTACTGCGGGGCCTCCGGGAAGGTGTTGACGGCCACGACGAACGGGACGCGGCGGTCCTCGAGCCGGGTGATGACCTCGAAGGAGACCTCGATCCTGCGGGTGTCGACGAGGACGACGGCACCGAGCGCGCCCTCGAAGATGCCGTTCCACAGGAACCAGAATCGCTCCTGTCCGGGGGTGCCGAACAGGTAGAGGATCAGTTCCTGGTTGATGCTGATCCGGCCGAAGTCCAGCGCGACGGTGGTGGTCTTCTTGCCCCGGACGCCGGGGTTGTGGTCGATCCCGACGCCCGCCTGCGTCATGGTCTCCTCGGTGGTCAGTGGCGGGATCTCGCTCACCGCCCCGACCATGGTCGTCTTGCCGACTCCGAAGCCGCCGACGACCACGACCTTGACTCCCCTGGCGCCGTGCGGCAGCAGCAGGTCGGTGTCGCGCCGGCCGGCGGCGAGTACGTCAGAGCTTGCGTAGTCCATGGATCACCGCCTCCAGTAGGCCGCGTTCGGGATAGGCCGCCACGGGCACGGGCGCGATGGCCTCGACCCGTTCCTCCTCGACGAGTTGGGTGAGCAGCACGGTGACGATGCTGAAGGGGAGGCTGAGGTAGGCAGAGACCTCGGCCACCGAGAGCGGGTACGTGCACAGGGTGAGGATGGCCGCGTGCTCGGGCTGCATGGCGGGGTCGGGTTCGGACCTCGTCGCGATGAGGGTGACCAGATTGAAGGTCCCGGACGAGGGGTCCGGGCCTCCGGTAATGACGTAGAGCGGGACGGGTGTGCCTTCATTCCAGGGGCCCTGGTTCTCCGATGTCACATCGCCTGCCCGACGTCCTCACGGGGCGGGCTGGTCATGTGCTGGCCGATGCGGATGACCAGCGTGCGCATGCGGTCGCCGAGGAGTCCGGCGTCCACCTCCTGGTCGGCGAGGACCGCGAGATAGGCCCCGGGACCGGCGGCCATCATCGAGAAGTAGCCGCCGTCGGCCTCGATCCCGACCATCCGCGTCGATCCGTCCCCCTGCGGGAACATCTGCGCGATGGCCCGCGCCAGGCTCTGGATGCCGGAGCAGGCGGCGGCGAGCGCGTCGGCGGTGTCGGGGGCCGTGTTCGCCTGCCCGATGCACAGGCCGTCCGACGACAGGACGACCACGTGTCGCACGTACGGGACGCTGCTCACCAGGTCCGTGAGCATCCAGTCCATGTTCGGCAGTGGCTGCATGTTACTCGTCCTCATCTGACGGCTCGCTGGGGGAAGGGGAGGGTTCGGCGACCGTTCTCCTGTCGCCTCTCTTGTCGCCGTTGAACGCCTCCCACATCAGTCCCGGCTGCCGGGAACCGCCGGAGGTGCCCCGGGAGGCCGCCGGATCGGCGGAGGGCGCGGGTCCCGTCTGGACGACGGGGGTCGGTACGGGCGACTCGCGCCGTCGCTGCGGGAGCGCGGGCGAGGGGGAATCCCGTCGTCGCTGCGGGAGTCCGTTGGCGGTCCTGCGGATCTCGACGGTGTCCGCGCCGGCGCCGGGCGCGGGGGTCGGCCGGGGCAGGACGGGGCCGCCGATGCGCCTGCGGAGGAGCTCCGGGCTCCGCAGGGCGGACTGCGGCACGGTGGTGATCAGGCGGCGGGGCACGAGCACCACGGCCCGTACGCCTCCGTAGGCGGAGGTGCGCAGGTCGACCTCGCAGCCGTGCTCGCGGGCCAGCCGGCTGACCACCGGGAGGCCGAGCTGCGTGAGCTCGCCCAGACCAGACAGGTTGATCGCGTTCCGCGACTGCGCCATGACGCGTTCGACGCGCTGCCGGACCTCTTCGGTGAGGCCCACGCCGCGGTCCTCGATCTCGATCGCGATGCCGGTGGGCACCTCGCTCGCGGTCACCTCGACCGGGGTGTGCGGCGGGGAGAACGTCGTGGCGTTGTCGAGGAGTTCGGCGAGCAGGTGCATCAGCGGCTCGGCGCCGGGGCCGACCACCGCGACCTCCGTCACCGACGTGAGCTTCACGCGGGGGTAGTCCACGATGCGGGACATGGCCCCGCGCAGGACGTCGTAGAGCGGGATCGCCTTGGACCACTGTCGGCCGGGGCGGGCGTCGCCGAGGACCGCGATGCTGGCCGCGAGGCGGCCGATCAGGGCGTTGCGGTGGTCGACGTCCTGCAGACCGCGGGAGACCACGAGGTCCGTGCCGTGGAGGATCTGCATGGCGTGCAGGTCCTTGGCGAGCTGGTGCACGATGGCCTGGACGCGGCGGGCGACCGCCACCAGGGCGCGCTGGGAGGCGTCCCGGGTGTTCTCCTCGGCCTCCACGGCTTCCAGGAAGGTCTGCAGGGCGCCCATGAGGGCTTCCGTGTAGTCCGGGTCCAGGTGCTTCCCGAACCTGACGGCCCTGAGGATCTCCCGGGAGGGGTCGCCCTTCTGCAGACGGGCGACGGCCGCGGGGAGGAGTTCCTCGGCGAGCCAGACGACGGTGGCCCGCTGGTCGCCGAGGCGTCCCAGCAGCTCTGCCTCCCGCTGGGCGTGCCGCTCCGCCGCCTCGGCGACCGTCCGCGCGTGACGGTCCGCCACGGCCGCGCGTGTTCGGCGCGCGGCGGTGGCGGAGGTGACGAGCGTGAGCAGGACCGCGGCGAGTCCGCACCAGGCGACCGGTGTCCGTATCTGCGCGGGAGAGACGAGGAGCGCTATCGCGGAGGCCGCGGCGAGGACACCGGGCGGGAGGAGCCATACCCGGGCGGCCGCGGCCGGACCGGATCTGGAAAGTGAGCCTGCACGAACCATCAGGGGGTCCCTAAACCGTCTGAAAACGAACGGACTGAGGTGATGCGATGCGCCGACGGGTCGCTTCGAAAGCGCGCGGGCGACCGCTTTCCCTCACGGCCGCGCTCCGTCCGCGCGCCCCCAGCGTTCATGACTCGCTGTGAGCGCGCCGCAACACATCGGGGAGCATAGTCAGTTCGGGTTCGCCATGTGACCTTGCTGGAAGGACAGCCTCCAGCGGTCATTTCGGGCCCAGAAAGCGACCGATTGCCGAACGAAAATGTAATGAACCGATCGCGTTCTGGCGTCCGGGCGCATGGGTCCGCCCCCGGCCCGCCGCGCGGTGCGACGAGGATCGGGGGCGGAGCGGGAGACGGTCTCCGTCAGGCCCGGGCGCGGCTTCCGCGCGCGCGGCGGCGGAGGTGGACCGCGCCGCCCGCGACCGCTCCGGCGAGCAGGACGCCGCCCACGGCGAGCGGGGTGCTCAGGGAGTCGCCCGCGGCCTCCGCGGCCGTTCCGGCGGGCCCGGCGGCGATCGCGACCGTCGCGGCGGGACGGGCGGCGCCCGCGGCCGTTCCGGCGGGACCGGCGGCGCCCGCGGCCCAGCCGAAGCCGGCCTCGACGCCGCCGTGGGGCCGCCGCACGGCGATCTGGTAGGTCACGGTCTGCTTGATCCGCGGCGGGCACTTCAGCGTCACCGTGTCGGTGCCGGCCGTGGCACCGTCCGGCACCACGAACTCACCCACCAGGACACCCTTCCGGCTGCCCGGCAGGAGGTGGAACTGGCCGCCGGCCTCGGACTCGCCCTTGCCGTAGGTCTCCTTGCCGCAGGCGGTGGTGGTGACGGTGACGGTGGTGCCCGGAGCCGCGCGCAGCGGGCTGATCCGGACGTCGGGTTCCCCGGCGGCGGCGAGAGCCGTGGGGGCGGACAGGACGACTGTGCCGACGATCAGGCCGATCTGCAGTCCGGTGCGTGCGCGACGCATGCTCATCTCCTTCGGTGGAGCGTTCCGGCCGGCTCCATCGCGCGGCACCTGTGCTGTTGCTCCGTGCACGAGGCAAAGGCCGCCCCGCGGTCCTCGCAACACGGGGAGCGCGTTCGGCCGTCCACCGGTCGGGCCCACGTCGTCGCACGCCCCGATCCGTCACAGCAGGTCACCGTCGTGCGCGTACCGCCGCACGGGTGATCCATCCCCGCACGCGAACGGACCAGCGTCCGCACGGCCGCCCCGCGGAGGCCCCGGTCGGCCCCGGCCCGCCCGGGGGATCAGCGGTGGCGGGCCGGAACACACGCTCATAACTTCGCGATATGACGAAACGACAGATCGCCCTCCTGGCGTGCACCGCGGCCCTCACGGCCTCGGGGCTCGGAGCCGCCGCGCCGACGGCCGGCCACGGGACGGTGCACCGGGTGAAGCCGGGCGAATCGATCCAGAAGGCCGTGGACTCCGCGCGCCCCGGCGACACGATCCTCCTCGCCCCGGGCACGTACCGCGAGAGTGTCAGCATCACCACCCCGAACCTCACGCTCCGTGGTTCGAGCGTCTTCCGCACCGTCATCGCACCGGCCGCCACCCCCGGCACCGACGCGTGTGCGAAGGCGGGCAACGGCATCTGTGTCACCGGCACCGAGGCCCGCCCCGTCGAGGACGTGACCGTCCGCTCGCTGACCCTCAGGGGCTTCGCCGCGAACGGCCTGTGGGCGAAGTGGACCGACCGCCTGGAGGTCCGCGGCGTCACCGCCGAGTCCAACGGCACCTGGGGCATCGCCCAGGAGCGGTCCGTACGCGGCGTGCTGCGCCACAACGTCGCCCGGAACAACGGGGACGCCGGACTCTTCCTGGCCAACACCGTCACCGAGGAGGGCGGAGCCACCGACACCCACGGCACGGTCGTCAGCGGCAACCGCGTGTCCGGCAACCGGATCGGCATCACGGTGCGGCGCCTGCGGAACCTGACGGTCGACCACAACGAGGCGACGGGCAACTGCGCCGCCGTGTTCGTCGTGGGCGACGAGTCCACCCCGCGCGCCGGGGCGATGACCGTGCGCCGCAACCACATCCACGAGAACAACAAGCTGTGCCCGAAGACCCCGCGCCTGCCCGCCCTCCAGGGCTCGGGCATCGTGCTCACCGGCGCCGAGGACACGGTCGTCGAGCGCAACCGGGTCGAGGACAACGTCGGCAGCTCCCCGCTGTCCGGCGGCATCGTGCTGTTCAAGAGCTTCGTGGGCGTCCCCAACGAACGGATCGAGATCCGCGACAACGTGGCGCTGCGCAACGGCGCCGCCGACCTGGCCGACCGCGACACCGGAAAGACCAACACCTTCCGCGGCAACACCTGCGGCGTCTCCCAGCCCGCGGGCATGTGCTGAACCCTCCCTCCCCTCCCCCACTCGTAGGGCACGACAGCAAAGGCAAGGCGAAACAGATGACGACCGTCGAATCCGCTCCCCCGCCGCCCATGCGGCTGAGAGAACTCGTCTTCGGCGCGGCCTGCGCCGCCGCCGTGCGCGCGGCCGCCCGCCTGGGCGTGGCCGACGCGCTGGGAGACACGCCCATGACCGCGGAGGACCTCGCGGCCGCCGTGCACACCGAACCGCGCACCCTGCGGCGGCTGTTGCGCGCCCTGTCCTGCCAGGGCGTCTTCACGGAACAGCCCGACGGCACCTTCGCCCACACGGAGATGTCCCGGCTGCTGCGCGAGGACGACCCGCACAGCCTGCGCTACATCGCGCTGTGGTGCACCGAGCCCTGGACGTGGGACGTCTGGCCCCGGCTCGACGAGGCGGTGCGCTCCGGCCGCAACGTCTTCGAGGACGTGTACGAGAGGGAGTTCTTCTCGTACCTCAACGAGGAGGCCCCGGAGTCCGCGTACGTGTTCAACCGGGCCATGACGACGTCGAGCCGGCAGTCCGCCGAGGACGTCGCCGACCTGCTCGACCTGCGCGGGGCGTCCTCCGTCGCGGACATCGGCGGCGGCCAGGGCCACGTCCTGGCGAGCCTCCTGGAGAAGCACCCCACGCTGCACGGCACGCTGCTCGACCTGCCCGCGGTGGTCGGCAACGCCGACCCGCGGCTGCGCGAGGGCGGCTCGCTGGCCACCCGGGTCACGATCGAGCCCGGCGACTGCCGCGAGTCCATCCCGGTCCGGGCCGACGTCTACGTCATCAAGAACATCCTGGAGTGGGACGACGACAGCACCCGCAGGTGCCTGGCGAACGTCCGGAAGGCCGCGAAGCCCGGCGCCCGGGTCGTCGTCATCGAGAACCTCGTGGACGACACCCCGTCGATGCGGTTCACGACGGCCATGGACCTGCTCCTGCTGCTCAACGTCGGCGGAGCCAAGCACACCCGGCAGAGCATGGTGGAGCGGCTCACCGACGCCGGGCTCCTGATCGGCGAGATCCGTCCGGTCAACGCGTACCTGCACGCCTTCGAGTGCACCGTGCCCGCCTGATCGGGGACCCGCCGGAAACCCGAGGCCGCCCGCTCCGCGTCGTACGCGGGGCGGGCGGCCTCGGGTTTCACCGGGATCCGGGCTCAGGAGCCGGCGTCCCGCTCCCAGCGGTAGAAGCAGTGCGCCATGGCGTCCTTGGGACTGCGCCAGGTCTTCGGGTCGTACGCGCTGACGTACGCCTCCAGACGCTCGCTGACGCCGCGGAACTCGGGGTGTCCGGCCAGCCGGGCGACGTTCGGCGCCGGGTCCTGCTCGGACTCGATGAGGTGCAGGTAGACGTCGCCGAACTGGAACAGGCTGCGCCGGGCGACCCCCACCAGGTGCGGCAGCTCGCCGCGGTCGGAGTCGGCGAACACGTCCGCGATCGCGGGCGCCGAGCCGGGCGCCATGCGGGCGACGATCAGTGCGTGGTGCATCGTCTTCCTTTCTGGGACGGACCTACCGGGGGCTCGTCAGGCGGGCCGGACCGAAGCGCTCCGGCCCTCTTGCGCCGCCTGGACGAGACGGTCCCGGATGAGGGCCATCTGGGTGCGGGAGTTGCGGTTGATGTTGTCCGTCATCCAGGCGTCGTCGACGGGGGCGTCGGGCTTCATCGCGAAGTCCTGGATCCAGCGCATCTGCACGCCGCCGGGGAGCTCCTCGTACTCCCAGGCGATGTTCATGTGCGCGAACGGTCCGGTCTCGACACGACGGGCCCGCACCTTGCGGTTCACGCGGTCCGTGGTGCGCTCCGACACCCAGCTCCAGACCTTCCCGTTCTCGTCCGGGTGCATGGTCAGGCGGAACTTGGTGGTGTCGCCCTTGCGCTCGATGACCTCGACGGAGGCGTACTCGCTGAAGAGCTGCGGCCAGTTCTCGATGTCGTTGGTCATGTCCCAGACGAGATCGAGGGGGGCGTCGATGGTGATGCTGTTGTCGGTGTGTCCGGACACGTCAGACTCCTGCCAGGGTGTTGTTGACGAGGGCGATGAACTCCGCCGGCGTCTTGCAGCGCTCGGCGTCGGTGGGCAGCGCCACGCCGTGCCGGTTCTCCAGCTCCCCGACGATGCCGAGCAGGCCGAGCGAGTCGACGCCGAGGCCGCTGAAGGGGGTCTCGGGGGCCTCCTCGAGCTGTACCGGGTCGACGGTGACACCGGCCGACTGCTTCATCAGCGTGGCCAGGTCGCCGAAGGTGAACTGCGTGGTGATCATCTTTGTTTCTCCTTCCTCGCCCGGTCCTACCGGGCGAGTCCGCCACCGCGGCGCACGACGAGCGCCGCGTTGGATCCCATGAGTCCCCGGCTGAGGACGAGTGCCGTGCGCAGCTCGGCGGGCCGAGCGCGGGACATGACCACGTCGAGGTCGCAGTCGATGTCGAACACGTTGGGGGTGGGGGGCACCAGGCCGTGCTCCATGGCGAGCACCGCGGCCGCGGTGTCCAGGACGGGTGCCCCGCAGTAGGCCCGGCCGTAGCCGGTCTTGGGCGCCGTCACCGGGACGCGCGTGGCGTGCGCGCCCAGGGCGTCGGCGATGGCCAGGGCCTCGGCGCGGTCCGCCTCCGGTACGCCCAGGGCGTCGGGGAAGACGACGTCGATCTCCTCCGGGGCGCAGCCGGCCTCGTCGAGGGCGACCCGGATGGCGCGGGCGAGTCCCTCCCGGGACTCCTTCCAGCGGGAGGCGCCGGTGAAGGTGGCGCCGTGGCCGGCGACGGTGGCCCGGACGGTCGCGCCCCGGTCGAGGGCGCGCTGTTCGTCCTCGACGACGAGCATGGCGCCCCCCTCGGCGGGGACGAAGCCGCAGGCCTTCGCGGTGAAGGGACGGTAGGCGCGGTCCGGGTCCTCGACGGTGCTGAGCTCCGGGTAGCCGAGCTGGCACACCATCGAGTACGGGGCGAGGGGCGCCTCCGCGGCTCCGACGACCACGGCGCCGGTGCCCCTCCGGACGGCCCGGGCGGCGTGCGCGAGGGCGTCCAGCCCGCCGGCCTCGTCGCTGGCGACCACCCCGCACGGGCCCTTGAAGCCGTGCCGGATGGAGATCTGGCCGGTGCTCGCGGCGTAGAACCAGGCGATGGACTGGTACGGGCCGACGAACTTGGAGCCCTGGCCCCACAGCTTCTGCAGCTCGCGCTGGCCGAACTCGCCGCCGCCCGATCCGGCGGCGGTGACGACGCCGATCGAGAAGGGCTCCTCGGGGTCCTCGTCGTGGCCGAGACCGGCCTCGTCGAGGGCGAGCGAGGCCGCCGCCATGGCGTAGTGGGTGAACCGGTCCGTCTGGACGAGGAAGCGCTCGTCGATGAGGTCCGAGGCGTCGAAGCCCTCGACCTGGCCGGCGACCTTGAGGGGCAGGTGTTCACAGCCCTCGCGGCTGATCCGGTCGAGGACGCCGAGGCCCTCCCGGACGGACTTCCAGTACGCGTCGGCGCGCAGTCCGTTGGGGGCGATCACACCGATCCCGGTGACGACCGCCCGCGGTGGCCGCTGTGTGCTCATCGTGTCCTCCCGCCCGGCCCGGTCAGGAGCACCGCGGACTGGAACCCACCGAAGCCGCTGCCGACGGAGAGCACGTTCCTCAGCTTCCGGGGGCGGGCGGTGCGCGGCACGTAGTCCAGGTCGCACTCGGGGTCGGGGATCTCGTAGTTGGCGGTCGGGGGCACCACCTGGTGCTTCAGGGCGAGCACACAGGCGGCGACCTCTATCGCGCCGATCGCGCCGAGCGAGTGGCCCACCATGGATTTGATGGAACTCATGGGCGTGTCGTACGCGTGGGCGCCGAGGGACCGCTTGACGGCGGCGGTCTCGTGCCGGTCGTTCTGGCGGGTGCCCGAGCCGTGCGCGTTGACGTAGTCGATCGACGTGGGGTCGAGCCTGGCCTGGTCGAGCGCGGTGTCGATCGCCCGGGCCATCTCCAGTCCCTCACCGGTCAGACCGGTCATGTGGTAGGCGTTGCCGTACGTGGCGTAGCCGCCGACCTCGCAGTAGATGTGCGCGCCCCGGGCCCTGGCGTGCTCGTACTCCTCCAGGACGAGGACGGCCGCGCCCTCTCCCATGACGAAGCCGTTGCGGCGGTTGTCGAAGGGCTTGGAGGCGTGCTCCGGGTCGTCGTTGTCCGGGGACGTGGCCTTGATGGCGTCGAAGCAGGCCATGGTGATCGGGGAGATCGGCGAGTCCGACGCCCCGGCTATGACGACGTCCGCCCGGCCCTCCTCGATGGTGTGGAAGGCGTAGCCGACGGCGTCGAGGCCGGAGGTGCAGCCGGTGGAGACGGTCTGCACCGGGCCGCGGGCCCCGAAGCGCTCGGCGACCACGGCCGCGAGCGTGCTCGGTGAGAACGCCAGGTGCAGCTTGGGTTCGGCGGCGCGGTGGTCGACGTCCCACCGTTGTCCGCCCGCGCTGACCAGGACGTAGTCGTGCTCCAGCCGGGTGGTGCCGCCGACGGCGCTGCCGAGGCTGACGCCGACGCGCCAGGGGTCCTCGGTGCCGGTGTCGAGCCCGGAGTCGCGGACCGCCTCGTCGGCGGCGACCGCGGCGAACTGCACGTACCGGTCGGTGTGTTCGGCCAGGTCGGGCGGCAGGCCGTGGGCGTACGGATCGAAGTCGCACTCGGCGGCGATGCGGGAGCGCAGGCCGGCGGGGTCGAACAGGGTGATGCCACGGGTCGCCGTACGCCCCTCGGCGAGGAGGTCCCAGAAGGCCGCCGTGCCGGCGCCGCCCGGGGCGACCACGCCGATGCCGGTGACGGCCACGCGCCGGGTCACTCGAGCGCCCCCTCGACGGCCTCCTCGGTGTCGACGTGGCCGAGGCTCGGGTGCGGGGCGAGCGGCCCCAGGTGGAAGACCATGCGGGCCTCCACGTCCCCGACGTTGCGGAAGCGGTGGCGCATGCCGATCGGGATCAGCAGGCCCTGGTCGGGCGCGAGCGTGTGCGTCTCGCCGTCCAGGTCCACCTCGAAGCGGCCCGAGACGACGAACACGAACTCCTCGGAGTACGGGTGGTAGTGCTCGGCGATGCGCTCGCCCGGCTGGGCGATGGCCATCCCCATGAAGCCGCTGGTCGATTTCACCGTGGCGGGCGTGAGCACGGCCCGCACGTCACCCCCGCGTCTGCGGTTGGGCTCCGTGTCGCTCAGGTTCACGATGAGCCGAGTCTGCTCCAGCATGGTTGATACCTCCGAGTGGTGCGGTGCGGTGGGACGGACGGTCGGGGCCCTTCGGCCGGGCGCCGGACTCCCGGGAGCGGGCGGGACCCTTCGGGCCCGCGCCGGTCTCCCGGGAACGGCGGGGCCGGTGGCCCCGGGACGTCGTCTCAGGAGTCGGCCGCGCGGCGGTCGGTGACCGGCAGCATGTCGGCGTGCGACAGGAGCCGGTTGAGGTTGCGCTCGGTGTCCAGAGAGCCCTCGACGCCGATCGCGGCCCCGTCGAGGAGACGCTCCAGCACCTTGGCCTTCCTGGCACCCTTGACGCCGAGGGCGGCGACGGGGTCGAGGTCGAGGTCGCCCTCGACGTCCACGAGACGCACCACGACGTCGTCGCGCTGGAAGACCGTGCTGCCGTACACGGGGCTGTCGGGGTCGACCGCCGCCTCCGCGTCCTGCTGGGCGAGGAGCCGGGCCAGGTCGGTGCCGCGGCCCGGCTTGGCCGGGTAGTACAGCGCGTGGCGCTTGAGGTGGGCCGGCTCGGGGCGGGCGGAGACCACGTGGTGCACGGCCGGCAGGGCCGCCCGGGTGAAGAAGACGCGGGCCGACTCGGGGTCGGTGAGGTCCCGGTCCTGCTCCAGGTAGGGGTTGATGGCCTCCTCGACGGCCCGGACGCCTGGCTGCCGGGCGACGTGCCGCAGCGCGGACAGGAGGTCGCCCTCCACCTCGACGGCGCGCACGACCCGGTTGCCGTGCATGAACAGCGAGGTGCGGCGCAGCCGCGTGTTCTCGTCGACCTGGGCGGCGGGCGACTCGTAGCCGGCCAGGAGCTCCGCGACCTTCGACTCGGAGCCGGGCTTGACGGTGAAGGTGAGCGCGTGGCGCGTCACGCCGTCGCCCACCCGGGCCGCCACCTGCTCGCCCGCCGCCGTCTCCGGCGTGAGCGGCCGCTGGGCGCCGGTCTCCCGGAGGATGCTGTAGCGCATGGACCGGGTGTCCCGGACGCAGCTGTGCATCGGCTTGACCATCTCGACGTGTTCCTCGCTGTTCACCCAGGCGAGGAAGGGCGGGGCGCTCTCCCACTCACTGGTGATGAGCCACTGCGAGGGGTTCTCGATGGACTGGCAGAGCTGGTCGCTGACGTGGCCGGGCACGCCCGCCACCTGCTTGCGCATGACCTCGTACGCCTCGAGGAACTGCTGCTGGGCTCCGTCGTACAGGTCGAGCAGCAGGATCACCCGCAGCCTGGACCCGTCGAACACCGACTGCGATATGCGTGCCGTGCTGGTCATACGGCGCACCTCTTCTCGTCTGCGAGAGCGGGGAGGGACCGCCTGGCTCCGAAGGCCGGGGTCGTCATGTACCGAACGTTGGCTCGGGCGCACGTTCTACGCGAGTCCCACGGAGCGGATGAGTGAACAACGCGTCATTCGGGTGCCCTCCGCGCACGGTCCGGGGCCTCGCCGGGCAGGCATGTGCATCCCATCCCCGACCCGCGTCACCGGTGACGCTGGAGGCCATCGATGAACCGAAGCGAAGCGACCGGTGAGATCGGACACCGCACGCCCGTCCTCATCGTGGGCGGCTCCCTGGTGGGCCTGTCCACCTCGCTCTTCCTGGGGCGTCTCGGCGTGCCGCACACGCTCGTCGAGCGCCACGCGGGCACCTCGGTCCACCCGCGTGGACGCGGCAACAACGTGCGCACCATGGAGGTCTTCCGCGGCGCCGGTGTCCGCGGGCGCATCCACGAGGCCGCGAAGACCCTGTCGGCGAACAACGGGATCCTGCAGACGCCGACCCTGGTGGGCGATGCCGGCGAGTGGCTGTTCCGGCACATCGACCCGGGGGGCGGCCTGGCCCGGTTCAGCCCCGCCGAATGGTGCCTGTGCAGCCAGAACGATCTCGAACCCGTGCTCCTGGAGAGCGCGCGGGAGCTCGGCGGGGACCTGCGGTACTCGACCGAACTGATGTCGTTCGAGCAGGACGCCGAAGGGGTTACCGCGCGGGTCAAGAGCCGGGAGACCGGCGAGCACACCACCATCCGGGCGGACTACCTCGTCGCGGCCGACGGGCCGCGCAGCCCCGTCCGCGAGGAGCTCGGGATCGGGCAGACCGGCCCGGGCGACCTGTTCCACAACGTGAGCATCACGTTCGAGTCGCGCGACCTCGCGGCCGTCGTCGGCGACCGCCGCTTCATCGTCTGCTACCTGACGAGCCCGGAGGGCGACGGGGCGCTCCTCCCGGTGGACAACGCCGAGCGGTGGGTCTTCCACGCCCCCTGGCATCCCGAACACGGCGAGACCCTGGAGGAGTTCACCGACGAGCGGTGCAGGGAGCACATCCGGCGCGCCGTCGGCGTACCGGACCTCCACGTGGAGATCACCGGTCGGGCCCCGTGGCACGCGGCCGAGCGGATCGCCGAACGGTACGGGGACGGGCGGGTGTTCCTCGCCGGCGACTCGGCCCACGAGATGCCGCCCACGGGGGCCTTCGGCTCCAACACCGGCATCCAGGACGCGCACAACCTCGCGTGGAAGCTCTCGGCGGTACTGGGCGGCTGGGCCGGCCCCGAACTCCTCGCGTCCTACGACGCGGAGCGCCGGCCCGTCGCGGAGGCGACCAGCGCCCGCGCCTCGTCGCGTTCGGTCGAGCACAGCCACCCCGGGTACGCCCCCGGGCCGGGGGCGGGCGGGAAGCGGGGCGGGATCCTCAACGTGGCGCTGGGCTACCGCTATCCGCGCGGCGCGGTCCTGGGCGCGGACACGACGGTGCCGGTCGTCCCGGACGGACTGAACCTGACGGGCGAGCCCGGCAGCCGCGCACCGCATCTGTGGCTGGACCGGTCGGGTGAGCGGATCTCCACCCTGGACCTGTACGAGCGGACTCCCGTGCTGCTGAGCTCGGCGGGGGCGATCGGCGGCTGGCACACCGCGGCGGGACGCGTGGCCGAGCGGCTCGGGGTGCCCCTCGTCTCGTACCGGATCGGCGACGGGCCGGACGCGGAGCTGTCCGCCGCGGACGGCGAGGACTGGGCGCAGGCGTACGGCGTCACCGCGAACGGGGCGGTGCTCGTCCGCCCGGACGGATTCGTCGCGTGGCGGTCCGAAGGGACGTCGGAGGACCCGGAATCGGCCGTACGGGCCGCCCTCACGGCCGTACTCGGCCTGGACTCCCGGCCCGGCGCCCGCTGAGACGGCGGGGGCGGGGCCGCACCCTTCGGGGAGCGGCCCCGCTTCCGTTTGGGCACCCACGAACGCGTACCCCTCCGTACGGGTAGGCGTCCTCGTCGGGGGCGCCCGCGCCAGTACGGGTGGGACCTGGCGGCGTCCGGTCCTGGCGGCGGCCGGGCCCCGCCGACCCGGGGCGGACGCGGCCCACCCGGGCCGGCCCGGGGTGTTGCGAGGGCGCGCGTTAGGGTGTGGGGTGCTTCCGCGAACCCTTCTCACCGGCCCGTCACTCGCCGACGCCGCCCTCCTCGGCCATGTGGAACAGGGCCGGGAGTGGCCGCTGCTCGTGTGGGCCCCCGGCCCGGGCGTCCGCATGGTGTCGAGCGCCGTCCTCGGCGGAGGCATCGGCGAGCGGCAGTGGGTCGTCAACGCCCAGGTCCCGCCCGGCTACGCCCGCCTCGACCCCGTCGCCCACCTCCGTGACCTGGCCTCCGGGGCCGGACTCGACGGCGCGGGCGTGGGGCTCATGACGGCCGCGTCGGTCGCGGACCGCCGGTACGCCGAGGACGGCGGCGCCCAGGCCGTGGTCACCGCCGGGATCGGAGTACGGGGCTGGGCCGCGCTCCCGGAGGCCGGCGGCGTCACGCCCCCGCGCCCCGGAACGATCAACATCATCGTCTGCCTCCCGGTGGCGCTCACGGACGCCGCGCTCGTGAACGCGGTCGCCACCGCCACCGAGGCCAAGGTGCAGGCCCTGGTCGAACTGGGCGCCGACGCCTCCGGCACGCCGACGGACGCGGTGTGCGTGGCCGCGCCCTCGCCCGGCGGGGGCGCCGTCGAGTCGTTCGCGGGGCCGCGTTCCCTCTGGGGCGCGCGGCTCGCACGGGCCGTGCACGCGGCGACCCGCGCCGCCTGCGCGGAGCTGCTCCCTCCCCCGGCCGCGCGCCCCTGAACCGGCCCCGCCGCCGTCAGCCGTGCGAGAGCAGCGCCGCCGTGAGTTCGGCCGCGCGCCGGTGCCAGAGGTCCGCGCCCCGGAGCATCGCGTGGCCGCCGACCGGCATGGGGATGCCCGCCGCGTCGGCGCCCGCCTCCCTCGCCCGCCGGACGAACTCCCAGGACTGGCGGGCCGAGGTGACCCGGTCGGTCTCGTCGTGGAGCAGGTAGAGGCGCCGGCCGCCGAGGTGGTCCACGGGCTCGTCGGCGGGGCACCAGGGCGCGAGCGCGACGACCCCGCGCACGGCGGGGTCGCCCGCCGCGCGGAGGGCGGCGCGGCCGCCCATGGAGTGGCCGAGGAGCACGACGGGCACGGACCCGGCCTGCTCCCGGAGCCGCGCGAGGGCGGCCTCGGCGTCCCGGGCGGCGTCGGCGCGCGCGCCGTTCCAGCCGCGGTGGCGGTAGCGCACCTCGGCGATCAGCACGCCCCGGCCCCGGACGGCCCGGGTGACGGCGCCGACGAAGGGGCGCATGCGGAGCGCCGGGAGGTTGAGGGCGGGCGGCGGCTCGGGGCCCTCGGCGCGGCCGCCGTGGAGGAACAGCACGGCGGCGGTGGGCTCGGGGGGAGCGCTGCGGACGAGGAGCGCGGTGGGGTCGGCACGGCGGGTACGGCACAGGGTCATCGCGCGGCCCTTCCGTTCGCGCGCCCGCGCGCGGCCGGGGGAACGTACCCGCCGGTGCGGGCCGGGGAACCGGGCCACTGCGCCATGGGTCCTCCAGGAGTAAGGGGTCGGAACGACCTCGGGGGCCGAAGTCTGCCAGGCGCACCGGCCGGCAGGTACACCGCGCCGCCCACGACCGCTCCCCGGCGCCGGAGGGCCGGGAGACCGTCCCCATGATCTGTCACCTCGGGTCGCCACGGCGGAACGGACACCACGGAACGGCCACCGCTCGGCCGGCGCGAAGCGAGGACCGCGGAACGGGCGGCGCGAAGCGGCCGGCGCGAAGCGAGGACCGCGGAACGGGCGGCGCGAAGCGCGCGGCCCCGCCGCGGACCCGGCTCGTTCGCACCCTCGACTCGAACGCGCGCACCCGCAAGGATGAGCGCCGTCGGTCCCCGGCTCCGCTTGCGTGGCCGAGGGCGCGGGGCGTCGGAAAGTGGTCGCCCCGGGGCCTGTCTTCCGGATCGGGCCGGATCGGGGCCCGCGAGCCCGGCGCGGTCCGGGAGGCAGGCCCCGTGCCGTCGTCCTGTTCGAGCAGGGAGCCTGATGGGCAGCCGCCTGATCCGTCGTTGCCGCAACACCTTCGTCGTCACGGTGCTCGCCGTCGTGACCTCCGCCGCCCCCGGCGTGCCGGCCCCGCCGGGCACCGCCGCCTCCGCCGCCGCGCCCGCCTTCGACCCGGGGCCCGCACGGGCGGGCCTGGAGCGCCTGCTGGCCTCCAGGGCAGGACAGTTCGCCCTGATCCCCGTCGAGGAACCGGACTCCGGGGACTACTTCTCGGTCTCCGGCGGGGCGGGTGCGATCGAGGTGCGGGGCACCTCGCCCGCCACGCTGCTCACCGGAGTGGGCTGGTACCTCGAACGGGTCGCCGGGGTCGACATCGGCTGGCCGGGCGACAGCGTCGGCCGTCTGCCGGCCACGCTGCCCGCGGTGTCCGGGACGATCACCCGATCCGCGGCCGTGCCCCACCGCTACGCCCTGAACGACACCGACGAGGGCTACTCCGGCGCGTACCGGGACTTCGCCTCGTACCAGCGCGACATCGATCTGATGGCGCTGCACGGGGTGAACGAGGTCTTCGTGCCGACCGGTGCCGAGTACCCGTACTACGAGGCGCTCCAGGAGTTCGGCTACGACGCGGCGGAGCTGCGGGCGTGGATCCCCGGGCCCGCGCATCAGGCCTGGTGGCTGCTGCAGAACATGTCGGGCTTCGGAGGGCCGGTGTCCGAACGGCTGATCGAGGACCGGGCGGCGCTGGGGAGCCGGATCGCGGGACACCTGCGCGACCTCGGGATGACCCCGGTGCTGCCGGGGTTCTTCGGTACGGTGCCGCCGGGCTTCGCGGACCGGAACCCCGGCGCGGCGACCGTCCCGCAGGGCAAGTGGGTCGGGTTCGCCCGCCCCGACTGGCTGGATCCGACCGGTCCCGTCTTCGGTGAACTGGCCGCCGCCTACTACCGGGCGCAGCGCCTGCGGTTCGGTGAGAGCGACATGTTCAAGATGGACCTGCTGCACGAGGGCGGCACCCCCGGCACGGTGGACGTCACGAGGGCGGCGGGGGCCGTGCAGGAGGCCCTGGACACCGCGCACCCCGGCGCCACCTGGGTGATGCTCGGCTGGCAGAAGAACCCGTCCGCGATCCTCCTGAACGGTGTGGACCGGAACCGGGTGCTGATCGTCGACGGCCTCTCCGACCGGTACGAGGGGCTCGACCGCGAGGCCCAGTGGGGCGGGGCGCCCTACGCCTTCGGCGCGATCCCGAACTTCGGCGGACACACCACCCTGGGCGCCAACACGGGTGTGTGGACGGAGCGTTTCCCCGCGTGGCTGTCCCGCTCGGGCAGCGCGCTGCGCGGCATCGCGTACCTCCCGGAGGGCACCGGCGGCAACCCGGCCGCGTTCGACCTGTTCACCGAACTCGCCTGGGAGCCGGGCCCGGTCGACCAGCGCGCCTGGTTCGCCGCGTACGCGGCCCGGCGGTACGGCGGTGCCGACCCGCACGCGGCCGCCGCGTGGGAGCAGCTCCGCCTCGGCCCGTACAGCGGCGCGTCCGGCACGTGGAGCGAGCCGCAGGACAGCCTCTTCACCGCGCGGCCGAGCCTGACGGCGGCCACGGCGGCGCGCTGGAGCCCGACGGCGATGCGGTACGACGCCGGGACGGTGGAGCGCGCCCTGTCGGAGCTGCTCCAGGTGGCTCCGGCGCTGCGGTCCTCGGACGCATACCGCTTCGACCTGGTGGACGTGGCGCGTCAGGCGCTCACCAACCGGGCCCGCGTCCTGCTGCCGCGCATCAGGACCGCGTACGACGCGAAGGACCTGGCGGGGTTCCGGGCGCTGGTGCGTGAGTGGAACGCCGACGAGGAGCTGCTCGGACGGCTCGTCGCCGCCGACCGCCGCTTCCTGCTGGGGCCCTGGCTGGCCGGCGCCCGTTCCTGGGGTGCCGACGCGGCGGAGCGCGACCGGCTGGAGTACGACGCCCGTTCGATCCTCACCACCTGGGCCGACCGGGGGCCGAGCGAGACCGGGGGGCTGCGCGACTACGCCAACCGCGAATGGGCCGGTCTCGTGCGGGACGTGTACGCGCCGCGCTGGGCCGCGTACTTCGCGGGGCTCGACACCGCTCTCGTACGGGGCACGGCGCCGGCCGCCATCGACTGGTTCGCCCGGGACGACGCCTGGGCGCACGGCCGGCAGGCCTACCCCACGGTGCCGACGGGCGACCCGGTCGCCCTGGCGGACGAGGTCGCGGCGGCTCTGACCGCGGCGTCCGCGGCCGAGCGCCGATGAGGTGACGGGGCGGGCGGCGGCGCACCTCGTTCGGCGCGCCGCCGCGCGCCGCCGGCCGGGCCCGGCCGGCGGTGTCCCGACGGTCAGTCCCGGCCGCGCGAGAACCAGTTCCTGCGCGGACCGGGCACCGACTGCTTGTCGGGCCAGGTCGGTTCACCGGGGGCGGCGAACGGGACGGGGGCCGTCGCGCCCGGCGGGGCCGGGTGCGGGGGCCGGGTCGGCGGCTGCACGCGCTTCAGCCGCGCGCGCCACGGGCCGTCCGCCATCTCGAACTGGACGACGAGCGGCCCCTCGGGCAGCGGAACGGTCTCGCGCCGCTTGCCGATCTCGTTGACCACGTTCTCGTACTGCGGCAGGGTCGTGTGGTCGTCGTGCCCCGCGAGTTCGTAGACGTGGACGATGAGGTTGTCGTCGCCGCGGTAGTGGACGGCCATGTCGGCCACCCCTCCCGTGTGCAGCAGCACCTCGGGGCCGCGGAACTCCGCTTCCTCCTCCGTCAGTCGGCGCGCCGCCGCCAGCGGCGACACCTGGACCTGCCAGGGCCCCTCGGCCTGCAGCTTCAGGCGCAGGGTGCCGTGCGCCGGCACGGTGGCCAGCAGGCGGCCCCGGAAGTCCTCCTCCGTGCTGTTGACGAGGTTGTCCTTCTCCTTGTTGCGCCGGTCGAGCACCCAGAGCCCCGTGTACCCGTCGCCCCTGACGTCGAGCTGGACGACGACCGGCCCCGGCGGGAGCCCGCCCACGGTGATCACGTCGTTGTCCCGGCCGGTCTCCGTGTACGGCTCGAACACGGGCCCGTACGTCCACCAGTCGGCGGCTCCGGGAGCGACGGGCGCCACGGGCGGGATCACCGTGGGAGGGACCACCGCGGCCGGAGGCGCGGGAGCGGGCGGAGGCGCGAAGCCGGGCGCGGGCACGGGCGGAGGCGCGAAAGCGGGCGCCGGCGCAGGCGCAGCCGGTACCGCCGCTCCTCCCCCGGCCTGTGCGGTGTCGGCCACGTCCACGCCGTGGTCCGTGGCCAGACCGGCGAGCCCGCTGACCCACCCCTGGCCCACGGCGCGGAACTTCCAGCCGCCCGCCCGCCGGTACAGCTCGGCCAGCACCATCGCCGTCTCCCCGCCGGCGTCCGTGACGTCGTACCGCGCCACCGAGGTGCCGTCGGGCGCGTAGGCCTCCACCGACAGTCCGGCGGCGTCCCGCATCGCTCCCCGCTCCGTCGAACCGACGAGCAGCACACGGGTGATCTGCTCCTCCACGGCGGTCAGACCGACCTCCAGCCACGCCGTACCGGCTTCCACCTGCGTCAGCCGGACGGTCCCGGAGGGATGCACCGGGGCGCCGTGAAAGACGACGTCTCCGTCACCCCTGACCGTGCCGGCGTCGCCGAGCAGCAGCGCCATCGCGTCCACACCGCCGCGCACGGCGATCCTCAACGGCACCGACGGAACGAATCCGTTGCTCCCCTTGGTCATCTCCCCCACGACACACCGGCCCTTCCTTCCACGTTCCCACCCGAGACCCTCACAAAGAGGATCTTGCAGCGGCCGGGCGGTCCCGGACAAGGTCCCGGCCCCCCGGCGCCTCCGGCGTAGGCTTCCCCCGACACACACGGGGCAAGAGGGGGACGCATGACGATCGGTGCGGCGCGGAGGTGGGGGTCCGCCCTCGACTCGGTCGTGGTGTACGCGCAGGGCGCGCTGTGCCGGCGCCTGGCCCGGGGCGTCGTGCCGCCGGACGGCCGGGTGCGGGTGACGGGCCTGCCCCGCACGGTCGATCCGGGTTCCCTGCGGGCGCGGGTCCTGGGCGACTCCGCCGTGCGGGTCACCGAGGCGCGCGTGGAGGTCGAGGCGGAGCCCCGGGGTGCCGGCGCTCCCGACGGCCTGCGGGGCGAGGCCGACCGGCTGCACGAGGTCCACGCGGCGGCGCTGGCGCGCCGTGACCGGCAGGCGGCCCTGATCGCGGAGGTCGGCGGTCTGCGCCCGGTCCCGCCGCCCCGCAAGCGCGAGGACCCGCACCGCCGTACCCCGGTCGAGGCGTGGCTGGAGCTCGCCGACTTCGTCGACGAGCGGTTGGCGGCGCTCCATGCCCGGCTCGCCGAGCTCGACGAGGCGGTGCTGCTCGCCGAGCACGAGCTGGAGGTCGCCCTCGACAAGCTCGACCGCGCCTCCACCGACGCGCCGCCGGCCCACGTGGAGACCACGGTCTGCGCTGTTCTGACCCTTGACGGCGCCGGTGCGGCGGACGAGGTGGAGGTGGAGCTGGAGTACGGCGTGCCGGGTGCCGTCTGGGTGCCGACGTACCGCCTCACCCACCGTCAGGGTGACGGCGGCGGCCGCCTGGTGCTGCGTGCCTCGGTCGCCCAGCGGACCGGCGAGGACTGGACCGGGGTGCGCATCGCGCTCGCCACGGCCGATCTGCGGCGCCGCACCGATCTCCCGGCGCTCCGCTCGGTCCGGATCGGCCGCCGCCAGTCCGCGCCCGCGCCCTCGGGCTGGCGCGAACCCCCGGCGGGGCTCGCCGATCTGTTCTCCGGGTACGAGGCGGCCGGCCCCGCGCCGGAGCCCTTCGCCGTCGGTTCGGCGCTGCGGGGCGGCGTGCCCGTTCCCGTGGCCGCGCCCGCACCCGCCGCCGTACCGGCACCGCCGCCCCCGCCGCCCGCCGGGCCCGCGCAGCCGGGTGCCGCGTACGGCTCCGCCCCGGAGTTCCTCGGCGGCGGGTCGCCGGGCCGCGCGCGGGCGGCGGCCCCGCGCCCCGGCGGGCGCCCGCGCGGCGGCGGCGCGGGCTTCGGAGCCCGCCCGCCCCAGGCCGCCGCACCCGCGGCCCCGGCGGCCCCGGGCGCCGCGGCGCCCCCGCCGCCGGTGGGTCCGCCGCAGCCGAGCGGCGCCGAACTCGACTACGCCGCCCTCGTCCTCGCCGGCCCCGAGGAACCCGGCGCCCGCCGTGGCCTGTTGTTCCCCGGCGCGTCCGCCGACGCGGTGGCCGACGAGTACCGGCGCCGCGCCGAGACGGTGGCGGCGCTGCCGCTGCCCCGGCACGCGGTGCGCCCCCGTGCGTCGGCGGGTTCGTTCGACCACCGATTCGACGCCGCCGCCCGTGCCGACGTGCCCTCGGACGGCACCTGGCACACCGTCACCGTCGGCGAGATCCCGGTCGTCCTGCACACCGAGCACATCTGTGTGCCGTCCGTGGACCAGACCGTCTACGCGACCCTCGCGGTCTCCAACACCACACGCCAGGCGCTGCTCGCGGGCCCGGTGGAGGTCACCGTCGACGACGACTTCCTGGTGACGGCGGCCCTGCCCACCCTCGCGCCCGGTGGTGTCCGCCGGCTGGGGCTCGGGCCCGCCGAGGGCGTCCGCGTCACCCGCCGCACCCATCTGAAGGAGTCGACCGCGGGTCTGCGCAACAACGTCACCGTGCTCGACCACCGCGTCCACGTGGAGCTGGCGAACCGCCTCACGGGCCCCGTCACGGTCGAGGTCCACGAGCGGGTGCCGGTCTCCTCCGAACCGGACGTCCGCATCGAGGAGCGCGCCGACTGGACGGCACCCGACGAGGGAGCCGCGCCGGAGCCGCACGCTCCGGGCACCCGCGTCTGGCGGGTGGAGCTGCCCGCCGGCGGCACCGCCGCGCTGGACGGCGGCTACGAGATCCGCATACCGGCCGGCAAGGCCCTGGTCGACGGCAACCGCAGGAGCTGACACCCACCATGACCACGGAATCCCGGCCGATCCCGCTGCCCGTCACCGCCGTCACCTGTCTGGAGGACCGCGCCCACGTCGAGCGCACCGCCACGCTCGACCTGGAGGCGGGCGTGCGGCGCCTGCGCCTCGGGCCGGTCAGCGCGCTGGCCGTCGACCGCACTCTCCACGCCGAGCTGGCTTCCGGCCACCCGGCCACCGTGCTCGACGCGCGGATCGTCCGTGACTGGACGCCCCGGGCCCCGATGGCTCCGGCCGAGGACGACTCCGCCCTCCGCCGCCGTTCGCACGCCCTGGAGGAGGAACGCCTCGCGGTGGAGCAGCGGCGCGACCGGCTGCGGGCCCGTCTCGACCTGCTCGGCCGGCTCGCCGCCGACCTGCTGCGCGAGATCGGCGAGGGTGCCGGCCTCGGCGAGTCCGAGGGGCCCCGCTGGGGCCGCGAACTGGACCGCGTGGACGCCGAACGCGACACTCGCGGTGAGGAACTCCGCGCCGTGGAAGCCCGCTTGGGGGTCCTCCACACCGAACTCGGCTCGACCCGGCGGGCCCTGGAACTCGCCGAGGAGGAGCCCCCCGAGTTGGTCGCCCATGTGGAGCTGACCGTGGAAGCCTCGGCCGCCGGGCCCGTACGGCTGCGGGTGAGCCACCTCACCCCGTGCGCGCTGTGGAGACCCGCGTACCGGGCCGCGCTGGACGGGGACTCCCTGACGCTGGAGACCGGCGCGGTGGTCTGGCAGCGCACCGGCGAGGACTGGTCGGACGTACGGCTGACGCTGTCGACCGCACGGTCTGCGCTCGCGACCGATCCGCCGCGGCTCACCGAGGACCGGCTGACGCTCAAGGACCGCACCGCGGCGGAGCGCCGCACGATCGACGTCGAGGTGCGCGAGGAGGAGATCGCGACGCTCGGACCGGCCCCGGTGCTCGGTCTGCCGGGCGTGGACGACGGCGGGGAGGCGCGGGTCCTGCACTCCCCCACGGCGGTCTCCGTGCCCTCGGACGGGCGTGCCCACCGGGTGCCGCTGTCCTCGTTCACGACGCTCGCGAGCAGTGAGTACGCCTGCTCGCCCGAGCTGTCCCCGCTGGTCACGCAGGTGGTGCGGGGCGACAACCTGTCCGGTCACACGCTGCTCGCCGGGCCGGTGGACCTCGTCCGGGGCAGCGGGTTCACGGGCCGTGGCTCCCTGGACTTCACGGCCCCCGGCGCCCCCTTCGAGCTGGCCTTCGGCAGCCGTGACGACCACCGGGTGGTCCGGTACGCCGAGGAGTCCCGCGACACCACGGGCCTCACGCAGCGGACCGTGGTCACCCGCACGGTCCGGCTGCACGTCTCCCGGTTCTCACCGCCCGGAGAGCGGGGTGACCGGGTGATCGTCCTTCGGGAGCGGATCCCCGTCTCCGAGGTCTCGGCGGTGGAGGTGCGCCTGCGCGAGGAGGCTTGTTCCCCTGCGCCCGGCGCGGTCGACGCCGAGGGCATCGTCCGCTGGGACGTCTCGCTGCCGCCCGGCGGGCGGCGTACGGTCACGCTGGTGTACGAGCTGTCGGCGACGGCCAAGGTCGCGGGGCTCTGAGCCCCCGGGGCCGCGGCGGCCCCGGCGCCCGGGCCCTCGGCGCCGGGCACCCTACCAGCGCGGCACCTCCCCCATCCGGAACTCCCACTACTCTCCACAATCGTGCGGATGCGTGCGGTAGTCATGGGGGCGGGAGGGAAACACCTTGGTCTTCAGTCTAGGTCGCCGCCGCAAGGCCGCCGCTGTCAGCACCTGTCCGTTCACGCCCGCTTCCCCGTCCGACGGACGGGCCGGCCAACCGCCCGCGTACGCACCGCATGTGACGGATCGGCAGGAGGCCGAGGACTTCCTCCGGCAGTTCCATCGGGAACAGCCCGGCGCCGGGGACGTGGAGCGCCGGGTCCGTGAGGCACTGGCCGAGATCGGCAGGACGGGCACGTACGCGCACACCCCGGCCGAGCTCTCCTTCGGCGCCCAGGTCGCCTGGCGCAACGCGGCCCGCTGCATCGGCCGGCTCTACTGGCGCAGCCTCGTCGTGCGCGACCTGCGGCACGTCACGACGCCCGACGACATCGCCGCCCACTGCTTCGAGCACCTGCGGCTCGCGGGGAACGGCGGCCGGATCCGTCCGGTGATCTCGGTGTTCGCCCCGGACCGGCCGGGCCGGCCCGCGCCGAGGATCGTCAACGACCAGCTCGTGCGGTACGCCGGGCACCGCACCCCCGAGGGCCGCTGGGCCGGTGACCCGCGCGGCGCCGCGTCGACGGCCCGCGCCCTCGACCTTGGGTGGAAGCGGGACGAAGAGCCTTTCCAGGTGCTCCCGTTGATGGTCGAGGAGCGTCCGGGCGCGCGGCCGGAGTGGTACGAGGTGCCGGACCGCTGCGTCATGGAGGTGCCGCTCCGGCACCCGGACCACGGGTGGTTCGCGGAGCTGGGGCTGCGCTGGTACGCGGTGCCGGCGATCAGCGACATGACGCTGGAGATCGGCGGGGTGCGCTATCCGGCGGCGCCGTTCAACGGCTGGTACATGGGCACGGAGATAGGCGCCCGCAACCTGGCCGACGCCGAGCGGTACGACCTCCTCCCGGTGGTCGCCGACCGCCTGGGGCTCGACCGCTCCTCGGAGCGGACGCTGTGGCGGGACCGGGCGCTCGTCGAGCTGAACGTGGCGGTGCTGCACTCCTTCCAGGAGGCCGGGGTGACGATGGCCGACCACCACACCGAGTCCGAGCGGTTCCTGCGGCACATCGCGCGGGAGAGCCGGCACGGCAGGCCCACGCCCGCCGACTGGAGCTGGATCGTCCCGCCCGTGTCCGGCTCCGCGACTCCGGTCTTCCACCGGTACTACGACCCGGTGGACACGTCCCTGCGGCCCGCGTTCCTCGCCCGGGGGCAATAGCGGGGGGGGTGGCCGCGGGGCCCGGGCGGGAGGTGGCTCGTCCGCCGAGTGGTCCCTTCGCCGTCCCGGGGGGACGCTGGAACTGAGCGCGTCCGGGGTCCCGGGCGCCCCGAACGGAGCGCCCGCCCGGCCGGGAAAGGCCGCGTCATGCGCATGCTGCTGAAGGTGCAGATGGACACCCAGGCCTCGAACGAGGCCATCAAGCAGGGAAAGCTGCTGAAGCTCATGGAGGGCGCGCTCCAGCAACTCCAGCCGGAAGCGGCGTACTTCACCGTGGAGAACGGCTGCCGGACCGCGTACCTCTTCTTCGACCTGGCGGACCCCTCCCTGATGCCGAAGATCTCGGAACCGTTCTTCATGGAGATCGGCGCCAAGATCCACTACTCGCCGGTCATGAACCCGGACGACCTCCGCAAGGGCCTCGCTGCGGTCATGCCCTCCTGAATCCCGCGCGGGCGCCTCACGCGGACTCCCGGCGGCCGACGTAGCGGATGACCTCGCAGTCGTCGAGGATCACCAGACCCTCGCCGACCATCTCGTCGAGCTGGGGCAGGAAGGCGCGGATCTTCTCCTCGGTGTCGACGACGACCACAGCCACCGGGAGGTCCTCGCTCAGGGACAGCAGCCGCTGGGTGTGGATCAGCGAGGACGCGCCGAACCCCTCGATGCCGCGGAACACGCTCGCGCCCGCGAGACCGGCCTCCCGGGCCCGGCCGACGATCTGGGTGTACAGCGGCTTGTGGTGCCACAGATCGGACTCCCCCACGAAGACCGTCACCCGCAGGGCCCTGCCCGTCAGCCTGGTCATCGCCGCCTCCCTGCCGTGCGCGGCCCCTCGCGCGGCGGCGAGGCGGGCCCGCACTTCGAGTCTACGGTCGTGACTCCCGGGCGGGGGCCGGCCGGAAACGCCGGCCCCCGCCCCGAGCGGCGTGGGTCAGCAGCCGCTCGTGAGCCAGCGGCAGGCGGTGATCAGCGCGGCGGCGTGCTCCTCGCCACGGGCGTCCTCCGTGCGGACCTCCTCCGGCAGAACCTGCAGGGCATCGATGTCGTACTCCGTCATGACGGTCTCCATTCGTCGGATGTTCGGGTGAAACGCCGGCGGCCTGCGGCCGCCGGACACTCAGGGGTGGGCCGGCCCGTCCTCCGGCAGCCAGGCCCGCGGGCCGCCGCCGCGCAGACGCAGCAGCAGGGACAGGCTCCCGGCGAGGCCGGTGCCGTACTCGGCGAGGACGGTCCTGCGGTTCTCGTCGGGCACCAGGAGACGCCCGTCGCGCAGCACGGACTGCGCGGCCAGGTGCTCGACCAGCAGCTCGGCGGCGGCGCGATGGCTCTCGTCGCCCGTCCGGACGGCGGCGTCGAGGAGGAACTCGGCGTTCCCCGCGAGCCCGTGACAGGTGGCAGGCGAGTCCGTGACCCTGCCCGCCCGCACCGCGCGGGCCGCACCGTCCACCAGGTCCCGCAGGAGCGGGTCGGACGCGCCGGTCGCCGCCCAGAGCCGGACCAGGAAGGTGCCGACCCCGGAGGAGCCGCTGCACCAGTGCCGGGCGAGCTCCGGTGCGTCGGAGAGGTGCCGGGCCCGGTCGACGGGCCAGAGCGCACCCGCCGGGCCGCTGCGGGCCGCCGCCGCGAGCGTGGCCCCGGCCTCGGTGGCCGCGTCGAGGAACCGCCCGTCCCCGGTGGCCTCCGCGGCGAGCAGCAGGAACGTGCCGACCCCCGCCACACCGTGGGCGAAGCCGTAGTGCCAGGCCCCGGCGAGCGCCGAACCGAAGTCCTCCGGCACCGGCCAGAAGACGCCCTCGGGGGTGCGCCGGGCCGCGTCGAGCAGTCCGTCCGCGGCCTCGGCGGCGCGGTCCAGGAAGCGCGGGTCTCCGGTGGTCCGCCAGAAGTGCAGCTGCGTGAGGCCGGAGCCGGCCACGCCGTGGCACACGTCCGGGTTGGGGCCGCGGACGGGCAGACCGAGGGCCAGCCCGGCGGCCCGCTCCGCGAGGGCGGTGTCGTCCAGGGCCCGCGCGGCGTCCAGCAGGGCCCAGGCCGTGCCCGAGCGGCCGAAGTGCAGCCCCGGGAGGTCGCTGGGCAGCGCCTCCTGCCGTTCCACCGTCCAGCGGGCGGCGGAACGCAGGCCCTCGGCGAGCGCCTCCCGGGTCAGGGGACCGGTCTCCTGGGCAGGGAAGCCGGCGTCCCCGTTGCCGAGCGCCCGGGCGAGCAGGGCGACGCCGCCCGCCGCACCGTGCTGGAGTGCCACCGGGTCGCAGGTCTCGCCGAACGAGTCCGAGGCCCAGAGCCGTTCGGGGTGGTGCGGGCGCATCGTGGCCAGCAGGTGGGCGATGCCGTCATGGAGGAGACGCGCGCGCGTGGCCGCCGGGTCCGGCCGCTCCTCCGGGGACGGGCGGGTGTCCGACCGCGCCGTCGTCTCCCCCGGGTCCCCCGCGAGGAACTCCCGTGCCCGGTCCAGGGTCCAGCGGTCCCCCGGTGCGTCCCTCGTCAGCCCCAGGACCAGCGGCGCGAAGCGTCGTACGCGTGCGTCGTCGCGGCCCAGGAGCGCCACGAGGTCCGCGAGGCGAAGCTCGTCCGGCCGGGCCGTGGCCCGGGGAAGGTCCTCGGCGAGGACCGGATCGGCGCCGCTCAGGGCGTGCAGGACGGTGGCGCCGAGGGCGTACAGGTCGACGGACGGCGGCAGGGCCGGGGCCACCTGGTCGACGGCGCGCAGCTCGGGCGCGGTGTAGCCGGGGGTGGCGCCGAGCACCCACCGCTCCCCCTCCGGGGCCGCCATCTCCAGGTCGATGAGGACGAGCCGTCCGTCCGGGGTGACCATCACGTTGTTGGGGTTGAAGTCGTGCAGGGTGACGCCCAACTCGTGGGCGGTGGCGACGAGTTCGACGAGCCCGCGCACCAGGGAGTCGGCCGTGGGGTCGTCGGGGCAGGCGCTGCCGTCCCGTGCCAGGCGCTCGGCGACGGTGCGCCGGAGGGTCGCCCCGGGGACCGACGCGGTGGCCAGGAACACGCTGCCCTGCTGCTCGAACACCTCGACGAGCCCGGGGACCCGGTCGGGCCGCACGTGCCCGAACCGTTCGAGCAGGGCGGCCTCGCGGCGCAGCAGGTCCCGGACGTCCAGGCCTTCGAGACCGGCGCCGACATGGGGCCGGGCCTGCTTGACGACGACCTGAGCACCCGTGCGGGTGTCCTCGGCCCGGAACACCCCGCCCTTGTTGGAGTGCTGGATCGCGCCCCGGACGAGGAAGCGGTCGCCGAGCAGGACGGGCCTGGCGGTCGCCGTGCTGCGGGCGGGCGCGGCGGGGCGGTCGGGGAAGGGGTCACCGGCCCAGGCGGGCGGGCTGAACCAGGCGTTGCGCTCGTCGGCGACCGGGCGGCCCTCGGGGTCGGTGAGGCGGGCGGCGAAGGCGCCGTCGGCCGTCAGTTCACGGACGCCCTTGAACACGCCGTACCGGTAGAAGACCTGGCTGCCGGGGCGGTAGCGGCGGTCGGAGAGCACGGCGGGGCCCGGAAGTCCCTCGGTGGCGCGGTGGAGTTCCTCGGCGAGCCGCCGGAACTGCTCGTCGTCGGCCGGGTACACGGTCAGGAACTTGCCGCCCCCGCCGCGGGCGAAGCGCCCGGACACCAGGGCGGCGACCTTCGCCGGGCTCCCGGCGAACTTGAAGGCAGCGCGGTGGGCGACGAGGACCTCGGCGCTCCTGGCGAGGACCAGGGGCGCCGAGAGCGGGGTGGCCGGGACGTGCAGCTTCCAGCCCTGGGCCCGCGCGACGGCCCCGGCGGGCACGACGTGGCACCAGAACGCGTCGGGCCGGACGCTCCAGTCCACCGGTTCCGCCCGCTCCGGTGCCGCCTCCTCCGGTGCGCCGCGGGCGATCACGGCGCGCACGATGTCGGGCAACAGGGCCCGGTCCGCCGCGCTTTCGGCGCGCGACCGCCGCGGGCCGGGGGCGGACGGGGAGGGGTTCCCGGTGGGTGACGACACGCTCTTCGTCCTCGCTTTTCGCAGGGGTGACGAGTGGGCGGGCGGCGGCGGCCGACCTACAGCTCCGGACGGACGTAGTCGTCGCCCCAGCTGGTGTCCATCGGGCTCCCGGCGACCGTCCGCGGTGCCTCCGGTGCGCCGTCCGCCGTGGCGAGGGCCGCTCCGCCGGCGAGCAGGACGGTGAGGAGAAGGACGCAGCGGACGGCAACGGACATGGTGCGGCTCCTGGTTCGGGAGAGGTGAGGAGGGGCGGGAAACACCGCGTCTGGCGGGTTCACGCCGTATGTCGGCCTGGTGGGGTTTCCCTCGGCCGGTCACCACCAGTCCACCCCGGCGAGCCCGCTTGGTCCAGCGCCATGACCTGGCAATACCCTGCATGGCACGGAAGTAGCAGGGCCGCATCACGGGGGAAACGTGTGACTACTGGGGTGGATGTGGACGGAATGCCTCGGCTGGACGCCGGGGCCGTCGCCGTCTTCGCGTACGTACTGGAGCACGGCAGCCTCACCGGCAGGCCTGCGGAGGGACTTCCGGCCCTCGGCCTCGGACCGGACGAGGTCGAGGCGGCCTGCGGGACCCTGCGGCGGCTCCGGCTTCTGCGGCCCGCGCCCGGCCGTCCCGGGGAGCTGATCCCGGTGAACCCGGACGCCGCCGCGGCGGAGGTGGTCGGCCCGCTGGAGGCGGAGCTCGCGCGGGCCGCCGCGCACGCCCAGTCCCTCCGGGACGATCTGCACTCCCTGATGCCGCGGTACCGCGCCGCCCGGCGCGAACAGGGCCGCCGGGAGGGCCTCGACGTACTGCCCGACATGGCATCCGCCTCCGCGATGCTCACCGAGGAGTCGGCCCGCTGCCGGGAGGAGGTGTTCAGCATCCAGCCCGGCGGCGGGCGTGCGCCGCACCGCCTGGGGGACGCCGTCGAGCGGGACGTGGCGATGCTCCGCCGGGGCGTGCGGATGCGCACGCTGTACCAGCACTCGGCCCGGTCGAGCCTGTCCACCCAGGGGTACGTGGAGCGGCTCACCGAGGCCGGCGCCGAGTACCGCACGGCCGCCGAACTCCCCGACCGCGCCGTGGTCTTCGACCGGTCGGTCGCCTTCCTGCCCCGGCGCGCGGACGGGGGTACGGGCGAGGGCGCGGTCCTCGTCCGGGACCCCGACGTGGTGGCGTACCTGTGCCGCGTGTTCGAACAGCACTGGTCCGGGGCGGCGCCCTTCCTCGGCACCAGCGAGGCCGCGTACAAGGAGGTCGGCCCCAGTCTGCGGCGGGCGCTCGTGGGGCTGCTCGCGGAGGGCGCCAAGGACGAGGTGATCGCCCGGCGCATGGGGATGTCGCTGCGCACCTGCCGCCGTCACATCGCCGAACTTCTCGACGAGTTGGGTGCGGAGAGCCGCTTCCAGGGCGGTGCGCTCGCGGAGCGCGCCGGGCTCACGGGCACGGAGGTCGCGACCGACGCGGTGGGGGCGCCCGGCCACCGGTAGGGTGCCCTCCGGCAAACAGTGTTCTGCGTGGGGAGACATGGGCTCATGGGCGGTCAGCAAGCGGACCGGGACGGCTCCGAGGTGTTCCAGCCTCTGGCGGCGGACGACCCGACGACGGTCGCCGGATATCGGCTCGCGGCGCGGCTCGGCGCCGGCGGCATGGGCAAGGTGTACCTGTCGTACACGCCCGGCGGGCGGGCGGTGGCGATCAAGCTGATCCGTCCGGAGTTCGGCGAGGACGCGGAGTTCCGCCGTCGTTTCGCGCAGGAGGTCCGCTCGGCGCAGCGCGTCCAGGGGCTGTTCACCGCGCCCGTGATCGACGCGGACCCCGAAGGCGCGCAGCCGTGGCTGGCCACCGCGTACGTTCCGGGGCCCTCGCTGGCCGACGCGGTCGTGGCGCACGGCGCGCTGCCCGTGGAGACGGTGCTGCTGCTCGTCGCGGGCATGGCCGAGGCCCTGCACGTCATCCACGGCGCGGGCATCGTGCACCGCGACCTGAAGCCGTCCAACGTGCTGCTCGCCGCCGACGGTCCCCGCGTCATCGACTTCGGCATCGCCCACGCGGCCGACGCGACGTCCCTGACGGGCAGTGGAGTCACCATCGGGACGCCGTCGTTCATGGCGCCCGAGCAGGCGGCGGGGCGGCCGGTCACCGGGGCCACGGACGTGTTCGCGCTCGGTCAGGTCGCGGCGTACGCGGCGACCGGGGTCCCGGCCTTCGGCGAGGGGACCGGGCACGGGGTGCTGTACCGGATCGTGCACGAGGAGCCGGACCTGAGCGCCGTTCCGGAGCGGCTCACCGAGCTCGTCACGCGCTGCCTGGCGAAGGACCCGGAGGCCCGGCCGACGCTCTCCGAGATCATCGGGCTCTGCCAGGCCGCGAACGCGGCGACGGTGCTGCGCAGGCCGGAGGACTGGCTGCCGGGTGCGGTCTCCGCCGAGATCACCGCCCGTGTGGCGGCTCCCGCGCCTCCGCAGACGCCCCCGCCGCCGACGGTCGCCCCGTCGGCCGCGCCCGCGGGGTACTCGCCGACGGTGCCGGCCGCGCCGTCGACCCCGCCGCCTGGCTACGGCCCGCCGCCGAGCACGGCGCCCGCCGCCCCGGCGACGCCCGTCGCCCCGGCGGCCCCCGCCGTCGGGTACGCGCCGACGCAGGGGCCGGGCAACTCCGCGTACACGCCGACGCAGGGCCCCGGCGGTCCCGGATACGCCCCCACGCAGGGACCCGGCGGTCCCGGATACCCGCAGCAGCAGTGGCCCGGCCGGCCGGCCCCTGCCGGACACCAGCCGCAGCCGCCCCAGCGGAAGAAGAGCGGTGGACGCGGTCTCGTCATCGCCGTGGCCGCCGTCCTCGCCTTCGCCGTCGCGGGTGGCGCGACCGCGTACGTCCTGCTGAAGGACAAGGACGGGCAGACCTCCTCCGAGGCCGGCGGGAAGCCCAACGGCAAGGGCTCTCCGAGCACACAGGGCAGCGGGGGCACGGGAACCGGCACGGGCACGGGTACGGGTACGGGTACGGGTACGGCGAGTTCGACCCCCAAGCCCTCCGCGACGGCCGCCCCTGAGCCCGCGACGTACAAGGACATCAACCTCACGGCCGGCTACCACCTGACCCTCGGGGACGAGAACGTGCGCCCGCAGGACGGGGAGGACAACAACTACGAACTCTCCTACGACACGGGCGGCTACCTCGACGCCGAGAGCAGCGGCGGCAATCTGGTGCTGCTGGACCCGGGTCAGGAGGGCAGCCTCGAAGCGTGCCGCGCGGAGACCCGGTTCACCACGAACATCTACGTGAACAAGCTGTCGCCGGGCCGTCAGGTCTGCGTCACGACGGGCACGGGCCATCTCGGCCTGGTCACCGTCAAGGCGTTCTCTCCGGAGGACTCGCCCAGCACGTACATGACCCTCGATCTGACGGTCTGGCGGAACGCGGCTCCGTCCGCGTCGACCAGCTGATCACTTCTGCAACACATGCCGTGATCTGCATACCGATCCGATCAAGAGAGGTTCCGAACCGATCAAGATCGGATCTATAGTGCCGTCGTTACGACTCCCCACCCCGCGTGCCTGTTCTCGAGAGTCTGGTTGATGTCGGCGCCGTCCACCCCCTTCCGCCCTGCCCTGCTCGCCTCGTTGCTGACAGCCGCCGCAGGTGGTGCGCTCGCCGTCGCGGCGACCGCCGCGGCGCCGGCCGAGATCCGCTCCGCACTCGGCTGGTTCGCCGGCGGCGGCGTGCTGCTCCTCGCAGCCGCCGCCGCGGCGGTCACCTGGTACGGGCGGACCTCACGCGCACTGAGCCGGAGGGCCGAGACCCTCACCGCCGAACTCGCCTCCCTGGAGGCCCGGGCCGCCCGGCACGCGGCCGACTCGGCGCGCGAGACCGCCACGCTGAAGGAGCGGTACGAGGCGGACGCCTCCGCCGCGGAGGCGGCCCACACCGCACGGACCCGGGAACTCGTCCGGGCCCACACCGCACAGGCCGAGGAGCTGACCCGGGCTCAGGCCGAGGAGACGCGGCGGCTGGAGGCCCGGCTGCGCCGCGCCGAGTCCGGCCGGTCCGCCGCCATGGCCGCCGCCGCCAACGCGGCCGGCCGCATGCAGGCCCTGGCCACGAGCATGCTCGCCGACCTGCGGGAGATGGAGCACCGGCACGCCGACGAGGACGTGCTGACCGATCTGCTCCACCTCGACCACCGCACCGCCCAGGCCGGCCGCCTCGCCGACTCCGTCGCCGTCCTGACCGGCGCCCGGTCCGGCCGCCGCTGGGCCCGGCCCATCGTCATGGAGTCGATCCTGCGCGGCGCCATGGGCCGGATCGGCGGCTACCAGCGGGTGCGGCTGCACTCCAGCAGCGACGCGGCCGTCGCCGGCCACGCGGCCGAGGGCGTCATGCACGCCCTGGCCGAACTCATGGACAACGCGGCGAACTTCTCGCCGCCCACCGCCGAGGTGCACGTCTACGTCGAGGAGGTCCCGGCCGGGGTCATCATCGCCGTCGAGGACAGCGGCCTGGTGATGAGCGACGTGCAGCTGCGCCGCGCGGAGGCCGCGGTCGGCTCCACCACGCAGGACCTGGCCGGTCTCTCCGGCACCCGGCTCGGTCTGGCCGTCGTCGGCCGGCTGGCCCGCAAGCACGGCCTGACCGTGTCCTTCCGCCCCTCGGCCCGCGGCGGCACCGGCGCGCTGCTGATGCTGCCCCAGGACCTGATCAGCCACGCGCCCGCCGAAGCGCCCACCGAACCCGCCGCCGTCCTGCCGCCCCTGACGAGCCGTCGCCCGGTGACGCCCCCGCCCGCTTCCCCCGAGGCCGCGGCGACCCCCGCCCCGGCCGTCGAGCCCGAGGCCGTCCACGACAGCGCGGCCGAGAGCACCGGCGAGCACCCCCGGTTCGGCGAGAGCGGTCTGCCGCGCCGCCGTCGCGGCCGGGCGATGGCCGCCGCCCACCCCGACGGCCCCGAGGCCGCCCCCAAGCCGCGCACCGAGGGCCCCCGCACGGGCGCCGCGGCCGGCGCGGCCACCCGCTTCGGCAGCTTCCGCCAGGCGGTCCGCGGTTCCGGCACTCCAGCGGCCGGCACCCGGACGACGACCGACGGAGAGCCCGCCGCCGAACCCCCCGTCGCCGCGCCGAGCGCCGACGCTCCCCGCACGAACCCCCCGTACCCGGAAGGCACCCCGTCATGACCGGCACCACCACCGACGAGAAGCTCAGCTGGCTCCTGGAGGGCCTGCTGGAACGCACCCCGGGCACCCGTCACGCCCTGGTGCTCTCCCGTGACGGGCTCAAGCTCTGCCGCACCCCCGAGCTCTCCGTCGACCAGGCCGACCAGCTCGCGGCGATCGCCGCCGGCATCCAGAGCCTGTCACACGGTGCCTCGGTGGAGTTCGGCGACGGCACGGGCGGCGTCCGCTCCGCGATGGCCGAGTTCTACGGCGGCATCCTGTTCATCGTGGAGGCCGGCGAGGGCGCCCACCTCGCGCTGGTCGCCGACGAGGACGCCGACGCCGGGCTCGTGGGCCACAACATGTCCGAGCTGGTGGAGCAGTTGGGCGAGTACCTGGTCGCGAGGCCCCGGGGATGAGCCGCGGCAGGCCGGGCCGGGACGACTCTCCCGACCGGCTCTACACCCTGACCGGCGGCCGCAGCCGCGCCGGGTCGGACGCCTTCGACCTGGTGACGCTCGTGGTCTCCGAGAGCGATCCGGTCCCCGGCATGCAGTCCGAGCACGCCGCGATCCTGCGCATGTGCCGTTTCCCCACGGCCGTCGTGGAGGTGGCGGCGGGTCTCGGCCTGCCGGTGTCGATCACGCGGATCCTCCTCGCCGACCTGCACGACACCGGCCGGATCAGCGCACGGCACCCCCGCGCCGCGTACCGCCTTCCCGATCACGACATCCTGGAGCAGGTGCTCGTTGGACTCCGTAACCTCTGAACAGCGCCAGACCCTGCACAGCACCGCCGACAACGGACTGAAGATCGTCGTCGTCGGCGGTTTCGGAGTCGGCAAGACCACCCTGGTCCGCTCGGTCAGCGAGATCCGTCCGCTGAACACCGAGGAGACCATGACCCAGGCCGGCGAGGGCGTCGACGACACCGTCGGCGTCGCCGCGAAGACGGCCACCACGGTCGCCTTCGACTTCGGCCGGATCTCGCTGGACGCGCACAACGTCCTGTACCTGTTCGGGGCGCCCGGCCAGGAGCGGTTCTGGTTCCTGTGGGACCGGCTGTTCTCCGGGACGCTCGGCGCGGTCGTCCTCGTCGACACCCGCCGGCTCGCCGACTCCTGGTACGCGATCGACCGCCTGGAGCACCACGGCACGCCGTTCGTCGTCGCCTGCAACGACTTCGGCGGCCCGGCCCACACCCCCGCCCAGATCCGTGAGGCCCTCGACCTCCCCGACGAGATCCCGCTGGTCTTCTGCGACGCCCGGTCGCGCGAGTCCAGCAAGCAGGTGCTGATCTCGCTCGTGGAACACCTGCGGACCGTCGTCGCGGCCTCGCGGCCGACCCCCCACCCCATCCCGGAGCCCACCCCGTGACCCTCCCCGAGCCCCAGCCGGTCCCGCTGAGCGGGCCCCGGTTCCAGACCGACCCCACCGAGCTGTACCGGCAGATACGACGCGAGCACGGGGCCGTCGCCCCGGTCGTGCTCGACGGGGACGTGCCGGCCTGGCTGGTCCTCGGCTACCGCGAACTGCACCAGGTCACCAGCGACCCGGTCCTCTTCTCGCGCGACTCCGACCTGTGGAACCAGTGGGACGCGATCCCGGCCGACTGGCCCCTGCTGCCCATGATCGGCCGCAAGCAGCCGTCCATCCTCTACACGGTCGGCGAGCGCCACCGCGAGCGGGCCGGGGTCGTCTCCGACGCGCTGGAGGCGATCGACCCCTTCGTCCTGCGGGAGCGCGCCGAGCGGTTCGCCGACGAGCTCATCGACGCGCTGTGCGGCAAGGGCTCCTGCGACATCATCGCCGAGTACGCGATGCTGCTGCCGGTACGCGTCCTCGCCAGCTGCTACGGCTTCGCCGACGAGCAGGGCCCCGGCCTGGTCACCGCCATGAACGACATGATCAACGGCCAGGAGGGCGCGCTCGACGGCCAGCGCCACCTGGCGGAGTCGATGTTCGCGCTGCTCGCCGCCAAGTCCGCGGATCCGGGCGACGACGTCGCCTCACGGATGCTCGCCAACACCGCCGGGTTCACCGTCGAGGAGGTCGCCCAGGACCTCATGGTGATGATGGCCGCGGGCCACCAGCCGACCGCCGACTGGATCGGCAACTCGCTGCGCCTGATGCTCACCGACGACCGGTTCGCGGCCTCGCTCGCCGGCGGCCGGCACAGCGTCGGCGAGGCGATGAACGAGGTCCTGTGGGAGGACACCCCGACGCAGAACGTCGCCGGCCGGTGGGCCTCCCGCGACACCCACCTCGGCGGGCGCCGGATCGGCAGCGGCGACCTGCTGCTGCTCGGCCTCGCCGCCGCCAACTCCGACCCCCATGTGCGCACCGACTCCGGCGCGTTCACCGGCGGCAACAACGCGCACCTCTCCTTCGGTCACGGCGAGCACCGCTGCCCGTTCCCCGCCCAGGAGGTCGCCGAGACCATCGCCAGGACCGGGATCGAGGTGCTGCTCGACCGGCTCCCCGACGTGGACCTCGCGGTCACCGGCGGCGCTCTCGCCCGCCGGCCCTCCCCCTGGCTGCGCGGCCTGACCGCGCTCCCCGTGACGTACACCCCGACCCCCGCCCTTGGAGCCCTCGGATGAGCTGCCCGTACGACCACACCGCCGCCTCCGGCACCGACGTGATCGAGCTTGACCCCTTCGTCACCGACCTCGACGGCGAGAGCGCGCGGCTGCGCGCCGCCGGCCCGCTGGCCCGTGTCGTCCTGCCCGGTGGGGTGCCCTGCTGGGCCGTCACCCGGCACGCCGAGGCCCGCAAGCTGCTCACGGACGGCCGCCTCGTCAAGGACATCGACGTCTGGGGCGCGTGGCAGCGCGGCGAGATACCCCAGGACTGGCCGCTGATCGGTCTCGCGAACCCCGGCCGTTCGATGCTGACCGTCGACGGCGAGGAGCACCGGCGGCTGCGCACGCTGGTCGCGCAGGCGCTGACGGCCCGCCGGGTGGAGCGGCTGCGCGCGGGCATCGAGTCCCTCACCACGGAGATGCTGGACCGGCTGGCCGAGCGTCCGGCGGGGGAGGTTGTGGACCTGAAGGCGGAGTTCGCGTACCCGCTGCCGATGAACGTGGTGGGCGAGCTGATGGGCGTGGACCCGGCCGACCATCCGCGGATGAAGGCGCTGTTCGACAAGTTCTTCTCGACGCAGACGCCGCCCGAGGAGGTGCCGCAGATGATGGCGGACCTGGGCACGCTGTTCGCGGGGATCGTGGCGGGCAAGGCGGAGCGGCCGGGCGACGACCTCACGAGCGCGCTGATCGAGGCGTCGGAGGGCGGTGACCGGCTGACCACGGAGGAGATCACCAACACCCTCCAGCTGATGGTGGCGGCCGGGCACGAGACGACGATCAGCCTGATCGTGAACGCCGTGGTCGCCCTGGAGACCCACCCCGAGCAGCGGGCGCTGGTGCTCAAGGGCGAGGTGCCGTGGGAGAACGTGATCGAGGAGACCCTGCGCTGGTCGACGCCCACCTCGCACGTCCTGATCCGCTTCGCGTCCGAGGACATCGAGGTCGGCGACGGGGTCCTGCCGAAGGGCGAGGCGCTGATCGTGTCGTTCGGCGCGATCGGCCGGGACGAGGAGCAGCACGGTCCGACGGCGGGCGAGTTCGACGTGACCCGCACGCCGAACCGGCACATCTCCTTCGGGCACGGCCCGCACGTGTGCCCGGGCGCGGCGCTCTCGCGTCTGGAGGCCTCGGTGGCGCTCCCCGCCCTGTACGAGCGCTTCCCGCACCTGCGCCTGGCGGTCTCCCGCGAGGAGCTCCGCAACAAGCCGGTGGTCACCCAGAACGACCTCTTCGACCTCCCGGTCGTCCTGTCCTGACGGGTTCCGGCGCGTCCTGCTCGAAACGCCCCGTGGCCTCGGCCGCGGGGCGTTATGCTGGCTCCATGCATCTGTCGTCGTGCCTCAGCTGGTGGCGCTCCTCCTAGGAGCGGCCATTCCTCACGCACGACCGGGCCGTTCGGACGAACGGCCCTTTCGCTATTCCTGGCTCATGGGTCCTGTCGTCCCGACGGCGCCTCCGACCCAGACCAGGAGACCTCATGAGCACCCTCGCCCCCGCCCTCCCCTCCGCCGCGGACGCGCTCGGGACGACCGCCGCACGGACGCGCAGCGCGGTCCTGGAGCGACGGATCCTCGAGGATCCGGGGCGCTTCCGTGTGCTGACCGGCGACCGTCCCACCGGGCGGCTGCACCTGGGGCACTACTTCGGCACCCTGCACAACCGGGTCCGGCTCCAGGACCTCGGGGTGGAGCTGTTCGTGATCATCGCGGACTACCAGGTCCTGACCGACCGTGACGTGGCGGACCACCTCACCGAGCACGTCGAGGAGTTGGTGCTCGACCACCTCGCCGTCGGCGTGGACCCGGAGCGCAGCACGGTCTTCACCCACAGCGCCGTGCCCGCCCTGAACCAGCTGCTGCTGCCCTTCCTCAGTCTGGTGTCGGTGGCCGAGCTCAACCGCAACCCCACCGTCAAGGACGAGATCGCCCACTCCCGGCAGTCCGCCGTCAGCGGTCTGATGTTCACCTATCCCGTCCACCAGGCCGCGGACATCCTCTTCTGCAAGGCCAACCTCGTCCCCGTCGGCCAGGACCAGCTGCCGCACCTGGAGGTCACCCGTACCGTCGCCCGCCGGTTCAACGACCGGTACGGCAGCGGCGGCGCCGTCTTCCCCGAGCCCGACGCCCTGCTGTCCGACGCGCCGCTGCTGCTGGGCACGGACGGCACCAAGATGAGCAAGAGCCGCGGGAACGCGATCAGCCTGGCCGCCGGTGCCGACGAGACCGCCCGGCTGATCAAGGGCGCGAAGACCGACTCCGAGCGGCACATCGCCTACGATCCGGCCGGCCGTCCCGAGGTGGCCTCCCTGCTCCTGCTCGCGGCCCTCTGTCAGGGCCGGACCCCCGAGGAGGTGGCGGAGGGCATCGGCTCCGCGGGGTCCGCGGCGCTGAAGCGGACGGTGACGGAGTCGGTCAACGAGTACCTGGCGCCGATCCGGGCCCGCCGGGCGGAGTACGCCGGGGACCGCGCGTACCTCCGCGGGATCCTGCGCGAGGGCAACGAGCGGGCCCGCGCCGTGGCGGACCGGACCCTGGGCGAGGTGCGGGCGGCGATGAACAGTCACTACTGACGTATGTTTCCGGCATGGGAATGACGGAGGGGACCGTGGACGCCATCGACCGGGCGCTGCTCGCCGAGCTCCAGCGCGACGCCACACAGGCGTACACGGTGCTGGGCAAGGCCGTGGGGCTGTCGGCCGGTGCCGCGCACGAGCGGGTGCGCAAGCTGCGGGAGCGCGGGATCATCCGCCGCACCACGGTGGACGTCGATCCCGCGGCCCTCGGGCAGGACGTGCTCGCCTTCGTCATGGTCGACTCGTCGGCGTGGATCGGGGATTCGGCGGCGGCGTTCGCCGCGATCCCCGAGATCCAGGAGGCCCACGTCATCGCCGGCAGCGCCTCGGTCCTGGTGAAGGTGCGCACCTCGACCACGGTCCGGCTCCAGGACGTGCTGCGCCGGTTGTACGCGATCGAGGGTGTGAACGGCACGCAGGCGACGGTGTCCCTGGAGACCTTCTTCGAGCGGCCGGTCTCCACGGACTGACGTCCCGCGCGCCGTGCGTCAGCCCGCGGCGCCGCTCTCCAGGATGCCCTTGAGGGTCATCTCGTCCCTGGGCATCTCCTTCCGCACGTGCGGGCGGACGACGAGGGGGACGAGTGCCTTGCCGATGCCGTGCCCCTCGAAGTCGAGGGAGAGCGTCAGCCGGGAGCGCTCGCCGTCGTCCAGCGGTTCGATGGTGCCCTGGACGTCGCCGCGTACGGGGCCGTCGATGCCGTGCACGTGCCAGTGGTTCGGCGGCTCCCACTCGATGACCTGCATGGTGGCGGTGAACTCCCGCTTGCCGAGGCGCCGTGTGACGGCGGCCTTGGAGCCGACCGCGAGGGGGGCGTCGCCGATCCTGCGGACGGACACCGCGCTCTCCTGCCACTCGGGCAGATGGGTCGGGTCGGTCACGTAGGAGAAGACGTCCGCGGGCGGGCGGGCGATGTCGACGGTTTCCTTGATGGCGGACATGTCGCCTTCTTCGTTCTGCGGGAGACCTCGTCCGAAGCCCGTGCGCCGGCGTGGGTCCCGTTGTCGCTTCGTACAAATCCTCCCACTCCGGGCGGCGCCTCGCCAGCCTCGATCCGAGTAGGCGTACTCATGCCGGAGCCCGGCCCCGGCGGGAGCATGACAGCAGGCGGGTGGACCGGTTCGGAGGGGGCCGCATGAGCAGGGTCGTGGGCGGGCTACTGGTGCGCCGGGTTCTTCCTGCTCAGTACGGCCTTCCGGCCGGCCGGAGCGTACTTCGGGCAGCTGCGGCGCCGGCTCGGCCTGCTGCTCCGGGAGGTGACGTACCCGCGCGACGACGTGGTGGCACTGCGCGAGCGGGTCGCGGCCCTGGAGGGCGGCGCGACGGTGCTCGACGGCAAGGCGGAGGAGCAGTACCGGGCCCTCGCCGAGCTGCGCCGCACGGTGGACGCGGTCGGGCTCTCGGCGCACGGCCGGGCGGACGCGACCGACCGGCGGATCGCCGCGCTGGCGCGGGAGTTCGAGGCGACGGTGAACCGTCTCACCGACAACGAGGAGATCATCACCGGCCTCAAGGCGTTCCTGCGGCTGCTGCGCGCCACCGACGGCACGGCCGGCCCGGCGCCTTCCTGAGCGGCGGGCCGCACGGGCCGGGCGTGCGCACCGGCGACCCGCCTCGGCCGGCACCCCACGACGGCGGGGCATCACGCAGAGTGACCGTACATGGGGTCGGTCTCACGCCCGGGACCGCCACCGAGGGCGGAGGGCGCCGGGGGCTCACCCGCTTGCCGGTCCCGGGGTTGCGGCTAATGTCGATATATAGGCCATATGTACATCCTCGTTCCCGCGCTCACGAGGTGAGGGACAGGGGGCGTACGAAAGGAGCCTCCGATGACCCGTACATTGCGGAGCGCGATCGCCCTGGCCGGAGCCGCGGCCCTCTCCCTCGGAGTGATGGCGACGAGCGCGACGGCCCTGGGCGCGGGGAGCCAGAAACAGGACGTCAGGATCGGACTGCTGCTGCCGGAGAGCAAGACCACCCGGTACGAGACGTTCGACCGGCCCTACATCGAGCAGAAGATCAAGGAACTGGCGCCCGACGCCCAGATCGACTACTACAACGCGGCCGAGAGCGCCACCACCCAACAGCAGCAGGTCAACACCGCGCTCGCCAAGGGTGACAAGGTCCTCATCCTCGACGCCGTGGACGCCAAGTCCATCCAGTCCTCCGTGCAGAAGGCCCATGACGCGGGCGTCAAGGTCGTCGCGTACGACCGCCTCGCACAGGGCCCCGTCGACGCCTACGTCTCGTACGACAACCACAAGGTGGGCGAGCTGCAGGGCAAGGCGCTCCTCGACGCGCTCGGCGACAAGGCCAAGAGCGGCGAGATCGTGATGCACAACGGGTCGCCGACGGACCCGAACGCGGCCGAGTTCAAGGCCGGCGCGCACTCCGTCCTCGACGGCAAGGTGAAGATCGGCAAGGAGTACGACACGCCCAACTGGGACCCGAACAACGCCAACCAGCAGATGTCCGGCGCCATCAGCTCCCTGGGCAGGGACAAGATCGTCGGCGTCTACTCGGCCAACGACGGACTGGCCGCCGGCATCTCCACCGCCCTCAAGGCGGCCGGGATGAACGTGCCGTTGACCGGTCAGGACGCCCAACTCGACGCGATCCAGCGGATCCTGCTCGGCACCCAGACCATCACGATCGAGAAGCCGTACAAGCCGGAGGCCGACATCGCCGCCACCATGGCCGTCGACCTCGCGGAGGGCAAGAAGCTGTCGTCCGACCTGATCCCCACGACCGTCACCAACGGCAGTGACCACAAGGTCGCCGCCCGGCTGCTCGACCCGGTCGTCGTGAACAAGGACAACATCAAGGACACCGTCGTCAAGGACGGGCTCTACACGGTCCAGCAGATCTGCACGCCGACCTACGCGGCGGCCTGCAAGGACGCCGGCCTCACCTGAGCCGGCCTATTTCCACCCGGTCCGGGGCGGACGGTCCCGGTCCCGGCCCGAACGGCCGGGACCGGCCGGTCCGGTCCCGAACGGTTCGCGCGAGCGGAGGAGGCGGTTCCCTTGCCGGAGCCACCCGTGCTCACCCTGCGGGGGATCTCCAAACGGTTCGGCGCGGTGCAGGCGTTGAAGGACTTCGACCTCGAGGTCCACCCCGGCGAGGTCGTCGCCCTCGTCGGCGACAACGGCGCCGGCAAGTCCACCGCCGTCAAGTCCATCGCCGGGGTGAACCCGCCCGACGAGGGCGTCATCGAGTGGGAGGGCCGGGCGGTCTCCATCAACCGGCCGCACGACGCCCAGAACCTCGGCATCGCCACCGTCTACCAGGACCTCGCCCTCTGCGACAACCTCGACGTGGTCGGCAATCTCTTCCTCGGCCGCGAACTGCGCCGCTTCGGCGTCCTGGACGAGGTCCGGATGGAGCAGCGCTCGCGCGAGCTCCTCGACACCCTCTCCATCCGCATCCCCAGTGTCCGGATCCCGGTCGCCTCCCTCTCCGGCGGCCAGCGCCAGACCGTCGCGATCGCCCGCTCCCTGATCGGCGACCCCAAGGTCGTCATCCTGGACGAGCCGACCGCGGCCCTGGGCGTGGAGCAGACCGCCGAGGTCCTCGACCTGGTGGAACGGCTCCGCGAGCAGCGGCTCGGCACCATTCTGATCAGCCACAACATGGTGGACGTCATGGCGGTCGCCGACCGGATCGCCGTGATGCGCCTCGGCCGGAACAACGGCTTCTTCGACAAGCGCTCCACGACCACCGAGGAGATCATCTCCGCGATCACCGGGGCCACCGACAGCGCCGTCACCCGCCGCCAGGCCCGCAAGCGGGAGGAGGAGCGATGAAGCGCGACCGCGCCCCCGGCGGCTCCGCCGCCCAGGAACCGGCGCCCGATTCGATGCCCGCCGTGGACACCCGGCTGCTCGTCCGCGAGGAGGGCCTCAAGGGGTACCTCGGGGAGTTCCGCCGCAAGCTGCGCAGCGGCGAGCTGGGTTCGCTGCCCGTCGTCGTCGCCGTGATCATCATCTGGACGGTCTTCGGCAGTCTCAACAGCACGTTCCTCTCGGCTCAGAACCTGTCCGACCTCAGCCAGCAGATCGTCGGGACCGGCATGATCGCCGTCGGTATCGTCTTCGTCCTGCTGCTGGGCGAGATCGACCTCTCCGTCGGCTCCGTCAGCGGCCTGTGCGCCGCCATCTTCGCCGTACTCAACGTCCTGAACGGCATGAACCAGTGGCTGGCGCTGCTCGTCGCCCTCGCGGGCGGAGCGGCCGTCGGGCTCATCCAGGGCTTCTTCTTCGCGAAGGTCGGCGTGCCGGCGTTCGTGGTCACCCTCGCGGGCAACCTCGCCTGGAACGGTCTGATGCTGCAGATCCTCGGCTCCAGCGGCACGGTCAACATCCCGAGCGAGAGCATCGTCTCCAAGCTGTACTCGACGATCTACCACAGCCCCGCCGCGGCCTACGTGGCCGCCGCCGTGGGCGTCGGGCTCTTCCTCGCGGCCTCGCTGCTGGACGCCGGACGCCGCCGGGCCGCCCGGGTGCCGTTCCGTCCGGTCTCCGAGATCGTGCTCCGTACGGTCGTGATCGCCGCGATCGCGTTCGTCACGGCGTACATCCTCAACCAGTACCAGGGGCTCCCCCTCGCCCTCCTCATCTTCCTGGTCCTGCTGGTGGTTCTGGACTTCGTGCTGCGCCGTACGACGTACGGGCGGCGGATCTTCGCCGTCGGCGGCAACATCGAGGGCGCGCGCCGGGCCGGCATCAGTGTGCCCTTCGTCCGGATGACCGTCTTCTCGATCGCCGGGACGATGGCGGCCGTCGGCGGCCTCTTCCTGGCCGGGCAGATCCAGTCCGCGAGCCAGACGTCCGGCGGCGGCAACCTGCTGATGAACGTCATCGCCGCGGCCGTCATCGGCGGCACGAGCCTGTTCGGCGGGCGCGGCTCGGTCTGGTCCGCCCTCCTCGGGGCGCTGGTGATCGGGTCCATCCAGTCGGGTATGAACATCATGGGCGTCAGCAATGCCGTCCAGTTCATGATCACCGGATCGGTCCTGCTGGCCGCCGTGGTCGTCGACTCGCTCTCCCGCCGGAGCCAGAAGGCCGCGGGCCGGGCGTGATCCCCGGGCTCCGGGGAAGGAGGCCTCATGGAGTCGGACCCGAGTCCGCGCGGCGATCTGCTCCACGGCCGTGACGAGACCGAGGAGGAGCGGGCCGACCGGCGCTGGACCGAGGTCATGCAGGAGATCCGGGTGGCGCAGACCGGAGTACAGATCCTCCTGGGCTTCCTCCTCACGGTGGCGTTCACCCCGCACTTCCAGGGACTCGGCCACACCGACAAGACGATCTACATCATCACGGTCGTCCTCGGGTCGCTGGCCACGGGCGCGCTCATCGGCCCCGTCGCCTTCCACCGGATCGTGTCGGGCCGACGGCTGAAACAGCAGGCCGTCGCCTGGGCCTCGCGCCTCGTCTTCACCGGTCTCCTCCTGCTCCTGGCGACCCTGACGTCGGCCCTCTTCCTCGTCCTGCGGGTGGTCACCCACGACGGGTACGTGCCCTGGCTCGTCGCCGGCGTCCTCGCCTGGTACCTGGCCTGCTGGTTCGCGCTGCCCCTGTGGGCCCGGTCCCGTTACACCAGCGACGAGTGACGCCGGCGGACTCAGGCCCGGCCGTCCGGCTCCGACGAGCCGGGGCCGATCCTCAGCTCGAAGTCCCCGTCGTACTTCTCGTGGCCCGCGATCACCGCGAGTTCGACGGCCTCCTCACCCAGCTCGCCCCGGACGATGAGCGGGTCCTTGCGCAGGTCCCGCATGAGCGCCACGCACATCCCGATCATCACGAGCACGAACGGCGCCGCCACCAGGATGGTGAGGTTCTGCAGTCCGGCGAGCGCGTCGCCCTGACCGTCGCCGATGAGCAGCATGATCGCGGCGACGGCGCCGGTCACCACGCCCCAGAAGACCACCACGAGGCGGGTGGGCTCGAAGGCGCCGCGCTGCGAGAGCGTGCCCATCACGATGGAGGCGGCGTCCGCGCCCGAGACGAAGAAGATGCCGACCAGGATCATCACCAGCAGGCTCATGGCGCCGGAGATCGGGAACTCCTGCAGGACGCCGAAGAGCTGGCCCTCGGGCGTGGTCCGACCGGCCAGCTCGCCCTGCTCGCTGAGCTTCATCGCGGTCCCGCCGAAGATGGCGAACCAGACGAGGCTGACGGTGCTGGGGACCAGGATGACCCCGCCGACGAACTGCCGGATGGTCCGGCCGCGGCTGATGCGGGCGATGAACATGCCGACGAAGGGCGTCCAGGAGATCCACCACGCCCAGTAGAAGACGGTCCAGCTGCCCAGCCAGTGATGGATGTCGTCGCCGCTGGTCGCCTCGGTGCGGCCGGCCAGCTGCGGCAGGTCGCCGAAGTAGGCGGCGAGGGAGGTGGGCAGCAGGTCGAGCACGATGATGGTCGGTCCGGCGACGAAGACGAAGACCGCGAGGACCGCGGCCAGCACCATGTTGATGTTGGAGAGCCACTGGATCCCCTTCTCCACCCCGGAGACGGCCGACAGGACGAAGGCCACGGTGAGGACGGCGATGATGGCCACGAGCAGGCCGGTGCCGGTCTTCTCCATCCAGCCCAGTTCCTCGAACCCGCTGCCGATCTGGAGCGCGCCGAGGCCCAGCGAGGCGGCGGAGCCGAAGAGTGTGGCGAAGATGGCCAGGATGTCGATGACACGGCCGGGGCTTCCGTACGCCCGCCTCTCGCCCATCAGCGGGACGAACACGGCGCTGATGGTCTGGCGGCGACGGCACCGGAACGTCGAGTACGCGATGGCGAGTCCGACGACGGCGTAGATCGCCCACGGGTGGAGCGTCCAGTGGAACAGCGTGGTGGCCATGGCGGTCTGCATCCGCTCGGCCGAGTCGGCGGGACGGGTGCCGGGCGGCGGGGTGCCGTAGTGGGCGAGCGGCTCGCTCACGCCGTAGAACATCAGGCCGATGCCCATGCCGGCGCTGAACATCATGGCGATCCACGACACCGTGCGGAACTCGGGGCCCTCGCCCTCCTGGCCGAGGGTGATCCGGCCGTAGCGGCTGACGGCCAGCCACAGCGCGAAGACGACGAAGCCGGACGCGGCCAGCATGAACGCCCAGCCTCCGTTGCGGATCAGCCCGTCGAGGAGGCTGGTGGAGGCGTCCTCCAGGCTGTCGGTGGCCGTGGCTCCCCAGACGACGAAGGCCACGGTGAGGACGGCGGTGACGCCGAACACGATCCGGTCGGTGCGGGCGCTGCCGTGGTGCTCGGGGCGGCCGGGAAGGTCTGCCGTCACCGGCAGCGATTCCCGGCCCGCCCGTTCGGCGCCCGCTCGACGGCCTTGCGGCCTCTGATCTTCCTGCGACACAGACGGCACCTTTCAGGCATTACGGGACAGACAACACGATGTCTCCGTAAGGCAGTACCACAGGCACGGCCGAACTCCGTGGAACGACGGCCGAGTCCCGCGCTTTCCCCCGCCGGGCCCGGACGCACGCCCCGGGCCGGCCGGCGCACGACGGGCTCAGAACACCGGTGATCCGGCGAAGAGTTCCTTCACCCAGTGGGCACTGGCCTCCGCACAGCCCGTGGTCGGCGTCCCGGGGAAGAGACGGAACCAGGAGACCGCCCGGCCGAGAGCGGCGAGCCGGGTGGCGAGCGCCGCAGCGCGGCGCAGCTCCGGGAGGGAGGGCCCCAGGTCGCTCCAGGGTTCCAGATAGGCCTCGCGCAGCCGGTGCACGTGTTCGGGGCCGTGGCGCTCCCGGACGGCCTGGGCGGGGACCAGCAGGCTCGCGAAGGGGTGGGCGACATTGGCGTCGCCCCAGTCGAAGAAGGTGAAACGGCCGGCGGCGGGGGCGAGGAGCTGCGCGTCGTGCAGGTCGCAGTGGTCGAGCGAGTCCGGGATGCCGTACGCGTCGAGTTCACCGCACCAGTCGAGGAGCCGGGGGCGCTGCCCCCGGAGGGCACGGCGGGCGTCCGGGTCCAGGGTGGCGTTGCCCTCGACGAGGCCGTCGAAGATGTCCGGCAGCTGGGCCGTGCGGCCGCCGGGCACGCCGAGGCCGGTCATCCGGTCCGTGTACGGGGTCAGGGCCCGCTGCATCCGCGCGTACTGACCGAGCGCCTGCGCCCAGGACTCCGGCCCGGCACCACCGGTGTCGAGGACGTGCCGGAAGAGCGGCCCGCCGTCGGGGAGCAGCGACCAGCCGCGCCCGGCGTCGACCGCGAGCGGCGTCACGACGTGCTCGGGCACCCAGTCGGCGAGCGCGCCCCCGAGGGCGGCCTCGAAGGCGGCATCGGGTGCGCTCGCCTTGAACCAGACGGCCTCGCGCTCCCCGGCACCGATCCGGAAGCGGATCAGGATCGACCAGGGCCGGACCCTGACCTCACGGGGCCCGGTCTCCTCCAGACCGTGGCGGGCGAGCTCCCGCTCGGACCAGCCGAGGGCGGCCGTCCGCCAGTCCTCTTCCTCCCAGGGGGTGACCGCGTCCCCGAACCGCCCGCGGTCGACCGTCATCGTGGCTCGTGCGTGTCCCATCGGGCGATTCCACCACCGGGGCGGGCCGGGCGCACGCGAATATCGGCGGAGCCCGGGAGGAAACCGGAACGACGTCGAGGATATTCGTATACCAAATTGACGGTGGGCAAACCTTCCAACGAAGAAGGAATCCCAGGCAAGTGCGGCCCCTGGCATCTCACCCTTGTCCAGCCCTCGTCACTTGGTATACAAAATGCGGAGTCGCCGGCCACTCCCCAAGGAGCTCCCATGTGCCTCGAAGCCACCCCACCGCCCCCACCCTCGGTGACCCGTCGCGGCGTCCTCGCCGGGGCCGCCGCCCTCGCCGGCACCGTGGCCGTGTCCGGCACGGCGGCCGCGGCGTCACCGAAGGGGACGGCTCCGGGCGCCGGAGCACCGGCCGGAGGCGACCTCGTGATCCGGGGCGGCACCCTCCTCGACCCGGCCACCGGCGAGGTCACCGAGGACGCCGTCGTCGTGATCACGGGCGGAACCGTGCGTGCGGCGGGCCGCGAGGGCACCGTCACCGTGCCGCGGGGCACCGAGGTCCTCGACGCCCACGGGCAGTGGGTCCTGCCCGGCCTCGTGGACGCGCACATCCACCTCAGCACCGCCGCCGAGGCCCGCGACGCCCTGCACAAGGGCGCGACCAGCGCCCGCAGCGGATCGACCACCTTCTACCAGGACATCGCGGTCCGCGAACTCGCCCGGCACAGCCCGGCGCTCGCCCCCCGCCTCACCGCCGCCGGCGTCTTCGTCACCCCGGACCTCGGCGACACCGTCCTCGCCGACCCCGACCTCACCCCGCTCGCACGCCTGAAGGACGGCGTGCGGTCGGCCGAGGCGCTGCGCCGCGTCGTCGAGGTGAACCTCGCCCGCGGCGCGGACGTCATCAAGACCCGCGTCAACGAACGCGCCGGGCTGCCCGAGCAGGACCCGCTGGCCCAGGTGTACTCGTACGAGCAACTCGCCGAGATCGTCGCCGCGGCCCGGCGGCGCGGCAAGGGCGTCCTCTGCCACAGCTACAGCGAGCAGGGCTGCCACGACGCGGTGACCGCCGGGATCCGCTCCCTGGAGCACGGTGCGTTCGTCGGCGAGCGGACCCTGACCGAGATGCGCCGCAGGGGTACGTACTTCACGCCCACCCTCACCGCCATCGCCGGCCTGGCCGAGTCCACGAACCCGGTCCTCGCCGAACGCGGCCGCACGTACCTGCCCGTCCTGAAGCGCGCCGTCCTCGCCGCGCACGAGCTCGGCGTCCCGCTCGCCGCCGGCACCGACTCGTCCGGCGGCACCGTGCGCCCCATCGGCCGCGAGGTCGAACTCATGCGCGCGGCGGGTCTTTCGGCGCTCGACGCCCTCCGCACGGCGACCACCGGCGCCGCCCGCCTCCTCGGCACGGAACGCACGGTGGGCCGCCTGGCCCGGGGCTACGCGGGCGACGCGATCCTCGTGACCGGGGACCCCCTGTCCGATGTGACGGTCCTGAAGCAGCCGACGCGCGTGGTACGAGCGGGCGTACCGGTCTGACACCGGGCGATACCGCGACGGGCCGACGACCCGCGCGGTGCGGCCCGCCCCCGTGTCGGCCGCACCCGCGCGGGCGGCGCCTCGGCCCCTGCCGCGCGAGCCCGCTCCCCAACCGGGCGGTGCCCGTCGCCCACCCCTCAACCCTCCCAAGGAGCACCATGCACTCGTCCCCCGCCCTCTCCCGCCGTACCATGCTCGCCGGGGCCGCCGCCCTCGCCGGAGCCACGGCCACGGCCACGACCGCCTCCACGGCCTCCCCCGCCCAGGCCGCCGCCCCCGCGGCCGCCCACCGCTCCAGGACCGTCGTCTTCCGCAACGTCCGCCCGTACGGCGCGGCGAAGGCCACGGACCTCGTCGTCGTCGACGGCCGGATCTCGAGCGGCCCGGCCCCGCACGGCGCGAAGGTCGTCGACGGCGGCGGCCGCATCGCCCTCCCGTCCCTCGTCGACGCGCACATCCACCCCGACAAGACCACCTGGGGCGGCTCCTGGGTGAGCCGGCGGCCCGCCTCCGCCATCGCCGACTACGTGGCGCAGGACGTCGAGTTGTTCCGCGCCCAGCGGCGCCCCGTCGCCGAGCGGGCGTTCGGCCTGATGAGCCACGCCGTCGCCCGCGGCACCCGCGGCATGCGCGCCCACGCCGACGTGGCCCCCGCGTACGGCCTGGCCGGCGTCGAGGGCCTGGCGGAGGCCCGCGAGCGCCTGCGCCACGCCCTCGACGTCCAGATCGTGGCGTTCCCGCAGCACGGCGTCATCCGTACCCCCGGCACGGCCGGCCTCCTGGAGAAGGCGGCCCGCCAGGGCGTCATCGACATGATCGGCGGCATCGACCCGATCGGCTTCGACCAGGCCCTCGACGAGCAGCTCGACGTCGTCTTCGGCATCGCGGACCGGCACGGCGTCGGTGTCGACATCCACCTCCACGACCGCGGCGAGAAGGGCATGCGGGCGATGCGCGGGATCGTCGAGCGCACCCGCGCGCTCTCCCTCGCCGGAAAGGTGACCGTCAGCCATGTCTTCTGCCTGCCGGGCCTGACGGACAGTGAACTCGGTTCGATCGCCGCCGACTTGGGCGAGCAGGACATCGCCCTGACGACCGTCGCGCCGTCGGACTCCCTGGTGCTTCCGATCGCCCGGCTGCGCGAGCACGGCGTACGGGTCGGGCTCGGCTCCGACGGTGTGCGCGACTCCTGGAGCCCGTTCGGGGACGCCGACATGATGCACCGCGCGCACATCCTGGGTTGGGTGACGGACGTGCGTCTCGACGACGAACTGAACGAGTGCTACCGGGTCGCGACCCACGGCGGCGCGGACGTCATGGGTCTCGCGCACGCCGACTTCCGGCCCGGCGCACCGGCCGACTTCGTCCTGGTGCGGGGCGAGTGCCTGCCGCAGGTCGTCGTCGACATGCCGCGCCGGGACATGGTCGTCCACGGCGGTGTGGTCGTGGCACGTGACGGGGAGTTCCTCGCCTGACAGGACCGAGGGGCCGCCGGTCCCCGGGCGTGCCTCCGACGTGACGTCGTCGGAGGCACGCTCGCGGAGGGAGCACCGGGGGTCGATCCCCCTGATCAGACGGCCCGCACTACAGGTACGGCCGCGTGATCAGCTCGATCGCGTGACCGGACGGGTCCTTGAAGTAGACGCCGCGGCCGCCGTGTTCGGTGTTGGTCTCACCGGGGCGCCGCATCTGCGGATCGGCCCAGTGCTCGATGTCGCCGTCGCACAGGCGCCGGTACGCCCGGTCGAAGAGCTCGTCGTCGACGAGGAACGCGTAGTGCTGCATCTGGATGTCCACCGGGGGCTCGGCGAACTGGAGCAGGACGCCGTCGGCGAGCTGGATGTTGAGGAAGGGGCCCCAGGACGGCGCCTCGGGGATCTCCAGCAACTCGCGGAAGAAGCGCGCGGACTCGTCGCGGTTCTTCGACGCGATGATGGTGTGGTTGAACGTGACTGCCATGTGGATGACCTCGCTGTTGATTCGACACGGAGAAGGGACTCGCAGTGCTCTCGCACTGGGGAGGTCCGCGTGCCGAACCGTCGGGGTGCCTGTCGCGCACCCGTCGAGCGATCAGTCGTCCACCGGATGGCCCGTCTGTGCGTGGCGTGTCGCCGGTCCGGTGTTCATGACGGGTGACGCTACTTGATCCCCCGCACCCGGGCAAGGTCCGCCCCGGACCGCACCGACCGGGGCCACGGGATCACCTCACGAACTCCCGGTCCCCGTACCGCACCTGGGCCCGGTCCCAGTCGGCGCCGACGGCCGAGACGAAGCCGCGGGCCAGCGGCAGGTCGTCGACCGCGGCGACGAGGACGAGCCGGCCGTCGAGGGTGACGGAACCGCCGCCGAGCCTCTCGCGGGCCTCCGGGTCCGCGACGAGCGCCTCTCGCAGTTCGCTCACCCGCACGCCGGGGACCTCGATCTCGACCGCGTCGGTCTCCGGCGACGTGCGCGGCAGGCAGCGGAAGGTGAGGACCGCCTCCTGGTGGTACTGCTTGGCGACGACCCCGGCGATGTGGTGGAGCCCGTCGCGGCCGACCCGCTCGACGTCGAACTCGCGGGACCGCTCGTACGTCGCCTGCCGCAGCTCCCCGGACCAGAACACTCCGTCGAGGAGCTCGGAGCGACCCGGCCGTGCGCCGTGGGCGCGGATGATCTGCCGTACCTCGTGGCCGAAACGGGTGAGGCGGGTGTCGAGCCGGGGGTCGTCGGGGTCGGTGATGATCGCGGTGTTGTCGGTCGCGAAGATCTCCGCCGCCGGGCAGTCCTGCGCGTCGGGGCTCGCGTACGTGCTCGGGGCGCCGATGACGCCGAGCAGCAGGGCGGCGACGGCCGAGGCGAGGAGGCGGGCGCGTCGCCCGGTGACGGCGTTGTTCATGGCCTGGTCAACGAGCCGGGGTGAGGATCGGCACGGTGCCGCGGATGAGTACGCGTGCTCATGTCCGGAGCCCTCCGCCGCTCCTACCGTGGTCGTACGGCACGCGCCGACGCGGGGCGGTCGCAGCGAGCGGAGAGGAAGCGGGGCATGAGCTTCGACGGACGGCGCCCCCGGGGCACGTGGCCCACGGCGTACCTGGTGACGGTCGCGGGGCTGAGCGCCGCCGGGTTCCTGCTCGACGGACTGGTCTTCTACGTCTCGATCTTCGCCACCGACAGCTGCGGCACCGACGACCCCGCGCCCGTGTGCACCGGTCCCGGGATGCTGGCGATGTGGGCGCTGCCCTGGGTCGGCCTGGGGCTCGCGACGGCGGTCTCCGGGGCGCTCGGCGTGGTGGCCTGGCGCCGCGGGCGTGCCCCGTGGGCGTACCTGCCGCTCGGCACCCTGCTCTACGCGGCCTCGCTCGTCGGCGCGTGGATGATCATGCAGGCGTGACGCCGTGTCCCGGGCGGGCGGGCCCTCGGGACACGGCGCGGTGGGTGCGACCGCGGATCGGATCAGGCGACGACCTTGAGGGTCTTGGCCTCGCCGTACTTGTCGAGGGCCTTGAACAGGGCCTTGATGTGGTCGGGGTGCAGCTTCACGCAGCCGAGGGACTTGTAGTCCCGGTCGCGATCGGTGCGGCGTGGACGCGGTCGGGCTGTCTGGCGCAGGAACGGATCGAGGCGCGGCTCAAGAGCCGATTCGCCGGCCGGACCATGCGGGGCCTGAGCGATTCCAGCTTCAACCGCTACAAGGATCCGGAGGCCACCGCGTTACCCGACGCGGAGGTCCTCGCGGCCCTCGCCGAGCTCTTCGGAGTCGGGGACGACGAGGCGGAGCGATGGTCGCGACTGCTGGAGGAGGCCCGCACGGAGGCACGAAGGCGCAGGGCGGCCGTACGGGGGCACCGGCGTGCGCCTGACCGTCCCGACCGGACGGTCCGCCGTCACTCCGCTCGACGCCTGTCCGCGCACGACCTCGCGGCCGAGCGCGTACCAGGCGATGGCCTGGGTGATCGGCGAGTCGGACATGAGCTGGGGGGAGCGGGAGACGTCCATGACCGTGCACGTCCAGCCGGACCGCTACCGCTGGAACGACCAGCTGCCCTGACCCCCGCGGGGCGCCCACGCGGGTGGTTCAGCCGTTCGGGAGGATGACCGCCCGGCCGTCGATCCGTCCCTCGTGCAGCCGTTCGTACGCCTCGGGTGCCTCGTCCAGGCCGTAGGTCTCGACGTGGACGTCGACGGCTCCGGTACGGGCGAGGTCGAGGACCTCGATCAGCTCGGCGCGGGTGCCCCAGTAGGGGGAGGCGACGGAGACCTCGTAGGGCAGGGCGCCGAAGCCGACGGGCAGGGTGCCGCCGCCCAGGCCGACGATGGTGACGTCGCCCTCCACCGCGGCCATCGCGCCGGCGGCCGTCACCGTGGGCTGGGCGCCCACGAAGTCGAGCACGACCTCGGCGCCCCGGCCGCCGGTCAGCTCCCGGACCGTGGCGGCGGCGTCAGCGTCGGACAGGACCGTGTCGTGCGCGCCGACGGCACGCGCGAGGGCGAGCTTCTCCTCGGTGACGTCCAGGGCGACGACCCGGGCCGCGGTCATGGCGCGCAGCAGCTGGACGGCGACGTGGCCGAGCCCACCCGTGCCGATGACGACGGCGGTGCTGCCGGGGACGAGCTTCGGCAGGGAGCGCTTGATGGCGTGGTACGGGGTGAGGCCGGCGTCCGTGAGCGGGACGGCCCGCACGGGGTCGAGGCCGCCCAGCGGCACCAGGTGGCGCGGGCTGTCGACGATCATGTACTCGGCGATGGCGCCGGGCGCGCCGAGTCCGGGCGGCCTGATGCCGAGCTCCGCGGCCCGCAGACAGTAGTTCTCCTTGCCCTGGGCGCACATGAAGCAGCTGCCGCAGCCCCAGGGGCCGTACACGGCGACGGCGTCCCCGACGCCGAAGCCCTCCGCGCCCGGTCCGAGCGCGGCGACGGTGCCGACGCCCTCGTGACCGAGGGTCAGGGGCAGCGGGAACGGCAGCTGTTCGGCGGACCAGCTCATGACGGCGATGTCGGAGTGGCACACACCGGCGGCGGTGACCTTGAGGAGCACCTGTCCCGGCCCGGGTTCGGGGTCGGGGACGGTGACGACCTCGGGCGGGGTGCCCACGGCGCGGTACTGGAGTGCCTTCATGACGTTGTCCTTTCGGGTGGTTCAGCGGGCGGCGGGGGCGCCGTCGGCGAGGTGGCGGGCGGCGACGGTGCCGGGCGCGCCGGGACGCGCCCCCGGCACGGCGCGCGCGCGGCCCGGTTCTGCCGGCGTGTCCGTCGGGGTCGGTGGCGGTTCCGCCCCGAGCAGCGCGAAGGCCTCCTCGACCAGGGCGGGGAGCGCCTCCCTGTCGTCACCGGACGTCCAGGCGCGCGCGGCGGCCATGAGGGCCGCTGCCCCGCTCCCCACGGCGACGGCCGGACGCAGGTCGCGCTCCGGGTCGGCCCCGAGCCTCCGGGCCACCAGGCGTACGGAGGCGGCCTCGCCCTCCAGGAGGACGCGCCGCAGCACGGCGCGCAGGGACGCCTCGTGCTCGGCGAGGCGGAGCAGTTCCCGCACGCCGTCGCGGCGGTGCCAGGCGGGGTTGACGGGGTCGGCGAGCCAGACCCGCAGGGCGGCGCGGTAGGCGGTGAGCGGGGTCTCCGTCTCCGGGCGGGCGGCGAGGGCCTCGTTGATGCGCGCGCAGTCGGCGCGGATGCCGTCGACGACGGCCTCCTCCTTGGAGGCGAAGTACCGGCTGAAGGTGCGCCGGGAGACGCCGACCGCGTCGGTGACGTCCTCGACGGAGACCGCGGCCGGTCCGCGTTCCCGCACGAGCCGCAGCGCGGCCTCGCCGAGCGCCTCGCGGGTCCGTGTGCCCTTGGGGCCCCGGCGCGGGTTCCGCCGTTCTCGTTCCGCACCCATACGTGCACCATACACCTACAAATGTCCCAGTGGGACATTTGTGACGAGTTCTCGCCAACTGGTCACTCCTCCGCACCGCTCGGTGCAAAGTGGGACGGATCTCCCGCGGACCGGCGGTGGTCCGCGCGAAAGGAGTGGTGCCGTGCTGTTCGACTTCTTCGACCGGTTCCGCCGGAGCGGCAACGGTCCCGGCGGGCGCGGTCCGGCGTCCACCCCCGCGAACCTGGTCCTCGACGCCGACTTCTCCTCCGCCCGGCAGTGGGTGGCGGGCCACTCGTGGGCCTATCCCGACGGGGGACCGACGAATCGGGGCGACAACAAACTCGACTATCTGGTGGAGGACCCGTCGTACAGCCGGACGGGGACGTTCCGTGCCAAGCGCAGGACCGACGGCCTCTGGAGCACCGGCCTGCTCACGACGGAGGGCAGCGACGAGGGGTTCCTGGTGCGGGCGGGCGACGTCCTGGAGGCCCGGGTGCGCCTGCCCGTGGAGACGGGCGCGTGGCCGGCGATCTGGACCTGGCTCGACGGCGGCCAGGAGATCGACGTCTTCGAGTACCACCCCGACAACCCGGACCTCCTGGAGCTGTCGAACCGGGTGCGGGGCCGGTACCTCTACTTCCGTGACCCGGCGATCCGCCCGGGGGCGTGGGTGGACCTCCGGGTCGAGCTCGGCGCGCGCTCCGTGGTGTGGTGGGTGAACGGCGCCCGCGTCTTCGACGACCGCCGCGGGGTGGGGCGTTCCTGGCGGGCCCACCTCATCGTGAACCTCTCGGTCTGCGCGGGCCGGTACCACCCGGCGCCCGACCCGGGCGCGACGGAGATGTCGTACGAGGTGGCGGAGTTGCGCGTGTACCGGAACTGAACGAACGCGCCTCCCCGCCCCCTCCCCGTGTCCCCCCCGTCCCCCGTCTCCCCCGTGTCAGCCGTCCGCGAGCAGCCCTCGCAGGGCGGCGGCGAGGCGCTCGTACTCCTCGGCGCGGTTGTAGATCTGTCCGGAGATCCGGATGCCGCCGCCGTCGGGCCAGGACCAGATCAGCACCCGGAAGCCGAGCCGGGCGGCGATCTCCTCCCGCAGCGCGGCGGCCTCCTGCTGCGTGCGGGCGATGCCCCTGGGCAGGCGCAGCGAGCGCATGGCGAGGCCCTCGGTGTGCGGCAGCGGGGTCAGGCCGGGGACGTCGGCCAGCAACTCGGCTCCGTGGTGTACGAGTTCACTGTTGTGGGCGCGGACCCGTGCGGCGCCGAGCCCGGCGATCAGGTCGAGGCCCTCGGGGGCGGCGAGCCAGCCGGTGTAGTCGGCGGTGGCCCGGTACTCGACCGCGCGCGGGAAGCCCCGGTCGACCTCCCACGAGGGCACGGGCGCGGACACCCGGGCCCGGTGGGCGGGCGCCACCGCGAGGACGGCGCTGCCCGGCGGGGCGTAGGCCCATTTGTGCAGGTTGCCGAACCAGAAGTCGGGGCGCCCCGCGAGCGGTTCGGCGAGCATGCCGGGTGCGTGGGCGCCGTCGACGACGGTGGTCACCCCGCGCTCGCGGAGCGCGGCGAGCAGCCGGGGGCCCGCGACCGTCCGGGCGGTGGGTGAGCTGATGTGGTCGAGGAGCGCCACCCTGGTCCGGGGCGTGAGTCCGGCGAGGACCGCTTCGCACACCGCGTCCTCGTCCGGCAGGGCGGGGTCGAGGGCGACGGTGACCGTACGGGCGCGGCGGGCCGCCGCCGCGACGACCGTGCCGTAGCCGTGGTCGGTGACCAGGACCTCGTCGCCGGCGTCCAGGCGCAGGGCGTCGAGGGCGAGTCCCGCGGCCTCGGTGGCGTTGGTGACGAAGGCGATGCCGTCGGGGTCGGCGCCCAGGTGGGTGGCGACCCGGCCGCGGGCCGCGGCGACGCGGTCGGGGACGCTCAGGAAGAAGGCGTCGGGGTCGGCCGCCGCCTCGGCCGCGAGGTCCCGGTGGACCCGGGCGACCGGCACCGGGACGGCACCGTAGGAGCCGTGGTTGAGGTGCGCGACGTCGGGGGTGAGCCGGAACAGCGCGGGACCGCCCGGAAATGCGGCGGGCGCGCTCATCGGACCTCGACGGTGACGGTACGGCCGGGGGCGACGCGCGTACGGACGACGGTGTACGTGACGCCGTCGACGACCTCGGTACGGGCCGGGCGGCGCACTCCGTCGACGGCGACGGCGGCGTGGGCACCGGGGAAGCGCGCCTCCCAGGTGTAGGCGCCGGTGCCCGTGGCGTGGGTGAGGGTCGAGCGGCGGTCCGTGTCGTGCCGGAGGGTGAACGCGGAGTCCCCGACCCGCAGGTCCTCGACGCTCAGCCACTCCATGCCGGAGGGCAGCCGCGGCTGGGTGGTGAGGGTGCGGGCGGGGGCGTTCGGGGTGACGCCCATGAGTCCCTGGACGGTCTGGGCGACGAGGGTGAACGAGACCTCGGGGTAGTCGCCGTTGGTGCCCTGGCGGGAGTTGACGTGCTGGACGTCCTTCTCGGCGTAGACGTGGCGCATCCACTTCCAGGCTGTGTCGGGGCGGCCGCCGGCCAGAAACGTGTCGGGGAGGTACGTCAGGGCCTCGATGTTGTCGGGGCGTCCGGCTCCCTCGGACTGGGCGTCGACGTAGTCCAGGTAGGCCTCGCGGCGGGCGCCGGGGTCGATGATCCCCTTCATCGGCATGAACCAGCTGTTCTCCTTGCCCCAGCCGGTCAGGGCGCGCCCGTCGGTGGTGTAACCGCGGACCATGTCGGCGCCCGAACCCGTCCCACTCCAGGTGGAGTTGAAGTACGTCCTGAGGTCGCGGGCGCGGCGCTCGAAGAGGCCGGCCGTGGCGCGGTCGCCCTTGGCGCGGGCGAGGGCGGCCATGGCGCGGTAGGCCTGGTACTGGGAGCCGATGGCGTCGCCCGCCTCGGTGAGCGGCTCGTCGCTCTGCTCGTTGTAGCTGGCGGTGCCCTGGAAGATGCCGCGCCCGGTGCCTTCGGCGACCGCGACGCCGCCGTTGTCCTTCCGGCCGTCGTGGAGGGTGACGAAGTCGTCGGTGGTGTGCCGGTAGAACGCCCACAGGGCGGGGTCGTCGAGGTAGGCGGGGTCGCCGCTCCAGCGGTACGCCTCCTCGGCCTTCTGGACGAGTTCGAAGGGGGCGGGCACCTCGCGGACGAAGAGGCTCGGGCTCCGGTAGTCGATGGAGAGGGGGCTGCGGTTGTCGAAGTTGAGGGCCCACACCGGGTAGTAGGCGTGCTCGGCGGTGGCGGAAGCCGCGAAGGCGCGGAGCATCTCCCTGTTCTCGGCGTGCAGGCCGAGGATGCCGGCACCGGCGAGCTGGTGGGCCATGTCGCGGGAGTAGTAGCCGCTGCGGTTGGCGTAACCGGCCCAGTAGGAGGGGGCGTAGACGCCGGTGCCCGTGCCGCCGGTCTGGCGCTCGTCGGCGTCGAGCGGGCCCTGGGTGCCGGGCAGGTGCACCCAGCTGTTGGCCTTGTCCTTGGCCCAGTCGAACATGGCGACGATCTCGGGGTCGCTGGAGGAGACGCGGGGGTCGGCGGGGGCGGCGGGGGAGACCATGACGTCGTCGACGTTCACCCAGCCCTGACCGGACTGGAAGGCGATCTCCAGGCGGTCGCCCGGGGCGAGCGCGATCCTGCCGAGGGTGTGGCGGCGGTAGTTCGCGGCGGCGGGCAGGGTGCGCTCGGCGACGGCGGTGCCGTTGACACGGAGGGAGTAGGTGGCGCCGGGGCCGCCGGTGGCGATCCAGGCGGAGACGAGATAGCCGCCGCGGCCGGTGGCCGTCACGGTCTGGGAGACCTTCATGCCGCTGCCCGCGTCGAGGTAGGCGAGCCGGTTCCCGGAGTGCGGGTTGTTGACGGCGACGCCGGTTCCGGCGGTGAACTCCCATCCCTTGCCGCCCTGTTCGAAACCGGGGTCGGTCACGGCGAGCAGCGCCGGAGCCGGGGCGGACGGCCGGACGGGGTCGGCCTGCGCCGTGGCGAGGGGGGTGAGGAACGCCAGGGCGGCGGCGAGCGGCAGCGTCGTACGGAATCGCTTCATGGGGTCTCTCCCGGATCGGGGGGTGATCGGTCGGCGCGCGGCACGCTAACAACCACACCTGAAGACCTGCAAGAGATCCGGCAATGATCAACAGACTGTCGAACTGAAGGTTTTCCATAGAACGTTGCAAGCCAACGGGTTGGGGGCATGGGCGGACGTCGTGCGGCCGCCCATGTCCGCGGTCCCAGCGGCCGTATGACGACGCGACGGGCCCGGTCGCCCGCTCGGCGCGTCGGGTGTTGCGTAGGCTCGAACGGAGCGTTCCGCGCGGACCCGCACGACGCCGTCCCTACGCCGAGGAGGACCCTGTGAGCACCGCCGGAGAAGGACGGCAGCAGCTGGACGAGGCCAGTGTCGTCAACGCGAAGCGGACCCTCCTCCAACTGCTCGCCCGGGCGGGGGTCTGGCCCGGCGACGCGGAGGAGCTGATCGGTTTCGTCGAGGCGGGCGCACTCGCCCTCGCGTACGAGGAGATCGGCGCGGCCGAATGGAGCGCACCCGACGGGACGGGCGAGCCGTACGCCTCCGCCTGGCTCGACGGGGCCCGGGCCGTCACCGACGCGCTGGGCGCGGTCTCCGAGCGGGCGCTGCGGCGCGCCGTCGCCGCGGACCCCTCGGCCGCCTCACCGGACGACCGTCCCCCCGTCGGACGGACGGAGCTGGAGCGGACCCATGTGGCGGTGACCCCGCTCTACCTCTCCTTCACCGACGTCTCGGACCTCGACCCGGAGGTCACCGAGCAGGTGCTGCGGGCCCTGCTCCGCACGATGAGCTCACGTCAGCGGGCGGGGTACGCGGGCCGGCTCGCGCAGTTCACGTCGGAGCACCGGGCGCGCCTGGAGCGGCTGTACGCCGAGTACGGGCCGGGCAGTGCGATCGCCATCCACGGCCGGTACTCCCTGATCCACTCCCCCACGAGCGTCGCCGTGCTGGAACGGCTCGCCACCGCGCCGGGCGACCTGCACGAGGAATGGGACGCCGCGGAGCTCCCGCCGGCATGGCTGGACGGGCTGACGACGGCGTGGGAGGCCTCGGACTGACGGCCGTTCACACCCGGGGGCGGCGTCACGACCCTGGCGCCCGGGACCACTAGGGAATAGGTTAGGCTCACCTAACAAGCGCCTCGCCCTGGCCGCTGCCCGGCATCCCCATGCCCGGAGAAGCGGCGGCGGGGCGTCAGCACACCTCTGCCCGGAGACAAGGATCCGCCATGCCTGCACTGTTCACCCCCCTTCGCCGCCGCGTCCTCGTGGCGGGTGCCGCCGCGGTCTCGCTCGGCCTCATGGTGACCGGGTGCGGCTCGGACGACAAAAGGGACGACGCGAAGGACTCGGCGGCCAAGGCTCCGGCGGGGGCGTTCCCCGTCACCATCAAGAGCGCCCTCGGTGAGGCCGTCATCAAGGAGAAGCCGAAGCGCGTCGTCACCCTCGGCCAGGGCTCCGCCGAGACCGCCATCGCCCTCGGCAACGTCCCCGTCGGCATCGAGAGCTACCCCTGGGGCAGCGACAAGACCGGCTACCTGCCCTGGATCCACGACGCCGTGAAGAAGTCCGGCGCCACGCTGCCCAAGCAGTTCGACGGCGGCGAGGAGCTCGACATCGAGGCCATCACCGAGCTGGAGCCCGACGTCATCCTCGCCCCCTGGTCGGGCATCACGCAGAAGCAGTACGACCTCCTCAAGGACATCGCTCCGACGGTCGCCTACCCCGAGAAGGCGTGGAGCACCGACTGGGACCAGCAGATCGAGATCGTCGCGAAGGCGCTCGGCCAGCCGGAGAAGGCCAAGGAGCTCACCTCCAAGATCGACAAGCAGCTCGCCGACGCGGCCGCCACGCGCCCGAACTACAAGAACGTCACGTTCTCGTACATCTACAACACCGGCCCCGGCACCCTCGGCGTCTTCAAGCCCGCGGAGCAGCGCGTCGCGATGGTCTCCAAGCTGGGCCTCAAGGTCGACCCGGTCGTGAACACCTTCAAGGAGACCGAGGGCACCGACTCCGCCCTCATCGGCCTGGAGAACGCCAACAAGCTCTCCAAGAGCGACATCGCCTTCACCTTCTACATGGACGACAAGTCCCGCAAGGAGATCGAGGCGCAGCCGCTGTACGCGGCCATCCCCGCGGTCAAGAAGGGCGCGCTCGTCCACAGCAACGACCAGCCCTTCGTGACGGCCTCGTCGATGATCAACCCGCTCACGGTGCCGTACAGCATCGAGCGGTACCTCCCCATGATCGACAAGGCTGTCGCCAAGGCCGGGAAGTAGCAGCGGGTCCCCGGCGTGACCACTCTCTCCCGGATCGGCCAGGGCCCCGCCGTCGTACGGCGGGGCCCTGGCCGGCACCTCGCAGCCGCCGCCCTGTGCCTGCTCCTGCTCGCCCTCGCGGTCCTCGCCAGCGTCATGTTCGGCAGCAAGCCGACGTCCGCGGCCGACGTCCTCCGGGTCGTCACCGGTGCCGGCGACGACTACCTCAGGACCGTCGTCGAGAGCCGCTATCCCCGTACCGCGCTCGGCCTGCTCGCGGGTCTGTGCCTCGGTGTCGCCGGCACGCTGATGCAGGGCATCACCCGCAATCCGCTCGCCGAGCCGGGACTTCTCGGCATCAACGCGGGCGCGTCCGCCGCGATCGTCGCCGCGACCGCGTTCCTCGGCGCCTCCGGGCAGCGCGAGAACATCTGGTGGGCCCTCGTCGGCGCCCTGGCGACCGGGGTGATCGTCCACCTGATCGGCACGGCCGGCGGCGGCAGCGGACCGGTCCGCCTGGTGCTCGCCGGAGCGGTGCTCTCCGCCGTCCTCGCCGCGTTCATCCAGGCCGTCGCGCTGTCCCGGCCGCAGGTCTTCGACACGTACCGCTACTGGGTGGTGGGCGCGCTCGGCGGGCGCGGCTTCGACGCGTTCTGGGCGGTCCTGCCGTTCGCCGCCGTCGGCTTCGTCCTCGCCGTGCTCCTCGCGCCGGGGCTGAACGCCATGGCCATGGGCGACGACAAGGCCGCCTCGCTCGGCATCAGCCCCGCGCGCGTCAAGGGCGCCGGGCTCCTGGCCGCGACGCTGCTCAGCGCCGCCGCGACGGCCGCCGTCGGCCCCATCGCCTTCGTCGGGCTCGCCGTACCGCACCTCGTCCGGGCGCTGGTGGGCGCCGACTTCCGCCTCCAGATCCTCTTCACCTCGCTCGCGGGGCCCACGCTGCTGCTGTTCGCCGACGTCGTCGGCCGCGTGCTGCTCCGTCCGCAGGAACTCATGGTCGGTGTCGTCACCGCCTTCGTGGGCGCGCCCGCGCTGCTCTTCGCCGTCCGACGTATGAGGGGAGCGGCATGAAGACCGCCGAGCGGATCGACGACCCGGCCGTGACCCCGTCCCGGCCGCCCGTACGGCCCACGGGCCGGAGCCTCCTGAGGATCGGTCCGTGGGTCGCGGTCCCCGTCCGGCGCCCCACCCTGGTCGCCGCCGCGGTGACGCTGGTGCTGCTCCTCGGGGCGGCCGTGGCGACACTCTCCCTGGGCCGCCTCGGCATCGACCTGGCCGACCTCCCGTCGGCGCTCATGGGCGAGGCCACCGGCAAGAACGCCTTCGTCCTGAACCGGCTGCGCGGCCCCCGGCTCGTCGTCGCCATCGCCACCGGCGCGGCGTTCGGCCTGTCCGGGGCCCTCTTCCAGTCGGTCACCCGCAACCCGCTGGGCAGCCCGGACGTGATCGGGCTCGGGGCGGGTTCCGGGGCGGGTGCGGCGGCCGCCGCGCTGTTCTTCCCCGATGTCGTGCCGGTGCCCGTCGGCGCGCTGGTCGGCGCCGTGCTCGCCATGGCGGTCGTCTACCTCTCGACGGGGACCGGGTTCCGCAACCCGGGACGGCTGGTCGTGGCCGGCATCGGTGTGGCCGCCATGTCGACGGCCCTCACCCAGTACGTCGTCTACGCCGTCGAGCGGGACAAGGCCAGTGCGCTGACCGCGTACATCAACGGCAGCCTCTCCGCCCGCTCCTGGGACGACGCGACCACGATCTGGGTGGTGCTGCTCGTCTGCCTGCCGCTCGCGGCGCTCCTCGCACGGCCCCTGAGCATCGGTGAGATGGGCGACGACCTGTCGACCGGCCTGGGCGCCCGCCCGGCCCGCACGGCGACCGCGGCGGTCACGCTGTCGATCGTCCTGTCGGCCGGCGCGGTCAGCGTCGCCGGACCGATCGCGTTCATCTCCCTGACGGCACCGCAGATCGCCAAGCGGGTCACCCGCGGCGGCGGTCCGCACCTGGTCATGTCGACGCTGCTCGGCGCGCTGCTCCTGGTCCTCGCCGACCTGACCGCCCAGCAGCTGCCGCTCTTCGACAACCTGCCGGTCGGCCTGTACACGATGGCCGTCGGAGGGGCGTACCTCGGCTACCTCCTGCTGCGGGAGTGGAAGCGTCCGGCCGTCTGATCCAAGGGGGCCGGTGCGTAGGGGGGCCGCTGTGCGGTCCCCCTACGGCTGTCCCAGCGGCTCCCCCGCGCGCAGGTTCCAGCGGCCCGCGCGGCCGGTGAGGTGGACGGCGGTCAACGGGCGGACGTCCAGACGCCAGGCCATGGCGTCCGGTGCCGCGAGAGCGTGGACCGTCGCGGCGCGGATCACGTCCGGTTCGGCCACCGCGGTGACACGTCCCCCGTCGTCCCGGAGGGCGTCCATCCAGGCGCCGACCCGGACGCGCAGCTCCCGCAGGGACTCCCCGCCGTGCGGGGCCGCCGCCGGGTCCGAGAGCCAGGCGGCGACCGCCGCCTCCTCGGCGGCGGCGACGGCCTCCAGGGTCCGTCCCCGCCACCGGCCCATCGCGCAGCCCGCGAGCGCCTCCACCGGCTCCGCCGACAGCCCGAGGGCCTCCGCCGTGCGGCGGCAGCGCCGGGACGGCGAGACGTACGCGCGCGAGGAAGCGCCGACGGCGTGCGCGAGGGCCTCGGCGTGGGCGACGCCCGCCGCGTCGAGAGGGCCGTCGTCGTCGAACCGGACCTCGCGCAGCGCCTCGCTCGTCGCGGGCGGGATCAGCGTCAACCGGACTGTCATCGGGTTCCTTTGCGGCGGGTGGAGGAGGGGCGAGGCACGGCGGGACACTCACCGGGGGGCGTACGGACAGTGATGCACGCCTCACGCCCTTGGCGAGGGTCTCCGCGCGCGGTACCGTCAGGCGACATTTGAACAGCGTGACGACGGCGAGACGGAAGCCCGGTGAGAATCCGGCACGGTCGCGCCACTGTAAGCCGTGGCGTCCCCGAGCGTGACGCCACGGTGAGTCAGACCCGTGGACCGTCGTCCTGCACCACCGTCTGGGACGCGAGTTCCCACAGGAGGTTCCATCATGGCCGAGGCCGTCGTCTCCGCTGCCGCTTCCACCCCTTCCGTCGCCGTACCGGCTCCGCTGCCCGTCCGCGCGGTGCTGCCCTGGGCCTTCTTCGTCGGGCTGCTCGCGCTGATCGCGCTGTACTTCGTGGGTGCCGAGCAGGGCGCCACCTCCGTGTTCGCGGGCACCGACGTGCACGAGTGGGTGCACGACGGTCGCCACCTGCTCGGCTTCCCCTGCCACTGAGAGGCGAACCGCACCATGCACGCCTCAACTGTCAGATCCCTGCTGGTCCGCGGCATGCTCGCGGGCCTCATCGCCGGCCTGTTCGCCTTCGCCGTGGCCTACGCGGTGGGTGAGCCGCCCGTGAACGGCGCGATCGCCGTCGAGGAGGCCACCGCCGCCAAGGAGGCCCCGGCCGCCCACGGGGCGCACGCCGGCCACGGGGGCGGCGCGGCCGCCGCCGAGCCCGCAGCGGAAGAGGAGGAGATCAGCCGCTCCACCCAGTCGACCTTCGGGCTCGCCACCGGCGTCCTCGTGTACGGCGTGGCGCTCGGCGGCATCGCCTCGCTCGCCTTCTCCTTCGTGCTGGGCCGCGTCGGCCGGTTCAGCCCCCGGGCGACGGCGGCGCTGACCGCGGCCGCCGCGTTCACCACGGTCTATCTGGTGCCGTTCCTCAAGTACCCGGCGACCCCTCCGGCCGTCGGCAATCCGGACACCATCGGGCAGCGCACCACCCTGTTCTTCCTGATGATCCTGCTGAGCGTGCTCCTCGGGATCGGCGCCGTGATCGCCGGGCGCCGGCTCGCGCCGCGCCTGGGGAACTGGAACGCGACCCTGGCGGCCGGCGCCGGGTTCGTGGTCGTCACGGCGGTCGCGTTCGCCGTCCTGCCGGACAACACCGACGCCGTCGCGGCGGGCTTCCCCGCCGCCCTCCTCTGGGAGTTCAGGCTCGCCTCCCTGGCGATCCAGCTGGTGCTGTGGGCGGTGTTCGGGATCGTCTTCGGCGTCCTCGCGCAGAAGGCGCTGGCGGCCCGCACGGCCGCCTCCGACACGGAGGCCCGGCTCACGGCCCCCGTCGCCGGCTGACCTCCGGGACGATCCGACGCCGCCCCGCCCACCCCCCGGTGGGCGGGGCGGCGTCGTCCCGCCGAAGGTGCCGAGCCACTGGTGAAGGCCGCCCTCCGGCACGGCCCGTCCGGACTCCATCGCCCCGGCCGCGCCGCAGCCGATCAGCAGGCGCAGCCAGGCACCGCCGTCGGTGGCCCCCTCGGGGAAGACGTCGAGGAGGCCGGCCGCGATCGCGTCCGTGGGCGGATGGGCCGTCAGGATCGGCTCGGCCGCCGCGAGGAGGGCGTCCGGGACGGACTTCTTCCGGGTGACCGACAGGATCGTGCCCACGGTCCCGGCGACCTCCGCGTCCCCGAGTCCGGCCTTCTTCGCGGAGGCCCGTACCCGGCGGACGAGATCCGCCGGAAGGTCGGCGGGCGAGGCGGCCCAGGCCGTGAGGAACGCCTCCAGGGCGGTGTGCGCGGCGGCGGGCTCCAGCGTCTCGGCGAGGAACCGCTGATGCGCGCCGAACTCCTTGGCGGGCATGGCACCGCCCTGGGCGAACAGCAGCCCGTTGGCCCGGCGGTAGGAGGGATCGACGGGCAGACCGTGCTGGGCCTCGGCCGCCCGCGCCGCCCCGTAGGCCCGCCCGCCCGGCCTGCTCCCGTACCCGATCAGCCGGTGGCCCACGGTGTCCCAGAACCACGGCAGATGCGACGGCGGCAGCTGCCGCGCCCGCCGTGCCATGGCGTCGACGAAGGCGCCCGGCTTCGTCCAGGACCGGCTGAGCTCGGCCCCCATGTCCTGGACCAGCGCGGGCGCGGCGTCGACGGCACCCGGGTCGTGCGCGGCGACCCAGTCGGCGTAGGTGGTCGACACGTGCCTTCCGGCGGTGGGCAGCAGGGCATCCAGCGAGACGATCACTCCTGTGATCGTCGCACGCACCGCTGACACCACCCACGGGACCGGGCGTCCGTCACCCGTCAAGGGCGGCGCGGGGGTCGCGTCACCGTCGGGTGACGGCCCTCGGGTCCGCGCTCAGCCAGTGGCCCGAGGTGGCCCAGCCGGTCAGGCGCCGGGCCCGTCCGCCGTCGGCCGTGCCGTCGGCGCCGAACGAACCCCCTTCCTCCACGAGGCGCAGTCCCGCCAGGGCCGGTGCCAGCCGGGCGGCCACGTGGAAGGGGTGACGGGCGGTCTCCTCCCGCATCCGCGCCAGCACCCCGGCCGCCGCCGCGTCGTCGCACATCGACAGGTGGAAGAGCATCTGCCGCCAGGCGTACGCCGCGTCCTTGATCGTGGCCAGCGGGCGCGGCTCGTGGTGCACGCGGGCCGTCAGGCGGCACACGGTGATGAAGCAGCGGCGCGCCAGGTCCGCCCAGCCGGACGCGGGGACGATGCCGACGCGGTGGACGAGGGAGGCGAGATTGTGCGTGGTGAGGATCTGCGCCTGCTCGATCACCGTGCCGTTGGCCGCCACGCCGTACGAGGAGGGCCCACCGGCCCGCTCGTGGCACAGGGCCGCGAATCCGGAAGCCGTCCGGGCGCCCGCGCGCCTCGACGCGTTCCCGGCGAGGGCGAGGACCGCCTCGTAGTCGATGCCGTAGTACCGCTCGTACAGTGTTCCGCCGCCGAGGAGTTCGGCGGCCACCGTCGCGGCCGACTGGAACTTCGGGCTGAAGGTGCCCATGAAGATGTCGGCGGCCAGCTCCTCGACGAGCGGGGCGTCCAGGCCCGCCCGGCCTGCGAGCACCGCGAGTTCACGCACGAGGGGGTTGGGCAGCAGGGTGCCGGGGAAGCCGTCCACGGCCACCTCGCCGAGCTGCCGCAGCGCCGCGTGCGCGGAGCCCTCGGTGCGCGCGCCCTCGCCGCGCCGTGCCGACACCGCGCGGACCCAGGGGAGTTCCCCGGGCCCGACCTGTCGTGCCAGGTCGAGCAGCAGCAGCGAGCGGCGCCCGCGGAACGCCCGGTAGTTCGCGGCCATGAGCGCGCGCAGGGACCCGTCCTCGTACACCGCCGCGGTCTCGACGGCGACGAGCTGGGGAACCAGCTCGGCCATCACCTCGGCGGACGGGACCACCCCGAGTTCCACGAGCGTGGCGAGCGGCGCGCTCCGCGCCCCCTCCACCACACGGCGGATCGCGGGCGGTACGGCCGTGCCGGCGGGCAGGCCCGAGCGCCGGCGCTCCGCCTCGGTCACCGGGGCGACGAGCGGGGTGACGTCGGCGGCACCAGCGTCCTGCGGGAGGCCGGAGAGGCGCTCGGCCACGAGGTGCGCCAGGGCCTGGTGGGAGGGCAGCGCGGCCTGGGCCGCCTGGGTGTCGCGCAGGGCGGTGTGCCGCTCCGATCCGGGCAGCCCCCGCTTGCGGACCATGGACGCGACGGCGTGCCGCAGCAGTCCGGTCCGCCGCGCGTCGAGGGGGCGTCCGGCCGTGGTCTCCTCCAGTGCTCCGCGCAGGATCCCCACGTTGCCCTTGGGGTCGCGGTGTCCACCGCACCGGGTGTGCTCGCGGGCCAGGCTCCCGTACCGGTCGAGGAGCGCGGCCCCGCGCGCGTGCCACCCGGCGTCCGGATCGCGGCCGAGCACGCGGTGTTCGGGGTCGGCCGTCTCCAGCCAGTGCCGGAGCAGATCGTCCGCGAAGGGCGTCCACACGGCGAGCGCCTCGCGCTGGGCCTCCACGGCGCCGTTCGACCGGCGGCGTGCCAGCGCGGCTCCGGCGTCCGCGACGGTACGGCGGTGCACGGAGCCGGTGTCCGGTGCCGGGGCACCCGAGGGGCGCGGGGTGAAGCGGAGCCGTCCCGCGAACGGGCGCAGCTCGGAGACGAGTTCGAGGGCGGCCTCGGCTTCGCCCGCGCGCACCAGCCAGGCCACCGTCAGCAGCGCGGCCTCCTCGGGGACGACGATCTCGTAGCGGGCGGAGTCCAGCAGCGCCCACAGCTCCGTGAGCCCTTCCTCTGTGAGGGAGCGGGCGAAGAGCGCCGCCCTGTCCTCCGGCAGGCCCGCTCTCCGAGCGGCCTCGGTCTCGTACGGCAGCAGGGGGCCGCCCGCGATCGGCGCGCCGGTGGCGAAGCCGCCGCGCAGCACTTCGGGCGTGACCCAGGCGGGCAGGCCCTCCACGGGGGTGCGCGAGCCGATGCGCAGCGTGCCGTCGGTCATTCCGGCGAGCACGCGGCGCCAGCCTCGGACCCGTTCCTCGGCACGGGCCCTGGTGGCCGGGTCGGCGTCGGTGAGCGCGGTGACGAAGGCCCTGGCGAGGTGGTCCTCGGCGTAGGAACCGGACATCTTCGGCGGCTGCTTGTCAGCGTGGGCGTCCATAAGCCGACGTGGCGGGTTCCGCCCCCGCGCCCTCCGGGTCCCGAGCCCGGTGCTCTGCTGCTGAGCTACACGTCGTGTGGAACGGACGGTAGTCACCGGGCCGGGACCCGGGCAACGGGGTTTCGTCGCCGCCGGCGCGGGCGCCGTCCGGGCCTGGACGGCCCCGTCCAGGCGGAAGCCGTCCAGGCCCGGACGGGCGCGGACGTCTTCGCATTGGGAGCGCTCTCAACCAGTGGGGGTTACAGATATCCTGGTCCGCGCAGGACCGCACAGCACCCATCGGACACGCACACCGCACACCCCGTCCAGCCGACGCAGCCGAGGAGCGCACGCCTTGCCCGAGCAGACCACGGGGTCCCGCCCCACGCTGGAAGCCGTCGCCGCACGCGCCGGGGTGTCGCGCGCCACGGCCTCCCGGGTCGTCAACGGGGGCGCGGGCGTGCGCGCCCCGCTGGTGGAGAAGGTGCTCAGGGCCGTCGAGGAGCTGGGTTACGTGCCGAACCACGCGGCCCGCACCCTGGTCACCCGGCGCAACGGTGCCGTGGCCGTGATCATCGCGGAGCCCGAGTTCCGGATCTTCTCGGACCCGTTCTTCGAGCAGCAGGTGCGCGGGATCAGCCGGGAGCTGACCGCTCACGACTCCCAGTTGGTGCTCCTGTGGGTGGAGGGTCCCGGAGACCACGAGCGGATCTCGCGCTATCTCGGGGGCGGGCACGTCGACGGCGCGCTGGCGTTCTCGCTGCACAACGACGACGCGCTGCCGACCGTGATCGAGCGGGCCCGGATCCCGGTGGTCTTCGGCGGGCGGCCCGCCCCCGGCATCGATCCCGCCGTGCCCTTCGTCGACTGCGACAACCGCGGTGGCGCCCGCGAGGCGGTACGGCACCTGGTGGGTCTCGGGCGGAGGAGCGTCGCGCACATCTCCGGCCCCGCCGACCAGACGTCCGCGATCGACCGGATCCACGGCTACCGTGACGTCCTCCTGGACGCCGATCCCGCGCTGCTGTGCCGGGGCGACTTCACCGAGGAGAGCGGGGCCCGCGCGATGGCGGAGCTGCTCGACCGGCGGCCGGACGTGGACGGGGTGTTCGTCGCCAACGACCTGATGGCGTCGGGGGCGTTGCGGACCCTGCGGGAGCGCGGGGTGCGGGTGCCGGAGGACGTGGCGGTCGTCGGCTTCGACGACATGGCCTCGGTGGTCGACAGGACGGTCCCCGCGCTGACGACCGTGCACCAGGACATCGAGGGCATGGGACGGCTGATGGTCAAGCTGCTGATGCGGCTGCTCGACGGGACCGGCCCCGAGATCCCGGGGTCCGTCATCACCCCGACCTCGCTCGTCCGCCGCGCCTCCGCCTGAGGGAACGCGTCGCGGCCGGGCGCCCCGCGCCCGGTCCGGCCGCCGCGGGCGGCGGCGGCGGGCGGCGGGCGGCGGCGGCAACGGGCGGCGACGGCGGGCGGCGACGGGCCCCGGGATCGCCCCCGGGGCCCGCCGCCGTCCCGCGCCGCGGAGGGGTCAGTCGTACGGGATGACGAGGACGGACCGGTCCGTGCCCGTCTGGAGCCGGGAGTCGGCGTTCCCGATGGCGCTCCAGACCTCCAGGCGGACCGTGCCGCCGCGCAGGTCCCCGAGCGTGCCGGTGGCGGACTTCAGGCCGCGCGCCTGGGCGTACTCCTCCCAGCCGGTGACCGGGTCCGTCGCGAAGTACTGGTAGGTCTCCGTGCGGTCGAAGGTGCCGTCACCGGTCAGGTCGTAGCTGACGCGGGCCTGCTGGCCCAGGCCGACCGCCGTGCCCGCGTCCACCTGGAGGCGGAAGGCGGTCGAACCTCCGCTCCTGAGCGTGCCGTTGACGTTCCTCGCCACGTAGACGAGCGGCTGCGTCGGGGTGCCGTCGTGGTTGGCTCCCCCGGCGGAGGCGAGGGTGTCGCTGCCCGCCGTGGCTCCGCCGGCCGTGGTGAGCGTGCCGCCGGTGCGGAGCTGGAAGGTGTTGCCGGTGGAGGGCCCGGGGCCGGGGTCCGGGTCGGTGCCGCCCGTGCCGGTGCCGGTCGCCGTGGAACGGGCCGGTACGGAGAGGGACTTGCCGTCGGAGAAGGTGACCGTGCGAGCGGTCGTGCCGTGGTTGTGGGCCACGTACGTGCGGGTGGTGCCCTTCAGGAAGACGGCCGAGGTGGGGAGGGAGCCGGTGACCGTGGCGTCGGGCGCGCCGAGGGTGTCGAGCGCCGTGAGCCAGTGGTAGGTGTGGGCCTTGGACTCCCCCGCCTCCGGGGTGTAGCCGGCGTTGCCCGCGTCCCACTTCGCCTTGGCGGCGCCGGGGTCGGCCAGGGACTGGAACTCCCAGAGGATGTCGCGCCATTCGACGGCGGGTCCGCCGTTCTCGCGTTCCATCTCGGCGATGTTGCGCCGGACGGCGTCCTTGTGTCCGCCGAGCTGGAGCGAACCGCCGGTCACGGGCAGGACGTTGATGCCGTGGATCTCCTCCGGGTTGGCGGTCCACCAGGTGGAGTAGGCGGCGCCGCTGCCCCACACCATGCCGGCGGTGTCGTGCTGGAAGGAGGCGGGGAAGACCTGCTGGTCGGCGTCGAACCAGTACTGGGCGATGGCCTCGCCCTCGGTCGTCAGGAGGTAGGTGCCGAGGTCGCGGAGCTGGGTGTCGCCGGTGGCCGAGCCCCAGAGGACGAGGGCGGCGCTGAGGTTGGTGGACTCCGAGGAGGACTCCTGGTTGTTGCCGGCGGCGAAGCCCTGGTGGCCGCTGGCCCAGCTGTGTCCGGCGTAGACGTCGAAGCCGCGCAGGAAGGGGAAGGCGCCGTCGGTGCGGCTGGGGTTGGCGGTGTCGCGGACCAGGGTCCTGACCATGGAGCCCCACGCGGAGTCGGCGGCCCAGGCCGGGTCGTACTGGGCGACGATCGCCGCCGCGTACACGTAGTAGCCGTAGTGGAAGTGGTGGTCGTTGAGTTCGGTGTCGCTGCCGTAGGAGGCGGGGTACCCGGTGAGGGTCTTCCAGGCCTGGTCGTACGAGAACTCGTTGGCGCCGCCCGCCGTGAACCAGTCCTGGAGGCGGCCCTTGATCAGACCGAGCAGCTTGTCGCGGATCGCGCCCTCGCCGATCTGGTCGGCGAGCGGGACCAGTTGGGCGAGCCTGCCGAGCGCCTTGCCCGTCCAGTACGTGTCGACCGCCCCCGAGAACGGGTCGGTGGAGTTCGCCACCTCGTTCAGGTGGCCGCGGAGCCGGGCGGCGTCCACACCGGCGCCGGGGAGCGCCGGAAGCGTGGCGGCGGCCCGCTGCGAGGTCGTGAAGGAGGCGGACTCGCGGACCTTCATGGTGCCGCGCGGCGAGACGTACGTGTACGGGGTGAGCGGGTCGGTGGTGTGCAGCCACTGGTGGCGGTAGAGCGCCTGGAGGGTGCCGCGTTCGGTGCCCTCCTTCGCCTCGGTGGTGAGGGTGTAGGTGGCGCGGACGCTCCCCGCGTCGTAGCTCCAGTTCACGGTGGACCCGGTGACGAAGCTGTACGCGTACTTCCGGTAGGTGGCGAGGGCGTCGGTGGAGGGCAGCACGGCGACGGAGAAGTAGTCCTTGCCGCCGAGGCCGGCGGTGACGGTCGTGCCGGAGACGTTCCAGTCGGTGCCGGTGGGTGCGAAGAGGGCGTAGTGGTGGCCCGCGACGGTGATGCCGAGGACGTTGCCCTGGTCGGCGAAGACGGTGGGCGTCCCGGCGGTGGTGATCCGGGCGTCGCCGCCGGTGCCCTTGGCGTACACGAAGGGCAGGCCGTGCCCGATGGTGGTGCGCAGGGTGCGGGCGCCGTCGGACCAGTAGGGGGTGACGGTCCAGTCCGACCAGGCGTCGGCCTTCGCGTCGGGCGAGTTGAGGCCGGTGAGGCCGAGGGTGAGGTCGCGCTTGTGGGCGAACTCGTACTGGCGCCCGTCGCCGACGACGGCGGGGCTCGTCGGGTAGCCGATCTCCAGGCCGCCGGCGACGGCCTGGTAGGTGAGCGGGTGGCCGTACATGGGGGTGGAGTACGGGTTGTCCCCGTACCGCTGGAAGGCCAGGGAGGACCACCAGTCGTTGGTGGGGACCGGCTTGCCCTGGGCGGCGGGGGTGACCTTGGGGGTGACCGGGGTGCCGGTGTTGGTGGTGGGTCCCGACGTGCCGGCGGGGCGTGTGTCGGAGTAGCTTCCGGCGCCCATGGGGACGGTGGCGGCGGCCGCGGGACCGGCGGCGGGGCCGAGTCCCAGGGCGGCGAGGGCGGAGACCAGGACCACTGCTGCGGCCGGCCTGGTGCGGGGGGCTGGCATGAAGGAGCACCTCGTGTCGTCGTCGCGACGGATGGGGGGCGTGCACGGGGAGCGGTGCGAGAGCGCCGCGGGAACAGCGTGAGAGCGCTCTCAGAACGTCGGAAACGTAAAACCCGCGAAACGACTGTGTCAATGGATTGAACACAAGAGGGAGTTGAGCTCACCTCCCGTCCGATACGCCTTCGAGCCTTGACGGATACCCCTCCCCCCGGGCACGCTCCCCCCGCAGGCTTGAGAGCGCTCTCAGTCGCTCTCGCTCGTTCCGGAGCCAAGGAGGCTTCCCATGCCCATCGCCCGAGCCGCCAGAAGAACCGCCGTCCGACTGGGGGCGGTCGTACTCACCGGGGCACTCCTGGCCGCCTGCGGAAGTTCGACGGACGGCGCGTCCGGGGACGGTGCCGGGGGCGAGGTCACGGTCACCGTGGACCTCTTCGGCTCCTTCGGATACAAGGAGGCCGGGCTGTACGCGGAGTACGAGAAGCTCCACCCCGGCGTCACGATCAAGCAGACCGACACCGAGGACGAGGCCGACTACTGGAAGTCCCTCCAGACCCGGCTCGCCGGCGGCGGGGGCCTCGCCGACGTCCAGGGCATCGAGGTCGGCCGCATCGCCTCCGTCACCCAGCAGCAGGCCGAACGGTTCGAGGACCTCAGGAAGTACGGGGCGGACACGCTCAAGGACCAGTTCGCCCCGGCCAAGTGGGCCGCCGCCACCGGAAAGGGCGGCGAGGTCCTCGGCCTCGGCACGGACGTCGGCCCGGAGGCCCTGTGCTACCGCACGGACCTGTTCCGGAAGGCCGGACTGCCGACCGACCGCGAGGAACTGGCGAAGAAGTGGGCCACCTGGGACGGCTACCTGGAGCTGGGGAAGCAGTACAAGGCGAAGGCCCCCGGAAAGAGCGCGTGGATCGACAGCGTCGGCAGCCTGTACTCGATCATGATCGGACAGGAGAAGGAGCGGTACTACGACGCCTCCGGAAAGCTGATCTGGGAGGACAACCCCGCCCTGCGCACCGCCTGGGACCACGCCGTCGAGGCCGCCCAGGGCGGCCTGAGCGCCAAGCTGGACCAGTGGTCCCCGCAGTGGAACCAGGCCTTCGCCGCCGGCTCCTTCGCCACCATCCCCTGCCCCGCCTGGATGCTCGGCTACATCAAGGGCCAGGCCGGTGAGACCGGCAAGGGCAAGTGGGACGTCGCCCCGCTCCCCGGCGGCGCCGGCAACTGGGGCGGCTCCTACCTGGCCGTGCCCAGGGCCGCGCAGCACAAGAAGGAGGCGTACGAGCTGATCAAGTGGCTCACCGCGCCCGAGCAGCAGACCCGGCTCTTCGAGAAGCAGGGCAACTTCCCCTCCGCCACGGGTGCGATCGAGAAGGTCGCCGGCGCGAAGGACGCGTACTTCTCCGGCGCCCCGATCGGGAAGATCTTCGGCGACGCGGCGAAGGCTGCGCCGGTCCAGGTCCTCGGCGTGCACGACCAGAACATCGCCCAGCAGATCACCAACGCGCTGAGCGAGGTGGAGCGCAAGGGCACCTCGCCCGAGAAGGCCTGGTCGAACGCGAGGAAGGGCGTCGAGAACACCATCGGCTGACGTGAGCCGCCGGGTGGGGCTCCGCCACGCGGAGCCCCACCCGGCCCGCCGCCCCTCCCCGTCCCGTCCCCTCCCCCGCTCCGCACCCTCACCGAAGGGCCGCATCGTGACCCTCACCGCACCTCAGGCGCCGGCCCCGCCGCGTGTCGTCCCGCCGCCCCGGCCGGGGGCCGCGCGGCGGGCCTGGCGGACGGCATCGCCGTACGCCTATCTCGCCCCGTTCTTCACCCTGTTCGCCGCGTTCGGTCTCTTCCCGCTGCTCTACACGGCGTTCGTCTCGCTCTACCGCGTGGAGCTCCAGACCCCCGGCGACATGGAGTGGCGCGGCCTCGGCAACTACACCGCGCTCCTCGGCGACGAGTACTTCTGGGTCGCACTGCGCAACACCTTCACCATCGGCGTCCTGTCCACCGTGCCGCAGCTGGTGATGGCCCTCGGCCTCGCGCACCTGCTGAACTACCGGATGCGCGGCCGCACGTTCCTGCGGACGGCGGTCCTGCTGCCGTACGCGACCTCGGTCGCCGCCGCCACCCTCGTCTTCGCGCAGCTCTTCGGCCGGGACTTCGGGCTGATCAACTACGCGCTCGGTCTCGTCGGCGTCGACCCCGTCGACTGGCAGAACGGCACCGTCGCCTCGCAGATCGCGGTGTCCACGGTCGTCATCTGGCGCTGGACCGGCTACAACGCGCTGATCTACCTGGCCGGCATGCAGTCCATCCCCGACGAGCTGTACGAGGCGGCCGCCATGGACGGGGCCTCGCGGTGGCGCCAGTTCTTCCACGTCACCCTGCCGGGGCTGCGGCCCACGATCCTCTTCACCGTCATCGTCTCCACGATCGGCGCGACGCAGCTGTTCGGCGAGCCGCTGCTCCTCGAAGGGTCGATCTCGGGCGGCATCTCGCACCAGTACCAGACCCTCGGCCTCTACATGTACGAGCAGGGCTGGGGCTTCTTCCACCTGGGGCGGGCCGCGGCCATCGCCTGGGTCATGTTCCTGCTCATCGTGGTGCTCGTCGGGCTCAACGCCCTGATCGCGCGCCGCCGTTCACGCAAGGAGGCCGACCGATGACCGCGCTCGTCCGCCCGGCACGCCGCGGGCCCGCGCGGGCGGGCCGCACCCTGCACGCCGGACCGCTCGCCTACGCCGTCCTGGTCGTCGCCGTACTGGTCTCCGCGTTCCCGTTCTACTGGACGATCGTCGCCGCCAGCCGGTCCAACGCCGACCTGGCGAAGGTGCCGCCGGCCCTGCTGCCGGGACCGCACCTGATGCGCAACTTCGAGGCCGTCCTCGAAGAGGCCGACATCGGCAAGGCCGTGCTCAACTCGCTGCTCGTCTCCGGGTCGATCACCCTCGGCACCGTCCTGTGCTGCACGCTCGCCGGTTTCGCCTTCGCGAAGCTCCGCTTCCGGGGCCGGGGCGCGCTGCTCGCGGTCACCGTGGGCACCATGATGATCCCGCCGCAGCTGGGGGTGATCCCGCTGTTCATGCTGATCGCCGAGCTCGGCTGGGTGAACCAGCTCCAGTCGGTGATCCTGCCGGGCCTGGTGTCGGCGTTCGGGGTGTTCTTCATGCGGCAGTACCTGGTGCAGTCGCTGCCCGACGAGCTGATCGAGGCGGCCCGGGTCGACGGGGCGTCCACCGCCAGGATCTTCTGGTCGATCGTGGTGCCGATCGCCCGGCCCGGCATGGCCGTGCTCGGTCTGCTGACCTTCATGGCCGCGTGGAACGACTTCTTCTGGCCCGTCGTCGCGCTCTCCTCCTCCGAGCCCACCGTCCAGGTCGCGCTGCGCCAGCTCGGCGGCGGCTACGTCCACGACCAGTCCGTGATCATGGCGGGCACCCTCCTGGGCACGCTGCCGGTGCTGCTCGTCTTCGGCCTGCTCGGCCGGCAGATCGTCGGCGGCATCATGCAGGGCGCGGTCAAGGGCTGACGCCCGGCCCCGTCTTCCTCCTCCTCTCTCCTTCTCACTCCAGGGAGTTGCCTTCCCATGACCGCGCTCGACGCCCACTCCGGCCTCACGACCGCCCTGCGCTTCCCCGAGGGCTTCCGCTGGGGCACGGCCACGGCCGCGTACCAGATCGAGGGGGCAGCCGCCGAGGACGGCCGCACCCCCTCCATCTGGGACACCTTCAGCCGTACGCCCGGCAAGGTGCGCAACGGCGACACCGGTGACATCGCCGCCGACCACTACCACCGGGTCGACGAGGACGTCGCCCTGATGCGGCGGCTCGGGGTGACCGACTACCGCTTCTCGGTGGCCTGGCCGCGGGTCCAGCCCACCGGGCGCGGCCCGGCCGTCCGCAAGGGCCTGGACTTCTACCGGCGGCTCGCCGACACGCTCCTGGAGGCCGGGATCCGGCCGGTGGTGACGCTCTACCACTGGGACCTTCCGCAGGAGCTGGAGGACGCGGGGGGCTGGCCGCACCGGGAGACCGCGTACCGCTTCGCCGAGTACGCGGGGATCACGGCGGACGCCCTCGGTGACCGGGTCGCCACCTGGACCACGCTCAACGAGCCGTGGTGCGCGGCCTTCCTCGGCTACGGCAACGGGGTGCACGCGCCGGGCCGGACCAGCGACCTCGCCGCGCTGCGCGCCGCGCACCACCTGAACCTGGCGCACGGCCTCGCGGCGCGGGCGCTGCGAGGTGCGCTGCCCGGTTCGGCGGAGGTGTCGCTCACCCTCAACCTGCATGCCGTACGGGCGCGTTCGCAGGCCCCGGAGGACCTGGACGCGGCGCGCCGGATCGACGCGGTCGGCAACCGGATCTTCCTCGACCCGGTGTTCCACGGCCGGCTCCCGGAGGACCTGGTCCGCGACACGGCGTCGGTCACGGACTGGTCGTTCGTCCGGGACGGGGACCTGGCGACGACGGCCGCGCCGATCGACTCCCTCGGCATCAACTACTACTCGCCGGCGGTCGTCGCGGCGGGCGCCTCGGAGTCGCCCTCGCCGTGGGCGGGGGCCGAGCGGCACGTACGGTTCGAGCCGGCGCCCGGGCCCCGGACGGCCATGGACTGGCCGGTGGACGCGGACGGACTGCACGAGCTCCTGGTGCGGCTTCGGGACGAGCTGCCGGGCGTCCCCCTGGTGATCACCGAGAACGGCGCGGCGTACGACGACTACGCGGACCCGTCGGGGAACGTGAAGGACCCGGAGCGGGTGGCGTACCTCCACGCGCACCTGGCGGCGGTGCACCGGGCGCTCGCGGACGGCGCCGACGTGCGCGGGTACTTCCTGTGGTCGCTGCTGGACAACTTCGAGTGGGCGTACGGCTACAGCAAGCGGTTCGGCATCGTCCACGTGGACTTCGCGACGCAGCGAAGGACCCTGAAGGACAGCGCCCTGTGGTACGCGGAGGTCATCGCCCGGGGCGGTCTCGGGGAGGCCTGAGACCGCCCGGACCCTACGACTTCAGGGCGCCGGCGACGAAGTCCTGGGTGAGCCGGGCGGCCGACGCGACCGGGATGTACTGGTCGTCGAAGGGGAAGAAGTCCAGGACTCCCACGGCCCCGTAGTCCGCCCAGAAGCAGGTCGTCATGGGGAAGGTGTCGGCGACGTTCTGCCGGCACTTCACGACGAGGGCGGCGCTGGTGACGGTCTCCGCCTCGCCGGTGGGGTTGCGCCCGTAGTCCTTCGCCTGGTTCATGGAGGCGTCGAAGACGCGGTCCAGGGAGGCGGCGGGGTCCGGCACGTTCGCGTAGAGGCGGGTCCTCGCGGTGAAGGTGGGCGCGGAGGCCGACATGGTGCCCTTGCGGAGGACCGTGCGGGGGCTGCCGAAGCAGGACACCTCGGCGGCGCCGTCCTGGCCGTCGCCCTCGATCTCCTTCAGCCCGTCGTCGCCGGTGACGGACATGTCGAGGTCGCTGCCGAAGTGGAAGCCGCCGTCGCCCTCGTCGCAGACGAGGCCTTCCATGGCCGGCACGGCGACGGTGGTGTGGCGGGTGCCGGGGTCGGCGGCGAGCTTCCCCGCCGTCGCCCCGGTCCCGGGGTGGCCGGTGGCGGGCGTCGCGCCGGCCGGCCCGCCCGCGGGCCGTTCGCCGTCCGCCGGTCCGGCGGAACCGCAGCCCGCCACCGCCGACGCCAGTACGACCGCGGCGACGACCGTCCCCCACCTGTTCACGTGCGCGCTCCCCCGACAAGTCACCGAGTCGATCAAGGTCCTGGTGATCATACGGGTGCCCCGGGAAGCGGCGTCCCAGCCCCCGGAGGCCCCGACGGGAACGGATACGTGCCGACGGCCACGCCCTGAGGGTCAGGACGCGTTCGGGCCCACGTCCGTGGGGGTGAGCGGGCGGCGGACCGGGGCCAGGGTGGAGTACTCGTCGGCGCCGATGTCGCGGCTGGTGCCGCGGACGTGGCCGTCGATGTCCTCCGGGACCTGCGTCGTGGTGAGGGTCGCGGCGCCGATCGCGGGGCTGCCCGCCGCGAGCCGGTACACGCCGTCCGTGGACGGCGTCAGGCGGGGGTCGACGCGGGTGTAGCCGGCGTTGGGGAGGGTGCCGTCGGAGGCCGCGCCCCAGAGGATGTTGCCCTGCCAGACGAAGCCGGTGTTGGCGCCCATGGCGACGAGGCTGCCGCTGTCCCCGACGATGAGGTTGTCGGCGACGACCACGTCCCGCGGCTCGTAGGCGCGGGTCTCGCCGGAGATCGAACTCTTGTTGGCACGCAGGGTGTTGTGGACGATCACCGCGCGGTCGCAGGCGTCGTTGCCGCGCCGCTCCTCGGTGCTCTCGCCCGCGTGGTGGTCGCGCGTGGTGCCGCTGCCGATCACGAGGGCCCGGCCGGTCAGGCCGGCGAGGTGGTTGTTGACGACGAGGTGGTCGTTTCCGTAGAGGCGGATGCCCTCCTTGCCGCCGAGGAGCCAGTTGCCGTCGACGGTGGTGCCGTTGCCGTGGCGCAGCACGATGCCGCCCTGGCTGTCGCGGATCGTGTTGTAGCGGATCGTGTTGCCGGAGGACTTCACCGAGATGGCCTCGGGGTCTCCGTCGCACCGCTCGAACAGGTTGTACTCGACGATCGCGTCGGCGACGGACAGCGCCCGGCTGCTGACGCCGAGCCGGATCGACTCGCCGCCGTTGGTCCCCGTGTAGGCGTGGCCGGAGAAGTGGTTCTTGAGGACCTGGAGGCGCTGGGCGACGGCGGTCGTGCCGGGCCCGTCGACGACGAGGAAGATGCCCTGGGTGGTCCGGTCGTGGAAGTGGTTCCGGTCGACCTTGGCGTCGTCGCCCTCGACGAGGACCCAGTCGAGGCCGTCCACGTCCGCGAACCGGATGTCGTTGCGGGTCAGCCGGATGCCCGTGCTGCCGGCCGGGATCTCCAGCGTGCCGCTCTGCCGGAGCGCGAAGCCGCTGATGGTGACCGCGCTCGCGCCGTCGAGGACGAAGCTGCGCTCGCCGCGCAGGACGGCGCCGCCCCGGGTCTGCGAGACGATCGTGATGCCGCTGCGTCCCGAGACGTCGATGGCGCCGCCCGAAGGCACGGTGTAGGTGCCGTCGGCGACGACGATCCGGTCGCCGGGGACCGCGCGGTCGATCGCGCTCTGCAGCGCGCTCAGCGAGGTGACCGGGGCCGGTTCGGCCGCGGCGGCGCCGGTGGCGAGCAGGGTGTCGAGCGGGACGGCGGCGGCCGCCGCGCCCAGCAGCGAGCCCTTGAGGAAGGTACGTCGTCGCATGATGCCTCCTGGAGAAGGGGTGTCGTCGTTCTGTGTCCTGTGCCCAGGAAGCCGGGCCGACGGGACGACGAGGGGGCCCCGACCCGCCGGGGCCCGGTGCGGGCCCCCACGGCCCGCACCGGGTCCCGACCGGTCGGGGCCGGTTCCGGAAGCCGCCTCCCGGCGGCCTCGGCCCGTCCTGCCCGGTGCAGCCCCACGACGGCACCCGTCAGGACGGCGGCCGCCTCGGCGCCCGCCTCGGTCCCGCTCGTTCCGGTCTGTTCCTCGGAACGCGTCGGCGGACCCGCCGGTGGGTTGGTCGCCCCGCCCCGGCCTGCCGACACGCCCCACCCTGCCCGGTGCCGCTCACGTCTCGCTCACGTTCCGCTAACGCCCGTCGACGGAAGGGACCGGCTCGATCGGCTCCCGGTCCTCCCTCCGATCGGTTTGACAGATCGTCACACGGTGACGGGAGTACGGATCGGGTACTGAGGTACCCTCTCGCCCTTCGGAGCACGTACCCGATTCTTCAGTGAAGCGAGCGATCACAGATGACCGAGCTGAGCCGGATATACGTGGACGCGTGCCTGCGCGGGGACGGCGGACTGGCGACCGCCGTCGCGCGGGCCGAGCTGCCCCCGGCCTTCGAGGCGGCCTGGCGCCGGCACCTGCTCCCCCGGCCCTGGTTCGTCCCCGCCCCGGAGACGGCCGCGTTCGCGCGGGACCTGGAGGGTCTGCTCGGCCTCCTCCTGTCCCTGCCGGAGCGGCTCTTCGGCGGGGACGTCGAGCGGTACGCGGCGGAGATCGGGATCGAACCGCCGCTCGTGGCGCTGCTGCGCCGGGCCGGTACGGGCGTCCCGGCCAGGCTGGGCCGTGCCGACGCGTACCACGACGGCACCGCGTTCAAGCTGCTGGAGTTCAACCTCGGCAGCGAGATCGGCGGCCTCGACATGGACGTCTTCGATCAGGCGCTGCTCCGGGTCCCCGAGTTCGCCGGCTTCGCGCGCGAGCACGGACTCGGCCACGTGGACATCGCCGCGCGGATGGCCGCCGTCCTGCGCGACCGGGCCCGCCCCGCGCTGTCCGGCGCGGCGGAGCCGGTGATCGGGCTCATCGAGGGGCGCGGCGGTGTCGGCCCGTACGGACGGCTGATGCGCGCCACCCAGGAGGCGATGGCGGAGCACGGCCTCGACCTGCGGATCGGTGAGATCGGCGACGTACGCGCGCGTGCCGACGGAAAACTCACCCTGGACGGCACCCCGCTCGATCTGGTGCTGCGGAACTTCGCGGCGAGCCAGCTGCTCGACGACCCGGCGGGCCCGGAGGTGGCGGAGCCGTTCTTCCGCGCCCACGAAGCGGGCAGGACCGTCCTGTTCACGTCCCTGGAGAGCGGCCTCTACGCGCACAAGAGCGCCCTCGCCCTCCTCTCCGACCCACGGGGGCACGACGCCTTCGACGCCGGCGAACGGGCCCTGGTCGAGCGGGTCCTGCCGTGGAGCCGCACGCTGCGCGCCTCCGGCCCCGCCGAGCTGCTCGACCTCTGCCGGGAGCGGCGGGAGCGGCTCATCCTCAAGCCCGGGGCCGGATACGGCGGTCTGGACACGTTCGTGGGCTGGGAGTGCACCGACGCCGACTGGGCGAAGGCCCTGGACCTCGCGGTCGAGCGCGGCGGCTACGTCGCGCAGGAGCGGGTCGTGCCGCGGCCCGAGCCCGTGTACGACCCCGCGACCGGGACCGTGGACGACTGGGTCGCGGCGCTGGGGTTCTTCCTCACCGACGAGGGTTACGCGGGCGCGCACGCCCGGGTCAACCGCGCCGACGGCGGCGCGATCGTGGGCATGAGCAGCAACCCGGACACCCGCATGACCGGGGTGTTCACCCATCCCTGAGGGTGGGCGCGTCTCCTCGTTCCTCTCGTTCCTCCAGGCGCCGAGGCCGGCAAGGGCGGGGGGCGAGACGGCTGCGGCGCGCGGCAGAAGGATCACGGGCCCCCGACGGCCCGCATGCCCCCGGCACGGGCGGCCTTCGATGCCTCGTCGGAACCGAGGAGGTCGAGGACCTCGCGGGCACGGGCGGGCCGGGAGGAGACGGCCAGTACGCCTCCGCTGAACGTCGAGGTGATCGCGGTGTCGCCCGGCAGGGGGCCTGCGACGACGACGCCCGGCAGGTCCATCAGCTCGCTGTGCTGCTGGAAGGCCAGGTCCGCCCGCGACGAGGACAGCAGGCTGCCGGCGGGCACGCCCGGTGGCGCCTGGACGAGCCGGTCCCCCAGGACCTCGGCGAGGTCCAGCCGGGCGATCAGATCGACGAGGGCCGTGCCACTGGGGCCCGTGGAATAGGCGATCCGCCTCGCCGACAGCAGGGCGGCCCGCACGTCGGACTCCGAGCGCAGCGGCGGGACCGGCGTTCCCTCCGGCACGGCGGCGACGACCTCGGACACCCACAGGGGGCGCACCGTGTCGCCGAGGACGTACCCCTCCCCGGCCAGCGCGGCCAGCGCCCCGTCGGCCAGCACGAGCACGTCGGACTCCGCGCCCTCACGCACCCGCCTCGCGACCTCGACGCCGCCCGCGGATTCGAAGCGCACCGCCGGCCCATGGGCGAGCCGCAGGTGTGCGGTGACCTCGGCGAGCACGAGCCGCGTCGCCATTGAGGACAGCCCAGAGATCTCCCGGTCCATGTCTCCTCCTTGGTTTCCGACAGATGGTAAGGGAGCGCGAAGGGTGCCTCCACGCGGGTCTGCGAGACTGACCGGGTGAGCACAACCCAGAACACAGCGGCTGGAAAGGTCCTTCTGATCCTGTCGGCCTTCGACCGCGAACACCCGTCGCAGACCCTGTCCGACATCGCCCAGCGAACGGGGCTGGCTCTCAGCACCGCCCACCGCGTGGTGGCGGAGCTGGCGGCGTGGGGGGCTCTGGAGCGTGCGGAGGACGGGTCGTGGCACGTCGGGTTGAGGCTCTGGGAGATCGCCTCCGGATGCCCCCGTACGCAGATCCTGCGTGACGTGGCCCTCCCGTTCATGCAGGACCTCTACGAGGTGACGCACGAGAACATCCAGCTCGCCGTGCGGGAGGGCACCGAGCTCGTGTTCGTCGAGCGGATCGCCGGGCACCGGTCGGTACAGCTGCTGACGATGGTCGGGAGCCGGTTCCCCGTCGGCTCCACCGGAATGGGCCGGGTGTTGCTGGCGCACGCGCCGCGGGACATCCAGGAGGAGGTTCTCGCATCGCCCCTGCGGGCCTGGACCCCGCACACCGTCACCGACCCGAAGACACTGCGCGCGCAGCTGGACCGCATCCGCCGCGAGCAGGTCTTCGTCAGTGACCGTCAGCTCTCGGAGGACACGGCGGCGGTGGCCGCGCCGGTACGGATCGGCCGGACCGGGCCCGTGAGCGCGGCTCTGGGGATCGTCGTGGCGGCCCGCAGCGCGAGCCGCGCGCGGGGGCTGCGCGAACCCCTGCTCAGGGCCGCGTACGGAATCTCCGACGAGCTCGGCCGGCGAGCCCGCACGGCGCCCTGACCTCCGAGGCGCTTCCGCCTGACGGAAACGACGGCGACCGGCCGCCCCTCCGGGTGTCAACGTTCGAGCAACCCCGAACGTCCGCACCCTCCCAGGAGATGCCATGGCCGATGCCCCCGTCGACACCGTCGCCTCGGTGCCCGTCGCCGTAGTCGGCGCCGGCCCCGCCGGCCTGATGCTGGCCCACCGGCTGGGGCGGGCGGGTGTCGAGACGATCGTGCTCGACACCCGCACCCGGCACGAGATCGAGACCACGCAGCGGGCCGGCGTCCTGGAGGCGGACGTGGCCCGGGACCTGGTCGAGACCGGCGTCTCCGACCGGATCCTGCGCGAGGGCCACGAACACGAGGGCACCGAGATCCGGTTCGGCGGCCGGGCGCACAGGATCCACTTCAAGGCCCTGGTGGGAGAGTCCGTATGGCTCTATCCGCAGACCGACGTCTTCATCGACCTGGCCGACGCGCGGGACCGGGACGGCGGAACGGTCCGCTTCGGCGTCAAGGACACCGAGGTCCTCGACATCACCACCGACGCCCCTCGGGTCCGCTACACCGCCGCCGACGGCTCCCGGCACGAGATCCGCGCGCGGTACGTCGTCGGCGCCGACGGCTCGCGCAGCATGTGCCGCAACCTGGTCCCCGAGGACCGGCGGGTGCGGTACGGCAAGGAGTATCCCTTCGCCTGGTTCGGCATCATGGCCGAGGCCCCGCGCAGCGCGCCCGAGCTGGTCTACGCCCACTCCGAGCACGGGTTCGCGCTGATCAGCCAGCGGACCGAGACCGTGCAGCGGATGTACTTCCAGTGCGACCCCGACGAGTCCGTCGACGCGTGGACGGACGAACGGATCTGGGAGACGCTCCAGGCCCGGGTGGCCGGCGAGGACGGCTTCCGCCTCGCCGAGGGACCGGTGCTCGAGAAGGCGGTCCTGCGGTTCCGCTCGTTCGTGCAGGAGCCGATGCGCTGGGGCTCGATGGTCCTCGCGGGAGACGCCGCGCACACGGTGCCGCCGACCGGCGCCCGCGGGCTCAACCTCGCCCTTCACGACGTGAAGGTGCTCGCCGACGTCCTTCTGCGGGCGCTCGGCGGCGGGGGTGAGGCCGCGCTCGACGACTACCAGCCGCGGGCGTTGGAGCGGATCTGGCGGGCCCAGAACTTCTCCCACTGGCTGACCGGGCTGCTGCACACGCCGCCGGGCGCCTCACCGTTCGACCGGCGCCGCCGACTCGGCGAGCTCGACAACGTGGTGGGAACGCGCGCCGGACGCGCCTATCTCTCCGAGCAGTACACCGGCTGGCCCGTCAGCGCCCAGGGCTGATTCCGACGACTTCCAGGAGCAATCCGTGATCATCGACTGCCACGGTCACTTCACCACCGCACCGCAGCAGCTGGGGCAGTGGCGCGACCGCCAGATCGCCGCCGCCGAGGGCCGCGGCGCCGTCCCGGACCCCGACGAGCTGATCATCACCGACGGCGACCTGAGGCGGGCGATCGAGGGCAACCAGCTGCGGCTCATGGACGAGCGCGGCAGCGACCTGACGATCTTCTCCCCGCGTGCGAGCTTCATGGCCCACCACATCGGCGACTTCGCGGTCTCCTCGGTGTGGGCCCGGATCTGCAACGACCTGGTCCACCGCGTCGGCACGCTCTACCCCGACCGCTTCGCGATGGGCGCGATGCTGCCGCAGTCGCCGGGCGTCGACCCCGCGACCTGTCTGCCCGAGCTGAGCCGCGCCGTGGAGGAGCTCGGGGCGGTCACGATCAACCTCAACCCCGACCCGTCGGGCGGCAGGTGGAGCGCGCCGCCGCTGACCGACCGGAGCTGGTACCCGGTCTACGAGGCGATGGTCGCGTACGACATCCCCGCGATGATCCACGTCAGCACCTCGTGCAACCCGGCGTTCCACACCACCGGCGCCCACTACCTGAACGCCGACACCACGGCGTTCATGCAGCTGCTCCAGGGCGACCTGTTCACGGACTTCCCCACGCTGCGGTTCGTGATCCCGCACGGCGGTGGCGCCGTCCCGTACCACTGGGGCCGGTTCCGCGGCCTCGCCATGGCGCTCGGCCGCCCGGACCCCGAGACCCTGCTCGACAACGTCTTCTTCGACACCTGCGTCTACCACCAGCCCGGCATCGACCTGCTCACGCGGGTCGTCCCCAGCCGGTCCGTGCTCTTCGCCAGCGAGATGATCGGCGCGGTCCGCGACATCGACCCGCACACCGGCCATCACTTCGACGACACGAAGCGGTACGTCGACGCCACCCCGCACCTGTCGGACGAGGCCCGCGCCGCCGTGTACTCCGGCAACGCCCTGCGCGTCTACCCCCGACTCGCCGACCGCCTCGCCGCGGCCGGCCGCTGACCCCAGGAGAACCACCCATGGAACACACCGAACTCGGCGTCGTCCACACGAAGATCGACCGTGCCGACCCGGAGGCCGTCGCGGAGCTCGCGAAGTACGGCGTCGCGACCATCCACGAGGCCATGGGCCGGGTGGGGCTGATGCGCCCCTACCTGCGCCCCGCCTACCCGAAGGCCCGGATGTGCGGCACGGCCGTGACCGCGCTCCTCCAGCCCGGCGACAACTGGATGCTGCACGTCGCCGCCGAGCAGATCCAGGACGGCGACGTCGTCGTCGCGGCCTGCACGACGGAGAGCGAGGACGGCTTCTTCGGCGAGCTGCTCGCCACGTCGTTCCGCGCCCGCGGCTGCCAGGGCCTGATCATCGACGGCGGCGTCCGCGACGTCACCGACCTGGAGAGGATGGACTTCCCGGTCTTCTCCCGCGCGATCAACGCCAAGGGCACCGTCAAGGCCACGCTCGGCTCCGTCAACGTGCCGGTGGTCTGCGGCAACGCCCTCGTGCGCCCCGGTGACGTGATCGTCGCCGACGCCGACGGCGTCGTCGTGGTGCCGCGCGAGCGGGCCGCCGAGGTGGCCGCCGCCTCCGCCGCGCGCGAGGCCGCCGAGGAGGGCAAGCGCGCGCAGTTCCGCGCGGGCAGGCTCGGCCTGGACATGTACGGCATGCGCGGCCCGCTGGCCGGGCTCGGCCTGCGGTACGAGGACTGAGGATGACGACCTTCGAGAAGACCCCGGGCTGGCTGGACTGGTACGCCGGCCCCAGCCGACCGCGGTTCCGGCTCCCCTCCGGCGCTGTCGACGCACACTGCCACGTCTTCGGACCCGGCGCCGATTTCCCGTACGCGCCCGAGCGCAAGTACACGCCGTGCGACGCGTCCAAGGACCAGCTCTTCGCGCTCCGCGACCACCTCGGCTTCGCCCGCAACGTCGTGGTGCAGGCGACCTGCCACGGCGCCGACAACACCGCCATGGTCGACGCCCTGCGGGCCTCCGGTGGGCTGGCCCGGGGCGTGGCGACGCTGCGCCCCGACGTCACCGACGCCCAGGTGCGGGAGCTGCACGAGGCGGGCGTCCGCGGGGTGCGGTTCAACTTCGTCAAGCGGCTGGTGGACGCGGCGCCGCAGCAGGATCTGCGGGACGTGGTCGAGAAGATCGCGCCGTACGGCTGGCACGTCGTCGTGTACTTCGAGGCGGCAGACCTCCCGGATCTGCGGGACTTCCTGCTGTCGATCCCCGTCCCGCTGGTCGTCGACCACATGGGGCGGCCGGACACCGCGAAGGACCCGGAAGGGCCGGACTTCGAGGCGTTCCTGAACTTCCTGCGGGCGCGTCCGGACATCTGGTGCAAGGTGACGTGCCCGGAGCGGCTCTCGGTGACCGGCCCACCGGCCCTCGGCGGGGAGCGGGACGCCTACCGTGACGTGGTCCCCTTCGCGCGGCGCGTCGTCGAGGAGTTCCCCGACCGGGTGCTGTGGGGCACCGACTGGCCCCACCCCAACCTCACGGACCACATGCCCGACGACGGCCTGCTCGTCGACTTCCTCCCGCACGTGGCTCCGACGCCTCACCTGCGGCAGAGGCTCCTCGTCGACAACCCGATGCGCCTGTACTGGCCGGACGCCGACTGACCCGCCCACGAACGGAGGCCACCATGTCACTCGACAAGACCTACAAGCTGGTGCCGGGGACCACGATCTTCGACGCCGAGCAGTCCGCCAAGGGCTACCACCTCAATCAGTTCTGCATGTCGCTCATGACCGCGGAGAACCGCGCGGCCTACCTCGCCGACGAGCGCGCCTGTCTGGACGCCTGGCCGCTGCGGGAGGAGCAGAAGCAGGCCCTGCTCGACCGCGACCTCAACGCCGCCATGCGCGAGGGCGGCAACATCTACTTCCTCGCCAAGTGGGGCGCGACCCTGGGGTTCTCGTTCCAGCAGATGGCGGGGTCGATGACCGGCATGACCGAGGAGGAGTACCGCGCGATGATGGTCGGCGGCGGCCGCTCCGCCGACGGCAACCGCATCGACCACGCGGTCCTGGAGGCGGCACACGCCGATCCGACGCCCCCGGCCGACCACGCCGTGATCACCGGCGCGGTCTTCACCTCCCATGTGCCGGCGATCGGTGCGGCGATGGACCACGGGAAGACGGAAGAGCCCTACTGGCGACCGGTCTTCGAGGGATACGAGTTCTCCAGGGAGTGGGAGCGGGAGAACGTCCCCGACGTGATCTTCCTGGTCTACAACGACCATGCCTCCGCCTTCGACCTGTCGCTGATACCCACCTTCGTCCTCGGGACGGGGGCGGCCTTCCCCACCGCCGACGAGGGGTACGGGCCCCGTCCCGTGCCCGGCGTCGAGGGCGACCCGGACCTGGCCGCGCACATCGCGCACTCGCTCATCAGGGACGACTTCGACCTCACGCTCGCGAACGAGCTGACGGTCGACCACGGCCTGACCGTCCCGCTGTCCCTGATGTTCGGCGACACCGGGAAGTGGCCGTGCAAGGTGATCCCCTTCCACGTCAACGTGGTGCAGTACCCCGTCCCTTCGGGGGCCCGCTGCTTCGAGCTCGGCCGTGCCCTGCGCCGCGCGATCGAGTCGTACGACCGGCCGCTCAAGGTGCAGGTCTGGGGCACCGGAGGCATGAGCCACCAGCTCCAGGGCCCGCGCGCCGGCCTCATCAACCGGGAGTGGGACAACGCCTTCCTGGACCGGCTGGTCGAGGACCCCGCCGGCCTCGCGCAGGTGCCGCACCTGGAGTACGTCGAAGAGGCCGGCTCCGAGGGCATCGAGCTGGTCATGTGGCTGATCGCGCGCGGCGCGATGAGCGACGTCGACGGATCCGGCGAGGTCGAGGTCAAGCACCGCTTCTACCACGTGCCGGCGTCCAACACGGCCGTCGGACACCTGATCCTGGAAAACCACCCCCGGGCCGAAGAGCCCGCCGTGAAGGAGTGACATGACTGACGACCGGACCCTGCGGATCGCCCTGGCCGGCGGCGGTGCCTTCGGCGCCAAGCACGCGGCCGCGCTGCAGCGGATCGAGGGCGTCGAGGTGGCCGCCGTCGTGAGCAGCAGCCTCGAACGCGCCCAGAAGTTCGCCGCGGAGCAGGGCGTCGGGCGCGCCGTCGCCTCCCTGGACGAGGTGCTGGCGATGGACGACGTCGACGCCGTCGTCCTCGCCACCCCCACGCAGCTGCACGCCTCGCAGACGCTGGCGTGCCTCGAAGCGGGCAAGCACGTCCAGGTCGAGATCCCGCTCGCCGACTCGCTCGCCGACGCCGAGGAGTGCCAGGCTGCGGCGGAGCGCTCGGGCCTCGTGGCGATGGTGGGCCACACCCGCCGCTTCAACCCGAGCCACCAGTGGGTGCGGCGGCGGATCGAGGCCGGCGAGTTCAGCGTCCAGCAGATGGACGTGCAGACGTACTTCTTCCGCCGGAAGAACCTCAACGCGCTCGGCCAGCCCCGTTCGTGGACGGACCACCTGCTGTGGCACCACGCCGCGCACACGGTCGACCTGTTCGCGTACCAGGCGGGTTCGCCGATCGTGCAGGCCAACGCCGTGCAGGGCCCCCTCCACCCCGAGCTGGGCATCGCGATGGACATGTCGATCCAGTTGCGGGCGGAGAACGGCGCCATCTGCACCCTGTCGCTGTCGTTCAACAACGACGGTCCGCTCGGCACGTTCTTCCGCTACATCGGCGACACCGGCACGTACATCGCGCGGTACGACGACCTGTTCACCGGCAAGGAGGAGCCGATCGACGTCAGTGGGGTCGACGTGTCGATGGACGGCATCGAGCTCCAGGACCGCGAGTTCGTCGCCGCCATCCGCGAAGGCCGCGAGCCGAACTCCTCCATCGCCCAGGTGCTGGCCTGCTACCGCACCCTGGCGACGCTGGAGGAGCAGCTGAACGCTGTCGCGGGCTCGTGACCGCACCGTCCTCGGCCGGCGCGGGGCGTGCCCCGCGCCGGCTCGGTCCCTTCGAGGTCCCGGCCATCGGCCTGGGCTGCATGAACCTGAGCCACGCGTACGGTGTCCCGCCGACCCCGGAGGCCGCCGAGCAGGTGCTGCTGACGGCGTTGGAGGAGGGCGTCACGCTCTTCGACACCGCCGCCCTCTACGGCTTCGGTGCGAACGAGGAGCTGCTCGGCCGGGTGCTGGCCCGGCACCGGGACCGGATCGTGCTGGCGAGCAAGTGCGGGATGACCGGGGTCGACGGCCGGCGCGTCATCGACGGGCGGCCGGAGACCCTCCGGCGCACCGTGGACGAGGCGCTGGCCCGGCTGCGCACCGATGTCATCGACCTGTACTACCTGCACCGGGTCGACCGGCGGGTCCCGGTGGAGGAGAGCGTCGGGGCGATGGCCGAGCTCGTCGCGGCGGGGAAGGTGCGCGCGCTCGGGCTCTCGGAGGTCTCCGCGGCGACCCTGCGCCGGGCGCACGCCGTACACCCGATCGCGGCCCTGCAGAACGAGTACAGCCTCTGGTCGCGCAACCCGGAGCAGGGCACGCTGGCGGCGGCCGGTGAACTCGGCGTCGCCCTGGTGGCCTTCAGCCCGCTGGCCCGCGGCTTCCTCACCTCGGTGCCCCCGGAGCCCGGCGGTCTTCCCGCCGGGGACATCCGCCGGGGCATGCCCCGCTTCGACACCCGCCACTATCCCGCGAACCTGGTGCTGCGGGAGGAGCTGGAGAGGATCGCCGGCGACGCGGGCCTGGGCCTCCCGCAGTTGGCTCTCGCCTGGGTCGTCTCCCGGGGCTCCCACGTCATCGCGATCCCCGGCACGAGGTCGGTCCCGCATCTGCGGGAGAACCTGTCCGTGCTCGACCTCGCCGTACCGGACGAGGTGCTCGACGCGGCGGACCGGGTGCTGAACGCCACGACCGTCCACGGGGCGCGCTACAACGAGTCCACGCTCGCCGAGATCGACACCGAGCGCTGCGGCGGAGCGGGCTGACACGCAGGACAGGGGCGGTACCGACCGAGTGGCCGGTACCGCCCCTTTCGTGTGCCGTCCCGGCGGGCGGGGTCGTCGTCGCCCCGCCCGCCCTTGACGGCCCGCAGCAGGCCTCCGCCCCGTGCGGTGAGCGGAGGCCTCCCCCGTGCGGGCCCGAGGGGTGGTCTGTCAGGCGTAGTGGCGGTAGACGGCCTCGGCGACGCAGGCCGGCTTCTCGTTGCCGTCGACCTCGACGGTGAACGTGAGGGGCATCTGCACGCCGTTGCCCTTGACCTCCTCCACCGTGCCGACGACGCCGTGGAGGCGGATCTTCGCACCGACGGGGACGGGGCTGGGGAAGCGGACCTTCTCCAGGCCGTAGTTGACGCTCATCCTGGTGCCGGTGATGGTGAGCAGCTCCCCGAAGAGCGGGATCATGAGGGAGAGAGTGAGGTAGCCGTGGGCGATGGGGCCGCCGAAGGGGCCTTCCTTGGCCTTCTCCGGGTCGGTGTGGATCCACTGGTGGTCGTCGGTGGCGTCGGCGAAGGTGTTCACCCGGTCCTGGGTGATCTCGAGCCAGCGCGTGCGGCCGAGATCGGCTCCGCTGAGGGACTTGAGTGCGTCGAGGCCGTTGGCGGTGGTGGACATGGAGGGTCCTTTCGATGGCTGGGGGAGGGTCGCTCCCCGCTGTGTCACGGGTGGGGGTGCTCGGCGGGACCGGTGGCGTAGGTGTCGCGCACGGCGGGCTTGATGATCTTCCCGGAGGGCGTGCGGGGCAGCGCCTCGGTCACCACGAGCGACTTGGGGATCTTGTACTTGGCGAGCCGGCCCGTGAGGTGGCCGAGGATGTCGTCCTGGTCGGCGCGGACGCCGGGTCGCAGGACGACGACGGCACGGCCGACCTCGCCCCAGACCGGGTCCGGCACACCGATGACGGCGCACTCGGCGACGGCGGGGTGGTCCAGGACCGCGTCCTCCACCTCGGCCGGATAGACGTTCTCCCCGCCCGAGACGAACATGTCCTTGGCCCGGTCGACGATGTAGGCGAAGCCCTCGTCGTCGGTGCGGGCGATGTCGCCGGTGCGCAGCCAGCGGCCGTCGGTGAAGGCGGCCTCGGTGTCCTGTGGCCGTCCCCAGTAGCCGGTCATGACGTTGGGGCCGTGGACGAGGACCTCGCCGCGCTCCCCGGGGCCCACCTCGCGGCCGTCGGGCCCGACGACACGGGTGTCGGTGAAGAAGTGCGGCACCCCGGCGGAGCCCGCCTTCTCCGAGGCCTTCTCCCGGTCCAGGAACAGGACGCCGGGGGAGGCCTCGGTCATGCCGTAGCCCTGGCTGAAGGCCAGGCCGCGGTCGAGGTACGTGGCGATGGTGCGGGCGGGCACGGGGGCACCGCCGCAGTTGAGGGTGCGCAGGCTCGACAGGTCGGCGGTCGCCCAGCCGGGCCGGGCGGCGATCGCGTCGTACATGGTGGGCACGCCGAACAGGTACGTCACCCGCAGGTCCTCGATGAGCCGCAGGACGCGCTCGGCGTCGAACGCGCCGAGGAGGACCACACGTCCGCCCTTGAGAAGGGTCGGGAGGCAGGTCATGTTGAGGCTGCCGGTGTGGAACAGCGGGGCGACGACGAGGGTGACCTCGTCGCCGGACAGGTCGGTGTCGACGAGGACGTTGACGCTGTTCCAGACGACGTTGGCGTGGGACAGGACGGCGCCCTTGGGGCGGCCCGTGGTCCCGGAGGTGTACATGATCATGCACGGGTCCTCGGGTGCCACGGTCTCGTCCAGCGGGTCGGTCGCGGCGCCGGCGAGCAGTTCCTCGTGGCCGAGAGCTCCCTCTTCGTCGGGGCCGGCGATCGCGATCCGGTGCGCCACGTCCGCCTCGGCCGCCGCGGCCCGGCCCGCGTCGGCCAGCTCGGGCGCGTGGACGAGGACGGTGCTGCCCGAGTCGGCCAGGTTGTACGCCAGCTCCGGCACCGTGAGCCGGGTGTTGAGCGGGACGAAGACCGCGCCCAGCGCGCCGGCGGCGAACAGGGTCTCCAGGTACACCGGATGGTTGGGGCCGAGATACGCGACCCGGTCGCCCCGCGCCACGCCGAGCGCGCGCAGGGCGTGGGCGAGGCGCAGGACGCGCTCGTGCAGCTCGCCGTAGGTCAGGGTGCGGTCCTCGTGGACGACGGCGACCCGGTCGGGGGTCTTGCGGGCCCGGCGCGCGGGCCAGGAGCCGATGCCTTGGTTCAACACGTCGTCTCCTTCAGTCCGCCGTCAGACCCAGCAGGTAGGCGGCGTTCCCCTTGAGGATCTTCGGCCGGACCTCGGGCTTGATGTCGAGCTTCTCGAAGTCGGCGAGCCAGCGGTCGGGGGTGATGACGGGGTAGTCGGAGCCGAAGAGCACCTTGTCCTTCAGCAGGGTGTTGGCGTACCGGACGAGCTGCGGAGGGAAGTACTTCGGGGACCAGCCGGACAGGTCGATGTACACGTGCGGCTTGTGGGTGGCCACCGCCAGGGCCTCGTCCTGCCAGGGGAAGGAGGGGTGGGCCAGGACGATCCGCAGCTCGGGGAAGTCGACGGCCACGTCGTCGACCAGCATCGGGTTCGAGTACTTCAGCCGGATGCCACCGCCGCCCGGGACGCCGGCGCCGATGCCCGTCTGACCGGTGTGGAAGAGCGCGGGCACGCCGAGCTCCTCGATGGCCTCGTACAGGGGGTAGGCGAGCGGGGCGTTCGGGGCGAACGCCTGGATGCTCGGGTGGAACTTGAAGCCGCGGACGCCGTACTCCTCGACCAGGCGGCGTGCCTCCCGCACGCCCGCGCGTCCCTTGTGCGGGTCGATGCTCGCGAAGGGGATGAGCGTGTCGGCGTGGGCGGCGCAGCTCTCCGCGATCTCCTCGTTGGAGATCCGCGGGTGGCCGGTGGCGTGCTCGGCGTCGACGGTGAACACCACCGCCGCCATGTGGCGCTCCCGGTAGTGGTCGGCCATCTCGTCGATGGTCGGCTGCCGGTGGCCGTGGGCCTTGAAGTACTCCTCGGAGGCTCCGAAGAGCTCCGGGCTCAACGCTCCGTGGCCGTCCTTGGAGATCTCCGCGTGCGTGTGCACGTCGATGGCCGTGAGCCGGTCGAGGTCGAGCGCGAGGTCTCCCATGTCACGCCACCGGGGCCTGGGGCGCGGGGATGCCGTAGGTCTCGGGCTCGGCACCGACGCCGCCCGGCCACTCGACGGCGATGGAGTCGGCGGTCCAGCCGCCGTCGGCGAGGGCGACGGACTTCTCCTTGGGGTGCGCCCACAGGGCGAGTCGGTCGCCGCCGATGCCGATGGCCTGACCGGTCACTCCGTCGGAGTCGTCCGAGGCCAGGAAGGTGATCAGGGCGGCGACGTCCTCGACGGTACCGAGGCCCTCGTCCTTGCGCAGCCAGTCCGGCAGCGGCTCGCCCGTCCGCTCGGACTCCTCGATGACCGGGGCGAAGGCGGGGATGGTCTTGGTCATCTCGGTGGCGGCGACCGGGACGACGGCGTTGACGGTGATGCCGGCGCGGCCCAGCTCCATGGCCCAGGTGCGGGCCATGGCGACGATGCCCGCCTTGGCGGCGGCGTAGTTGGTCTGGCCGAAGTTGCCGCGCTGGCCGGCCGGGGAGGAGATGAGGACGAGGCGGCCGCCGGTGCCCTGCTCGCGCATGCGGACGGCCGCGGCGCGGGCGCAGGTGAAGGTGCCGCGCAGGTGGACGCGGACCACGTCGTCGAAGTCCTCGTCGGTCATCTTCCACAGCACGCGGTCGCGCAGGATGCCGGCGTTGGTGACGAGCACGTCCAGGCGCCCGAACTCCCGCACCGCCGTGTCCACCAGGTCCTGCGCCGCCGCGCTGTCGCCGACCGCCGCGACGACGCCGGTCGCCGTGCCCCCCTCGGCCGTGATGGCGGCGACGGCTTCGTCGACGACGGCCCGGTCGACGTCGTTGACGACGACGGCGGCACCGGCCGCGGCGAGGGCCTGGGCGTAGGCCAGTCCGAGACCTCGTCCGCTGCCGGTGACGACAGCGACCTTGCCGTGAAGATCCATGGGAGGTGCCTCTCGTGAGGGGGGTGGAAGGGACATGCCGAAGTCCCGGCACGAGCCGGTGATCGACAGGAATCCTGATGAATGTCAGTCTCGGCATTAACAGGATTCCTGTCAATGTTTTAGGGTGAGGGTGCCGCCACCCCGGCGGCAGCCGGTTCGGGAGCGGTACGCCCCCGGGCGCACCTTCACCACGGGAGGAAGAACGTGAGCACCTCGCTGCTCTACCTGCTCAAGAGGACGGAGCTGGCGGTGCGGGCCCGCCTGGAGGAACTGGTCAGGCCCGCCGGGATCACGGCCCTGCAGTACACCGCCCTGACGGTGCTGGAGCGGCACGACGGCATCTCCGCCGCACAGCTCGCCCGCGACTCCTTCGTCACCGCCCAGTCGATGGCCGACATGGTCCGCGCCCTGGAGAGCCGGGGCCTGGTCCGCCGCGAGCCCAACCCCGCCAACCGCCGCGAGCGCCTCATCCTGCTCGCCGAACCGGGCCGGCGACTGCTCGCCGAGTACGCCGGGCCGGCCCGCGCGCTGGAGGCGCGTATGGTCGCCGACCTGAGCGCCGAGGAGATCGGCGTACTCAGGGAGGCCCTGGTCGGGGCGTGGCGCTCCCTGTCCTAGGACAGGGAGATGCCGGGCGCGGGGGCAGGCGTGTGGTTCCGGATCACCGCACCGACTTGACCGGGATCACCGCCGCCGCGCGAGCGGGGACGTGCGACGGTAGGGGTCAGCTGTCGAAGCCGAGGCCGAAGCGGTCGAGCGTGCGCAGCCAGAAGTTGCGGTGACCTTCGTTCCGGTCGGCGCGCGCCATGGACCACTTGGTGATGTTGATGCCGATCGAGCGGACGGGCTCGGGCGGGAAGGGCAACGGCTTGCGGCGTACGAGTTCCAGGCCGGTGCGCTCCGTGTGCTCGCCGGCGAGCAGGTCGAGCATCACCTCGGCACCGAAACGGGTGGCGCCGACGCCGAGGCCGGTGAATCCGGCGGCATAGGCGACCTTGCCGTGGTGACTCGTATCAAAGAACACGCAGAATCGGGTGCTGGTGTCGATGGCCCCACCCCAGGCGTGACTGAACCGAACCCCTTCCAGCTGCGGGAACGTGGTGAAGAAGTGCTGGGCGAGCGTCGCGTACGTCTCGGGCCGCCGGTCGTGTTCGGGGCGGACCGGGCCGCCGTGGTAGACGGCGTCGTACCCGCCCCAGAGGATGCGGTTGTCGGCGGAGAGCCGGACGTAGTGGAACTGGTTGGCGCAGTCGGCGAAGCCCTGCCGGTTCTTCCAGCCGACGGAGGCGAGCTGGGCCTCGGTGAGGGGCTGGGTCATCAGCGCGTAGTCGTACACGGGGACGGTGTACGGGCGGTGGCGCCGGAGCAGCGAGGGGTAGGCGTTGGTGGCGAGCGCGACGTGCCGGGCGGTGACGCGGCCGTACGGGGTTCCGACGCCGATCACGGCACCGTGCTCGTCCAGCGAGGTCGCCGGGGTGTGCTCGTGGATGCGGACGCCCAGGGCGAGGCAGGCCCGCTTGAGGCCCCAGGCGAGCCGGGCCGGATTGACCATGGCGACGTCGTCCCGGTTCCACACGGCGCCGAGGAAGGTCGGGGAGTCGATCTCCGCGCGCACCGCCTCGGCGTCGAGCAGGAGGGGCTTGCCGCCGTGGCGGGCTGCGTGCTCGGCCTCCTCTGCGAGGCCGTCGAGCTGGTAGCGCTCGGTGGCGACGACGAGGGATCCGGTGCGCTCCCAGTCGCAGTCGATGCCGTGGCGCTCGATGGCGTCCTCGATGGCCTGGAGGTTCTCGCGGCCGAGGCGTTCCAGGAGGCCGATCTCGTCGGGCCAGCGCTGGAGGCCGTTCGCGAGGCCGTGGGTGAGGCTGGACTCGCAGAATCCGCCGTTGCGTCCGGAGGCGGCGGCGCCGACCTCGTCGGCCTCGATCAGCACCACGTCGGCGGAGGGGTCGCGCTCCTTGGCGACGAGGGCGGTCCACAGGCCCGTGTAGCCGCCGCCGACCACGAGGAGGTCGCAGGTGGTGCCGCCGACGAGGGCGGGGGCGGGCTGCGGCCGGCACGGGTCGTCCAGCCAGAACGGGGTGGGGTCGACGTCCCGGAGCGAGCTGAGGTGGTCCATGGATGTTCCTTCGGGGTCGCGGAGACACCCGAGTGCGGGAAGCCTCCGAAGTGCCGCCCATGAGACTCCGCCGCGCGGAACAAGGTCAATGGTGTTGACGTAAGCCCGCCCGCGTCATCCCTCCGGGCTCGGCCCGGGTCGCAGGGTCGCCACCGCCGCCAGCATCAGCTCCAGGGCGAACGGGTACCCGCTGCCACTCATGTCGGCGGCCAGCAGCGGGAACGTCGCCGCGATGTTCGGGTGGGTGTCGGCCGCCAGACGGCCGTAGACCGCGTGCCACACCTCCGCCTCCTTCTCCTGGGCCGCCGGCGGCAGCGCGAGCGCCGCGGCGTCCTGGGCGGCGAAGGCGAGGGCCTGGTCGACGAAGGCGTGGTAGACGCGGACGGCCAGGGCGTCCGGGAAGCCCGCGGAGCGCAGGACGCCGAGGATCCGTTCGACCGCCCGCGTCTCGTAGGGCCGTCCGGTGGTGCGGTGGGCCGCGAGGGCCGCGGCCTGCGGATAGGCCATGTAGCAGCCGTGGATGCGCAGTCCGAGGTCGCGGAGGTCCGCCTGCCAGTCGCCGGTGGCCTTCCAGCCCTCCTGGGCCCGGCCGATCATCTCGTCGGCGACCGCGAGGAGCAGCGCGTCGGTGTTCCGGAAGTAGCGGTAGAGGGCCGTGGGGTCGGCGCCGAGCGCGGCGCCGAGACGCCGTACCGACAGGGCTTCCGCGCCGTGCTGGGCGATCAGGCGCAGCGCGGTCTCGACGATGAGCCGCTCCGAGAGGACGGCGCCCTGCTTGGTGGGGCGGCGGCGCTGCCGGCTGCCTTCGGGGACCACGCGTTCGGACATGGCCGGAACCTTACGTCAACGCCATTGACGTGTAAACGGCCGGAACGCTTGCATGGCGCCCACCAACCGACACCACACCATCTGTTCTGGAGCGCCCATGACCACGGCCGATCTGGTCTTCACCCGCGGTCCCGTCTTCACCGCGGATCCGGCCCGCACGCGGGCGTCCTCGCTCGCCGTCGTCGGCGAGCGGATCGTGGCCGTCGGCCACGACGAGGTGCGGGACCTCGTCGGTCCCGGCACGGAGGTCGTCGACCTGACGGGGAAGCTGCTGCTCCCCGGGTTCCAGGACGCCCACATCCACGCCGTCGGCGGCGGCAAGGAGCTGGCCGAGTGCGATCTCACCGGCACGGTGGGCGTCGCCGACTACCTGGAGCGGATCCGGGAGTACGCGGACGCCCACCCCGAGCGGGCGTGGATCACCGGCGGCGGCTGGTCGATGGAGAGCTTCGAGGGCGGCATGCCGACCCGGCAGCTCCTCGACTCCGTCGTACCGGACCGGCCGGTCCTGCTGTCCAACCGTGACCACCACGGCGCCTGGGCCAACTCCCGGGCGCTCGAGCTCGCCGGGCTCACCGCCGGGAGTCCCGACCCGGCCGACGGCCGGATCGAGCGCGAGGCCGACGGCTCCCCCAACGGCATGCTCCAGGAGGGCGCGATCGGTCTCGTCGCCCGGCTGGTGCCGCCGGCCACCGCCGGGGACCGGCTCGCCGGGCTGCTGCGGGCCCAGAAGCTGCTGCACTCGCTCGGCATCACGGCCTGGCAGGACGCCCTGCTCGGCTCCTTCGGCGGCATGGCCGACCCCTCGGAGGCGTACCTGGAGGCCGCGGGCGACGGTTCGCTGACGGCCCGGGTGACCGGGGCGCTGTGGTGGGACCGGGAGCGGGGCGCCGAACAGATCCCCGAACTGGTGGCCCGGCGGGAGAAGTTCACCTCCGGCCGGTTCCGCGCGGGCTCGGTGAAGATCATGCAGGACGGCATCGCGGAGAACTTCACCGCCGCCATGACCAGCCCGTACCTGGACGGCTGCGGCTGCGCCACCGCCAACAGCGGGCTGAGCTTCGTCGATCCCGAGGCGCTGCGCGGGTACGTGACCGAGCTCGACGCCCTCGACTTCCAGGTCCACTTCCACGCCCTGGGCGACCGGGCCGTCCGTGAGGCCCTGGACGCGCTGGAGGCGGCGATCGCCGCCAACGGGCGCCGTGGCAACCGGCACCACCTCGCCCATCTCCAGGTCGTCCACCCCGAGGACCTGGCCCGTTTCGCGGCGCTCGGCGCCATCGCGAACATCCAGCCGCTGTGGGCGGCGCACGAGCCGCAGATGGACCAGCTGACCATCCCGTTCCTGGGTCCCGAGCGCGCCGCCTGGCAGTACCCGTTCGGCGACCTGGTCCGCGCCGGGGCCACCCTCGCCGCGGGCAGCGACTGGCCGGTCAGCAGCCCGGACCCGATCGCGGGCATCCACGTCGCCGTCAACCGCCGCGACCCGGAGGCCACCGACGACCGGGTCTTCTACGCCGAGCAGCGCCTCGACCTCAGCACGGCGCTCGCCGCCTACACCGCGGGCACCGCGCACGTGAACGGTCTCGACGACACCGGCAGCCTGCGCCCCGGCCACCTCGCCGACCTGGTCGTCCTGGACCGCGACATCCTCACCGGCCCGCCGGAGGAGATCGCCGAGGCCCGGGTCGAGCGGACGTACGTCGGCGGGCGGCTGGTGCACGCGGTCTGACCGGGCCCGGGGCCCTTCGTCGGCCTCCCGTCGTCGCGGGGCGTACGGGAAGTGATGTCAGGCCCTACGCCGGAGGCCTCACCGACGAGGCCCGTACGTCGAGACGCGTCTCCACGAGCGTCCCGGCGGGCTCCCGGCGGCCGTGCTCCAGGACCGCGACGAGGTGCTCGACGCCGGCCTCCGCGACCGCCTCGGGCCGCAGGCTCAGGGTGGTCACGGGCGGTTCGGTGTGCAGGGCCGTGGCGTCCTCGCTGACCAGGACGACCAGCAGGTCGTCCGGGACCTCGTACCCGTGGCGGCGCGCCGCCTCCAGGACGAGGGGCGGGCTCGCCTCGGCGACGACGAGGAGGGCGTCGGGGCGCTGCGGCCCGTCACCGGTCAGGGCGGTCTCGACGGCGTCCACGACCGGTCCGTTGCCGGGTTCACCGACCCGTACCACCCGCTCCGGCACGTCGTGGGCGGCGCACCACTCCCGGTGGGCGGCGAACACCTCGACGTGGAAGCGGGTGGTGCTGTCCGGCACCACGAGGACGGGTCTGCGGGCCCCCTGCTCACGGAGGTGGTCGAGGGCCTCGCGGACGGCGCCGCCCGCGTCGACGTCCACCCAGTAGGCGCCGGACAGCCCCTCGACGGAGCGGTCCGTGAAGACGGGGACGCCGGCCGCGAGGAGGCCCTCGACGACCGGGTCGTCGGCGACGGGGTCGGCGACGACCACGGCGTCGAGGGACAGGTCGGCCCACTCGCTCTGCAGGGAGCCGGCGGGCAGCAGCACCACGGCGTAGCCGCGGCGCAGCGCGCTGGCGGCGGTGGCGCCGGTGAGCCGGGCGAAGTACGGCGACTCGAGAAAGGTGGTCCAGGGAGTGGCGGCGAACTCGCCGACCACGTATCCGATCAGCCGGGCCCGTCCCGCGCGCAGATGGCGCGCGGTGGCGTTGGGCCGGTAGCCCATTCTGCGCGCGGTCTCGCGGGCCTTCTCCCGGACCTCGGGGGAGAGTCTTCCGGTGCCGTTGAGCGCCGCCGAGACGGTGGTCTTGGACAGGCCCGCCTCGCGGGCCACGTCGACGAGGCGGACGCGCGGGACGGGCGGCGAGGGCTGCCCGCCGTGCCGTGAAGCTTCGGTCATGGGGTGATGGTGCCACCCTCGTGACCTCTGCAAAACCGTTCCCGCAAAGTAGCCCGCAGGCCTTGTGCGGGAACGTTCCCGCACCAATACTCGCTCCATCCCCCCGAGCCCGTCACTACACCCGTAAAGGGGTGGGTCCCCATGCGCATGCCCAGAGCCATCGCGCTTCTCGCCTGTACCGCCGCGCTCGCGGCCACCACCGCCGCCTGCTCCGGCGCCACGAAGCCGCCGGCGGCCGGCGGCGGCACGCACTTCACGGTCGATCCGACCTCACCGCCCGCGCAGGGCCCGCTGGACTCGTTCACCTGGTCGCTGTACGCCGAGCCGTACACGCTCGACTACGCCCTCGCGTACGACTACCCGCCGAACACCGTCCTCGCCAACGTGTGCGAGTCCCTGCTGCGGGTCACGCCCGACATGAAGCTCGTGCCCGGTCTCGCCGTGAAGTGGTCGCAGCCCGACCCGCGCACCCTCGTCTACACGCTCCGGCCCGGGGTGAAGTTCCACGACGGCACCACGATGACCGCGGACGACGTGGTCGCCTCGTTCAAGCGCCAGATGGACCCGAAGACCGGCTCCCCGTGGGGTTCGTCCTTCAAGACCGTCGACTCCATCGAGAAGACCGGCCCGCTGGAGGTGACCATCCGCCTCGGCAAGGCCGACGTCCTCTTCCACGAGCTGATGGCCGCCTCCCCCGGCACCGTCGTCAGCGCCGCCTCGCTGAAGAAGGAGGGCAAGGACTACGGCACTCCCAAGGGCAGGCTGAACTGCACCGGTCCCTACGCCCTCGACAGCTGGGCCCAGGGCGACAGCATCACCCTGAAGAAGAACGCCGCCTACTGGGACAAGACCCTCACCCCGAAGTCCGAGAAGGTGAAGTTCACCTTCGTCGAGGATGCAGCGGCCCGCTCCAACGCCCTCCTCTCCGGCGCCGCCGACGGCGGCTACCTGGTCCCGTCCTCCTCCTTCGCCCAGCTGCGCTCCAGCGACAAGGGCAAGCTCCTCTTCGGCCCCAACACCGCCGCCGCCGACCTCGCGGTCCTGGACTTCCACGGCCCGCTGGGCAACCTCAAGGTCCGCCAGGCCCTGTCGATGGCCCTCGACCGGAAGAACATCATCAAGGCCGCGGCCGGTGGCGTCGGCGTCCCCGCCAAGGCCCCCGCCGCGCGCGGCGCGTGGGCACTGGCCCCGGAGAGGACCGCGGAGCTCTACGACACGCTGCCCGAGCCCGTGTACGACGTCGAGGCCGCCAAGAAGCTCGTCCAGGAGGCCCACGCGACCGGCCGGACGATCACCATCGTCACGAGTTCGCTCGCGCCGGAGATCAGCGTCGTCGCCAACGCCGTCCAGGACGCCGGCCGCCGGATCGGCCTCGACGTCAAGCTGAAGCCGGTCTCCCCCGACGCGTACAGCAGCATCTTCGTCGACCCGGACGCGCGCGAGGGCCTCGACCTCGTCATCACCAACGGCTACGACAACACGCCCGACCCGCTGGAGTTCTACCAGTACCTGCGCACCGGCGACTTCGGGAACTACGGCCGCTGGTCCGACGCCGAGTACGACGTCGCCTTCGACCGGGCCAACTCCGAGCCCGACCCCGCCAAGCGCGCCGAACTCACCGCGAAGCTCCAGAAGATCGCGATGGACCAGCTGCCGATCATCCCCGTGTACGAGGCGCCCTACTCGGTCTTCCTCGGCAAGCGGATCACCGGCGCCCCGACCGGCATCTCCCAGCTCTACTTCCCCTGGGCCGCGACGATCGGGGCCTCCCAGCGATGACGCGCTACCTCGTCGGACGGCTCCTCGGCCTGGCGGCGGTGCTGTTCGTGACCTCCCTCGTGGTCTTCGGCTCGATCCACCTGGCCCCCGGCGACCCGGTGTCGTTCCTCCTGCACGGCCGCCCCGCCACCCCCGCGACCGTGGCGGCCCTGCGGGCCGAGCACCACCTCGACGACCCGCTGGTCACCCAGTACGCGAAGTGGCTCGGCGGCGTCCTGAGCGGCGACTTCGGCCGCTCCGCGCAGTACCACCAGGACGTGGCCTCGCTCATCGGCTCGCGGCTGCCCGGCACCGCCCTGCTCGTCGGCTACGCCGCCGTGCTCGTCGTGGTCCTCGGGGTCGCGGCCGGCATCCTGGGCGCGCTGCGCCCCGGCGTCCCCGACCGGGCGGTGCTCATCGGCACCGGTGTCGCCACCGCCACGCCCTCGTTCGTGACGGCCATCGCGCTCGTCTCGCTCTTCTCGGTGCAGCTCGGCTGGTTCCCGGGGCCCGGCGGCGGCACCCCCGAGGGCCTCTCCGACCGGCTGTACCAGCTGACCCTGCCGGCCTTCGCCCTGGCGCTGTCCTTCGCGGGACTCCTCGCCCGGGTGACCCGCTCGGCGATGCTCGACGAACTCGGGCGCGAGCACGTCGAGGTGGCGCGGGCCCGGGGCGTCGCGGGCCGGTCCGTGGTCCGCCGGCACGTGCTGCGCAACGCGCTCGGCCCGGTCGTCACCGTCGGCGGCACGATGCTCGCCGGCCTCCTCATCTCCACCTCGATCGTCGAGACCGCCTTCGACGTCCCCGGGCTCGGCTCGCTGCTCGTGCAGTCGGTCACCGCGAAGGACTTCGCCGTCGTGCAGGCGATCACGCTGCTCAGCGTGGCGGCCTTCGTCCTCGTCAACCTCGTCGTCGACCTGCTCGCCCCGCTCATCGACCCCCGTCTCTCCCTCGGGGAAGGCTCCTCATGACCTCCACCACCTCCGCACTGCCGTACCGCAGGCCGGGGCTGCGCGTGCTGCGCCTGTTCGGCCAGGGACCGCTCTTCGCGGTCTCGGTCGCGGTGCTCGCGCTGCTCGTCCTGGTCGCCGTGCTCGCGCCCGTCCTCTCCCCGTACGACCCCGAGGCGCTCGACCTGTCGGCGAGCCTCGTCGGTACGACGGGCGACCACCTCCTCGGTACGGACCAGTCGGGCCGGGACGTCCTGTCCCGGCTGCTCCACGGCGCCCGCACCGGACTGCTCGGACCGCTGCTCGTCGTCGGCGTCTCCACCCTCCTCGGCACCGTCCTCGGTGTGGTGGCGGCCTGGCGGGGCGGCTGGGTGGACACGATGCTCTCCCGCTCCATGGACATGGTCTTCGCGATCCCCGGTCTGCTGCTCGCGATCCTGCTGGTGTCGGTCGTCGGCTCGGGACTCACCGCGCCCGTGATCGCCATGTCCGTCGCGTACACGCCGTACGTGGGCCGGCTCGTCCGGGGCATCGCCCGGCAGGAGAAGGCCCGGCCGTACATCGAGGCGTACCGGGTGCAGGGCTGGTCCGGCTGGACCGTGTGCGTGCGCCATCTGCTGCCCAACATCGCGCCGACGGTCTTCGCGCAGTCCGCGATGAACTTCGGGTACGCGCTGATGGACCTGGCGGCGCTGTCCTTCCTCGGCTTCGGGGTACAGCCGCCGGCCGCCGACTGGGGCGCCATGATCAACGAGGGGCAGGCGGCCGTCCTGCAGGGGGCGATGCTGCCGGCCCTCGCGCCCTCCGCGTGCATCGTGCTCGCCGTGGTGGCGTTCGGCATCGTCGGCGAGGGGCTCGCCGACCGGATCGCGAAGCGGGAACGGTGAACGCGATGAGTACGGTGGCGAAAGCACCGGTCCTGGAGATCGAGGGCCTCGGCGTCCGGCTGGCCGGCGACCGGGCCGCCCGGCCCATCCTGGACGGCGTCAGCCTGACCGTGCGGCCGGGCGAGACGGTCGGCCTGGTCGGCGAGTCCGGCTCCGGCAAGTCCGTGGCCTGCCGCAGCGTCCTCGGGCTGCTGCCCGGCGGCGCCCGCACCGAGGGGGAGGTCCGGGTCGCCGGGCGGGACGTGCTCGCGATGAACCGCGCCGAGCTCACCGCCGTGCGGTCCCGGCAGGTCTCAATGGTCTTCCAGGACCCGCGGGCCTCCGTCAACCCGCTGCGGCGGGTGGGCGACTTCCTCACCGAGGGGCTGCGCGCGGCCGGCACGCCCGCCGCCGAGGCGACCGCACGCGCCGAGGAACTCCTCGACGCGGTCGGCATCCGCGACCCGCGCGGCGCCCTGCGCCGCCATCCGCACCAGTTCTCCGGCGGCATGCTCCAGCGGGTCGTCATCGCGGCCGCCCTCGCGAGCGAGCCGGACCTCCTCGTCGCCGACGAGCCGACGACCGCGCTCGACGTCACCACCCAGGCCGAGGTCATCTCGATCCTGGCCCGGCTTCGGGCCGAGCGGGGCACGGGCATGCTGTTCGTCACCCACGACCTCGAACTGGCCGCCGCTATCTGCGACCGGGTGTACGTCATGTACGCGGGCCGGATCGTGGAGACGCGGTCCACGGACGAGCTCTTCGACCGCCCCCGCCACCCGTACACGGCGGGACTGCTCGCCTGCACCCCGCGCATCGAACCGGGCGCGCCGGCCCCCCGGCCGATCCCCGGCCGCCCGGTCTCCCTCGCGGAGGCGCCGCCCGGCTGCTCCTTCGCCGCGCGCTGCGCGCACGCGCTGCCGCGCTGCACCGAGGAGACGCCCGCGCTCGTACGCCACGGGGACGGGCTCGCCGCCTGCCACCGCGCCGAAGAAGGGATCACCCTGTGACCGTCCCGCCCGTCGCACTCAAGCAGGGTCTGGTCGTCGAGGGCCTGCGCAAGCGGTACGGGGACCACACCGCCGTCGACGGCGTGTCCTTCGCCCTCGCACCCGGGTCCTCGCTCGCCCTCGTCGGCGAGTCCGGCAGCGGCAAGACGACCACGGTCCGCATGCTCGTGGGCCTGGAGCGCCCGGACGGCGGCACGGTCCGCCTCGACGGCCGGGACCGCTCCACCCGTCCGCGGGGCCGGGCCGAACGGCTCGCCAGGGCCCGGGAGATCCAGATGGTCTTCCAGGACCCGTATCTGTCGCTGGATCCCCGGGTGACCGTCTCGGGCTGCCTCGACGAGGTCCTGCGCCTGCACACGGACCTCGACCCGGCCGGCCGCCGGACCCGTGTCGCGGAACTCCTCGACCAGGTCGGTCTGGGCGCGCGCGAGGCCGCGGCGCTGCCCCGGGGGCTCTCCGGCGGTCAGCGTCAGCGCGTGGCGATCGCCCGCGCCCTCGCCGTGGAGCCCCGGGTCCTCGTCCTCGACGAGGCGGTCGCCGCGCTCGACGTGTCGATCCAGGCGCAGATCCTCGAACTCCTCGGCGCCATCCGCCGCGAGTCGGGCATCGGCTACCTGTTCGTCACGCACGACCTCGCGGTGGTCCGGCACATCGCGGACGAGGTGCTGGTCCTGAAGTCCGGCCAGGTCGTGGAGACGGGGCCGACCGGGCGCGTCCTGGACGCGCCGGAGCACCCGTACACCCGGCTCCTCCTGGACTCCGTGCCCCGACGCGGCAGGCGGTCGGTGCACGGGTGAGTGCGGGCCGGGGGGAGCCCATCCCCCCGGCCCGCGTGCGGGTCAGTCCGTCAGCCGGGCGAGGACCGCGCGCATCGACCGCTCCACGACCGCCCGGGACTCGTCGGTGGGATCGACCAGTTCGAAGGCGTGGTGGGCGTGCGGCGCGTCGACGACCTCGACGTCGGCGCCGCGCTCCTTCGCGGCCGTCAGGAACGCCTCGACGGTCGCCGTGAAGACCTCGTGCTCCAGACCCGCGCGGGTCAGCACGACCGGCGGCCCGTCCGCCGTGCCCACGGTGTCCACCGGGCGGAAGCGGGCTTCCACCGCGTCCCATCCGGGCAGCGGGGCCAGGGCGGGGTAGTTCGCCGCCACGCACCGCAGCCACGGCGGGGGCGCGGCGAGCCAGTCCGCGGCGAGGGGCCCGCCGGTGGAGAAGAACCAGAGCGCGATCCGCTCCCCGTCGACGCGCGGGTCGGCGCGGACCAGTTCGACGGCCTCGGCGAGGTCTCCGGCCGCGCGGGCGTAGTCGGCGAGGCCGTGCAGCCGGTGGTCCAGGGTGACCCCGACGACGCCCAGGCTCGCCGCGTAGCGGCCGTATCCCCGGAAGAAGGGCGTGTCCCGCGGGGTCGGCCGCTGGTCCACGGCGATCGGGCCGCCGTGGACGAAGACCACGGCGGGCCGGGGTCCGTCGGCGTCCGGGAGGTGGAGGTCGACGCGTCCGACGCGCTCGCGAGGCCGCTCGGGCACGTCGAGGAGGAAGGGCAGGAGGTGGGACGGCTGCTCGTGGGCACGCTCGGGCGCCGTCACCCGGTGGCCCTCGCCGGCCGCCGCGCGCAGCAGCACCTCGGCCAGGTCCCCGGGAGCGGAGAGCATCGGCCAGTGCCCGGTGGGGAGTTCGAAGAAGCGGAAGCGGTCCTCGGCGAACACCCGGAGCTGCGGCGGGCCCGAGGCCACGGCCATCTCGACCATGGCGATGCTCTGCCCGTTGGCGGCGCACAGGACGCCGGTGGTCGGGAGGGCGGACGCGGCGCCGGTCAGGGTGAGCGGCTCGGTGAGGGTGCCGGCCGGCTGGGGCGCCGCCTCGCTCTCCAGCCGTGCGAGGGCCTCGGCGGGGATCCCGTCGACGCTGCCCCACCGCGTCCAGGTGCCCGGTGCGGGCGGCGGGACCGGCTCGCCGGGCCGTGCGGCGACCAGCTCGCGGACCTCCGGGTCGGGTACGGAGCGGACGGCCGCGTCGCCGCCCTGCGGCGGTCCCGTGTCGACGGAGACGATGCGGGCGACGCGCCCGGGGCGCCGGTCGGCGGCGCCGAGGACCGGGTGCAGGCCGTACCCGTGTCCCACGAGGACCACCTCGGCCGCCGTGATCCCGTCGACGAGGCGGACCAGTTCGCTGATGTGCGTCTCCAGGCCGGTCCCGGGACCGGCCTCGGCGCGCCGGTCCCCCGTCCCGGTCAGGGTCACGGGGTACGCCTCCGCTCCCGCCGCCCGCAGCCGGGCGGCGGTCTCCTCCCACACCCAGCCGCCGGTGAACACGTCCGACACCAGCACGAAAGCCGTCATGACCGTCTCCTCGTCTTCTCTCGGGGATCTCTCGGGGATGTCCGGGGGATCTCTCGGGGATCTCTCGCGGTCACGCTAGGAACTCCCCCTGCGGGAGATTCAAGGGAGCCGTCCGGGGCGGGCCGGCGGGACGTCAGAATGGGTGGGCCCGGAGTCGATCGGGTCCCGCTCAAGGAGGTCCACCTCGTGTCGTCCGACGGTCTGTGGAGCATCGGCGAGCTGGCGGCGCGGGCGGGGGTGACCGTCAAGACCGTGCGGTTCTACTCGGACCGGGGTCTGCTGCCCGAGGCGGGCCGGAGTTCCGGGGGGCATCGCAGGTACGGGGCCGAGGCGGTGGACCGGCTGCGGTTCATCCGGTCCCTGCGCTCGCTCGACCTGCCGGTTCCCGAGGTGGAGCGGGTGCTGGAGGACGACGGGGCCGGCGGGGCGCTGGAGGAGGCCGTCGCGGGGCGGCTGCGGGACGTGGGCTCCCAGCTGGTGGCGCTGCGCTGGAAGGAGGCCTCGCTGCGGCTGCTGCGGGACTGCGCCGCCGGGGAACGGACGGAACGACTGCGGCTGCTCGGCGCGCTGCCCGCCCCGCCCGACACGGACGCCCTGGCCCGGTTCTGGCGGCGTGCGCTGCCCGCGCGCCTGCCGCGGCCGGTGGTCTCCATGGTCCTGGACGCCGTGGTGCCGCGGCCTCCGGAGGAGCCGGACCCCGAGCAGGTGCTCGCCTTCGCCCGGCTGCACGCGCTCGTCACCGACCCGCGCCTGGAACGGCCGGAGTTCCGGCCCGGGCCGCCGCTCCCGGACGGCGAGTACCGTCCCGTCGTGCTGTACGAGGGTCTGGCCGAGGCGTACGGTCTCGCCTCGGCCGAGGTGCTGGCCGGGCGGGCGCCGCAGGACGGCGGGGCCCTGGACTGCTTCGTCGCCGCCTACGCCCACGCGTGCGGGGAGGCGGACACACCGGCCTTCCGGCGCCGGCTCATCGGCCTGCTCGCCCTGGACGACAGTCCGGTGCTGCCCCGGTACTGGAAGCTCGCCGCCGGTCTGTTCGCCCCGGACGAGCCGGTCCTCGGCATGCTGCACCACCACCTGTCGGTCGCCCTGCGGATCCAGGTGCACGGCCCGGCTTCCTGAGGTCTCCCACATGGTGGGCGGACGGCTGTCCACGGGCTGGGCGCCGGGGTGGCGGATCTCGCCGCCGTCCCGCCGTCGCCGCAGGTCAGGGACGTACGGAGGGTGTGTCAGGTGGCGCAATACTGCGGCAACACCACCGGGGCCGGTCCACCGCTACGTTCCGTGCCATGCCCGCCGAACCCGCTCCCGCCGCCCGCCCCGTCGCCGCAGCCCGCCGCCGGCGGCTGCGCGCCGACCGGGCGCGGCAGCTCGCCGACCTGCTGCGGCACCAGATCCTGGCGGGCGGCTTCCCCGGTGGGGTCCTTCCCCTGGAGGACGTCATCGCGGCCGACTACCGGGCCAGTCGCAACACCGTCCGGCAGGCCCTCGACCTGCTGCGCGGTGAGCAGCTGGTCGCCCGGCAGCCGGGCGTCGGGACGGTGGTGGTGTGCGAGAAGTACCCGCACGGCCTGGACCGGCTCCAGGGTCTCGCGGAGACGCTGCACGAGCACGGCCGGGTCACCAACGAGGTCCGGACCATGGGCCCGGTCGGCGCCCCCGGTCCGGTGGCCCACCGGCTGGGCCTGCCCGAGCACACGGACGTGCTCTGCATCGAGCGGCTGCGCCGCCTGAACGGGCTGCCGCTGTCGCTGGACCTGTCGTACCTCCCGATGGACGTCGGGGGTGAGCTCCTCGGCTGCGACCTGGAGAACACGGACGTGTTCCGGCTCCTGGAGCAGCTGACCGGCGGTCCGCTCGGGCACGCGGAGATCACCCTGGAGGCCGTCAACGCCGACGCGCACTCCGCCGCCGTCCTCCAGGCGCCGCGCGGCGCCGCCGTCCTGATGCTGGAGCGGCTGACCTGTCTGCCCGACGGGCGGCCGGTGGACCTGGAGTTCATCCGGTTCCGCGGCGACCGCATCACCATGAGCGGCGTGCTCCGCCGCTCCCTCTGAACCCTTCGGCTCCCCCGTACACCCCTTTCCTGGAGACAGCCATGCCTGTGGTCCCCCAGCGCGGCGACGTGCCCGTGACCGTCGACGAGTCGAAGTGCATCGACGGCTGCACGCTCTGCGTCGACATGTGCCCGCTCGACTCGCTCGCGATCCGCGAGGAGGACGGCAAGGCCTACATGCACGTGGACGAGTGCTGGTACTGCGGCCCGTGCGCCGCCCGCTGTCCCACCGGCGCGGTGACCGTCAACATGCCCTACCTGCTCCGGTGAAAGGCCGAACTCCCATGCAGTCACGAAGACTTGCCCTGTCCCTCCCCCTCGCCCTGCTCCTGCCGCTCGCCACCGCCTGCGGCGGCGGGGGCGCCGACGGCTCCGCGGGCGGGAAGGCGGTCACGGTGACGGTCGGCTATCAGTCGAAGACCATCAACACCGTCACCGCCGGCACTCTGCTGCGCTCCCTCGGCTACTTCGAGGAGGAGCTCGCGGCGCGAGGCCGGAAGGACGGGAGGACGTACAGGGTCGTCTGGCAGGACTATGCGACCGGGGCTCCGATCACCGCCCAGATGACCGCGGGGAAGATCGACATCGGTTCGATGGGCGACTTCCCCCTGCTGATCAACGCGGCGCGCGGCAAGCAGCTCAAGGAGCCGACGCGGCTCGTCGCGGTGACCGGGTACAACCTGCGCGGTGGCCTCAACACCGTGGTCAGGGCGCCCGGTTCGCCGCTGCGATCGCTGCGGGACCTCAAGGGCCGCAAGGTGTCGACCAGTGTCGGTTCGGCCGCCGACGGGACGCTGGTGCGGGCCCTGCGGCGGGCCGGGCTCGATCCGGCGAAGGACGTCCAGAAGGTCAACCAGCAGCCGAGCGTGGGCGCTTCGGCGCTGACGGCGGGATCGGCGGACGCGCTGTCCCAGTTCGTCGCCTGGCCGGGTCTGCTCGCCTTCCAGGGCCGTGCGACGGCGCTGTACGACGGGGCCGAGCTGAACCTGCCGACCTTCCACGGGGTCACCGTCCGCGAGCGGTTCGCGAAGGAGCGGCCGGAGGTCCTCGACGCGTTCCTGCGCGCGCAGCGGCGGGCCACGGACGAGCTGCGCCGCCGGCCGGTGGCCTCCGCCGAGTCGGTGGCGAAGGAGACCGGGCTGCCGGCCGAGGTGGTCTACCTCTACAACGGCGCCCAGGGCATCGCGACCTTCGACCCGGCGCTCCGCCCCGAGCTGGTCTCCGCGCTCAAGGAGGACGTCCCGGTCCTGAAGGAGGCCGGCCTGGTGAAGGACGTCGACGTGGACGCCTTCGTCGACGCGGCTCCGCTGCGGCGCGCGGTGCCGGGCGCCGCGTACCCGAAGGCGCGTGCCGCGCGGGCCGAGCTGTGGCCGGCGGGCCAGGACTCGACCCGTTCCTTCGATAGCCCGAAGGCGCTCCTCAAGGCCGTGAAGGGCGCCCGGGTGCGGGCGGCCTACGTGCCGGACGCGGTGACCGGGACGCTCTGGTTCGCGGACCGCGCGGTCTGGGTCGTGGACGGCGGGGAGTTCCGCGCGTTCGTGACCCGGGAGGGCGCGGAGCGGTACCTCTCCGGGCACGCCGGCTCCCGGATCCTGTCGTACGCGGACGCCGTGGGGCTCGCGTCGTGAGCGCCACGGGCCCCGGCCGCCGCCTGGTCCGGGTGGCCTCCCCGCTCGCGGCGCTCGGCGTCTGGCAGCTGCTGACCTCCCTGGACGTCAATCTGTGGCTGCGGTTCGAGCAGTTCCCGACGGTCGTCGAGGTCGCCTCCGCGCTCGCCGACCGGATCGGCACCGAGGCGTACTGGCAGGACCTCGGCCACAGTCTGCGCCGGATCGCGCTGGGCTTCCTCCTCGCGGCCGTCCTCGGCGTGGCCGCGGGGACGGCCGTGGCCCGGTCCCGGTGGGCCGCGGACACCCTGGGACCGCTGGTGGAGGTGGTACGGCCGATCCCGGCCATCGCCCTGGTGCCGGTCGCGATCCTGCTGCTGCCCACGAACGAGCAGGGCATCGTCTTCATCACCTGCGCCGCCGCCCTGTTCCCCGTCCTCGTGTCGACCCGGCACGCGGTGCGGGCGCTCGACCCGGCGTGGGAGGAGGCCGTGCTCACCCTGGGCGGGGGCCGGGCCCGGGTGCTGTTCTCGGTGGTCCTGCCGGGCTCCCTGCCGGGCATCTTCGGCGGTCTGTCGGTGGGCATCGGCGTCGCGTGGATCTGTGTGATCTCGGCGGAGATGATCTCCGGCGAGTACGGGGTGGGCTACCGCACCTGGCAGGACTACACGGTCGTCGACTACCCGGGGGTCTTCGTCGGCATGGCCACCATCGGCGTCCTGGGCCGGCTCACCTCGACGGCGGTCGAGGCGCTCGGCCGCCGGGTCACGGCCTGGCTGCCGAGCCCCGCCGAGCGCGGCGGGCACGTCCCCTCCCGCGCGCCGGACTCCCCCGCGGACGAGGCACCCGTCCGCACCGCCGTCGTCGTCCCCGTACCCGAGAAGGAGCCGGTGCCATGAGCGCGGCCGTGATCCCGCCGAACGCCGCCCCTCCGGCCGGCGCCGAACTCGCCCTGCACGGAGTGCGGCTCGGCCGTCCGGACGGCGCCGCCGTGTCCGGTCCCGTCGCACTGCGGGTCGCCCCCGGTGAACTCCTGACCGTGGTCGGTCCCTCCGGCTGCGGCAAGACGACCCTGCTGCGGACGCTCGCCGGGCTGCTGCCCCCGCTGGAGGGCCGGGTCACCCAGGACGGCGAGCCGGTGCGCCGGCCCGGCGCGGACCGGGCGCTCGTCTTCCAGCACGACGCGCTGCTGCCCTGGCGTTCGGTCCGCGCCAACGTGGAGCTGCCGCTCGCGATCCGCCGTGTCCCGCAGGCCGAGCGGCGCCGCTCGGCGGACGAGTGGCTGGAGCGGGTCGGTCTCGCCGGTCACGCGCACCGGCTGCCGCACCGGCTGTCAGGCGGGCAGCGCCAGCGCGTGCAGCTGGCCCGCGCGCTCGCCGGGCGGCCCCGGGCGGTCCTGATGGACGAGCCGTTCGGCGCGCTCGACGCAACGACCCGCGCCGGTATGCAGGACCTCCTCGTGGAGATCCTGCGCGGCACGGGCGCGACCGTCGTCTTCGTCACGCACGACGTGGACGAGGCGCTCCATCTCGGCGACCGGGTCGTCCTGTTCGCCTCCGGCGAGGTCCTGGACGTGCCGCACCCGCGGGTGCGGGACGCCCTGCACGCCCCCGCGACGGAGGCGCTGCGCCGCCGCGTCCTCGACTCCCTCTGAAAGCCTTCCGAAAGGTCCCCTCCCGTGGACATGGCCACCCCCCTGACCGTCCCCGACCTCGCCGCCGCGACGGAGCTCTCCTGCGACGTGCTCGTGATCGGCGGCGGCACCGCCGGCACGATGGCCGCCCTGACCGCCGCCGAGCGCGGGGCGGACGTCCTGCTCCTGGAGAAGGCGCACGTCCGCCACTCCGGCGCGCTGGCGATGGGCATGGACGGTGTCAACAACGCGGTCGTGCCAGGCCGGGCCGAACCCGACGACTACGTCGCCGAGATCACGCGCGCGAACGACGGACTCGTCGACCAGTCCACCGTCCGGCAGACGGCGACCCGCGGCTTCGCGATGGTCAGGCGCCTGGAGTCGTACGGGGTGAAGTTCGAGAAGGACGAGCACGGGGAGTACGCGGTCCGCCAGGTGCACCGGTCCGGTTCCTACGTGCTGCCGATGCCCGAGGGAAAGGACGTGAAGAAGGTCCTCTACCGGCAGTTGCGGCGCCGCGAGATGCGGGAGCGGATCCGGATCGAGAACCGGGTCATGCCGGTCCGGATCCTCACCCACCCCGAGGACGGCCGGGCCGTCGGCGCGGCCGGGTTCCACACCCGCACCGGGGAGTTCGTCGTCGTCCGCGCGGGCGCCGTGATCCTGGCCACCGGCCCCTGCGGGCGGCTCGGCCTGCCCGCCTCCGGCTATCTGTACGGCACCTACGAGAACCCGACGAACGCCGGCGACGGCTATGCGATGGCGTACCACGCGGGCGCCGCGCTCACCGGGATCGAGTGCTTCCAGATCAACCCCCTGATCAAGGACTACAACGGGCCCGCCTGCGCCTACGTCGCCAACCCGTTCGGCGGGTACCAGGTGAACCGGCACGGCGAGCGGTTCGTCGAGTCGGACTACTGGTCGGGGCAGATGATGGCCGAGTTCGCGGCCGAACTCGCCTCGGACCGGGGGCCGGTGTACCTGAAGCTGAGTCATCTCCCGGAGGAGACCATCGGCGCCGTCGAGTCGATCCTGCACACCACGGAGCGGCCCACCCGGGGCACCTTCCACGAGAACCGGGGACACGACTACCGGACCCACGACATCGAGATGCACATCTCGGAGATCGGCCTGTGCGGCGGGCATTCCGCCTCCGGGGTACGGGTCGACGACCACGCCCGCACGACCGTGCCCCGGCTGTACGCGGCCGGCGACCTGGCCTCCGTACCGCACAACTACATGATCGGCGCGTTCGTCTTCGGGGACCTGGCGGGCGAGGACGCGTCCCGGTACCGGGCGTACGAGGGCGAGCTGGACAGCGCGCAGGTGGCGGCCGCGCACGAGCTCGTCTACCGGCCGCTGCGGAACCCCGACGGGCCGCCGCAGCCGCAGGTCGAGTACAAGCTGCGCCGGTTCGTCAACGACTACGTGGCACCGCCGAAGACGGGCGCGAAACTCTCCCTGGCCGTGGAGGCGTTCGACCGGATGTCCGCGGAGATCAGCGGCATGGGGGCCCGTACGGCGCACGAACTGATGCGGTGCGCGGAGGTGTCGTTCATCCGGGACTGCGCCGAGATGGCGGCGCGGGCCTCGCTCGCCCGGACGGAGTCGCGGTGGGGCCTCTACCACGAGCGGCTCGACCACCCCGAGCGGGACGACACCGGCTGGCTGCACCACCTGGACCTGCGCAAGTCCCCCGCCGGGGCGATGGAGTTCACGGCTCGGCCCGTCGAGCCGTACGTCGTGCCGGTGCCGGAGTTCTCGCCGCCCGGCGGTCCCGAGCGGCTCCTCGGTGAGGTGGAGCTCGTGCCGGTGGCCACCGCCGGGGCACGGGACGCTGTCCCGGCGGCCCGGGACCCCCGTCCGGCCGCCGCCGCGGCCGGGGTTCCCTCGCCCGCCGGACCGCACCCCCGGCTCCTCCGGCTGCTGGCGCTCGTGGAGGACTCGCCCGACCTGGCGGCGCTCGGCCCGTTCCTGGACGACGCCGATGCGGCCGTGCGGGCCGCCGCCGTCACCGCGCTCGGGGAGACCGCGCCGGCCGGGGCCGGACCGGCGCTCGCCGCGCGGCTGCAGGACGGGGCGGCGCCGGTCCGGGCCGCGGCCGCGGCCGCGCTGCGGGAGCTGGTGGAGGTGCTGCCCGCCGAGCCGGCGCTCGGGGACGGGCTCCGGGAGGCCCTCGGCGTGCCCGATCCGGCCGTGCGGGCCGCCGCGCTCGACGTCCTGCGGGCCCTGCGGCTCGGTGACGCCCCGCTGTTCGCGGACGCGCTCGCCGACGCCTCCGTGGAGGTGCGCGTCCAGGCCGTCCGGGCCCTGGTCTCGGTGGACGCGGTCGGGGAGCTCGCGCGTGGCGCGGCCGACCCGGCGCGCGAGGTCCGGGTCGCGGTGGCCCGGGGTCTCGCGGCCGTACGGTCCCCCGCGCCGGAGCCGCTGGCGCCGCTGCTCGACGACCCCGACCCGCTGGTCAGGGGCGCCGCCCTGGCCGCGCTGGCGGGCACCGGCTGCCCTCCGTCGTACGCGGCGGGGGCGGGGACGGCGCTGGGCGACGGCGCCTGGCAGGTGCGGTCCGGGGCGGCGACCGCCCTCCGCGCGGCGCCGCCGGGACTCGCCGTCCCCGCGCTCGCGGGGGCGCTCGCCGATCCGAACGCGGACGTGCGCAAGGCCGCCGTCCTGTCGCTGCTGGCCCACCGGGCCGAACCCGCGGCCCGGGCCGCGCTCGCCGGGGCGGCGGACGACCCGGACGCCGACGTTCGCGCCTACGCCTCCCGCGCGACCCGCTGACCCGCCGCCGTGTGCGGGTGAGCCGGGAGCGCCCGGGCGGGTGATGGTCGGCGGCACCTGGGTGAACGCGTGCTTGCGGGGCGTCGGGGCGGGGAAGGGGCGCACGGACTCAGGACGACGAGGAGGTGGTGCCGGTGTCGGGGCCTACGACCGGGGACGCGGGTGGAGCACCGTGCTGGCTGAATCTGTCCGCACGCGATCTGGAGGCGGCGCAGCGTTTCTACGGGGCCGTGCTCGGGTGGACGTTCCGGCCGGGCGACCTCGGCGACGCGTACGTGGTGGGTGAGCGGGACGGGGTGCCGGTGGCCGGGATCGCGCCGGTGGCCGCCGAGCCCGCGGTGCCGGTGGCCTGGACGGTGTTCTTCGGCGTCGACGACGCCGACGCGGCGGTGGCGCGGATCCGGGAGCGCGGCGGGACGGTCGGCGTGGGCCCGATGTCGTTTCCGCCGCAGGGCCGGGCGGCGTTCGCGACGGATCTGGAGGGCGCGGTGTTCGGTGTGTGGGAGGGGCGCCTGGTCTCGCGCTGGCACGTCGGCGAGCGGCAGGCGCCGGCCTGGGTGGAGCTGCACAGCCGCGACGCGTTCGACGCGGCCGTGTTCTACGGCGGGGTGCTGGGCTGGGCGGACGGGCGGCCGGGCGCCAGCGAGGTGTCGTACGAGGACGACCGGGTGGTGCTGCGACGGGACGGCGAGGCCGTCGCCCGGCTCAACAGCGGTCCGGTCGAGTCCGCGTCGCCGAGCCCACAGCTGAGGCCCCGCTGGCTGGTCCGCTTCCGGGTGCGGGACCTGGAGGAGGCGCGGGCGGCGGCGGTGGCGCACGGCGGGTCGGTGGTGCCGGGCGGCGAGTGGGCCGGGGTGCGGCCGCCGGTCGGCGGCGACGACGAACGCCGGGTGGTGGTCCTGGACCCGGACGGGGCGCTGTTCACCGTGGAGGCGGAGGACAGGGGGTGACCCGGGGCCTGTGATCCACAGCTCTCTGTTCGGACGTTCCTTGTGCTGACCGTAGACGATCCTGCAATCTTCATCTCACGCAGGATCAGGTTCGGCATGAGTAGCGGCTGTCAGGAAGGGAAGGGCCCATGAGCGGCGAGCGCCCCGAGCTGTACGAGATGTTCGACGAGCGGTTCCTCACGGGACGGTGCATGTACGGCGACGACTCCCTGGAGGTGCTCCACACGGGCTGCCGCTGGGCCGAGGGCCCCATCTACCTGCCCGCCTCGCGGCAGCTGGTCTGGAGCGACATCCCGAACGACCGGCTGCTGCGCTGGGACGAGGAGACGGGGGCCGTCGCCGTCTTCCGCCGCTCCGCCGGGCACACCAACGGCAACACGCTCGACCGCGAGGGGCGGCTGGTCTCCTGCGAGCAGGGCAACCGGCGCGTGACGCGCACCGAGCACGACGGCACGGTCACCGTGCTCGCGGACCGGTGGCAGGGCAGGCGCCTGAACAGCCCGAACGACGCGACGGTGAAGTCCGACGGTTCGATCTGGTTCTCCGATCCGGACTTCGGCATCACCAGCGACTACGAGGGCTACCGCGCGGAGAGCGAGATCGGCTCCAACAACGTCTACCGCATCGATCCGGACAGCGGCGAAGTACGTCTGGTCGCGGACGGGTTCGGCGCGCCGAACGGTCTCGTGTTCTCCCACGACGAGCGGCGGCTGTTCGTCTCCGACACCCGGGCCGGCTTCATCCGGGAGTTCGACGTGCGCGAGGACGGCACGCTCTCCGACGGCAAGGTCTTCGCCGACGCCTCGGCCCGGGAGAAGGCCCGCTTCGACAACCTCCGCTTCGACGCGGAGGGCCGCCTGTGGGTCGCCGCGATGAGCGACGGGGTGCACTGCTACGACCCCGACGGGACCCTGATCGGCCGGCTGGACGTCCCGGAGCCGGTCGCCAACATCTCCTGGGGCGGCGCCAAGCGCAACCGCCTCTTCATCGCGGCCCAGACCAGCCTGTACTCGGTCGTCATGAGCGTCACGGGCACCCACCCCACCGGCCCCGGCCGCCGGCCCTGGCTGGGCGCGGCGGCCTGAACCGCGGCCGGCCGTCGGTCAGTTGCAAGAGGGAGAGCGGGCTTCACGGCGGTCGAGAACTGAGGGGCTCGGGACGCCTGCCGCCGGGGCGTGGACCGGCGAGGGCCCCACCGGTCGCGTCTCCGCGTCCGGTGGGGCCCTCCGGGTCCGGCGCGCGCCTCTGCGGTCCGCGCGCCGGACGGGGTCGTGCCGTCACGGGGCCGTCCCCACGTACCCCGCGGCGGTGCGACCCGGTCCTCGCCGGCGTCAGGCGGTCGTGGCACGCGGGGCCGGGAGCGGGTCCGCTCCCGGTTCGGCGTCCCGGGCGGCGTCGCCGGGGGCCGCCGCGGCCTTCGCGGGGATCAGCGCGGCGACCACCGAGGCCACGAGGCCGACACCGCAGCCGATGAGCATCGCGACGCGGAAGCCGTCCTCGGAGGGCAGCGCGTGGCCGCCGAGGCTGGTGGTCATCTGGGCGAGGACGACGCCGATGACCGCGGCGGAGACGGAGGTGCCGATGGAGCGCATCAGGGTGTTGAAGCTGTTGGCCGAGGCGGTCTCCTCCTGCGGCACGGCGCCCATGATGAGGGCCGGCATGGCCCCGTAGGCGAGTCCGACGCCGGTGTTGCAGATGAGGGTCACGGTGAGCAGGCCCCACGTGGAGCCCATGAGGGCGAGGGAGGAGCCGTAGCCGGCGGCGATGACGAGCGCGCCGACGGAGAGCGTGACCTTGGGACCGCGGGCGGCGGAGAGCCTGGCGCCGAGGGGCGCCAGGATCATCATCATGAGGCCGGCCGGGGCCATCCAGAGGCCCATGGCCATCATCGACTGGCCCAGGCCGTACCCGGTCGCCTCGGGCAGCTGGAACAGCTGGGGGACGACCAGGGACTGCGCGTACATGGCGAAGCCGACCAGGACCGAGGCCGCGTTGGTCAGGAGGACGACCGGGCGGGCGGTGACGCGCAGGTCGACGAGCGGGTCGGGGGTGCGCAGCTCCCAGGCTCCCCAGCCGAGCAGGACGACGGCCGCGACCGCGAAGAGGACGAGCGTGGTGGCGCTGCCCCAGCCCCAGGTCGCGCCCTTGGACACGGCGAGCAGCAGGGCGACGAGTCCCACGCCGAGGCCGAGCGCGCCGGGCACGTCGAAGCGGCCGGGGGCGGCGGCGCGGCGCCCGTCGGGGACGACGCGCCAGATCAGGGCGCCGACCACGAGGCTCAGTGCGGCGGCGACCCAGAAGAGCACGCGCCAGCTGGCGTTCTCGGCGACGGCGGCTGAGAAGGGCAGGCCCAGGGCGCCGCCGACGCCCATGGAGGCGCTCATCAGGGCGATGGAGCCGCCGAGCCGCTCGGGCGGGAGGATGTCCCGGAGCAGGCTGATGCCGAGCGGTACGACGCCCATGCCGAGGCCCTGGAGTCCACGTCCGACGATCATCGGGACGACGGACGAGGCGAGCGCGCAGACGATCGAGCCGGCGACGAGCGGGACCACGGAGGCGAGCAGGACACGCCGCTTGCCGAGGGTGTCGCCGAGGCGGCCGGCCACGGGGGTGGCGACGGCACCGGCGAGGAGGGTGGCGGTGATCACCCAGGACGCGTTGGATGCGGTGGTGTCGAGCAGCTTCGGGAGGTCACCGATGAGCGGCACCACCAGGGTCTGCATGAGCGCGGCCACGATGCCGGCCATGGCGAGGACGCCGACGACGCCGCCGGGGCGGGCGTCGGGCTTGGAGCCGTCCACGGGTTCTCCCTCGTAGTTTTCTTTCTTCGTCATGTGCATCATGCACATCTCTTGCTCTATACACAAACTATGCAAGATGCACATGGTTGCGGGACAGGAGAGAATGCCCTCATGGACAAGCCCACCCACCTGGTCGAGTTCGAGAGCATGCTGCTCGGACGGCACGCCCACCTGTACGGGCCGCGCGCCCGCGCGGCCGGGGGCCAGCTCGACCGCAGCGCGTACGTGCTCCTCACCCGCATCCGGATGCACGGGCCGATGTCCATCGGACAGCTCAGCGAGGCCTTCGGCCTCGACGCCTCCACCCTCAACCGGCAGACGGCCGCGATGCTCCGCGCCGGCGTCGTGGAGCGCATCCCGGATCCGGACGGCGGGATCGCCCGCAAGTTCCGCATCACGGAGGAGGGCGAGCGCCGCCTGGAGGCCGACCGGACCTCGAACATCGAGGGCCTGGAGCGGGTGCTGGAGGAGTGGTCACCCGAGGACGTGTCCCGCTTCGCCGCCTACCTGGAGCGTTTCAACCGGGACATCGAGCGGCTCGAAGGGCGCCCCTGGCCCCGGCCGTGACGGATCTCAGGCGCCGCGATGCATCGCGGCCCGCCGGTCCACGGTCGCCAGGGCGGTGTTGACGAGCGCCACGGCGGCGAACACGACGGCCCACACCGGCCGTCCGAGACCGAGGAGCGCGAGCGCCGCCGCGCCGAACACCAGGGCCTTCACGAGCAGAACGCCCGCGAGCGGCACCCGGAACCGCGCCTTCGGCGCGGCGAACAGCCCCCACACGACAGCCGCGAGAGCGGGCGCGGCGACGGCGAGCAGCAGCCGGAGCGCCACGTTCTCCGCGGCCTCCCACCCCCACCGGGCCAGTACGGCCAGGGCGGCGAGCTCCAGCAGGAACGCCAGCCCCTCGTTGACCGCGTGCAGCGGGGCGGGCAGCTTCATCGGGAACCTCTCGACGTCGATCACGCGCGCGCGGAGGGCCCGGCGCGCGCACGGCCGACCCGAGCGTAGACGTCGGGCGCCGCTTCCGTCAGAAGTCTTTACCTCCCCGCCCCGGCGGCGGTAACTTCCGCCCGACGCAAGAAGTTTCAGAAACTTTCCGATCGCGTTTCCAATGGTGCCGATCCCCTCAACTCCCCACCGGCCCGTGCGGGACGCCTCCGCCTGGAGCATCAGATGAGCCGCATCCCCGTCCCCCGGCCCGGACGCCCGGGGGCCGTCCTGGCCCTGGCAGCCGGCCTGCTCGGCCTGCTCGCCGCGCCACCCGGCGCACCGTCACCGTCCCCCCGGACCTCCCCCGCCGCGGCCGTCGCGGAGAACACCGCGACGGTCTTCTACTGGACGAAGACGAAGAACTGGACCGCCCACAACCTGCATTACGCCCCTGACGGCGGCTCCTGGACCACGGTCCCGGGCGTCGCCATGGAGCCCGCCTGCACGGACTGGGTGAAGAAGACCGTCAGCCTCGGCACGGCCGCCGGGCTCCAGGCCACCTTCAACAACGGCAGCGGCACCTGGGACAACAACGGCGGCAGGAACTACGCCCTGGGCACCGGGAACATCACCGTCAAGGACGGGGTGGTCGCCCACTCCGACCCCTGCGCCGACACTCCCCCGCCGGCCTCCGCAAAGGCGACGGTCTACTACTCCACCGAGGCGCTCGGCTGGACCACCGCCAACCTCCACTACCAGCCCGCGGGCGGCGCCTGGACCGCCGTCCCCGGCGTCGGCATGCAGGCCGCCTGCGCCGGCTGGTGGAAGCGGGAGATCGACCTCGGGACGGCCGCCTCCCTCAAGGCCGCCTTCAACAACGGCAACGGCACCTGGGACAACAACGGCGGCTCCGACTACACGATCGGCACGGGCGTCTCGACCGTACGGAACCGTGTGGTGACGGCGAACGCGGCCGACCCGTGTGCCGCGACCCCGCCCGACACCCGGGCCCCCACCGTGCCGGCCGGGGTGACCGCCACCGCCGACGGCGTCTCCGTCCTGCTCTCCTGGGACCCCGCCACCGACGACCGCGGCGTGACGAAGTACCAGGTCACCCGGACCGGCGGCAGCGGCGGCACGGTCGTGACCGACGTCGCCTCCACCGTGTACTCCGACACCGGACTCGCCGAACGGACCGCGTACACCTACACGGTGAGGGCCGTGGACGCCGCCGGGAACGTCTCCGCCGCCTCGGCCCCCGCGACCGCCACCACCGGCGACAGGCCGGCCACCCCCGCGACCGGGAAGCCGCTCGGCACCGACCCGCGCAAGGACCCGATCTACTTCGTCCTGACCGCCCGCTTCAACGACGGCGACCCGTCGAACGACCGGGGCGGCAGCCAGCACGTGAAGTCGGGGAACGCGGCGAACGACGACCCCATGTTCCGGGGCGACTTCAAGGGCCTCATCCAGAAGCTGGACTACGTCAAGGGCCTCGGGTTCTCGGCGATCTGGGTGACGCCGGTGGTCCTCAACCGCTCGGACTACGACTACCACGGCTACCACGGCTGGGACTTCTACAAGGTCGACCCTCGCCTGGAGTCCGCCGGCGCCTCCTACCAGGACCTGATCGACGCCGCCCACGCCAAGGGCATGAAGATCTACCAGGACGTCGTCTACAACCACTCCTCCCGCTGGGGCGCCAAGGGCCTCTTCGTCCCGACCGTGTACGGCGTGCGGGACAGCCAGTGGAGCTGGTACTACGACGAGAAGCAGCCCGGCTTCGAGTACGACGGCCTGACCATCGACGCGAAGACCGGCAAGTCGTACTACAACGGCGACCTGTGGTCGACGGCCGAGCCCGCAGGCAACACCTGCGTCAACTGGGGGAAGCCGACGGGCGGGAAGAGCGCCGAGGGCTACACGGTCTACAACTGCCAGTGGCCGAGCCCCACGTCGGGCATGTTCCCGAAGGAGCTCTACCACCAGTGCTGGATCGGCAACTGGGAGGGCGAGGACTCCCGTTCCTGCTGGCTGCACGAGGACCTGGCGGACTTCAACACCGAGAACGCGACCGTCCAGAACTACCTGATCGGCGCGTACGACAAGTACATCGACATGGGCGTCGACGGCTTCCGCGTCGACACGGCCGTGCACATCCCGCGCACCACCTGGAACCGCCGCTTCCTGCCCGCTATCCAGGAGCGGGTCACCCAGCGCCACGGCGCCGAGGCCGCGAAGAACTTCTTCGTCTTCGGCGAGGTCGCCGCCTTCGTCAACGACAAGTGGAACCGCGGCTCGGTGAACCACTCGGCGCAGTTCTACACCTGGAAGGAGCGCAAGGAGTACGACGCCGACGACGCGAAGGCGGCGCTGGAGATGTACGACTACGAGCAGCAGCAGGGCACCGGCAACCAGCCCACCTCCACCAACGCCTTCCTGGACGGGAACAGCTACCACACCCCCGACCACAGCCGCTTCTCCGGCATGAACGTCATCGACATGCGCATGCACATGAACTTCGGTGACGCGCAGAACGCCTTCTCCAACGGCAAGGACTCCGACGACAGTTACAACGACGCCACCTACAACGTCGTGTACGTCGACAGCCACGACTACGGCCCGAACAAGTCGAGCGAGCGGTACGCCGGAGGCACCGACGCCTGGGCCGAGAACATGTCCCTGATGTGGACCTTCCGCGGCATCCCGACGCTGTACTACGGGTCCGAGATCGAGTTCCAGAAGGGGAAGAAGATCGACTGCGGGCCGACCTGCCCGCTGGCCGACACGGGCCGGGCCTACTTCGGCGACCACGTGACGGGCTCCGTCACGGCCACCGACTTCTCTCAGGTCTCCTCGGCCTCGGGAGCGGTCGCCACCACGCTGCAGCAGCCCCTGGTCCGGCACGTGCAGCGGCTCAACCAGATCCGCCGGGCGATCCCCGCGCTCCAGACGGGCCAGTACTCCACGGAGGGCGTCACGGGCGGCATGGCGTTCAAGCGCCGCTACACCAGCGGCTCGACCGACAGCTTCGCGCTCGTCACGGTCTCGGGCGGCGCCTCCTTCACCGGCGTCCCGAACGGCACGTACACGGACGCCGTCACCGGCGACGTCCGGACCGTCACCGCCGGGACCCTCTCGGTCGCGGCTCCCGGCAAGGGGAACCTGCGGGTGTACGTCCTGAACGGTCCCGGAAGGATCGGCACGGCCGGACCGTACCTCAAGTAGCGCGCACGGCAAGGGGCGACGAGGGGGAGGACCGAAATCCACCCCCTCGTCGCCATGTTCAAGTCAAGATTTTGTTACGTGAACGGGCTTGTCGGACAGAAGACTTCCTTCCGCACCGTCCGTCTGGGATCTTGCGTCCACCCCACACATCACAGGGCCCGGCCGGCGCCACCCGCGCCACCGGGTCATCGGAGGACGCATTGTTTTCCCAGATATCCGGCCGCGTGAGACTCGCGGCGACCGTTCTCGGCACGGCCCTCGCGCTCGCCGGACCGGTCTCCCTCGCCCAGGCCGCCCCGCTCGACAACGAGCCGCTCGCCGCCTTCACCGCGGCCGCCCGGACGAACACCGCGGCGCCCGCCGCCTGGGCCGCGGGCACCCGCGCCTACCTGGTCATCACGGCCCCGGGTGACACGACCGCCGTCCGCACCGCCGTCGCGAACAACGGCGGCTCGGTCTTCGCCTCGTACGACGCGATCGGCGTGATCGTCGCGCACTCGACCTCCGCCTCCTTCGCCGCCACGATGCGCGGCGTCTCCGGCGTCCAGAAGGTCGGCGCGACCCGCACCTCCGACGTCCCCGCGGACGCCTACAACCCGGCGCTCCCGGCCAACCCCTCGCAGGCGACCGCGCCCACGACCGAGCCCGTGCGCTCGGACATGACGCAGATCAAGGCCGACCAGGCCTGGGCCGTCAACCCGGGCTCCGCCTCGGTCAAGGTCGGCATCCTGGACACCGGCGTGGACGACCAGCACCAGGACCTGGCGCCGAACTTCAACGCCGCCGACTCGGTCTCCTGCGCGTACGGCAAGACGGACACCCGCACCGGGGCCTGGCGCGACGTCGACCAGCACGGCACGCACGTCGCCGGCACGGTCGCGGCCGCCAAGAACGGCAAGGGCGCCATCGGCGTCGCTCCCGGCGTGAAGATCTCCTCGGTGCGCATCGCCGAGCCCGGCACCACCCTGTTCTTCGCGGAGAACACCATCTGCGGCCTCGTGTGGGCCGGTGACCACGGCTTCAAGGTCACCAACAACAGCTACTACACGGACCCGTGGCAGTTCAACTGCCCGAACGACCTCGACCAGGCCGCCATCCTGGAGGGCGTGGGCCGTGCCCAGGCGTACGCCGACGGCAAGGGCTCGCTCCAGGTCGCGGCGGCCGGCAACTCCAACGTCGACCTGGCCAACAAGACCACCGACTCGTCGAGCCCCAACGACTCGACGCCGGTGACCCGCACCCTCACCAACGCCTGCCTCGACATCCCGGCCGAGCTGCCGGGCGTCGTCACGGTCGCCGCCAACGGCACCAGCGGCACGTCCAAGGCCTCGTTCTCCAACTACGGCCGTGACGTCATCGAGGTCTCGGCCCCCGGCGAGTCCGTCTACAGCACCGCCCCCGGCGGCAAGTACGCCTCGCTGAGCGGCACCTCGATGGCCTCCCCGCACGTGGCGGGCGTGGCCGCGCTGCTCGCCAGCGCCAACCCGGCGTACACCCCGGCGGACATCCGGGCGAAGCTCGGCGAGCAGGCCACCGACCTGGCCTGCCCGTCGGACGCCCGCTGCACCGGCACGACGGCGAAGAACAGCTTCTTCGGCGAGGGCCGCGTGGACGCCCTGAAGGCCGTCGGCGGCTCCACCCCGCCGGCCGGGGCGTACTTCGAGAACCTGACGGACGTCGCGGTCGCGGACAACGCCACGGTCGAGAGCCCCATCACGGTCAGCGGTGTCACGGGCAACGCGCCGGCGACCCTCAAGGTGGGCGTCGACATCAAGCACACCTACATCGGTGACCTGAAGGTCGACCTGGTGGCGCCGGACGGCACCGTGTACACGCTGCACAACCGGACCGGCAGCGGCACGGACAACATCGCCCAGACCTACACGGTCAACGCCTCCTCGGAGGTCGCGAACGGCGTCTGGAAGCTCCGTGTGAACGACAACGCGAGCCAGGACACCGGGAAGATCGACGCCTGGAACCTGACCTTCTAGCACGTCCCGACCCGGGAGACGGGGCCGGAGCCGCCATGGCTCCGGCCCCGTTCGCGTACCCCGGGTCACTCCGGCGGAAGAAAGTCCGTACCGGGGGGTAGGCCTCCCCCGGACCGTTGTTGTACGTTCCGTCTAACAAGCTTGCTAGACGCAGCGTCTAACAAGCTTCCCGAGCCGCTCGCGCGACCCCGAGGAGCCGCACCATGGCAAGCAGCACCGTCCGTCCTGACAACGAGAACGACGACGTCGCCGCGCGGCTGCTCCTGTCGGCCGCGAAGCTCTCCTACGACCCCGCCACCGAGGTCGACTGGGACACCCCCCTCGACAAGGACTTCCACGGCCAGAGCCCGGAGTGGAACAGCCTCTACGGAACCGCCTACTGGAACGAGATGAGCGAGGAACAGCGCAAGGAGCTGACCCGTCAGGAGTCGGCCTCGGTGGCCAGCACCGGCATCTGGTTCGAGATGATCCTCCAGCAGCTGATGCTCCGTGACATCTACCGCATGGACCACACCGACCCCCGGTTCCAGTGGGCCCTCACCGAGATCGCCGACGAGTGCCGGCACTCGATCATGTTCGCCCGGGGCTCCCAGAAGCTCGGCGCGCCTTCCTACAAGCCCAGGAGGCCGGTCCTCGAACTCGGCCGCTTCATGAAGACCGTCGGCTTCGGCGAGGCCGCCTACGCCGGCATCCTCGTCGCCGAGGAGGTCCTCGACGTCATGCAGCGCGACTGGATGCGCGACGAGCGGGTCGTCCCCTTCGTCCGCACCATCAACAACATCCATGTCGTCGAGGAGTCCCGGCACATGAAGTTCGCCCGGGACGAGACCCGCCGCCACCTCGCCCGCGCGAGCAGGGCCCGCCGCCACTTCCAGGCGCTCGTCGTCGCCATCGCCGCGTACTACATCATCACCAGCCTGGTGAGCCCGGAGGTGTACGTGCGGGCGGGGCTCGACCCCGAGCGCGCCCGCCGCGAGGCCGCCGCCAACGAGCACTACAAGGCGCTGCTCCGCGCCAGCTGCGCCGGGCTGATGGAGTTCCTCGCGGACGTCGGGATGCTGACCCGCCCCGCGCTCTTCTTCTACCAGCGCGCGCACCTCGTCTGACCCGCCCCCGTCCCCCGGATCCGAGCTGAGCCGACGCCATGACCTACGCCATCACCCAGACCTGCTGCAACGACGCCACCTGCGTCGCCGTCTGCCCGGTCAACTGCATCCACCCGACGCCCGACGAGCCGGACTTCGGCACGACGGAGATGCTGTACATCGACCCGAGGTCCTGCATCGACTGCGGTGCCTGCGCCGACGCCTGCCCCGTCGACGCGATCTTCCCCGCCGACCGGCTGCCCGAGCCCCTGCGGGAGTACGAGGCGATCAACGCCGCCCACTACGCGGGACGCGAGCCCGCCCCGGTCCTGGCGTCGCCCACCTTCCACCCCTGGGGCGAACCCTCCTTCTCCCGCTCGCTCCCCTCCGACTTCGCCCCGATCCGCGTCGCGGTCGTCGGCACCGGACCGGCCGGGATGTACGCCGCCGAGGACCTGCTCCTGCACACCAACGCCGAGGTGACGCTGATCGACCGGCTGCCCGTCGCCGGCGGACTCGTCCGGTACGGCGTGGCCCCGGACCATCCCGCGACCAAGGGCGCCGGGGACACCTTCGCCCGCTTCCACGCCCACCCCCGCGTCCGGATGCGGCTCGGCGTCCAGGTCGGCGTGGACGTCACCCCCGGGGAACTCGCCGCGCACCACGACGCGGTGGTCTACGCGGTGGGCGCGCCCTCCGACCGGCGTCTGGGCATCCCCGGCGAGGACCTGCCGGGCAGCGTCTCGGCGACCTCCGTCGTCTCCTGGTACAACGCGCACCCGGAGACCGGCGCGGACGCCGTGCGGCTCACCGCCGAGCGGGTCGTGGTCGTCGGCAACGGCAATGTGGCGCTCGACGTGGCCCGGGTCCTCCTCACGGACCCCGACGCCCTCGCCCGTACCGACATCGCCGACCACGCCCTCGCGGCCCTGCGCGACGCCCGGGTCCGCGAGGTGGTGCTGCTCGGCAGGCGCGGCCCCGAGCACGCCGCGTACACCACCTCCGAACTGCTCGCCCTGAAGCACCTGCCGGGAGTCGACCTGGTCGTCGACGACCGGGACCCGCGCACCGGCACGGCGATCGACGCTGCGGAGCCCGGGGCGAAGGCCGCGCTTCTGGGGGGCGTCGACCGGGAGACGGTGGACTGGACGCGGACCCCCGCGGCGGACCGGCGCCGGATCGTGCTGCGCTTCCACTCCGCCCCGGTCGAGGCCCTCGGCGAGGAGCGCGTGCGGGCGGTGCGGGTGACGGAGGAGGGGACGGCGGCCGGTCCGGAGATCGGGGCGGGGCTGCTGGTCCGGGCCATCGGCTACCGGGGGGTGCCGCTCGCGGGGCTGCCGTTCGACGAGACCACCGGAACCGTGCCGCACGAGGCGGGCCGGGTGGCGGGGCTGCCCGGAAGCTACGTCGTCGGCTGGATCAAGCGCGGGCCCACCGGGGGCATCGGCGCGAACCGGGCGTGCGCGGAGGAGACGGTCGGGACGCTGCTCGCGGACGCGGTCGCCGGGGCGCTGCCGAAGCCGACGGGCACGTCGCAGGAGTTCCGGCGCCTCGCGAAGAGCCGCAGCGGACGGGGACTCGTCGACGCGCGCGGTCTGGCGTCCATCGACCGGACCGAGCGGGCGCGGGGCCGGGACGCGGGGCGTCCCCGGGTCAAGCTGGCCACGGTGCCGGAGCTCGTAGCGGCGGCCCGGGGCGGCAGGCTGCGCCTGCGGGACTGAGCGGTCGCGCACTCCTCGGATCCGGCCCGGGACGGCGGGCCGGTGCGGAGCGGTACGGACCGGGCGCACGGACCGGCGCATGGGCCGGGCGCAGGCATGAGCCGTACGCGTCGGGCGTGGGCGTCGGCCGTACGGTCAGACCGCGACGCTCAGCGCCTGGCGGACCACGATCGCGTTGAGCCGTACCGCGAAGGGCACGATGTCGGTCAGGTCGAGCGCCAGCGTCTCGGCCTTCGGCAGCTCGACGGTCACGTCGACGCAGAAGGCCAGGGCGTACATGTGGTCCCCGGTCTCCTCGTCCTGGAGGGCGAAGAACAGGTCCCGGTAGAAGCGGGTGCGGTCCCCGGACTCCTCGTAGAAGGAGAGTCCGGGCTGCCCCTCCTGCGCGGCGAGCCCGGTGAACGCCTGGACGAGCTCACGCTCGACCGTGGCCCAGAATCCGGCCTCCGCGCACTCCGGCGGCAGCGCCTGGCGGACGGCCTCCTTGAGGGAGAGGACCATGACGAGGACGGGGGCGTACTCCTGGAGCCCCCAGCCCCGGACCATCTTCACCACGTCGCTGTCGGGGACGGCCGAGGCGGCCCGGTGGATCGCCTCGAAGTCGAAGTTGACGGTCGCCGGGGCGATCGCCTCCTGGAACACCCGGTCGATGGACCGGGCCTGGTCGAGGTGGTCCGGTGCCACCTCGACGACGGTCCTGAAACTGGCGGCCAAAGCTCCTCCTGGATGATCTCTGTGATCAGGAGGGGTCAGTATGCCGAGGCGCGGGGGGCCGGGCGCCGGGCGTCCGCCGTGCGGACGGCTCAGCCGCGGCCGCGGCGCGGCTTCCCGCTCCGGCCGGAGGCTCCGCCGCCCTTGCGGGACGCCGAGGGGCGGCCCGCGGTCCGGGAACCGCCGCCCGGCTTCCCGGACCTCGCCGGCTTCGCGGCCCGCTGCTCCCTGGGCTGCTTCTGGCCCTTCTTCTCCTCGGCGCGGCGGCCCCGGGTGCTGTTCACGGTGCGGCCGCGCACGATGCCGATGAACTCCTCCACCAGGTCGGGCGCCTCGTCCGCCGCCGGCCACGACAGGGCCACCCGCGACTGCGGGACGCCGACGAGGGTCCGGTAGGTGAGGTCCTTGCGGTGGTGCAGGCGGGCCAGCGACTGCGGCACCGCGAGCACGCCGACGCCCGCCGCGACCAGCTCGATCGCGTCGGCGGTCGTCTCCGGGCGCTCCATCGCGGGGCGGCCGGGCGGCTGCTCCCAGCCCAGGGTGTCGTCGAGGGGGTGCAGGACGAGCTCCTCGGCGAGGTCGTCGGCCGAGACCTCCTCCACCGCGGCGAACAGGTGGTCCTTGGGGACGACGACGACCGTCGTCTCGGTGTAGAGGGGGATGGCGCTGAGGTCGTCCCCGTCGACGGGGAGCCGGACGAGACCCGCGTCCACGGTGCCCTCCCGGAGCGCGCCGAACGCCTCGGCCGGTGTGACGGCGTGGAGGGTCAGGGGCACGTCGGGCAGGCGCTCGTTCCAGATCCGCACCCACTTCGCGGGTGTCGCTCCCGGCACGTAGGCGAGCCGGAAGGAGGAAGGGGAAGGGGAGGTATCAGCGGGGGAAGCGTCCGAGCCTGTCACTCCGCCAGGTTACCGGTAGCAGCCGTGGTCGGAGCTCGGCCGCACGCTCGATACCCTTGACACCATGACGTCGCACCAGAACGCCCAGACGATGAAGCCCGCGACCGCGGCGAAGAAGCTGGGTGTGTACCTCGAGGCCACCCCCGCAGAGTTCCAGGAGGGTGTCGTCTCGCGCTCCGAGCTGAACGAGCTCCAGGCCAACCCTCCCGCCTGGCTCCAGGAGCTGCGCGAGAAGGGACCGCACCCCCGCCCGGTCGTCGCCAACAAGCTGGGTGTCTCCATCGCCGGTCTCGCACGCGGCGGGATCACCGAGCCGCTCACCACCGAGCAGATCGAGGCGATCAAGCAGGAGCTCCCCGAGTGGCTGACGAAGGAGCGCGCCACCCAGTCGGAGGTCCGCAAGGAGACCGTCCGCATCAAGGAGCGCGACGCCGAGCGGGCGCGCCGCGGCCAGGGCGACTGATCCGAACGTTCGCACGCCACGCCGGTCCGGTCCGATGCACTTCGGAGCGGACCGGCGTGGCGTTCTCCCTTGCGCGGGAGTCATTCCCCCATGAGTGACACCAGCACCGCGTACGAGCCGCCGGTCGTCGTCGGCGTGGACGGGTCCGAGCACAGTCTCCGGGCCCTGGAATGGGCGCTGGGCGCCGCGGAGGGCCTGGGCGCGCCGCTGGTGGTGGCCCATGTGCGCTCCGAGGCCCTTCAGCTCGGCGCCGCCCGTATCGCCTCCCTGGGCACCGCGCCGGAGCTTCCCGACACCGTCGCGCGGGCCGTGCGCACGGTGGTCGAGGAGCGGGGGCACCGGGTTCCGGTGCGGTACGACTCGCTGGACGGGTCCGTGACGGACGCCCTGCCGGCGGCGGCGAAGGGGGCGCGGCTCCTGGTGACCGGGTCCCGGGGGCGCGGCGGATTCGCCAGCCTGCTGCTCGGTTCGACGAGCCGGACCCTGGCCATGTCGGCGCCCTGTCCGCTGGTCGTCGTGCCGCACGAGGCGAGGGCGGCCGCGCTGGAGAGCGGGGCGCGGGCGGGCCGGGTGCTGCTCGGGCTGCACCCCGAGGAGACCTCGGACGAGGTGCTGGGCTTCGCGTTCGAGACGGCTCACCACCGGGGCGTATCCCTGGAGGCGGTGACCGCGCTCCGGCTGCCGCCGCCTGCGGGCGCGCTCCTGGCGGCCCCGTCGCCCGCGCTCCAGGTTCCGCCGCCGTTGCCCCTCGCGGAGGACGCGGACGACCTCATGGGGGAGGCGGGGCGGGAGCAGGAGGAGCGGCTGCGGCCCTTCGCAGCGCGGTGGCCGGGGGTGGAGCTGGTCCCGGTGGTGGTGCCGGGTGACGCGGCGGGCCGGCTCGTGGAGGGCTCGCGGGACGCGGGGCTGGTGGTCGTGGGGCGGCACCACAGGCACCGTCTCGGCTCGCTGCTCATCGGTTCCGTCGCCCACGCGGTGCTGCAGCACGCGCACTGTCCGGTGGCGGTGGTTCCGCCGGCCTCCGGAGAGCCCGGGGCATGACAGTCCCCGGCGGTCCGGGTCGGTTCGCGCGGTCGTCGGCCGTCGCCGACGGCTCCGTGCCCGACCGGCCCCGCCGGGGGCCTGGCCAGAGCCGAGGTCAGGGTCACGCGGGCCTTCGGACGTCTCCGTCGGCGGGTGCGGCTCTCTCCGGTTGTCCGGTGTAAGAACGAGTGTCCTCCCTTTTTCACACGTTTCAAGAGGTTTGAGGACTTTTGTTGCGCGTCATGGGGCGTGTCAGTGGTGCCTGGTACACAGGGCCCATGACGACCGCAGATCACGCCGCCACCGCCCGCCGCAACACCGAGCCGCCCACCGCCGGAGCCTCGTTCGGCGCGGGGGTCGTGGTGACCGACGGGGACGGCCGGATCCTCCTGGGCCTGGACCGCTCGGGGGTGTGGGAGCTGCCGGGCGGCAAGGTCGAGCCGGGCGAGTCCGTCGAGGAGGCGGCGGTGCGCGAGCTGGCCGAGGAGACGACGCTCGTCGCGGACGCCTCCGACGTGGAGGTCCTCGGACTCCTCCTGGACACGGTCACCTCGACGCGGCTGACCCGGATGACCGCGGCCACGGCCGTGCGGAACTTCCGGGGCGAGCCCGCCGTGGCGGAGCCGGAGAAGATCGAGCGCTGGGCGTGGACGGACCCGGACGACCTTCCGGAGGCCCTGTTCCTGCCGTCGGCGCAGGTGCTGCGGATGTGGCGGCCCGGGATCGCCGTCCCCGACGCCCCCTTCCACCGGTACTCCCTGGGCCGGCTGTCCGGCTGAACCCGGCGGTAGCGGTGCGTCGCCGCGCGGGCCCCGGCGAGCGTGGCTAGCGTGGCCGGAGGAACACGTCATCGAATCGGAAGTGGGAGTCACCGTCATGGCCGCACGACCTGAAGGCACGCCGGTCTGGACCGACGCGATGTTCACCGACGTCGAGGGCGCCAAGACGTTCTACGGCGATGTCCTGGGCTGGACGTTCGGCGAGTCCTCCTCGGAATTCGGCAACTACACACAGGCCTACAAGGGCGGCAAGGCTGTCGCGGCCGTCGTCCCGCCGATGCCGGGCCAGGACGGGGAGCCGCAGTCGGCCTGGTGTCTGTACTTCGCCTCGCCGGACGCCGCGGCGACGGCGGAGAAGATCCGGGGCGCGGGCGGCACCGTCCTGATGGAGCCGATGCAGGTCGGCGACTTCGGCTCGATGTGCATCGCGCAGGACCCCTCGGGCGTCACCTTCGGCGTCTGGCAGGGCGGCACGCACGAGGGCTTCGAGCGGGAGGGCGAGCCCGGTGCGTACGCCTGGGCGGAGGTCTTCACCCGTGAGCCGGCGAAGGCGGACGCCTTCTTCACCGAGGTCTTCGGCTTCGGGTCCAAGAAGATCAAGGACGAGCACATGGACTACCGGGTCTTCGACCTCGGCGGCCCGCAGCCGGTCCTCGGCCGGATGGTGATGTCGGACGAGGACTTCCCCGCCGAGATCCCCGCGTACATCCAGATCTACTTCGCCGTCGACAACTGCGACAAGGCCGTCGAGCGGGCCGAGGCCCTCGGCGGTCGGAAGGTGTTCGGGCCGATGGACAGCCCGTTCGGCCGGTTCGCGGCGATCCTGGACCCGCAGGGCGCCGCCTTCGCGGTGATCGACGAGAAGACGACCGTCGGGGACATGCCCGAGTTCGAGTAGGCGGAGCGGGACGGCGCGGCGCCACGGGGCGCCGCGCCGTCCTCCGTCAGGCCTTGTCGCGGACGGCGACGATGCCGTTGAAGACCCCGACGTACGCGGTGCCGTCGGGGCCGATGGTGATCGGCGCCCAGTTGTTGTCGTAGGACAGACCGGTGCCGGTGAAGCGCGAGAACGCGCGCTTGCCGGTGCGGAAGTCGACGGCCGTCAGGTACCAGGCGTCGATCCCCCAGACGCTGGGCCGCTTCTCGTAGAAGTAGAGCAGTCCGTTGGCGGTGGAGAGCTTCGGGACCGTGGAGGGCGAGCGGACGTCGCTCTCCCAGACGGTGTCGCAGCCGCTGCCGTCGGCACGGACGTCGACGCGGGTCGCGCCGCCGACGACGCTGCGGCCGAGGAGGAGCGTACTCGGGTTCTCGTAGCCGTAGTTGTTCTCGACGACGAGGCTGTTGCCCCAGCTGATCAGGGAGTTGTCGGTGGTGGAGGCGCCGGAGCCGAAGACCGGCACCTTGCAGACGAGCCGCTCGGCGGCGGGCACGCCGGCGCCCCGGCGGTAGACGAGGACGTTCATGCGGTCGTCGGCGTTGTCGGTGATGGCGACGTACTGGTCCCGGTCGCCGAAGAGGTCGGGGGTGGTCCCCGAACCCTGGTTCACCGAACCGGGCTTGGTGCCGGTCCCCCGGTCGTACGCCTCGCGCCACTGGACGCGCGGGGCGCCGTCGGCGTCGGCTCGGAAGCTGTACAGGGCGTGGTCGGTGACGATGGAGACGCCGTCCTCGGCGACGGAGAAGGAGTTCTGGATCTCCTCGCCGTCGAGCCGGATGACCCGCAGGGCGCCGGTCGCGGGGTCGACGGTGCCGACGCGGCCGAGGCGGGTCACCCACCAGATGCGGCCGTCCCAGTCCGGCATGACGGAGGTGACGGGGTCGCAGACGCCGCTGGGGAAGAGGTTGGTCCAGCTGACGCAGTCGTGCGGGACGAGGGAGGTGAGGTCCCAGTCGTTCTCGACGGTGAACTCCCAGGCCCCGTCGGCCTTCTGACGATGTGCGATGCGCAGGACGTGCTGGCGGGAGTCGGCGAGGACGACCCGGTCCCGGTCGTCCAGGTAGAAGTAGGCGCCGCCGGAGGTGTCCTTGAAGATCTTCTCGAAGTCGAGGCGGGTGACGGCCTCGACGGTGGAGGAGCGCTGCGGCAGCTCGTACTCGGCGAGGGTGTCCAGGGTGCGCGGGTCGAGCAGCTTCAGGAGGAAGCCGCTGAACGTGCCGCAGACGGTGACGAGACGGCCGCCGGAGTCGAAGGTGACGGTGGCGCACTCGCCGCCGACGGCGGCCATCTTCGCGCTGAGGACCTCGGGGTCGCGTCCGAGCGGCCCGGAGAAGGGGTGGGTGCCGCTGCCGGCGCCGTCGGCGTGCATGCCGCTGCGGCCGTTGGGGGCGAGGTACGGGTGCTGGGCGGGGCCCTTGCCCGGCACGGGCCGCGCGGTGGCGGGAGCGCCCTCGTAGTGGTCGACGAGCCGGTGGCCGGGGGCGAGCGGTATGTCCTCGGCGGCCTGGGCGACGGGGGCGGCGCCCGCCAGGAGCATCGCCGCGAGCGCGGTGATCAGCGCGAGCGCGCGTGCTCGTCTACGGGGCGGTGAGGTGGTCAAAGCGGCTCCTCGGATCCTGATGTGTGTCGCGCCGGCGGCCGACGGGGAGTCGGGTGGCCGCGTGTTTCGCTACCGTCGGTGACGGTCTCCGGTCGCTCAGGCGCGTGCAGTCGTACTCGGCTGCGCTGAGGTCGTGCGGGCCCGGTTCTCACGGATCTCGTCGTGGTGGGCGGCGGCCCAGCCGACCAGGGACGTGGCGATCTCGTGGAGGCCACGGCCGAGCGGGGTCAGGGTGTACTCGACGCGCGGGGGCACTTCGGCGTAGGCGGTGCGGGAGATCAGGCCGTCCTGCCGGAGCTGGCGCAGGGTGAGGGTGAGCATGCGCTGGGAGATCCCGGGGACTTGGCGCTGCAGGTCGGTGTAGCGCAGCGGGCCCGGCTCCAGGACGGCGATCAGCAGCAGGCTCCATTTGTCGCCGACGCGGTCCAGGACCTCGCGGATGAAGGCCATGTGTGCGGCGGGGATCGCCGCGCACGGCCCGATCGCCGCCGCCCCGACCGCCTCCGTCCCACCGACCGCCTTCGCTTCACCGGTCTTCGCCACTTCGCTTGCCCGTTCCATCACGCACATTCCTCTCCGGCACGCACACGGATGTGCCTTTTGTACCGCCTTCCATACTGGTCCACCATGGCGTTACGAACAAGTCGTAAGAATTGGAGTTGCGCGGTGAAGGTGGACATCTGGTCCGAGGTGACGTGCCCCTGGTGCGGGCTGGGCCATCACCGTCTGCAGCGGGCCGTCGAGCGGTTCGAGCACGCGGGCGAGGTGGAGGTGGTCCACCCTGCTCCGCACCGCCTGGGACGACACCCACCCCCTCACCTCCGTCGCCGGTGGCGGTGACGCCCCGGCCTGCGGCCCGGACGGCTGCGCCGTCCCCGCACACGGCTGAACCCCCTCATAGCCCCCGTGATCCAGAACCGAGGAGTCCGATGACGTCCTGCTGTGGGTCCTGCAGGGACTGCTGGCCTCAGTGTTCGCGACGGCCGGCGTCATGAAGACGACCCAGCCGATCGACAGGCTCGCCGGCGCTCTTCCCTACACCAAAGACCTCGCCCCGGGCACGGTCCGGCTGATCGGGGCGGCCGAGCTGGCCGCCGCCCTCGGCCTCGTCCTGCCCGCCGCCACCGGCATCGCGGTGCTCCTCACCCCGCTCGCCGCCGTCGGCCTCGCGGTGGTGATGGCGCTGGCCGGCACCTTCCACCTCCGCCGCCGGGAGTACAGCGCGATCGGCATGAACGCCGTGCTGCTGGCCCTGGCCGTCGTGGTGGCCTGGGGCCGCTTCGGCCCGTACTCCTTCTGACCTTCCGAATCCGTCCCCGGCCGGCGCCCGCCGTCGGCCGTTTGCCCATGAAAGGCGATGACTTCCCATGACCGACCTGCTCGTCCTTGGCGGCAGTGGCCGCACCGGCCTCCACGTCCTGGCGCAGGCCACCGAACGCGGCCACCGCGTCCGCGCCCTCGTCCGCGATCCCTCCGCCGTCCACGCCCCGGCCGGCATCGAGCTGATCCAGGGCACGCCCGCGAACATCGACGACATCCGCAAGGCCGCCCGGGGCACCCGGGCGGTGATCAGCGTGCTGAACAACGCCCGCGCCTCCGACAACCCCTGGGCCAAGCCGGTCAGCCCGCCGATGTTCATGACCGACGCCGCCCGCAACACCCTGACCGTCATGGCCGAACAGGGCATCCGGCGGATCGCCCTGACCTCCTCACAGGGCGCCGGCGACGACTGGGCCCGCCTCAACCCGCTGGTGAAGGCGTTCATCAACCTGTCGAACATCAAGGTCGGCTTCACCGACCACACCGGCGTCGACCAGGTCGTGCGCGCCTCCGACACCGACTGGACCCTCGCCCGCGCCGTCGCCCTCACCGACAGGCCCGCCACCGGACCCCTGCGCGCCGCCGACCCCGGCACCACCACCCCCGGGCGCTGGATCAACCGGGCCGACCTCGCTCGCTTCCTCCTCGACGCCGTCGACGAGGAGACCTGGATCCGCGGCGCGCCGCTGGTGTGGAACACCCGCGGCTGACCCACCCCGAACCTTTCTCCGGATCCGTCACTGCTGGTGTTGCGTACTGCTGGTGGCCTCCGACAGCGCCGCCCCGGCCGGTAACCGCCCCCGTCGCCGATCCTGTTCTGGCACGGTAACCCGCTGCCGAACCTCCCGGTGCGCGACCGCAGCCGACGCAGCTGGACCGCCGTCTGGCCCGCGCCTACGAAACCCTGCCCCCACACTCCGAAGCCAAGATCCACCTCACGATGACCAGCCCCAGGCCTCGGCGTCGCCGAGGCGACGGTCTACGCCCTACGGAGGCTGAGATCGCGGCCACTCTCAGTAATACCCCAGTCGGATTCGACGCTCGGCTCGCCCTTCCGGACCGGGAGCTGCGGGCTCGTCACCGGCCGTGCGGCATGATCGTAGGGAAACGGGGCTGGCAAGAGGGGACGGCGAGGCTGTGAACGAGCGGGCCGAGCAAGCGCGGATCTCGACGGCGAAGGAAGCCGCGGACAATGATCTGGTGCTGGCCTTCGGCCGCCTCCAAGGTGCCGCCAACCGCCTCGAGTACATCCTGGGCCGGGCCCTGGAGAAGGAGTGCGGCATCAGCCACCTCATGTACGAGGTGCTGCTCATCCTGGGACGCGCCGGTGAGCCCGGCCTGCCGATGCGGGCCCTGGCCCAGGAGCAGGTGCTGACCACGGGCGGCGCCACGCGGCTGGTGGACCGCATGGTGGAGGCCGGGCTCGTCGAGCGGGTCGAGGACCCGGGCGACCGGCGCGGCCGCCTCGTCCGGCTGACGCCGAAGGGCGCGCAGAAGGCGGTGGCCGCGTCGCGGGTGCATGTGGAGAACATCCGCCGCTACTTCCTGGAGCCGATTCCGCCCGGCGACCGGGACCGGTTCATCGAGGATCTGCGAATTCTGAGTCATTCGGCGCGTGACGTGCTGCCGCGCCTGCCCTGACGCTGCGCCCTGCGAGGGACTTTCGGCCTGCCGGGAAGGGGCGTCGGACCCCCGGGGAATATCTGACGTGTCAGTTACTGTTTCGTCAGGTACATCGCTCGCGTTCGGCGGGCGCCGCATCTCAAGCGAGGCCATCATGAAGCTCGTGAACGTCTTCGACGCCTATTGCGGCTGGTCGCACGGGTTCTCCAACACTCTGCGCCAGGTCGCCGCCCGCCACTCGGGACTGCCTGTGGAGGTGGTCTCCGGTGGCCTGTTCACCGGGCCGCGCCGGGTGCCGATCCGCGAGTTCGGCTACGTCCAGGGCGCCAATGCCAAGATCGCCGAGCTGACCGGCGCCGAGTTCGGCGCGGGGTACACGCGGCTGATCGCCGACGGCTCGTTCGTCATGGACTCCGAGGCGGCGGCCCGGGGCGTCGCGGCCCTGCGCGCCGCCGCCCCCGACCGTGCGGTCGAGTCGGCCGCGGCCCTGCAGCGCGCGTTCTACGTCGACGGCCTGAGCCTGTCCGCCCCCGCGACCTACCGGACGGTCGCCGGAAGCATGGGGCTGGACGCCGACGCCGTCGTCGCTGCCTTCGAGGCGCCCGGGGTGCGGGCCGCGGCCGAGGCCGACTTCCGACGCGCCGCCGAGCTGGGCGTCAACGCGTTCCCCACGCTCCTCGCCGTCGACGGCGCGCGCGTGAGCGTACTGGCCCGCGGCCACGCCACACCCGACGAGATCGACCAGCGCCTCGCCGCGCTCACGGCCTGACCCCCCACCCCATACGGAGCCCCCCATGAGCACCCTCTCCTTCAAGGTCCTCGACCTGGACTTCCCCGCCGGGTCGAAGAACAAGACCGCCACCCTCGTCACCGGCGAGCACAAGGCGCTCCTGGTCGACGCCGCCTTCACCCGCGCCGACGGGCACCGCCTGGTCGCCGAGATCCTCGACTCGGGCAAGACGCTGACCACGGTGTTCATCAGCCACGCCGACCCCGACTTCTACTTCGGCGCCGAAGTCATCGCCGACGCCTTCCCCGAGGCCGCCTTCGTGGCGACCCCGCTCGTCATCGAGCACATCAAGGACTCCTACGAGGGCAAGCTCAAGGCGTGGGAGGCGCTCGGTCCGAACCTGCCCACCCGCCTGGTCGACCTCACCCCGCTCACCGGCAGCCTCACCCTGGAAGGCCACCGCTTCGACCTCAAGGGCGGCCCGGCCGCGCTGCCCGACCGCCACTACCTGTGGCAGCCCGAGCAGCGGGCCCTTCTCGGCGGCGTCCTCCTCTTCCAGCAGGAACACGTCTGGGTCGCCGACACACCCACCCCCGAAGACCGCTCGGCCTGGCTGAAGCTGCTCGACGAGATGGCCACCCTCAAGCCCGCGCTGGTCGTGCCGGGCCACCGGCTGCCCGGCACTCCGGCCGATGCCTCCGCCATCACCGCCACCCGCGACTACCTGCTCGCCTTCGAGGATGAACTGGCCAAGGCCGCGGACGGCGCCGCGCTGACGGAGGCCCTGGTGACCCGCTACCCGGACTACGGCATGCTCATCGCCGCGCAGATCGGGGCCAAGGTCGCCAAGGGCGAGATGAAGTGGGGCTGACCGAAATGCCTTACGAGAGCACCGTCTTCGCCACCTCCACCGCCCCCGCCGATGTCGTACGCCGCCAGTACCTGGCCTCGGCGGCCGGTGACCTTACGGAACTGCGGGCCACGCTCGCCCCGGACGTGGAGTGGACGGAGATGGCCGGCTTCCCGCTGGCCGGGACGTACCGCACGCCCGAGGGCGTCACCGCGAACGTGATGGAGAAGCTCGGCGCCGACTGGGACGACTGGACCGCCCACGACGACACGTACGTCGTGGACGGCGAGAACGTCGTCGTCCTCGCCCGCTACACCGCGACCAACAAAGCCACCGGCAAGCCCATCGACGTACGCGTCGCCCACCACTTCACCGTCCGCGGCGGACTCATCGTCCGCTTCGAACAGTTCGTGGACACCGCGCTCGTCCGCGATGCGATGACCGCCTGACGAAATGGAGTGGCGCCCCGCAGGTAGCCGCCCCGTCGGCCCGCTCGCAGGGCGCTGCGCAGCAGCGGCGCGGGGGCGAACACGCGCCGCCGCCTCGGACGACGCCGTCCGGTGCCGCCGCACCTCGCCAGGAGCCGGCGGAAGAGGTCGCCGCGACAGCCGCACATCAGGCTGCGGCTGCTGACCGGTCGAGCATCGCCCACGGCCCCTCGGCGTCGACGTTGGCGCCGAAGAGCTCGGTGCCGGGCTGCAGCCGTACAGCGTCGGCCGGCGATCCCACCCCACCTCCCGCAAGACCACGTGTCAGGCGCCGCAGAACCAGGACCTGACCGGAAGGGCGGGCGCTGGAGCGTCGTCCTGACGGGCGCCGGCCGGCACTGGCTGGCGCACGGCACCTACCCTCCCCGCGGGTCAGGTCCGCGAAAGACCCGGGCCACCGCTCCGCAACCGCCACCCACGGGCCGCTCTACAGCGGAAAGCCGCCCTCCGGCCGAGATGTCCCATCGGCCAGGAGGGCGGCGGCCTGTCAGCGATCGCGCCTCAGCTCAGACGTCGAACGTGAGTCATCCGGTGTCGGGGTCAGGAAGGGTCGCCGTACTGGAGGCCGCGGCCGTTGGTGCCGATGTAGACGCGGCCGTAGACGTCCGGGTCGCCGGTGATGACTCCGACGCCACCGATGCTGCCCCACTGGTGGGCGTCGTCGTTGACGCGGAGCCAGGTGGCGCCCTTGTCAGTGGAGCGGAAGACGCCGGTGACGTCCTTGACGGTGCCGATCAGGTACAGGGCCTGGTAGGAGGCGCCGGGTGCGGCCTTGCCGAAGCCGAGGGCGGAGGCGGACTTCACCGTGGTGAGCGCGGTGAAGGTGCGGCCGCCGTCGGTGGAGTGCAGCAGCCCCTGGCCGCCGCCGGCGATCCACAGGTCTCCGGCGATGCCGGGGACGGCCGTGACCGGGCCGGAGGGCAGGCCGAAGGCGCGGGCGGTGAAGGTCGCGCCGCCGTCCGTACTGGCGTAGAGCGTGCCGCCGCTCAGCGAGTAGAAGGTCCCGGCCGAGGAGCGGTCGGCGATGACGACGGCGTCGGCGCCCAGTCCGCCGACCCTCGACCAGCTCGCTCCCTTGTCGGTCGACCGGTACGGGGCCTGGCCGGACTGGGTCCAGACGATGGTCGAGCCGTCGGCCGCGAGCGCGACGCGGCCGTCCTGGGCACCGGCCACCGGCTCGGCCTTGAAGCCGTTCCAGCTGATGCCGCCGTCGGTGGAGTAGGCGCCGTCCTGCGCGCCGCCGTGGCCGACGCGGACCATCACCGAGGGGTTGGACTGGGCGAAGTCGATGTCCGTGCTGTTGGTCATCACCGGATTGCTCAGCCGCCCGGCCGGGACCTTGTTCAGGTCGTCGTGGCGGAAACCGCCTTGGTCACCCATGGCGGTGACGACAGCGGCGCCGCCGGGCGGGGCGATCGCGTCCATCAGTGCGGTCTCCTCGAGGCCCCGCGCCCCCGCGGTCCAGTGGCTGGTGCCGCCGCTGTCGGTGGCGTCGGCGTCCTTGCTGCGCCAGATGCCGTTGCCGGTGCCGTACAGCACGTGCCCGGAGTCGAAGGGGTCGATGGCCAGGGCGGTCATCCAGTGACCGGTGTGGGTGCCGACGTACGGAGCACCCGAGGCGTCCCGCACCGACTGGTCCGCCAGCGCCTTCCAGGTCGTACCGCCGTCGGTGGTGCGGTAGATCTCGTCCTCGGGCCACCAGCGGTCGAGGGTCGTGACCATCACCGTGGACGGCTTGCGCGGGTCGACGGCCAGGCCGGAGAACCCGTAGCCGCCCTGGGAGGGGGACACGTTCTTCCAGGCCCCGCCGCTCGGCGTGTACTTCCACACCGAGCCGGCCGTCACGCCGTTGGGGCCGAGAGCGTTGGTGTACGTCAGGTAGAGGGAGCCGTCGCCGGAGAGGACGCCGTGCTGCGGCAACTGGCCGGTGGGCTGTCCGGGGACGGCCTGCCAGGTGGTGCCGCCGTCGGTGGAGCGGTACAGGGAGGTGGACCCGTCGGCGACGCCGACGTAGACCGTGTTGCTGCCTGCCGGGCCGTACGTCACGAAGGAGATGCCGCCACCGCTGCCCGCCCCGTCCTTGACGGGGAACGAGGAGACCTGCCGCCACGTCGCACCGCTGTCCGTGCTGCGCCACAGGCCGTTCTTACGGGTGCCCAGCAGCAGGGTGCGGTTGTCCGAAGGGTCGATCACCAACCGCTCCCCGGCCCCGCGGCCGTCCTCGTTGCCGCCCAGTTTGAACGGCAGGTCGGCGCGCTGGAAGGTGCGGCCACGGTCGGTGGAGCGCAGGATCGCGCCGTTGCCGGCCCAGTCGTTGGTGTAGGTGCCGGTCGCGAGGTAGAGCCGGTCGGGGTCGACGGGGTCGGTGGCCAGCGCGTCGATGCCCAGCAGGTTCCAGTCCTTCTCGCCGAGCCAGTCGGTCAGCGGGATCCACTGCTCGGCCGCGGCGTCCCAACGGTAGGCGCCGCCCATGTCGGTACGCGCGTACAGCAGCCCCTTCTCCCGGGGGTTGAACACCAGCCCTGTGACGTAACCGCCGCCCACCACCTGGGCGTTCTTCCACGCGTACGGTCCGGTCCCGGTGGCCGGGGCCTCGGCCGTCCTCACCAGCTTCCACTGCTGGTTGGTGCTGCCATGGCCGCCGTACTGGATGACCGCCGCGCCGTCGGCCGTGGTGCCTCCGGAGACGTCCAGGACCTGGCCGCTCCTGCGGGAGGTGAAGGTGACGGCGCCGGAACCGCTCACCTCGTCGATCCTCCACTCCTGGGAGGCGGAGGAGCTGTCGGTCTGCTGCTCGGCGGCAGCCGCCTGCGCGGTCGAATCGCCCGTTATGCCGAGCACCTTGCCGCTGTTGCGGTTCACCAGCTCGTAGTAGCCGTCGCCGGTGGAGCGCAGCCTCCACTGCTGGTTGGCCGTGTTCTGATCAGTCCACTGCTGGATACGGGTGCCGTCGGCGGTGGAGAAGGCGTTGACGTCCAGCACCTTGCCGCTGCGTACCGAGACCAGCTTGTAGTAAGCGCTGTCGTCGACCGTCGCGGCCTGCGAGTCGTCCTGCACGAACAGGAGGTACGGCACGACGGTGGCGGGGACACCGAGCAGCAGAGCGGTGGCGGTCCTGCGACGGCGGTGGCGGCCGCGGCGCCCGGCGTTGGTGGGGGTGTTCATGGGGGGTGTTTCTCCTTGTGTAACCGTGGATCGGGCAGGTCAGCGCTGCAGGGTGAGGACGCCGGGCCGGTACGGCAGTTGGTCGTAGGGTCCGCCCGCGGTAGGGGACTTGCCCTGGTACAGGAACTGCAGGTTGCAGGGGTCGATGGTCATGGTCTGGTCGGGGTTGGTACGGATCAGGTCACCGTGGCTGATGTCGTCGGTCCAGGTGGCGCCGCTGTTGGCCTTGCCCGCGAAGGGGTTGTTCTCGCCGGCGGCCTGCGGGGTCCACGCACCGCTCAGGCTGGAGGCCGTGAACGAGCGGAAGTAGCGCCGCTCGTTCGCACCCCGAGCCTCGACGGTCAGGAGGTACTGGTTCTGGCCCTGGACCTTGTAGACCTGCGGCGCCTCGAAGAGGTTCTTCGCCGTGTCGCTCATGACCGTCGTGTACGACGAGCCGAAGTTGCCCGGGAAGTTCCCGATCGGCATGCTCGCCCGGTAGATCTTGCCGTTGTCACCGGCGAAGAACAGGTACATGTTCTTCTCGTCGGCGATCAGGGTCTGGTCGATCGGGCCGGTGCCGGATTCGGTGCGGGGGATGCTGCCGGTGAACAGCGGCTGCGGCGCGGACCAGCTGTCGGGGTTGGTGGGGTCGCTCGACGTGCGGTAGCTGAAGGGCGAGGCACCCCACTGGTACGCCAGCACCCAGATCTTCTTGGGCGCGAAGTAGAACAGGGTGGGCGCCACCGCGTTCTGGCCCATCCGGATCTGATCGGCCGACGCCATGTCCGACCAGTTCGTGAAGGGGCTGAACGCCATCGAGCCGTACGAGGTTCCCGACGCGCTCGACGCGTAGACCAGGTGCTTGCCGCCCAGCATCACGTGGGTGAAGTCCTTCACTGCGGCCCACCCGTTCGACGGCTGCGCGAGGGGACCCGTCGAACTCCACTTGTACGTCGACGGAAGGGCGCACGTTCCGCCGCCCGTCAGGGAGGGCCCGGTCCACTTCTGGTTGCCGACGGACGCACAGGAGTACAGCTGGATCGTGGTGCCGTTCGCGGTGGCGGCGCCGACGGCGTCGAGGCACAGCCCGGACTGGACGCCGGTGATCGCGCCGCCGGCATCGACGTTCCACTGCTGGTTGGCGCCGCCGTTGCAGTCCCAGATGACGACCGGGGTGCCGTTGGTGGTGCCCTTGCCCTTGGCGTCCAGACACTTGTCGCCGTACGCCCTCAGCTGCTTGGCGGCGGTGTAGGTCCAGCGCTGGTTGGTCTGCCCGCTGCAGTCCCACAGTTGGGCCCGCGTGCCGTTGGCGGTGGCGGAGCGGGGGACGTCGAGGCAGCGGCCGGAGGCGACGCCCTTGATCTCCCCCGTACCGTCGGTCGGCTTGCCCGGGGTGGTACCGGAGCCGGAATGGAGAGCGCTCATGACGGCGGTGTACGCCGGCTTGGGCTTGCCCCCGCTGTCGAACAACAGCGGGCTCTCGCCGCTGCGCCAGGAGTCGCTGTCACGGACGCCCCACACCGTGATGCCGGTGCACCGGGGCACGGACAGGCAGGTGCTGACCGCGTCCGCGTAGTGGGTGGGTGAGGCCTGGGCGATGTCCAGCTCGGTGATCTGGACGTCGACGCCCAGGGCTGCGAAGCCGGCCAAGGTGGTCTTGAAGCCGGCCGGCGGGCCGCCCGCCCCGAAGTGGCTCTGGAACCCGACGCAGTCGATCGGCACGCCGCGGGACCTGAAGTCCTTGACCATGCGGTAGACGCCCTGGGTCTTCGCGTCCGACCAGTTCTCGATGTTGTAGTCGTTGTAGCAGAGCTTGGCCGAGGAATCGGCCGCACGGGCGGTGCGGAACGCCTCCTCGATGAAGCCGTTGCCGAGCACGTTCCGGAAGACCGAGTCGCGCAGCCCGCCACTGCCGCCGTCGGCGAAGGCCTCGTTGACCACGTCCCAGGCGTAGATCTTGCCCTTGTAGTGGCTGATCTCGGTGGTGATGTGGTGGTTCATCACGTCGCGCAGCGTCTTCGCGTCGTGGATGGCCCCGACCCAGGAGGGGAGCTGCGAGTGCCAGACCGTGGTGTGGCCGCGCAGGCGCTGGCCGTGTGCCAGGGCCCGATCGACGATCCGGTCCGCGGGGCCGAAGCTGAAGTTGCCGCGGGACGGTTCGACGGCGTCCCACTTCATCTCGTTCTCCGGGGTGATCATGCTGAACTCCCGGTCGGCGATCGCGGTGTACGCGGAGTCGCCGAGCCTGCCCGCGGCCACGGCCGTGCCGAAGTACCTGCCCGAGGGGGCGGCCTGGGCGCCCAGCCCCGCGGCTCCGGCGGAGCTGGGGAGGAGCGTCACGACGCCGGCCACCAGCGCCGTGGCCGACAGCCCTACCGCCCATGTCCGGCGACGCCGGCGAAGCCGGTGCAGGCCCTTCATGATTCACCTCGCGGGTGCTGCATTCCGGTCGCGCTGGGTTCTTGGATGTGTCGCGTCATGTGAGGCGCTTTCTTCAGGGGATACGTCTGTGGGGGTCGGGCCCCTGCCGCGTCGGCACGTCATGACGGGCCGCGGGAAGGACACCCCTGAAGTGGAGGCTTGCGAGCGCGCGGTCTCGTAACGAAAAAAGTCGCGCCGTCCGCAGGATTGCCCGGTGACGCATCTCGCAGGCAGAAAGCGTTATGCCGGACGCCGTGACCTGGTCGCGCCCATGTATGCCGGACGCCGTGACCTGGTCGCGCCCATGGAAGAGGGGCGCCGCAACGGTCTGCGGTGAACGCCGGTCACGGTGTGGGTCAGCTGTGGGTGGATCGCCCGAGGAGCGGTGCTCAGGCCCCGGGGCTGCGCACGATGAAGGAAGCCTGGCCGGCGAAGGTCCGCGTGCCGTCGGAGCCGTCGAGCCAGATACCGCCGTCGCGGTGGCGGAGGACCGATCCCGGATAGTTGTGCGCGTGCAGGGTCACGGTCCCGGCGACCGCCCCGGGACGGGGACAGAAGGTGGCGTCCTCACGGAACAGTGCGCTGCCGTCGTCGGTGCTCAGCCGCAGCCGCAGGTAGCTGTGACGGAGATACCGGCCGTCCGCGGCGCGGAAGGTGACGCACCGCATGTCGGCCAGTCCCCCGACGACCGTGAAGGTGATCCGCTGACGTGCCTGCGCGCCGCTGGACGCGGTCACGCCGCCGAGGGAGGCGAAGTCGCCCTTGTAGGTGACGAACAGGCCGGGACTGTCCGCGGACTCCAGCGATCGTGCGCCCAGCGCAACGGTGCCCGGGACGGCGGACGGACCGACCGAGGGCCGGCTCACCGGGGACGGACTCGCCGGGGACGGACTCGCCGGGGACGGTCCGGCGGAGGTGGCGGTGCGCGAGGGAAGAGGCGTGGGGGCGCCGACCGTGGGAGCGGCGGTGGCGCCGGGAACTCGGGGCGCCGGTTCGGGCCAGGTCGCGTAGGTGGCGGTCCCCGCGATGAGCACCGCACCGGTCGCGAGGCTCACCAGCGGATGAGCGGTCACCGCCTGGAGCTTGCCGGCAAGAGCGCCGTGCAGACCACCTCCCCCCGTCGCCGTGCCGACGGCGACGGGGGCCCCGACCAGCCCGGCAGCACTCGCCGCCGTACCCGACAGCAGGCCCTTGGCGGCCAGCGCGGCGACCAGTGCGGCCGGGACGGTCAGCGTCGTGAGGCTGAGCGGCAGCAGTTCGGCCGGCACCCGTTCCGCCGACGCCCCCGTGCAGACCGAGCAGTCACGGGTGTGCCGCGCGATCCGCTTGCGCCACACCGACGCGCGGTCACCGTCCCAGCCGACGACGGTCCCGTCCAGCTGCGGACAGCGCGGGTCGGCCTCCAACGCGGCGACGATCGTCCGGCACAGTTCCAGCTGCTCGCGCATGCGTTGCAGGCGCACTCCGACGTGCGCGACCGTGAGCCCCGTCGCGGCGGCCATGTCCTCCCGGCTGAGCAGGCCGGCGCATTCCTGCCACCACAGGGACAGCAGCATCCGGTGGTCCGGGTCGAGCCACCGGCCGGCCTCGACGACCCGGCGCCGCTCGTCCGACACGTGCAGCCGCAGGATCGTCACGTCCACGGGCTCGGCGCCGGCGTCCGGTATCCGGCGTGCCTCGTCGATGACCGTGGTCCGGTCGGCGAGGGCGTGCTGCCGGTGCCAGTGCGTGTTGATCTGGCGGAGCGTGATCGACACCAGCCACGACCGGAAACTCTCCGGGGCACGCAGGGCGGGCAGGTCACGCACCACGCGCAGCAGGGTTTCCTGGACGACGTCGTCGACGTCGGCATGTCCGCTCAGCGCTCGCCCGACGATGTTGTAGACCAACGGCAGGTACGCGGCGATCAGCTCCTCGCGCGCCCGGTCGTCACCGGCGTGCGCCGCGACGACCAGCCCCGCGTGGTCTGCATCAATGAGCCCCATTCCCACCTTCTCCAGGGGAGCGATCCGCCGAGTACGGCGGCACACCCTAGCCTCGACGAAGGCATACGGCCAAAGCCTGCGCCTCGGGCGGACGGTCTGGCCCGTGCCGGCTGGGGGCCCTCGGCCGCGCCGGCCGCGTCGTCGTGCTGCGGATAGAGGGTGTAGTTCCAGTAGCCGTGGAAGCGGTGCCGGTGTAGGGGCAGGGCGTCGACATCTGTGTCGGTGACCTTGGTGCCGGTGTCGTTGGCCGGGGAGGTGTCCGAACAGTGACCAACCCCCTCGCCAAACCACCTTCCTCCCTGCATATGCTGCTGAAGTGCAGTTGGAATTGAGACATCTCGAAGCTGTCTGCCGGATAGCGGAAGCAGGCAGTCTGGGGCGCGCGGCAGCCCTGCTCGGAGTGTCCCAGCCGGGCCTGTCCGCCCAGCTCCGCCGGATCGAACGCGTCACGGGCGGCGAGCTGTTCGTCCGCAGCCAACACGGCGTCGAGCCGACGCCACTGGGCCAGTTCGTGCTGTCTAAGGCACGCCGGGTGATCGGCGAGATGGACGCCCTCACAGCGGGCGCCCGGGCCGCCGCCCCGCACCCGACCCTGCGGCTCGGCTCCATCCTGCTCGTCCTGACCGACCGGCTGCTCGGACACCTGGAACAGGAACTGCCCGGCCACGAGATCGAGGTCAACACCGAGCACTCGGTGACCACCCTCACCCACATGCTCGGCGCCGGACAATACGACGCGATCATGTACGGAGAGGTCTCCGACCACGAGGTACCGCTCCCCGACGGCGTGGCGGCCCGCACCCTCATCCCTAAGGAGCCGGCCTGCGTACGCCTGTCGGCCACCCACCCGCTGGCCGGACAGGACCAGATCCACCTGGCCGATCTGGCGGAGGAAACCTGGACGATCATCGTGGAGGAAGATGACGGCAGCCAAGAGGCCATGGTCGACGCCTGCCGCAGAGCCGGCTTCACACCGAAGCTGCGCTACCGGATCGCAGACCGCAAGATGCGCTGGGACCTGATCGCCGCCGGACGGGCCATCTCCCTGTGCCAGCCGACCTCGCCGCACGCCGAGGGCACGGTACTGCGGCCGCTGGCCGGCGACCCGCTCACCGGCCGCATCCGCCTCGCCTGGAACCGATCCACGCTCTCCGAAGACCGGGCCCGGCTGCTGTACCGGGCAGCAGGATATGCGTATCTCGACAATGTCCCCCACAACACCTTCTATCGCTCCTGGTGGGAGGCCCGTCCCGAGCTACATCCGAACCTGGACTGAACGCACCCGGGCAAGCCGCGAGCAGGAGCAGGCCAAAGAGCATTCGCCACTGCATCACCAACGACTTTTGTCAGGGCCTCTACTGATCTTTCGTAAGTTCGGTGGGTGTGGTGGCTGGTTGTCAGGTCTGTGTGGCCAGGAAGGACCATGGCTCTCGGGGGTTGTTGTTGATGCGGTGGATGCCCTTTTCCGTGGCGCCGGCTGAGGGAGCAAGGAGACTCCTGATTCGTCGAGGAACACGATCCAGGCACGTGTGTTCACGGCCCCTTTCTGATCCGCGGCCATTCGTGCGCGATCCAACGGGCGATCGCCGCATCGTCCCGTTCCGCCGCCCGACGCTCCGGCCGTTGCAGCCTCCACCCGAGCCGGCCGGTCGGTAGCCGCCACACCGACGCCCTCGACAGCGACACCCCCGTCACCGGTTGACGACCGCACCGATTCGCTCCAGGGTCCACAGATCGGCTCCGAAGCCGGGCGTCTGGGCACCCTGCTCCAGCGCGGTCCGCACCTGCTCGACCTGGGCATCATCCAGTTTCGGCGGCCGACCGGTGGCCGGGCTCCGGCGCAAGGCGTCCGTGCCGCCCTCCTCCCACACTCGTTTCCACCGCCGCACGCTCCCATCGCCGACTCCCAGCATCCGCGCGATCTCGGCGCCCGAACGCCCCTGCCCGAACAACCCCGCCGCCCGCACACGCCGGGCCTCGGCCACCTACGGCCGCGGCAAAGCAGGAATCACAGAATCGGAGGCAACCGACGAAGGCACATGGGGTGCTGTCGGGGAGCATGGGGCGATGCACATGGATCAACCGCCGCCTTGCGAGGTGAAAGTCATCGATTCAGCCTCGCTGTTCAGGCTGGAGGAACGGGCGTACGACCTCAGTCTGAACTCGCGGTTGGACCTGGCGTGGGTGCGAGCGAATGCGGCGCCCGACGGCACCCACTACCTGTGGCCGGCCCTGTGGAACAGTTTGTCCCACCGATCGGACGTTCCGCGTCAGCTGCGGTGCGAGCTGTTGATGACTCTGCATGCGGGAGACCGCGTGGTGGGCTGGCTGGACGTGCTTCCGGACGACTTCGCCCCGCTGCCCAGGGTGACCTCACGCGAAGAGGGGATGAAGGTCAGGCAGCTCCTTGACCGTGCTCCTTCGGTCAGGGAGTGGCTACTGCGGGAAGGCGGCGGCCCGGGCCAGCTGTGACAGGCGCCGCCGGCAGACGAGTGCGCATCCCAGGGTGAGGAAGGCTTCGTGGATGTCGTCGCGGATCTCCCAGCGGATCCGCAGGCGACGGAACCAGTGCAGGTGGGCGAAGGCGCGCGCTCGACAACCCGGCGTTGGGTGCCGAGTCCGGAGCCGTGTTCGGTGCCGCGTCGCGCGATCAGTGGCTTCACGCCGAGCGCGCGGACGAGATGGCGGCACTTGTCGTGGTCGTAGCCGCGGTCCCCGAGCACGATGCCGGGGCGGCGCCGTGGCCGGCCGCGCTTTCCCCTCACCGAGGGCACTGCCTGGAGCAGTGGGATGAGCGGGGTGACGTCGTTGCGGTTGCCGCCGGTCGGGGTGACGGCGAGCGGGATGCCGGTGGCATCGGTGATCAAGTGGTGTTTGCTGCCTGTCCTGCCCCGGTCGACAGGTCTTCGTCCTGTTTTGGGGCCCTTTCAACGCTCGGATGCGGGAGCCGTCGACCGCTGCCGCATCGTGTCCTGAGGGCCCGCCTTCTCCACGTCAGGGAGAGGCCTCGCCGATTCGGGCGACCAGAACCGGACGGGCAGCTTGAGATGCAGGCGCACGCATGAGGCCCGGATCCACAGGATCCGGGCCTCATGTCACTTCAGTAGCGGGGACAGGATTTGAACCTGCGACCTCTGGGTTATGAGCCCAGCGAGCTACCGAGCTGCTCCACCCCGCGTCGGAAAGGCCAACTGTACGCCACCCGCGGTACCGCCCAAGACCAGGTCGCTTGGTCTGCTCGGCCGTCCGTACATCCTGGACCCGTGAGAGCAGGTCACGAAGCCCACCGCGAGATGTTCGAGGACCCGCCGGTCTTCTCCTCCTGCGAGCAGCACGCCCGGTCCACCGGTTTCCCTCGCCGCCCTGCGCCGGTCTGACCGTCGAACCACTCCATGTCCAGTTCGGACACCTGGGCACACTGCAACGGGGGGAAGGAAGCGGGACGCCCGGAGCGCTTGGGGTTGGTCAGTCCGGCCGGGCCCCGCTCGGCGAAGCGGCCTCGCCACCTGCGCACAGTGTCCAGATGGAGGCCGGTCTCCTGGGCGATGCGCGCGTTGGAGCGTCCACGCGCCGCGTGCAGAACCACCTGTGCCCGCAGACGCAGCCGGTACTCGGTCTTGGGGCCGTAGGCCGTCTTCTTCAGCCGCTCGCACTCGGAGGCGGTCAGGAAGATTCGGGCATGCGGAAACCAGAGGCAACGCGGAGAGCCGCTTACGAGAAGTGGATGACGACAGGGTGCGAGAAGCGCACCCTTCCTGCGGCGTGCGCCCTGCACGGTGGTTCCGGTCAGTCGGTGGCCGTCAGTGCCTCGCGTGCGGTGGTGAGGATCTTCTCGGAGAGCGGGGAGCCTTTGGTGGCCCGGGACAGGACGAGGGCGCCGAGCATGGTGCACAGCCGGGTGATGCCGTCCTGGTCCGCGGTGTCGAGCCAGTCGGCGAAGTCGCCCACTCCCTGGGTGTAGACGCGGCGGGCCTCGCTCTCTCCGCCGTCACGGGCCATGTCGGTGGCGAGTGCGGCGGCGGGGCACCCGTCTGCCGCGCTGTCGCGGTGCTCGGCGGAGAGGTAGGCGTCGATCAGCGCCCGCTGGGCGGCGTCGCGCTGCCCGGCGTACTGATCGAGCCCGTCCTTGTGGTGCTGGGCGAGTTCGCCGAACGCGTGGGCGGTGGCCTCGTCGATGAGTGCCTCCTTGGAGGCGAACTGCTTGTAGAAGCCGCCGTGGGTCATACCGGCCGCCTTCATGAGGTCGGCGACGCTGACGTGGGTCCCCTGTTCTCTGAACAGGCGGGAGGCGGTTTCGACGACCCGTCGGCGGTTCTCCTCCGCCTGCGCCTGCGATACGCGGCCCATCCGCCACCTCCCGATTGGATGTCGACTGGCATCTATCTTAGAGCAGTGCTTAGATTGTAGTCGTAATCTAATTGATGTGGGTCGCTTGACGGCGGCCGTGGCGCTGGGAGTGGGCATGGAACTGAAGGACGCGGCAGCAGTGGTCACCGGAGCCAATCGGGGGCTCGGACGACACCTGGCCGCCCAGCTCGTGGAACGCGGGGCCAAGGTGTACGCGGCGGCCCGTCGCCCCGAAACGGTGGACCTCCCGGGTGTCGTCCCGCTGCGGCTCGACGTGACGGACGCGGAGTCGATCCGGGCCGCGGCTCGCACCGCCTCCGACGTGACGCTGCTGGTCAACAACGCGGGCGTCTCCACCGGAACGCCCCTGATGACGGGCAGTCCGGACATGGTGCGCTTGGAGATGGAGGTGAACTTCTTCGGCCCGCTCGCCGTGACGCGGGCTTTCGCCCCGGTCATCGAGTCCAACGGCGGCGGCGCCGTGCTCAACGTGCTGTCGGTCCTGTCCTGGCTGCACCCGGCCGACCTCGGCGCCTACGCCGCGGCGAAGGCCGCGGCATGGGCGCTGACCGGCGCGGTCCGGGAGGAGCTGGCGCCCCGGGACATCACCGTCTCGGCGCTGCACGTCGGATACATGGACACGGACATGGCCGTCGGCGTTCCCGCCCACCAGAAGACCGCCCCCGCCGAGGTCGCCGCCCAGGCCCTGGCCGGCATCGAGCGGGGACTGCCCGAGATCCTCGCCGACGAGACCACCCGGCACGTGAAGCGGAGCCTGGCCGCATCGCCGAACGCAGCGTGAGGCGCGCCGCCGCATCGGCATGGGGCGTCATGAACCAGCAGTGAACACCAGAAGGAATCTCGTACCGGGGCAGCCCGAAGCGAGCGGAGATCCCGTCCCTTCGCGGACGAGGCAGGGAGACAGCGATGAAGGCCTACGTGATCGAGAAGTACGGTGACCAGTCCGCGGTGCGCGCCGCCGAGATGCCCGATCCCGAGCCGGGCGCCGACGACGTGCTGGTCAAGATCCATGCGGCGAGCGTCAACCCGCTGGACTTCAAGATCCGCGATGGCGCCTTCAGGATGATCCTCCCGTACCGCCTCCCTCTCGTGCTGGGCAACGACCTCGCCGGAGTGGTGGTCCAGGTCGGCTCGGCCGTCACCCGGTTCGCGGTGGGTGACGAGGTCTACGCCCGGCCCGACAAGGACCGCATCGGCACCTTCGCCGGACTCATCGCCGTCCACCAGAACGACCTGGCCCACAAGCCGGCCACCCTCACCATGGCGGAGGCCGCCTCCCTTCCCCTCGTGGCCCTCACCTCATGGCAGGCGCTGGCCGAGAGGGCACAGGTCCGGCCGGGCCAGAAAGTCCTGATCCACGCGGGCTCCGGCGGAGTGGGCACCGTCGCCCTCCAACTGGCCAGGCACTTGGGCGCACACGTGGCCACCACCGCGAGCGCGGCCAACGCCGCCCTGGTCAAGGAACTCGGCGCAGACGTCGTCATCGACTACCGCACCCAGGACTTCGAGGAGGTCCTGGACGGCTACGACGTCGTCCTGGACACCCTCGGCGGCAAGACCCTGGAGAAGTCGCTGCGGGTCCTCAAGCCGGGCGGGAAGGTCATCAGTGTCGCCGGGCCGCCCGACGCGGACTTCGCCCGCGAGCTCGGCGCGAACCCGGTCCTGCGGCAGGCGATGAACGCGCTGAGTTTCAAGACCCGACGCCACGCCAAGCGCCAGGGCGTGACCTACTCCTTCCTGTTCATGAAGGCCAGCGGCGAGCAGCTGCGCGAGATCACCCGGCTCGTCGACGCCGGAGAGGTTCGCCCCGTCGTCGACCGTGTCTTCCCCTTCGAGCAGACCCTCGAAGCCATGGAGTACGCCGAGAAGGGCCGCGCCAAGGCCGGCAAGGTCGTCGTCGCGATGGTGTGAGGGCCGGCACCCGCCCCACCACCGACAGACCCCGGGCGGCGAGAGGATCCCGCCAGTTCCTCTTCTTCACCGACACCGAACACGGCCGGCGCGAAGCACGCGCCTTCCTGGAACGGCTGAAGGAGCGCACGGACCGCCGCGACAAGGCCATCTCGCTCACGTCGTTCCGCGCCCAGCTGAAGGCCATCCACCGGTGGGGCCTCCAGCCACCGGCCGACCTGTCCCGCATCCGCCAGCCAGTCCTGGTGGCCAACGGCGAGAGCGACCGGATGGTGCCGAGCGAGAACACCCTCGACCTCGCCGCACGGCTGCCCCGGGGCGAACTCGTCCCCCTCTACCCGGACGCCGGGCACGGCGGAATCTTCCAGTTCCACGACGAGTTCGTGGCCAGGGCCCTCGCATTCCTCGAAGCACGGCCCGACACCTGACCGCTGAGGCCACATCCCCCGCCGTTCCCGGGCGCGGCCCCGGAACTGCTTGAGACCGTTGACACAGCGTTCGACCACGTTGCGGAGCCCGTAGAGCTCGCTGTCGAAGGCCGGTGCTCTACCTCCGGCCTGTCCGCGCCGCAGGCGGTTGACCTTCTGGCCCGCTTGCTCCGGGCTCACAGCCCGGATGCCCCACCCCCGATGCAGCTGCCGACCTCCTCTGGAAGAGAACTGACGGGTGTCGCGCCGGCGCCCGCCGGTAGCGGGTGAACACGAGAAGTACATGCAACCGCCCCTGGTTTCATGCACCGTTCACGAGTGGCGCGAGGGGAGCCCGGGAGGGGCCGATAATGGCGTGGTGAACGACAGTGGTCCGCGCGTGGTGCTCGCCGAAGACTCCGTCATCCTGCGGGACGGGATGGTCGAGCTCCTCGAAGCCCGCGGGTGCCGGGTGGTGGCCACGGCGGGGACGGCGACCGAGCTGCTCGCCGAGGTCTCCCGGCACCGGCCCGACGTCGCCGTGGTGGACGTCAGGATGCCCCCCACCCACACCGACGAGGGCATCCGGGCCGCCGTGGAGATCCGGGCGACCGTGCCCGGGGTGGGCGTCCTCGTCTTCTCCCAGCACATCGAGAACGCCTGGGCCTCCCGGCTCCTCGCCGGCGGGGCGACGGGTGTCGGGTACCTCCTGAAGGAACGCGTCGCCCGCACCTCCGAGTTCATGGACGCGCTGCGACGGGTCGCGGGCGGAGGGACAGCGCTGGACCCGGAGGTCGTCGACCGGCTGGTGAACGGCGAGCGCGGCGGCCGGGTGGAGACCCTGACGCCGCGCGAGCGGGAGGTCCTCGCGCTGATGGCGCAGGGCCGCTCCAACCGCTCCATCGCCGAGCGGCTCGTGGTGTCGGAGCGGGCCGTCGAGAAACATGTCGCCGCCGTCTTCACGAAGTTCGGCCTTGCCGCCACTCAGGAGGACAACCGGCGGGTGAAGGCCGTGCTCGCCTATCTGTCGGAGACCGGCGGGTGAGACCGCCCGCGGGTCGGTGGGACGGTCACAGCCCCGCCGGCAGCTCGGCCGTGACCTCGGTCGGCCCGCCGGGCGGGCTGTCCACGCGCAAGGTGCCGTCCACCGCGGCGAGCCGCTCGGCCAGACCGGCGAGCCCGGTGCCGCCGCCGGGCGTCGCGCCGCCGCGGCCGTCGTCCCGGACCGTCAGGCGCACCCGGCCGTCGCGCACGGTGGCCGCGAGCGCGGCCGTCCGCGCGCCGCTGTGCCGGGCGATGTTGGTCAGCAGCTCCGCCGCGCAGAAGTAGACGGCGCGCTCGATGGCCTCGTCGGGGCGTTCGGCGAGGTCCAGGCGGACGGTGACGGGGACGGGCGAGGTGGCGGCGAGTCCGGGCAGCGCCTCGCCGAGGCCGCCGTCCAGGGCGACGGGGTGGATGCCGCGGGTGAGCAGCCGCAGCTCGGCGACGGTCTCCTCGGTCTGGCCGCGGGCGCGGTCGAGCAGGGCCCGCAGCCGGGCGAGGTCCGGTCCGGTGGCCGGATCGAGCGCGTCCTCGGTCAGCGAGAGCGTGATGGCGAGGGCCACGAGCCGGGCCTGGGTGCCGTCGTGCAGATCGCGTTCGAGGCGGCGGAGCCGGTCGCCGTTGTCCGCGAGGAGCACGGCGCGGGCCGACTCCAGCTCGCGGACGCGGCGCTGGGCGCGGGCGGGCCCGAGCAGCAGGGACCCGAGCCGCCGATTGGCGCCGGCCCACAGGCGCAGTGCCCCGGGCGTACCCGCCAGCAGGGCGAGGCCGAGGAGCACGGAGAGCGCGTCCAGCCAGGCCCCCGGCGGGGATTCGGGCTCCAGCAGGCGGCCCCAGAGCGGGAAGCCGATGAGCCACCCGCACGCGAGGGGCAGCACCACCGCGGCGACGAACCCGAGCACGCCGAGCGGCAGCCGCAGGACCAGATAGAGCAGCGTCCGCCAGGCCACCGGGTCGGTCAGTACGACACGGCCGAGGGCGAGGAGGCCGTCGGGGCGGGGAATCCCGGCCGGGGCCTCGATGGATGCGCCGAGCAGCGCGCCGACCAGGCGCCGGTGCGGGGTGCCGAGGCCGCGCGCGCCGAGGAGTGCGAGGACCACGAACGGCAGGCCGAGGACGGTGAGCGAGAGCAGCGTCCCCGCGTACACGACGGCCAGGGCGTACGCGCCGCAGATCAGGGCGACGGGGAGCCCCACGACAGCGAACACCCACTCACCGGCACGCACGGAGAAGTACCTCCGCCGCCCCGTACCGGCTCCGGCCCTGCCGGGGGCGGCCCTGCCAGGGGTGGCCCCCGGCCCGGCGTCCGCCCCCGGCGCACCGGACGGTGCGGTCTCGTCGCCGGGCGGGCGCTTCTCCGGGCGGCTCAGGGCGGGTGTGTCAGTCACGGCCGCCGCCCGCCGTTTCCGCCGCCGGGCCCCCGATCGCGCGCAGGCCCGCGCCGAGGATGCCCGGGACGGTCAGCGCGGCCGCGCCCGCCACGATCCAGCCGCAGGCGACGACGGGCACGGACGGCATCGCGGAGCCGGTCGCCGCCGTGCTGAACGCGGCCGTGGCGAGCGCGGCGACCGCGGCACCGAGGAGGACGCCGACCGTGGTGGTGAGCAGGGCCTCGGCGGTGAGCATGCGCAGCAGCTGCCGCCGCGTCGCCCCGACCAGGCGCAGCAGCGCGAACTCGCGGCGCCGCTCCCCGGTGACAGCGATGACCGTGTTGATCGTGGAGACGGCGGCGAAGCAGGTGAGCATGGCCAGTTCGGCCTGGCGGAGCCAGACGTCGGTGGCAGAGGCGGCGTCGGTCGGCCCGGCCGCGTGCTCGGCGGTACGTGTCATGATCATCATGGTCGCCGACAGGCCCACGAGCAGCGCGACCGGCACCACGGCGGACGTCAGCCGCCGGGCGTACCCGCGCAGATTGGCCTCCGCGAGCCAGCCGGTGCCGGGCAGCAGCGCCCGCAGGGGCGCGCCCAGGACGGCCACCAGGGCGCGCGCCGCGAGTGGCCCGGTCAGGCCGACCGCCACGAGGAGCACCAGGGAGCCGAGCAGGGCCGCCTGTCCCGCTTTGTCCACCTCCTCCGGCGGTCGCGTCGCGGCAAGGCGCAGCAGCAGGCCGCCGCCCACCAGGGCGCAGACGCCCGCGAGCAGGCGCGGCACGCCGGTCCGCCCCTGCTCGGTGGCGGTCGCGGTGAGCGCGGCGGCGGGCGCGATCCGGGAGACGCGCCGGACCGCGACGGCCGTTGCCGCGAGGCCGACGGCGAGCGTGATCGCCACGGCGACAAGGGCGGGCAGCGGTGTCACCGGCACCCGCAGGTCCGGCGCGGCCATCCCGCGGTCTCGCAGGGCGGCGAGGAAATGCCGCGCGGCGTACGCCCCTGCGAGCGCACCGGGCACGGCGACGGCGAGTGCGGTGACGAGGATCTGGACACGGACCAGGCGCCGCACCTGCCGGGGTGTGGCGGCGATGGTGCGCAGGAGCGCGAGCTCGCGGTGCTGACGGCGGAGCGCGAAGCCGATCGCGTTGACGACGACGAAGAAGGCCACGAGGACGGCGATCTCGCCGAAGGCTCCCGCGATCACCATGAGGCCGGGTCCGGCCACCGGCGTCGCGCGGACGGCCTGGTCCGCCGTGACCTGGGTGGCGAACAGTGAGCCGAACAGCGTCGTCGTGGCGACGAGGAGGAGGAGTGCGACCGCGAGGCCGGCGAAGGCGGCCGGACGGCGGCGCAGTTGTCCGAGGGCGAGGAGGACCACGGTGCTCACCCGCCGAGCCGGCCGAGGCGGGCCGCGATCTCGGCGGCGGTGGGCCGGTCCAGCGCGTCGACCACGCGGCCGTCGGCGAGGAGCAGGACCCGGTCCGCGTACGCGGCGGCGACGGGGTCGTGGGTGACCATCGCGCAGGTCCGGCCGTCCCGGTCGACGCCGTCGCGCAGCAGCGCGAGGATCTCGCGGCCGGTGGCGCGGTCGAGCGCGCCGGTCGGTTCGTCGGCGAAGAGCACGCCCGGCCGGGCGACGAGCGCGCGGGCGATGGCCACGCGCTGCTGCTGGCCGCCGGAGAGCTGTCCGGGGCGGTGCCGCTCGCGTCCGGCGAGACCGACCCGGGCGAGCGCGTCGAGGACGCGGTCGCGGTCCGGGCGGGTGCCGGCCAGCCGTCCGGGCAGCTCGACGTTCTGGGCGACGGTCATGGCGGGCATCAGGTTGAACGCCTGGAAGACGAAGCCGATCCGGGTGCGCCGCAGTTCCGCCAGTTTCCGTTCCGGCAGCCGGGTCACCTCGGTGTCGCCCCACCGGACGGTGCCGCGGGTGGGGCGGTCCATCCCGGCGAGGCAGTGCAGCAGGGTGGTCTTCCCGGATCCGGAGGGGCCCATCACCGCGGTGAAGGTGCCGGGTGCGAGGTCCACCGACACCCCTCGCAGCGCGTGTACGGCGGCTGCGCCGCGCCCGTACGCGCGGTGCAGGTCCTCGGCACGGGCGGCGGGCGCCGTACTCGTGTCTGTCGTCGTCTCAGCCATGCCCTCATCCTCGGCGGGCACGGCGGGGCGGGTCGATCGTGCCCGCCCCCGGATCGGGGGTTCGGATATCCGAACCCCCGGCGGGCGGGTCAGGGCCTGAGGCTGGAGACCACGTCGGCGGTGGCGGCCACGCCGTTGTGGATGGTGGGCGCCATGCTGGTGCCGGCGAGGAAGAAGCCGAGCAGGGCGCAGACGAGGGCGTGCGTGACCTTGAGGCCGCCGTTCCGCAGGAAGATCACGGCCAGTACCAGCAGCAGCAGCACGACAGAAATGGAAACGGCCATCGCTTTCACGTCCCTCCGTCGCCGCACCGGAATTGCGGCGTTCGGCGGACAGTGTGGCGGAATGCGCGGTCCGTCCGGGCGAACGGCGGGGCGGCCATACGGGTGAGATTCGGTCAGGGCGTGGCGGGCAGGCAGTCCTTCCATTCGACCGTTCGGTCGCACCAGCGGTTCAGCAGGACGCGGTCGTGGCCCACCGCGAGGAGGCCGGCGCCGGTCTCGGCGCGGTAGGCCTCGACGGCGGCGACGAGGGCCGCGGTCGTGGAGGCGTCGAGCATGGCGGTCATCTCGTCGCAGATCAGCCACCGTGGGCGGAGGGTCAGGGCGCGGGCCAGGCAGGCGCGCTGGAGCTGGCCGTCGCTGACCTCGTGGGGGCGGCGCCCGAGCAGGTCGGGGGTGAGGCCGACGGCGGGGGCGAGGGCGGAGACCCGGTCGGCGGTCTCGGCGCGGCGGCCGGTGGCGCGCAGGGGTTCGGCGATCAGGTCGGTGAGGGTGAGGCGGGGGTCGGCGGCGGTGCGGGGCTGCTGGAAGACGACGCCGACGGCGGTGCGCTGCTCGCGCGGGGCGCGGTGGCGCCAGGCCCGTACCTCGGTGCCGTCGAGGACGAGACGGCCCGCGTCGGGGCGGTGGAGGAGGGCGGCGACCCGGGCGAGGGTGGACTTGCCGCAGCCGCTGGGGCCGAGCAGTCCGACGGACTCGCCGGGGGCGAGGGTGAGGGAGGCACCGCGGAAGACGGGGGCGCGGCGCTCGTATCCGGCGGTGACGGAGTCGAGTTCAAGCACGGGGGTGCTCCGGGTGGTGGCAGGCCACGCCGGCCGCCGGTTCGGGGCGGGTGGCGCAGCGGGCGGTGGCGCGGGGGCAGCGAGGGGCGAAGGCGCAGCCGTCGGGCAGGTCGGAGAGCTCGGGCGGCATGCCGGGGACCGGGGTGAACGCCCGGTCGGGCAGGGCGTCGAGGAGTCCGCGGGCGTAGGGGTGGCGGGGGCCGGTGGGGCCGAAGAAGCGGTGGGCGGGGGCGATTTCGACGATCCGTCCGGCGTACATGACGGCGACGCGGTCGGCGATCCGCGCGGCGGCGGCCAGGTCGTGGGTGATGAGGAGCAGGGCGCGGCCCTCGTCGGCGTGGCGGCGCAGTTCGTCGACGGTGCGGTCGACGAGGTCGCGGTCGAGGCCGGTGGTGGGTTCGTCAGCGAGCATCAGCCGGGCGTCGCCGATGAGGGCGAGCGCGGTGGCGGCGCGCTGGGCGAGGCCGCCGGAGAGTTCGTGCGGGTACCGGTCGAGGTGTCCGGCGGGGAACGCGGCCCGGTCCGCGGCGTCCTCGGCGGCCTTGCGCCGTGCCCGGCGGGAGGTCCCGGTGAGGGCGCGGACGGTCTCCTCCAGGTGGGACCGTACGGTGCGGACGGGGGTGAGGTGGGCGGCGGGGCTCTGCGGCACGAGGCCGGCGCGCCGGCCGCGCACGGTGCGGGCGAGGGTCTTCTCGTCGGTGGCGAGGAGATCCGTGCCGTCGCCGCCTCCGGGTTCCGCGAGGAACGCCGTACCGGAGGTCTCGGCGTTGCCGGGGAGGAGGCCGAGGAGGGCGGAGGCGAGGACGGACTTGCCGCAGCCGCTCTCGCCGACGAGGGCGAGGCACTCCCCCGCCGCCAGGTCGAAGTCGGCGTCGCTGACGGCGGCGACGGTCCGGCCGCCGCGCAGCCGGAAGCGGACGGTGAGGCCGCGGACGCTGAGGACGGCGTCCTCGGCCCGCTCGGCGGAGACGGCCCGGAGGGCGCGCTCGACGCGGGGGTTCACAGCGTCAGCTCCGATCGGCGGCGCGGGTTGAGGCGTTCGCGCCAGACGCCCGCGAGTCCGGCGAGGGCGAGGGTGGGCACGATGAGGAGGAGGCCGGGGAAGAGGGTGGGCCACCAGTCGCCGGCGAGCAGCGAGGAGCGGGCGTTCTGCACGAGGTTGCCGAGGCTGGCCCGGTGGCTGGGGAGGCCGAGGCCGAGGAAGGACAGCGCGGACTCGTGCCACATGGCGTGCGGGACCATCAGGACGGCGGCCAGTCCGGCCTGCGGCAGGACTGCGGGCAGCAGGTGGCGTACGGCGACGCGCCACCGGGAGGAGCCGCCGGAGACGGCGGCGTCCACGAAGGGCCGGGTGCGCAGCGAGAGGACCTCGGAGCGGACGATCCGGGCGGTGGAGAGCCAGTGGGTGACGGCGACGGAGGCGATGACGGGCCAGACGCCGGGCCGGAAGAGGGCGACGACGAAGATGCCGAGCAGCAGGTGGGGCACGGAGGAGAAGGCGTCGACGAGCCGCATGAGGGTGCGGTCGGTCCAGCCGCCGAGCGCTCCGGCCGCGGCCCCGACGGCGGTGCCGACGACGGTGGCCACGAGCGCGGCGCCGAGTCCGACGAGGAGCGAGATCCGCAGGCCGTAGACGCAGCGGAGGAGCAGGTCGCGGCCGAGGTCGTCGGTGCCGAAGGGGTGCTCCCAGGAGGGTGGGAGGAGCTTGCGGGAGAGGTCGACGGCCTGTTCGTCGAGCTGGACGAGCGGGGGCACGAGGAGGACGGCCAGGAGGATCACGCCGACGGTGACGGCGGAGGTCCACAGCCGCAGGCGGTGGGTGCGCGGGTCAGCCATCGAAGCCCACCCTCGGGTCGGCGAGGCCGTAGAGCAGGTCGGAGAGGAGGTTGCCGAGGAGGACGGCGGCGGTGGCGAGGACGGTGAGCGCGGCGAGCAGCGGGAAGTCGACGGAGGTGGCGGCCGTGACGGTGGCGGCGGCGATGCCGGGCCAGCTGAAGACGGTCTCCACGAGCAGGGCGCCGGTGATGAGTTCGGGGACGCGGGAGCCGACGAGGGTGAGCATGGGGAGCATTCCGGAACGGAGGGCGTGGCCGGTGAGGACGGTGCGTTCGCGCAGGCCGCGGGCGCGGGCGCCGCGCACGGGGTCCTCGTCGAGGGCGTCGCCGACGCCCTGGCGGACGTACAGGAAGAACCAGGGCAGCTGGGAGAGGCCGAGGACGAGCGCGGGCAGCACGAGGTGGCGGGCGACCTGGCCAGCGGTGACGGTGTCGCTGGCGGTGTCGGTGAGTCCGCCGGCGGGCAGGGCACCGAGCTTCAGGGCGAAGAACCAGATGGCGAGCAGCCCGAGCCAGAAGGCGGGGGCGGCTTCCAGGGTGTACGCGGCGGAGCTGACGGCCCGGTCGAGGAGGCCGCCGCGGCGGCGTCCGGCGAGGACGCCGAGGAGGGTGCCGAGGACGATGGCGACGGTGAAGGCGGTGACGGCGAGGAGGACGGACCAGCCGAGGCGTTCGCCGATGACCTCGGCGACGGGGCGGCGCAGGACGGCGGAGTCGCCGAGGTCGCCGGTGAGGGCCGAGGCGAGCCACTCCCACCAGCGGGCCAGGAGGGGCCGGTCGACGCCGAGGTTGGCGCGGAGCTGGTCGAGGGTCTCCTGCGAGGCGGTGAGTCCGGCGGTGCCGGCGTAGGCCTTGACGGGGTCGAAGGGGGAGGCCTCGGCGACGGCGAACACGGCCAGGGTGACGCCGAGGAGGACGGGGACGGCGGCGAGTGCGCGCCGTCCCGTCATCCGGGCCATGGCCCCCCAGGGGAGGCGGCGGCTCACTTCTTCGGCTTCCAGTTCTCCACGTTCCACCAGGGGCCGGAGGCGAGGCCGTGGTCGTGGGGTTCGGTCTGGGTGGACAGGCCGTCCCAGGCGTCGTTCACGACGTAGAGGTGGTCGATGTGGGTGAGGAAGGTGTAGCCGGGGTCCTTGGCCAGTTCGCGCTGGACGGTGTCGTACGCGGTGTGGCGCCTGCCGGGGTCGTTGGTCCGGCGGCCGTCCTCCAGGGCGCGGTCGACGGTCTTGTTGTCGTACCGGGCCATGTTGTTGAAGCCGTCGCCGCCGAGGGTGGACTTCAGGAGCAGGTACTGGTCGAAGTCGGGGTCGCCGGGCGAGCCGCCGCCCGCGAGGACGGCGTCCGTCTTCATGCGGGGCTCGATGACCTCCCAGGTGCCGGCCTGGGTGGTGACGGCGATGCCGGCCTTCTTGGCGTCGGAGGCGTACGCGAGCGCGTGGTCCTGGCGGAGCTTGTCGCCGGAGAGGTACCAGAGGGGGAACGCGGCGCGGACGCCGTCCTTCACGCGGATGCCGTCGGGACCGGGCTTCCAGCCGGCCCGGTCGAGGATCTTCCGCGCGCCGTCGAGGTCGTGGCGCCGCTCGGTGCCCCGGGCGAACCAGGGACTGTCGGTGGGGACGGGCCCGTAGGCGGGCTTTCCGGCGCCTTCGAGGATCTGGTCGACCATGGCCTGCCGGTCGACGGCGAGGTCGAGGGCGCGGCGGACGGCGGTGTCGCCCGCGACGGCGTTGTGGGTGGGCAGGGTGACGGTGCGGTAGTCGAAGGTCTTCGCCGTCCAGGTCTTCTTCGCCTTGTCACCTTTGAAGCCGGCGGCGAGGTTGGGCGGCAGGATCGCGCCGTCGAGGTCGCCCGCGCGCAGGCGGGTGGCGCGGACGTCGTCGTCCTTGATGACCGCCATGGTGAACCTCTTCACCGCGGGCGCGCCGTTCCAGTAGGCCGGGTTGGCCGTGAAGCTGAGCTTCTCGCCCTTGGACCAGCTCGTGAGGACGTACGGTCCGGTGCCGATGGGCCTGCTGGTGAAGGCGCCGGTGTTGACGTCCTGCTTCGCGGTGACGTGCTCGGGGGCGATGGCGTGGACGGTGCGCTCGGCGAAGGGCGCGTAGGGGTACTTGAGCCGGAAGACGACGGTGTCGTCGCCGACCGCCTCGACGCTCCTGAGGGCGTCGAGTTCGGTGCGGGACGGGTTGTTCGTCCTCGGGTCGAGGATCGTCCGGTAGGTGTGGACGACGTCCTTCGCGGTGAAGGGGACGCCGTCGCTGAAGGTGACGCCCTTGCGGAGGGTGTACGTGTAGGTGAGGCCGTCGGCGCTGACGCGGGGCAGCTTCACGGCGAGGGCGGGCTTCAGCTTCATCCCGGCGTCGAAGGCGAGGAGCCCGTCGAAGATCTTGGAGTTGCCGTCCTTGCCGTAGCCGAGGAGGGGGCTGAGGGTCTCGGGCTCGTAGGCGATGCCGACGACCACGGAATCCTTGGGTCCGCCGGAGCCGCCGGCGGTGGCGCCGGGGTTCGTGCAGGCCGCTGTGGCGAGGGCGAGCGCCCCCGTGAGTGTCGCGGCCGCCGCACTGCGGATGGATCGGGCGGTCATCGTGCCCACACCCCTTTTGAAGATCAACTGTTATTGCGAACAGGTTGCAATTAAACAGTAGGTAAAGGGGTGCGGGCACAGGGGGGTCCTTACCCGGGTGCGGGCAGGTCCATCAGCGCGGCGATCGCGTCCTGGTGGCGGCCCGCGGAACCCAGCGCGATCTGGTCCGACTTGGCCCGCTTCAGGGCCAGATGCGCGGGGTGCTCCCAGGTCATCCCGATCCCGCCGTGCAGCTGCACGCACTCCTCGGCGGCGCGGACCGCGACCTTGGAGCAGTACGCCTGGGCGACCGCCACGGTGAGCGGCGCGTCCGGGCTCCCGGCGGCGAGGGCGTCGGCGGCGGCGCGGGCCGCGGCCCTGGCCCCGACGACGTCCAGCCAGAGCTGGGCCATGCGGTGCTTCAGGGCCTGGAAGGAGCCGACGGGCCGGTTGAACTGGTGGCGCTCGCGGGTGTACCCGACGGTCTCCTCCAGGCAGCGTTCGGCGAGGCCGAGCTGCTCGGAGGCGAGCAGCCCCGCGCCCGCGAGCAGTCCGCGCCGGACGGCCGCGCGGGACGCGTCGCCGTCGGCCAGCCGCGTACCCCCGGCGCTGCCGGGGTCGACGACGGCGAGCGGCCGGGTCAGGTCCAGCGGGGTGAGCGGGGTGACGACGGCGTCGGCGGCCGGGACCGCGTACAGGCCGTCGGGACGCGCGACGAGGAACACGTCGGCGGCGACCGCGTCGGCGACACCGCGCACCGGGCCCTGCGCGGTGCCCTCGCCTCCCGCGAGCGGCGGGTGCGGCGCGGTCGAGAACGGCACCGCGAGAACCGCGACGCGCTCACCGGACGCGAGCTCCGCCAGGAGCCCGGCGGCCGGGCCGCCCTCCCCCGCGAGCGCGAGCAGCGTCTCCGTGGCCACCACCGCGCTCGTGAGGTACGGCAGCGGGGTCACCGCGCGGCCCAGCTCCTCCAGGACCACGGCGGCCTCGCGGTGGCTCGCGCCCTGGCCGCCCAGCTCCTCGGGCACGAGGAGCCCGGCGGCGCCGATGTCGCCCGCGAGGGACTTCCAGAGACCGGGGACGTACGGATCGTCCGTCTCGATCCGGTCGAGCAGCACCTGGTGACCGGCCCGTTCGGTGAGCAGGGCGCGGACGGCGGCCCGCAGGTCGTCCTCGGTGTCGGAGTACAGGAGATCGGTCTGCGCTGTCATCGGGCCAGGTCCTTCCAGGCGACGTCCTTGTCGTTGCGGGGCTCCGGGGGCAGGCCGAGGACCCGCTCGGCGACGATGTTGAGGAGCACCTCGCTGGTGCCGCCCTCGATCGAGTTGCCCTTGGACCGCAGATAGCGGTAGCCCGCGTCGCGGCCGGTGAAGTCGACGAGCTCGGGGCGGCGCATCTCCCACTCCCCGTACAACAGGCCTTCGTCACCGAGGAGTTCGACCTCCAGGCCGCTGATGGCCTGGTTGAGGCGGGCGAAGCCCAGCTTCATCGCGCTGCCCTCGGGGCCGGGCTGTCCCGCGACGAGCTGCTGGCGGAGGCGCTCGCCGGTGAGCCGGGCGACCTCGGCGTCGACCCAGAGGTCGAGGAGGCGCCGGTGCAGGTCGTGGGTGCGCAGCTCGGGGCGCTCGCGCCAGGTCGCGGCGAGCTTCCCGATCATGCCGCCCTCGCGGGGGATGCGGGCGCCGCCGATGGAGACCCGTTCGTTCATGAGGGTGGTCTGGGCGACGCGCCAGCCGTCGCCGACCTCGCCGAGGCGGTGGGCGTCGGGGATGCGGACGCCGGTGAGGAAGACCTCGTTGAACTCGGCCTCGCCGGTGATCTGGCGCAGCGGCCGGACCTCGACGCCGGGGTCGGTCATGTCGCAGACGAAGTAGGTGATGCCGCGGTGCTTGGGCGCGTCCGGGTCGGTGCGGGCGATGAGGATGGCCCAGCGGGCGACGTGGGCGCTGGAGGTCCACACCTTCTGCCCGTCGATCACCCAGTCCTCGCCGTCCCTCACCGCGCGGGTGCCGAGCGCGGCCAGGTCCGAGCCGGCTCCCGGTTCGCTGAAGAGCTGGCACCAGACCTCCTCGCCGACCCAGAGGGGGCGCAGGAAGCAGGACTTGACCTCGTCGGAGCCGTAGGCGAGAAGGGTGGGGGCGGCCATGCCCAGGCCGATGCCGATCCGGCGCGGGTCGTTGTCGGGGGCGCCCGCGGCGGCGAGTTCGGCGTCGACGACGGCCTGGAGGGACCGGGGCGCGTCGAGCCCGCCGAGGCCCACGGGGTAGTGCACCCAGGCGAGTCCGGCGTCGAAGCGGGCCTTCAGGAAGTCGGTGCGGTCGGTCGTGGCGGGCGGGTGCTCGGCGAGCAGCTTCCCCACGAGGGAACGGAGTTCCTCGGCGTCGGTCATGCGTGGACTCCTTCCGGGAGGACGACCAGGCGGCCGGTGGTGGTGCCGTCGGCGACGCGCTGGACGGCGTCGGCGGCCGCGGCGAAGGGGACGCGCTCGCCGATCAGGGGCTTGACGATCCCCTTGGCCGCGTAGGCCGTGAGGGTCTCGTGGCAGCGGCCGATCAAGGCCGGGTCCTTCGCCGCGTACAGGCCCCAGTGGAGGCCGAGGACGGAGTAGTTCTTCACCAGGGCGTGGTTGAGCGCGGGGGCGGGAACGGTGCCGGACGCGAAGCCGACGATCACGATCCGGCCCTCGAAGGCCACGCACTTGGCGGACTGCTGGTAGGCCTCGCCGCCGACGGGGTCGTAGATCACGTCCGCGCCCCGGCCGCCGGTGGCGGCCTTGACGGCGGCGACGACGTCCTCGGAGCGGCGGTCGATCACCACGTCGCAGCCGAGGGCGCGGGCGACGGCGGCCTTCTCCGGGCCGCCGACGACGCCGATGACGGTGGCGCCGGCCGCCTTGCCGAGCTGGACGGCGGCGCTGCCCACGCCGCCGGCCGCCGCGTGCACGAGGAGGGTCTCGCCCTCCTGGAGGGCGGCGCGGCGGTGCAGGGCGAACCAGCCGGTCTGATAGCCGATGTGCAGGGCGGCGGCCTCGGCGTCGTCGAGCGCCTCCGGGGCGGGCAGGAGCCCGGCGGCGTCGGCGAGGGTGTACTCGGCGAAGCCGCCGTGCGGGAGGGCGACGGTGGTGACGACCCGGCGCCCGTCCTCGGTCTCGGCGCAGACCTCGACGCCGGGGGTGACGGGCAGCGGGGGCCGCACCTGGTAGTGGCCGCGGCAGAGCAGCGCGTCGGGGAAGTTGACGTTCGCGGCGCGGACCCTGAGGAGGACCTGGCCCTCGCCGGGCACGGGCGGTTCCACCTCCTCGCGGCGCATCACCGCGCCCGGTTCGCCGTTCTCGTACACACGCCATGCCTGCATCCGGAAGCCTCCTCCGTACCGAGCGGTCGGTGCATACTAAGCGGTCGCTTGCTCGCTGCGGAACCGGGTCAGCCGGACTTCTTCGGACGCGCCCGTACGTGCATCCGCTCGCCCTGCGGCCCGAAGAGGCTCAGGAACTCCACCGGCCCGTCCCCGGCCGGGCCGAACCAGTGCGGGACGCGGGTGTCGAACTCGGCCGCCTCGCCGGCGGCCAGCACCACGTCATGCTCGCCCAGGACGAGCCGGAGCCTCCCGGAGAGCACGTACAGCCACTCGTACCCCTCGTGCACCCGGGGCTCGGGGGCCTCCTGGGCCTTCTCCTGGATCACCTTGTACGCCTGGAGCCCGCCGGGCTGCCGGGTCAGCGGGTACATCGTCCGGCCGTGGCGCACGATGGGCTTCGCCTTGACGCGGGGATCCCCCACCGGCGGCGCGCCGACCAGCTCGTCGAGCGGGACCTGATGGGCGCGGGCGAGCGGCAGGAGCAGTTCGAGGCTGGGCCTGCGCTGCCCGGACTCCAGCCGGGACAGGGTGCTCACGGAGATGCCGGTGGCGGCGGAGAGCTCGGCCAGGGTCACCCCGCGGTCACGGCGGACACGGCGGAGCCTGGGGCCGACCTCGGTCAGGACGGCGTCGATGCGGTCGTCTTCGGTCATGCGTCCAGTGTTGCAGAAACGGCAAGATTCCTTGCCGAGGAGGCACAAGCGGAATGACTCTCTCCCCATGAACACGCACACAGACTCCCCTCTCGGACGGTACGACGCCGTGGTGGTCGGCGGCGGCGCCGCCGGGCTCAGCGCGGCACTGATCCTGGGCCGCTCGCGGCTGCGCACCCTGGTCGTCGACGCCGGCGAGCCCCGCAACGCCCCGGCCGCCCACATGCACGGCGTCCTCTCGCGGGACGGGACGAGCCCCGCCGACTACCTGGCGGCCGGCCGGCGCGAACTCGCCGCGTACGGCGTGGACGTGCGGGACGGCCGGGTGACCGGCGCGGCACGTGACGGCGAAGGCTTCGCCGTGACCCTGGCGGACGGCACGAGCCTGTCCGCGCGGCGGCTGGTCGTGACGACCGGACTCGTCGACGAGCTGCCGGAGATCGACGGGGTGGCCGAGCGCTGGGGCCGGGACGTCGTGCACTGCCCGTACTGCCACGGCTGGGAGGTCCGCGACCTGCCGTTCGGCGTGATCGCCCACCCGGCGATGCCGGCGCACCAGGCGCTGACGGTCTCGCGCTGGTCCCGGGACGTGACGCTCTTCCTCCACACGGCCGGCGAGCTCTCCGCCCGGGACGCCGCGCTGCTCGGCGCGGCCGGGGTCCGGGTCGTGACCGGTGAGGTCACCGGGCTCGCCGTCGAGGACGACCGGCTGACCGGCGTCCGGCTGGCCGACGGGCGGATCGTGCCCCGCGCGGTGGTCTTCGTCGCGGCGCGGCGCCTCGCGGCCCGGGACGCGGTGCTTCGGGAGCTGGGCGCGGAGCTGCGCGAGACCCCGTTCGGGGAGTTCGTCGCGGTCGACGGGACGGGCCGGACGAGCGTGCCCGGCGTCTGGGCCGCGGGGAACGTGACGGGCCCGCAGGAACAGGTGGTCAACGCGGTGAGCCGGGGCTACCGGGCGGGCGTGGCGATCAGCAACGAGCTGCTGCTCGCGGACCTGGAGGAGGCGGCGGCCCGTCGGCCGGCCGGATGAAACGCGGCGGCTGGGGCTGCGCCGTCCGGGCGCACGGGTGAGGATCGGCCAGGGTGACCACATTCGGCCCCGCACGACGCAAGGACGGAACACCACCCATGCTCGGTACGCAGTTCACCAAGGGCTCCCCCAACTGGATCGACCTCGGCAGCCCCGACACCGGCGCCTCGGCCGCCTTCTACGGCGCCGTCCTCGGCTGGAGCTTCCGGTCGGCGGGACCGGACGCCGGCGGCTACGGCTTCTTCGAGCAGGACGGCGCCACGGTCGGCGCCCTCGGCCCCCTCACCGAGGAGGGCGCGACCTCCGCCTGGACGGTGTACTTCCAGACCCCGGACGCGGACGCCACCGCGAAGGCCGCCGAGACGGCCGGCGGTGTCGTGCGCGTCCCGCCCTTCGACGTCATGGAGGCGGGGCGCATGGCGTGCCTCACCGACCCGGCCGGCGCCGAGTTCGCCGTCTGGCAGCCGGGGGAGGTGAAGGGCCTGGACCGGACCTCCTCCACCAACACCCTCCTCTGGGCCGAACTGCACGTCGCCGACCCGGAGTCCACCCTCGGCTTCTACCGGACCCTGTTCGGCTGGCGCTGGTCGTTGATGGACGCGCCCGGCATGACCTACCGGGTGATCTCCACCGCCGAGGGCGACCAGGAGGACACCTCCTTCGGCGGCGCCGCCGCGCTCCAGAACGAGGGAGACGCCACGCGCTGGGTCCCGTACTTCATGGTGGAGGACCCCGACGCGGTCACCCGCACGGCCCAGGGCAGCGGCGGCTCGGTCGTCATGCCCGCCGCCGACGTCCCGGACGTCGGCCGGATCGCCTGGATCGCCGACCCCTTCGGCGCGGTCTTCGCGGTGATGAAGCCCTCGCCGAGGGCGTAGGCCCTGCGCGCCTCGGCGGCCGCGCGCACGCGCGCACGGCCGCTGGACACCGAGGAGCACCGCGTCCCGGCCGACCGCCCTGCGGCCCCGTCGGTCGCCGCTTCCCGGCAGGACCTCCCGTCGACCTGCCCCAGGCCGACAGGGCCTAGCGGGCGAAGAGTTCGAACGTCACCGCCGGACGGTTGCCGAAGCGGCTGGAGGCGCGGGACGTCGCCGTGGTCAGGAAGTCGCGGACGTACTTCTCCGGGTCCTCGTCCGTCAGGGCCTCGATGTAGGCGCGGTGGCAGAGGAGGGAGCGGATCGCGCGGTCCAGGCCGGGGGTCGCGTCGGCCGCGTGGGTCGGGGTGCTGGAGGCGGCGACCGCGACCCAGCGGACGCCGTTCCAGGGGTCCAGGCCCTGCTCGGTCAGCTCCGGGAAGATCCAGCGGTTGCCCGCGTCGGCCGCCGCGTCGAGCGTGGCGCGGCCGACCGCCAGGTGGTCGGGGGTGTTCCAGGGGGCGCCCGGGCCGCCGCCCCAGGTGTCGCGGTGGTTGAGGGTGATCACGAGTTCCGGACGGTGGCGGCGGATCGCCGCCGCGACGTCCCGGCGCAGCCCGAGTCCGTACTCGATCACGCCGTCGCGGTGGTCGAGGAACTCGACGGTGTCCACGCCCACGACGGCGGCGCTGTCCCGCTGTTCGCGCTCGCGGAGGGGGCCGCAGACGTCGGGGGCGAGGGTGTCGATGCCGGCCTCGCCGCGGGTCGCGAGGACGTACGTGACCTCCTTCCCCGCGTCCGTCCAGGCGGCGACGGCCGCCGCGCAGCCGTACTCCAGGTCGTCGGGGTGGGCGACGACGGCGAGCGCGCGCGTCCAGTCGCCGGGCATCTCCAGGAGGTCCTGGGGCTCTGTGTCGATCATGAGCGCAGGATACGGCTCGCGTCCGCGGCCGTCGGGCGGAACGCTCCGGCGAGGATCACCGAGCGCGAGATGTGGCGCGGGCGGTCGGGGTTGAGCCCACGCCGGTCCGCGAGGGCGACCGCGAGCCGCTGGACGCGGACCAGGGCCGCGACGGGGTCGATGGCGTCGGCGGCGAACAGGGCGCCCGTGGACTCCACTTCGTCGCGCAGGCCGGAGGGCTCCGGACCGATGCAGCAGACCAGGCTCGCACGGTCGCTGATGGTGATCGGGCCGTGCCGGTACTCCATAGCGGCGTACGACTCCGTCCAGGCGCGGGCCACTTCGCGCAGTTTCAGCGCCGCCTCGTCGGCGAGCCCCACGGTCCAGCCGGTGCCGAGGAAGGTGAACTGGCCGCGCCGTTCCCAGGCGGCGGGCAGCCGCTCGTACAGGACGAGTTCCGCGTCGGCGATCGCCGGGCCGAGGTCCACCCCGAGCCCGGCGCGCAGGAGTTGGAGGGCCGTGGTGGCGAACCGGGTCTGGACGACGGACCGTTCGTCGGCGAAGCCGAGGTCGACGACCCTGTCGGCGAGCCGCCCGGCGGGACTGTCCGGGACCCCGGTGACGACCAGCGTCGGGACCGTGCCGGCGGCACGGGCGAGCAGGTCCACGACCTCCGTGGTGGTGCCGGAGCGGGTGAGCGCGACGATCCGGTCGTAGCCGCGGCCGAGCGGGGTGGTGTCGGAGGCGGGGAACGCATCGGTCTCCCCCGCGCCGAGGGACTCCCGCAGGGCCGCGTAGGCGCGGGCGATGAAGTACGAGGTGCCGCAGCCGACGACCGCGACGCGCTCGCCGCCGGCCGGCAGCAGGCCCGTGTCGCGGGCGGCGATCTCGGCGGCGCGGCGCCAGCAGTCGGGCTGGCCGGCGATCTCCGCGCTGACGTGGGTGCTCATGGTCAGGGTCCTCTCCTCGCAGGGTCCCTCACGGGTCCGGACCGAGTTGTATCCGTGCCGGACCAGAGCACACCATGAGCAATCCGTACTCACCTCTTGGACTTTTGCGGGTCCCCCTCCGTCCGCCCTCCGCAGGACGCGCGGACCACCAGGCGCGGCCTCAGCTGCACCTGGTGCAGCGGGGCCGCGTCCCCCTCGGCGAGCCGCCGGAGGAGGATCTGCGCGGCGAGGCGGCCGAGCTGGTACTTGGGGGGCGAGACCGCCGTCAGCGGGGTCTCGGCGACGTCGGCGAACTCGTTGTCGTAGCTGATCAGCGCGAGGTCCCGCGGCACCCGCAGACCGGCGCGGCGGGCCGCTCCGAGCATCAGGGCGGCCTCCCGGTCGCCGAAGCAGAGCGCCGCGGTCACCCCGCCGTCCCGCAGCGCGGCGAGGGCCCGGTCGGCGCGGTCCGGGTCCCAGTGGGCCATCACGTCCCGCTCGTAGGCCGCGGCGGGCAGGCCCAGGTCGCTGAGGGCGCGCGCGAAGCCGGACTCGATGGGCGCGGTGGTGGGCGCGTCCGTGCGGGCGACGAGGCCGAACCGCTCGTGGCCGAGGGCCCGCAGATGGCGCACCGCGTCGTAGGCGCCGCCCTCGTGGTCGGTGCAGACGTGCTCGGTGGGGTCGCCGGGGCCGTGGGCGGCGAGCCGGCGTTCGACGAGGACGGCGGGCACCGGCAGGGCGAGGAGCTCCTCGGCGCGCCGTCCCGGGTCGGTCGCGGTGTGCAGGCTGGGGACGAGGAGGAGCCCGTGAACCCCGGCCGAGAGGAGCCGTTCGACAGCGGCGTCCTCCTCGGCGGGGTCGTAGTGCGAGCAGGCGAGGACGAGCCGGGCGCCTGCCGCCGCGAGCTCCTTCTCGATGCCCTGGAGGACGCGCGGGTAGTAGAACGTGGTGTCGGGGACGAGGACGCCGACGATCCGGCGGTCCGCCCGGTCCCGCTCGGCCCGGTGGGCGGCGAACGTCCCCGCGCCCTGGCGCCGTTCGACGAGGCCGAGGGCGACGAGGTCCTCGTAGGCGCGGCGGACGGTGGTGACGGACAGGCCCGTCTCGATGGCGAGGGCCCGCTCCGTGGGGAGCTTGCTGCCCGGGGGCCAGGTGCCGTCGAGGATGCCGCGCCGCAGCTCCGCCATGAGGGCCCGGAACTTCAACTCCCGGCCGGACGCCGGTGTCTCGCGTGGCGCCATCCGGGCCCCTTCGTACGGACCGGGGCGCGCCCGGTGCCGGTGCTGATCGATTGCGCGCCGAATCCTATGTGTCCGCCGACGGTGGTCAGACCTCGTTCCGGGCGAGGGCCAGCAGCCGGTCGAGGACGCGCGGCCCGCCGGCCCGCACCCCGTCGTGCTCGAACTCGTCGGTCACCCAGGTCCGCAGGCCCCGCACGGCGCGCGCGGTCTCCAGGGAGTGGGCGGTGTCGACGTACATGTCGTCGTGGTAGACGGCGGCCGCCACCGGGACCCGGTTGGCGGCCAGGCGCTCGGGGTCGTACAGCGGGGTCCAGTCGGTGCGCGCGGCGAGCAGTTCCGCGGTCTCGCGCAGCGGGCGCAGGGCGGGGTCGGTGGTGAAGTGCCAAGGGTGGACGGTCTCGCCGGTGAAGAGCGGGGTCGCGCCCTCGGCGAGCGCCGCACGGGCGTCGAACTCGGGGTGCTCGGCGCGGATCCGCTCGGCGGCCCAGTCGGTGGGCCGTCGGCCCTGCGCGTAGATGGCCTCGTGGAGGACGGCGTACAGCGGGTGTCCCGCGTACGAGAGGTGCGCCTGGACCTGCTCCAGGAAGGCGTCGGAGAGCACGTGCCCGCCCGGGGCCGGCACGAAGGCGCCCTCCAGGAGCAGGTGCAGCTGGTGGGTGCCGTCGCCGGAGCCGAGGAGGATGCCGAGGGACTGGAAGGCCTCGACGGTGAGGAGGCCGCCGCCGGGCAGCGCGACCTCGTGGTCGAGGAGGTGGGCGGCGATCGCACGGACCCGCTCGGCGTCCTGCGGGTAGCGGGTGAAGTGCGCCTCGTTCTTCCGCCGGATGCGGGGGTAGGCGGCGCGGTAGACCTCGTCGGCGGTGGCGTCCAGGGAGGGCAGGCCTCCGGTGATGAGGACCCGTTCCAGGCCCTCGGGGGCGGTGGAGAGGTAGTGGGTGGCGCAGAAGCCACCGAAGCTCTGGCCCAGGACGGTCCAGGGTGCGCCGCCGGTGAGCCGGCGCCGGATCAGCTCGCAGTCCCGCACGATGGAGTCGGCGCGGAAGTGCGCCAGGTAGTCGGCCTGCTCGGCCGGACCGCCGCGCAGCGGCAGGGTCTGGCGGTTGGCGGGCGTCGAGCGGCCGGTGCCGCGCTGGTCGAGGAGGAGGACGCGAAACTCCTTCACGGCGCGGCCGAGCCAGGCCTGCGGGCCGATGAAGCGGCGGGCGCCGAAGCCGGGTCCGCCCTCCAGGTAGACCAGCCAGGGAAGCGTCTCGCGGCCCGGTCCCGCGTGGCCGCTCGCGACGACCTCACGGCCGAAGACCTCGATGCGCTCGCCGTCGGGGCGGGCGTGGTCGAGGGGGACGGGGAAGCGGTGGTCGGTGAGGACGAGGCCCGGCTGGCGGTAGGTGGTCAACGCTGCTCCTGCTCCTGTTCGGTGCGCCCCCGCGGGGACAGTGGATCACATGGAGTGAGCGGATCGGCGCGGGAGGACGCCCTTCTCCGTGAGGTAGGCGCGCGCCACGTCCTCCGGGAGCCGCCGCCAGCTGTCGACCCGTTCGTTGAGGTGCGCGAGGTCGGCGGTGGTGAGGACCGCGTTGAGCCGGGCGAGCGCGCGGGTGACGGCCTCGCTCCCGGCGCGGGCGCGGTTGACGACGGGGACGATGTGGTCGGCGTTCTGCAGGTGCTTGTCGTCGGCGAGCAGGACGAGCCCGAACGCGTCGAGCGTGGCGTCGGTGGTCGTGGTCAGGACGAGCTGGTCCTGACCGCTCTGCACGGCCTGTTTCGCCTGGACGGTACCGACGCCCTTGGGGTCGACGGCCGTGACGTCGATGCCGTAGACCTCCTTCAGGCCGGGCGCGCAGTACGGCCGCCGGACGCATTCGTCCCCGGCGGCGAGGCGGACGGGCAGCCGGGCGGCGCCGAGGTCGCTGAGGGTCTTCAGGCGGTGCTCGGCGGCGTAGGCGGCGGTGACGGCGAAGGCGTTCTGGTCGACGGCGCGGCCGGGGTCGAGGACGGTGAGCCCGCGGGGTTCCGCCAGGGCCCGGAGGGCCGTCATGGTCGCGGTCAGGTCGGGCGAGCCGACGGTCGGCGCGTCCGGGCCGTCGGCCTTGGCGTTCAGCCAGTCGGCGAAGGTCGCGGCGTACTCCGGCACGACGTCGATCTGCCCGTTCTCCAGGGCGGATTCGTACAGCTCGCGGTTGGTGACGGAGAGGATCTTGGTGCGGTAGCCGGCTTCTTGGAGCAGCAGCGCGTACATCTGGGCCAGGAGGTCGCTCTCGGTGAAACCGGCCGAGCCGACGACCAGCCGGTGGCTGTCGCCGGGCCGGCCCGTGACCGCCTCCCTGTTCTCCAGGGCGGGGCCGGTGGAGCACCCGGCGAGACCGCCTCCGGAGGCGAGCAGGGCGAGGCAGCACAGGGCGACGGCGGGCACCCGCGCCGCGCGCCCGCGCTCGCGCCTTCCGAAGCTGCCGGCGGGGACGGTCCCGGGCCGCCTCACGCGCCGCTCCCCCGCGCCCGTTTCGGGCCCGCGCGCTGCACGCCCTCGAAGAGCGCCTCGACGAGGAGGGCCAGCACGGCGACGAGGAAGGCTCCGGCGACGACCTGCGGGGTGGACGCGAGGTTGAATCCGGCGGTGATGATCCGGCCGAGCCCGCCTCCGCCGGCGAGAGCGGCCACGGTCGCGGTGGCGACGAGCTGGACGGCGGCGATCCGTACGCCGGTGAGGATCATCGGCAGGGCCAGCGGCAGTTCGACCCGGGCCAGGGTCTGGCGGCCCGTCATCCCCATGCCCCGGGCGGCCCGTACGACGTCGGGGTCCACGCCGCGCATCCCGACGTACGCGTTGGTGAGGAGCGGGGGCACGGCGAACAGCACCAGGGCGATGACCGTCGGCCACGGCCCGTACGGGCCGAGCGGGCTGAGCAGGAGCAGCACGAGGACGGCGAACGTGGGGACGGCCCGGCCGGCGTTGGCGAGGTTGACGGCGAGCGCGCCGCCCTTGCCGAGGTGCCCGAGGACGAGGGCGACGGGCAGGGCGATCAGGCAGCTGAGGAGGAGGCAGACGGCGGTGAGGAAGAGGTGCTCGCCGAGCCGGTTCCAGACGCCGTTCTCGCCGGACCAGTTCGCGGCGGTGGTGAGCCAGGACCACGCGTCGGCGAGGGTGTTCACGCGGCCTGGCCCCGGGTCCAGGGGGTGAGGAGCCGCTGCGCGCCGAGGAGGAGCAGGTCGGCGGCGACGGCGATGACCACGCAGAGCACGGAGGCGGTCAGGACCTGCGCCTTGAAGTAGGTGTTCATCCCCGCGTAGACGAGGTTGCCGAGGCCGCCGTGGCCGACGATCGCCCCGATGGTGACGAGGGAGACGGCCGAGACGGTGGCGATGCGGAGCCCGGCCATGGCGGCGGGCAGGGCGAGGGGCAGTTCGACGGCGAGAAGCAGCCGGATCGGCCCGTACCCGAGGCCGCGGGCGGCCTGCCGGGTCTCCTCGGGGACGGCGCGGAGCCCGGCGAGGACGTTCCGGACGAGGAGAGTGAGGGAGTACAGGACGAGCCCGGCCACGACGAGACCGGCGGAGAGCCCGTACAGGGGCAGGAGCAGCGAGAACATCGCGAGCGCCGGGATCGTGTACAGGAGCGTGGTGAGCCCGAGGACGGGCCCGGCCGCCCAGCGCCAGCGGCGGGCGGCGATCGCGAGGGGCAGGGCGAGCAGCACGGCGAGGCCGATGGCGGCGCCGGTCAGCTGGAGGTGCTGGACGACGGCGTCGGCGAGGATCTCGCGCCGGGTGGAGAGGTAGTCGCCGCAGATCCACTCGTTGCGGGCGAGGCAGTCGTCGGGCGGCGCGGTCACCCTCCCATTCGAGACCGCGGGTGGGTCCGGCGCACCCCGGCCGGGCCGTTCGGGGCGCGCACAGCGGCCGTCAGCCCCCGTCAGCCGCTGTCAGCCCCCGTCAGCCGCGTCAAGTCGCCGTCAGCCCCTGTCAGCCGCTCGACAGGACCGCGATGACGTTGCCCGCCGGGTCCGTGAACCAGGCGATGGCAGGCCCTTCGCCACCCCCGGAGCCGCGCACGACGCCCTTGTCGTCGGCCTCGAAGCCGGGGTAGCGCGCGAAGGTCACCCCGCGCCCCGCCAGGTCGTCCACGGCCCGGTCGATGTCGTCGACCTCGAAGTTGAGGACCGTGAAGGAGGCGGGGGCGTGGTTCTCCTTGGGGTAGACGAGGACCCGCGCCCCGCCGGGCAGGACGAGGTTCAGCATCCGCATCCCCTCCGGGCCGGCGTCCTCCACCGTGAGGCCGAGGACGTCGCCGTAGAACCCGCGCGCGGCGTCGAGGTCGTCCACCGAGAAGCCGCTGTACGCCGTGGTCTCGCCGAACATGGCGTGCTCCCTTCCGGGGCCCGGTGCCCGGGCACCCCTTCCAGGATCCCCCGCCTCCGCCGCGCCAGCCGCTCAGGGGGCGATCGGCAGCTGCCGCTTGTGATCGGTGAGCTCGTAGCGGCGCACGATCGTGGCGTACGCGGCCTCCGCGACCGGCTTCCCCTCCAGGAAGTCGTCGATGTCGTCGTAGGTGACGCCGAGGGCGTCCTCGTCGGCCTTGCCCGGGTCGAGGGTCTCCAGGTCGGCCGTGGGGGTCTTCCACACCAGGGAGGCCGGGGCGCCCAGCTCGTCGGCGATCGCGCGGACGCGGCGCTTGGTCAGGCCGGTCAGCGGGACGACGTCGGCGGCGCCGTCGCCGAACTTCGTGAAGAAGCCGGAGACGGCCTCGGCGGCGTGGTCGGTGCCGACCACGAGACCGTCGTGGGCGCCGGCGACCGCGTACTGGGCGATCATCCGCTGCCGGGCCTTGATGTTGCCCTGCACGAAGTCCTGGTGGTGGGCGTCGCGGAAGGTCACCCCACCGGCGAGGGAGGCCTCGAGGGCCGCGTCGCTGGACGCCTTGACGTCCACGGTGAGGACCCGGTCCGCGCGGATGAAGCCGAGGGCGGTCTGCGCGTCCTGCTCGTCGGCCTGGACGCCGTACGGCAGGCGCATCGCGTAGAAGGTGGCGTCGTGACCGGCGGCGCGGGCCCGCTCCACGGCGAGCTGGCAGAGCCGGCCGGCGGTCGTGGAGTCGACGCCGCCGCTGATCCCGAGGACCAGGGAGCGCAGGCCGGTGGAGGTGAGCCGCTCGGTGAGGAAGGCCACCCGGCGCTCGATCTCCGCCTTCGGGTCGAAGGTCTCGGCGACCTGGAGGTCCCGGGCGATCTGCTGCTGGAGGGCGGTGGACGCCGGGTCGGTCACGAAGGTCTCCTCGTCGGGGGTCGGTCGGCGGCGGACCGAGGTGTGCGGGGTGTACGGGGTGTACGGCGGCGCACCAGGGCGTACGAGGTGCACCGGGGTCGACTCTACGCGCCGCCCGGTCGGCCGTCGGACGCGTCCGGGGTGCAGAGCACCTCGACCCGCTGGACGTGGTTGTTGGCGAAGCCGCCGCGGTTCCACGGCTCGGTGAGCGGCTGCACGTTCCCCGCGGCGTCGGTGGCCCGCACGGTCAGGTGGCGCAGGCCTGGCGTCGCCGTCCAGGTGGCGCGCCAGGCGGACCAGGCCCACGGGTGCGCGCGGTCCCGGTCGAGCACGGCGTCGGTCCAGGCCGCGCCGCCGTCCTCGCTGATCTCGACGCGGGTGACCGGACCGTGCCCGGACCAGGCGCGGCCGGTGAGCGGGACCGGACCGGGCCGGACGACGCGGGTGCGGGACATGAAGTCGGGGAAGCCGGGCGGCACCATCAGGGCCCGGGGCGCGATGAGCGTGACGGGCTCCCCCGGGTCGTCGGCGGTACGGCGCAGGCGGTAGGCGACGCTCTGCTGGAAGCCGGTGTACGGGGTGGCGCTGAGCGTGATGTCGCGGAGCCACTTCACGTGGGCCATGCCGTACCAGCCGGGGACGACGAGCCGGAGCGGACTACCGTGCTGCGGCGGCAGGGGCGCGCCGTTCATCGCGTACGCGACGAGGACGTCCCGGGCGGGGTCGGCGGCGGTCGTCAGGGGCAGGCCGCGGCGGTAGTCCTGCTCGACGCCCCGTTCGATCCCGTGGTCGGCGCCGGTGAACACCGCCTCGGCCGCGTCCTCGGCGATGCCGGCCTCCGCGAGGAGGGCGGCGAGCGGGACGCCGGTCCATTCGGCGGTCCCCACGGCCTCGACCAGCCAGGGCTGGCTGACGGGGCGGGGTGTGAGCAGGGCCCGGCCGTTGCCCGCGCACTCCAGGGTCACCCGCCGGGTCACGGCGGGCCGGGCGCGGAGCGCCGCCAGGTCCAGGTCGAGCGGCCGCAGGACCCGGCCGCCGACGGTGAGCCGCCAGCGGTCCGGGTCGGTGGCGGGGATGTCGTAGTGCACGAGGAGGTAGTGGAGTCCGGGCGGGGTGACGTCGTACCGCAGGGCCTCCAGGGGGAGGCCGTGGTTGCGCGCGGCGAGGCCGAGCTCGTGCGCGGTGATCCCCTCGCCGGGTCGGGCCACGCGTCCCGGCGTGCTGATGTCGCTCGGACCGCTCAGGGATCCGTCCATGCCCTCATGGTCCGCCCGGCCGCGGCGTCCGGCACGTCGTGCCGGACGCCGCGGGGCCGCCCTTCGGGCGACGACGGGAGTTTGACGACCGGGCCTAGTCGGTCGGGCCCGGGCCGCGCAGGGCCCGGGCGAGGCCGTCCTGGGGGAGGCCGGTGAGGGCGCGGACGAAGATCTCCTCGTAGGCGGGTCCGCCGATCGTCGCGCGGGCGGTGTCCGTGTACTTCTCGTGCAGGGCCCGCAGGCCGGGCAGGCCGCGCCGGGGCTGGCCCGTGGAGCGCCAGAACGCCTCGCCCGTACCGCTCACGTCGGCCGCGCGCTCCCCGTCCCCGGCCGCCGCGAGGGCGGTGGCGAGGACGTCGAGGCCCAGGGCGACGCCGAGGCTCGCGCCGAGCCCGCGGGTGCCTTCGAGCATGGCGCGGGCGTGGCCGGCGGCGGCCGACGGGTCGCCCTCCAGGAGACCGGTGAGGGCGAGCTGGTACTCGAGGGCGGTCCGTGTCCAGTGCTCGTCGAGCTCCTCGCACAGGGCGCGCAGCCGGAGCGCCCCCTGCCGGGCCTCGGCGAGCCGGCCGAGGCCGGTGAGGGCGAAGACCCGTACGAGGTGGCAGCGGAGCCGGGCGGCGGAGTCGGCGGGGCCGCCCCGCGCGGCGTCGAGGACGTGGCCGACGACGACGTACGCGGCCATCGGCCGGCCGGTGGTCAGGGCGAGGAGTCCGGCGAGGGCGGCGGCGTCGAGGGTGAGCTCGCCGGGGCGGTCCCGGCCGCCGCGCGGGGCCTCCTCGTGTGCGGCGTACTCCGTGTGCCTGGCCTCGCGGGCGCAGCGCTCGCTCACCTCCTGGGCGGGGCCGAACTCGCCCTGGAGGACGAGGGTGACGCCGAGGGCCCACAGGGCCCGGGCCCGGACGCGGCCCCGGGCCCCGCCGAGGAGCAGGGCCTGTTCGAGGCCGTCGCGGGCCTCGCGGAGCCGGCCGCGGCAGGACCAGGCGAAGGCGACGGAGCCGATGAGGTCGAGGGCGGCGTCGGGGTCGGTGCGCAGCAGCCGGTCCAGGGCGGTGCGCAGGTCGGTGTGGTGGGCGTCGACCGTCCGGTACCAGCGGAGCTGGCGGGCGCCGTGCCATTCGGTCTCGGCCCGGCGGGCCAGGCCGCGGAAGTGCGCGGCGTGGCGGTCGGCGACCCTTCCGGTCTCGCCGGTCCGGTCCAGCCAGGTCGCGCCGTACTCGCGGATGGTGTCGAGCATGCGCATTCTGCCGCCGGCGTCGGGCGGGCGGACGACGGAGGAGCGGACGAGTCCGTCGAGGGCGGCGGGCAGGGTCGCGCGGTCCAGGGGGCCGCCCGTGCACACGGCCAGGGCGGAGGAGAGGTCGAAGGGGCCGCGGAAGACGGAGAGCCGGGCCCAGAGGAGGCGTTCGAGGGGTGTGCTCAGCTCGTGGCTCCAGCCGATGGCGGCCCTCAGGGTCTGGTGGCGGCTCGGCCAGACGCGCTCGGTGTGGGCGAGGAGGTCGAAGCGGGCTTCCGGCGGGGCGTCGAGGCGGGTGCCGAGCTGGTCGCGGACCGCTTCGGCGCCCTGGAGGCGGATCTGCGCGGCGGCGAGCTCCAGGGCGAGCGGGATGCCCTCCAGGCGTACGCAGATCTCGCCGGCGGGTCCGGCGGCCGGGAAGTCCTGTCCGGCGGCGCGGCGGAGCAGCTCCAGGGCGTCGCCGCCGGCGGGCGGCAGCGGGTCGAGGGGGACGAGGTGCTCGCCCGCGACGCCGAGGGGGCGGCGGCTGGTGGTGAGGACGGTGAGCCCGGGGGCGGCGGCGAGGAGTTCGGTGACGAGCCGCGCGCAGGGCTCGGTGAGGTGCTCGCAGGAGTCGAGGACGAGGAGCAGGCGGTCGTCGGCGAGCCGGTGGCAGAGCCCGGTGGAGGCCATGCCGGGGGTGTGGTCGGCGAGGTCGACGGAGTCGGCGACGAGCGCGACGAGGAGCCGGTCGCCGTCGAGCTGGCCGAGGTCGGTCCACCAGGCGCCGTCCGGGAAGCGGTCGGCGGCTCGGTGTGCGGCGCGCAGCGCGAGCCGGGTCTTGCCGACTCCCCCGACGCCGGTCACGGTGACGAGGCGGTGCTCCGCCAATGCGGCGGAGACGCGCTCCAGTTCCGTGCGGCGTCCCACGAAACCGGGGTTCTCGTCCGGCAGATGTCCACGCACGGGAGCAGTGTCCCTCATGAGCGTCCCGAACGGACCGGTGGAACCGGTTCGTTACGCGCGCGACGGACCGTGCTCCGCGGCGACCGGCCGTAATTCGTTTGACCGGGGCCCGGGCCGGGGCTGCACTGTGCGGGGCACCACGGACGGTGGTGCCGGTGTTCCGGGGAGGCAGCAGTACCGATGGAGATTCGTCCCACGACCGAGCAGGACCGCGGCCTCTTCGTCGACACGATGCACACCGCCTTCGGGCTCTTCCCCGACACGCCGGCCGAGGACGGCGGCGGGGTCTGGTGGTCGGCGCTCGAGATGGACCGCGGTCTGTTCGCCCTGGCGGAGGACGGGCGGCCCGTCGGCACGACCGCTTCGTACTCCTTCGAGCTCACGCTGCCCGGCGAGGTCCTCGTCCCGGTCGGCGGGGTGACCGCCGTCGGTGTGCTGCCTTCGCACCGGCGCCGGGGCGTGCTCAGCGCGATGATGCGGCGGCAGCTCACCGAGCTGCGGGCCCGGGGGGACTTCCTCTCCGTGCTCCTCGCCTCCGAGGCGACGATCTACGGCAGGTTCGGCTACGGGCCGGCGACGTACACGCAGCGGCTGACGGTGCCGCGGCGCCGGGCCGCCCTCGGGCTTCCCCGGGCGCTCGGGACCACGGACTCGACGAACGCGCCCGACGCGGGCTCGGTCGAGGTGCTGCGGCGTGCCGACTGCGCGGAGGTCCTCGAAGAGGTCTACGACCGGTACCGGCGCGCGCAGCCCGGCGCGCTGTCCCGGCCGCACCGCTGGTGGGCCCTGCGCGCGGGACAGCCCCCGATCGCTCCGGCGGCGCGGTACGTGGCGCTCCACCGGGACGCCGACGGGATCCCGGACGGGTACGCCGGTTACACGGTCGGCGACGACCGCACCCTGACCGTCGACGAGACGATCGCCGGCGACGACGCCGTGTTCACGGCCCTGGCCCGGTTCGTGCTCGAACACGACCTGGTCGAGAAGGTCGTGTTCAAGCACGTCCCGCCCGGGCACCCGCTGCGCTGGCAGCTCGCTGACTTCCGCGCCGGCGAGGTGGGCGGCGACACCGACTGGCTGTGGGTGCGGCTGCTGGACGTGCCGGGGGCGCTGACCGCGCGCGGCTGGTTCGCGGACGGCGAGCTCGTCCTCGACGTCGAGGATCCGTTCCTCGGCGAGCACGGCCGCCACCTGCTGACCGTCCGGGACGGCAAGGCGGAGTGCGTGCCGACGGACCGGGAGCCGGACCTGTCCCTGGACGTGCGGGACCTGGGCTCGGTGTACCTCGGTGGTACGGCCCCGAGCACGCTCGTGCGTGCCGGGCACGTCCGGGCCCACCGGCAAGGCGCCGCCGCCCTCGCCGACGCCCTGTTCCGCGGCGAGCGCGCCCCGCACTGCCTGCACTGGTTCTGAGCCGCGCGCCGGGACGGGTTCACTGTCCTTCGACCGTCACCTCCACGGAGTACCACCCCTGCGCCCCGTCGGGCATGGTGTCGGTGCGCCGCTCCGGCTGGGTGGCGCCGGTGCCGTCGGTGGCGCGGACGGTGAGGGTGTGGCGGCCCGGGGTGGCGTCCCAGGGGTGGACCCACTGGCGCCAGGTGTCGGCGCTGTCCTCGGCCGCGAGCCGGGCGTCCTGCCAGGGGCCGTCGTCGATCCGGACCTCGACCCGGCGGATGCCGCGGTGCTGGGCCCAGGCGACCCCGGCGACCATGACGGTGCCGGCGGCGGGGCGGGCGAGGGGGCGCGGGGTGTCGATGCGGGACTGGGTCTTGACGGGTGCCTGCGCCGCCCAGCCGCGCGGGACCCAGTAGGCGTCGTACGCGTCGAAGGTGGTGAGCTCGATCGACTCGATCCACTTGCAGGCGGAGACGTAGCCGAACAGGCCGGGGACGACCATGCGGACGGGGAATCCGTGTGTGAAGGGCAGGGGTTCGCCGTTCATCCCGAAGGCGAGGAGGGCGTCGCGGCCGTCCATGACGGCCTCGACGGGGGTGCCGATGGTCATGCCGTCGACGGAGCGGGCGACCAGCTGGTCGGCGGGGCCTCCCTCGGAGGGCGGGCGGACGCCGGCCTCGCGGAGGAGGTCGGCGAGTCGGACGCCGAGCCAGCGGGCGTTGCCGACGTAGGGGCCGCCGACCGGGTTGGAGACGCAGCACAGGGTGATGTCCCGTTCCACCACGGGTCGGGCCATGAGCTCGCGCAGGGTGACGGTGCGTTCCTCACGGACGCCGCTGCCGTGGATCCGCAGCCGCCAGCGTTCGGCGTCGACCTTGGGGACGACGAGCGCGGTGTCGACCCGGTAGAAGTCGCGGTTCGGGGTGACGAACGGGCTGATGCCGGGGACGGGGAGCTGTGCTCCGGCGGGCACGGCCGGTGCGGGGGAGGTGGGCCGGGGCAGGCGCAGGGCCTCGCGTGAGGCGGCGGCGTTCTCCTGTACGGGACTGCCGATGGCGCGGGCGATGGCGGAGGCCCCGGTCGCGGCGAGCCCGGTGGAGGCGGCGACGATCAGGAAGCCGCGCCGGTCCGCTCGCGCGGTGCCGGGCCCGGGGGTGAGGAGCCGGCCGGTGAGGACGTACAGCAGGAGCGCTCCCGCGGCGCCTCCGACGAGGGAGGGCACGGCGTCCATGGCGGAGGTGGAGTCGGGGCGGGTGACGGCGGCGAGGGCGCCGAGGACGCCGAAGGCGCCGACGGCCGCCGCGCCGAGCGCGCGGTGGCGGAGCGCGAGCAGCCCGATCCCGAGGGCGAGGGCGGCGAGCAGGAGCAGGATGCCGAGCTGGAGGACCGTCTTGTCGCTCTCGCCGAAGGCGCGGATCGCCCATTCCTTGAGGGCCGCGGGGGTCCGGTCGACGACGGTGCCTCCGACGGCCACGACGGGGCCCGCCTCGGGGCGTACCCAGAAGGAGGCGACGTCCGCGACGGCGAGGGAGACGTACGCCGAGACCAGGCCGCCGAGTGCGGCGAGGAGTCGGTCGGTGCGGGTGGGTCGGGGTGGTTCGGGGTGTGGCCCGGGCGCGGTCCTGGTGGCGTTCATGGGGGGATTCTCGGCACACCGGGGCGCCCGGTTGGGTGGGTTCACCCGGGCGGGGGACGGGACGGAGGGGCTCCTACGGCTTGCCCGGCTGCTCGCCCGGCGTCGCCAGGTCCTCCACCGCACCGGCCCCGACGACCGCCCCGGTGGACCTCTTGCCTCGGCGGAGCCTGCGTTCGAGCCAGGAGGCGAAGCTGGTGAGGGCGAAGTTGAGGGCGACGAAGAGGACGGCGACGACGGTGAAGCAGGCGATCGTGTTGGCGCCGTAGTTGGCGCTCATCGGGCGGACGGAGGCGAGGAGTTCGGAGAAGCCGAGCATGGCGCCGCCGAGGGCCGTGTCCTTGACGATGACGACGAGCTGGCTGACGAGGGCGGGGAGCATGGCGGTGACGGCCTGTGGCAGGAGGACGTACGTCATGGTCTGGCCCTTGCGCATGCCGATGGCCTTGGCCGCGTCGGTCTGGCCCGCGGGGAGGGCGAGGATGCCGGCGCGGACGATCTCGGCGAGTACGGAGGCGTTGTAGAGGACGAGGCCGGTGACGACGGCGTACAGGGGCCGGACGTCGGGGCTGATGTCGGTGAACTCGGAGTAGGCGGCGTTCGCGAAGAGCATCAGGATCAGGACGGGGATGGCCCGGAAGAACTCGACGACGGTGCCGGCCGCGACGCGGACGGCGCGGTGGTCGGAGAGCCGGAGGATGCCGAGGAGCGCGCCCAGGGGCAGGGCGATGGCCATGGAGAGCGCGGCGGCGATCACGGTGTTCTTCAGGGCGGGCAGGATGTACGTCTCCCAGACGCGGGGGTCGGTGAAGAAGGGCGCCCACTTGGCCCATGCCAGCTGGTCCTTGTCGGCGAGGCTCGCCACGACCCACCACACCACGGCGGCGAGGCCGATCAGGAACAGCAGTGTCCAGAGCAGGTTGCGCCGCCGGGCGCGCGGCCCGGGGACGTCGTAGAGGACGGTGGGTGATTCCTTCACCGCTTCACCGCCACCTTCTTGGCCACCCAGCCGAGGAAGAGGCCGGTGGGCAGGGTGAGGCAGAGGAAGCCGACGGCGAAGATCGCGGAGATGAGGATGAGCTGGGCCTCGTTCTCGATCATCTCCCGCATCAGCAGGGCCGCTTCGGCGACGCCGATGGCGGCGGCCACGGTGGTGTTCTTGGTGAGGGCGATGAGGACGTTGGTGAGGGGGCCGACGACGGAGCGGAAGGCCTGCGGGAGCACGATCAGGCGGAGGACCTGGAGGAAGTTGAGGCCGATGGCGCGGGCGGCCTCGACCTGTCCGAGGGGGACGGTGTTGATGCCGGAGCGGAGGGCCTCGCAGACGAAGGCGCTGGTGTAGGCGGTGAGGCCGAGGACGGCGAGCCGGAAGTTGATGGCGGTGAACCGGTCGGCGCCGAGGGTGACTCCGAGGGTCTGGAAGAGGCCGAGCGAGGTGAAGACGATGATGACGGTGAGGGGGATGTTGCGGACGATGTTGATGTAGACGGTGCCGAAGCCCCGCATGAGGGGGACGGGGCTGACGCGCATCGCGGCCAGCAGCGTCCCCCAGACGAGGGAGCCGATCGCGGAGTAGACGGTGAGCTGCACCGTCACCCAGAAGGCTCCGAGCAGGTCGTACCCCTGGAGGAAGTCGAACACGGCGGCCTGCTCACTGGACGACGACGCCGATCTTCGGGGCGGGCTCGTTCTGGTAGCCGGCGGGGCCGAAGTTCTTCGTGACCGCCGCCTGCCAGGAGCCGTCGGCGACCATCTTCTCCAGGGCCGTGTTGATCTCGGCCTTGAGGTCGCTGCCCTTCTGGACGCCGATGCCGTAGTTCTCGTTGCTCATCTTGAAGCCGCCGAGCTTGAACTTGCCCTTGAACTCGGGCTGCGCGGCGTATCCGGCGAGGATCGAGTCGTCGGTGGTGACGGCGTCGATGACCCCGTTCTCCAGGCCGGTCAGGCACTCGGAGTAGCCGCCGTACTCCTGGAGCTGGGCGTCGGGGGCGATCTTGTCCTTGACGTTCTGCGCGGAGGTGGAGCCGGTGACCGAGCAGAGCTTCTTGTTGTTGAGGTCCGAGGGCTTCTTGATGGAGTCGTCGTCGGCGCGGATCAGGACGTCCTGGTGGGCGAGGAGGTACGGGCCCGCGAAGTCGACCTTCTCGGCCCGCTTGGGGGTGATCGAGTACGAGGCCGCGATGAAGTCCACGTCCCCTCGCTGGAGCAGCGTCTCGCGGTCCGCGCTCTTCGCCTCCTTCCAGACGATCTCGGACGGGTCGTGGCCGAGCTGCTTGGCGACGTACTTCGCCACGTCCACGTCGAAGCCGGTGTAGGTGCCGTCGGGGGTCTTCAGGCCGATGCCGGGCTGGTCGAACTTGATGCCGATGGTGATCTTGCCGTTGTCGTCGTGCTGGAGCGCACCGGCCGCGCCGTGCGCGAATCCGGCGGACGTGAAGGAGAGGACGACGGCCGCCGCGACGGCGACGGTGGCCCTGCGGTTCCTGAGCGGGTTCATGAGGATCACCCCTGGGGGCTGCGGTTCGGGCGACCGGGCGGCCGCGGCTCATTGATGCGGTCTCGGCTCAGTGATGCGGTCTTGGATCAGTGATGCGGTCTCGGACGGTTCAGTGATGGAGGATCTTGGAGAGGAAGTCCTTGGCGCGCTCGCTGCGCGGGTTGCTGAAGAACTCGTCCGGGGTCGTCTCCTCGACGATCTTCCCGTCGGCCATGAAGACGACGCGGTTGGCGGCGGAGCGCGCGAACCCCATCTCGTGGGTCACGACGACCATCGTCATCCCGTCCCGGGCGAGTTGCCGCATGACTTCGAGGACCTCGTTGATCATCTCGGGGTCGAGCGCGGACGTCGGTTCGTCGAAGAGCATCACCTTCGGATCCATGGCGAGGGCGCGGGCGATCGCCACCCGCTGCTGCTGGCCCCCGGAGAGCTGGGCCGGGTACTTGTCGGCCTGTGAGGCGACCCCGACCCGTTCGAGGAGGGCCCGGGCCCTCTCCTCGGCCTTCTTCCGGTCCTTCTTGCGGACCTTGATCTGCCCGAGGGTCACGTTGCCGAGCACGGTCTTGTGGGCGAAGAGGTTGAAGGACTGGAAGACCATGCCCACGTCGGCCCGCAGGGCCGCCAGTTCACGTCCTTCGGCGGGCAGTGGCCGCCCGTCGACGACGATGTCGCCCGCGTCGATGGTCTCCAGGCGGTTGATCGCCCGGCACAGCGTCGACTTCCCCGAGCCCGACGGCCCGATGACGACGACGACCTCTCCGCGGTGGATCGTGAGGTCGATGGCCTGGAGGACGTGAAGGGGGCCGAAGTGCTTGTCGACCCCGCGCAGGACGACGAGCGAGTCTCCACCGTCCGGGACGGGCATGGCACCCTCCAGGGTCACGCCCCCGCTTGCCGCTCCCTCCTCACGTTCATGCTCCGCCCTCGGCCCGGCGCGCGCACTCCGGACGCGGGGTGTACGGAGGGTGGTCCCGGCGTACGGAGGGTGAGCGGAGGCCCGGTTCGGCGCGCCGGTACCCGGTCGGCCGCTCCGAACCCTGCGCACGGGGGCGGGCGGGCTCACACTGGGGGGTGGGAGCCGAGTGTGCGAGGAGGGTCCACCATGAGCAGAGCCGCGCCCAAGGTCAGCACGTTGCCGACGGAGCACCGGGAGCGCCTGATGGCCTTCGCCGAGGACGTGTACTTCGATTCCGGTCACCGCCTGTTCGAGGAGCAGCAGCACGCCGACCGGTTCTGGATCGTCAAGACGGGCGCGGTGACCCTCGACGCGAAGGTGCCGGGCCGGGGGGCGCCCGTGATCGAGACCCTGCGCCACGGCGAGCTGGTCGGGCTCTCCTGGCTGTTCCCGCCGTACCTGTGCCAGTCGGGGGCCGAGGCGATGACGCCGGTGCGGGCGTACGAGTTCGACGCCCCGGCCGTCCGGTCGATGTGCCACTCGGACACGGAGTTCGGCGCCGCGGTCGTGTTCTGGGTGGGGGCGATCCTCGCCCACCGCCTCCATGTGACCCGGGTCCGCCTCCTCGACCTGTACGCGCCGCACGGGAGCGGCATCATGGCCTGATCCGGCACCCCGTGGGGGCCGGCCCGGGGCCGGGCACGGCCGTGGGCGGCCCGGACCTCCGCCGGCGTTCCCTGGACGATCGTGGTCGCCGCCGCCGGTTCCGTACGGGCCTCCTCGGGGGCGGGACCGGAGGGTCCCCGGCGCACCACGTCGGGGAGGAGCGGATCGCACGCCGTCCGGCCTTCCCCCCGGGCGGCACGGGACCCGGGGGGTAGGGGGGCCCGGGCCGGTACGGGACCCGGGCGGTACCGTGGAAACGCTGCACCGCACGACCGTTACGCACCGAGCAGCATTCCGTACGCACACTCCGGCGAGGAGCGGCGAGGCACGCATGAGTGACCCGACGACGGCACGCGGGGCGATCGCCCTCGTCACCGAGGACTTCACCGAACTCCCCTTCGACGAGGGCCCTTTGCCCGACGACGGGCCGATCGGGTGGCCCGGGTACTCGGCCGCGCACGCCCGGGCGGCCGCGCGCACCGGCGAGACCGAGTCGGTGGTCTGCGGGACGGCCGTGGTGGGCGGGGTGACGGCGGTACTGGTCTCCTTCGAGTTCCGGTTCCTCGGCGGGTCGCTCGGGGAGCGGACCGGCGCCCGGGCCGCCGCCGCCCACGCCCTGGCCCGGGAGCGCCGCCTGCCCGTGGTCGTCCTGCCGGCCACCGGCGGCAGCCGGATGCACGAGGGCATGCGCGCGCTCCTCCAACTCCAGTACCTGGCGCGCGAGTCGGAGCTCACCCGAGCCGCCGGGCTGCCGCAGATCGCCATCCTGCGGGATCCGACCACGGGCGGCGGCTGGGCCACGCTCGGCGCGGGGTCCGACGTCGTCCTCGCCCTGCCCGGTGCCCAGGTCGGCTTCGCCGGCTCCCGGGTGCGGCCGCCGGACGCGGACCCGGCCGCGTACACCGCCGAGGCGCAGCTCGCGCACGGTCACATCGACGCGATCGTGCCGCCCGCCTCGCTGCGCGAGACCCTCGGGCGGTGGCTCTCGCTCCTGGTCCACCCCGCCGAGGGCCCGGTCCCACCGCCGTACGCGCTCGGCGATCCGGGGGCGCCGCCCGCCCCGAGCGGTCGGGAGGCCGTGGCGCGAGCCCGACGCGCGGACCGGCCCCGGGCCGCCGCGTACCTCGACGCCCACTTCACGCTGCGCGAGGAGATCTCGGGCGACCGCTGCGGGGGCGTCGACCCGGGCATGCGGTGCGGCTTCGGGCGGCTCCCCGACGGGCGCACCGTCGCCTACGCGGCGCAGTGCGGCACCGCGACCCGCCCGGCCGGTTTCCGCACGGCGGCCCGGCTGGTGCGCCTGGCCGGGCGCCTCGGCGTCCCGGTGCTGACCCTCGTCGACACCCCGGGCGCCGCGAACGACCCGGCGGCGGAGCGGGAGGGCGCGGGGACGGCGATCGCGGACCTGTTCGCCGCGGTCGCCTCCGCCCGCACGCCGCTGACGTCACTGCTCGTCGGCGAGGGCGGCTCGGGCGGCGCCCTGGCCCTGGCGGCCCCGGGCAACACCTGGGCCACGCCGGACAGTTACTTCTCCGTCATCGCCCCCGAACTGGCCACCGCGATCCTGAAGAGACCCCCCGAGGAAGCCCCGACCACGGCCGACCAGCTCCGCCTGCGCCCCCAGGACCTCGTGGACCTGGGGGTGGTGCGGGGGGTGGTGGACCGGGCGAGCCCGAACGACCGGTGACGCACGGCTACGCCGTGGTCTCGCGCGCCATCACGTAGGTGTTCCCGATGTCGGGATCGCCGTAGAAGAAGAACAACACCAACGCGTCGCGCTCGTCACGGTCCACATAGAAGGACCACGCGTACGTCGACGGGGGCTCAGGAGCCGAGGGGTCCGCGGCCGTCAGGCCCGGACGCATCGCGACGCGCGTCCGGGCGGTCAGCGCGAGCCGCACGACCTGCCCGCCGTCATCGTCGGCCAGTCGCCAGGTTCCCGTACCGGAGAGACGCCAGCCGTCCTCGAAGTCGAAGTCCTGCCCGTCGAGCCTGTCGAGAAGGGCCGTTCCGTCGCCGCGCAGCACGACGCGGGTCCCCTCGACGTTCTCCCACGCTCCGGCGACCTCGGCCGTCGTGGCGTCGTGGAGCCCTGTTCCCTCGTAGTACTGGTACGGACCGGCGCACGCGGCCAGGAGCGTCACCACCACCATCAGACCGCCCAGGCGCACCCACCACGCTCCCGGCCCACGTCCCCCCGCCACCCTGCTCTCCCGCCCTCGGCCCGCATCGGCGCACCGTCCAGGGTGAGCCGTCGACGGACACCTTGGCAGAGATATTGAACGCGTTCAACTCGGCGGTCGGAGCAGTGGTCCGCCACCCCCTAGTCCGCCCCGCCCCTCCCCCGTCCCGGTGGCGCGCCGATCTCCAGCCACACCACCTTGCCCACGGCTCCCGGGCCCTTGTCCCGGCTGCCCCAGGCGCCGGCGAGGCGGTTCAGGACCAGCAGGCCGTGGCCGCCGGGCAGGGCGGCGGACCGGGGGACCCGGATGTGCGGGTGCTCCGGGCTGGCGTCGTACACCTCGACGCGCAGCAGGCCGTCCCCGTGCCTCAGGACCAGCTCCTCGGGGCCCCCCGCGTGCAGACAGGCGTTGGTGACGACCTCCGACACCAGCAGCAGGACGTCCTCGACCCGCTCCTCCGCCTCCTCGCCGTCCGCCGGGATCCAGCCCCAGTCGGCCAGCGCCCGTGCCGTGAAGTCCCGGCAGCGCGAGACGACCCCGCGCGACCCGTGCAGCACGAGCCTGCGGACCTGGCCCGGGGGCGGCCCGGCCGCGCCGTCAGCCATGGACCTCCTCGCCGTCCCTTGGGCCGGCCTCGTCGGCCAGCGCCTCGGTCAGGTCCCCGTACACGCGGAAGACCCTCACCGCCCCGGTGATCTCGAACATCCGTTCCACCGGCGGGCGGAGTCCGGCGAGGTCCAGGCGCCCGCCGGTCTCCCGCAGCCGCAGACGCGCCCGCAGCAGCTCGTTCAGGCCGGTCGAGTCGCAGAAGGTCAGGCCCGAGCAGTCGACGACGACCCGCCGGGCCCGGGGGTGGTCGTCGAGCGCTCCGCCCAGCGGGCCGACCGTGTCGTGGTCGAGTTCGCCGCGCAGGGCGAGGACCACCACCGCGTCGGACGTCCCGGCCCCGGCCGCGACCCGGACGGCGAACCGGTCCTCCCTGCCGTCGTCGGCGTCCATGGACACCGCCCACCTCCTCGCACCGCTCGGCAACGCCATCTCTTCCCACCCAGTTTCGGACAGGTGGCCACAATTGACCTCCGCTGGGCCGTGACCAGGGCGTTCGTGATCCCGATCGAGTGAACGGCGGGCGCGCGCCCCGGCCGGCGGCCGTCGGCGGCGGGAGCATACGGAGGACATTCCCACCACCGAGGAAAGGCCGCTGCCGTGCGCCGTGCCCTGATCGTCGTCGATGTACAGAAGGACTTCTGCGAGGGCGGCAACGTCCCCGTGAAGGGCGGGGCCGGACGGGCCGTCGCCATCGCCGATCTCATCCGGGGCGCCGACGGCGACTACGCGCACGTCGTCGCCACACGCGACCACCACATCGACCCCGGCGGCCACTTCTCCGACGACCCGGACTTCGAGAACTCCTTCCCCGTGCACTGCGTCGTCGGCTCCGAAGGAGGCGAGTTCCACCCGGAGTTCGCGCCCGTCGTCGACTCCGGCGAGGTGCACGAGGTCTTCTTCAAGGGCGCGCACTCCGCGTCGAAGAGCGGCTTCGAGGGAGCCACGGACAGCGGTACGCCGCTGGGCGAGTGGCTGCGTGAGCGCGAGGTCGACGGGGTGGACGTCGTCGGCATCGCGACGGACCACTGCGTGAAGGCGACGGCCCTGGACGGTGCCCGGGCGGGCTTCGACGTGCGGGTGCTGCTCGACTACACGGCGGGCGTCACGGCCGAGACCACGGGGGCCGCGCTCGACGAGCTCCGCGCGGCGGGCGTCGAACTCACGGGCACACCGGTGGTCCTCGCCTGACGCCACGGCCCCCACGCGGTCCCGCACCCCGCCCGCGACGCCCGACCGACCGCCCGCGTGGGCGGTCGGTCGGTCGGGCGGGCGCGGGCGGTCGGGCGCGGGCGTTTGGCGCGGGGCGGTCGGGCGCGGCGCGGGGCGGTCGGGCTAGCGGGGCTGGACCGCCCCGTCGTAGACGTGGTCCGGCGTCACGACCGCCGTGATCGCGCGGGCGAGCAGCGTCGACGGCTCCTGGCCCTGGCTGGTGATGTCCGTGTTGATCATGATGACGAGCGTGGCGTCCCGCTCCGGCAGGTACACCGTCACCGTCTCGTACCCCGGGATCGAGCCGTTGTGCCCGATCCAGCCGTTGGCGTCGAAGATGCCGAGGCCGTAGCTGAGGCCCGGGACCCCCGTCGGGATGGTCTTCATGCGCTGCGCCTGCGTCTCGGGGCTGAGCAGCTCCCCGGTGGCGAGGGTCTTCGCCCAGTGCCGCAGGTCGTGCAGGTCGGAGATCATCGCCCCGGCGGCCCAGGCCCAGCTGGGGTTCCAGTCGGTGCTGTCCGCGACCGCGCCGCTGAGCGTCTGGTTCGTGTAGCCGCGGGGGTGCGGCTCGGGGAACTCGGGGCCGCTCGGCAGGAACGTGTGGCGCAGATGGGCCGGCCGGAGCACCCGGTTGCGGAGGAAGCCGTCGAGGGGCTGTCCGGTCACCTTCTCGACCACCAGGCCGAGGAGCACCAGGTTGCTGTTGGAGTACTCGAACTTCGCGCCCGGCTTGAACGTGTTCCTGTGCTTGAAGCCGTACGCGAGCGACTCCTCGGGGGTGAAGGAGCGCTGCGGGTCGCTGAGCAGGTCGTGGATGAAGTCCGGGTCGGACGTGAACGGGAAGAGGCCGCTGCGCATCTCGGCGAGGTGGCGCAGGGTGATCCGGTGGCCGTTCGGCACGCCGTGGACGTAGCGGGCGATCGGGTCGTCGAGGCCGATCCGGTGGTCGTCGACGAGCTTGAGGAGCGCGGTGACGGTGAAGGTCTTCGTCTCGCTGCCGATGCGGACGTAGCCGTCGGTGGACATCGGCTCGCCGGTGGTCTTGTCGGCGACGCCGGTCGCGCGGACGTAGCTGCCCTGCCCCGGCATCCAGAGGCCGACGGCGACGCCGGGGATGCCGGCCTGCTTGCGGACGTCCTCGATCGCCTTGTCGAGCCGGGCGGTGAGCTCGGGACCGAGTCCGCCCGGCGGACAGTCGTCCTCACCGTGCCGGTCGGCGCCGACGGCGCTCACGGCGTGGACTGCGGCGGCGGGCGTCGCCGTCATCGGGGCCAGCACGGACGCCACGAGCAGCGTCGCGGCGAACAGGCGGCGGGAGGGGGTACGTCGCATGTGGGGGGCGCCTCTTCCGGGTCAGGAGAGCTTCGGGACGGCCCACATCACCACCGGGGGCCGACACGGAGGCCCTCCCTCCCGGCGCCCGCCCGGCGAGTCCACCCGTACGGGGCCACGCGGGGAGCCGGGACGGCCTCCGGCCCGGGCTGCCGGACGTCGGATAATGGCGGCCGACCCCTACACCTGGAGACGAAGGACCGATGACACTGACAGTGGGCCGACGGGTGAGGCTGACGGCCGATGTCCGGCTGGCGGGACGGGTGGTCCCGGCCGCCGACCCGCTCGGAGGGACCGACACGGGGACGGACTCGGGCGCGGACACGGGCGCGGGCTTCCTGGTCCTGGCGGCCGGCGTCGAGGGCACGGTCGAGCGGGTGGACGAGGACCGGCCGCAGAGCCACGAGGTCCGCGAGTACGAGCGGCTCAGGTCACTGCTCGACGACTTCGGCCACCAGATGCCGCCGGGCAGCAGGCAGCAGCTGGAGGAGCAGGTCGGCTCCCTGGAGCCGGCGTGGACCGCGTATCGGGAGCGGAAGCTCCGGCTGACCGTCCGTGTCCGCTTCGACAACGGCTTCGCGCTCGACGACGCCCCCGGAGACCTCTTCCTCTCCGTCTGACCGCCGCCGACGTCCGTCTCACCGCCCCCGACGCTTTGCGGTTTCCGCAAAGTTCTTTGCCACTCCGCCTCCTTCGGTCCGAGTCTGGACGCCGTCCGCACTCGTCGAAGGGGGAACTCACGTGCTCACGACATCCCTGCCCGCCCCACCGCCCTCCCCGCTGGGCGCGCGCCGCCGCTGGACGGTGCTCGCGGTCTGCGCGCTCAGCATGTTCCTGGTCGGTGTCGACGCCACCATCGTCAACGTGGGACTGCCGGAGATCGGGCGGGGCCTCGACGTGGGGACCCGCGGTCTCGAATGGGTCGTCGACGCCTACACCGTGGCCATGGCCAGTCTGCTGATGGTCTCCGGCGCCCTCGCCGACCGTCTCGGCCGCCGCCGGGTCTTCCGGTACGGGCTGGTCGTCTTCGGTCTGGCCTCCCTCGCGTGCGCCTTCGCGCCGTCGCTCGGTGTGCTCGTGGCCGCCAGGGCCGTGCAGGGGGTGGGGGCCTCGATGCTGAGTCCGGTGGCCCTGGCGATCGTGGTGAACGCGATGCCCGACCCCCGGGAACGGGCCCGCGCGATCGGCGTCTGGGCCTCGGTGTTCGGGCTCAGCATGGCGGCGGGCCCGGTCACCGGCGGGGCGCTGATCGCCGCGTTCGGCTGGCGCGCGGTGTTCTGGATCAACGCGCCGGTCGTGGTCCTCGCCCTCGTCCTGGTCGCACTGTTCGTGCCGGAGTCCCGTGGGGAGCGGTCCCGTCGTGTCGACCTGCCGGGTCAGGTGCTCCTGACGGCGGTGCTCCTCCTCACCGTCGGCCTGCTCATCGAGGGTCCCCGCATCGGCTGGACGTCGCCGACGGCCCTCACCGGTTACGTGCTGACCGCGGCCGCCGCGGCCGGCTTCGTCCTGGTCGAACTCCGGCGCGAGGAGCCCCTGATGGACCTCGGCCTGTTCCGCCGGCCGCCGTTCGTCATGGCGGTGCTCGGCGCCACGGCGGTCTTCGTCGCCCTCAACGTGACCCTGCTGCTCAGCACCCTCTACCTCCAGCAGGCCCGGGGCTGGACGCCGCTCGCGAGCGGCGCCGCGACGCTGCCCATGGCGCTGGGGGCCACGCTGTGCGCGCCGTGGTCGGGCGTCCTGGTGGGCCGCGTCGGGCCCAGGCTCCCGCTGCTCCTGGCGGGCGGGTTCACCGCCGCGGGCGGGCTGTGCCTGGTGGGCCTGGACGGGGACACGGGCGTGCCGCTGATCCTGCTGGCCTTCCTGCTGGCCGGGATCGGGTTCGGTTTCGCCAACGCCCCCCTGACGAACACCGCGGTCGGCGGTCTGCCGCCGTCCCGGGCCGGAGTGGCGGGGGCGATCACGTCCACCTCGCGCCAGGTCGGTGTGGCGGTCGGCATCGCCGTCGCGGGCGGACTGGTCTCGGGCGCCGCCCCGGCCGGCCTCGCGGCCGCGACGCGTCCGGGCTGGCTGGTCGTGTCGGCGTGCGGACTCTTCCTGCTCGTCGTGGCCCGCACGACGGCGTCGTCGAAGCGCTGAGGATTCCCTCCGAGTCTTGGCCGCGCGCTGGACGCGCGCTGTACGTCCGCTGTACGGCGACTGTACGGCGGCTGTACGGCGGCTGTACGGCGCGCGGCGAGAGTGGCAGCACCCCGAACGCAGCGGCGTTCGGGGCCCGTTCACTCGATCCAGGAGCCTGAGGATGAGGCGCCTGATCACGGGCGGTCCACGGGCTCCACGGGCTCCACGACCAGGCGGAAACCCCGCGCCGCAGGGACTCCGCGACGGGCTCGTCGTCTTCCACCAGCAGTACACGCACGGGGCAACCCTAGTTCGGGTTCCGTACGCCCGTTCACCACCGGGGAGCGGCCCGGGGGTCAGTAGTAGTGGCGCATGATCTCGTCGGCCCAGGCGGGCTGTTCGGTCGGGCCCTGGGGGCCGAACTCCGTCATGTACGGCTTGATGTCGAGGACCGGTGTGCCGTCGACCGCGTCCAGGCCGCGCACATGGAGGTCGAGTCCGTCCGTGCGGACCAGGCGGCAGCGGGAGACGCCGATGCGGTTGGGGCGGTTCTTGCCGCGCTGGGCGAAGATCCCGACCAGCGGCCAGTCCTCGTTGCCGCGTGGGTGCCGGGCGCCGGTCTGGACGCTGTCGGGGCTCACGCGGTCGAAGTGGTACACGACCTCCAGGTGCGAGAAGGCGTCGAGGCCGGCCAGCGCCTCGGGGCCGAAGGCCTCCGCGTCGAGGCGGACGATCGACTCGACGTCCCCCCACGCGTCGTCCCGCACCTCGCCCCGACCGCCGACGACATGCGCCACGGGGCGCGAGACGACCGTGCCGGGGGTGTGTCCGGTGTGCTGCTCCTCGTGCTCCTGCGCCATGGGTCCCTCGTCCTCTCGGGGTGGTGGCCGCGCCCCGGCGGGGCGGGCGGGTGCACGCTACCCCGTGACGAGGGGCCGTCAGATGCCGGGCCCGTACCCCGGATCCGGGCCCTGACGCGGATGCCACCAGGCCGCGAGACCCCAGAGCGCGAGTCCCGCGACGGCCGCGCAGACGAGCGCCGCCACCCAGGGCCGGAACCGCCGGACGGCAGCCGCCCAGGTCAGCGGGGGGACGACGAGACCGGCGAAGAGGATGAGCGGCAGGTCGACGAGGATCACGCCCCAGTCCCGGGCGTGCGACTCGAAGCCGCCGTCGATGCTGTACGCGGCCCGGGGCAGCGCGAAGGCGCCCGCGACCGCGACACCGATGACGGCGAGCACGCAGCCGACGGCGCTCTCCACCCGGTCCCGCGATTCCTGTGACGGGTTCTCGCTCATGCCCGGGACGGACGCCGGGGGGCGCCGCCCGGTTCCGCACACCCGCGCCGTCCGTCCGTCCGTCCGTTCGTCTGTCCGTCCTGCTACCGGGTCAGGACGATGGCCGTGAGCACCAGTCCCTCGCGCACGAGCCAGCGTCCGGTGAAGTGGTCGCGCCGGACGCCGCCGGTCACCGGGCCGGGGACGAGCAGCCGGGCGGTGAACGTGCCCGTGTGGGCCCGCGGGTCCGTGTGGGCCCGCGGGTCCGGTGCCGGCTCGAACGCGACGGACGCCTCGTCGAAGCCGAGCTCTCTCCGGGTCAGCGGGTACCAGGTCTTGAAGACGCTCTCCTTGGCGCTGAAGAGCAGCCGGTCCCAGGGGACGCCCGGGATGCGGGCGGCCAGCGCGTCCAGGTGGCCCCGCTCCCCGGGCAGCGACACGCCGTCGAGGACCCCCTCGGGCAGGGGCGCGGCGGGTTCCGCATCGATGCCGAGCGACAGGACGTCCGCGGTCCTGGCCAGGGCGGCGGCCCGGTAGCCGGCGCAGTGCGTCATGCTGCCGGCCACGCCCTGCGGCCAGCGCGGCTCGCCGCGGGCGCCCGGTGCGAGGGGTGTCTCGGGCAGGCCGAGGCGGCGCAGCGCCAGCCGCGCGCACAGCCGTACGGTGGCGAACTCGCGCCGTCGCCCGGGGACGGCGCGCGCGACGGCGGCGGCCTCCTCGGGGAAGAGGGTGACGGGCTCCGTGTCGTCGCGGCGCCAGGCGGAGGCGACGGCGTCCGGGAGCAGGTCCGCGATCATTCGGCGCTCCTCCCTGCCTCTTCGGTGGCGCGTTCCCACGCGCGCAGGAGCTCGCCGGGCAACCGGCCGCGGTCCGGCACCTCGATGCCCTGGGCACGGCCCCACACCCGGAGTTCGTGGGTGTTCAGCCCGCCGGGTCCCCCGACCGGCAGCCCGGGGGTCTGCGGAGGCGCTGTGATCCAGTACCGCCGCTTCGTTCCGTACGCGCTCGTGCGGACGTCCTCCAGGACGCCGCCGTTGCGTTCGATCGTCCGCGCGGAGGCGGGGTTGTCCTCGTCGCAGGTGACCAGGACGCGCCCCAGACCCAGGTCCCGGGCCCGGTGGAGGAGTTCTCCGAGGGCGCGGCTCGCCACACCCAGGCGGCGGGCGGATGGCCGCACGCTGTAGCCGATGTGGCCGCCCGTTTCGAGGAGGAAGTCGTTGAGCGAGTGGCGCAGTTCGGCGGCGCCGAGGTAGGTGTCCCCGTCGACGATCCACAGGTACGTGGCGTGGACGCGGCCCGGGGCGGCGGGCACCGTGGCGTCGCCCTGCTCGCGCAGTCGTTCCACCCAGGCCGAGAAGGCCTCCGGCCGGTCGAGGCCGCCGTCCGGGGCGAGCCGCAGCCCCGCCCCGTCCTGCTGCGCGCCGGCGGGCCATTCGGCGTACGCCTCCGTCCACGAGGGGCGCAGCCGGACGGTGGGAGTGATCAGTTCGAGCATGTCCGCGACAGTACCGGCCGCGAGGGCCACTCCCCCGGTCGGCCCCGCTCGCCGACCCGTCGGTCGCGGGTGACGATGGCCTACGGGGACCCGGCGGGGGCGAGCCAGTGCTGGAGGCACCCGTGGCGCACCACCGCACCACCACCGACGTCCTGATCGTGGGCGCGGGCCCGGTCGGCCTGAGCGCGGCGGCCGAGCTGCGCCGGCACGGCGTGCACTGCCGTCTCGTCGACCGGCTGCCGGCCCGCCTCCCGTACGCCAAGGCGGTCGGGATCCAGCCGCGCACCCTGGAGCTCTGGGACCGGATGGGCCTGGTCAGAGCGGTCCTGGAGGCCGCCGTGCCGCTGCGCGGGCAGATGATCTACGCCGACGGGCGCGAGCAGGGCCGCATCGAGCTCGCGATGCCGCCCGAGGTGCCCTACGGGTTCGCCGCGCTTCCGCAGTACGAGACGGAGCGGCTCCTGGAGCAGTACGTCGCCCGGCTGGGGACGGTGATCGAGCGCGGCACCGAGCTGGTGTCCTTCACCCAGGACCGGGACGGGGTCACCGCGCGGCTGAGGACGGCGTCCGGTGCCGACGAGGAGCTGCGGGTCCCGTACCTGATCGGCTGCGACGGCGCGCACAGCGTCGTCCGGAAGACCCTGGGTCTGTCCTACGAGGGCGGGGCGTTCCAGGAGGCGTACATGCTCGGCGACGTGGTCGCCGACTGGGACCTGCCCCACGAGTACGGCATCCGCTCCAGCCGGAAGGCCTCCGACGGTTCCACCGACGTGCTGGTGTGCATCCCGCTGCCGGGCGCCGGGCGCTACCGGATGTCGATGAAGCTCCCGCCGGAACTCGCCGGCTCTCAAGGCGCGGACGTGGGCGCGGGCGCGCCGGACGGGGTGGCGCACGGTCTCGACGGCGGCCGGGGCCCCGGGCTCGCCGACCTCCAGGCGGTCGTCGACCGTCTCGCGCCCCGCCCGGCACGCCTGTCGGGGCTGCGCTGGTCCTCGGTGTTCCGCATCAGTCACCGCATCGTCGACCGGTACGGCCGGGGCCGGGTCTTCGTGGCGGGCGACGCGGCGCACATCCATCCGCCCACGGGCGCCCAGGGGATGAACACGGGGGTGCAGGACGCCTGCAACCTGGCCTGGAAGCTCGCCCTCGTGGTGCGGGGCGAGGCGGGTCCCGAGCTGCTCACGACGTACGACGCCGAGCGCCGTCCGGTCGGCGAGGAGGTCGTCGGCCGGACCGTGCGGCACGCCGTGCGCGGGATCGAGGCCGACCCCGAGGACCGGCGGACGCTGCTCCTCCGCGAGGCGCAGTTGCTCGTCGGCTACCGGGGCGGTCCGCTCTCCGGTGCTCCGTACGGCCCCGTGGGCGCGCCGCAGCCGGGCGACCGGGCTCCGGACTGCGCGGGTCTGACCACTCCGATCGCCGCGTTTCCGCTGCGACTCCTCGACGTGCTGCGGGGGCGCCCGGGGCATGTGGTGCTGCTGTACGGGTCGGACGGGCGTGAGCTGGCGGCCTCCGCCGCCGCGGCGCGGGCGGTGGGCGGTCTCCCGTCCGTGGCGGTCCTCCCGGCCGGGCCGGACCGAACCGACCGGCCGGACGGAGCCGACCGGCCGGACGAATCCGAACGGCCCGACGGAACCGACCGGCCCGACGGAACCGACCGGCCCGACGGAACCGACCGGCCCGACGAGACCGGCGCGGCGGGCGGATCCTCCGGGCCCGGGGATCCGTCCCTGCCCGTGTACCGCGACGCCGCCGGGGAGTTCGCACGGCTCTACCTCCCTGACGGCGCCACCGGTTTCCTCGTCCGTCCCGACGGGCAGCTGGGTGCCCGTTTCCCGCTCGCGGGTACCGCCGCCGCCCTGAGCGGATATCTCAGGGCCCTGTCCGTGCGGCGGGACACCCCGCTACGGGACCCAGTGGTTGCCTGAGGCCGTGATCATGACCTGGAGCTGGATGCTGGCCGAGAAGTAGCTGCTGGTGTCGACCGGGGTCGCCACCATCTTGTTCCACAGGGCGTCAAGCCAGGCCTGGCTGCCCGGGTCGGTCATCGCCGCCACCGCGAACGGCGCGAAGAAGGCGGCCTCGCTGCCCGAGGAGATCTGGGTGCCGTTGAGCTTGTAACCGACGGCGATCTTGTTCGGGTCGCCGCCGGTCTTCGTCTTGATCCAGCCGTTGAGCTTCCGGGCGGCCGCGAGGGACGTGGCGTCGCCGCTGGTCACGGCGTCGTCGGCGATGCGCCACGGCGTGCGGCAGGCGTTCCACCAGTAGGCGCCGTCGTTGGGGTCCTCCAGGACCTGCCCCGGGGCGGGCCTGGGCGTGGTGTTGGTGTCGACGACGAAGTCGGGCAGGAGTCCGGTGCCGGAGGCGTACGTGGACTGGAGGCGGGAGATCTGCGTCTGGTGCGCGCTGCGCACGGAGTCCCAGGTCGTGTCGCCCGAGGCCGCGCGGAAGGCGCGGAAGTGGTCGACCATCCAGTCCGAGGTGCGGGTGATGTAGTAGTACTGGTCGCCCGAGCCGCTCCAGTCGCCCAGCTTCAGCAGCTTGGTCGTCGGGTTGACCTCGTCCTTCTTGATGGCGGCGATGTGCTTGAGCGCGAGGTCCTTGTAGTTGTACGTGCCGGTGCTGCCCCACTGCTTGTCGGCGAGGAGCAGGCCGTAGGCCACGTCCATGTCGCCGTCGGTGGCGCCGTCCCCGCCGTTGACGCTCTTGCAGGCGGTGTCCTGCTCGGCTGCGAGGAGGTTCGGATTGACCGAGGAGGGGTGGTCGATCTTCCACTTGACGAGACCGTCGAAGATCTTCTTGGCGTCCGGGTCGGCGCCCGCCATGGTGGCGGTGACGACCATGCCGTAGCCCTGCGCCTCGGCGACGTACGGGTGGTCGGCGTCGGGCGAGATGACCTGGTACCAGCCGTTGCCGCAGTTCTGCCGGACGAAGGCGGCCTTCCACTTGTTGTAGTAGTCGACGACCTTCTGGTCGAGCGCGGACTGCGTGCCGGTGGGCTTCAGGGTCCCGGCGGCGTACGGCCTGAGGTGGCTGCCGAAGGGGACGGCCGGACCGCTGCCGCCTCCCCCGCCGGTGCCTCCCGGCGCGCCGTACACCTCGAACTCCCAGAGGGAGTATCCGTACGGCGTGCCGCGGCCCGTGCCGTACATCCTGACGTACCGTCCGCTGCCGGAGACCGTGACGTCGTCGGTGGCCCCGTCACCGGCGGTGGTGGAGTAGACGTCGGTCCAGGTCGACCCGTCGTCGGAGGTCTGGATGCGGTACGTCCTGCCGTACGCGTCCTCCCAGTTGAGCTTCACCCGGGAGATCGTGTGGCGGGTGCCCAGGTCGATCCGTATCCACTGCGGATCGACCCCTTCGGCGCTCGCCCAGCGGGTGGTGGCGCTGCCGTCCACCGCGAGACCCGCCCCGAAGGCCGAGGTCTCGACGGACGAGGCCGTCACCGGTTTCCCGCCGGACACCAGGCCGTCGGCGGCCTGCGCCTGTGGCAGGACCGTCAGGGGCAACGCCAGCAGACCCGCTAGCCCGATGAGCGAAACGCTTCGTCGACGCATGTCAACTCCCTTTCCCTCCATGGCCAATCGTTAGGAAATATTCCTAACCATTGGCCGGGAGAGTAGAGAGACCATCCGTCCGGCGCAAGACCCCGTGCACGGGGGACGTCAGGTCCGCGCCTCCTTGAGCGCCGTGTGGACCGACCAGACGACCGAGACCAGCGGAACCGCCACCACCGCGCCCACGACGCCCGCGGCGATCGAGCCCGCGATCACCGAGATGGCCACGACCAGCGGGTGCAGCCGCACCGCCCAGCTCATCACGAGCGGGTGCAGCAGATGCCCCTCGATCTGGCCGATGACCACGATCAGGGCGATGACGATGGCCGCCACCAGCGGGCCCTGCGAGGCGAGCGCCACGATGGCGGCGACCGCGAGGGCGATCGGCGAGCCGATCAGCGGGACGAAGGCGGCGACGAACTCGAGGAGGGCGAGCGGCACCGCGAGCGGGACGCCGAGGGCCCAGAGGGCGATGCCGACGAGGATCGCGTTCGTCGCGGCCACCAGGACGATGCCGTGCGTGTAACCGGTGAAGGTGCTCCAGGCAGCGCGTCCGCCGATGCCCACCCGGCCGCGCACCGACCTCGGCAGCTGCTCCTGGAACCACGCCCAGTGCCGGTCGCCGGAGTGGATGAAGAACACCGACGAGAACAGGGCGAGGGCCAGCGCGGCGAGGACGGCGACCACCTGGCCGGCTCCGCTCACCGCCGTGCTGAGCAGGTCCGAGCGGTGACTGGAGAGGTAGTCGCCGACCTTGGACTGCAGGCCGGAGAGCGCGTCCGGGGCGAGGCGGAACGGCGGCCGCTGCAGCCAGCGCTCGATCCGCCCGACGCCGTCCCGGAACTCGCGCACGAGCGTGCCCCGCTGCCCCGCGACCGCCTCACCGACCAGCGTGAGCACCCCGAGGACGAGCACGATGCCGGCGACCAGGGTGAGGGCGACGGCCGGACCGCGGGGCAGGCGACGGGCGACCAGGTCGGCCACGGGCCGCAGCAGCGCGGTGATCACGAGGCCGAGGAAGAGGGCGACGCCGATCTCGTGGAAGCGGCCGAGCACCGCGAACAGGCTGTAGACGAGGAGACCGACGGCGAGCAGCCGCCATGCGTAGGCGGCGGCCGTACGAAGGAAGGGGCTGACCGTCGGGGGTGTGGCTGGCTGCATGGCCATCGACGTACCACCGTGGGCCGGCCGGGCCACGCCCGAGGGCCGGGATTCGCCCGACCCGGTCCCGTCATTCGGCCGTCCGGTGTGCAGAATGGACCCCGATTCCGGCGTCTTCACTCTCGGGGGAACGTGACGTGTCCAGACTGAACCGGTGGTACCTCGCCCTTGCCTTGGCCGCACCGCTCGCGCTCGCGGGCTGCAGCAGCGCACCTCCGCCGCTGGAGTTCGGCGCGGCGAAGCCTTCGGGCCCGGAGCTGGCGGCACGGCCCGCCGCGAACGGCTCGCTGACGCTCGATCAGTGGCCGAACGCCTGCGAGGTGCTGAGCGACGACGAGATCCGGGCGATACTCCCGCAGGCGACCGGCTTCGAGCGGGACCCGGTCAAGGTCACGATCATCAACTTCAACCCCCTGTCCGAGTCCGCGCCCGGGACCACCGGCGACGTCCCGGCGGGCGGCTGCGAGTTCAGGTTCGGGCTGCCGTCCGAGTACGAGAGCGAGCACAACAGCAGCGTCAAGGTCACCTTCACGGCCATCGCCGACGCGGCACTCGTCGAGCGGAACTACGCCGAGGACCTCAAGGACGCGCGCGAGCGGGCGGGCGAGGGCACGTACAAGAAGGAGTTCCGGGACCTGGGCACCTCGCTCGGCACCGACGGCTGCTTCCTGCCGGACGTCTCCGACGGGCCCACGTGCCACCAGGGCCCCTACCAGTTCGAGGTGAGCGGCATGTCCACGGCCGACGGCGTCGGGGAGTACCCGGCGTCGAAACAGAACTGGAGCGAGAAGGTCCTCACCGAGGTGGTCCGGACACTGGGTCCCCGCATGCGATGACGGTGACGGGCCCGGTCCCGGCGACCGCGGCCACCGCGGCCCGGTCGTGGTCGGTCCACTCCAGGAGCCGCAGCCCCGGCCGGCCGCCCGCCTTGAACCGGGCCTCGCCGCGCACCCAGAGGCGGAGCAGCGCCGCGTCCGGGTCCGGCCCGGCCTCCGCCTCCCGCAGCTCGGCCCCGGGCAGGAGCCGCCGCAGTACGGGAAGGGGGCCGGGCCTGCGCGTCGCGGGCTCCACGTCGACGCCGAGCGGACCGGGGCCGACGGCCGCCGCCGCGAGGCCGTCGGCGTGGCTCAGGCTGACGCCGAGGGCGGGCCGGCGGCTGAGGTACGGCCGGCCGTGCCCGTACCGCCGGCACTCCTCACAGAACTGGTCCGGGCCGGAGTCCTCCGGCGGGAGCCCGGTGAACCGGGCGACGCAGAGGCGCAGGAGGAGGCGGGCCGCCACCACGTCGTCGCGGCGGCCCGGCACGCGGATCCGGTCGAGCCGCCGCCGCTCCCAGGGCGCGAGCAGGCCCTCGTGGAGTGCGGGATGGTCCAGGACCTCCCCGGTGGTGGCCACGACGGCCAGGGCCGCCGTCACCGGCGGCGAGGGATCACGTGGCGGCACTCAGGAAGCGCTCCTGGACGCGGCCGATGGTGCGGAAGTCGTCGATGGTGACCTCCTGGAGGTCGATGGAGCTGCCGGAGAGCTCCTCCAGGAGGTCGATGAACTCCAGGAAGTCCATGGAGTCGATGAGCCTGGCCTCGATGAGGTCCTCGTCGGCGTCGATCGGCCCGTCGAGACCGGGGTTCTTCTCGTGGAGCCACGCGGCGATGGGGTCCATGGGGTGGTGACGCTCCTTGCTGTGTCGGGTGCGGTGGTACGGGTCAGGCCTGGGCGTCGCGCAGCCGGCCGAGGGCCTGCTCGGGGGTGCCGTGGGCGAGGATCATCGCGTGCACCCAGCGCTCGACGCCGAAGGCGACGCAGGCGCTGTACGCGGGGCCTTCCGAGCCGGCGCGGATGTCGAGGCGCTCGCCGAAGAAGTTGCGGTGCCGGTTGACGGAGGCGATGGCCGTGCCGTCGGGGGCGCTGAACTCGTGCTTGACGGGGTCGAGCGCCATCAGGCGGGCCCGGGAGCCGCCCTTGTCGTAGAAGGGGTCGTCGGCCACGGCCCGGGACAGGTCGAGGCCGAGGCGCCCGGCCAGCTCCTGGACGAACTCGGCGCCCTGTTCCAGATGTTCGAGCGCGCCCTGCTTGGTGCCGAGGTAGAGGACCTCGCGCATGTGGAAGCCCCACAGGCGGCGCAGTCCGTCGTAGTGGGTCTCGTTGCGGAAGCAGCGGCCGGCCGCGGAGAGCCGCAGTCCGCCCTCGCCGACGTCCCGGCCCTCCAGGGAGAGCAGCAGGCCGTAGCAGGTGGCGGACGGCAGGAGGTAGCCGGTGGGCCGGAGCGGAAGGTCGCCCGGCGTCTCCCCGGCCGCGAGGCCGTCGAGGGCGTCGGGTGCGAACCGTCCGGCGGAGACGCCGAGATGCGGGAAGTTCCGGAAGAAGTCGAGCCGCGCGAGGCTCTCCACGGAGAGCAGCGGCGGGCCGACGACCTCGGGGGCGGAGAGCCGCGCGGCCAGGCCGGTGAGGAGATCGTCCAGGCCGTGGAGCAGGGCGGTGCGGACCGGGTCCAGTGTGATCAGGCCCGGGCCGGGGCTCTTCAGGCCGCCGTCCGGCAGGACGGTGGTGCCGGGTGCGCTCGTGGAGACGGGCGTGTTCATGGAATCGCTCCCTCTGGGCGTGGGCGAACAGTCAAGGCGTGGGGTCCTCGTCGACCACGGCACGCGAAGAAGCCGCCTGATGCTCCATCAGGGACCGGACTGCGCATGGGGACCCTAAGCCAGCTCGCCGATGGTTGTCTAGACCAAAGCCGCCGCGCCAAAGGGGCGAAAACCAGCCCATCGGGTCCTTGACTCCCCATATCGCGGGGGCACTTGACAGAAGTGCTGGTCTAAACCAATTCTTCTGAACGACGTGGCCGCCTGACCTCCGGCCACCGCATCTGGAGGGACCCATGACGACACCCGCTCCCCACCGCCCCGCGCGCCGCCCCCGTCTGCACCGGGCGGCGTCGGACCTGCCGTACTTCAGCGCGGACGGCGAGTCGTACCTCGCCCAGACCACCCTGCGGGAGCTGAAGAAGTCGCGGCCGCTGCGGGTGCTGTCCGAGGAGGACTTCGCCCACTGGCAGACGTACGGCTACGTCGTCGTCCGCGAGGCGATCCCCGCCGAGGCCGCACGGCGCCTGCTCGACTTCACCTGGGACTTCCAGGGCCTCGACCCCGACCGGCCGGACAGCTGGTACGAGGACCGGCCGTTCCGTTCCGAACTGGACCAGCAGCTGCACGTGTACGGCTTCGTGGAGGCGTACCACCACCAGCTGCTCTGGGACAGCCGCCAGGCCCAGCGGGTCTACGACGCCTTCGTGGACGTGTGGGACTGCGAGGAGCTGTGGGTCACCCAGGACCGCCTCAACCTCAACCCGCCCAACGTGCGCAACCGCGACCGCGCCCTGATCGAACCCACCGACCGGGGCTTCGACATCGAGCTGCACTGGGACATCGACACCACGCTCGGCGTGCCCCCGCAGCGGGTCCAGGGCATCATCGCGCTCAACGAGACGCGCCCGGAGTCCGGCGGCTTCCAGTGCTGCCCGGAGCTCTTCCGGCGGTTCGAGGAGTGGAAGCCCGGCCAGCCGGCCGACCGCGACCCCCTCCGCCCCGCCGTGGACCGGACCGAGTTCCCCGTCGTCCGCCCCGACCTGCGCCCCGGCGACCTGCTGATCTGGAACGGCCTCCTCGCCCACGGCGTGGCGCGCAACACCTCGGCGGACCAGGTGCGGGCGGTGCAGTACCTGTCGATGATGCCGGCCCTGGAGGAGCACGCGAAGCTGCGGAAGTCCCGGGTCGAGTCCTGGCGGCACCTGCGCACCCCGCGCTGGAACCGCACCCTCGTCGGCGACCCCGTCCTGCACGAGTCCAAGCGCTACCCCACGGCCACCCTGAACGAGCTCGGCAGCCGCCTCCTCGGACTCGACTCCTGGCACGGCACGGAGGCGCACGCGGAACCGGGCGCGGCAGCGGGGACGGGCGCGGAAGCGGAGTCGGGCGCGGAAGCGGGGCCCGGCGCGGAAGCAGGGCCGGGCGCGGACGAGGAGTCGGCGTGCGCCGTGTCTGTCTGACCCTGCCCACCCACCGTGCCTGCCCCGAGACGATCCGGGCGGTGGCGGCGGAAGCCGCCCACGGCGCGCGCCACTTCCGCGCCGAGGTCCACCTCCTGATCCTGGACTCCTCCGACGCCCCGGTCCTCGCCGAACACCGGCGCACGGTGGCCGCGCTGCCCCCGGTGCCCGGCGTGGTCGTCCACCACCTCGACGAGGCCGCGCAGCGGACCTTCCTGCGCGAGGTGATCGCCCGCTCCGGCGCCGCCGAGCCGGAGCGCCTGCTCGGCCTCATGCTGCCGTCCCGCGTGTCCTACGGCGCCTGCACCAACCGCGCCTTCCTGTTCGCGGAGGCGCTCGGCTGCGCGTCCGTGCACCGCAGGGACTCCGACAGCCGCTACCAGCACCTGGACGGGGAGCCGGTCTTCCCCCTCCACCACGAGCTCACGGCCCTGGGCCGGCCGGCCGCCGAGGTCGCGGGGCTCGTGTCCCGCAGCCGGCTCGACCCCGCGTGCGCCCACCGGCCGGTGGCCCTGGTCGGCGGCTCGTTCGTCGGCGAGATGTCCGTGGACGTCGCGGAGATCCGCCGGCTCGACCCCCTCGTGTACGAGGACGTCATCGGCCTGTCCGTACCGGACGGCTATCCGGAGATCTGGCGCGCGAACCTGATCGCCGAGTCGTTCCGCGGCGCCGGTACCGCCGCGTTCGCCGGCGACCTGACGACGCTCACCACCGTCAGCCCCACGCGCGTCGACATGTGCAACGTCGCCCTGGCGCGCGAGGTGTACGGCCGGGTGCCGCTGCCGCCCGCCACGGACACCATCGGCAGTGACTACTTCCTCCTCCACCTGGTCCACGACGCCCGGCTGCCCGGCGTGCTGCACAACCGGCACATCGTCAACTTCCATACCGGTGAGCGGCGTTCAGACCGGGGCTTCCTCGCGTACCAGCTGCGGTTCGCGAAGTTCCTGCTGTCGACCCCGCACCTCCACTCCGTGTACGCCGGGACGTCGGCGGCCGGCGCCGCACTGCTCGACACCGCCGGCGCCCTCCGGGCCTCCGTCGTCGCCGGGCTGGTCCGGGAGAGCACACGGCTCGACCCGGTGGAGAACGCCGAGCGCCTCGACGTCGTCGACCGCTCGTACCGCAAGCTCGGCGGCCGCTACGCCGAGGCCGCCGACTTCCTCGCCGCCCACCGGGAGCGACTCGTCGACGAAGTCCGGGAGGACATGGCGGAGTTCGCCGTCCTGATCGACGCCTGGGCGGCCGTGGTCCGAGCGAGCGCGGACCACGGGATGTCCTCGAAGGACGTCGCATGACGACGACGGAGCCGGAGACCGCGGGGCCGGAGACGACGAGGACCGGGGCGGTGAAGTCCGGGACGGTGAAGGCGTCCACCGTCACCGTCCGCTACACGGGCGGTGAGGAGCGCCGGGGCCCCGTCACGATGGGCCAGGCCAACATGATCCGCTGCATGCTGCGGGACGAGCCCGAGCACATCAACATCCACGCCGTGTGGCCGGTGCCCGGCGGAACCCGGACGGAGTCCGTGATCGACGCCCTGCGCGCCCTGGTGGTGCGGCACGAGGCGCTGCGCACGACCTTCCCGCACGCGCCGGGCGAAGCTCCGCGCGAGCAGGTCGTCGCGGCCGAGGGCGCGTTCACGGTCACGGTCCTCGACCACGAGGTCCTCCCCCGCGAGGCCGCCGGCCACGCCGACTCCGTGGCCTGCGCGAACCGCGTCGACCGCTTCCGTCTGGACCGGGACTTCGGGCTCCGGATCTCGCTCGTCGCCCTGGACGGGGCACCGGTGTTCGTCGCCCTGGCGGCGAGCCACGCCGTGACCGACATCAGCGCCCTCTCCGTCCTGGAGGAGGACTGGCTCGGCCTGCTCGCGGGCCGGACGCTCCCCGAGGTGACGGCCTTCACCCCGCTCGACCTCGCCGCCGTGGAGGCGACGCCGGGCGGGCTCCGGAGGTCGGAGGCGTCCCTGCGGCACTGGGAGCGGATCATCCGCACCGGGCCCCAGGCGATGTTCGCGGAGCCGGGCGCCGTGGGCACCGAGGTCGAGGCGGAGCAGCTGACGCTCCGCTCGCTGCGCGGCGCGCAGGCGCTCGCCCGGGTGGCGGAGCGCACGGGCGGCCTGCCCTCCACGGTGCTGCTCACGGCCTGGTGCGCGCTCGTCGCCCACCGTACGGGCCAGTCCACGTGCGTCGCCGCCGTCCCGACCTCCAACCGGTTCCTGCCCCGGCTGGCGCGCTCGGTGAACACCGTGTCCCAGGACGCGCTGCTCTCGCTCGACGTGTCGGTGCCGTCCTTCGACGCGCTGCTGCGCAAGACGTGGGGAGCGGCGCTCAACGCCTACCGGCACAGCCAGTTCGACGCGGTCCGCCTCTGGGACATGATCGACGCCGTCACCCACGAGCGGGGCAGCCGCTTCGCCCGCGACGTCGTCTTCAACGACGTCAGCACGCTCCCGGCCGGCCCGTCCGCGGGCGACGCCGAAGGGCCCGCACTCGACGTGGTCCGGGGGCCGGTCCAGGTGCTGCCGACCCGCGTGCTGACCTTCGTCCACGAGACGGCGCCGCTGCTCCGGCTCGGCCTGTGGGTCGATCCCGCGCTGTTCGCACCGGACGAGGCCGAGGGCTTCCTCGTCGGCCTGGTACGGCTCCTGGAGGCGGCCGCGACCGAGGACGTGCCCCTGGCGGCACTCACCGGGGTCACGGGCGTCCGGCCGGTCGAGCGCGGCGCGGGGTGGAACCGGGTGGACGGCTCGTGGGTGTCGCCGTCCGAGGTGGCGGACGTGCTGAGCGGGGCCCTGGGCGGCGTACCCGCGCATGTCGCGGAAGGCGCGACGGCGGAGGACGGCCTCACGGCCTTCCTCGCGTGCGGCGACTCCCCGCTCACTCCGGAGGGGGCGCACGCGGCGCTGATGGACGCCCTCCCGGGCCGTCCGGGAGTGCTGGCACCGCGCCGGTACGTGATCGTGCGGGACGCGCCGGCGGAGGCGGACCGGACCAGTGCGTGGCTCCGGCAGCGGATTCTCAGGGAAGGGGCCGGCCGGGACCGGCGCAGGTGACATGACGACCGATGACATGACCGTGGAAAGGGAGCAGAACTCCCTTCCGAGCCCGTGGCGTTCGCATCGCTTCCGGCTGTTCTTCGCCGCCCGCAGCACCTCACTCCTCGCCGACGGCATGCTGATGGTCTCGCTGACCACCGCCGTGCTCGGCGCGGGGTACGGGGCGGCGGGCGTGGGCTACGCGCTGGCCGCCTGGATGGCGCCGATCGTCCTGCTCGTGCTGTTCGGCGGCGTGCTCGCCGACCGGTTCACCCCGCAGGTGATGATGGTCGGCGCCGACGTGGTGCGGATGGTGGCCATGCTGGCGCTCGCGGTGCTCCTCGCCGTCGGCGACATGCGGCTGTGGCACATGATGGCGCTGCTCGCGCTCAGCGGCACCGCGACCGCCATGTTCCAGCCGGGTCTCGCGAGCCTGGTGCCGCGGGTCGCCGAGGACATCCAGCGGGCCAACGCGCTGCTGCGCATCTCCGAGTCGATCTGCACCCTGCTGGGCCCGGGTCTCTCCGGCCTGCTCGTGGCGTACTGGGACGTCGCCGGGTCCTTCGTGGTCATCGCGGCCTTCTACGCGTGCAGCGCGCTCGGCCTGGCGCCGCTGCGGAAGCTCGGTACGGCCCGGGACGAGAGCGACGAACCGATCCTGCGGCGCCTGGCCACCGGGTGGCACGAGTTCCGGTCCCGTTCGTGGCTGTGGGGTGTCATCGCCGTGTGGGCGGTCTACGGCCTGTTCGTCTTCGGTCCGGCGCTGCCGCTCGGCGCGGCGCTGCTCACCGAGCAGCACGGCGCGAGCGGGTACGGCTGGATCGCGTCCGCCGACGGCGCCGGGACGATCGTCGGCGGATTGCTGGGCATGCGGGTCCGGCCGCGCCGCCCGCTCGTCGCGGGCGCGTGCGCGATGTTCTTCTTCTCGCTCAACCCCCTGGCGCCCGCGCTCGGGTGGTCGTTCACCGTCACGGCGCTCACCGGTGTCGTGGCCGGCTGCGGGTTCGCGTTCTGGGGCGTCATGTGGGCGACGAGCGTGCAGTCGCACATCCCGCTGGCCGTGCTGAGCCGCGTCTCCGCGTACGACGTGGCCGGTTCGATCATGGTCATTCCGCTGGGTCGCGCCCTGTCCGGGCCGGCCGCCGAGAGCGTGGGCGCCGACCGGGTCCTGCTCTTCTCCTCGGTCATGGGCCTCGTGCTGATCGCCGTCATGCTCTCGGTCCCGGCCGTCCGCGCCCTGCGCCGGGCGCCGGAAGGGCCCGACGACCGTCTCAGGCAGGCGTGAGGGCCATCGCCAGGGCCACCACCGCGAGCAGTGCGAGGTACGCGCACGCGTGGACGCGGTCCGGGATCCGGGGCGGGCGGCGGCGCAGGACGGCGATGACGGGAAGGGCGCCGAGGAGCAGTGCCCCCGCCGCGCACGGGTCGACCAGGCCGACCAGCCCGGTGCCGGCCGCCGTGGCGGCCGGGGGCGGGGAACCGGCGAGGGAGACCGCGACGGCCGGGAGCGCGACGGCGAGGGTGAGGGGGTTGGCCAGCGCGGTCGCCACCCGCATGGGGTGACCGGCCCGGCGCATCGCGGGGACGGTCATCACGCTGCCGCCGACGCCGAGGAACGCGGCCACCGCTCCGATCGGGGCTCCGGCGGTGGCGGGCAGCGGCCTCGGGACCCCGGCGGGCTCGGTGCCCGGCCGGGTCGCGGTGCGGAGGAAGCCGGGCCGGAGCAGCAGGTCGAGAGCGGTCAGGGCGATGTACGCGACGAACGCCCAGCGGGCCAGGTCCGGCGGGGCGAAGCGGGTCGCGTACGCCCCGGCGCAGGCGCCCGCCGCGAGGAGCGGCAGCAGGGCGCCGGTGCCGCGCAGGGCGAGGAGCACGGGCCGCGGGGTGACGGCGGTGGCGAAGGCGGCGCTCACGACCATCACCAGGGCCGAGGTGGCGGTGGCCACCGGGAGGGCGGCCGGGCCGAGGGCGGCGTCCGCCCACACCACGACCGGAACGGCCACGAACCCGCCGCCGAACCCGAACAGCACCGTCGTCGCTCCGGTGAGGAGCCCGATCGTCATCAGCGTCACCACGTCCATGGGGTCAAGACCACCAGGTGGAGCGGGGTTCCCGCATGCGATGGTCGGCAGCGTTCTTTCGCGTCTCGGCCAGTACGGTGGCCCGGTGAGGAACATCCCGCTGGACGACGTCGACCACCTCGACCGGGCCGTCCTGCCGATCGGCACCGACTATCCGGCCGGGCACGTCCTGGAGTGGCACCAGCACCGGCGGGCGCAGTTCCTCTACGGGGCGACCGGCGTGATGGTCGTCGACACCGCCGACGGCACGTGGACGGTGCCGCCCGAGCGGGCCGTCCTGATCCCGGCCGCGACCCCGCACCGGGTCCGGATGCTGGGCGTGAGCACGTGCAGCCTGTACGTGGAGCCCGGCGCCGTCCCGTGGTGGCCGGCGCGCTGCACGGTCGTGGACGTGCCCCCGCTGCTGCGGGAACTGCTGCTCGCCGCCGTCGGGTTCGAGCCCGAGTACAGCCTGTCGGGGCGGGAAGGGGCGATCGCCACCCTGCTGCTGCACGAGATCGCCGCGCGTTCCCCGCTCCCCTTCCACGTCGGGATCCCCGCCTCCGGGGACCTCGCGGCGCTGTGCCGGGAGTACCTGGCCGCCCCGGACGCGACGGTCACCAACACCGACTGGGCGGCCAGGACCGCCCTGAGCGAGCGGGCGTTCACCCGGCGCTTCCGGACGGAGACGGGCGAGAGTCCCGCCGTCTGGCGGTCCCGCGCGCGTCTCCTCGCGGCCGTGCCCCTGCTCCGGACCGCGTCGGTGAGCGCGGTCTCGGGCCGTCTGGGGTACGCCTCCCCGGCCGCGTTCACCGCGGCCTTCACGCGGTCGTTCGGCATGCCGCCGTCCCGCTTCACGACGGAGCGTCTCGCGGCGAGCGGGGGCTGAGCGCCCCGGCGCCGCGCTCAGCGGTTCAACGGGTCAACGGGTCAACGGGTCAACGGGTCACCGTCCACTTCTGGTTGGCGCCGCCGGAGCAGCTCCAGATCTGCAGGCGGGTCCCGTTGGCGGAGCTGTTGCCCGTGGCGTCCAGGCACTTGCCGGACTGCGGGTTCACGATGTCCCGCGCGGAGCCGGTGGTCCAGCGCTGGGCTCCCGTGCCGTTGCAGTCCCACAGCTGGACGGGGGTGCCGTCGGCGGTGCCCGCGGAGGTGACGTCGAGGCACTTGCCGAGGGCGCGGACGGTGCCGTCGGCCGCGAGGGTCCACTGCTGGGCGGCGGTGCCGTTGCAGTCGTAGAGCTGGACGGCGGTGCCGTTCGCGGGGTTCGCGCCGGCCACGTCGACGCACTTGCCGCCGATGCCCGTGACGGGTCCCGCGCCGGAGGGGCTGTCGGCGGTGGTGACGCGGACGTGGTCGACGACGAGCTGCTGCGGGAGGGCGGTCGAGCCGTCGGGGTCGCCGGGCCAGTAGCCGCCGACGGCGAGGTTGAGGATGAGGAAGAAGGGCTTGTCGAAGACCCAGGTCCGGCCGCCGAGGTCGGCGGGCGTGCGGGTCTGGTAGACCGTCCCGTCCACGGACCAGGTGATCCGGCCGGGAGACCAGTCGACGGCGAAGGTGTGGAAGGCGTCGGCGAAGGCCTGTCCGCCGGGCAGGGTGTGGGCGGCGCCGATGCCGCCGGAGCCGGAGTAGCCGGGGCCGTGCAGGGTGCCGTGGACGGTGGAGGGTTCGAAGCCGACGTTCTCCATGACGTCGATCTCGCCCGAGTTCGGCCAGCCGACCTGGCCGATGTCGTCACCGAGCATCCAGAAGGCGGGCCACATGCCCTGGCCGCGCGGCACCTTCATGCGGGCTTCGACGTGCCCGTACCGCGTGGTGAACCTCCCGGCGGTGTTGAGGCGGGCGGAGGTGTACTCGCAGCGGCCGTACCAGCAGGAGTAGTTGCCCGGGTTCTCCTTGCGGGCGGTGATCACCAGGTGGCCCTGTCCGTCGAGCGCGGCGTTGGCGGTGCCGGCCGTGTAGTACTGGCGCTCGTGGTTGCTGACGTTGTCGCCGGTCTCGGTCTGCCAGCGCGTGCCGTCCACGGCGGATCCCGCGGGTCCGTCGAAGTCGTCGGAGAAGGTGACGGCGGCCGTGGCGGCGGCGGGCCGGAGCGCTTCCGGGGGCCCGGCGGCCGGGCCGGGCGCCGCGACGGCGAGGGCGAGGGCCGCCACGGCGGTGGACAGGGGGCGCAGTCGTGAGCGGGAGGAGGTCATGGCTGTCTCTTCCGTCGGCTGTGGGGGGTACGGCGGGACGACGCGCTTCACCGCCTCCATGATTTAAGGAGTGAAGGAAGGGGGCGTCAAGAGGTGCGACGCCCCCTTCGACTCCGCGCGGTTCAGCGGGGGTTGCCCGCGTGGGTGAGGGTCTCCCAGGCCGTGAAGAGGTTGTCGGTCCCGGCCGGACGGCGGGCCTCGGTGAGCTTCTGCGTGTTCGTCATCGCGTATCCCAGGCGGCCGTTCAGGGCGTTGAAGCCGACCTCGGTGACGGGTCCGAGGTGGTCCTTGAGCGTGCCCCCGCACAGCCAGGAGGGGACGGGCTCGCCGAGCTCGTACTTCGCCTGGAGTCCGAGGGCGTGGCGCAGCCGGTCGGCGACCTCGGGATAGAGGTCCTGCCCCTGGATGCGGCTGGTCTCGGCGATGTGGGCGATCGCGGACAGGCCGTAGCCGGTGTGGGTGAGGTCGCGGCAGGTCTCCTGGGTGAGCCCGTCGACGAAGGTGGTCTGACCCTGCCAGTACCGGACGAGCTCGTCGCGGGTGTCGAGTCCGCTGCCCGGCGCGGCCTTCGGCAGGGCGCCGTCGCTCGCGAGGTAGATGTACGCGGGGACGCGACCGCGGAACTTCGCGACGGCCTTGTCGTACGCGGCGCGGTCCTCCAGGAAGACGGCGATGCCGAGGGCGGCCTCGGTCATGCTCAGCTCCCAGTTGCCGTTGGACTGGGAGCCGCCCGCCACCTCGGGGAGGTAGACGGTGCGGAGCATGGTCCTGAAGCGGTCGACGCGGGCCTGCGGCCAGCCGGTGTAGGTGTACCGGATGATCTCGGCGGCCCGCGGCCAGGAGGAGCCGGCCCAGCCCGTCTGGAGGGGCGCGTTGGAGTTGGTGTGGTCGGTGATCACGCCGGACCAGGCGTCCATGATCTCGATCGCCTTCTCGGCGTACCGGCTGTCGCGCGTGACGTACCAGGCCAGGGAGAGGGTGTACGCGGCGAGGGCGTCCTCGCGTTCGTCGGTGCAGCCGTTGTTCGGGTTCGAGTACGAGCCGCACTCGACGACCGCGCGGGGCTTCGGGGTCCGGGTGAGCGAGGCGTACCTGCTCGCCTTCATCTGGTCGAAGGCGCCCTTCCAGGGCTGCGCGCCCGCGGTGACCTTCTCCCGGGTGAAGTCGAGCTGTCCCCGGGAGACGAGGACGCCGGGGTGGACGAACGCGGTCGGGGCGGCCTCGGCGCGGCCGCCCGCGGGGACGGCGACCAGCGTGGCCAGGAGGCCGGTGAGGAGCAGGGGAGCGGTGAACCATCGAGTCATGGAGTTACCCCTTCTTCATGGATGTGAACGGGGGACGGTCATCGAAGGTGGAACCTAAAGGTCTGCACCAGACCCGTCAAGAAGGCCCGTTCAAGCCGAACGCACACGAAGAAGCGTCACCGGCACCCGCACACGAGGCCCATCCGTTCATGTCCATGAATCGACTGGAGACGGCTGCGGCGGCCCGTGTCGTGGGGGCGGGCCCGGCTTCCGTACGATTCCCCCCGTTGCCACTCATACGTCTGAAGGAGATCCTCATGGCCCAGGTCACGCTGAAGGGCAGCCCCGTGCAGGTCAACGGCGCTCTGCCGGCCCCCGGTAGCCAGGCCCCCGAGTTCACGCTCGTCGCCGAGGGGCTGGCGGACAAGACGCTCAAGGACTTCGCCGGCCTGCGCAAGGTCCTCAACATCTTCCCGAGCGTCGACACGCCGACGTGCGCCTCCTCGGTCCGCGCCTTCAACGAGAAGGCCGGGCAGCTGGACAACACGGTCGTCCTCTGCATCTCCGCCGACCTGCCCTTCGCCCAGGCCCGCTTCTGCGGCGCCGAGGGCCTCGAGAACGTCAAGAACCTCTCGACGCTCCGCGGCCGCGAGTTCCACACCAACTACGGCGTGGAGATCGCGGACGGCCCGCTGGCCGGCCTGACCGCCCGCGCCGTCGTCGTCCTCGACGAGAACGACACGGTGCTGCACGCGCAGCTCGTGGGCGAGATCGCCGACGAGCCGAGCTACGACGAGGCGCTCGCCGTCCTGAAGTAGTCCTCAGCGAAGCGGGACACAGTCGAGGAGCCCTCCACCGGCATCGGTGGAGGGCTCCTTCGCGTGTCCCGTGCTCAGGCACAGCCCGGGCAGAGTCCCCGGTACGTCACGTCCGCCTTCGACACCGTGAAGCCGAAGCGCTCCTCCGGCGGCAGGACGGCGAGCGGGTCCCCCTCCGGGCGGACGTCGCGGATGATGCCGCAGTTCGAGCAGACCAGGTGCTGGTGCGGGTGGTGCGCGTTCGGGTCGTAGCGCTTGGCCCGCCCGTCCGTGGAGAGCTCCACGACCTCCCCCAGGGCGACCAGCTCGCCCAGGGTGTTGTAGACCGTGGCCCGCGCGATCTCCGGCAGCCGCTCCACCGCGCGGGCGTGGACCTCGTCCGCCGTGAGGTGCACGTGGTCCCCGGCCAGGACCTCCGCGACCACCCGGCGCTGGGACGTCATCCGCCAGCCACGCGCGCGCAGGCGCTCCAGCAGGTCACTCATGTCTCACCTCATCGGCATCGGCAAACTTGGCGTGGTTCTTGACTTGGACTAGGTCCATCGTAGGATCGGTTTCGAAGATGGCCAAGGGACAGGAAGATTCCAGCACGGCGGGGAGAACCACACGTGGGACTCGCGCCAGGCCCGTCCGCCGAACGCACTTCCTAGAGCACTGTGATCCGCCAGGTCCGGAGGGATTCCGATGTCTGAGAACCACGAAGCAATCGTCGCCGACGCGAAGGCGGAGGGCGCGGGCGGTTGCCCCGTCGCGCACGGGCGCGCCGCACACCCCACCCAGAGCGGTGGCAACAGCCAGTGGTGGCCGAACCGGCTGAACCTGAAGATCCTCGCCAAGAACCCCGCGGTGGCCAACCCGCTGGGTGAGGACTTCGACTACGCGCAGGCCTTCGAGGGCCTCGACCTGTCCGCCGTGAAGCAGGACATCGCCGAGGTCCTGACCACCTCGCAGGACTGGTGGCCCGCCGACTTCGGCCACTACGGCCCGTTCATGATCCGCATGGCCTGGCACAGCGCCGGCACCTACCGCATCAGCGACGGCCGCGGCGGCGCCGGCGCCGGCCAGCAGCGCTTCGCGCCGCTGAACAGCTGGCCGGACAACGGCAACCTGGACAAGGCCCGCCGTCTGCTGTGGCCGGTGAAGAAGAAGTACGGCCAGAACATCTCCTGGGCCGACCTCATGATCCTCGCGGGCAACGTCGCCCTGGAGTCGATGGGCTTCGAGACCTTCGGCTTCGCCGGTGGCCGCGCCGACGTGTGGGAGCCCGACGAGGACGTCTACTGGGGCCCGGAGACCACCTGGCTCGGCGACGAGCGCTACACCGGCGACCGCGAGCTGGAGAACCCGCTCGGCGCGGTGCAGATGGGTCTGATCTACGTCAACCCGGAGGGCCCGAACGCCAACCCGGACCCGATCGCCGCGGCCCGCGACATCCGCGAGACCTTCGGCCGGATGGCGATGAACGACGAGGAGACCGTCGCCCTCATCGCGGGCGGCCACACCTTCGGCAAGACCCACGGCGCCGGCCCGGCCGACCACGTGGGCGCCGACCCGGAGGCCGCCTCGCTGGAGGAGCAGGGCTTCGGCTGGAAGAGCACCTTCCGCACCGGCAAGGGCCCGGACGCCATCACCAGCGGTCTGGAGGTCACCTGGACCACCACGCCGACCCAGTGGGGCAACGGCTTCTTCAAGAACCTCTTCGAGTACGAGTACGAGCTGACCAAGAGCCCGGCGGGCGCCCACCAGTGGGTCGCCAAGAACGCCGAGGCGATCATCCCGGACGCGTACGACCCGGAGAAGAAGCACCTCCCGACGATGCTCACCACCGACCTGTCGCTGCGCTTCGACCCGGTCTACGAGCAGATCTCGCGCCGCTTCTACGAGAACCCGGCCGACTTCGCGGACGCCTTCGCCCGCGCCTGGTTCAAGCTCACCCACCGTGACATGGGCCCGGTCGTGCGCTACCTCGGCTCCGAGGTCCCGTCCGAGGAGCTCCTCTGGCAGGACCCGCTGCCGGCCCGCACCGGCGAGCTCGTCGACGCCGCGGACATCGCCTCCCTCAAGGAGAAGATCCTCGGCTCCGACCTCACGGTCACCCAGCTGGTCTCCGCCGCCTGGGCCGCCGCCGCCTCCTTCCGCGGCAGCGACAAGCGCGGTGGCGCCAACGGCGGCCGCGTCCGCCTGGAGCCGCAGCGCAACTGGGAGGTCAACAACCCGGACGAGCTGGCGCAGGTACTGCGCGTCCTGGAGGGCGTCCAGGAGTCCTTCAACTCCGCGCAGACCGGGGGCAAGCAGGTCTCCCTCGCCGACCTCGTCGTCCTCGCGGGCGTCGCGGCGGTCGAGAAGGCGGCCGCCGACGCCGGCCACGCCGTCGAGGTGCCGTTCACCCCGGGCCGCGTGGACGCCGCCCAGGAGCAGACGGACGTCGAGTCCTTCGCCGCCCTGGAGCCGGCCGCGGACGGCTTCCGCAACTACCTCGGCAAGGGCAACCGCCTCCCCGCCGAGTACCTGCTCATCGACCGGGCGAACCTGCTCACCCTGAGCGCGCCCGAGCTGACGGTCCTCGTCGGCGGCCTGCGCGTCCTCGGCGTCACGCAGCCGCAGACCTCGCTCGGTGTCCTCACCGAGACGCCCGGCCGTCTGACGAACGACTTCTTCGCCAACCTGCTCGACCTGGGCACGGAGTGGAAGTCCACCTCCGAGGACCAGACCACGTTCGAGGGCCGTGACACCGCCACCGGCGCGGTCAAGTGGACGGGCAGCCGCGCCGACCTGGTCTTCGGCTCCAACAGCGAGCTGCGCGCGCTGGCCGAGGTCTACGCGAGCGACGACGCGAAGGCGAAGTTCGTGAAGGACTTCGTGTCTGCGTGGGACAAGGTCATGAACCTGGACCGGTTCGACATCGCCTGATCCTCACCGCACGCCGGGGCCGGCCCGGGTGGCTCCACGCCACCCGGGCCGGCCCTTCGCGTACCGGAGCCCTTACCGACACCCTTCCCCTGTCTCCTTTCTGACACCACATGAGACAACCCACGGCTGTCCGTCACCGTCCTCACGAGACGAGAGGGGCACCGCGGAAGCCGGAAGACCGGCCTCCTCCCGGTGCCCCGACGAGACCGATCGTGAGGAAGACCGCTTTGATACGTGTCACACACGGCGTGACCACCGCCGTGGCGTTACTCGCCCTGACGGCGGCGTCGCCCTGGCCGGCGTCCGCACAGCCCTCACCCGGATCACCGACGGCGGCGGCCCCGGTAAGCCGGTCCGGTGGCCTCGCCCTCCCGGAGGGCTGGAAGGTCACGGGGGCCGGGGCGGGCGCACGGCTCGTCTGGACGTCGCCCGAGCCCATACCCGTGGGCGACGCCCGGGTCGAGTTCCACGCCGGCGACCGACTGCTCGGCCGCCCGCTCGCCCAGCCGGACGGACGCTCCTTCGCCCTCCCCCTCGGGGACGTCCGGCTCGAAGAGGGCACACAGCTGCGGGTGACGGCCGGCGGACGACGCCTCGACACCCCGGGACGCGCCGGCGCCGCCACCGAGCGCCCCCTCTCCCCCGCCCCCGTACCGCCGGCCCCGCTGCCCGCGAACCGGGTCGACCCGGGAGTGCCCGGCCCGTACCGGACCGTCGGCGGCGAGTACGCCCTGCGATCCGTACGGCTGCCGGGCTTCCCGCAGCCCGTCGAGATGCGCGCCACGGTCGTCGGGCCGGCCGGTGCGCCGGGGAAGCGCCCGGTGGCCCTGTTCCTGCACGGCCGCCACGCCACCTGCTACACCCCGGGCACGGAGGACGTCCGGATGACCTGGCCGTGCCCGGCCGGCACCCGGCCGATACCCAGCGAGCAGGGCTACCTGCGGGCACAGCGACTCCTGGCCTCCCAGGGGTACGTGACGGTGTCCATCGCCGCGAACGGCGTCAACGGGCAGGACGAGAACGCCGAGGACGGCGGCGCCCAGGCCCGCTCCTCCCTGGTCCGGCTGCACCTCGCCCGCTGGGCGGACTGGGCCGCGCACCGGGCCTCCGCCCCGGCGGCCGTGCGGAAGACCGCGCCCGCCGACCTCTCACGGGTGCTCCTCGTCGGGCACTCCCGGGGAGGCGAGGGCGTCAACCGGGCCGCGGTCGACAGCCTGAACCCGCCGCCGGCCGCCCAGGACGGCTACCGGGGCCCCGTGCGGTGGAAGATCCGCGGCAACGTCCTGATCGGTCCCACGGTGTTCGGCCAGAACCCGGCCCCCGACGTGCCCTCCACGGCCATCCTGCCGGGCTGCGACGGCGACGTGTCCGACCTCCAGGGCCAGATCTACGTCGACGGCACCCGCGGCGTCGGCCGGGGCAGCGCCCTGCACAGCGCGGCCTACGTGGTCGGCGCCAACCACAACTTCTTCAACAGCGAGTGGACTCCGGGCCAGGCGAAGGCGCCGGCCACCGACGACTTCTCCTCCGAGGACGGGGTCGACCCGGTCTGCTCCCCCGGCACGGCGACCCGCCTGACGGCGACGCAGCAGCAGGCCGCGGGCGCCGCCTACATCGCGGCCTCCGCCCGGCTGTTCGTCGCGGGCGACGACGCCGTCCGGCCGCTGCTCGACGGCACCGGCCGCCGCGCGCCCTCGGCCGGACCGGCGCGGGTCCTCACCCACGCCGTCGGCGGGAACCGCACCGGGGCCTTCCTGCCGGGCTCCTCGGTCACCGTCTCCGGCGGCGGCCGGCTGTGCGCCCAGGTCGACCCCGACGCCGCCCGCGCCTGCCTGTCGCCCGAGCAGGGCTGGTCGCCGCACTTCGCCTACTGGGAGACCGCTCCCGAGCCGGGCCGTGACGCCGTCGCGATGAAGTGGACGGGCACGGGAGGCCGGGTCACGGTCCGCCCGTCGCGGCCGGTCTCCCTCGCGGGCGCCGGATCCCTGGCCCTGCGCGTGATCGTCCCGCCCAACAGCACCGGCACCGAGCTGGACGTCGCCGTGACCGACGCCTCCGGGCGCCGCGCCGCCCTGGGCCGTACCCGCGTCGACGGACTGCCGGGCAGCCCGCGCACCGCCGCGTACTGGGGCCGCGAGGTCCGCGTGCCGCTGGCCGCCGTGGCTCGGGCGGGCCTCGACCCGAAGCGGATCGCCACGCTCGAACTGACCCCGCGCGGCGGCGCCGGAAGCGCCTGGCTGATGGACGCCTGGGGCTGGCGCCCCGGCACCCCGGCGGCGAACCCCGTGCCGCTCACGCGCGTCGACATCGGCCGCCTGACCGTCGCGGAGGGGAATTCCGGGGTCCGGACCTACCGGGTGCCGGTGACGGTCTCCGGACGGGGCAGCGGGCAGGTCCGCCTGTTCGTGCCCGTGCCCGGCACCGACGAGGTCACGTCCCGCACCGTGACGGTGCGCCCGGGACGCCATGACATCGACGTGCCGGTGCAGGTACGGGGCAACACGCGCTACGGCTACGACGTGCGGCACGACGTGTTCGTCAAGGCGGTGCGCGGCACCGTGGTCGGAGCGCACCGGGGCGGCGTGACCGCGCGCAACGACGACGCCATGCCCACCATGCGCCTGACGCCCGTGGCCGACGACGTGACCGAGGGCTCGGCCCTGAGCTGGCGGCTGACGCTCTCCGCGCCTGCCGACGTCGAGATCGCGGGCGGCATCCTCCTGAAGCCGGTGACCGGCGGTCCGGAGCTCTCCACGGCGGACCTCGACCCGACCTGGGTGGAGACGCAGTTCGGCGAGGTGCCGCAGCCCGCCCGGCCGCTGTCCGGGGTGACCGAGGGCGGCACGAGCCTGTGGCTCTCCGTTCCCGCGGGCGAGACGACCGCACAGGTGACCGTCCCCACCGTGCGGGACGGGGTGGCGGAGCCGACGGAGTCCCTGCGGGCCGCGCCGTTCACGTACGACGAGTCCTGGGAGCCGGTCCTCGGACCGGAGTTCACGGGCCGGGTGAGGGACGCGGCCTGAGCTGATCCCCGCGTCCTCGCGTGGCGCCATGTGGCACCAGCTGGTGCCACATGGCGCCATTTCGTATCGCCAGCGACAGTGAAAGCCAGTCGACACCCCGGCCACCCCGTTGAACTTCATGACATTTACGCAGGTCAGAGCGGGTCGTCGACAGCGGAGCCACACTGACCCCACTCTCACACTTGCAGATGGCGCCACAGTGGTGCCATGATGACGTCATGGACCTCACCCCGTATGTCGACAACCTCCGCCGCGAACTCGCGGTGGCCGCCGAGGCCGGTGGCGAAGAGGCCCGCGAGCTGGCGGAGCGACTCACCGCCCCCCTGGAGTCGGCGGCCCGGCTGACCATGCTCCACGTGCTCTCCGCCGCGACGGACGAGATCACCCGCGAGCTCGCGCCCGGTTCGGTCGACGTACGGCTCCGGGGCCTCGACCCCGACTTCGTGGTGGCACTCCCTCCCGGCGGCGGCGCCCCCGCGGAGCCGGCCGACGCCACCGAACCCCTCCCGGCACCGGCCCTCGCCGAGGGCGACGAGGGCGGCACCGCCCGCGTCAACCTGCGCCTGCCGGCCCACCTCAAGACCCGCGCGGAGGAGGCCGCGGCCCGCGAGGGCCTGTCGGTCAACGCCTGGCTGGTGCGGGCCGTGTCGGCGGCGGTCGGCGGCAGCACCCGGCCGCGTACGCCGGAGAAGTCCCAGACCGCCGGACAGAGCATCACGGGCTGGGTGCGCTGACCGCACCCCGCCCGCACCACCTCACCTCCCTCACGTCCCACCTGCGGGGACGATCCGAAGACCCAAGAGGACGGGACAGCCATGCCTTCTTTCGACACGCCCGAACCGATCTCGGTCACCGCCTACGTCTACGCCGGCTCCCTCCAGCTCATCGCGAGCGACCGCCCCGACACCGTCGTCGAGGTGCGGCCCCGCGCCCCCAAGAAGGACCTGGACGTCCGCGCGGCCGACCAGACCGAGGTCACCTACGCGGGCGGCGTCCTGACCGTCACCACGCCCAAGGCCAATCTGCTCGGACGCGGCGGCACCGTCGACGTGACCGTGGAGCTGCCCACCGGATCGCGCGTCGACATGACCGGCACCGGGTCCAGCCTGATCGGCGAGGGACGGCTCGGCGAGGTCCGCGTGAAGACGTCGGCCGGTGACGTCCGTCTCGACACCACCGGCCCCCTGCACCTGACCGCCCCGCACGGCCAGACCACCGTGGAACGGGTCGAGGGCGCTGCCGAGATCACCAGCAGCACCGGAAACCTGCGCGTCGGCGTCATCGACGGCCACGCCGTCCTGAAGAACTCGCACGGTGCCACGACCGTCGGCACCGTGACCGGCGAACTGCGCGTCAGCGGCGCCAACGGCAGCATCGACGTCGCGCGCGCCGAGTCGTCGGTCACCGGCACCGCCACCAACGGCGCCCTCCGCGTCGCCGAGGTCACCCGTGGCGAGGTCCAGCTGGAGACCTCCAACGGCTCCATCGAGATCGGCATCCGCTCGGGCACGGCCGCCTGGCTGGACGTCAACTCCCACCGCGGGCACGTACGGAACACCCTCGCCGCGTCCGAGGCCCCCGAGCCGACCGAGGAGACCGTCAAGGTCCGCGCGAGGAGCAACTGGGGCAACATCGACGTCCGCCGTGCCAAGGCCTGAGCACCACCGCCTCGCCCCGCCCTTCCCCTTCCCCTTCCCCCTTCCTCAGGAGGGCCCCATGCCTTCTTCTGTCATGACCATGACTGCTCCCATCCAGGCCATCGCAGCGAACGGGCTGCGCAAGTCCTACGGCGACAAGACCGTCCTGGACGGCATCGACCTGACCGTCCCCGAAGGCTCGGTCTTCGCCCTCCTCGGCCCGAACGGCGCGGGCAAGACCACCGCCGTGAAGATCCTCTCCACCCTCGTCACCGCCGACGCCGGCCAGGTGACGGTGGCGGGCCACGCACTGGCCACCGCCCCGCAGGCCGTGCGTGCCGCGATCGGTGTGACCGGCCAGTTCTCGGCCGTCGACGGTCTGATCACGGGAGAGGAGAACATGCTCCTGATGGCGGACCTGAACCACCTGCCGAAGAAGGAGGGCCGCCGGGTCACCGCCGAACTCCTGGAGCGCTTCGACCTGACCGAGGCGGCGAAGAAGCCGGCCTCGACCTACTCCGGCGGCATGAAGCGCCGCCTGGACATCGCCATGACCCTGGTCGGCAGCCCGCGGATCATCTTCCTCGACGAGCCGACCACCGGCCTGGACCCCCGCTCCCGGCACAACATGTGGCAGATCATCCGCGAACTCGTCACCGGCGGCGTCACCGTCTTCCTCACCACCCAGTACCTGGAGGAAGCCGACCAGCTCGCCGACCGCATCGCCGTCCTCAACGACGGCAGGATCGCCGCGGAAGGAACGGCGGAGGAACTCAAGCGCCTGATCCCCGGCGGGCACATCCGCCTCCGGTTCACCGACCCCACCGCCTACCGCGCCGCCGCCACCGCACTCACCGGGGCCACCAGGGACGACGAGGCCCTCGCCCTCCAACTCCCCAGCGACGGCAGCCAGCGCGAACTGCGCACCCTCCTCGACCGGCTGGACACGGCCGGCATCGAAGCCGACGAACTCACGGTCCACACGCCGGACCTGGACGACGTCTTCTTCGCCCTGACCGCCACCGCCACCGTCCCCGCCCCGTCCAAGGAGACCGTCCGATGAGCACCCTCGCCCTCGCCGCCCGTGACACGTCCACGATGCTGCGCCGCAACCTCCTGCACGCCCGGCGCTACCCCTCGCTCACCCTGAACCTGCTGCTCACCCCGATCATGCTCCTGCTGCTGTTCGTCTACATCTTCGGTGACACCATGAGCGCGGGCATCGGCGGCGGCGACCGCTCCGACTACATCGCCTACCTCGTCCCGGGCCTGCTCCTCATGACCATCGGCTCGACCACGATCGGCACGGCCGTCTCGGTCTCCACCGACATGACCGAGGGCATCATCGCCCGCTTCCGCACCATGGCCATCCACCGCGGCTCCGTCATCACCGGCCACGTCATCGGCAGCGTCATCCAGTCCGTGATCAGCGTCGTCCTCGTCGGCGCGGTCGGCGTCGCCATCGGCTTCCGCTCCACCGACGCCACCGCGATCGAGTGGCTGGCCGCCTTCGGCCTCCTGGTCCTCTTCGCCCTCGCCCTGACCTGGATCGCCGTCGGCATGGGCATGGTCAGCCCCAACGCGGAGGCCGCCAGCAACAACGCCATGCCGCTGATCTTCCTCCCGCTGATCTCCAGCACCTTCGTCCCCGTCGACCAGATGCCCGGCTGGTTCCAGCCCATCGCCCAGTACCAGCCCTTCACCCCCGCCATCGAAACCCTCCGCGGCCTGCTCCTGGGCACCGAGATCGGCCACAACGGCTGGCTCGCCCTCGCCTGGTGCCTCGCCCTCGCCACCCTCGGCTACTTCTGGTCCAAGGCGGTGTTCAACCGCGACCCGAAGTAGGCGCCCCGAAGAGGATGGGCGGCGTACTCCGACACCCGCGTCGGCGTACGCCGCCCCTCGGCGTTCAGGACATCGACGGTCGTGGCCCCGTTCTCGGTGGTCAGAGCGGACATGCGGGGACTCCTTCGTACGCGGGTCCGCTCAGGGTCTCCCCCGGTCACCGCCCCTTCCGCCGTCCTGGCGCGTTCTTGGCGCCGACCGCCACTCTCCTCACGGCTTCCTGACGCGGTGGCCGCCTCACGGCACGGCGCCGAGGGGCACGGGCCGCGAGCGGGCGCGGGGCGCTGTTCCGCCACGTCGAGTCGATGTCGGATGATCTTCGATATCGCGGGCAGGTGCCTGCGCTGCGATCCGCGCTAATCGGCTCTCACGCGTCTGGTGTCGTGTGCCCACATCGCGATCTCGACGCGGTTGCGTGCGCCGAGCTTGGTCATCAACGAGGCGACGTGGGTCTTGACCGTGCTCAGGCTGACGAAGAGCTCGGTGGCGATCTCGGCGTTGGTCCGGCCTCGTGCCACCAGCGCGAGCACCTCCTCCTCGCGCTCGGTGAGAGGGTTGCGCGGCTGGACCGGTACCGCCGGCGCCTGGTCGGCGAAGGTCGCCAGCAGCCGGCGGGTGACGTTGGGGGCGATCAGCGCGTCCCCGTCGGCCGCCGCGTGGATGGCCTGCACGAGGAGCTCCGGCCCGGCGTTCTTGAGCAGGAAGCCGCGGGCGCCGGCGCGCAGGGCGCCGAGGACGTACTCATCGAGGTCGAAGGTGGTGATCACGACGACCGCCATCGGGTCCGTCACGCCCGGCCCGGCCAGGCGCCGCGTCACCTCGACGCCGTCGAGCCCGGGCATCCGGATGTCGACGAGGAGGACGTCGGGACGCAGCCGGGTCGCCAGGTCGAGCGCTGCGAGCCCGTCTGCCGCCTCCCCCACGACCTCGAGGCCGGGTTGCGCGCCGAGGATCATCACCAGCCCGGTCCGGACCAGGTCCTGGTCGTCGGCCACGACGACACGGATGCTCATGCCGGCGCCGCCGTCGGCAGCACGGCCTCGACCACCCAGCCACCCTCGGACCCCGGCCCGGCGGAGAGCGATCCGCCGAGGAGCTGGGCGCGTTCGGCCATGCCCAGCAGGCCGAACCCGGGCTCCGGGGCCGGCCCCGGCCCGGTCTGTCCATCGTCGCTGACACGCAGCCTGACGGCGTCGCCCTCCCGGCGTACGTCGATCGCGACGCGGGTCGCGCTCCGGGCGTGCCGTACGGCGTTGGTCAGCGACTCCTGCGCGAGCCGGTAGAGCGCGGCGTCCACGGGTCGTGCCAGCCGGGCGAACGAACCGTCCAGCGAGACCTCGACGGTAGGCGTCGTGTGGGTGCGCGCCAGAGCGGGCAGGTCCGCGACGCCCCGCTGCGGGGCGTAGGCGACGGCTTCGTCCTCACGCAGCACCCGAACCATGGATCTCATCTCCTCCAGGGTTCGCGACGCTTCGGACTCGATCGCGGCCAGGACCTCGGCAGCCTTCTCGGGCTGGATGCCGGCGACGACGCCACCGGCCTGCGCCTGCACCGCGATGGCCGAGACGTGGTGGGCCACGGTGTCGTGCAGCTCTCGCGCCAGCGCCACCCGCTCCTGATTGCGGATCTCGCGCTGTTGGCGATGCCAGAGGTCCGCGCGGTAGCGGAACACCACCGCGAGGGCGACGCACAACAGCAGGAGGACGCTCCCGCCGAAGACGTCGGCCCAGCCCGCGGAGGTGGCGTACATCCCCAGCGCGGCGACGGCTGTCACGAACGCCGTCCCCGAGACGATCTCCCGTCCCGAGCCCCACCGCACCAGGGAGTAGAGCAGGATCAGGGCGGCCATCATGGAGTAGAGGCCAAGGTCCCCGTCGTGCGCCGTCAGCTGGAGGACCGAGAGCAGCCCGGCGACCCCCCACCCGACCAGGACGGCCATGAGGGGGCGGCCCCGCCGCCAGAGCAGGGCAGGCACCAGCGCCAGGGCGAGCACCGTGACGAGTGGTCGCCAGGCCAAGCCCGGCCGAACGATGCCCTCGACCAGGGCGGCGGCCGTGAACACGCCCGCCAGCAGCCAGTCCGGACGACCGATGGGTGGGGCGTCCGCAGGCCGCGGCTCATGCCAGACGGAGCGCCGGAAGGTGACCACGGCACCAGCCTAGGCATCGTCGCGCCCCGGCGTATCCGCCGAAAGAACGAGAGGGAGACCATGCCATCGGCCAGGCGAACGGAAGCCCCCGGGCCGAGGTGCCCGCCGCCGGGCTCGGCGATCGTGGACCTACCGATCCTCACGACGACATCGGAGCCACGATGAGCACACGTCAACCCACAACCGCCGCACTGGAAGACCAGCGGATCCCGCTGAGAGCCAAGCTCGCCGCGACGTGGACGGCCTTCATGTTCCTCTACGCCTACGTGGACATTCTCAACTTCTTCACGCCCGGCGTCGTCAAGGACATCCTCGACGGCAAGGTCTTCGAGTTCGACCTCTCCCAGGCCTTCTCGACCGCGGCGCTGGCCCTCGTGGCCGTCCCGATCTTCATGGTCGTCCTGTCGACGACGCTGCCCGCCCGGGCGAACCGCATCACGAACCTCATCGTGGCCTCGCTCTACGTCCCCGTCACGGCGTTCAACGCGGTGGGCGCGTCCTGGCTGTTCTTCTACGGCCTTGGCATCGCACTGGAATTGATCCTTCTCGCCCTCATCATGCGGTACGCCTGGACCTGGCCCCGTACCGTCGGCGATCACGGCGACCAGCCCGGAGCGTGAAACCGTTCGCGCCCAGTCACAGGCGTGCCTGCGACGACAGCACCCGGAACCGTGTGTTGACCATGCGCCAGAAAAAGGTCAGCGCACTCGCCCGCGCGGCTTCAGCGGGGTGGCGGGGAGCTCCGGGGCGGACAGCCGGGCGCCGTCGTAGCCGTGGACCTCGCCGAACCGCGAGCCCTTCTCCCAGTCCTCGCGCGCTTGTGCGATCTCCTCACCGGATCGGCCGATGAAGTTCCACCACATGACGATCTCCTCCTCGAAGGGCTCGCCGCCGAGGAGCATCAGGCCCGCGTCCGAGACGGCCCGGAGGGGGAGTTCCGTGCGGCCGCAGCCGAGGTAGAGCATGGAACCGGGCAGGACGGGGACGCCGTCGACGTGGGCCTCGCCGGACATCACGAGGACCGCGTACTCGAAGTCGGGCTCCAGGGGCAGGCTCGTCTCCGCTCCCGCCGCGAGGGCGAGGTCCGCGCCGACGAGCGGGGTGTACGTGGTGCCGGGCGAGGCGGCGCCGTCGAGCGCGCCGAGGATCACCGTGGCGGTCAGGCCCGGCGCGGTGACCCGGGGCAGATCCCCGTGGTGCTCGAAGTGCGGCTCGACGTGCCGGTGGGCCTCGGGCAGGGCGACCCAGAGCTGCGCGCCGTGCAGGAAGCGGGCGTGCGGCCGGGGGCTCTCCTCCGAGTGGGAGATCGCCCGGCCCGAGGTCATCAGGCCCAGTTCGCGGGGGCGGACGGTCTGGAGACCGCCGGTGGAGTCGCGGTGCAGCACCTCGCCCTCGTGGAGCCAGCTGACCGTCTGCAGTCCCATGTGCGGGTGCGGCGGGACCTGCATGCCGGGCTCGTCGGCGATGTCGTCGGGGCCGTAGTGGTCGACGAAGGCCCAGGCGCCGACCATGCGCCGGCCCAGGTTCGGGAGCAGCCGCCGGACCTCGGTCGACTCGCCGAGCTGGACGCGGCGGGGGCTGAGGAGCTCGCGTACCGGTTCGGCGACGACGAAGCCGCGGCCACCGCACACGGCCAGCGCGGCCTGACGATCGAGATTGCTCATGGCTCTCAACCCATCCTTGATGGAATGTTCAACTAACTTGCGGAGTTGTACTGGTCGACCACCCCCCAGGGTGGCAGATCCGGAGCTCTGGAAAGGGAGAGCAAGTGAGCGACACGTACTACGAGTTCGGAACGGCCGGGGAACGCTGGGACCGGGCGCGGCTCTTCTTCGACGCCAAGGAGTACGGAACCGCCGTCCGCCTGCTGCGCGGTCTCGTCGCCGAGCACCCGGAGCAGACCGCCCAGCGGCTCCTTCTCGCCCGCGCCTACTACCACTCCGCCCAGCTCTCCCACGCCGAGACGGAGCTGCGCGCCGTCCTGGAGCGCGACCCGGTCGAGCACTACGCCCGGCTGATGCTGGGGCGCACCCTGGAGCGCCAGGGCCGCCCGGCCGAGGCCGCGCCGCACCTGCGGATGGCGGCCGCCATGTCGGGCGAGACGCTGTCCTGACGGCGGGAGCGGGTTCCCTCCGGAGCTGGTCCCGGGCCCGGGACGGGCTCGCTCCAGAGCTCGTTGCGGGCACGTCCCGGGCTCGTGCCCGACTCGTCGCGGGCGCGGCCCGACGCGCGACCGATACCCCCACGCGGTATATTCGCGGCGAGGAGGTCCCGGCTGTGCGTACACACCGAGCGGAACGTCGTGGGCGGGCGGGAGGTGCCGTGGTGCACCTCCTGCTCGTGGGCGTGCTCGCGCTCGGGGTGTTCCTGATGCACTCCGTGGGTCACCCCGAGGGCTCCGGCGGCGGTATGGACACCGCGTCCGCCGCGCACCACGGCGCCCTCGCGCAGGCCCCTTCCCCGCACGACGGCGGGGACGCCGACGCCCGGCACGAGCCGGGCACGGCGATGGACATGACCACCCTCTGCGTGGCCGTCCTCGGCGCCTGGCTGCTCGCGGGACTCGTCCGGGCCGCGCTCGGACGCCGCCCCGACTGGCTCACGCTCCTCCTCGCGCGGCTCACGCCCGCGCTCGGCCCGCACGCCCCGCCGCGCCGGCCACCCGACCTCGCCCAGCTGTCCGTCCTGCGGATCTAGGCCGTACCCCGCCACCGCGGGCGCCTCGCGCTGCCCGTGAACGCTTCGGCCCACCCCTCTCCGTACGCGTACTCCGTACGTACGGACAGCACACGAGGAATCACCCACATGCGTGCCTTCACCCACCGCACCGCCCGGAAGTTCGCCCTCCCCGGCGTCGTCACCGCGGCCGGCCTCCTGCTCGCCGCCTGCGGCACCGAGGACGGCGCGGGCGGCATGGACCACGGCGGCGCCTCCGCGTCCGTCACCGTCTCCCCCTCCACCACGGCACCGGGGGCCGGCGCCGAGGCCGGCGCGCCCGGCGCCTTCAACGACGCGGACGTCATGTTCGCGCAGATGATGATCCCCCACCACGAGCAGGCCCTGGAGATGGCGGAGCTCGCCGCCGGCCGGGCCGAGGACCCCGAGGTCAAGAAGCTGGTCGCCGCGATCGAGCAGGCCCAGGATCCGGAGATCCAGAAGATGAAGGCCTGGCTGAAGGGCTGGGGCAGGCCCGAGTCCGCCGGCGGTCACGGCTCCGGACATGGCATGTCCGGGATGATGTCCGACCAGGACATGAAGGACCTCGCCGCCGCCCAGGGCAAGGCCTTCGACCGGAAGTTCGCCGAGCTGATGATCGCCCACCACGACGGCGCCGTCACCATGGCGAAGGACGAGCAGAAGAACGGCCGCAACGCCACGGCCAGGAAGCTCGCCGACGACGTCGTGCGGACCCAGTCCGCCGAGGTCGCCCAGCTGCGGAAGATCCTCGACCGGCTCTGATCCGGCCCGATCGACACGACACCTCCGGTGCGGCCCGTCCCTCCGCGGGACGGGCCGCACCGCACCCCTGCCTTCCGGCCTCCGCACCCCTGGCGAAAGAACCATGACGACGTACTTCTCCGGCCGTCCGGCCACCACCCTGGGCGCCGCGCTCACCGCCGCCGCCCTCGCCCTGACCCTGACCGCCTGTTCCTCCGACGACCCGGCCGCGGACGACGCCGGTCCCGGATCGGCCCTCAGCCACATCCACGGCCTCGGGCTGCGCGGCGGCACCCTCTACGTCGCCACCCACCAGGGCATCCACACTCCGGACGCCGACGGCCGGCCGGTCCTCGTCGGAGACCACCGCGACGACTTCATGGGCTTCACGATCACCGCCGAGGGCGTCTTCCTCGCGAGCGGGCACCCGGCGCCCGGCAGCGACGGCCCCGCCGACCTCGGGCTCGTCGCCTCGGCGGACTTCGGTCGCACCTGGCGGGAGAAGTCGCTCGGCGGGAAGGTCGACTTCCACGCGCTCGACACCGCGCGCGACTCCACCGTCTACGGCTACGACAGCACCGCCGGCCTGCTGAGGGTCAGCGCCGACGGCGTCACCTGGGACGACCGCGCCGCGCTGCGCGCCCTCGACATCGCCGTCTCCTCCGCCGCCGCGGACACCGTCCTCGCCACCACCGAGACCGGCGTGGTCCGCTCGACGGACGGCGGCCGGAGCTTCGCCCCGGCCTCCGGACGGGTCCTCGCGTACGTCTCCTGGGCCGCCCCCGACGCCCTCTACGGCGTCGACCCGGAGGGCGTCCTCTACCGGGGGACGGACGGGGGCACCGCCTGGACCCGGGTCGCCACCGTGCCCGGTGGTGCCCCGCAGGCCTTCACCGCCGTCGACGCCCGCCGCCTGCTCGTCGCCACCGGGGAGGGGGTGTACGAGTCGGGTGACGGGGGCCGCCGCTTCGAACGGCGCATGGCGGTGGAGTCCGGGAGCGGCGGCCACTGAGCGGAGCGACGAACCGGGGTAGGTGAGCGTCGCGGCGAGCGGGGGGCGGTGAGGCGTCGCGGCGAACGGGGGCGCCGGGCGGCCGTCCGCGGGCTACGCCTCCGCTCGCCGGTCCACGACCACCTCGCCGCCGACCACGACCGTCTCCGCCACCGTGCCCGGGATCTCCTCGGGGGCGATGCGCAGGATGTCGCGGGAGAGGACGACGAAGTCGGCCAGCTTGCCCACGGTCAGCGAGCCCCGCTCGTGCTCCAGGAAGTTCGCGTGGGCCGAGCCCAGCGTGTAGCCCTCCACGGCGGTGGCGACGTCGATCGTCTCGCCCGCAGTCCAGGCCTCGCCGCCGCCGGGCGCCCGGCGGGTGACGGCGGCGTGGATGCCGACCATGGGGTCCATCTCGGCGACGTTCCAGTCGCTGGAGAGGGCGAGGACGGCACCGGCGGCGTGCAGGCTGCGCAGCGGCCAGGCCTTGTGCCAGCGCTCGGGACCGACGTTCTCGGCCCAGTCCTTGCCGGGGCCCGCGATGTCGGGGGCGGCGTGCCGGGGCTGCATGCAGGCGACGACGCCGAGCGCAGCGAAGCGCGGGGTGTCGGCCGGGTCGAGGCACTCGACGTGGACGACCTGGTGGCGGGCGTCGCGCGGCCCGTTGACGGCGCGGGCCCGTTCGACGGCGTCGAGGACGGTGCGGATGCCCCGGTCGCCGGTGGCGTGGACGAAGCACTGGAAGCCGCGCGCGTCGAGCCGGGTGAGCAGCTCGGCGAACTCCTCGGGCGGGTAGAAGGTGTCGCCGCGGTGGTGGGAGCAGCCGGCGTACGGCTCCAGGAGGGCGGCGGTGCGGGGCTCGACGACGTCGTCGATGTACAGCTTGAGCGGGCCGACCCGCAGCCGGTCGTCGGCGTACTCGTCGGCCGCCGTCTCGAAGGCGTCGAGGTCCGCGTCGGTGGTGCCGCGCGGGTGGAAGAGCGCGGCGACGATGCGGGAGCGGAGCCGGCCCTCGTTGCGGGCGCGCTCGAAGAGGGCGAGGTCGTCGAGGGAGTTCTGTGGTTCGACGACGGTGGTGATGCCGTAGCCGATGGCGTCGTCCAGGCTCTTGGCGAGGCGTCCGTACTGCCGGTCGGGCGAGGCCCAGGGGAGGCCGAGCTCGCGCAGGGCGCGGTGGCCGTCGCGGGAGAGGCCCTTGACGGCGAAGTCCTTGACGAAGCCGGTGGGCTCGCCGGTCGCGGGGTCGGTGACGGCCCGGCCGAAGGGCAGCTCGGTGTGGTCGCGGTCGACGCCGAGCCTGTGGAGGGCGGCGGTGTTGAGCCAGGCGGTGTGGACGTCGTAGCTGAGGACGAGGGCGGGGGTGTCGCCGGTGGCCGGGTCGAGGTCGGCGGCGGTGGGCATCCGTCCGTCGGGGATGGCGGAGTAGTCGAAGGCCTCGGCCTCGATCCAGTCCGCCTCCGGGTGGGCCTCGTGCCAGGTGCGGATGCGTGCGTGGATCGTGTCGAGGGTGCGGGCCCCGGCGAGCTGGACGCAGGCGTCGTCGGACCCGAGGCGGACGTGGTTGTGGGCGTCGACGAAGCCGGGCAGGACGAGCCGGCCGCCGGCGTCGAGGATCCGGGTGTCGGCGCCGGTCCAGTCGGCGGCTTCGGCGTCGGGGCCGATCCAGACGATGCGTCCCGCGCGTACGGCGAGGGCCTGGGCCTCGGGGAGCGCCGGGTCGACGGTGTGGATGCGGGCCCCGGTGAGGACGAGGTCGGCGGGGGCGGTGCGGTTCATGGGGTGGGACTCCGTGTCGTACGGGGGCGGGGAGGGGTTGCCGAGGGGGGCTACGGGACGGGGGTGACGCGCCCGCGGGCGAGGAGCACGTACACCAGGGCGGAGACGGCCGCGCCGAGGAGCGTGAGGTCGGCGCCGCCGAGCGGGGCCACGAGGGGGCCGGTCCACAGCTCCGAGTCGCAGGTGAGCGCGGAGAAGACGAGGCCGGCGAGGAGCGCGGTCAGGCCGGCCGGGTGCCAGCCCGAGCGGTACCAGTAGGCGCCGCCGGCGTCCGCGTGCAGGCCTGCGGAGTCGTAGGTGCAGCGGCGGAGCACCATGTCGGCGAGGAAGACCCCGCCCCAGGGCGCGAAGACGATGATGAGGAGGGAGAGGAAGGAGAGCAGCGAGGTGGTGAAGTCGGTGAGGAACAGGGCGCCGAGCGAGCCGACGGCGGTGACGCCGGCGCTGATGACGATGGCGCGGGCCCGGCTCCAGGGGATGCCGAGGACCTGGAGGTTCAGGCTCGACGAGTAGAGCGTGATGATCGAGTTGGTGACGGAGCCGCCGAGGACGAGGGCCAGGAAGAGCGGCTGGAACCAGCCGGGGAGGAGGCTCTCGGTGCCCGCGACGGCGTCGGTCATGTCGACCTGGGTCGCTGCGGCCACCCCGGCGACGCCGAGGGCGACGGAGGAGACGAAGCCGCCGAGCGCGCCGCTCCAGGTGACGGCCCTGAGGGTGGTGGTGCGGGGCAGGTAGCGGGTGTAGTCGGCGGGCATGGGGAGGTACGAGAAGGGTCCGGCCAGCATGACGACGAAGGCGAGGCTCCAGCCGGAGGCGCCGGGCGCGGCGGCGGGGGCCGAGGTGTCGGCGCCGGGCAGGACGAGGACGAGCAGGGCGGCGAAGCCGGCGGCGAGCACGTACGCCATCCAGCGTTCGGCGAACTGGACGGTGGCGTGGCCCCAGAGGGCGACGACGAAGGTCAGTGCGAGGGTGACGGCGAGCGCGAGGGCGCGGGCGGCGTTTCCGCCCTGCCAGCCTAGGTCGGTGAAGAACGCTTCGAGGGCGAGGGTGCCCACCACGGTGTTGACGATGGTGTAGCCGATGCTGACGATCCAGTTCAGCAGGCCGGCGGGCCAGTTGCCGCGGCGGCCGAAGGCCGCGCGGGAGATGACGAGGGTGGCGGTGCCGGTGCGCACGCCGCTGAGTCCGGCCGCGCCGATGGCGAGGAAGGAGAGCCCGCCGAGTACGACGACGGCGGTCGCCTGCCAGAAGGAGAGCCCGAAGGCGACGGCGAGGGCGCCGTTGATGACGTAGGTGAAGGTCAGGTTCGAGCCGAACCAGAGCCAGAAGACGTCCTTGGCTCCGCCGTGCCGTTCGGCGTCGGGGATGGGGTCGATCCCGTGCTCCTCGACCTGGAAGACCTCGTCGGTCGCTGTCCGGCCCGCGGTCACGGGCGCCGTCTCGTGTTCGAGCACACCGCACTCCTGTCGTGGATCGATCTTGAATGCTGTTCTAATTTTTAGAACGGCATTCAAGATGTGCGATGGATTCAGGCCACGTCAAGACCTTCGGAGGTTGCGGTTAAGGTCGATCCCGCAGACAGAGGGCGCGGGGACCCGCGACGAACAGGACGGGGACGGCGGCGGTGGCAGGCGCGGCACGACGGCGGGACGGACACGTCACCCAGGAGCGGATGCTGGAGGAGGCCATGGCGGCGATCGCCGAGAACGGCCTCGCCTCCCTCACCATGTCGGCGCTCGCCGAGCGGCTCGGCACCAGCGGCGGCCACATCCTGTACTACTTCGGCAGCAAGGACCTGCTGCTGCTCGCCGCCCTCCGGTGGAGCGAGGCCGCGCTCGCCGAGGAGCGGCGCGCGCTCCTCGCCCGGCGGATCACGGCCGAGCGCAAGCTCGACCTCTTCCTGCGGCTCTACCTGCCCCGCGGCCCGCGCGACCCGCGCTGGACCCTGTGGATCGAGCTCTGGGCCCGCACCCCGGGCAACACCGCGCTCCGTGAGGCCCAGGCCGAACTGGACACGGGCTGGCAGGAGGACCTGGAGGCCCTGCTCGCGGCGGGCGCGGCGCGCCGGCGGTTCGCCCCGCTGGACGCCGGCGCCCGCGCCTCCGAACTCCTCGCCCTCCTCGACGGACTGAGCACCCGGGTGGTCCTCGGAGAGGAGACGGGGCGGGACCCACGGCCCGCCCTGGAGGTCGCCCGCTCGGCGGCGCGCGCCCTCGTTCCTCCGTACTCCCCGACCACCGAAGCCGGTTGATGCCGCGTCAGCCCCGGTAGGCCTCCAGGAGCCGCAGCCACGCCTCGCTCAGCGTCGGATACGCCGGAACGGCGTGCCACAGGCGGGCGATCGGCACCTCGCCGGCGACGGCGACCGTCGCCGAGTGGAGGAGCTCGCCGATCCCGGGCCCGACGAAGGCGGCACCGAGGACCACCTCCCGGTCCAGGTCCACGACCATCCGGGCGTGCCCCCGGTACCCCTGGGCGTACAGGCCGGCCCCGGCGACCTGTCGCATGTCGAGGTCCACGGCCCGCACCCGGTACCCGGCGCGCTCCGCCTCGGCGAGGGTGAGCCCGACGGAGGCGGCCTCGGGGTCGCTGAAGACGACCTGCGGCACGGCGGCGTGGTCGGCGGTGGCCGCGTGCGCGCCCCACCGCCCGGTGTCCAGGGAGTCACCGCCGTGCGCGCGGGCGGCGATCGCGGCGCCCGCGATCCGGGCCTGGTACTTGCCCTGGTGGGTCATGAGCGCGCGGTGGTTGACGTCGCCCACGGCGTAGAGCCAGTCGCTCCCGGTGACGCGGAGGCTGTCGTCGGTGTCGAGCCAGGATCCCGGGGTCAGACCGACCGTCTCCAGGCCGATGTCCTCGGTGCGCGGCCTGCGGCCGGTCGCGAAGAGCACCTCGTCGCCCTCGACGTGGTCGCCGCCCTCCAGGACCACGGTGACGGGTCCGGTGCCCCCGTCGCGCACCACCGCGCTCACCGCCACGCCGGTGCGGACGTCCGCGCCGCGCGTGGTGAGCGCGGCGGCCACGTGCTCGCCGAGGAACGGCTCCATGCGCGGCAGCAGGCCCCCGCCCCGTACGAGCAGGGTCACCTTCGCGCCGAGGGCCTGCCAGGCGGTGGCCATCTCCACGCCCACCACTCCCCCGCCGACCACGACGAGCCGCTCGGGCACGCGGTCGGCACTGGTCGCCTCGCGGCTGGTCCAGGGATGCGCCCCGGGCAGTCCCGGCAGCTCCGGCAGGAGGGCGCGGGTGCCGGTGCTGACGACGACGGCGTGCCGGGCGGTGAGCACGTGGTGCTCGCCCTCGGGGCTCGCGACCTCGACGCGGCGCGGTCCGAGGAGCCGGCCGTGGCCCCGGAAGACCCGGACGCCGATCGAGTCCAGCCAGTCGATCTGGCCGTCGTCCTTCCAGTGGCCGACGACCTCGTCCCGGTGGGCGAAGACCTCCATCGCGTCCAGGGGACCGTAGACCGACTCGCGCAGCCCCGCGACCCTGCGCGCGTCGGAGCGGGCGATCGCGGGGCGGAGCAGCGCCTTGCTGGGCATGCACGCCCAGTACGAGCACTCGCCGCCGATCAGTTCGCTCTCGACGATCGCCGCGGTCAGGCCGCCCGCCCGCACCCGGTCGACGACGTTCTCGCCGACCGGGCCCGCACCGATCACCACCACGTCGTAGGTGTGCTCGTCTTCCACCGTTCGTGTCATGGCTCCCAGTCTGGTGGCAGGCGTGCGGAATAGCGCGGCTCGATACGCCGTTGTGCCGGGCGAGTCCCCAGGGGACCGTGAGGACACCGCCAGGAGACCCGAAAGGCAGGCAGTATGAGCACCGTAGAGCTCACCAAGGACAACTTCGACGAGATCGTGAGCGGGGGCGATTTCGTCCTGATCGACTTCTGGGCTTCCTGGTGCGGTCCCTGCCGTCAGTTCGCCCCGGTCTTCGAGGCGGCGTCCGAGCGGCACCAGGACCTCGTCTTCGCCAAGGTGGACACCGAGGCGCAGCAGGAGCTGGCGGCGGCGTTCGAGATCCGGTCGATCCCGACCCTGATGATCGTCCGTGACAACGTGGCCGTGTTCGCACAGCCCGGCGCTCTGCCGGAGGCCGCCCTCGAGGACGTGATCGGTCAGGCGCGCAAGCTGGACATGGACGAGGTGCGCAAGTCCATCGCGGACGCACAGGCGAAGTGACCCACCGCGAGGGGGGTACGGGAGAGCGTCCCGTACCCCCCTCGCGTCATGTCCGCGTGCCTGGCTCCCTCATCGCTCCAGGACCAGCGCGAGGCCCTGGCCGACGCCGATGCAGAGCGCCGCGAGGCCCGTTCCGGAGCCGGCCGCGGCGAGCTGGTGGGCCACCGAGCCGGCCAGGCGCGCACCGGACGCGCCGAGCGGATGTCCGATCGCGACCGCTCCGCCCCGAGGATTCACGATCTCGGGGTCGAGTTCCGGCCATTCGGCGAGGCAGCCGAGCGACTGGGCCGCGAAGGCCTCGTTGAGCTCGAAGGTCGTCAGGTCGGCGAAGGAGCGCCCGGCCTTCCCCAGGGCCCGGCGGACCGCCTCGACGGGGCCGAGGCCGAAGAGCTGGGGCTCGATGCCGGTGACGGCGGAGGCGCGGATCCGGGCGAGCGGCTCGCGGCCGGTCTCGCGCAGTCCCTCCTCGTCGACGAGGAGCAGGGCGGCCGCGCCGTCGTTGAGGGGCGAGGAGTTGCCCGGGGTGACCGTGCCGCCCTCGGGGCGGAAGGCGGGCCTGAGCTTGGCGAGCGCCTCCATCGACGTGGTGTCGCGGATGCACTCGTCGCGGGTGAGGTCCACGCCCTCGTACGGGACGACCTCGTCGTCGTACAGCCCCTTCGCCCAGGCCTCGGCGGCCTTCCGGTGGCTGGCGAGGGCGAAGGCGTCCTGCTGCTCGCGGGTGATGCCGTGCTTGTCGGCGACGAGCTCCGCGCCCTCGCCCAGCGAGACCGTCCACTCGGCGGGCATCCTCGGGTTCGTCATGCGCCAGCCGAGGGTCGTGGAGTGGAGCTGCTGGTGGCCGGCGGGGAAGGCGCGCTCGGGCTTCTGCAGCACCCAGGGGGCGCGGGACATGGACTCGACGCCGCCCGCGATCGCCACGGAGGCGTCGCCGAGGGCGATGGCGCGGGCCGCCTGGATGACGGCCTCGAGCCCGGAGCCGCAGAGGCGGTTGACGGTGACGCCGGGAACGGTGACGGGCAGTCCGGCGAGGAGGACGGCCATCCGCGCGACGTCGCGGTTGTCCTCGCCCGCGCCGTTGGCGTCGCCGAAGTAGACGTCGTCCACGCGCGCGGGGTCGAGCGCGGGCGAGCGGTCGACGAGCGCGCGGACGACGTGGGCCGCGAGGTCGTCGGGGCGGACGGACGCGAGGGCGCCGCCGAACTTCCCGATCGGGGTGCGGACGGCGTCGACGATGTAGACGTCGCGGATGCTCATCGGTTCTCTCCCACGTGACCGGCGGAACGACTCTGTTCGCCTGGTGAAACAATCTTCGCCCGACGGGGCGCGGAGAGTCTCTGCCGGACGGCCCGCCGTGTCAACGGGCCGTTTCGGGACGTTCCTCAGGATCCGGACACACCGGGAACGATCGGGGAGGTCAGCTGCGCACGAAGGGGCGGACCAGGGCCGTCAGTCCGTAGTCGAGCTCGCGGCCGTCGACGAGCAGCGCCTCGACCGTGCGCGTCTCGGGGTCGATGTCGGCCCGGATGCCGTGTCCCTCGTAGATCGGGTAGCCCGACTCGCCGTGCCGCCCGCTGGCCTCCACGACGGCCGAGCGGACGGCGCTGTCCGCGACGGAGGCGCCGCCGCGGTCCTCGACGTGCGCGGGCACCAGCAGGATCTCGAACCGCTTCGGAACTGTGCTCATGCACCGAAGCTAAGCGCTGGGCCGGAGCCGTGCCCGCCCGAGCGGGTGCCTTCCCTGTGGCTCCCGCATCGGCCGCACTCCCGCCCGGGCCCCCGACGGGCGCCGCGACCCCCGACGGGCCTCCCGCCCACCCGGGCTCCCGCCGGTCCCCGCCCCGCGTTCAGCTGGACTCCCGCCGGACGACCCGTGAGTCGAGCAGGTCGCGGGAGACCGGTGCGGCGCCCGGTTCCCGTACGGCGCGGTCGACCAGTTCCGCCAGCTCTCGGCCGACCACCATGTCGATCCGTACGGTGCTGAGCCGGGGCCGCAGCAGCCGGCCGAGGAGCAGGTCGTCGGCGCCGATGACGGCGGTCTCCTCCGGTACGGAGATCCCGGCGTCCTGGAGCGCCCGCGCCAGGAGCATCGCGTACTCGTCGTTGTACGCGAAGACGCCGTCGAGCCCGAGCTCGCGCCACCGCCCGGCGAGCGCGTCGGCCGACTCCTCCTCGTACCGCAGCGGCAGGGGTACGACGGTGGCGCCGGTGCCCTCCACCGCACGGCGCGCGCCGCCGAGGCGGGGCCCGGAGAACATCGTGAGGCCCGGCTCCTCGGGCACGACGACACCGATCCGGCGCCGGCCGGTCTCCACGAGGTGCCGGGCGGCCACCTCGCCGACCCGCCCCTGGTCCATGACGAGGGCGTGGGTGCCCTCGACGCGCTGGGTGCCGAGGGTGATCACGGCCCGGGCCCCGGACCGCTTGAGGATCTCGACGGCCTGGCCGGTGAGCTCGACCTCGCCGAGGGAGACCACGGCCACGGGCCGCAGCTCAGCCCAGGCGCGGGCGGCCTCCTCGGCCTCCAGTCCGACGCTGCCGTACTGCACGACCGTGTAGTCGAGGCGGCGCAGGGCCCACTGGAAGTCGTTGAAGAACTGGCTGTACAGCGGCCCGACGGGGACGTGGGAGGTCGGGAGCAGCACCATGCGGCTGTGGCCCGCGCGCAGGCTGCGGGCCGCGGCGTGCGGCACGTAGCCCAGCTCCTCGGCCGCCTCGCGCACGCGCTGCCGGGTGGGCTCGCTGATGCGGACGGCCGAGGTGTTGTTCAGGACGTACGAGACGGTGGCCCGCGAGACGCCCGCGAGCCGCGCGACGTCGGCGCTGGTCGGGACCGCGCGCCCGGAGGGGCGTTCGGGGGACTGTTCGGTTGGCTGAGTCATCGATCCGGCATCTTTCCAGAACAATCCGGCGCAAGGTCTGGCGGATGGCCGGAACTGGGTGCTACACAATGCTCACACGTGTCACTGACACGTGTCACCTCCCCGTTCAATCCGTTTCTCGCCCCCGTATCGGGCGATCTCCTCAGGAGGGCAAAGTGGCCCTTTCCTCCCCCGGGACCGGCTCCGACACGGGCGCCCCCGGCTCCGCCACCGTCCCCGGCTCCCCCGCGTCCCCCCGGCCGACGCGCGGCCTGCTGCCCCTGCTGCTCGCCGGCAACACCGCGATGTACGCGCTGTACATCGGCGTCCCCGGCATGCTCCTGGCCCTCCAGATCGAGGCCATCGACCCCGCGGACAAGGTGGCGAACTTCGGCCTCGTCTCCGGCATATCCGCGATCTTCGCCACGGTCTTCAACCCGGTCGCGGGCGCCCTCTCGGACCGCTCCGGCCGCCGCAACCCGTGGATCCTCGCGGGCGGCCTGCTCGCCCTCCCCGTGATGCTTCTCCTCGGCAGCGTCCACACGATCCTGCTGGTCACCATCGCCTGGTGTCTGGGACAGGCCGTCATGAACATCTACCAGGCCGCCATCACCTCCGTGGTCCCCGACCGGGTGCCCCTCGCCGCGCGCGGCAAGGCCTCCGCCGCCGTCGGGCTCGGCCTCCCCATCGGCTCCACGATCGGCGCCCTCCTCGGCGCGGCCTTCTCCGAGCACTACCGCACCGGCTACCTGGTCTTCGGCGCGATCGTCGCCGCCACCGCCGTGCTCTTCACCACCTGCGCCCGCGAGGAGCGGATGCCGCCGAAGGCGGCGCTTCCGGTCAGGGAGCAGATCGCGGCCTTCGGCAGCGCCCTCAAGGACCACGACTTCCGCTGGGCCTTCATCGGACGCGCCCTGCTCGTCCTCGGCTACTTCGCCGTGGCGGGCTTCCAGCTGTACATCCTCAAGGACCACACGGACCTGCCCGCCGGGCTGAGCGCCGAGGAGGCCGTGGCGATCCTCATGCCGGTCAACTCGCTCGCCATGGTGGTCTCCACCGTCCTCGGCGGCTGGCTCTCGGACCGCTTCGACCGCCGCAAGCTGTTCGTCGGCGCCTCCGCCGCGCTCGCCGCCGTCGCGCTGGTCATCCCGGCCGTCTCGGCGAGCTGGACCGCGATGCTGGCCTTCTCCGTCGTCAACGGCCTCGGCTTCGGCTGCTACATGGCCGTGGACACCGCGCTCGTGACCATGGTGCTGCCGAAGGCCGAGGACGCGGCCCGGGACATGGGCGTCCTCAACGTCGCCAACGCCGGACCGCAGATCGTCGCCCCCTTCGTGGCCTCGCTCATCGTGTCGCTGAGTGGCGGATACACGGCGCTCTTCCTGGTCGCGGCCGTACTGTCGGTACTCGGCGCGCTGGCCGTGCGCCCCATCCGCAGCGTGCGCTGACCCCGTCGGCGCGGGCCGCGGCCCAGAAGCTGCGTGCGCCGGCCCCGGCCGGTGCCCGCCGCGACCCGTCCGCGGCGCGCGCCGGGCTCCGCCGTCGCCGCCGAGCACCGCAGGAAAGGCGGCACCGTGCGTCTGCACACGACCACGTGGGGATCCGGCGACCGGACTGCCCTGCTCGTCCACGGCATCATGGCCGACCACCGCACGTGGCGCCGGGTCGGACCCGCGCTCGCCGCGCGCGGCTACCGGGTGATCGCCGTGGACCTGCGGGGGCACGGGGCGAGCGGCCGGGCCGCGGGTCCGGAGGAGTACGGGCCGGAGGAACACGCCGACGATCTCGTGGAGTCCCTCCCGCCCGGCGCGGAGCTGGCGATCGGGCACTCGCTCGGCGGGCTCGTCCTCGCCCGGGCGGTGGAGCGCCTGGCGCCGGCCCGCGCGGTCTACTCCGACCCCGCCTGGCACCTGGCGGCCGGTCCCTGCGGCTACCGGGCCGAGCTGTTCGTCCGGGGCAAGTCGATGACCAGGGAGCAGATCAGGGGGTTCAACCCGCACTGGCCAGACGAGGACGTCGACGTCGAGATGGCGTCGGTACGGGACTGGGACGAGCGCACGGCCCACGGTCTCACCCCGTTCGTGGGCGCCGACCTGTGGCCGGTCCGGCCCCTCGTGCCCTCCCTCGTCACCCTCGCCGATCCGAGCACGCTGGTGCGGCCGGACCAGGCCCGGATGCTGACCGAGCGCGGCTTCGAGGTCCGTACGGTGAAGGGCGCGGGGCACACGATCCACCGGGACGAGTTCGACGGGTTCATGTCCGCCCTGGACGGGTGGATCTGACGTACCGTTCAGCCATGGACGAAGCGTCGATGGACAGCTCGATGATGGGACTGCTCGGCCGGGTGACCGGCACCGTCGGCCCCGGCCTCGTCGGCGAGGTGATCGTCCGGATCCGCGGCGGCGCCGAGCACTTCCTCGCCCATCCCGCCACGCCGAAGGAGCGGATCGAGGTCGGCACGGTCGTGATGGTCATGGAACATCTCCCTCCACGCACCGTCTATGTCACAGCCGCGTACGACAGTTGACCGAACCGTTGAGTGGCGCCCGTCACGGGCGCACACTCCCTTCACCGGGTCCGCTCGGCTCCGGTGAAGGGGGACCTTGTCCATGGGCATCGGAATTCTGGCGGGCGTCGTCGTCGGCGCGCTCGCCGTTCTGATCGGTGTGTTCAAGATGATGTGGCGCGTCGCGGAACCCAACGAGGCGCTGATCATCTCCGGCTCCAACCACAAGAACGAGGGCCTCGGCGCGGGCATGGGGTTCCGCATCGTCACCGGCCGCGGCACCCTCGTGCTCCCCGGCGTGCAGGCGGTGCGGAAGCTCTCGCTGGACCTCAACGAGACGCAGCTGTCCGTCGAGTGCGTCACCCACCAGGGCATTCCGCTCAAGGTCCGCGGTGTGGTGATCTTCAAGGTCGGTGACGACTTCGTGTCGATCGCCAACGCCGCCCGCCGCTTCCTGGATCAGCAGAAGCTGATGTCGGAGCGGGTGCACATCGTCTTCGCCGGTCATCTCCGCGCCATCGTCGGCGGGTTGACCGTGGAGGACATGATCCGTGACCGGGAGAAGCTGACCGGGCAGGCGCGGTCCGCCTGTGGCACGGAGATGGAGAAGCTCGGTCTGATCGTCGACTCGCTGCAGATCCACGAGATCGAGGACCCGACCGGGTACATCAAGAACCTGGCCGCCCCGCACGCCGCCGCCGTCCAGCGGGACGCGAGGATCGCGCAGGCGGAGGCGAACCGGCGGGCGACCGAGGCCGAGCAGCAGGCCGCGGCGCGCATGTCGGAGGCGACGCGCGACAGCGAGATCCTCCAGGCGGGCTACCAGGCCGAGCGGGACCAGGCGTCCGCCCGGGCCCGGCAGGCCGGCCCGCTGGCCGATGCCGCCTCGCGCCAGGAGGTCGTCGTCCAGGAGACCCGGGTCGCCGAGCTCGAGGGCCACCGCAAGGAGCAGCAGCTCCAGGCGGAGGTCCGCAAGCCGGCCGACGCGATGGCGTACGAGACCCGGACGCTGGCCGCGGCCGAGCGTGACGCCCGGATCTCGGCCGCCGAGGCCGAGGCGAAGGAGACGGAGCTGGCGAGCGCGGCCAGGGCGACGGCGACCCGGCTCACCGGTGAGGCGGAGGCGGCTTCGCAGCACGCCCAGGGCCTCGCGGTCGCCGAGGCGACGCGCGCGAAGGGTCTGGCGGAGGCCGAGGCGATCAAGGCGCGGGCCGCGGCGCTCGCGGAGAACCAGGAGGCCGTGGTCGCGCAGCAGTTGGCGGAGAAGTGGCCCGAGATCGTGGCGGCGGGCGCGTCCGCCTTCGGGAACGTCGACCAGATGGTGCTGCTGAACGGCGCCGACGGCATGGCGGACGTCTTCGCCAAGGCGCTGACCATGGGTGGAACGGGCCTCGGCCTGGCCCGCCAGCTCCTCGCCACGATGAACCCGGCCGCGCAGGAGAAGGCGACCGGGGTGGCGCTTCCGGTGCCGCCGGCGCAGCGGTCCGGGGAGAGCGTGGAGATCCCGGTCGGCGACGGGGAGTAACCCCGTACGGAAGGGCCCGGTGCCCTCACGGCACCGGGCCCTTTCCGGTTGCGACGAATGCGCCCCGCCGGTTGGTGCCGGTCATGGAATGACCGCTTCGGAGGCCGTTGCCGCGGCCGTCCTGTCAGTTGTGGCCGAACTTGCGTTCCTTGCGGTGGGACGCGTGCTCGACGAGGGGCATCGACGTCTCTCTCATGGGGGCCGGCGCGCTCTTCTCCTTCGCGGCCGCTTCGGCGCGGTGCTCGTGGCCGCCGGTACGGGCTCCCCGGTTCGTCCGGGTCTGTTTCTTGCCCACGATCGTGCCTCCCGTGACGGGTGTCGGACGGTGGTCCGTATCCCTTCAGCCTGGCACGGGGGTGGAAGACCCGCATGTCAGAGCGGTTCCCCGAAGACCCGCCGGAAAGCGGCCAGCGTCGGGGTGCCGGTGGCGCGGTCCAGGATCGCGAAGGTGGTCTCCTCGAAGTGGCCGGCGAAGCGGCCTTCGCCGGTGAGGAGCGTCCTGAAGGTCCGCGCGACCTCCGCCGGGTCGTTCCGGAAGACGCCGCAGCCCCAGGCGCCGAGGACGAGGCGGCGGTATCCGGCCGCGGCGGCCGTCTCCAGGACGCGTTCGGCGCGGGAGGCGAGGGCGGCGGGGATGTGCCCGGCGAGCTCGGGGGTGCTGCGCCGGACGACGCCCGCGTTGGGGGCGGGCGAGGTGAGGAAGCCGACCGTGAACGGCTCGGCGAGCAGGGCGCCCCGGTCGTCGCGGAAGACCGGGACCCGGGGCGAGTGGATGACCCGGTCGGTGTAGAAGGCGTCCCTCTCGGCGCGGTGGTGGGCGTAGTAGTCGGGGGCGCGCAGCAGAGTGGCGTGGAGGGCGGAGGCCCGGCAGAGGGCCTCTTCCTGGGCCTGGGCGCCGTTGAGGTAGCCGCCGCCCGGGTTGCGGGCCGAGGCGAAGTTCAGGACGGCGACCGGGCGGGTGGTGTCGGCGGCGGTCATCCGGCGGGCCGCCGCCAGGCTGCTCTCGGGGGTGACGGTGAGGGTGGGCGTCCGGTCGGTGTCGGGGGTGACCGGGACGGGCTCGGGGCCGTGGAGGCGGGTTCCGGCCAGGGCCGCGGCCAGGTCCTCGGTCAGGGAGACGGTCCGGCCGTCGGGGGCGCGGTAGTGGCCCGCCGTGACGATCTCCTCGGTCCGCCGCGCGATCTCGCGCAGTCGTGCACTCATGGATCCCAGGGTGATCGTTTCAGCACGGTGGGGACAACGGGTTTTCCGGGACTGCGGGGGATTTCGGACACGCGGGGGCACAAGGGGGCGCGTGCGGGCCCTCCGGGGCGCTCTTGCACGCCGCCCGATGGTGGCTTTAGGTGGAAGCAGCGGTTCACCCGAGGACCAGGAGGTGCACGGATGTCGCCTGGCGGCATACCGCGTGGCGGCCCCCCTCTCACCGAGGCGGAGGCGGAGGCTCTGCTGCGATGTATCTGCTTCAAGACCGGCCCGCCCCGCACGGTGGGGGTGGAGCTGGAGTGGCTCGTGCACGAGCTGCGGGACCCCCGGGTACCCGTACGGCCGCCGAGGCTCGCGGCCGCGCTGGACACCGTACGGGCGCTGCCCCTGGTGTCCGCGCTCACGTTCGAACCCGGCGGGCAGCTGGAGCTCAGCTCGCGCCCGGCCGGCTCCCTCATGGAGTGCCTGGACTCGCTCGCCGCCGACCTGGCCGCGGTGCGGGCGGCGCTGGGGCCGCTCGGTCTGACCCTCAGCGGATACGGGGTGGACCCCTGGCACGCGCCGCGCGGCCGGGTCCTCCACGAGCCGCGGTACGACGCGATGGAGACGGCGCTCGACCGGACCGGACCGTCCGGGCGGGCGATGATGTGCGACTCGGCGTCGGTGCAGATCTGCCTGGACGCCGGTCTGGAGGAACCGGGTCCACTGGGCTACCACCGGCGCTGGCAGCTGGCCCACCTCCTCGGCGCGGTGCTCGTGGCCGCCTTCGCCAACTCGCCCGTGCACGGCGGGCGCCGCACCGGCTGGCGCTCGACGCGGCAGGCGCTGTGGGCGGATCTCGACCCGCGGCGGGCGCTCGCGCCGCCGCCGGACGGGGAGCCGCGCGCGGAGTGGGCGGCGCACGTCCTGGACACCCCGGTGATGTGCGTACGGGCCGAGGAGGGTCCGTGGGCGGTGCCGGAGGGGCTGACGTTCCGGGAGTGGCTGCGGACGGGCCTCCCCCGTCCGGCCGACGCCGACGACCTGCGCTATCACATGACGACGCTGTTCCCGCCGGTGCGGCCGCGCGGTCATCTGGAACTGCGGATGGTGGACGCGCAGCCGGGCCGGGACGGCTGGATGGTGCCGGTGGCGGTGACGACGGCCGTGTTCGACGACCCGGAGGCGGCGGAGACCGTGTACCGGGCGGTGAAGCCCCTCGCGGAGCAGGCGGGGACCGGCCCCGCCCCGCGCAATCCGCTGTGGGAGACGGCGGCCCGTGACGGTCTCGCCGATCCCGGGCTGCACGGAGCGGCGCGCGAGGTGTTCTCCGCCGCGCTCCAAGCGCTGCCCCGGATCGGGGCGAGCGAGGAGGTGCGGCGGGCGGTAGCCGCCTTCCACGAGCGGTACGTGATCCCCGGGAGCTGCCCGGCCGACGGACTCCAGGTGGTGACGTCATGACGGTGACCGGAGCGGGAGCGGATCCCGAGGCCCTGCGGCGGCGGGCCCTCGACGCCCTCTCGACCGCGCGGGAGCGGACCGCGCTCCTCACCTCCTGCGTGGAGGACGGCGAGCTCACGGCGCAGCACTCGCCCCTGATGTCCCCGCTGGTCTGGGACCTGGCGCACATCGGCAACCAGGAGGAGCAGTGGCTGTGGCGGGCCGTCGCGGGGCGCGAGGCGCTGCGGCCCGAGATCGACTCGCTGTACGACGCCTTCCAGCACCCGCGCGCCTCCCGCCCGTCGCTGCCGCTGCTCTCGCCGGGCGAAGCCCGTTTCTACGCGGCGGACGTCCGGCTCCGGGTCCTCGACGTGCTCGAACGGACGCCGCTGGAGGGCCGGCCGCTGATCGACGCGGGGTTCGCGTTCGGCATGATCGCCCAGCACGAACAGCAGCACGACGAGACGATGCTGATCACCCATCAGCTGCGGAAGGGGCCCGCGGCGCTGACGGCTCCCCCGCCGCCGGTCCTGCGCTCCGGCCCCCTGCCTCCGGAAGTCCTCGTCCCCGGCGGCCCGTTCACCATGGGGACCTCGGACGAGCCGTGGGCGCTGGACAACGAACGCCCGGCGCACCCCCGGATCGTCCCCGCCTTCCACATCGACACCACGCCCGTCACGAACGGCGCCTACCTCGCCTTCATCGCGGACGGTGGCTACACGGACCGCCGCTGGTGGCGGCCGGAGGGCTGGGCGCAGATCCGGGAGCACGGCATCGGCGCACCGCTGTTCTGGCGCCGGGACGGCGCGCAGTGGCTGCGCCGCCGGTTCGGCGTGACGGAGCCGGTGCCCGAGGAGGAGCCGGTCCTGCACGTCAGCTGGTACGAGGCGGACGCCTACGCGCGCTGGGCGGGGCGCCGGCTCCCGACCGAGGAGGAGTGGGAGAAGGCGGCCCGCCACGACCCGGCCTCCGGGCGCTCCCGCCGCTACCCGTGGGGTGACGCGGATCCCGGTCCGGAGCACGCGAACCTCGGGCAGCGGCACCTGCGGCCCGCGGCGGCCGGGAGCTATCCGGCGGGCGCCTCGCCGCTGGGCGTACGGCAGTTGATCGGTGACGTGTGGGAGTGGACGGCGAGCGACTTCCTGCCGTACCCGGGGTTCACGGCCTTCCCGTACAAGGAGTACTCGGAGGTGTTCTTCGGTCCGGAGCACAAGGTGCTGCGGGGCGGCTCCTTCGCGGTGGACCCGGTCGCCTGCCGGGGGACCTTCCGCAACTGGGACCTGCCGGTGCGGCGCCAGATCTTCTCCGGCTTCCGGACGGCGCGGACCGCGGAGCTCGACTGATGTGCCGTCACCTCGCGTACGTGGGCGGGCCGGTGGCGCTGGGAGAGATCCTGGTCCGGCCCGCGCACGCCCTGCTGCGCCAGTCCTGGGAGCCCCGTGCGCAGGACAGCGGCGTGGTGAACGCGGACGGCTTCGGCGTGGGCTGGTACGCCGAGGGGGATCAGGCGCCCGCGCGGTACCGGCGGGCCGGCCCGATCTGGGGCGACCTGTCCTTCGCCGACCTCGCCCGGGTGGTGCGCTCCGGGGCGTTCCTGGCGGCGGTCCGGGGGGCCACGCTGCCCGGCGCCGACGGGGAGGCCGCGGCGGCGCCGTTCACCGCCGGGCCCTGGCTGTTCAGCCACAACGGCGCGGTCGGGGGCTGGCCGGACTCGCTCGCGGCGCTCGCCACCGCGCTGCCCGCCGGGGAGCTGCTGCGCCTGGAGGCGCGCACGGACTCGGCGCTGCTCTGGGCGCTCGTCCTGCACCGGCTGCGGGCCGGGGACGCGCCGGGGGCGGCGCTCGCCGACACCGTCCGGGAGGCCGCCGCGGCGGCCCCCGGTTCCCGGCTGAACCTGCTGCTCACCGACGGCGAGCGGATCGCCGCGACCGCCTGGCGGAACAGCCTCTGGTACCTGTCGGGCCCCGGCCGGGTGGTCGTGGCCTCCGAACCGTACGACGACGATCCGCGCTGGCGGGAGGTGCCCGAGTACACGCTCGTCACCGCCGACCGCGCCGATGTCACCCTCACCCCGCTCAAGGAGCCGTCCGCGTGAGCCCGTTCCAACTGACCCGCACCCTCGCCGCGGACGCCGCCGGCGCCGCTCTGCGCGCCGACGTCCTCCACGGACTGACCCGCTCCCCCAAGGAGCTGCCGCCCAAGTGGTTCTACGACGCCCGGGGCAGCGTGCTCTTCGAGGAGATCACCCGGCTGCCCGAGTACTACCCCACGCGGGCGGAGCGGGAGATCCTGGTCGAGCGGGCGCCGGAGATCGCGGCCGCGACCGGGGCGCGGACGCTGGTGGAGCTGGGGTCCGGTTCCTCCGAGAAGACGCGGTTCCTGATCGACGCGCTGCAGCCGGGGCTCGACGCGTACGTGCCGGTGGACGTGAGCGAGTCCGCGCTGGTCGGGGCGGCGGAGTCGCTGCTCGCGGACCGGCCGGACCTGTGGGTGCACGCGCTGGTCGCCGACTTCACGCGGGGGCTCGCGCTGCCGGGGACTCCGGGGCCGCGCCTGGTGGCCTTCCTCGGGGGCACGATCGGCAATCTGCTCCCGGCCGAGCGGCACACCTTCCTGCGGTCGGTCCGCGCCATGCTCGCGCCGGGCGACGCGCTGCTGCTCGGCACGGACCTGGTGAAGGACGAGGCCACGCTGGTGGCAGCGTACGACGACGCGGCCGGGGTGACGGCCGAGTTCAACAGGAACGTGCTGTCCGTGATCGACCGCGAGCTGGGCGCGGACGCCGATCCGGCCGCCTTCGACCACGTGGCGGTCTGGGACGCCGAGCGGGAGTGGATCGAGATGCGGCTGCGCGCCCGCCGCGCGCTGACCGTGAAGATCCCGGAGCTGGATCTGGTGGTGCCGTTCGCGGCGGGCGAGGAGATGCGGACGGAGGTGTCGGCGAAGTTCCGTCAGGCCGGCGTACGGAAGGAGCTGGCGGCGGCCGACCTCGAACTGTCCCGGTGGTGGACGGACGGCGAGGACAGGTTCGCGCTGTCCCTGGCGACGGCTCGCTGAGCCGCCGCGGCCAGGGCACGGCGGTCCGGATACCGAACACTGAATAGCGGATCCAGTATTCGGATGTCGGCGGTCATCCGCCGGGTGCTGACGACCCGCCACAGGGACGCGCCGAGCGGATCGTCCCCGACGTACGCGGCGGCCCCGGTGGGCCGGTAGTCGATCCGTACGGGCAGCACGGCGCACCCGCTGTCCAGGGCCGCCTGGAACGCGGCCGGGCGGAACCGTCCCCCGGCCCGGCCGCACCACGTCGACCCCTCGGGGAACACCACCACCCGGCCCCCGCCGTCGAGCACCCCGGACATCGCGCGCACGGTGCCGGGCAGGGCCCTGAGCCGGTCGCGGTCGATGAAGAGGGTCCCGCCGAGCGCGGCGAGCGTGCCGAGGACGGGCCAGCGGCGGACCTCCGTCTTGGCCACCATGCGGCCCGGGAGCACGGCCGCGACCAGGGGGATGTCCAGCCAGGAGACGTGGTTGGCGACGACGAGGAGCGGGCCGGGGAGCACGCCCGCGGCCCCCTCGTACCGCACGCGCACGCCGAAGGCGCGGAGCACCGTCCGCACCCAGCTCCGGGCGAGGGCGAGCCGCGCCGAGGCCGGGAGCAGGCCCGTGGCCGGGGCGAGCAGGACGCCGAGCAGGACGACGGCGATCCCGGCGGTCAGCCGGGCCACGGCGAGGACGGCGCCGGCCCGTTCGGCCCGGCGGCCGGGGGCGGTGTCCGGATGGGCGGCGCAGTCGCCGGGGGTGCAGGGCGCCGTGGGGAGCCACGGCGGGAGGGCCGTGGACCCGTTCACCGTGCCGGGACGAGCGAGAGGAAGTGGTTGAGGTAGCGGGGGTTGGTGCGGCGCAGCGAGAGCAGCACGTAGAGGTCGGCGACGCCGAAGTCGGGGTCGTGCGCGGGGGCGCCGCAGACCCAGGCGCCGAGCCGCAGGTAGCCGCGGAGCAGCGCCGGGAGCTCGGTGCGGCCCTCGGGGCGGATGACGCCGTCGGGGCTCCACAGCTTGTGCGGGGTGACCCAGTACTCCTCGGGGGCGAGGTGCTTGGCCTTGACGGTGTCCCAGGTGGCGGCGGCGAGGGTGCCGCCGTCGGCCAGCGGGATCGAGCAGCAGCCGGCGAGCCAGTTGTGGCCGGTGCGGGTCATGTAGCGGGCGAGGCCGGCCCAGATGAGGGCGATGACGGCGCCGTTGCGGTGGGCGGGGTGGACGCAGGAGCGGCCGACCTCCACCAGGTCGTGCCGGACGGGGGCGAGCCGGGTGAGGTCGAACTCGCTCTCGGAGTAGAGCCGTCCGGCGGCGGCGGCCCGGTCGGGCGGCAGGATCCGGTAGGTGCCGACGACCTCGCCGGTGCTCTCCTCCCGTACGAGGAGGTGGTCGCAGTACGCGTCGAAGGCGTCGCCGTCGAGGCCGGGCCCGGGACCGTCGAGCAGGGCGCCCAGCTCACCGGCGAAGACCTGGTGGCGCAGCCGCTGGGCGGCCCGTACGTCCTCCTGGTCCCGGGCGAGACCGACGACGTACCGGGGCGTGGGATCCTCGGCCGGGGCCTGGGACGGGGGCTGGGGCTGTACGGGGACGGTCAGGTTCGGTGCGGGGGCGGCCGGGGGCTGTGCGGGGACGGCCAGGGGCTGTGCGGGGACGGCGAGCGCGGGCGTCGGTGCGGACATGGCGGGCTCCTCCGGCGGACGGAAGGGGAAGGGGCGGGACCGGGCCGCGTGGGCGGTGGCCCGGCTCCTTACTTCTTCCGTCACCGGCTGGATTCGACATGACCGTTCGGGGGCTCGCGGGTGTGCGAACGCTGAATGCTATTCGGCGAGGGTGTCCGTGATCGCCTCCGAGGCGTCCTTGGCCGCCTTCACGGGGTCCTCGCCCTGGAGGACGGCCGTCATGTACGGCTTGATGGGGTTGTCGGCCTCGACGTTCGCCCACTGCGGGGAGTTCGGGGTGGCCCGGCCGCGGGCGGCGCCCTTCGCCATGACGGCGGTGGCCTCCTGGCCGGCGACGACGGAGGCGAGGCCCTTCTTGTTGGGCACGTAGCCCATGGCGCGGGCGAGTTCGGACTGCCACTTCTCGCCGGCGAGGGCCTTGACGACGTCGAGGGCAGCGCCGCGCTGGGGCGCGTTCTCGGGGATGATGAGGTCGGAGCCGCCGGTGAAGACGGCGCAGGGCTGACCGGCCTTCTTGCCGGGTATCGGGAAGTAGCCGAGCTTGTCCTTGAGGTCCGGGTTGGCCTTGAGGATGGCGGCGACCGCGCTGGGCGTGGCGATGAGCTGGGCGACGTCGCCCTTGGCGAAGACGTCGGCCTGCGGCGGGGTCTGCTCGTCGGCGTTCTTCGGGCCGGAGCCGAGGGCCTGGAGCTCCTTGTAGAAGGACATGCCGCGCCGGGCGGCCGGGCTGTCGAGCGCTCCGGTCCACTGACCGCCCTTGTCGACGGCGAGCTCGCCGCCCTCGTCCCAGATGAAGCCGGCGAGGGTGTACCAGTCCTGTCCGGCGAGGTAGATGCCCTGGGAGCCGTTCTTGTCGAGCTTCTCGGTGTCGTCGAGCCACTCGTCGCGGGTGGCCGGCGGCTTGTCGACGCCGGCCTCGTCGAACAGGTCCTTGTTGTAGATGACGATCCGGTTGGCCGCGTACCAGGGGATGCCGTACTGGGATCCGGAGATGCTGCCGGGCTCGGCGAGACCGGGCAGCCAGTCCTCCCGGCCGAGGTCGCGGACCGACTCCAGGGTGAGGTCGAACAGCTTGTCCGTGTCGGCGTACTGGGCGACCTGGGTGTTGCCGACCTCGATGACGTCGGGGCCGCCGGAGCCCTGGATGGCCTCGGTGACCTTCTTCCCGATGCCGGTCCACTCCTGGATGGTGAACTCCAGTTCGACGCCGTCGTGCTCCTTCTCGTACGCCTCCGTGAAGCGCGAGAGGAAGTCCTCGCTGACGCTGTCCCGCATGAGCCAGACGTTCACGGTCTTCGTCCCGCCGTCGCCGCCCGGCAGCATCCCGCAGCCGGCGAGGGCGAGCGCCGTGGCGGCGGCCAGAGGACAGGCGAGATGGCGGTTCTTCACGTGGGTCACCTTCTGCTCGGGTTCAGCACAGGGTCGTGCGCATGGGGGGCTGACCCGGCATGGGGGGACCGAACGGGGTGTTCGCGCGGGTATGTGGCCTGGATTCTGGTCTGGACCAACGAGATGGTCAAGTCCTTGACGATCCCGTTCCGCACCCGGACGGACGATCTGTTCCGTTACCGTCGGTAGTCACCCGCGGGTCGCCCGGCCCCCGTCGTGTCGCGCGCCGACGCGCGCTGGGGCACCGTGGAGGGAACGCACCGAGAGGAGTTCGGCCCCCATGTCGAATCACACCTACCGCGTCACCGAGATCGTCGGCACCTCCACCGAGGGCGTCGACGCGGCCATCCGCAACGGCATCACGCGCGCCTCGCAGACCCTGAGGGGTCTCGACTGGTTCGAGGTGACGCAGGTACGCGGCCACCTCGTCGACGGCGCGATCGAGCACTACCAGGTCGGCCTGAAGGTCGGCTTCCGCCTGGAGGACGAGGAGTGACCACCGGCTCCGGCCGGCCTCAGGTGCGGCCCTCCGTCTCCTGAGCCTCCCTCAGGGTCTCGGAGGGCTCCGCCCAGCGGGCCCGCACGACACGGAAGCCGGCCGCCTCCGCGGCGTCGCACACCGCCAGGTCGTCGTCGACCAGCATCCTGACCGTGCGGTCGGCCGCGAGGCGGCGCAGGATCTCCACCTTGGTCACCCGGGCGGGCCGGAAGTCACGGTTGCGCCGCATGTGGACGGGCCCCTCGGGCAGCCCCTGCCCGGACAGCCACTCCAGGGTCGCGCGGCGGCAGCGCTCGGGCCGCCCGGTGAGGTAGACCACGTCGCACTCCTCCGCCGCCTCGCGGCACAGTGCGACGCCCTCCTCCAGCGGCGGGTCCTCGGGCGCCGCCGCGAAGAAGGCCTCCCAGTCCTTGGGCCTGCGCTCCAGGAAGTGCTGGCGGTGCGCGGTGCCGGCGAGGGTGTTGTCGAGGTCGAAGACGGCCAGGGGCCTGTTGTCCGAAGTCACGCACCCAGCGTAGGAGCCGCACACGGGAGACTCCCGGGAATCCCTCCGGGCCCGACGCGTTGAACCCTCTGTGAGCACCTTCCCCGACGGCATCCGCTTCTCCGTCCTCGACCGCTCCCGCACCCGCGAGGGCGAGGACGCCCCGCAGGCGCTGCGCGCCACCGTGCGCCTCGCCCAGGAGGCGGAGGCCCTCGGCTTCCACCGCTTCTGGGTGTCGGAGCATCACGGCGTGCCCGGGGTCGCCGGTTCGGCGCCCACGGTGCTCGCGGCCGCCGTCGCCGCCGCGACCTCCACGATCCGGGTCGGCACGGGAGGGGTCATGCTCCCGAACCACCGGCCGCTGGTCGTGGCCGAGCAGTTCGGCGTCCTCGCCTCGCTCTTCCCCGGCCGGATCGACATGGGTGTCGGCCGCTCGGTGGGCTTCACCGACGGCATCCGCCGGGCCCTCGGCCGGGACAAGGACGACGCCGACCGGTTCGGGGAGCAGCTCGACGAGCTCCTCGGCTGGTTCACGGGCGGACAGACGGCCCATCCGCAGGTGCACGCGCGGCCCGCCGAGGGACTGCGGGTGCCGCCCTTCGTCCTCGCGACCGGGGAGGGCGCCGGGATCGCCGCGGCGGCCGGAGTGCCGCTGGTCATCGGCGACCTGCGCGGCCGGGACCGGCTCCTGGCGGCCGTCGACACGTACCGCGCGGACTTCCGCCCGTCCGCGTGGGCCGCCGAGCCGTACGTGGTCGTCGCCGGGACGGCCGCGGTGGCCGCCACCGAGGCGGAGGCGCGGCGGCTGCTGATCCCGGAGGCCTGGTCGCTCGCCTACTCGCGCACCCGCGGCGATTTCCCGCCGCTCGCCGCGCCCGAGCGGATCGAGGGGCTGCCGATGACGGAGAAGCAGCGCGGTCTCTACGCGTCGGGGCTCGACGGGCACATCCACGGCACGGAGGAGCAGGTGGCCGCGGCGCTGGAGCGGGCGGTGAAGGAGACCGGGGCGCAGGAGGTCCTGTTCACCACGAGCACCTACGACCGGGCGGCGCTGAGCGAGTCGTACCGCCGGCTCGCCCGGGCCGTCGGCCTGACGGCTCCGCCGCCTCCTGACAGCACCGCACCGCCGGCCTCCTGACGGCAGGGGAGCGACCGGGGCAAACGCGGACCATTCGATAGGGTCGCCCCATGCACGACACGCCCCACGATCCGTACGTCCGCGTCCGAGGCGCCCGCGAGCACAACCTCGCCGGTGTCGACGTCGACATCCCGCGCGACGCGCTGGTCGCGTTCACGGGGGTCTCCGGCTCCGGCAAGTCGTCGCTCGCCTTCGGGACGATCTACGCCGAGGCCCAGCGCCGCTACTTCGAGTCGGTGGCTCCGTACGCGCGGCGGCTGATCCACCAGGTGGGGGCGCCCGCCGTCGGCGAGATCACCGGTCTGCCGCCCGCGGTCTCCCTGGAGCAGCGCCGGTCCTCACCGAACGCCCGCTCCTCCGTCGGTACGGTCACCACGCTCTCCAACTCCCTGCGGATGCTGTTCTCGCGCGCCGGCCGCTACCCGGAGGGCGCGGAGAGGCTCGACTCCGACGCCTTCTCCCCCAACACGGCCGCGGGCGCGTGCCCTTCGTGCCACGGCCTCGGGCTGATCCACGACACCCGCGAGGAACTCCTCGTGCCCGACTCCTCCCTGTCGATCCGTCAGGGAGCGATCGCCGCCTGGCCGGGCGCCTGGCAGGGGAAGAACCTGCGGGACGTCCTCGACACCCTCGGCCACGACGTCGACCGGCCGTGGCGGGAGCTCGACGCGAAGGACCGGGAGTGGATCCTCTTCACGGACGAGCAGCCGGTCGTCACCGTGCACCCGGTGCGCGAGGCGGGTCGCATCCAACGCCCGTACCAGGGCACATACATGAGCGCACGCCGCTATGTCCTGCGTACCTTCTCCGACTCGAAGAGCCCGTCCCTGCGCGCCAAGGCGGAGCGCTTCCTCACGAGCGCGCCCTGCCCGGCCTGCGGCGGCGGCCGGCTGCGGCCCGAGGCGCTCGCGGTCACCTTCGCCGGGCGGAACGTCGCCGAGCTCGCCGCGCTGCCGCTCACGGCCCTGTCCGAGCTCCTCCCGACGGCCGCGGACACCTCGGAGACGGCCCGCGTCCTCACCGAGGACCTCGTCGCCCGGATCGCCACGGTCACCGAACTCGGCCTCGGCTACCTCAGCCTGGACCGGGCCACTCCCACGCTCTCCAACGGCGAGCTCCAGCGGTTGCGGCTCGCGACCCAGCTGCGCTCCGGGCTCTTCGGCGTCGTGTACGTGCTCGACGAGCCGTCCGCCGGTCTGCATCCGGCGGACACCGAGGCCCTGCTGGTGGTCCTCGACCGGCTCAAGGCGGCCGGGAACTCGGTCTTCGTCGTGGAGCACCATCTCGACGTCGTCCGGCACGCCGACTGGCTCGTGGACGTCGGCCCGCGCGCCGGGGTCCACGGCGGGCGGGTGCTGCACAGCGGGCCGCCGGACGGCCTGGCGGGGGTCGAGGCGTCGGCGACCCGGCGGTTCCTGTTCGACCGGGCGCCCGCGCCCGCGCGGACGGTGCGGGAACCGGCGGGCTGGCTGCGGCCCGGGCCGGTCACCCGGCACAACCTGCGCGGGGTGGACGCGGCCTTCCCGGTCGGGGTCCTGACCGCCGTCACCGGCGTCTCGGGGTCCGGGAAGTCCACCCTCGTCGACGCGCTCACCGAGGAGGTGACGGGCGTGCACCGGCTGGTGACGGTGGATCAGCGGCCGATCGGCCGGACGCCGCGCTCCAACCTCGCCACGTACACCGGCCTCTTCGACGTCGTGCGCAAGCTGTTCACCGAGACGGAGGAGGCCAGGGCACGCGGGTACAAGGCGGGCCGCTTCTCCTTCAACGTGCCCGGCGGCCGCTGCGAGACCTGTCAGGGCGAGGGCTTCGTCTCGGTGGAACTCCTCTTCCTGCCCAGTACGTACGCGCCCTGCCCCGACTGCCACGGCGCCCGCTACAACCCCGAGACGCTCCGGGTCCGGCTGCGCGGCCTCACGATCGCCGAGGTCCTCGACCTGACCGTCGAGTCCGCCGCCGCCTTCTTCGACGGGACGCCCACCGCGGCGCGCAGCCTGCGCGCCCTCCTCGACGTGGGCCTCGGCTATCTGCGGCTCGGACAGCCCGCCACCGAGCTCTCCGGCGGCGAGGCGCAGCGCATCAAGCTCGCCTCGGAACTCCAGCGGCCGCGCGGCGCGCACACCCTGTACGTGCTGGACGAGCCGACGACCGGGCTGCACCCGGCCGATGTGGAGGTCCTGATGCGGCAGCTTCACGGGCTCGTGGACGCCGGGCACTCGGTGGTCGTCGTCGAGCACGACATGGACGTCGTCGCCACCGCCGACTGGGTCGTCGACCTCGGCCCCGGCGGTGGCGACCAGGGGGGCCGCGTGGTGGCGGCCGGTCCTCCGGAGCAGGTGGCGCGGGCGGCGGAGAGTCGCACCGCACCGTATCTGGCCCGGGCCCTCTCCGCACGGCCCTGAGGAGTCCCCCTCGTACGCCTCCTCGGCCAGGCCTTCGCCGACGTGTCCGGCCCGTGACTGGCCCGCGCCCGGCCGGCGCGCCACGGCGGTCAGCGGCGGGCGGCGCGGCGGCCCGCCGCCACGTCGGCGAGTGCCGCGGCGAGGGAGGCCGCGACGAAGGCGATCGAGACGAGGAGGCCGTGGTCGTAGGCGGCGGCCCAGCCGTCCCGGGCGACGTGGTCGAAGAAGACGGAGCCGACCGCGGCGATCCCGATCGCCGAGCCGACCCGCTGACCGGTCTGCAGGGTGCCGCCGGCGGTGCCCGCGCGGTGCACCGGCACCTCGGAGAGGGTGAGGGTCTGGTTCGGGGAGATCACCAGGCCGCTGCCGAGGCCCGCGAGGAGCAGCGGGGCGAGCAGGGCCCAGCCCACGCCCTGGCCGGGGACCTGCTGCACCGCGAACGCGGCGCCGACGAAGCCGACCGTCACCATCGTCAGGCCGAGGACCACGAGCGGCCGGCCGAAGCGGTCCACCAGCCGGCCGCCGATTCCGGCCGCGAACCCCGAGCCCAGGGCGAAGGGAGTGATGGCGAGTCCGGCCTGGAGCGCGGTGTAGTGCAGTCCGTTCTGCAGGTAGAGCGTGCTGACGAAGAAGATCGAGGTGAAGCCCGCGAAGTAGAGCAGGATCAGCAGCGAGCCGAGCCAGTAGGACCGGAGGCGGAAGAGCGTCAGGTCGATGAGGGGCTCGGTGCCCGACCGCGCGCAGCGGCGCTCCCATGCCACGAAGACCGCGAGCAGCGCGGCGGCGGCGAGGAGGAGCCGGTACTTCCCGTTCCCGGACCACTGCTGGGACTGGACGAAGGGCAGCAGCAGGGCGAGGACGGCGGCGCCGAGGAGCACCACGCCGACGGGGTCGAGTCTGCCGAGCCGCACCGGCTTGGCGTCCGGCGTGTCGGGCAGCAGCCGCCGGGCGAGGAACAGGCACACGATCCCGATCGGGAGGTTGACGTAGAACACCCAGCGCCAGCCCTCCTCGGCTCCCGCCGCCTGGATGATGAGCCCGCCGAGGAGGGGGCCGACGGCGGTGGAGACGCCGACGACGGTGCCGAACATCCCGAAGGCCCTGCCGCGCTCGGCTCCCCGGAACATCTGCTGGATGAGCGCGGAGATCTGCGGTGAGACCAGGGCCCCGGCCGCTCCCTGCGCCAGTCGTGAGATCACCAGCCAGAGGCTCGACTGCGCCGCTCCGCAGGAGACCGAGGCGAGGGTGAAGAGCGCGAGGCCGACCATGAAGACACTGCGCCGGCCGCGGGCGTCGCCGAGCCGTCCGGCCGGGATGAGGAAGAGGCCGAAGGCGAGGGCGTACCCGGAGAGCACCCACTGGAGGTCCGACTCGGGAGTGTCGAGACCGGAGCGGATGGAGGGCAGCGCGACGTTCACGATCGACACGTCGAGGAGGATCATGAAGCCCGCCACGAGGCAGACGCCGAGCGCCTTCCACCGCTGGGGGTCCGGTTCCTCCTGCTGCCCGCGCGGGGCCTGCGCCGACTCTTGCCGGGTCACGTGTCCTCCTCGTTCCGTCGGGTACGGCGCGGTGGACGGCGTGCGACACGGACCGTGTGCGCCGCCCGGCCTGCGAAGGCCCGAGTACCCGTCGCGCGCGTTCCGGATACCTCCTTTCCTCCTGGATCATCCGTTGATGTCGGCAAATGCCGCGCCCCGCCCCGGGACGCCCGTGGGGGCACCCGGGACGGGGAGGGGTTCCGGAGACCGTCAGGCCGCCGTGTCGAACGTGTAGTGCGGGGTGTGGTCCAGCATGTCCGCCGGGGTCACGTCGTTCCACGGACGCATGGTGTCGCCGAGGTCGACGACGTTGGCGGTGCCGGCGGCGGGCAGGTAGGTCGACCGGGGGTGGCGGGCCTGCCAGTCGGCCCACAGCTTGTCGATGAAGGCGTGGTGCATCCAGAACACGGGGTCGTTCGGGGAGACTCCGGTGGCCATCTGGCCGCCGACCCAGACGTGGACGCGGTTGTGGAGGTTCACCCCGCGCCAGCCCTCCAGGTGGTTGCGGAAGCCGTCCGAGGAGCTGTTCCAGGGGGCCGTGTCGTACGTCTCCATGGCGAGCACGGAGTCCACCTCGGCCCGGGTGGGGAGCTGGCGGCCGCCGGCGCCGAGGTCGCGCCGGAGGTAGTCGCGCCCGTCGACGCGCACGTTGATCGTCCAGCGGTTCCCGGTGCGGGCGAACGGGCCGTCCGTCACCTGGCCGTCGCGGGCCCGGCCGGTGCCGCCGAGGAAGTCGGGCGCCCACAGCGAGGAGCGGGAGGTGCGGTCGGCCGTCCAGTCCCAGTAGGGCAGGGTGACGGTGGCGTCGACGGACCGCAGCGCCTGCTCGAACTGTATGAGGAAGCGGCGGTGCCAGGGCAGGAACGACGGCGAGCGGTGGCCGACGCGGTCGCCGCTGTCCGTGTCGCTCATGATGAACGCGTTGTGCGTGGTGACGAAGGCGTCGTACTGCCCGGAACGCTTGAGCTCCAGCAGCGCGTTGACGAAGCGCCGCTTCTCGTCGGCGGTGAGGGTGGCCTGGTTCTTGCGTACGGTCATGGTGGTGCGCTCCTGGATCGGTCAGGCGAGGGTCAGCGGAACGAGCGGGGCGCCCTGCAGTTCGCGGACGGCGGCGCGGGCCACCGCCTTGGGCGTGGCCACCGGCTCGTAGTGGTTGATGACGCTGATCCAGGTGCCGTCGGCGTTCTGCATGACGTGCAGTTCCTCGCCGTCGATCGTCACGGAGTAGCCGCCTGTGTGATGGCCCCCGTGGTGGCCGCCGTGCGACGGGCCGCCCTTGATGCGGCGGCCCTGGTAGACCTCGTCGAACGAGGCCGGGCCGGCCGCGGGAACGGCGGCCCGGGGAGCGGCGGCGGCCTGGCCGGCCAGGGCGAGGCCCGCGGCGGCGCCTGCCGCGCCGGCCGCGACGCCGAGCGCCCGGCGGCGGGTGATGCTGGACATGAAACCCCCAAGTGGTCGGTGCGACCGGGGGGTCGGTCATGTCCCCCCGGCGGTTCCCATCAGTACCCGGGGGTGTCGGCGCGCCGGAAATTCCCGGCGGCGGGTTGGCCGTGAAGTGGACAAGATGCCACGGTAAGTACAGGTTTGAACGGAGTTGATCTTGCTGTCCCGGCAGGCAGGAGCACCCCGGAGCGAAGATCCTACGGAGAAGGTGACCATTCCGTGAAGGATCTTCGGTCGCGGGGTGCGCGGAGTGGCGGAGCCCACGCCGCCAGACTGTCCGGAATCCGGTCAGCCGCGGGGGGCCTTCCTCCGGGCCCGCAGCCACTCCCTGTTCATCGCCGTGATCGACGGGAGCGGGATGCCCTTCGGGCAGGCGGTGGCGCATTCGCCCGTCAGGGTGCAGCCGCCGAAGCCCTCCGCGTCCATCTGGGCCACCATGTCCAGGACCCGGGTCTCGCGTTCCGGGGAGCCCTGGGGCAGGACGTTCAGGTGGTTGACCTTGGCCGAGGTGAAGAGCATCGCCGAACCGTTCGGGCAGGCCGCCACGCACGCCCCGCAGCCGATGCACTCGGCGTGTTCGAAGGCCGAGTCCGCGTCGGCCTTCGGGACGGGCGTCGCGTGGGCCTCGGGGGCCGCGCCCGTGGGCGCGGTGATGTAGCCACCGGCCTGGATGACCCGGTCGAAGGCGGAGCGGTCGACCACCAGGTCCTTGACCACCGGGAAGGCGGACGCGCGCCACGGTTCGACGTCGATCGTGTCGCCGTCGCGGAAGGACCGCATGTGGAGCTGGCAGGTCGTGGTGCGCTCCGGCCCGTGCGCGTCGCCGTTGATGACGAGGCTGCACGCGCCGCAGATGCCCTCGCGGCAGTCGTGGTCGAACGCCACGGGGTCCTCGCCGCGGAGGATGAGTTCCTCGTTGAGGGTGTCGAGCATCTCCAGGAACGACATGTCCGCGGAGATGCCGTCCACGTCGTAGGTGGACATGGCGCCGGGGGCGTCGGCGTTCTGCTGGCGCCAGACGCGCAGGGTGAGCCTCATGCATAGCTCCGCTGGGTGGGGTGGACGTACTCGAAGGCGAGGTCCTCCTTGTGGAGGACGGGGGCGGCCCCGCCGAACTCCCAGGCCGCGGCGTACGCGAACTCCTCGTCGTGGCGGGCCGCTTCGCCGTCGGGGGTCTGGGACTCCTCGCGGAAGTGGCCGCCGCAGGACTCGGCACGGTGGAGCGCGTCGAGGCACATGAGCTCGGCGAGCTCCAGGTAGTCGACGATCCGGTTGGCCTTCTCCAGAGACTGGTTGAACTCCTCGCCGGTGCCGGGGACCTTGACGCGGTTCCAGAACTCCTCGCGGATCTCCGGGATGCGGCGGAGCGCCTTGGTCAGGCCCTCCTCGGTGCGGGCCATGCCGCAGTACTCCCACATGAGTTCGCCGAGTTCGCGGTGGAAGGAGTCGGGGGTACGGTCGCCGTCGACGGAGAGCAGGAGGTTCAGGCGGTCCTCGGTCTCGGCGAGGACCTCGCGGACCACCGGGTGGTCGTCGGTGACGGGTTGGCCGGCCGGATGACGGGCCAGGTAGTCGTTGACGGTGGCGGGCAGGACGAAGTAGCCGTCGGCGAGGCCCTGCATGAGGGCGGAGGCGCCGAGCCGGTTGGCCCCGTGGTCGGAGAAGTTGGCCTCGCCGATGGCGAAGAGGCCGGGGACGGTCGTCTGGAGGTCGTAGTCGACCCAGAGCCCGCCCATCGTGTAGTGGACGGCGGGGTAGATCCGCATGGGGACCTCGTACGGGTTCTCCGCGGTGATCCGCGCGTACATGTCGAAGAGGTTGCCGTACTTCTCCTCGACGGCCTTGCGGCCCATCCGCCGGATCGCGTCGGCGAAGTCCAGGTAGACGCCCTGCCCCCCGGGCCCCACTCCCCTGCCCTCGTCGCAGACGTTCTTCGCGGCGCGGGAGGCGATGTCGCGGGGGACCAGGTTGCCGAAGGAGGGGTAGATGCGCTCCAGGTAGTAGTCGCGCTCGTCCTCGGGGATGTCGGCGGCGGGGCGCGTGTCGCCCTTCGCCTTCGGCACCCAGATGCGGCCGTCGTTGCGGAGCGACTCGCTCATGAGGGTCAGCTTGGACTGGTGGTCGCCGGTGCGCGGGATGCAGGTGGGGTGGATCTGGGTGAAGCAGGGGTTGGCGAAGTACGCGCCGCGCCGGTGGGCCCGCCAGACGGCGGTGGCGTTGGAGTTCATGGCGTTCGTCGACAGGTAGAAGACGTTGCCGTAGCCGCCGGTGGCCAGGACGACGGCGTCCGCGTAGTGGGTGGTGATCTCGCCCGTGATCAGGTCACGGGCGACGATGCCGCGGGCCCGGCCGTCGACGACGATCAGGTCGAGCATCTCCGTACGGGCGTGCATCTCGACGTTGCCCGCGGCGATCTGCCGGGAGAGTGCCTGGTAGGCGCCGAGGAGGAGCTGCTGGCCGGTCTGGCCGCGGGCGTAGAAGGTGCGGGAGACCTGGACGCCGCCGAAGGAGCGGGTGTCGAGGAGGCCGCCGTACTCGCGGGCGAAGGGGACGCCCTGGGCGACGCACTGGTCGATGATCTCGACGGAGATCTGGGCGAGGCGGTGGACGTTGGACTCGCGGGCGCGGAAGTCGCCGCCCTTGACGGTGTCGTAGAAGAGGCGGTGGACCGAGTCGCCGTCGTTGCGGTAGTTCTTGGCGGCGTTGATGCCGCCCTGGGCGGCGATGGAGTGGGCGCGGCGCGGGGAGTCCTGGAAGCAGAACTGCACGACCTGGTAGCCCTGTTCGGCGAGGGTGGCGCCGGCGGAGCCGCCGGCGAGGCCGGTGCCGACGACGATGATCCGGTGCTTGCGCCGGTTGGCCGGGTTGACCAGTCTCGCCTCGAAGCGGCGGGTGTCCCAGCGCTCGGCGATGGGCCCGGCGGGCGCCTTGGTGTCGGTGATCGGCTCACCGGTGGTGTAGTCGAGGTAGCTCATGTCAGCTCACCACTCCGGTCATGACGGCGACGGGGACGGAGACGAAGCCCGCGGTCAGGACGAGCGCGAGGGTGTTGGCGAGCACCTTGAGGAGGCGCTCGCGGCGGGCGCTGCCGACGCCCAGGGTCTGGGCCGCGCTCCAGAAGCCGTGGCGGACGTGGAGGCCGAGGGCGAGCATGGCGGTGATGTAGACGACGTCGCCGTACCAGGTGGAGAAGGTGTCGACGACGTTCTGGTAGGGCTTGCCCTCCTCGAAGCCGCCGGGGTGCACGGTGCCGGTGGTGAGGTCGAGGATGTGCCAGACGATGAAGAGGGCGAGGATGACGCCGCCCCAGCGCATGGTGCGGGTGGCGTACGAGGCGCGCCTGCGGCGGTGGACGTACGCGGTCGGGCGGGCCTTCAGATCGCGCCGGCTGAGCTGGTACGCGGAGACGGCGTGGGCGGCAACGGCGGCGAGGAGCACGATCCGGACGAGCCAGAGGGCCCACTCGTGGTGCAGGACGGGGGCGCCCATGACCCGCAGCCAGTGGCCGTAGGCGTTGAACTCCTCGGGGCCGAAGAAGACCTTGAGGTTGCCGGCGACGTGCGCGACGAGATAGCCGAGCATGATGAGCCCGCTGACGGCCATGACCGTCTTCTTGCCGAGGGTCGACGACCAGAATCCGCGGGAGGGTGTGGAGGACGGCGGGCGGGCGGCCGTCCGGTCCCTCGTGGGTGCCAGAGCCATGTTCCCGACGCTAGGGCCGAAGGGTCCGAGAGGTCCAAGACATGGTCCGGCTGATCTCCATAGGATGAAGCTATTCATGTCCTCTACGCTGGGACCATGCAGTTCCAGCAGCTCCACTACTTCGTGGCCGTGGCCGAGACCCGGCACTTCACCCGGGCCGCCGAGCGCGTGCACGTCTCGCAGCCCTCGCTCTCGCAGCAGATCAAGGCCCTGGAGCAGGAACTGGGCGCGGAGCTGTTCAGCCGCGCCCGGGGGAACATCGCGCTCACCGACGCGGGCGAGGCCCTGCTGCCGCTCGCGCGCCGGATCCTCGCCGACACGGAGACGGCGCGCCTGGAGGTGCAGGAGCTGGCGCAGCTCAAGCGGGGCCGGGTGCGGCTCGGTGCGACGCCGAGCCTGTGCACGGGGTTCCTTCCGGACGTGCTGCGCGCCTTCCACGACCTGCACCCGGGGATCGAGCTCCTGATCGAGGAGGGCGGCTCGCACGATCTCGTACGGGAGCTGGCGCGCGGGGCGCTCGATCTGGCGCTGGTCGTCCTCCCCCTGCCCTCCCCCTCCCCCGCCCTGACGACGGTCGAGCTGCTGCGGGAGGACCTGGTGGTGGTCTCCGCGGCCTCGGAACCGGCCCCGCGCCGGCCCGTACGGATCAAGGACCTGCGGGACCAGCCGCTCGTGATGTTCCGGCACGGCTACGACCTGCGGGAACTGACCGTGGCGGCGTGCCGGGCGGAGGGCTTCGAGCCCACGTTCACCGTGGAGGGCGGGGAGCTGGACGCGGTGCTCGGTTTCGTACGGGCGGGGCTCGGGCTCGCCGTCGTGCCGGCGATGGTCGCGGGGCGCGCGGGCCGGGACCTCCGTGTGACGGCCCTCGCCCGGCCGGGCCTGCGCCGCACGATCGCACTCGCGCACCGCAGCGACGTGGCGCCACCACGCGCGGCCCGCGAACTCCAGCGGCTGCTGCTGCGGCGCGGCGCCTGACGCCACTGGCTGGGCGGTGCCCCACTGCGTGTTGGCAATCGTCCGGGCGACGCCCCCTGTGGAACGCCTGCACGCGACGGGCGGGGCGCCGGCCGAGGGCGCGGGCCCGCGCGGGGGTCGGTGACGCTCGTCGGGGCGCGGGCCCGCGCAGGCGTGAGCGCACCGCCCGGCCGCGGGGCTACACCGCGTCCGCCAGGAGCAGCGAGTGGATCCGGTCCGGGGCGCCCGGGCGGGCGTAGTACCAGCCCTGGGCCGTGTCGCAGCCGAGGTCGCGGAGCTGTCGGGCCTGGGCGCCCGTCTCGACGCCCTCGACGGTGACCGCCAGTTCCAGGCTGTGCGCCAGCGACACGATCCCCTCGACGATCTTGAGGTCGACCGGGTCCACCGGATGCTGCTGCATGCCCCGGGTGAAGGACCGGTCGAGCTTCAGGACGCTGACCGGCAGCCGCCGCAGGTTCGCCAGGTTCGAGTAGCCGGTGCCGAAGTCGTCGAGGGCGATGTCCACGCCCATCTCGGCGAGCTGCCGCAGCGGCTTCAGGAGGTCCTCGTCGGCGCCGATCAGGGCCGATTCGGTGACCTCCAGGCAGAGCGCGCCCGGTTCGAGCCCCGAGCGTTCCAGGACGTCGACGGTGTCGGCGACCAGGCGCGGGTGGTGGAGCTGCGTCGGGGAGAGGTTGACGTTGATCCGCAGCGGGCCGCCGTCGGAGTGCCGGGTCTGCCAGAAGCGGGCCTGGCGCACGGCCTCCTGGAGCACCCAGCGGCCGAGCGGCACGATGAGGCCGGTGTCCTCGGCGAGCGGGATGAAGCGGTCCGGGCCGAGCACGCCGTGCTGCGGGTGGCACCAGCGGACGAGGGCCTCCGCGCCGTGCACGCTGCCGTCTCCGAGGTGGACGAGCGGCTGGTACTCGATGAAGAACTCGCCGCGCTCCAGGGCGGTCGGCAGGGCGGTGGTGAGCCCGTGGCGGGTGATGGCGCGCGCGTCGGCCTCGGGGTCGGCGAGTTCGAAGCGGTTGCCGCCCGCCGACTTGGCCCGGTACATGGTGATGTCGGCGCTGCGGAGCACCTCGGCCGGGGTCCGCTCCCCCGCCGGGCCCTCGACCACGCCGAGGCTGCCGCGCACGGTGAGTTCGCGGCCGTCGATGCGGAGCGGGGTGGCGAGGGCGGCGAGGATGCGGTCGGCGAGTTCGGTGACGTCCCGTTCGCCGCCGGGGGCGGTGGTGAGGGCGACGAACTCGTCGCCGCCGAGCCGGGCCACCATCTCGCCGCCGCCGGTGACGCAGCTCTGCAGCCGGTCGGCGACCTCGACGAGCAGCCGGTCGCCGGTGGAGTGGCCGAGGCTGTCGTTGATGACCTTGAAGCCGTCGAGGTCGAGGTAGCAGAGGCCGAAGCGGGCGTTCTCGCCGGGGGCGAGCGCCTTCTCCAGGCGTTCGAAGAACAGGGTCCGGTTGGGCAGCCCGGTGAGCGCGTCGTGGGTGGCCTCGTACCGCAGGCGCAGATGGAGCAGGCGCCGTTCGGTGGTGTCCTCCATGAGGGCCAGCTGGTACTGGGGGCGGCCTTCGGCGTCGCGGAGGAGCGAGACCGTGAGGTTGGTCCACAGAACCGTTCCGTCACCGCGGTAGTACGGCTTCTCGACGCGGTAGTGCTCGCGCTCGCCGCGGACCAGCTCCTCGTACAGCTTCCAGACGTGCGGCCCGTCCTCCGGGTGGACCCACTCGCTGACCTTCCGGCTGCGCACCTGGCCCTCCATCCCGCCGAACATGCGGGTGAGGGTCTCGTTGACCTCCAGGACGTTGCCGTCGAGGTCGGCGATGCCGATGCCGATCGCCGCTCCGTCGAAGACGGCGCGGAAGCGGCTCTCGGTGGCGTGCAGGGCTATCTCGGCGGCGCTGCGGGCGGCGAGCGCGGAGCGGGCGATGGCCTCCTGCTCGGCGCGGGTCCGCTCGCGCAGGGCCTGCGCGTAGCCGGCGGCCATGGCGTGCTGGAGGCGGGAGCAGCGGGCCCGCAGTTCCTCGGTCGCGAGGTCCGACTCCGTACCGCAGTAGAGCACCAGGTACGAGTCGACGACGCCGAGGCTGCGGCCGAGCGCGTCCGGGTCGGTGCAGTGGGCGGCGACGAGGGCCGCTCCGGCGCGCTGCGCGGGTGCCGTGTCGAAGGGGCGGGCGTGCAGGGCGTCGCACAGGGTGCGGGCCAGCGGCAGCAGGTGCCCCTCGAACTCGGCGCGGGTCAGCGAGGTGGCCGTCACCGGGAAGATCGCGCGGCTCCAGATGGTGACGAACCGCCTGAGTCTGTCCTCCGGGCCGTCGGCTTCGGCGACGGCGCCGGTCGGCTGCGACGGGACCTTCACGCCGTGCGCCCCACCCCTGCGAACCCGGAGAAGGCGTACGGATCCTCCTCCTCGGCCGGGCTGTCCGGCCGCCACAGCGGCATCGGGACGAGTCCGGGCTCGATCAGTTCGGTGCCGTCGAAGAAGCGGGCGATCTCGTCGCCCGACCGCATCACGAGGGGGTTGCGGATGTTGCGGTAGACGCCGACGGTGCCGCCGGCCTGCTCCTCGGTGAGGGGGATGCCCTCGTACGAGGCGTGGGTGAGGACGACGAGGCTGCCGGGGGCGAGGGCGTCGACGAGTTCGCGGACGGCCTCGTACGGGCGGTCCTCGTCCTCCAGGAAGTGCAGCACGGCGACGAGGAGCAGGGCCACCGGCCGGTCCAGGTCGAGGAGTCGGGTCACGTCGGGGCTGTACAGGATGTCGGCGGGCTTGCGCAGATCGGCGGCGACGACGGCCGCGCTGTCGTCGCCCTCCAGGACGGCGCGGCTGTGGGCCACGGCGACGGGGTCGTGGTCGACGTAGACGACGCGGGCGGCGGGGTCGGCGGCCCGGGCGACCTCGTGCACGTTGCCGAAGGTGGGTATGCCGGAGCCGATGTCGAGGAACTGGGTGACGTCGTTGTCAACGGCGTGACGCACGGCGCGCCGCATGAAGGCACGGTTCGCCTGCATGACCTTGGGCAGGCCCGGCATGAACTCCATGGCCTTGCGCGCCGCTTCCCGGTCCACTTCGAAATTGTGCGAGCCGCCCAGATAGAAGTCGTACATACGGGACACGCTCGGCACCGAAATGTCGATACCGGGCGGAGCCCAGGCGGGACGCTCCATCAATGTCTCCAACAAGTCGCCACGGGGATGCGGCCATGTGTTCGCGGCCGGTGTTCGAGGTGAGGCTACTGATCGCCCGCCGGGAGAGCGAGTAGAAACGGAAATTCGCGGTCCGTTCTTGGTCACACGCCATTGGCACGTGCTCTTGGAACGCAGAGTTCACGCCTTCAGGCTGTGCAAATTCACGTGCATATGATCGTGCGTCGGCTCCCGGGACGGTGCCGGTCGCGGCCGACGGAGCCCCAGGCCCCGTCCGTACCTCGGCTGTTGCCGCTCCCGGGGCCCGGTCGCCGGTGCAGGATGCCCTGTTGGCCTGCCCGTCCGACAGGGCGACAACCGGACAGTTCTTGGCCGGGAGGCCTGAACGGACCGTGTCGGCCACCCGTCCTGAATCATCGCGCCCGGCATTACCGGGCATTGCGCCGAATCCGACGCCGACACCCGGCGAAACGTCAAGCCCCCACATCCGGAGATCCCCTCCATCTGGCGAATCCCGCCGGATTCCGCCCCGGCGCGCCGCCGTTGTGATCAAGCTCGACGGCGTGTCTCTGTACGGATCACTCCTCGCGCGGCCGCTGGCGGCCCTCGGGCTCGTGTGGCTGCTCGCCGCACCGGTGCCCGCCGCCGCCGACGCCTGCGCCTACGCCTCGACCGACTCGGGCGGTTCGCTGATCGTGGTGGCCGTCGCCGGCGACGGCCACCACGACGGCGACGACCACGGCAACGGCGGCGGGAAGGGCCACGGCAAGGGCGGGGGCCACGACCACCACGGCGACGGGAAGGGCCACGGGCACGGGCATCACCACCACCCGAAGCCCTGCGACCCCGAACCGCCCCCGCCGTGCCCGTCGCCCACGCCCACCCCGACGCCCACGCCCACCCCGACGCCGACGCCCGAGCCCCCGTCGCCCTCGCCGTCCCCCTCCCCGAAGCCGACGCCGAAGCCGGTGCCGCCCGAGCCGGTGCCGCCGCGGCCCGTGCCGAAGCCGCCGGCCACCAGGCCCGCGCCGCGACCGGAACCGCCGTCCCCCGCGCCTCCGCCCACGAGGCCGCCGCGGCCGGCGCCCGCACCACCGCCTCCCCCGTCCCCGACGCCCACCGTGCGGGCCCGGCCGCCGGCCCCCTCACCGGTGCCACTGCCGCACTACCGCCAGGCGGCACGGGCCAAGAAGCAGGGCGGCACCTCCGTCGTCACGGCGACGCTGATGATCACCGCCCCCGCCGTGCTCGCGACGGCGATCCTGCGCCCCCGGTCCAAGTGACCCCGGGTCCCGTCGACCCCGAGGGCCCCAAGTGCCCCACGGGCCACACCGATCCCGCCGCCCCACCGACCCTCTGAACCCCGCCGGAGGAATCCATGTCCGATTGGCTTGTTCTCTCCCTCGCGATGGCCGCCGCCTGCGCCGTCGTGCTCACCATCGTCGTCATGAACAACCGTCGCCTCCCCGAGGACGACGACCCCAACGAAACCCCCGACGTCATCGAGTACATGACGATGATGATCGGCGTGATCTACGCGATCGTGCTCGGTCTGGCCATCGCCGGTGTCTGGGAGGCCCGGGGGGCCGCCCAGGAGACCGTCCGGCAGGAGGCCCAGGCGATGCACGAGATCTCGGCGCGCGCCGAGGTGTACCCGCAGGAGGTCCGCTCCCGGATCCGCGCCGACGTCGACGCGTACGTCTCGTACGTGGTCCACGACGAGTGGACGTACATGGCCGAGAACGGGGAGCTCAGCGACGAGGGCACCGCGCTCCTGGAGCGGGTGCGGCGCAGCGTCACCGACTACCAGCCGGCCAACGACTTCGAGGGGCAGGCGTACCAGCCCCTGGTGGACCAGGTGGCCGCCGCCGACGACGCCCGCGGGGCGCGCGGGCAGAACGCGGGGGCCACCATGCCGGGGGTGGTCTGGTTCGGCCTGATCATCGGGGCACTGGTGACGGTCGGCCTGATCTTCACGCTGCAGATCCGCAGGACCGGCCGGGAGCTGCTGCTCGCCGGGCTCTTCAGCGTCCTGATCGCGTTCCTGCTGTTCCTCATCTGGGACTTCGACGCGCCGTTCGGCCGGGGCATCTCGGCCACCGCCGCGCCGTTCACCGATCTGTTCCCGCAGATCACGCGGTGAGCCGCCCCGTGCGAGTGGGCCGCCCGGGGGACATGGGTGCCCCATTCGCACGTCTGGGATCGCGGCTGTGGTAGTGCGCTCCTAGCGTTTCGGGCATCGAGGCGCACGCCCTTCGCGGGAACCCCCTTCCGCGGCTGCGCCCCGGGACCCGGAGGATTCACCATGCGCGCGATACGTGCCGCCACCACTGCCCTGTTGGGGGCGGCCGCCCTCGCCCTGGCCGCCCCCGCCGCCCTCGCGGCGGACGGTGCTCCCGCGTCCGGCGCGCGGGCACCCGGGGCCAAGGCACCGGGCGATTTCCTCGTGTCGCCCGCGGTCGTCGCCCCGGGGGGCCGGGTGACGCTGAGCGCCCCCGGCTGCGCCAGTACGGCGACGGCCTCGGCGGGCATCTTCGACACGGCCACCATCGCACCGGGTGCGGCGGTGACCGCCACCGTGGACGCGGACGCCAAGCGCGGCGCCGTGTACACGGTGCTCTTCAACTGCACGGGCGGCGTGCAGGACACCGTCGCCCTGACCATCAGCGGCTCCCCCACCGCCACCCCGACCATCAGCGCCACGATCCTCACGCCCCCGCGCGGGGTGCAGGGCGGTCTCGGCGGCTCGATGGCCCCGAGCACCGCCGAGGTGGCCGTGGGCGGGGCGCTGGCCGTGACCGCCGTCTCGGGCGCCGCGGTCTACGCGATCCGCCTTCGCAGCGGCGCGGGCCGGCGTCACTGAACGGGCGTCGTGGCCCGGACCGGAGCGGTGCCCGGCGTCCCGCGGACGCCCGTCGCCCCCGGGTCCCGGTGGGACTCGGGGGCGACGGGCACAGCGGGCCGACCGGGAGGTTCGGCCGGTCAGACTCCCGCGCCGGTCAGGCGCCGGCGGCGGGCGATGAAGAGGCCCCCGCCGAGTGCGGCCGCGGCGACGAGCGAGCCGCCGACGGCCATCTCGGTGGAGCTCGGGGCCATCGAGCCGCCGAGGCCACCCTGCGCGCCCTGGCCGGCCAGCACCCGGAACGGCTGGGTGAGGGTACGGCCGTTGCACTGGACGGCCAGGTTGTACTGGCCGGGCGTGGCGTTGTTGAAGATGCGGGGGGTGGCGGTGGAGACCCCGTTGACGGCGGCGGGGAGCGTGGTCGTCGGGAAGGCGTTCGAGGTGACCGTGCCTCCGGCGCAGCCCCGGACGGTGATCGTGAGGATCGCGCCCTGGTGGACCGCGAAGGGGGACACGGTGACGCCGTTGGAGCCGTCTCCGCCCCGCTCGGTCTGGAAAGGGCTGACGGTCACGCTGCTGGGCCCGTGGGTGGCGGTGGCGAGGGGGGCCGCGAGTCCGAGCGCCGCGAACGCGGTCGCCGTCACCGCCAGAGTGCGTGCAGCACGCATGGTTGAACCTCCTGTGGAAGACGCCCCAAAGCGGTGCTCCGGGAGATTCGACGAGTACGCCTTCCATGACGAACCATCACAAGCCGGTGCGAGCCGTGCATGTCGGCACTGGGCCACCCCGGTGAGGCGACACGCCGGGGGCGGAACCCCCCGAGGTGACGGATTCGCAGGTCACGGCCGTTCGGGATGCTTATCTGACGATTACTCGGATGGGTCAGCCGGGCTGTCACCCACCTGCCCGTCGCCTCCGCTTCGGCGGGCTCCGGCCCCCGCTCGCGCCGCACCGCACGCGGGGTCGGCGGCCGCACACCCCCGCGCCACCGTTCACCGGCGGTCCGCAGACCTCCCCGCGGGGCCCGGACACCCGTCCGGAGGCGGCCCCCACCCGTTCGCGCCGTCCGGCGCGACGGCCCGCGCGACCGCCCTTACCGTTCTGACGACGCCGAGAAGGGAGAACCATGCCCCCGAAGGACTTCCGCGTCTTCCAGCGCAGGAGACGCCAACCCTGGGGCGTCCTGGCCCTCGCCATGCTGTCCGGACTCGCGATGATGCGCAACGGGGTGGACGTCGCCCTCGGGCCGCCCCAACCCGCCGCCGCCGCCCGCCCGGCGGGGCACCCGGTCACCCCGACGCCGCCCGCGGCGAGCACGGGCCTGGAGCCGCTGCCCTTCGCCCCGGCGTCCCGGATCAAGATCCCGGCGATCCAGGTGGCGGCCCCCGTCATGGACGTGGGCCTGGACGCGGACGACTGGGTGGCGGCCCCTCCCCCGGAGGACCCCAACCTCGCGGGCTGGTACCAGAACGGCATCGCGCCCGGCCAGCGCGGCACCTCCGTCATCGTCGGCCACGTCGACAACGCGAAGGGCCCGGCGGTCTTCTACGGCCTGGGATCCCTGCAGAAGGGCCAGCACATCGAGGTCGAGCGGTACGACGGCCGGGTCGCGGTCTTCGAGGTCTACGGCATCGAGGTGTACGCCAAGGACAACTTCCCCGGCGTGCAGGTCTACGCCGACAACGGCGAACCGGAGCTGCGGGTGATCACCTGCGGCGGCGGCTACACGCGCGCGCGTGGCTACGACGGGAACGTCGTGGTCTACGCGCGCATGGTCGGTTCGCGCTAACTAGCACGGGCGGAAGGGCCCCGGCACCGAGGTGCCGGGGCCCTTCCGCCGTTCCGGAGGGTCAGCGCCGGGGAACGGTGATCCGGTAGCCGGCGTCGAGGAGTTCGGGCAGGTAGCGGCGGAGCGCGGCCACGCTCTGGGAGCGGTTGCCGCCGGCGTCGTGGGAGAGGACGACGACGCCGGGCGCGGCGCCGTCGAGGACGCGGCGGACGATGGGGCCGGTGCCGGGCTCCGTCCAGTCCAGGGTGTCGACGGTCCAGGCGAGCGGCTCCATGCCGAGCTCGGCGCCGATCTCGAAGGAGAGCTTGTTCCAGGCCCCGTAGGGCGCCCGGTACCAGAGCGGTGCCGTGCCGAGGGCCCGCTCGACGACCTCGCTGGTGGAACCGAGCTCGTCGCGGATCCGGGAGGGCTTGAGCTTGGGGATGAGGGGGTGGGACCAGGAGTGGTTGCCGACGACGTGTCCGTCCGCGTCCATCTCGCGGAGCAGGTCCTGGTTGTCGACGGCCATCTCACCGCAGACGAAGAACATCGCCCGGCAGTCGTAGTGCCGCAGGGTCTCCAGGATGCCGGGGGTGTACCGGGGGTCGGGACCGTCGTCGAAGGTCAGCACCATCGAACGGCCGACCCCGGACATGCTGAGGAAGGGCCGCTGCCGCACCGGCGGGACCGCGCGCCGGAAGGCGGGGGGCGCGTACGCGGTCATGGGCTGGAGCCGGTACGCGGACGGGCGCGGGCGGGCGGCCTGGGGTCCGGCGGCCGGCCCCGCGCGCCCCGGGCCGGGGGTGCCGCGGGGTCCGGAGGCGGCGTCGCCGGCCGTGTCGGGCGTGGCGAACCGGTCCGCCGCGAGGACTCCGACGGTGGCGGTGGCCCCGAGGGCGGCGGCGAGGCGCAGCACCGCCCTGCGCCCACTGGGCATCTCATCCTTTTTCATGACCAATGGTTCATACGGGCGAGGGTCCGGGCAGCTCAGCGACACCGGCCCCCCGTCCGAAAACACCCGATGAGCCGATAGCCTCGGAGCGTGAGCGAACAGCAGCCCGGCCGGTTCGAACGCGGCACCGACGGCCCCAAAGTGATCATGGCGGGGGTCGACGGCTCCGCCTCCTCCCTGCGTGCCGTGGCGTACGCGGCCGGGCTCGCCCGGCGCCAGAACGCGCTGCTCGCGCTCGTGTACGTGCAGCCGGTGATCCCGGCGGGCGCGGCGCTGGGCGTTCCGGTGTCCGGGACGACCGAGGAGATCGCCGACGACCTCGTCGCGGAGATCCGGACGTCCGCCGAGCGGGTCAAGGACCTGTGGCGGATCCGGTGGGAGTTCCACACCTTCCGGGGCGACGCCTACGCGGGCCTGGTCCAGGCCGCGGACGAACTGACGGCGGACGCCGTGGTGGTGGGCGCCTCGCAGTCGGCGGGCCACCGCTTCGTCGGCTCGGTCGCCGTCCGCCTGGTGAAGGCGGGCCGCTGGCCGGTCACCGTCGTGCCGTGACCGGCCGGGCGCACCCCTCGCCCTACTTGCCCATCACCAGGCCGTCCTTGTCGGCGCCCCGGCCGAGCACCACGTCCCGGATGGTGTCGCGGATCCCGGCCTGGTGCGCGTCCCCGGCTTCCGCCGCGCCGAGGTCGACCACGCGCCCGTGCGCGGTGTCGAACCACTGGGGGAGGAACTCCGCCTTCGTGACCTCCCAGCGTCCGCCGGGGGTCCTGGGCGGGGCGAAGGTGAAGCGGCCGATGCTGCTCTGGTTGCCGCGCGGGTCGTAGGAGCCCTCGTGGTTGATCATGTCGCCGGCGATCTGGTCGCCCATCCCGTAGACGACCCAGGTCCCGTTGACCTTCTCGTAGGCCTGGGGCACATGGGCGTGCGTACCGATGACGAGATCCACGTCCGGGCGCCCGCCGCTCCGCGAGGCGGTCAGCGCGCGCCCGAGGGAGAGCTGCCGCCCGTCGGGTTCGGTCTGCCACTCGCTGCCCCAGTGGACGCTCACGACGACCACGTCGGCGCCCGCGGCGCGGGCGGCGCGCGCGTCGGCGATCACCCTGCCCTCGTCGAGCATGCTGACCGCCCAGGGCTGCCCCTCGGGCAGCGGGTAGCCGTTGGTGTCGTAGGTGTAGGCGAGCTGGGCGACCGTGGCGCCGCCGGCCTTCAGCAAGGTGGGCCTCGCCGCCTCCTCGGCGGTACGGGCGGAGCCGGCGTGCCGGACGCCCGCCCTGTCGAGCGCGTCGAGGGTACGGCGCAGGCCCGCGGCCCCGTCGTCGAGGGTGTGGTTGGAGGCGGTGGAGCAGGAGTCGTAGCCGGTGGCCTTGAGCGCCGCGGCGATCTCGGGGGGCGACTTGAAGGCCGGGTAGCCGGTGTAGGGGCCGCCCTCCTCCCCGTACACGGTCTCCATGTGACAGATGGCCAGGTCGGCGCCGGAGACGACGGGCTTCGCGCCGGAGAGCATGGGGCCGAAGTCGTAGCCGGCCCCGTCCGCGTCCTCGCCGGCCCGCCGGATGATCGAGTCGTGCGGGAGGATGTCGCCGGAGGCGACCAGGGTGAAGCCGGCGGGCGCGGAGGCCCCGCCGGGCGCGGCGGACGGGGCGGGCGGGGTGGGGGTGCCGTCGGCCGGGCCGCTCCCGCCGGCGCAGCCGGTCGCCGCCGCGAGCAGGAGCGCGGCGAGCGCCGCCGCGGGTCTGGTGCGTGAGGTCATGTCCGGCACTCCACCCGATTCATGTGATGAACATCTGTTCTGATGAATTCATCTCCTGGGAAAGCCGCAGTCAAGGGTCAAGGCCGCGCGGGGTGACGAACCCCGCTGAAACGGACGCACTGACTCCGTCCGACCGTTCGCCGTGCCATTCGCCGCTCGGTGCGACCGTTCGTCGCAGACCGCTGTCCGTTCCCTGTCCCCCGCCGTCCGGATGCGTTCGGATACGCCCCGGACGACGAGGCGCGGGAGAGGCGGGCAGCATGACGACGGCGACGACGGTGACGACCGACGAGCGGACCCTGGAGGAGCTCCAGCGGGACCACGGGCCCGCACTGCTCTCCTTCCTGCTCGGCCTGACGCACGGGGACCGGCAGCGGGCCGAGGACCTCGCCCAGGAGACGCTCGTACGGGCCTGGCTGCACCCCGAGGCCTTCGACGGCCCCTACACCTCGATGCGCCCCTGGCTCTTCACCGTGGCCCGCCGCCTCGCCATCGACGCCCGCCGCTCACGCCTCGCCCGGCCCGCCGAGATCGGCGACGGCGTCCTCGCGGTGACGCCCGACCCCGCCGACGCCACCGCGTCCGCCGACGCCGCGCTCGACGTGCGGGCGGCCGTGCGCGGACTGAGCCCCGAGCACCGCGCGGTGCTCGTCCGTCTCTACTTCCACGGCCTCACCGTCAACGAGGCCGCCGTCGACCTCGGCATCCCCGCCGGGACCGTCAAGTCCCGCTCGCACTACGCGCTGCGGCAGCTGGGCCGCTCCCTGCCCGGCTACCGGCCGCGGCGCGCGGCCGTTGCCCGGGCCCGTGCCGGGGCCCCACAATGACGCCGTGACGCTGACTCTCACCGCCGCCGAAGAGCTCCTCGCCGACAACTTCGCCCCCTGGGTCCTCGATCTGGGGCTCACGGTCGAATCCGTCGGATCCCCCGGATCCGCCGACGGCCACGAGGCCGTGCTGCGGCTCCCCTGGTCGGACCGGCTCGCCCGCGAGGGCGGCGGCCTCTCCGGCCAGGCGCTGATGGCCGCCGCCGACACCGCGACGGTCATCGCGGTCGCCGCGGCCCGCGGCGGCTTCGTGCCGATGACCACCGTCCAGCAGTCCATCAGCTTCCAGCGCGCGGTGATCGGCGCCGACGTCCTCGTCCGCGCCCGGCTCACGAAGACCGGCAAGCGGATGGCGTTCGCGGACATCACGATGACGGCCGACGGCACCGAGGAGACCGCGGCCCACGCGACCGCCGTGTACGCGCTCCTCGGCTGAACCCGCCCGGACTCCCGCCCCTCCCGACCCGCCCGACCCACCGCGCACCAGGAACCTCACCCGCACCGATCCGGCCGGGAAACGTATCCGAAACCCCTCGGGCGAGTTGAGCAAAGCGGGACCCGCGGGCGCCCTTCACGGAGGAGGCTCTCCCCCGGGCCCCTGACATCCGGGGCCACTCACGTCCGGGAGAAGGTGGGAGCGTTGCTGCCCGAGAGCACGAACGGCGCCGGCGGCACGAGCGGCGGCGGCCTCGCCGTTCCGATGGCCTGGCTGTGCGCCGAGTACCTGGCCGACGAGGTGCTGCGGGCCGCCGCGCTCGTGGCCCCCGGCTCACTGGAGTACCGGGCCGGCCTCCAGGCCCTGGCCCTCACCGTCCACCTCGCCGGGGAACCGGACGGCCCGGCCGGACCCGGGGGCGCCTGGTCCGCCCACCGGGTCGACGAGTGGCTGCGGCACACCGCGTACGACCGGCCCTGGCCGCCGTGGGTCGAGGAGCGGCTCGCCGCGCGGACGGCGGACGGCGGCGACGGCCCGGACCTGGCGCTCGCGCGGACCTCCTGGCGCCGGCTGCGGGACACCTGGATCCTCGCCGCCGACCTCGACGGCCGCACCGACCCCGAGGAGCCCGTCGACGAGACCGAGCAGATCTGGCTGCCCGCCTGGAAGCTGGGCCTCCCGCTCGCGCACCTGTCGCTGCACCTGCGCTGACTAGGAAGCCGAAGGGTGCACCCCCGGGCGGTACTTGGGGACCCGTACCGTCACCTTCATCCCGGCACCGACCCCCGTCTCGATGACGAGCCCGTGCTCCGCCCCGTACACCTGGCGCAGCCGCTCGTCCACGTTGGACAGGCCGATGCCGGAGCCCGCCGGGTGCTCCCCGCGCAGCACGGCGCGCAGCAGCTCCGGGTCCATGCCGATGCCGTCGTCCTCGACCGTCACCACCGCCTCGGCGCCCGCGTCCCGGGCGGCGATCGTGACCCGGCAGCCCCGCTCACGGTCCTGGAGGCCGTGCTTGACGGCGTTCTCCACGAGCGGCTGGAGACAGAGGAAGGGCAGGGTCACCGGCAGCACCTCGGGCGCGATCTGCAGCGTCACCTTCAGGCGGTCCCCGAACCGCGCCCCCGCGAGGGCCAAGTACTGCTCGACGGCCCGCAGTTCGTCGGCGAGCTGGGCGAACTCGCCGTGCCTGCGGAAGGAGTAGCGGGTGAAGTCGGCGAACTCGAGGAGCAGCTCCCGGGCCCGCTCGGGGTCGGTGCGCACGAACGACGCTATGGCGGCGAGGGAGTTGAAGATGAAGTGCGGGGAGATCTGGGCGCGCAGGGCGCGTATCTCCGCCTCCACGATCCGGGTGCGCGAGCGGTCCAGTTCGGCCAGCTCCAGCTGGACCGAGACCCAGCGGGCCACCTCGGTCGCGGCCCGCACGAGGACGGCCGACTCCCGCGAGCCGTAGGCGACGAGCGCGCCGAGGACCCCGTCCTCCCCGGTGAGCGGGGCGATCACGGCCCAGCGCAGGGGGCACGCCGGGTCGTCGCAGCCGCTGTGGGCGGAACGGCTGCGGCCGGTCTCCAGGGTCTCGGCGGCCTGCTCGGGCACGTGCGCGCGGTGGTGGTCCTCGCCCGGCCCGTCCCAGGCGAGGACCGCGCCCCGGTCGGTGAGGCACAGCGCCTCGGTGCCGAGCAGCGAGCGGAGCGTGCGGGCCGCCTTGCGCGCGGTCTCCTCGGTGAGTCCCGCGCGCAGCGGGGGCGCGGCGAGCGAGGCGGTGTGGAGGGTGTGGAAGGTGGCCCGTTCGACGGGTGTGCCGAGGTCGGCATCGGCGGCGGCGCGGCCGTCACGCCGGGCGGCGAGCCGGCCGAGGACGAAACCGGCGGCGAGCAGCACGGCCCCGGCGGCGGCAGCGGCGGCGAGGGCGATGCCGTTCACCGGCGGGCCTCCCGGGTACTCACGAGCGGGCCTCCTGGGTGCTCGGCGAAAGCTCCTCCCGCGCACTCATCGGCGGGCCTCCTGGGCGGGGACGGTGCCGGTGATCTCCTCCGGGAGGTGGAGCCGGGCGAGGAGGGCGGGGGTACCGCGCGGGATCCGGCGGGGGGTGGCGAGCGAGACGAGCACCATCGTCAGGAACCCCAGGGGCACCGACCAGACGGCGGGCCAGGCCATCAGGGTGTGCGGCCAGCCCCCGGGGGCGGCTCCGGCCCGGGTCGCCATCACGGCGGCGAGGGCGGAGCCCCCGCCGAGCAGGAGGCCGGCCATGGCGCCGGGCGGGGTGAGCCGCCGCCACCAGATGCCGAGGACGAGCAGCGGGCAGAAGGACGAGGCGGACACCGCGAAGGCGAGGCCCACGGCGTCGGCGACCGGCACCTTGGAGGCGACGACCCCGACGCCCAGCGGGACCGCTGTGGCGAGCAGCGTCGCGAGGCGGAAGTGCCGGACGCCCCGGGAGGGCAGCACGTCCTGGGTGAGGACCCCGGCGACGGACATGGTGAGCCCGGAGGCGGTGGAGAGGAAGGCGGCGAAGGCGCCGCCGGCGAGGAGCGCCCCGAGGAGGTCGCCGAGGAGTCCGCCGAGGATCCGCTCGGGCAGGACGAGGACGGCGGCGTCGGCGGAGCCGGTGAGGGCGAGTTCGGGGGCGTAGATCCGCCCGAGGGCTCCGTACAGGGGTGGCAGCAGGTAGAACGCGCCGACGAGTCCGAGGACGACGAGGGTGGTGCGGCGGGCGGCGCGGCCGTGCGGGCTGGTGTAGAAGCGGACGGCGACGTGCGGCAGGCCCATGGTGCCGAGGAAGGTCGCGAGGATCAGTCCGTACGTGGCGTACAGCTGGTGCCCGTCGCGGCCGCCGGCCAGCGGCTGGGACCAGCCGAGGGGGTCGGAGCCGCTGGCGGCCCGCTCGGGCAGTGGGCTCCCCTGCGCGAAGGAGAGCGTGGTGCCGGCCAGGACGTGGTGGGTGCCGGGGGCGAGCGTCACCGTCCGGCCGGTGTACGCGACGGAGTCCACGCCGCCGGTGACGGTGACCGTGAGCGGGTCGTCGAGCCCGATCCGTACCGTGTCGGCGACCTTCACGACGGTGTGGCCGCGCAGCACGGCGGGGGCGTCGAAACGGGCCCGGGGCGCACCGTCCCCGTACCAGGCGGCGAGCAGGAACAGGGCGGGGACGAGCAGGGCGGTGAGCTTCAGCCAGTACTGGAAGGCCTGGACGAACGTGATGCTGCGCATGCCGCCCGCGGCGACGGTGCCGGTGACGACGAGGGCGACGAGCAGCCCGCCGACCCAGTCGGGGGCGCCGGTGAGGATCTCCAGGGTGAGCCCGGCGCCCTGGAGCTGCGGCAGCAGGTACAGCCAGCCGATGCCGACGACGAAGAGGCTGGCGAGCCGCCGGACCTGCGGGGATTCGAGGCGGGCCTCGGCGAAGTCGGAGAGGGTGTACGCCCCCGAGCGGCGCAGCGGGGCGGCGACGAGGACGAGCAGGACGAGGTGTCCGGCGGTGTAGCCGACCGGGTACCAGAGCATGGCGGGGCCCTGGACGAGGACGAGTCCGGCGATGCCGAGGAAGGAGGCGGCGGAGAGGTACTCGCCGCTGATGGCCGCGGCGTTGAGGCCCGGCCGGACGGTCCGCGAGGCGACGTAGAAGTCGGAGGTGGTGCGGGAGATCCGCAGGCCGAGGGCGCCGATGAGGACGGTGGCGAGGACGACGGCGGTGACGGCGGCGACCGCGTAGGCCTGGTTCATGCGGGCGTGTTCACCGTTCTCACCGCTCCACGAGGCCGGTGAAGTCGCGCTCGTTGCGCTCGGCCCGGCGGACGTACCAGTGGGCGATGGCCCAGACGACCGGGTACACGCCGAAGCCGAGGGCGGCCCACACGAGCGCCTCGGGCGCGGGCAGCGCGAGCAGCAGCGGCAGCGAGCCGACGAGCAGGGCCAGGGCCCCGAGGGCGGTGAGGGCGGCACGGAGCTGACTGCGCATCAGGGAACGCACGTAGGTGTGGCCGAGGGTGGTCTGCTCGTCGATCTCGGACCGGGCCGGCGGGTGGGCCGGGCGGCGCCCGGAGGGTGCGGGCACGGCTCCCGGACCGTGGGCGGAGGCGTAGGTGACGGTCTCGCGCCGGGGCCTGCGCGGGGGGTGGTGCTCCGGCATCTGCGTCCGCTCTCTGACTGGCTCCCTGGAGCGTGGAGTGTACGCAGAGGGGGTGCGGCCCCGGTAGGGGTACGCGGCTCAGCCGCCGGCCCGGCGCATCAGGAGGTCCCGCAGGTGGCGGGCGTGGCGGCGGCTCACGGCCAGGTCGGTGTCGCCGAGCCGGACGGAGGTGGCGCCGCCGTCCAGCCGGAGTTCGTCGATGCGGGCGAGGGCCACGAGGTGGCTGCGGTGGATGCGGACGAAGCCCCGGTCGGCCCACCGCTCCTCCAGGGTGGAGATCGGGATGCGGACGAGGTGGCTGCCCTGGTCGGTGTGGAGGCGGGCGTAGTCGCCGTGGGCCTCGACGTAGGCGATCTCGTCGACGGGCACGAAGCGGGTGACGCCGCCGAGTTCGACGGGGACCTGCTCGGGGACGGCCGCGGTGAGTACGGCGGGCGCGGCGGTGGCGTGGACGAGAGCGTGGACGCGGCGCACGGCCTCGGCGAGCCGCTCGCGGCGGACCGGCTTGAGGACGTAGTCGACCGCCTTGAGGTCGAAGGCCTGGAGGGCGAAGCCCTCGTGGGCGGTGACGAAGACGATGTGCGGGGGCCGGGCGAAACCGGCGAGCAGCCGGGCCAGTTCGAGTCCGGTGAGGCCGGGCATGTGGATGTCGAGGAAGACGACGTCGACGGCCTCGTCGCCGTCGGGACCGGCCTCCAGGGCGCGCCCGATCCTGCGCAGGGCCGCGGTGGCGTCCCCGGCGCCCTCGGCGGTCCGCACCCGGGGGTCGGCGCGCAACAGGTAGAGCAGCTCGCCGAGGGCGGGCTCCTCGTCGTCGACGGCCAGTACGCGCAGCATGCGCGGGAGTCTAGGAGCCGGGAATCCCCTGGAGGGAGCCGGGGGCTCTATTTGAGGAGTTTCGACAGGCGGCGGTCGGCGAGGACCTTCCCCCCGGTCTGGCACGTCGGACAGTACTGGAGGGCGGAGTCGCTGAAGGAGACCTCGCGGACGGTGTCGCCGCAGACCGGGCACGGTTCGCCGGCCCGGCCGTGGACGCGCAGGCCGCTCTTCTTCTCGGCCTTGAGCCTGCCCGCGGCGAGGCCGTGGGAGCGTTCGACGGCCTCGCCGAGGGTGCTGCGCATCGCCGTGTACAGGGCGGTGGTCTCCTCCGGGGTGAGGTTCTGGGTGGGTTTGAACGGGGACATCCTCGCGGCGTGCAGGATCTCGTCGCTGTAGGCGTTCCCGATGCCGGCGAGGAGGCTCTGGTCGCGCAGGGCGCCCTTGATCTGGCGGCGCTCTCCCGCGAGCAGGGCGGCGAACTCCGCGGGCCCGAAGTCCTCGGCGAGCGGGTCGGGGCCGAGGCGGGCCACACCCGGGACCTCCTGCGGGTCGTGGACCAGGTGGACGGCGAGGCGCTTGGTGGTGCCCGCCTCGGTGAGGTCGAAGCCGTCGCCGCCGGTGAGGGCGGTGCGCAGCGCCAGCGGGCCCCTGCCGGGCTTCGGCGGGCCGGAGGGCAGGGGGTCCAGCCAGCGGAGCCAGCCCGCGCGCGCCAGGTGGATCAGGAGGTGGAGCTCTCCCGCGGTGCCGGTGGTGGTGAGGTCGAGGAACTTCCCGTGCCTGCCGACCGCGGTGACCTCGGCGCCCTCCACGGCGCTCAGGGGCGGGTCGTACGTCTTGAGGACGCTGATCGCGACGGGCAGGACGCGGGCGATCTCCTTGCCCACCAGGTGCGCGTCGAGGAACGAGCGGAGCGCTTCCACCTCGGGGAGTTCGGGCATGGCTCCACCCTGCCGCAGAGGGGATCGGGGCGCTCGCCGGAGAGCCCTTAGGGTGTCCGACGTGCGCGTACTGCTCGTCGAGGACGACGAAGACCTCCGGTTCGGGGTGGCCGCCGCTCTGCGGGCCGCCGGGCTCGCCGTGGACGAGGCCGCCGATCTGCCCCGGGCCGACGAGGCGCTGTTCGTCACCGCGTACGACTGTGCGGTCTTCGACCGGATGCTGCCGTCCGGGGACGCCGCCGCCTTCGTGGACGGGCTGCGGCGCGCAGGCCGCGGGGTGCCCGTGCTGTTCCTGACCGCGCGCGACTCGGTGGCGGACCGGGTGGAGGGCTTCGCGAGCGGCGGGGACGACTACCTCGTCAAGCCGTTCGCCGTGCCCGAGCTGGTCGCCCGGGTGCGCAGCCTCTGCCGCCGGTCCGCTGTCGTACGCCCGCCGGTGCACCGCGTCGGCGACCTGGAGATCGACACCGCCCGCCGGCACGTCCGCCGCGCCGGGGTGCTGCTCACGCTCACCGGCAGGGAGTTCGCCGTCCTTGAGGTCCTCGCGGCCCGCTCCGACCAGGCGGTGTCCCGCGCCGAGCTGATCGAGAGCTGCTGGGACGAGATGGCCGAACCGCAGTCGAACGTCCTGGAGGTGCTCGTCTCCCAGCTGCGCCGCAAGCTCGGGGACCCGCCGCTGATCCACACCGTGCGCGGGGTCGGCTACCGGCTCGCGCCGCCCGAGGGCGCGCGGTGAGGCGCGTGCGCCCGGGCGGGGCGGGGGCGCTCACGCCGGCGGCCCGGGTGCTGCGGCTGCGCCGGCGGATCAGCCTGCTGTTCGCGCTGACCAGCGCCGTGGGGCTGATCGTGATGGCCGTGCTCGCCGTGCGCGGCGACAGCGGCCGGTGGCGGGAGCAGCTCGACCACACGATGGACGCCGACACCAGCTGGGCGCTCGGGCTCCTGGAGACCGACGAGCACGGGCGGCTCGTCCTGGACGTCCTGGCGGACTCGGTGGACACCGCGTGCCCGCCGCTGACCGTGCTCCTCGTGGACGGGGACGACAAGGGCGCGCTGACGGTCGAGCACGCGCCGACGAAGCCGTGTCTGGCCGTGGACCGGGGCGTGGTCCTGGAGGCGGGCCGTGCGGCGGTGCGTGCCGACGGCGTACGGGCCCTCGACGGGCGGACGACGGGCGGCGATCCGGTGCGCGTGTTCGCGCAGCCCTTCTACGCGCCGGAGGCCGCGGACGACGCGGCGCCGCAGGGCGTGCTCGTGACCGTGTCCGACGCGAGCGCCCAGCGGGACGCCCACCGGCGGCTGGTGTGGCGGGTGACGGTCGGCTGCGCGGTGCTCGTCCTGCTGTCGGCGGCCGTCGGCCACGTCCTGTCGGGGCGGGCGGTCCGGCCCGCGCTCGCCGCGCTCGACCGGCAGGAGGCGTTCCTCGCGGACGCCGCGCACGATCTGCGGACCCCGGCCGCCTCGCTCCGGACGCTCGCCGAGACGGCGCTGCGCGGCGAGACGGACGGCGCGGACGTGCACCGGCGCACGCTGCGCCTCGCGGAGGGGATGGGCCGGCTCGTCGACGGGCTGCTCACCCGGGCCCGTCTCATGTCGGGTACGGCGGCGGTGGCACGGCAGCCGCTGCGTCTGGACCAGTTGGTGGAGGCGGTCGTGGAGGAGGCTCCCGCGGCGGGCCATCGCGTCCGGGTCGAGACCGTGGCGGCGATCGTGGTCGCCGATCCCGATCTCGTGCGCCGGGCCGTCGGCAATCTCCTCGACAACGCCCTCACGCACGGCCACGCGCCGGGCGTACCGGCGGACGTGCTGGTCACGGTGGGCGGGGACGGCACGCTGACGGTCGAGGACGCGGGTCCCGGCCTGCCTCCGGAGGTGGCGGGCGCCCTGTTCGAGCGGTTCCGCAGCGGATCGGGGTCCACCGGACTCGGTCTGTCCATCGCCTCCTGGGTCGCCCACGCCCACGGCGGCAGCCTGACGGCGGAGCGGTCCGCGGCCGGTGGGGCACGGTTCGTCCTGCGGCTTCCGACGACGGGCTGACCGAGGGGCCGGCCGCGAAGGCTCCCTCCCCCGGGCAGGCGTCCTCAGCAAAACCTCAGCATCGTTGCGCGACCCTTCCGTGGACCGATCACCCAGGGGAGTTCCTCGTGTTGCGCACCACCGCCCGCCGCCGGGCCCTCGTCCTCGCCCTCGCCCTCCTCGGCAGCACCTCCCTGGCAGCCTGCACGGCCGGGCCCGCCGGGGACGGGGACCGGCCGCGCGCCTCGGCCGCCCCCGCCGACCCGGCGGCCCGCCCGGACCTGAGGCGCTTCTACGGCCAGAAGCTCGTCTGGCGGCCCTGCGGAGACGTCCGGTGCGCCTCGCTCACCGTGCCGATGGACTACGCGCGCCCCGAGGACGGCCGGACCTTCGTGCTGCCGGTGGCTCGGGCGGCGACCGCCGTCCCGGGGAAGCGGGTCGGCTCGCTCGTCCTCAACCCCGGCGGCCCGGGCGAGCCCGGTGCGAAGCTCGTCGAGGACGGCGTCGCCGACGAGCTCGGCAAGGGCGTGCGGGACCGGTTCGACGTCGTGTCCTTCGACCCGCGCGGTGTCGGCCGGAGCGAGCCGGCCCTGACGTGCCTCACCGATGACGACACCGAAGCCGAGGACGACACCGTGGCCGAGGACGACACCGAAGCCGAGGACGACACCGTGGCCAAGGACGACACCGAAGCCGAAGAGGACCCCGCGGAGCCCGCGGACGAGGCACCCCTCTACCCCCGCACGACGGCCGCGCGCGCCGAGGCCCTCGCCGGCGCGCGGGCGCAGGCCGCCGCGTGCCGGAAGGCCAGCGGTCCGCTGCTGCCGCACGTGGGGACGGTCGACGCCGCCCGGGACCTGGACGTGCTGCGGGCGGCCCTCGGCGAGCGCCGGCTGACCTACGTCGGCTGGTCGTACGGCACGAGCCTGGGCACCTCGTACGCCGAGCAGTTCCCCCGCCGCGTACGGGCGATGGTCCTGGACGGGGCCGTCGACCCGTCGCTGGACTGGCGGCAGCGCGCGCTCGGCCAGTCGGCAGGTTTCCGGGACGCGGTCGAGGAGTACGCCGACTCCTGCGCGGACGTGGTCGGCGAGGGCTGCCCCGGCTCGTCGCCCGGGGAGATACGGGAGCTGATCGACCGGCTCCTCGACCGGACGCGGCGCGATCCGCTGCCGGTCGACGGCTCCGAGGACGGTGTCGGCACGGCGGGCCTGGTCGACGCGCTCAGCCTGTCCATGTACACCCCGGAGGCGCAGTGGGAGCGGCTCTCCGAGGCGCTGCGGGCGGCGGACGAGGGGGACGGCACGAAGCTGGCGGCCCTGGCAGCGGACGGGGACGAGACCCCGGACACGGAGACCGACACCGCCGAGGGGCCCTCGGACGACGTGCCCGAGGACAACGGCGAGGCGGCCCTGATCGCGGTCAACTGTCTCGACGTCCCCCACCCGCGTGACGCGCGGGCCTACTGGGACGCCCTTGCCCCCGCCCACACGGCCGCGGGTCTCTACGGCACCTCCGGGGTGACGAGCGAGCTGGTCTGTGAGGACTGGCCGGCCGGGACGCAGCGGCCGCACCGGGTGAGCGCGCCGGGCGTCCCGCCGGTCCTCGTCGTGGGCACCACGGGCGACCCGGCCACGCCGTACGCCGAGGCGGTGAGCCTGGCACGCCAGTTCCCCGGCGGCATGCTGCTGTCCTTCGAGGCCCCCGGCCACACCGGGTACGGCCGCGACGCCTGTGTCGACGAGAAGGTCGAGGCGTACCTCGTCTCGCTGACGCGGGTCCGCCCCGGCGCTACGTGCGCGCCGTAGCGTCCGGCGGGTCGAGCAGGTCGAGTTCGGCGGTGAGGGCGGCGGCCAGGGCGTCGACGTCGGGGACGGCCGCGCCGTCGGCGACGAGGCCGATGTGGACCCGGCCGCCGTACGGGGACATGGCGACGGCGAGGGACTGGCCGCGGGCGAGCGGGGCCATCGGGAAGAGCGCGTCCAGCGGGGCGCCGCCGAGGGAGAGCGCGGAGCGGGGCAGCGGCACCTGGGTGACCAGGACGTCGAAGAGGAGCCGGGCGGCGCCTGCGGCGAGGGGGGCGCCGAAGCGGTGGGCGAGCGGGTGCAGCTGGTCGGCGAGGAGGGCGACGGCGCCCGCTCCGCGGAAGGGTCCGGCGGCCTTGTTGCGGTCCATGGCGGTCCGGACGGCGGCGAGCCGGGCGGCCGGGTCGGGTTCGGTGACCGGCAGGTCGAGGAGGTAGCCGGAGAGGCTGTTCCCGGGTCCGGCGGGGGCGCCGGGGCGGCGGCGGGAGACGGGGACGAGGGCGCGGGGGTCGGCGCCCGGGAGTGGCATGCCGCGGCTGTCGAACCAGCGGCGCAGGGCGCCGGCGACGAGGGCGAGGAGGACGTCGTTGGCGGTGCCGCCGGTGGTGCGGCGGATGCGGTGGACGCGGTCGAGGGGCAGGGTGGCGGTGGCGATCCGGCGGGTGCCGCTGGAGTCGGCGGCGAGCGGGGTGGCGGGGCGCGCGTCGAGGCGTCCGGCGCGGGCGACGGAGGAGCCGACGACCGAGGCGCCGACCTCGACGGCCCGGCCGAGGTCGCCGAGGCGGTCGCGGGCGATGCCGAGGAGGCGGCCCGGGCCGGGGAGCCAGGAGCGCGGGGGGACGGGGCGGGCGCGGCCCGCGGGGCGGCGGCCCGCGGCGATCTCGTCGAAGATCCCGGCGCCGATGGCGACGGCGCGCATGCCGTCGGCGAGGGCGTGGTGGAGTTTGACGAGGACGGCGAAGGAGCCGTCGGGGGCGCCGCTGAGCAGGTACATCTCCCAGGGCGGGAGGCCACGGGCGACGGGCCGCTCCATGAGTTCGGCGGCGAGCCGGGCGGTCTCGGCGGGGAAGTCGGTGCCGGGGAGGGCGATCTCGCGGACGTGCCGGCGGACGTCGAAGTCGGGGTCGGCGGTCCACGCGGCGCCGCCGACGGGGAACAGGACGTCGCGGACGCGCATCCGGAGCCGGGGGACGGCGGCGGCGCGGCGGGCGAGCAGTTCCAGGACGTCGGGGGGCTGCTGCCGGGTGGTGGGTGGCGGGGGGCCGAAGTGGGCGAGGGCCCCGAGGTGCAGGGGGTGCTCGGTGGATTCCAGGTGCCAGAAGGCCAGGTCCAGGGGTGCCAGTAGCTCGCTGCTCACGGTGTCCTCTTGTCCTGCGGTGTCCTGCGGTGGCCTCCGCGGAGAGGCGGGTGGGGGAAGTCAATCGCGTACCGTCAGTTACGGTCAAGTACGATCAGTTCACGCTCAGTTAACAAGTTCAACGCTCCACGGTGAACTCGCACCACACACACTTGCCGCCGCCGCGTGATTCCACGCCCCACGCGTCGGAGAGCCCGTCGACCAGGAGCAGCCCCCGCCCGGACACGCCCGCCTCCCCGGCCTCGCGGCGCCGGGGCAGGGCGCTGGACCGGTCCTCCACCTCGACCCTGAGCCGCCGCGGGGGTCCGGTCAGCATCCGCAGGGTCACGATCGCCCCGCCGTCGGTGTGCATCAGGGCGTTGGTCATCAGTTCGTCCGCGACGAGTTCGATCTCGTCCGCGCGCTCTCCCGCGCCCCAGGCCCGGACGGCGGCCCGGATCATGTGCCGGGCCGAGCTCAGCGCCTCCGGGTCGTTCTGCGCCACGTGCTGCTGGAAGCGGCCGGTGCCCTGCGGGTGGTAGGTGCCGTGGCGGCGCAGCAGCAGGATCGCGACGTCGTCCTCGCCGCCCCGGTCGGCGACCACGTCGCACAGGTGGTCGGCGAGCTGCTGGAGGTCGGCGGGGCCGCGCCGGACGAGCGAGGAGAGCCACTGGAGTCCCTCGTCGAGGTCGGCTCCGGGCTTCTCCACGAGGCCGTCGGTGTAGAGCATCAGCGTCTGGCCGGGGTCCAGCTCCAGGGTGGTCACGGGATAGTCGAGGCGGCCGAACTCCGCCGAGAGCCCCAGCGGCAGGCCTCCTTCGACCGGAAGTCTCCGGCAGCGTCCGTCGACCTCCCTGATCAGCGGGTCGACGTGACCGGCGCGCACCACCTGGACGACCCCGGTGGCGAGGTCGACCTCCGCGTAGGTGCAGGTGGCGAAGCGTTCGGTGTCGAGCTCGTGGAGGAACACCGAGGCCCGGGCCATGACCGTGGCCGGCGGGTGCCCCTCGGCGGCGTAGGCGCGCAGCACGATCCGCAGCTGGCCCATGACGGCCGCCGCGTGGGTGTCGTGGCCCTGCACGTCGCCGATGACGGCGCCGACCCGCCCGCCGGGCAGCGCGATGACGTCGTACCAGTCGCCGCCGATGTCCCGGCCGAGGCGGGCGGAGCGGTAGCGGACGGCCGTCTGGGCGCCGGGCACCTCGGGGATCCGGCGGGGCAGCATGGCCTGCTGGAGCCCTTCGGCGAGGTCGTGCTCCTGTTCGTAGAGCATGGCCCGCTGGAGGCTCTGGGCGATGCTGCTGCCGAGGGCGACGAGCAGGGTCCGCTCGTCCTCGCTGAATCCGCTCTTGTCGCTGTAGAGCAGCCCGAGCGCGCCGATGGGCCGGGCCTGGGCGATGAGCGGGAGGTAGGCGGCGGCGGTGATGCCGAGACCGCTGATGTGCGGCCAGAGCACCGGGAAGGACTCGGCGAAGTCCCGGGGCGAGTCGATGAACCGGGGGCGCAGGGTGCGGATGACCTCGCTCATCGGGTACGGCTCATCCACCCGGGTGAACCGGGTGCCCGGCACGAACGCGCCTTCCGGTCCCTCGGCGACCAGCTGGATCCGGCCGGCGTCCAGGAGGCCCATCACGAGACTGGCGGCACCGAAGTGTTCGAGCGCGTGCGAGTCGTTGAGCAGGTCGATGACGTCCTGCACGGTCCGGGCGTAGGCGAGGGCCGCCGTGGTGCCCTCGACGACGCCGGCGCGCCGCCGGCGCCCCTCGTCGAGGCCGAGCCGGGCGGCGGACTCGCTGAGTTCGTGGGTGGCGTCGCGCAGGATGCCGACGATGCGGACGGGCCGGCCGCTGTCGTCCCGGTGGACCATGCCCTGGGTGTGGGTCCACTGGTGGCTGCCGTCCCTGCGGCGGATGCGGAAGTACGCGCCGTACTGCTCGCTGCCGTCCTTGAGGGCCTGGGCCACGAGGGTGTCGAGCTGGCGTCCCTCGTCCGGCAGCACCCGGGGGCCCAGGCTCTCGGGTCTGCCGTCGTACTCGCCGGGGTCCATGTCGAAGACGTCGAGGGCGGCGGCGTCCATGGACATGGTCCCCGCGACGAGGTCCCAGTCGAAGCCGCCCATCCGGAAGGCGGAGCCGTAGTCGGCCAGGATCCGTGTCGCGGCCCCCGGCCCCTCCGGCGCACGGCGCGGCCGTGCGCTCGCCTCCCCGCCCCCGTTGCCCGCAGTCATGGGGCCACGCTAGGCGCAGCCCCGCCCGTGCGCACCAGGAAGATCCGTTTCACCCCTGGAAGGTCTCCGGCTGGTCGGGGACCGCCCCGGCCGGGAAGAGCTCGTCGGGCGGCTGCTGCCCGTCCGGGTCGGCGGGCGGCTCGACGGGCTCCGCGAAGGGGTCGGGGAAGGGATCGGTGTACGGGTCGGGGGCCGGCTCCGTGTACGGATCGGGGGCCGGCGGGGTGGGTGCCGACGGATCGGTGCCCGTGCCGCCGGTCCCGGACGGGTCGGGGGCGTCGGGGCGCGGGGTCGTGGGTGCGGGCCGGGCGGGGTCCGGGGAGGTGGGCGCCGGCGGCACGGGGGCCGGGGAGTCGGGGCCGCCGGGGTCGGGCGTTCCGGAACCGGTGAGGGCGCAGGTGTCCGGGTCGCAGGCCGGCGCCACGGCGGGCTCCCGGTCCTCGTCCCCGTCGCTGCCGGTCCGCCGCTCGATCCAGGTGCTGTCGGTGGTGTTCACGATGACCAGGCTGCCGACGACGGTGGTGGTGGGCCGGACGACGATCACCCGGTCGGGGTCGAAGCCGTCCCAGGGTTCGCCCTGGTGGATGCCGCCGGGGTCGGCGGCGGGGCTGCGGAGCGGGTTGCCGCAGGCGCAGCGGACGCGCGGGGAGCCGTACTGGTCGACGAGGACCGAGGTGCCGGTCTGCAGGACGGCCTGGTAGGCGCTCGCCCGGCCCTCGCGGTAGCCGTGGCTGGTGACGCGGGTGTCGGCGCGCAGGGCCACCGGGGTGAGCCCGCGCAGCCAGTCGGCGACGCCGGCTTCGGGGATGCCGGCGGCCTCGGCGAAGGCGCGCGCCTTGGTGCGGTCGGCGGCGAGGAGCGCGACCTGCCGTTCGACGTCGCAGCTGCCGACGGCGCGCGTGCCCCCGTAGAGGCCGGGGGTGGAGCCGGTGACCTCGTGGGCCGGTGAGGGGCCGTCGTCCGGCCCCCGGTCCTGGGCGGCGGGCGGTGCGGTGTTCCGGACGGTGGAGGCGGTGAAGGGGTCGGGGCCGTGGGCGCCGAGCGGCTGGAGGAGGACGTCCTGGACGGGGGCCGCGGCCGGTTCGCCCCCCGCGCCCTCCCAGGCGGTGGAGCAGCCCGCGAGCAGCAGGGCGGGGACGAGCCCCGCGGCGGCGAGGCCGGTTCGCCGCGTCCGGCGGAGGGTTGAGCGCACCTGGTTCTCCCGACTTCTCGGTCCTCCGGGCCCGGCGCCCGGCTGCGGCCAGTCCCTCATGTGTGTCGCAGTGCGTGAGGCGGCGCAAGCGGAGAGCGGCCGACCGGGTCGGCCCGGACGGAGACTTGAACGCGTTCAAGAAAGGGCCTACGCTCGGCTCGCTGGTTGAACACGTTCAAGTGGGGGTGGTGGCGTATGACCGTGCTGTCGGTCCTGGTGAGTTCGGTCGTGATGATCGGCATGTTCTGGGTCGTGCCGACGGGGCTCGCGCTCCTCGACGGTCCCCGGCCACCGGGGTGGGACGCGCTCCGGCGCGCCTGGCCCCTGCTCGCCGTCCCCGGCGCCCTCGCCCTCTGGCTGCCCCGCTCCGGCGCGGCGACCGTGCTCGCCGGCGCCTACGCCCTCGCCACCCTGGCGCTCGCGCTCCAGGCCCCGGCGCGGCTGATGCTGACCCGCTCGGTCCGGCCGAGCGAGATCGCCGTCCTCTCCGCTCTGGTCGCGCCGTCCGTCGCCGGCCTGGCGCTCGTCGCCGAGCGGGCCTCGTACCCGCTGTTCGGCTTCGACCTGGACCTCCTCGCCCTGACCGTCCCGCACTTCCACTTCGCCGGCTTCGCCGCCGCCCTGGTCGCCGGACTCGTCAGCCGCGCCTCGGACGGTCCCGCCGCCCGCCTCGCCGCGCTCAGCGTCCCCGCCGGCACCCTCCTCGTCCTGCTCGGCTACTTCGTCGACGACTGGGCCGAGCTCGCGGGGGCCGTCGTCCTCACGGCCGGCATGGCCGCGGTCGCCGTGCTGACCCTGCGCGAGCGCCGCGAGCTCGCCACCGACCCGCTCACCCGCGGCCTCCTCGCCGTCTCGGCCCTGGTCCTCGTCGTCACCATGCTGCTCGCGCTCAGCTGGGCACTGGGCGAGGCGACCGGACTTCCGCACCTCTCCCTGACCTGGACGGCCGCCACGCACGGCCTGGGCAACGCCCTCGGCTTCGCCGTCTGCGCACTCCTCGCCCGGCACCGCCTCAGGGCGGACCGCCCGTCCCCGTCCCTCCCGCACCGCCCGCGAACGGAGCTTCCGGCATGACCCGCCTCACGCACACCCTCTCCCGCCCCGCCCGCCGCCGCCCGGGCCTCACCTACCGCGAGGTCGGCGCCACCCGCACCCCGGACGCGCTCCCCACGGGCTACCACCACCTGCGCCACAGCACGGTCGTCGGCCACGGCAGGGCCGCGTTCGAGGCCGCGGGGGCGGCCGTCACCACCTGGCGGATGCACCGCAGCTCCGGGGCGCGCGTCCGAGCCGACGCCGGGCGCGCCTGGCCGGGCGTCCAGCTGGAGGTGGCGCTGGGCGCGGGACCGCTGCGGCTGGGCGTCCCCTGCGCGGTGATCTGGACGGCGTACGAGAAGGAGCGCGTCGGCTTCGCCTACGGCACCCTGACCGGGCACGCGGAGTGCGGCGAGGAGTCCTTCGTGGTCGAGCTCGAACCGGACGGCACGGTCCGCTTCACGGTCACCGCCTTCAGCCGCCCCGCCACCTGGTACACCCGGCTCGCCGGGCCACTGGTCCCCCGGCTCCAGCACGCGTACGCGCGCCGTCTCGGCCGGACGCTCGGGCGCCTCGTCAGGACGTGATCCCGGGCCGATACTGGTAACGATGGAGTGGTTCACGGCGCCCGACCAGTGGCTGGGCCGGATCGTCTTCCAGCGGGGCCTCGCCGGGCTGTACTGCGTGGCGTTCCTTTCGGCAGCCCTGCAGTTCCGGGCGCTGATCGGGGAGCGCGGCATGCTCCCCGTACCGGAGTACGTGCGCCGCACCCGCCCGCGCGACACCCCCTCGCTCTTCCACTGGCGCTACTCCGACCGCCTCTTCGCGACCGTCTCCTGGTCCGGCGCCGCCCTCGCGCTCGCGCTCGTCGCGGGCGCCGGGGACGCGGTGCCGCTGCCGGTCTCGATGCTGCTCTGGCTGGTGCTGTGGGGGCTGTACCTGTCGATCGTGAACGTGGGCCAGACCTGGTACTCCTTCGGCTGGGAGTCGCTGCTCCTGGAGACCGGCCTCCTCGCCGTCCTCCTCGGCAACGACGACACCGGCCCGCCCGTCCTCGTCCTCTTCCTGCTGCGCTGGCTGCTCTTCCGGGTCGAGTTCGGCGCCGGCCTCATCAAGATCCGCGGCGATCCCTGCTGGCGGAACCTGACCTGCCTTTACCACCACCACGAGACCCAGCCGATGCCCGGCCCGCTGAGCTGGTTCTTCCACCACCTGCCCCGCCCGCTGCACCGGGTGGAGGTGGCCGCCAACCATGTCGTCCAGCTGTTCGTCCCGTTCCTGATCTTCGCCCCGCAGCCGGTGGCCACGGTGGCGGCCGGACTGATGGCGGCGACCCAGCTGTGGCTGGTGCTCTCCGGCAACTTCGCCTGGCTGAACTGGCTCACGATCGTGCTCGCGCTCTCCGTCGTGGACGCCTCCCCGGTCGTCGGCGAGCACCCCCAGCCGGATCCGCCGCTCTGGTACGTGGTCGTGGTCGTCGCGATGACCGCCTTCGTCCTGGTACGGAGCTACCGCCCGGCGCGCAACCTGCTCTCCAAGCACCAGGCGATGAACCGCTCGTACGACCCGTACCACCTGGTCAACAGCTACGGCGCCTTCGGCACCGTGGGACGGGTCCGGGACGAGATCGTCGTCGAGGGCACCGACGACCCGGTGCCGCACCCGGGCACGGTGTGGCGGGAGTACGGATTCAAGGGCAAGCCCGGCGATCCGCGCCGGCTGCCCCGCCAGTTCGCCCCGTACCACCTGCGGCTCGACTGGCTGATGTGGTTCGCCGCGCTCTCCCCCGGATACGCGCGCGAGTGGTTCGGGCCCTTCGTGGAGCGGCTGCTCGACGGCGACCGGGACACCCTGCGGCTGCTCGCCCACAACCCGTTCCCGGACGCGCCCCCGGCCCTCGTCCGCGCCCGGCTCTACCGCTACCGGTACACGACCTGGCACGAGCTGCGGACGACCGGGGCCTGGTGGCACCGGACGCTGGTACGGGAGTACCTGCCGCCGATCCGCCTGCGGGAACCCACGGACACCTCCCGCTGAACGCACCGGTGCCCCCGGACCGCGAACGGCCGGGGGCACCCGGGGTGAAGCGGGTGGATCAGTCGATACCGGGCAGGATGTGGGGCTCCGCGAGGTCCTCCTCGTAGCCGGCGAGCCGGATCGGGGCCGCGTGGGCCCACACGTCGAGGCTGCCCAGCTCGCCCTTCCGGCGGGGCCGGTCGTTGCGTTCGGCCGGTCGCGGTTCCTGCTTCGTCAGTTCGGTTGTCACCGCGCACTCCTTTGTGTCGCGTACCTGTGGGACAAGTGCCGGTTCGGTCGCGGTGGCGCCGTTCAGGGCGGGACCGCGGCCTTGGTGGCAGGCCTGTCCCAGGGAAGGCCGTGAAGAATGTGTGGCTCCTCGGTGGCCGACCGTGTGCCTCAGATTAACCAAATGAGCACGCCTGCGCTCTACCGGGCTCCAAAGTGTGATGCGATCGAGTGAACGGAGCCGAAAAAGCGCCCCATCGGGCCGACGGGGCGCTCTTGCCTGAACGGCGGGACCCGCTGTAGCGGGGCCTCGGGGACGGCTACCAGTTCGCGGGGGCGTAGTCCTTCAGGAAGCAGCCGTACAGGTCCTCGCCCGCCTCGCCGCGCACGACCGGGTCGTACACCCGGGCCGCGCCGTCGACGAGGTCCAGCGGGGCGTGGAAACCGGCCTCGGCGAGACGCAGCTTGTCGAAGTGCGGACGCTCGTCGGTGATCCAGCCGGTGTCGACCGAGGTCATGAGGATGCCGTCCGTCTTGAACATCTCCTCACCGCTGGTTCGCGTCACCATGTTCATGGCGGCCTTCGCGGCGTTGGTGTTCGGGTGGCCGGCGCCCTTGTAGCCGCGGCTGAAGACGCCCTCCATCGCGGAGACGTTCACGACGTACGAGCGACCGCTGGCGGCCTTCTTCGCCGCCTCGGCCATCACCGGACGCAGCTTGCTGATCAGGATGAACGGCGCCGTGTAGTTGCACAGCTGGGTCTCGAGCAGCTCCACCGGGGAGATCTGCTCGATGCTCTGCACCCAGGTGTTGGACTCGACGACGTCGGGCACGAGGCCGCCCGCGTCGATGGCGGTGCCGTCGAGGTGACGGGCGATGCTGGCGTTGCCCGCGACCAGGGCGAGGTCCGCGACCTGCTGCGCCTCCAGGTCACGCACGCCGGCGGGAAGCTCGGACGATCCCACGAGCTCGCCGACGGCGCCCGAGTTGAACGCGCCGATGACGTGGTGGGCGGGCAGCTCGCCGGCGGGCAGCGGAGCGCTCTCGCCCTCGACGAGCGCGGCGTACGCGGAGGGCAGCCGGCGCACGGTCTGCGTCGCGTTGTTGATGAGGATGTCGAGCGGGCCCGCCTCGGTCATCTGGTCGGCGAGCGCGACGGCCTGGGCCGGGTCGCGCAGGTCGATGCCGACGACCTCCAGACGGTGCATCCAGTCCGCGGAGTCCTCCATCGCCTTGAAGCGGCGGATGGCGTCCTTGGGGAAGCGGGTGGTGATGGTGGTGTGGGCGCCGTCGCGCAGCAGCCGCAGCGCGATGTACATGCCGATCTTCGCCCGGCCGCCGGTGAGCAGCGCGCGCTTGCCGGAGAGGTCCGCACTGGCTTCGCGCTTGGCCCGGTTCAGCGCCGCGCACGGCTGGCAGAGCTGGTGGTAGAAGTAGTCGACCTCGACGAACCGCGTCTTGCAGACGTAGCAGGAGCGCGGACGCTGGAGTATCCCCGCGATCCGGCCCTCCTCGGTGACGGAGGTGGGCAGCAGGCCCTCGGTCTCGTCGTCGATGCGCTGCGCGGAGCCGGTGGCCGTGGCCTCGGTGACCGCCTTGTCGTTGGCGGTCTTCGAGGCCCGGCGCTCCTGGCGGCGGCGCTGCTTCACCGTCCGGTAGATCCCGGCGGTGGCGCGCCGCACGGTGATCGCGTCCGGGTGGTCGACGTCGATCTTGTCGAGCTCGTCGAGGACGCTCAGGCAGACGGCCAGGCGCTCGGGGTCGATACCCGGCCCGTGGTCCTGGAATTCTTCGGTCACCGTCATGGCCTTCGGGTTCCTCGTTCGCTCGTACGTCGCCGCTCGCGGGCTTTCAAAGACCCAACTTTACGGAGCGGGGGGCCGCGCCTCCAAACCCGTTCGGGGGGCGTGGTCGAAGACACAGTCCCCGCACAGCCCGCCGGCCGGGCAGCGGTAGTAGAGGCAGCAGCTGGTCCGGCGCAGCCGGGGGCCCCGGACCGTCCCTGCGAGGTCCGGATGCTCCAGGAGGCCCGAGACGAGGGCGCCGGCCCGCTCGGCCGCGTCCGGACTCCCGTGGGCGCGGGCCCAGCGGACGAGCTCCCGCAGCGCGCCGGCGAGGGCGGAGCCCGCGTTGCCCCACAGGAGCCGCGGGGAGATGTTCCCGTCGCGGCGCAGGGCCGCGTGGAGCGGGACGAGATGGGCCGCCTGGACGGCCGCGCGCAGCTCGTCCACCGTCGCGGGACGGGTCGCCGAGCCGGCCCACCACAGGTCGTCGGGCGAGGTCAGCGCCCCGTCCCAGTACAGCTCGGAGGGGTCGAGGAGCGGGAAGCGGCCGTGGATCGCGGCCGGGCCGAGGGCGGTGGACCAGAGCCGGGCGGCGAGCCCGAGGTGGGCGACGGACGCCCCGACGCGTCGCTCGGGGGCCCCGAGGCGGGCGGCGACGCGGTCCACGCGCGCGGTGAGGGGCCCGGTCTCCCCCGCGTACAGGACGGAGAGGGGGCGGTGTGCGCCGCCGGTCGCCGGGGCGCTCGTCCGCAGGGCGAAGAAGCCGCCCGGCGACCCGCCGTCGTCGCTCGCGCCGCGTTCCATGCGCACGCCCCCCCGCCCCGGAGTCCTGTGGTCGGCTCCACCGTAACTTCTCCGAGGTCTTCCGAAGACTTTCGAAAGGGCTTCCGGAGCGGCTCCAGAATGATCGGAAAGCCTGCTTTGCACCCGTTCCGACCTGCGAGGGCGTACATCCCGAGGCGTACACGGAGGCCGCGTACTGCGTCGGTGGTATCCGCGAAGACGTCCCCTGGTACGACGACGCGGACGGCCGGGAGGAGAGATCGTGGAAGGTATGAGTCCACTCATGCTGTCCGTCGTCCTGGCCCTGGCCTCCGCGGTCGCCTACGCGGCCGCGGCGATCGTGCAGGAGCGGGTCGCGGCCTCCGCCGCGGGTCCGCGCTACGCGCCGCTGCGCAGCGGCGCCTGGTGGGTGTCCGTCCTCCTCAACGGCATCGGCGCGGCCCTGCACGTCGCCGCCCTGGCGTACGGGCCGCTCAGCCTGGTCCAGCCCCTCGGTGCCCTCACCATCGTCTTCGCGCTGCCCATGGCGGCCCTGTTCGTCGGCCGCCGCGCCGGGCGGCGGGCCTGGCGCGGCGCGCTCATGGCGACGGTGGGCCTCGCCGGGCTGCTCAGCCTCACGAACGGCGCCGAGGCCCGGTCCCTGACCGACGGGGAGCGCTGGCTGCTCGCGGGCGCCACCTTCGGCGCGGTGGCCGTCCTGTTCACGGCCGCGCGCCTGGCCGGGCGGTCCGTGCTGCGCAGCGTCGTGCTCGCCGCGGCGGCCGGCGTCTCCTTCGGCATGGCCTCGGTGCTCACGAAGTCGGTGGCCGAGGAGTGGACGCCCCGGTCCCCGCTCGCCGAGTGGACGGGCCTGCTCGTGCTCTCGGCGTTCGCGGTGACCGGCCTGCTGCTCTCCCAGGCCTCGTACCGGGGCGCGGGGCTCGCCGCCCCGCTCGCCACCGTCACGGTGGTGAACCCCGTGGTCGCGGCGGCGGTCGGCGTGACGCTCTTCGGCGAGAGCTTCCGCTACGGGGCGCCGGGCACCGTCGCCGCACTGGTCTGCGGCGCGGTCGCCGCGGGCGGCCTCGTCCAGCTCACGCTCGACCGCATGACGGTCCCGCCGGAGTCGCGGTCGGTGTCATCCGGCTCCCCCGTGGCGTCAGACGGAGACTCCCCGCGCCCTGAGGTAGGCCAGGGGGTCGATGTCGGATCCGTACCCGGGACCCGTCCGAATCTCGAAGTGGAGGTGCGGTCCCGAGCTGTTGCCGGTCGATCCTGAGCGCGCGATGCGCTGACCGGCGTGCACCCGCTGACCCTCGCGGACGGTGAGCGCGGAGAGGTGCGCGTACTGGCTGTAGCGGCCGTCGTCGTGGCGCAGGACGATCTGGTAGCCGTACGCGCCGCCCCACCCCGCCGAGACGACCCGGCCGCCGGCGACGGCCTTGACCGAGGTGCCGGTGGGCACGGGGAAGTCGACGCCGGTGTGATAGCCGCTGGACCAGGAGGACCCTCGGGTGCCGTAGCGGGTGCCGATGTCCGCGGAGACGGGCGCGGAGTAGCCGTCTCCGGAGGGCTTGGCGGCGGGCTTGGGCCTGGGGTGGACGACGGGCCGGTGGGTCGGCTTGGGCTGGGCCACGGGCTTGTGGCTCGGCTTGGGCTTGGGCTGGGCGACGGGCTTGTGGCTCGGCCTGGCGGTGGCCTTCGGGGCCGGCTTGACGGGTGGCTTCGTGGAGGGGCGTGCGACGGGGGCCTGGGCGGGCAGGGCCCGGGGATGCGCGGCCTTGGTCGGCGCGGCGCCGACCGGCCGGGCGGTCTGCGGGGACGGGGCGGCCTTCTCGGCGGCCTTGCGCTCCGCCTTCTGGGCCTTCTCCGGCTTTCCCGCCTCCTCGGCCCTCTCGGCCTTCTCGGCCCTCTCGGCACTCTTCGGCACCGTGATGCGCAGGGTGAGGCGCTGGCCCGGGTGGATGAGGTCGGGGTCGTCGCCGACGACCCGCCGGTTGGCCTCGTACAGACGCTGCCAGCCGCCCTTGACGTGCTCCTCGACGGCAATCTTCGACAGGGAGTCGCCGGGCGTCACCGTGTACATCTCGCGCACCGTGGGCACGGTGGTCGGGCTCGCGCTCCGCGCCGGCCGCTCGGGTAAGAGGCGCTGACCGGGCAGGGACGCGGTGCGGACGTCGTTCCCGCCGCCGGTCGGTTCGGCCGCCGTGGCGCGCCGGGGGGTGACGCCGGGCGACTCGCCGCCGCGGGCGAGCCCGGCGTCGGGGCCGCAGGACGGCCAGGCGCCGGGTCCCTGGCCCTTCAGGACGCGTTCGGCGATCGCGATCTGCTGGTCCTTGGAGGCGAGGTCGGCGCGCGGCGCGTAGTGCGTGCCGCCGTACCGCTCCCAGGTGGACTGGCTGAACTGGAGGCCGCCGAAGTAGCCGTTGCCGGTGTTGATGTGCCAGCTGGAGGAGGACTCGCAGGACGCGACCTTCTCCCAGACGTCCAGCGAGGCGGCCTGGGCGGCGCCCGCGCCGATCAGCGGCAGCGCCATTCCGGCGCCTCCCGCCGTGACGGTGAGCGAGGCGCGGTTGATCCGGCTCGGCTGGTGGCGGCGGTGACGTCCGCGTACGGCCATGGGCCCCCCTTGAACACAGCAGCAGCCGTCCAAGTTAGGGGTGGCGCACGCTCCGTGACAAGGGCCACGCGAAACCTCAAGCCCCGTCCGTCACCTTCGCGTTGACTCCGGTCGCTCTCCGGCGGGGCCCGGTTCGGGCTGAGGCTCGGGTTCCGGTACGGGACCGCCCGGCTGGGGCGCGGGCGGAGGCGATGGATCCGGAGGGACCGGCACCGGGTTCGGCGGGGGCACGGGCGGCGGTGAGGGGACCGGCGGCGGGATCGGCGAAGGCGGCAGCGGATCGGGGAAGGGATGGGTCATCACGGACCTCCCGGTCGGCGGGGCCCCGTGCGCGGGGCCCCCTTCCAGGGTGGCCCCGCGGCCCGGGCGGCGCCCGCCGGATCTCGTCGTCCGGGAGCTCGGGTGGCCTCCGGCCCTCGGCTCAGCCCAGCGCGGGCACGGCGTGCGGGCTGCGCGCCGTGTCACTTCCGGGAACGGGCGCGGACGCGTCGCTCCCCAGCTCCACGATGCGATTGTCGCCGTCGACGTGCACGACGCGCGGCACGAAGGTCCGCGCCTCCGCGTCCTCGACCTGGGCATAGCTGATGAGGATCACCAGGTCGCCGGGGTGCACGAGATGGGCGGCGGCGCCGTTGATCCCGATGACGCCGGAACCGCGCTCTCCCTCGATGACGTAGGTCTCGAGGCGGGCCCCGTTGTCGATGTCGACGATGTGGACCAGCTCGCCGGGCAGCAGGTCGGCCGCCTCCATGAGCTCGGCGTCGACGGTGACGGAACCGACGTAGTGCAGGTCGGCCTGGGTCACGGTGGCACGGTGGATCTTTGACTTGAACATGGTGCGTATCACTGAGGCACTCCTGGACATAGGCTCCCTGCCCGCGTTTTCGCAGGTCAAGGGCTGTTTTCACACCCTACAACGAGTCGCAGGCACGGGCAGCTGTCCCCAGGTCTCCAGGACTCGTGCTGGCCACGTGCCGACTTTCGTGACGAATCGCCAGGCGCTCCGAGAGGGCTTCGATCGCCCTGCCGAGACCCACCGCGACGACGGCACAAGCCTACGCAGCACCCCCCGAACGGCCTCCGTGATCACCGTCACTCCGGCGGTCTGGGCGACGGTCAGGAGCGAGGGCGGTCGGCCGGGAGGCGAGGCACCGCCCACCATCGTGTGGCAGCGGCTGATCGACCGGGTTGTGGGCCTCGACGACGCTGCTGTGCTGCTGCCCGGCTTCGACCGGGCCTCCCCGGCCGGGATGACCATGATCGATCCGCTCCACGGCTGAATCCACGGCGGACGCGGCCGGGCGCCGGGCGTGGCGTCGGGATGTGGACGGGTTGTCGGGCCATGATGCCGGAGTGCGACTTGATCACGTGTCCTATGCGGTGGCCCGCGACAGCTTCGTCTCGACCGTCCAGCGGATCGGATCGGCCCTCGGCGCCGGGTTCGTCGACGGGGGCGTGCACCCGCGGTTCGGCACCCGCAATTTCATCCTCCCGCTGAGCGGCGGCACCTACGTCGAGGTCGTCACCACACTCGACCACCCCGCCGCCGACCGCGCGCCCTTCGGCCAGGCGGTCGCGCGCCGCGCCGCCGAGGGCGGCGGCTGGCTCGGTTGGGTGGTCTCCGTCGACGACATCGCCCCGGTCGAGGCCCGCCTCGGCCGCACCTCGACCGAGGGCCACCGTGTCCGCCCCGACGGGTTCGACCTGAGGTGGAAGCAGATCGGCCTGCTGGAACTGATGGAGGACCCGCAACTCCCCTATTTCCTTCAGTGGTTGGTCCCCGGCGAGGAGCTTCCGAGCGCCGACCCGCGCACCTCCACCACCATCCACGGAGTCTCCATCGCCGGCGACGCCGCCTCCATCGCCGAATTCCTCGGCGAACCGGCCGACCACCCCCTCGACCAGATCGACGTCACCTGGGTCGAGGATGAGGAACAGGGCCTGGTTTCGGTCGAGTTCGCCACCGCCCACGGCCCGGTCACGATCTGACCCTTTGACGGGAGGCGCGTCGCGGCGGACGATTCGGGGCCTCCCGGACGCCAGCCCTCCCCTCCCGCGCCTGGACGCTTCACTCGGTCGACGTAGTCCGCCTGGGGCGGCCGCAGGCGCCAGGCACGCTCATCGAGGACGTGGCCACGTCGCGGTGCGTCAATGCCGGCAGGACGGCCGGACGCGGAGCAGCTCGGTCCGCAGGACGGGTGCGCCGTCGACCGGTGCCGGGTTCTCCGCGGTCGGCTCGATGCCTGCGGCGGCGATTCTGTCGAGTGTCGTCAGGCCGTCGGGGCCGACCGTGCCGAACACCGTGTAGTTCGGTCGCAGCGCGGAGTCGCCGTAGACGACGAAGAACTGTGAGCCGTTCGTGTTCGGACCGGCGTTGGCCATCGCCAGCAGGCCGCGCCCGTAGAGGCGGCGCGCGCCGGTGGGATCGGTGGGTGCGGGCGGCAGGTCCACCGGCAGCTCGTCCTTGTACTTGTACCCGGGGCCGCCCTCACCGGTACCGGTCGGGTCGCCGCACTGCAGGACCTTCAGCGTCGGGTACGCCGTCAGGCGGTGGCACACCGTACGGTCGTAGAACCCGTGCCGTGCCAGGTGCAGGAAACTCTGCACCGTGCACGGCGCCTTGGCCCGGTCTACGTGCAGCGGGAGCGAGCCCTGGCTGGTCGGAACTGTCATGTCCACCGCGCCACGACTGGCGGTGCGCCGCGGGTCGGGCGGCAGCGGAACGGGGCGCGCCGGCGGCTCGTCCGGGGTCTGCGTGTACTGGCAGGGGCCGTGTGTGGTGCGTGGCGGAGCGCTGTCGGAAGCGGTGGCGACACTCCCCCCGGACACGACTAACGCCACGGCCGCGAATGCGCTGATCAGTGCTCGCTTCATCTTGCACGCCCTCCCGATGATCTCCAGGTCTTGGAGCGGTCGCAGTCTAGGGCGTGGTGGGGTCGGCGGGAGTGGAAGTTCCGGCCGATTGCCCGAGTCGACGTGCGGCCTCCGGGATGCGCCTCCAAGAGGCCGGGGGGAAGCTTGAAGTGTGGCCACAATCGGAGGCACGGCTGGTCGGTGCCCCCGACCGTCAGCGTCTCTCCACTTCGTGATCGACCTCGGCCCCGCCCCTGACCCGGCCTGTGTCGCCTGACCCGGCCTGTGTCGCCCCGGGCAGGCTCAAGGACGACGCCGGCTCCGAGCTCATCGAAGGCCGTAGTGATGAAATCAACATCCAACACTGAAAAGTCGCGTGTCGTGGCCACGATCCCTGTAGGAGCGGAGCCGGTCGGTGTCGCGGTGGACGTTCACGACCACGTCTTCGTCGCCAACAGGCTTGCCAACACCGTGTCGGTCATCAACTCTGTGACGAACACCGTGACCGCCACCCTCAACGTCGGATTCCGCCCTGAAAGCGTCGCGACCGATCCTCAATTCGGCGTCTACGTCGCCAATGGCGGGAATTTCACGGTGTCGGCACTGGACAGATTCCACACCCTCGTCACCACCATCGAAGTCGGAGGCCCGCCCGGTCTCCCGCTACCCGACATGCTGAGGGTGGCGGTCGATCACCTCATGGGTCGGGCCTACGTGGCGAACCGAGGTCTTCACAGGGTGTCGATCATCGGACTCAGCAGCGATCCACCCGCCCTGTCCTTCGACTTCACCGACGTCGACGGACCCCTCGGGGTGGCGGTCGATCCCGTGAGTCACCGCGTCTTCGTCACGCAACCCGACCACAACAAGGTGTCGGTGATCGATGCCACGACCCACACGGTCGTCAAGAGCTTCGCCGTCGGTCCGCATCCCACGGGCATCGCGATCGACCCCCAGAAGCGCCGGGTCTATGTCGCCAACTCCGGATTCAGGACGGTGTCGGTCATCGACATGCCGACGGGCGGCGTCGCCGAGATCGACGTTGGTCAGAGCCCGACCGGTGTGGCGGTCGACTCCCATGGTGCCGTCTACGTCAGCCACCCCGACGACCTGGTGAGGGTGATCGATCCCGGCTCCGCCGGCGTGATAGCCAGGATCCCCGTCGGCTCCCAGCCACAGGGACTGGTCTTCGAACACCACAGCAACCGCCTCTACGTCGCCAACCGTGGCGACGGCACGGTTTCCGCAATCGACCTTGCCGGCGGTTAGGGCGCCTTCAGGAACTCCTGACGCTGGGCACGGTGCCACCCGCCGTCGCGAAGGGTGAGCGGGAGATCGGTCACGACGATCACGTGGTTCATCGGCTTGTGGCGGGTCGTGTCCTCAACACGACGGGACACGAGGGTCATCGACTTCGTTACGCTCTCTCCTCCCGAGTGCTGGAGGTTGCGATGAGCGAACACCTTGTCCACACGGTCGAGGTGCCGTTGGCGGACGGCAGTGACGAAGCGATCCGTGTTCAGATCCGCGAGGTGGACGAAACCCTCGTCCGGGTGGGCCGCGGAGGCCGCTCCGTCGCCCGGGCGGAGCGGTCGTTCGGACAGATGCTGGACACCGTGCGCCCAGTGGCGGAGAGCTTCGTGGGCAGGTTCCGGGGGATGGCCGACGCACCGGACGAGATCACGCTGGAGTTCGGTGTGTCACTGTCGGCCGAGGCCGACGTGGTCATCGCCAGCACCGCGACGTCGGCCAATTTCTCCGTGAGCATGACGTGGCACGGAAGTGACGCACGAGACCCAAGTGGGCCGGTCTCGTAGGTAAGTTGACACAGTCAGCTTGCGGTGGGGGGCGTGGAGGCCACGGTGTCGGGAGACGAGTCACGGAGCGCCGACGAGGCGCTGAACGCGGCGGTCGTCCGCGTCCGGGGAGAGAACGGCGCGATCGCCGGGGCAGGCGTCCTCGTCACCCCGGACCGTGTGCTGACCTGTGCCCATGTCGTGTCGGACGCACTGGGGAGGGAACGCCACCTCGAAGTCGCCGGCGGCACCACGGTTCTGGTGGACTTCCCGTTGGCCGACGGGACCGGGAGGCGGGATTTCACCGCCGAGGTCGAGCGGTGGATACCAGAGGAACCTCGGCACTGCGGAGACGTCGCGGTCCTGCGGTTGCGGGACGTGGCTCCCGGCACGTGTCCGCTGCCGATGGCCGACTCCGACACGCAGCTTTCGGATCGTCCGGTGCGCACTGTCGGATTTCCGGACGGCGAGCCTGGCGTGATCTGGCATCGAGGGGAGCTCAGCGGCAAGTCGGAGGGAGACTGGATCCAACTCTCCCGGGCCAACACACGAACCTCACGCGTCACAAAGGGTTTCAGCGGCAGCCCCGTCTGGGACGAGCAGCGGGGCGCGGCGGTCGGCATCGTCGTCGCGGTCGAGGGCAGACAGGACGACACTCAGCAGGCATTCGCGATCAGCGTGAAAGCGGCGCTGCGGGAGCTGCCCGACCTTGCTCACGCCCTGACTCCGGACCCCTTTCGCGGCTTGGCCACCTTCCAGGAGAGCCACGAGCAGATCTTCTTCGGACGCGGCGACGACATCGAGGAAGTGGTCACGACCCTGAGAGGAGACCACCCGGCGGTCCTCCTCTACGGGCCGTCGGGCTGCGGGAAGTCCTCGCTGGCGCTGGCCGGCGTGGTGCCCGAGATGCGGCGGGACGGCTACGAAGCCCTGGTGGTGAACGCGGGGGCGGACGGGACCCTGCTGTCCGGGTTGGCCACCGACCTCTACGAAGCCGTTCGCACCGGACGGTACGGGGATCCGCGCGCGGAGAGCGTCGACCAGGTGGAGGGCTGGCTCGCCGACAAGGGCCTCGTGGACACTCTGAACCGCCTGCGGGGTGAGGCGGGAGGCAAGTACATCGTCGTACTCGACCAGGCCGAGGCCCTCCTGGATCGAACCGGGGCAGAGATCGAGGAAGCCGTCAGGGTACTTGTTCCCGGAGGCGGTCCGGGGACTGGATCACGCCTGCTGGTCACCCTCCGCTCCGACTTCATGGACGCGGCGCTCAAGCACCCTCGGCTCGGCCCCCTGCTGCGGAACAGCAGGACGATCCCGTTGACGCCCATGTCCCGGGACCAGCTCAGAGAGGTGATCACCAGACCGCTGGAGAAGGCCCCGGCCGTGACGTACGACCCGGGGCTGGCTCGACGCATCCTGGACGACGCGTGCGGCGAGCCCGAGAACCTGCCGCTCCTCGGCTTCGTACTGAAGAGACTGTGGGACGACCGGTTCGCCGGCCGGCTGCGCACGACGACGTACGAGGCGATGCACGGCGTGTCGGGCGCGTTGGAGAAACACTGCGACCAGGCATGGAAGGAGTGCGTCGGGGCGAACGCGAAGGCCGATGCGGCGCGGCTGCTCAGGGGCCTGGTCCGACTGCTGCCCGGGAGTGAGATCCCTCTGCGGCGCAGGCTGACCCGAGAGGAGGCGGGCACGGCCGTATGGGAGCTCGCCACGTCGTTCGCCGCACGACGGCTGCTCGTGCTGCGCGGAGGCACCGGGCAACCGGAGACCGCCGAGCTGGCCCATGAGACATTGATCAACGTCTGGCCCGCGCTGAGGAAACAGGTGAGGGACGACGGCGAGTTCCTCGCGGGCCGGGCGGAGCTGAACCATGACCGCGACCGCTGGACGAAGGAACACAGGTCGACGGACCTGCTGCCCGGTGCGATCCAACTCGCTTCCATTGAAGCCTGGTTGGGGGGCAAGGAAACAGAACTCTCCGAGGAGGAAAGGGACTTCCTTGCGCGGGCGAGAAGGCGCCAGCGGGTACGGCGAGCCCGCATCCGCGCCTCCTGGACCGCGGCCGCCATGGTGCTCGCGTTGATCGCCAGTCTCGGCACCTTCCTCGTCTACCAGCAACGCGTCAGCACCCAGCGCGAGGCGGAATCACGTTCGCGCCTGCTGGCCGACTTCTCCGCCGAAGTCGCGAAGCAGGATCCGGGACAAGCCGCCCTGATCGCCATGGGGGCGTACGAGATCGCGCCGACGGATGAGGCTCGCAACGCGATGCTGCGCAGGTACGACCAGTTCAAGGACGCCGCGTGGGTGCTGAGCGGGACCGAGGGGCAGATTCTGGAAGCGGCGACGAGCGTGGACGGCATGGTGACGCTGGTGACGTCCAGCAACCAGCGCGCCACGCTGTTCGTACGCCAGGCCGGGGGGAGGATTCTGCGCCACCCGCTCGGCCTTGCCGAGATGGCCTTCCACCCGCTGGTCAGCCGGGACGGACGGCGGATCGCCTATCTGTCGGCGGCGGGCAGCCTGGTCTGGCACGACGTCACTCCCGGGGCTGACAAGGCGGAGAACCTGCTGGGGGCAGCGCATCCGGTTCGCGACCGGGAGTTCAAGGACAAGGTCAGCTCAGAGGCGGAGAGCCAAGAGGACAGCGTCATGGCCTTCTCGCCCGACGCCGGGCACCTGGCCACGGTGGCGGACGGACGGCTGCGGCTGTGGGATCTGGCGACGGCACGCTACCGGGTGGTGCCTGGGAAGTGGCCCACGACCGGAGTCGCCGTCTGGTTCGGTCCGAACGAGGACACGCTCGTCGTCCGACGGCCCGGCTCGGGCGACGGTGAATCCTCGTTGGCAGCTGTGGATGTCGGCACGGGAAAGGTGCGTGAGCTGCTGGAGGGAGTCGACTCGTCCACGTTGTTCGGTCCGGCCGTCGCTCTGTCGGGGGACGGAGGCGTACTGGTCGTCTGCAGCGAGAAGGGCCACGACGCCGTCTACCGGGCCCTGCGTGTGACGGACGGGCGGGTACTGAACAGCTACTCGGCCAAGGACAAGGGGTGCGAAAGCGTCGCTGTGGACGCGAAGGGGGAGCGCTTCGCAGTCGCCTCCCTCGGCGATCGGACACTCGTCCGCACCAGGCCTGGCGGCCAGGTGCAACAGGTCCCGGGACCTTCCCTGGAGAACCACACCGGCCGTCTCCTCGGAGATGCACGTGCCCCGGTCCTGCTCGCCCAAGCTGAAGGCAGCAACGCGCTGATGGCCCTGCCCCTGAACGGGGTCGACCTCGACGGTGGCGACATCGTCGTCAACGATCCGAAGCTGATCGACGGCGGGAAGACGATGGTGGCCCGGGTCCGGCACTGGGCCGAACCTGACAGCGAGGAGGTTCTGGCGCTCGTCGACGTGACGTCCAGGCGGATCACGTCCCAGGTGAGGCAACCCGAGATGCGTGGGCCGGTCGAGCCGGCCCGCGCGAACTCGCTGACGGTCAACGACGCCGGAACGCTCGTGGCGGACGTGGTCGACCACAACGAGATCGTCGTCCGACAGATCCCGTCCCTGCGCAAGGTCGCAGAGATCACCACACTCATGCCTCCCGTCGATGAGGTCGGGAACGGGGACGCGCTGGAGCTCGACTTCATCCGGGGCGACGAGTTGATGACGCGCTCCGGCAGCCGGATCGAGCACTGGAACGCCCGGGACGGCCGCCGCCTCTCCGAGGTCATCGACGCCCGGGCGCTCGGACTCGCCAAGCCGGGCGAGGGGGCGCCCGATTCGGGCTTCGCGGTGGACGGCCGCCCCGAGTCGGGATACCTGCAGATCATGGTCTGGGGCGACCACACGCTGCACGCCGTCGATCTGCGCACAGGCGCGGAGGACGAGGCACTGCGCATCCCCCTCGGCCCGGACGTCGAACGGGCCTTCCTCAACAGCACAGGACAGTACGCGGCGGCGAAGACGCCGGGCGGCATGCTGGAACTGTGGTCGGTCGGGTCCGGGCAACGACCGAGAAGAGAGGTCGGCCCACTCGGACCGCTGGGATCGAACCGCCTGTTCACGGGCGACGGGTTCACCTTCGACTTCACAGGGAACGAGGGCGAGTTCTACCTGGCCAACGGGAGTTCCGTGCGCTTTCAGCAGGCATCGGATCCCAGCCACTTCGAGTCCTACGACTTCGCGGCGCATCAGTACTTCGTGGCGGCCACCAAGGACGGGAAGACCTTGCTGAGGGCCCTGTCCGCAGGTGGCTTCGGAGGAAACGATGGCGGAGGGCGCCTGGACCTGTTCCGCCTGGACCCCGAACTCTGGAAGAGCCACTTGTGCGACGTCATCGGCCGTGACCTCACCCAGGACGAGCGCCGTGGCATGCCTGCTGGGCTTCCGGACCGTATGTGCCCGGCCTGACCTGCGGGGTGCTTCCACCCGTCCCTGTGCCTTCCCCGGAAGGCCACCTCTTCCTGCGTACGAACGGGTGACCTCTCCACGTGAGGCCGGAGCCCCGGTGGTGCGGAGCTCACGCCGGTCGCGTCCTACCCGGTCCGCTCCGGGGCCCGGTGCTCTACCGTCCCCCTCATGCGACCTCCGCTGCTGCACCGGCGCTGCCCCGAACTGGCCGGCTCGCTCCCCTTCCTCCGGCTGGGTGCGGCACCCACGCCGGTGCGGCCGCTGCCCGGGCCGGGCACGCGGGTCGGGCTGTGGGTCAAGGACGAGAGTGGATACGGCGACGGCGGCTGGGGCGGCAACAAGGTCCGCAAACTGGAGTGGCTGCTGCCGGAGGCCCGCCGGCGCGGCGCGAGGACCCTCCTCACGGTCGGGGGCCTCGGCACCAACTGGGGCCTCGCCGCGGCCCGGTACGCACGGGGGCAGGGCCTGGAGGTCGCCCTCGGCCTCATCGATCACCCGGTCGACGAGCACGTGCGGGACCAGGTGGAGCGGCTGCGCGCCTCGGGTGCCTCGCTGCACTTCCTGCACACCAGACGCAGGCTGATCCTGGCCGCTCCCTGGCTCTTCGTCCGCCACGCCCACGGCTTCAGGCTGCCGTACTACCTGCCGGCGGGCGGGTCCTCGCCGCTCGGCACGCTGGGCGCCGTGGAGATCGCCCTGGAACTGGGCGCGCAGGTCGAGGCCGGTGAGCTGCCGGAGCCGGCGTGGCTGGTCACCGCCGTCGGATCCGGCGGCACCACCGCGGGACTGGCCCTCGGACTGCGGCTCGCCGGGCTGCGCACCCGCGTCCTCGGCATCGTGGTCAACGACACCCTGCGGCTGGACTCCGGCTCCCTCCTCGGGATGGCCCGCCGCTCCGCGGCCCTGCTCCGGGCCCGGGGCGCGGACGTGACCGGCGTCGTGCCCGGACCCGACGCGATCCGCGTCGAGACCGCGTGGCTGGGCGACGGCTACGCCCACCCCACCCGGACCGGTGACCGGGCGCTCGCCCTGGCCTCGGCGCAGGCCGGTCTGACCCTGGAACGCACCTACACCGCCAAGGCGTTCGCCGCCCTGCTCGATCTCGACGCGGGCGGCGGGCTGGGCGGCGGCCCGGTGGTCTTCCTGCAGACCCACGGACCCCGATGACACGGCATCGGGGCGCGGACGGGGCACCGGCAGCGCCCGCAGGGGAACGGACCGCGTCGATGACGACGAACGCGAGGCCCGGGACGCTGGGCGAGCACCTCGCGGCCCTACTCCTCCCTCTCCTCCGGCTCCGCGTGCCGTGAGGCGCCACGGGCGCCGAGTGCGGAGAGGGAACGGTCCGCCGGCAGGCCGATCAGTTCGGGGTGCACGAAGAACTCCTTCTCCCCCTCCGGCTTCATCTCGTCGGGCGTCAGCGGGTTGGCCTTGGCCCATGCGTCGCGGCGGACGCCGGTGATCTGCCAGCAGACCTCGAGGCCGGCCCCGCCCCCCGCGATCGCGAAGGTGCGATCGGCGAGGGCGTCGCTGATGTGCAGATCGGGGGCTGCGGCGCCGACGGCTGTGAGCTGATATCGGAAGGACTCGTTCAGCGACTCGAACCACTCCGGCAGTTCGACCGTGGCACGGCCGTCGCCGTCGAGGACGACCGTCCCGTCGTAGACGCTCTTCATCTCGGAGGACACGACGCCCGCGTGGACCAGGAAGCGGTCCAGATCGAGCGGGTTGTCGATCCGTATGAAGAAAGCGCCGTCGGTCACCTTTCCGGTGATCACGACGTCGCCGTCCAGAAAGGCGGCCCGCTCCGTCCCCTTCGCGTAGAGGCCGGTGGCTCCCTCGGCCTTGACACCGTAGCCCTGGGGGCTGTTGCCGTAGACACCCGGGCCGAAGGTGCAGGTGCCCTCGACGCCGGCGTGCTCACCGCCGCCCTTGCCCTTCACCCCGGGGTTGTCCGAGCTGCTGCCGAGGACACCGGGGTTCTCGCCGCCGCCGGTGCCGGTCACCCCCACGCCGCTCTCACTCGTGCCCGAGACGCCGGTGCCCTGCTTGCTCGACGCCGACACACCCGCGCCCTCGTCGCTCGCGGCCAGGACGCCCACGCCGGTGGTGCTGATGCCCGAGATCCCCGCGCCGCCCTTGCCGGTGCCGACGACGCCGGTGCTGGTCTCACCGCCGGTCCCCGAGACGCCGGCGCCGTCCGTGCTGGTGCCGGACACGCCCGGACCCGAGGTGCCGGTTCCCTGCACGCCCGCGCCGGCGCCGCCGCCCTTGCCGGTGACGCCCGCTCCCTTCGTACTCTCACCGGAGACCCCGGCACCGTCCGTGCTCGTACCGGACACACCCGCGCCGGCCGTACCGACGCCTTCGACACCGACGGAGTTCCCTCCACCGGTGCCACGGAGGCCGACACCCTGGGTGCTGGTGCCCATCACCCCCGGCCCGGCGGCCGCGCTGCCCCGGACACCCGCGCCCTCCTCTCCCCCCTGACCGGTGACGCCGTCGCCCTTCGTGCTGGTGCCGGAGACGCCCGTGCCGTCGGTGCTCTCGCCCGACACTCCGGGTCCGGTCGCGGCCTTGCCCTGCACTCCTGGCGCGGCGCCACCGCCCTGCGCGAGGACGCCCGGACCGGTGTCACTCGTACCCGAGAGTCCTGGACCGGTGCTGGCGGTGCCGAGGACGCCCGCGCCCGATCCGCCGCCCGTGCCCGTGACGCCGTCGCCCTTCGTGCTCGTCCCCCGGACTCCCGGGCCGTCGACACCGGAGCCCTCGACGCCAGCGGCGGAGCCGCCTCCCTCGCCGGAGACGCCCGTGCCGTCGGTGCTCTTGCCCATCACCCCGGCGCCGTCCTGCGAGCTTCCGAGCAGCCCGGCTCCGGACTTCGCGGCGATGCCGGACACACCCGCGCCGTCCGTGCTCCTGCCCTCGACTCCGGGACCGTCGGTGCCGGTGCCGGTCACGCCGGGGCTGCCGGGCGCACCTGTGCCCTTCACCCCCGGGCCTTCGGCGCTCGTGCCCTCCACGCCCGGGCCTTTGGTCCCGTTGCCCAGCACGCCGGCGCCCGTTCCCGTGCTGAGGCCCGAGACGCCGACCCCGGCCTTGCTGATTCCCGCGACACCCGTGCCGTCCTGGGCATCCTGGGACCGGCCCACGACCCCTACTCCCTTGTTCTTCTTGGTGTCGCCGAGCACGCCGGCGACCGGCGCATCCGTGGTTCCCGTGTTCCCGGTGCTGCCGATGACACCGCTGCCTTCGGAGCTGTCCCCCCACACTCCGAACTTCGGCGGGGTCGGGAACGAGCTGGACACATCCTGTCCTGTGACCTTTGGCATGGCCGGCTCCTCTCGCTGTGCCGACGGGCCTTCCGGACGTCACTGATAGGCGAGCTGGACGCAGAAGACCGTCACCGACTTGTCTTCTTCCGCCCCGCTGACGTCGACTGTCAGGTAGTAGCGGTGTGTGTCGTTCGAGATCTTCACCTCGCCCGGTGGTCCCGCCGGAGTGCCCAGACTCGTGGACTCGACGAGGAAGCCGGTGCCTCCACCGATGGTGATGTCGACGCCCACGAGGGCCACCCTCAGCGTGCCTGTGCTGGACAGATTGCTACCGGTCACGAGCAGCGACCGCACGAGTGCACCGTCCGGAAGCACCACGTTCATGAAACCGTGTGCCTCGGTCGCGTCCGTCGGCTTCTCGACCGTGTCGATGTGCTGCGACCAGGGCGGCACCTCGGCCCCGGCGTCGCTGTAGGACACCAGGGCAGGGGTGAGCGTGAGATGGCGCGTCGGGGTGCCCAGCGATTCGATGATCGGGTTGATCTGATTCTCCGCCAGCCCCGCGAACTCCTCCTCCAGCAGGTGGAACCGGCGGTTGAGCCCGTCCTCACCACCCGCCTGGACTCGGTCCTGGTTGTCGATCCAGTCCTTGTGGGTGAACTGCGGCTTGTAGTGCTCAATCATGTCGATGGTCCTTGCGGAGGCGGACGAAGGAGGACGAGAAGGGATCCGCGACGTGGTACGTCGGGAACGTGTACAGCCGGGGCCGTTCGGTCTCCTCGGGATCGAGACCGGCCAGGGCCCTCAGGCGGTCGGTCCGGCATTCCACGCCGAGGGGGTGGAACCAGTTGAGGACGTTGAGGATCAGGTCGTACTGGTCCTTCGTGATGGCCGCCTCGGGCAAGAGGTCCAGCGAGTCCTTGAGCCTGACCTCGCACTGGTAGGGCCTGAGCCCGTCGGCGGGGAGGTACGTCGCCCGGATCGTGACGCGTCCGGGGACTCGGCCGACGACCTCGCACACCGGGGCGTCGGGTGTCTTCGGCTCGGCGGCGCCGTATCCGTGCGGGATGGAGGACCACACGAGGACCTCGCCCGTGCCGGTGCCCAGCGGAAGCTCGGTGTCGAGCCGCGGCGGGCCGGGCGGGTGCTCGCCGAGAGGAGCGGGATCGGCGAGGAGCACGGTGCCGCCGTGGCGCGGAGCCATGACGAGGCGGGGCGGGTACGGGGCACCGGCGGGACTCGCGGCGAGGGCGGGCCCGCCTCGTCCCGGGCTGAACACCTGCGGCAGGCGGACGTCGGTGGCGACGTCGACGAGGTGCACCCGGCCGGCAGCCGAGGACGAGCCTTCCGTCGCCACGTACAGCAGCTTCTCGTCGCCGCTGAGGCTCAGGGCCACCGGCGCCGCACCCGCGGGAAAACCGCTGATGACGGCCGTCGGGCTGGTGCCCGGCGGACTGTAGACGCGGATCTGACCGCCGTCGGCAGGGTCGGCTCCGGGGCAGATCACGTAGAGCTTCTTCCCGTCCGCGGTGACAGCGACGGAGTGGGCGGTCGGATCGCCCGTGTCGACCGTCTCGTGCAGGGTCAGCGTCGCGCGCTCCACGCGGCACCACCGGCCGTTGTCCAGGACGGCGAACAGGGAGGGGCTGCCGGCGGCGACCGCGAGGGACCGCGGCGCGGCGGGCAGGTGCAGCGGCGCCGCCTGCGCGCCGGTCGTCAGGGCGAAGGCGCGCAGGTTCTGGTCGGTGCAGCCGACGTACAGCCGACTGGTGTCGGCCGCCAGGACCGCGGGACCGGAGCAGGTGAGGTCCGACGGGGTGGTGGCCGGCTCCAGGTCCGGGTTCAGGACGGAGATCCGGCCGAGCCGTTCGTGCGCCACGAAGAGGTGTCCGCCGCCGAAGGCGAGGGAGCCGGGGAAGGGTGCGACCCTGCGTGGTGAGGTGTCCCGGCGGAACGCGGGGCGCGGACCTGCCCCCTTCAAGGTGAAGGAGGTGACCCTGTGCGTGCCCGGTTCGGCGAGGAAGACGCGTGAGCCGTCGGCGGCGAAGCAGGCCGCGGTGGGTTCGGCGGCGGGATCGACCTCGACCTGGACGGACTCCCCCGTCACGACCTCGCCGGGGCCGGTCACCGTCAGTTGTTCGCCGGGGGCGACGGCGACCCGGACGGTCTCCGGTCCGTCCGGATCGCCGGACGGGGGCGAGTCGATCCGGATGAGGTCGAAGCCCGCCGCGAAGGCCCGTGCCGCGAGGGCCGACGCGGTCAGTGTGGTGTGGCGGAGCCGCAGGGCCCGGCCCTGGGCGTGGAGGGCCGCGTCGGGGTCGGGTTCGGAGCCGGGGGGCGGTGGCCCCTGGGCCTTCTCCGGGACGTACGACACCAGCACCATGAGCGTGCCGGCCGTGCCCTTGAGCAGGTCGAGCAGCCGGACGAGGGCGTCGGCGGTGACGCGCTGCATGAGCCGGTTCCTGGGCTCGTCGCCGTACTCGACGGGGCGCGGGGCCCGGTCCAGGTCGTCGGTGCGTACGCGCAGCGTGTTCGGGTCGAAGTCGCTGGTGGGCGGGCCGGCCGCGGCCGCCTCGGTGGGGTCGCGGCGACCGGTGCCGCTGATGCTGTGTCCGGCGGTGAGGGAGGAGTCGGCCAGACCGATCCGGATCCGGCGGGTGCCGCCGGCGACGTGGCCGTGGCGTACGACCTCGACGCGGACCGAGACGTCGCCGGCGGCGAGGGCGTGCAGGGTGCCGGGTTTGCGCGGCGGGAAGGCGGCGTCGCCGGCTCCCGAGCGGAGGATGGACCACCGGATCTCGGCGTCGGTGAACCGGGAGGGGTCGGGGAAGACGCCGAGGACGAGCGTGTCGCCTTCCGTGACGTCCGGCCGGCCGGCGGCGTCGTCCGCGGTGGCCGTGGTGATCCGGAAGACCTCGCCGCGCGGTTGGGCGGCGTGGACGAGTCCGTCCCTGGTGTGCTGGACCCAGCCGAATCCGGCCGCGTGGGCGAGCGCTCCGAGCCGTTCGGGGGTGACGCCCGGCGTATGGGTGAGCAGGACGGCGCGCCCGACTCCGTGCAGGCCGGTGGAGGTGGCGTCGTACGCCTTGACCACGTGCAGTGCGCCGCCGGCGGGGCGGTCCCGGGCGGCGAGGCGGAGCAGGAGAGCGTCCAGGGCGCGGGAGACGCCGAGTTGCATCCGGTGGCTGTCCTCGTCGTCCGCGAACGTCAGTCCGGCCTCTGCGGGGCGGCTGATCAGCCAGGCCGGGTCGAAGTCGGGCTCGTCCCGGGCGGCGGTGCCGACGGCTGCCTCCTCCGGTGTGCCGAACTCACCCTCGGCCGTGACGGACTGGCTCAACGTGAGCTTCGCCGGAAGGACGCGCAGAGGCAGTCCGCCGGCGGCCACGGTCCTGCTCTGTTCCTCCACCACGAACGGCTCGTGGTCCTCCGGGGCGAGGGCGATCGCTCCGGCCGCCGCGTTCACCGCGGCCTGGAGCCGGTCGGGGGTGGGCAGGAGCCAGGAGTGGAAGATCTGGAGCCGGCGGCGGTACTGCCCGTCGGGCTCGCCGGTGACCGGGGCGAAGGTGTCGCGAGCCGTGCCGGAGAGCCGTACCTCTTCGATCAGACCTGTGTACTGGGCGGCGGGGTCCTGCTTCTCCGGGGACTCCGTTGCCCGGCCGATCACGAGCTTGGCGGCGCTGGTCAGGGCGCCGAGGGGTGCGCCCGTGACGCGGCGGGCCACCTCCTGCCCGTCGACGTGGAGCAGGACGGTGCTGGTGCCCTCCTCGCGGGCGAGCACGCCGGCGATGTGGTGGAAGGCGCCGTCCGCGAGGTCGTGGTCGGCGAACAGGTCGACCACCGTGCTGCCGTCGGAGAGGGAGAAGCGGAGGTTGTGGTCGATGCCGCGGAAGGTGCCCACGGTCAGGGCCCAGCCCTTGTCTTCCAGGGTGTCGAGCCGCATGCGCTTGGCGACGACGACCCCCGTGGTCGTGGTGGCCCGGTCGGGCCGCACGACCGCTTCGACGGTGAAGTCGGCGGAGGCCGGGAGGGCGAAGGCCGGGGCGTCGTCGACGCTGATGAAGCTCGTGTCCGGCCCGGAGTCGAAGCCGAGGCCGAAGCCGAGGCCGAAGCCGAAGGCGTGCGCGAAGCGCCCCGTCCGGCCACTGCGGGCGCCGGTGTTCACCCCCGGGCGGGCGGGCGCGGCGGCGTCGACGACGGTGGTCACCGGCGCGGCGGGGTCCTGGACTCCGTCCTCGTCGGGCGGGGGGACGTCGTCGAGGTGGAAGAGCGCGATCGTGGCGTCGTCCACGGTGTGGGGCCGGGGCGGGAAGCGGGGGGCGCCCAGGTCGAGACCGAGGAGGTCGAGGCTGACGCCATGGGCGGTCTCGGTGTTGCGCTGAGCCGTCACGTCCCGGAGGTGGTCGGCGACGAGCTCGTGTTCCGCGCCGATGATCCAGAGCAGTTTGGCCAGGTTTCCGAGCAGCGCGGTGACGTCCCAGGTGACGGTGCCGAAGGTACGGGTGGGGGCGACGGGGGCGAGTGTGACGAGCCGCAGCCGGTCGGTGACCTCGGCCGCGCGGCCGGGGATCGGCACGGTCACGGCGCGTCCGGCCGGGTGGCCCGCCGGGATGTGCAGGTCGACGTGCTCCGTCTTCATGCCCTTGTCCCGGATGTAGCAGACCCGGACGGTGAGGGGCCGGGTGACGTCCTGCCGGGGGGCGAGCAGGTAGCGGGGGGAGGCGGGCGGCTTGCCGTAGACGTGCTCGTAACGGTCGAAGTCGTACGGCGGGACGGTGACCTCCTCACTGTCCTGCTCGGTGACCAGCGGAAGGGACATGTGTTCCATCCCCCGGTCGTACGGGGCGGGGAGGGCGTCCCGCATGACGGCGAGGGCGCCGCCCGGCAGCGGGTCGCGGAGGCGCGGAGGTCCGCAGGATCGTGTCGTGTTCATGTGACCACGACCTGGAGGTCGGCCATGGAGGTGTCCACGGAGAAGCGGGCGATCTCGTCGGGGGCGAGGTCCAGGTTCTCGCCCACGGACAGTTCCTGGGACCCGCCGTAGGTGCCACCGCCGTAGGCGGTCTGCCCGAAGGCGGGGGCGAAGCGGCGCAGCCGCAGGTTCTGCACGTCCACCACGCCGGCGGCGGTGCGGGCGCTGAGCACGATGTCGGAGTGGAGCACGCCGTGTCCGAGCCGGAGCCGGTTGACGGAGGCCCGTACGGCGTCGAGGATCGCGCCTTTGACGGCTTCCTCGTCGTGGCCCGCCTCGACGACGAGGGTGGCGCGCAGCCCGACGTCGACCTGGTTGGCCGCGAGGATGTCGGGGAAGATCGACACCGGTCGCCACTGCCGTACGACGTCGACCACCTCTTCGTACAGGCCGGGGACGAGTGACTCTCCGTCGTGCCACGGCCAGCCGGGCTCGGCGGCGACGACGATGTCGAAGAAGTAGGGGGAGCCGGTCTGGCGCTCCCGGGAGAAGGCGCGGCTGCCGAAGCGGAAGGTCCCGTAGGCGCGACGGGTGGCCTCGACCCCGCCGAGCGGGTCGAAGATCGCCGCGTCCCGCACGCCGTTCACGTCGAGCACCTGGGCGAGCAGCGCTTCCTGCGTCCATACGGTGCGGGGGACGCCGAGCAGGCGGGCCCGGTAGACGGCGTCGGACTCGCACACGTCACCGTCGTGGAAGGCCTCTTGCGTGACGGCAGCGACCTCGGCGGCACCCAGGTTGAGGTTGCGCCGGGCCCATTCGGGGTCGAGGTGCATCTTCGCGCCGCCGGAGATGTTCCCGGCCTCGCCGCGCTCGACGGCCTCGGCCTCGGCGGTGGCGGTCCTCTCCTCCGCGGAGAGGACGACCGCCCCCGTGGTGCGGAAGGTCATGACGGGCCCGCCTGCCGCGCGCTCGGTCACGATGACCGTGCCCTGCGGGAGGGCGTAGCGGCGGCCGGGTTCCCCCTTCGCGATCGTGAGGAGGACGGTTCCGTGGGCCCGCAGTTCGCGGCGTCGCAGGCCCAGGTCGCAGCCGAGCAGGTCGAGACCGGGCCCTTCGGCGGTGGTGACGAAGGTGCCGTAGTACTGGGATTCGAGGGCCCGCCACAGGGCGTGGGTTTCGAGGGCCGCGGCGTCCAGGACCTTGCGCAGGGCGCTGCCCGAAGTGAGGTCGACGTCGTCGCCGAACATGGCGCGGGCGCGGGTCTGCTGGTCGGCGATGATCCGGTCGATGCCCTTGACGACGAATCCGTCCTCGGCGACGCCGAACCGTTCCTCGGAGGTCATGGGGTCCCCCTTGCTCGGAGGGTGACTGTGGTGTTCGCGACGGTGTCGACGATGGCGTAGACCGCGTAGACGCGTGCCGCGTGCGCTGCGGCGACTTCCCGCCGGTGGGTCTCGGCGTCGAGTCCGGGCAGCAGCTCCAGGTAGCGCGGTTCGTCGTCGAAGAACACCTCGCGCACATCGGTGACCCGGAGGTCCGAGCTGAGGCAGCGGACGAGTTCCATCGTGAGGAACTGCTTGCGGGTGGGCAGGTCCTCGGCGTAGACACCGATGGCCAGGCGGTCGAAGCCGAACACGGTGTTGAGCCGGTCGCTGCCCCGCTGGGTGGCGACGCCCAGCTCCAGTGCCTGGCTCAGGGCGTCGGCTCCGACGACGAGGGCGAGGTCGTGGGACCTTTCGTCGAGGACGAGGTCCCCCTCGTCGAGGGCGAGGCTGCGGCCGAGGCTCGGCGTACCTTGCGGAGGGGTGTCGCCGGAGACGTAAGGGCGCATCGCGGCGGCGGCCGGCTCCGATCCGGCCGACGAGACGCGGAAGGCGGTCGCGAGGGCCGGGGCGGGGGGTGAGGGGCCGGCCCTCAGGGAGTCTCCGGTCTGTCCTCCGGGTCGGTCTCCGGACGGGAGACCGATCTCGGCACCGTCGGCGGGACGGTCGTCGCGCGGTTCCAGCGGTTCGTTCCCGGTCATCAGAGGCTCTCCAGCAGGTCCTGGCCGGCGTCGGCCACCGTCCACCGCGCCGCGCCCTGCACGCTGGTGGTGACCCCGGAGGCCGTGGCCAGCAGGACGGGGGTGCCGCCGACGGTCAGCTTCTTCGTGAATCCGTCGGGGGTCGCCGGTGCCGTGATGAGACAGGCTTTCTCCACCCCGCCGGAATTCGCGGTGCAGGGGGTGATCATGCCCGGTACGGGGGCGGTCGCCGAGCCGAACTGGAGGCCGCTCTCCTTGCCCGCGAGGACGACTCCCTTGCCCTTGACGGTGACCCGGGGGTCACCCGCGGCGAGTCTGAGCCTGCCCTTGTGGGTGCACTCGATGATCGCGCCTTCGACGAGTACGAGGGACATCAGCTGATCGCCACCTTTCCCTGGCCGATCGTGAGGGTCACTCCCTCGGATCTGAGCACCACGTCCTGCTTGCCCGCGTCGACGGTGACCTTTCCGTCGGAGTCGATCTTGACGGTGGTCCCCGTCGCGTGGGTGATCAGGAGAACTTCGGCATCGCCTTCGATGGGGCGCGTACCGACCTGTGAGCAGACCTCCTTGCCTATCGCGATCTTCAGCCCGATCGCCTCCACGACCCGGCGGCCTTCGGCGGTGATCAGGTCGTTGGCGGACTTCCCCGTGGGCTGGGGCGTGGTTCCGGGGGTGACCTCGGTGGGCAGACAGAGCCACCAGTCGCCCTCGTAGGACTTGGGACGTTCCATCTCGGGATCGTTGGCCCACACGAAGCCGGTCACCACGCCGTCGTCCGGGTCACCCCTGACCTGGTTGAGGATCGCGCGCATGCCCGGGTACACCGGGACCGACAGGCCGACGTTGTGCCAGGCGAACGGCGACACGAGGGGCCTGTCGTACCGTTCTCCGCTCTCTCCGGTGACGGGCAGGTCCACGCTGGGCGACGCCTTGGCGTGGTCGGACTGCTGGCCGACGGTCACGTTCGCCACCCGCTTGTCCGGCTTGGCCGTGTCGACCTGGCCGACATCGACGGAGGGGGTGGCGGCTGCGCGCTCCTGGGCCTTGCCGGCGATCAGGTCCCCGATCGAGTGCGGGGTCGCCTTGCGGGCGAGCTCGCTGCGCCGGTGGTTGCCGCCCACGCCGCTGAACTCCACGGCACGCCCGGTGCAGGTGTATCCGTTCTTCGGCGAGAACGTGTGGGTCAGCTGAAGGACACGAAAGTTCATGAGCGGCTTCTCGTAGCCCTCCACTCCGGCGGCGACCATCTGGCCGGCCCGCAGGGAGGGGACGCCGAGAACCGTGAAGTCGAAGAGCTCGACGTTGTCCGGGTCCGGCTTGTCGGTGACCACGGCCGGCTGTTTGCCGACCGCTTCCAGCTGGGAGGGTCTGAACTCGGCCAGCCGGGCCACGGTCATCGTCTTGTACTCGACGAGACAGTCTTCCGCGAGCATCGCGGCCGCGAGCAACGCGGCCGGGGGAATGAAGGGGAACCTGCTCTCGCTGGGCGGAGAGCTGAGCGTCAACCCGCACTGGGCCTTGCCGTCCTGGACGAGGATCTCGTAACCGAAGTCGGAGGCCATGGCCTTGAGCAGCGCGAAGGAGTTCTTGCCGGACCTGTTGATCGGGCGTTCGGGGGCGTCGGGTTCCTCCGGGCCCACCAGGTCGACTCCGGCGAGCCCGACGATGGCCTTCGCCGCGTCGTAGGGCGTCGTCTCCTTCTTCGAGAGGGCGGCCGTGGGGGGTCTGCTGCCCGGGTCGGTGTGGTTGAGCAGCCGGTACGCGGCTTCCTCGTGCCCGGTGAGGCGGATGCCGAGCGGAGGGAACCGGGTCGCCGACCTGATCGCGTCGACCCTGCCCGACAGGACCACTTCCTGCCCGGAGGGGTCGTCCAGGTATCCGAGGTGGATGTCCACGTCGACCCCGCCGTCCGGACCGGGCTTCTCCGCGAGCGCGTCCGTCAGCACCTTGTGGACGGGGAGCGGCAGGTCCTCGAAGGCGATCTCGAACGTGCCCGGTTCACCGATCGCGTACGTGATCGAGATCTCGGCGTCGGCCAGTACCGACCCGCTGCGGACGTCGTTCGAGATCTTCAGCCGAAGGATCGGGAAGTCGAGCTGGTACCAGAGGATCACTCCCATCGCCGTGCCACCCCGATCACGATCCGGGAGCCGTAGTGGCCCAGTCCGTTGAGGTTGCCCCTGGCGACCGTCGCCTCGACGAGCCTGACGGCCAGCGGACCCGCCTCGTGCACGAGATCCGGCTCGGGGACGAGCTTGCGCAGGAGCAGGACACGCGGGCCGTCGGGGCCGGGGCCCTCCACCCTGAGCACCAGATGACCGGGAGGTACGGGCCGCAGGCCGGGATCGTTCGGCTGGGGTGCGCGGCTGTACGCCGCGAGGTCGTACAGCGTCTCGGGAGGGTCGTCCTCGCCGCCGTCGAAGTTGGCGTACAGGGCGAAGTCATAGGTGGCCTCACCCACCGGACACCGGAAGACCTGCGGAAGGCCCGCGTCGGGATCGACCGGCAGTCGGTGGAAGAGCAGTTCGGCGCTCACAGTCCGCCGCCCAGCTGGCGAGCGAGCGAACGCGTCTTGCTCACGGTGGGGATCGCGGCGGAGCCGACGGCGAGCGCGAGGTCAAGGGCCTCCCCGAGTATCGCGGTCAGGCTGGAGCGCGGGACCTGTTCGAGGCTGATGGTGACGTCCACGGCGTCCCTCTTCTGGTTGGACTGCGTGAAGCGCAGGCTGGTGATCTGCATGTCGAGGCTGACGGTCATCCCGCAGACCACCGGAAGCCCGGCCAGCTTCATCAACGGCGCCGTGGAGCCCGCCAGTGCCCGGGAGGTCAGCGCCATCGTCTCCAGGCCCTTCTTGGACAACAGCCTTGTCTGGCCGACGAGTACGGCCTCCACGCTGATCGTTCTGGTCGTCGGCGCCGTGAGCTGGGTGAGACGGCTGCCGGCGATCCTGGCCACCTGGTAGCCCTCGCTGAGAGTCAGACTGGTGACCGTGAACAGCGGCACCGCGCCGATCAGGACGGGAACGTTGAAACCGGCCGGCATCGTCCGCACCTCCCTTCCCTGGTCATGTCCTCGGGCCTCCTCGCCTGTGCGCGCGCTTCCTCTTCCGCTCCGGCTCCGGCTCCGGCACGTCTCCCGGGATCTCGTACAGCGGTTCGCCGAGCACGTCCTCGCCGACCTGGGGGTCGACGCGGGCGGGTGGAGTCGGGTCGACGCGGTAGCGCGGTTTCGGTTTGCGTGGCGTGGGGTCGACCCGCACACGGCGGCCCGCCGCGGCGGCGGCCACGGGGTCGTCCTCGATGTCGATCCGCAGGCGCGCGTCCGGATCGGGCTCGACCTCTGCCGTCGTCCCGGGCTCGGGCTTGGGCTCGGGCTTGGGCCTGGCCTCTGTCGTGGCCTCGGGCTCGGGCTTGACCTCGGGCTTGGCCTCGGGCTCATGCCTGGCCTCTGTCGTGGCCTCGGGCCCGGGCTCGGGCTTGACCTCGGCCTTGGGCTTCGCCTTGGCCTTGGACTTCGCGTCCGCCTTGGCCTTGGCGTTCTCCTTCGCCGCTGCCTTGGCCTTCGACTTCGCCTTCGCCTTGGCCTTCGCCTCTGCCTTGGCCTTCGCTTTGGCCTCTGCCTTGGCCTGTGCCTTGGCCTCCGTCTTGCTCTTGGCCTTGGGTTCGGCCTCGGCCTTCTGCTGGGGCTTGAGCTTGGGCTTGGGTTCGGCTGCGGGCTCGGGCTTCGGCTTGGTCTCCGGCCTGGCCTTCGCCTTCTCCGGGGGCCGGAGCTGCGGTCCTGCGTCGGCTGCCGTCCCCCTCGGACTCGCCCTCCGGGTGACCCTCGGCGCTCGCTTCCTCTGCTTCGCAGCCCTCAACCGATCGAGCAGCTCCAGCTGCTCCGCGTCGGTCAGCCAGTCCAGGTTGTGCCGGTACTTGGCGAACCACTCGACGAAACTCTCATGGGGCACGCCCACGTCACGCGGCAGGTGCTTCCCGCTGATGAGTTTCTCCTTGATCTCGGACAGCGCACGGATCACGCCTTCCGCCCCGCCCTCCTTCCTCGCCTCGACCAGCGTCTGCGTGATCCACTTGTAGTAGTTGTCCGTGTGCAGCACCTCGTGACGCGTCCAGCCCTGGGGGATGATCTTCGGGTCCATGGAGGTCCTGGGCAGGTAGACACCGTTCAGCGGGTCGTCTGCCGGATTGATGCCCACCTCCTCGAGGATGGCCCTGGGCACCTCGGCACGAACGTCGCGCGCCGCGGCGGCGTGGTGCGGAACGTTCCCCTCCTCCTGGTACTGGCCGATGCGTTCCATGGACTGCCTCAACTCGTACGAGGGCGACCCGGCCACCCCGGTCTTCGACTTGAGCTCGTCGCGGGCGCTGAGTGCCTGCGCCGGAGCCTCCTCGGCCTCGTGATGCAGGGCCTTGGCCTCGCGGGTCGCCTTCCCCTCCGCCTCCGCCACGATGTCGGCGACGTGTCCCTCGGTCGTGGCCTCGGCCTTGACCAGGTCCTCGAACTTCTCCAGCTGCTCCATGGCCTTCGCGGGGTCGGTCTCTGCCGCCCGCGAGATCTGCCGTAGCGCGTTCTCCATCGCCTTCGGGTTCTTGACCTCGCCCTTGGGGAACCGCTTGCGCAGTTCCTTGATCCGCTGCTTGACCGGGGCGAGTTCAGCGGCCGTCGCCTTGACGCGGGGCGCCTTGGGCGGCCGGTCCACCCGCCGCCATGCCCCCTTCTTCCCCTGGTTGAGCTTCTCGACCAGCTCGCCGAACTCCACGGCCTTGCCCTCGGCCATGTGCTGCGCGCGCATCTTCTCCAGCTTCGCGATCATGGCGTCGAAGGCCTCCGCGCTTCCGCCGGAGCGGGAGTGCATCTGGCCCACGACGGTGATCCCGTACTGATGCACGGCCTCCATGCGCCGGCTGTCCCCCGCCAGCATCGCCAGCAGGTCCGCCTTCACCTGGGCGCGGGGCCCGATCCGACCGAAGCCGATCTGCTCCAGCATCTTGGCGAACCGGGCGCCCTCGCCGTCCTGGAGCGCTTCGACGACCTTGGAGACCTCGGCGATCTCGAAGCCGTCCTTCCCCGTCAGGCGGGCGAAGGTCTGCGCCAGCTCCGGTGTGAGACCACCCGACTTGGCACCCAGCACCCCCAGTACCTCGGCCTTCGGCCGGAGCTCGGCGAGCACGGGGCCGAACCGGGGATGCTCCATCAGCGCTGCCAGGTGGGTGCCCTCGGCTATGTCGACCTCCTGCAGTACGGCGCCGAGACGGATGCCGTCCTCTTCGGGCAGCATGAGCATCAGGTCCACGACCGCGTGCTCGTCCTTGAGCCCCCTCAGTACGGCGCTGCCCGCGTGCAGCGCCCCGGCCAGCCGGGTGAAGCGGGCGGCGATCCGCTCGCCTTCGAACGCCTTGACCATCTTGAGGAAGCGCAGGATGGCGACGATCTTCTCGATCTTGGCCAGTGCCTCGACGACGGCCTGGATCTCCGACATCCAGGTGAGCGCCTCGACGATCACGGCCCACTTGATCCTCGTGAGCGCTCGCGGACCGACTCCGAGGATCGCGGCTCCGCGCAGCCCGTGGACGAGCGCCTTGCCGACGTGCTTGATCAGATCGCTCAGCCGCCTCGTCGACACGGGATCGCCGAATTGAGCCAGGTGGCAGGTCACCACGAGTTCGTGGAGAGCCCAGAGCCCCGACAGGATCTTCTCGGGCTGGGTCAGCATGATCTTCAGGGATTCGAGCATGCCCAGGACGAATCCCATGACCGCTCTGACGGCCTCCTCGATCTCGATCGCCTGCTTGAGGCCGATGACGGCGGTCTGCTCCTGCCGTACGTTGTGGCTGAGCCCCGCGTCGTGGCGCATCGTCAGGTTCAGGGCCTCGGCGACGAGATCGACGAATTCCCTCATCGTCAGGGTCTGCTCGGCGCCGAACTTCTCGCCGACCGCCGTGAGGAGGTCCCAGAGGTCGCTTCCCATGTCGGCGAAGAGCTGTTCGTACAGGCCGGCCTCGATCAGGCGCGCCCGGACCGCCTTCAACTCAGACCGGTCCTTCAGCGAGATCATGATCTGGATGATCGCGCTGCGGTGTTCCTCGAACGTCCACGCCTTGACCAGGACTTCCAGGTACCTTGCCCTCGCCTCCTCGCCTGTCAGAGCAAACGCCTTCGCGTTCATCTCGGCCAGCTGGGCGGCGGCCTTTTCCAGATCCTCGTCGTTCCCGGCGAGGCCGGAGGTCACCAGGCGGTCGACTTCCTGGAAGGTGAGGAGCTTCAACTCTTCGGCGGAGAGCCAGAATTCCTGTGCCGACCGGCTCATCCGGATCCAGCGCCTGCCCTCGTCCGAGTCTCCCCACACCCAGCCGCGTTCCTTGGTCCACAGCAGGTTCACCGCGTACCGGTGACCGTCCAGCGTGGAGATGAAGGGCAGGACGCGGAAGCCCGTGAAGGTGCTGATCTTCTGGCCTTCGAGCTCCCAGTTCGCCACGGGTCTGCCGATGGTCTCGTCGGTGACGGTGGGTGCCGTGGCGACGGCGAGGTAGTAGCTCTCGGACGTTCCGAGCGAACCCTCCAGGATGACGAAGGAGCGGGCGCCGAAGAGGTGGTCACCGAGTTGGACCGCGTGGATGAGGCTGCGCGAGCGTGCGTAGCGGGTCGCCTCACCCAGCAGCACGAGCTGCGTGGCGCCGATGACCATCACGGCGCGTCCGTCGACCGGGCTCGGTCCTTCGACGACCTGGCTCTGCGGATCCGACACCACGGTGACGCTCGTCTTCCTTCGAGTGCCGCCGGTGGCAGCCAGGCGCACGTCCTCCGTCCCGCCCTCCTCGGCTGCGGCGGCTTCCTCCGGCGACACCCATGGGGCGCGGGTGGTGCCGGGCGTGGGCGCAGCGGGCTGCGGCGACGTCTGCTCGGGCGAGGGGGTGAGGGAAGGGGCCGGCGGGGTGGTGGAGGAGGCCGGTGGGGTGGCGGAGGGGGCCGGTGGGCTCGCGGCCGTGTCCTTGGAGGTAGCCGTGTCCTTGGCGGTGGCCGTCCCGGAGGTCTGTAGCGTGTCGGCCGGCGGCTCGCCGGATTCCGCGGTCTCCTTCGTCTCCTGCGCCGGGGTCTTGCCCGGGCGGTCCTTGCCCGTCCCCTGCCCGGATCGCTCCATTCCCTCCCCACCGGATCGCTCCTTTCCCTCCCCACCGGCTCCCGCCGTCTCTTCCCTTCCGTCCTCCGGGTCCGACACGGCCATGGCGAAGGTGAGATGTCCGCGCGCCTCCAGAGCCGACGCCACCGGCGATCCGGTCGCCGTCGCGTCGACGGCCGTCGGCCCGCCCGGGCGCGGGCCGGCGATCCCCGCGTTCCGGTCGTCCTTGTCGACGGCCCGGGCGACCGCGCCGAGCAGCAGCGTTTCCAACTGCGCTTGGTAGGAGGGGTGTTCGCCGGGCCCGGTGAAATCCACCGACGTCGGTAGATGGAGTCGTCGGTACGCCACGCCGCTTGCCGCCGTCTCCGCGGCGGTGACCGGCGTGACCTCGACGAGTGCCTTCACGGGGCCGCCCGCCCGCGGTCGGCGGCGTCGGCCGGGACGATGTCGGGGAATCCCGCGGCGGCGACCTTCGCCCGGGCGTACTCCAGGCGTGCGATCAGTGCCTGCTCGACCACCTCGGCCAGGCGTTCCAGACCGGCGGGCGAGGGCGTCCCGGTGATCCTGACCGTGATGGGGAAATGGCAGGTGATCGTGGTGGGCATGTGAACTCTCCGGGCCGCGCGGTCAGCTGAGGGCCTCGTACAAGGCCTCGTAGATGCCAGAGACGAGTTCCTGGCGGGTCTCCTCGGCGATGTCTCCCGCCAGGACCACTTCGATCGGGAAGTGGAAGTGGAGTTCCGCCCCCGGACCGGAGACCATGACGGGCTCCGGTCCCGTGACCTCGGGCAGCGCGCCCGGCTGCTCGGCTTCCTGGTGCGACATGGGGTCCTCCGTACTCACGTCAGGTCGTGGTGGTGACTTCCAGGCAGACACAGTTGAAGGTGGTGGTCGGCACGCCGTCGATGAGGACCGTGGTCGCGGCGGACGTGATGAAGCATTCGCTGAACAGGATCTGCTGGAACGTCCAGTCCTTGCCGGAAGCCTCCTGGAGGCCGATGTTGAAGCTCTCGTGGTGCAGGGCGATGTCGGTGAGCTTGGCGACCACCGGGCCGATCGCCTTCACCGCCATGGAGAAGGTGAACGCCTTGGGCTGGACGACGTGGGCGACGTTGTCGGCCTCCAGTGAATGCAGGGGCTGCACCGGACTGTTGAACGTGGGGCTGAAGGAGTCGATGGGGGTGACCGCCGTGGTGCCGAGCATCACCGTCAACCGGGTGTCCCACTTGACCTCGGGCATCTCATCGCTCCTTAACCCTTGAGGACCAGCTTGACGGCGATCTGGTGGATCACGCCCGCGTAGACGACCGAGACCTCCATGTCGACGTTCCGGCCGCTCCGCCCCTTCCTGATCAGCTCGAGTTCCTCGGCGCTCAGGGTGGCGCGGTCGCGTTCCAGGAGCACGAGCAGCGGGATGTGGATGGCGTAGCTCTCGATCACGCCGCGGCTCACCAGGGGCGAGAGCGCGCCCTGGACGAGCGTGACGACCGTGCGCAGCCCCGGGCGGTCGATGCGGACGTCGCCGACGGCCTCGATCAGCGTGGCCTTGATCCGGAAGCTGATGTCGTCCAGGGTCCGCACGATGTCGATGTACTTCTTGTTGCCGCTCGGGCTGGCGGTGAGCCCCTCGCCCAGGTACAGGCCGTGGCCGGGGAGCAGCACCGGGCTCGTCACCCAGTTGATCGAGGCGTCGTAGTAGTCCTGGATCTCGGCGGCCGTGAAGAGGGCGGTCATCTCGATGGAGATCGGCTTGAGCAGGAGGGAGATGTGGGGTTCCTGGCCCGCGATCACTCCGGCGACCGCCGCCGCCACGTCGTCGCCGGACTTGTGCGCGACCAGGACCATGCGGTTGTCGTGGATCGACCCCTTGTTCAGGGCGATCTGCTTGCTCTGCGTCAGGGTCTGGTCCAGCATGGCGACTCCGATGCGCTCGCTGCCGTCTCCGCCGCTGTTGGACACCTCGATGACGTGCTTGGCCAGGAGGTCGACCGGGTGGCTGGTGGCCGGAGTCTCGTTCAACGGAGTGTTGGCGAGGACGACGATCTGCGCCGGGACGTCCTTGGCCGCAGTGAACGCGCCGGTCCAGACGGGGCTGTCGAAGGCCACCTCAAGGCCCCAGACCTTGGTCGGGGGCGGCGTCTGCCGGAAGGCCAGGGCGATGGCGGCGGCGAGATCACTCAGGCCGAGAGCGACCACCGGGTCGTCCGCCGCGTGGGGTTTCGTCAGGTTGTCGTCGAGGCTCCAGGTGGACTTGCCGCCCGTCACGTCGCCCGCGCTCGCTATCGTGCGGACCTCGACCGAGTCGTCCTTCCCGATCGCGACCTGCGTTCCGACCGGGAACTTGGCCGCGGCCTGGGCGGTCTTGGTGGGGGGTTCGACCTTGTCCACCAGCTTGGTCGTCCCCTTCGGGTACGCCGTCTCGGCGTCGCCCGGGTACGTGAACGGCCGGGCGTCCGTGGCCACGCCCCCGAAGGCTCCCTTGCCGATGACGAGAATGTCCCCGAAGGCTCTGGTGGCGGGCGCGAAGAGATCGCTGCTCGCTGTGACAGTGATGTAGTTGAACGGCATCGACTGCTCCTCACCGTGTGCGCGCCCGGTCTCCGGGGAGGGGGCGCGGCCGGTGCCCGCCGGATGCTCAGGGCGCCGTCTCGAAGACGGCGACGAATCCCTGGGTCGCCAGCAGATCGCCGACCAGTTGCTCGGTCGTCCGTGACGGTTCGTCGGTGGCGGTGGCGGGGAAGACCGCCAGCCACGCGCTGGAGGCGAGCAGGGCGGTGCCGTCGTGGGCCTCCGGCTGCGGACTCGCCATGTCGACCGCCCGTCTGGCCTGGCTGAGCCGGCGCAGCGCGCCGACGGGGTCGAGGCGGTCGAAGATGAGCGTCGACACCCGCAGGGGGAGGCTGCGGGCCGGCGCCGAGGGATCGAAGGGTGGTGGGTCCTCGTACTGGAGCCGGTAGGCCCGCTCGAACTCGTCCTGCCGTGCCCCGGCGCCGCCGGCCGCCGCCCAGGCGTCCGCTTCCACCGACGAGAGAAGGCTGCCGACCGGTGCCACCTTCACCGTGACCACGGTCTCCAGCGACATGTCGATCCAGTGCACCGGGGGTGTCGCCGGGATCTCGACGGTGGCACGGGCCTGTTCCGTGGTGGGGATCGACTTGTCCCATGATCCGTGGACGGCGATCGTGGCGTGGACGGCGGTCTGGAACTCCGTGCGGTCGACGCGGACGGACTCCACCGATCTGATGTCGAGCTGGGCCGGGTCGTAGACGGAGACCAGCAGCGACCGCACGCGCTCGCGCTCCGGGTCGGCGGCCGGGACCAACAGTGCCTCCACGTTCTCCGGTCGTAGATACCGGAGCATCAGACCGTCCGTGAAGGGAATCGTCGCTGTCATCGTGCTGTCGCCATCAACCGGTGTTGAACTGCGGGAGGCAGAAGGCGCAGCCGTTGAAGCCACGTGCCTGCGCCTCCTGTATGCGCGCGTACGGCTGCTTGTGCGCATCGCTGATCTGGTTCCAGAGCGGACACGTCTTGATGTGCACCTCGCCGGTCTTCGGATTGGCGAAGAACCATTCGTCCAGGTCCTTGATGGCGACGATCTCGAGCGTGACGCGTCCGGCCACCTCGAAGTCCTGGACCTGGGTGGCGATGAGGTCGTAGCTCTTGAGGTGTTCGGCCTCGTGGGAGAAGTCGACCGTGAGGACGGCCGACACCTCGTCATGGGCGTCGAGCCGGAAACCGTCGACGAGCGCCGTGTCGCCGCCGGACATCTGCAGCGTGGAGCGGACGTCTCCGGGCTCCGTCACCTCCACGTGGGTGAGGGTGGAGGGCTCCACGATACGGCTCAGGGTCCGGATGGTGATCTGGGTGTCCGGTGGCATGCTCGTGGCGTCCAGCTCCCACGAGTCGTCCGTCGCCGTCGGCCCGCCCCGGAGCAGGAAGGTGAAGCTGCTCTGGCCACCCAGGATGGACTTCTTCGGGTAGACGTTGCGCTGGCCCACGTTGTTGTCGTAGCGCACGAGCCGGTCGTGCGGCACCGGCTTCGCCGAGGTGGACGTGATGGCGGGATCGTCCGCACCGTGCACGATCGCGATCAGGCATTCATGACCTTCGATGGTCGGCGTCCAGGGGAAGGGGCCGACGCGCACGGAGCCACCGGGCGGGATCGGTGAACGGATCAGGGCGTCCTGGCTGATCGGCTTGAAGCTGGACGGCCACGTCATGCCGGTCCCCGGGTCGCACCGGTAGGTGTTGAGGGTGAACCGGTCGGCCCCGGCCTCCACGGTCCCCCGGTTGTGCACGCGCACGTAGAGGTAGTTCTCCCTATCCACGATGGGATCCTGGGGCCCCGCCTCGGGGTCCTCCCCCGGGCTGTCCTTGGGCTGGTTGCGGACCCAGATGTCGGGCGAGGTCCAGTACGGCTCCTCGCTCGGCAGGAGACCGGTGTCCTGGTCCGAGTCGGCGATGAACACGTCGACGTCCGGCCTCGGCCAGAGCCCCTGGCGGACGAAGGCGTCGTTCATCACGTAGTGGTGCAGACCGCCGTTGACCGTGACGTCCGCGGCGATCAGGGCCTCGCCCAGGAGGACGGCGTTCTTCTTGCTCTGGGGTGTGTTCGCCGGGATGCGCGGGATCATCGCCAGGAGGGTCTTGATCATCTTGTCGGCGGCCTTCTTCCGCACCTCACTCACATTCGACTTCCCGCCCATGCCGAGGTAGCACTGCCACAGCGCCGAAGCCAGCATGGAGGTGCGCTCTTCGGCGGAGTAGTCGCCGAAGTCCGCGTCGTCGAAGCGCTGGGTCAGGTCGAGCCGGCGTGCGTGACTCCACTGGTCCTGCGCGTTGTTGTCGAAGGGGAAGGTCTCGGTGCGCCGGTTCTGCGCCTTGTTGAACTGGTCCCGGTAGATGCCGGCCATGACGTCGCAGATGCTGTGCTCGTACTCCAGGGGTTCCGTGGCGCCGGGCCTGAGCCACTGCACGACCCCGTGCGTGTACTCGTGCACGATAATGCCGAGGTCGGCGGCCCCCGGTACGAGCTTCATGTCGAAACGCATCCGCGGGGGTGTCGTCGTGCCGATCCACTCGCTCTTGTCGGTGCTGTCGGCTCCCTGCGGGTCGATCTCGACCTTGATCATGCGGGCGTTGAGCACCGGGTCGCCCAGGCTGCGGAGATACCGGGCGAAGGAGTCGGTCCAGTAGTAGGCGTTCGCACTGAGGAACGCCTTGTCCTTGGGGTGGGTGGCGAACACGAAGGTGGGGGAGTCCGACTCCGGCTGGGCGAACCCCGAGGCGTCCCAGTCGACGCAGCGGCACCAGTCGCCGTCGAGGCGGAACCTGCCGTCGCCGTCGGGCGACGCGATCTGTGTCTGGACCTCGTGGGCGAACGGCTTCAGCATGTCGTCGGTGGACAGGGAATTCAGGTCCTTGCCCGACTCCGTCACGGGGTCGGGTACGTAGACGTTGAGCGTCGCCGTCACGTAATGACCCGCGATCCCTATCCAGAGCAGCTTCCCGGTGACGGCGTCGACGACGACGCGGAAGTGCTCGAAGGGGCCGGTGGTCTCGACGATGAGGTCGTGGACGAGGTGCAGCTTGCCGTCGGGGCGTCTCTGCCCCTGCTTCAGGAGCGCGGCCGGGGCGGTGGGGCGGTCCGCGCCCGGGAGCGGGGGCCTGGACGTGTCCCGGAGGTAGACCAGATTGTCGCGGACGACGGTGACGGCCTCGTACCCCTCACGGAAGGGTGCGAGCGCGCTCTTCTCGACGAGGTCGGGGGCCTGCGCCTCGCTCACGTCGGGGGCGTCCGAGACATCGGCCTCCGTCGTGTTCTCCGCCTGAACGACGGCCGCCTGCCCCGTGTCCGCCACCATCAGGAGCGTGGCGCCCAGTATGGGGACGTCCTGGTGGAACTGTTGGTAGCGGACGTTGAGTGTCCCCGAGGCCTCGTCCTTGCTGACCTCTCGGAGATCCGTGCCGTCCGTCCCGAGCTCCCCCGCGCGCTCGCGTACGAAGGTGTTGACGGCCCTGCGGGCGGTCGGCGCGCGGAAGAGGGTCGCCCCGGGGTCGACGTATCTGCGCAGGACGCCCCCGGTGTCCCGGTGCTCCCCGACCCCGCGAAACAGCTTCAGGGGCAGGCCGGGCTGCGGGCCCGGGTCGTTCCTGTGCCTGCGTTCCTCGTTCCGGCCCATGACGTGCTCCTCTGCGCACACGGATCCACACCCCCTGGCGGCCCGCCCCTCGATGATGGGCGTCGCCGCCCGGACCGCAGTCGACCGACCGCTGCGGTGCGGGCGGCGCCGGGTTCGTCAAGGGGCCTCCGCGGACGTGGGGGCCGGGACGCACCTGGGGCGGCCGGCGCCTCCTGCGGCCTGCGCGGCCACCGGGCCGGCGTGGTCGGGGAGCGGGAGGTGCGGGGAGGTACGGAGCGCCGCCATCGCGGGGCCGCCGGCGGCGACCGCCGTACGGATCACGAAGGTGCTGCAGTGGTGCCCGCCGCTCATGGCTCCTGCTCCCATCACCTGCGGCCGCGTCCCCTCATTCAGCTTAGACACGTGCGCGCCGGGCGGCCACGCAGCCGGTTCGGCCGAAGCCCCTTTGGTCACCGACCGTGTTGATCGGCCGTCACTGTTCACCGACAGTGCTGATCGACCGTCACTGTTCCCGGGCGTCACCGCGTCAGGCGCTGTTGGCGTCCAGGAGGCTGCAGGTGCGGTCGCTCGCGCCGCTGAGGGTGAGGGGGACGCCGAGGCCCGCGCACATGCGGTGGGCGCGGGCGAGGGCGCTGAGGGTGGCGGGGCTGGGGTCGGCGGCCGGGACCGCGATGACCACCCGGGCGGGCCGGTGCTCCTGGACGAGGGCCTGGATCTGGAGGGCGGCCGCGGCGCGGTTGGTGACGTCCAGGTCGCGGTGGAGCGTCACGTGCAGGGCGTCGTGACGTACGGCGTGGCTGATGAGCAAGGGTCCCTCCGCACAGGAGACGAGGAAGGCCCACGGGGGGACGTCGGTGTGGGCGGTTCGTCCGAGGATGTCACGAGTGGCGGCTCTGTGGCGCTCTCGTGGCGTGCACGGCGCGGAGTGTCCGTCCGGATCAGTTGAACCCGCAGGGCCTCCGGGCGCCTCCGGGCGCTCCGGGAGCGAGGGCCGCCGGGGCGGCGGTGGTCCCGGGATGGGCCGGAGCCCGGGCCGCGCAGCGGGCCCGGGCTCCGGCGGGGTGCACGTGAGCCGTACACCGGCGTGGCTGCCCGCCTCCCGGACGGGCGTCACGCGCGTGAGTTTCAGTGCCAGTACTTCATGGTCGAACCTCCTCCCCCGCTCGTGGGCGCAGAGTGACCTCGAAGCGGTCGAGACCGCGGAGGGTCAGATTGCGCCGGTGGTCCGGTTCCGCGACAGCCCGTGCGTCCGGGTAGTCCCTGGCCAGGGCCCCGAGGACCGATCCGGCGAGCCGGATCGCCATGGACGCGCCCAGACAGGCATGGGCCCCGCGTCCGAACCCGAGGTGCGGGTTCGGGGCGCGGTCGAGTCGCAGTTCTGTGGGGTGGTCGAACCGCAGCGGGTCGTGGTTGGCCGCGCCGAGGAAGAGCGTGACCGGATCACCCGCCTTGAGGGTGACTCCACCCAGTTCGGTGTCGGTGACGCAGACCCGGGCGTCCGCCTGGACCGGTGCGTCGTACCGGATGAGTTCGTCCACGGCCGCGGCCGGGCTCGCCCGGAACGCGTCGAGCGCGCCGGGGGTGGTGAGGAGGGCGGCCGCGGCGTTGCCGAGGAGCCGCGAGGCGGATTCGTAGCCCGCGTGGAGCACGGCGCGCAGACTGTTCCGAAGAACCGTTTCTGCCACGCCACTGTCCGCCGCATGCTCCGCCACGTACGCGATGAGGCCTTCCTTCGGCGGATCCGCGAGCCACCCGCCGGCGTACTCCGCGAGCCTCGCGCGGGCCGCGACGGCGGGCTCGTGCTTCTCGGGCCACAGCCCGGCGTCCATACCGTCGACGACGGTACGGGACATCGGCACGAACCAGTCGAGCTCGGGCGCGGGGACGCCGAGGAAGGCGGTGACGAAACGGAGGGCGACCGGCTCGGCCAGCTCCCCGACGAAGTCGAAGGAGGGCCGCGGGGCCAGCTCCGCGAGCAGGTCCGCGATCTGCTGGTCCAGGCCGTCGTGCAGGGCCTGGCGGTCCTGGGCGCGGAAGCCGTCGAGCAGCAGGTGCCGGATGGCGGTGTGCTCCGGCGGGTCGAGGGTCTGGACGCTCAGCAGCGGGGCGGGGATGTCCTCCCCGGCGCGGCGCCAGTCGGAGGCGAAACGGTTGCTGTCCGTGAGCACCGCGAGGCAGTCGGCGTGGCGGGTGAGGACCCAGGAACCGAGCAGTTCGTGCCAGAAGACCGGCGCGGCCTCCCGCATCCGGGCATAGGCCGGGTAGGGGTTCCGCAGGATCGACGGGCGGGCCAGATCCAGGATCGGGTCCACGGCTGCCGCTTGCTCCACGAAACGTCTCCCCCTGTGCATCGGGCCTGGTTGAGGCCTTGGCTGCCTGCGAGTCGAGCGGTGCGAGACGCCGGATCACCGGTGGGTGGAACGCCTCGCTGGTGCTTCACCGGCTGTTCGCCGGTCCTTCCCCGTACATCATCCGAGCCGAGCGCCGGTGACGCTACCACGCAACTGGGGTGGCTGGTATGACTACCTGCCAGAGATCTTTCACAAAGCTTCGGGGAGTTACGGAAGATGACCGGTCAAGACCAGACAATCATTCACGATGTCCCGGTAAACGTTGCTCAACAGCCCAACCCCTACCCGCTCTTCGAACGCATCCGTGAGCACGGAGTCGTCCAGCGCGTGCGGCTGAATCCCACTCTTGAAGTCTGGATGGTCACGGGTTACGACGAGGCGGTCGCCGCGCTCACCGACCCGCGCCTCAGCAGCAGTCCCGTCGGGGTCAACGGGCTGGAGGAGGAGATGGCCCACCAGGAGCGCACCAACGTCCTGATGGCCAGCATGCTGGTGGCCAACGGCGAGGACCACACCCGGCTGCGCAACCTCGTCTCGAAGGCCTTCACCTTCCGCCGCGTGGAGGCGCTCGCGCCCCGCGTCCAGGCGCACACCGACGCCTTCCTCGACGCGATCGCGAAGCGCGGATCCGCCGACCTCGTCTCCGAGTTCGCACTGCCGCTGCCGATGGCGGTGCTCAGCGAGCTCATCGGCATCCCGGCCGAGGGACAGCCGGACTTCGCCCGGCTCGCGGTCGGTCTCATCATGCCGCCCAACACCCCCGAGCGACTCGCCAAGGGGGCCGTGGCCCGCGCCGAACTCACCGAGTTCTTCGAGCCGTTGATCGCGGCGCGCAAGGCGGACCCCAAGGACGACCTGCTGAGCGCGCTCTGCGCCGCGCAGGCCGAGGAGAAGATCAGCGACCGCGAGCTGACGGCCATGGCCATCCTGCTCACGCTCGCCGGCCACGAGACGACGGCGAGCCTCATCGCGAACGGCGTCCACGCACTGCTGCGTCACCCGGAGCAGTTCGCCGCGCTGCGCGACGACCCCTCGCTGCTGCCCGGCGCGATCGAGGAACTCCTGCGCTTCGAGGGCCCGGTGAGCCGGGGTGTCGCACGCTTCACGGTCGACGCGTACGAGATCGGCGGCGTCACCGTCCCGCCCGGCGAGATGATCATCATCGGGCTCGCCGCGGCCAACCGTGACCCGGCGCGATACGACCGCGCCGACATCCTCGACGTGGCACGCCGCGAGGTGCCGCAACAGCTCGCTTTCGGCCATGGTGTGCATTTCTGCCTGGGCGCCCCGCTGGCCCGCGCGGAGGCCAGGATCGCCATCGGCACCCTGCTGCGGCGCTTCCCCGACCTCCGGCTCGCCGACCCGGACGCGGACCTGAGCCGCCGCGAGGGCATCCTGCGCGGCATGGCGACGCTGCCCGTGACCTTCACGCCCGAGTCCTGACCGGCGGCGACGGACGAAAGGACACAGGCACATGGGAACGGCTTCCGCCCCCGCGGAGTTCGACGAGATCGCCCCGGGGTACGACGAGTCGCGCGGCGGTACGGAACGGGCGGCGGGCTTCGCCGCGATGCTGGCACCGCTGCTCGACCCGGGCCGCCCGGTGCTCGACGTCGGCGTGGGCACCGGCATCGTCGCGGCCGAACTGACCGCGCTCGGACACACCGTGCACGGGCTCGACCTCTCGCCGGGGATGCTCGCGCGGGCACGGGCCCGGCTGGGGGCGCGGGTGGCGGTCGCCGACGCCTGCCGCCTGCCGGTGCGGACCGGATCGGTGGACCAGGCGGTGTCGACCTGGCTCCTGCACGCGGGACCCGACAACCGGGCCGTCATGGCCGAGGTGGCGCGGATCCTGCGGCCGGGCGGACGCTATCTGGTGATCCCGGCGGGCGGAACGCGCCCGACGGACGACATCGGCGTCCTCGTCGGGGAGTTGGAGGACGCCCTGGATCCGGAGGGCAGCCGCCGCGACGACCCGGACCGGCTGGCCCCGATCGCCGCGGCCCACGGCCTCGTCTACGAGGGGACGGCCTCGGAGCGCCCCACGTCGTTCGAGGTGTCGCCGCGGGCGATGGCCGCGTCACTGACGCGCGGTCTGTTCACCGGGGCGTGGGCGGTGGGCGGTGAGGCGACCCGTCTGGTCGACGAGACCAGGTCGCGCCTGCTCGCCCTGCCCGACCCGGACGGCCCCCGGGTCAGGCAGGGGGCGGACGTCGTCCTGACCTTCACCCGCCGGGCCTGACGGACACGCCCACCCACTGTGGCCATGCGTTCCGCCGGGTCGGCGCCCGCCCCGTTGTGGGCAATCGTTCCGCGAGGGCGGTGCCCACCCGTCCCGCCCCGCGGGACGATTGCCCACACGGGCAGCGGGCGAAGGCCCGGCCGGACGCGGGCACGCGGGTGGCCGGCGCGCCGCCCCGCCGGGAACGGACGGCCCACAGGGCCGGGGCCCGTCAGACTCGGCCGCGCAGCGCCGCCGCGTAGGCCTCGTCCGGGTCCAGGCGCCGCAGCTCCTCGGCGATCAGCTCCGCGGTGGTCCGGACCTTCAGGGCGAGGACCCTGCTGGGCTGGCCGGGGATGGCGAGCCGCGCGACCGGGCCCTCGGGCCGGTCGATGCGGATCTCCCCGTCGGTGGTGCCCATGCGGACGGCCGTGACGACGGGCCCGTCGGTGACGACCCGGTCGACGGGGACGCCGAGCCGGACCTCGAACCAGCGGGCGAGGAGCTCGGCGCTGGGGTTCTCCGCCTCGCTCTCGACCGCGGCGGAGGTGACGGCGAGCGGCGCCTGGTCGAGGGCCGCGGCGAGCATCGAGCGCCACGGGGTGAGCCGGGTCCAGGCGAGGTCGGTGTCGCCGGGGGCGTACGAGGCGGAGCGCTTCTCCAGGGCGGCGAGGGGGTCCTCGACCGCGTACATGTCGGTGATGCGGCGCTGCGCGAGCGAGCCGAGCGGGTCCCGGGAGGGCACCTCGGGGGCGTCGACGGGCCACCAGACGACGACGGGGGCGTCCGGCAGGAGCAGCGGCAGGACCACGGAGTCGGCGCGGGCGCCGAGTTCGCCGTAGAGCCGGAGCAGGACCGTCTCGCCCGAGCCGGCGTCGGTGCCGAGCCGGACCTCGGCGTCGAGGCGGGTCTCGTACCGCTCCCGGGGGGTGCGGGCATGGCGCTTGATGACGACGAGGGTGCGGGAGGGGTGTTCCCGGGAGGCCTCGTTGGCCGCCTTGACGGAGTCGTAGGCGTTCTCCTCGTCGGTGACGACGAGGAGGGTGAGCACGGCGCCGACGGCGGGGGTGCCGACGGCCCTGCGACCCTGCAGGATCGCCTTGTTGATCTTGCTGGAGTCGGTGTCCGTCAGATCGATCTTCATGTGCGGCGCCCGTCCCTTCCTCTGCGGCGAGCCTAACCCTCCCGCGCGGCCCCCGTGTGCGGGTCCCCCCCTCGCGCGGTCTACTCCGGTTCGGCGGAAGCCTGTTCCTGGGCGCGGCGGCCGACGACGGCCGCGGCGGCGATCGCCGTGCCGACGAAGGCGGTGACGACCACCCAGGGGCGGTCGAGGACGTGTCCGGTGGCGTGGTCCAGGGAGTAGCGTCCGGCGCCCGCGATGCCGATCGCGGCGGCGGTGAAGCCGAGGAAGGCCGGGTACTCGTAGCCTCCGCCCTGGGCGAAGAAGCCGGCCGGGGCGTGCACGGCGACGGCCCCCGCCATGGCTCCGGCCGCGGCGGCGCCGGCGGCCGGGGTGGCGAGGCCGAGGGCGAGGAGGACGCCGCCGCCCGCCTCGCCGAGTCCGGCGGCGATCGCGCTCTCCCGGGGCGGGTGGAAGCCCATGGCCTCCATCCCCTTCGCGGTGCCCTCGATGCCGCCTCCCCCGAACCAGCCGAGGAGCTTCTGCGTGCCGTGCGCGGCGAGCACGGCACCGGTGCCGACCCTGAGCACGAGCAGCCCGAGATCGCGTCGGTTGGGGTGGGCCATGGGTTCTCCAGATGCCGTCGGCGGTGGCGTACGCCGTCCACTCTCGTCCGGATCGCTCCCGGTCGCCCTCCGAAGCCCACACCGAATAGGCCACTTGAGTCATGTTTTGCGGCGTTTGCCCACTGTTGCTTGACTGAGTGGGCTTTCGCCCCCGAGGGAAGTGGGTACGCATGTCCGCCGAGTCCACCGAGACCGCAGCGCTGCGGGAGAAGGTCCGGGCGCTGATGCCCCGGGCGAAGGAGGACCTGACCGCGCTGGTGGCGATGCGCTCGGTCGCCGACCCGCGCCAGTTTCCGCCGGAGGAGTGCGCCAGGACCGCCGACTTCCTCGTACGGGCCTTCACGGAGGCCGGACTGCGGGACATGCGCCGGGTGACGACCCCGGACGGCACGGACGCGGTGGTGGGTCACGCGCCGGGGCCCGAGGGGGCGCCGACGGTGCTGCTCTACTGCCACTACGACGTGCAGCCGCCCCTCGACGACGCGGCCTGGCGGACCCCGCCCTTCGAACTGACCGAGCGCGACGGGCGCTGGTACGGGCGCGGCGCCGCCGACTGCAAGGGCAACATCGCCATGCACCTGACGGCGCTGCGCGCGCTCGGCGGGCCGGAGGGCCGGGGCTTCCCCGTGAACATCAAGTTCGTGGCCGAGGGTTCGGAGGAGCAGGGGACGGGCGGCCTGGAGCAGCTCGTGCCGCTGCAACCCGAGCTCTTCGCCGCCGACACCCTGCTGGTCTGCGACACCGGCAACTTCGCGCTCGGCCTGCCCACCACCACCACCTCCCTGCGCGGACTCACCAACGTCGTCGTCACCGTCTCCACCCTCAAGGGCGAGATGCACTCGGGCATGTTCGGCGGCCCGGCGCCCGACGCGCTGGCGGCGCTCGTCCGGATCCTCGACGGCCTCCGCGACGAGCACGGCAACACGGTGGTCAAGGGACTCGCCGGCGACGGAGTCTGGGACGGCGTCGCCTACCCGGACGAACAGTTCCGCACCGACGCGGGCGTCCTGGACGGGGTGTCCCTCGTCGGCACGGGCTCGGTCGCCGACGAGCTGTGGGCCCGGCCCGCCGTCACCGTCCTCGGCATCGACTGCCCGCCGGTGGTGGGCTCCTCGGCCGCGATCCAGGCGAAGGTACGGGCCAGGGTCAGCCTGCGCGTGCCGCCGGGGATCGACGCGGACGACGCCCGGCGCGCGCTCACCGACCATCTGATCTCGGCCGCCCCGTGGGGTGCCCGGGTGGAGGTGGAGCCGGAGAGCGTCGGCCAGCCCTTCCGGGCCCGCACCGACGGACCCGCCTACCGGGCCCTGGGCGCGGCGCTCCGCGAGGCGTACGGGAAGGACATGGTCCAGTCGGGGCAGGGCGGGTCGATCCCGCTGTGCAACGTGCTCGCCGCGCACTTCCCGGAGGCGGAGATCGCCCTGATCGGGGTCGAGGAACCGGGCTGTCTCATCCACGCGCCGAACGAGAGCGTGGACCCCTCCGAGATCGAGCACATGGCGCTGGCCGAGGCCCTCTTCCTGCGCTCCTACGCCGCCCCGCTCTGAACCGCCGACACCCGCAACGAAAGGACCGGTTGCGTCCCATGACACAGACTCACGGCAGTCCGCACGACCGCTCCACCCGGGCGGAGGTGCCACCCGGTCCGCTGGGGATGCTGGCGGGCTTCGCCTGGCAGGCCCTGCTCGTCGCCGGGCTCGTCTCGCTGGTCCTCGGCGTCCTGGTCCTGGCCTGGCCCGAGGCCACCCTGAAGGTGGTGGGGGTGCTCTTCGGCGTGTACCTGCTGCTCAGCGGCGTGGTGCAACTGGTCGCCGCCTTCGGCACGCACGCCACCACGGCGCTGCGCGTCATGGCCTTCATCAGCGGCGCGCTGTCGATCCTGCTCGGTCTCTTCTGCTTCCGGGGCGCGACGCAGTCGATCCTGCTGCTCGCGCTGTGGATCGGGATCGGCTGGCTCTTCCGCGGCATCATGCAGGCGGTGGCGGCCGCCTCCGACCCGGCGACCCCGGCGCGCGGCTGGCAGATCTTCCTGGGCATCGTCAGCGCGCTCGCCGGAATCGTGCTGATCGTGTCCCCGCTGGAGTCGGCGGCGGTGCTCACGGTCCTCGGCGGCATCTGGCTGCTCGTCGTCGGTGTGACCGAGAGCGTCACGGCCTTCATGGTCCGGTCCCGCGCCAAGGACCTCCCGGCGGGCGCCTGACCGTCCCTTCCCCGGCCGACCTCCCGCCGCCCGCCCGGTCTCCGGGCGGGCGGCGGGCGTTCTTGACGGGTGCGCTACATTTTGCCGGTCCTTGACCACCGATCCCCCGCGATCGCGACCCTTCGGAGCCGGCACTTCATGAGCGACATCGTCAACGGCCTCGGCCGGGCCGGCGCCTACGGCGCCCTCGGCGTGGTCCTGCTGATCCTCGGCATCGTGCTCGTGGACCTGCTGACCCCCGGCAAGCTCGGGCGCCAGATCTGGGAGGACCGCAACCGCAACGCCGCGACGCTGCTGAGCTCGGCGCTCCTCGGCGTCGGCGGCATCGTCTTCACGTCGATCTGGACGACGTACGACGACTTCGGCAAGGGCCTCGTCTCGACGGCCGCGTTCGGTCTGCTCGGCCTGGTGATGATGGCGGTGGCCTTCCTCGTCGTCGACCTGGTCACGCCCGGGAAGCTGGGCGCCACGCTCGTCGCCCCCGAACCGCACCCGGCGGTCTGGGTGACCGCCTCCTGCAACCTCGCGGTCTCGGCGATCGTCTCCGCCTCGATCGCCTGATCCCCGCCCCGCGTCCGGCCCTTCAGGACTCCAGCGGCTCCACCTCCAGGAAGCGCCGGCCGCGCGGCCCCTTGTAGAGCAGGGCGTCCCAGCCGAGCCGCGCCAGGACCGGCACGCACGCCCCCAGGGCCGCCGTCTCCTCCCCGGCGGCGCCCGCCCCGGGCGGGCCGAGCCACTCCACCACGGCCGTTCCGGGACGCTCCCCCGCCGTGACCCGGTACCCGGTGGAGAGCCGCGCCCCGGAGGGGTCCACGGACGAGGGCGTGATGCCACCGGACTCCAGGGCGAGGGCCACCGCCCGGACCGGCCGGCGGCGCTCCCAGTCGGCGGGCACGGCCCTCGGGTCGCCGCCCCGGAGCAGGGTCAGCCGTCTGATCTGGAGCAGCCCGTCGACGGCCGCGCGGATCTCCCGCGACCGCTGCTCGGCCCCGTCGGGGGGAAGCGGCGGCCCGTCGCCGGTGGCCGCCTCGAACACGCCCGGGCCGCTGCCCGCGCCGGTCGTCACAGCAGCCGCCGGATGTCGCCGCGGACCCGGTAGAACCCGCCCGCGGCCGGGTGCAGGGCATCCACCACGTACCGCGCGCCGGGCTGCCGGATCGCGCGCGGGAACTGCACGTTCCACGCGGAGTCGTACCCCTGCGAGACGACCCGCACCCGGGTCCTGCCCGCCTCGGTCACGCACTCGACGACCACCGAGCCGGCCGGGGCGTCGCTCACGGCGGTCACGGCGGTCACGGTCGTCGCCGGCTCGTACACCGGCAGGGCCGCGGCGAGCTTGACGTCCCGCGCGACCGGCACCGTGCCCCGCTGGGCGGCCTCGATCGCCGCCTCGCTGGCGTCCACGCAGACCAGCGAGCCGTCCGTGGTCACCAGGTAGAGCCGCTCGTCCCGGTACTGCATGGAGAGCGCCGAACCGCCGCCCGTGCCCAGCTTCCACAGCCGGGTGCCGTCCTCCGCGAAGCAGTAGACGGAGGACGCGGAGTCGGCCGCGAAGACGAACCGGCCGCCGGGCGAGGTGGCGCAGGAGTACACCGGGCTGTCGCAGGAGTACACCGCCTCCACGCGCCCGTCCCTCTTCGCGATCCGCTGCACCTTCTTGCGGGACGTGCCCGCGTACACCGCGGTGTCCTCCTGCCAGCCGAAGAGGACCCCGCCCTCGGTCGCCGTGTGCCACAGCTCGCCGCCACCGTCCGGCGCGTGGGCGGCGACGCCCCGTGTGTCGCCGTAGTAGACGGCGTCCCCGTCGGCGCGGACCATCCACGCGTGCTCGCCGGCGCCGGAGCGCGCCCACTGGTGTTCGTCCTCGTGGTCGATGACCGTGAGCCGGCCGGAGCGGTCGGCGACGTGCAGGACGCCCTCGTGGATGTCGAGCCAGAAGATGTCGACGTCGGTGGCGATGTCGTACGCGGCGAAGGGCAGCTTGGACGACAGGTCGTACACCTTGCCGTCGTCGCAGCCCGCGTAGATCCAGAAGTCGTCGGCCACCAGGCACTTGACGCCGTCCGGCAGGCTGAACCGGGCCTGGACCTCGCCGGTGCGGTCGAGCGTGAACACGTCCCCCGCCTGGTTGCCCACCCAGCAGCGCTCCTCGTCGACGTGGATTCCGAAGGCGGCCGAGCCGGTGCGGAAACGCCACAGGACGGGGGCGACGGCCCGCGCGGTGGAGGGCGCGGAGGTGACCTCGCGGCGCGTCACGGGGCGCGCGGCGCGCTGCCCCGGGACCGCCGGGGCGTATCCCTTGCGGACCTTCTCGCCGATCTTCTTCGCCGCGGCGGCCTGGGCCTTCGCCGCCGTCGGGAACGTGGAGCGCTGGGTCTGGCCGTCCGAGCCGATCCGGCCGTAACGGACCGACACCGCGAGGTCCTCGACGGTCACTTCGTAGAACTTGTGGGCACCGCCGCCGTCCTGCGACAGCTCCAGATAGGTCGTCGTCGTCATGGTGAAAACGGTAGGGGCCACCACTGACAACGGCCCGCGGTGAGGCTTTGGCCCAGGGGACCAAAGGCCCGGACATTCAGGACCTTCGTAGTGGCATTCCGGACATTCACCCCTGTGACCATGGTGCGTGAAGATCATCCGACGAGCCGTCACCCCACGAACGGCCGGAAGGGCCTCATGACCGAGCTGCAGAAACGGCCCCTGCCCGTCCGCGTCCGCCGGCACACGGACGGCATACCGATGAACGACCTCTTCCGGTCGGACCCGTCTCGACCCGACCCGTCTCGGCCCGACCCGTCTCGGCCCGACCCCTTCCGGACCGACCCGTCCCGCCCCACCCGGGCCCTGCCCCGCTCGGGCGAGGAGACGGCCGGGACTCCCACCGCGTCCGTCACCCTGCCCCGCCGGCCGCCGCCCGACGAGCCCGATCTGACGGAGCGTCCCGGCACCGCCCTCCCCGGCTGGGTCGCCGTCGCCACCGGTCTCACCGCACTCGCGGGCGTCGCCTCCGCCCTCTGGCGGGCCCGCCCGCTGCGCACGGCCGAACTGCCGCCGTGGCAGTGGGCCGCAGTCGCCGGCTGCCTCGTCGTCGCCGTCGTCTCCTTCGGCGGTCTGACCCGGGGCCGGACCGGATCCGCCTGGGTGCTCTCGCTCTTCGGCCGCTACCGGGGCAGCGTCCGGCGCACCGGCCTCGTCTGGATCAGCCCCTTCGTCCTGCGCCGCCGGATCGACGTACGGCTGCGGCACTGGCGCAGCGAACCCATCGCCGTCGTCGACGCGGAGGGTTCGGCGCTGCGTGTGGTGGTCCTGGTCGTGTGGTCGGTGCGCGACACGGCCCGCGCGCTGCTCGCGGTCGACGACCACCTGGGCTATCTGCGCGAGCAGGTGGAGGCGGCGACCGCGCGCGTGCTCTCGCAGCTGCCGGCGGACGCCTTCCGGGGCGACGCGCCGACCCTGCGGGACGCCGAGGCGGTCGGCGACGCCCTGACCCGGATGCTGGCGGCCGAGTGCCGGCCGGTCGGCGTCGCCGTCTTCTCCGCCCAGCCCACCCGTATCGAGTACGCCCCCGAGGTGGCCGCCGCCATGCGCCGGCGGCAGATCGCCGTCCTCGACGCCAAGCACCGGGACTCCGTCCTGACCGGTGTGATCGACGCCGTGGACGACACCGTCACGCGACTGACCACGCGCGGGCTCGTCGAGCTCGACGACTTCGAACGCCAGGCCCTGGTCAAGGACCTGACCGTGGCCTTCTACACCCGGAGTGGCGGCCGGGCCGAACCGCATCAGGAGTGAGGATCATGCAACCCCACGACGAGGCCCCCGAGTTCGACGTGCCCGCCTTCACCGACGAGATACCCGCGGGCTGCGCGTGCGCGGGCTGCGTGGACGCCGCCCGGGCCGGCCGGGCACCGGGCGGGCCGCGCGTCCTGCACGGCGTGCGCCGCGCGGTGGTCGCGACCGTGGGCGTGGTCGCCCTGACGGGCGCCGGCGCGGGACCGGCCGCCGCCGAGCCCGCCCCGGCGCACGCGGGCTGGGACGGCTCCCGGTACTGGTTCCGGAACGCGGCCGGCGAGTGGCGCTGGACCAGTCACCACGCCACGTACGCGCAGCGCACCGGCACCCCGGGAGGCACCGGGCGGCAGTCGGCGACGGGCGGCGGCGAGCGCACCCGGGAACCGGTCTTCCACGGCCGGCGGGGGTGGGACCGGGAGTCCCGGGTCTACTGGTACCAGTCACGCGGTCACTGGTACTGGACCCGTCACGCCTGGAAGTACGAGCAGCGGACGGGCCGCCCCGCGCACCCCCCGGCGCCGTCCACCCCCACGGCGCCGTCCGGTTCCTCGCGGGGGTGGACGGCGCCGGTCTCCTCGTACGTCTTCACGGGGTACTACCGGCAGCCCGGCTCCTGGTCGAAGGGCTACCACACGGGGCAGGACTTCGCGGTGCCGTCCGGCACGACGGTCCGCGCGGTGGGCCCCGGCCGGGTGGTGACGGCCGGGTACAACCGCTCGTACGGCTACGAGGTGGTGATCCGCCACCCGGACGGCCGCTACAGCCAGTACGCCCACCTCTCCCGGATCGACGTCTCGCCCGGGCAGAGCGTGTCGGGCGGGCAGCGGATCGCGCGGTCGGGGGCGACCGGGCGGGTGACGGGTCCGCACCTGCACTTCGAGGTGCGGACCACGCCGTACTTCGGCTCGGACGTCGACCCGCTGGCCTATCTGCGCCGGCACGGGGTGTCCGTGTAGCGGGGCTCCGGTCAGGCCTCGACGCGGTCCGTCGCCGCCCGCCGGTTCTCCTTGACCGTGATCCGGCCCTTGCGGATCGTGGCCAGTCGGGGGGCCCGGCGGGCGACGGCGCTGTCGTGGGTGACCATCACGAAGGTCAGCTTGTGCTCGTCGCAGAGCCCTTCGAGCAGGTCCACGATCTCGTCGCGCATCGACTCGTCGAGGTTGCCGGTGGGTTCGTCGGCGAGCAGCACCTTCGGCCGCTTGACCAGGGCGCGGGCGATGGCCACGCGCTGCTGCTGGCCGCCGGAGAGTTCGGACGGCAGGTGTCCGAGGCGCTCGCCGAGCCCGACCGACTCCAGGGCCTCGGCGGCCCGGGTGCGGCGCTCGGCGGCCTTGACGCCGAGCGGGACGAGCGCGGTCTCCACGTTCTCCTGGGCGCTGAGCGTGGGGATGAGGTTGAAGCTCTGGAAGACGAATCCGATGTTCTGGCCGCGCACGGCCGTCAGCCGGCGCTCGGACAGCGAGGCCAGGTCGGTGCCGTCGAGCAGCACCCGGCCCGAGGTGGGGCGGTCGAGGCCGCCGAGCATCTGGAGGAGGGTCGACTTGCCGCCGCCCGTGGGGCCCTGGATGACGAGCCGGTCCCCCTGGTCGAGGGTGAGGTCGATCCCGGCGAGCGCGTCGACTCTCGTCTGTCCCCGCCGGTACTGCTTGGTGACGCCGATGAGTTCGTACATGGTGGGACTCCTGTGGTCCGTGGGGGTGTGTTCGGGCGGCCGGCGCTATTCGACGCGGCGCAGCGCGTCGGCGGGGCGCAGCCGCGAGGCGCGCCAGGCGCCGAAGGCGCCCGCGACGAGTCCGCCGCCGAGGGCGAGGAGGACGGCGAGACCCACGGTGGTGACGCTGACGGGGGCCGTGAGGGCGATGTCGACCGTCCTGCCGACCGCCGTACGGGCTCCGCCGGGGCCGCCGCCGAAGCCCGTGCCGCCGCGTCCGCCGCCGAACCCTGCGCCGCCCGCGCCGAGTTCGGCGGTCAGGGTCGGGCTCGCGGCGGTGACGGCGTACGCTCCGGCGAGGCCGACGGCGATACCGAGGGCGCCGCCGATGACGCCGTTGACGAGGGCCTCGCCGACGACCTGGCGGGTGACCCGGCCGCTCTTCCAGCCGAGGGCCTTGAGGGTGCCGAACTCGCGGACGCGGCGGCCGACGGCGGCGGAGGTGAGGAGTCCGGCGACGAGGACGGCGGCGAGCAGCACGGCGTACGAGAGCCACGTGCCGACGTCGGAGGCGAGGTCGGAGGCGGTGTCGAGGGAGCCGGAGACCGTCTGCGCGAGGTCGGCGGAGGTGGTGACGGTGGTGCCGGAGACGTTCTTCTGGATGGCGGTCTTGACGGCGTCGATGCGCGTCGAGTCGGTGGCCTTCACGTAGATCGTGGTGACCTTGCCGGCGGAGCCGGAGAGGGTCTGCGCCTGCTTGAGGGGCAGGTAGACCTGGGCGGCGGACTGCCCGCTGTCGGCGGTCGCGATGCCGACGATCTCGAACGTGACGCCCTTGACGGTCAGTTCGCCACCGACGGAGAGGTCCTTCTCCTGCGCGTAGGCGCTGTCGACGACGGCGACCTTCGCATCGGTCTCGGTGGTCCTGAAGGGGCGGCCGGTGGAGACGGTGGAGGTGGTGAGGGGCCCGAGGCCGGGGGCGGTGACGTCGGTGCCGTAGATCGTGAAGGAGTCGACGTCGAAGGCCGCGCCGCCGCCGGTCACGGTGTCGCCGGGGCCGCCGGTCCCGCCGCCCGGGCCGCCGCGCCGGGTCTGGCCGTCCTGGCCCTGCTGGATCTCACCGCGCTTGAACTCGCCGTTGATCTTCAGGTCGACGAGGCTCAGACCGCCGACGGCCTGGTCGACGCCCTGCTGCTTCGCGACGGTGCCGACGGTGGAGTCGGCGAGGGTCTGGAAGCCCTGGACCATCAGCCGGTCGCTGCTCTGCTCCTTGCCGTCCTCCTTGCCCTGGAACTCGAACCGGGGCCGCTGGGGCTGCGCACCGGCCTCGGGCCGCTCCTGCGCCTTGGTCACCGTCAGGTCCGTACCGAGGCCGTAGAGGGATTCCAGGACCTTGCCCTGGGCGCGGCTCATGCCGGAGGACACGGAGTTGACGACGATGACCAGCGCGATGCCGAGCGCGAGCCCGGAGGCGACGACGAGCGCCGCCCTTCTGCGACGGCGCAGTTCGCGCCGGAGGTAGGTGAAGAACATGGGCGCGAAGCTAGGTGCGGGACGTGATGACGGGATAAGGCCGTCGTGAGAGCGGGATGAGAGCGGTGCGCCGGTACGCTCGGGCGCCCGGCGGCCGGGTCGGCCCCCGTCAGGCGCTCACGCGCTCAGCTGTTCGGCGGCGCGTACGCCAAGGGGTCGGCCAGGACGGCGTGGAGGATCAGGGCCGCGGCGCCGCGCGACGCGTCCGTGGCGGCGGACGCCGGGCGCAGACGCGCCGCGTCCGGCGTCCAGAGCCCGGAGACGACGCGGGCACAGAGCTCCTCGGTGAGGGCCGGTGCCAACCAGGGCATCAGGTGCGGATAGATGCCGCCGAGGACGACGGCCTCGGGGTCGAGGAGGTTCACGGCCCCGGACAGGGCGCGCCCCAGCATCCGGCCCGCCTCGGCGAGGGCGGTGAGGACGTTCGGTTCCCCGGCGCCGGCGCGGCGCGCGAGGTCCGGGACGCCGGTGGCGTCCGCCGAGGCGAGGAGGGCGGCCTGGCCGGCGTACTGCTCCAGGCAGCCGCGGGAGCCGCAGCGGCAGCGCGGTCCGTCGGCGTCGACGACGAGGTGTCCGATCTCGCCGGCGAAGCCGTGGGCGCCGCGCAGGAGTTCGCCGTGGACGACGATCGCGCCGCCGACGCCGATCTCCCCCGTGACGTGCAGGAAGGTGCGGATCCCGCCGAGGGAGCCGGACCACAGCTCGGCGAGGGCCGCCATGTTGGCCTCGTTGTCGGAGGCGAGGGGGAGGCCGGCGGTGCCGGGGCGCAGCGCGGCGAGGGCCTTGCCGAAGAGGGCCTCGGCGGGGACCTCGTTCCATCCGAGGTTGGGGGCCTGCCTGACGGTCCCGTCGCGGACGAGCCCGGGGAGCGCGAGTCCGGCGCCGGCCGGGGCGAGGCGCAGTCCGGCGGCCTCGTCCAGGGCGTCCGCGGCGATGCGCGCGGCGCGGGCGAGGACGTCGGCGGCGGGGGCATCGCGGTTGTCGAGGTGCTCGGTGCGGCGGACGCGGTCGGTGCCGTTCAGGTCGACGACGCGGACGGTGACGTAGTCGACGTTGATCTCGACGCCGAGGCCGGCGGGTCCGGTGTCGGCCGGTGTGAGCACGGTGCCCGGGCGTCCGGCCTGGCCGCTGAACGTCTTGCCCTTCTCGACGAGGAAGCCGAGGTCGAGGAGTTGCTCGACGAGGGAGGAGACGGCGGGGCGGGTGAGCCCGACCCGGGCCGCGACCGCGGCGCGGGTCGTCTCGCCGGCCTCGTGGACGGTCCGCAGGACGAGGCTCAGGTTGTGCCGGCGCACTCCCGACTTGTCGGCCTTGGGTCCCGTGGGCTGGTTCATGGTGAGCGAGAGCCTAGTCGCCCCATTCGCTCACATGAAACAGTTCGGTGACCGAACCATTTTGCGCTAGGCTCCGGCCATGACGCTTCCGCGCGACTACCGCGGTCAGACCTGTGCCCTCGCCCGCTCGATGGAGATCGTCGGCGAGCGGTGGACGCTGCTGATCCTGCGCGACGCCTTCTACGGGGTCCGCAGGTTCGGCGAGTTCGCCGCGCACCTGGGCGTCCCCCGGGCCGTCCTCACCGACCGGCTCGCCACCCTCACCGAGGCCGGCGTCCTGACACGCCGCCCCGGCGAGGGCACGGGACGCCGCGAGGTCTACGGGCTCACGCCCAAGGGCGTCGCGCTCTGGCCGGCCGTCCGCGCGCTCACCACCTGGGGCGAGGAGTTCTACGCGGCGGGGGGCGGCCCGCGACGGGTCTTCCTGCACGCGGCGGACGAGTCCCCGGTCGCACCGGACGGGCTGTGCACGGGCTGCGGCGCGGCCGTGCCCGTCGAGGACCTCCTGGTCGCCCCCGGCCCCGGGCTCGCCCCCTCGGCCCCGGACGACGACCCGGTGACGGCGGCACTCGCCCGGCCGCACCGGTTGCTCACCCCGCTGCTCCCCACCGCGCCCTCGGGGCGCTCCACGAAGGGTTCACCCTGATGAAGATCCTGGTCGTCGGCGCCGGTGCCACCGGTGGCTACTTCGGCGCCCTGCTCGCCCGCTCCGGCGAGGACGTCACCTTCCTGGTCCGCCCGGCCCGTGCCGCGGCGCTGCGCGAGCGCGGGCTGCGGGTCGTGGGCCGGGACGGGGAATGGACGGTGGAGCCCCGTCTCGTCACGGCCGACGAGCTGCTCGTCACGGCCGACGAGCTGCGCGAGCCGTACGACCTCGTGCTGCTGTCCGTGAAGTCCACCGGCCTCGACCGGGCGATCGAGGACGTGGCGCCCGCCGTCGGACCGGACACGGCCGTCATACCGCTCCTCAACGGCCTCGCCCACATCGACGCCCTCAACGCCCGCTTCGGCGCGTCGGCCGTGCTCGGCGGCGTCGCCAAGGTGGTCACCACTCTCGACGACTCGGGCGACATCCGGCGGCTCGCCCCGCTGGCCCATCTGGCCTTCGGCGAGCAGGACGCGGCGGCCGGGACCGTCTCCGCGCGCGTGGAGCGGATCCGCAAGGTCCTGGAGGGCGCGGGGATCGACGCGCCGGTACCGGCGGACGTCCTCACGGCGATGTGGCACAAGTGGGTGTTCATCACGACGTTCGGCGCGGTGACGAGTCTGATGCGCGGCACGGTCGGCGAGGTGTACGACGCGGAGGGCGGTCCTGCCCTGGGCCCGGCGGTGCTCGACGAGGCCGCCGCGGTCGCCGCGGCGGCCGGGCACCCCGTACCGGAGGAGGAGCGGGCGGCGACGCTCGCCGTGGTGTCCGCGCCGGGTTCGCCGATGGTGCCGTCCCTCTACCGCGATCTGGCGGCGGGCCGGCCCACCGAGGTCGAGCACCTCTTCGGCGACCTGACGGCGCGGGCGCGCGCCCTCGGCGTGGCGACGCCGCTCCTCGACCTGGCGACCCTGCACCTGCGCGTCCACCAGCGCCGGACCGCCGGAGCCTGACGCACCGGCACCTGACCCACCGACCCGCCGACCGCTCCCCCGCCGGAGTCCGACCCGCCGCGCGGGGGAGGAGGCGCCCCTCCCCCGCGCGGCGGAGGCGGAGCGGCCTCGGAGGCGATGCCCGGGGGCACCGCCCCACGGCAGCCTGTCTCCCATGATGAAGCTCAAGGCCCTGCCCAACGTGCCCCGCTGGGCCGTCCTCGCCGCGCACGCCGTCCCGCTGATCGTCCTGCCCTCCGGCATCTGGCGCGTCGCCCTCACCTTCGGCGCGCCGGTGGCCCGGGTGGAGGATCCGACGCTCGGCCTGGCCGCGTACCAACTCGGCCTCACGGTGCTCGCCGAGCTGCTCGCGTTCCTGACGCTGGGCCTGGTCCGGGAGTGGGGCGAGGTGTTCCCCCGCCGGCTGCCGTTCCTCGGCGGTCGCCCGGTCGGCGCGCGCGGCGCGACCTCCGCCGCGCTGGCGGGGGCGTTCGGACTCGTGGCCCTCACCTGCTGGTTCACGTACGTGGTGTACGCGGGTATCAGCGAGTACTCTCCCGTCGCCCACATCGAGGGACCGTTCCAGGAAGCCCTGCTCTACGCCTGCTACCTGCCGCTGCTGGCCTGGGCTCCGCTGCTCACGGCGGTGGCCGTCGCGTACCACCGCCGCCGGGGCCTTACGTCAACATCGTTGACGCGCTGAGCGGACGGCGGTTCGATGCTGCCGTCGAGGCGGTCCACCGCCCGGCGACGAGCCTCCGCCGCCCCAGGAAGGGCCCCACCATGACCGAACCCACCGACCTCGCCTACATACCGGCCACCGAGGCCCTGACCCGCTTCCGCGACCGCTCGCTGTCACCGGTCGAGCTGATGACCGCGGTCATCGCGCGCGCCGAGGCCGTCGAGTCCAAGGTCAACGCCCTCGCCGAGCGGACCTTCGAGCTGGCCCTCGCCGGAGCGCGCGAGGCCGAGGCGCGGTACGCGGGCAAGGGGGAGGCGCCCCGGGCGCTGGAGGGGCTGCCGGTCGCGACGAAGGAGGAGCAGCCGCTCGCGGGCCGCCGCAGCACGGACGGTTCGCTGGCCTTCCGCGACGAGATCGCCGACGAGACGCACCCGGTCGTCGAGCGGGTGCAGGCCGCCGGTGGCATCGTGCACGCGCGCACGACCACCCCGGAGTTCAGCTGCGCGGCCTTCACGCAGTCACGGCTGTGGGGCGTGACGCGCAACCCGTGGAACCTGGAGTTCAGTCCGGGCGGTTCGTCGGGCGGCGCCGGTGCCGCGCTCGCAGCCGGGGAGACGACGCTCGCGACCGGCTCCGACATCGGCGGCTCCATCCGCGTTCCCGCCTCGTTCACGGGCACCGTCGGCTACAAGCCGCCGTACGGTCGCGTGCCGGCGATGGCGCCGTTCAACCTCGACACGTACTGCCACGACGGCCCGATGGCGCGGACGGTCGCCGACTGCGCCCTCCTCCAGAACGTCATCGCGGGGCCGCACCCGCTCGACGCGGTGTCCCTGCGCCCGAAGTTCACCCTGCCGGAGCGCTTCGAGGGCGTCGAGGGCCTGCGGGTGGCGCTGTCGGTCACCCTCGGGGACTGGCCGGTCGATCCCGAGGTCGAGGCCAACACCCGCGCGGTCGCCGAGGCCCTGCGCGCGGCCGGGGCGGTCGTGGAGGAGGTGGAGGTCCCGATCACGCGGGCGGTCGTGATGGAGGCCGCGATGATCCACTTCGGCTCGGTCTTCGGCCCGTACGTCGCCTCGGTCGCCGAGGAGCACGGTGACCTGCTCACCGCGTACGCGCTCGACTTCGCCGAGCGGACCGCCGAGGCCGTCCGCGAGCCCGGAAGCATCATGCGCGGTCTGGAACTGGAGGCCTCGGTGCAGCGGACGCTCGGCGTCCTGCACGACCGCTACGACCTCCTGCTGTGCCCGACCACGGCCGTCCCCGCGCTGCGGGCCGACGACGACTACCTCGCGACCAAGGTCGTGATCGGCGGCGTCGAGCTGGACTCGTACGTGGAGGCCGCCATGACCACGGCGTTCAACATCGCCAGCCGCTGCCCGGTGCTGAGCGTGCCGTCCGGTTTCGCGTCGACCGGTGTCCCGACCGGAGTCCAGCTCGTCGGCCGCACGTACGACGACGCCACGGTGTTCCGCGCGGCGGCGGCGATCGAGGCGGCCCGCCCGTGGACCCGGCGCCCGGCGCTCTGAGCGACAGGAGGGACCTCGGTCGTCGATGACCGGCAGCGCGGCTCCCGGGAGGCCTCGGCCCGTCCTGGGAGCCCCGTGTCCCCGGCGACGGTGATCGAAGTGAGTACACGTACTCAGGTGCCGGCCGTCGGGCTTCTCCATGCTGGGGAGCCAACGCCGGACCGCCCCAGGGAGCACGCATGGACCACGCCATACAGCTGCGCACCGCCACACCCGGTGACCGCGACTGGATCCACGAACTGCGGCACCGGGTGTACGCGGAGGAGCTGGGCCAGCATCCGGTGCACCCGTCGGGGCGGTTGAGCGACGGGCTCGACGGCGACAACGTGTACCTCGTGGCCGCGCGCGGGGAGACGCGGATCGGTTTCGTCAGCCTCACCCCGCCGTGGGTCGGCCGCTACGCGCTGGACAAGTACCTGACGCGCGAGGAGCTGCCGGTCCTGTCGGAGGAGTCGCCGTTCGAGATCCGCGTCCTGACCGTCGAGGAGCGCTGGCGGTCCACCGCGGCGGCGCCGCTCCTCATGTACGCGGCGCTGCGCTGGGTCGCGGCGCGGGGCGGCCGCCGGGTGGTGGCGATGGGACGCACGGATCTCCTCGACATGTATCTCGCCGCCGGGCTGCGGCCGTCGGGGCACACGGTCCGCTCGGGCGCGGTCTCGTTCGAGGTGCTGAGCGGGTCCGTGGACGAGCTGACGAGGACGGTCGGGGAGCGTCACGGCCGGACCCTGGAGCGCCTGCGGGAGGCCCTCGACTGGCGGTTGGACGTGGAGTTCGCTCCGCGCGCGGACGGCTGCGAGCACGGCGGTGCCTTCTTCTCCGCGATCGGTACGGACTTCCGGACGCTGGCCCGCCGTCACGAGGTCGTCGCGGCCGACGTGCTGGACGCCTGGTTCCCTCCGTCTCCTCAGGTCCGCGCGGTGCTGGCGGAGGATCCGGGGTGGGCGGCGCGGACCTCGCCGCCGACGGGGGCGGAAGGGCTGCTCGCGGAGATCGCCGGGGTGCGCGGGCTGCCGGTGGAGTCGCTGGTCGTCGGGGCGGGTTCGTCCGATCTGATCTTCCGCGCGTTCGGCCGGTGGCTGACGCCGGGGAGCCGGGTGCTGCTCCTCGACCCGAGCTACGGCGAGTACGCCCATGTCACCGAGCGGGTGATCGGCTGCCGCGTGGACCGGCTCCGGCTGCGCCGGGAGGACGGCTGGCTGCTCGATCCCGCCCGGCTCGCCGCCGCGACCGCGGACGGGCGGTACGACCTCGTGGTGGTGGTCAATCCGAACAATCCGACCGGCCGCCACGCTCCCGCCGACGCGCTGCGCGCCGTGATCGAGGCCTCTCCCGCGCGGACCCGGTGGTGGATCGACGAGGCGTACCTGGGCTACGTCGATCCCGCGGAGTCGCTGGCGGGGCTCGCCGCCGTCGACCCCCGGGTCGTGGTGTGCACGTCGCTCTCGAAGATGTACGCCTTGTCGGGGATGCGCGCCGCGTACCTGGTCGCCGACCCGGACACGGCCGGGGAGCTGAGGCGCTGGACGCCGCCGTGGCCCGTGAGCCTGCCGGCCCAGCTGGCCGCCGTGACGGCGCTGCGCGACCCCGGGTACTACGCGGAACGCTGGGCACGTACCGGAGAGCTGCGACGGGCGCTCGCCGCCGAACTCGCGGAGCTCGACGGGTTCTTCTCGGTCGACGAGGGACTGGCGAACTTCCTCACCGTGACCCTGCCGCCGAACGGACCGGGCGCGGCCCGGCTGGTGCGTGAGTGCCGGCGTCACGACGTCTACCTGCGCGACCTGTCGCCGATGTCCCCGGCGTACGAGGGGCGGACCTTCCGCGTCGCCGTCCGCGACGCGAAGGAGAACGCGCGGATCGTCGCCGCGTGCCGGAGCGCCCTGGACGCGCTCCGTACGCCGGGCTCGGTGCCGACACCGGTCACGGTCGCGGCGGGTGCGCCGGGCGGCGGGGTCTCCCCGTGACGACCGCGACGACCGTCCCTGGTCTCGTGCCGTACCTCGGTGGCGCCCTGGCGGTCGGCGGGCTCGCGGTGGCGGCGACGCGGCGGCGTGAGCTGATGGTCCGCTGGTGTGTGTGGGCGCTCGGCGTACCCGTGGTCACCGGCGCCTTCTGGCTCGGGCCGCCGGGGATCGCGGTGCTCGCGGCCGTGGTCGGCGTGGTCGCGGTGGCGGAGTTCGGCGGGCTGCTGAGGCTGGGCACGGTGGACCGGGCGGTGCTCGGCGCAGCGGTCGTCGGGCTCGTCGCGGCCGCCTGGCTGGCCCCCGGGGAGGTGCTCCGGGTCGCGGCGGTCGGAGCGCTCGCGATCGCCGGGGTGCCCCTGCTGTCCGGCGACGCCGAGAACGGGCTCCGGCGGCTGGGGGCGGGCCTGCTGGGGCTCGTGTGGCTGGGTGTCCTGGCCGGTCTCGTCCCGTCGGGCGCGGTGGGCCTCGTCCTGTTCGTGGCCGTGTCGATCGCCGACATCGTCGCGTACGGCGCCGGTCGCCGCCTCGGCGGCCCCCGGCTCTCCGCGCTGTCGCCCGCCAAGCGGTGGAGCGGCACGCTGGCCGGGGCGGCGGCCGGTCTCCTGGCGCTCGCCGTGCTGTCGTCCCTGACGTGGCAGACGGCGGTGGCCGTGGCGGTCGGCGGACCGCTCGGGGACCTGCTGGAGTCGATGGTGAAGCGGGGTGCCGGGGCGAAGGACGCCGGCCGCTGGCTTCCCGGCTCCGGGGGCCTCCTCGACCGCATCGACTCCCTGCTCTTCGCCCTGGCGGTGCTGCTGGTGCTCAGCTGAAGCGTGGTGCGGGCGAAGGCGGCCGTCCGAGCGGGTCCGGGGCGGCCGCCCCACCGTCCGGCGGATCATGTGGTGACTGGTGCGGCACCGGGCGTCCTTCGCCCTGTCGTCGGTCGGCGGTGCCGGCGCGTGCTGAGCAGCGCGGTCACTCGGCGTCGAGCTGGTGGTCGGCCCAGACGTAGCTTTCGGGCAGCAGGTCGCTGATGAGGACGGTGCGGACGCGATCGCCGTGGCCGACGATGACCTTGAGGGCCGGGAAGTAGTCGAGGAGGACCTGGCGACACCGGCCGCACGGGGGAACGACCCCTCGGTCACGGTCGCCCACCGCGACGATCGTGTCCAGCTCGTAGGCGCCCTGGGCGGCTGCCGTGCCGATGAGGACCAGCTCGGCGCAGGGGCCGCCCGTGAAGTGGTAGGCGTTCACGGCGGTGACGATGCGGCCGTCCTCGGCGCGGGCCGCGGCTGCCATGGTGTGGTTGTCGCCCCGGCAGCGCGTGCGAGCGACGTGCGCCGCCGCCTGGATGAGCTCATGGTCGACGGGAGGGGTCTGCGTGCTCATTCTCTCTGCCTTCGTCCGGTGTCGTGAGACGTTGACCCGAGTGACGAGGGAACGCAAGCGAGTATCTCTTCGTCGTCATCGATCTTCCGCGCCGGCACCCGTCCGGGGACGCCTGAGCTCGGCGAGCCACGCAGCCGGCTGCTCGTCGCCGTGCGGGTAGGTGCCGCGCTCGTCTGCGGGAAGGTCGATGCCGTGGAGGAGGTTCAGCGCCCACCAGGAGATGTCACCCCGGACGAGCCCGTCGTCGGCCACCCACCGCCCGGCCCAGCGGTCGGCCTCGTCCCGGGTCGGACGGCCGTCGACGAGCGCGACGAACCGCTCTTCGATCTCGTCCAGCGTCGGCTGGTGTCTGGCCTCCATGTCGTGCGCGAGCTCGTCAGGGCCGTCCGTCGCGGCGGACGTACGTGTCGCTCGCGGTCGGCATGGAGTTGTGGGCGGCGAAGGAGTTGAAGGAGACCTTGTCGGTCTGGGCCTGCCGCAGTGCCTGCTGTTCCTGGAGTACTCCGTCGACCGTGTCGGCCCCGCCGCGGCCCCTGCGGAGCAGGGTGACGATCAGCAGGGCCCCGATGCCGCCGAAGACGCCGAACAGGATGAGTAGCGAAGTCATGGTGTCTCCCCCGTCTTTTGCCGCAGGGTAGCCCGGAGATCACTGTCGCGGACAGGGCTTTTGTCGGCCGATCTCCCGGGGACGGACGTCAGCGGAGCAGTACCGGTGTCGCCGCGGCGAGCACGGTCGCGATCCGTTCCCAGGTCTCCTCGTCCCGTGGGGCCGCGGGAAGGAGTTCTCCCGTGCCCGTGCCCCAGGCGGTGGCGAGCGCCACGGGGTCGGCGCCGGTGACGGCCGCCGCGGCGAGGGCCGCGGCGCCCAGGGCGACGAGTTCCTCGGCGGCGGGGACCACCAGGGGGCGCCCGGAGAGCCTGCGGACGGTCTCTGTCCAGGCCCGGCCGCGGGCGCCGCCGCCGATGAGGCGCAGCGGCCGGTCCCGTACGGCGGACGCGGCCGGGTCGAGGCCGCAGGCGGCGAGGAGTTCGTCGAGGGCGCGCAGGACGGTGAAGGCCGCCCCTTCGTAGGCGGCGCCCAGGATCGCGCGCGGTGCGGAGCCGTGGTGGAGGCCGGTGACGAGGCCGGCGGCGTGCGGGAGGTCGGGGGTGCGTTCGCCGTCCAGGTACGGGAGGACCACGACGCCGCCGCCCGGTGCGGCGTCCTCGCGGTCGAGGCCGAGCAGCGTGGCGAACCGGTCGACGGCGAGCGTGCAGTTGAGGGTGCAGCCGAGCGGGAGGTACGTGCCGTCGGTGGCCGCGAATCCGGCGAGTCCGGGGGCGGCGGGGCGGGCGCGGGTCGCGGCGAAGACGGTGCCGGAGGTGCCGAGGCTGACGACCGGGTGGTCGAGCAGGCCCGCGCCGCCGAGGCCGAGTCCGACGGCGGCGGCCATGTTGTCGCCGGTCCCGGCGGCGACGACGACCGTCGGGGGCAGGCCGAGGGCCTCGGCGGCGGCCGGGGTGAGGGTGCCGGCGCGGGTGGCGCCGGAGGGGGCGACGGCCGGCAGCAGGGCCGGGTCCAGGCCGAGGAGGTCGAGGACCTCCGGGTCGTAGGTGCCGGCGGCGGGGCCGTACCAGCCGGTGCCGGAGGCGTCCCCGGGGTCGGTGACGGCGACGCCGGAGAGGCGCTCGGTGAGGTGGTCGTGCGGGAGCCGGACGCCGCGCACGGCCTCCGCGCGCTCCGGTTCGTGCTCGCGCAGCCACTGCCACTTGGCGGCGGTCACGGCGGCGACGGGCACGGAACCGGTGCGTTCCAGCCAGGACGCGGGTCCGCCGAGGCGGGTGGCGAGGGCGGCCGCGTGGGGTGCGGAGCGGGTGTCGTTCCAGAGCAGTGCGGGCCGCAGGGGCCGGCCGTCGGCGCCGAGGGCGACGAGGCCGTGCTGCTGGCCGGCGACCGCGATGCCGGTGACGGAGGCCGCGGGGACGCCCGCGGCCCGTACGGCCGCGCGGACGGCCGAGGCGAGGGCGGTCCACCACTGTTCCGGGTCGCTCTCGCGCGCCCCGGCGGAGCCGGTGACGGTGTGCGGGGCGCGGCCGAGGCCGAGGAGCTCGCCGGTGTCGGCGTCCACGGCGACGGCCTTGGTGGACTGCGTGGAGCTGTCCACGCCGATCACGACGGAGCGGCTCGTGGGCACGTCCTCACCTCATCTCTCGACTCTTGGGGGCTGGCGCCAAGCGGGCCCGTCCCGTATTAGTTATCTCAGAAAACAAATCCGTCGGCCAGTACCTGGGAGACACCATGCCGGAGCGCTTCGCACCCACCCCCGAGGACCGGTTCACCTTCGGCCTCTGGACCGTCGGCTGGCAGGGCCGCGACCCCTTCGGCGAGGCCACCCGCCCCGCCCTCGACCCCGTGGAGGCCGTCGAGCGGCTCGCCGCCCTCGGCGCGTACGGCATCACCTTCCACGACGACGACCTGATCCCCTTCGGGACGCCGGACGCCGGGCGCGACGCCATCGTGAAGCGCTTCCGGGCCGCCCTGGACCGCACCGGGCTCGCCGTGCCGATGGCGACGACGAACCTCTTCACCCACCCCGTGTTCAAGGACGGCGCCTTCACCGCCAACGACCGGGACGTACGCCGCTTCGCCCTGCGCAAGACCCTCCGCAACATCGACCTGGCCGTCGAGCTCGGCGCCACCACCTACGTCGCCTGGGGCGGCCGTGAGGGCGCCGAGTCCGGCGCGGCGAAGGACGTCGGGGTCGCGCTCGACCGCATGAAGGAGGCCTTCGACCTGCTCGGCGCGTACGTCACCGAGCAGGGCTACGACCTGCGGTTCGCGATCGAGCCCAAGCCGAACGAGCCGCGCGGCGACATCCTGCTGCCCACGATCGGGCACGCGCTGGCCTTCATCGAGCGCCTGGAGCGCCCCGAGCTCGTCGGCGTGAACCCGGAGACGGGCCACGAGCAGATGGCCGGGCTCAACTTCCCGCACGGCATCGCGCAGGCGCTGTGGGCGGGCAAGCTGTTCCACATCGACCTGAACGGCCAGTCGGGCATCAAGTACGACCAGGACTTCCGCTTCGGAGCGGGCGACCTCCGTCAGGCGTTCTGGCTGGTGGACCTGCTCGAGACGGCCGGCTACGCGGGCCCGCGCCACTTCGACTTCAAGCCGGTGCGCACGGACGGCTTCGACGGGGTGTGGGAGTCCGCGAGGAACTGCATGCGGAACTACCTGATCCTCAAGGAGCGCGCCGCGGCCTTCCGCGCCGACCCGGACGTCGTCGCGGCGCTCGCCGCGTCCCGGCTGCCCGAGCTCGCCGTCCCCACGGCCGCCGACGGACTCGCGGGGCTGCTCGCCGACCCCACGGCGTACGAGACGTTCGACCCGGACGCGGCCGCTGCGCGTTCGATGGCCTTCGAGCACCTGGACCAACTGGCCCTGGAGCACCTGCTCGGCGTGCGCTGAGCCACCCCTCGCGGTCGCCCTGCCACACTACGTACCGCAGGGCGACGGCACCGACCGGGACAGGGCCGCCACCCGACCCGGACCGTCCCCGAGGAACCGTGATGCGTGTCGCCCTCTTCGTCACCTGCGTCAACGACGCCGTCTTCCCCTCGACGGGCGTGGCCACGGTCCGGCTCCTCGAACGGCTCGGCGTGGACGTCGACTTCCCGGCGGCGCAGTCCTGCTGCGGGCAGCCGCAGTTCAACACCGGCTACCGCGCGGAGACCGAGCCGCTGGTACGGCGCACGGTCCGGGCCTTCGAGGGGTACGACCACGTCGTCGTCCCGTCCGGCTCGTGCGCGGCGATGGTGCGGCACCACTACCCGTCGTTCGGCGCGGACGCGACGCGTCTGGTGCCGCGTGTGCACGAGCTGACGGAGTTCCTGGTGGACGTGCTCGGCGTGACGGACGTGGGCGCGTACTTCCCGCACCGCGTGACGTACCACCCGTCCTGTCACGGCCTGCGGCTCCTCGGACTCGGCGAGCGCCCGCGGCGGCTCCTGGAGGCGGTGAAGGGCCTGGAGCTCGTGGAGCTGCCGGGCGCGGAGGAGTGCTGCGGCTTCGGCGGCACGTTCGCGGTGAAGAACCCGGACGTCTCGGCGGCGATGGGCGCCGACAAGATCACGAACGCGCTGTCCACGGGCGCGGACATCCTGTGCGGCGCGGACAACTCCTGCCTGCTGCACGTGGGCGGCATGCTGAGACGACAGGAGGCACCGCTGCGGGCGCTGCACCTGGCGGAGATCCTGGCGAGCACGGAAGAGGAGCCCTGGCGGTGAGCGGAACCTTCGTCGGCATGCCGGCCTTCCCCGAGGCGGCGCGGGAGGCCGTGGGGGACGCGACCCTGCGCGCCAACCTCCGCCACGCCACCCACACCATCCGGGACAGGCGGGCACGGGCCGTGGCCGAGCTGGACGACTGGGCCGCCCTCCGCGAGGCGGGCCGCCGGATCAAGGACCGGACGCTCCGTCACCTCGACACGTACCTCCTCCGGTTGGAGGAGGCGGTGACGGCGGCGGGCGGCACCGTGCACTGGGCGGCCGACGCGGGGGAGGCGAACCGGATCGTCACGGAGCTCGTGCGTGCCACCGGGGAGACCGAGGTCGTCAAGGTCAAGTCGATGGCCACCCAGGAGATCGGGCTCAACGAACACCTGGAGGCCGAGGGCATCGCCGCGTACGAGACGGATCTCGCCGAGCTGATCGTGCAGCTCGGCGAGGACCGCCCCTCACACATCCTGGTGCCCGCCATCCACCGCAACCGCGGCGAGATCCGTGACATCTTCCGCGAGAAGATGGGGAGTTGGGGCCGCCCCGCACCGGAGGGGCTGAGTGACGCCCCGGCCGATCTCGCGGAGGCGGCCCGGCTGCACCTGAGGGAGAAGTTCCTGCGGGCGAGGGTCGGGATCTCGGGCGCGAACTTCATGGTCGCCGAGACCGGCACGCTCGTGGTGGTGGAGTCCGAGGGCAACGGCCGCATGTGCCTCACCCTCCCCGAGACCCTCATCTCGGTCGTCGGCATCGAGAAGGTGGTGCCGACGTGGCGGGACCTGGAGGTCTTCCTCCAGACACTTCCCCGCTCCTCGACCGCCGAGCGCATGAACCCGTACACGAGCATGTGGACCGGGACCACCGACGACGACGGACCGGGCACCTTCCACCTGGTCCTCCTCGACAACGGACGCACGGACGCCCTCGCCGACGAGGTGGGACGGCAGGCGCTGCGCTGCATCCGCTGCTCGGCCTGCCTCAACGTCTGCCCGGTGTACGAGCGGGCCGGGGGCCACGCGTACGGCTCGGTCTACCCCGGTCCGATCGGCGCGATCCTGACCCCGCAGCTGCGGGGCACGGCGAGCGAGGTCGACGCCTCCCTGCCGTACGCCTCCTCGCTGTGCGGCGCCTGCTACGAGGTGTGCCCGGTCGCCATCGACATCCCCGAAGTGCTCGTGCACCTGCGGGAGAAGGTGGCCGGGGAGGGCGGGAAGGGCCACCGCCTGGAGCGGGCCGCGATCAAGGCGTCCACCTGGGTGCTCGACCATCCGGGCGTGCTCGCCGCCGGGGAGCGCCTCGCGTCGGTGGCCCGGAAGGCGCCGCTCCCGAAACGGCTGCCCGGCCCGGGCGCACGCCAATGGACCGACCACCGCGACCTTCCCGAACTGCCCGCCGAACCGTTCCGCGACTGGTGGAAGAAGAACCGGACATGACCGCCACCGGTCCACGCACCACGAACGGACGACCCCTTTGAGGAGCGACCGCACATGACCGACTCCCGCGCACGGATCCTCGCCCGGGTCCGCGCCGCCGTCGAGGGTGCGCCCGAGACCGTCCCCGTCGAGCGCGACTACCGCACCAGCCACACCCCGGACGACCCGGACGCCCTGCTCGACCTCCTCCACGAGAACCTCGCCGACTACCGGGCCCACGTCCACCGCACCACGCCCGGCGATCTGGCCGGACTCGTGGCGGGGCTCCTCGCGGAGCGCGGTGCCCGCAGCGTCGCCGTCCCACCCGGCCTGCCCGACGAGTGGCTCGCCGCGACCGAGGCCGTGCGGCGGTTCGACGAGCCCCGGCTGACCCCGTACGAACTCGACGGCACGGACGCCGTGGTGACGGCGTGCGCGGTGGCGATCGCCGAGACCGGCACGATCGTCCTCGACGGCGGTCCGGGCCAGGGCCGCCGGGCGCTCACCCTCGTCCCCGACCTGCACCTCTGCGTGGTGCGAGCCCCGGAGCAGGTGGTGGCCTCCGTGCCGCTCGCGCTCCCCCGGCTCGACCCGGGACGGCCTCTGACCTGGATCTCCGGCCCTTCCGCCACGAGCGACATCGAACTCGACCGGGTGGAGGGCGTCCACGGGCCGCGGACCCTGGAGGTCGTGCTGGTGACGGGGGCCTGAACCGCTTCGGCGGGCCGACGCCCCCACGAGCACGGCGCCGTGGCAAGCCGGCCGCAGCGTGTACGCCGGGGGGGAGCGCCGTGTGCGCAAGAAGCACGAACAGAAGATGCTGCGGCAGATGGCGAGCGGGGAGCCGGCCGGGCTCAACCTCACCGCGACGACGAGGAGACGCACCCGACTCGCCTTCCTCGCGGAGCACCGGCGCGCATGGCCACGTTCCTCACCCTGGCCGCCCTGGGGCCGGGCTCCGAGTACGGCGAGGACGCGATCGGCGCCCTCACCGTCTCCGGCGCCGCCGCGGCCGCGATGGCGGCGCCGCTACCCGTCGGATTCGCCGTCAGCCGGCGCTACGTCGTCACGCACACCGCCCGGCTCCCAGGCCCGCTAGTCGGCCACGGGCTCGGGCTCCGCGAGCAGGTCGTCGACGAGGGTGAGGCGGGTCTCGGGGAAGTACTCCGCGATCGCCTCGCGCATCATCGCCAGGCCCTCCGGGTCGGGGGTCACGCTGTTCTCCCGGGTCTCCCGGTCGGGCCAGCGCGCGTACGCCACCCAGGTCCCGTCGTCCGCCCGGTGGAGCCGGGACCCGTAGCTGCCGCACTCCTGGTGGATCGCCAGGGTCACCCGGTGCCAGCCGTCGGCGAGCAGCTGTTCCTTACCCGGACGAACCCGCCACCGGTACATGACCGCGAACATCTCTCCGCCTCTCTCGTCACGGCAGGCAACCCGCGTCACCCCCGCCAACGACTGAACTACACCGACCAGTTCACCGTCAAGACTGAACGGTACGGTCTTTACTGTTCTGCCGGCGCGGACCCGGCTCGGCCCCGCCGCGGGCCCCCGCGAGCACGCCCCGCAGGGGCAGCGCGACCAGGACGGCGGCACCGACGAGGGCCGCGCTCGCCCAGAGCGGGCCCCGGTCCCCGGCCCCCGCGCCGAGGGCCACCGCGGCGAGGAGCGGGCCGAGGACGGCTCCGGCGTTGAGCGCGGCCGTCGCGTAGGCGCCGGCCAGGGTGGGGGCACCGTCCGCCTCGTACAGGACCCGGGTGATCAGGGTGGCGCCCACCGCGAACGACAGGGCCCCCAGCACGAGCACGAGGACGAGGAGGGCGGCAGGCCACTCGGCGAGCAGCGCCAGGGCGGGCCAGCCGACGAGCAGCAGCGGGGCACCGACGGTCAGCACGAGGCCGGGCCGCCGGTCGGCGAGCCGTCCGGCAGCGGTCACCCCGGCGAGGGAACCGGCGCCGAAGAGGACCAGGACGACGGGGACCCACACGGCGCCGAGCCCGGCCGTGCCGGTCACCAGGGGCGCGAGGAAGGTGAAGCTGCCGAAGGTGGCGGCGTTCACCAGCGCGCCGAGGAGCATGACCAGGAGCAGGCGCGGGCGCCGCAGCCGTGAGATCTCCGCCCGCAGCGCGGGCCGTCCGGCCTCGTCCTCCCCCGGGCCGGGGACACCCCTGAGGATGCCGACGACGGCGGGCAGGCAGAGGACGGCGACGGCCCAGAAGGCGGCCCGCCACCCGAACAGCGTGCCGAGCAGGGCCCCTCCGGGGACGCCGGCGATCGTGGCGGCGGTCGTGCCCGACAGCAGGACCGCGAGCGCGCGGCCCTTCCGCTCGGGCGGGACGAGCGCCGCGGCGGTCGTGAGGGCGACGGCGAGGAACCCGGCGTTCGCGAGGGCGGCGACGGCGCGGGTCGCCAGGAGCACGGGGAAGCTCGTGGTGAGGGCGGCGACGACGTGGGCGGCCTGGAACACGAGGACGAACCCGAGGAGCCCGGTCCGGCCGGAGCGGCCTCGGGCGAGGACGGCCGTCAGCGGGGCGCCGACGACCATCCCGACGGCGAAGGCCGAGGTGAGCAGACCGGCGGTCCCGACCGGGACGCCGAGTGCGGTGGCGATGTCCGGCAGCAGGCCGGCGAGCATGAATTCGGAGGTGCCCATGGCGAAGACGGCCAGGGCTAGCAGGTAGAGCGGGAGAGGCATCGAGGCTCCGGGGTGAGGAGAAAGCACGAGAGGACTCGTCTCGTCACCGCGGTCAGCGCCCCTGGGCGCGTGCCGGTGTACTCAGTGGTGCAGGGGGCTGACGGCGTGACCGAAAGCCCCCACCCTGGATGCTTCGGGGCTCGACATGGGGGCAGACTACCCCGCCTCGCCTCCTGGGGCACCGGGATTTCCCTCCCGGGGGATCACGACGCCTCCGCCCAGACGCCGTCGCGCATGATGTGCCGGCCCACCATCTCGGGCTCCTCGTTCCAGGCCTCGACGGCCGTCGGGCGCACCCTGAACCAGTGGTAGGCGGGACCCGAACCCATGGGGTCCCAGCCCGTCTTCTTGTGGAACGCGTCCGCCACCTCCACCGGCACCTCCTCCGGGCCGAAGACCGTGACCTCGCCGTCCAGCAGCACGACGTCCCGGGTGTGCCCGAGCGCCAGACGCACGCGGCCCCCGTCGGCGAGGTTGCGGCCGGTGGGGTTGCCGATGCGCGTGCACAGCCACAGGTGGGTGGCGTCCCAGAGGAAGGCGAGCGGCACGAGGTACGGCTCCCCGGCCGCGCCGGCCGTGGACACCCAGATGTCCTGCTCCTCGTCGAGGCGGCCGAGGACGTCCCGTACGCGGCGGGCGGTGTCACGCAGAGGCTGAGTGTTCGTCATGATCGTCAGCCTAGCCGCCCGTTCCCCGCGGGACGTCCTGCTCACCGCACTCCCGGAAGGCCCCGCGCCCGGCGCTCAGGGGCGGAACAGCGGGAAGCCGGCACCGCTCCAGAGCGCGCGGAGAGCGGCGGGCTCGTCCTGTCCGTCCCGGGGATCCTCGGTCCGCCACACCCTCGACCTCCGGGTGGTGTCGTCGTACGACGGCCAGCCCGGGTCCCCTGTGGCGGCGAAGGCAGCCCAGGACTCCATCATCCGGCGGGCCAGTTCGCGGTCGGCGGAGGTGGGGGCGCCGCCGATGAGGAAGGCCACGCAGTCCTTGTCGACGTTGCCGAAGACGAACGGGACGTCCGCGCAGTGCCAGGCCCGCACCGCCCCCTGCGGACCGGTGCGCCGGCGGTCGAAGCGGGACAGGAACGCCCGGCCGCCGCCCCGGGCGTGCTGCTCGGCGAGCCGGTGGGCGTACTCCCCGAAGAGGAGGTCGCCGAAGACGGCCAGGTACACGTCGAGCACGGGCGCTTCGGGCCGCGCGGCGCGATAGCCGGCGACCAGGCCGTCGGGAAGCCCGAAGTCTGCGGCGAAGCGGTCCAGTTGCTCCTCCGTGGTGACCTTCGCGCTGCTGCCGACGGCGTCGAGCAGCCAGTACTCCTCCGTGGTGTGGCAGACGAGCAGGTCCACGTCGCGGCCCGCACCGGCGGCGAGGCCCGTGAGGGGGTCGAGGGGCAGGACGCCTCCGTCCAGGACGGGGGCGTAGAGCGAAGGGTCGTAGTGGCGGGACCCGGAGGCGGGATCCCGCCGGTACGCCTCGACGACCTGGTCGGACGCGGCGACCAGGGCCTCCGGGGGCGCGGAGGCCAGGCCGTCGGGGGTGGCCGGGCACCCGGCCGCGGCGGCGACCTCGCGCGTGGTCGCGGCGGCGATGCCGAGCGTGTAGTGCGGGCTGACGGGGCTGAGCGCGACGGCACGGTGGAACAGCCCGCGGGCCCGGTCCATCACCATGAGGCAGGCCACCGACGCGGCCCCGGAGGACTGGCCGGCGACCGTGACGTGGCCCGGGTCGCCGCCGAACGCGGCGATGTTCTCCCGCACCCAGCGCAGGGCCGCGACCTGGTCGAGGAGCCCCCGGTTGTCGGGGAAGGCGGTCCCCGCGGCGGCGGGTACGTGCCCGAACCCCTCGAAGCCGAGCCGGTAGTTGAGGGTGACCACGACCAGGCCGGTGCGGGCGAGGGCGTCGCCGTCGAAGTCCGGCTGGGCCGAGGAGCCGAACGTGTAGGCGCCGCCGTGGATCCAGACCAGGACGGGCAGCGAGCCACCGTCCGGTGCCGGGGTCCACACGTTGACGGTAAGGATGTCCTCGTCACCGGGCGACCACACGGGCGAACCGGGCAGCTCCGCCGACTGCGGGGCGACCGGGCCGAAGGCCGTGCCGTCCCGCACCCCGGTCCAGGCGGCCGCCGGGGCGGGCTCCCGGAACCGGAGGGCGCCGAACGGCGGTGCGGCGTAGGGGATTCCGAGCACGGCGACCACCTCGCCGGAGGACCGGAAGCCCCGTACGGCACCGCATGTCGTCTCGAAGATGTCCATGGCCTCAGCCTGTCATCGCGTCCCTCACCTGCGCCAACACCAAGATCATGATGATTGACGCACCCATGATGTCAATGCCGGGCCACCGGGCGACTGCGGCGCCGCCTGCCGTACGCGACGGTGAGGACGCCGAGGAGCGGGCCCCACAACACGAGGGGGGCGTAACAGACATAGAAGGAGACGGCCGTCCAGCCGCCGACCTCACTCGGGAAGTCGGCGGGAATCGTGTCGCCGCGGATCGTGGTGCCCCTCACCTCGGTGATGGGCGCCAGCACGGTCCACAGCAGCGTGAGCGCCGTGGCTCCGAGGGCGGCGGGGACGAGGACCGCCACCGGAGGGATCCTGCGGCCGCGCAGGACGGGGACCCAGGCGGGGACGACCTCGCCCCAGCGGGCGACGAGCCCGATCGCGGTGAACGCGACGGCCTCGGAGAAGAGGGAGAGGAAGACGATGTACACCCGCTCGCCGATGCCGATCCCGGAGTCGAAGGCGGCGGGGAGGCGCCAGAGGCCCGACGGGAGAACGGTCAACGGCACCGCGAGGGCGAGGAGTCGTATGCGGCGCGAGACACCCGGGACGGGGGTGTGGGCGGCATGCCAGGCGGAGCGGATCCGGCCCGGAGCGACCGATGGTCGGCCCTCGGCGCGGGAGAACGCCTTGGTGGCGCGGTCCTCGGCGCGGGAGAACGCCTTGGTGGCGCGGTCCTCGGCGCGGGAGAACGCCTTGGTGGCGCGGCCCTCGGCGCGGGAGAACGCCTTGGTGGCGCGGCCCTCGGCGCGGGAGAACGCCTTGGTGGCGCGGCCCTCGGCGCGGGAGAACGCCTTGGTGGCGCGGCCCTCGGCGCGGGAGAACGTCTTCATGTCGCGGTCCTCGGTGTCCGCGGGCCGGCGGTCGGCCCGTCACCGACGACGATCCCGTCCGCGAGCCGCCGGCGGATCGCCCGCGGGGCCGAACCCCCTCCGCCGCACGGGCGAGAAGTGGTCGGCCGGAGTCGCGGGCGGGGCCGCCCGGTGGCGACACCCGATCCACCGGGCGGGCCGCCCGGCAGAGCCTCCCGATCAGACGGGCGATCGGCTTCCCGCCCTGCTGCTCGGGCCGCCCGCGCGGGTTTCCCGATCGGCCGGCGGTCCGCCCGGCCGACAGGGAAGCCCTGACGGGTCCGGGCTCTCCGGCTCAGCTCAGCCGGGTGTCCGCGTAGAGCGTCATCGCGCGGCGCTGGTACTCGGCGAGTCCGACGGCGATCCGGTCGAAGTTCTCGCGGAACCGGGCGTCCTCGGCGTAGGTCCGCGCCAGCCCCCGGTACGCCTCGGCGTTCGGCGTCCAGAAGCGGCAGACGTCCCGGTAGTGGGCGTCCACCTCGGCCTGGACCGCCGGGTCGTCGGCGGGCGTGCCGGCGGCCATGTGCTCGGCGAAGCGGATCATCTGGGCGGTGGCCTCGCGCTGCCACTGCTCGGTCGTCTCGGGGCTCATCCCCTCGACGACCCGCCGGGACCGCTCGTACGCCTCCGGCCACCGCTCCCGCGCCTCGGCCTCGATCGCGGGGTCGGGCCGGAAGCCCTCGAAGAGGTTCTCGGGGCGGTTGACGCTCACCATGTCCTGGTCCTCGCTTTCCTCGAGTTCGGCGATGGTGCGGGCGACCGTCCGGGCCAGGGCGCCGAGCCGGTCCTGCTCCGCGAGCAGCCTGACGTGGTGCTCGCGCAGGACGGTCACGCGATCGGCCCCGCTGTCCAGGACGTCCCGGATCTCGCGCAGCCCGACCCCCAGCTCCCGCATGAGCAGGATCTGCTGGAGTCTCAGCAGCTGGGGCTCCTCGTAGTGACGGTGCCCGTCACCCGCGGTCCACGCGGGCGCCAGCAGACCGATCTCGTCGTAGTGCCGCAGGGTCCGGGAGGTGACCCCGGACATGCGGACCACGTCCACGATCGACCAGGCCATGACGGTGTCCTCTCCTCGCCGGGGGCCGGCGTCTCCGGCCCTGTACGAGAACCGTAGGAGTTGACGCCGCGTCAACCGCAAGTCGGCTGCGGGGGTGGTCGTGCGCACGGTCGGAGGCATGGCATGCGGGTGGTTCTCCTCGCGGCTGGGAGGTCGGGGATGCGAAGAGCTGACGGTGCGACGTACGGCGGTGCGACGGTGCGACGGTGCGACGGTGCGACGGTGCGACGGTCAAGCAGTGAACCAGTGGGAGCGCTCCCACTGTGCAGTTGGGGCCCAACGCCGTCAAGATGTGTGAGGAAGTCGAAGCCGAAAGCCGGGGAATTTACTCAACTCCTCTTTTGCTTGACGGCTGTTGGCGCTACGGTCTGCCCCGACCCAGTGGGAGCGATTCCATCCAGTCGGCACACCGTCAGGGCTGTGCCCTCGCTGTGAGGACTCGCTCATGCGACATCCCCCACGTCTGTCCGCGCTGCTCGCAGGAGCGGCGCTCACGACGGCGAGCACCGCTCTCGCCGTCATGGGTACGGCCGCCGGAGCCTCGGCCGCACCCGCCTGCACCGTGGAGTACTCGGTCGTCGGCCAGTGGGCCGGCGGCTACCAGGGTGCCGTGTCCGTCACCAACAACGGTGCCGCGCTGACCGGTTGGAGCCTCGGCTTCGACTTCTCCGCCGGCCAGGTGATCAGTCAGGGCTGGGGCGGCACGTGGTCCCAGTCCGGCACTGCCGTCACGGTCGTCAACGAGAGCTGGAACGGCGCCCTCGGCACGGGCGCGAAGGTCTCGGGCGGCTTCCTCGCCTCCTGGACGGGCGCCAACCCGGCACCCGCCGCGTTCACGCTCAACGGCACGCCGTGCACGACGGCCGGCCCGACACCGACGCCGACCCCCACCCCGACAACCCCGACCCCGACCCCGACCACCCCGACGACCCCGCCGCCCACCACTCCCCCGACCCCCGTCACCGGTGCGCCCGAACTGACCGTCTCCGGCAACCGGTTCACCGATCAGAACGACGCCACCCGCCGCCTCCTCGGCGTCAACCGCTCGGGCGGCGAGTTCATGTGCGTCCAAGGCCACGGATTCTTCGACGGCCCCGTCGACGACGCGTCCGTCCAGGCCATCGCCGGCTGGAAGGCCAACACGGTCCGCATCCCCCTCAACGAGGAGTGCTGGCTCGGCCTCGACAACATCAAGCCCGAGTACCGGGGCGCGAACTACGTCACCGCCGTCAAGGACCTGGTGGCCAAGGTGCTCGCCCACGGCATGACCCCCGTGGTCGAACTGCACTGGACCCACGGCCAGTACACCGGGAACTCGGCGGGCTGCTCCGACGTGTACGCGTCCTGCCAGAAGCCAATGCCGGACGCCCAGTACACCCCCGCGTTCTGGACCTCGGTCGCGAACACGTTCAAGAACGACAGGCGGGTCGTCTTCGACCTGTTCAACGAGCCCTATCCGGACCGGGCCACCTCCACCGCGGCGCAGGCCTGGGCCTGCTGGCGCGACGGCGGCACCTGCCCCGGGATCGGCTACGAGGTCGCCGGCATGCAGGACCTGGTGGACGCCGTCCGCGCCACGGGGGCGACGAACCTCGTCCTCGTCCCGGGCCTGGCGTACTCCAACGACCTCAGCCAGTGGCTCACGTACCGCCCCACAGACCCGGCGGGCCGACTGGCCGCCGCCTGGCACGTCTACAACTTCAACTCCTGCTCCGACGAGACGTGCTGGAACGCCACCCTCGCCCCGGTGGCCGCGGAGGTGCCCCTCCTCGCGGGCGAGATCGGCGAGAACACCTGCGGACACGCGTTCGTCGACCGCGTCATGAAGTGGTTCGACGACCGCGGCCTCTCGTACCTCGGCTGGACCTGGAACACCTGGGACTGCAACTCCGGTCCCGCGCTGATCACTTCGTACGACGGCACTCCCACCGCGTTCGGCATCGGGCTGCGCGACCACCTGCGCGCCCTCACCTCCTGACCACACCCGTACGAGCACACCCGTACGAGCACACCCGTACGAGCACACCCGTACGACCACACCCGTACGGCCACATCCGTACGGCCACACCTGTACGACCACACCCCCGGAAAGGAACCCCCACCCGCATGAGCCGCACCAGTCGCACCGCCCTCCTGGCGGCACTCGGCCTGATCACGGCCACCGGCGCCACCGCCACCGTCTTCGGCACCGCCACCGCCGGCGCCGCCACCCCCGGCTGCAAGGTCGACTACCAGATCACCAACCAGTGGAACACCGGCTTCGGGGCCAACGTGACCGTCACCAACACCGGTGACCCGATGGCCGCCTGGACCCTGGAGTGGTCCTACGCCGGCAACCAGCAGGTCACCCAGGGCTGGAACGCCGCCATCACCCAGTCCGGCACCGCCGTCACCGCCAAGAACGTCTCCTACAACGGAACCCTGTCCACGGGCGGTTCCACCTCCTTCGGGTTCAACGGCTCCTACAGCGGCACCAACGCCGTGCCGGCGACCTTCAAGCTGAACGGCGTCGTCTGCAACGGCGCCACCGAGCCGACGACACCCCCGACCACACCGCCCACCACTCCCCCGACGACCCCGCCCACCACGCCTCCGACCAACCCGCCGGCCGGCACCAGGGCGGACAACCCGTACGCCGGCGCCAAGGTGTACGTGAACCCCGAATGGTCCGCGAAGGCGGCGGCCGAGCCGGGCGGCACCAAGGTCTCGAACCAGCCCACCGGCGTCTGGCTGGACCGGATCGCCGCGATCAGCGGCTCGAGCTCCTCCATGGGCCTGCGCGCCCACCTCGACGAGGCCCTGAAGCAGAAGGGCTCCGGCGAGCTCGTCGTCCAGCTGGTCATCTACGACCTGCCCGGCCGCGACTGCGCCGCACTCGCCTCCAACGGCGAGCTCGGCCCGACGGAGATCGGCCGCTACAAGACCGAGTACATCGACCCGATCGCCGCGATCCTCGCGGACTCCAAGTACGCGGGGCTGCGGATCGTCACCACGGTCGAGATCGACTCGCTGCCCAACCTGGTCACCAACGTCTCCGGGCGCCCCACGGCCACCGCCAACTGCGACGTCATGAAGGCGAACGGCAACTACATCACCGGCGTCGGCTACGCGCTCAAGAAGTTCGGCGCGATCGGCAACGTCTACAACTACATCGACGCCGGCCACCACGGCTGGCTGGGCTGGGACGACAACTTCGGAGCCTCCGCCGAGCTCTTCAAGCAGGCCGCCACGGCCGAGGGCTCGACCGTCTCCAACGTGCACGGCTTCATCGTCAACACCGCCAACTACAGCGCCCTGAAGGAGGACCACTTCACCATCGGCGACAGCGTGAACGGCGTCTCCGTGCGCCAGTCCAAGTGGGTGGACTGGAACCGGTACACCGACGAGCTGTCGTACGCCCAGGCCATGCGCGCCAAACTGGTCTCGCTCGGCTTCGACGGCAACCTCGGCATGCTGATCGACACCTCCCGCAACGGCTGGGGCGGCGCCGCCCGGCCCACCGCCGCGGGCCCGACGACGAGCGTCGACACGTACGTCAACGGCGGCAAGTACGACCGCCGCATCCACCTCGGCAACTGGTGCAACCAGTCCGGCGCGGGCCTCGGCGAGCGGCCCCAGGCGGCACCGGCCGCGGGCATCGACGCGTACGTCTGGATGAAGCCCCCGGGCGAGTCCGACGGCGCCTCCAAGGAGATCCCGAACAACGAGGGCAAGGGCTTCGACCGGATGTGCGACCCCACGTACACGGGCAACGCCCGTAACGGGAACAGCATGTCGGGCGCGCTGCCGGACGCCCCGCTTTCGGGCCAGTGGTTCTCGGCCCAGTTCCAGGAACTCCTGAAGAACGCGTACCCGGCGCTGTAGCCCGCCTCGGCACAGCGGACCCCCGGGGGATCCCGATCCCCCGGGGTCGTCCGTGCGCGCGCCCGGAGGGCCCGTCAGGAGGACTCCCGCACGATCAGCTCCGTCGGCAGCACGCGCCGGCGGGGCTCCTCCGGTGCGGTCTCCGCGATGTCCCGGAGCAGCATGCGCGCCATCGTGCGGCCCATCTCCTCGATGGGCTGCCGCACGCTCGTCAGCGGCGGGTCCATGAGCCGCGCGACCGGTGAGTCGTCGACCCCGACGAGGGCCACGTCCTCCGGCACCCGGCGGCCCGCCTCCCGCAGGGCCGCGCGCGCGCCCGCCGCCATCACGTCGGAGGCGGCGAAGACGGCGTCCAGGTCCGGCCTCCGGCCGAGCAGCAGCCGCACGGCCCGCCGGCCACCCTCCTCGGTGAAGTCGCCGGCCCCGACGAGGGTCTCGTCCGGCGGGAGTCCGGCCTCGGTGAGGCCGGCCCGGTAGCCACCGAGCCGGGCGCGCGCCACGTACATGTCGAGGGGGCCGGTGACGGTCGCGATGCGGCTCCGGCCGCGGCCCACCAGGTGGGCGACGGCGGCCCGTCCGGCGCCGATGTTGTCGGAGTCCACGTACGGCACGGGCTCGGCCTCCGCGCGGCGGCCGTTCATCACGACGGGGAGGCCCAGTTCCCTGATGCGGTCGGGCAGCGGGTCGTCGCCGTGGACCGAGGCGAGCAGCACGCCGTCGACGCGCTGGGCGGCGAGGTACTGCTCGAAGCGCCGCCGCTCCCGCTCGCTGCGGACCAGGGTGAGCAGGAGCTGTTTGTCGGCCTCGGCGAGTTCGGCGCCGACCCCGCGCATCAGGTCGAGGAAGTAGGGCTCGGCGAAGAGCCGGGCCTCGGCCTCCGGGATGACGAGGGCGATCGCGTCGGTGCGGCTGCCCGCCAGGGCGCGGGCGGCCTGGTTGGGTACGTAGCCGAGTTCGGCGACGGCCCGGGCGACGGCGGTTCTGGTCCGCTCGCTCACCCGGGGGGAGCCGTTGATCACCCGGGAGACCGTGCCCCGGCCGACCCCGGCCCTGGACGCGACCTGCTCCAGGGTGGGTCTGCCGCTCCGCCGTCCGCTCACGACTCCCGAACTCCCCTCGTAGGACAACGCACTGCTCACCGAAGGCCCACGGAGGGGTGGGAGCGCTCCCAAACTAGTCCACGGCCACCACTTCGCGCCACGCGCCCGTGTTCAGGAGATGACGGCCCGGGGGCGGCGAGACGCCGCGAAACCCCCGGAAAACCTTCCGGTAACGAATCCGCGTTCATCTCTTGACACCCACACCCGCCAGGCAGCAACCTTCCGGCAACGACGTGGGAGCGCTCCCATACGGGACGCGACACAGCCCTGCAACACAGGCCCCGGCGGGCACCGCCGAGCCGCGATCAGCCGGCCGGGCCTCCTGGCGCACAGAGAGCACCACCTTGGACGAGGAGAGTGGAATGCGCACTTCCAGCAGCAGACGCGGACGCCGTGCGGCGATCGCGGCGATCGCCGCCGTCGTGACCGGCACGACCCTGCTCACCGGTTGCGGCAGCGACGACGACGGCGGCAAGGGCGGCGCGAGCGGCCAGGGCGGCGGGAAGATCACGCTGCGGATCGGGACCTTCGGTTCCTTCGGCTACGACGACAAGACCGGCGCCAAGCTCTACGCCGAGTACGAGCGGCTCCACCCGAACATCAAGATCGAGGAGTCGAACGTCTCCGACGGCCAGAAGTACTGGGACACGCTGAAGCTGCGCCTCTCCCAGAACAGCGGCGTCGCCGACATCCAGGCCGTCGAGGTGGGCTACATCGCCGAGGCGACCGGCACCGCCATGGCGAGCAAGTGGGTCGACCTGGGCAAGGAGGGCGGCGCGGACCTCGGCGACTTCCTCGACTGGAAGGTCAAGCAGGCGACGACGGCCGACGGCAAGGTCATCGGTCTCGGCACCGACATCGGCCCCATGGCCATCTGCTACAACAAGGACCTCTTCGCCAAGGCCAAGCTGCCCACCGCCCGCGAGGAGGTCGCCAAGCTGTGGGTCGGCGACTGGTCCAAGTTCCTCGCGACCGGCGAGAGGTACAAGGCGGCCGCGCCCGTCGGCACCGCCTTCCACGACTCCGCGAGCGGCCTGTTCAACGCCGTGGTCTCCAGCGACCCGGTGCAGTACGCCAACGCGAGCGGCGAGCTCGACTGGGAGAACAGCCCCGGCGTGAAGCAGGCCTGGAACACGGCCGTGAAGGCCGCCCAGGGCGGACTCACCGCCAAGCTGCGCCAGTTCGACGAGAAGGGCACGTGGAACGCGGCCTTCAAGAACTCGAAGTTCGCCACGGTCGCCTGCCCGAGCTGGATGACCGGCATCATCAAGGACCAGGCGGGCCCCGCCAATCAGGGGAAGTGGGACATCGCCGCGCCGCCGGTCGCCGGTAACTGGGGAGGCTCCTTCCTCGCCGTGCCCAAGGCCGGCAAGCACACCAAGGAGGCCGCCGAGCTCGCCGCCTGGCTGACCGCCCCGGAGCAGCACGCCAAGGTGTTCGCGGTCAACGGCAACATCCCCTCCTCCAAGGACACGCTCCTCTCCTCGGCGGTCCAGGAGGCGAAGCTGCCGTACTTCGGCGACACCCCGGTCGGCAAGATCTTCTCCAGCGCGGCGGCCGGCATCACCCCCGCCGCCATCAGCCGCTACGACGGCCAGGTGAAGACCTTCCTCACCGACAACGGCATCCTCGACATCGAGCAGCGCGGCACCGACCCGGCCAAGGCCTGGGAGAACGTCAAGAAGCTGGTCGACGACAAGATCGACCAGTAGCGGGGGCGTCCGCCGGTCCGCCGCCGCCTGCCGGGCGGCGGACCGGCACCGTCCGCACCACCGCACGCATCGACCTGGAAGGACGCCCCCGTGGCCACCTCCGTTCGGGCGGGGCGGGACGGTACCCCGCCGTCCGCCGCACCGCCCTCCTCCCCCGGATCACCCGGATCCCCCGGCTCCCGGCGCCGCCGCTCCTCCCCGGGCGGACTGCGCAGCAGGCTCTACCGCTGGGACATCAAGGCGATCCCGTACGTCTTCGTCGCCCCGTTCTTCCTCACCTTCGCCGCCTTCGGCCTCTTCCCGCTGATCTACACGGGCTGGCTCTCGCTGAACCGGGTGGAGCTCGGCGGTGATCCGACGTGGAAGGGCCTCGAGAACTACACAGACCTCGCGACCAGCGAGTTCTTCTGGAACGCGCTCCTCAACACCTTCACCATCGGGGTGATCTCGACCGTTCCGCAGCTGCTCATGGCCCTGGGTCTGGCGCACCTGCTGCACTACAAGCTGCGCGGCCGGGGTTTCTTCCGGGTCGCGATCCTCGCCCCGTACGCCACGTCGATCGCGGCGGCGACCCTGGTCTTCGCGCAGCTGTTCAACACCGACTACGGCATGATCAACGGTCTCCTCGGCTGGATCGGCCTCGATCCGGTGGACTGGGAGTCGTCGAGGTGGCCGGCGCAGATCGCCATCTCGGTGATCGTCACCTGGCGCTGGACCGGCTACAACGCACTGATCTACCTGGCCGCGATGCAGGCGGTGCCGCAGGACCTCTACGAGGCGGCCTCGCTGGACGGCGCCTCCCGCTGGCGCCAGTTCCTCAGCGTCACGATCCCGTCGATCAGGCCGACGATCCTCTTCACGATCATCGTCTCCACGATCGGCGCGACCCAGCTGTTCGGCGAGCCGATGCTGTACGGCGGCAGCGTCGGGATCAGCGGCGGCAGCGGCAACCAGTTCCAGACGCTGAGCCTGCTGATGTACGAGAAGGGCTGGGTGACCGGCGCCCTGGGGCAGGCCTCCGCGATCGCCTGGGTGATGCTCCTGATGCTCCTCCTGATCGGCGGCGTCCAGGCCCTCGTCTCCCGCAATGACCGCAAGAAGCTGGGGGGATGACCTCATGGCCCGCACACTCGCATCGCCCCGCCCGGCTCCCGCGCCCGGTCGCCGGCTCCGTCCGTCGGCAGGCCGCCAGCACCACGCGGGTCCGCTGACGTACGTCCTGCTCGTCGTCGCCGCGTTCGTCTCGCTCTTCCCGCTGTACTGGAACGTGGTCGCCGCCTCGCACACCGGCGAGCGGGTCGTGGAGGCCCCGGCGCCGCTGCTGCCCGGCAGGCAGCTCCTGGACAACCTCACCTTCGCCTGGAACCAGGTCGACATGGGCGAGGCCCTGGTCAACACCACGGTCGTGGCGAGCCTGGTGGCGTTGTCCACCGTGCTGTTCTCCACGCTCGCGGGCTTCGCCTTCGCCCGGCTGCCGTTCCGGGGCAAGGGCATGCTGCTCTCGCTGGTCGTCGCCACGATGACGATCCCTCCGCAGCTCAGCGTGATCCCGCTCTACCGGATCATCACGGACCTCGGCTGGTTCGACCAGCTCCAGTCGGTCGTCCTGCCCTCCCTGGTCGCCGCCTTCGGTGTCTTCTTCATGCGTCAGTTCCTGGTGGAGGCGCTGCCGGTGGAGCTGGTGGAGGCGGCCCGGATGGACGGGGCGCACAGTCTCCGGATCATCTGGCACGTGGTCTTCCCGGTGGCGAGGCCCGCCATGGCCGTGCTCGGCATGCTGGTCTTCGTCCAGGCCTGGAACGACTTCTTCTGGCCCTTCATCGCGCTCACCCCGGACGGCAGCCCCACCCTCCAGGTGGCGCTCGCCGGCCTCGGCGCGGGCAACCACAGCGTGAACCAGGCCGTGGTGCTGACCGGCGCCCTGATCTCCACCGTGCCGCTGCTGCTCGTCTTCGCCCTCCTCGGCAAGCACATCGTCGGCGGCATCACGGCCGGCGCCGTCAAGAGCTGACCGGCCATCCGTCTCCGTCACCCCCGTACCCGTGTTGGGAGCCCCCTCCTATGACCGCGCCCGAAACCCGGCCGCTCACCGCCGTCCGTTCGTTCCCCGCCGACTTCCTGTGGGGCGCCGCCACCGCCGCGTACCAGATCGAGGGGGCGGCGGCGGAGGACGGCCGCACCCCCTCCATCTGGGACACCTTCGCGCACACCCCCGGCAAGGTCTTCGAGGGCCACACCGGTGACGTGGCCGTCGACCACTACCACCGGTTCCGCGAGGACGTCGGGATCATGGCCGAACTCGGCCTGAACGCCTACCGGTTCTCCGTCTCCTGGTCCCGGGTGCAGCCCACCGGCCGGGGCCCCGCCGTCCAGCGGGGTCTCGACTTCTACCGGCGGCTCGTCGACGAGCTGCTCGGTGCCGGGATCGAACCGGCCCTGACCCTCTACCACTGGGACCTCCCGCAGGAGTTGGAGGACGCGGGCGGCTGGCCGGAGCGGTCGACCGCCGAGCGGTTCGCCGAGTACGCGGGCATCGTCGCGGACGCCGTCGGCGACCGCGTGAAGCGCTGGACGACGCTCAACGAGCCGTGGTGCAGCGCCTTCCTGGGGTACGGATCCGGGGTGCACGCCCCGGGCCGTACCGATCCGGTGGCCTCGCTGCGCGCCGCCCACCACCTCAACCTCGGGCACGGTCTCGCGGTGCAGGCGCTGCGCGCCGCGCTGCCGTCCGACCGGCAGCTCGCGGTCTCGCTCAACCTGCACGAGATCCGGCCGCTGACCGGTGCGGCCGAGGACCTGGACGCGGCCCGCCGGATCGACGCCGTCGGCAACAGGATCTGGCTCGGCCCGATGCTGGAGGGCGCCTATCCGGAGGACCTGCTCGCCGACACGGCGCACCTGACCGACTGGTCCTTCGTCCAGGACGGGGACACGGCGGCCGCGAACCAGCCGCTGGACCTGCTCGCGGTCAACTACTACACGCCGACGCTGGTCTCGCACGTGCCGGACGGCGCGGAGAAGCCGCAGGACGACGGCCACGGGAACAGCGAGCACTCGCCGTGGCCCGGCGCGGACGCGGTCGCGTTCCACCGGGCGCCGGGCGAGCCGACGGCGATGGGCTGGGCGGTCGACCCGAGCGCGCTGTACGACCTGCTGCGCCGGGTCTCGGCCAGGTACCCGGGTCTGCCGCTGGTGATCAGCGAGAACGGGGCGGCGTACGAGGACGTGGTCGGCGCGGACGGTTCGGTGCACGATCCGGAGCGTGCCGCCTATGTGCACGCGCACCTGGAGGCGGTGCACCGGGCCATGGCGGACGGGGTGGACGTGCGCGGCTACTTCCTCTGGTCGCTGCTCGACAACTTCGAGTGGGCGTACGGCTACGCGAAGCGGTTCGGCGCGGTCCGGGTGGACTACGACACCCTGGAGCGCACGCCGAAGTCCAGCGCCCGCTGGTACGCGCGGGTGGCGCGCTCGGGCGAGCTGCACGCGCCCGGCGCGGACTGAGCCGGGAGGGCGGAAGGGCCGTGCCCGGCACGGCCCTTCCCCGTCTGCGGGACGGCGGTCAGATGTCGATGACCCGGTAGCCGATGACGTAGACGCCGCCGGAGCCCTCGACCGAGCGCCACTGGGTCTCCGCGCCGACCTCGCTGCCGGTGACGAGCGTGGCGCCGAGCTTGTCGTCGGAGCTGGTGGAGTCGTAGTCCCACAGGGTCAGGGTGCGGGCCTGCTCCTTGCCGAGGATGAGCGCGGCGTTGCCGTTGCCGTCGGCCATGGAGCGGACGTAACCGGTGCCCATGGTCTGGTACTTGACCCCGTTGCCGGGCCAGACCTTGACGGCGTTGCCGTTGGCGTCGGTGATCTTGAGGTAGGCCTCGTCGTGGTCGCCCTCGCTGTTCTGCTGGCAGTGCAGCTCGAACAGCTCGATCCGCACGTAGTCGATCGGCTCGGCGTGCGCGGTGCCGGCGAAGGCGCCGAAGCTGCCGAGCGCGAGCAGGGCGGTGGCGGCCGTTCGGACGATTCGGTTCTTGCGCATGTGGTCCCCCCACACATCAGGTCACGCAGGTGACGTGGTGTCCGGTCCGCCGTCCCCGGCGGACCCGGTGTGCCGTTTCCCCCCGGCACGACACCCACTGTGCCCGACGGAGCCATCCTGCTTCTACGCGCGTTCCGCTGGACGGAACGGGGTCGGGAACTACAGGACGAGGGCGCTCGGCGGCACCGGTCGCCGCTGTCCGCCGCGGGCGAGCGCGCGGGTGACCGCGGCCCCCGCCCCGGCGACGGCCCGGGCGAGGTCGTCGAGTCCGCGGCCCGCGGGGACCATTCCGGCGAGCGCCGCGACCGTACGGCCGTCCGGGGCGCGGACCGGCAGCGCGGCGCAGCACACCCCGTCCATCACGTCCTCGCGGTCGAGCACCGCCCCGCCCCGCAACGGCCCCCGCAGCGCCTTCCCCGCGGCGGTGTCGAGGCGGAACGCGATCCCGTCGCGGACGGGGAGCAGCGGCTCCAGGTCGCCCGGCACCGAGCTCACCGTGATCGCCATGTCCTCGCGCAGCACGGCGAGGACGACGCTGGCGCCGGTGACGGCCCGCAGGCGCTGGAGCGGCAGCCGGGCGGCGGACCGCAGGCCGGGGTGCGGTTCCCAGGCCTGGCCGAGGCGGTAGAGCTGCGGTCCGACCCGGTAGCGGTTGCCCCTGCGTTCGACGGCGCCGACCGCGACCAGCTGGTCGAGCAGCCGGTGGACGCTGCCCTTGGGCACTCCGCAGGCGAGTGCGAGTTCGGTCACCCCGGCCTCGTCGCCGTTCCGGCGCAGGGCTTCGAGCAGCGCGAACGCGCCTTCCAGCACCCCTCGGCCGCGTTCGGCGCGCCCCGGTGCGGCCGTCTGTGCGAGGCCGCCCGTTCTCGGTCCCGTTCCGGTGTCCATGTGAGTCCCCCTGACTCCGTACGCCCGGCCGTGGTCCCCCGATGGCGCGGCTCCGGGCCCACGTCCCACCATGCCGCAGACCGGACGTTCCGCCGAAAGGGCTGGGCGGAATCGTCGTTTCGTGTCGTGCGTCCCCCCGGCGCCCAGGATTTGTCGACTCGTCACATCCCGTCCGGTGTGGGGCCCCGGCGAGGCCACCGTCGATACCTAAGCTCTGCGTCCATGAACGTTCCGTCCTGGATCCGCCGACGCTTCGGTTACGGCCCCGCGGTCCTCGCCGCGGCCCTGGTCCTCGCCACTCCCCCCACCCTCTCGGCCGAGCCGGCCGGGTTCACACCGCGTCCGACGGGGCCGCACCACGCGCCGTCGGCCACTCCCGTGTCCGCCCGGCTGCGTGCGGCCGGTGCTCCGATGATCGTGTTCGCCCACCGGGGCGCCTCGTCCGCCGCGCCCGAGAACACCCTGGTCTCCGACGAGGTGGCCCGGCGGGGCGGCGCCAAGTGGATCGAGAACGACGTCCAGCCCAGCAAGGACGGCGTGCCGTACATCCTCCACGACGCGACCGTCGACCGGACGACCGACGGCACGGGCACGCTCCGCTCCCTGACGTCCGCCCAGGTGGACGCCCTGGACGCCGGTTCCTGGTTCGCCCCCGTCTTCGCCGGCACGCGCATCCCGACGCTGGCGGCGCAGCTGGCGGACCTGCGGACGCGCGGCGGCAACCTGCTCCTGGAGATCAAGGGCCGGCAGACCGAGGCCGAGGTGGCCCGGATCGTGCGGGACGTCCGGGACCAGGACATGACCGGCCGGGTCTTCGTCCAGAGCTTCGACGTCGTCTCGCTCCAGCGGATGTACCAGCTGGCGCCCGAGCTGCCGCTGGGGCTGTTGCGCGACAACCTGGACCCCGATCCGGTCGCGATCGCCCGGGACCTGCACCTCTCGGCGTACAACGTCGCGGACAAGGGTCTCTCGGTGCGTCCCGCCGCCGTCGACGAGCTGCACGAGGCGGGCGTGGCCGTGAACGTGTGGACGGTCGACAGCGCGGCCCGCTGGAAGGCGCTCGACGAGCTCGGCGTGGACGGTGTGATCACCAACCGCCCGACGGAGCTCACGGGCTGGATCGCGGGCCGTCAGGCCTGAGGCCGGTCGGGCCGTCCGTCCGTGCCCGCGCCCGGGGCGGAGGCCGGTCGGCCGGTCCCGGTGAGTTCGGCGAGCAGTCCGGGGTTGACCACCCGGAGGATCGTCGCGATGTCGCCGGGGTCGGCCGCCGGCCACAGGACGGCCCTGGCCGCCCGGTACTTGGCGGCGAGCCGTTCCCGCTGGGCGGGCGGGAGGGCGGCGGCCCGGTCCGCGCGGCTGTTGTGCGCGTTGTCGGCGATCTTCACGAGGGTGGCGGCCGGGTTCCCGGTGATGCGGCGGAGCTTCTCCTCGTAGGCGAGGTCCGGGTGGTTGGTGACGGCTTCGACGAGGGCGACGACCTCGGCGGGGATCCCGGCGGCGCGGAGCCGCTCGGCCGTCCAGTCCGTGTCCTCGATGACGTCGTGCAGCAGTCCGGCCATGGCCAGGTGCGGGCCGAACGGCTCCAGTCCGGCGGCGACCGCGCGGACGTGGGCGACGTAGGGGAGGCCGGTCTTGTCGAGCTGTCCGGCGTGCGCGTGGTCGGCCAGTGCGTCCACTTCGGCGAGCGTCTTCATGTGCCCCATCATCCCTGCCACATGATGTTCACACGGAAGGGGGAATGCGGGCCCCGGAGCGGCGGGTTGCCGGGAGCATGACTCTTGGAGTGACGCTCAGTTCGACCTCCCGGCAGCTTCCGATCGACGACACGGTGAGTCTCGCGAGAGAGGCGCGCGACGCGGGCCTGCACTCGGCGTGGTTCGGCCAGACCTTCGCGTACGACTCGCCCTCGCTCGCCGCGATCGTCGGGCGCGAGGTGCCCGGGCTTCAGGTGGGGACGTCCGCGATCCCCGTCTTCGGCCGCCATCCGCTGCTCGTCTCCAGCCAGGCACAGACCGCGCAGGCCGCCACGGGCGGCCGCTACCACCTCGGACTCGCCCTCGGCACCCGGCACCTGACCGAGACCGGCTTCGGCCTCCCGTACGAGCGGCCCATCGGGCTGCTCAGGGAGTTCCTCACCGCCCTGCGGCCGCTCCTGGAGACGGGCGAGGCCGATTTCCACGGCGAGCTGCTGACCGCGACGACCCCCTACTCGGCGGCGGTCCCGGGGGCGCGGCCGACGGTGCCGGTGCTCGTCGCCGCGATGGGGCCGCAGGCCCTGCGTGTCAGCGGTGAACTCGCCGACGGCATCCTGCCGTTCCTCGCGGGGCCGCGCGCGCTCGCCGAGCACGTCGTGCCGGCGGTGACCGCCGCCGCCGAGGCGGCCGGCCGGCCCGCGCCCCGGATCGTGGCACTCGTGCCGGGCGTGGTGACGGCACATGCCGAGGTCGTACGGGAGAGGGCGGCGGAGGCGCACGCGCTGTACGAGCGGATTCCCTCCTACCAGCGTGCGATCGAGCTCTCCGGCGCCGAGCGGGCGGCGGACCTGGCGGTGATCGGTGACGAGGAGGCCGTCGCCCGCGAGGTGCGGCGCTATCGCGAGGCGGGGGCGACGGAGGTGGTGTTCACGTCGACGGACCTGGGGGGCGAGGACGACCGCCGCCGGACCTGGAAGCTGCTGGGAGAGCTGTCCCGACAGGAGGAGACCCGCTAGGCCTTCTCCGCGCTCCGGGCCTCCTCGTCGGCCTGGAGCGCCTCTTCGCCCTCGGTGTCCAGGTGCGGCAGGATCCGGTCGAGCCAGGCGGGGGTCCACCAGGCGTGGCTGCCGAGGAGGGTCATCACGGCGGGCACGAGCAGCAGGCGCACCACGGTGGCGTCGATGAGGACGCTGACGGCGAGCCCGAGGCCGAGCATCTTGATGACGATGTTGTCGGAGACGATGAAGGCCGCGAAGACGCTGACCATGATGAGGGCGGCGCAGGTGATGACCCGGGCGGTGATCTCCAGGGCGTGGGCCACGCTGGCCTTGGCATCCCCGGTGCGCAGCCAGGCCTCACGGACGCGGGACAGCAGGAAGATCTCGTAGTCCATGCTCAGGCCGAAGACGATGGCGAACATCATCATCGGGACGTAGCTCTCGATGGGCACCTTGCCGTTGACGCCGAGGGCGGGTCCGCCCCAGCCCCACTGGAACACGGCCACGACGACGCCGTACGAGGCGGCGATGGAGAGCACGTTGAGCACGGCGGCCTTCACCGCGACCAGGACGCCGCGGAAGACGATGAGGATCACGAGGAAGGCGAGCCCGACCACGACGGCGATGATCAGTGGCAGACGGCTGGAGACGATGTCCAGGAAGTCGACCTGGGCGGCCGTGTTCCCGGTGACGTAGGTCTGCGCGTCGGTGCCGGCGGCCGCCTGCGGGAGGACGTCGTCGACCAGGTGGTTGGTCAGCTCGGTCGTCTTGGCGTCCTGCGGGGATGCCACGGAGTAGGCGGTGCCGACGAGGACGTCTCCGTCGGAGGTGGTCTGGAGCGGGGTGATGTAGGCGGCGTTCGGGACGCCCGTCAGCGCGTCCTTGAGTGTGGTGCCGAGGTCGGCCCGGTCGGCGGACGGCACCGCGGACTGGTCGACGACCACCGTGAGCGGTCCGTTCGCGCCGGGGCCGAAGGCCGTGGAGATGAGGTCGTAGGCCCGCCGGTCGGTGAAGGACTCGGGGTCGGCGCCGTCGCCGATGTGGCCGAGCTGGATGAAGAGCAGGGGGAACGCGAGGACCAGCAGGACGAGGACTCCGCCGGTGAGGAACCGCCAGGGGCGCCTCTCGACGCGTTGGGCGTACCGGTGCCAGGTGCCGTGCGCGGGCGCTCCGGGCTCGGCGTCGGTCTCGGCGACGGGCTTGCGGACGTGGTAGCGGTCGATGCGCTTGCCGACGAGTCCGAGCATGGCCGGGACGAGGGTGAGCGCGGCGATGACGGCGGTGACGACCGTGAAGGCGGCCGCGAGGCCGAGTTTGCCGATGAAGGTGACGCCGGAGACCCACAGGCCGGACAGGGCGATGATGACGGTGCAGCCGGAGACGAGGACCGCACGTCCGCTGGTGGTGGTCGCGAGGGCGGCCGCGTCGGCGGGATCGTGGCCGTTCATGAGGTTCTGGCGGTGGCGGGTGATGAGGAACAGCGCGTAGTCGATGCCGACGCCGAGGCCGATCATGGTGGCCAGGGTGGGTGAGACGGTCCCGAAGGTGAAGGCGGCCGCCATCAGGCCGAGCAGCGCGAGCCCGCAGACCGCTCCGAGGAGCGCGGTGACCAGCGGCATGACGGCGCCGATGACGCTGCCGAAGCCGATGAGGAGGACGACGATGGCGACGGCGAAGCCGATGGCCTCGCTGGTGCGGTCGTCGGGGGCCGGACGGGCGAGTTCGCCGAGCGAGCCGCCGTACTCGACGTCGACGCCGGCGTCCCTGAGCGGCTGGACGGCGGCGTCGACGCCGTTCAGGTAGTCGGGGCCCAGGGTGGAGGGCGCCACGCTGAAGCGGACGGTGATGTAGGCGGTCTTGCCGTCGGTGGAGAGCGGTCCGACGTTGGGCGTCCCGGCCGGGAGCGGCGGCGGGGTGGTCCCGGGAGGCGGGAGCGGGTTCTGCGCGCCGATGACCTCCGGCAGCTTCGCCAGGGCGGCGACGACGGAGTTGACCGCGGACGCCTCCTGGGTGAGGGGCTTGGAGGGGTCGTTCAGGACGACCTGCGCGCTGTATCCGCCGGCCGCGGGATCGTGCGCCTTGAGGACGTCGAGTCCTTCGGCCGACTGCACGCCCGGGAGGGCGAAGTTGTCCTCGTACTCGCCGCCGACGGCCCGGTCGAGGACCTGGAGTCCCGCGACGGCCGCCAGCCAGAGGGCGATGACGATGATGAAGTGGCGGGCGGACCAGTGCCCGATGCGGTACAGGGCGCCTTGGGAGGGTGCGGGCCGGCTCTTGGCCGGGCTTCCTGCGTTCATGGCGTGGCCGTGTCCGGATAGGGAAGTCCCCGAGCGGTTCCGGCACCCGCTTCACGCGGGCCTACGCCGTCCATGGTGCGCCTGCCGCGGCGCTCCGGCATCTCGGCCGGGAGGGCGCCGCGAGCGGCGGGCGCCGGTTCAGGTGAGGAGCCGGCCGGTGTGGGAGGCGCGGCGGGCGGCGGTGATGAGGGCGTGGATGCGGGGGCCGGCCTGGTCGACGTCGGTGAGGGGAGTGGGGAACGGCAGTCGGGCGTCCCGGTCGTGGCCGGTGCGGTGTTCGAGGCGCAGGGTGATGCCGTACCGGTCCAGGGCGAGGGGGAGGACGCGCGCCACGTCCCGTTCGGGGAGCGGGCGGACGAGGCGGAGGAGCAGGGGGACGAGTTCGGCGTGGCGGTCGACGAGGTGGGTGAGCATGTTCGCCTCGCAGCCGGCCATCGGGTCGGGGTCGGTGCCCCGGATCTCGTCGAGGGTGACGAACGTACGCCCTTCGTCGTCCTGGAGGAGGGCCTGGTGGAACTCCACACAGGTGCTCGTGGTGGTGTCCGTGGTGTACGGGGCGGAGAGGAGCCCCGTGAGGGTGACGCGGGCGCGCAGGCGGCGCCGTACGGGGGTGGGGGCGATGTCGGTGAGTTCCAGGCGGACCGGGATGCGCGCGTTCCGTCCTGCGGGGCAGTCCTCGGAGGGGTCGTGGAGGTGGATGTGTCCCATCGGCCCGGTGCCGTCGAGGCGGTGGACCTCCTGGTGCAGGCCGTCGGTGACGACGGTCATGGAGTGGGCGGAGGTCAGGATCGACCGGACGCGTTCGGCGGGCGTGGGCCGCGCGGGGTGGGCGCTGAAGGGACGCATGCACGTTCTCCCTGGATGAGGTGGCGGGGACACCCGAAGCCGTCGACTTAGGCAAGCCTAACCTAACCCATCGGGGGGAAGAGAAGAAGGTCACAGTCGTACGCCCTCCTGCTCCTTTGTGGATCTCCCCTAGCATCCGAGCCATGACGGTCCTGCCTGACGACGGGCTCTCCCTGGCGTCCGAATTCCCAGACGCGCCACATGAGCAGTGGCAACACCTCGTGGCGGGTGTCCTGCGCAAGTCGGGCAAGGAGGTATCCGGCGCCGCCGCCGAGGACGCCCTGTCCACCCTCCTCGAGGACGGCCTCGGCACCCGCCCGCTCTACACCGCGCGCGACACCGCGCCCGACCCCGGACTCCCCGGCTTCGCACCCTTCGTGCGCGGCGGACGGGCCGAGGGCAACACCGGCGGCGGCTGGGGCGTGCGCCAGCGCCACGCGACGGCCGACAACGAGGCCGTCCTCGCCGACCTCGAGAACGGCGTCACCTCCCTCTGGCTCGGCGTCGGCGGCGCCGGCATCCCGGTGTCCTCACTCGACGGCGTCCTCGAAGGCGTCTACCTCGACCTCGCGCCCGTCGTCCTCGACGCCGGCGCCGAGACCCCGGCGGCCGCCGAGCGGCTGTTCCGGCTGTACGACGAGCGGGGTGTCGCCCCGGAGGCGGCCCGCGGCAACCTGGGCGCGGACCCGCTGGGCCACGAGGCCCGCACCGGCCGCCCGGAGTACGACCTCGCCTCCGTCGCCGGCCTCGCGCGCCGCTGCGCCGACACGTACCCGGGGCTGCGCGCCCTCACCGTGGACGCCCTGTCGTACCACGAGGCCGGCGGCTCGGCCGCGCAGGAGCTCGGCTGCTCCCTCGCGACCGGCGTCGCGTACCTCCGTGGCCTGACCGCCGCCGGACTGAGCGTCACCGAGGCCTGCGGACAGCTGGAGTTCCGCTACGCGGCCACCGCCGACCAGTTCCTGACGATCGCCAAGCTCCGTGCCGCGCGCCGCCTCTGGGCCCGCGTCGCCGAGGCCTGCGGCGCCCCGGAGTCCGGCGCACAGCGCCAGCACGCGGTGACCTCGCCGGTGATGATGACGCGCCGCGACCCCTGGGTGAACATGCTGCGCACCACCATCGCGACCCTCGCCGCGGGCGTGGGCGGCGCCGACAGCGTCACCGTGCTGCCCTTCGACGACGCCCTCGGCCTGCCGGACGCCTTCGCCCGCCGGATCGCCCGCAACACCTCCACCGTCCTCATCGAGGAGTCCCACCTCTCCCGGGTCATCGACCCCGCCGGCGGCTCCTGGTACGTGGAGCGCCTCACCGACGAACTCGCCCACGCCGCCTGGGAGTTCTTCCAGACCATCGAGCGTGAGGGCGGCCAGGAGGCCGCGCTGCGCTCGGGGACGGTCGGCGAGCGGCTCGCCGAGACCTGGGCCGCGCGCAGCAGGAAGCTCGCCACCCGCCGCGAACCCATCACCGGCGTCAGCGAGTTCCCGCACCTCGCGGAGAAGCCCGTCGACCGCGCGCCCGCGCCCGAGGCGCCGTCCGGCGGCCTCCCCCGCGTCCGGCGCGACGAGGCGTACGAGGAGCTGCGCGCCCGCTCCGACGCCCACCTCGCGGCGACCGGCGCCCGGCCCCGCGTCTTCCTGGCCGCGCTCGGCCCGGCGGCCGCGCACTCGGCCCGCCTCACCTTCGCCGCCAACCTCTTCCAGGCGGGCGGCATCGAGGCCGTCACCGAGGGCACGTTCGAGGAGAGCGGCGCCCGCGAGGCCTGCCTCTGCTCCAGCGACACGCTCTACGAGGAGCGGGCGGAGGCCACCGCCGGGGAGCTGCGCGCGGCGGGAGCCGGGCACGTCCTCCTCGCCGGGCGCCCCGCGTCGTACGCCGGTGTCGACACGTACGTGTTCGCCGGATGCGACGCCGTCGCCCTGCTCTCCACGACCCTCGACCGCATGGGAGTGTCCTGATGTCCATCCCCGATTTCTCCGGGATCGAGCTCGGGGCACAGGCCGCCGACGGCGGGCCCGACGAGTGGCGCTCGGCCGTCAAGAAGGCGGCGGGCGGTGACGACCTGCTGTGGGAGACCCCGGAGGGCATCGCCGTCAAGCCGCTCTACACGGGGCAGGACCTGGAGGGCCTGGACTTCCTGGACACCCGTCCGGGCATCGCCCCGTACCTGCGCGGCCCGTACCCGACGATGTACGTCAACCAGCCCTGGACGATCCGTCAGTACGCGGGGTTCTCCACGGCCGAGGAGTCGAACGCCTTCTACCGGCGCAACCTCGCCGCCGGCCAGAAGGGCCTGTCGGTCGCCTTCGACCTGCCGACCCACCGCGGCTACGACAGCGACCACCCGCGCGTCACCGGTGACGTCGGCATGGCCGGAGTGGCCATCGACTCGATCTACGACATGCGCCAGCTGTTCGACGGCATCCCGCTGGACAAGATGTCCGTGTCGATGACGATGAACGGCGCGGTGCTGCCGGTCCTCGCGCTGTACATCGTGGCCGCCGAGGAACAGGGCGTACCGCCCGAGAAGCTGGCCGGGACCATCCAGAACGACATCCTCAAGGAGTTCATGGTCCGCAACACGTACATCTACCCGCCCGGGCCCTCGATGCGGATCATCTCCGACATCTTCGCGTACACCTCGCAGCGGATGCCGCGCTACAACTCCATCTCCATCTCCGGGTACCACATCCAGGAGGCGGGCGCGACGGCCGACCTGGAGCTGGCCTACACGCTCGCGGACGGCGTGGAGTACATCCGCGCGGGCCGGGCGGCGGGCCTCGACGTGGACGCGTTCGCGCCGCGCCTGTCGTTCTTCTGGGCGATCGGCATGAACTTCTTCATGGAGATCGCCAAGCTGCGCGCCGCCCGGCTGCTCTGGGCGAAGCTGGTGAAGCAGTTCGACCCGCAGAACACCAAATCGCTGTCCCTGCGCACCCATTCGCAGACCTCCGGCTGGTCGCTGACCGCGCAGGACGTCTTCAACAACGTCACCCGGACGTGCGTGGAGGCGATGGCGGCCACCCAGGGCCACACCCAGTCGCTGCACACGAACGCCCTCGACGAGGCGCTCGCGCTGCCCACCGACTTCTCCGCGCGCATCGCCCGCAACACCCAGCTGCTCCTCCAGCAGGAGTCCGGCACCTGCCGGAGCATCGACCCCTGGGGCGGCAGCGCGTACGTCGAGAAGCTCACCTACGACCTGGCCCGCCGCGCCTGGCAGCACATCCAGGAGGTCGAGCAGGCCGGCGGCATGGCCAAGGCCATCGACGCGGGCATCCCCAAGCTGCGCGTGGAGGAGGCCGCGGCCCGCACCCAGGCCCGGATCGACTCCGGACGGCAGCCGGTGATCGGCGTCAACAAGTACCGGGTGGCGTCCGACGAGCAGATCGACGTCCTCAAGGTCGACAACTCCTCCGTCCGCGCCCAGCAGATCGCCAAGCTGCGCAGGCTGCGCGAGGAGCGCGACGAGACCGCCTGCCGGGACGCGCTCGACGCGCTCACCCGCGCCGCCGGCGGCGACGGCAACCTCCTGGAGCTCGCCGTGCGGGCGGCCCGCGCTAAGGCCACCGTCGGGGAGATCTCCGACGCCCTGGAGAAGGTCTACGGACGGCACGCCGGCCAGATCCGTACGATCTCCGGTGTGTACCGCAACGAAGCCGGCGAGTCCCCGTCCGTGGAGCGCACCCGGGCCCTGGTCGACGCCTTCGGCGAGGCCGAGGGGCGCCGGCCGCGCATCCTCGTCGCCAAGATGGGCCAGGACGGCCACGACCGCGGCCAGAAGGTGATCGCCACGGCCTTCGCCGACCTGGGCTTCGACGTGGACGTCGGCCCGCTGTTCCAGACCCCGGCCGAGGTGGCTCGCCAGGCCGTCGAGGCTGACGTGCACATCGTCGGGGTCTCGTCGCTGGCCGCGGGTCACCTGACCCTCGTGCCGGCGCTGCGGGAGGAGCTGGCGGCGGAGGGCCGCGAGGACATCATGATCGTGGTCGGCGGCGTCATCCCCCCGCAGGACGTGCCGACGCTCCTGGAGATGGGCGCGGCGGCCGTGTTCCCGCCGGGGACGGTGATCCCCGACGCGGCCCACGACCTGGTGACCCGGCTCGCGGCCGGCCTCGGGCACGACCTGTGATCGGTCTCGACACGTACGTCAAGGGCGTGCTCGACGGGAAGCGGGCGGTGATCGCACGGGCGATCACCCTCGTCGAGTCGACGCGCCCCCAGCACCGGGCCCTCGCGCAGGAGCTCCTCACCGAGCTCCTGCCGCACAGCGGCAAGGCCGTGCGGATCGGGATCAGCGGGGTGCCCGGGGTCGGGAAGTCGACCTTCATCGACGCGTTCGGGACGATGCTCACCGGGCTCGGCCACCGGGTCGCGGTGCTCGCCGTCGACCCGTCGTCGACCCGGACGGGCGGCTCGATCCTGGGCGACAAGACGCGGATGGAGCGGCTAGCCGTCGATCCCGCGGCCTTCGTCCGCCCCTCCCCCAGCGCCGGCACGCTCGGCGGGGTCGCGAAGGCGACCCGCGAGTCGATGGTGGTGATGGAGGCCGCGGGGTACGACGTGGTGCTCGTGGAGACGGTGGGCGTCGGCCAGTCCGAGACCGCCGTCGCGAACATGGTCGACTCGTTCCTGCTGCTCACCCTGGCCCGTACGGGCGATCAGCTCCAGGGCATCAAGAAGGGCGTCCTGGAGCTGGCCGACGTGGTCGCCGTCAACAAGGCGGACGGCCCGCACGAGCGCGACGCCCGCGCCGCCGCCCGTGAGCTGGCGGGCGCGCTGCGCCTCATGCACGGCGCCGACGCGGTCTGGGCGCCGCCGGTCCTCAGCTGCAGCGCGCGGGAGTCGGCGGGTCTCGACGAGGTCTGGGAGCGGCTGCGGCAGCACCGCGCGCTGCTCGACTCGACCGGCCGCCTGACGGCCAAGCGCCAGGACCAGCAGGTCGACTGGACGTGGTCGATGGTCCGGGACGAGCTGCTGCGGCGGCTGAGCGCCGACCCGGCGGTCCGGGACCTCACGCCCGCCCTGGAGCGGCGGGTCAGGGACGGCGCGCTGACGGCGACGCTGGCCGCCGAGGAGATCCTGCGCACGTTCGGGGAGCGCCGGGACTGATCCGGGCCCGGCCCGCCCGGCGGGCCGGGTTCAGGCGTTCTTCTCCATGCCCGGGCGCAGCCGGGCGAGCAGGGCGTACAGGGTGGCGCTGTCCTCCGCGCCGAGCGTGTCGAGGGCGCCGTGGGTCGCCTGCATCTCCTCGCGGACCCGCCGGATGACCTCCCGGCCCTCGTCGGTCGCCACGACGTTCTTCACGCGCCGGTCGGAGGCGTCGGGCTCGCGGCGCACCAGACCGCGCCCCTCAAGGCGGTCGATGATCCCGGTGACGTTCGACGCGTCGCAGACCAGCAGCGTGGCGAGGGCGCGCATCGGCAGCGGGCCGTTGAGCTGGGCGAGGACCTTGGCCTGCGTGGACGTCAGCCCGTGGTGGGCGGCGGCCGCGGCGAAGTCGCGCCACTGGGCCGTGCCGATGGCGGCGAGGAGCTCAAGCAGCTGGAGCTTGGTGGGCGTCTCGGGGGTCGTCGCGCTCATGGTTCGAGCGTACTCAGGATCCTTGACATTATCAATTGTTTACTTAACGACCTCAAGCACTTACTTGACCTCCTCAAGCATCGGGCCCTAACGTCGTCGTATTACTTGATGACGTCAAACATCGATGATCTGAAGCTCTGAGAAGGCCCCCACACCATGAGTCACGAGACCACCCCGCCCGCCGCCGATCCCCGGCGCGAGACGCTCGTCGTCTTCGCGCTGAGCCTCGCCGCCATGGTCGTGTCGATGATGCAGACCCTGCCGGTCCCGATCCTCGGCCTCATCCGCGCCGACCTGGGCACCTCGGCCGCGAACGTCAGCTGGGTGACCACGGCCACGCTGCTCTCCGCCGCCGTCTTCACCCCGCTCCTCGGCCGCTTCGGCGACCAGCACGGCAAGAAGCCCACCCTGGTCGCCGTCCTCGGCGTCATGGTCGCCGGCTCCGTCGTCGCCGCCCTGGCGACCTCGCTCCCCCTGCTGATCCTCGGCCGCGTCCTCCAGGGCGCCGCCACCGCGATCTTCCCGCTGGCGCTGTCCGTCCTGCGCGAGGAGGTCCGCCCGCAGAAGCTGCCCGGCGCGATGTCCCTCGTCAGCGGCACCCTCGCCTTCGGCAGCGGCCTCGCGCTCGTCGCCACCGGCCTGCTCACCTCGGGCTCCGACGCCGACTACCGCAGCGCCTTCTGGATGGCCACGGGCTTCGCCGCGATCGCCCTGCTCGCGGTCGTGTTCCTGGTCCCCGCGACCCGCCACAAGACCGGCGGCCGCACCGACTTCCTCGGCGCGCTCACCCTCGGCGCGACCCTGCTGCTGCTCCTGCTGCCGATCTCGCAGGGCCACGAGTGGGGCTGGACCTCCGGCCGCACCCTCGGCAGCTTCGCCGCCGCGGCCGTCATGACCGCCGTCTGGGTCCTCACCGAGCTCAAGGTCCGCGAACCCCTCGTCGACATGCGGATGTTCGTGCACCGGCCGGTGCTCATGGCCAACCTGGCCGGCATCCTCGTCGGCTTCGGCATGTTCGCGAACTTCCTGGGCGTCTCGTATCTCGTCCAGATGCCCGAGGCCCTCACCGGCTACGGCTTCGGCGCCTCGATCCTGCGCGCCTCCGTCGAGTTCCTGCTGCCCGGCGCGATCGTCTCCCTGCTCGCCTCGCCGATCGGCGGCCGGCTCGTCCGCCACCGCGGCCCCCGCACGGCGCTCACCCTGGCCGCCGCCCTCGGCGCCGTCGGCTTCGGCTGGCTCGCCCTCGACCACGGCCACACCCTGTCGGTGATCGGGGCCGGCGTGATCGTCGGCGCGGCCGTCAGCTTCGGTTACGCGGCCATGCCCGCCGTCATCATGGCGAGCGTCCCGCACCACCAGAGCGGCATCGCGAACGGCATCAACTCCATCTCCCGCTCCACCGGCAGCGCGATCGGCAGCGCCGTGGTCACCACGATCCTGGCCTCGCAGACCATCGAGCACCTGCCGAAGGGCGTTCCGGCCCTGCCCGCCGAGTCCGGCTTCACGCTCACCTTCTGGATCGGTGCCGCCGCCTTCGCCCTGGTCGCGGTCATCGCCCGCCTCGGCCTCCGGCACGGCCCGGCGCCCCGCGCCGAGCGGGTGGCCGCACCGGCCTCCGCGGCCTCCGCGGCCTCGGAGGCCTCCGAGGCCGAGAAGGTCCCGGCCGCATGACACGATGGTCGGGCCCGTCGTCCGACGGGCCCGACCCTCCGGCGGTGCGGGTGGTACGTCAGACGCGGTCGGCCGCGATCAGGACGTACTGGAAGGAGCCGTCCTTGTACGACTCGATGAACGCCTCCTCGATGCCGGTGACCAGCGAGGACGTGGCACGCAGCTCCCAGTAGGGCAGGGTGTCCGGCGTCAGGTCGATGACGGCCTGCGGGACGAGCCGGTTGTCGGCCATCGCGCGCAGGTACTCACGGCGGGAGTGGATGTTGCACTCGAAGTGCGCGTTGATCTGGGACACCCACTTCGAGGGCTGGCCGTACCTCGGGTTCCAGCAGCCGGTGATGGTCACGTACCGGCCGCCGACCTTCAGGAACCGGGAGTGCTCGGCGAACAGGTCGTCCAGGTCGACGTACATGCTCGACTCGTTGTTCCACGAGCCGGCGATGCTGCCCTTCTCGAAGGGGGTGTCGAGCATGTTGCAGACCTGGGCGTGGACGTGGTCGTCGATGCCCAGCTCCTTGGCCCGCCTGTTGCCGAACTCGGCCTGCGTGGAGGAGAGGGTGACGCCCTCGACCTTGCAGCCGAACCGCTGGTGGGCCATGACGCTCGAACCGCCGCGGCCGCAGCCCGCGTCGACGAGGGTGTCCTCGCTGCCGATGACACCGAGGTGGTCCAGGAGGACCTCGGCCTGCGCCGACTCCAGCCGGTGCAGCTCGGTGATCAGCTTCTTCTCGTACTCGCTGTCCTCGACGTCCCCGAGGGCGGCGTGGTCGACGGCGCCGATGCCGTAGTGGTGGTGGTACAGCCCGTCGACGTCACCGAGGCGCAGGTTCACGGGCCTGGCCTCGGCGTTCCAGTAGCGGGCGATGTCTCCCTGGTACGGCGTCGCCGGGCCGGGGACGAACGCGGAGGTGCCGTTGACGGTGGGGAGCTCGGTGTTGGTCACTGAATGAATCCTTCTTACCAGAAATCGGGCAGGCTGTAGCGGTAGGTATTGGTCTGGTGCCAGTAGTGGTTGCCGTCGACCCACACGGCCACTCCCTTCAGGAAGCGGAGCACGCTCGGGACGGGGCAGGCGGCGGCCAGTTCCGCGGACGCGGCCTCGAAGTCGCGCATGAGGTCGTTGTGGACCTCGACCGCCTTCAGGTACGCGTCCTTCTCCGAGAGGGACTCCCGGTCTGCGAGCACCACCGGCAGGTTCATGTGCTGGCCGGGGCTGGCGAGTTCCTTGGTGTACGAGTACAGGTCGTTGACGATGGTGCTGGCGTTGCCGGCCAGCGCCAGGACCCGCTGCATGGCCGGCTGGGCGTGCAGGTCGGCGGGGAGTTCGTAGCCGCCGACGGTGTCGGTGATGGTGGGACAGGGACGGAAGTTGTTGAACTGCCGCATGGTGAGGTACTCCCACACCTCCGGCACGTGGTTCGTCTCGTCCCACGCGGCCTCGGCGAGATAGCCCATGTGCAGCCGGGCCATGTCGTGCCGGAACCGGTCGGCCTGGGAGGGCGTCGCCAGGCGGACGAAGTACTCCATGGCCGAGCGGTAGGAGCGCCGGGGCGCGTCCGCATGGAGCGACTCCGCCCACACCGGCTGGTACTCGGCCGTCGAGTGCAGCGGGTCGAGGGCGGTGTGCGCGAGGAGGAGCCGTCCGCCCAGACCGATGGGCGAGCCGCCGAGGTCCTCGCAGTAGCAGTCGTCGACCGCGTTCTCGGCGACCATCAGCCGGGCGGCGACCATGAGGTGCTCGATGGTCGGGGCGTCCGGGTGGCAGGCCACCATGTAGCGCCCGACGTGGAACCCGTCGAAGTCGCCCTCCCAGTCGTCGGGGTAGAGCTGGATCTCGTCGAGCGCCCAGGACTTGATGCGGAGGCTGACCTCCTCCACCCGCACCGGGTCGGGCTCCGGCACGGGGTGCCAGTAGAGGCCCGGGATGATGAGGGCGTCCGCCGGAGCGGGGGGCTCCGCCGGGAGTGCCGGAGGCTCCGCCGGGAGTGCCGGGGGTTCCGCACGCCGGACCAGGGACAGGCCCGCCGTGCCGAACCCGCTGGGCCCGCGCGGCACCCACCCCGGATCGGGCCGTGACGGCGCGACCACGACGGGAGTCGCGACGGCGGCAGCTCCGACGGGGGTCCCGGTGGGGAGCCCGGCGGGGGCTCCGGTGGGGAGCCCGCTCGGGAACCCGGAAGAGGCCCCGGTGGAGAGCCCCGCCCCGTCCGGGAGCCCGGCGGGGGCTTCCGGGCCGGGCTCGGTGGGGACGGGCCGCGCTTCGGCGAGGCCCTGGGGTACGGCGAAGCCGTGTGCCGCCGCGTCGGCGAGGACGCGGGCGGTGAAAGAGGCCGCGGCGCCGGGCAGGCTGGACTGCAGAGGGGAAGGCCCGGGATCGGGCATCCGTGACTCCTTGGAGAGGTGGGTGGGCCGTCCCGGATGGCGGGCGTGCCGGCCCGGCCCGGATGGTCCGGGTGGTGGTGGCCTGCGGGGGGGAGAGCTAGTCGCGCCGGCGCGCGATCTGCACGTTCTCCAGAACGCCGAGCGCGTTCGGGACCAGGACGGCGGCGGAGTAGTACGTCGTCACGAGGTACGACATGATCGCCTGCTCGCTGATGCCCATGAACCGCACCGACAGGCCCGGCTCGTACTCCTCGGGCAGGCCGGTCTGGCGCAGACCGATGACGCCCTGGTTGTCCTCGCCGAGACGCATGGCGAGGATCGAGCTGGTGTTCTCCTTGCTGATGGGGATCTTGTTGCAGGGCAGGATCGGGACCCCTCGCCAGGCCGGGACCCGGTGCCCGTCGAGCTCCACGGTGTCCGGGTAGAGCCCGGCCCTGTTCCACTCGCGCCCGATGGCCGCGATGGTCCGCGGGTGGGCGAGGAAGAGCTTGGTGCTGCGGCGGCGGCAGAGCAGCTCGTCGAGGTCGTCCGGGGTGGGCGGGCCGGAGTGCGGCTGGATCCGCTGCTTGAAGTCGGCGTTGGGGAGCAGCCCGAACTCCGGGTTGTTGATGAGCTCGTACTCCTGGCGCTCGCGCAGCGCCTCGACGGTGAGCCTGAGCTGTTCCTCCGTCTGGTTCATCGGCCCGTTGTAGAGGTCGGCGACCCGGGTGTGGACCTTGAGGACGGTCTGGGCGACGGAGAGTTCGTACTCGCGCGGCTTGAGCTCGTAGTCGACGAAGGCGCCGGGGATGTCGGCCTCGCCCTTGTGGCCGGCCGACATGGCGATCTCGGCCTCGCCGTGCTTGTTCTGCCGCTGGAGGGGCAGCGAGCTGAAGTCCTCGATGTGGGCCTGCAGGCTCGGCGCCGAGGAGAGGATGTGCGCGAAGTCGGCGCGGGAGAGGGTCAGCAGGGTGCCCGCCGTCTCGGCGGTCGCGGTGTAGTCCCAGCCGGCGTCGCCGTCGAGGAGGGCGTTCTCCCCGAAGCGGTCGCCGTCGGCGAGCGTGGCGACGGTCACCTCGTCGCCGTACTTGCCGACGGAGGTCTGGCTGACGCGGCCGTGGGCGATCATGTGGATCTGCTCGGCGGGACCGCCGCGCTGGACGAGCACCTCGCCGGCCCGGAAGTCGCGCTGGACGCAGCGGTCGGCGAGCGCGTCGAGCACGCCGTCGTCGTCGAAGCCGCGCAGCAGGGCCAGTTCGCCGAGCTCGCGGGGGATGACGCGGACGCGGGCGCCGTCCTGGACGAACTCGATGCGTCCGTCGCCGACGGTGTAGCTCAGCCGGCGGTTCACCCGATAGGCGCCGCCCTTGGTCTCCACCCAGGGGAGCATCCGCAGCAGCCAGCGGGAGCTGATCTCCTGCATCTGCGGGGCGGACTTGGTGGTGGTGGCGAGGTTGCGGGCGGCTGCGGTACTGAGGCTGGACTGCCGGGGCGGCGCGGGCGTCACGTCCGGGCGGTCGTCAACGGTCATCGAGCGAGCTCTCCTTCGCAAGGGCCGGCAGGTCGGCGCACGGGGGCGCAGAAATCCGGTGAAAGAAGATAAAGGGGGGCGAAGATCCGGGAATCCGTCCAGATCTCGGGGAACAGTAACGGCCGCCGAGCCCGCCTCGCTCAAGGAGTCCGAGGGCATTACCTCCATGCAGTGATCTTGCTCGAAACCATGTTTATCTGTGCGATCGGTGTGGTTCAGGCCAACCGATCGAAGTCGGCCGACGACCCGCGAGGGGCCCGCCGGGGTCGGTCGCCCGTTCGGCCCCCGGCGCGCGGGGGCCGAACCGGACCGGTCACGCGCGACTGGTCCATCCGGAGGAGACGACCCCCTCCGCGTGCGTCGTGTTGACGGGTGGTCAGCGCTTCAGCTGTCCGTCCAGCCACTCGAGGACCTCGGGGGTCACGGGGTCGGTGATGTCGGCGAACTCCTCGTGCTTCTTCAGGAACTTCGCCACGTAGGGGCAGACGGGGACGATGCGCATGCCGGAGGCGCGGACGTCGGTGAGCGCCCGCTCGACGAGGATCGAGGCCAGGCCCTGGCCCGCGTAGGCCTCGTCGACCTCGGTGTGGAAGAAGACGCGCCGGTCGTCGCGGTCGCGGTAGGCCGTGAGGCCCGCGCGCTCTCCGTCGACGAGGATCTCGTACCGGTGCCGGGGGTCCACCCGCCGGACGGCGGGGGCGGCCGGGGTCTGCTCGGTCATGGGGAGTGCCTTTCGTGTGAGGTGGGGCGTGCGCGGAGGGCGTCGGCCGTCAGCGGCGTGCGGGGTTCCTGCGGGGTGCGATCCGGGCGTTGGGGAGGGCGGGGGCGGGGAGGCGGTCGCCGGGGTAGCCGTCGACCGTGCCGAAGCGGTCGGAGGCCTTCTCCCATTCCTCGCGGGCCTCGGCGATGTCCTCGTGGCTGCGGCCGATGAAGTTCCACCACATGACGATCTCCTCCTCGAACGGCGTCCCGCCGAGGAGGACCGCGCGGGCGGGGGCGTCCGAGGTGTTGGTCAGGGTCAGCGTCCCGGCCCCGGTGCCCGCGTACCCCAGCTCGGCCGGGCGCAGGAGGGTGCCGGCCAGGCGGACCTCCCCCTCGTCGACGAGCAGGCCGTGCTCGAAGGCGGGGTCCGTGCGGAGGGTGACGGTCGCACCCGCGTCGATGAGGAGTTCGGCGCCGAGGAGCGGCGTGAAGGTGCGGACCGGGGAGGTCGAGCCGGCGAGCGACCCGAGGAACACCCGGATGTCGGCTCCGTCGACGCGGACGGTGCCGGGGGCGTAGTGCTGGAAGTCCCGCGCGGCGTTCCGGTGCTCCTCGGGCAGCGCCACCCACAGCTGTACGCCATGCAGGGTGGTGGTGCGGGTGGTGGAGACCTCGGTGTGGCTGATGCCGTGGCCGCCCGTCATGAGGTTCAGCTCCCCGGGACGCACGTACGCGTGGCTGCCCAGGCTGTCGCGGTGCTCTATCTCGCCGCTGAACAGCCAGCTCACGGTCTGCAGCCCGATGTGCGGGTGGGGTGCGACGTCCATGCCGCCGGACTCGGCGACGTCGTCGGGGCCGTAGTGGTCGGCGAAGCACCAGGCCCCGATCAGTGTCCGGGCCCGCTGCGGGAGCGTGCGCCGTACGGTCATCGCCCGCGGCCCGCCCAGGGGGACGTCCCGTGCCGTCAGGACCTCGATCTCCGTGGTGCTCATCGCCGACCCCTCCATGAAAGTAGTTCCATTTTCAACAATCATGGACGATGATAGCCCCTGCGACGGTGACACGCACGGTCGTCGGACGAGGTCGTGGGGCCTCGGGAAGGAGCACACGGTGAGCGACACGGCGGGAGCCACGGCGGACGGGCGGGTCTACGTCGACAAGCAGAGCCCCAAGGCCTACCACGCACTGGTCCAGACGGCGGAGGCGGTACGCGCCACGGCGGGCGACGCCGGGCTCGACCGCCTCCTGGTGGAGCTCGTCAACCTCCGCGTGAGCCAGATCAACCGCTGCGCGTACTGCCTCGACGTGCACACCAGGGCCGCCCTGCGGGCCGGTGAGACGACCCGCCGCCTGGGCGTGCTCGCCGCCTGGCGCGACACGGCGCTCTTCACCGGGCGGGAGCGCGCGGCCCTGGCCCTCGCGGAGGCCACCACGGCCCCCGCCGACGCCCTCGCGCAGGAGCGCGCCTACGAGGTCGCGCGCGGCGCCCTGACCGACGACGAGATCTCGGCGGTCGTCTGGGTGGCGATCACGATCAACGCCTTCAACCGGGTCTCGATCCTGAGCAAGCACCCGGTACGGGAACCGGCCCCCGGTTCCTGAGGGGACCGCAGGTCCCCGGCTCCCGAGCGGACACGGCGAAGGTCCGGTGCCGTCGGGGCGCCGGACCTTCGCGTCAGGGGATGTGCCGGGTCGGTCAGGTGGAGATCTCCGGGAGGACCCCGGTGGCCGGCGCCGCCAGGTCGGTCAGCTGGCGCAGCTGCCCCAGCTCGTTCACCCGGCTGAGCCCGCCCAGCTGTTCGGCGATCCCGGGGAACCGCCCGCGGGACTCCTCGGGGATGCCGGTCATGGTGAGGGCGTCGAGCTCGCTGACGGGGTTCACCTTCGGGCCGAGCGGTCCCGAGGTGTCGGCGGCGCTCGCGGCGGAGGCCGCGGACGCGCCCAGGCACGAGAAGGCGGCGGCGACGGCGAGGATCGAGGAGATACGTCGTGTAGAGGTCACACCCTCACAACGGGCCGGCCCGCCGTGGGACACGGGCCGCCCCCGCTCTCACCGTCCGAACGGGGGTCCCGGCACCAAGGAGTCGGGCGAGGAGAGCGGAGAGGCTATTTCAGTAGGGTTCTGAGAAGGAAGCCTCTCCATGGCCTCGCCCTGCGACGACCGTAGCAGTCAGGCCGGGATCAGATCGCGCAGATTTTCGGGCGTGAGGACGCGCGAACCCGGCGGCAGGCCGGCGGGCCGGTCCAGACCGATGTACGTGACGGGCCCGTCCGGCAGCGTCGAGCCGTCCCACCAGGTCGTCGTGGTCGCCTCGGAGGTCATCAGAGCGGTGAGGTGGCGGACCGTCAGCGGGGTGCGGGCGAGCAGGCCCCGGAGCAGGACCCCGACCGACACGCGGTTCTCCTCGACGCGGTTCGCGGACGGGTTGCCCCGCAGGTACAGGTGCAGCCACCGCGCGCGCCAGCCGCCGTCCTCGCCTCGCTCGAACGCGAGCGGCAGCGCGACCCGGCCGGGCCCGCGCAGGTCGGACTTCATCCGGACCGTGCGCGGCTCGAAGGGACGGCCCCGCTGCTCGGTCTCGCGCAGCATGAAGCCGAAGAACGACTCCTCGACCGCCTCGAAGTCCTCGCCGGAGTAGAGGTTCACCTGCGGGACGACGTAGCTGCCGCGGACCGCGCCGAGCCGCAGGTCGATGAACTCCGAGGCGCCTTCGGGCGCGTCGGTGACGTCGCCGGAGTGCGTGCCCTCGACGGCGGTGAGGGCCGTGTACGAGAGCCAGGTGACGGTCGCGAAGTCGTCGTCCAGGACCAGCGCCGAGAGGTCGTAGTCGGTGCAGAGTTCCTTCTGCTTCCAGTACGTGAAGAAGCGCAGCAGCTCGCCCTCGACCGGCGAGACGGAGCCGCGCGGCAGGACGCCGAGCCCCGCCGCGGTCGCCCGGCCGCTGAGCGGGAGCGCCACGTCCAGGACGGCGGGGTCGAGGAGGAGGTGTCCCGGTGCGGGGAGGCGGCGCCGCGTCTCGGCGTCGAGGACCGCGCAGAGCCGCTCCCGTACCGCGGGCGGCAGCGGCGGGCGGGTGTCGGGCGTGACCCAGGCGGCACCGAGCCGGTTGACGAACACCCGCCGGTCCCCCTGCGCGCCCGTGCGGTTCTGGACGTGCTCGCGGAGCGAGAGGACGACACGGCCGGAGACGTGGGGGACGGCCCTCTCGAACGCGGCGAGCACGGCGTCGAGTTCCTCCTGCCCGTCCGCCGCGCACAGCAGCCGGTCGAGGGCGCGGAGCAGCCGGCCGGGGGCGGAGGTGAGGAGTTCGGCCGCGCCGACGACGTCGTTCCGCGCGAGGAGTTCCTCGACGCGGCCGTTGAGGGAGGGGGCCTTCCGCTCGCCGCGGGCGACGGCGAAGACCTCGGCGGCGTGCGGCCACCGCGGGTACTCGTGCGGGTGCAGCCGCTCCCCCAGGCGCTTCCACGCCTCGCGGTGCGCGGCGACGTCGGCGAGCTTCGCGGGGGCTGCGGCGACGACGGCGTCGAGGCCGCCGAGCAGGGCGCGGCGGGCGGGCCGGGACAGCGCGCGGAAGCGGGTCGGCTCGTACAGTCCGACGTCTCCGTCCGAGAGGGCGCAGGCCAGACGCAGGACGTCGGTCACCGTGTCGAGGAGGAGGTCCGCGCCGGCGTCGAGGCGGGCGCGGTTGACGACGGCGCGGTGCTCCCGGACGGGGATCGCTTCGGGCTGGGGGCCGTCGACCCGGTGGGCGGCGAGGAACGCGAGGTCGCTCCGGTGCTCGTCGCCGAGCGGGGTGGTGCTTCCGGCCAGGGCCAGGTAGAGGGCGGTGATCTCGTCCTCGGGGGTGCCGCCGCGGTGCAGGACCGTGACGCGGTCGCCCGCCGCGGCGATCAGCTCGTCGTGCACGGCGAGCATCTCCTCGTACGTGTGGCGGTAGATGCCGTACGAGGGGAGGGTGAGCAGGTCGAGCACGCCGGCGCGCAGCCGGTCGAGGACGCCGGGGCGCGCGGTGTCGTCGTCGAGGGCCTCGGCGAGGCAGCGCCTCCAGAAGTCGAAGGTGTCGGGCACCCCGGCCGGGAAGTCGGCGAAGTACGCGTTGTGCCGGACGTCGTCGCCGACGAGCTCGCGGACGGTGTCGAGAGTGCGGGTCGCGACGGCGACGACCGTCTCCTCCGGCAGCCGGGACAGCTCTTCGAGCAGCCCGGCCGAGAGCTTGAACCCGACCGACATCAGGGCGGCGTCGAACCGCCGCGCCGTGACGTCCCCGTGGCCCTTCCCCCGGCCGGCGGCGGTGGCCGCCGGGAGGGGGACGCGATGGGTGTGCCGGACGACCAGACGTTCGAGAGCGTGGACCATTCCGGCATGCTGCCAGCCCCGAACGGCCCGGTGCACGCGGATTTCGGGCCGTGGGGGCGGGCGGGCGCGGGGCTCAGGGCGCGGTGATGACGGGGAAGCTGAAGGGGTGTCCGTTCTGCTTGAGCCACGGCAGCACCTGCCGCAGGGCCGCGACGGTCTGGCTGCGGTCGCCGCCGCCGTCGTGGAAGAGGATCGTGGGCCCGTTGGACAGCTCGTTCTTGACGGTGTTGACGATCGAGGCGGTGCCCGGCTGCTCGAAGTCCTTGGTGTCCACGTTCCAGCCGAGCGGCCGCATCCCCGCGGCGGCGGCCATCTTGCGGCTGTCGGGGGTGAACGCGCCGCCCGGGGCCCGGTAGTACTCGACCTGCGCTCCCCCGGCGGCCTTCTCTATGAGCCTCTTCGCGTCGAGGATCTGCTGCTTCTGGTACGCGACGGACTTCTTGTCCATGGTGGTGTCGTGGGTCATGGTGTGGTCGCAGAGCCGGTGGCCCTCCGCGACGACCCGCTTGACGAGGTCGGGGTGCTGCTCGGCCTGGGGCCCGATCATGCAGAACACGGCCTTGACGCCGTTCTCCTTGAGGATGTCGAGCATCTGGGGCGTCCAGCGCGGGTCCGGGCCGTCGTCGATGGTGATGTTCACGGCGGTGCCCCCCGCCTCGGCCGCGTGCGCGATGCTCTCGGGCACCTTCCGCGGCGGCACCTTGGCCGGCGCCTGGGGCTTCCCGTCCGGAGCCTGCGAGACGGGCGCGCCCCCCATCCTCGCGGAGGCCTCGTTGTCCATCAGCGCCGCGACGCCCCACACCGCCAGACTCAGCCCCACCGCCGACGCCACCACGGCTATGTGCGCGGTGTACTTGCCCTGCCCCATGGAAATCCCCACTCCCCGTCCGTTCCGACCTCTCCCTGGTGAGAGGACGGTACGAGGAGCTGGAAGGTTTCACCGAATCCGGATCAACTGCCGACGACCGGCGGCGGGGCGTCCGGACGCCGGATCAGGTCCCCTCGGTGGGGCGTGCGAGCCGGGTCCGGTCCCCTCGGTGGCGGGGCGTGCGACGCCGGATCAGGTCCCGCCGGCGAGCGCGTGGACGATCGCCGACGCGAAGGCGTCGAGGTCGCGTGGTCGGCGCGAGGTGATGAGGGGGTGGCGTCCGGAGGTGTCGACGACGACCTCCCGGTCCCGCCAGGTCCCTCCGGCGTTCTCCAGGTCGGGACGGAGCGAGGGGTACGAGGTCAGTTCGCGGCCCCCGGCGAGCCCGCTGTCGACGAGGAGCCACGGGCCGTGGCAGATGGCGGCCACCGGTTTGCCGGCCTCGGCGAAGGCCGAGACGAGGCGCCGGGCGTCGGGGTCGGTGCGCAGGCGGTCGGCGTTCAGGGTCCCGCCCGGCACGATCACGGCGTCGTACCCGTCCGCGGTCGCCCGCGCGAGGGTCGTGTCCGGCAGGACGTCGGCTCCGGGGTGCCGGTCGGAGACGAGGGTCCGTACGGCCTCGTCCTTCTCCGCGGCGACCGTGACCCGGGCTCCGTTCTCGCGCAGGACGGCCATCGGTCTCCGCAACTCGTCCTGTTCCGTCCCGTAGTTCGTCGTGAGGACGAGGACGTTCTGTCCGTCGAGCTTTCCGTCGGGCGGCACGATGCCTCCTCTCGGGTTGTCGCTGCCCCCGTCACTCGTGCGCCTCACCCCGCACACGCGTCTCAAACATCGCGCCCGTCCTGTGTCACGGCGCGCATGTTCTCGGCGGAAGGGGGCAACCGCGCTGGTACCGAGTTCCCGCGCCGACACCGACCGGCCGGGCCCCGCAGGCAGCGGAGGTGCAGCCATGGTTCCCCTTCTCCTCGTACTCCTCGTGATCCTGATCCTGTTCGGCGCGGGGTTCGCCGTCGAAGTGCTCTGGTACGTCGCCATCGCCGTCCTGGTGCTGTGGCTGCTCGGCTTCTTCATGCGGAGCGGCAGCGGCCGCTGGTACCGCTGGTGATCCCGGCTCCCCGGCACGACGTGCCGCCGCCCCGGACGCTGTCCGGGGCGGCGGCACGTGATGTCCGGGAGTTCCGGACCCGATACCTCACGTCTCCGGCCGCGTTCCCGTCCCCCGTCGCCGTATGCGGCGGACGACCAGGATCAGCGTGCCGAGCAGGGTCAGCACCCACACGGCGGCGAACGCCCAGATGAGCGCCGGCGCCCCGGTGGCGACGGCGAGCACGAGCAGGGCGAGGGTCATGACGCCGAGCGCGGCGACGCCGAGGGAGGGAAGGCGGCGGCGGGCTCCGGCGATGGAGGGCGCGGACAGGTGCGGGGGCCGCCTCATCGTGCGCAGCCTGCGCGCGAGCGCCTCGTCCCGTTCCAGTGCTTCCTCGATCTCCGCCAGAACGCGCCGCTCGTGTGCCGTGAGCCGGGCCTCGTCCATCGCGGACACCTCCTCCCGATCACCGGGGGCCGACGCGAGCGCGTCGCACCACCGCGAGTTCTCACGACAATCGTGTCAAACCAGTCCAAGAAGGGCATCCTTAGGGCAGGACGCTCGACCGACGGACCCCCGCCGCCGCTCCCTGGCTGCGGCGCAGGCCCCTCGCCACCGTCGAAGGAGCCCTTATGCCCACCGCCGGAGACCGCTCCGCGCTCTCGCCCACCACCGCCCCCGCCCCGCGATCCGGGGCCACGTCCGTCGCGCCCGGTGCCTCGACGCGCCGCCGGGCGCTGGACGGGCTTCCCGAGCCGATCCGCCCCACGGCCGTCTCCACGGACGACGCCCGGACGCTGTCCGTGGCGCTGTTCGCCCGGCTCCGGGAGCTGGAGGAGGGGACCCCGGAGTACGCGTACGTCCGCAACACGCTGGTGGAGCTGAACCTCAGCCTCGTGAAGTTCGCGGCCCGCAGGTTCCGGAACCGTGCCGAGCCCGCGGAGGACATCATCCAGGTCGGCACGATCGGCCTGATCAAGGCGATCAACCGCTTCGACCCCGACCGTGCCGTCGATTTCTCCGCCTTCGCCCTCCCGACCGTCGTCGGTGAGATGAAGCGCTTCTTCCGGGACACCAGCTGGGCGGTGCGCGTCCCCCGCCGGCTCCAGGAGCTCCGCATCGACCTCGCGAAGGCCTCGGACGCCCTGGAGCAGAGCCTCGGCCGCCGCCCCACCCGTGCGGAGCTGTCCGCGGAGCTGCACCTCACGGAGGAGGAGGTCGCGGAGGGCCAGCTCGCCGCCCACGGCTACGCGGCCCGGTCCCTGGACGTCCCCGCCGACGACGAGACCGCGGGCCCCGGCTCCGGCGCCCGCCGTCTGGCCGAGACGGAGCCCTCGTACGAACTGATCGAGTCGCTGACGGCCCTGCGGCCCCTGCTCGCCCGGCTCGACGACCGCGACCGGCACATCCTGGAACTCCGCTTCGGCCAGGAACTCACCCAGGCGGAGATAGGCGACCGGGTCGGCCTCTCCCAGATGCACGTCTCGCGACTCCTCACCCGCATCCTCGGCGACCTCAGGAACGGTCTCCTCCAGGACGACCCCGCGACGGACTGCCCGAGCGGCTGACCACGGGATCCCGGCCCCGGCGCGAGACGGAGGCATCCCCGCGGCGGAACCGGGCAGGGGCACCCGGTACGAGCTTGCGCAACACGTGCGAGGAGACGGGTGAGCACCATGGACGCGGGCGGCCGGACGGGAACACCGGGGGCTGCGCGGACGGACCGGCTCCTCGTGGAGGTCCTGCGCGGGCGGTGGCCCGGCACCGTCGTCGTGTCGCTCGACGGCGAGCTCGACCACGACACGGCGGAACCCCTCCGGAACGCGCTGGAGGCGGCCTCCGGGGCCGTCCGCGTCGTCGTGGACTGCTCGGGCCTGCGGTTCTGCGACTCGACCGGACTGAACATCCTCCTGCGGACCCGTCTGCGACTGCTCGCCGAAGGCGGTCACGTCGACCTCGCCGGACTGCGGCCGCCGGTGGACCGCGTCTTCCAGATCACCGGGGCCCTGCGGCTCTTCCCGGTGTACGAGGACACCGGCACGGCGCTCGGCGGGAACCCGCGTCCGGCATGATTCGCCCGGCCCTGGCGGGGCAGCCGCCACGTATGACCATTCCGCGCACGGGGCCCCCGACCACGCGTACACGCCGGTACGAGCTGGCCGCGGGTGACGGGGTCGTGCGGGAGTGCCGTGAGCACACGCAGCGGGCCCTGAGCGAGTGGTTCGGGGCCGGGGGCGCGCCCGGGGAGGTCGCCGCCGAGGACGCGCTGCTGCTGGTGTCCGAGATCGTCACGAACGCGCTCACGCACGGTGGCGTCCCGTACGAACTGCAGCTCGACCGCACGGGCGGCCGCCTGTGGGTGCAGGTCAGCGACACGAGTCCGGTGCGGCCCCGGCCCCACGGGCGGCACCACCCCGACCGCCCCTCCGGGCACGGCCTGTACCTCCTCGGCCGGCTCTCGGACGCCTGGGGCTGCCTCCCCCGGGACAGCGGGAAGGCCGTCTGGTTCGAGCTGGAGGTACCGGCCGGGGCCGGTCGCGCGTCACCTGGGTGACGCGGAGCGGGAGGGGCACGCGCCCGGCGAAGCGGGCCTGAGCGAAAGCGTGCACGCGCCCGGCGACGCGACCCGGCCGGATGGTCGGAAATTCCCTCCTTCCGATCATTTCCGTCGGTTGGCGTTGCTCTGCGTGTTCTCACGGTCGCGCGGTCCGCCGTGCGCGAGCATGACGGACGCCGAAACCGTCACGATGAGCGGAAGAAGGACCCACGTGCCCGGCAGCGACAGCGAGAACCCGGCGATTCCCGCACCCACCCCGACCGAGACCCGGCCCAAGACCAACACGGACTGGTGGCCGAACCAGCTGGACCTCCAGGTCCTCCACCAGCATTCGCCCCTGTCCGATCCGATGGGCGAGGAGTTCGACTACGCGAAGGAGTTCGCCGGCCTCGACGTCGACGCCCTGAAGCGGGACGTCTTCGAGGTGATGACGAACTCGCAGGAGTGGTGGCCCGCCGACTACGGCCACTACGGGCCCCTCTTCATCCGGATGAGCTGGCACGCCGCGGGGACGTACCGCATCGCGGACGGCCGGGGCGGTGGCGGCCAGGGCGCCCAGCGCTTCGCCCCGCTCAACAGCTGGCCGGACAACGCGAGCCTCGACAAGGCGCGCCGGCTGCTGTGGCCGGTCAAGCAGAAGTACGGGCGGAAGATCTCCTGGGCCGACCTGCTGGTCTTCGCGGGCAACTGCGCCATGGAGTCGATGGGGTTCAGAACCTTCGGGTTCGGCTTCGGACGCCCCGACGTCTGGGAGCCCGAGGAGATCTTCTGGGGTCCCGAGGACACCTGGCTCGGTGACGAGCGCTACAGCGGCGACCGGCAGCTGACCGGTCCGTTCGGCGCCGTGCAGATGGGGCTGATCTACGTCAACCCGGAGGGCCCGAACGGCAACCCGGATCCGGTCGCCGCCGCCCGGGACATCCGGGAGACGTTCGCGCGCATGGCGATGAACGACGAGGAGACCGTCGCGCTCATCGTCGGTGGCCACACCTTCGGCAAGTGTCACGGCGCGGTGGACCCGGAGTACGTCGGCCCGGAGCCGGAGGCCGCGCCGATGGAGCAGCAGGGGCTCGGCTGGCGGAACGCGTACGGCAGCGGCAAGGGCGTCGACGCGCTCACCAGCGGGCTGGAAGGGGCCTGGACCACCGAGCCGACGAAGTGGGACAACGGCTATCTGGACAACCTCTTCCGGTACGAGTGGGAGCTGACCACCAGCCCCGCGGGCGCCCAGCAGTGGACCCCCAAGGACACGTCGGCGCAGGGCACGGTGCCCGACGCGCACGATCCGTCGAAGCGGCACGCGCCGATGATGCTCACGACGGACCTGTCGCTGCGGCTCGACCCGGTCTACGCGCCGATCGCGAAGCGCTTCCACGAGAACCCGGACCAGCTCGCGGACGCGTTCGCGAAGGCCTGGTACAAGCTGCTGCACCGCGACATGGGCCCCCTCTCCCGCTACCTGGGCCCGTGGATCCCCGAGCCGCAGCTCTGGCAGGACCCCGTCCCCGCGGTCGGCCACGCGCTGGTCGGGGAGGCGGACGTCACCGCGCTCAAGGCCCGGATCCTCGACTCGGGGCTCTCCCTCGCGCAGCTCGTCACCACCGCCTGGGCGTCGGCGGCGAGCTTCCGCGGCACGGACAAGCGCGGCGGCGCCAACGGGGCGCGGATCCGGCTCGCCCCGCAGAAGGACTGGGAGGTCAACGACCTTCCCGAGGTGGCACGGACGGTCGAGACCCTCGAAGGGATCCGCGCGGACCTGGAGTCGGCCGGCGGGGCGCGGATCTCGCTCGCCGACCTGATCGTCCTCGGCGGGTGCGCGGCCGTGGAGCGGGCCGCGAAGAACGCCGGGTACGACGTCACGGTCCCGTTCGCGCCGGGGCGCACGGACGCCTCGCAGGAGCAGACCGACGTGGAGTCGTTCGCGGTGCTCGAACCCCGGGCGGACGGCTTCCGCAACTACCTGCGGGCGGGCGAGAAGCTGTCGCCGGAGACCCTGCTCCTCGACCGCGCCAATCTGCTGACGCTGACCGCGCCCGAGATGACGGTGCTCGTCGGCGGCATGCGGGTGCTCGGCACCGGGTTCGGGGGGTCGTCGCACGGGGCCTTCACGGACCGGCCGGAGTCGCTGACCAACGACTTCTTCGTCGGGCTCCTCGACATGGGCACGGAGTGGAAGGCGTCGACGTCCGAGGAGAACGTCTTCGAGGGCCGCGACCGGACGACGGGCGAGGTGCGGTGGACCGCCACCCCGGTCGACCTCGTCTTCGGTTCGCACTCCCAGCTGCGGGCTCTCGCGGAGGTGTACGCGTCCGCCGACGCGGGCGAGAAGTTCGCGCGCGACTTCGCGGCCGCGTGGGACAAGGTGATGAACCTGGACCGGTTCGACCTGCGCTGAGTCCGGGCCGTCGCGGGAGGCCCGGCCGGGACTCCCGCGACCGCGTCCCGTGCCGGAGCCTGGTGGTGCCGACACCAGGAGCGGTACGCACTGTCGGCGGGGCGCCGGGTGATCCACCGTGGTCGCCATGAACCAGCGCACCACTTTGATCACCGGCGTCACCCACGGGATGGGACGCGCGCTCGCGCTCGACCTGGCGCCCCTCGGCGGCACGCTCCTCCTGCACGGCCGGAACGCCGAACGACTGGCGGCCGTGGCCGCCGAAGTCCGGGAAGCGGGCCCCGGCACCGCGGTCCGCACGTATCTCGCCGATCTCTCCGACCTGGACCAGGTGCACGCGATGGCGGCACGGATCCGGGCGGCGGAGCCGCGCCTCGACGGCCTGATCCACAACGCGGTGGCCGGGGGCGGCTCACGGCCGCTCGTCCGGGAGCTGAGCGGTCAGGGCCATGAACTCCGCTTCGCGGTCAACCACTTGGCACCGTACGCGCTCACCCGCGCCCTGCTGCCGCTGCTCACCGCCTCGGCTCCGGCGCGGGTCGTCAACGTCGCCTCGATGGGACAGGATGCCGTCGACTTCGACGACGTGATGCTGGAGCGCGACTACGAAGGGCTGCGCGCCTACTGCCGGAGCAAGTTGGCCATGATCATGGCGACCTTCGAGCTGGGCGCCGAACTGGAGGGCACCGGAGTCACGGTGAACGCCCTCCACCCGGCCCATCTCATGGACACGCCCGGCGTCCGCGCCTACGGGCTCACTCCCGTCATCACCACGGAGGAGGGCGTCCGCCCGACCGTACGGCTCCTCCTGGACCCGGAGCTGGCCACGGTCACGGGGCGATACTTCGACCGCTTCACCGAGGCGCGGGCCCATGAGCAGGCCTACGACACTGAGGCGCGCGAGCGCCTGATGCGGCTCACCCACGACCTGGTCGGACACCGCTGAGGGAGGCCGTGGTGCCGTCGGGCGTGGTGAGGTCACCCCCTTGGACCGCGCACCCCGCCACGCCGGTCGCGGCGCAGCAGACTCGCTCTCAGCGATTCCCCCACGCTCGAGGAGCCCGCATGTCCCCGCTCGCCTCCGGCCGCGCGTCCCTCTCCCGCCGCGCGGGGCGGGCTCCCGCCCCGTGGAGGTCGACTCCCGGCACGTCGCCGTGACGCCCCGCCCCCGGACGGTCGCCGGCCCCGTCGTCCTCGTGGGCCACTCGTACGGCGGCGCCGTCATCACCGAGGCGGGCGACCTGCCCAACGTCACCGCACTCGTCTACATCGCGGCCTTCGCGCCCGACGCCGGGGAGAGCCCGGGCGGCATCACCGAGGAGATGCCGCCGGCCGCCGTCGCGAACATCGCCCCCGACTCCGACGGCTACCTCTGGATCGCGCGGGACAAGTTCCACGAGAGCTTCGCCCAGGACCTCGCCCCCGACGAGGCCCTCGTCATGGCCGTCACCCAGAAGGCCCCGCTCGGCTCGACGTTCGGCGACAAGGTCACCGCGCCGGCCTGGCGCTCCAAGCCGGTCTGGTACCAGGTGTCCACCCAGGACCGGATGATCCACCCCGACAACGAGCGCCGCATGGCCGCGCGCATGAACCCGCGCAGGACCGTCGAACTCGACGCGAGCCACGCCTCCCTGGCCTCCCAGCCGAAGGCCGTCGTGGACCTGATCGAGGACGCGGTGAACGGCACCGCCGGCTGACCGGACCGGGATCCGCGCCCCGCCGCCGCGCTTCCCCGTCTCGCCACGACCGCGGCCGCACGCCTCGCCGCCGCGTCCCCGCGCGGCGGCGGCCCGGTCCGCCGCGCGGGCCTGACGGGTGATGTTCGCGCGGGTCGGGCGCACCTCCGCCGCCGCACGGGCGCCACCTGCCGATACTCCGGCCATGACACCACCCCGTACCACGCCCAGGGCGCGTCGTGCCGCGGCCGCCGCCCTCGTCGCGCTCGTCACGCTCGGCGCCCCCGCCGCTTCGGCGGCCGGCCCGGCGGGCGACCCCGGCCACCGCCGGGCCTGCGTCGCCTCCCGCCTGCCCGACGCCGGCCCGGCGCGCGACGTCCTGAGGATCGCCGAGCGGGCCAAGGCCGAGATGGACCTCAAGTCCGTGATCCTGCGGGTCACCGTCGGCGGCCGCGAGGTCGTGACCACCGCGCTCGGCGAGTCGATGACGGGCGTGCCGGCGACGCCCGCCATGCACTTCCGCAACGGCAACATCGCGATCAGCTACATGGGCACGGCCCTGCTGCGCCTGGTCGACCGGGGCGCGGTCCGTCTCGACGACCCCGTCGCCCGCTGGCTGCCCGGTCTGAAGGACGGCGACCGGATCACCCTGCGCATGCTGGCGGCCTCCACCACCGGTCTCGTCGACTACGTGCGGCTGCCCGCGTTCCAGCAGGCCGTGTCCGCGGACCCGTTCCGCCAGTGGACGGCCGAGGAGGTCGTGCGGCTCTCGACGAGCCAGGATCGGTGGTACGAGCCGGGCACCGACTGGAGCTACTCGCACGCCAACTTCGTGCTGCTGGGTGCGGCCCTGGAGAAGATCACCGGCACCCGTCTCGACGTCCTGCTCCAGCGGGAGGTCCTGGGCCCGCTGCGCCTGCGCGAGACCCGGAACGGCTTCACCCCCGACATCCCCGAGCCCGCCCTGCACGCCTTCACCTCCGACCGCGGCACCTACGAGGAGTCCAGCTTCTGGAACCCCTCGTGGACCACGGCCCCGGGCGCGGTGGAGACCACCGACATCTGCGACCTGGCGAGCTCGGCCGCCGGCATCGGCTCGGGCCGGCTGCTGTCCCCGGCGTCCTACCGGGAGTTCCTGAACCCGGGGACGGTCGGCCTGGGCCACGCCACCGACACGTGCCCGGCGACGGTCTGCCTCGCGCAGACCGAGGCCACCCACTACGGCCTGGGCGTGCTCGTCCTGGGCGACTGGGTGTCCCAGCACCCCTTGTTCTTCGGGTACTCGGCGTCCCAGGCGTACCTGCCGTCCGAGCGGCTGTCCATCGCGGTCTCGACCACGAACGGCCCGGACGCCGCGGCCGGCCACTCGGCGCACCTGATCGCCCAGCGCATCGCCGCCGCCCTGGCCCCGGCGCACCCGATCCCCGACTTCGGCTGACCTCCGGCTCCGGGCCGGCGCCGGACTTCGGTCACGCCCGACTCCGGTCACGCCCGACTCCGGTCACGCCGGACTTCGGTCACGCCCGACTCCGGTCACGCCCGACTCCGGTCGGCGCCCGTCGCGGACGGTCCGCCTCGGACCGCCGCCGATTCCCCGCCCCGCGCGTGCTCGGCGGCCTCGGCGGCGGTGTGGGACGAGGCGAACGTGAAGGCGCGCGGGGACGGCCCGTTCGTCCGCAGGTCGGCCAGCCGCTCCACGGCCTCGGCGACGGTGGGGACGTGCCCGGCGGGGACCCACCAGAGCACCAGGTGCGACTCGACGTGCCGGTGGAACCAGTCGCGGCGCCCGCGCATGACCTCCAGGTGCCCGCTGCGGTAGGCGAAGTCCCACAGGGCCTCCTGGTTCTCCCACACCGACAGGTTCACGATCACGTCGTCGCCGAGCGGGCGCAGGCCGGTGGCGTCCGCCTCCCCGTCCTCCACGAGCCGCCACACGAAGCCGGGCGCGGCGTCGGCGGCGGCGTTGACGGGATCGAGCATCTCGACGAACGGCGCCACGCGCGGGTCGTCGAGGGGGAAGCGGAGCCTGGCGACGTTGAGCTGGGCGAGGTGCGGGGCGGGCGTGGATGTGGTCATGCCCTCATCCCAGCACGCCCCGCTTTTCTATGTCAATGAGCGTTGTTTTTAGAATCCTCGACCACCACGCAGCACTCCCCCGGCCGGGCGTCCATCCGGGCGCGGACGGGCCCGTCCGCGCCCAGGAGCCCTTCCAGGAGGGCGAGGTTCATGCCGCAGACGAGCGGCGGGAAGCGTTCCGCGACGGCATGGAAGGGGCAGTTACGCATCCGGACGACGGGCGCCTGCCCGCTGTCCTCCAGGTAGGGCTCGTAGCCGCGGGCGGCCAGCAGCTCCACGACGCCCTCCAGGGAGCCGGGCCCCTCCGGGCCGCGCAGCGCCTCGCCCCGGCGGCGCGCCGCCGCGCACAGCCCGGCGTCGAGCCCGGCCTCCTCGGCCGCCTCGGCGAGCAGCTCGGCCGCGGTGCGGTAGTCGCGGCCGGGCAGCGACACCGAGCGCTCGGCGGGCGCCCGCGTGTACACCTTGGCGGGCCGCCCCGCGCCCGGCCCCGTGCGCCCCGTGAGGCGACGACTGCCGCTCTCCAGGAGCCCGGCCTCGGTCAGCCTGTCCAGGTGGTGCGCGGCGAGCGTCCGCGCCACTCCGGCCCCTTCGGCGGCCTCGTTGCGCCCGACCTCGCGGCCCTGCGCCACCACGTACTCGTACAGACGGCGCCGTACAGGATCCTGCAGCACCGCGATCGCATCGATGTCCTCCATCGGCCCATTCTAGGAACAACGCGGATTGGCGATAGAAACGGGCGTGCCGGTCCGCGCGCGGCCGGGTGCTACCTTCGGCCCCCGTCGGACGACCGGGAGCACGTGGTGACAGAGGCGACAGAAGCGGCACGGCCCGAGCCGGACGCGCGGCCGCGCGTGCGGAGGAAGCCGCAGCAGGCGCGCAGCAGGGCCCGGGTCGAGGCCATCCTGGGCGCGGCCGACCGGCTCCTCTCCCAGGAGGGGTACGAGGCGCTGACGATGCGCCGGATCGCCGAGGACGCGGGCGTGCCGGTCGGCAGCATCTACCAGTTCTACCCGGACAAGGGCGCCGTCGTGGACGCGCTCGGCCGGCGGTACCTGGAGACCTTCGGAACCGCCATCGACGAGCTGGTCGAGCGGGCCGTCGAGGGGGAACTGACCGACCTGGTCGGCACGATGGTCGACGTCTACAGCGAGGTGTTCCGGTCCCAGCCGGGCGGCATGGCGCTGTGGGCCGGGCGGCACCTCAGCCCCGAGCTCGCCCGGGCCGACGAGGCGAGCAACGCGCTCATCGCCGAGGGCCTGCTGCGCATCGTGGAGCACCTGACCGGCGGGCAGGGCGGCGAGCGGGCGCGGCGGGCGACGCGGATGGTGGTGTGGGCGGCCAACGCCGTGCTGCACGAGGTGTTCAAGGGGGGCGGCGAGCCGGACCTGGAGACCGTCGAAGAGCTCAAGCGGATGCTGGACCGCTACTGGGAGGACCTGCGCGAGCGACTGGCCGCCGGGGAGGGGTGAATCCGGCCGGTCCCGGCCATAGAACATGAACGAGTGTTCATGTTACGTTGCGGCCCACCTCGGACGGCGAGCCAGCAGCGAAGGCAGGTATCCGTGACCTCCAGCCCCACCGATCCCACCCGACTCCCCCGCCTCCCGGCCGGCTTCGTCTGGGGCGCCTCGACCGCCGCGTACCAGATCGAGGGCGCGGCCGAGGAGGACGGCAAGGGACCCTCGATCTGGGACACCTTCGTACGGCGCCCCGGAGCCGTCCGCGACGGCCACACCGGCGAGGTCGCCTGCGACCACTACCACCGGTTCGACGAGGACGTCGCGCTGATGCGCGGGCTCGGGCTCGACGCGTACCGCTTCTCGGTCTCCTGGCCGCGCGTCCTGCCCGGCGGCGCGGGCAAGGTCGAGCCGCGCGGCCTCGACTTCTACGACCGGCTGGTCGACGCGCTGCTCGACGCGGGGATCGAGCCCACGCCCACGCTCTTCCACTGGGACCTGCCGCAGGCCCTGGAGGACGAGGGCGGCTGGCTGAACCGCGAGACGGCGTACCGGTTCGCCGAGTTCGCGGCGGTGACGGCGGAGCGGCTCGGCGACCGGGTCAAGCGGTGGATCACCCTGAACGAGCCGTTCGTCCACATGGCCTTCGGCTACGCCTTCGGGGTCCACGCCCCGGGCCGCGCCCTGATGCTGGACGCGCTGCCCGTCGCGCACCACCAACTGCTCGGCCACGGCCTCGCGACCGCCGCGCTCCGGACGGCCGTCCCGGACGCCCAGGTGCTCATCGCCAACAACTGCACGCCCGTGCGACTGCGCGCGGACGCCCGCTCGGACGGGGACGCGGCGGCGGCCTCGGCGTACGACGCCCTGCACAACGGCCTCTTCAACGACCCGGTGCTCAGGGGTCGTTACCCCGACCTCTCCGCGTACGGGATGACCGACCCGAGCTGGGGAGGAGTGGTGCGCGACGGGGACCTGGAGATCATCTCCGCGCCGCTGGACGGCATCGGCATCAACTACTACAACCCGACCTGGGTGACCGCCCCGGCCGATCCCGCCGCCGGGCTGCCGTTCGACCTGACCGAACCTCAGGAGACGTACCGGCGCACCGCGTTCGACTGGCCGGTCGTCCCCGAAGGGCTCACGGAGCTGCTCACCGGCCTCAAGGACCGCTACGGCGACGCCCTGCCGCCGGTGTGGATCACCGAGAACGGCTGCTCGCACCCGGCCGGGACCGACGACCCGGAGCGCGTCGACTACCTCGCCGGCCACATCACCGCGGTCGCGGACGCCGTGGCCCTGGGGGTGGACGTGCGCGGCTACTTCACCTGGTCCCTGCTCGACAACTTCGAGTGGGCCGAGGGCTATCACCAGCGTTTCGGCCTGGTCGAGGTCGACTTCGCCACCGGAGAGCGCACCCCCCGGGCGAGCTTCGCGTGGTACCGCGACCTGATCGCCTCCCAGCGGCCCTGAGCGACGGAGTCATCATGGCCCACGCTGCGGAAGAGGCCGCCGAGGACGTCGCCGCCGTCCTCGCCGAGCCCACCGTCCCGGTCGAGGCCGGGTGGACGGCGAGCCTCTCGCTGGCCACCCTCGCCGTCTTCATGGCGTTCATGACGCCCATTCAGATCCTGTTGCCGCTCCAGCTGGAGCACATCGACCCGGACGACAAGAACACCGCGCTGTCGCTCGTCACCGGTCTCGGCGCACTCGTCGCGGTCCTCGCGAACCCGCTCGCCGGCGCGTGGTCGGACCGCACCACGAGCCGGTTCGGGCGGCGCAGGCCCTGGATCGTCGGCGGCGCCCTCACCGGGGCGGCGGGCCTCGTGGTCACCGCCTCGCAGCACACCGTGGCGGGGGTCGCCGTCGGCTGGTGTCTCGCGCAACTGGGCCTCAACGCGATGCTGGCCGGCGTCACCACCCCGATCGCCGACCGCGTGCCGCTCGCCCAGCGCGCGGTGGTCTCCGGCTGGACGGGGCTCATGCAGTCCGTGGGCCTGGTCCTGGGCGCGCTGATCACGACCCTCCTGGTCACCGGCGTGGGGGCCGGCTACGTCACGCTCGCCGTGCTCACCGTCGCCCTCGCCCTCCCCTTCGCCCTGCGCCAGACCGAGCCGGCCCTGCCCCGGGCGCTGCGGCCCGCCTTCGACGCGCGCACCTTCGCCCGCTCCTTCTGGGTGAGTCCCCGGCGGCACCCCGACTTCGGCTGGGCGTGGCTCACCCGGTTCCTGATCAACCTGGGCAACGCCCTCGGCACCCTCTACCTGTTCTACTTCCTCGCCGACGCGGTCCACCACGACGACCCCGGCACCGGCGTACTGATCCTGACGGTGGTCTACACCCTCTGCGCGGCCCTCACGGCCGTCCCCGTGGGGGTGCTGTCCGACCGCGCCGGACGCCGCAAGGGGTTCGTCGTCCTCTGCTCGCTCGTCATGGCAGCCGCCGCGCTGCTGCTCGCCCTGATCCACACCTGGCCGTCCGCTCTCGTCGCCGCGGCGGTCCTCGGCGGGGGGTACGGGATCTACCTCGCCGTCGACCAGGCCCTGGTCACCCAGGTCCTGCCGGCGGCGGCCGACCGCGCCAAGGACCTCGGCGTCATCAACATCGCGAACTCCGGACCCCAGGTCCTGGCCCCCGCCCTCGCCTCGCCGGTCATCGCGCACCTCGGCGGCTACACCGGCCTGTACTCCGCCGCGGCCCTGGTCATCCTCGTCGGCGGCCTCCTCGTCCACCGCATCAGGGGGGTGGCCTGACACGGAGACCCGGCACCGGAAGCCGTCCCACTGACTGAAATTGTTCATTCAGAGTCTTGATCCCTGTTGGCCTCCATGCGAGATTCGGCGCACCGCAGTGCGGGTCGACGGCTGCGGTCCGTCCGGGCACACAGGAATCGCAGCGGGGAGAGGTCTCCACCATGCCGGTCCAACACACTTCCGGGGAGCGACTCGCGATGGAGCGCCGCACCATCGAGGTCATTCCCGACACCGAGCGGCACGGCACGCCGCGCAGCCAGTTCACGCTGTGGTTCGGCGCCAACATGCAGATCACCGCGATCGTCGACGGCGCGCTCTCCGTCGTCTTCGGCGCCGACGCGCTGTGGGCGATACCGGCCCTGCTCCTCGGCAACGTGCTCGGCGGCATCGTGATGGCGCTGCACTCCGCCCAGGGCCCGCGGCTCGGCGTACCGCAGATGATCTCCAGCCGCGCGCAGTTCGGCGTCCACGGCGCCGTCCTGCCGCTGCTGCTCGTGATCCTCATGTACCTCGGCTTCGCCGCGACCGGCAGCGTGCTGGCCGGCCAGGCGCTGTCCGCGATGCTGCACGTCGACGACACACGGGTCGGCATCCTCGTCTTCGGGGTGCTGACCGCCGTGGTCGCCGTCACCGGCTACCGGCTCATCCACGCCGCCGGCCGCGTCGCCACCGTCGCCGGCGTGCTGGGCCTCGGCTATCTGCTGGTGCGGCTGTTCACCCAGTACGACGTCGGGGCGCACGTGGGGACCAAGAGCTTCGAGGCGGCGACGTTCCTGCTCGCCGTCGGGCTCGGCGCCGGATGGCAGCTGACCTTCGGCCCGTACGTCGCCGACTACTCGCGCTACCTGCCGCGCGACACCAGCACCCGCGCGACGTTCTGGTCCACGTTCGCCGGCTCCGTCATCGGCTCGCAGTGGGCCATGACGCTCGGGGCGCTCACCGCGGCCGTCGCGGGCAAGGCCTTCCTCACCGACCAGGTCGGCTTCCTCGGCGAACTGGCCGGCCCCGCGGCCCTCGCGTTCCTCATCTACCTGGTGATCGTCGTCGGCAAGCTGACGGTCAACTGCCTGAACGCGTACGGCGGTTTCATGTCGATCCTGACCACCGTCACCGCCTTCGACGGCCGCTCGCGGATCTCGGCGACCGCCCGCGCCGTCTCCATCGTCGGCTTCACCGCCGTGTCGATCGGCATCGCGCTCGCCGCCAGCGCCGACTTCCTGAACAACTTCAAGAACTTCGTGCTCCTGATCCTGATGGTGTTCACCCCGTGGAGCGCGATCAACCTGGTCGACTACTACCTGGTCTCCCGCGAACGCGTCGACATCCCCGCCCTGTACGACCCGCGCGGCCGCTACGGCCGCTGGAACGTCACGGCGCTGACCTGCTACGTCGTGGGCGTCGCCGTGCAGATCCCGTTCCTGGCCACCAAGCTCTACACCGGCGCGATCACCGAGAGGCTCGGCGGCGCCGACATCTCGTGGATCGTGGGCCTGGCCGTCACCGCCGCCCTGTACTGGCTGTGGGTGCGCCGCACCGCCGACCCGCCCGCCGAGACCGTGCACCCGGCGGACACCGACGGCGGCGACCGGACCGCGGCGACCGTCGCCTGACCCGTCCTCACCCCACGGGTGCGACATCCGCCCAGAGGGCGGCGGCGCCGGGCGCGAGCGGCTCGACCGCTCCGCCCGGCGCCGCGTCGTCCGCGTCCCACCACACGCCCTGCCCGGCCTCCAGGGCGACCCGCCCGTCCACGGCCCGCCACCGGCCGCGCAGCACGTAGAGCACCCCGGCGTGCCCGCCGGGCGGCACGACGGGCCCGGTGACCCGCTCCACCCGGGCCTCCGCGCGGCCACGCCGCACCATGAGGTTGAGCACCCGGCAGGGCCCGCCGCGCAGCTCGGCGGCCGGCTCCAGGTCGCCGGGGAACGCGAGGGGCTCCTCCGCGCGCGTCGTCCGGTCGAACCCCCCGGGAGCGGTCAGCCGGACGCCGTCGCCGGCGAGGAGGGTGAGCGTCCGGTCGACCCCGGGGAACGCCGAGAACGGCCCGTCGCCGTCGATGTCGGCGACACTCGCCCGCCAGCGGAACTCCTCGGCACCCATCGGCCACGAGACGATCTCCCGGGTGGCTCCGCCGCCGTTCCGCCACCGGCCCGCGGTCAGGGTCTCGACATCGAAGCGGTGCATACGGACTCCCGAGCTGTGTGCGGTACGGGTGCCGATCACACCCGTCTCCGCCAATCTACGACCCCTCAGGGACGGTGGGCGCGTCGGTCCCTCCGGGTCGGTCCGCAGGACGCAGGCCGAACGTGGCGGCCAGGCCTTCGGAGCCGTCCTCCGTCACGTGGACGACCCGGGGGGTCGAGCCGTGGCGCAGCCAGCGCAGGGCGAAGAGCCGTGCGGTGAGCGCCGCGCCCACCGCGCCCGCCAGGTGGTGCCGCTGTTCACTCCAGTCCACGCAGTACCGGATCGGCGGCCGGCGGGCCGGCAGCCGGTCGAGGTCGACGCCGAACCCGGCCAGCGTCTCGCGGCCGGTGTCGGTGAGGCGGTAGTCGACGTCGTGTCCGTACCCGGACGCGCCGTCGCGCACCGGCCGCCCGGGCCGGCCGGTGCCGTCGTGTCCGGCGAGCAGGCCGCCCCGGAGCAGGGCCTCCAGCAGGTCCACACCGAGCCGGCCGGCGAGATGGTCGTAGCAGGTACGGGAACGGCGCAGCGCGCCGGCGGTGCTGCTCGCGCGCAGCGAGGTGACCGGCAGGGGCGGCGCGATGACGGCCAGCGCCTCCAGGGCGAGGCTGACGTCGGGGCCGGCCAGGCGGTAGTAGCGGCACCGGCCGACGCTCTCCATCCCTACGAGCCCCGCCTCGACGAGCTTGCCCAGATGGGCGCTCGCCGTGGCGGCGCTCACCCCGCCTCGGCGGCGAGCACACCGGCGGCGAGTGCGCGGCCGTCGCCGAGCGCCTTCAGCATCCGGGCGCGGGACGGATCGGCGATCAGCTGTGCGGCCCGGGCGATGTCGGGCTGATGGTGCACCTGGTCCCGGCCCCGGCCGGTCGTCGTCCTTGCCATGCGACTGAGCGTACTGCGGGGACACTTCGACGGGTGACGAAGCGTCGCGCGCCGAGACTGGATCCCATGACGTCCACGCACCGCTCGTCCTCCCCCGCCCGCACACCCGCCGGATCCGCCGCCCCGGCACCGGGCTCCCCGCCCCTGTCGCTCCCGCCGCTGATCGCGCTGAGCCTCGGGTACTTCCTGGTGATGCTGGACGTCACGGTCGTGAACGTGGCGGTGCCCGCCGTCCAGGGAGCGCTGGACGCCGGCGCGTCGGACCTCCAGTGGATCGTCGACGGGTACAGCGCGTCCTTCGCCGGGTTCCTGCTGCTCGGCGGCGGGCTCGGCGACCGCTACGGGCACCGGACGCTGTTCCTGTCGGGCCTCGGGGTCTTCGCGGCCGCTTCGGCGGGCTGCGGGCTCGCACCCTCGGCGGGGGCGCTGATCGCCGCCCGGCTGGCCCAGGGCGCCGGGGCCGCGCTGCTGGTCCCGGCGTCGTTCGCCCTGGTGCGGGCGGCCTACCCCGACCGGGCCCAGCGTGCGCGGGCGGTGGGGCTTTGGGGCCTCGTCTCGGCGGTCGCGTTCGGCGCCGGTCCCGTGGTCGGTGGCCTCCTCGTCTCCGGGTTCGGCTGGCGCGCGGTGTTCTGGGTGAACCTGCCGGTGGCCGCGGCGGCCGTGCTGCTGACGTTGCGTCACGTACCGGCGCCCGGCCGGAGGGAACGGCCGGGCCGGATGGATCCGGCCGGCCTGCTGCTCGGCGTGCTCGGGCTGCTGGGCGTGGCCGGCGCGCTGAACGAGGCGGGTTCCGCAGGCTGGTCCTCGCCGGTGGTGCCGGCCCTGTTCGGGGGCGGCTTCGGGTGCCTGGCCGCCTTCGCCGTCGTCGAACTGCGCCTGGAGAAGGGCTCGGCCGTACGACCGGGGGGCAGGGAGCCGCTGCTGCCCCTGTCGCTCTTCCGCGAGGTGCGGCTCACGGCGACGACCCTCGTCGGCCTGCTGCTCAGCTTCGGCTACTACGGGCTGCTGTTCGTCGTCACGCTGTACTTCCAGCGGGAGCGGGGCCTCGGCGCGCTGGGCACCGGGTTCGCCCTGCTGCCGTCGGTCTGCATGGGCTTCCTCGCGGCGCCGCTGTCGAGCCGGCTGACCGCGCGCGGCGGTCCGTACACACCGATGGCGGGGGCGCTGCTGCTCGGGAGCGCCGGGTTCCTGGGCTGGCTGGCCGCCGGTCCCGACACCCCGTATCCGGTGCTGCTCTTCGCGCTCATGGCGACGGGTCTCGCGACACCGGTCACCGTGGTCGCCGCCACCGTGGCCGTCATGGAGGCGAGCCCCGCGGACAGGGCGGGCACGGCGTCGGCGGTGTTCCAGGTGTCCCGCCAGGTGGGCAGCGCACTGGGGGTGGCCCTCTTCGGCACGCTCCTGGGCCCGGCGGGCGGCACGGTCGACGGACTGCACGCGTCGGCGGCCGTCGCCGCGACGGCGTTCCTGCTGGCGTCGGCGCTGGCGGCCCTCGCCGGGCGCCACGGCGGTCGGCTGCGGAGGTGAGGAGCGGCGCCCGACCGCGGCAGGTGTGCCGGGGTCGGGCGCCGCTGTCGTACCGCGTGGCCGTACCGCGCTGTCGAACCGTCAGGTGACGGTGATGAACCGGGCGGTGCTCGGCACCCCTTGGGCGTCCAGGGCGAAGAGCATGTAGGTGCCGGGCAGGACCACGCCCTTGTCGGCCGGGATGGACACCGTGTACGAGCCGGGCGACACGGCCGTGGACGCCAGCGGGACCCGCCGCTGGTCGTTGTCCGTGGAGTGGGTCGCGGCAGCGGCCCGCATCAGGACGAAGGAGGCCACCGGCCCCCCGGTGCCGACGGTCAGCGAGGTGCCGGCGGCGGCCCGGGGCGGTACGCCGCCGGTGATGACGGGACGCGGCTTGGGCGAGCCGTCCGCGTTGAGCAGGTACGGCGGCGTGAACACGGCCCCGTCGGCGTGGTTGGTGGCGCAGTCGCCGCACAGGCCGCCGCCGCCGGAGAAGATCCGCCCGTCGGGCAGCAGGTTCGCCACGCTGTGGTAGTTGCGCGGGATGCCCATGGTGGCGAGGGGGGTGAAGCGTCCGGTCGCCGGGTCCCACAGCTCGGGGGTCAGCACGGACGTGGCGTCGCTGAACGGCAGGGGGTACGACTGCCCGCCGAAGACGGCGACCTTGCCGTCGGGCAGGACGACACTGTTGGCGAAGGCGCGGGCGTGGGCCATGTCGCCCGTGCGCACCGCCCTGGCCTGATCGCCGTCGACGCTCACGGTGTACGCGCGCGGGGTGGCGGGCGTCTTCTCGTACGCGGGCGAGCCGCCGAGGGTGAGCAGCTTGCCGATGTCGTACGGGACGGCGTTGCCGGTCATGGCGTCCTGGCTGTCGGCCCGGTTGCCCGCGGAGGTGATGCTGCCGTTCCCGGTGGTCGTGATCCAGTTCATCCGCTTGCTCGGGCCGAGCTGGAGGACCTTGCCGCCCGAGGTCGCGTACAGCCACATGTGGTTGTCGGCGCGGTAGGCGCCGCGGGGGTCGGCCGTCATCGCCGGGGCTGCGGGGACGCCGGGGAGCTTGCGCCAGGTGCGGGTGTCCGGGGACCAGACCTCGCCGGCCCTGTCGCCCGTGGCCCCGCTCCAGGATCCGCCGAGGACGAAGGCCTCTCCGGTGGAGAGCAGGGTCATGGCCTGGTAGCCGCGGGCGATGTTCATGCTGGTGGTCGCGGACCAGGCATCGGTGGCCGGGTCGTAGATGCTCGCCTTGTCGGCGTTGCTGCCGCCGGTGACCAGGACCCGGCCGTCGGCGAGCATCGCTATGCCCGGGCAGAACATGTCGTGGCCGGTGTTGTCGATGCGGCGCTGGGTGACCCTGCCCGTCCTGAGGTCCATGATCGCGGTCTGGGTGTAGCCGTTGCTGCCGCCGAAGCGGTCGATCGCGTACGCCGACCAGGCCAGGAGCTTGTCGCCCGGCAGGACGGCGGTGGCCACCGGCACCAGGGGGAAGCCGGTGACACGGCTCCAGGTGCCGTGGACGGCAGGGTTGGCCGGTCCGCTCAGGCGTATCTCGGCGGCGGAGGTCCAGGGCCCCCGGTTGCCGGCCTCGCGGGACACGGTCAGGCGTATGAACCGGGCGTTGACCTTGCGGGTGAAGGTGGCGGTCTTGACGGTGTCGTCGTCACGCCAGGTGCCCGAGGCGACCGGGGTGCCGAAAGCGGTGCCGTCGGTGCTGGTGGTGACGGTGTACGTGCCCGCGCGCCCGTTGGCTCCGTCCCTGCGGGGCTGGTAGACGAGCGCGGAGACGGCCGCCGTGCGGTGCATGTCGACGGTGAGGGTGTGCGGCAGCGGGGCCGGGGTCCCGGACCACCTGCTGTGCCAGTAGGTGCCGGCGTCGCCGTCGAGGACGTTGGCCGCGCGGCCGTTCTCCTTGAGGGTCTCCTCGTCGCTCGCCGTGGCCGTCCATCCGGTCCTGGGCAGGTCGACGGTGGCCGCCGGGGTTCCGGGGTCACCGAGGAGGTTGAGCTCCGCGGCGGAGGTCCACGGACCGCGGTTGCCGGCCTCGGTGACGGCGGTGAGCCGGACGAACCGCGCGCCCTGCGGGGCGAATCCGAGGGTCTTGGCGACGGCGTCGTCCGCGAGCGTCCCGGTGGCGACGGGGCTGCCCCAGTTCAGGCCGTCGGTGCTCAGGCTGATGCTGTACTCACCGACGCGCCCGTTGGTGCCGACGACGCGGGGCTGGTAGACGAGCGCCGAGACCACCGCCGTGCGGTGCATGTCGACGGTGAGCGTGTGCGGCAGCGGGGCCGGGGTGCCCGTCCACTTGCTGTGCCAGATGGTGGCCGTGTCGCCGTCGAGGACGTTGGCCGCGCGGCCGTTCTCGCCGGAGGACTCCTCGTCGCTCGCCGTGACGGTCCACCCGGTCCGGGCGAGGACGGGAGCCGTCGGCTCCAGGGCGTTCGCAGGGACCACACCGTGGTGCGGCGCCGGCTTCGCCGCCGGCGGGGCGGGGGCCGTCGGCACCGGCCGGGGTATCGGACCGCTCCTCACCCCCGTACTCGCCACTCCGAGCCATGGGGTGAGGCCCACGATCAGCGAGCCGAGACCGAGCGCGACGAGCAGAGGAGAGCGACGGACGCGTATGCCGCGGGGCTGCAATCGGACCTCCTGGCGGACCATGAAACGGTACGGGCCCCTAGAACATAGGTCAGAACGGAGCAACTCGACTACTGAACAGTTCAGTTGGCGCGAACACGTGCCGGCAGCACGCGATGCCTCGGCGCCACGAGGTCGACGAGGCCCCCGGAAACGGCCCAAGGGCCGCTTCGAACCACTCCGAAACGACCCTTCGGCCTGCTCGCGATCCGCCCGGCGCCCGGGGAAGCCGGCGTCAGCGCGCCCCGGTGGCGGCCCGCGTGACGTACGCGTCGATGTGGGTCTGGGTGAGGGTGTTGCCCTGCGCGTCCGTCAGCTCCGCGCGCAGCGACACCGCCTTGCCGGGCCCCGGCGTCGTCACCGTGATCCGCCCGCCGGTCACCGCCGTCTTCGTCCAGGTGGCGCCCCGGTCCGTCGACACGGACACGGTCAGCGACCGCACCCCCGACGTCCGGGCCGCGCCCTCCACCGTGACAGCCACCGGGCCCGTGGTGTGGGCCGGGGCGATGCCGTCGAGCGCGAGGTCGGGGCCGAAGCGCACGGCGCTCAGCGGGAGGTCGGTGGCGGTGGCCGTCGCGGCGGAGGTGAACGTCCACGCCGCCGTGACGCTCCCGCGCGGCCGCGTCGCGCTCGCCGTCAGCCGGTAGGCGGCCCGCCCCGCCGGCACCGTGAACGAGGCGTGCCCCGGCTTCTCGCCGCGGCGGGTCGCGAGCAGCGTTCCGTTGCGGTGCAGCGTGACGGTCGACGCGGTGAACAGGGGCGAGCTCGGCGTGTGACCGTCGCCGTCGGCGAGCAGCGGCACCGTCAGGTCCAGGGTGTCGCCGGTGCGCTGCGCGACGGGCCGGGCGCCGGGCGAGTTGTCCAGGGCCGGGCCGAAGACGGGGACGTCGAAGGTGTGCACCGTGGTGGAGCCGGGCGTGAACGGGCGCCCGAGGACGAAGTAGTTGTTGGCGGGCCCCTCCTCCTCGGTGTGCGCGCCGTACACGAGGTCCCAGGTGCCGCGCTCGGGCGTGAGGAGGAACGTCCCGGTGCCCCCCGTCGGCACCGCCAGCCCCAATGCCGGGGAGGCGCCCACCGAGGGCGAGAACTCGACGAGGGCCGTTCCGGTGCCGGACGCGGGCACCCCGGCGCGCACCACCAGGGTGGCCAGGTCGGCGAGGGCGGGGTGCCGGACCAGGCCGGTCAGGGCCCGCTCGCCCCGGAAGGCGTAGCCGAGGGCGCAGACGCCGGCCGGCCGGCGCCAGTACGTGTCGACCCAGGTCCGCACGGAGCCCTGCTCGGCGGCCGGCCCCAGGTGCGCCGTCCGCAGGTCGAGCGACATCGACAGCAGGTTCGCGACCGCGGTGAACCCCTCGTACGTCACCTCGGCGAACGCCCCGGTCTGCTCGTACCTGGCGTCGTCGACCGGCGGCCGGATGTCCACCGGGCGCGCGACCCGGGCGTCGAGGACGAGGGTCGTGTCGCGGTCGATGTCCAGCCGGGGCCGGACGAGCCAGTCGTTCCCCCAGTTCCCCTCCCCCACCGGCCTCGTGGCGATGGTGGCGTCGAGCATGTACCGCCCGGCGGGCACCTGGAGGGTGACGGTACCGGGCGATCCCTTCACCTCCCGGCCGCTGCCGGCGTCGGGTCCGGACAGCGCGGTCAGCAGGGTGCGGTAGTCGGTGGTCGGCACGCCGTCGCGGCCCAGGTGGACGAGGGTGAGCGCGAACGTGCCGGAGGCGCCGGGTGTCCGGCGCCCTGCGGGAGCGGCGTGTGCCGTGACGGCCGGAAGGCAGACCGCGGCGGTACCCGCGGCCGTCGCGACACCGAGCCCACGCAGCACGGAACGGCGCGTCGCCGTCCGGGCGGGGACGGGCGGAACGGACAGGACGGGCGGGACGGACGAGGGAGAGGACTTCGAGGAGAGGTTCATGATCAGCACTGGACCGGCCCGCGCCCGAGTTCCCGTGAACCACGTCACACCCCGCCCGCGGCGCCGTCGCCCGTACGGACAGGCGCGGACCTTCGGCCGTCCCGTCCCGTGTGCCCTGACCGAATGGGAGAATGCGGCCTCGGCCGGAGCGTGCGGCATCTCGGATCCGGGGCTCCAGTACCGACGAGCGGGGGGTAGCCATGGCATTGGCCATGTGTCCACTGTGCAGCGACGACGAGGACATCGAGGCGGTCCGCCCGCTCGACGGCGGAGGCCGCCTCTTGAAGCACCGGTGCGGCTTCGCATGGGAGCACAGGGAACCACCGGTGGTCCCCCGGAAGGACCCGATCCGCTCCTTCGACGAGCTCAAGTCCCGCTTCCCCAGGGCCGAGGACGTCGATCCCGGGCAGATGGAGCGCGTGACCCGGCTGAAGGAGCGGTACCTCGCCGGCAGGCCGGACCTCGACCCCGCCGTGGCGGACTACTGGGCGAAGTACCAGAGGATCTTCTCCCCGGACGGCCTGTGGACGTGCGACCCCAGGGTGCTCAAGGACTTCGCCAACTCCGAGGTCGGAGCACGCCCCGGCAATCAGGCGACCTTCAACTCCGCGTGGAACGACATGGGCGACGCCGCAGCCGGGGAGGCGACCCGGCAGACGATCGAGTACCTCCTGCGCGGACCCGACGACGTGCCGCTCGAAGACCGACTCGGGCATCTGCTGTCCGGCACCCAGCCGTTCGCCATGACCGGCTTCAAGGAAGCCCTCCTCACGAGGGTCCTCTGCGTGATGCACCCCGACCGCTTCCTCACGATCCTGAAGTACACGACCGACGCCGGCGGCAAGCGTGAGATCGCTCGGCTGGTCTACGGCCTGGAGCTCCCGGCGCCCGAGTCGGTGAACTGGACTCTCGGCCGGCTCATCCTGTGGAGCAACAACCTCCTCCTCGCCCTCGCCGGCGACGGCTTCGCCAACCGACAGCACGCCGCCGCGTTCCTCTGGTGGGCCAAGGACCGGCTCGGAGGACGAGGGGCGGCTTGACCGTTCCGCGCGTCGAGCTCGCCGCGCGGGAGCGCGCGGACGCACCTGTGCCCCCGTTGCCGGCCAGGCACCCCGGCCCGGACTTTCACACACCAACGGCGATGCCCTCAGGCCAACGCCAGGAGCCGTCGCAGGCGCAGTCCTCGTGCCCGCCGGGCTCCGGGTCCGCAAACTCTTCCACTGCTCGATCACGGTGTCCGGTGCCCGATCACGTTGTCCGGGTCGATGGGGGCACGGTGGGTCTGCGATCGGTCACGTCGTTTCGCCGGGCGTATCGAGCGGCTTCCGACCGGTTCGCCATGCCGAGCTTGCGCAACACTGCGGCCACGTGGTGCTCTACGGTGCGCCGCGACAGAAACAGCTCGTCGGCGATCTCGGCATTGCGGAGTCCGTCGGCCAACAGGGTGAGCACCTCCTGCTCACGGGTACTCAGCCCGTCCGGGCCGGCAGCGCGGGTCGGGCGTCTGGGGATGTCGCGCACCCCGAGCCTGCGCAGGCGGCGGGCGGTGATGTCGCGCATCGGCCGTGCTCCCAGGCGGTCGAAGGCCGCCAGCGCCTCGCGCAGCATCCCCTCCTCGGCGGTGTCGGCGAGCGCGAGCGCGGCCTCGTAGGGGCAGCCGATCTCCTGCCAGAGCTCTGCCGACTCGCGCGGGCGGCCCGACAGCTGGAGCCGGTACGGTTCTGCGGCCCGCGCCGGAACGGCGGCCGGTCCGTTCGCGCGCGTGAGCCAATAGGCCAGCTCACCGAGAAGCCACGGCTCGCCCTGTGACACGGCAGCCGCCAGGGCCGGAGTGGCCATCGTGCGCACCTGGTCGAGGTCGCCGGCATACGCCGCGGCCTCCGCCAGGGCGGGCGTGGAGCCGATGATCCAGCCGACGACCGGTTCGGCGGTGACCATGATCGAACCCACCCGAGTCAGCAGGGGGTCGGGATCGGAGTCGCCTCGACGGGCGCGCAGTCGGCCCAACACCACCATGGCGATCATCCTGCGCCCGTGCGCGACGATGAACGGCCCAGGTGACGGCCAGGTCTGGCCGCTGGGCCGGGACGTGGCCGTGTGCATCCGCGTGGACGACGGGCTCACCCAGGTGGGTGTCTTCCCCGCCAAGGACCGGCTGCCCGAGTTCACCGCCGAGCGGCAGGCCGCGTTCGATCGGTTCGTCGGGCACCTACCGGACGGGCCCTCCCTCGCCGGCGCCCGGCGGGTGTCGAACCTCATCGGCACTACCGACTACCCGTGCATACGCCGCGATCCCGCACCGCGGCCCGGGCTGGCCCTGATCGGCGACGCCGCCACCGCCTCGGACCCGGTTCCGGCCGTGGGCTGCGGCTGGGCGTTCCGCAGTGCCGCGTGGCTGGCCGACGCGACCGCCGAGTCCCTGGCCCAGGGCCGGGACCCGCACCGCGCGCTGCGCGGCTACCGCCGGGCACACCGGTTCATCGACGCGTACGACGCTCTGGGCCGACGGGAGGCACTCGCCAGGCCACCCAGCCCACTCCAGCGGGCGGTCCGCGCGGCAGCCGTGTCCGACCCGTGCATCTCCCGTCGACTCGCGGTCTTCGCGACGCGGGCAGCGCCCCCGTCGGTACTGCTGAACCCCACGGTCATGATCCGGGCCGCGGTCGCATCCCGGGCGCCGAAACCGCGGGGCATGCAGCGGACTCGTCCAGCCGATCAGGACCGGGTTCCTTCACGAGGCCGGGGACGGCGGCGTACGGAATGATGGGAAGGAGAAGCATGTGCCATGGCTGCTCGCCGCAGGATTGTCGCGGGCCTGCTGGAGGTCCTGATGCTGACCACTCCCGTATGCCGCCTTCTCGGTATCGATACCCCGATCGTCTGCGCGCCCTTCGGCCCCTGGGACGAGGTCGATCTCGCGGCAGCAGTGTGCCGGGCCGGTGGGCTCGGCAGCCTCGGCACGGCGGTGCGGCCCCTCCCGGAACTGCGGGAGCAGTGGGCCCGGCTGCGAAAGCTGACCGACCGGCCGTTCGCGATCAACCACACCAGTCGCCCCCTCGACGAGGAGGCGTTCCAGGCCACGATCGAGGAGCGGCCGGCCGCGATCTCCTTCCACCTGGCCGTGCCGCCCGACCTGATCGCCCGGGCCCACGACGCCGGCATTCTCTGGATCCAGCAGGTCTCCAGCCGCGGTCAGGCAGACGAGGCTCTCCAAGCCGGGGCCGATGTGATCGTCGCGCAGGGCGGCGAGGCCGGCGGGCAGGGCGGGGACGTCGGCACGATGGTGATGGTCCCCGACGTCGCGGACCTGGCGGGCGAGGTACCCGTACTCGCGGCCGGCGGGATCGCCGACGGCCGCGGCCTGGCCGCGGCCCTGGCGCTGGGCGCGCAGGGGGTGCTGATGGGGACGCGCTTCCTCGCATCCCAGGAGATGAGCGTGTCGCAGGCGTGGAAGAACCGGATCGTCGCGTCGGCCGCCGCGGACACGGTGAAGGTCGTGGGCAGCGAGCGGATCCTGCCGCCCTTCAACCTCCCCGGTAGTGCCGGAGTGCCGCGCTGCCTGCGGACTCCCCTGGTGGACGCCCTGCGTGAAGACCCATACCAGGTGGACCCGGTGGAGACCGTGCCCCGCGTGATGGCGGCGATCCTGGCCGGCGGCGGCGAAGAGTACCTCCCCTTCACCGGCCAGTCGACCGCCCTCGTCCACGAGGTCTTGCCCGCCGACGAGATCGTCCGCCGGACGGTGAAAGAAGCCGAAGCGGCGCTGGCGGCGGCAGCCCGCGCGATCGGTCCCGGGCGGTGACGACCCTCGGTCCCAGGGATGTGGAGGCCCTGACCGCGCTCGACGCCACCGCCCAGGCAGAGTTGGTCCGTAGCGGCGAAGCCACGGCCGAGGACCTCGTCACGGCGGCCGTCACCCGCATCGAAGCCTTGAACCCGCAGCTGAATGCCGTCGTCACACCGGTGTTCGATGAGGCCCTGGAGCAGGTTCGGGCCGGGCTCCCGAACGGCCCGTTCACCGGAGTTCCGTACCTGCTCAAGGACCTCATCGCCGAGCAGGAGGGCGTCCGCTTCTGCGAGGGGTCGGTCTTCCTGCGTGACCACGTCTCACGACACGATCAGGAGCTCGTACGGCGGCTGCGCGCCGCCGGCCTGGTCATCCTCGGCAAGACTGCCACGCCGGAGTTCGGCATGAGCCCGACCTGCGAGTCCACCCTCTACGGGCCGACGCGTAACCCGTGGGACCCCGTCCGGACCACGGGCGGTTCCAGCGGCGGGTCGGCGGCGGCCGTCGCGGCCCGGATGGTGCCCGCGGCGCACGGCAACGACGTCGGCGGCTCGATACGCTTCCCCGCGTCCTGCTGCGGGCTGTTCGGCCTCAAACCCAACCGCGCCCGGGTGCCGCTCGGAGCGGCGTACGGGGACGCCTTCGGGGGCTGGGCCTGCGAGCACGCCCTGACCCGCTCGGTACGGGACTCCGCCGCACTGCTCGACGCCGTCTCAGGCCCGGAACCGGGCGACCCCTACCCGGCCCCGACCTCGCCGGGACCCTTCGCCGACCAGACCCGTCGCGCACCAGGCAGGCTGCGGATCGCGTTCAGCGCACGCCCGGCGGACGGCCACCCCGTGCACCCCGACTGTGTCGCGGCCCTGGACGACGCCGTCCACCTCCTCACCGGACTGGGCCACGACCTCGTCGAGGCGGACCTCCCCGGCCTCACACCGGAGGTCGGCGCCGCCATCGGCACCGTGTACGGCGCCGGCGTGTCCTGGATCATCGCGTACTGGATCCGCGAACTCGGCCGCGAGCCCCGCCGGGACGAGCTCGAACCACTCACCCGGGCCTACTGGGAACACGGCGTGCGCCTCACCGGCGGGAACTACCTGCTGGCCGTCACCACGCTCCAGGGCTTCGCCCGCACCGTCGCCCACTTCCTCACCCGCTTCGACACCTGGCTCACCCCGACTCTCGCCCAACCACCCCTGCGCCTGGGCGAGATGACCTCCACCGAGGACGAACCACTGCGCGCCGCCGACCGGAGTGCTCCCTTCGTCGCCTTCCCCGCCGTCGTCGCCAACATCACCGGCGCCCCCGCCATGTCCGTACCCCTGTACTGGTCCGGCAGCGGCCTGCCCATCGGCGTCCACTTCCTCGGCCGAGTCGGCGACGAGGCAACCCTCCTCCGCCTCGCCGCCCAGCTCGAACACGCCCGCCCCTGGGCCGACCGCCACCCGGACCCCTCCACCACGCCGACGTGACGAGATCCGGCCGCCGGGGGCAGCCTGGAGGGAGGACACGCCACCGCCCTCTGGCACCGATCGATAACAACGCCCTGCGCGAGGGGCGATCCTGACGATCCGTTCACCGGACTGGTCTTCTGCCGGCCCGACGGCCGGCCTCTCGGACCCCACCACGTCCTGGACCGGCTCCACCAGCTGTCCGTAGAAGCCGGCGTCCCGCGGATCAGCGTCCACGACCTGCGGCACCTGGCCGCCACCATCACCATCACCGTCGGCGTCCCGCTCACCGTGGTCTTCAAGACGCTGCGGCACTCCACCCTGTCAGGCCGGCCACGGGACGAGCCGCCCGGCGTGGCTGCGACCACCATGCGACCACCATGGCTCCGGACGCAGGAAAGGCCGTCCTCTCATGGATGAGAGAACGGCCTCCGACCAGCCAAAAGCATGGTCGGGACGACAGGATTTGAACCTGCGACCCCTTGACCCCCAGTCAAGTGCGCTACCAAGCTGCGCCACGTCCCGGTGCTCGTCTCCGCGGTGTTTCTCCCGCGTCGCCGTGCAGGGAAAACATTACCTCACTCCGGAGGGTGGGATGACGCACGGGCTGTCACGCCATGCGGGGTGGGGAGGTCTGCGCCGCAGGTGGCGGCCAGGGCCGTCGCCTCGGCGAGGGTGGCGGCGGAGCCGGTGGCGTGGGCGAGGTCGAGGCGGGCGCGGGCTTCCTCGTAGCGGGACGGCGACGCCGCGAGGTGCGCGACGGCCCGCTCCAGGAGGCTGCGGGCCTCCGTGGGGTCGGCGAAGAGGGCCAGGCAGCGCAGGGCCTCGCCGAGCGCGGTGTGCGTGCCGAGGCGCTCCGCGTGGGTGAGGGCCTCTCGCGCGATCCCCGCCGCCCGGTCGGGGTCGGTGGGTGCGAGGGCGCGCGCGAGGTCGAGCGGCCACGGGGCCCACACGATGTGGTGGCGACCTCGGACGGTCAGGGCCTCGGCGGCCCCCTCCAGGGTGGACACGGCCTCCTCGACGCGGCCTTCGGCGAGCAGCAGCCGGCCGAGGACGCTGGGGCCGTCCGGGAGCACGATCGCGCCCGGCCAGGGCGGGCCGAACGCGTACCGGTCGGCCACGGCCCGCGCCTGTGCCGTACGGCCCCGGGCGACGAGCGTGTCGACGAGGAGGCAGGCGGTGTCCCAGTGGACGGGGAGGCCGTCGCCGACGCGGTCGGCGAGCCGGAGGCCCTCCTCCAGGTGGTGCTGGGCGCGGGGCAGGTTGCCGCGGCGCCGGTGGACCAGTCCCAGGAGGGTGTGGCCGAAGGCGAGGTGGGCCCCGCTCCAGCCGGAGATCTCGAAGGCCCGGACCGCCTCGGTGAAGAGGGCCTCGGCCCGGTCGGGACGGTCGGCGAACGCGTACGCGATGCCGGTGAAGGCCGGGATCTCGAAGCCCCAGACGGGGTCGGTCCAGCCGAGGCCGCGGGCGGGCGCGCCGTCGACGAGGGAGAGGTCGCAGAGCCGGACGACCTCGGTGGCGGGTTCCCCGCGCATCGTCGCGTCGAAGCTGCGGACGGTGATGAGGGCCCGTTCGGAGTTGTCGGCTCCCGTCAGGCCTGCGGTGAGTTCGGCGAGGCGGCGGGAGCGGTCCGGGCCGTCCTCCTCGGACGCCTGGAACCCCTCGTAGATGAAGTGCGCGGCCTGGAGCCGCCGTCGGCCGGTGCCGGGCGGGGTGCGGGCGTACTCGACGGCGGCGGCCCGCGCGGCCTCCTGGAGCTGGTTGTTGTGGGCGAGGGCCTGGACGAGCCGGTAGGTCGCGTCGATGCGCAGCTCGTCGTCGAGGCCGGGCAGGTCGAGCGCGGAGCGCAGGTGGCGGACGGTGGCCGCGGGCGCGGTGAGCAGGGAGGCGCAGCCGAGCTCGTAGAGGACCCTTGCGTACGTGTCGGCGCCGGGCGGTTCCACGAGGGCCCGCTCCAGGCAGCGGCGGGCCGCGTCCGGGGCTCCGACGGCGAGGTGTTCGACGGCGGCGGCCCTCAGCCGGCCCACGACGTCCTGGTCGTCGTCGGGGTGCACTTCGAGGAGGTGGCGGGAGACGGCGGCCGGTCCGTGGCCGGCCTGGGTGAGCGCCCAGGCGGCGCGGCCGTGCAGCGCGGTCCGTACGCCCGGGGGCACGGAGCCGTACACGGCGGTCGCGATGAGCGGGTGCGTGAACTCCAGGGGCGGGACGGGCACGAGGGCGAGTCCGTTCCGGCCGTTCGTCGGCGCGGTCACGATCCTGGCGGCCCGGAGGAGTTCGGTGTACTCGGCGACCTGCTTCGCGCCCAGGCCGGTGAGGGCGGCGAGGAGCTCGGGTGTGCTGTCCGTGCCGAGGACCGCGGTCGCCCAGGCGAGCCGGGTCGGGCCGCTGCCGAGTTCCTCCAGGCGGGCGACGAGGCCGCCGCCCCGGGCTCCGGCGCCGAGGTCGCGGAGGAGTCCCGCGGAGCCGGCGACCGGTTCGAGCATCCGGTCGCGGGCCTTGGCGAGCAGTTCGACCGTCTCGTACGGGTTGCCGGAGGTCACCGTCCACACTTCGCGGCAGAACGGCTCGTCCGCGTGCCCGCCGAGGGCGTCCCGGGCGAGCGCGGCGGTGGCGCCGGACGTGAGGGCGTGCAGGCCCAGGGTGAGCACGGCGCGGTCCGCGAGCGCGGCGAGCGTCGCGGGCCCGCCGGGGCCCTGCGGCTCCCGCACGAACGGGCGGTGGGCGAGGACGACGAGGACCGGCAGCCGGCGGCCGCGCCGGGTCCGGGTGAAGGCGTCGAGCCAGGCCAGGGATTCGGCGTCGGCCCAGTGGACGTCGTCCACGAGCAGCACCGGGGGCCGGTCCCGCAGCCGGTCCGCGAGGCGGTCCAGGAGCCGGGCGAGGCCGAGCAGCACGCCCTGCGGGTCGGCGGGCGCGTCCGAGGAGGGCACGGCGAGGCCGAGTGCGGGCGCCAGGAGGTCGAAGTGGTCGCCGAAGAGCTGCCGCACCTCGTCGGCGGCGAAGCCGTCCAGGGCGGGCTGGAGCAGCTGACGGGTGAGGTGGAAGGGGACGGAGGTGAGGGTCTCGCCGCCCCGGGCGGTGAGCACGGTGCAGCGGTCGCGGGCGGTGCGGTGGATCTCGGCGAGGAGCGCGGTCTTGCCTATGCCCGCCTCGCCCCGGTAGACGAGTATGCCGCCGCGTCCGGGACCGCCCGCCGCCGCCCCGGCGACGAGTTCGTCGACGGCGTGGGCGGCCGCGGCGAGCTCCGGACCGCGTTCGAGCAGGCCGCCGCGCCCCGCGTCGGAGACGCCGGACGCGAACGGCGTTGCGGACGGCGACTGTTCGGGATCCGTCGGCACCGGTGACTCACTCCCCACACGAACTGTTGGCATGACGCGTCCGGCACCACCCGCGCGGACCGGAACAGCGCCGGACCGACGAGCCTAGCGCTCGTGATCGTCCGACGGGCGACAATGGGAGGGTGAACCGGACAACGGGTGACCACGGCGGTGGCGGTGACGGGGCCGGCGGCGGTGTCGAGGGCGCCGGCAGGGGTGCCGACAGGGGTGCCGGCAGGGATCGTGACCAGGAGGGGCGCGCCCGCAGTGCCCGGCCGCGCGACGGTCTCGGCCGTCCTCTGCCCTACGGGGCGGAGGGGGTGCCGCGGCTGCCCGAGGGCGTCGTCCGCGTCCCCGGGGAGACCGTGCGGGAGGCGCAGCGGCTGCTGGACGCCGGGATGCCGTTCCACGCGCACGAGGTCTTCGAGGACGCCTGGAAGTCCGGCCCCGTGGCGGAGCGGGACCTGTGGCAGGGGCTCGCGCAGCTCGCCGTCGGCCTGACGCACGCGGCCCGCGGCAACGCGGCGGGCGGGGCCCGGCTGCTGCGCCGGGGCGCTGACCGCCTCGCGGGCGGGAGCCCCGTCCCCGGTGCGTACGGGATCGATGTCGGCGGACTGGTCGTGTGGGCGCGGGAGTTGGCCGATCGTACGGAGTCCGGGAGCGGGGGCCGCGTGGACGCCGCGGCGGAGGCGCCCCGGCTACTGCCCTAGCGCGCGGACCAGGACGGACGTGTGGCTCACGGAGGGGTCCTTCGCGGCCGTCAGGAGGGTGACGGTGTCCCGGGCGGCGAGGTCCCGGAGCCGGTCGAGCGCCGCGGCGGCCTCCGGGGCGTCGAGTTCGGCCTCGTAGCGGCGGCTGAACTCCTCGTACTCGCCCTCGGTGCCGTGGTACCAGCGGCGGAGTTCGGTGGACGGGGTGAGCGCCTTGGGCCACTCGTCGATGCGTGCGTCCGTCTTCTTGAGGCCGCGCGGCCAGAGGCGGTCGACGAGGACGCGCACCCCGTCGTCGGGTGACGGGTCCTCGTAGACGCGGCGGACGCGGACGGCGGGGGTGCTTGCGGCCATGGCTCCAGGGTGCGGGACGGGGCCGTGTCCCGCCTTCCCCGACGCGCGGCGGAGGGGTGGGTTCGCGTCCTCGCACGTCCTCGCACGTCCTCGCACGTCCTCGCACGTCCTCGCACGTCCTCGCACGTCCTCGCACGTCCTCGCACGTCCTCGCACGTCCTCGCCGGTCCGTGCGGGACGGCGGCTCAGCCCTTGACGCGCAGGGCCGGGAGGAGGACGGCGTCGACGAAGGTGGGCATGGTCGAGGCGTCCGCGAAGCGCTCCTCGAAGATCCGCTCGATGCGGAGCATGCCCATGAAGCAGGGGGCGACGAATCCGATCGCCGGGTTGTCGGCGTCGACCTCGCCACGGTCGACCGCGCGGGCCACGACCGCGTCGATGGCCGCGATCTCGGGGGCGATGACGGTCTCGCGGAGCGCGGCACGCAGGTCGGGGTGCTGCATGTACGCCTGGGCGACGGCTTCCATGAGCTCGGCGTCCCGTTCGCGGTGGGAGGCGGCGATCCGGGCGGCCTCGCGCAGGTCGCCGGCGAGGGTGCCGGTGTCGATGCCGGTGAAGACGGTGCAGCGGCGCTGGGCGAGCGCCGCGGTGACGAGCTGGGGCTTGGTGCCCCACTGCCGGTAGAGGGTCGCCTTGCCGCACTTGGTGCGGGCGGCGACGCCCTCCATGGTCACCGAGTCGTAGCCGCCCTCGCGGAGGAGGCAGAGCACGGCGTCGTACAGCTCCGTCTCGCGCTCCGGCGTGATCTTGCTGCGACGGGCTGCCGCGGTCGCGGCCTGAGTGGACATCGATCCTCCCGGACACCTCTGTCTCTGCACATACGAGAGTAGGGGGTGCACAATCGAGACGCAAACGTATCGAGACGCTTGCGTCTCGATCGAATCGGATCTAGGCTCACTCCGTTTGTTGGCGATTTGACGGATTAGAGGGCCGCACGATGGCTGTCGGGATACGCGGGACACGAGGACCTCGTCCTGCAGGACCGGGGACGCCTCCCACCCCCGGCCCGGCCGGGACCGGAGGAACCGAGGACCCGGACGTCACGTCGGAACCCGAACCCGAACCCCCGTCCGGCTCCCCGTCCGCGTCCGAGTCCGCCAGACCGCCACTCGTGCGCGAGCTCCTGCTCGTCACCGCGCTCTTCCTCGTCTACAAGTTCGGGCGGCTCTTCGCCAACGGCCACGAGGCCCGCGCCTTCCAGAACGCCGACCGCGTCTGGGACGCCGAGCGCGCGATCCACCTGCCGGGCGAGGGAACGATCCAGCAGCTGCTCCTGCACGGCGAACCGCTGATCCGGGCGGCCAACACGTACTACGCGGCCGTGCACTTCCCGGCCACCATCGCCTTCCTGGTCTGGCTGTACTGGCGCCGCCCCACGCACTACCTGTGGTCGCGCCGGGTCCTGGCCCTCACCACCGGCGCCGCGCTCGCGCTGCACCTGCTGATGCCGCTCGCCCCGCCCCGGATGCTCGCCGCCTCCGGACTCGTCGACACGGCCCGCGTCTACGGCCCCTCCGTCTACGGGGCGACGCCGGAGACGGACTCCATGGCGAACCAGTTCGCGGCCATGCCGTCCCTGCACTTCGGCTGGGCCCTGATGGTCGCGATCGGCCTGATCGCCGCCACCCGGTCCCGCTGGCGGGTGCTCTGGCTGCTGCACCCGCTGTTCACCCTGCTCGTCATCGTCGGCACCGCCAACCACTACTGGTTCGACGCGCTCGCCGCCGCCGTCCTCCTCGGCCTCGCGCTGCTCGCCGTCCGCGCGCCCGGCCGGCGGACGGCGCCCCCACCCGTAGCCCGCCCGCTCGGTGCGGCACCCCTCCCGGTCGGAGCCCTGCGATGAACCCCGCCGCCGGCACCGCGCTCGCGGTCCTCCTCTCCCTCGTCTCCGCCGCCGGGTACGCGCTCGCCGCCGTCGCCCAGTCCCGGCTCGCGGCCGCCTCCCCCGCCGCCCCCGACGGGCGCGGCGCGCTGCGCGCCCTGCTCGCGCGCGGTCAGTGGTGGTCGGCGGTCGGCCTCAACGCGGCCGGAGCCCTCGCCCACGTGGCCGCCCTGCACTACGGGCCCCTGACGCTGGTGCAGCCGCTCGGCGCGCTGACGCTCGTGGCGGCGCTGCCGCTGGGCGCGTACTGCGCGCGGCGCCGGGTGACCCGTACCGAGTGGCGCGGAGCCCTCTGGACCCTCGGCGGACTCGTCGGGCTCGTCGCCGTGACCGGGCCCACGGCCCCCGGCGAGGCGCTCAGCCTGCGCGAGTCCCTGATCGTCGCCGCCGCGACGGCGCTCCTCATCGCCGCACTGGCCTCCGGACGGCTGCACGGGCGGGAGCAGCGCGGGACCGGCGGCCCGGCCGGACGCAGCCTCGGGCACGCGACGGCCTCCGGGATCGCCTCGGGCGTCGCCTCGGCGCTCACCCAGACGCTGACCGCCGCGCTCGCGCTCGACCTGCCCGGCGCGGAGCCGTCCTGGTGGCAGACCGCGCTGCTCGCGGTGCTGATATCCGGCTTCGCCTCCGGGGGCCTGCTGCTGTCCCAGGCCGCCTACCGGGGCGGGCTCGCGGCCCCGCTGGCCGTCGTCAACCTCTCCAACCCGGCGGCCGCCGCGGTGATCGGCGTGGCGCTGCTCGGCGAGACCTTCCGGGCGGGCGCCTGGGGCTGGCTCGTCGCGGCGGGCGCGTCGGTGGTCGCGGCACGGGGCGTGGTCCTGCTGACGAAGGGGGGCGCGCCGGAGGTGGCGACGGCACCCGGGGCGGTGGGTTCGGCCCCCGCCGCGGAGGCGCTGCCGATGCCCGCCCCCCGCCTCTCCGACCTCCCGACCCGCTCCGAACTCCCCGACCTCCCGACCCGCTCCGGCCTCCCCGGTCTCCCGGACCTCCCCGGTCTCCGCGACCTTCCCGGCCTCGCGCCGTCGGACGGCGAGCCGGCTCCCGCGCCGGTCGCGGGCTGAGACGGCGCCCGAACCTCATATTCGTCATCTTGACGACAACCAGGAACGCCCCCTATCGTCAAGCTGACGACAAGGGGGTTTCCATGGCTGACATCACGCGACGGGCCGGCTGGCGCCATCTGCGCTCCGCACCCACCGCCCACATCCGCCACCAGCGCCGCGGCAAGCTCGTCCACGACGGCGAAGGGCTGAGCTTCTGGTTCCGGCCGCTCACCGCCGCCCTCTCCGAGGTGCCGGTGAACGACCGCGAGCTCGCGATGGCCTTCCACGCCCGCACCGCGGACTTCCAGGACGTGAGCGTGCAGTCCACGGTCACGTACCGGATCGGCGACCCGGGCGCGGCGGCCACCCGGCTCGACTTCTCCATCGACCCCGACACGGGCGCGTGGCGCGGCACCCCGCTGGAGCAGCTCGCCACCCTCCTCACCGAGACGGCCCAGCAGCACGCCCTCGACGTCCTCGCGCGCACCACGCTCGCCGCCGCCCTCGTCGACGGCGTGGCGGCGGTACGGGACCGCATCGCGGCCGGACTCGCCGACGAGCCGCGGCTTCCGGACACCGGGATCGAGGTCGTCGCGGTCCGGGTGGTCGCGATCCGCCCCGAGCCGGAGGTCGAGCGGGCCCTGCGCACGCCCGCGCGCGAGCAGATCCAGCAGGAGGCCGACCGGGCCACCTACGAGCGCCGCGCGGTCGCCGTCGAACGGGAACGCGCCATCGCCGAGAACGAGCTCGCCAGCAAGATCGAGCTCGCCCGGCAGGAGGAACGGCTCGTCGAACAGCGCGGCACCAACGCCCGCCGCGAGGCCGAGGAGAACGCGGCCGCCGACGCGGTGCGGGCCGAGGCCGAGGCCGTACGGAAGGTCCGGCTGGCCCGGGCCGAGGCGGAGGCGGCACGCGAGGTCGGCGAGGCGCGCGCCGGAGCGCAGTCCGCGTGGCTGCGGGCGCACGCCGAGGCCGACCCGGCGACGCTGCACGCCCTGGCGGTGACCCGGGCGGCGGAGAACCTGCCGCGCATCGAGCACCTCACGCTCTCCCCGGACGTGCTGACCGGTCTGCTGGCCAAGCTGGGCGGCGAGGGCGGGGCGCGGCCGTGAGCCTCGCACCGCGCGCGGTGCTCGTGCACCGGACCACGGAGTACGAGGAGCTGCTCGCCCGGCACGGGACGCACGGGCAGGCCGCGTTCTTCCTCTCCGCGCGCGGCCGCTCCGTCGACGCGGTGCGCGAGCGGCACGAGCGGACCCGGCGGGCGCTCGCCGAGGTGGCGGGCGCGGTTCCGCTGACCTGGCGCCAGACCCGGGTCGAGCGGGCCGATCTGGACCGGTTCCTGTTCGGGCCCGAGGACGTCGTGGTGGTGGTCGGGCAGGACGGCCTCGTCGCCAACGCGGCGAAGTACCTGACGGGACAGCCCGTCCTCGGCATCGACGCCGATCCGGGGCGCAACGCGGGGGTCCTGGTGCGGCACAGGCCGGACCGGGCGCGGCGGCTGCTGCCGTACGCGGCGGGTCCCTCGGCGGCGGTCGACGAGCTGACGATGGTCGAGGCCGTCACCGACGACGCGCAGCGGCTCCTCGCGCTGAACGAGATCTACGTCGGCCCGCCGGGCCACCAGACCGCCCGCTACACCCTGGGGTTCGACGGCACGGACGTCCCGCCCGAGCCGCAGGCCTCCTCGGGCGTCCTGGTCGGCACCGGGACGGGCGCCACGGGCTGGCTCCGCTCCCTGTGGGAACAGCGGTCCAGCGCGCTGACCCTGCCCGCGCCGGCGGACGAACGGCTCGCCTGGTTCGTCCGCGAGGCGTGGCCGTCGCCGGCGACCGGCACGTCCCGCGTCGAGGGCCTCCTCGACGCGGGGCGCGGCTTGCGGCTCACGGTCGAGTCGGACCGCCTGGTCGCCTTCGGCGACGGTGTCGAGTCGGACGCGCTGGAACTGACCTGGGGCCAGACGATCCACCTCGCCGTCGCGCCCTCCCGCCTGCGACTGATCCACTGAACGGGCCGCGTCGTGGGCGACGCCCCGCCGTGGTGGGCAGGCGTTCCGCCGCGGCGGTCGCCCGCACGGCGGTGGGCGACGGGCACTTCCAGGGCGCTGCGCACCACGGGCAGGCGCCGGCCCGGCGAGACGGGCGCAGGGGCGTCGGCCGACGGGCGGACCCGCCGCCCGACAGTCCCGCGGCCGAAAGCGATCGGTCCCGGGGCCGCGCGGAGCCGGGCGGCGTTATGCTCGGCGCGGTTTGCCCGGGTTCCTGACCGTCCGGGCGTTCGCCCGCCCCCCGGCCGTCGAAGGACACCCATGACCTCCGTCTCCTCCGGTTCGCTGTCCGTCTCCTCCGCCACGCCGCAGGAGTGGGCGCTCGTGCGGTCCTGGGCCGCCGAGGAGGGGTGGAATCCCGGACTCTCCGACGTCCCGGCGTTCTTCGCGCAGGACCCCGCCGGCTTCTTCCTCGGCCGGGTCGACGGGGAGCCGGTCTCCGCCATCTCGGTCGTCACCTACGACGCCGCCTACGCCTTCCTCGGCTTCTACCTCGTCCGCCCCGACCTCCGCGGCCTCGGGCACGGCCTCGCCACGTGGCGCGCCGCGCTCGCCCACGCGGGCGGCCGGACCGTGGGGCTCGACGGGGTGCCCGCGCAGCAGGACAACTACCGTCGCTCCGGCTTCCGCCCGGCCCACCGCACCGCGCGGTACGTGGGCGAGGTCCCGGCCCCCGACCGCCTGGCGACCGGACTGGTGGCGGCCGGGCGGGCGAACCGGGCGGCCCTCGCCGCGTACGACGCCGTCTGCCACCACGCCGACCGGCCCCGGTTCCTGGACACCTGGCTGTCCACGCCCGGCCATCGGGCGCTGGCCCGTGTCGTCGACGGTCGTCTGACCGGATACGGGGTGGTTCGTCCCGCCGAGGACGAGGCGCGTGTGGGGCCGTTGTTCGCGGACACCCCGGCGGACGCGGCGGCCCTGCTCGACGGGCTCGCCGCCGAGGCCCGGGGGTTCGGCGCGGACCGGATCGCGGTCGACATGCCGGAGTCGAATCCGGCGGCGGCCGCGCTGGCCCTGGAGCGCGGTCTGGAGCCGACGTTCGAGACGGCCCGGATGTACACGGGCCCGGTCCGCCCGGTGGCCGGGGAGCGCGTCTTCGGCGTCACCACGCTCGAACTCGGCTGACCTCCCCTCGAACCGGAGCGCCACGGGGCCCCGCGCGCGTCGCCCCCGACGGCGCCGCATACCCTTGCCCGGCGGGCTCTCCGAGCCCCTCGTGCGGTTCCCTCGACCCCTCCCCTCAAGGGACCCCCGCCGCCCGGTGAGGGGTGACAAGGGTTTTCCCCGTATCGGGTTCACCACCCCGTTCCCTACTGTCCTCCGCACCGGCAGATATCATCCCCCGAGCGCACCCTGACAGGTGCATGCGGAGGGGGTGCCGTCCGCCGGGGACGGCCTTGACCCGGGCCGTCGCGCCGGTGGCGGCGCACGGGCCCCCCAAGCCCAGGGAACGACGGACGCGACCCCACTTCGCCCCGTGCGTCCCGCGCCGCCGCCACTGCTCCGCAGTTACGTCGTACTCGAAAGGGCCACACCTTGAACGGTTCCAGGCGGAGAGTCATATCCGTGGTCGCGAGCGCCGCGATCCTCGGTGCCGCTGCCATGACCTCCGGGGCGTTCGCCGCCGCCCCGGTCGCTGCCACCCCGAAGCCGGTTCCGGCTTCGCAGACGATGCGGGCGCTTCCCAGCGCCCCCGTCGAGAAGGTGATCGTCACCTACAAGACCCGGACCGCCGAGGCCGGTTCCAACACCGCCGCGAAGAGCGACACGGCCGAGAAGGCCGCGAAGACGGGCGAGAAGCTCTCCTTCGAGCGCCGCCTCGCCGGCGGTGGCGCCCTCGTCGACCTGGGCGGGAAGGCGACCAAGCAGGACGTGACCGAGGTCATCGACGCGTTCCGCGCCGACCCGGCCGTCGCCTCGGTCGAGCCCGACATCCGCGCCTACGCGATGGCGGTCACCCCCGACGACACCGACTACGCCAAGCAGTGGGACCTCTTCGAGCCCACCGGTGGCATGAACGTTCCCGCAGCCTGGGACAGGACGACCGGCTCCGGCGTCACCGTCGCCGTCATCGACACCGGCTACGCCGCCCACTCGGACGTGGCGGGCAACATCGTCGCCGGCTACGACTTCATCTCGACCTCCGCCGACGCCCGCGACGGCAACGGCCGCGACGCGGACCCGAAGGACGAGGGCGACTGGAACGCCACCGCCGGCGAGTGCGGCACCGGCTCCACCGCCTCCAACTCCTCCTGGCACGGCACCCACGTGGCCGGCACCATCGCCGCGACCACGAACAACACCAAGGGCATCGCGGGCATCGCGTACAACGCGAAGATCCAGCCCGTGCGGGTGCTCGGCAAGTGCGGCGGCTCGTCCTCCGACATCGCCGACGCCATCACCTGGGCCTCCGGCGGCACCGTGCCCGGCGTCCCGGCCAACGCGAACCCGGCGAAGGTCATCAACCTGAGCCTGGGCGGCGCCAGCTCCACCTGCCCGAGCGTCTACCAGACCGCGATCAACGGCGCCGTCTCGCGCGGTACCACCGTCGTCGTCGCCGCGGGCAACAGCAACGCCAACGCCTCCGGCTTCACCCCCGCGAACTGCTCCAACGTCATCACCGTGGCGTCGACCAGCCGTGAGGGCAACCGGTCGTACTACTCCAACTACGGCACCATCGTGGACGTGGCCGCGCCCGGCGGCGAGACCCGTCGCTCGACGGACACGCCCGGTACCGTCACCACCCCCGAGAACGGCATCTACTCCACGCTGAACTCGGGTCTGACGACCCAGTCGACCGAGACGTACAAGCCCTACCAGGGCACCTCGATGGCGGCGCCGCACATCGCCGGCCTCGCCGCCCTCCTGAAGTCGGCCAAGAGCACCCTCACCCCGGCCGAGATCGAGTCCGCGATCAAGACCAACGCCCGTCCGCTGCCCGGCACCTGCACCGGCGGCTGCGGCACCGGCATCGCCGACTCCGCGAAGTCCGTGAACGCGGTCCTCGACACGACCCCGCCGACCGGCACCGTCTTCACCAACGCGACGGACGTGCAGATCCCGGACAACACCACCGTGTCGTCCTCGATCGCCGTCACCGGCCGCGCGGGCAACGCCCCCGCCGCCCTCAAGGTCGGCGTGGACATCAAGCACACCTGGCGCGGGGACCTGGTCGTCGACCTGGTCGCCCCCGACGGCACGGTGCGCAACCTGAAGGCCTCCTCCTCCTCGGACAGCGCCGACAACGTCCTCACCACGTACACCGTCGACGCGTCGAGCGAGGTCGCCAACGGCACGTGGAAGCTCCAGGTCCGCGATGTGGCCACGGGTGACACCGGCTACATCGACTCGTGGAGCCTCACCTTCTGACGCACCACCGCACCACCTCTGAACCACCCCCCACATCAGCATCATTGCTGGTCAGCGACGCGCCCGTGGTCTACACCACTGGCGCGTCCTGGCGTTGTGGGGACACGCACCCACGAAGCCGCTGTCCGAATGCCGGACAAGGGGCCTGGACTGTGCCGGTGGGCTCCGTATCCTCTGCGCACGGGGTTCATGGGCCGGGCCCCGAGGGGCCGGAGGTGGTGGACAGTGACGACAGCGCCACAGAGCCCTGCCCCGGTGGGCCGGCAGGAGCTCCTCACCCGGCTCGAACGCGCCCTCCACACCCGGGGCCGCGCCCTGCTCACCGGACCCGCGGGCGTCGGCAAGACCGAGGTCGCCCTCGCCGAGGCGGCCCGCGCGGAGGCGCGCGGCGAGACCGTCCTGTGGCTCGCGACCCTGCCGTCCGACCGCGAGATACCCGGGGCGGCCGCCGCCGCTCTCGTCGCCTCGGTCGCGGCGACCGTCACCTGGCCGGGCCTCGGCACCGGCGGACCCGCCGTCGAACCCTCCGCGCCCGGGACGCCCGGGGCGTCCCCCGGCGGAGCCCTCGGGGTGCTCGACTCGGGGGTGCTCGCCTCCGGGGTCTTCGACCAGCTGCCGGGCCCCCAACGCACCGCCGTCGCCATGCTCTGCCGCGAGGCGCCGATCGACGCGGGCGGCTGGGACCCGATCGCGCTGCGCCTCGGCATCGCCAGGATCCTGCGCGCCCTGACCTGCCGGGGTCCCGTCCTGCTCGTCGTCGACGGGGTCCAGCACGTCGACGCGGACAGCGCGGACCTGCTCCGCTTCGCCCTCCACCTGGCCCCGCCCGCACTGCGGGTCGTGGCGGTGGAGACCCCCGAGCCGTACGCCGAGACCCACGAGCCGTACCGCGACAGCCACCGCCCCGACGACCCGCACGCCGCGCACCTCTGGGTGCCCTCGGAGGCGGACGTGCTGCGCGTCCCGCCGCTGCACGCCGACGAGATCGCCGAACTCCTCATCCACCACCGGCTGCCCTCCCGGATGGCCGGCCGCATCCACCGCGCGAGCGGCGGCAATCCGCGGCTGGCACTCGCCGTGGGCCGCTCGCTCGCCGACGCGCGGACCCCGGTGCACCACGCCGAGGCACTGACGCTCTCCGGGCGCGCCCGCGACCTCGCCCGCCAGCTCCTGGGCGCCGCGCCCCCAGCCGTACGCGAGACGCTGCTGCTCGCCGCCCTCGCGCTGCGCCCCTCGGCCACGCTGGTGCGGCGCGCCGGACGGCCCACGGCGGAGGCGGACCTCGCCGCGGCCGAACGAGCCGATCTGGTCTCGCTCTCCGAGGACGGCTCGGTGACCTTCACCGCCGGGCTGCTGCCCTCCACCCTGGTGCACGACGCTTGCTGGGCCGAGCGGAGCGCCGGGCACGCGGCGCTGGCCGAAGTCGTGGACGATCCCGTCGAGGCCGTACGGCACCGGGCGCTGGCCACCGAGCGGCCGGACGAGGAGCTCGCCGCCGAGGTCGCGGCCGCCGCCGACCTGGCCCGGCGGCGCGGGAACAGCGCGCTCGCCGCCGAACTGGCCCTGCTGGCCGCCGAGTCGACACCGGGACGGCACGGCACGCGGCGGATCGCGCGGCTCGTCGACGCCGCCGAGGAGGCCGCCCGCGCCGCCCGCGCCGACCTCGCGATGCGGGCCGCCACCGATCTGCTCGCCCGGGACGCGGTGCCGTCCGACCGGGTCAGGGCGCGGCTCGCCGTGCTCGACACCGCGGGGCAGGGGCTGACCGGGCTCGACGAGATGTACGTCCACGCCATGGAGGACTCCGAGGGCGACACCGCCCTGCGGGCCGCCGTGCAGCTGCGTCTCGCCGTCAAGTACGTGCTCGCGGACGGTGATCCGGAGCGCTCGCGCACGGCCGCGGTCGAATCGGCCGCACTGGCCGCCTCGATGGGCGATCCCCGGCTCGCGGCGCAGGCCCTCACCGTGCAGGCGCGGATGGAGCGGGCCCTCGGCGCGCCGGATGCCGAGGCCGTGCTCGCCCAGGCCCGCGGTCTGGAGCTGGCCGAGCGTCCGCTCGGAATCCGCAACGCCGCACAGATCCTGACGATCCGTCACGCCCTCTTCGACGACCGTCTCGGCGACGCGCGGGACGAGCTGAACGCGCTGCTTCCCCTGGTCCAGCGGCGCGGCTCCGTCGAGGACACCATCGAGCTGTTCTCGACGCTCGCCGCGATCGAGTCCCGCAGGGGCGCCTGTGCGGCCGCCCTCGCGCACGCGGGCCAGTCCCTCGCCCTCACCCTGGAGGCGGGCCTCTCCCCCGGCCCCGCCTGGTACACGCTCTCGCTCGCGGAGACGGCGGGCGGCAGCTTCGCGCGGGCCGCGAGCTACGCCCGCCGCAGCGTCCAGGCCTCGGAGGAGGAGGGCGACCGGGTCTTCCTCTCGCGCAGCCGGTACGCGCTCGGCCGCGTCCAGCTGATCAACGGCGACGTCGCCGCCGCCCTGGAGACCCTGCGGCGGGTCCAGGCCGACGAGCGCGCCCAGTCGACGGTGGACCCGTCGATGCTGCGCTGGCACGAGGAGCTGGCCGAGGCGCTGCTCGGCCAGGACGCGGGCGACGAGGCCCTGGCGCTCCTCGCGGAGGTCCGGCCGGTGGCGGAGCGGCTCGGCCGGTCCACGGTCCTGCTGGGCTGCGACCGGGCGTACGCCCTGTGCCTGGCGGCGGAGGGCCGGACCGACGAGGCGGCCGAGCTGCTCACCCGTACGGCGGAGAGCTTCGGCCGGGCCGGTCTTCCGCTGGAGCGGGGGCGAGCGCTGATCGCCCTGGCCCGGGTCGAGCGCCGCCGCCGGCGCCGGTCGGCGGCGCAGAGCGCCCTGCACGAGGCGGCGTCGGTGTTCGAACGGGCCGGGGCGGCCCCGTGGCTGGCCCTGGCGAGCGAGACGCCGGCGGGTGAGGCCGCGGGTCCCGGTGCGGGCGGCGAGGAGTCGGTGTCCGCGCTCGCGTCGCTGACGGAGGCGGAGCTGCGTCTGGCCCGTCTGGTGGGCCAGGGCGCGAGCAACCAGGAGGCGGCGGCGAAGCTGTACCTGAGCGTCAAGACGGTGGAGGCGCGGCTGACCCGCATCTACCAGAAGCTCGACGTCCGCTCCCGCGCCCAGCTGGCGACCGCACTGCGCCCGTAGTTTCGCGGTGTACGACGCACCGCCCACCCGGGCCCCCGGCATCCGCACGACCGGCCCACCCGTCCGCCCCCTGACGGACGACCACCACCCCGAGGCCCCGGACACGGCAGGCCCTTGCCGGAGCGCCCGACGGGCCGGGTCCGGTCTCCCGGATCCGGCCCGTCGGGTCGCCGGCGCGCGGCTCAGGCCCGCGCCGCGCCGAACCAGGCCGTCAGACGGTCGTCGAGTTCGTTCTGGTCCTCGCCGGCCCAGACGACGTGTCCGTCCGGACGCAGCAGTACGGCGGGCGCGTCGAGTTCCTCGCTGACGTCGACGACGTGGTCGACGCGGTCCGACCAGCCGTCCGCCGAGAGCCGCCCGGTCTGGTCGAGGAGCAGGCCGCGGCCGCCGTGCGTCAGCTCGTACAGCCGGCCCTGCTTGAGCGTGACGTCCCGCAGGCGCCGGCCGAGGAGTTCATGGCCCTCGCCCAGGTCGTAGCGGACGTCGACCGCGGTGATCATGCCGGTGATGTACCGGTTGACCTCCTCGAAGTCCATCAGCTTCGAGAACAGTTCCCGCAGCGCGGTCGGGCCGGCCTCGCTGCCGAGGAGCATCATCTGCGCGCGGGTGTTCTCGATCACCCGGGCACCGGCGGGGTGCCGTTCGGCCTCGTACGTGTCGAGCAGTCCCTCCGGCGCCCAGCCGCCGACCGCGGCGGCCAGCTTCCAGCCGAGGTTGAACGCGTCCTGGATGCCGAGGTTGAGGCCCTGGCCGCCGGTCGGCGGGTGGATGTGCGCCGCGTCGCCGGCGAGGAAGACGCGGCCGACGCGGTAGCGCTCGGCCTGCCGGGTGGCGTCGCCGAAGCGGGACAGCCAGCGCGGCGAGTGCACGCCGAAGTCGGTTCCGGCGAAGGCCCGCAGCTGCGCCTTGAAGTCGTCGAGGGTGGCCGGGGTGGCACGGTCCTCGGCGACGCCGTCGGCGGGCACGACGATCCGCCAGCCCCCGTCCCCGAGGGGCGTGAGAGCGAACCGCAGCTGGGTCTTGTTGACCTCCGCGACGGCGGCGGCGACCTTCTCCGGATCCGCCGTCACCTCCATGACGCCGAGGAGCGTCTCGACCGTCGCGGGCTCACCGGGGAACCCCACGCCGAGCAGCTTGCGCACCGTGCTGCGGCCGCCGTCGCACGCGGCGACGTAGCGGGCGCGCAGCTCCGTTCCGTCCGCGAGCCCGACGGTCACCCCGTCCTCGTCCTGGTCGATCCCGACCACGGCGCTGTCGCGCCGGATCTCCGCGCCGAGTTCCCGCGCGCGCTCCTCCAGCAGCCGCTCGGTGTCCGGCTGCGGTGTGGCGAGGCCGTAGGGGTGGGCCGTGTCGAGCCGCTCGGGCCACGCCTTCATCACGCCGCCGAAGAGGCCGCCGACCTGGAACTTCTCGCTGATCGCGGAGAACCGCCCCAGGAGGCCGCGCTGGTCCATCATCTCGACGCTGCGGGCGTGCAGGCCCTGACCCCGGGACTCCCGGGTGGGCTCGGCCAGTTTCTCGAGGACGACCACCCGCACGTCGTGCAGGCGCAGTTCGCTCGCCAGCATCAGGCCGGTCGGTCCGCCGCCGACCACGATCACATCGAACATCTTTACGCCCCGTTTTCCGCAGTTCCTTGCTTCGAACGGAGATTCTGCTGCATGACGGGGGCCTTGCGGCAAGGCCCCCCGTGCGCTATATCTTGAGAGTGGCAAGGAGAGTTCGTTCCTCCTTGCCTTCTTTTGTTTTCCGACTGTTCTCCCCGGGGACCGACGCCCTCAGACCGTGAACGGGCGCTGGTTCAGGAACTCCGGGGCCGGGGTGCCGGTCACGTAGAGGTTCGGGCTCTGGGTCGGGGGCAGCAGGCGCTGGATGTCCCGGTGGAAGGTCCGGTAGTCGCCCCGGAAGGCGCCGTCGTCCCACACCCGGAGCAGGGCCCCGGTGAAGGCTCCGTTCCGGGCGCCGTCGGCGGCGACCTGGTTGTCCTGGCAGGCCGAGACGAGGAGCGCGTCGGGGACCGACCCGTCGGCGGGGGCGTCCTTCGCGAGGCTCCGCCGGAGGTCTTCGAAGTAGGCCCGGTCGCGCGCGTTGAGACTGCGCTGCGTCGGCTCCGGCATGAACCGTCCCTCGCTCTCCCGCGCCGCCCCGCCGGGGAGCTCGATGCTGCTGCCGCTGTGGCAGCAGTCGAAGAGCGCGAGGATCCGTACGTCGTCGGCGAAGGCGCGGAAGGCCTGCTGGACCTCGTCGTCGAGGAACTGGCGGTCGTAGAACACCAGGGTCTCGTCGAGCGCGTCGGGCTCGTCGTCGGGACCGTCGAGGTCGGGGACCTGACCGCCGTGGCCCGAGTAGGTGAGCAGCATGATGTCGCCGGGGACGAGACGGGCGGCGGCCTCGTGGAGCACGGAGGTGACGTTGGCGACCGTGCCGTCGGCGGTGAGCAGGGTGGTGGCCTCGAATCCGGCGGTCCTGGCGAGGCGCGCCATGTCGTGGGCGTCGGCCTCGCAGGCGTTCAGGGTGCCGTCCCAGCCCTCGTACCGGGCGGGGTCGACGCCGTTCAGTCCGACGTGCAGGGAGAGTCCGGTGGCCATGAGGTGCCTCCTCGTGCGGAGCGGAGGGATGGAGGGCCCGGGCGTCTGATCGAGTGGCCTGCGGTCCGGCGCCGAGCGCGACCCTCTCCACGCGGTACCTACATCGTATGAACCCATCCGACGCGCCGCTCCCTCCCGGCCGGCCGACCGTCGCCGAACGCCTGGCCGCCCTGACCGGCCGCACCGGCTACGACGAGGCCTTTCTCGGCCCCGTCGTCCCCCTGGCGCTCCCGGTCCGGGACACCATCGAGACGGTGATCCTGCCGTACACCCACTTCACCGTGGTCTTCCGGCCCGACCGGCGCCTCGCGGCCTCGACCGCGGTGTGCATCGAGGGACGGGAGCTGCTGCTGGACATGCCCCGGGACGATTTCTGGGAGTTCGATCCCCGGCTGCCGGAGGAGCGGCAGGCCGGTCCGGAGATCTACGCGAACAACAGTCTCGACCGGGGGCACCTGGTCCGCCGCCTCGATCCCGTCTGGGGCGACCCGGCGGTGGCGGCCCTGGCGAACGCGGACACCTTCCACTACACCAACGCCGCTCCCCAGGCGGACGTCTTCAACCAGGGCAAGGAGCTCTGGCAGGGCCTGGAGAACTACCTGCTCGACCACGCCGCGGAGTACGACCGGAAGCTGACGGTGCTCACGGGGCCGGTGCTCCAGGACTCCGACCCGCCGTACCGGGGGCTCCAGGTGCCGCTGCGGTTCTGGAAGGTGGCGGCCTTCGTCCAGGACGGGGCGCTCGCCGCCGCCGCGTACGTCCTCGACCAGAGCCCCGACCTGAGCCGGGACGCGGAGCGGGCCCTGGCCGGGGCCCCGGCGGGCGCGCCGCCGCCGCTGGGGCCGTTCCGCACGTACCAGGTGCCGGTCTCGGACGTCGCGGAGATCACCGAGCTGGAGTTCGGGCCGCTGCCGGAGGTGGACGTGATGCCGGTGTACCGCGAGCCGGAGGAACGCTGGCGGCGCCTCGAGTCGTACGCGGACATGGTCCTGCACCCCTGACGCCCGGGCACCCGCCGGGGAGCGATTGCGACCGTCCCGGCCCGGTGAAACCATGATAGGGATCAGCCAGTTCGTCTGGCCTCGACCGGTCACGGCCGGTCACGATTCTCGTCAGGTCCGGCGCCGGAGCGACCGGCGCTGCGCGAAGAGCGCCGGGCAGGTGCGGTATGCCGCTCACCGAGACGGAATGGGGGCTCGTCGCGGGCTGGGTGCGGGACCATCTCCTCGACACCCCCGAGCCCCGGGACCGGTTGCTGCGCGCGGGCCTGCCGGCCGACTTCGTCGAGGACCTGCCGCTCACCCCGGACGCCGACCGGAACGCCCTGCTCGTCGTCGCCGCGGCCCGCCGGGACATCGCCCACCAGCGCCGGCTGCTCTCCGTGCTCGCCGGTCTCGACGCGCTCGCCGCGATCGACGACCCGCACGCCTTCGAGCAGGGCGCCGAGGCCCGGAACCTGCTGACCCGGCTGCGGGAGGACGAGCGGCTGCGCCGCTCGCCCCGCGACCCGTTCGACAGCATGCTCCTGAAGCACGGCACGGAGGTGTTCCTCGACCGGGGCGAGCTGCGCGAGAAGCTCCGGGGCTTCCTGGCCGACCCCGAGCAGACCGTGCTCGTCGTCGACGGGCCGCCGGACAGCGGACGCTCGTACACCTACGAGCTCATCCGCCACCTCGGGCAGCACTGCGACTTCCGGCCGGTACGGGTCACCCTCGGCCGCACCTCGACGGCGGCGCGCCTGATGGAGCGGCTCTGGGCCTTCGTGGCCGGGCCGGAGGGCGACGAGCTGCCGTTGAATCCGACACGGTTGAACGATCCACTGCCCTGTTTCGAGGACGCCGCGCACCGGATCGTCGCCAGGGCGACCGCCGCGGAGGAGCGCTTCTGGCTGGTCCTCGACGACTGCGACCGGCTCGACCCCCACTCGGACGTGTGGGACTGCGTCGGCGTCCTCGCCCGGGCGATCTACGAGCACACCCCGGTCCGCGCCGAGACGGTGCCCCGCCTCGTGCTGCTCGGCTACGCGACGACGATGCGGCAACTCCCTTACGAGGTCCGCAAGAACGAGTGCCGCGACACGACGAGGATCGCCGGCGAGGACGATCTGCGGGCCTTCTTCACGGAGTTCTTCACCGACCACGCCCCCGTCGGGGAGGAGGAGACCGTCCGCGAACTCACGGAGACGGCCGTGGCCGAGGTGTTGCGGGCCGTCGCGTCGCCCTCGCACCCGGACAGCCCCATGCGCCGGCTGTGCACGGCCGTGGAGGACGTCGTACGGCTCCACCGCGCGCTGCCGCCGACGGCACCGCCGCCGGGCGAGGCGGGTCACGTCCTGCGCGACGCCCTGCGGACCGGCCTCGCCGCACCCGCCGACGCGCTGCCCGACCTGCGCAGGTCCTACCGCGAGGCCGCCTGCCTGCTCCAGGAGTTCGACCCCGCACGGCTCCGGCTCACCGGCGAGGAGCGTGCCACGGGGAGGGCCGTCCTGGAGCTGGTCGACGACTGCACGGCGCTGCCGGCGCCCGGGGGCACCGTGTGGACGCTGAAGCCCGAGATCCGCGACGCGACGCTGGCGGGCCTGGCGGGCCCCGGAGCCGCGCTGAGCCTCCTGCGGACCGGGATCGGCCTGCGCCCCGAGGGTCCCGGCCCGGAACGCACGGCCCTGGCCCTCCTGACGGGCGCGGGGCTGCCGCCGGGCGCCGCGGGACCCTACGGCGCCCCGGACGGCGAGGACGAGGTCGAGGTGCTCTCCGACGCGCTGCAGGCCGTCCTCTGGCTGAGCCGGGTGCCGGGGGTGACCGGGCTGCCCGGCGTCGACGAGGTGCAGCACCGGCTGGAGCGGGCCCAGCTCGTCCAGCCGCTGCGGCGTCTCGTCCGGGGGACCTTCCACGGCCGCACCGCCGAACTCGACGCACTGCACGCCTATCTCGCGCTGCCCGAGGAGCCGGCGGAGCCGCCCGTCCTCCTGCACGGCGTCGGCGGCATCGGCAAGAGCACGCTGCTCGCCAGGTTCCTCGTCGACGCGCTCGCCGCCGCCGGCCCCACCGGATTCCCCTTCGCCTACATCGACTTCGCGCGCCCGACGCTCTCCATCCACGAACCCGCCACCGTCATCGCCGAGATGGCCCGGCAGCTCGGCGTCCACCACCCGGAGCACCGCGCCGCCTTCGAGGAGCTCGCGGACGAGTGCGAGCGGACGGCGGCGCTCCAGCGCGGCGAGCGCAACGAGCTCGACGAGCTGTCCCGGCTGGCCGGGACCCGGGCGACGCTCGGCCGCGACTACTCGTCCGACTTCCACGCCCGGGCCAGCGCCCGTGAGCAGGAGCTCGCCCACCGGGTCGCGTCCCTGGTCGCCGAGGCCGTCCGGCCGCCGCCGGGCGACCCGCCCCCGCCGCTGGTCGTGGTCGTCGACTCCTTCGAGGAGGCCCAGTACCGGGGTTCCCCCGTCATCGCCCGCATGTGGGCCGTCTGGACGGCCCTGCGGGCCGCCTACGCGCGGCTTCGGTTCGTGGTCTCCGGGCGCGCGCCGATCGACCACCCGGCCCGGGTCCTCACCCCGCGCACGATGGAGCTCGCCGAGCTGGACCGCGAGGCCTCCGTGGACCTGCTGATGTCCTCCGGGGTGGACGACGAGCCGCTGGCGGAGGACCTGGCCGACCGGATCGGCGGGCATCCGCTGAGCCTCAGGCTCGCGGCCCGGACGGCCGTCGCGCTGGGCACCGGCTCCCGCTCGCTCGGCGAGCTGCTGCGCGGACTTCCGTCCCGGCGGCGTTACTTCGACCACCAGGTCGACCAGATGCTCATCCAGGGCATGCTGTACGACCGGCTGCTCAACCACATCGCGGAGGACGACGTCCGGGCCCTCGTGCAGGCGGGTCTGGCCCTCCGCCTCATCACCCCCGACCTGATCCTGGAGGTCCTCGCGAAGCCCGCGGGGCTGACGGTCGAGAGCGCCGCGGAGGCCCGCGCGCTCTACGGTCTGCTCACGTCCCGGGTCGACCTGATGGAGTCCGCGGGACCGGAGGCCATCCGGCACCGGACCGATCTGCGGGCCATCATGCTGCGCCTCTCGGACAGCGCACGGACGGACCTGATGCGGGCCGTGGACCGCAGGGCCGTCGCCTACTACGCGGCCCGCGAGGGGCCCAGGGAGCGCGCCGAGGAGATCTACCACCGGCTCCGGCTCGGCGAGAACCCCCGTACGGTGGAGGCCCGTTGGGAGCCCGGCGTCGCGTCCTACCTGAGCGGGTCGGCGCACCGCGAGATGCCGCACCGCTCGGCCGCGTTCCTCCTCGGCAGGATCGGCGGCCACGTGCCCGACCAGGTCATGACCGAGGCCGACCAGGAGGACTGGGAGCGGATCGCCGCGCGCGAGGTCGAGGACCTGCTCACCCAGGGGTACGTGGAGGCCGCGGGCCAGCGGCTCGCGGAGCGGCGGCCGTGGACCCCGTGCAGCAGGCTGCACGCGCTGCTCGCCGAGACCCTGGCCCGTTCGGGCCGGACGGCGGAGGCGCGCGCGGGCGCCGAGCGGGCCGTGGACCGGGCGGAGGAGGCGGGCTGCGCGGAGACCCGGCTCGAACTGCTCCAGCTGTCGGCCCGGCTCGCCCAGGACACCGGCGACTTCGCGGCGGCGGAGCGGGACCTCCAGGAGGCGGAGGAGATCGCCGGGGGCCTCGGGCTGCGCCACGAGTCGCTGGGCGTGCTCGTCGCCCGCTCGCGGCTCGCCGCGCTCGCGGACGGTGACGCCGCCCCGGCGGAGGAGCGGCTCGCCCGCACACTGCGCGGCATGCCGGACGCGGACCTGGCCCGGCAGCCGTCCCTCGCCCGTACGGCGGCGGCCACGGCGTGCCGGGCGGACCCGGGGCTCCTGGAGCACACGCTGCGGCTCGTGGGGCTCCCGGCGGACGAGGAGGCGGTGGTCACCGAGCTGGCCCGCTGGATCGACACGACCCTCACCGACGAGCCGGGCCTCCGCGGGCCGCTGACCCGCATCCTGGAGTCCGCCGCCGGCTCCGGGGGCGAGGAGGCTTCCGGTGGCGCCCGTCCGGACCTGGAGCGCATCGAGCGGGACCTGCGGGAGGCGCGGCGCCGCGGCACCCTGGACGGCGTCGCCCGGCAGGCGCTCGCGCTCCGGGACGGCAGCGGGGACCTGCTGCTCGGGGTGGCGTCCGCGATGGACGCGGGCCCGGCCGCGCACACGGCCGTCCCGGCCGGGCCCGGCGCGGAGCAGGGGCCCCGGACCGGTCTGTGGACCCGCCCGCCGCCGAACGCCGCGGGGGCCGCGCTCCGGAAGGTGCCGTACCTGCCGCAGGAGGAGCTGGTCCGGGTCCGCAACGCCGCCATGGAGGCGGGGCTCGCGGACCGGGCCCTGCGCCCGGCGCTGCTCAAGGGCATCCCGGGCTACTTCACGGCCACCCTGGAGCCGCTGGCCGACCCCCGGGAGCAGGCGCACGCCGACCTCAACGCGATGAACCAGGTCGAGCGTCTCCTCGACGGCCTGGTGCCGCTGGAGATCTGGTTGCACAACGCGGTCGAGCAGACCCGTGAGCAGGGCCCGCGCGCCGTCCTGCAGGGCGCCCTGGACGCCGTGGCCCGGGCGATCACGGGCGAGGCGGAGCTGTCGGCGGAGATGATGCCCGGGGAGCTGAAGGAGGAGATCGTCCTCCAGGACGACACCGTGCCGTACGAGTTCCTGCACGGCGGCATCCGGGCCGGTGCCTCCGTCGCGCTGCTGCGGATCCCGCCGTACGAGTCGGGTGCGCCGCTGTTTCCCTCGTATCCGCACGGCGGCACCGGCTGGATGATCGCCCCGGGGCTGCTGATCACCAACCACCATGTGGTGATGGCCCGTTCGTGGGAGTCGGGCGTCCGACCGTACGTGAGCGACGAGGATCTGCGGCTCCAGGCGCTCATGTCGCGCTCCCGCTTCGACTTCGTCGAGAACGCGGCGGCCGCGCCGGAGGCGACGGCGGGCGAGCTCGCGGCCTGGGACGCCGCACTCGACTACGCGATCGTGCGGCTCTCCGCCGACCAGCGGGAGCGGCCGACGCTCCGGATCGCCACCCGGCCGCTGCTCGTCCGCGAGCGGCAGCGCGTCCCGGTGAACATCATCCAGCACCCCGGCGGGCTGCCGAAGCGGGTGGCGCTGCGCAACAACCTGGTCTACCGGGCCGACGAGCACGACATCCTGTACTTCACCGACACCCGGGGCGGTTCCTCGGGCTCCCCGGTCTGCCTCGACGACTGGACGGTGGTCGGGCTGCACCGGGGGACGCGGAAGGTGGACGAGGTCGAGTTCCAGGGCGCCCGGACGCGGTTCGTGAACGTGGGCACCCAGATGAGCGGCATCCTGGCCCATCTCAGGGAGTTCCGGAAGGAGTTGTACGAGGAGATCATGGCGGCCCAGTCGGGGCGGCCGGCCCGGGGGGACGGGGAACGCGAAGCCGAGGTGAGCGAATATGCCGAACGGACCACGGAGCGTGTCGCCGGTGGCGACCGGCGCGGAGCGGATCTTCGGTGACCTGCGGGAGGTCGCCGCGCGGGTGCGCGCGGAGCTGGAGGCGGAGATCGCCGAGTCCGCGCTCGAACTGCCCGCGGACGTGGCCCCGGCGGCCGAGATCTCCCGCTTCGCACGCGAGGAGCGGGCCCGCGTCCTGGAGGCCGGGGTCAGCGGCCTGGAGAAGCTGGCCGGGCACCGCGAGGACGAGCTCGACGGCGACGAGGCCTTCGGCGTGGAGGCGATCGTCCTCCTGGAGGGCCGGCCGGCGATCCTGGTCCAGCGCCAGGACTTCGCCGCGCAGCACGACGAGTGGGCGGTCCTGGAGCCGCAGCGTCCCGCGATCCGGGAGTCCCTCGTACGGGTCGGCCGGGTGGAGGTCACCGGGCATCCCAGCCTGGACTGGATCGGGACGGCCTTCATGGTCGGTCCGCGCACGGTGATGACGAACCGTCACGTGGCGGCGGAGTTCAGCCGTTTCGAGGGCGAGCAGTGGACGCTGGAGTTCGGCATGTCGGCGCGGGTCGACCCGGCGGAGGAGCTGCCCGTCGCGGGCGCGCCGCCCGGGCCCTCGGTGGCGTACGAGATCACCGACGTCATCGGTGTCCACCCCGACGTCGACATGGCGCTGCTCCGCGTCGAGCCCTCGGCGGAGGACGGCCTGCCGACGCCGCTCGCGGTCGCGGCGGACGCGCCGGCGAGCCTGCCGGGCCGCCCGGTGTACGTGATCGGCTACCCGGCCTGGGACGGCCGGCGCAACGAACCCGAGTCGATGCGCCGGATCTTCATGGACGTCTACAACGTGAAGCGCCTCCAGCCGGGCACGGCCACCGAGTTCGTGCCCGGCGGGCTGGTGATGAAGCACGACTGCTCGACACTCGGCGGCAACAGCGGCTCCCCGGTGTTCGACCTCACCGACCACCGGGTCCTCGGACTGCACTTCGGCGGCCGCTACGGCACGGGCAACTTCGCCGTCCCCCTGTGGGAGCTCGTGGACGACCCGCTGCTCGCCAAGGCGGAGGTCAACTGGGTCTGACCTGGGCCCTGTCGTCAAACTCCCGTCGTCGCCCGAAGGGCGGCCCCGCGGCGTCAGGTGCGTGCTCTCGGCGTGCCGGGCGCGAGCCCTCGTACTGGACGTACTCGGGCTTGTGCCCGGTGCGGCGAGAGCGCGTGCATGGCGTCGCGGGGCAGGCGGGAGTTTGACGACAGGGCCTAGGCCCGGTCCCCGAGGGCGACGGCGAACGCGCCGCGTGCGCCGGTCCCGTCGGCGAGGCGCCACTCGGCGACGACCCGGCCGCGGCCCGGTCCGCCGTCCTCGTCGGCGCGCAGGACGCGCCGGACCCGCAGGGTCAGCGGTGCGGCCGCGCCGGTCTCCCGTACCGTCACGTCGGTGTGGTCGGGGCCCTCGGTGACCCGTACGAGCTCCGCCGCGGTCCCTGCGGGGGCGAGCGAGGCGGCGACGCTGAGGTCGGTCGTGTCGTCGACGGACTGGTCCTGCGCCTGGGCGTGGCCGGCGAGCAGGGCGTACAACTGCGCGACGAGCACCGGGTCGTGGGTGCCGTCGTAGATCCAGCGCGTGCCGAGGACGCCGTGCTCGGAGGTGCCGATGAGGGCGTCCTCGGCGCCTTCCAGGGGTGCGCCCCGGTAGGTCATCGGGATCAGATAGGTGAGCGCGTCCGGCCCGGCACCGTCGGTGACCGCCATGAACTCGATGCCCACCTCGCCCGCGGGGTCGTCGAGGCGGAAGCCGCCCGCCTTGGCCGGGCGCGGCCCGTCGGCTCCGCCGGCGTACCAGGTGCGGCTGGGCAGCCACGCGGTGAGCAGTTCCGCTTTGGTGGGCTGCATCGTGGTGTGGTGGATGACGGCCATGCGCGTTCCCTCTCGACCCGGGTCAGGGAACCGCAACCTAACAGACGGGCCGGGTCGCGATGCGGGGGCGCCCACGCCGCCCTAGCCTGGAGGTGGAGTGTTGTCCCCGGCCGGCAGGAGGCCCGCCGTGAGGTACTCGCACACACGAAACCGTCGCGTCTGCGCGGCCCTCGCGGCCGTGGGGATCCTCGTCGCGCCCGTCGGCGCGGGCGCGGCCTTCGCGGCCGAACCCCCCGGCCCCGCCGCCCTCGTGGCGGCGGCCCCCTCGCCATCGGCGGACGCGGGATTCCCGGAGCTCACCCCGGCCGTCGCCGCCCGTCTGGACCGGGCGGTGCAGGACGTGGTGAAGGAGGCCGGTGTCCCGGGTGTCAGCGTCGCCCTCTCCGCGCCCGGCAAGGGCACGTACATCCGCTCCTTCGGCGTCGCGAACAAGGCGACGGGCGAGTCCATGGACCCCGGTCTCTTCATGCGGATCGGGAGCGAGACCAAGACGTTCACGGTGACCGCCCTCCTCGAACTGGTCGACCAGGGCAAGGCGGGTCTGGACGATCCGATCTCGAAGTACGTCGACGGGGTCCCGAACGGCGACAACATCACCCTGCGCAACCTCGCCTCCATGCGCAGCGGTCTCTTCAACTACTCGGCGGACGAGGACTTCTACAAGGCGCTCACGTCCGATCCGTACCGGCCCTTCACTCCGCAGGAGTTGCTCTCCTACTCGTTCAAGCACCCGATCCAGTTCCAGCCGGGCGCCGAGTTCGACTACTGCAACACGAACCTGATCCTGCTCGGTCTCGTCGTGGAGAAGGTCAGCGGAACACCGCTGCACGACTACATCCAGAAGAACGTCATCGAGCCGGCGGGCCTGAGCCACACGGTGTTCCCGACCGACGCCGCCTTCCCGAGCCCGCACGCCCACGGCTACACCGAGCAGACCGCCTCGGGGAAGCTGGAGGACTCCACCGACTGGAACCCGTCCTGGGCCTGGGCGGCCGGTGCGATGATCTCCGACCTCCAGGATCTGCGCACCTGGGCCCGGGTGGTGGCGACCGGGACCCTCCTGACGCCGAAGACACAGGCCGAGCGGCTGCACGTGTACCCCTCGGGCATCCCCGGCGCGGGGTACGGCCTCGGCATCTTCAACATCCAGGGCTGGATCGGCCACAACGGCTCCCTGCCGGGGTACGAGTCGCTCACGATCTATCTTCCGGAGGCCAAGGCCACGCTGGTGGTCCTCCTCAACACGGACGTCCTCCACGACAACATCGAGCCCAGCACGCTGTTCGGCCAGGCCATCACCCGCATCGTGACGCCGGATCACGTCTTCGACATCCCGGTGACGCAGGCCAGGCCGAGTCCGAGCGGAAGCTGACGCACGTCCCCCCGCCCCACGACCGTCGAGAAACGGGAGCAGCAATGACCGGTGGACCCGAGCCCCTCAGCGCCGTCGCCCGCGAGGCCCTGGAGGGCGAACTCGCCGACCTGAAGACCGAACGCGAGGCGGTCGCCGCCACCCTGCGGGACGGCGGTGGCGACGAGACCGGCGACCGGGCCGACCAGGCGGACGAGTTGCAGCGGGCCGACGAGCTCGACCGCCTCGACGGGCGGGTCACCGAGATCGAGGGCCGGCTCCGCGAGGGCGCCGTCGCCGAAGCGCCGTCCACCTCCGCGGTCGGCGTGGGCAGCAGTGTGACCGTGCGCTTCGCGGACGGCACCGAGTCGAACCTCCACATCGGCGAGCTGGCGAACGCCCTCGACGCGACCCTGGTCACCGCCGAGAGCCCGCTCGGCCGGGCACTGCTCGGCCACGGCGCCGGCGACACCGTCACGTACGACACCCCCGAGGGCCGGACGACCGCGGTCGTGGTCTCGATCGGCTGACGGCGGCACGGGTCAGCCGGTGACGATCGTGGCGACGAGGTTGATCGTGGTGGCCAGGATGCTGGCCCCGAAGACGTACGACAGCAGGCAGTGCCGCAGGACGACCGACCGGATCGTGGGACTGGAGACGTTCGTGTCGGAGACCTGGTAGGTCATGCCGAGGTTGAAGCTGAAGTAGAGGAAGTCACTGTACTTCGGCGGGTTCGGGGAGTTGAAGTCGATGCCGCCGCCGGGCTTCACGGCGTAGTAGAGGTACGCGTACCGGGTGGCGTACGTGAGGTGGAGCCCCGCCCAGGCCATGAAGACGCCGCACAGCGCCGTGGCGGCCGCCGCGTGGCTCAGGGCGGTGTGGCCGACCAGGAGCAGCACGACGATGGCGACGAGCCCGGACAGGGAGGCCGTGACGACGAGGAGTTCCTCGACGACGGGCCGGAACTCCTCGCGCCGGACGTTCCGGTGGGTCGTGGCGGCGTCCATGGGCCACAGGGCCGTCCAGCCGCTGAGGACGAAGAGGGTCTCGGCCGTGGCGATGCCGGCGAGGACGCCCAGCGGGGTGCCGGTCACGGCGGCGACGGCCGCGCCGGACGCGGCGCCGACGAGCGCCGACCCGGCCAGCCGGGGTACGGCGCCGAACAGCCGTGGGTTCACGGCTCAGGGCTCCAGGACGACGACGGCCTCGTCCGTGTAGGCCAGGAAGGTCAGGGTCTCCTGGAGGTACAGCTGGACGCTGGTCGCGTCGTGCGAGGTGTAGCCGATCGCCACGTCCTGGCCGATGCGCAGTTCGAAGTCGCCGCCCCGGGTGGAGAGGACGAAGCCGCCGTCGAGGGCGGGCGCCCAGATCGGGGAGCCGTCCAGCATCCGGGCGAGGTGGGCGGCGATCGGGTAGCCGTGGTCGGAGGTCTCGCTGACCGCCCGGTACTGATCGGCGCCGAGCAGCAGCGCGTACGGACCGTCGACGCCGGCGAGCCGCAGGGAGGTGAGCGCCCTGCTGACCGTGTCGGGGAAGTCGCTGGGTTCGGGAGGCAGCCGCAGCACCGGGTTCGAGCTGCGGGCGCGCAGCCCCGCGACGCCCGCCGCTCCGTAGCCGTCGAAGACGGTGCGGTCCTCGACGAACGCGAGGGTGCGGGCCGCGTCCTTGACGGGCTGCCAGTCGGAGTCCTTCGATCCGCGCTCGACGTCGTCGACGGCGGCCCGGTCGACGGTGAACGGCACCCGGAGCTCGACCAGGGGCCGTACGTCGCGCAGCCGGGCCGTGACGCCCGGCGCGGGGGCCGGCAGGTCGGTGAGGTGGCCGGTGCCGACGGCGGAGAGCTCGGGCCCGGCCGCGTCGGGGACGTCGACGACGCGGCGGCCCGCGACGTTGCGGCGGAAGGTGCGGCGGGCCTCCTCCTCGATCTCGGCCCACGCGGCGGCGGTGATCGGGGCGAGTTCGCGGTGGAGGTTGCTGGTGGAATCGGGGGACGTCATGGGGCTGGGGCTCCTTTCAGGCTGCCGATGCCCAGGGTCAGGCCGGGGGCCGCGGCGGCCGAGGGGGCGGGGAGGTCGTCGAGGAGGCCCGTGCCCGGCACGAAGAAGAGGCCGCCGGTGACGGCCCGGGAGAAGTCGAGGATGCGGTCCGTGGTGCCGGGCGGGTCCCCGAGGAACATGTTGCGGAGCATCCGCTCGGTGACGGCGGGGGTCCGCGCATAGCCGGCGAAGTAGGTGCCGAACTCGCCGGCGCCGATCCGCCCGAACGGCATGTTCGCGCGGAAGATCTGCTGCTGGACGCCGTTCTCGTCGGTGACCGTGTTGAGCGCGACGTGCGAGTCCGGGGGCTTGACCTCGTCGGACAGTTCGATGTTGGACCCCTTGCCGCGCCCGATGACGTGCTCCTGCTGCTCCACGGTGAGCGCGTCCCAGGCCGGCATGTCGTGCAGGTACTTCTGGACGATCACGTAGCTTCCGCCCCGGAAGTCCGGGTCCTCGTCGCCGATGTGGACCGCGTCGGCGGCCGTCGTGCCCTCGGGGTTCTCGCTGCCGTCGACGAAGCCGAGCAGGTCGCGGTCGTCGAGGTACCCGAAGCCGTGGACCTCGTCGACGACGGTCACGGCGGGGCCGAGGGCGGCCACGATGTGCCGGGCCAGTTCGAAGCAGAGGTCCAGGCGCCGGGCCCGCAGGTGGAAGAGCAGGTCACCGGGGGTGGCCGGGGCACGGTGTCGGGGCCCCCGCAGGGTCGGGAAGGGGTGCAGCTCACGGGGGCGAGGACCTCCGACGAGCCGGTCCCACCCCTCGGAGCCGATCCCGGCGACGCAGGTGAGGTGCGCTTCGGGGACACGGAACGCGACCGAACGGGTCAGTCCCGTCACGTCCTGGAGCACCTCCCGCACGGCGGTCTCACCACCCGGGTTGACGGTGGCCACCAGGAAGACGGCCGCCCGGGAGGGCGGGGCGACGACCGGCTGGGGTACGACCATGACGCTCCCACGAGAGATGACCGGGAAACAAACCGACTTGAAGCGAAGAAAACGGACAGCGCCAGCGTAGGTGCGCATGATCCGTCACGCAGCACGACGCGACCCCTCCGCCATGAAGGGCCCGTCCGTCAGGACGCGGCCCTTCCGTCACGACGCGGCCCCTCCGTCGTGAGGTGGCATGCGCCGGGCGAGGGGCTTAGCCTGCCCGAAGGGGTCCTTTTGTCCCATCATGCCCATGCGTCCGCAGGGCGAGAGGGTGAAGCGCCTTGAGCACCGACCAGGACGAGAGCACCACCCAGGACGAACGGGAACCCCGGGTGGGTCCGACCCCGGAGGGCGAACCGGAGTTCCGGCCGTACCACCACCCGGCCGCCGGCTGGGGCGCAGCGAAGAGCGTGACGAGCTTCCTGGTGCGCGAGGGCGCACTGGTCGACGGACCGCGCGCGATCATGCGGATGAACCACGAGAACACCGGATTCGACTGTCCCGGCTGCGCGTGGCCCGACGACACCAAGGGCCTCCACCTGGACATCTGCGAGAACGGCATCAAGCACGTCACCTGGGAGATGACCCGCAAGCGGGTCGGGCGCGAGTTCTTCGCCGCCCACTCGGTGACCGAGCTGGCCGGGTGGAGCGACTACGACCTGGAGAACGAGGGCCGTCTCACCGAGCCGATGGTCTACGACCCCGGTTCGGACCACTACGTCCCGATCAGCTGGAAGGACGCCTTCGCGCTCGTCGGCCGCACCCTGCGCGGCCTCGACGACCCGAACCGGGCCGCGTACTACACCTCAGGCCGGCTCGGCAACGAGGCCACGTTCCTCTACCAGCTGATGGCCCGTGAGCTGGGCACGAACAACCTGCCCGACTGCTCCAACATGTGCCACGAGGCCAGCGGCCGGGCCCTCCAGGCCTCCCTGGGCACCGGCAAGGGCACGGTGGACCTCCAGGACTGGGAGACCGCCGACGCCCTGTTCATCTTCGGCGTGAACGCCGCGTCGAACGCGCCCCGGATGCTCACCGCCCTCGCCGAGGCCCACCGCCGCGGCGCCCAGATCGTGCACGTCAACCCGCTCGTCGAAGCGGCCGCCACCCGCACGATCGTCCCGCACGACTTCACGGACATGGCCCTCTTCAAGACGACGAAGACCAGCACGCTGAACCTCCAGCCGCGGATCGGCGGCGACATGGCCCTGGTACGGGGCATGGCCAAGGCGGTCCTGGAGCAGTCCTCGACCGATCCGAAGGCCCTGGACCGGGAGTTCATCGAGCGGCACACCTCCGGCTTCGAGGAATACCGCGCCCTGTGCGAGGCCACGCCGTGGGCGGAGCTCGAACGGCAGTCCGGGCTGAGCCGCGCGGACATCCTGAAGGCCGCCCGCGTGTACGGCGAGGCCGACCGCTCCATCGTCAGCTGGTGTCTCGGCGTCACCCAGCACGAGCACGGCGTCGACACCGTGCGGGAGATCGTCAACCTGCTGCTGCTCCGCGGCAACCTCGGCCGGGAGGGCGCCGGCCCCTCGCCCGTACGCGGCCACAGCAACGTCCAGGGCAACCGCACCTGCGGCATCGACCACCGGCCCACCGAGGCGTTCCTGGACCGGCTCGCCGAGGTGTGCGAGATCGACCCGCCACGGGCGCACGGCAAGGACACCGTCACGAGCATCAAGGCGATGCACGACGGCGAGATCACGGTCTTCGTCGGCATGGGCGGCAACTTCGCGCTCGCGGCCCCCGACACCCCGTACACCTACGAGGCGCTGCGGAGGTGCGAGCTCACGGTGCAGGTCAGCACCAAGCTGAACCGCAGCCACATCGTGCACGGCCGGCAGGCCCTCATCCTGCCCTGCCTCGGCCGGACCGAGAAGGACCACCAGCGCAAGGGTGTCCAGAGCACCTCGGTCGAGGACTCGATGAGCATGGTGCACCTGTCCGTCGGCATGAAGAAGCCCGCTTCCGCGCACCTGCTGTCCGAGCCGGCGATCGTCGCCGGCATGGCGCGCGCCGCACTGCCGGACAGCGCCACGCCCTGGGAGTGGTACATCGAGGACTACGACCGCATCCGGGACACCATGGCCCGCGCGCTCGACGGCTTCGAGGACTTCAACCGGCGCGTACGGCTGCCGCTCGGCTTCCGCATCAAGCAGCCCGCCCGGGAGCTGGTCTTCCTCACCCCGTCCGGGCGCGCCGAGTTCTCCAGCGCCGAACTGCCCGACGTGGTGCCCGCGCCCGGCACCCTGGCGCTGGGCACCATGCGCTCCCACGACCAGTGGAACACCACCATCTACTCCGACAACGACCGCTACCGGGGCGTCAAGAACTGCCGCACGCTGGTCTTCATGAACCGGGCGGACATGCGGGAGCGCGGGATCGCCGACATGGGGCGCGTCGACATCACGAGCACCGCGAAGGACGGCAGCCGGCGGCATCTGAAGGGCTACCTCGCCGTCCCGTACGACATCCCGCGCGGCTGCGCGGCCGGCTACATGCCTGAGATGAACGTGCTGTGCGCGCTGGGCGACTACAGCACCCAGAGCGACCAGCCGATCATGAAGCACGTCAAGGTGACGATCGAGACCGCCTCCTGAGGTCCGAGGCCGCCCCCCTGACGTCGGGACCCTCCTCCTGACGTCACGTCACCCGGTGCGGACCAGCCGGTCCAGGAGGAGGTAGGCGCGCCGTTCCGCGGCGGCGAGCTCGGTCGGGTCGATCTCGGCCGGCCACAGCTCGCCCGCCGCGGCGTCGTCCGCCTCCCGCAGCTCCACCGCGGCCGCAGCCAGGCGCGTCTGGACGAGCGGGAACGACCGTGTGTCCCCCTCCTCCAGGGCCCGTTCGGCCCGCTCCGAGGCCTCCGCACAGGCGGCGAGCGCGCGCTCCGCCCGTACCGCCGCCCGGTCGTGGACCACCATCAGCGCGCAGCCGAGCCCGACGGCGACTCCGAGCACGCTGCTCAGGGCCCGGTCCTCGACGAGCGCCCCGGCCGGCGCGGGCGCGGCCAGGTCGGTCATCAGCAGGGCCAGCGGGGTGAGGAAGACGACGCCGAGACCGTAGTTGCGGGCCACGACGTACTCCAGGAGGAACTCGAACAGCACGATCACGAGGACGAGGGTCACCGGCTCGGGGCCCAGGGCGAGGACGCCGAGGGCGAGCAGGAGGCCCGCGACCGTGCCGAGGGTGCGCTGGACGGCCCGCTGGGCGGCGGTCCGGACGTTGACCGAGTGGAGGACGGCGGCGGCGGAGATCGCGGCCCAGTAGCCGTGCCCGAGGCCCAGGAGGAGCGCGATCCCGCCCGCGAGACCGGTGCCGAGGACCATCCGCAGCGCCGGCACGAGCAGGACCGCCGCCCGGCCGTGGGCCGGTCCCGTCACGAGTGCGGCGGCCCGGAGTCCGGTGGCGCGCAGGGTGGTCGGATCGGCCGGGACGGGCCCGGGGCCTCCGGGGCGTGCGGCGGGTGCGGGGCGGGCGACCACCCCGGCCTGGGAGATCAGGACGGGCAGGGCGAGCTCGGGCAGGATGCGCGGGGCCCGCCGGCGGCGGGCGGCGAGCAGCCGGGCCTGGCGGCGCAGGGTTCGGGCCAGGCCCGCGGGGTCGTGCGGCGGACGGCGGGCGGAGCCGACGAGGAGGGACCAGCACAGGTCGGTGAGGCGCACGCAGGTGTCGCCCCGGCCGCGCCGCTCGGTGCCGGACGGGGGCAGGACGCCGAGCGTGCGGTACGCCTGGAGGACGGCGGCGGTCGCCCGGTGCCGTACGGGCCGGGCGCCGTCTGCCGTACCGCTGGCGTCCCCCGTACCGCTCGTGTCCCACAGGTCCGCGAGCTCGCGCAGGGCGGCGGCGACGGCGAGCCGCTGGGGGCGGTCCGGGTGGACGAGCCCGCCCGCCACGGCGAGGACCCAGGCGACGGCCGCACCGCACGCGGCCAGGCCCGCCCGGGGCAGGACGTCGTCGGGGGCGGAGGTGCCGTTGGCCGCCACCGCGAAGGAGAACAGCAGCAGCACCGCGCCGAGGCCGCTGAGCCGGGCCGCGTCGCAGGCGAGCTTCGCGAGGCCGGCGACCAGTGCCGTCGCGGCGACGGTCACGGCGGCGCCCACTCCCCCGTCCCCCGGCCGCACCCAGGCGGCGAACGCCGCGCCGCAGCCCACGCACACGGTCATCGCCACGGCGACGACGGCGAGTACGCGGGCGCGGCGGGCGTAGGGCAGGTTGCGGCCGAACGTGGTCGTGAAGGAGCCCAGCATCGCGTAGACGGCCTCGTCCGCCCGCCCGGCGAGCGCCATCGGCACCGCGGGCAGCGCCATGGCGAGCGCGGCCCGCAGCGCGAAGGACAGGGCGCCGTCCACGCTCTGCAGGGCGAGCGCGCCCCTCGGGGAGAGCGCGCGCCCCAGGCGGGCGACCACGTGCCGCGGTGCGCCGACCCGCCGCTCCTCGGCGGGTGCGTCGTCCACGGCCGGACGTCAGGCCGCCGCGGCGCCGGTACCGACGTCCTCGTGCTTGCGGACCGTGCAGTGCAGCGAGTCGTCCACGACGTCCGCGACGATCGTGTCGCCGGGGTCGGCCTCGCCGCCGAGCAGCAGGGAGGCGACGCGGTTGTCGAGCTCCCGCTGGATGGTGCGGCGCAGCGGGCGGGCGCCGAACGCCGGCTGGTGACCGTGGGCGACGAGCAGCTTCTTCGCCGCCTCGGTGACCTCCAGGGTCATGCCCTGCGCGTGGACGCGGTGCTTGCTCCGGTCGAGGAGGTGGTCGACGATCTCCGACAGGTCCTCCTCGGTGAGGCTGTGGAAGACGATGATGTCGTCGATCCGGTTGAGGAACTCGGGCAGGAAGCGTCCCCGCAGGTCCTCCATCAGCTGGTCCTTGAGCTCGGCCGCGTCGCCCTCGTGGGCGAGGATGCGGTGGGCGCCGATGTTGGACGTCATGATGACGACGCAGTGACGGAAGTCGACCGTGCGGCCCTGGCCGTCGGTGAGGCGCCCGTCGTCGAGGATCTGGAGCAGCGTGTTGAAGACGTCGGGGTGCCCCTTCTCGATCTCGTCGAAGAGCACGACGCTGTACGGCTGGCGCCGCACCTTCTCGGTGAGCTGGCCGGCCTCCTCGTAGCCGACGTATCCGGGAGGCGCGCCGACGAGCCGGGCGACGGTGTGCTTCTCCTGGAACTCGCTCATGTCGAACCGGATCATGCGGTCCTCGGCGCCGAAGAGCAGCTCGGCGAGGGTCTTGGCGAGTTCGGTCTTGCCGACGCCGGTGGGCCCGAGGAAGAGGAAGGAGCCGACGGGCCGGTTCGGGTCGCCCATGCCCGCACGGTTGCGACGCACGGCCTCGGAGACCGCGGTGACCGCCTCGTCCTGGCCGACGATCCGGGCGTGCATCTCCTCCTCCAGCCTGAGGAGCTTCTCCTTCTCGCTGGCGGTGAGCTGCGAGACGGGGATGCCGGTGCGGCGGGAGACGATGTCGGCGATGTCGGAGGCCGTGACCGAGACGACGCCCTCGCGGCGCTCCTCGATGCCGGCGAGCTCGCCCTCGGCCTCGGCGATCCGGTCCTTGAGTTCCTTCGCCTTCTCGAAGTCCTCGGCGTCGACGGCCTGGTCCTTCTCGCGGCGCAGTTTCGCGAGCCGGTCCTGGCGGCTGACGACCTCGGTGGAGCGGCCCGCGCTGCGGAGCCGTACGCGTGCCCCGGCCTGGTCCATCAGGTCGATGGCCTTGTCGGGCAGGAAGCGGTCGCTGATGTAGCGGTCGGAGAGCTCTGCCGCCGCCGCGAGGGCGCCGTCGGCGAAGCGGACCTGGTGGTGGGCCTCGTACGCGTCCCGCAGCCCTTCGAGGATCTGCACGGTCTCCTCGACGGTCGGCTCCGGGACGAGGACGGGCTGGAAGCGGCGTTCGAGGGCGGCGTCCTTCTCGATGTGCTTGCGGTACTCGTCGATGGTGGTGGCGCCCACCACGTGCAGTTCGCCGCGGGCGAGGGCGGGCTTGAGCATGTTGCCCGCGTCCATCGAGCCCTCGCCGGTGGCGCCCGCGCCGACGACCGTGTGCAGCTCGTCGATGAAGAGGATGATGTCGCCGCTCGCCTCCTGCACGTCCTCGATGACCTTCTTGAGGCGCTCCTCGAACTGTCCCCGGTACTGCGCTCCGGCGACCATGCCGGACAGGTCCAGGGAGACGACCCGCTTGCCCTTCAAGGTGTCGGGGACCTCGTCCGCGACGATCCGCTGGGCGAGTCCCTCCACGATGGCGGTCTTGCCGACGCCGGGCTCGCCGATGAGCACGGGGTTGTTCTTGGAGCGCCGGGAAAGGATCTCGACGGTCTGCTCGATCTCGTCGGCCCGGCCCACGACGGGGTCGAGCCGGCCCGCCCTCGCCTCCTCCGTCAGGTCCCGGCCGTACTCGTCGAGGGTAGTCGCCGGCTGCTTCGCGGCGGCGGGCGCGCCGCCGGACTCCGGGCGGGCCGCCTGGTCGGTGAGGCCGCGCAGCCTCTTCACGTCCAGGTCCTCGGCCCGCAGGAAGCGGGACGCCCCGGAGTCGGCGTCGCCGAGGAGGGCGCTGAGGATGTGCTCGGGGCCGATGTACGAGACCCCGGCGGCCTGCGAGTAGGCGTGGGCGGTCGCCAGGGTCCGTTTGGCCGCCGGGGTGAGACCGGGTTCGGCCGACGGCTCGGCGGACTCCCGGGGAAGCACGTCGGCGAGCTGTTCGGCGAGCTTGTCCGGGCTCACCCCGCCCTGGGAGAGCAGCCGGCGGGTCGGTTCGACCTGGGTCGCCGCCCACAGGAGGTGTTCCGTGTCGAGGTCGGAGCTGCCGTCCGCGTCGGCCTTGCGCGCGGCCGTGTTCAACAGCTCGTGGGAGGACTCGGTCAGCAGTCGTCCGATGGGCACGCGCTGCACCGCCGGGGGCGAGGACGCGGGCGACATCCCGAAGAACCGGTCGAACAGGTCGCTGAAGGGGTCCGACGAACCGAAGGGGGAACCGAACGCCATCGACATGACAGCTCCTGGAGGCGCGGAAGGAGGGGCTTTCCCACTCAAACCCGGCGTTCACCGCTCCGCAATCGGAGCGGATGGCGATGCGGCCGGCACACCGGCCTCCCGCTCGGCGACCGGAGCGTGACCGGCGTCACACCCGACGCACGGGACTGGCGGCGCGCCCGACGCACGGGACCGGCGGCGCATCCGACGCGCAGGACCGGCGGCGCGCCCGACGCACGGGACCGGCGACGCGCCCGACACGCCCCCACCCGCAGTGAGCCGAAATGCCCGGATCGCCGCCCCGCCCGCCGACGATGGCCCCATGACCTCCGCGATCCCCCCGAACGCCCCGGACCCCGTCCCCCAGGTCCGTGCCACCGCTCTCCTCCGGCACGCCAAGCTGTGGCTCGTACCGACCGTCCTGTGCGCCCTGGTGTCGCTGCTGCTGTCGCTCCTCTACATGGGCGGCATCCTCAGCCCGAGCGACCACCTGAACCGGCTGCCCATCGCCCTGGTCGACGAGGACGAGGGCCGTCCGCTGCCGGGGCAGTCGGAGAACCTCGGCAAGCAGATCACCGACTCGATCGCCGCGACCGGCTCCTCGAAGGCCGACATCGACTGGCGCCGCCTCGACCGCGCGGAGGCCCAGGACGCGCTGGCCTCGGGCAAGATCTTCGGCGCCCTGGTCGTCCCGGCGGACTTCACCGTCTCCGTCGCCGCGCTGACCACGAACCGGGCGACGGTCCGCCCGACGCTCACCGTGCTCACCAACCCCGGCCTCGGCAGCCTGGGCTCGTCCCTGGCCTCCCAGATCAACCAGGGCGCGGCGCACCGGGCCTCGCTGACCATCGGCAAGCAGCTGGCGGCCGCGGCCTCCGACCCGACCACGCGACTGCTCCTGGCCGACCCCGTCGCGGTCACCACCCGCGTCGGACACCCCATCGGCCGGCACAGCGGGCTGGGCCTGACCGCCTTCTACTACACGCTGCTGCTCGTCCTGAGCGGATTCATCGGCGGGAACCTCGTCCACAACGGCGTCGACACCGCCCTCGGCTACACGGACAGCGAGATCGGTCCCTGGCACACCCGCCGGCCGACGGTCCCCGTCAGCCGCACCCAGACGCTCGTCCTGAAGATGCTGATGACGGCGGGGATCTCACTCCTGACGACCACGCTCGTCATGGTCGCCACGATCGCGATCCTGGGCATGGACGCCGGCCATCTGCCGATGCTGTGGCTCTTCTCCTACTGCGCGACGGTCGCCGTCGGCCTGGGCGTCCAGGCCATCAACGCCGCCTTCGGCGGCATCGGCCAGCTCGTGTCGATGTTCGTCTTCATCGCACTGGCCCTCCCCTCGTCCGGGGCGACCGTCCCCCTGGAGGCCACGCCGGCGTTCTACCGCTTCCTGGGGATCTTCGAGCCCATGCACCAGCTCAGCTCGGGCGTCCGGTCCATCCTGTACTTCGACGCCCGGGCCGACGCGGGACTCGCCCGCGGCTGGATCATGATCGCGGTCGGCGTGGTGGTGGCCCTGGCGTTCGGCTTCGCCATGACGCACTACTACGACCGCAGGGGGCTGCGCCGCCTCACGCCGCAGCCCGCCTGAGCGGTTACCAGGGGCGGCTGAACTCGATGGAGCGGTTGTTGTTCCGGAGGTTGAGGAGGGAGTGCCCGGACCGGGCGCCGATCATCTCGAAGGCCCCCTTGTAGCCGGCGCTGTAGTACAGCGTGCCGATGTAGCCCTCGTACCAGTTGTAGGCGGAGCCCGCGTTGTTGCCGGCCCGCTGACCGCTGCCCGTGCCGGTGCCGCCGCAGAAGTACAGGGGGCGGGGATCGGAGTACGGCATCTTCAGCGCCAGCATGTCGTAGATGGGGTGGCCGATGTTGACCCACGCGCCCTTGTACTCGGGGCTGTAGTAGAGGCGGAACCGGTACTCCTCCGACTGGTTGGCGCACGTCTCCATCGACATGATGGTCATCTCGTCGTTGGAGATCCACGCGGTGGGGTCGCCCTCCGCGTGGGCCATGCCCGTGCCGGTGAAGGCGGATGCGCCCATCACCGCGGCGACGAGGGCGGTGCGCAGGCGGCGGCGCGAGGTGGTCGAGGTCTGCATCAGAACTCCGGAGTGATCGTCGGAACGGAATCGTCGGGAAGGAAGCAGTGGGGTCAGGGGCGGGCGAGGACGTCCGCCGCCTTGCGCACGGTGGTGTCGAGGGCGCGGCGTTCCGCCGTCAGCGCCTTCGCGTTGCTCTGGACGGCCGCGCGCTGGATCCGCGTCTCCGCGTCGTGCCAGACCTCCGCGACCCGGTACGTGGCACGGCAGTCGAGGTCGGCGAGCGCCGTGTCCACCTCTGTGCGGGAGACGCCCTCGGGCCGGGGCCTGAACCTGGGGTCGTCGTTGGCGGCCATGGGCGCCGGGTAGGTGTACCCCTTGGCCTTCATGCAGGCGGACCACCGCGCGAACACCGTCTTCACCCGCGGGTCTTGCGTGGACGCGGGGTACGAGTCGTTCGTGAGGCGCTGCACCAGCGGGGAGACTGCCTGCGACGAACCGCCCAGGGTCCGGCGGGCCTCGCCGAAGCAGCCGCCCTCGGGGATCCTCCGCCCCGCGTAGAAGTCCCGGCGGGCCTCCGGGCCCGCCTTCTGCCGTACCTCGGCGGGGACGTCGGAGCCGCCCAGGACCAGCTGGGCGTCGTCCGAGAGCCGGGGCCGCGCATCGGCCTCGCGCAACGCCCGCTCGTAGCGGTCCCGTTGGGCCGGGTCCACCTGGTAGCCGAACTTCGCGGACATCACGGCGTCGTGGATGCCGTACCGCCAGTCGAGCATGTTCTTCGGGCCGATCGCGGGAAGCTCGGGGGCCGGCTTCCAGTCGATCCCGAACTCCTCGAGGCACCGGCCGACCAGCTTCTGTTCCGCGCGGGCGAGGGTCCTGGTCTGCTCGGTGGTGGGGCGGTACGCCTGCATGGGCAGGGTCCAGGTCGACGGGTCGGCGGAGGAGCGCGCCGCGACGGTGGCGGCGGCCGGTGCGGCGGGCCCCGGCTGCCCGGTGGAGCATCCGGTCAGGGCGAGGGCGGTCACGGCGAGCGCCGCGCCCGTCCGCAGGATTCTGTCCCGGCTGCTCGTCATCGGCGGAGGGTTCCTCACGTGCGGGGAAGGGGGGCGGGATCCGGACCGCCGGGGCCGGCAGGTACGGCTCCGGAGGCGGCGACCGGAAAACTAACAGCCCGCGCCGGGCCCGTGGGGGCGCCTACGCCCCCGTCCCGCGCTGTCCCAGAACCGTCCCCGAGGCCTGGCGCGGGGCAGGGCGCCCTGCCGTCACCGCAGTTCGGGGGCGTATAGGGAGCGTCCCTCGCGTGCCGCCCCGGGTCCGCCGCCGAGGCCTCCCCCGCCCGTCCCGGACCCTGTCCCGTGTCGCATCCCGCGCCGCATCCCTGCCGTGTCCCGCGTCGCGTGTCCCGCCTCCCCCGGAAACGGCCGGAGGCCGTGTCGGATGTCTCCGACACGGCCTCCGGCCGACCAGGGTGCCCCGGTCTACTCGTCCTCGTCCCACGGCGGTTCGAGCTCGTCCATGTCCCACGGCGGCTCCTCGTCGGAGGACGGAGGGACGTCCGGCTCCGCGCGCCGCACCGCCGGCGCGGCAGCCGGCGGGGTGGCCGGAGCGGCGGGTGCGGGCGGAGTGCTCGCCCCGGCACCGCCGGCCTCGGCCAGGGCGTCGAGGACACCCTCGGCGTACTTGGTCAGCTTGGCCTCGCCGACGCCGCCGACGGTGCCGAGCTCCTCGACGGTCGCGGGCATACGGGTCGCGATCTCGCGCAGCGTCGCGTCGTGGAAGACGACGTACGCCGGCACGCCCTGCTCGCGCGCCGTCGCGGCCCGCCAGGCGCGGAGGGCCTCGAAGACCGGCACGGCGGCCGCGGGCAGATCGACCGGCACGCGGGCGCCCTTGCCGGAGCGGGCCCCGGACTCCTTGCGGGCGGCGGCGACCGCCTTCTCCTTGCGCATCGGGACCTGACGGCGGCCGCCCAGCACCTCGCCGCTGTCCTCCGTGAGCACGAGCGTCCCGTAGTCGCCCTCCACCGCGAGCAGCCGCTGCGCGAGGAGCTGGCGGACGACCCCGCGCCACTCGGCGGTGCCCAGGTCCGATCCGACGCCGAACACCGAGAGCCCGTCGTGGTCGAACTGGATGACCTTGGCGGTCCTCTTGCCCTGGAGGATGTCGATGATCTGGCCGGCGCCGAACTTCTGGCGCCGCTCCTTGGCGAGCCGCCACACCGTGGACAGCAGCTTCTGCGCGGCGACGGTCCCGTCCCAGGACTCCCCCGGCGTCAGGCAGGTGTCGCAGTTGCCGCACGGCTTGCCGGACTGCCCGAAGTACTCCAGGAGCCGCACCCGCCGGCAGTCGACCGTCTCGCAGAGGGCGAGCATGGCGTCCAGGTGCATGGCCAGGGAGCGGCGGTGCGTCTCGTCGCCCTCCGAGCCGTCGATCATCTTGCGCTGCTGGACGACGTCCTGGAGGCCGTACGCCAGCCACGCGGTGGCGGGCTCGCCGTCGCGTCCGGCGCGGCCGGTCTCCTGGTAGTAGCCCTCGACGGACTTGGGCAGGTCGAGGTGGGCCACGAAGCGCACGTCGGGCTTGTCGATGCCCATGCCGAAGGCGATGGTCGCCACCACGACGACCCCGTCCTCCCGCAGGAAGCGGGCCTGGTTCGCCGCGCGCGCCCGGGCGTCCATCCCGGCGTGGTACGGGACGGCGTCGATGCCCTGCTCCACGAGCGCGGCCGCCGTCTTCTCCACCGAGGCGCGCGAGAGGCAGTAGACGACGCCCGCGTCCCCGTCGTGCTCGGTCCTGATCAGCTCCAGGAGCTGCTTGACCGGGTTGTTCTTCGGGACGATGCGGTACTGGATGTTGGGCCGGTCGAAGCCCGCGACGAAGTGCCGGGCGTCCTCCAGGCCGAGCCGCTTCGCGATCTCCGCGTGGGTGGCCTCGGTGGCCGTCGCGGTCAGCGCGATCCGCGGCACCTTCGGCCACCGCTCGTGCAGCATCGAGAGCGCGAGGTAGTCGGGCCGGAAGTCGTGACCCCACTGGGCGACGCAGTGCGCCTCGTCGATCGCGAAGAGCGACACCGTTCCCCGGTCGAGCAGCCGCTGGGTCCCCTCGGTGCGCAGCCGCTCCGGGGCCAGGTAGAGCAGGTCCAGCTCGTCCGCGAGGAACGCCTGCTCGACGGCCTGCCGCTCGTACGGGTCCTGCGTCGAGTTCAGGAAGCCGGCCCGCACCCCGAGCGCCCTGAGCGCGTCCACCTGGTCCTGCATCAGGGCGATGAGGGGCGAGATCACGACTCCCGTCCCCGCTCTGACCAGGGCGGGGATCTGGTAGCAGAGCGACTTGCCGCCGCCCGTCGGCATCAGGACGAGCGCGTCGCCGCCGCCGACGACCTGCTCGATGATCTCCTGCTGCTCCCCGCGGAAGGAGCTGTAGCCGAAGACGCGCTGGAGCACCCGGGCGGCGTCGGAGATCTCCTCGGAGGCGTCGGAGACCGCCTCCGAGGTGTCGGTGATCTCGTCGGAGGTGTCGGGGGCGTCGGAAAGGACCATTTCTGAAGCCTAGCCGTCCGCACCGACACCCCGGCCCCGCCCGGGACAACCTGTGGACAACCCCGAGTGGGCCCTGTACGACATCAGGACCGACCCCACCGAGATCCCCGGAGGCGCCCCTTCAGCGCAGGCCGGCGGGCGAGGTGGGGGTGTCGTCGAGGAAGCCGCCCGACTGGTGCTGCCACAGCTTCGCGTAGGCGCCCTCGGCGGTGAGCAGCTCCTGGTGCGTGCCCTGCTCGACGATCCGTCCGCGGTCGAGGACGACGAGCCGGTCCATGGTGGCGACGGTGCTGAGCCGGTGGGCCACCACGAGCGCCGTCCGCCCGTCCATGAGCCGCCAGAGCGCCTCCTGCACGAGGATCTCGCTCTCGGAGTCCAGGGCGCTGGTCGCCTCGTCGAGCAGCAGGATCGGCGCGTCCCTCAGGATGGCCCGGGCGAGGGCGACCCGCTGGCGCTGGCCGCCGGAGAGCTTCACTCCGCGCTCGCCGACCATGGTGTCGAAGCCCTCGGGGAGGGCGTCCGCGAACTCCGTGACGTGCGCCGCCTCGGCCGCCCGCCGGATCTCGGCCTCGGTGGCGTCCGGGCGGGCGAAGGCGATGTTCTCGCGGAGGGTGCGGTGGAACATGGCGGGGTCCTGCGGCACGTACGCGATCATGCCGCGCAGATCGGTCTGCCGGAGCCGGCTGATGTCCTGGCCGCCGATGGTGATCCGGCCGCCGTCGATGTCGGTCATCCGGAGGAGCAGCCGGGTGAGTGTGGTCTTGCCGCCGCCGGACCGGCCGACGAACCCGATCTTCGCTCCGCCGGGCACGTCCAGGTCGAGGCCCTCGAAGAGCGGCTTCGCGCCCGCGTGGGCGAAGGTCACCTTCTCGAAGGAGACGTCGGCACCCCGGGGCCGGAGGGGTTCGGGCTCCTCGGCGTCGAGGACGGTCGGCGGGTCGAGGAGGAGCTCGGTGAACTGCGCGGCCTCGGTCATGGAGCTCTCGAGACGGCGGTAGATCTGGTTGAACTCGAACATGATCCGGGTCGCGTTCGCGTAGTACGTGAAGGCGACGATGACGGCCTCCACGCCGTGCTGCCCGCCGCCGAGGGTGACGGCGAGGACCAGGCCGAGGACGTTGGTCAGGACGGACATCGGCGCGACGAGCGTGTCGATGCGCAGGTTGCCGTAGTCCCAGGAGCGCAGGGTCAGCCGCCGCGACTCGGCGACGCGGGAGCGGTGCTCGGCGGCCTCGCGCCGCTCGGCGCCGAAGGACCGGACGGTGTCCATGTTCGTCAGGCTGTCGGCGACGTGGCCCGAGACCCGGGCGATGGCCTGTTCTCGCTGGGCGACGAGCTCCTGGCGGCGGCGGATCAGCGGGGCCACTCCGACGCCGGTGACCGCGATGAGGACGAGGAGTCCGACCACGAGCAGGGGGTCGTACTGCCAGAGCACCACGGAGGCGAACAGCAGCGGGACGAAGCTGCCCATGACGGAGAAGGTCAGCGTGTCGATGCACTCCTCGAAGCGGGAGGCGAAGCTGAGGACCCGTTTGGTCAGCGAGCCGGCGAAGTTGTCGTGGAAGAACGCGGCGTCCTTGGCGAAGAGTTCGTCCATGCCGATGACGTACAGGTTCTCGATGCCGCGGGCGTCGAGCCGGTTGAGGCAGTGCAGTCCGACGCGCCAGAGGGCCTCGCCGAGGAGCAGGACGCCGGCGAAGACGAGGACGTACGGGAGGAGGGAGCCGAGCCCGTCGCCGGTGCCGTCGCCGGCGATGCGGCCGACCAGCTTGGCCACGACGAGGGGGGCGATGTAGTTGATGCCGATGTTGCCGAGTGCAGGAAGCAGGAGGGCCGGGGCGGCCAGCCGGCGGAGGCGGACCAGCTCCCGTGCGTAGAAGCGGACGGCGAGAAGGACCGAACCCTTGTTGGGCATGCCTTCGCGCGATTCTGGTGATCCCATACCCAACCCTGTGTGGTCGTACCGAAGGTGAGCAAAAGGAGTCTCCCGCGCGGACGCTGCCGCGGTCCAAGGATTTTCCGCCGGGAAAACGCGAATGGTGGCCGGGACGTATCCCGACCACCATTGGGTCACTTCTTGTGTCCGAGGGGGGACTTGAACCCCCACGCCCGATAAAGGGCACTAGCACCTCAAGCTAGCGCGTCTGCCATTCCGCCACCCGGACCGGTAGCCCGCCGCGATCCGCATCTCTGCTGCCCGCGGCGACAGAGAACAATCTACCAGGCCTCCGGGGTGCTCTTCACCCACGTTTCCGGTGGTCAGCGGGGGTGAGGGGCGTCACGGCCCGACCGTGGCGGCCGGCGGGGTCCAGCGGCGGGTGCGGGGCGGTCCCGACGGGAGGCCGTAGTCCTTCCTGAGGTGCTCGGGGATGGCGTAGTGCATGACGCGTCCGCGCGTGAGCGAGGACAGTTCGAGGACGGTGGCGAGGTGGCCGAGGCGGTCCAGGGCCCACGCGCCGAGCGGGGAGCGGTCCTCGATGGTCTCCAGGACGCCGAGGAGGTGGGGGACGGCCTTCACGACGGTGTCCCACGGCGTGCGGGGCACGTCCAGCCAGTCGCCGCACGTGTCGCCGACGAGGTGGCGGATGAGAGCGGAGACGATCGGGTCGAAGAACGTGCCGGGGACGACTTCCTCGTAGAGGTCGATGAGCTGCCGGGTCAGGTGGACGCCCTCGGGGGACGGGCCCATGTGGCGGATCACGTACAGATCGAGGAAGCCGCGGGCCTCGTCGAGGGACTTGGGGACCGCCTCCTGGTCGACGCCCAGCATCGCGCCGACCACGCGCCAGGCGTAGAGGTAGGCGTCCGCGCCCTCGGGGGACATGTGGATGCCGAGGCGGTGCAGGCTGTCCAGGACGAGCATCGAGAAGAACATCTGCCCGCCGATCATGTCCTCCTGGCAGATCGGCACCCCCAGGCCCTCGACGTCCCAGCGGTCCTCGCGCCGGAGGTGGTGCCGGATCGAGGCGTGCAGCAGGCGGACCTTCTGCGCGGCGGGGATGAACCGGCTGCCGGCCTCGAACGCGTCGGGCTGCATCAGGTGGACCGTGAACTGTCCGGTCTCCGCCATCCGCCGGGAGGGGTACTTCAGGCCGTGCGTCGCCGACAGCAGCTTCGCCACGTGCGGGACGAGGTAGCAGGCGGGCATGGACGCGAAGGACAGTGCGGTGGAGATGTGCACGTTGTTGTCGATGAAGAACAGCCGGGCCTTCTCCATCTCCCCCCAGTCCACCCAGGACGGCGGGGCGCTCGTGGCCTGGAGGTACTCGCGGGCGACGTCGGGCAGTCCGTCCGGCAGGGGGGAGCCCGCGGTGGAGACGTACCGCATGAGGGTGTTGAAGGTGCCGACCTCCCCTCGCGCGAAGAGGGTGGCGACCGTGGCGTCGGCGAGTTCGTCGCCGGTCCGCCTCAGGGCGTCCATCGACGCCTCGGTGAAGCTCATGGGAGGGGCTCCTTGTGTCTCGGTCAGGAAGCGCGGACCGACGCCGAGTGCGCCAGGGCGGTGAGCGCGGCGGCCGGCGCCGCGGGAAGGTCCAGCTCGTCGAGGGCGCCGAGGGCCTCTCCGACCCGCTCGGCGATCATGGCCTCGACACGGTCGGGCGCCCCCAGCCGCCGCATCACCTCGCGTACGGCCTCCAGCGCGTCCCCGTCGGGCTCGCGCCGGCCGAGCAGCTCGCGCAGCCGCCGGCGTTCCTCCTCGCCCGCGAGCCGCCAGGTCTCGGCGAGGAGGGTCGTGGGCCGTCGTCCGCGCACGTCGTCGGCGCCGGCCTTGCCGGTGGTCTCCGGGTCTCCGAAGAGGCCGAGCAGGTCGTCCCTCAGCTGGAACGCCTCGCCCAGCGGCACCCCGTACGCCGAGAAGCCGGCGCGCAGACGGCCGCCGGCGCCTGCCAGGGCGCCGCCGATGAGCAGCGGCTGCTCGACGGTGTACTTGGCGGTCTTGTAGCGGATCACCTTCAGCGAGGCCGTCGTGTCCGGGGTCGCTCCGGTGTGCAGGATCTCCAGGCACTCCCCCGCGACCAGGTCCCGGGCGAGCGCCGCCCAGAGCGGGCGGGCCCGGCCGAGGTAGGCGGCGGGGAGGCCGCTGGTGACGAAGAGCTGTCCGGCGAGCGACATCAGAAGATCCCCGACGAGCATCGCGAGCGAGCGGGCCCCCGCGACGGCCCGCGGGTGGTGCTCAAGGGCGGCGCGCAGGGCCACGTGCGGCGTGGGCCGGCCGTGCCGCAGCGGGCTGTCGTCGATCAGGTCGTCGTGCACGACGGCGGCGGCGTGCACCAGTTCCATGGAGGCCGCGGCCCGCACGAGCGCGTGGCTGTCGGGCTGGCCGACCGCGCGCCAGCCCCAGTAGCAGAACGCGGCCCGCAGCCTCTTGCCGGCCGCGACCGCCGACTCCAGCTGGTCGGCCACCGGGCCGAGGGCCGCGTCGACCGCCGTGAGTTCACCGGCCTCGTGGGCGACGTATCCGTGCAGCACCTCGTCGACGCGCGCCTTGAACGCGGCCGGCTCCCACCGCTCAGCCACCGTCGCCCGCCCGCCGCGCCAGCACGTGCCGGGCGAGGACCTCCAGGTGGGCCGGCGGCGGGGACGCGTACCGGTCGAGCGCGAGGCGGCCGCGCGCCTCCAGGTCCCGCTCGGCCTCGGAGGCCATCTCGGCGGCGTCCGAGCGCCTCAGCAGCCCCCGCAGGACCCCGAGGCCCGAACCCACCGTGCTCACCGCCAGATCGGCGAGTCCCGCCGCGAGCAGCACGGCCCGCCCCTCCAGTCCCCCGACGGCCCTCTCATCCGCTCCACCGACGGCCCTCCCCTCCGCTCCCCTGCTGGATCCCGATTCCCGCGTCACACCCATCCCCCCACGTCCACAACGCCGGCGTCACCGCCCCCAGACTGGCGCCGGCCGGGGGGACGGCGGCGGCGGAACTCACGAACGAGTGATCATCTCGTCGGCGTGTACGAGGCCCGCTCCACCCGCCTCAACCCACCACGCCCTCTTGCCACTCGGTCCCCTCCTTTCGAGAATGCACATGACAACCGAAGGATTTCGGTTGCACCGTCGTTCCAGAGGGGAACCCCCACATGAAGAAGCCTCTCGCCGGCGCCCTGCTCGCCCTGCTCCTGGCAGGCGCGGCAGCGGTCCCGGCCGCCGCCTCCACACCCCGGGAGACGGTCGCACAGGCCCCGGCCGCCGCGCCCGCACCCCAGGGCCAGGCCGTGACCGCCGTCGACTTCGCGGGAACCGTCGCGCTCAGCAACTGTTCCGGCTCCGTCGTCCGCGCACCCAGCTCCCTGCCGAGCGACTTCGCGCTCGTCCTCTCCAACGGGCACTGCCTGGAGTCCGGCATGCCGGCGGCGGGCCAGGTCATCAAGGACAAGCGGTCCACCCGTTCGTTCACCCTGCTCAACTCGGCCGGCACCGGCGTCGGGACGCTGCGCGCGAGCAAGATCGCGTACGGCACGATGACCGACACGGACATCTCGATCTACCAGCTGACCAAGACGTACGCGCAGATACAGAGCCAGTACGGCATCAGCGCCCTGACCCTCAACGACGCCCACCCGACCCAGGGTTCGGCGATCAAGGTGGTCTCCGGGTACTGGAAGCGGATCTACAGCTGCAACGTCGACGGCTTCGTGTACCGCATGAAGGAGGGTGACTGGACCTGGAAGGACTCGGTCCGCTACACCTCGGCGTGCAACACGATCGGCGGCACGTCCGGCTCCCCCGTGATCGACGCCACCACCGGCAAGGTCGTCGCCGTCAACAACACCGGCAACGAGAGCGGTGAGAGCTGCACGGTGAACAACCCGTGCGAGATCGACCAGAACGGCACCGTGACCGTCCACCAGGGCATCAACTACGCCCAGGAGACGTACACGATCGTTCCCTGCATCGGCGCCGGGAACGTGATCGACCTGAACCGCGCCGGCTGCACCCTGCCCAAGCCGTAACCCCCGGGACCCGCCGGCCGTCCGGATCCGGACGGCCGGCGGGTCCGCCGCACGACTCACCAGCGGATGAGTACGTGTACTCATCACGCGGACCCCGCTCTCGCCGAGACTGGACACACCAGCGAGAGAGGCCCGTGACAGTGACCGCGCAGCAGACCCGACGACCCCGTCAGACCCGCCCCACGACGGGCGGGACGTTCGCCCGCCGCCCGCTCCCCGCACTCGCCGTCGCGGGACTCGGCGTGGCCCTCCTCCTGACGGGATGCTCGACCCAGGAGCGCGTCTGCGGCTCCGGCCGCTACCCCGTCAAGGCGGTCGGCAACGCCTACGGCGAGGACTGCGTGGCCGACGGCCAGGAGCCGTCCGAGGGCTGGGTCCGCTACCCGGAGGGCCAGGTGCCCGAGTACGTCGGCGACACGTGGGACCGCCACTGGAGCAACGTCGTCGTGGACGCCGAGGGCCGTCCGGTCCGGGGCTGACGACGCCGGAGGGTCGGGGCGTCACCTCGTACGCGCCCGACCCGACGGAGAGTCAAGGCGTCATCGCGTACGCCCCGACCCGGCGGACGATCAGGGCGTCATCGCGTACGCCCCGACCCGGCGGAGGATCAGGGCGTCATCTCGTACGCCCCCGACAGCGCCTCGACGCGCTGCCAGACCCGCCCCGAGCGCGCCTCGTCGACGACCGGGCGCCGGACGGCGCCGAGCGCCCAGAGCTGCTGCTGCTCCGTCGCCGAGTCCTTGCCGTGCAGCTCGACGGCGTGCGCGGAGAAGTCGCGGACGAGGACGGCGAACAGCTCGTCGAGCACGTCCTCGTCGAGACCGGTCAGGGCCGCCTGCTCCAGGACCAGCTGTCCGTGGACGACGAGCGCGAAGAGCTGGCCGACCGCGAGGAGCAGGTCGAGGTCACGGCTCTGCTCCTCGTCGGGAGCGGCCTTGAGCACGAACTCGCAGAGCGCGTCGGCCTGTTCGCGGAAGCGTGCGACGTTGGCCACGTGGGCGTACGCCTCGTAGGCCGGGCGCCAGTCGTGGAAGCGGACCGAACCGAGACCGCGCGCCGGGCCCTGGCGGAACAGGAAGGTGTCGTCGGCCGCGTCCAGGCGGGTCGGGACGGGCTCGTACGCGACCGGGTCGAGAAGGTGGTTGCGCATGAACTTGAGGATCAGCGCCAGGTTGACGTGGACCGTGCCCTCCAGCTTCGGCAGGCCGCGGATCTCCACGGCGGCCTCCGCGAAGTAGTTGTCCTTCTCGAAGCCCTTGGCGGCGATGACGTCCCACATCAGGTCGATGACCTTCTCGCCCTCCGTGGTCACCTTCATCTTCGTCATCGGGTTGAAGAGGAGGTAACGGCGGTCGTCGGGCCCCGCGGTGCGGAAGTAGTCGACGGCGCGGTCGCTGAACAGCTTCATGCCGACGAGCCGGACGTAGGCGTCGGTCAACTCACGCCGCACGTGCGGGAAGACGGTGACGGGCCGGCCGTACAGGATGCGGTTCTGCGCGTGGGTGACGGCCTCGTACATCGCGTGCTCGCAGATGCCGATCGAGGCGGTGCACAGGTTGAACTTGCCGACGTTGACGGTGTTGAGCGCGGCGTCGAAGGCGGCGCGCCCGGAGTGCAGCACGTCCTCAGCGGCGACCGGGTAGTCCTCCAGACGGAACTCGCTGACGTACTTGGAGGAGTCGACGACGTTCTTGACGAGGTGGTACGCCGGGTGACGGCTGTCGGCGGCGAAGAAGACGTAGCCGTCGGGGCCCTCCACGTCGGTGCGGCGGCCGAAGACGGAGACGAGCCCGGCGGCGTTGCCGTTGCCGATGTAGTACTTGGAACCGGTGGCGCGGAAGCCGCCCGTGCCGTCGGGCTCCAGGAGCATGTCGGTGGAGTAGATGTCGGCGCCGTGGGACTTCTCGGAGAGGCCGAAGGCGAACACCTCGCCCTGGGCGAGGAGTTCGGCGGCCCGGGCGCGGGCGGCGGCGTTGTCGCTCTGCCAGACCGGGCCGAGGCCGAGGATGGTGACCTGCCAGGCGTACCAGTAGTCGAGTCCGTAGAAGCCGAGGATCTCGTTGAGGGCGGCGATGCGGGCGGTGTCCCAGCGCTTGTCGCCCTCGCCCTCGCCGGCGGCGGCGCCCGGCGTCAGGAAGGTGGCGAAGAGCCCCTCCTCGGCGGCGAAGGCGAGGAAGTCGCCGAGCCAGGCCCGGGTCCGGTAGTCCTCGATGATCCGGCGCTTGCCGCGCGCCTCGAACCAGTCCACGGTGGCGCGCAGCAGCCGCCGGGTCTCCGGGTCGAAGTGGGCGGGGTCGTACGTGTGCGGGTTGAACAGCAGCGGGTCGGCCATGGCGTCCGCCTTTCCGGCTCGTGATGAGGGTGTGGTGGTGCGGAGGGTGGTGCGGGAGCGGGTGTCAGCGGCCGGTCTCGAACCGGCCGAGCGTGGCGAGCACGTCGTCGAGCCAGGTGATCATCATTCGCTCGTACGCGATGCCGCCGCGCAGCACGGCGTGCTGGAGCTCCCGCTCGGCGTCGGGCGGACCGTCCGTGCCGGACGGCGGGAAGTCCCGCGCCTCGCCCGCGAGATAGTGCTCCAGGCGGTCGGTGTGCGCCCGCCGGTGCCGCTCGACCTCGCCGATCAGCGCGGCCGGATCGTCGAAGGCGGCGCCCCGGATCTTCACCGCGAGGTCGTGCCGCACGCTCTCGGGCTCGATCGGCGCGTGCAGCCACGCGGAGAGCGCGTCCCGTCCGGGCCCGGCGACGGAGTACTCCTTCTTGTCCGGGCGTCCCTGCTGCGGCACGTCCCGGACGTCCACCCAGCCGTCGCTCTCCATGCGCTTGAGCACGCGGTAGATCTGCTGGTGGGTGGCGGTCCAGAAGTATCCGATGGACCGCTCGAAGCGCCGGGCCAGCTCGTAGCCGGATCCGGGCTTCTCGAGCAGGGACACGAGGATCGCGTGGTCGAGCGCCATGCGCCCGATCCTGCTATGCAACGAGTTGCATAGCAAGGTGGCCGGGGGTGATGAGACACGGCTCACGGGCGTTGTCAGTGGTGCGCGATAGCTTCGAGATCGTTCCGGAGTTCGTGCTTGAGGGGGAATTCGTGGGTGTCGAGCATGCGTTGAAGGTCGTCCTCGTCGACGTCGACGACAAGGTGGTGGAGGCCTGGCGGTCCGCGTTCGCGGACACGCCGGAGGTCGAGATCCGGCAGGGGTCCGTTCTCGACGTCGACGTCGACGCGTGGGTGTCCCCCACCAACGCGCGGGGCCGGATGGACGGAGGGGTCGACGCCGTCGTCAAGCGGCACCTCGGTGCCGGTGTGCAGGTGCGGGTGCAGCGGGCGATACGCGACGGGTTCGGCGGGAGCCTGCCGGTGGGCAGCGCGGTGTGCGTCCCGTCCGGGGCGGCCGTGCCGCGGTATCTGATCTCCACCCCGACGATGAAGCAGTCCTCGCAGAACATCAGCTCCACCATGAACGTGGCGCTGGCGTGCGCGGCCGCGTTCCAGGCGGTGCACCTGCAGAACCTGGCGAAGCCGGGCAGCATCCGCTCGGTGGCCCTCGTCGGGATGGGCGCGCGGACCGGGCAGGTGCCCGCCCAGGTGTGCGCCAATCTGATGTGGACGGGCTACACCCTGTTCCACGACCACGGGTTCGCGGACTACGACCGGTTGCGGGCCGCCGTGCTGGGGCAGCTCGACGACATCGAGGGCGCGGGACCGGCGCAGCGGGTGCGGATCAAGGTGCCCGAGCAGGCGCCCGCCACCGCGTCGGCCGCCGCCGCTGCGCCCGCGGCCGCCCCGACCGAGTCCGCCACCACGGCCGCGCCCGCCGACCCGCTGGGGCTGGCCGACCTGTTCACCGGTGGCGGTGAGCCGTGGCTGCCGCTGCTCGGCCCGGTGATCGAGGCGCAGCCGGGGGCCGGCGCCTTCATCGGCCCGAAGCGCAGCCCGGAGGTGGTTCCGGTGCGCGAGCTGACGTTCCAGGCGCTCAAGCCGCATCCGCCGCACAAGTGGAAGGTCGTCGCCTTCGGGCAGAACCCGTACCCGCGGGCGGAGAGCGCGACCGGCATCGCGATGTTCGACAACACCTTCCACGACTGGAAGGACAGCCAGTTCGGCCGGGTGGTGAGCATTCGCTGCCTCATCAAGGCGGCCGCGATGTGGAAGTACGGCATCGCCAGGAAGACGCCCGTCGGCGACGTCCGGGCCCTGCTGAAGAAGGAGGACACGGTCCAGCCGCCGGAATGGTTCCAGGCGATGCTGACCCAGGGCGTCCTCCTGCTGAACGCCTCCCTCACCGCGAGCGCGGACGGGGCGGTGCCGACGGAGCAGCACACCTCGTTCTGGCGGCCCGTGGCCGAGCAGATCGTCGAGGAGATCCTCCGGGCCAAGCAGGGCGCCGAGGAGGAGGACCGCGGGGTGGTGTTCGCCTGGTGGGGCGCGCACGCCCGGAGCCTGAAGCGGGTCGTCCAGCGGCTGGAGAAGAAGTACCCGGGCGTCGAGGTCCGGCACCTGGACCACGCGAACCCGGCGGCGCAGGGGGACCTCTTCTGCGAGGGGGACCACTTCTCCCAGGTGAACGACGCCCTGGCGGCGGTGGGGGCCGAGCCGGTCGACTGGCTGCCGCGCAAGGGCTGGGACCAGGACGCGGCCGGGGCCGGCGGGTCCGGTGGCGGGGGCGTCGCGGAGCGCATGGGCGCGTTCATCGCGTCGACGATGGAGCTGCACCAGCTCTATCTGGACCGGCTCACGAGCGTCAAGGACGAGGGGCTCGTCCTGCCGCCGATCACCGGGGTGTTCGACACGCCGGTGATGGACTTCCGGAAGGCGGTCGAGCCGGTGACGAAGGTGCTGGCGAACCTCGACCGGTACGTCGAGCGGTCGAGCCGGTTCGCGGAGGCCAAGGTGGCGGAGGCCGAGGGCGGACCGTCGGGACCCGGCCTGTCGGCCGACGCGATCTCGGCGCTGTACCTGTACACGTGCGAGTCGGCGTTCTACCGCGAGATCAACGCCGTGCTGCGGTCGCCGGACCGGGAGCGGCTGGAGCCGTACCTGCCGTATCTGCGCCTCCTGTTCTCGGCCGTCGCCGACCTGCCGGCGCAGAAGCGGCCGCTGTGGCGCGGTGTGGCGCTGGACCTGCGGTCGCAGTATCCGCTGGGGCGCACGGTGACCTGGTGGGGCGTCTCGTCGTGCACCTCCGAGCCGAGCGTGGCCCGGGCGTTCCTCGGGAGCCGCGGCAGGCGGACCCTGTTCGAGGTGACGCCCGCGCGCGCGGTGGGCATCCGGCGGTTCTCCGCGTTCACGGGTGAGGAGGAGTACATCCTCACCCCGGGCACGCAGCTGAAGGTGACGGAGGTGACGACCGAGCGCGGCGGGCTGAGCACGGTGCGCCTGACCGAGCTGGAGGGGCAGGGGCTGGTGTCGTAGGGGTGCCGGGCGGGGCCGGCCGGACCCACGGCGTCCCCGTCCCTCTCCACCGGGTCCGGGCGGCCGACAGCTCTGCGGCACGCCCGGCCGGTGTCAGACGCCGGCCCGGCGTCTGCCGCGCACGCGGCGCGGATACGGGAAGAGGCGCGGCCGGCGCTTGGCGGCCACGTCCTCGACCCAGCCGAAGGCCAGTACCAGCAGGCCGATCAGTGGGATCGCCACCATCAGCGGGAACCACTGGCTGGTCAGCAGCCACTGGCCGTGCTCGTAGAAGAAGCCGACGGACCAGAGGGGGTCGATCAGGGGGATGGCGGCCACCAACGCGGTCTCGTGCCAGAGGTAGACGCTGACGGCGCGTGCGTTGAGCAGGCTGATCAGACCGTTCCAGCGTTCCAGTGGCTTGGGCCACTGTTCCCAGGAGGGACTGACGTGGAGCAGGAGGGCGACGAAGCCGAAGGACCACAGGGCCTGGGCTATCGGCCAGCTCTCGATGTCGGTGGGGACGGTCGGATCGACCGGGCGGGTCTGCAGGTACCACCAGCCGGCCACCATGATCAGCGGCGCCACGGACGGCACGACGTACTGCGGGATCTTCTTGAGCAGGCCCTCCTGGTGAGCCATGCCGAGGATCCAGCAGGAACCGAAGGTCGCGAAGTCGGTGGCGGTCTCCCAGACCCGGCCGTAGACGAACTCCTGGTCGATGAAGAACGTGTTCATGGCGATCGACAGTGCGATCGGCGCGGACAGCGTCACCACCGGCATCCGCCGCAGCACCCACAGCATCAACGGTGAGAGCAGGACGAACCAGAGGTACGCGCGGAGGTACCAGAGCGGGACGATGACCTGCGCCGCCCAGCCCTGCCCCACAAGATGGTCGAAACCGTTCAGCGAGTCGGCGTACGGCGGAGTGCTCAGCGGCACGATCCAGAACAGCAGCTTGCCCCACCACCAGCCGGGGTGGCCCTCGGCGTCGGGCCCCCAGCCGTCGACGATCTCGATGGTGAGCATGACCCCGCCGAACAGCCACATCGGCGGCAGCAGACGGCGCAGCCGGCTCCGGATGACGCCGAGGGCGGGCCGGCTGAGCGAGCGCGTCATCAGCGACCCGGCCAGCGCGAACATCACGCCCATCGACGGGAAGACGATGGGCAGCCAGAACCAGCCGAAGTTGTGGTAGAGCACCACACGGAACAGTGCCAGCGCGCGCAGCAGGTCGAGATAGCGGTCCCGGCCGCCCTTGCGCGGGGCCGGTGCCACCGGCCCCGGCTCCGGTTCCGGGGCCTGGCGCAGCACGGCGGGGACTCTCAGCCGGAGGGTGTCCTGGACACCGCCGAACTCGAAGGACGCGGTCATGGTCAGGCCTCCACCGGTGCGGCGACCTCGCCGGTGCGCCGGAGCTTCTGCCAGCGCAGTCGGCCACCGGTCAGCGCGGTGATCGCGGACTGCAACAGGACGATGTACATCAGCTGCCGGTAGACCAGCTGCTGGATCGGCAGGCTGATCAGGTGCAGGGTCTTCTCTCCGTCGAGCCGGAAGGCGTACCAGGACAGCGCGGCCTGGAGCAGGATGAAGCCGCCCCAGCTGGCGAGGGTGATCGGAGCGTCCGCGAACAGCACTCCGTACAGCAGGAACATGTCGACCAGCGGCGCAAGCAGCGGGGCGACCACGCCGAACAGCACGACGAGCGGCAGCCCGATCCGGCCGAAGCGCCCGGCCGGGCCGCGGGCCGTCACCGCGCGGCGGTGCTTCCACATCGCCTGCATGCTGCCGTAGCTCCAGCGGTAGCGCTGCGACCAGAGCTGCTGGAGGCTGGCGGGGGCCTCGGTCCAGGCGCGGGCGCGCTCGGCGTAGACGATCCGCCAGCCGTCGCAGAGCACCGCCATGGTGATGTCGGTGTCCTCGGCGAGGGTGTCGTCGCTCATGCCGCCGACCCGTCGCAGGGCCTCCTTGCGGAAGGCGCCGACCGCGCCGGGGATGGTCGGGATGACGTTCAGCATGTCGTACATCCGGCGGTCCAGGTTGTGGCCGAGGACGTACTCGATGTGCTGCCAGGCGCCGATCAGGCTCTCGCGGTTGCCGACCTTGGCGTTGCCCGCGACCGCGCCGATCGCCGGGTCGCCGAAGGGCTGGACCAGTTCGCGCACCGTCGACGGCTCGAAGACGGTGTCGCCGTCCATCATCACGATGATGTCGTACGACGCGGCCGCCACGCCGGTGTTGAGTGCGCTGGACTTGCCGCCGTTGACCTTGCGGATCAGCCGGACGAAGGGCAGCCGCATCTCCTCGACGATGTCCGCGGTGCCGTCCGTGGAACCGTCGTCGATGACGATCACCTCGATCGGGTAGTCGCTCGCGGCCAGGGAGTTCAGGGTGTTCGCGATGCACTCGCGCTCGTTGTACGCCGGGACGAGGACGGTGACCGGCCCGGTGACGGGCGGTCCCCACGCGTTCCGCCGCCGGGAGCGCCGCGCGTGCAGCGGCGCGAGCACGAGCATCAGCGCGAACCGGCCGAAGTTGAGGAAGCCGACGAGGGCCAGGAGCCCGACCAGGACCGGCAGGGTGAGCACGGCGACGCGGCTGGCCCAGATGAATCCCTTGCCCGCCCACAGCTGGTAGCCGTGGACCGGCACCGTGGCGTCGGTGGCGCCGAGCGCCTCGGAGATGGTGGCGAAGCGGTAGCCCTCGCCCTGGAGGTCGTCGATGATGCGCTCGAGCGCCTCGACGGTCTCGCTGCGGTCACCGCCCGCGTCGTGGAGCAGGACCAGCTCGCCCTTGCCGGGCTTGCGCGGCATCGCCGCCTTCACGATCTCGTCGGCGCCCGGACGCTTCCAGTCGTCGGTGTCGCGGTCGATGAAGGCGGTGAGGTAGCCGTGGGAACCCACGTACTTGATCACCGGATAGTTCCAGTCGTCGAGCGCCGAGGCCTCGGAGGAGTACGGCGGACGGAACAGCGCGGTGTGGACGCCCGCGACGCCGGCGAGTGCCAGCTGCGTCTGGGCCAGCTCCCAGCTGATCCTGGCCCGGGACTGGTACGCCAGGTCGGGGTGGGTGAAGGTGTGCACCCCGATCTCGTGGCCGCCCGCGACGATCTGCCGGATCAGCTCCGGGTGGCGCGTGGTCATCGCGCCGGTCACGAAGAAGACCGCGTGGATGCGGTGGGCCGCGAGCACGTCCAGGATCTTCGGGGTCCACTCCGGCGAGGGGCCGTCGTCAAAGCTCAGGACCACGGTGTGATCGGGGACCTGATAGCTCACCGGGCGCTCGTTCCGGCTGCCGCGCGCGTCGATGATCGGGCCGCCCTTGAGCAGGTTGCGCGGCACCGTCGTCTTGTCGACCGAGGTCGCGATCCGGGTGTCGTGGAACGCCTCGTTGGTGGCGAGGCCGCGCAGCACGAGGAGCGCGAGCAGGCAGGCCAGCAGGGACAGCGGCATGAAGAAGCGCAGCGGCGGCGCGGCCAGTCGGCGCGGCCTGAGCGGGGATTGCCGGCGGCGCTGGTGGCGGGACAAGGGCGCTCCTGGAGATGGGTGGTGCGGACGATCAGGCACGCGCTGCCGGTCCGCAGGCGTTGCTCCGGGCGGCACGGCGGTCGCGGCACGCCGTGGCATGTCGTGGCGCGTCGCGACGTACGGGGTGAAGGCCGAATTCTCGGGTGGGGTGTCGCCGACCGCGGCCCTAGGGCCGGGAGGGCGACAGGGGTCCCTTGGTGGGCAAGTACGAGGGCTTCGGCGGTATCCCCATCGCCGGGGCGTCCGACTGCACACCGATCAGGCTCCCGCCCATGGCGGCTGCCAGGATCGCGCCGACAACGGAAACCGGCCAGCCGAAGCGCCGGAACAGGCGGCTGCGCAGACCCGACTGGTCGACGAACACCGGTGCCGGAGCAGGCTCCACCCCATGCGATTCGGAAACATCGGCGTGCGACGGGTATGCCGGTCCGTGCCCGAAGGGTGTGGCGACTTGGCGCATCTTGTGTGGCCTTTTTGTGCAGGGTGAGGAGACCGCTGAAGCGTAGAGCGGACCGTAACGCATGTCCCGAATCGATTGGTGTGCGATATCCGTATTTGACGTGATCCGATCGACTGTCGTAACCGGATCGGTATGTCGAACGGACAGACGCAGACCCGTGCGTGGCCGGATCGATCGCGCGAACGAGGCGGCTTGAACCCTTCGCTAGGATGACCCCTCGATTCACGTGACCAGTGAGTGATCCGCATGCAACGGGCGTGTCTGAAAACCGCCCTCTGCGCCCCAAGGAGCCCGTGTGAGCCAGCCCCGCCGCACCTCTCGTCACCGCGCGTGGGCCGTGCTCGCGCTGCCCGCGGCCCTGTGCGTACTCGCCGCGTGTTCCGCCGGCCCCGCCGCGTCCGGTGGGGACGCCGACGCCGCCGGGCCGGGGCGGGACGCCTCGCCGAGCCCGTCCGGGCCGCCGGGGACCCTGTTCGACGACTTCCACTACAGCGGCGCCGACGACCCGGCGCTCGCCGCCCACGGCTGGGAGGTCCGTACCGGCGGGGGCGGCCCGGGCATCAAGGACACCTGGGGCACCGACGGTGCCGGCTTCCCCTCCGACACCACCGCCCAGGGGGGCACGGTCCTGCGGCTGCGGTCCTCCACCGACGGCACCGAGCAGGGCACGGAGCAGGTCGAGGTGCAGAGCACCGGCACGAACTTCTTCACGGGGACCTACGCCGCCCGGATCCACCTCAGCGACGAGCCCAGTGGCGGTCGCGACGGCGACCACGTCGTCCAGACCTTCTTCCCGATCTCCCCCGCGGACTCCTCGGAGAACTACAGCGAGCTCGACTTCGAGTACCTGCCGAACGGCGGCTGGGGTTCGGTGGGGCCGCAGCTCGACAACGTCAGCTGGTACAAGGCCGATCCGCCGGACCGGGTCAGCCACAGCCTCAAGCGGCCCCTCGGGGGCTGGCACACGATGGTGATCACGGCGATGGACGGGAAGGTCACCTACTCCCTGGACGGCAAGGACCTGTTCACCAGCTCCGGCAAGTACGTCCCGCGCGAGAAGATGGACATCCACTTCAGCAACTGGCTCATCGACCTTCCCTTCGCCGGTGGCCTGCGCACCTGGGACATGAAGGTCGACTGGGTCTACTACAAGGCCGACGAGGCCGTCTCGACGGCGGACGTCCGGAAGGCCGTGGCCGGCTTCCACAGCGCCGGCACCGACTACGTCAACACCGTGCCGCAGTCCTGACCCGTCCGGAGAATCGTTTCTCTCACGTCCCTTGCCAGGGAGTTCACCCCCTCCCTACCTTGGTTCAGCGAGTCCCGGCCCAGCGGGTCCACCGGCCCGGGCCGGCCGTCATCTGCACCTCAGCGCACGACACAACCTGGAGGCGTCACATGCCCTTAGCCGTGCCGGATCTGCTGGAAGCCGCCGGGTTCCGCGACGCGGGTCCCCTGGAGATCGACGACGAGGCGATCGCGTTCGAGGACGACGACCGCAGCGACCGCGAACACACCGCGTGTCTCGCCGACCCCTGGGTGACCGCCACCACCCGCTTCGCGTGTGACCTGAACTCGTAGCGGTGACCGTCTCCATCGCCGGCCGCAGCGGCTGGTCCGACGGCACCTGGTCGTACCTGAACGATCCGCGGATGCCGGCGATGGAGCACGGCTGGAAGCTGCACGTCTCGGCGCGTCCCGGCGACCTCGAGACCGTGACCCGGCTCGTCCTGCCCGTGCTGGCACGGCACGTCTGCCACGCGAAGTTCGCCCGTGACGCGGAGACACTGCGCCGCCTCAACTCCGGGGTGGTGAGCGCCGGAGCCGTCGGCAAGGCGATCACCGTCTACCCCCCGGCCGGCGCCGTGGTCGACGTCGCCCTGGAGCTCGCCGCCGTACTGCGCGACCGGGAGGGCCCACGGGTCGTCAGCGATCGGCGGGTCGACCCGAGGGCGCCGGTCTACTACCGCTACGGCCCCTTCACGGGCGACTACCGGACCGGCCGGAGCGGACGGCTCGAATCCGTGATGACCGGGCCGGACGGCCGGATCTTCGACGGCCTGGCCGTCGGCCGCTACCGGTGCCCGCCCTGGGCCGAGGACCCCTTCGCGACCGGATCCGGACGTGCCGAAGAGCCGTCCGCGTCCGGCTTCGGCGGCGGACGCTACGCCGTCACCGCCGGCATCGCGCGCGCCGCCCGGGGCAACGTCTACCGTGCGGTCGACCGTACGCTCGGGCGGCCGGTCGTGGTCAAACAGGCCAGGGCCTTCGTGGGCGAGGACGAGTCGGGTACGGATGCCCGCCACCGGCTCCGCAACGAGCGCACGGTCCTCACCGCGCTCGACGGCGTCACCGGGGTGCCCCGCGCACTGGACTACTTCGCCCACCGGTCCGACGAGTACCTGGTGATGAGCAGCTGCGGCGACCGGAACCTGCGCGGAGAGGTCCTGCGGAACGGCCCCTACCGGGACGACGACACCCGGTCCGCGCGCGCCCTGTCCGCCCTCACCTCCCGTCTCCTGGGCATCCTGGACGCGGTCCACGGCCGGAACGTGGTCGTCCGCGACCTCAAGCCCGACAACGTCGTGCTCGACGACGCGGGCCCCGGCCACTGCCACGTGATCGACTTCGGGAGCAGCGAGTGGAACGGCTCCGGCCCGGGAGGGGCGACCCCCGGATACAGCGAGCCCGTGCTGCACACGACCGGACCGGCGGCCCCCGCCGACGACCACTACGCCCTCGGCGCGACCCTCTTCTTCGCCGCCACCGGCCTGGACCCGGTGGTCGTCGGCACCGACCACCGGGTCAATCGGGACAGGACGCTGGCCTGCCTGGCCTGGGCGCTGCCCGGGCGCGCCCACCGGGAGGTCCGGGCCTCGATCACCGGCCTGATGAGCTTCGACCCGGCCGAACGGACCGCCGCCGCCGACCGTCTGCGCACCGGCAGGGCCGGGACGGCACGCCGGCCCGCCCGTCCCCGCGTCGACCGCGAACGGCTGGACGAGATCATCGAGCACACGACCGCGTACTGCGTCGGTGAGGCGCAGGCGATGGTGGACCCGGTCCGGGCCGCGCAGCTGAACGTCCCCACCTCGATCGACGTCTACGGCGGCAGTTCGGGACTCGGCCTCGAACTCCTCCACCACGCGCACCGGCCCTCCGTGCGTTCTGCCGTGGACGCGTTGGCGCGGTGGACGGCGGAACAGTCCAGGAACCTGCCGCCCGGTTTCTACACGGGGCGCACCGGCGTCGAACTCTTCCTCGCGGAGGCGGGGTTCGCGGCGGATCCGGGCGGGGACACCGACGTGCGGTCCGGCCACCCCGTCCTTCCGGAGCGCGCACCGGACGGCGGCCCTCCGGAGGCGGACCTGATCGCGGGCGCCGCCGGAATCGGCCTCGGCCGGCTGCTGCTCGCCCGGCACGCCCTCGGGGCCGGTCACCGGAGCGCCGCGGACCGGCACCTCGCCGTCGCCGCCGACTGCGACCGGATGCTGGCCTCGGGCACCGCCCGGCTGACGCCGGCCGGTCAGGACACGGCCGGCAGCGCGGCGCTCCGCGAGGGCATGGCGCACGGCGAGGCGGGCATCGCATGCTTCCTGCTCGCATACGCCGGCGCGACCGGGGACCCGGACGCGGTCGGCCGCTCCGAGAAGGCCGCCGCGCGACTGGCCGCCGTGACACCCGACATCATCGCGGCGGCCGCCGGGCCGGGGGCGACACGCCGCTACGGTTCGTGGTGCCGGGGCCTGGCCGGCATCGGGACCGTCCTCGTCAGGGCCGCCGAACGCCTCGACGAGCCCGGGTACCTCGACCTCGCGCAGCGGGCCGCGCGCGCGTGCGCCGCACTGGCACCGCGGATGCCGCTGGTCACGCAATGCTGCGGACTGGCGGGAGTGGGCGACCTGATGGTGGACGTCGCGGAGGCGTCGGGGTCCGAGGAGTTCTGGGACGCGGCCGAGAAGGTCGCCCTGCTCGTCCTGAGCCGCAGTGGCGGCACCTGGTCCCGCCCCGTTTTCCCCGACCCCGGCCTCACCCGGCCGAGCCCCACCTGGGCCGGCGGCTCCGCGGGCGTCCTGTCCTTCTTCAGACGCCTGCACTCCCGAGGCGGCCCCCGCCTCGGCCTGACCACCTGACCGCTGGCCGCTCGGCGGCCTCGGCGGCCGAGGGTGCGGTTCCTGACCGACATTCAGGTTACACATCACCCATTGAATAGGTCTACCAACTCCTCGACTAGGCTGGCCCCATGCCGCCGACACGCAAGTACGTCTCGCCCCTGCGGGAACAGGCCGCCGCCCAGACGCGTGCGGGGATCCTCCGGTCGGCGACCCGGCTGTTCGCCGAACGAGGCTACGGACGAGTGACCGTCGCGGACATCGCGGCCGAGGCGGGCGTCTCCTCGAAGGCCGTCTTCGCGAGTGCCGGCAGCAAGGGCGACATCCTCAACGAGATCGTCGAGACGGCCGTACGGGCCTCCGGCTCCGCGGCGGCGATCCGCGCCGTACTCGACGCGCGGGACCCGGAGTCCGCTCTCGGAGCACTGGCCCACGGCACCCGGACGGGGAACGAAAGCATGTTCACCGTGCACGAGGCGATCCACAAGGCGCTGCCGTCGCACGAGGACGGCGAGGCCCTGTGGGAGCGCGCCACCGCCGACTACCGTGCCGCCCTCGGCACCGCCGCGCACCATCTGCACACCCTGACGCAGCCCGCCCGACCGCAGGAGGAGACGGCGGACCTCCTGTGGTTCTGGTTCGGCCCGGGCAGCTGGCGCACCCTGGTCGTCGAGAACGGCTGGCCCTGGGACCGCGCCGAAGCCTTCCTCCTCCACACCGCCCTCGCCACGCTGCGGACGCCGTGATCCCCTGCCGAACAGCGGTCGACGCGCGGGCCACGGACCCTCAGGACGCGTTGGCCCCCGACCCGTCTCCAGGAACGAGTCAGGGGCCGTTTCAGATTACTCTGAAACGGCCCCTGATCTGCGACTCTTTCGAGTCGGGACGACAGGATTTGAACCTGCGACCCCTTGACCCCCAGTCAAGTGCGCTACCAAGCTGCGCCACGTCCCGATACCCGTCTGACCTGGGGTTTCCCCTGGCCGAACGCGCATGAGAACAATACCGCACTTTCCCCGGTGGTCACGCACGCGTTTCCTGGCGCTCTTACGCGGGGACGGCGCGCTCACTCTCCGTGACGCGCCCTCGCGCCCCGGAGTGCGCCCGCGCGCCCGCCCCGGTGGCCCGGAAGAGCGGTTCTGGAGGTCGGAGGGCGGTGTCACCCGGGCAGGAAGAGGGGTGAACGACTTCGGGAATGCCGCTCTTCTGGGGAGGAAGGGGCTGATGTGTCGATACCAGAGGGCTCGTCGTCATATGCCGATGTCTTCGTTGCCATGGGCATGTGGCAGAAAATTGACTACGGGGAAGGGACTCCGAACCGGGTCGAGAAGGCCAAGGCCTCGCGAAACACACTCAGAAACAAACGTCAACCATTCCGGTTTCGGACAAATTTGGTGGCGATATTGATCCGTTCCGGAAAGATCAACACCATGAAGAGGTCGGCCTGTTCGGGACGGGACCACTGCCGATGCACCACCTGTCCGGACAACCCACCGGACAGGCGTCTCGCAGGTGAGGACTCGCATGGACAGCTACTTCAGCAGTCGGCTGCATCATGAGCTCAGGGAAACGGTCCGCGACTTCGCTGAGCGTGAGGTTCGGCCCCGGATAGCCGAGATGGAGGCCTCCCGGACGGTCCACCACGAGCTGTCCCGCAAGATCGCCGAGCAGGGCTGGCTGGGCGCGACAATCAGCCAGGAGTACGGCGGTATGGGCGCCGGCCATCTGGCCAAGACGATCATCATCGAGGAGCTCTCCCGCGTCAGCGGCGCCATGGGCGCCATGGTCCAGGCCTCCCAGCTGGGCACCGCCAAGATCGTCCACTTCGGCAGCGACGAGCAGCGCAAGACCTGGCTCCCGGAGATCGCCGCCGGCGCCTGCCTGCCGACGATCGCAGTCACCGAGCCCGAGTCCGGCGGTCACGTCCTCGGCATGAGCGCCAGCGCGGTCCGGGACGGCGACGACTACATCCTCAACGGCAGCAAGGTCTTCGTCGGCAACAGCCACGTCGGCGATCTGCACGGTGTCGTGGTCAGGACCGGTCCGGGGTCGAAGGGACTCACGGCCTTCCTGGTCGAATCCGATCGTCCGGGCTTCAGGACCGGTCCGCAGCAGCAGGCCATGGGGCTCCACGGCTTCAGCTTCGGCGAGCTGATCTTCGAGAACTGCCGGGTTCCGGCCTCCAACCGCCTCGGCGACGAGGGAGACGGCCTCGCCGTCGCGTACTCCTCCAGCGTGCTGTACGGACGGGCCAACCTCACCGCCGTCTCGCTCGGCATCCACCAGGCGATCCTGGAGGAGACCACCCGCTTCGCCTCCGAGCGCATCCGCTACGGCAAGCCGCTCCACGACCTGCCCACCGTCAAGCTGAAGCTCGGACAGATGCAGTCCCGGCTGATGACCGCCCGGCTCGCCGCGTACCACGCCGTGCACCTGCTCGACCAGGGCCTCTCCTGCGACACCGAGCTGATGAACGCCAAGCTGGTCAACGTCGAGTCGGCGATCGACTCCGGCCGCAACGCCATGGAGATCCACGCCGCCGCGGGCCTCTTCACGGACCGGGCCATCGAGCGCTACCTCCGGGACGCGCACCACATCTTCGCCCCGGCCGGCACCTCCGACATCCAGCTCCTGCGACTGGCGGAGGTCGCCCTCGGCCAGGACAAGGGCAGTTGGTCGGAGCGGCTGTCCGAGCTGGTCCGTACGCCGGAGCCGGTACCGGCACACGTCTGACCCCCACCCCCACGGCCGGGAGCCCCGGTACGGCCTGCGCCGTACCGGGGCTCCCGGCCGTGGTCACGCGCCCACGATCAGAACATGCCGTCCTCACGGCGGTTGATCTGCTCCATGAGCTCCGCCGCCATCGCCTTGATCGTCTCCAGACCGGCGCGCCCCCACGGCCGTACGTCGGTGTCGACCACGCAGATGGTGCCCAGGGCGACACCGGTACGGTCGATCAGCGGAGCCCCCATGTAGGAGCGGATGCCGATCTCGTCCACGACCGGGTTCCCCGCGAAGCGCGGGTAGTCGCAGACGTCCTCCAGGACGAGCGCCTTGCGCCGCACCACCACGTGCGGGCAGTAGCCGTGGTCGCGGGCCATGAAGCGGCCGACGCCGCCGGCGCCCGCGGCAGCCGCACCGAGGTCGCTGCCGGAGTGGGTGCCCTCGGGGGTGTGCAGCCCCGCGAAGAACTGCCGGTTCTCGTCGATGAAGTTCACCATCGAGAACGGGGCGCCGGTCACGTCGGCGAGCCGGTGGGCGAAGTCGTCGAACGCCGGGTCCGGCCGCTCCCCGAGACCGAGTTCGCGCAGCCGCTGCACACGGGCCGGCGCCTCCTTGTCGATGGGGGTCAGCAGGAGGTGACCGGTCGGGTCGTAGGTCATGGCGTGGCTCCGTAGCTCGGCACGGTGTCCGGGATGGTGGTGAGCAGATGCTGGACGAGGGTCAGCAGGGTGCGGATGCCGGAGCTGGAGATCCGGGCGTCGCAGAGGACGACCGGCACCTCCGGCTTGAGGTCGAGGGCGGACCGGATCTCGTCCGGTTCGTAGCGGAAGGCGCCGTCGAACTCGTTGACCGCCACGACGAACTGGATGCCGCGCCGTTCGAAGAAGTCCACGGCGGAGAAGCACTCCTGGAGCCTGCGGGTGTCGGCGAGGACGACCGCTCCGAGCGCTCCCTCGGAGAGCTCGTCCCACATGAACCAGAAGCGCTCCTGGCCCGGGGTTCCGAAGAGGTACAGGACGTGGCGGTCGTCGAGCGTGATGCGGCCGAAGTCCATGGCCACGGTGGTCGTGGTCTTGGACTCCACACCCTCCAGGCTGTCGGTGGCCGCGCTGACCGAGGTGAGCAGTTCCTCGGTGCTCAGCGGTTCGATCTCGCTGACCGCGCCCACGAGGGTCGTCTTGCCCACGCCGAATCCGCCCGCCACCAGGATCTTGAGCGCGGTGGGGAACGGGTCGGTCGCGAAACTGTCGTGGCGCTCAGAGCCGTTGTCGTAGGCCATCGAGCACTGCCTCCAGCAAGGAACGGTCGGTGGGATTGGCGTGGAAGCGCGGCGCGCGGGCGGTCAGCGCCCCGCAGTCCACGAGGTCGGAGAGCAGGACCTTGGTGACGACGGCCGGCAGCCGTAAGTGCGCCGCGATCTCGGCCACCGAGGTGGGTCCGTCGCACAGCCCGAGGGCCAGGCTGTGCTCGGGACCCATGTGCGTCTGGGGGGTGGATCCGGTCGCCATCACCATGGACAGCAGGTCCAGCGCGGTGGTGGGCTTGGTCCGGCCGCCGCTCACGGTGTACGGGCGGATCAGCCGCCCGGCCGCGTCGTCGAGCCAGGGTCCTTCCTGATGAGACGTCACGTCTACTGCCCGAGACCGCCCACCGCACCGGCGGCCTGCCGGGCGGGGGTGACCAGATAGGGACGGACGCTCTTGACGAGCATGGCCATCTCGTAGCCGAGGACGGCGGCGTCCGCCTCGCGGCCCGCGAGGACGGCCAGGCAGGTGCCGGAGCCCGCGGTGGAGACGAACAGGAGGGTGGAGTCGAGCTCCACGACCACCTGGCGGACCTCGCCGCCGTCGCCGAACCGGGCACCCGCGCTGCGGCCGAGCGAGTAGAGCCCGGAGGCGAGGGCCGCCATGTGGTCGGCGGCGTCGGGGTCGAGGCCGTGCACGGATTTCACGAGACCGTCGGAGGAGAGCAGGACGGCGTTGCGGGTGTACGGGACCCGCTGGACCAGGCCGCTGAGCAGCCAGTCGAGGTCCGAGGAATGGCCGGTCGGCACATTGCTCGCCATGGTGATCTACTCCTTGTGCGCGTCGCCGGGACGCAGCGATTCATGGGGGGCGGGCTGGGATTCGGCGAGGCCGATACCGCGCTGGAACGCGGCCATCAGGCCCGGGTCGTGCAGGGCGTGCTCCTCCGTCTTGCGGGTCGCGGGCTCGTCGCGCAGCTGCGGGACGATGTGCTCCTGTGCGCGCCGCTTGGGGAGCAGGGGCCGACCGTCGGCCTCGGCACGGGGGGCCGGGGGAAGCGGCGAGAGCAGGTGCTCCGGCGGGCCCGCGTGTTCGGCGCCGGCCGGCTGGGCCGGTATCGCGGGGGCGTGACCGGGGTTCCCGTACCCGCTGGAGTACGAGCCGAGCACGTGCGTGTCCTCGTGACGGGCGGGGGCCCGCTCCGGGGACGGCGAGGAAACGGACGACGGCGGTACGGGGGCGGTGACGGCCGTCCCGCTCATGGCCGCCGTCCCGCCCAGGGAGCCGGTTCCGCCCAGGGCGCCCGTCCCGGTCATGGCGCCGGTCCCGCCCAGGGCGCCCGCTCCGCCCACGGCGGTCGGCATGGTCGTCTGCATGGCCGCCTGCGCGTGGCCGGTGAGGTGACCCGGGGTGTGCGCCGCGACCGGGGCCGGTGCCTGGCTCGGCACGGGGGCCGGAGTCGGGACCGGAGCCGGGGTGTGGCTCGGGGTCGCCGTGGGGGGCGCGACCGCGGGCTGGGGCTGCATCTGCACCTGGCCGGGCGGGATCGCCGCGGAACCGGCGGTCGCGGCGGCCTGGCGCTCGTGCTGGGCGAGGCCCTCGGGGTCGGAGCCGAGGAGGCCCTGCGGGAGCACGAGGACGGCCTGGACGCCGCCGTAGATGTTCGACTGGAGACGCACGGCGATGCCGTGCCGGCGGGCGAGCGCCGAGACGACGAAGAGTCCGATGCGGCCGTCCTGGAGCAGGTGGGCGACGTTGACCTGGTCGGGGTCGGCCAGCAGGGCGTTCATCTTGTTCTGCTCGGTGACGGGCATGCCGAGGCCCCGGTCCTCGACCTCGATCGCGAGGCCGGCCGTGACGTACTGGGCGCGCAGCAGCACCGTGGTGTGCGGCGCGGAGAACAGCGTCGCGTTCTCGACGAGTTCGGCGAGGAGGTGGATGACGTCGGCCACGGCATGGCCCCGGAGCGTACCGTCGATCGGGGGTACGAGCTTCACGCGCGGGTACTGCTCGACCTCGGCGATGGAGGAGCGCAGCACCTCGGTCATGGTGACCGGGTTCGACCACTGGCGGCGGGAGATGGCGCCGCCGAGCACGGCGAGGTTCTCGGCGTGGCGGCGGATGCGGGTGGCCAGGTGGTCGACGTGGAACAGGCCCTTGAGCAGCTCCGGGTCCTCGACCTCGTTCTCCAGCTCGTCGAGGAGCTGGATCTCGCGGTGGACCAGGGACTGCAGGCGCCGGGCGAGGTTGACGAAGACCTCGACCTTCTGTTCGTTTCCGACGCTGCTGGAGAGTCGGGACGCCTGGACGACGGCGGCCACGGCGGCCTCGTGAGAGCGACTCAACTCCTGTGAGAGCAGGTCGAATTCGTCACCTCCCGTGGCGGTGTTCGGCTGCGCGGGGCGGGGCGGGGGACCTTCTCCCCTGCGCAACTGTTCGACGACCGTACGGAGTTCGCTCTGGCCGCGCGCACTGGTGCGGCGCAGGGCGTTGCACCGGTCGAGGACGGCCTTGGAGGCCCGGTCCGCGCCGAGCGCGGCGGCCGTCACGGAGGCGACGGTGAGGGCGGCGGCTCCGGTGAGCGCGGCCCAGAGCCCGGGGGTGGGGCTGGCGCCCGTGGAGCGGAGGGTGAAGAGCACGGCCGCCGCCCCGCCGAGGGCGACCGCGACGGCGGGGAGCACCGAGGTGCGCAGGAGTTGGGGGCGTATGCGGGCTTCCGCCGCGAGCGGCGCGGAGGCCTGCGCCGGGGGGTCGCTGTGGGTACCGGTGGCGGAGCGGGCGCCTGGCCGGCCGTGCCGCCCGCCCTCGCGTCGATCGGACCGCGAGGCGGGTGCGCGAAGTTGAGACATGAGTGTCCTTGGTACGTGCCCAGGAATCGGCGTACTGCGGGGGTGTTCTGCAGGGGGTCTACGGGGGCCTACGGGGGAGGTGTTCTACAGACGTTCGATGAGCCTACCGATGATCATCAACCACACACTGTAGTCGTCAACCGTTCATGTGCGGTGCGCAGTTGGCAAACTTACCCGTAGACCGGGTCGCTCTGGTATCGCCCCTGGGGCGACAGGCCGAGAACGATCGGCCGAAAGTCGATCTCGTGGCGCGGAAAGACCTCCGCCGGGCGGGAGCGGAAGAGGGTGGAGGCGTCCCCACACCTCCACCCTCTGCGGAAATCGCCCCGAGCGGAATCCCCCGGAGGAGGGGCGGAACGTCCGGTTCACCCACCCCCGGAGGGTGCGGGCGACGCCTTGCCACCCCAGCCGACGCCCCCGTCCCGCTCACCCTGTGCGGCCACGGCCCAGGAATCCGCGCCGGCTCCGGCCGTCGGATCCGACGACACACCGAACCCACCCGCAACGGGGCGGTGACGGTCAGTGAGATTCGAGATGCCGTCGGGTGGACACACGGCCGCATCAGGAGCGGAGGATCCGGCGCGGACTCAGTGGCCGCGCCCCGCACTCCGCTCGGCGGCGTCGAACGCGGGCGCGAGGGGGGACAGTGCCGCGCGGAGCCGGTCGGCCAGGGAACCGGTGGGCACGACCAGCCCTCCGGCGCCGAAACCCCCAGGGACACCGGACCCGCCTCCCACACCGGAGCCGCCGGCGGCATCGGAACCCACAACGGCACCGGAACTCCCTGCGGCATCGGAACCCCCCACGGTGCCGGAACTCCCTGCGGCCTCGGAACCCCCGACGGCGCCGGAACTTCCTGCGGCATCGGAACCCTCTACGGTGCCGGAACTCCCTGCGGCCTCGTCGGTCCTGGCCGGTCGGAGCCAGCCCTCCAGTCCGATGCGGACCGCCGCGGCCACGCTCGCCGCGAGAACGCGGGCCGTGAGCCCCTCGGTGTCGCCCAGACGTTCGGCGATCGCCGCAGCGAGAGGGGGCTCGATGTCGGCGGTGGACCCGAGGAACGCCTCGCGCAGCGCCGCCCGGGTGGTGATCAGGAGCAGCGCCCGTTCGTCGCCCTCACGGACGTTCGCGTACTGCTCGGCCACCGCTTCCGTGACGGCGTCGGCCAGGCGTACGTCCACGGGCCGGGCGGCAACGGCCGCCGCGATCCATGCCTCCCGGTCCGCCGTGACGGCGGAGACGATGGCCTGCTCGCGACTGGCGAAGTAGTTGTTGTAGGTGCGCGGGGAGACTCCGGCCGCCTCCGCGATGTCCTCGACCCGCACCTGATCCGGTCCGCGCTCCACGGCCAGGCGCAGGGCCGCCTCGCGCAGCGCCTCGCGCGTGGCCTGCTTCTTCCGCTCCCGCAGCCCTGCCGGTGGTGTCGTCACCGCACCAGCGTTCCATACAGGACTGCGCGCCCGCAATCTTACGTGTACGCATTTTTTCGCTCACGCAATCTTGCGTGTACGCATTTCCCCTGTCAGTCTCGACCCCCGTCCGAGTGCGACAGAGAGGCGCCACCATGCGGGCAAGAGGAATGACCTACGACACGGGATTCGTCGTGCACGGCCGGACATCCCGTGCGCACTTCGACCCCGCGGTGGTCCGGCGCGAACTCGCCGTCATCCGCGACGACCTGCACTGCAACGCGGTCCAGATCATCGGCGGGGACCCGGAGCGACTGGAGCTGGCCGCCGCTGCCGCCGCCGATCTCGGCCTGGAGGTCTGGTTCTCGCCCTATCCGCTGGAACTCGCCCCGGAGCAGATCCTCACGCTCTTCCGCGACTGCGCCGAGCGGGCGGAACGACTCCGGGGACGCGGGGCCGCCGTCGTGTTCGTCACGGGGGTCGAGCTGAGCGTGATGAACCGCGGCTTCCTGCCGGGAGGCACCCCCGAGGAGCGCGTCGAGGGGCTGATGGCCCGGCCCGAGCGGCGGGCCAAGGCGATGCGCGAACTCGGCGTGCGGGTCAACGCGTTCCTCCACGACGCCGCGGCGACGGTCCGCGAGCGCTTCGGGGGCCGGCTCACGTACGCGGCCATCCAGTTCGAGCAGGTCGACTGGACCCCCTTCGACCTGGTGACCTTCGAACTGATCCGCTCCACCGAGGTCGCACCCGCCCACGGGCCTCCAGCACCATCGTGTGCGGCCACAGTTCGGGGAGCTCCCCCGCACAACCCCGGGCCTCCAGGAGGGCCACGGCCTCCTCCGCGCGGTCGAGTTCGACCAGCACCCTCAGCAGCGGCGCGAGCGCCAGGGACTGCATCGGGTCGGGACCCCGCTGCTCGCCGAACACCTCGAGGGCCTGCCGGGCGTCCCGCTCCGCCTCGTCCAGCCGCCCGGACTCCAGCCGTGAGACGGACCGCAGGGCCAGCGCGACGACCGTCGTCGACAGATTGACCGTCCCCCGCCCGGTCAGCATCGCGTCGCACCACTGGCCCACGAGTTCCAGCTGGTCGGCCCAGAGCAGCGTGAACGGCGTGTACGGCATCGACAGCGACTCCCGGCCCGACTGCAGATGGCTCGTGAGCGCCTCGTCCAGGGCCTGGATCACCGCGTCCGCCGACGTCCGCACCTCGATCGCCGCCCGCAGGCTCTCCAGGGACAGCCGGTGCAGCCTGCTGTCGGTCCCCCACTCGGGGAGCTTCGCGAGCAGATCCGTGATCCGGGTCGCCGCCGACGCGCCGAACAGCGCCGTCATCGCTTCCGCGCTGTCGATCTGGCGCAGCAGCGCCTCGCGCGACCGGGACGGCGGCAGCGCCGCGATGCCGACCCGGCACTCCTCCAGCGCCTCCGCCGACTGATCGACCTGATGGGTGAGCAGGAGCCCCTGCGCGTAGGCGAGAACCGTACGCACCCGGGCGTGCGGGGTCAGCTCCCGGCCCAGCCGTGCCCGCAGCCGGGGCACGAGACCGTGCGGGTCCGTGATCAGTTCCAGGGAGTCCAGCGTGGTCTGGATCCCGTCGCGGGTCTCGTCCGGCAGGGGCTCTTCGAGCGCGCGCCGCAGCAGGCTCCGCGCCCAGTCCACCCTGCGCTCGTTCACGGCCTCCATGGCCGCGGCGCGCAGCAGTTCGGGAGCCCAGTCGGTTCCCGTGGGGCCGGTGCGCAGCAGGTGCCGGACGACGTCCGCGGCGGGGGCGCCGCGGCGGTGCAGGCCTTCGGCGGCGCGACGGTGCACGCACTCCGGCACCACGGCCTCCGGAAGCTTGCGCAGCGCCTTGCCCACGACGCGGTGCACGTAGGAGGGACACGCGGCGTCGGTCACGAGCCCCATGCCGGCCAGCACGGCGAGGCCGCCCGCGCCCTCCCGCTCCGCCAGGCCGGCGGCCTCCGCGGTGAGGGCCGAGTCCGCCCGCCCCTCCAGGAGGGCGATGGTCTCGGCGACGCGCGGCACCTCGGCGGGCAGGTGCGAGAGCCGGGTCCGCACCGTGGTCGCGACGAGGCTCTCCAGGGCCCCCCGGGACCAGTCGGCCCCGGCGGACTCCCGGTGGGGTCCGGTCGAGGCCCTGATCACGGCGTCGAGCAGCATCGGATTGCCCCCGGTCAGCGCGTGCACCTCCTCCACGACCGATACGGGGGTGTGGCCGAGGAGGCTGTCGACCAGTTCCCTCGTCCCGGCCGCGGTCAGGGGCGCCGGGTGCAGCACGGTCCAGCCGCCGGCCTCCTGGAGCGCGGCCAGCACCGCCGGCGCGGTCACCGGCTCACCGCGCCGCCGCGTTCCGACGATCGCGACGGGCCAGCGCTTCAGTCGCCGGGCCGCGTAGGCGAGGACGTGCAGCGACTGCTCGTCGCAGAAGTTCAGGTCGTCGACGGCCAGGACCACCGGGGCGCGTTCGGCGAGGCCGCGGATGGCCCCGACCATGGCGTCGAGAACGTGGACGTCGTGCACGCCCGTGTCGGAGTCCATGGTCCGCAGCAGGTCGTCGGCGGACCGTGCCGCCTCGGTGCCGCCCGCGGCCAGGGCGGAGAGGTGGGGCTCCAGGAGCTGGCGCATCACCCCGTAGGGGAATCCGGCCTCCATGGTGCTGCAGCGAGCCGTGCAGACGGTCAGCTGACGTGCGGATGCCATCTAGAGCGTTCTGAGGCCGGCCGAGGGAGATCTGGGCAGCGTCCTGGGCGACCTGCTCATGCTGGTGGTCCTGGGAGGCAGGGAACGCACCGAGAGCGAGTGGACCGAGCTGCTGGAGTCGGCGGGGTTCACGATGCGGCGGGTGTGGGACGACCCCGGCCTGGCCACCGTGCGCGGGCACAGCGTCATCGAGGCGGTCGTCCGGCAGGAGGCCGACGTGTCGGACGCCGTCCGCTCCGGCCCGCCGAAGGCCGCGGCCGCGTAGCGGGACCGCGGCACCGACCGCGCGGGGTGCCCCCACGGCACGCACCGCCGGAACCGGCCCGGGGGCGCCGTCAGACGGCGCCGCGGGGACCGGATCGGGGCGATCGGCGCAAGGCCGCGGACCCGGGACCGGGACCGGATCTGGGCGATCCCCGTAAGGCTGCGGCCCCGGGATCGGGACCGGGACCGGCTCGGGGCGATCGCCGCAAGGCTGCGGCCCCGGGACCGGATCGGAGCGATCCCCGTAAGGCCGCGGCCCCGGGACCGGATCGGGGGCGGCGCCGTCGGGTGGCCGAGGGGGCCGCACCCCTCGGCGTCACCTGCCGGGCAGGTCCGCGCGGCGGCGCGGGGCTGTCATCTGTCGCCGGCGAGGTCGAGGTCGTCGCTGCGCTTCTCCCCGGGCGCGACCTCGACGCCGCGCGGGCGGCGCCACGGGCGCGGGACCGGGCGGGACACCGCCCGCCACCACGACTCCCCCGGCAGCTTCCCCGCGGGCTCGAACGGCTCACCGGGGCGGGGGAACGCCACCGCCTGGCCGGCGTCCTCGGCCGCGTCCCTCGTCCACTCCCCGGGCTCCGCCCACGGGTGCGGAGCCAGGTTGAACGTGCCCCAGTGGATCGGCAGCAGCACCCCGCCCGGGGCGCCCCCCTGAAGGTCGAGATGGCTCTGGACGCCCTCGGCCGGGGTCATGTGGATGTCGGTCCAGAACTCCGAGTACGCACCGATCTGGATCATGGTGGCGTCGAAGGGGCCGTGGGCGGCGCCGATGTCCTTGAAGCCGGAGAAGTAGCCGGTGTCGCCGCTGTGGAAGATCCGGTGGGCGGGTCCCTGCACGACCCAGGACGCCCAGAGCGTGTGCTGCGTGTTGCGCAGTCCGCGCCCGCAGAAGTGCCGGGCGGGGGTGGCGGTGAGCGTCAGCTCGCCGATCCCGGTGGACTCGTTCCAGTCCAGCTCGCGCAGCCGGGAGGCGGACACGCCCCAGCGCTCCAGGTGCGCCCCGACGCCGAGCGGCACCGCGAACAGCGTGTCGGTGCCGGCCAGCGCCTTGATCGTCGGCAGGTCGAGGTGGTCGTAGTGGTCGTGCGAGATCACGACCACGTCCACCGGGCCGAGCGCGGCGAGCGGCAGGGGCACCGGGTGGAGCCGCTTCGGACCGGCGAAGGGGAAGGGGGAGCAGCGGTCGCCCCAGACGGGGTCGAACAGGACCCGGTGGCCGTCGATCTCCGCGAGGACGCCGGAGTGCCCCATCCAGGTCAGCCGCAGACCCGTGGCCGGGGGCTTCGCCAGGTCGGCGAGGGTCGTGGGGTGGACGGGGATCGCGCCGGTGGGGGCTCGGCGCGCGCGCCCTTCCTTCTCGAAGTAGACCTTGGCGAGATCGACGCCGGACCCGGAGGGCCCGCGTCGCGCCGGCTCGGGGTTCTGGAAGATCCCGTCCGCGAAGTTCGGCGAGCGGCGGATCCTGGCGAGGCGCTCACCCGTGGGATCCGCGCCGAAGGACTCCGGGCGCAGTGCGCGCAGCCGGGCCCGTGGGGAACGGTCGGAGCCGGTACCGGTCACAGGACCTCCTGATCTCTGGGGGTCGTTCCATTATGGGCGGCCCGCGCCGAAGTCCGCCGGGCGGTCGGTCATACTGAACCACCGTTCAGTACGGCCGCCCGGTCGGCCCGTCCCCCACGAGGAGATCCGCGATGAGCCCCACCCCCCTGTTGTCCATCGGCTGGACCGACCACGTGACCGGGCGCCGGGGCCACCTGGTGGTCGACCGGCTGGTGCGCGGGGTGGCCAGCGGCGGGCTCCGGATGCGGGAGGGGTGCACGCGGGAGGAGGTCGCCGGGCTCGCCCGGGGCATGACCATGAAGGAGGCCCTGCACTACGACCCGTCCGCCCGGTACGTGCCGCTGGGCGGCGCCAAGGGCGGCATCGACTGCGACCCGCGCTCCCCCGAGGCGTACGGGGTGCTGGTGCGGTACCTGCGCGCCATGCGGCCGTACGTCGAGCGGTTCTGGACCACCGGGGAGGACCTCGGGCTCACCCAGGACCTGGTCGACCGAGCGGTGACCGAGGCCGGTCTCGTCTCCTCCGTGCAGGCCGTCTACCCGCTCCTGGAGGACGAGGTCGCGGCCCGGAAGCGGCTCGCCGACGCGTTCGCGATCGAGGTGGACGGCATCGGGCTCGACGAGCTGGTCGGCGGCCTCGGGGTCGCCGAGTCCGTGCTCGTCGCCCTCGACCGGGCCGGACGGCCGTACGCCGGTACCCGGGTGTCCGTGCAGGGCCTCGGCACCATGGGCGGGGCGACCGCCCGCTTCCTGGCCCGGGCCGGACTGCGGGTGGTGGCCGTCGCCGATGTCCGGGGCACCGTCGCGAACCCCGACGGCCTCGACGTCGAGGCGCTGCTCGCCGCCCGGGACGCCCACGGGACCGTCGACCGCTCCGCGCTGCGGCCCGGTGACCGCGAGGAGCCCGGGGACGCCTGGCTCTCGGCCGACGCGGAGGTCCTCGTCCCGGCGGCCGTCTCGTACGCGATCGGCAGCGCGAACCAGGACCGGATCACCGCCCGCTGGATCGCCGAGGCGGCCAACATGCCGGTCCTGCCGGAGGCCGAGGAGGCGCTCGCCGCGCGCGGGGTGACCGTGCTGCCGGACGTGGTCGTGAACTCGTGCACGAACGCCTGGTGGTGGTGGACGCTCTTCGGCGACATCGAGGCCGACGCGGGCCAGGCCTTCGACCGGGTACGGGGCTCGATGCGGGCACTCGTCGGCGGGATGCTCGACCGGGCGGAGGCGGACGGCGTCAGCCCGCGCGCCGCGGCGCACGCGCTGGTGGACGAACGACTGCCCGTCATCGCCGAACGCTACGGCTGGTACTGAACCCGCCACGCGCCGCACCCGCAGACGATCATGCCCTTGTCATGTGCTGTGTAGGCTGCACGGCGTGGCGAGAGTGCGGTTGAGCGTGGCCGAGCGGCGGGACGAACTGCTGGGGGCCGCCGTCGAGCAGATCGAGGCGCGCGGTGTCGCGGCCGTCCGGATCTCCGACGTGGCCGCCGCGCTCGGGGTGAGCAACGCGCTCGTGCTCTACCACTTCTCCTCGAAGGAAAAGCTGGTCGCCGCCGCCTTCGCGCACGCCGCCGAGGCCGACCTCGGCCAGCTGCGACGGGTCCTCGGACGACGCTCCACGGCGGAGCGGCGCCTGCGGGCCGCGGTGCGCTGGTACGCCCCGACCGGCCAGGCCAAGGGCTGGCGGCTGTGGATCGAGGGCTGGGCGGCCTCGCTGCGCGACCCTGAGCTGCGCCGGGTCGCCGCCTCCCTCGACCAGGAGTGGAAGGCGGCGCTGACCCGGGTCATCGAGGAGGGGGTGACCGCCGGGGAGTTCCCCTGCGCGGATCCTGCCGCGGCGGCCTGGCGGCTCACCGCCTTCCTCGACGGCCTCGCCGTGCAGACCACGGCCTACCCCGGCTCCCTCTCCCGCGCCGCGATGCTCCGCTGGGCGGACGAGGCCCTGTCCCGCGAGCTGAACCTCCCGACGGCGCACCCCGCGGAGCCCGACACCCACGGACCACAGGCGCCGGAGGACGCCCCTGGGCCCGAAACCGGCGCACCTCGGGTGCCCGAGGGCACCCCTGGGCCCGAGACCGACTGACCGCGGGAGCCGGAGGACGGCCCTGGGCCCGATACCGGCGTACCTCAGGTGCCCAAGGGCACCCCTGGGCCCGAGACCGACTGACCACAGGCGCCGGAGGGCGCTCCCGGGCCCGATCACGGGCTGCCGGGCGGCGCGGGCCCCGGCCCCCGGCCCCCGGCCCCGTCCCGGTCCCCGTCCCCGTCCCCGTCAGATCAGCTCGTAGACCGCCGAGACCGTGACCTGCTCCTCGATCTCGCCCGGTGCCAGCGGAACGCTCTGTCCGTCCGCGGAGACGCCGCCGGGGGCCGCGCCCGGGCCCGGGCGTACGGACTCGCCCTCGCTCAGCGAGACGAGCCGGCCCAGCCGGTGGCCACTCAGCTGCGCGTGCTGCGAGGCCTTGTCGTACGCGTCCCGGTAGGCCGCCTCGCGGGCCTTCGCCCGGAGCGCCGAGGGGTCGGCGACGTCGAAGACGACGCCGTTGACCCGGACCGCGCTCCCGGTGGCGTCGTTCACCGCGCCGACGACCTGGCCGGTCCGGTCGATCTCCCGGACCTTCACCGAGAAGGACTGCCCCGCCTGATAGCCCGTCACCTTGCTGTCCCCGTCCTTGGTCTGGGTATAGACCGGGGCCAGCGAGAGGCTGTCGGTGCGGATGTCCCGGTCGGGGAGCCCCTGCTGGTGCAGGACGTCGAGCAGTGCCTCGGCCGCGGTGGTCTGCGCCGCCATCGCCTCCTTGGCCGTCGGCCGGGTGGCCTCGACCCCGACCGACAGGAGCGCCAGGTCGGGCGCGGCGGAGGCACGGCCGTTGCCGGTGACGGTCACCGTGGCGGTGGCCGGGGCGGCCTTCCGGGCGGTGGCACGGAGGGCGGTCCGCTCGGGCGTGGCGGCCAGGGCGGGGGCCGCGGTCCCGGCGAGGAGACCGCCGAGCACGGCGGTGGCGGCGAGCAGTCGGGCGGTACGGGCGGCGCTGGGCCGGCGGATCGTCACGGGCGGTCCCTTCGGGGGTGGGTGCCGGGGCTCCGGCGGGCACATCCCAGCACCCGGCGCCGCCGCCTCCCGCGCGCCACTCCTGACCGGCGGCTCCCTTCACCTCTCCGCACCAACCGTGCCCGGCCCCGGGCACGGCGCTCAGGTCTGGACGAGCGGCTCGTACGCCTCGGGCCGGAGCCCGAAGGTCCAGGCGACGCCCTCCCGCGCGGTCCTGGTCGTGGGCGGCACCCGCAGCCAGTACGTGCGGTGGGTGCCGTCCGGCTCTGGCGTGGAGTTGACCACCTCGACCATCACCACGTCCTCGTCGTCCGCGAGTTCGATCCGCCAGAGCACGCCCGTCCCGTCGCTGTGGGCGTGCCGGGCGCCGGAGGCGTCGAGGTAGCGGTCGTAGCCGTAGTACTCCAGCATCACGCGCCGCAGTTCGGCGTTCTCCTCCGCACGGATCCGCGCGGGGGTGAGGCCGGGGAGACCGGCGAGGAACTCGGCGGGCACCGCCATGCCCCGCCAGGCGTGGAGGGCGAAGCCGTCGGGGAAGGCGAGCGCGGGCCCGTCGCCCCGGTCGAGGCGTCCGGCCTCGTCCCGGTGGAGCTCGACGGGGCGCTCGCAGACCACGACCGCGTGCTCGTACGGCCACCACCAGCCCGCGTGCTCGGCGACGGCGGCGAGGCCGGCGAGCCGGTCGCCGTGCCCGTCGAACGCGGCGAGCCAGGCGGCATCGTGCTGGCCGAGCACGGCGTCGAGCAGCAGCAGCCGCACCTCGGCCGCCGCGACGCCCGGCCTCGGCGGCGCTCCCGCCCGTGTCCCCTCGGGTCCCGGCACCTCCCCGGCCTCCCCCCGTGTCCCGTCGGTGCCCGCCGACTCCGTCACCCCCGCCCGTATCCGGTCGGCGAGGTTCCGCGTCGGGTCCCAGAGCCGTGCGCCGGTCGCCTGCCAGTGCGCCGCCCAGCCGGCCGGGCCGAGCGCGTCGTGGAGGCGGCGGCGCTCCTCGGCCCACGGCCGGGTGCGCACGTCGTCCCGTACCGAACGGCCCCGGTCCGCCAGGCCCCGTACGAGCGTGACGGCGACGAGCGGCGAGTCGGCCCACAGGACGCGCTGCGGCTCGGCGAGGCCGGCCGTGCGGTACGCGAGCCGGACGCCGGCCTCGGCGGCGGCCCGGTCGGCGGGTCCGGTGGTGGCGGCGACGGCCCGCCACTTGTCCGCGGTGGTGGTGCGGTTCATCTCGTTCTCCCCCATGTCCTTCACTTCTCTCCGGCGGACGTCAGTCCGCGACGATCCGGTACGCGCCGGGCACGTACTCCCGCTGCCGCACCACCCGGTACCAGCCCTTGGGGAGCGGTATCGGCGCGTGCTCCTCGTGCACCACCCGTCCGCCCTCGGGCAGTTCGAGCAGGAGCGGGCCGAAGGGCCCGGGTTCCCGTACGAGCCGGCCCGGGCCCGGGATGGCGTGGGCGTGGCCCGTGACCTCGCCGTGGGCGAGGACCAGGCGGCCCCGGGAGTCCCTCGGCTCCCCCGCCTCCCCCTTCACCCGCTCCGGAACGGCCGTCTCCGCGACGGGCGCGATCAGCACGTCTCCCTGCCGGTACATGGCTCTCCCCAACCCGTCCGGCACGTGCGGCCGGACACGAGAACGACGCTAGGACCCGCCACTGACAATCGGTCCGGAGGCGACCCGGCGGGGGGTGTTGTCGGTGCCGCTTGGTACAACTCTCTCCATCAGCCGACCCACCCCGACCGTTGTCTGGAGCGCCGCCATGACCGTTGGCACCTACCTGCAGGAATTCCACGGCCTGCCCGTGTTCGACTTCCCGGGCGCGGACGCGCAGGTCGAGCTGCCCGTGGCGGACGCGGTCGCCTGGCGGATCTCCGCGCCGACGTACTCCGACCCCGGGGACGAGCTGTGGGGGCCGCAGTTCGAGCGGTTCCTGAAGACGGTCGACACGGGTCGGGTGCGCGCGCTGGTCGTCGGGGGCTGGGACGAGGCCTACGAGAACTCGTCCGCCGACATCGTCACCGCGCTGATCGGCGCGAACAACCGGCTGACGGGCCTGGAGGCGGTCTTCCTCGGCGACATGACCGGGGAGGACTGCGAGATCTCCTGGATCATCCAGTCCGACGTGACGCCGCTGCTCGCCGCCTACCCGGCGCTCCGGGAGTTCGGGGTGCGCGGCGGCTCGGAGCTGGCCTTCCCGTCGATCCGGCACTCGGGGCTGCAGGCCCTGGTCGTGCAGACCGGCGGTCTCCCCGCCGACGTGGTGCGCGGCATCGTGGGCAGCGACCTGCCCGCCCTGGAGAAGCTGGAACTCTGGCTCGGCACCGACGAGTACGGCGGCGACAGCACCCCCGACGACCTGGCGCCGCTGCTCGCCGGCACGGCCTTCCCCGCCCTGCGCGAGCTGGGCCTGTGCGACAGCGTGATCCAGGACGCCGTGGCCGCCGCCGTCGCGGGCGCGCCGGTCGTCGCCCGGATCGAGCGGCTCGACCTGTCCATGGGCGTCCTCACCGACGAGGGCGCCGCGGCCCTCCTCGACGGGCAGCCGCTGACCCACCTCACCCACCTCGACCTGTCCCACCACTACCTGTCGGCGGCGATGTGCGAGCGGGTCCGCGCCGCGCTCGTCCCGCACGGCGTGACCGTCGACCTCAGCGACGAGCAGGTGGCGGAGGACGACGGCGACGGCGACGTCTGGCGCTACGTCGCGGTCGCCGAATGACCTCCGGCCCGCGCCTCGTGGTCGTCGGCGATCCGGCGGGCCGCCGCGTCGCGTTCTTCCAGGACGCGCTGCGGACCGCCGGGCTGCCCGGGGCGCGGGCGGTGTCCTGGCCGGACGTGCTCAGGGGCCGGGCGCGGTTCGCCGCGGGCGAGACGGTGCGGCTGGATTCTCCCGGCGAGGATCCGGAGGCCGACCTGCTCCTGCGCGGGGTCGACGATCCGGCCCGGGTCGAGGGCACCGGCCGCTGGTACGGACGGTTCACCGCCGCCGTGGCGGACCTCGGCCGTTCCGTCACGGAGGCGGGCGCCGTCCTGGTCGACGACCCCGCCGAGCTCGCCGTCCTGTTCGACAAGCGGCTGAGTCACGGCCTGCTCCGGGCGGCCGGGGTCCCGGTGCCGGAGTCGCCGACCTCGGGTCCCGGCGCTCCGGTGGTGCGCGGCTGGGCGGACGTCAGGGCGCTGACCGCCGGGGCCGGTCTGCGCCGGGTGTTCGTGAAGCTCGCGCACGGCTCCTCCGCCTCGGGGGTGCTCGCGGTGGAGACGAACGGCGCGGGCCGGGTCCAGGCGACCACCTCGGTGGAGCGCGCGGCCGACGGACGGCTCTTCAACTCCCTGCGGGTACGGCGCTACACGAGCGAGCGCGAGCTCGCCGCGATCGTGGACGCCCTCGCCCCCGACGGCCTGCACGTCGAGCGGTGGGTGCCGAAGGCCACCCAGGCCGGCCGGGCGGCCGATCTGCGGGTGGTGGTGATCGACGGGCGCGCCACCCACGCCGTGCTCCGCACCAGCCGTTCCCCGATGACCAATCTGCACCTGGGCGGTGCCCGGGGCGATCTCGACGCCGCCCGGGCGGCGATCGCCGCGGCCGGGGGCCGCTGGGAGGACGCGCTGGGGGTCTGCGAGCGGGCCGCCGCCGTCTTCCCCGGCACCCGGTGCGTGGGCGTGGACCTGCTGCCCACGAGCGGCTGGCGGCGCTTCGCCGTCGGCGAGGTGAACGCCTTCGGCGATCTGCTGCCCGGCCTGACGGGCCTGCCCGGCGGCGGCGCCGAGGGACTCGACACGTACGGCGCCCAGGTGGCGGCGCAGTTCCCGGGCAGCCGCGGCGCAGGCCGCACCACCGACACCACCCGCACCACCACAGGAACGAGCACCCCGTGAACCAGCCCGACATGAACGCGATCGTCGGCAGCCACGACCTGCTCCTGGTCACCCTCGACACCCTCCGGTACGACGTGGCGGCCGAGCTCGCGGCGGCGGGACGCATCCCGAACCTGGCGCGCCACCTCCCCGGCGGCGTCTGGGAGCAGCGGCACGCGCCCGGGAGCTTCACGTACGCCTCCCATCAGGCGATCTTCGCCGGTTTCCTGCCGACACCGGCGTCGCAGGGACCCCACCCCAGGCTGTTCGCGGCCCGTTTCGCGGGCAGCGAGTCGACGGCCGACGGCACCTGGGTCCACGACACCCCGGACTTCGTGTCCGCGCTGGCGGGCGCGGGCTACCGGACGGTCTGCGTCGGCGGGGTGGGCTTCTTCAACAAACAGCCGCCGCTCGGCTCGGTGCTCCCCGGCCTGTTCGCGGAGAGCCACTGGGAGCCCTCCTTCGGCGTCGCCTCCCCCAGCTCCTTCGAGTCCCAGGTCGCGTGCGCCGAGGAGGTCGTCGCCGGGATGGCCCGGGAGGAGCGCCTGTTCCTCTTCGTCAACGTGTCGGCGCTGCACCAGCCCAACTGGTTCCACCTGCCGGGCGCGACGCGTGAGGCCGGCGACTCCCGGGAGACCCACGCGGCGGCCCTGGAGTACGTCGACCGGCACATCGGGCGGCTCTTCGCCGCGATGAGCGGCCGCCGCCCCTGTTTCGCGATCGTGTGCTCCGACCACGGCACCGCGTACGGGGAGGACGGCTTCACCGGGCACCGGCTGGGCCACGAGGCCGTGTGGACCGTGCCGTACGCGCAGTTCGTGCTGGCCGGGCCCGAAGGCGGGGCGGCGGCATGAGCGACGCCACCCACCCGCACATGAGCGACGCCACCCGCCCCTACATGGGCGGCTCCCCCCGCCCGTACCGGAGCTACGTCTACGCCTATCCGCACAAGACGGCGTACCGCGCGCTTCCCGGGCGCCCGGAGCTGGCCGCGCTCTGGGCAGGGGAGCCGAAGGACGCGCTCTCCCTCTACGCGCACATACCGTTCTGCGAGGTCCGCTGCGGCTTCTGCAACCTCTTCACCCGGATCGGCGCCCCGGACGAGCTGACCACCCGCTACCTCGACGCCCTCGACCGGCAGGCCGCCACCGTCCGCGAGGCCCTCGGGGAGGCGTCGCCGGTGCGGTTCGCCACGGCGGCGTTCGGAGGCGGCACGCCCACCTTCCTCACCGCCGCCGAGCTGGAGCGGCTGTGCGACATCGCCGAGAAGCGGACGGGCGTGGACCTGCGGGCGGTGCCGCTGTCCGTGGAGACCTCCCCGGCGACCGCGACCGCCGACCGGCTCGCGGTCCTGGCGGACCGGGGCGCGACCCGGCTCAGCATCGGGGTGCAGAGCTTCGTGGAGGCGGAGGCCCGGGCGGCGGTCCGGCCGCAGCACCGCGCGGACGTCGAGGCGGCGCTCGGCCGGATCCGGGACACCGGCGTGCCCGTGCTCAACATCGACCTGATCTACGGCATCGACGGGCAGACGGAGCGGTCCTGGCGCGTCTCGCTGGACGCGGCCCTCGCCTGGCGGCCCGAGGAGCTGTACCTGTATCCGCTGTACGTGCGCCCGCTCACCGGCCTCGGCCGGGTCCAGGACCCGGCGGCGGCCGACCGCGAGTGGGACGAGCGGCGGCTCCGTCTCTACCGGTACGGCCGGGACCACCTCCTCGCGCACGGCTACGAGCAGGTGTCGATGCGGATGTTCCGCCGTGCCGACGCCGGTCCCGCCGGCCCGGACGACTACGCCTGCCAGACGGACGGCATGATCGGCCTGGGCTGCGGCGCCCGCTCGTACACCTCGGCCCTGCACTACTCCTTCGACTACGCCGTCGACATGCGGGAGATCCGCTCGATCATCGACGCGTACACGGAGACGGAGGACTTCTCCCGCGCCGAGGTCGGCCGGGCGGTGGACGCGGACGAGGCCCGGCGCCGTCATCTGCTCCAGTCGCTGCTCCAGGCCGAGGGCATGGAGGTCGCCGGGTACGAGGAGCGGTTCGGGTCCTCGCCGTTCGCGGACTTCGGCCCGGAGCTCGCCCGGTTCGAGGAGTACGGCTGGATCGCGGACGCCCCGGCGGGCCTGCTGCGGCTGTCGCCCGAGGGGCTCGCCCACTCGGACGGGCTCGGCCCTGAGCTCTTCTCCCCCGCCGTACGGGCCGCGATGGCCGCGTACGAGACGAAGTAGGCGGCCACCGTGGACCTCACCGTGCTCTACCGGGGGCCGCTCTCCTCCTGCGACTTCGACTGCCCGTACTGTCCCTTCGCCAAGCGCCGGGACAGCCGCGAGCAGCTGCGCGCGGACCGGGCCGCGCTCGAACGGTTCACCGGCTGGGCCGAGGCGCAGACCGGGGACCGGCTGCGGATCCTGTTCACCCCGTGGGGCGAGGGGCTCGTCCGCTCCTGGTACCGGCGGGCGCTGGTCGAGCTGTCCCGGCTGCCGCACGTGGAGCGGGTGGCGATCCAGACCAACCTGAGCTGCCGGACCGAGTGGCTGGCCGAGGCGGACCCGGAGAGCGTGGCCCTCTGGTGCACGTACCACCCGGGGCAGACCCCGTACGAGCGGTTCCTCGGCAAGTGCCGGGAGCTCGCGGAGCGGGGCGTCCGGTACAGCGTCGGGGTGGTCGGTCTGCCCGAGCACCGGGAGGACGCCCGCCGGCTGCGCGCCGCGCTGCCGCCGCACGTCTACCTCTGGGTGAACGCGGCCGAGGGGCACACGTACACCGACGCGGAGGCCGAGGGCTGGACGGAGCTCGACCCGCTGTTCCCGTACAGCCGGCACCCGCACCGCTCGGCGGGGCTGCCCTGCCGTACCGGCGAGTCGGTGATCTCGGTGGACGGCGAGGGGACGGTGCGGCGCTGCCACTTCGTCAGGGCCGAGCTGGGAAACCTGTACGACGGCTCGTACCGCGCCGCCCTGCGTCCCCGCGCCTGCCCCCTCGCCCGCTGCGACTGCCACATCGGCTACGTCCACCTGGAGACGCTGCCGCTGTACGACGTGTTCGCCGGCGGGGTCCTGGAACGGATCCCCGCCGCACCCCCGATTACAGCGGCATGAGGTCGGGGCGCTTCGCCTCGACGTGGTCGCCCGAGCTCTCGCCGCGCAGCCGGCGCCCGATCCAGGGCACCAGGTACTCCCTGGCCCAGTGGATGTCGTCGCGGCGCACCTCCAGGGTGCCGCGCGGCGGGACCGGCGGCCAGGGCTGGTCCGGGTCGGCGGGCACCGGCAGGCCGAGGACCTGGGCGGCGCGCAGGGCGACGCGGGTGTGGCCCTCGGCCGAGAGGTGCAGCCGGTCGTCGTCCCAGGCCCGCCGGTCCTGGACGGACTTCAGCGACCACAGGTCGAGGACCGGGCAGTCGTAGCGGTCCGCGATGGCCCGGACGTGGCCGTTGTAGGTGGCGATCTTGCCGCGCAGGTGCTTGAGGAGGGTCACGCCGCGGGTGTCGAAGCCGGTGGTCACCATGACCGTGCCGACGGCGGAGGTGAGGTCGGCGACGGCGCGCTCGAAGCGCTCGGCCACCTCGTCGGGGTCCGTTCCGGGGCGGATGATGTCGTTGCCGCCCGCGCAGAAGGTCACCAGGTCGGGGGCGAGTTCCTTCGCCCGGGGAACCTGTTCCGCCACGATCTGGTCGAGGAGGCGCCCGCGTACGGCCAGGTTGGCGTAGCGGAAGTCGTCATGCTCCGGCAGCTCGTCGGCGAGCAGCACCGCGAAGCGGTCCGCCCAGCCGACGTACGTCCCGTCGGGCCCGGGGTCTCCGACGCCTTCGGTGAAGCTGTCACCGATCGCCGCGTACGACCCGAATGCGTTCTTGTCTGTTGATCTCGAATCGTCTGCCACGGGAGCACATCCTTCCCCTTCGGCTGTGACCTACGCGACCGTAAGGAGGGGTTGACGCCGGGTGACATATGCCACCGATAAAGATTCCACCAAGCCGGAATACGCCGGAGGCCCGGCACGTATGTGCCGGGCCCCGGGTGCTGAAGCGGCGTCAGATGCTCACGCCGTGCTGGCGCAGGGCGGCCAGCGGGTCGATGTCGGAGCCGTACTCCGGGCCGGTCCGCATCTCGAAGTGCAGGTGCGGGCCGGTGACGTTGCCGGTCGCGCCGGAGAGGCCGATCTGCTGGCCGCCGGTGACGGTCTGGCCGGCGGAGACGGAGATCGAGGACAGGTGGGCGTACTGCGAGAAGGTGCCGTCGGCGTGCTGGATGACGACCTGGTTGCCGTACGCACCGCCGTCACCGGCGGAGTAGACGGTGCCGGGGCCGACCGCGACGACGGTGGTGCCGGTCGAGGCGATGAAGTCGACACCGGTGTGGTAGCCGGAGGACCACATGGAGCCCGAGGCGCGGTACGGGGTGCCTATGCCGCCGCTGACCGGGGCGACCCAGCCGGAGGAGGAGGTCGTGCCGGCGGAGGAGGAAGAGGAGGAGGACGACGCCGGGGTGGAGGCGGCGGCGGTCTCGGCGGCGGGGGCCGAGGGGCGCTCGCTGCTCCGCGAGGCGCGCGAGGTGTCGCCGTTCTTGCCGGAGGCCTGCGCGCTCTTCTTGTGCGCGGCCTTCGGTGCGGCGGCCTTCGCGGTGCCCTTCGCGCCGAGGGTGAGCTTCATGCCGGGCAGGATCAGCGAGGGGTTCTCACCGACGACCTGACGGTTGTCCGCGTAGAGCTTCTGCCAGCCGCCGGCGAGGTGGTGTTCGGCGGCGATCTTCGACAGGTAGTCGCCGTGGACGACGGAGTACGTCCTCGGCGCGGCCTTCGCGGTGGCGGGCGCGGCCTTCACCTGGGCGACGGCGTGGGCGGGAGCGGCGACCGGGGCGGCCTTCTCGGCGGCGTGGGCGCCGGTGGCTCCGAGGAGCGGGAGGGCGACGACGGCGCCGCCGGTGCCGGCGGCGGCGATGCCGCGGGTCAGGCGGCTGGACTTGACGCGGCGGTGCTTACCCTTTGCGGGCATGGCGAATTCCTCTCCGGCGCCTACGAGGTGAGCTGTCGGGTTCGGACTGGAGATGTCCGGCCGCGTTCTCACGCGGCTTCACCCCGAGCCGTCCTTCTTCGAGGGATCGGCGTACTACCTGGGTCCCCCGCTCCTGCCGCGTACGGGTGAGTGCGGATTCCGGTCGGTGGCAGGATTCGGCGGTCCGTCCGGAGTGAGCGCGACGCTAGACGAGTGGGGTCGGGGCGAACAAGCCACGGTTTTCAAGTGCTCGGGGATTCCTCGATGTCCGGCCTGAATTCCGGTCACCCTCCGTGGATGACGGTCCCTCGATCTCCTTTTCCCGGGGGGAATTTGGAAAAGACGATCAGGCACGGTCCGTCACGGTTATGACGCTGCTCACGCGCCGATCCCCATCTCCCCTGCAACCGGGGCGGGTTATGCCGAACCCCTCAATACGGACAGATCACCCATTCCCGTCCGAGGGGGTGCGTGCCCGGGTCTCCGAACGAGATGATTGCCCCAGGAACCGATCTACAGAACAGGAGCAGCCGTGACGCAGCAGCTGCCGCAGGTCCCGCCCGCCGAAGCCGCCGAGCCCGAGCTCACGGAGGTCCGCAACTTCCGGGACGTGGCCGGCCTGCCGACGACGGACGGGCGCGCCGTCCGCCCCGGCCGCCTCTTCCGCAGCGGCCACCTCGCCCACGCGACGGAGGACGACGCCGCCTTCCTCGCCTCGCTCGGCCTGCACACGATCTTCGACTTCCGCAACGAGTCGGACCGGAAGGTCGAGGGCGCGGACGTCGAGCTGCCCGGCGTACGGAACGTGAACATACCGCTCAACGACCCGGCCGACGGCAAGGAGTTCTGGAAGCTGGTGCGTGACGGCGAGACCGACCAGCTCCGGGGGATCCTCGGCGACGGCAAGGCGGCCGCCCGGATGTCCCGTTCGTACCGGAAGATGATCGTCGAGCGGACCTCGGAGCACAGCCGGATCCTGCACTCCATGGCCGAGGAGAGCGTCCCGGTCCTGATGCACTGCGCGGCCGGAAAGGACCGGGCCGGGCTCGCCATCGCGATCACCCTGCTCGCGGTCGGGGTCGAGCGGGAGGCGATCGAGGCCGACTACGTGAAGTCGAACGACCCGCACCGCCGCTACAAGGTGCGCCGCAGCTCCACCGCCCCGGACGCGATGTCGCCCGAGGTGATGGAGCTGCTGAGCCCGCTCTTCGACGCGCGGGTGGAGTATCTGCGGGCCGCCTTCGAGACGATCGAGGCGACCTGGGGCTCGGTGGACGCCTACCTCACCGAGGGCCTGAAGCTGGCCCCGGAGACCCGCGAGCGGCTGCGGGAGCGCCTGCTCACGGAGGCGTAGCCCCGGCTACTGGTTCTGCCCGCCCAGCGTGAAGAGCAGGTAGAGGAAGCCGGCGAAGAGGTGGCCGGCGATCAGATAGGCGAAGAGGCGGAGCACGAGCCCCTTGGGGAACTTGCCCTCACCGCGCTCCTCGCCGGTGACAGGTGCGGACTTCTGGGACATGTCGGGCCTTTCCTGAAGAATCGTCACGAAATGTCAGCGCCTGTGCGGGGTCCCGTCGCCGAGGCACAGCTCGGCGGCGGGGCTCTGCATCAGGGTATGGACGAAGAGCAGCTCGGCTCCGCCGGGCGTGGCGGCGCCGATCCGGTGCGGGGTCAGCGAGTCGAAGTGCGCGCTGTCCCCGGGATCGAGGACGTGGACGGCCTCGCCGAGCGCGAGCCGCACCCGGCCCTCCAGGACGTGGATCCACTCCTCGCCCGGATGGACGCGCACGATGTCGCCCCGGGTGGCGTACGGCACGTGGACCCGCAGGCACTGGAGCGCGCGGCCGGCTCCGCCCGCCTGGCGGTAGATCCAGCCGTCGGCCTCGACGGGTTCGGAGCGGCCGGCCCGGACGACGGGGTCGCGCTCGGGCGGCGCCTCTCCCAGGAGCTCGGAGACCGTCGTACCGTAGATGCGGGACAGGGCGAGCAGCATCGGGAGCGAGGGCTGCCGGTTCCCGGTCTCCAGGCGCGAGAGGTGGGCCGGCGAGAGGCCGGCCCGCTGGGCGGCGGCCTCCAGGGTGAGTCCCCGACGGCGGCGCAGGGCCCGCAGCTGCGGGGCGACGTCGGGCAGGACGCCGGGGGTGGCGGGGTCCGGGTAGGTCTCCCCGGGGACGTGGTCCATGCGTCCATTCCGCCAGGTTCGTGCCTCTGAGGCAAGTTTCTTGCCTCAGAGGCAAAACCCGGACGGGATCCGCGTCGAGATCCGGTCAGCGCTGCGCGACCGCCTGCTTGACCAGCGTCTTCCCGAAGTCCCACATCAGTCCGCCGCCGCCGTGGGCCTCGTCCATGACCGCGGTGAAGGCCGTGACGAACCGGTCCACGTCCGCCTCGTCGATGATCAGCGGCGGGATCAGCTTGATCACCTCCAGGTGGTCCCCGGACACCTGGGTGAGGATCCGGTGCCGCTGGAGCAGCGGGACGACGACCATCTGGGCGAAGAGGCCCTTGCGGGCCGCCTGGAGCATCGTCCAGCGCCCGCGCAGCCCGAGCGAGGACGGTCGCCCGAACTCGATCCCGATCATCAGGCCGCGCCCGCGGATCTCGTGCAGCAGCTCGTACCGGGGCACGAGCTCCTTCAGGCGGCCCGAGAGCAGGTCGCCGATCCGGCGGGCGTGGGCGACGGTGTCCTCGTCCTCCATGACCGACAGGACGGCGAGCCCGGCGGCCATGGCCTGCGCGTTCGATCCGAAGCTCGCCGAGTGGACCAGGACCCGGTCCATCGACGAGTACACCTTCTTGAAGATCCAGTCCTTGCCGAGGGTGGCGCCGACCGGCACGTAGCCGCCGGAGAGCGCCTTGGCGACGCAGACCAGGTCCGGCTCGACGCCCTCCTCGTGCTGGTAGGCGTAGAAGTCGCCGGTCCTGCCGAGGCCCGTCTGCACCTCGTCCGCGATGAGCAGCGCACCGTGCCGGTGCAGCAGCTCCTGGGCGCCCCGGAGGAAGCCCGGTGGCGCCTCGTGGACGCCCTTGCCCTGGATGGGCTCGACGACGAAGGCGGCCACGTCGCCCCTGCGCAGCTCCCGCTCCAGGGCACCGAGGTCGCCCAGCGCGATCGCGGTGTCCGGCAGGAGCGGGTCGAAGCCCTCACGGAAGCCCTGCTCGCCGTTGACGGAGAGGGAGCCGGTGGTGAGCCCGTGGAAGGCGTGGTGGCAGTAGAGGACCCTCGGCCGCCCGGTGGCGTACCGGGCGAACTTGAGGGCGGTCTCCACGGCCTCGGTGCCGCTGTTGCCGAAGAAGACCCGGTCGAGGTGCGGGCTGTGGGCGAGCAGCCTCTCGGCGAGGAGCCCCGGCAGCGGCTGGCAGTCGAAGCGGGTGAGGTCGGCGAGCTGGGCGTCCAGGACGTCGTGGAGGGCCTTGCGGACGACGGGGTGGTGCCGTCCGAGGCCCATCACGCCGAAGCCGGCGAGCATGTCGAGGTGGTCGACGCCGTCGGCGTCCCAGAAGTGGGCGCCCTCGGCCCTCTCGTAGACCTTGTCGAAGCCGATGGTGTGCAGCATGCGGGGCAGCTGGTGGTTGAGGTACCTGGCGTGCAGCTCGTACCGCTCCGCGCCGCGCTCGGAGAGCAGCGCCCGCAGGTCGAACCCGCCGGTCATGACGTGCTGTTCCCGGAGACCGTCTCCCGGATCGCGCGCAGGGACTCCTTGAGGGATCCCATGGTGGCGAGGACGGCGGTGGGCTCGTAGCCGCAGTGCGCCATGCAGTTGGCGCAGCGGGGGTCCTTGCCGCGGCCGTACTTGTCCCAGTCGGTGTCCTCGACGAGTTCGCGGTACGTGGGGACGTATCCGTCGCTCATCAGATAGCAGGGTCGCTGCCAGCCGAAGAGGGAGTAGTTGGGAATGGCCCAGGCCGTGCAGGGGAAGTCCGCCTTTCCTTCCAGGAAGTCCAGAAAGAGCGGCGAGTGGTTGAGGCGCCAGCGCCGCCTGTTCCCGCCGGCGAAGGCCTTCTTGAAGAGTTCTCGGGTCTGCTCGACGCCGAGGAAGTGCTCCTGGTCGGGGGCCTTCTCGTAGGCGTAGGCGGGCGAGATCATCATTTCGTCGACCTGGAGGTCGTCGTTGAGGAAATTGAGCACCTCGATGATGGTCTGCGGCGTGTCGGTGTTGAAGAAGGTCGAATTCGTGGTGACCCGGAAGCCGCGCCGCTTGGCCTCCTTGATGGCCGCCACCGCCTCGTCGAACACGCCCTCCTTGGCGACGGACTCGTCGTGCCGCTCGCGCAGCCCGTCGATGTGGACGGCGAAGGCGAAGTACGGGGAGGGGGTGAACTTCTCCAGCTTCTTGCGCAGCAGCACCGCGTTGGTGCAGAGGAAGACGTACTTCCGCCGGGCCACCAGCTGGCGCACGATCTCGTCGATCTGCGGGTGCATCAGGGGCTCGCCGCCCGCGATGGACACCATGGGGGCGCCGGACTCCAGGACCGCGCCGACCGCCTGGGCGACCGGCATGCGCTGCTTGAGGACACCCGCCGGGTGCTGGATCTTTCCGCAGCCCTCGCACGCGAGGTTGCAGGCGTAGAGCGGCTCCAGCTCGACGATCAGCGGGAACTTGTCCCGCTTGCGGAGCTTCTGTTCGAAGAGGTAGGTCCCGACGCGGATGGACTGACGGAGCGGCATGGCCATAACTCGTTCACCTCCTGGGGAGCAGCGAAGAACGGTGCCATTCGAAGAACGCGGGAAGGACGGCACGCAGAACACGGAAGGCTGATATTCCCCCGCGTACCGTGCCGATCCGGACCAGTTCATGTTCCGGAGCGTCCACGACCACCCGGACGGCCGCAACCGGGCGGGGTCCGGAAGACGTCGCGGTACGGAGCGTGGCGGCGGACTCCATGTCGACGGCGATCGCGCCGCCGGCCCGCAGCGCGGCCCGCTCGGGGCCGCGCACCACGTGGTCGGAGCCGATCAGCGGCCCGGTGTGGACGGCGCGCCCGGGCACCGCCCGCTCCAGGGCCTTCACCAGGAGCTCGGTCCCGGTGCAGGGGGTCGTGCCGTCGCCGGCGCGGGTCTCGTCGGCGACGATCAGGTCCCCGGGGTGCATGCCCGGGGCGAGGCCCGCGCAGAAGCCGGAGGCGATGACCGCGGCGTCCCGCCACCGCTCCTCGCCGAGGACCCGGGACACGGCCCGGTGGGCCCGGTCGGGCCCCATGCCGGTGCGCAGCACGGTCACCGGGCCGGGTGCGCCGCCCCGGTCCGCGCTGCGCAGGGCGAACTGCTCGATGCCGAGCGCGCAGGCGATCAGCAGCGGCGGGGCGGCGCCCGGGCCGGGCTCGCGGCCCATCAGTCCTCCTCGCGCGGCGCGGGGTCCCCGTACACGTAGCGCCCGAGCGCCGTGAGGGGGAACACCTGCCGGTAGAGGTGGTAGTTGATGGAGAAGTCCCAGGGAAAGCCGGTGCCGGTGAAATGGGGCTCGTCCCAGGAACCGTCCTCCCGCTGGGCCGCGGTCAGCCAGGCGATGCCCCGCCGGACCGGTTCGGAGTCGCGCTCGCCCGCCGCGAGGAGGGCGATCAGGGCCCACGCGGTCTGGGAGGCGGTGGAGGGGCCGCGCCCGACCCACTCCTCCTCCTTGTACGAGCGGAGGTCCTCGCCCCAGCCGCCGTCGTCGTTCTGCACGGCCCCCAGCCAGCCGACGGCCCGGCGGATCGCCGGGTGGGAGCCGGGCAGCCCGGCGGCGGCGAGCGCGGGGAGAACCGAGCCCGTGCCGTAGACGTGGTTGACGCCCCAGCGGCCGAACCAGGCACCGTGCGGCTCCTGTTCGGCGAGCAGCCACTCGATGCCGCGGCGGGCGCGCGGGTCCTGGGCCATCCCCTCGTAGGCGAGCATCTCCACCACGTGGGCCGTGACGTCGGCGGAGGGCGGGTCGATCACCTCGCCGAAGTCGCAGAACGGCAGCTTGTTGGGGAAGACGCTGGTGTTGTCCGCGTCGAAGGCTCCCCAGGCGCCGTTCTTCGACTGCATGCCGAGGGTCCAGCGGGCGCCCCGGGCGACGGCCGCCTCCACCCGGGCCGGGTCGGGGTGCCGCACCCGGCGCAGGGCGAGCAGGACCTCGGCGGTGTCGTCGATGTCGGGGTAGTTGTCGTTGTGGAACTCGAACGCCCAGCCGCCCGGCGGGAGTCCGGGCCTCCGCACCGCCCAGTCCCCGGTCCGGGTGATCTCCTCGTCGAGCATCCAGTCCACGGCCTTCACGAGCGCCGGGTGGTCGGGGCTCAGCCCGGCGTCGGCGAGCGCGATGGTGGCGAGGCAGGTGTCCCATACCGGCGACTGACAGGCCTCGATCATCCGCGAGCCGTCCTCGCGCCAGATCGCGAACCGGTCGAGCGACTCCAGGCCGGCCCGCATGACCGGGTGCTGGAGGTCGTAGCCGAGGAGGTGGAGGGCGATGACCGAGTACACGGCGGGTGGCTGGATGCCGCCCCAGCAGCCGTCGTTCTCCTGGCGCTCGACGATCCACCGGGCGGCGACGTTCATGGCCGTGCCGCGGACCCCGCGCGGGGCGAAGCGGTGGTAGACGTGCAGCGCCTTGTCGAGCCGCTGGAAGAGGCCGTCCCAGCCGGTGGCCGGGGCGAGCGGGCGGGGCGAGTTCGGCCGGGCCGGGTCGGTGTGCAGTTCGTCCAGCGGGAACGGCGCGGGCCGGACCGGGCGCTTCGCGGAGACCACGGTGAGCGGCACGATCGTCTGCCGGGCCCAGCAGCCGAAGTCGTAGATGTTGAGCGGGAACCACTTCGGCAGGAAGAGCAGCTCCGGTGGCAGCTCGGGCAGGTCCTCCCAGCGCCACCAGCCGAAGAGGGCCAGCCAGATCCGGGTGAAGACCCGGGCGGCGGCGATCCCGCCCCGGGCACGGACCCAGGCGGAGGCGCGGGCCATGTGCGGGGCCTCGGGCGGGTCCCCGGCGAGCCGCAGGGCCACATAGGCCTCGACGGTGGCGGAGAGGTCGCCGGGGCCGCCGTAGAAGGTGGCCCAGGCGCCGTCCTCGCACTGCTCCCGGCGGATGTGGAGGGCGGCGGCGCGGGTGGTGTCGGCGTCGAGGATGCCCAGGAACTGGCGGAGGAGGAGGTCCTCGGCGTCCATGGTGACGTTGGTCTCCAGGTCGCCCTTCCACCAGCCCTCCGGGTCCTGCCGGCCGAGCAGGTGCTCGACGCCCCGCCGGGCGGCCCGCGCGGCGCTCTCGTCGAGCTCCTCCGGCGCGGTGGTGTCGTACGTCTTGCTGGCCGCGGCCGCGCGGGGGCCACCGGCCCCGGCGCTTCCGTCGGTCGTCGCTGTCATGGCTTCCCCTTTGCGCAGTCGGTTGCTTCTGCTTCTACGGGTCTGCCGTCGGCCGGCGCCGGATGGCACCGGCCGGCGACCGCGAACTCATATCAGGGTGATGGTGATCATCTCTTCCGTACGACCACGAAGTCGGCCAGGGCGACGAGCTGTGCCCGCACGCGGGCGGGCATGTCCACCTCGTTCAGGGCCTCGATCGCGACCGCGTGCTGGCGGCGGGCCTCCTGGGAGGTCCACTCGCGTCCTCCGGCCTCCTCGATGAGGGCCGCGCGGGTGGCGAACTCCTCCTCGGAGAAGGTGTCGAAGTCATGGGACTTGGCGTCCGCGGCGAGGAGTTCGCCGAGCCGCTCGGAGGCCGGGCCGCCCGCGGCGAGGGCGGCGACGACCGGCAGGGACTTCTTGCGCTGGCGCAGGTCGCTCCAGGTCTGCTTGCCGGTGGACTCCGGGTCTCCCCAGATGCCGAGGAGGTCGTCCACGGCCTGGAAGGCGAGGCCGAGGTGGTAGCCGTACTCCTCCAGCTTGTCGGCGGTGCGGTCGTCGGCCCCGCCGAGGACCGCACCGATGGAGACGGCGCAGGCGAGCAGGGCGCCGGTCTTGTTGCCCTCCATCTCCAGGCACTCCTCGACGGTGACCCGCTCCCGGTGCTCGTAGGAGATGTCCTGGGCCTGCCCGTCGATGAGCTTGCGGCTGGCCGTGGTCAGCCGGCGGGTGGCGCGGCCGGCCTCGACGGTGCCGAGTTCGAGCAGGATCTCGTTGGCGAGGGCGAAGAGGGCGTCGCCGACGAGGATCGCCTGCGCGGGGCCGTGCACCTTCCACACCGTGTCGCGGTGGCGGCGCTGCTCGTCGCCGTCCATCAGGTCGTCGTGGAGCAGCGAGAAGTTGTGCACGAGCTCCACCGCGACGGCGCCGGGGATGCCGACCTCGGGCGCGGCGCCCGCGGCCTCGGCCGACAGCAGCGCGAGCGCCGGGCGGACGGCCTTGCCGCCGTCGCCGTCGGCGGCGTTGCCCTGGGCGTCGATCCAGCCGAAGTGGTAGGCGGCCACGGTGTCCATGGGCGGCGCGAGGCGGTCGACGGCCGCCCGCAGTACGGGGGTGGACAGGGTCCGCCCCCGCTCCAGCAGTGCGGACACGTCCGCGGTGTCGACGGCCGGTTGTCCCGGCGGCACTGTCGGCACGGTCTCTCCTCTTGTTCCGGTACTCACACTCATACCGCCTCCTGCAGCGGATGGTCATGGCGGCGGCCGAGGGCGGAGAGCGCGGCGCTCGCGGCGCTGAAACCGCTGCGGACTGCACCCTCCATGGTCGCGGGCCAGCCTGTGGCGGTCCAGGCCCCGGCCAGATACAGCCCCGGGGCCCTGGTACGGGCGCCGGGCCTGAGCCGGCCGACGCCCGGGGTGGGGGCGAACGTGGCCGTCCGCTCCCTGGTGACGAAGAAGTCGCGGACGCCCGCGCCGCGGGCGGCGGGCAGCAGCCGCTCCAGCTCGGGGAGGTACTTCGCGCGCAGGGCGGCGACGGGCTCGTCGATCTCGTCCTGGGCGGCGGACTGCGAGACCGCGAGGTACTGCCCGCCGCCGGTGAGTCCGGAGGAATCGGTGCGGTCGAAGACCCACTGCACCGGGGAGCCGAGGGCGGTGAAGAAGGGCCGCTTCAGCACCTTGCGGTCGTAGACCACGTGCAGGTTGAGGATGGGTGCGGTGTCGATGTCGAGGAGCCGGTCGGGGTCGTCGAGGGCGCCTTCGGGCAGCAGGCCGTGGGTCTCGTGCTGCGGGACGGCGAGGACGACCGCGTCGGCCTCCATGCGCTCCCCCGGTACGTCGACGGCCCAACGTCCGTCGTCGGTACGGGAGATCCGCTCGGCCTTGGTGCGCAGCGCGGTGCGGACGCCGAGGGCGTCGAGTTCCTTCGCCGCCCGGGTGTCGTGGAGTTCGCCGAGCGGGACGTGGGCCCAGCCGATGTCGGCGGCGCCGGGCTCGGAGAGGAGTCCGGTCTTGAAGACCATCGCGGCGAGCCCCATGGAGGCCTGCGGGGCGGGGGCGTTGAGGGTGGGGATGCCGACGAGGTCCCAGAGGGCCTCGACGGTCCGCGGGGACTGTCCGTGCCGGCCGAGCCAGGTGGCGAAGTCGATGCCGTCGAGCGCGGGGTCGGCGGGGTCGAGCTTCTTCAGGGCGAGCGCGGCCCGGCCGACGGAGGCGCGCTCGGCGAGGGAGAGGTGCGGGTACGTGGCGAGGCTGCGCGCGAGGTGCAGCGGTACGGGCAGGTTGTCGCGGCCGATCCGGCCGAGCCGGGGGCCGCGGGGGTGCGCCACGTCGAGGACGGGCACGTCGAGCCGGTCCTGGAGAGGGGCGAGCGCGGTGCCGTCGACCCGGTCGAGGAACCAGCGGTAGGCGGTGCAGCAGCGCAGGTAGACGTGCTGGCCGTTGTCGACGGTCAGGTCGCCGCGGCGGAAGGAGAAGGCGAGGCCGCCGAGCCGGGGCCGTCCTTCGAGCAGGGTGACGTGGACGCCGCTCTCGGCGAGCCGGAGCGCCGCGGTGATCCCGGCGAGCCCGCCGCCGACGACGACGGCGCTGGGCCGAGAGCCACCACCGGTGCCGGTGCCGGTCCCGGTGCTCGCGCCCGTGCCGGGGCCCGCGCCCGTGCCGGGCGGGCCCGGCGGGGTGTTCCGCTCGGTTCCCTCGTCGTTCACGCGGCCTCCGTTCGGGTCGTCGCGGTCGGGTTCCGGGGTGCCTCGGGCAGGGACGCCGGGAAGGCGCCCGGGGTTGCCCGGCGGGCGGGGGCGCAGGGGCGCATCAGGCACGCCTCCTGACGGTGCGGCGGGCGATGTGGCGCGTGTCGAGGCCGGAGAGCCCGCGCACGGCCACGTACGCCTTCTCGCGTCCCGGCAGGGAGACGCGGCCGCGCAGGACGGCCTCGGGGTCGCGCTCGATCCGGTCGAGGAGGCGCCGGTAGATGCCGGCCATGGCGGCGACGCAGGCGCCGCTGCGCCGGTCGAGCATGGGCAGGAGCCGGTAGCCCTCGGCGAACAGGGCGCGGGCGCGCCGCACTTCGAAGTGGACGAGGCCGGCGAAGTCGGCGCCGGGGGCGGGGGTGTCGCTGTCGAAGCCGTCCGAGCAGCCGAACTTGGCGAGGTCGTCGGCGGGCAGGTAGGTGCGCCCGTTCCCGGCGTCCTCGCGTACGTCCCTGAGGATGTTGGTGAGTTGGAGCGCGAGGCCCAGGGTGTCGGCGTACTCGCCCGCGCGGTCGGCGCCCTGGGCGCCGGGCTGGGTGCCGAAGACGCCGAGGGAGAGGCGGCCGATCGCGCCGGCGACGCAGCGGCAGTAGACCTTGAGGTCGTCCCAGGTCTCGTAGGTCGCGCCGCGCACGTCCATGAGGACGCCGTCGATGAGCTCGTCGAGGCCGCCGAGCGGGATCGGGAAGCGGCGGGCCGAGTCGGCGAGGGCGACGGCGACGGGGTCGGTGTCGTCCTCCTCGACGAGGCCCTTGCGGACGCGGTCGAGGACGTCACGGGTGGCTTCGAGCCGCTCCCGCTTGTCCTCGGTCGCGAGCGGGCCGTCGCCGATGTCGTCGACGCGCCGCGAGAAGGCGTACAGCGCGGACATCGCCTGTCGCTTCTCGGCGGGGAGCAGCCGGATCCCGTAGGCGAAGTTGCGGGCCTGCTGGCCGGTGACCGCCTCGCAGTAGCTGTAGGCGGCCTGGACCGGTGCGGACGGCTGGTGCTGTGCCTCCACGGTCGCGCTCACCCCTCTCTCCGCGCCTGGAGCAGTACCGCTCCCGCCTGGCGCATCAGGCTCGGCTTGGTGGACTTCGGTGGGCCGGCCAGTACGTCGTATCCGGCGTCCGTGACTGCGTCGAGGGCGGCGAGGCCCCCGGCGGTGAATCCGGCGAGAAGGAGGCGGAGACGTCCGTGGACGCTGCCGACGAGCGGAAGGCCGGCGTGCAGGAGGGCGCGGGCCCGCTCGGCCTCGAAGGCGATCAGGGCGCGCACGGAGGCTCCGGCGCTGGGCTCTGCGAGGTCGCGCTCGGTCACGTGGAAGCGCTTGAGGTCCTCGGCGGGCAGGTAGATCCGGTCGCTGGCGAGGTCCTCGGCGACGTCCTGGAGGTGCTCGACGAGCTGGAGGGCGGTGCAGATCTCGTCGGAGCGCCGGATCCGCTCGGGGGTGTCGGTGCCGGTGATCGCGAGGACGAGCCGGCCGACGGTGTTGGCGGAGAGCTCGCAGTACGCGAGGAGGTCGTCGTACGTCTCGTAGCGGCGGACCTGCTGGTCCTGCCGGTTGGCGGCGATCAGGCCGAGGAAGGGCCCCGGGGTGAGCCCGCACCGGCGGACCGTCGGCTGGAGCGCGCGCAGCAGGGGATGGTGCGGGGTGGAGTCGAAGACCCGGTGGAGGTCGGTCTCCAGGGCGTCGAGGAGGACGAGCCGGTCCTCCGCCGCCGCGGGGTCGACGCCGAGGTGGCGGGCGTCGGCGCCGCCGGGGGCGAGGTCGCCGTCGCCGATGTCGTCGACGAGCCGGGCGTAGCCGTAGACGGCCATGAGGTCGTCGCGCCAGGCGCGGGGCAGGAAGAAGGGGGCCACGGGGAAGTTCTCGTCCGCGGCCTTGCCGAGTGTGGCGCGCGAGGAGGCGTCGGTGCGCGCCTGCCGGGTCTCCGTCACTGGGCGCTTCCTGACGGAGGGACGGCGACACCCTCGTGGAGCTGGAGAATCTGCGTCATGGCCGTCACGTCTCCCGTTCTACACTGCCGATCCAATCCATCCTATTTCGGACACGCCGCCGACCCCCGCCCGTAGGGCCGCCACCCGGGGCCCGATGGCCGCGGGGTATCGCCCTACTTGCCGCGAAACAGACCGGTCCAGCTTACGTTGTACGACGACCTTCGCCATTCCGGGGTGGCCCGCGGCGCGCACTCGCCCCGGGCGAGCCGTCAACTCGCCCGCGCAGTAGGGGAGTTCGACTTCAGGAGGCGCCCGCTCCGGAGACCACCATGGCGAGGGTCGCCTCGACGGCGACGCTCCTGCCCTGCGCGGAGAGACGGCGAAGGGGCCCGTCCACCAGGAGGAGTGACAGTCCGTGCACGGCCGACCACGCGGCGGCGCCGGTGGCGGGGCGGGCGCCGGGCCGCGCGGCGCCGAGCGCGGCGAGCGCGTCGAGCGCCTCCCTGAGCAGGGTGAACGCGCGGATCTCGGGCTCGGCGGGCGGCCGGTCCGGGAGGCACTCGCCTCCCGGGGCGGGGCGGGGGACGCAGAACGCGGCCCGGTAGAGGCCCGGCTGCGCGACCGCGAAGCCGACGTAGCCCCGGCAGAGCGCGGTGACCCGGCGCTCGGCGGCGAGGAGGGGGTCGTCGGCGCCGGGCTCGCGGGCCGCGGCCTTCTCCATGGCGGCGGCGAGCTCCCGCCGGGCGTGCGCCCTGACGGTGCGGAGGAGTTCACCGCGCCCGTCGAAGTGCCGGTAGGCGGCGGTGGGCGAGACGCCGACCCGGCGGGCCGCCTCGCGCAGGACGACCCGCTCGGGGCCGCCTTCGGTGGCGAGGTCGACGGCCGCGCAGATCAGCGCGTTGCGCAGGTCGCCGTGGTGGTAGGTCTTTCCCGCCGAGGTCGCTGCCATGGGCTCATCCTGCCCGAAGTTAACCGCATGAACATTCCAGGTGGGGAAGCGACGCGCGAAAACCGGAAGAGCCCCTACCGGATGAATGAATCCGGCGGGGGCTCCTCGCGGGGCACTTCCCCCGGCTCAGCGCGCGGTCTCGCGCTCGTACGCCTTGAGGACCTCGTCCGTGGGGCCGTCCATCAGGAGCTGCCCCTTCTCCAGCCAGAGCACCCGGTCGCAGGTGTCCCGGATGGACTTGTTGCTGTGGCTCACCAGGAAGACCGTGCCGGCCTCCTTGCGGAGCTCGCGGATGCGCTCCTCGGAGCGGATCTGGAACTTGCGGTCACCGGTGGCCAGCGCCTCGTCGATGAGGAGGACGTCGTGGTTCTTGGCCGCCGCGATGGCGAAACGGAGCCGGGCGCCCATGCCGGAGGAGTACGTCCGCATGGGCAGGCTGATGAAGTCGCCCTTCTCGTTGATGCCGGAGAAGTCGACGATGTCCTCGTAGCGGGAGCGCACCTCCTCGCGGCTCATGCCCATGGCGAGGCCGCCGAGGATCACGTTGCGCTCACCGGTGAGGTCGTTCATGAGGGCCGCGTTGACGCCCAGGAGCGAGGGCTGCCCGTCGGTGTAGACCTTGCCGCTCTCGGTGGGGAGCAGACCGGCGATGGCACGCAGCAGCGTGGACTTGCCGGAGCCGTTGGTGCCGATGAGGCCGATGGCCTCGCCCCGGTACGCGGTGAAGGTGACACCGCGGACCGCGTGGACCTTGCGGACGCCCCGCGAGACCTCGGCCTTGCCGCGGCCGACGATCCGGCTGAGCGCCGCCGTGGCGCTGCCCCTGCCGCCGCCCCCGGTGTTGACCCGGTACACGATGTGGACGTCGTCGCAGATGACGGTGGGGACGTCGCCCCGGTCGGTGTCAGCCACGGCCGTACCTCTCTTCCGCCTTCCAGAAGTAGACGAACCCGCCGATGCCGAAGACCAGGGCCCACACCAGGGCGGTCATCCAGACGTGGTCCGGCAGGTTGTGCGCGCTGTAGCCGTCGATCATCGCGTAGCGCATCAGGTCCATGTAGACGGCCGCCGGGTTGTACATGAGGACGTCGGAGATCCAGGCCGGCTTGTCGGCGAGCATGGTCTGAATCGAGAACATCACGCCGGACGCGTACATCCACGTGCGCATGATGAACGGCATGAGCTGCGCGAGGTCGGGCGTCTTGGCGCCCATCCTGGCCACGATCAGGGCGAGACCCGTGTTGAACACGAACTGCAGGAACAGCGCCGGGATCACCAGCAGCCACCGGAGGGAGGGGTAGCTGCCGAAGAAGAGCGCGATCGCCACCAGCACGATCATCGAGTACAGCAGCTGCTGGAGCTGCTGGAGCGAGAAGGAGATCGGGAGGGTGGCGCGGGGGAAGTGCAGGGCGCGGACGAGTCCGAGGTTGCCCGAGATCGCCCGGACGCCCGCCATGACCGAGCTCTGGGTGAAGGTGAACACGAAGATGCCGGTGACGAGGAAGGGGATGTAGACGTCCTTGCTCATCCCCTGGCCCGCGCCCAGGATCAGCCCGAAGATCAGGTAGTAGACCAGGGCGTTGAGCAGCGGGGTCGCGACCTGCCAGACCTGGCCCAGCTTGGCCTGGCTGTACTGCGCGGCCAGCTTCGCGGAGGAGAAGGCCAGGATGAAGTGGCGCCGGCTCCACAGCTCACGGACGTACTCGAACAGACCGGGCCGGGCGCCGCTGACGGCGAGGCCGTACTTCGCGGCGAGGGCGGCCGGCTCCAGGCCCTCGCCGACGGAGGACGGAGGCGCGCTCGTCGCGACCGCCCCGCCCTGGTGTGTGTCACTCACAGTCGAAACTTTCGTGTTCAAGATGCGCGGCACGTGGAGTACCACGATGTCAGACGACCGGGGGGCGACCCAGCCGGGTCAGCCGCCACACCGTACGCCACCTCATGGGGCGGCGCGGTCCGCAGGGAGTCGTCCAGCCCGCGCGGAATCCGCCGAGCCACGCCTTCAGCGCGGAGAGCGAGGGCCGCCGGGCCAGGGTGAGCAGGAGCCAGACGCCGAGATAGACCGGCACCAGGGGCGCGGGCAGATTGCGACGTGCCAGCCAGACTCGGTTGCGGGCCACGTTGAAGTGGTACGAGGCGTGCCGGGACGGGGCTGTGGTGGGGTGCAACAGCACCATGTCGGAACGGTAGTCGATCATCCAGTCGGCGTCGAGCGCGCGCCAGGCGAGGTCGGTCTCCTCGTGCGCGTAGAAGAAATCGCCCGGCAGACCGCCGACTTCGGCGAAGACCTTGGTGCGGACGGCGTTCGCGCCGCCGAGGAAGGTGGTCACGCGCGAGGAGCGCATCGGGTCGGCCGAGCGGAGCCGCGGCACGTGCCGGCGCTGGGTGACCCCGGTCTCCGGATCGGCGATCCGGAAGCTGATGATGCCGAGGCGCGGGTCGGCGGTGAAGGCCTGCCGGACCAGCTCGGCGGTGTCCGTGTGGGCGAGCAGCCCGTCGTCGTCGAGGAAGAGCAGGACGTCGACGTCGGTGCCGCCGGGGCCGAAGGCCTCGATGCCGACGTTCCGGCCGCCGGGGATGCCCAGGTTCTCGGGCAGGTCGACGGTCCGGACCCAGTCGGGCACCCCGGTGACCGGGGTGCCCTGACCGACGACGACGACCTCGACCCGGTCGCCCTCCTGCGCGGCGACGGAGTCGATGAGCGCGCGCAGGTCGTCGGGGCGGTCGCCCATCGTGATGATGACGGCGCCCACCCTGAGCGGCGTGCTGACGGCCGGCCTCACTTCAGCCTGCTGGAGACCATGATCGACACCAGGTGCAGCACGGTCTGGAGCAGCGCGATGCCGGCGAGGACGGCGACACCGAGCCGGGTGAAGAAGAGGTCCCCCCGGATCTGGTCCGCGATCGCCAGGACCACGATGAGCAGCGAGGCCTCGATGCCGAGGACGAGCCGGTGGAACTTGAGCGCGGCGGCGGCCCGGCGGGCCAGCGCCATCCCGGAGGAGCGCGGCTCGGAGGCCGCCTCCTTCACCGGCGGCAGACCGCCCTGGTGGCGGGCGACGCCGACGAGGTCGGTCTCCGCCTTGATCAGGATGGCGCCGAGGGCGGCGAGGGTGCCCAGGAAGGCCCACAGCCAGTCGATCCGGCCGGAGCCCCACGGGTCGGCGGCGCGCAGGCCGAAGCCGACGAGGACCGCCGCGTCGCACAGGTAGGCGCCGACCCGGTCCAGGTACACGCCGGCGAGCGAGAACTGCTTCTTCCAGCGGGCCACCTCGCCGTCGACGCAGTCGAGCAGCAGGTAGAGCTGGACCATGAGCGCGCCGAGCAGCGCCCCCGGGATCCCGGGCACCAGCAGGGCCGGAGCCGCGAGGACGCCCGCGAGCGTCATGACGTACGTGAGCTGGTTCGGCGTCACCTTGGTGCCGACGAGCTGACGGGTGATCCTGAGCGAGATCTCCCGCATGTACAGGCGGCCGCCCCAGTGCTCACCGCTGCGCCGGTCCTTCACACCCGGGGGGTGGACGACCGGGCGGAGCTCGGCCACCGAAGGCTTCCGCACCGGACGGACCTCAGCTACCGATGGATTTGGCATAGTCGGCGTACGCGTCCCTGATCTCGTCGTCGGACAGGTCGAGGTGTTCGAGGATGGTGAAGCGGCCCGGCCGGGTCTGCGGGGCGAAGGACACCGCCCGGACGAACTCGTCCACGGTGAAGCCCATCTCCTCGGGCAGGACGGGCAGCCCGTGCCGGCGGAGGGTCTCGACCATCACGCCGGAGGCGTCCCGGGCACCGCGCAGGTGCATCGCGAAGGCCGCGCCGAGACCGCACTGCTCGCCGTGGCTGGCCGCGCGCGTCGGGAAGAGCAGGTCGAAGGCGTGGCTGATCTCGTGGCAGGCGCCCGAGGAGGGGCGCGTGTCACCGCTGATCGACATGGCGATGCCGGACATCACCAGGCCCTCGGAGAGCGTGACGAGGAAGTCGTCGTCGCCCACGCCGCCGGGGTGGCGGAGCACCGCCTCACCCGCGCTGCGGGCCATGGCGGCGGCCAGGCCGTCGACGGGCTCGCCGGTCTCGCGGTGCGAGAGCTCCCAGTCCTCGATGGCGGAGAGGTTGGAGATCGCGTCACCGATGCCGGAGCGGACGTACCGCACGGGGGCGTCCCGGATCACGTCGAGGTCGATGACCAGCGCGATCGGGGTGGGCACGCCATAGGAGCCGCGCCCGTTGTCGTTGTCCAGGGTGGACACCGGCGAGCAGATCCCGTCGTGCGACAGGTTGGTGGCGATGGCCACCAGCGGCAGCCCGACCCGGGCCGCCGCGTACTTCGTCACGTCGATGATCTTGCCGCCGCCGAGCGCGACCACGGCGTCGTACCGCTTGCCGCGCATGGCGTCGGCGAGCTTGACGGCCTCGTCGATCGTGCCGCCCGAGACCGGGTACCAGTCGGCGCCGGGCAGCTCGGGGGCGAAGTGGTCACGCAGCTTGAGGCCCGAGCCGCCGCTGATGGCGACGGCGATCTTGCCGTTGCTGGAGATCCGCTGGTCCGCGAGGAGCGCGGACAGGTCGTCCAGCGCTCCCCTGCGGATGTCGACGACGACCGGCGAGGGGATCAGCCGAGTCAGTACTGGCACGCGATCTCACGGCCCTTCGCGAGGTCGTCGTGGTTGTCGATCTCGACCCACCTGACGTCACCGATGGGCTCGACGTCGACGGTGAAGCCGCGGTTGACGAGCTCCTGGTAGCCGTCCTCGTAGTAGAGGTCGGGGTCGCGCTCGAAGGTGGCCTTGAGGGCGTCGGCGAGCTCCTCGGCGGCCTCGGCCTCGATGAGGGTGACGCCGATGTACTCGCCGGTGGCGGTGGCCGGGTCCATGAGCTTGGTGATGCGCTGGACGCCCTTGCCCTCGGCCGTGATGACCTTCATCTCCTCGTCGGCGAGGTTCTTCACCGTGTCGAGGGCGAGGATGATCTTCTGGCCCTTGCCGCGGGCGGCGAGCAGGGTCTTCTCGACGGAGACCGGGTGGACGGTGTCGCCGTTGGCGAGGATCACACCGCGCTTGAGGACCTCACGGGCGCACCACAGGGAGTAGGCGTTGTTCCACTCCTCGGCCTTGTCGTTGTCGACGAGGGTGATCTTGAGGCCGTACTTGGCCTCCAGAGCGTCCTTGCGGTCGTAGACGGCCTCCTTGCGGTAGCCGACGACGATCGCGACCTCGGTGAGGCCGATCTCGGCGAAGTTCTTGAGCGTGCCGTCGAGGATGGTCAGCTCGTTCTCGGTGCCCTCGCCGGACACGGGCACGAGGGCCTTCGGAAGCGTCTCGGTGTAGGGGCGCAGACGGCGTCCGGCACCGGCTGCCAGTACGAGGCCGATCATGCTGTTTCTCCTTCGTCGTGAACGGCGGGTGCTCCGGAGGAGACCCAGAAGCGGATGGACTCCACGAGCACCACCAGCGCGACGGCGACCGCCATCGCGGTCAGTGCCAGGGTGAAGTCGTCGCCGCGGTCCGCCAGCAGGGCGGCGAGGACGGTCACCAGGAGCGTGCGCCCCTCGTGTCCGCCGGTGACGCGCACCAGCCACGCGGGCGGCGCGCCGGTGCCGCCGCGAATGCGGTACACCGTGTCGTAGTGATGGTAGGCGACGGCCGCGACCAGCCCGAATGCGGCGGGAAGGGCGTGCGGGGAGTCGGATCGGGCGGCGAGCACGAGGACGGTCGTGTACTCGGCCGCGCGGAAGAGCGGGGGGACGAGCCAGTCGAGGGCGCCCTTGAGGGGGCGGGCGACGGCCGCGCCGGCGAACACCACGTACAGGGCCGCGGCGACCACGGTCCCGCGGTCCCCGAAGGGGCGGCCGAGGACCGCGGGGACCAGCACGCCCGTGGCGACCAGGGCGAGGACGAACCCGGGGAGCACCCCGAGTCCGGCGCGGCCGAAGATCCGGCCCGCGATCCCGGCCAGCGGGCCGGAGTCCGCGAGGTCCGCCAGCGCCTGGGCGGCCCGGTCCGTCCGCTTCGCCTTGCGGGTCAGGGAGCGCAGGACGCGGCCGGCCGTGGTGTAGCAGGCGCCGAACGCGCAGCCGACGATCAGGGCCCAGAAGACGATCCGGGGCGTGGTGACGGCGGTGAGGACGGCGATCATCGCCCAGCGCTCACCGATCGGCAGGATGATCATGCGGCGGGCCCAGACCGTCCAGCCGACGCCGTCGAGCCTGCTGGACAGGGCGGCGGTGGGGCTGGTGTTGGCCGTGGCGTCGTGGTTGGCCTCGTTGAACGAGAAGTCCACGACGTGCCGGCAGGTCATGAGGACCATCGCGCCGAGCGCGAGGGCCCAGACGTCGTCGCCGTTGCGGGCGGCGCCGAGGGCGAGGCCCGCGTAGAAGGCGTACTCCTTGGCCCGGTCGAAGGTCGCGTCGAGCCAGGCGCCCATCGTCGAGTACTTGAGCGCGTAGCGGGCGAGCTGCCCGTCGGTGCAGTCGAGGACGAAGGAGACCAGGAGGAGGACGCCGGCGGCGACGTAGCCGCCGCGCGTACCGGTCGCCGCGCAGCCCGCCGCGATCAGGGCGGTGAGCAGCGAGGCGGTGGTGACCTGGTTGGGGGTCAGGCCGCGGCGCGCGCACCAGCGGGCGATGTAGCGCGAGTACGGGCTGATGAAGAAGGTGGTGAAGAAGCCGTCGTGCGCCTTGACGGCCGACCGCAGGCGTACGGCCTCGTCGTCCACGGCGTCCACGGCGGCGCGGGCCTCGTGGCGGGCCTCCGCGTCGGTGGGCACGGTGGCGACGAGGGTGCCGAGCTGGGGCCGGTGCACGGCGACGCCGTCGGCGTCGAGGGCGTCGGCGAGCGCGTCGGTGAGGCCGTCGGTGAGCGTGCCGGTGCCGGCGGCCCCGGTGGTGGCGGAGGCCGCGTCCAGGGCGCGGGCGAGCGCGGGGCGGGCCTCGCGCTGCGCGGTGAGCGCGCCGGGGGCCGCCGCCGCGGCGAAGCGGGGGTCGGTCAGGGTGAGGCGCAGCGCGTGCAGGTGACCGACGAACCGGGGGTCGACGAGCGCGACGCGCTCGCCCGCCGGGACGGCGGCCAGCAGGGCGCCGGCCTCCTCGGCGCCGGAGGCGATCCGGACGTCGAAGCCGAGCGACCGCAGATCTCCGTCGAGCGAGGATCCGGGTGCCGGCGGGCCGGTGAGGATGGCGGTCGACAGACGAACTCACTCCTTGGAGCTGACGGAGGGGCCGGCGGGGCCATGGCGGCCCCGGGCGCGGCGGTGTGGCCGGGCACCGGGCGGCGACACGTCGGCTGAGGCTATCGGATGAACGGAACGTGAGTTCACCGAGGCTTCTCCGGCAGGACTCCCCCGGTACCGTCCGTGTCCGTCCGGGTGCGTCGCGTCCCGCCGGGATCATCGCGCGAGACCGGCGGCCCGCCCCACGAACCCCGTTCGGCGAGGACGGTGGCCGGATCTCCGCTCTCCGTCGTCGTCGCAGGTCAGAGCATATGACAACGGTGTTCAGTACCGTGTTGCACATACCCCCCACCCGTAGTTCACTTGCGAATCGGGGCACAGACACGACACGACCGGGAGGCCTTGTCATGGGGGCTGGACACGACCACGGACACAGCCACGGCGGCCCGCCGCCGACGGGTACGGCGGGGGCCGCGTACAGGAACCGACTGCGGATCGCGCTCGGCATCACGCTCTCCGTGATGGTGATCGAGATCATCGGCGGTCTGGTCGCGGACTCGCTCGCGCTGATCGCCGACGCGGCGCACATGGCGACCGACGCCGTGGGCCTCGCGATGGCGCTCCTCGCGATCCACTTCGCGAACCGGCCGCCCTCCGGGAACCGCACGTTCGGGTTCGCCAGGGCCGAGATCCTGGCGGCGCTCGCCAACTGTCTGCTGCTCCTCGTCGTCGGCGGTTACGTGCTGTACGAGGCGGTCCAGCGGTTCGTCGAGCCGGCCGAGACCAAGGGCGGTCTGGCGATCGCGTTCGCCGTGGTCGGCCTGGTGGCGAACGTGATCTCGCTGTCGCTGCTCATGCGGGGCCAGAAGGAGAGCCTCAACGTGCGCGGGGCGTATCTGGAGGTGCTCGCGGACGCCCTGGGCTCGGTCACCGTGATCATCGCGTCCGCGATCATCCTGGCGACGGGCTGGCAGTACGCCGACCCGATCGCCTCGATCGTGATCGGCCTGATGATCGTGCCCCGGACGCTCAAGCTGCTGCGCGAGACCCTGGACGTGCTCCTGGAGGCGGCCCCCAAGGGCGTCGACATGGCGGAGGTGCGGGCGCACATCCTGGCCCTGCCGGGCGTGGAGGACGTGCACGACCTGCACGCCTGGACGATCACCTCGGGGATGCCGGTGCTCTCCGCGCACGTGGTCGTCGACCAGGACGCGCTGGACTCGGTCGGGCACGAGAAGATGCTGCACGCCCTGCAGGGCTGCCTGGGCTCCCACTTCGACGTGGAGCACTGCACCTTCCAGCTGGAGCCGGCCGGGCACGCCGAGCACGAGGCGAAGCTCTGCCTCTGAGCGGCTCGGCGCCGAAAGGGCCCGCCCCCGGCGGGCACCACCTGTTAGGGTTTTCGCACGAACACGTGTGGAGAGGAGCTGAGGTTGATGACCGTCGCGATGGAGGCTGCCCAGTGCGGCAGCGCCCGGTCGTCCCTCAGCCTCCGGGTCTCCGGCTGACCTGATCCCGGTCTTCCCACCGGTACGTCACGTCGTCGGCCGGGACCCTCGTCACCAAAGGGTTTCCCACGTTGTCCGACAACGCTCTGCACGACTCCTTCTTCGCCCTGCACCACGGTCTGCCGCGGCAGGGTCCCGGTTCCGACACCACCACCCGTCGGCTCCTCGCGCTCGCGGGGAGGCTTCCGGCGCGCCCGCGCGTGCTCGACCTGGGCTGCGGCCCCGGCCGCTCCGCGCTGCTCCTGGCCGCCGAGGCGGGCGCCGAGGTGACCGCCGTCGACACCCACGAACCGTTCCTCGCGGAGCTGCGGGAGACCGCCGCCGCCCGCGGGCTCGACCGTTCGGTCCGCACCCTGAACGCCGACATGGGGGCGCTGCCCTTCCCCGACGGCTCCTTCGACCTGGTCTGGGCCGAGAGCTCGGTCTTCGTCCTCGGCTTCGACCGCGCCCTGACGGAATGGCGCAGGCTCCTGGCCCCCGGGGGCACCCTGGTGCTCACCGAGTGCGTCTGGACCACCGGGGAGCCGGGCCCGGCGGCCCGCGCCTTCTGGGAGGACCACTACACGCTCCGTACCGTCGCCGGGAACGCGGAGGCGGCCGTCGCGGCCGGCTACCACGTCCTGGGGACCCTCCCCCAGCCCGACGGCGACTGGGACGAGTACTACGTCCCGCTCGCCGCGCACGCCGACGCGGCGGACACCACCGTGCCCGGCATGGCCGAGGCGGTGGCCGGGGCCCGCGCCGAGATCGCGCTGCGGCGCGAGCACGGCGCCGACTACGGGTACGCGGGCTTCGCCCTGCGGCCCGCCGACCCGCGCTGGCGCACCCGCCCGGAGACCACCGGGGACGTCGAGGCGGTCCACGCGCTGGTGGCCGCGGCCTTCGGGTCCGAGGCCGAGGCCGATCTCGTCGAGGCGCTCCGCGTCGACGACGCCTGGCTGCCGGGCCTGTCGTACGTGGCCGTGGCACCGGACGGCACGGTCGCGGCGCACGCGCTGATCACCCGCTGCCTGGTGGACGGCGCCCCCGCGGCCGCGCTCGCGCCGGTCTCGGTGGCTCCCGCGTACCAGCGGACGGGGGCCGGGCAGGCCGTCGTCCGGGCGGTGCTCGACGCGGCCCGGCTGCTCGGCGAGGAGCTCGTGCTCGTCCTGGGCCATCCGGAGTACTACCCGCGGTTCGGGTTCGTACGGGCGTCCGAGTATGGAATCAAGCCAGGTTTCGAGGTTCCGGACGAGACCATGATGGCGCTCGTCCTGGACGGTTCCGCGCCCGTTCCCCGGGGCACGCTCGCCTATCCGGCACCTTTCGGGGTGTAGTGCCCCGTTGAATCCCTCCCGCTCCCGCCGCACCGGCTGTACTCCGGTGCGGTGGGAGCGGCCACGTCCGGTCGCCGAAGTACGGACAAGCCGCTTTTGTACGGCAGACTGTGGTGGCCCCACCGGGCCGAGGACCGAAGCGAAGGATGGGTATGCCGACCACACCAGCCACCGCGGCTCAGATCTCGCCGGAGATCGCGTCGAACGGTGTCCAGCCGTCCGGAGTCCCGGCGCCGATCATGCTCGAACTGGTCGACGAGGAGGGGAGGACCATCGGCACCGCGGAGAAGCTGGCCGCGCACCAGGCGCCGGGGCAGCTCCACCGCGCCTTCTCCGTCTTCCTCTTCGACGAGTCGGGCCGGCTGCTGCTCCAGCGGCGGGCGCTCGGCAAGTACCACTCCCCCGGCGTCTGGTCGAACACCTGCTGCGGCCACCCCTACCCGCACGAGGCGCCGTTCGCCGCGGCCGCCCGGCGGACCTTCGAGGAGCTCGGCGTCTCGCCGACGCTGCTCGCCGAGGCCGGCACCGTCCGCTACAACCACCCCGACCCGGCCTCGGGCCTGGTGGAGCAGGAGTTCAACCACCTCTTCGTCGGCCTGGTGCAGGCCGACCCGCGGCCGGACGCGGAGGAGATCGAGTCCACCGCCTTCGTGACCGCCGACGAACTGGTCGAGCGGCACGCGGCCGCCCCGTTCTCCGCCTGGTTCATGACGGTCCTGGACGCGGCGCGTCCGGCGATCAGGGAGCTGACGGGTCCCTCCGGGGGCTGGTGACCACCGGCGCCCGCAGCGCGCCTCCCGGCCCCGGTGCCATCGGGGCCGGGGCCCGGCCCGCCCTGTGCGGCGCACCCGGCGGGACCGTCAGACGGGTCCCAGGGGCAGCGCCGCCCAGATGATCTTCCCGCCGCTCGCGGTGTGCTCGACGTCGCAGGCGCCGCCGGCCTCCTGGGCGATCTCGCGGACCAGGAGGAGTCCCCGGCCGCCGGTCTGCCCCCAGTCCGCCTCCAGCGCCTTGGGGCGGTACGGGTGGTTGTCCTCGACCGACACCCTGACCCACTCGGGGCCGATCGCGACCTCCACCGCTATCTCCGGGGAGAGCAGCGCCGCGTGCCGCACGGCGTTGGTCACCAGCTCGGAGACGATCAGCAGCAGGCCGTCCATGATCTCCTCATGGACGGGGACGCCCTGGCGGACCAGCAGGTCGCGTACGGCGTGCCGGGCCTGCGGGACGGAGACGTCGACCGCTGCAGCGGTGAAGCGCCAGACTCCTTCGTAGGACGGTTGCCGGGCGGGGACGCCTCCGTGGGTCTCCACGGTCCCGTTCCCACCCTCGTGCTCGATTCTCGCCACGGATCGAGTCTTGGCAATGCGCGGGGGCCGACCGGCCTACTGACCAGAAGTCGACACTTATCGGCCACCTTCTGATCGGGCGAGTATGCCCATGTCAGTTGTTCGACTGTTCCTGCGCGCTTTCTGTAGGTGATGCGGTGCCTCCTCGGAGCGGCCCCTTCCTCATCGTGCCTTCGGGCCCGGCGGATAGCATCCGGCCCATGGAGCCGCAGCTGAAGGACAGCGTCACGGACGGGATCGCCACCGTCGTCATCGCCAACCCCGCCAAGCGCAACGCGATGAGCGCCGGGATGTGGCGCGCCCTGCCCGGCGTCCTGGAGCGGCTCGCCGCCGACCCCGCCGTCCGGGTCCTGGTCCTCACCGGCGAGGGCGACACGTTCTGCGCCGGGGCGGACATCTCCGCGCTGCGCGAGCCGGGGGACGAGCAGCAGACGCTCGCGGTACGGGCCGAGGAGGCCCTCGCGGCCTTCCCGAAGCCGACCCTCGCCGCCGTCCGCGGCTTCTGCGTCGGGGGCGGCAGCCAGCTCGCCGCCGCCTGCGACCTCCGCTTCGCCGAGGAGGGTGCCCGCTTCGGGATCACGCCCTCGAAGCTCGGCATCGTCTACCCGTCCTCCTCGACCCGCAGGCTCACCGCCCTCGTCGGCCCCTCGACCGCCAAGTACCTTCTGTTCTCGGGTGAGTTGATGGAGGCGGAGCGCGCGCTGCGGACCGGGTTCGTGGACGAGCTGCACCCGGCGGGCGCGCTGGACAAGCGGGTGGCCGAGTTCGCCCGGGTGCTCGCCTCGCGCTCGCTGCTGACCCAGGCGGCGGCCAAGGAGTTCGCCGACGGGCGCCTGGACCGGGACGGCCACTGGGCGGAGCAGGCGCGCGGCAGCGGCGACACCGCGGAGGGTGTCGCCGCCTTCCTGGAGCGCCGCGCGCCCCGCTTCACGTACGGGCTCTGAGGCTCAGTCCCGCGCGAGCGACTCGGTGGGCGTCCCCCGCCAGTGCGCGACGATCGCCGCCGGGGCCTTCTCCGGCGAACCCGCGTCGTACGGCGGCTGCGGGTCGTACTCGGTGAGCAGCTGGATCGTCTGGGCGGTCTCGTCCCCGGCGATCCGGCCGAGCAGGTGCAGCGCCATGTCGATGCCGGAGGAGACCCCGGCGGCCGTGACGTACTTGCCGTCGAAGACGACCCGCTCGCCGGTGGGCTCGACGCCGAGCGCCCGCAGTTCGTCGAAGGCGAGCCAGTGGGTGGTCGCCCGGCGGTCCTCGAGCAGGCCCGCCGCCGCGAGGATCAGCGAGCCGGTGCAGACGGAGGTGGTCCAGGTGCTGGTGGCGTCGGCGGCGCGGAGCCAGTCGAGGATCTCCGGGTCGTTCATGGCGACCCTCGCGTCGGGGCCGCCGGGGACCAGGACGATGTCCGGGCTCGGGACCTCGGCGAGGCCGCGGTCGGCGACGAGCGCGAGGCTGCCCTGGTCGTTGCGGACCGGGCCGGGCTCCTTGGCCACGAAGACGGTCTCGGCGCCGGGGAGGCGGGCGAGCAGCTCGTACGGGCCGACGGCGTCGAGGGTGGTGAAGCGGTCGTAGAGCAGGACGGCGATCTGCATCGGTGGTTCCTTTCGGTGGGCGGGAACGTCGGTGGCGGGCCCGGCCGGCAACGGACCCATGGGCGAGGGGTCGGTCCACGAAGGGATCGCTTCCGAACGGCGCTCGGTCGACCACGGGGTCGACCGACGACGGCAGAGGCTGACGACGGCGTGGGCGGACGGTCAGGACAGGACTGTGTGGAAGCGTCGGCGGTACTCCGCGGGACCGGTGCCGAGGGCCTTCAGGAAGGCGCGGCGCATGGTCTCGGGCGTGCCGTAGCCGGAGGCCCGGGCGACCTCCTCGACGCCGCCCGAGGTCTCCTCCAGGAGGCGGCGGGCGTGTTCGAGGCGGACCCGGTCGACGTAACGGCCGGGCGGGATGCCGGTCTCCGCGTGGAAGGCGCGGGCGAAGTGGCGGGGCGAGAGCCGGGCGCGGGCGGCGAGCGACTCGACGGAGAGGTCCGCGCCGGGATGCTCGGTGATCCACTGCTGGAGGTCCCGCAGCGGCTCCCTGCGGGCGGTCTGGGCGGAGAGCTGGGCGCTGAACTGGGCCTGGTTGCCGGGGCGGCGCAGGAAGACGACGAGGTGGCGGGCGACGGTGAGGGCGATGTCCCGGCCGAGGTCCTCCTCGACCAGGGCGAGGGCCAGGTCGATGCCGGCGGTGACCCCGGCGGAGGTGGAGAGCCGTCCGTCCCGTACGAAGATGGGATCGGGGTCCACGTCGACCGCCGGGTGGCGGCGGGCGAGGTGGTCGCAGGCGGTCCAGTGGGTCGTGGCCCGGTGTCCGTCGAGGAGCCCGGCCTCGGCGAGGAGCAGCGCCCCGGTGCAGACGGAGACCAGCCGCCCGGCCTCCGGGGCGTTCACGCGCAGCCAGTCGATCAGGGCCGGGTCGGGGGCGCGGGTGCCCTCGCCGCCGGGCACGACGAGGGTGTGCGGGGGTCCGTCGGCGACCGCCGCGTCGAGGGCGGTGTCGGGGAGCAGGCGCAGTCCGCTGTGCGTGCGGACCGGGCCGCCGTCCAGGGAGGCGGTGCGGACCGGGTAGGCGGACGGGTCCCCCGAGGCGCGGGCGGCACCGGTGAACACCTCGACGGGGCCGGTGACGTCGAGGCTCTGGACGTCGTCGAAGAGGACGACGAGGACGGGTCGCTGCGGCATGACTCCATCCTTGGCGGCCCCGGGGGTGTCCGCAACGACGGGTAGCCCACCTTTTCTGCCATCCGGCGCTTGTTTCGGCGCGGTCCGACCGTTCCCACCGTACCGACCAGTCGGTAACGTTCGGGGCATGACGACTGCTCTGCCTCCGCGCGCGGCACGCCGCTGCCACAACGCCCTCAACCCGCTGCACTCCACGCTGTACTTCTCGCCCGACCTGGACCGCGAGTTCACCGCCCTGGGCTTCACCGACACGAGCGCGATGCGGCTCGCCGCGCGCAGCGCCGCACTCGGCGCGGTGGGCGCGGGCACGGTCGCCGCGACCTTCTACAACTACAACCACGCGTTCCTCGCGAAGCACCTCCCGGCCGTCTGGGAGACCGCCTCCCCCGCCGAGGTCCTCGACGCCCGGCTGCGGACCGTCGACGCGACCCTGCGCCGGCTGCTCGGCGACGAGGCCGTCGCCTCTCCGGAGATGGCCGAGGCGGCGGAACTCGCCCTGCGCGCCACCGAGGCCTGCGCCCGGCACGCCCGGCCGCTGTACTCGGCCCACGCCGACCTGCCGGTGCCGGAGCAGCCCCACGTCGCGTACTGGTACGCCACCACCCTGCTCCGCGAGCACCGGGGCGACGGCCACCTCACGGCGCTGCTCTCCGCGGGGCTCGACCCGGTCGAGGCCCTCGCCTCGCACACCGCCACCGGCAAGGGCATGGCCCCGCGCTGGGTCCTCGGCACGCGCGGCTGGGGCCGCGCCGACTGGGAGGCGGCGACGGAACGGCTGCGCGAGCGCGGGATCCTCGGTGCCGACGGCGAGCTGACGGAGTCGGGCACGGCCCTGCGCGCCGAGCTGGAGGAGCACACCGACCGGCTGGACGCCGCACCGTACGAGCACCTCGGCGCGGCCGGCGTCGAGCGCCTCACCGAGCTGGGCCGCGGCTTCCTGTTCGCGGCGGCGGGTGCGGGCGCCTTCCCGGCGGACCTGGTCGGCAGGGACTGAGCCCGGCCGGCGGGCGCCGGCCGGCGCCCCGGGGGACGCGCGCGGGACGGGCCGGTTGCCGCGTCCGGGTGACCGACCCGGCACAATGCACTCGCAAGCTTGAGGCACGAGAAGGCGAGTCGGGACACCGTGACGACGTCCATCGAAGCAAGGATCGCCGAGGAGCTCGGCGTACGCGAGCGACAGGTGAAGGCAGCCGTCGAGCTCCTCGACGGCGGTTCGACCGTGCCGTTCATCGCGCGCTACCGCAAGGAAGCGACCGAGATGCTCGACGACGCGCAGCTGCGCACCCTGGAGGAGCGGCTGCGTTATCTGCGCGAGCTGGAGGACCGCCGGTCGGCGATCCTCGACTCGGTCCGCGAGCAGGGCAAGCTGACGGAGGCGCTGGAGGCGAGCATCCGGGGCGCCGACACCAAGGCGCGCCTGGAGGACATCTACCTGCCGTTCAAGCCGAAGCGGCGGACGAAGGCCATGATCGCCCGCGAGGCCGGTCTGGAGCCGCTGGCCGAGGGCCTGCTCGCCGACCCGTCCGTCGAGCCCGCGGCCGCCGCCGCGGCCTTCGTGGACGGCGACAAGGGCGTCGCGGACGCCGCCGCGGCCCTGGAGGGCGCGCGGGCGATCCTCGCCGAGAAGTTCTCCGAGGACGCCGACCTCATCGGCGAGCTGCGCGAGCGCATGTGGGGCCGCGGGCGGCTGGTGGCGAAGGTCCGCGAGGGACAGGAGGAGGCCGGGGCGAAGTTCGCCGACTACTTCGACTTCGCCGAGCCCTTCACGGCGCTGCCCTCGCACCGGGTGCTCGCCATGTTGCGCGGCGAGAAGGAGGACGCCCTCGCCCTGGAGCTCGAACCGGAGGAGCCGGCCGAGGGCCCCTCCTCGTACGAGGGGATCGTCGCGCGTCGCTTCGGCGTCGCCGACCGGGGCCGCCCCGGGGACAAGTGGCTCCAGGACACGGTCCGCTGGGCCTGGCGCACCCGCATCCTGGTGCACCTCGGGATCGACCTGCGGCTGCGGCTGCGGACGGCCGCCGAGGACGAGGCGGTCCGGGTCTTCGCGGCGAACCTGCGGGACCTGCTGCTCGCCGCGCCGGCCGGCACCCGGGCGACGCTGGGGCTCGACCCCGGTTTCCGCACGGGCGTGAAGGTCGCCGTCGTCGACGCGACCGGCAAGGTGGTCGCCACCGACACGATCTACCCCCACGTCCCCGCCAACAAGTGGGACCAGGCGCTGGAGCGGCTGGCGCGGCTCGCGAAGGAGCACGCGGTCGAGCTGGTCGCGATCGGGAACGGCACGGCCTCCCGCGAGACCGACAAGCTGGCGGCCGAACTCCTCGCCAAGCACCCCGAGTTGAAGCTGACCAAGGTGATGGTCTCGGAGGCCGGCGCCTCGGTCTACTCGGCCTCCGCCTTCGCCTCGCAGGAACTCCCGGGCCTGGACGTGTCGTTGCGCGGCGCCGTCTCCATCGCGCGCCGGCTCCAGGACCCCCTCGCCGAGCTGGTGAAGATCGACCCGAAGTCGATCGGCGTCGGCCAGTACCAGCACGACCTGGCCGAGGTGAAGCTCTCGCGCTCGCTCGACGCGGTGGTCGAGGACTGTGTGAACGGTGTCGGCGTGGACGTCAACACCGCGTCGACGCCCCTGCTTTCGCGGGTCTCGGGCATCAGCTCCGGCCTCGCGGAGAACATCGTCGCGCACCGCGACGCCAACGGCCCCTTCCGCTCCCGCAGGGCGCTCAAGGACGTGGCGAGGCTCGGCCCGAAGGCGTACGAGCAGTGCGCGGGCTTCCTGCGCATCCGGGACGGCGACGACCCGCTCGACGCCTCGTCCGTGCACCCGGAGGCGTACCCGGTGGTCCGCCGGATGGTGAAGGCGACGGGCGGCGAGGTCGCGGCGCTGATCGGCGACACGGGCGCCCTGCGCTCGCTGCGGGCGGACGACTTCGTCGACGAGACCTTCGGTCTGCCGACGGTGACGGACATCCTGCGCGAGCTGGAGAAGCCGGGCCGCGACCCGCGCCCGGCGTTCCGTACGGCCACCTTCAAGGAGGGCGTCGAGAAGATCGGCGACCTGGCGTCCGGAATGGTCCTGGAGGGTGTCGTCACCAACGTGGCCGCGTTCGGCGCGTTCGTGGACGTCGGTGTCCACCAGGACGGTCTGGTCCACGTGTCGGCGATGTCGAAGACCTTCGTCAAGGACCCGCGCGACGTGGTGAAGCCCGGCGACGTGGTGAAGGTGAAGGTCCTGGACGTGGACATCCCGCGCAAGCGGATCTCGCTGACGCTGCGGCTCGACGACGAGCCGGGCGCGGACGCCCAGGGCGGCACGCCCCGGCGCGAGCGGGGCGAGCGCGGGGACCGGGGCGAGCGCTCCGGCCGGCCGCCGCAGCAGCGTCAGGGCGGTGGCCGCAGGTCCGAGGGCGGCGGCCGGAACGAGGGCGGCAACCGGAACGACCGCGGGGACCGTGGAGGCCGGGACCGTTCGGCGGCGCCCGCCCCGGCCAACAGCGCGATGGCGGACGCCCTCCGCAAGGCCGGACTGCTCGGCGAGGGTGGCGGCAAGCGCCGATAGGCACGCCGGTCGGACGTGGTCTCCGACAGGCGGAACGGGGTCGTCCCCGCGCTCCCCCGACGGGGGGCGCGGGGACGACCGTGACCAACCGGGCATCCCGTCGAGGCGGCCCGGTTTATCCGTTGACGCGGCCAGGACAGGCAACCATGATCATTCTCGGCCTCCACGGGGGAGGTGCACGATTCCTGCTCCTGGAGGACGTTCCACTCATGAAGCGCATGATCGCGAAGGTCGCCGGCGTCTCCGCCGCCGCCCTGACCATGGCCCTCGTCCCGCTCGCCGGCACCTCGTACGCCGCAGGCTGCTCCGGCGCCGGCTGCGACAACCGCGGCCCCGTCTCCATGGGCTGTGACGCCGACGCCGTCACCAAGGGCAGCGCGACGTCCCGCACCCACTCCGGCCTCAGGGTCGAGCTGCGCTGGTCCCCCACCTGTCAGGCGGCCTGGGCCCGGGTCACCGCCACCGGTGAGCAGTGGTACGAGCGGTACGGCGTCATCGAGAAGTGGTCGGGCTACGGCACCGGGTTCCAGCGCAGCCTCCAGGTAACGTTCCCCAACCCGGGCACGGACTGGACCAACATGCTGGGCAGCCCCAGCGCCTACTACCGCGCCTGCATCAGCGCCCCCGCCGCCACGAACGAGGTGGACTGCACCCCCTTCTGGTAGACCCGCCGACCCCCGCGTCGAGGTGTCCCAGCTCGTCCACTCCCAGAGGAAGCAACCACAGATGAAGCGCATGATCACCAAGGTGGCGGGCGTCGCCGCCGCCGCCCTGACCATGGCCCTGGTCCCGCTCGCGGGCACCTCGTACGCGGCCGGCTGCTCCGGCAGCGGCTGCGACAACCGCGGCCCCGTCTCCATGGGCTGCGACGCCGACGCCACGACCAAGGTGTCGACCGTCAACAGCAACGGCTTCAAGGCCGAGCTGCGCTGGTCCAACGCGTGTCAGGCCGGGTGGGTCCGCACCACGTCCCCCGACGGCAGCCAGTGGTGGCCCCGGTACGGCTCCATCGAGAAGTGGTTGGGCGCCGGCACCGACTTCCAGCGCAGCCTCTCGGTGCAGTTCCCCTACGAGGCGGGCACCGATTGGTCCAACATGCTGGGCAGCGGCAGCGCCTACTACCGCGTCTGCATCAACGACAACGGCAACGTGACCTGCAGCAACTTCTGGTAGACCGCTGACCCCCGCGTCCGCGTGAACGAGGCCGCAGCCCGACGGGCTGCGGCCTCGTTCGCGTCACACCAGGTCACGGTTCGCGTCACGCCAGGTCACGGCAGGAAGCGCAGCGCCCAGTCGGCACGGTTCGCGACGGACAGGTCCTCGTCCTCCGTCATCGGCTGGAGGAGCCGACGGGCCTCCTTCGGGTCCGCCTGGACCAGCTCGACGATCTCGGCGGCCAGGCCGTCCTGGTCGTCGCCGAGGTCGACGGCGGAGGCCCGGATCAGCGCCGGAAGGGCGTCCGGGCCGCCGAGGGCCGCCAGGACGCCGCCGAGGAGTTCCCGGGCGTAGGCGTTCCGCTCGGTGAGGGCGCGGTCCAGCTCCGCCTGGAGGCGCGGCAGGAGACCGGCGTCGCCCGAGGCGGCGATCTCGTCGGCGAGGTCGATCGTCTCGTCCACGTCGGCGTCCAGATCGTCCAGCATCTCGGTCAGCCGGGTCAGTAGGTCGGTCATGGTGCCTCCTGGAATGCGCCGTCCACGAGGACGGGGACGGTCGTCGAGCTGTCGGTCTCGGCGGCCACGGCCACGTCCTGCGGATAGCCGTACTCGTACAGTTCACGGCCCGAGTCGCAGCCGTGCAAGGCGGCGACCGGGTCCTCGGTCGCGTCCCACAGCGTGGCCGCCGCGGTCGCCTCCGGGGTCAGGGGGTGCGTGCCCCGCAGGGCGGAGAGCACCGCTCCCGCGCCCAGCAGGTCCTCGAGCGCCGGGCGCAGCGAGCCGTCGGGCCACCGCTCGCCGGAGGCGATGACGGCGAGCGGGCGCTCCGCCGTGCCGTGGCCCCGGTCGAGGAGCCACCGGGCGACGGCGGCGTGGTTGCGCAGGGAGGCGGCGACGACGGTCGCGCCGCCCGAGGCCGCCTCGGCCGCGATCGTGGAGCCGTTCGGGGACGGCAGGACCAGGCGCGGCGGCCTCGGGGCGGTGCGCAGGGCGGCCGGGGAGAGCGACCACGGGTGCGCCTCCGTGGCCTCGCGCCGGCCGGCGGCGAGCACGGCGCCGTTCTCCCGCGCGTACGCGGCGGCCGTGGCGTCCCTCCAGCGGTACGGGAGGACCGCGGTGCCGCCCTCGACGGCGACGCCCACGGCGGTGGTGAAGGACAGCACGTCGACGACGACCACGCAGGCGGCCGCCGGGGCGAGGACCCGCGCCTCGACGGGCCCCCAGCCGAAGGAGACGGTCATCGCGGGGCCCGTGCCCTCGCGGGCGCCGTACCGAGGGCGGCGCTCTCGCGGCGCCGTCCGTACGAGACCGGCATCAGAGTTCCGTCACCTTTCCGTCGGCGACCTCGATGCGACGGGTGGTGCGGACCGCGTCGAGCATGCGGCGGTCGTGGGTGACGAGCAGGAGCGTGCCGGTGTACGAGTCGAGCGCGGACTCCAGCTGCTCGATGGCCGGCAGGTCCAGGTGGTTGGTCGGCTCGTCGAGGACGAGCAGGTTCACGCCCCGGCCCTGGAGCAGTGCGAGCGCGGCGCGCGTCCGCTCGCCCGGGGAGAGCGTGGTGGCGGGCCGCATGACGTGGACGGCCTTGAGTCCGAACTTGGCGAGCAGCGTGCGGACCTCGGCGGGCTCGGTGTCGGGCACGGCCGCGCAGAACGCCTCCAGGAGCGTCTCCGTCCCGTGGAAGAGCTTGCGGGCCTGGTCGACCTCGCCGACGACGACGCCCGAGCCGAGGAAGGCGTCGCCGGAGTCCAGCGGGAGCCGGCCGAGCAGCGCGGCGAGCAGGGTCGACTTCCCCGCGCCGTTGGCACCGGTCACCGCGACCCGGTCGGCCCAGTCGATCTGGAGGGTGACGGGACCGAAGGAGAAGTCGCCGCGGCGCACCTCCGCCTCGCGCAGGGTCGCGACGACCGAGCCGGAGCGGGGCGCGGCGGCGATCTCCATCCGCAGCTCCCACTCCTTGCGGGGCTCGTCGACGACGTCGAGGCGCTCGATCATGCGCTGGGTCTGCCGGGCCTTGGCGGCCTGCTTCTCGCTGGCCTCGCTGCGGGCGTTGCGGCCGAGCTTGTCGCCGTCGGTGGCCTTGCGGCGGGCGTTCTTGACGCCCTTGTCCATCCAGGACCGCTGCATGTGGCCGCGGGCTTCGAGGGCGGCCCTCTTCCCGGCGTACTCCTCGTAGTCCTCGCGCGCGTGGCGCCGGGCGGTGTCCCGCTCCTCCAGGTACGCCTCGTAACCGCCGCCGTACAGGGTGATCTGCTGCTGGGCGAGGTCGAGCTCCAGGACCTTGGTGACGGTCCGGGTGAGGAACTCGCGGTCGTGGCTGATGACGACCGTCCCGGCGCGCAGCCCCTTCACGAAGGACTCCAGGCGCTCCAGGCCTTCGAGATCGAGGTCGTTGGTGGGCTCGTCGAGCAGGAAGACGTCGTAGCGGGAGAGCAGGAGGGAGGCGAGGCCCGCGCGGGCGGCCTGGCCGCCGGAGAGCGAGGTCATCGGCTGGTCGAGGCCGACGGTGAGGCCGAGGGAGTCGGCGACCTCCTCGGCGCGCTCGTCCAGGTCGGCGCCGCCGAGGTTCAGCCAGCGCTCCAGCGTGATCGCGTACGCGTCGTCGGCGCCGGGCGTGCCGTCGACAAGCCCCTGGGTGGCCTCGTCCATGGCGGTCTGGGCGGCGGCCACGCCGGTGCGGCGGGCGAGGAACTCGCGCACGGTCTCCCCGGCGCGCCGCTCGGGCTCCTGCGGAAGGTGGCCGACGGCGGCGGTGGGCGGGGAGAGCCGCAGCTCGCCCTCCTCCGGCGTGTCGAGCCCGGCGAGCAGCCGCAGCAGGGTCGACTTGCCGGCGCCGTTGACGCCGACGAGGCCGATGACGTCGCCGGGGGCGACGACGAGGTCGAGCCCGGCGAAGAGGGTGCGTTCGCCGTGGCCGGCGGCGAGGTCCTTGGCGACGAGGGTTGCAGTCATCAGGGAACGAATCCTAGGCGACGCGGCGACACGCCGAGGATCCGAGGAGTCCGAGCAGCACGGAGCGGTAGGTCTCGCCGTGGAAGCGGTACGGGCCGACGCCGGGATAACCCTCGCGTGCGAGGTCGGCGGTGGGGCCGGTCTGCCAGGCGAAGTCGCGCCAGACGACGTCCCCGCCCTCACGTGCGACGACGGCGGTGACCGCGCCGCAGCCGGGTTCCTCGCAGTCGGGGCAGGAGTGGATCACCCGGCGGGTGCCGTCGGCGAGGAGGAGGCGGTGGGCGTGCTCGGCGCGGACGGTGGGCGGCACGTCCGCCGCGAGGGGCGAGACGGTGTCGAAGCCGTCGGTCTCGTCGAGCCGGTGGAGCAGCGGCCTGCCGTCGACGAGGAAGTCGTGGTGGAGGTGCTCGCCACCCGGGCTGGCGGCGGAGACGAGGTCGAGGGACGTGTACGGGACCGGCATGACTCCAGTCTTTCCCCGTTCCGTGGCCGGGCCGTCCCGGAAATGTCCCGGTCCCGGTACGGTCCGGGACATGAGGAGCGACGTGATCGTGGTGGGCGGCGGGGTCGTCGGTCTGGCGACGGCGACGACCCTGGCGGAGCGCGGGCTGCGGGTGCGGATCTGGTCGCGGGACGCCGTGACGAGGACGACCTCGGCGGTGGCGGGTGCGCTGTGGTGGCCGTACCGGATCGAGCCGGCGGCCGAGGTCGGGGCCTGGGCTCTCAGTTCCCTTCGGGTGTACGGGGAGTTGGCCGCCGATCCGGAGCGCAGCGGGGTCCGCTGGGTGGCCGGGGTGCACGCGGACACGGTCCTGGACGGTCTCGGCCCGTGGTCGAAGGAGGTCGAGGGGCTGCGGCAGTTGGCGCCGGAGGAGGTGCCGGGGCCGTACCGGACGGGGCTGGCGGCGCGGCTTCCGCTGCTCGACATGCCGGTCCATCTGCTGTTCCTGCGGAAGCGGTTCGAGGCCATGGGCGGAGTCTTCGAGCGGCGCGCGGTGGGCGGCTTCGAGGAGGCGGCGGCGCTGGCCCCGGTGGTGGTCGACTGCACGGGGCTCGCGGCGCGGGAGCTCGTACCGGATGCCGGACTGCGGCCGGTGCGCGGGCAGTTGGTCCTGGTGGAGAACCCCGGGATCGAGGAGTGGTTCACGGCCGCGGACGAGTCGGCGGGCGAGACGACGTACTTCTTCCCGCACGCCGACCGGCTGGTGCTCGGCGGAACGGCGGAGGAGGGCGACGAGCGGCCCGACCCGGATCCCGCGACGGCGGCGGCGATCGTGGCGCGGTGCGCGCGAGTGTGGCCGGAGATCGCGGAGGCCCGGATCCTCGGTCACCGGGTGGGGCTGCGGCCCGCCCGGGCGGGCGGGGTGCGGATCGAGGCGGTGCCGCTGCCGGGCGGCGGGCGCCTCGTCCACCACTACGGGCACGGCGGCGCGGGGGTGACGGTGGCCTGGGGCTGCGCGGAGGCGGCGGCGGGGCTGGTCGTCGGCTGAGGACGGCCGCCGCCTCGAAAGGCCGCGGGGCGGCAACGGCCCTGGGGGCGGAAACGGTCGCGGGTCGGAGACGACCGCGGGCCAGAGACGACCACGGGCCGAAGACGGTCGCGGGGCCGAGACGGTCGCGGGCGCCGAAGACGGTCGCGGGCTGGAAACGACCACGGGGGCGGAATAGATCGGCGGCCGGAAACGACCGCGGGGCGGTTGCCGTCCTTTCGGATGGCAACCGCCCCGCGTGCCGTACTACTTCCAGAGCGGCGGCTTGCTGTTGTTGTCCGCGTCGGCGCACGCCTTGGCCTGGCGCTCCAGGGCGTCGGCGCGGGCGGCGGCCTTGCGGGCCTCCGCCGTGGCGCCGAGGTGCCTGAGCTGGGCGGCGCGGTCGCGCTCCTTGCGGGCGTCGGCCCGCAGCTTGCTGACGTTGCAGGTGATGGTCTTGGCGGCGGCCGGCTCGGCCGTCACCGTCTGTCCGAGCAGCACGCCCCCGGCGAGCAGCGTCGTGGCGAGGAGGGCCGTCAGGGTACGGCGGGCGGGCTTGGTGTGGCGCATGGTGGTTCTCCAACTTCAGGGCCGTGGGGACCCGTTCGAGGCATGGTCAGTACCAGCAGGTAACTTTACCTCGGCAAACATCGGAATCACGCCACACCAGGCCGGGGGCACCCGATCGTCAACACCTCTCCACTGGACTCCCACTGACGAGGTGATAGGCCGCCCGCGCGTCCAGGAGCAGCGGGACCAGTGCGCGCTGCGACTGGCGCAGCGGAACGAACGCCCCGGCGCCCTCCGCCCGTACGGTCACGCCGTGCAGGGCGAGTTCGTCGCCCACCTCGGCGTACTGCGCGGCGTCCAGGCGGTAGCCGCACGGTGGGTCGGCGAGGATCTCCCCCGGCTCGGCGGGGTCGTTGTCGGCGCCGCCGAGGTAGACCGGGCCCCGGTCCGCGAAGCCGGTGCTCCGGGCGAGGGCGGTGGCCGCGGTGAGCGGCCCGCGCCGCGCGTCCAGGTAGGCGAAGGCCCCCTTCAGGGCGGCGTGCTGGGTGGCGACGCGACGCCGGTGGTTGCGCGCCGGATCGTCCTGCTCGGCCTGGTCGAGGGCGTCCACCCGGGTCTCGACGAGCAGCCCCGCCGCGTGCTTGATGCCGGCCGTGTTGCGCAGGATCCGCTCCTGGCCGTCGCCGGCGACCTGCTTGACCGGCTCGCCGGTGAGCGGATCGGTCCAGATGCCGTAGATCCCGCTGCTGTAGCCGGCGAGCCCGGCGGTCGGCCGGACGTACGACTCCGAGAGCGTCCTCGACTCCCGGTGGACGTGCGGGTCGGTGTCGAGGCTGCGGGGCCAGAGGGCGAGCAGGTCCTTGTCGTAGTAGCGGGGGGTGGCGCCGTACTCGTGGAGGTCGTAGACGAGGGCGGGCCGCCGGTCCCGGATGACGGCGGCGATCGCGCGCGCCTCGGCGGTCCGCAGGGCGAGGTGGTCGCGGTTGACGTCGACCCCGTCGCCGTTGCCGCGGGTGTCGGCCTCCCGGCCGTCGGGGTTCGCGGTGGGGACCACCAGGAGGGTGGTGCGGGCGAGGAAGCGCCGGGTCTCCGGGTCCTGGCCGTACGCGAGGTCGCGCACCGTGCTCAGACAGGCCTCCCGGCCCGCCGGCTCGTCGCCGTGCTGGCTGCACACGAGCAGCACGGTCATGCCGGCACGGCCCGCGCCGAGGGTGGCGAGCCGCACCGGGCGGCCCTGTCCGGTGGTGCCGATCTCGCGCAGCGACACCCGCTCGCTCCTCCGGTCGACCGCCGCGAGGAACTCTCCCTCCTCGGCCTCGGTCGTCCACCGGGCGCCCCCGCTCTCCTCGAAGCCGGTGCGCGGGAGGGCCCGCGCGGGCGCGCTGTCCGCCGCCTTGGCGGGGACGGTGACGAGCGGCAGGGCGAGGGCGGCGGCCCCCACCACGAGGGCGAGCGTCCGCCGGGAACTCCGGCGCCTGACGGGGGCGTTCATCGGCGGCTCCGGTTTCTGGAGGATGCGGTGCGGGGGGTCATCGGGCGGCTCCCGGACGCGGGTCCGCCGCCGGCCCGGGCAGGCGGGGTCCGCTCACGGCGGCCGGCGGGGCGGTGCCGGTCAGGGACGGGACGTACGTGGGCGCCGGGACGGCCGGGGCCGGTCCCGTGGTCGCCCGGTCGAACGCCTCCCTACCGCCGACGAGGGGCAGCCGCGCCGAGGTGCGGGCGAGGTCGAGGACGAGGGTCGGAGTGGTGGACGGAGGATCGAGGAGGTCCTTGTCGGTGCCGCCGACGATCAGGGCGAGCCGGTGGCCGGCCGGGACGACGTGGTCCGTCGCCGCGAGGTCCAGGGTGAGGGTGTACGCCCTGCCGGGGGTCAGCGAGCGCCCTTCGCGCGGGTCCGCCCAGGTGCCGAGGTCGGCCCAGCCCCGGCTGACGACCGTGTACGCGACGTCCGTCGTCCGGGCCGCGGTCTCCTTGAAGCAGGCGCTGTCGCCCGGGGTGCTCGCGCCCCAGCAGGTGCGGTCGGTGAGGGTGGTGATGCCCTCCCCCGCCGCCGCGTAGTCCCTGATCGTGTCGGGCCCGAGGTCCACGAGGACGGCGGAGAGGTGCGCGGTGGAGGTGCTGGGGGTCGCGGTGACCGTCACCTTCGAGGAGCCGGAGATCTGCAGGTCCCGGGCGAGCGGCCGGGTGACGAACCCGGCCTTCTCCGGGGTCGGGGCGTCGATCCGGGCGGCCCAGTCCAGCTCGCCGAGGCCCCGGTCGTCGGTGAAGGTCGCGGTGGAGCCGGGCCTGGCGGGCGCGCGTCCGAGGACGCCCGGACCGGAGGCGGCGCCGGGGGCCGGGCGCAGGGTGGTGGTCGCCGTGGTGCGGGGCGGCCACTGCCGGTCGGTGGTCCAGACGTCCGGGGCGCGCTCGATGTCGGCGGCGGGCTCGCGGTCGACGCCGTTCTCGTAGCCGAGGAGGTAGTGGTCGAACCAGCGGTGCAGGGTGCGGACCCAGTCGGCGCGCCGGAAGTCGAAGGGGTCGACGTGGCCGGTCTGGGAGAGCCAGATCTTCCGCTCGACGCCGTGCGCGGCGAGCGCGTCCCACCAGCGGCCGAACTGCCCGGCGCGCACGTTGAGGTCCTGCTGTCCGTGGACGACGAAGACGCTGGCCCTGACCTTGCCGGCGTCCTTCACGTGGTCGCGCTCGGTCCAGGCCGGGGTCCAGTCGCCGCTGTACGGGGTGCCCGCGGTGACGCGCTCCTGGACGGCGGCGCAGCGGCCCTGCGCCTCGGGGCTGTTCACGTACTCGGAGAGCCAGCTCGGGTTGGCGTCGTAGAGCGGGGCGCCCTGCGAGTGGAAGTAGTCGTACCAGGAGGAGATCGCACCGATCGGAACGATCGTTTTCAGCCCTTCGACGCCGGTGGCGGCGACGCCGTTGGCGATGGTGCCGTCCCAGCTCTTGCCGATCATGCCGACGTTCCCGGTGCTCCAGGTCGTGGCGCGGGCCGGGGTGCCGCCGGTGCGGGAGGTGTAGCCGCGGGCGCGGCCGTTCAGCCAGTCGACGACGGCCTTGGCCGACTGGACGTCGGAGCGTCCGCCGACGTCGTCGCAGCCGTCGGAGCGGTTGGTGCCGGCGAGGTCGACGGCGACGAAGGCGTAGCCGCGCGGGACGAAGTAGTTGTCGTAGAAGAGCGGGAACTGGACGGGGTTCCCGTCGGCGTCGTACGTCTTCTTCTGGCTCTCGTTTCCGCGTCCGCAGCAGGAGTAGTACGGACTGGCGTCCATGATGACCGGGATCCTCCGGCCGGCCGCCGCGGGCTCGCGGGGGCGCACGATGTCGACGGCGACCCGGTCGGCGCGCCCGTCGCCGTCGCCGTCGAGGCCGGTGTCGACCCAGGCGGACTCGCGGACGGCGTCGGCGTACGAGTGGACCGGGCGGGACTCGCGCACGAAGGCAGCGGCGGGCGCGGCGGCCGCGGCCGGCTCGGGACGCGCTCCGGCCGGGGTGACCAGGGTCGCGAACAGGGCGGCCGTGGCCGCGGACACGAGGGTTCCGTACGTCAGTCGGGCTCCGCGGGTTCTCCGCTTTCGCATCGGCATGCGGCGGAACGTACCCCGGTCAACTCCCGGGCAAAAGAGTGCCGGAGGGAATCAGGGGGGATTCAGGGTGATTCCGGAGACGGACGGGTTCATGTCGGCCGAATGGCGATCGTGTGACAGGGGGTCCTCTGGACGTGACGGTGCGTCGGGGGGCTGAATAGGGTCCGAATTAAGGACCGACGACCACCCGTGCGTCTTACGTTTCTTATGACTTGGGGAGCACCTGTGCACCGCAGAATCATCGTTCCGAGCGCCCTCGCGGCCTCCCTGCTGCTGGCGATCCCGGCATCGGCGGCCGACTTCAACCCGGGCGCCCCGGGCATCGGCGACTCCTACTACCCGACCAGTGGCAACGGCGGCTACGACGTCTCCCACTACGACCTGCGGCTGACGTACCAGCCCGCCACGGACCTCCTGGAGGGCACGGCGACGATCCTCGCCACCACCCAGCAGAACCTGTCCCGCTTCAACCTGGACCTCGGCCTGAAGGTCAGCGAGATCCGGGTCAACGGGCGCCTGGCGAAGTTCACCACCTCGGGCGACCACGAGCTGGAGGTGACCCCGGCGAGCCCGCTGGCGAAGAACACGCCGATCTCGGTGGTCGTCCGCTACGCGGGCAAGCCCTCCGAGTTCAAGATCGACGGCTGGTCGGCCTGGGCCCGTACCCCGGACGGCGGAGTCGCCGCGCAGGAACCGGACTCGGCCGTCTGGTGGTTCCCGTCCAACGACCACCCGCTCGACAAGGCCACCTTCGACGTGTCGGTCTCGGTGCCGGACGGCACCCAGGCCATCAGCAACGGCGTGCTGCAGTCGCAGTCCTCGCGGCTCGGCTGGACCCGCTTCAACTGGCGGTCCAACAAGCCTCAGGCGACCTACCTGGCGACGCTGGCCGTCGGCAGGTTCGACATCACGACGGACAGGACCGCGAACGGGCTGCCCGTCCTGAACGCGTACAGCAAGGACCTCGGCGACAACGCGGGCGCCGCACGTGCGTCGATCGAGCGCACGACCGAGGTGGCCGAGTGGCTGGAGTCGGTCTTCGGGCCGTACCCCTTCAACTCCCTCGGCGGCTACGTGCCCAATGTGACCAGCGGTTTCGCGCTGGAGACGCAGACCCGCCCGTTCTACAGCCCGCGGCAGTTCGCCAACGGCGCGAACGTGTCGGTGGTCGTCCACGAGCTGGCGCACCAGTGGTACGGCGACAGCGTGTCCGTCCGCGACTGGAAGGACATCTGGGTCAACGAGGGCTTCGCCCGCTACAGCCAGTGGCTGTGGTCGGAGAAGGAGGGCGAGGGCACGGCCCAGGAGCTGGCCGACTACGTGTACCAGACGCGGCCGGCCGACGACCCGTTCTGGACGGTGAAGCCGGGTGACCCGGGCGCCGAGAACCAGTTCCACAGCGCCGTCTACGACCGGGGCGCGGTGGCGCTCCAGGCGCTGCGCAACGAGATCGGCGACGAGGACTTCTTCGCGATCCTGAAGGGCTGGCCCCAGCAGTTCGCCTACGGCAACGCGGGGGTCGCCGACTTCGTCCGGTACGCGGAGAAGGTCTCCGGCAAGCCGCTGGCCGGGCTCTTCGACACCTGGCTGTACCAGCCGTCGAAGCCGGCCGCCCCGGCGGCGAACGCGGCGGGTCTCTCCGCCCCCGCCGCCGCGCCGTCGGCCCGCACCGCGAAGCCGGCGAAGCCGGTGCAGCCGAAGTCGTGGAAGAAGATCGCGGAGACGAACACGATCCACGAGAACGACGCCCACGGGGGCCACGCGGGTCACTGACCCCGAGTGGCAGGGGTCCGAGCGGCACGGGCCCGAGCACCTTGGGCCCGAAGCCGACGGGGCCAAGGGCTCCGGGCCACGGGCCACGGGCCACGGCTAGGAGTTTCTCTTGAGGTCGTCCGTCAGCGCTGGGTGCGGCGGGCGGCCTCTCGGGCCTTCCTGGCCAGGGGCAGGTAGCGCAGGCGCTCCGGCAGGACCGGGACCACGGCCCGGACGACGCGGGCCGACCGGCGCAGGGCGCGCTCCTGCTCCTCCGTCCATTCCAGGCCGATGGCCTCACGGGCGTCCGGCGGCATCAGGCCGACGGTGAGGAAGGCGCGCAGCCGCAGGAAGGGGCGGCGCAGGACGGGCCAGAGGACGCGGAGGGCGAGCCGGAGCGGCAGCGGGCCCCGGTCGGGGGCGGGCAGCGGCAGGTCGGTGTCGAGCAGTTCCCGTACGACGGCGGTGGCCTCGATCTCCTCGGCGAGGACCTTCCGGTAGTACGGCCAGAACTCCTCGATCGTCTGCGGCATGTCCCGGTCGTGGATGCCGAGGATCCGGCCGACCCGGAGCCACTCCGCGTACAGCTGCCGTTCCTGCGCCTCGGTGAGCGGGCGGGCGAGCAGGCGGAGACCGTACCGGTAGATGGGGAAGCCCGTCGCGTGTACCCAGGAGTAGTAGGCCGGGGTGAGGGCGTGGTAGCGGCGGCCGTGGGCGTCGGTGCCCTGGATCGTCCGGTGCAGCTCCCGGAGCCGGCGGCCCTCCCGGGCGGCGTCGTCTCCGCCGTAGATCCACAGCTGGAGCGAGCGGAGCGAGCGCTCGCCGCGCCCCCAGGGGTCGGTGCGGAAGACGGAGTGGTCGTCGACGCCCGCCCCGATCGCGGGGTGGGCGACCTGGAGGGTCAGGGCGGCGGGCAGCATCAGGAGCGCCCGGACGTCCCCCGCGACGCTCCACAGCACTCCGCCGACGGGCGGCGGCAGGGGGTCGGGGCCCGCCGGGGGCCGGTCGAGCGGCGTCACACGGTCCATGGCCTTCTCCTCATGTGTCCAGGCTGCACCCACGACGAAGGGGCCGTCACCCGGGCGCTGCGGCCCGGGTGACGGCCCCTTCCGTGGAGTGCGGGGTCAGGCGCGGTCGGCGCCGACCGGCTCGCCGACGATGCGGGCGGCGAGGGCGTGGGCCCAGGCGTCGACGTCGGCGTTGAGCTCGCGCTCGGCGGTGGCGCGCTCCTCGGCGATCCGGGCGGTGCCGGCGGCGAGGATCGCGTCGCGCTCGGCCTGGCCCTCGGCGCGGGCGGCGGCGATGGCGGCCGAGCCCTCCTCGGTGGCCTGGGAGCGGATGCGAGCGGCCTCGTGACGGGCCTCGGCGAGCTCCGCCTCGTACTGCTCGCGGATCGCGGTGGCCTCGGAGCGCAGGTCGTCGGCGCGACCGGTACCGCCCTCGATGGCGTCGTCACGCTCGTCGAGGGTGCGCTTGATCTTGGGGAGGATGCCCTTCGCCATGATGAGGAAGGTGAGCCCGAACAACACCAGACCGAGGATGAGCTCGGCCCAGACGGGGTTGAGCGGACCGAGGTCCATCTTGAAGACAGTGGAGTTCGCGAGGGTCATGCGCGCATTCTACCTGTTCCAAAAGGTGACAATTCAGACACTGGGACGAGAGTTGGCGTGATCTTGCGAGCTCGGCCAGATTCCCGGCATCCAGAGGCTACCGGAAGGTAACCACGGCTGATTGTATGTGCGGCGCCAGCCCAACCCCCCACGCACTCATGGGAGTTCACGTGTCGTTCGCCGCGCTCCGCCGCGCCCCCGGCGCCGCCCTTTCGCTCGCGCTCGCCGCCGCCACCCTGGCGACGGCCGCCCCGGCCGCTTCCGCCGCCTCCGCGACGGCCGCCGAGGCCCCGCGCCTGAAGGTGCTCACGTACAACACGTTCCTGTTCTCCAAGACCCTGTACCCGAACTGGGGCCAGGACCACCGGGCCAAGGCTATCCCCGCCGCCCCCTTCTTCCAGGGGCAGGACGTCGTCGTGCTCCAGGAGACCTTCGACAACTCCTCCTCGGACGCCCTCAAGGCGAACGCCGCCGCGCAGTACCCGCACCAGACGCCCGTCGTGGGCCGCAGCAAGTCCGGCTGGGACGCCACCGGCGGGTCGTACTCCTCGACCACGCCCGAGGACGGCGGGGTGACGGTGCTCAGCAAGTGGCCGATCGTCCGCAAGGAGCAGTACGTCTACAAGGACGCCTGCGGCTCGGACTGGTACTCGAACAAGGGCTTCGCCTACACGGTCCTGAACGTGAACGGCAGCCTCGTCCACGTCGTCGGCACGCACGCCCAGTCCACCGACCCGGGCTGCTCGGCGGGCGAGGCGGCGCAGATGCGGAGCCGGCAGTTCAAGACGATCGACGCCTTCCTCGACGCCAAGAACATCCCGGCGAACGAGCAGGTGATCGTCGCCGGTGACATGAACGTCGACTCGCACACCCCCGAGTACGGCACGATGCTCGCCGACGCGGGCCTGGTGGGGGCCGACGCCCGCACCGGCCACCCGTACTCCTTCGACACCGAGCTGAACTCGATCGCCTCCGACCGCTACCCGGACGACCCGCGCGAGGACCTCGACTACGTCCTGTACCGGTCCGGGAACGCCCGGCCCGCCGGCTGGACCAATCACGTGGTGCAGGAGCAGAGCGCGCCGTGGACGGTCTCCAGCTGGGGCAAGCAGTACACGTACTCCAACCTCTCCGACCACTACCCCGTGACCGGCTTCTGACCGGACCGTCCCCTCAGTAGGGGTACCCGCCGAAGAGGCTGTACAGCCAGACGCCGAACACTCCGGCGACACACAGCAGGACGAACCAGGAACCGGGACCGGTGTGGCGCTCCCTGCGGGGGCGGCGGCCGGGACGCGCGGCACGTGCCGAGCGTCCCGGCCTCTCCCGCTCCCCCGGTCTTCCCGCGCGCGACGGCCCCGGAGCGGGCTCGGCGACCGCGGCGACATCGGCGAGCAGGCTGCGGCACACGGCCGCCAGCTCCGCCGTCCCGGCCGTCAGGTCGACCACCACCTCCGTACGGGCCGGGGCGGTCGTCCCCCCGTCCAGGATCCGCCCGGCGCGCAGCAGCGCCCGGTCCTTGCCCCCGGTCGGGGCGAGACTGATCCAGCGGCGCACGTGCTCGCCCCGGATCACCACCCCGCCGCCCCGCTCCCGGTAGACGGTGTGCTCCCGCCACAGGATTCCGGCCAACTCGTCGGCCGTCTCCCTGAGTTGCGCGTACATCGCTCTCCCCTGTTCCCGTGCTCCCCCGATGCGAACAGCCGCCGACTCTAGCCCGCCCGGTCGAACACCCCTACGACACCCCACCCCCGCGCCCGTTACCCGCCGAAGTCGTACACGGTGACCGGTATCCCCCGCTCCACGAGCCGCCGACGCCTCGCCCATGGGGGCCACCGTAGGAGACGGCACTGACAGGGGGCGGCGCGCCTCGATGTCAACCAGGGTTGACGTCGGGTCTGATGTCAACTTACATTGACAACATGACCGATGCGACCGATCTCGCCGCACGGGCCGGCGACCGCGACCCCCGGGTCGGACTGCGGGCCGTCTCCGCGCTGCGGCGACTGCTGGAACAGCTGGAGGCCGTCCAGGTGCGCAGCGCGCGCAACCAGGGGTGGTCGTGGCAGGAGATCGCGACCGAGCTGGGTGTCACCCGGCAGGCCGTCCACAAGAAGTACGGGAGGCAGTGATGTTCGAACGGTTCACGAAGGCCGCGCGCGCCACGGTGAAGGGCGCGACCGCGCACGCGGAGCGTGGCGGCGCGAGCGTCGTCACCCCGGAGCACCTCCTCCTCGCCCTGCTCGACCGCGAGGGCACCCGCGCGGCGGCGGTGCTCGGGCGGCTGTGCCCGCCGGAACACCGCCCCTCCCTGGTCGCCGCCCTCTCCGACGCGCGGCGCCGCGCCGGCCTGTCCCGGGCGGACGCGGAGGCCCTGGCCGACCTCGGCATCGACGTCGGCGCGATCGTCGAGCGCGTCGAGGAGACCCACGGCGCGGGCGCGCTGGCCGGGGACCGCAAGGACTCCGGGTGGTGGTCGGGCCGCCTCACCTTCTCCCGCGAGGCGAAGACGGTCCTGGAGAAGTCGCTCCGCGTGGCCCTGGCCCGCAAGGACCGCGAGATCGGCGACGAGCACCTCCTGCTGGCCCTCACCACCCTCGGCGGCGTCGTCGCCGAGGCGCTGGCCGACCACGGCGTCACCTTCGCCTCCGTCGACACGGCCCTCTCCTCGCCCGCGGCCCTCTGATCCCCCCGGATCGCCCCGTGAGACGAGCCCTTCGGGGGCTTTTACAGCAGTGGTGAGACAGCAATACTGTTGAACCATGGAGCAGGCGAGCGAGGCGCAGCAGCCCGTGTACACCGTGGACGAGCTGGCCGCGCGGGCCGGGGTCACGGTGCGGACCGTGCGGTTCTACGGGACCCGGGGGCTGCTGCCGCCGCCCGTCATCGGCGCGCGGCGGGTGGGGCACTACGGACAGGACCACCTGTCGCGGCTCGCCCTGATCGAGGAGCTCCAGCGGCAGGGGATGACGCTGGCGGCGATCGAGCGCTACCTGGAGCAGCTGCCGCCCGATCTGAGCGCGCAGGACCTGGCCATCCACCGGGCTCTGGTGGCCTCGTGGGCTCCCGAGTCCGCCGAGACGATCACCCGGCGCGAGCTGGAACGGCGGGCCGGGCGGGTGCTGACCGAGCGTGACGTGGACCGGCTGGCCGCGATGGGGGTCCTCGACCGCACCGACGGCACCGACGCGGACCGGACCGACCGGACCGACCGGCACGCCACGGGCCCCGCCGACGGCGCCGACGCGGACCGGACCGACGGCACCGGCGCCCACCGGACCGGCGACGCCGACACCTACCGGCTCGACGGGGCGCTGCTGCGGCTCGGGGTCGAGTTGCTCGACGTGCCCATCGAGCACGAGACGATCCTCGCGTCCCGGACCGTGCTCCTGGAGCACGCCCGCGCGGCCGCCCAGGAGCTCTCCCGGCTCTTCCGGGACGAGGTGTGGAGCCCGTACCGGGAGAGCGGGGAGGACCCGGACCACCTGAGCGCGATGAGGTCGCTCTCGGCCCACATGCAGCCCATGGTGGTCCAGGCCCTCCTCACCGCCTTTCAGCGCTCACTGAGTGAGGAACTGCGCACGGCTTTCAGGAGTCGGTGAAGGTCTCGCCGCGCTCCGCCTTCTCCACCAGGAGCGCCGGCGGGGCGAACCGCTCGCCGTACGTCTCCGCGAGCTCGCGCGCCCGGGCGACGAAGCCCGCGACGCCACCCTCGTAGCCGTTGATGTACTGCAGGATGCCGCCGGTCCAGGCCGGGAAACCGATGCCCATGATGGAGCCGATGTTGGCGTCGGCGACCGAGGTGAGGACGCCCTCCTCCAGGAGCCGGACGGTGTCCAGCGCCTCGGCGAACAGCATCCGCTCCTGCATGTCGCGGAACGGGATCTCGTACCCCGGCTTGGTGAAGTGCTCGCGCAGGCCCGGCCAGATCTTGCCGCGCCTGCCGTCCTCGCCGTACTCGTAGAAGCCCGCTCCGCCGCTGCGGCCGGGGCGGCCGAACTCGTCGACCATGCGGTCGATGACGGCCTCGCCGGGGTGGGTGGTCCAGGTGCCGCCCTCCTCCTCGACGGCCTTCTTCGTCTCGTTGCGGATCTTGCGCGGGAGGGTGAGGGTCAGCTCGTCCATCAGGGAGAGCACCTTCGCCGGGTAGCCGGCCTGGGCCGCGGCCTGCTCGATCGAGGCGGGCTCGATGCCCTCGCCGACCATGGCGACGCCCTCGTTGATGAAGTGGCCGATCACCCGGGAGGTGAAGAAGCCGCGCGAGTCGTTGACGACGATCGGCGTCTTGTTGATCTGCCGGACCAGGTCGAAGGCGCGGGCCAGCGCCTCGTCGCCGGTCCGCTCGCCCTTGATGATCTCGACGAGCGGCATCTTGTCGACGGGCGAGAAGAAGTGCAGGCCGATGAAGTCGGTCTGCCGCTCCACGCCCTCGGCGAGGACGGAGATCGGGAGCGTGGAGGTGTTGGAGCACAGCAGGGCGTCGGGGGCGACGACGTGCTGGATCTCCTGGAAGACCTTGTGCTTGAGCGCGGTGTCCTCGAAGACGGCCTCGATGACCGCGTCGCAGCCGGCCAGGTCCGCCGCGTCGGCGGTGGGCGTGATGCGGGCGAGGAGGGCGTCGGCCTTCTCCTGCGTGGTGCGGCCCCGGGACACGGCCTTGGCGCAGAGCTTCTCGGAGTACGCCTTGCCCTTCGCCGCCGACTCGGCGGAGACGTCCTTGAGGACGACCTCGATGCCGGCGCGGGCGCAGGAGTACGCGATGCCGGCGCCCATCATGCCCGCGCCGAGGACGGCGACCTTGCGGACCTGCCGCTTGGCCACGTCCTTCGGGCGGCTGGCGCCCGAGTTGACCGCCTGGAGGTCGAAGAAGAACGCCTGGATCATGTTCTTCGCGGTCTGGCCGATGACCAGCTCGGTGAAGTAGCGGCTCTCGATGGTGAGCGCGGTCTCGAAGTCGACCTGGGAGCCCTCGACGGCGGCGGCCATGATGGCCTTCGGCGCCGGGTAGGGCGCGCCGTTCAGCTGCTTGCGCAGGTTGGCCGGGAAGGCCGGCAGGTTGGCGGCGAACTTCGGGTGGGACGGCGTGCCGCCGGGGATGCGGTGGCCGGGGACGTCCCAGGGCTGGTGGGACTCCGGGTGCGCGTCGATGAAGGCGATGGCCTTGTCCATCATCTCCTCGGCGGTGGCGGCGACCTCGTGGACGAGGCCGTTGTCCAGGGCGCGCTTCGGGGCGTACTGGGTGCCCTGGAGCAACACCTTGAGGAGCGCGTCGGTGATGCCCATGAGGCGGACGGTGCGGGCGACGCCGCCGCCGCCCGGCAGCAGGCCGAGGGTGACCTCGGGCAGGCCGATCTTGGAGCCGGGGGCGTCGAGGGCGACGCGGTGGTGGGAGGCGAGGGCGATCTCGTAGCCGCCGCCGAGCGCGGCGCCGTTGACGGCGGCGACGACGGGCTTGCCGAGGGTCTCGATGCGGCGGAGCGCGTTCTTGATCTCGATGGCCGAGTCGAAGATGTCCTGGGCGTGCTCGGGGCCCGCCTTGATCATGTCCTTGAGGTCGCCGCCGGCGAAGAAGGTCTTCTTCGCCGAGGTGTAGATGATGCCGCGGATGGAGTCCTTCTCGGCCTCCACACGGTCGGCGATCGCCTTGATCGAGGCCCGGAAGGCCTGGTTCATGGTGTTGGCGGACTGGTTGGGGTCGTCGAGGACGAGGGTGACGATGCCGGTCTCGTCCTGCTCCCAGCGGATGGTGGTGCTCTCGCTCATGACTGCTGCTTCTCCGTGAGTAAGGGGTGCGGACGGGACGTCAGACGCGCTCGACGACGGTGGCGATGCCCATGCCGCCGCCCACGCAGAGGGTGGCGAGGCCGTAGCGCTTGTCCTGGCGCTCCAGCTCGTCGACGAGCGTGCCGAGGATCATCGCGCCGGTGGCGCCGAGCGGGTGGCCGAGCGCGATGGCGCCGCCGTTGACGTTGACCTTGTCCAGGGAGATGCCCATGTCCTTGACGAAGCGCAGGACGACCGCCGCGAAGGCCTCGTTGATCTCGACGAGGTCGATGTCGTCGATGGTGAGGCCCGCCTTGGCGAGGGCCTTGCGGGTGGCCGGGGCGGGGCCGGTGAGCATGATGGTCGGCTCGGAGCCGGAGACGGCGGCCGAGACGATCCGGGCGCGGGGCGTGAGGCCGTAGCGCTCGCCGACCTCCTTGGAGCCGATGGCGACGAGGGAGGCGCCGTCGACGATGCCGGAGGAGTTGCCGGCGTGGTGGACGTGGTTGATCTCCTCGACCCAGTGGTACTTCTGCAGGGCGACCGCGTCGAAGCCGCCGAGCTCGCCGATGTCGGCGAAGGAGGGCTTGAGGCGGGCGAGGGAGTCGGCGGTGGTGCCGGGGCGCAGGAACTCGTCGTGGTCGAGGACGGTGAGCCCGGCGCGGTCCTTGACGGGGACGATCGAGCGGGCGAAGCGTCCGTCCTTGACGGCGGCCGCGGCACGCTCCTGGGAGAGGGCGGCGTACTCGTCGACGTCGCGGCGGGAGAAGCCCTCCAGGGTGGCGATGAGGTCGGCGCCGATGCCCTGGGGGACGAAGTTGGTCTCCAGGTTGGTCATCGGGTCGGCGAACCAGGCGCCGCCGTCCGAGGCCATCGGGACGCGCGACATGGACTCGACGCCGCCGGCGAGGACGAGGTCCTCCCAGCCGGAGCGGACCTTCATCGCGGCCATGTTGACCGCTTCGAGGCCGGATGCGCAGAAGCGGTTCTCCTGGACGCCGGCGACGGTGTCGGGGAGTCCGGCGGCGATGGCGGCGATCCGGGCGATGTCGGAGCCCTGGTCGCCGACCGGGCCGACGACGCCGAGGACGATGTCGTCGATGGCGGCCGGGTCGAGTTCCGGATGGCGGGCCTGGATCTCCCGGATGAGGCCGACGACCAGGTCGATGGGCTTGGTGCCGTGCAGGGAGCCGTTGGCCTTGCCGCGTCCGCGCGGGGTGCGGATCGCGTCGTACACGTACGCTTCGGTGCTCACGGAAAGCCTTTCGCGATGAGGGTGTGAGGAGACGGGCGGCGGGAGGTCAGCCGAGGAGGGAACGGCCGATGATCTCCTTCATGATCTCGGTGGTGCCGCCGTAGATGGTCTGGATCCGGCCGTCGGTGAAGGCGCGGGCGACGGGGAATTCGCTCATGTAGCCGTACCCGCCGTGCAGTTGCAGGCAGCGGTCGGCGACCCGCTTCTGGAGTTCGGTCGCCCACCACTTGGCCATGGAGGCGTGGACGGCGTCGAGGGCCCCGTTCGTGTGCTCCTCGATGCAGCGGTCGACGAAGGTCCGGGTGACGGCGCACTCGGTGGCCATCTCGGCGATCTCGAAGCGGATGTGCTGGAGCCGGGAGAGCGGGCGGCCGAAGGCCTCGCGCTCCTTGACGTACGTGGTGGTGAGCTCCAGGAGGTGCTCGGCCCCCGCGATGCCTGCGACGGCGATGGCCAGGCGCTCCTGGGCGAGGTTGGTCATGAGGTGGAGGAAGGCGCCGTTGAGCTCGCCGAGCAGGTTCTCCTTCGGGACGCGGACGTCGGTGAAGAAGAGCTCGGCGGTGTCCTGGGACTTCTGGCCGATCTTGTCGAGGTTGCGGCCGCGCTCGAAGCCCTCCGCGCCGCGCTCGACGACGAGGAGGGAGAGGCCGTGGGCGCCGCCCTCCGGGGTGGTGCGGGCGACGACGACCACCAGGTCGGCGAGGATGCCGTTGGAGATGAAGGTCTTGGAGCCGTTGAGGACCCAGTGGTCGCCGTGGTCCTCGGCGGTCGTACGGATCCCCTGGAGGTCGGAGCCGGCGCCGGGCTCCGTCATGGCGATGGCGGTGACGAGCTCGCCGGAGCAGAAGCCGGGCAGCCAGCGCCGCTTCTGCTCCTCGGTGCCGAGCGAGGTGAGGTACGGGCCGATGATGTCGTTGTGCAGGCCGATGGCGAGTCCGGGGGCGCCCGCCCGGGTGAACTCCTCGGCGAGGACGGAGCCGTAGCGGAAGTCGGGGTTGCCGCCGCCTCCGTACTCCTCGTCGACGGCGATGCCGAGCAGCCCCTGCCGTCCGGCGGCGAGCCAGACCTCGCGGGAGACGATGCCGTCCTTCTCCCACTGCGCGTAGTGGGGCAGCACCTCCTTCTCCAGGAAGGTGCGGACGATCGCCCGGAAGGCCTCGTGGTCGGCGGTGTACAGCTGACGCTTCATGCTTCGGGCTCCTGGATCTTCAGGGCGGGTACGGCCCAGTCGCGGGCGACCTCGGCGGTGTCGGCACCGGGCAGGGCGGGGCCCGTGCGCAGGGTGCCGGGGGTGACGGAGAAGCGGGGCGCGGGGGCCGGCTGGGGGATCCCGTCCCGCTCGGTGAAGGTGGCGCGGGCGGCCAGGTGGGGGTGGGACGGGGCCTCGCGCAGCGAGAGGACGGGGGCGACGCAGGCGTCGCTGCCGTCGAAGACGGCGGTCCAGTCCTCGCGGGTACGGCTCCGGAAGCGGTCGGCGACGGCCGCGCGCAGCTCGGGCCAGCGGGCGAGGTCGCGGCGGGCGGGGGCGAGGTCCTCGATGCCGAGGAGGCGGACGAAGTCCGCGTAGAACCGCTCCTCCAGGGCGCCGACCGCCATGTGGCCGCCGTCGGACGTCTCGTACACGCCGTAGAAGGGGCAGCCGCCGTCGAGCAGGTTGACCCCCCTGCGGTCCTGCCAGCCGCCGGCCGCGAGCATGCCGTGGATCATGGTGGTGAGGTGGGCGGTGCCGTCGACGATGGCGGCGTCGACGACCTGGCCCTCGCCGTGCGTCCGGGCGTGCTGGAGGGCGGCGAGGACGCCGATCACGAGGTAGAGGGAGCCGCCCGCGTAGTCGCCGACGAGGTTGGCGGGGATGGTGGGCGGGCCGTCCGGGTCGGGGCCGATCATGCCGAGGGCGCCGGTGATCGCGATGTACCCGATGTCGTGTCCGGCGGTGGGGGCGAGCGGTCCGTCCTGGCCCCAGCCGGTCATCCGGCCGTAGACGAGACGGGGGTTGCGGGCGAGGCAGACCTCGGGGCCGACGCCGAGGCGTTCGGCGACGCCGGGCCGGTAGCCCTCGACCAGGATGTCGGCCCGCTCGACGAGGTCGAGCACGGTCGCGGGGCCGTCCTCGGCCTTGAGGTCGACGAGGACGGAGCGCTTGTTGCGGTTGGTGAGGTCGCGGGCGGGGTCGATGCCGAGGCCCGCGCCGCCGGGGCGGTCGACGCGTACGACGTCGGCGCCGAGGTCGGCGAGGAGCATGGTGGCGAAGGGGCCGGGGCCGATCCCGGCGAGTTCGACCACGCGCACCCCGGTGAGGGGGCCGTTGCGGGCGGTGTGCGTCGTGCTCATCGAGCCCCCTGGAGTATGTGACACCAATGATGTAACACCGGAGATGCTAGGAACGTGTTCCACTCGGCACAAGCCCCCGAGCCGAGCAAGCGCTTGGAAATTCCGGTGCCGGGGCCGGGGCCGGAGCCCGCCCCGGTTCCGCTATCCTCCGCCGACGACAACCGCGCGCGGCGGCGCGGTACGGCCGAGACGAGGGTCTTGATGGAGACAGGGGCGGGCGTGGGACGCGAGACCGGAGCCAGACCGTACGACGTGGTCCTCTACGGGGCGACCGGCTTCGTGGGCGAGCTCACCGCGGAGTACCTGGCCGAGCACGCGCCGGCGGAGTGCCGCTGGGCGCTCGCCGGGCGGAGCCTCGGCAGGCTGGAGGCCCTGCGGGACCGGCTCGCCGCCGACCGCCCGGGGCTCGCCGCGCTGCCGCTGCTCGTGGCCGACTCGGCGGATCCCGGCTCGCTGCGCGCACTCGCCGAGTCCGCCCGGGTGGTGGCGACGACGGTCGGCCCGTACGTCTGGTACGGCGAGGGGCTCGTCGCGGCCTGCGCGGAGGCGGGCACGGACTATCTGGACCTGACCGGTGAGGCCGAGTTCGTGGACCTCATGTTCGTACGGCACGACGCGCGGGCCCGGGAGACCGGCGCCCGGATCGTGCACGCCTGCGGCTTCGACTCCGTCCCGCACGACCTGGGCGTGTACTTCACCGTCCGGCAGCTGCCCGAGGACGTGCCGCTGCGGGTCGACGGCTTCGTACGGGCCGGGGCCGCCTTCTCGGGCGGCACCTTCGCCTCGGCGCTGACGGCCTTCGGCCGGGGCCGCGAGATCCTGCACGCGGCGCGCGAACGGCGCCTGCACGAACCGCGCCTGGTGGGCCGCCGGGCCCGCGCGCCGCTCGGCGGGCCGCGGTTCAGCCGGGAGACGGGCACCTGGGCGCTGCCCCTGCCGACGCTCGACCCGCAGGTCGTGGCCCGCTCGGCGGCGGCCCTCGAACGGTACGGCCCGGACTTCCGCTACCGGCATTACGCCTCGGTGAAGACCCTCCCGATGGCCCTCGGGGGCGCAGCCGCCGTCGGCGTGGGCGTCACCGCCGCTCAACTCCCGCCGGTCCGTGCATGGCTGATGGACCGATACTCGGCCGGCCAGGGACCGTCGGCGGAGCGGCGGGCCCGCAGCTGGTTCTCGGTCCGGTTCGTCGGCGAGGGCGGCGGTCGACGGGTCTTCACGGAGGTCTCGGGCGGCGACCCGGGCTACGACGAGACGGCGAGAATGCTTGCCGAGTCGGCGCTCTGCCTCGCGTTCGACGCCCTGCCGAAGACGGCCGGCCAGGTGACGACGGCGGTGGCGATGGGCGACGCCCTGACCACCCGCCTCCGGGCGGCGGGCATCCGCTTCCGGGTGGCGCACCGGGGCTAGGGGGTGTCCCTTCCGCCGGACCTGACGGCCCTTCCGGCGTCCAGGTCGACGCCCGTGCGGGGCGGGGCGCCGTCCTCGGCGTCCTGGCGGATCAGGCGCCCCTCCCGGCGTTGCCCGATCTGGACGCGCCTGCCCGTCAGGGCCGTACGAGCCGGAAGGGGTGGCCGGCCGGGTCCGTGTAGACGCGCCAGGGGGTGTCGCCGGTCCCGCCGTCGAGGGGTACGGCTCCGAGCGCGAGGACGGACGCGTGGGCGGCGGCCAGGTCGTCGACCCGCACGTCGAGGAGGAACTGCTGCTCGGGCGCGCCCCAGACGGGCGGGCGGTGGTCGGCGACGCCCTGGAAGGCGAGGACCGGGCCGCCCTCGCCGCGCAGGACGGCGGAGCCCTCTCCGACGGCCCACCGGGGGTCGGGTCTCTCGATGTCGCCGCCGATCAACTGCCGGTAGAACTCCGCCAGTTCGAGGGCGTCGGGGCAGTCGAGGACGACGCACCGCAGCCGCCCGATCATCCGAGCGTCCAACGGGCGACGACGTACAGGATGGCGCAGGTCCACGCCAGGGCGAGCACAACGGAGGCGGCGAGGACCGGAGTCAGGCCGCGTCCGGTCGAACGCGGCGGAACGGAAAGGGGTGTTGTCATGAACCCCACTCTGCCCGGCCGGGCGGCGGGCCGGTATCCGTACGCGTACTCAGACGTCCCTGAGCGCTTCCGCGAGGGCCCGGCGGCAGAGGGAGTCGGCACGCCGGGTGGTCTCCGGGATCCGGTAGCGCGGGGCGAGGTGGAGGGTGTGGGCGCATGCGTTGGCGAGGGAGACGCGGTGGCCGACCGAGACGAACACGGGCTTCACGCCGGCCCGGGTGCGCAGGGCCCGGCCCACCTCCTCGCCCCCGGCGAGGAGCGGAGCGGCGTCGCCGCGGGCGGGGCCGGGCTGCTCGTAGGTGAAGGTGAAGGGGTTCTTGGCGACGCCGATGGCGGGACGCCCGGTGAGCACCCCGAGGTGGCTGGCGAGCCCGAAGCGGCGGGGGTGCGCGAGGCCGTAGCCGTCGCAGACCAGGAGGCCCGGGTCGGCGGTCAGGGCGCCGAGCGCGGCGAGGACGGTCGGGATCTCCCGGAAGGCGAGGAGCCCGGGGACGTAGGGGAAGGAGACCCGGCCGACCGCCGTGGCCTCCTCCACCACGTCCAGGGTCCGCGCGTCGAGGACGACGGCCGCGGCGGCGACGAGGTCCCGCTCGTCGTCGTAGGCCACGTCGAGCCCGGTGACGTGGCCCTCGCCGACGGCCGGCCCCTCCTCGTCGCGCACGAGCCGGCCGCGCAGCTCCCGCTGGACGGCGCGGGCGGCGTTCTCGTCGGCGGGCCAGCCCGCCGGAATGTCGATGATCGTCATGATGCGGGCCACCCTACGGCCGGTGGGGCGTCCGTTCCGAGGGCTGGAACGTCACGGCTCCGCCCGGACCGCGAGCGGTAGCCTGGCGATCATGTTCGTACTGGAATTGACCTACACCGCGCCCGTCGAGCGGGTGGACACACTGCTCGACGCCCACGTCGAGTGGCTCGACGCGCAGTACGCCGAGGGCGTGTTCCTGGCGTCGGGGCGGAAGAACCCGCGGGACGGCGGGGTGATCCTGGCCGCCGGGGTCGACCGCGCGGAGATCGAGAGGATCGCGGCGGCCGACCCGTTCAGCGTCGAGGGCGTGTGCGCGTACCGGATCACGGAGTTCTACGCGACCAAGACGGCCGACGGGATCGCCGCGTACCGGGAGGAGCTGCCCGCCTAGTGTCGGGTGGTGAGCCGGGCGATGCGGCCCTTCTCGCCCGCGGCCCAGCAGGAGCCGTCGGGGGTGCAGTCGACCGTGTCGTACGAGCCGGTGTCGACCGTGCGCCAGGTGCGGCCGCCGTCGGTGGTGAGGTCGGTGCCGGTCGGGCCCACGGCGAGCGCGGACGCCTTGCCGTGCGGGAGCCAGGCGACGCCGGAGCGGTAGGCGGGCGGCGGCGTGACCGAGGGGCGCCAGGTGCGGCCCCCGTCGGCGCTGACCGCGCCGGCCCGCGGGGACGCCTGGTCCTTGCGGTAGTCGCCGCCGACGGCGATGCCGTGCGTACGGTCGCGGAAGGCGAGCCCGAAGACGCCGCGGGCCGGGTCGCCTGCCGGGATCGGCGTCTCGGTGGCGGTCCAGGTCAGCCCGCGGTCGGCGGAGTGGAGCACGCGCGCGGTGGCCCCGCCGCCCGTCGCCAGCCACACGTCGCGGGGGCCCGCCGACACCAGGCACTGGCCGCTCGCGGCGAAACCCGCCTCGCCGGGGAGCGCCTCCGGCATTCCGGCGGTCGGCAGGACCTGCCAGGAGCGGCCGCCGTCGCGGGTGGAGAGGATGCGGTACCTGCCGTCGACCGGGTCGCTCATGGCGAGGCCGTGCCGGTGGTCGAAGAAGGTCATGCAGTCGTAGAAGGCCCGCGCGTCGGTGTTGCGGAAGGACTCGGTCCAGGTGGCGCCGCCGTCCTCGGTGCGCAGCACCCGGGAGGCCTCGCCCTCCCCGATGGCGAGGACGACGGCCCGGCGGGCGTCGAAGGCCTCGACATCGCGGAACTCCAGGTCGCCCGCCCCCGGCGGCGATACGTTCCGCCAGCTGCGGCCGCCGTCGGTGGTGCGCAGCACCGTGCCCTTCGAGCCCGCGGCCCACGCGGTCCTGCGGTCGACCGGCGCGAGCCCCCGGAAGCGGGCGTCGGTACCGGTCGGTGTCAGCTGCCAGCCGGCCGCTGCCGTGGGGGTCTCCCCGGCCCGCGCCGGGGCGGCCAGGGTCAGCGCGAGCGCCGCCCCGATCAGCCCCACCGACATCGTTCGTCTCGTCTTCCCCATGGACGTCATGGCGCCGGAAGCTATAGCCCCGGGCCGTTCCCCGTCCAGGGTGCGTCCCCGGCCGGGCGTTCCTAGGCCCTCTCGTCAAACTCCCGTCGTCGCCCGAAGGGCGGCCCCGCGGCGTCAGGTGCGTGCTCTCGGCGTGCCGGGCGCGAGCCCTCGTACTGGACGTACTCGGGCTTGTGCCCGGTGCGGCGAGAGCGCGTGCATGGCGTCGCGGGGCAGGCGGGAGTTTGACGACAGGGCCTAGGCTGGTCGCATGACCGACCGTGCGACCGTGGGTGCGAGCGACCGGAGCGGCGAGCGGACGGGCGACGAGAAGCCGAAGCTCAAGGAGTACGAGGGCGAGGGCATCACCGTCACGTTCGAGCCGCGCCGGTGTCTGCACGCGGCCGAGTGCGTCCACGGCCTGCCGGAGGTCTTCGACCTGTCCCGGCGCCCGTGGGTGCTGCCCGACGCCACCGAGCCCGGCCTGGTGGCGGAGGTCGTCCGGCGCTGCCCGTCCGGGGCGCTGCAGTACCACCACCGCCCCCAGGACGCCGTGCCCGAGCCCCCGGACTCCCCCACCACCGTGCGGCGCACGCCCGGCGGGCAGCTGGTGGTGCGGGGCGATCTGGTCGTGACCGGCGAGCACGGGGAGCGGCACGAGACGCGGGTGATGCTCTGCGGCTGCGGAACGTCCGGGAACCAGCCGTACTGCGACCACTCCGGCCCCTGCGCGGAACCGGACGACGACGTACCCGAGGAGCGCTGACTCCGGGCCCGCGCGATCCGGTGACACACGTCACGTGGGGGGCGAGTGCACGTTCGGGCCACCTCGCTCGTCTTGAGGGGTGTCAGGTGCCCTGGTGTCGGGGATCCGAAGCCCGTGTGAGAGGAGCCGGTCTTGTCCGCCGTCATCGAGCAGGCCGTGCAGGCCCGTCTGGTCGCTTCCGTGCCCCGGATGGAGACCGTCCCCGCCACCTTGCGGTACGACCGCGGGGATCCGTACGCCGTGAGCATGGCCTTTCCGCCGCCGGCGACCCTGGAGGGCGTCGAGGTCTCCTGGGCCTTCGCGCGCGAGCTGCTCGTCCAGGGCGTCGAGCGCCCGGCCGGGGTCGGGGACGTGCGCCTGCGTCCGTACGGCTACGACCGCACGGTGGTCGAGTTCCACGCTCCGGAGGGCGTGGCCATGGTCCATGTGCGGACCTCCGAGCTGCGCCGCTTCCTGGAACGCTCGCAGCACCTGGTCCCGGCGGGGCGCGAGCACCAGTACCTGGACTGGGACCAGGACCTGGCGGAGCTGCTCCGTGGCCACCCGTAGGACGGTCCGCCGTTAATCGTTTGCCGCACCTCCGGTCCGGGACGTACGGTCGAACCTGACCTTGTCGTCACCCGATCGGAGAAGGACGTTGCTCGTCTGAGGTTGCGAGACACCGAGCCGCGCGTGCCCCCTGCGCCGCGTGTGCCGTTCTCGACCTCGGCGTACGAGCCGTCTTCCCCACTGCCCGCGCCCCGGTGTCTCCCGCGTTGCTCCCTTTCTCACGCTCGCGCGACCCCGGAGGCCTGCATGGCGCATCACCCCACCTTCATCACCTGTTCCTCTCTCTCCTTCTCCTGGCCGGACGGCACCACGGTCCTCGACGACTTCCGGCTCTCGGTCGGCCCCGGCCGCACCGGGCTCGTCGGGGTCAACGGCTCCGGCAAGTCCACGCTCCTGAAGCTGATCGCGGGCGAACTGACCCCGCTGGACGGCACGGTCAAGGTCACCGGCGAGCTCGGCTACCTCCCGCAGAACCTGGTCCTGGACACCTCGCGGCGGGTGGAAGAGATCCTCGGCATCGCCGCCCGGCGTGCCGCCCTGCACGCCATCGAGGCGGGCGACGCCTCGGAGGAGCACTTCACCGCGATCGGCGACGACTGGGACGTGGAGGAGCGGGCCCGTGTCGTCCTCGACCAGCTCGGGCTCGACCACGTCGGCCTGGACCGGACCGTGGGCGAGATCTCGGGCGGCGAGTCCGTGCTGCTGCGCCTCGCCGCGCTGCTGCTCGCCCGACCTGACGTACTCCTGCTCGACGAGCCCACCAACAATCTGGATCTGCACGCCCGCGCGCGGCTCTACGAGGCGGTGGAGAAGTGGTCCGGGGTGCTGGTCGTGGTCAGCCACGACCGTGAACTCCTGGAGCGGGTCGACCAGATCGCCGACCTGCGCGACGGCGAGGTCGACTGGTACGGCGGCAACTGGTCCGCGTACGAGACGGCGCTCGCCGCCGAACAGGAGGCGGCGGAACGGATGGTGCGGGTCGCCGAGGCCGACGTACAGCGCCAGAAGCGCGAACTCGCCGACACCCAGATGAAGTTGGCGCGCCGCAAGCGGTACGGGCAGAAGAGCTTCGACAACAAGGTCGCGTCGAAGATCGTGGCGAACGGGCGGAAGCGCGACGCGCAGGTCACGGCCGGCAAGCAGCGCACCCTGCACGCGGAGCGCCTCTCGGAGGCGCGGGAGCGGCTCGACGCCGCCGTCGAGGCGGTGCGGGACGACGACGAGATCCGCGTCGAGCTGCCCCGCACCTCGGTGCCGCCGGGCCGTGAGGTCCTGCACCTGCGGGACCTGGAGCTGCGCTACGGGGCCCGGGTCGCCGGCGCCTTCGAGCTGCGGGGCCCGGAGCGGATCGCGCTGGTCGGCCGCAACGGCGCCGGCAAGACGACGCTGCTCCGGACGATCGCCGGCGAGCTGGAGCCACTGTCGGGCGAGACCGACGCGCGGGTGCCGCTCCGGTTCCTGCCGCAGCGGCTCGACCTGCTCGACGACGGGCTGAGCGTCGTGGACAACGTGGCCCGGTTCGCGCCCACCGCGACGGGGAACGCGATCCGGGCCCGGCTCGCGCGGTTCCTGTTCCGGGGGGCGCGGGCGGATCAGCCCGTCGGGACCCTGTCGGGCGGGGAGCGGTTCCGGGCGACGCTGGCGGCGCTGCTCCTCGCGGAGCCGGCTCCGCAGCTGCTGATGCTGGACGAGCCGACGAACAACCTGGACATGGCGTCGGTGCGGAAGCTGACGGCGGCCCTCGACGCCTACGAGGGGGCCCTGATCGTGGCGAGCCACGACGTGGCGTTCCTGGAGTCGCTGGGGATCACCCGCTGGCTGCTGCTCGACGGTGAGCTGCGGCCGACGACGGCGGAGGAGGTCAGGGGGACGGCCCCGAGCCCGGCATGATCCGAAGGGCAGGCGGCCCTGGGGGGTGTCTTGCCGATCCGGCCTGATCGACAAGACACCACCCCCTAGCGGTGGAGTAAGGCCCAGGACTTGGTGCCGCCGCCGGGCGTGAGGACGGGGGCGAGCCCCCAGTCCCCGCCGTGGGCGTCGACCGCCGCGGCCAGCAGCCACATGCTGCGGCTGCGGCGGTCGCGGCATGCCTCGGCCGCGTGGGGCGCGGCATGGGCCGGATGCTGGTCGTAGACGGTGATCCGCAGGGCTTCGAACTGCCAGCGGACGCGCAGGATCATCTCCCGGTCGGGGGTGAACCGGTAGGCGGCGGAGACGAGTTCGGAGGCGGCGAGGGCGGCCGTGTCGCAGAGGTCCGAGAGTCCGTGCCGGTCGAGGAGCGAGCGGATCGCATCGCGCGCGAGCCCGGCGCAGTAGGCGCCGCCCGGGAGCGTCATCGAGTAGCTGAGGTTCTCCGTGGCGGGAGGTATGGGCCCGGCCGCGGCGGCGGTCGGGAGGCAACGCAGGGCGCCCTTCATCGGTCTGCTCACATTTCCTGGTGCATGGGGGGTACCTGCACACGGTCACGGTAGCCCCGTGTGAGACTTGCGTGACCGACCGTAGCGCACGACCGGAGCACGGTGCTACCACTTGCGGGCACTCGTGCCATTTCGGCCAAAACGACGGCTCGCCCGGAGCCGTGGCGTCACGAGTGAGAGGGAGAGAGAGCGTGCCACCCAGGAGCAGCCCGACCGCGCGACAGCAGCGCCTCGGGAGCGAACTGCGCAGACTCCGCGAACAGTCGGGGATGTCGGCCCAGCAGGCCGCCGCTCTCCTGGGCGTCGACCGCACCCGCATCCCGAACATCGAGTCCGGCCGGTTCGGGATCAGCCCCGAACGCGTCCGCACCCTCGCCTTCAACTACGGCTGCCCGGACACCGGACTCGTCGACCTCCTCGCCGGCATGGCCCACGAACGGGACCGCGGCTGGTGGGAGGAGCACCGCGGACTGCTGCCGCCCTCGCTCCTCGACATCGCCGAACTTGAGTTCCACGCCTCGGAGTTGGAGACCTCCGTCACCACCCACATCCCGGGCCTGCTGCAGACCGAGGACCATGCGCGGGCGGTCTTCGACACCGCCGTCCCCGCCCTGCCCGGACCCGACCTGGAGGCCCGGCTCGCCCTGCGGCTGCGCCGCCAGCAGGTCCTGGACCGGGACCGGCCGGTGCGGTACGAGGCCGTGATCCACGAGGCCGCGCTGCGCATGCGGTTCGGCGGACCGAAGGTCACGCGGGCCCAGCTGGAACACATCCTGGCCCACACCGAGCGCGACACCGTCTCCGTACGCGTGATCCCCTTCGCCGCGGGGGGTTTCCCGGGGGCGGGCCAGTCGTTCACCTATGTGTCCGCGCCGGTGCCGCAGCTCGACACCGTCCAGCTCGACTCCTCCCACGGCTCGCTCCTGCTCGACACCGACATGCAGCTGCGCCGCTACCGCGGACTGCTGGACCGGCTGCGCGGACTCGCTCTGCCCGCGACCGAATCACGCGCGTTCGTCCGCGCGATATCCCAGGATCTGTGAAGGACCCCCACACCATGAACGTCACCGCCGACGCCCCCACCGCCCCGTCCGCCCCCGCCGCCCCCGCCGCCGCGATCGACTGGAACGAGGCTTTCTGCAGCGAGGGAGCGAACTGCTTCCGCTTCGGTCTCGACGGCTCCGGCCGGGCCTACATCGGCTCGACGCTCTCCCCCGGCGAGTACGTCAGCGACTCCGTCGAGGCACTCCGGGCACTCATCTCGGCGGTGAAGGCCGGCGCGGCCGATCACCTGCTCTGAGCCGCCGGGCGTCTCCGCTGCGTAGTCGGCACCACGGCCGAGGCATGCCGACAAGGACGTGACCTGCGTCTCCGGCACCCCGCCGGAGCAGCGCACATAACGGAACGTAACCGGACATCGCCGGGACGGGCTTGGCCGACGCCTTACGGAGCCTTAACCTACGGTCTCGTAACCTACGAATCCGTAGGTATGCCCGTATGCCCTTCTCCGTCCCCAGGAGTTCCCGTGACGCTCACCTCTCCCCACCTCGGCAGCTCGGCGGAGTGGACCGACGCGCGCCTGCTCTACGCGCTGGAAGAGGTCGTCGAGAAGGAGCTCAACCGGCACCTGAAGGTCACGAAGGACTGGATGCCGCACGAGTACGTGCCGTGGTCCGACGCCCGGAACTTCCCCGGCTTCTTCGAGGACGGCGAGGCCTGGGACCCGTCGCAGTCCAAGGTCACCGACATCGGCAAGATCGCCCTCGTCGTCAACCTGCTCACCGAGGACAACCTCCCGAGCTACCACCACGAGATCGCCAGCCTCTTCGGCCGCGACGGCGCCTGGGGCACCTGGGTGCACCGCTGGACCGCGGAGGAGGGCCGCCACGGCATCGTGATGCGCGACTACCTCCTCGCCTCCCGCGCCGTCGACCCGGACAAGCTGGAGCAGTTCCGGATGGCGCACATGAGCGAGGGCTTCGAGTCCGACAACCGGCACTCGATGCTGCACTCCGTCGCGTACGTGGCCTTCCAGGAGCTCGCCACCCGCATCTCGCACCGCAACACCGGACACCAGTCCGGCGACCCGGTCTGCGACCGGATGCTCAGCCGCATCGCGCTCGACGAGAACCTGCACATGGTCTTCTACCGGAACCTGCTGGGCTCCGCCTTCGAGCTCGCCCCCGACCTGACCATGCAGGCCGTGCGGGACGTCGTGGTCAACTTCCGGATGCCCGGACACGGCATGCCCGGCTTCGAGCGGGCGGCCGCGCAGATGGCGATCGGCGAGATCTACAACATGCGCATCCACCACGACGACGTCCTCCAGCCCGTCCTGCGCTTCCTCAAGGTCCTCCAGATCGAGGGCCTCGGCCCGGACGGCCTGCGCGCCCAGGAGGAGCTGGGGCTGTACATGAACGGCCTGGACAGCGAGGCCAGCAAGTTCGACGAGAAGCTCGCGGCCCGCAAGGCCCGGATGGCCGCGCGCGCGGCCGGCTGAGCCGGCCGCCGGCGCCGGAGCGGCCCGGCGGCTCAGCGGCTCTGCCGCTTGAGCCGCCCCCGCTCCTTCTCGGAGAGCCCGCCCCACACCCCGAACCGCTCGTCGTGGGTCAGGGCGTACTCCAGGCACGCCACGCGCCCCTCGCACGCCCCGCACAGCTGCTTCGCCTCGCGCGTCGACGACCCGGGCGCCGGGAAGAAGAACTCCGGTCCGGCCTGGGCGCACAGGGCGTTCTCGCGCCAGGTCATGTCGGGCTCCGGTGCGGTCAGTACGCTCGTGTAGGTCTGCATGCCGTACACACTGCCGCCGGGTCGTAAACGAGCCATCAACGTTCGATCAATGCGGCGCGCCGAGAGGTTTCAGCCCGTGACGCCCAGCGCCGGGAGGACCGTCTCTGCCACCCGGTACGCCTCCTCCAGGAGCGGGTTCCCGGACAGGATGAACGTGTCCACTCCCAGTTCCTGGTACTCCTTGAGCCGCTCCACGACCTGGGCGGTGGAACCAACGACGGCCGTGCCGGGGCCGGGGCGGAACAGGCTCATGCCGGGCCAGAGGTTCGGATGGGTCTCCAGTTCGCGCGCCCGGGCCGGCACCTTCCCGCCGTGCTGGCGGAACTGGCGCTGCCAGCCGACGCCGTCCTCGCCCGCGCGGTCGCCGAGCTGCCGGGCGTAGGTCGCCTCGCTCGTGACGTCCAGGAGCCGGTCGGCCGCGGCCCAGGCCTCGTCCTCGGTGTCCCGGACGATCAGGTGGAGCCGGAGCCCGATCCGGAGCGTACGGCCGTGGGCGGCGGCCCGGGCCCGGACGTGGTCGAGCTTCTCCTTCAGCAGGTGCGGGGGCTCGCCCCAGGTCAGATAGACGTCGACGTGCTCGGCGGCCATCTCGATGCCGGGCGCCGAGGAACCGCCGAACCAGAGCGGGACGTGCGGCGCCTGGACCGGGCGCAGGTCGCGGAAGGAGGCGCCGGCGCCCTTGAGGTCGTAGAACCGCCCCTTGTGGTCGAAGACCTCACCGGCCGTGAGGCGCTTCACGATCGACCAGTACTCGGCGCTCAGTTCGTACCGTTCGTCGTGCTCGACGTGCAGGCCGTACTCCCGCAGGGAGTTCGTCGACCCGTTGACGACGTTGAAGCGGAGCCGGCCGCCGAAGAGGTTGTCGAAGCTCAGCGCCATCTTCGCGAGGAGGGTGGGCGAGATCAGGCCCGGGTGGACGGCGAGCAGCGGCTTGAAGCGGGTGCTGGTGGAGGCGGCGAGCGCGGAGCCGAGCGGCCACACGTCGTAGAGGTCGGTGGCGAGAAGCGCGCCGGTGTAGCCGAGGCGTTCGACGGTCCCGGCGAGCTGCGTGAGATAGCCGAGGTCGACCGGGCGGCGGCCTTCGGGCTCCCACGGGTAGGCGCCTTCGCGCGGGATCACGTACCAGAGGACTTCGGGGGCCTGGTGCGTCATCGGCTCAGGCCTTCCGGGGCAGCGCGTCGGCGACGGTGACCGCGCGGTCCACGAATCCGGCGCGGTGGAAGATGTCCGCCGCCCGCTGCTGCTCGGCGATGAACTCCTCGGTGACCTCCTCGATGGTCCAGGGCAGGGCCTTCAGGGCGGTCTCCCAGTCCTCGACCGTGCCGCCCTGGTCGGCGGCGGCGATCTCGGCGGCCTCGCGCGGGTGGGCGGCGGCCCAGTCGTCGGCCCGCCGCAGCGCGCGGGTGAGCGCCTCGACGAGCTCGGGCCGCTGCTCGGCCAGGTCACGGCGGGTGAAGAAGACGGACCGGTCGCTGATGACGTCGCCGGTACGGATCAGGGTGCGCAGCCCGCCGGTGCGGCGGGCGGCGGCGAGCTCCGCCCCCTGCGCCACCCAGGCGGTGATCTCCCCGGCGCGGAGCCTCGCCTCGCTGCCCGAGTCTCCGCGTACGGGGGTGATGTCGGTGGCGTACGAGAGCCCGGCGTCGTCCAGGGCCTTGGCGACGAGGTGCGTCTGCCAGGAGCCGACGGCCAGGTGGACGGTGCCGCCCTTCAGGTCGGCGACGGTCCGGACCGGGCTGTCCTCGGGGACGAGGAGGGCGCCGTGGTCGGGGCGGGGCGCGGAGACGGCCGTGTAGACGATGTCGTGTCCCGCGGCCTGCGCGGTGACGGGCGGGGTGGAGCCGGTGCCGCCGAAGTCGATCGTGCCGTCGGCGAGATGGGCGCCGGTGCGGACCCCGTCGGTGTACGGGTGCCAGGTCACGGTCTCGCCGAGGGCGGCGAGCTCCTCCTCCGCGTAGCCGAGGCGGGAGAGGTGGTAGAGGGAGGGGTTGCTGCGGTGGACACCGATGACGACGGTCATGCGGGGGCTCCTTCGAGAGACGGGGTGGGGGCTTCTTCGGACGCGTGGACGCCGAGGTCGGCGAGCAGGCGGCGGCGCAGGGCCACGAAGGCCGGGTCGCCGGGGTCGCGGGGGCGGGAGACGGCCACGGGCTCGTCGGTGACGAGCCGGCCGTCGCGCAGCACGGCGACCCGGTCGGCGAGGCGCACGGCCTCGTCGACGTCGTGCGTGACGAGCAGGACGGCCGGCCGGTGGATCCGCCGCAGTTCGCCGACCAGGTCCTGCATGCGGAGCCGGGTCAGCGCGTCGAGCGCGGCGAACGGCTCGTCGAGCAGCAGGAGTTCGGGCTCGCGCACCAGGGCCCTGGCGAGGGCGACGCGCTGGGCCTCGCCGCCGGAGAGGGTGGCCGGCCAGGCGTCGGCGTGCCGCTGGAGGCCGACCTCGGCGAGCGCGCGCAGGCCGGTCGCCCGGGTCTCCGCGCCGCGCGGCAGCCCGACGGTGACGTTGGCGAGGACCTTCTTGGAGGGGATGAGCCGGGGCTCCTGGAAGACGACGGTGCGGGCGGCGGGGACGAGGGCCTCTCCCCCGTCGGCTCCGTCGAGGGCGCCGAGGATGCGCAGCAGCGTGGTCTTGCCGCTGCCGCTGGCCCCGAGGAGGGCGACGAACTCGCCGCGCCCGATGGTGAGGTCGAGTCCGTCGATGACGGCGCGGTCACCGAAGACCCGGCGCAGTCCCCGTACCCGTACGGCGGTCATGTCGTCCCTCCCGGTCCGGCTGCGCGCCAGGGCATGAGGGTCCGCTCCAGGCCACGGACGAGGACGTCGGCGGTGAGGCCGAGGAGCCCGTAGACGAGGATGCAGACGGCGAGGATGTCGGTGCGGGCGTAGCTCTGGGCCTGGGACATCAGATAGCCGATGCCCGCGGTGGCGTTGATCTCCTCGGCGGCGATCAGCGCGATGACGCTCAGCGTCATGGAGAGCCGCAGGCCGGCGAGGAGCGAGGGCAGGGCGCCGGGCAGGACGACCTGGCGGACGATCGCGAGCCGGCCGAGACCGAAGCTGCGCATCGCCTCGACGAGTTTGCGGTCGGTGCTGCGGACGCCCCCGGTGGTGGAGACGTACATCGGGAAGGTGGTGGCCACCGCGATGAGCAGGATCTTGGCGGTCTCGTTGATCCCGAACCAGACCATGAAGAGGGGGACGAGGGAGAGGAAGGGGATGGTGCGGAGGGTCTGGAGGGAGGAGTCGAGGAGCTCGTCCCCGAGCCGGGTGAAGCCGGTGGTGATCCCGAGGACGAGTCCGGCGGCGAGGCCGATCACCAGGCCGAGACCGGAGCGGGTGAGGGAGGTGGCGAGCGCGTCGGGCAGCTGCCCGTTGCCCCACAGTTCCCCCACCGCGTCGAGGACCTGCGCGGGCGAGGCGAGGACGTCGGGGGTGAGGAGACCCGTGGCGGATGAGGCCCACCACAGGGCGAGGAGGGCGAACGGGCCGAGGGCTCGGACGGTGACGGCGTAGGCACGGGGACGGGCGCGGCGGACCGGCGGGCGCGGCGCGACCAGCCCTTCCGTGCCCTCGTGTTCCTCCGTGGCGGCCGTCATGACAGCTTCTCGACGTCGAGGAGGTGGGCGGCGATGTCGACCTTCTCCGGAGTGACCTTCTGGTCGGCGTAGAACCGGGCGACGGTCTCGAAGCGCGTGATGTCCTCGGGGCCGATGGGGTCGACGGTGCCGCCCTTGCCGGTGAAGGCGATCTGGACGTCCCTGGCCTTGCCGGTGACGGCGGTGGGACCGGCGTCGGTGAACACGTTGAGGTAGGCGGCCGGGTCCTTCTTCTCCTTTGCGCTGTTCTCGTGAAGGTAGGCGTAGAGCGCCTTGACGATCTCGGGGTGCTCCTTCGCGAATCCCGAACGGACCGCGTTGAGGCTGTAGTTGTCGGAGCCGATGGCGGCGCCGTCGGCGACGAAGCGGGCCTTGCCGGCGCCGATCTCGGCGACGGCGTACGTGGACCAGACCGCCCAGGCGTCGACCTGTCCCGCGTTGAAGACGGCGGCGGTCTGGTCGGGGCGCAGATAGACGCGCTCGACCTTGTCCGCGGGGATCCCGGCCTTGGCGAGGGCCTTGAGGAGCAGGTACTCGCCGGTGCCGCCCTTGTTCACGGCGACCTTGCGGCCGACGAGGTCCTGGACGGAGGTGATGTCCGAGCCCTCGCGGACGAGGATGCCCTCGCCGACCGGATCGGGGTCGGTGGCGGTGAAGAAGGCGAAGCCGGGGCTCTGGGAGAGGGAGGCGATGCCGGAGGTGATGGAGCCGGTCGCGATGTCGAGCTGGTCGGCGTTCAACGCCTGGGCCGCCGGGGCGAAGGGGCCTGCGCTGCCGGTCCAGGCCACCTGGGCACCGACCTCGGCGAGAGCCTTGTCGAGGCTGCCGTCCTTCTTGCCGCGGGCGAGGACGCCGGCGTTGCCGGGGTCGGGGATGCGAACGGTGACCGTTCCCTCCCCGCTCCTGTTCCCCTTCGGGTCGCCTGCGGCGTCCGCACCGCCGCAGGCGGTGACGGTGGAGAGGGCGGCGAGGGCTGCCAGAGCGGCGAGCGGGGTGAGTGGGCGCATGGCGGTCTTCCTCCGGGGGCGGGACGGGTGCGGGGCCGGGGCGGCGGGTGCGGGGGCGAAGCGGGTGAGGGCGGGGCGGGGGGTTCGGCGCTTACGGGACGGGCCGGGCGGACGGTTCCGGCGCGGCTGCGGACGCGATCAGGCGGGCGCGGCGCAGGGGCTCCGGGTCGGCCCAGGCCCGTACGTCCACGGCCTCGGGCAGGAAGCCGTGGGCGCGCAGGGCCTCCTCCTGCCGGGCGAGCAGGTCGAGCCGGGTGCCGGACAGGTCCGGGTGGAGGGTGCGGTGGGTGCCGGGCCGGTAGGCGCCCGCGACTCCCTCGGCTCCCGCTCCGGTCTCGGCACCGAGGATGCGGGCGACCTCGGCGGGCTGGCCGGCGGCCCAGTCGGCGGCGCGGAGCAGGACGGAGAGGAAGCGCGCCACGAGCTCGGGGTGTGCGTCCAGGAGGTCCTGGTGGACGGTGAGGGGGCGTGGGGTGCCGTTGTTGACGCGGTGGACGGGGTCCGGGAGGTCGTCGAGCTCGACGGCCACCTCGGCACCGGCGCGGCGGGCCGCCTCGACGGCGAGGGCTCCCTTCACGTAGACGGCGTCGACCTCGCCGCGGCGCAGGGCGTCGAGACCGGCGGCCCACTGGCCCCGGTGACCGTCGGCCCGTACGTCGACGAGGACCGCGTCGCCGAGTCCGTACCCCGCCGAGGCGAGGACGCCCTCGAAGCCGCGCAGGGCCATCGCCCGCCAGAAGTCGATGGGCACGGAGTGGCGCGGCACGGCGAGCCGGAGTCCGCGCAGGGCGGCGGCCCCGCGCACCGGGGAGCCGGGGGCGACGAGCACCGCCTGGCGCTCCTCGATCCAGGTGAGCCCGACGAGCCGGGTGCGCTCGCCGCGTGAACGGGCCCACAGGGCGGGCACGTTGCCTCCCTCGCGGAAGAGCCCGGGCAGGGCGTGGGTGTAGTGGGTGGCGGGGTCGGCGCCGGGTTCGGCGTCCTGCAGCGAGCGGACGGCGATGCCGTCCGGGGCGAACTCCCCCGCGAGCCAGCCCCGGTCGGCGGCGACGCCGGTGGCGGTGGGGACGGGGCAGCGGGTGAACCAGAGCGTGTCGGGAACACGGGTGTACGTCATGGGGGCATCCCGGGGTGTGAAGGGTCGGGAAGGTGGCGTGGGACGGGGAGAGCGGACCTGTGGTCACGGCGTCCCCCCTCGGGGGCGGCGGAGGACCGGCGGGCGTCGGCCTCAGCGCGTCCGGCACGGAAGGCACGCACGGCACGCACGGCACAGAGGGCACGGAGGGTGCTCGAAGCGACGGAGGTGCTGGACGCGACGAAGGTGCTCGAAGCGACGAAGGTGCTGGACGCGCTGACCGTGTGGCCGGAACGTCACTGCCGGGCGCGTCGGCGCGGGCCGGGCGTGGAGTGGAGCCGGTGTGTCGGGCGAAGGCCGGGTGTCAGCGACAGCCGGTGCCGGCGACGCGCACCAGGTCGATGTGGCGGCGCCGGGTGAGGGCGAGTGGTGCGCGGAGGGCGCCCGGCACGTGTCGTGCGTTCATCGCGGGCCTGCTCCTTCCGGCTCGGTGCCGCGGTGGTGTGTTGGCCGGAACCTTGCCACGGTTGTTCCGCCGCCCACAACTCGACTCCCACGATGTGGGATTGCTTATGAACGGAGTGTTTCCGACCTCGCACCGAGCCCGATTCGGCTCCCGCCATGTGGGAGCGTGGGAGCCCGATCACCCACGGGGAGCGAACCCTATGACGACCGAGGCCGGCATCGCCCGACCCCCGGCGGGCGCCCAGGCGGTCCGCCGCGCACTGGACGTGCTGCACTGTTTCCACGACAACGGGCCCGACCTGAGCGCCTCCGACCTCGCGCGCCGGCTCGGCCTCTCGACCTCGACGGCGCACCGGCTGGCCCGCACCCTGCTCGGCGCGGGCTTCCTGGAGCAGGACGCCCGGACCGCGCGGTACCGGCTCGGTCCGGCGATGACCGAGCTGGGCCGCCTCTCGTACCACCAGCGCGGACTGCACCTGGCCGCGCCCGAGCTGTCCGATCTGGCCGAACGGACCGGCGCCACCGTCGACCTGGCGCTGCGCAGCGGCCCGCACGCGGTGATCGTGGCGGGCGGTTCGGTGACCCCGAAGGTGGGGCTGCGCCGGCCGCTGCACTCGACGGCGCTCGGGAAGGTGCTGCTCGCGTGGCCCCGGGCGGGCGAGGGCGGCCCGCGCTCACTGCCTCCGCTGTACGCGTTCACGGAGCGGACCATCGTCGAACCGCCCGCCCTGGCCGCCGAGTTGGCGCGCGTACGGGAGGCGGGGTACGCCCTCAACGACGGCGAGTCGGCCCTCGGGGTGCGGACGGTGGCCGTGCCGGTCCTGGAGCGCACGGGGCACGCGCGGTTCGCGCTCGCGGTCCGTGCGACCCCCGAGCTGATCACCGAGGCGCGGCTCGACTGGTACCTGGCGCAGGCGCGGTCCTGCGCGCGGGCCCTGGAGGTGCTGCTGCTCGCCCCGTCGGAGCGGCGGGACCCGGGCGAGCGGGCCGGGTAGCCCCGGGGCGTCCCGGACGGCTCCGAGATATCCGCACGGTCGTGCGTTCAGTACGATGGGGGCATGAGCGGCAGCACCGGAAGCGGGACCAAGACCGACGGACGCGTCGAGCGGGGCAACCAGACCCGGCGCCTCGTCCTCGGCCGGACGATGGACATCGCCTCGGTCGAGGGACTCGAAGGGCTGTCGCTGGGACGGATCGCGACCGAGCTGGAGCTGAGCAAGAGCGGTGTCTTCGCCCTCTTCGGCTCCAAGGAGGAGCTCCAGCTCGCGACCGTCAGGGCCGCCGTCGCCGTCTTCGCCGACCGGGTCGTCACCCCGCTGAAGGACGTGCCGCCGGGTGCGCGGCGGGTGCGCGAGCTGTGCCGGAACTGGCTCGCGTACTCCAAGGGGCGGGTCTTCGCGGGCGGCTGCTTCTTCTCCGCGGTCTCGGCCGAGTTCGACGCCCGTACGGGACCGGTCCACGACGCCGTCGCCGGGACCCGCCGCGACTGGACCGCGTACGTGGAGGGGACCCTGCGGGAGGCGCGCGCCGCCGGGGAGCTCGCCGGGGACCTGGACGTGGAGCAGCTCGCCTTCGAGGTGATCGCCCTCATGGAGACGGCCAACGCGCAGTCCGTGCTGTTCGGCGACCCCGGCGTGTACGCCCGCGCCGAGCGGGGCATCACGGCCCGTCTGCTCTCCTCGGCCACGGAGAAGGGCCGCGAGGCCCTGGCCGATCCGGCCTGACGGCGACGGCGGGGGCCGCCGCCCCCGCGGTCACACCGCCGGGCCGACGCCCTCGCGCGTCCTGACCGCAGGCTCCGTGACGGAACCGGCGGTCGCGAACGCCACCGCCTCGGCCACGACGTCGGGATCCGTGAGGATACGGCGGTGGCCGAGGCCACGGGTGACGACGAGCCGGGCCCTTTCGCCATGGGACCGGGCGAGGAACCGGGCCTGGGCGGGCGGCACCATGTCGTCGCCCTCATCATGGAACAGCAGGACGGGCGCGCCGAGTTCGTCCGGCGCGTGGTCGGCGCCGAAGCGGTCCCAGATGCCCGGCTCGCCCGGGGCCAGGCGCCGCTCGACGTACCCGCGCATGGCGCGGACCACCCTTTCGTCCAGGCCGAGTCCGGCCCGGAAGCCCTCCAGGAGCATGGCGAAGGAGCCGACGCCGCCGAGGCCCACGAAGCGGGCCGTGCGGACGCCGTCGCGGAGGGCGAAGAGGGCGGCGAGGACGCCGAAGGAGTGGGCGACGACGGCCTCGAAGTCACCGTGCCGGGCGCGCAACTCCCGGATGATCTCCCGGTATTCGACGATGTTGGTGGCCCTGCCGGGCGAGTCGCCGTGGCCGGGTCCGTCGAAGGCGACCGGGCTGCACCCGCGCGCGAGGAGCTCCTCGGCGAAGGCGCCGAGCCGCGAGGCGCGGGAGGACCAGCCGTGGACCAGCAGGACGGGCCGCCGGCCGTCGCCCCACGCGTAGGTGACGACCTCCTTGCCCCGCACATGGAGCGTGCCGGTGCGGGCGGCGGCGAGGAGCACCCGTTCCCCGGGTCTGACCTTCGCCCGGCCGAGGGGGCGGACGAAGAGGTGGAAGGCCCAGCGGCCGGCGGGGCCGGGGGCGACGCGTGCGGTGGCGTTCAGGGCGGTGCGGATGAGCGGAGCCATCGGGTACATGCCGGATCTCCTCGGTCGTCCTGCCTGTACGAAAATGCTAGCACGACCGTTCGTGTTGTTTTAGAGTGAACGGCGAGGGCCGGTGACGCCCACCCGGAGGCGTCCCGGCCCTCAGCCCTTCTCGTGACCCTCGGGCTCCTTCTTCGCCCGGCTCGGCTGCACCCGCTTCGGCTCACCCGGCATCTTCGGGTACTCCGGCGGGTACGGAAGGTCGCCCAGGCCGTGGTCCGCCTCGTCCCGCCGGGCCAGTTCGAGCAGCGACTCCAGACTGAACCGCTCGTCGTCCATGTCCGCGTGGACGTCGCCGGCCTCCGCGTACCGGGCGGGCATCGTCCTGATGTCGAAGTCCCGCGGCACGGCGTCGTCGATCTCCTCCCAGCGCAGCGGCGCCGACACCGGGGCATGCGGGCGTGGGCGTACGGAGTAGGCGGAGGCGATCGTGCGGTCCCGGGCCGTCTGGTTGTAGTCGACGAAGATCCGCTCGCCGCGCTCCTCCTTCCACCACTTGATCGTGACCCGGTCCGGCATCCGCCGCTCCAGCTCCCGGCCGCAGGCGATCGCCGCCCGCCTGACCTGGGTGAACGTCCATTCGGGGGCGATCGGCACGAAGACGTGGAGGCCCCGGCCTCCCGAGGTCTTCGGCCAGCCGCGCAGTCCGTGCTCGTCGAGGACCGCGCGCAGCTCGTGAGCGGCGCGGACGGCGTCGCCGTAATCCGTGCCGGGCTGCGGGTCGAGGTCGATGCGGAGCTCGTCGGGATGGTCGGTGTCCTCCCGGCGCACCGGCCAGGGGTGGAAGGTGACGGCGCCGAGGTTGGCCGCCCAGAGCACGGCCGCCGGTTCGGTGGGGCACATCTCGTCGGCCGACCGGCCGCTGGGGAAGGTGATGTGGGCCGTCGGGATCCAGTCGGGCAGGTACTTCGGTGCGCGCTTCTGGAAGAAGGACTCGCCGGTCACCCCGTCGGGGTAGCGCTCCAGGGTGGTGGGGCGGTTCCGCAGGGCGCGGGTGACCCCGTCGCCCACGGCCAGGTAGTACTGGACCATGTCCATCTTGGTGTAGCCGGGTTCGGGGAAGTAGACCTTGTCGGGGTTGGAGACCCGTACGGTCCGGTCGCCGACTTCCAGTTCCACCGCTGCCGCCTTGCCTGCCATGCCGGTCAGCCTAGGGCTCGCCGACAACTCCCGCATACCGGACAATCACCCCATGGATCTTCCGGTGATGCCGCCCGTGAAACCGATGCTCGCCAAGTCCGTGAAGCGGATCCCGCCCGGCATGCAGTACGAGGCGAAGTGGGACGGCTTCCGCGCGATCGTGCACCGCGACGGGCCGGAGCTCGTCATCGGCAGCCGTACGGGCAAGCCCCTCACCCGCTACTTCCCCGAGCTGGTCGAGGCACTCGCCGCCCGGCTGCCGCAGCGCTGCGTCGTCGACGGGGAGATCGTGATCGAGCACGACGGGCGGCTCGACTTCGACCGGCTCTCCGAGCGGATCCATCCGGCCGACTCCCGGGTCCGGATGCTGGCCGCGACCACTCCGGCCCGGTTCATCGCCTTCGACCTGCTCGCCCTCGGGGACGACTCGCTGCTCGACACCCCGCTGAGCGAGCGCCGGGCGGCCCTGGAGCGGATGCTCGACGGGGTCGACGCGCCGGTCCACCTGGCGCCGGCGACCCGGGACCCCGAGCTCGCCGCCCGCTGGTTCGAACAGTACGAGGGCGCCGGTCTCGACGGCGTGATCGCCAAGCCGCTCGACCTGGCCTACCGGCCGGACGCCCGCCTCATGTTCAAGATCAAGCACGAGCGGACGGCGGACGTCGTCGTGGCCGGATACCGCTTCCACAAGAGCGGGCCGGTGGTCGGCTCCCTGCTGCTCGGCCTGTACGACTCCGGAGGCGTCCTCCAGCACGTCGGCGTGTGCGCGGCCTTCACCGCCGCCCGCCGCGCCGAACTCGTCGAGGAGCTGGAGCCGCTCCGGATGGACCCCCCGGACGGGCACCCCTGGGCGGCGTGGACGGACGAGGCGGCGCACGAGGGAGCCAGACTGCCGGGGGCCCCGAGCCGCTGGTCGGGCAAGAAGGACCTGTCGTGGGTGCCGCTGCGGCCGGAGCGGGTCTGCGAGGTCGGCTACGACCACATGGAGGGGGACCGCTTCCGCCACACCGCGCAGTTCAAGCGGTGGCGCCCCGACCGGACGCCGGAGTCCTGCGGCTACGGACAGCTGGACGAGCCCGTCTCGTACGACCTGGCCGGGATCCTCACGTAGGCACGGGACACGGCGGCGGGGAAGGGGCCGGACCGCAACGTGATATGCCACACACTCGGCAGTCGGGAACCGCCCGCGCCCGCCGCGGGGTTCCGGGCGATACGCAAGGACGGTGCGCAATGCGTCCGCCGCCACCCGGCCCCGTACCTGCGGGAACGCCCCGCCGTCGGCCGCCCGCACCGGCCGGTCCGGCCCGCCCGGTCCCCCCGTGGCGTGATCCGCCGTTGCCCGGCCGCGACACGGCCGTGCCGGAACCCGTACCGCGATCCGGTACGTATGGAGAGGAGACCCTTCCGTACCCTCCCCGGACCGACTAGGACTGACCCGTGATCACCTCGCCCTCGCGCCTCGTTCCCGTCCCGATCCCCGACAGCGTGGCCGCGATGATCGGCGCCTGCCTGCCGCTGCACGTCCTCCAGGCCGAGGTCGACGCGGACTGCGCGGCGCGCGAGGTGTACCGCTTCCGTGGACCGCTCTGCGCGGAGGACCGGGCGGACCGCGAGCACGCCCTCGCCGCCCTCGCGCGCGCCAACAAGATCCTCGCCAAGCACCACCCCCGACTGCCCGTCACCCCCTGACGGGGGACGCCGTCCACCCTTGACGCGTACACCCGTTCGGCCGACCCCCTCATGCGTGAGGACAGCGCCGGTGTGACGCTGCGAGAGTGACCACGACCAGCGACGCAGCGCCCGCGCCCCCGGCCGCCACCGAGCCACCCGTGCTCGACAGCCGCCGCCGCAACATCGTCTTCGGCACGATCATGCTGGGCGTCCTCCTCGCCGCCCTCGACCAGACGATCGTCGGCACCGCCCTGCCCACGATCGTCTCGGACCTCGGCGGCGCCGCCCACATGTCGTGGGTGGTCACCTCGTACCTGCTCGCCGAGACGGTCGCGACCGTCCTCGTCGGCAAGTTCGGCGATCTCTTCGGCCGCAAGGTGATCTTCCAGATCTCCGCGATCGTCTTCATCACCGGCTCGTTCCTCTGCGGACTCGCCACCAACATGACGCTGCTGATCGTCTGGCGCGGCCTCCAGGGCATCGGCGCCGGCGGTCTGATGGTCACCTCGATGGCGCTCATCGCCGATGTGATCCCGCTGCGCGAACGCGGCAAGTACCAGGGCGCGATCGGGGCCGTGTTCGGTGTCTCGACCGTCATCGGCCCCCTGCTCGGCGGTCTGTTCACCGACCACCTCACCTGGCGCTGGGCCTTCTACGTCAACGTCCCCATCGCGATCCTGGTCGTCATCGCCGCCGCCCGCACGATCCCGTCCGTACGCTCCGCGAGCCGACCCGTCATCGACTACGCCGGCATCGCGCTGGTCGCCGTCGGATCCAGCGCCCTGATCCTGGCCACCAGCTGGGGCGGCAACGAGTACGCGTGGGGCTCCGCCGTCATCATCGGCCTCTTCGCGGGCGGACTCCTCGCGCTGGCGCTGTTCTGCTGGGTGGAGACCCGGGCGGCCGAACCCATGCTGCCCATGCGCCTCTTCGGGAACCCCGTCTTCACCGTCTGCTCCGTGCTCAGCTTCGTCGTCGGCTTCGCCATGCTCGGCGCGATGACCTTCCTGCCGACGTATCTGCAGTACGTCGACGGCGAGTCGGCGACCATGTCCGGCATCCGCACCCTGCCCATGGTCATCGGCCTGCTCATCGCCTCCATCTTCAGCGGCAACGTCGTCAGCAAGACCGGTCACTACCGGACCTTCCCGATCGTGGGCTGTCTGGTGATGGGCGTCGGCCTCTTCCTCCTCTCCCTCATGGGGCCGGACACCGGCACCTGGCTGGAGTCGCTGTACATGTTCGTCCTCGGCACCGGCATCGGCCTGTGCATGCAGGTCCTGACCATCGCCGTGCAGAACACCGTCGACTACGCCGACCTCGGCACCGCCACCTCCGGAGTCACCTTCTTCCGCACCCTCGGCAGCTCCTTCGGCACGGCCGTCTTCGGCACGATCTACGCCAACTCCCTCAAGCCCAACCTCACGGCGGGGATCGGCGAGGCCGCCGCCGTCGCCGGGAGCCTCGGCATCGACCCCGCCGGGATCGCACAGGCCGCGCAGAACCCGGCCGGGCTGCACTCGCTGCCCGACCGGGTCGCGGAACCGATCGTCCAGGCCTACGCCGACACCCTCCACACCGTCTTCCTCTGGACCGTGCCCGTCGCCGCCGTCGGCTTCGTGGTCGCCCTCTTCCTCAAGCAGGTGACGCTCCGCGACTCGGCGCGCGCCGCCGCCCCCGACATGGGCGAGGGCTTCAGCTCCCCCACCGCGACCGGCGACTCGGAGAAGCTCCTCGAACTGGCCGTCGGCCGCATCCTGCGCCGCACCGACTACGAGACGGCCCGGTCGATCGTCGCCGCCTCCGACACCCGGCTCGACACCGCGGGCGCCTGGGCGGTGATGCAGGTCGAACTCTTCACACGGACGGTCGGGCACGCGAGCCTCGGCCTGATCTCGGCCGGACGGCGGGTGCCGCCCGAGGTGCTGCTGCCCGTCTTCGAGCGGATGGTCGACGAGGGGTTCCTGACCCGCGACGGCAACCTGCTCTCCCACACGGCGGCGGGCAAGCGGGAGGCGGACGTGATCACACACGCCTGGGGCGACTGGCTCTCCGACGTCGTCGCACAGGAGCGCGGCCGGCCCACCGGGCCGGAGCTGCGGATGGCGACGGACGCCATCGCCAAGAGGATCGTCGCCGAGGACCTCGCGAGCGGACTCCCCCGGGGCCGGGTGACGGCGGGCGCGGGGGCTCGCTGAGCGTGCGGCTTCGGCGCGGGGGGCCGCCGGTCCGGTTACTCGATGAAGTCGCCGTCCACGTACACCCACGCACCCTCGTGCCGGGCGAACCGGCTCCGCTCGTGCAGGGAGCCCGGTGCGCCGCCGTGGACGTAGCGGGCCGTGAAGGTGACGGTGCCGTGCTGATGGAAGGCGGTGCCCTCGCCGGTCTCCTCGATCTCCAGGCCCGCCCAGCGCATCCCGGGATCGAAGTCGACCTCGCCCGGCCGGGTCTCCGGCGCCCAGGTGCGCAGCAGGTAGGCCTCGTCGCGGACGACGAAGGCGCTGTAGCGGGAGCGCATGAGGAGCTCGGCGGTGGGCGCCGTACCGCCGGTGCCCGCGTGGAAGCGGCCGCAGCACGCGCCGTACGCGGCGTCGAGACCGCAGGGGCAGGGCGAGGCCGCGGTCACGGCGGGCTCGGGGGCGCCCTGGGCCGTACGGGAGGCCGGGGACGTGCGGGGGCGGGTCTTGCGTCGGGACATGGCGTCATTGTCCCCCACTCCACGCGAGGGGCGGGCGCCCGGCATGTGGACGCCCGCGTGGACGACGGCCCGGAATCCCGCTGCTCAGCGGGCTCGTCCGAGTAGCGTACGAGCATGAAACTGACGATTCTCGGAGGCGGCGGATTCCGGGTGCCGCTGGTGTACGGCGCCCTCCTCGGCGACCACGCCGAGGGGCGGGTCACCCACGTCACCCTCTTCGACCTCGACGAGGGGCGGCTCTCGGCCATCGCGCGGGTCCTCGCGGACCAGGCGGAGGGGGTGCCGGACGCGCCGGCGGTGACGGCCACGACGGACCTCGACGAGGCGCTGCGCGGCGCGGACTTCGTGTTCTCCGCGATCCGGGTCGGCGGTCTGGAGGGGCGGGCCGCCGACGAGCGGATCGCGCTCGACGAGGGCGTGCTCGGCCAGGAGACGGTGGGCGCGGGCGGCATCGCGTACGGGCTGCGGACCGTTCCCGTCGCCGTACGGATCGCCCGGAGGATCGCCGAACTCGCCCCCGACGCCTGGGTCATCAACTTCACGAACCCGGCCGGACTGGTCACGGAGGCGATGTCCCGGGTGCTCGGCGACCGGGTCGTCGGCATCTGCGACTCGCCCGTGGGCCTCGGCCGCCGGGTCGCCCGCATCCTGGGCGCGAACCCGGACGAGGCCTGGATCGACTACGTGGGCCTCAACCACCTGGGCTGGCTGCGGGGGCTGCGGGTCGGCGGCCGGGACGAACTGCCCCGGCTGCTCGCCGACGAGGAGGCGCTCGGCTCCTTCGAGGAGGGCCGGCTGTTCGGCCCGGAGTGGCTGCGCTCGCTCGGCGCGGTCCCCAACGAGTACCTGCACTACTACTACTTCAACCGGGAGGCGGTCCACGCCTACCGGACGGCCGAGCGGACGCGCGGGGCGTACCTGCGCGACCAACAGGGCGTGTTCTACGAGGAGATGAACAAGCCCGACACGCCGGCCCTCGCCACCTGGCACCGCACGCTCGCCGACCGGGAGGCGACCTACATGGCCGCCAACCGGGAGGCCGCGGGGATCGGGGACCGCGACGAGGAGGACCTGGAGTCGGGCGGCTACGAGAAGGTGGCGCTCGCGCTCATGCGGGCGATCGCGCGGGACGAGCGGACGACCCTGATCCTCAACGTGCGCAACGGCTCGACGCTCTCCGTGCTCGACGCGGACGCGGTGATCGAGGTGCCGTGCTTCGTGGACGCGAACGGCGCCCACCCGGTGTCGGTGGACCCGCTGCCGTACCACGCCGTCGGTCTGGTGACCGCCGTGAAGGCGGTGGAACGCGAGGTCCTCGCGGCGGTGGAGAGCGGCTCGCGGGCGACGGCCGTCAAGGCCTTCGCGCTGCACCCGCTGGTGGACTCGGTGGCGGTGGCCCGCCGCCTGGTGGAGGGCTACACGGCGGAGCACCCGGGACTGGCCTGGCTGCGAAGCTGACATGGCCGAACGGCGAACAGACGGCTGACGAACACCTTTACGAGGTCGGGGGCGCGGCCTAGGCTCGCGCCCCATGACCTCACAGAACAAGGGCGTTCGACGTGCGGTGGCCCGCCTCGCCGCGGTCTGTCTGCTGGCCGCCGGCCTGGTGGGAACCGTGCCGGCGGCCGCCGGGACACCCGCGTCCGGTGAGGGGCCGGCCGTCGTGCCCGTGCAGACCACCGGTCCCGCCGACCACCGGTTCAACCTGGTGTTCATGGGCGACGGATACACCGCAGCGGAGATGCCGGCCTTCCGCGCGGACCTGGAACGGCACCTGAACACCCTGTGGAGCATCGAGCCCTTCGCCTCCTACCGCTCGTACGTCAACGTGTGGGCGGTGGAGGCCCCCTCGGCGGAGTCCGGCGTCGACTGCGACCCGGGGCTCTCCGCCCCCGCCCGCGACACCGCGCTCGACATGGGCTTCTGGGGCGGCTGCGACCCGGACAGCGTGCAGCGGCTGCTCACCGTCGACAGCCGGAAGGCCGCCGCGCTCGCGGACCTCGTCCCCGGCACGAGCCGCGCCAACCGTCAGATCGTCGCCCTCGCCCACAGCGACACCTACGGCGGCGCGGGCGGGAGTTACGCCACGGCTTCCGGCGGCAACGCGCTCTCCTCGCTCATCACCCCGCACGAGATAGGGCATTCGCTCGGCGGCCTCCAGGACGAGTACGACTACTACGCGCGCGGCGTCCCGGGCGCCGCCTACGAAGGCTCCGAACCCTCCTCCGCCCACCACACGCTCCTGACGGAGCGCCAGATGCGGGAGCAGCAGGCCAAGTGGTGGCGCTGGCTGGGCGAGGAGAGCGAGTCCGGCGGTGTCATCGGCCGCCACGAGGGCGGCATGTACAGCACGCGGGGCGTGTGGCGACCGAGCCGGCACTCCCTCATGAAGACCCTCGGCTACGCCTTCGACCAGGTGGAGCGCGAGGTGATGGTCCGGGCGATCTCGGCCAAGGTGAACCTGGTCCAGGACCACACCCCGGACACGGCGCCGATCGGGGCGGACCGCACGGTGTGGGTGGACACGCTCCACCCGGTGGGCGGCGCGCTCGCGGTGAACTGGATGCTGGACGGGCGGAGCCTCGACACCCGCGGCGCCCGCACCGTCGACCTGCGGAGGCTGCGGGTCTCCCCCGGCACGCACACCCTGACGGCGACGGTCACCGACCCGACCCCCTTCGTCCGCGACCCGGCCGTCCGCGCCTCGGCGGCGCTCACCCGGACCGTGCGCTGGACGGTGGACACCTCGCTGACGACGGTCCGGGGCCCGGAGGCTCCCGGTTTCACCGGGCACACCCCGACCGGGTCCCCCGTCGGCGCCCGGAGCGTCGTCCATGCGGACACCACGCACGCGGCGGACGACACCCCCGCCGTGCGCTGGCGCCTGGACGGGCGCCCGGTCGCCACGTACGACCACAACGACCGCGACCTGGACCTCCGTTCGCTGCGGATCGCTCCGGGGACCCACACCCTCACGGCCCGTCTCGCGGGCACGGACGAGGAGTTGAGCTGGACGGTGGACGCCCGCCCGGCCGCGGCCGCGTACGAGCTGTCCGAGCCGCTGCGCACGGTACGGCGTCCCGGGCACCCGGTGGAGTACGTCTACGACGGCGCGTTCACGATGCGGCTGACCGCGCGGGACGACCGGGAGGGCGCCGTGGTCAGCCAGTTCAGGGTCGACGGCGACGGCTGGTACACGTACTACGGCTGGCCGACCGACGCCGGCGCGCCGTTCCGCTTCTCGCCGGGCGGCACGGTGATCGACGACCTCGTGTACGGGAAGCTGGGGCGCAGCCGCGCGGTGCCGTGGGACGACGCGACCCCGGACTACGGCACGCACACCGTCGAGTACCGCACGATCGACGCGGCCGGCAACATCGGCCGGCCCGGGAGCTTCCTGGTGACCCTGGTGAAGCCGTAGGGAACGCGAAGGGGCCCGCCCGGCATCGCCGGGCGGGCCCCTTCGCGTACGGATCGGGGTCAGGGCTTGCGTGCCACCGCGGCCCACCCGGGGATGGGGTCGTCGCCCTGGACCGGAACGGGCACGCCCAGCTCCGGGTGCCACTCGGCGGTGAGCGAGACCCCGGGCTCCACGAACTCGAGCCCGTCGAAGAACGCGGCCAGCTCGTCGCGCGAGCGGGGCCGCAGAGTCAGCCCACGCGCCTTGTACATGGCAGCCGCCTTCGCCGCTCCCTCGGGGTCGAAGTCCCCGGTGACGTGGGAGAGGACGAGGTAGCTGCCCGGCGCGAGCTTCTCGACGATCTTGGAGACCAGGTCGTACGCGCCGTCCTCGTCGCCCACGAAGTGCAGCAGGGCGAGCATCGACAGAGCGATGGGCTGGTCGAAATCAAGGACCTTTCCGGCCCTTTCGAGGATGACCTCGGGCTCCCGGGCGTCCGCCTGGATGTACTCGGTGGCCCCCTCCGGGGTCGAGCGCAGCAGGGCGGCCGCGTGCGCGAGCACGATCGGGTCGTTGTCGCAGTAGACGATGCGGGAGTCCGGCGCGGCCTCCTGCGCGATCTGGTGCAGGTTGGGCTCGGTCGGGATGCCCGTGCCGACGTCCAGGTACTGCCGGACGCCGTGGGCGCTGAGCCAGCGGATGGCGCGGTGCATGAAGGCCCGGTTGACGCGGGCCATGTCACGGCCCCGGGCGTCGACGGTGAGCAGCTGCCGCGCCATCGCCTCGTCGACCGGGTAGTTGTCCTTGCCGCCCAGGAACCAGTCGTACATCCGCGCGGGATGCGGCTTGCTGGTGTCGATGCTCTGTCCGCTCTTTGGGGCTGCGGGGTCCTGGGTCATCGGCTCTCCTGGTCGGGATGAACGGGCGGCACTGCAACAAGAGTTACGCGATGGTAGGGGTGAGAGGGAAGGGTTCAGGTGAGCAGAAAGTCAGCCTGGCCGGATTTGGCGCCCTGGATGAAAGCGGCGATCTCCCCGTGGGTGTAGATGAGCGCTGGTCCTTCAGGGTCTGCGGACTGTCGCACGGCGACTCTGCCGTCGGCCAGCTTCATGGCCTCCACGCAGTTGCCCCCGTTCCCGCCGCTCCAGGGCTTGTGCCAACCCTCGGCACCGAGCTCAGCGGCGGGCATGCCGTTGTATATGCGATCCATTCACAGCTCCTTGCGGAGATTCCGGAGAATCTCCTTCGTGCGTTGTGCAGTCGCGGCCTGCGCCGCCATGCGGTCCATGACCTCCAGGTGGGACGCCACCTCGGGACGCGCGTCGAGATAGACGGCGCCGGTCAGGTACTCGCTGTAGACCATGTCCGGGAGTTCGGGCATGGCGAAGCGGAAGAGGACGAACGGTCCGTAGGTGCCCGGATGGTGGCCGGACGCGAACTCCGCGATCTGCAGGGTGACGTTCGGCAGCTCCGACGCCTCGAGCAGCCGGTCGAGCTGGTCGCGCATCACTTCGGGCCCGTCACCGACCGGTCGGCGGAACACCGTCTCGTCCATGATCACCCAGAACTTCGGGGCGTCGTCCCTGGTCAGCAGGGACTGGCGCTCCATCCGGAGGGCTACATGGCGCTCGGCGTCCTCGTCCTTGCCGGCATCGCTGCCGCCACCGACCGCCCCGCTGCGCAGAATGGCGCGGGCGTACTCCTCGGTCTGGAGCAGACCGGGGACGAACTGGGGCTCGTAGGCCCGGATGAGACTGGCCGCCCCCTCCAGGCTGACGTACATGGAGAACCAGCCGGGCAGCACGTCGTGGAACCGCTGCCACCAGCCGGGGAGGTTGGCCTCCTCCGCGAGGGCGACGAAACCCTCCGCCTCGGAGTCCGTGATCCCGTACTCCTTCAACAGGAGCTGCACGTACGGAATCTTCAGCGCGACCTCGGCGGTCTCCATCCGCCGGACGGTGGCCGGGGCCACTCGGAGGATCTTCGCGGCCTCTTCCCGCTTCATGCCGGCCCGCTCGCGCAGGTCCTGCAGTCGCTTTCCGAGGACGACCTGTCCCACCGTGGGGGCGGACCGCGGCTCGCTCACTCTCAGACCTCCCCGACGCACTGTTTCGACGAGTGTGCCACGAAGCAGGGCCAGAGAGAACACAGCACTCTGCAATTTTCAGAGTGCCACTTGCCAAGTGTCCGACTCAGGAGGACAGTGTTCCGGTGAACCAGTACACGCTGCCGCCGTGCGCCACCGCGCCACGGCGACAGCGCCGTACGGCAGTCCTGCCCACTGTTGTGAGGAACCGGTCGTGGCTTCTGGTAACGCGCAGCCCTCAGGTCTCATGAGCCCTCGAGCCCCTCGGGTCATGGCCCAGCGCCCACAGCAGCACACCGATCCCGTCCGCCGTTTCGCCTTCGAGCTCCCGGCCCTCACGGCCTCGGTCGCCCGCGCCCGCCGGCTCGCGGAGGAACGGCTCATCCTCTGGGGCTGCGGCCCCGAGATACGCGACACCGTCGCCCTCGTCGTCTCCGAACTCGTCACCAACGCCGTCGTGCACACCGCCAGCGACCGCGTCGTCTGCGAGATCCGCGAGGGCGAGGAGACGCTGCGGATAGCCGTACGGGACGAGGGCGGCCCCGCCGGGCCGCGGATACGCGACTGCGGCGAGGAGGAACGCGGCCGCGGACTCCTCATCGTCGACGCGCTCTGCACCGCCTGGGGCGCCGACCGCACCGGCCACGGCACCGCGCAGGTCGTCTGGGCGGAACTCGCCCACGGCATGGGGGAACCGTGCTGAGGTCCCTCCGCATCGTCCCGCGCACCCGCAAAGCCTCCGAGGCCACCTCCGTACCTCCCCAGCGCCGGTCACGCGAGCCCCTCCGCGACACGTCCCGGATCCACGAACTCGGAGCCACCCGCCTCGCCGTCCCCGTCGGACTGCACACCGGCCTCGGCTGCGACGCCGTCGGCGTCCCCGCCCGCTTCGGCTTCAAGATCCTCTCCCGGCTCCCCGCCAAGGGCTGCGTCTACGCCGACTCCGACTGGTGGTGGTGGCTCGTCCCCGCCGGCTCCGACCACGACCTCACGTGGCCCCTGCCCGCCTGCTACGCCCCCGGCGCCGAGATCCCGGACCGCCGCCCGCGCCTCATCCACCACCCCGACGGCACCTCCCCCTACACCCCGCCGATCCCCCTCTACCTCCTCGTCTGCCAGCTCACGGGCACCGCCCCGTCCTGGCCGGCGCCCTCCGTACGCAGCGCACTCTGACCCGCACGGTCCGCCACCGCCCGGGGAGTCCCCCGGGTTCCACCCCGTCGGCAGGGCACGCCCTAGGCTCGGAGGCATGTTCACCCCGCAGGGTCCCAGCCTCCGCGAGCTGACCGCCCAGGCCCTCTCCTCGGTCGAGCACGGCTACGACCTGCTCGCGAGCAAGTTCGACGCGACCCCCTTCCGCACCTCCGACCGCCTCCTGACCGCGGTCACCCGCACCCTGGAGACCCTCGGCCCGTTCGATTCCGGCCTCGACGTCTGCTGCGGCACCGGCGCGGGCCTCGGCGTCCTCCGCTCGGTCTGCGCGGGCCGGATCACAGGCGTCGACTTCAGTACGGGCATGCTCACCCGGGCCCGGGACGCCCACCCGACCGCCGATCTGGTCCGCGCGGACGCCCTGGCCCTCCCCTTCGCCCCGGTCTTCGACCTGGCGGTCAGCTTCGGCGCCTTCGGCCACTTCCTGCCTGCCGCCCAGCGCACCCTCTTCGGCCAGGTCCACGCGGCCCTGCGCACCGGCGGCACCTTCGCCTTCCCGCTCCCCGCCCCACCACCGGTGGGCTCCCGCCTCTACTGGACCCTGTGGGGCTTCGACGCGGCGATGCGCGTCCGGAACGCCGTCTGGCGCCCGCCGTTCGTCATGTACTACCGGACCTTCCGCCTCCAGGACGTCCGCGCCCGCCTGGAGGCGTCCGGCTTCGAGGTCTCCCTCACCCCGGTCGAAACCCTGGGCCGCCGGGAGGACGGCAGCCCGCACTGCAGGCTGGTGGTGGCGCGGAAGGGGTAGGGCTATTCCACGAGGACCCAGTCCGTGTCCACCCGAACGAGCTTGACGGCCCTTCCCTTCTCTCCAAGCCAGGGGTGTGGCAGACGGAACCTCAACAGGTCCTCCATCGACACGACGACCGCATCCAGCTGCTCTGCGACATTCAGCATCGCTGTCGGCGCCACCGTAGGAACCGTGACGATCCGGCCTTCCGCCACCTCGTGCTCCAGGATGTGGCGATCATCGTGCTCGACCGCGTCCACAACGGCGGTGCTCAGCACAGTGATCACGCTGTGGCCGGGAAATCGCCGTTTGACCGCAGTAAGCGCCGAACGGAGCAGACGCAGGCTTGGCGGGCGTCGCGAAGACGCGGCTCGGCCTGCGTTCACGATGCCCTGCCCGTCGACCACGACGCGCCGAGCATCGCCATGCGGGACCTCCTCGGCGGCTGCCTCAAGCGTGTGCGACTCCCCGGCAGGAGCTTCCTGCCCTTGCCGGGCCGTGGGCGCAGGTTCGTCGAGCCTCCGGAGCAAGCGCTGCAGTTCCCGATCGAGCCCTTGGGCGATAGGCGTGCCATCGGGCCCAAAGCAATCGAGTTCCTCGTCCAGGATGACGGTTCCGCTGTACCTCAGCTTCGCGTGAATCTTGAGAATGCCACTCCGGTCGTAGTGGTAGTCCACGTCGAACACGTTGCTGGCCGGCTCGGCCTGGGGTCTGGGGACCGGAAACTCGAGGCGTGCCAGGGGAAACGTCCGTTCGTCGTCGGCCGCTCTCTGTCCGTCGCCCTCCACGATCTCCAGTACGACCTTCGATGCCCCTTGCCGTGCAGGCATCGCGCTACGCGAACCGCGCGCCGGCAATGTCGAGTAGCGAGGAATCAGAGTGGCGAACCCGCGCTGGGTTCCTGCCGCGAACGAGAGCCCGAGATCGTGGCTGGTAGCCACCGAAATGGTGGTGTCGGGTACCAGGCCGTCGATCTCGGCGGCAGTGATGGCCGCTCCTCTGGCCACGGCCGTCATCGGGTTACACAGACGCGCGTCCACTACCGGACGCCCCAGGACACGCTCCACCTCCCTGCGTACGAGCGGGATCTGTGACGTGCCACCGATCATGAGTACGGCATCGAGTGCCTCCGGCCCAATGGCCACGTCCTGCAGACATTCCTCAAGAGGCACCAGTGCCTGACGGACGAGACCGCTTACCGCGTGCTCGAACTCATCGCGGTGGATGACGACGGGCTGGTGTCCGCCCATGGGCTCGAACAGCACCTGGTCCGTATCCGGATGCGACAAGGCGATCTTCGTCAGCTCCACATGCCGTCGCCAGCGCCTGGCCTCGGCTCGGCTTAGTCGATCGGGTCGTGTCCCCAGTTTGGCCAGAACCAGCTTGACGAGCTCCTCATCGAACTCGAGCCCGCCCAGAGCGGTGATACCGCGCGAGGCGACCTCGTCGAAGATGCCGTCATAGTGCTCCAGGACTGTGACATCGATGGTGCCGCCGCCCCAGTCGAAGACGAGGAAGCAGCCTTCACCCGGGTAGTCGTGTGCGTAGCTGATCGCGGCCGCGGTCGGCTCGTTGATGAGTGCCTTGACCTTGATGCCGGCGAGACGAGCGGCGGCACGGGTCCGGTAGCGGGCAGCTCCGGTGGCGTTCGCCGGAACGGTGACGACCGCCTCGTCCATGTCGCGCAGGTTCCGGCGTACCCCTGCACGCATCTGGTCAAACAGGGCCGCGGCCATCGTCGTGCTCCGGAACGGCTCGTCACCGAGCCATACCTCGTACTCCTCGGGCACCGTGGTGGAAGTTGCAGAACCGTCGCTGCTGACGGAGCGGGGCCGCGAGGCGAGCATGCGCTTCACAGCGTCCTTCGGATCCGCCGTCTCGCATTTGGCCGACCAGCCGAAGCAGAGGGTGCGCTGCATGTCACGCAGCGAGACGACAGAGGGAAAGAGTTCGTCGAACCCGGGCCGGTTCCACTCGGCCGGAAGCCCCGCGCTGTCCACGCGGATGACTTCAGTCCCATGGCCCGTCCACCGCGCCACGACGGAGTTGCTCGTACCGAAGTCGATTCCGTACGTCACTGTCGGTTCCCGCCCCTCTTCCCCTCACTCGTGGACTGGCGACGCATCTCGCCTCGTTGGACAACGCGTCCGCTTCGGGCGTCCACGTAGGCAGGCGCGAGCACCTCGAACTCGTCTCCGACGACGTCGTCCTCCGATGAGGCGATGTTGAAGATCTCAGGGTCCGGAGTGGTGATGCGTGTGAGGCCCGAGCGGCGCATCTCCGCGTCGATGCGCAGCTGCACCGCTGAGAGATCCCGAGCGGTCTGAGCTGTGCGATCGATCAGGGCGAGCTGGGCGAGGTGTTCCTCGTGGACACGCGTCGCGTTCAGCACCGCTGTACGCAGAGCATCGTCCACGGCCGCCTGGACGGCCTGCTGAACGAGCGTGCCCATCTTGCCCGCGGTGGACTGTGCACCTGCGATGGCCGCGTCGAGCTCCTCGGTCAGCTTGCTGCTGACGATGTTCGCCGCCTTCGTCCCGGCTTTGAGTGCCGCTTGACTGACCCTGTCGGCAATCTTCTCGCTGATCAGCCGGAACATGACGTCGGGATCCGAGCGAAGGTCCGCAAGCGGACCGGGATCCGCGACATCGGGGACACCGGCGCCCTGCTTCTGCCCTTCCGCCGCCAAGGTCGTCTTGGCGTTCTGCCCCGTAGCGCTCTTGGGAGTCGCCGCCGGTCGCCTACTGGCCGTCGGCCCGTAGCCCCTGCCGATCCCGAAGCCGGGAGCCTTCTTGGCGGGGCGAGACGGCTCTCGCGCGCTCTTCTTCTTCGGGTCCATCAGTGGCCGTTCCTCATTCTCGTGGCACAGCGGTCGATCAGCTCTCTCGCCGCTTCTGCGGCGGTCCACGACCGCTCCTCTTGGGTACTTGGGGGCGTGCGGCGCTCGAGTGGGCGGGCGCGAGGCCGAAGGAGATCCCCTCGGTCCTCCGGCACCTGCGCGAACCGGTCGTCCAACGGCAGCCGATAGAATTCCTCCGGCCTTTCACCCGACCGCAACGCCGTTTCCCGGCGCTGGATCCGGTCCTTGGCTCCGTTGATGTACTCCAGCTGGGCCGCTGGCACCTGTCTGCGCAGATCACGCCAGCCCTGCTTCCATTCGCGTGATCCATGCTCGACACAGAGCGCCAGATACGGATTGAGGACGTCACGCGGCCTCGCCACACGCCTGAGCGTCTGAAGCAGCGTGCTGAGTGCCGCCATCCGCCGCCGCAGTTCGCCGCTCACTCCTCCCGGTGGCGTCTTACCGCGTCTCAGGACGTCCTCGACGAGGCCGACCGCCTGGTCAAGCCGATCGCGTTCTCCGGGGCGCGCCGAAAGGAAGTGCAGATAGGCCTGTACTGCCCGCGCCTCGCGGTCCGCTCTGGCCGCGGATCCGTGGTGCTCGTCGGACCGGAGGGCGGCGGCCTGGTGTGCCACGATCCGGATTGCCTCCGCCGCTCCGTCCGGCTCGCACGCCAGGGCCCCATGGGCGTCGTCGAGCAGCCGATACATACGGCGTGCTCCGGCCCAGGCGTGAAAGGCCGTCCGGCCGGCGATCAGACGCCGCTGCGGCAGGAAGTCCTCCATCAGCCCGAAAAGTGACCGATCACGTCCCAGCCACGGCTCCACGGGTTCGCCACGCCGCATGGCGCGGAGGCCTCGGATCAGCCGTGCCAGATCACGGGGAAGCGTCGCTTCGGCGTGGAGGTGCAGATCGTCGAGTACGGAGAGCTCGCCTCCCAGGAGAGCCGAGCGGACGCTCCATTCGTCATGTCCCGAGGGGCCTGATTCCACTCTGCCGCCGATCGACAGCGTGCGGCGATGCACCTCGTCCTGCCACCCCAATGTGACGATTTCGTCATCGCTGAGCTTGTCCGGCTCTATGCGGGCCACTACGTGACAGACGCGGTCGGTGCGGGGAGTCCAGGCATGTGGGCTCTCCCGGCGCGTCAGTGCGCCGCGGTCGAGAAGGTCATCGAGGACGGGCAAGGGCAGGTACTCGACAAGCCGCTGCCAGGCAACCGCCGAGAGGATCGCCTTCCCCTGGGCTTCTGTCGCCTCAAGGTGCAGTTGCCAGGGGCCGACACGGTCCGGATCCGTCTCGGGAGCGGGTAGCCGGCTGCTCCGGATCGCCTCGGCCCGGATGAGCTCTTCGTTCGTCAGAAACGCCATTCCTCCCACGGTCAAATCGGCCAAGTGACCCATTGCCGAGAGCGCTTCCAAGGAATCCAGCAGGCTCAGTACCTGGGTGCGAAGCTCGACCCCTGGATCCGCGGAGCAGTTGACGTTGGCAATCGTCGCGTCGAAGACCCCCGGATCGGCACCCGCTTCGGACACGATCCGCTCCAGCACGGCCTCGACGCGTGCGCTGAGCCGCAATGGTTGAGTTGTGACACGTGGGGCAGCTGACGCCCCCGCACTCGGGGCACCGCCCGCCACAGGCGGACCACCGTAGAGGGTTGCCGCCCGCTCCGGCGGGTTCTGTCGACGGCGTGCACGCAGTCCGGGTATGGCCCCGGATTCGCGAGCCTGCCGGAAGGCCTCGCGACGTTCGAGTTCCGCTTGACGCAGGTCTTCCGTCTCCTCAGCGGCAGCCGATTCCGTCGTCACGTTCCCCCTGTCCAACCCCCATCGCCCTCATGGTCAGGGCGAGATGACCTGTGGGCGCCACCGATCGTAACTCTGCAGTCACACGCCCTCCGTATCAAGCGGTTCGGCGGGTAGTCAGCCCACCTTCTTCCACTCCTGGCAGCGCTGCGTCTGGAAGTACTCGCCTTTCTTCAGGGTCACGCGGCCGGGGCCCTGGAGGTTGTTGTTCGCGATGATCGCGTCGAACTCGCCGGTTGCGTCCTTCAGTCGGGCCCAGTAGCAGCCGAAGGCGTCGTCGGACCCGGCGCTCTTGTACGTGCCGGCCTGGATGTCCTCGCCGACGAGGTACTCGCCGTCGCCCGCGAAGCGGTCAGCGGGGCCGGCGTCCTCGGTGGGCGAGGGCGTGGGCTCCGGCTCTTCCGGCACTTCCGGCTCTTCTGTCGTCGGATCGGGTGCGACCGTCTCGGACACGATCGGGTCGGGGGTGGTGGTGTCCGCGACTGCCTCCTCCGTGGTGGGGGCAGTCGACCGTAGGGGCTTGGCGTCCTCGGAGGTCTCACCGCTGTCACCACCACCGATGGCGGCGCCGATGACGAGGGAGACGAGAGCGACGGCGCCGTGTGTGAGCCAGGGCTTGGCGCGCGAGGGCTTCTTGGCGGGCGGCTGCGGAAGTGGGGGCATGAGCCCCGGGCCGACGTGGGATCCGGAGGTCGGGTGGGAGTCAGGGGCCGGGCTGTTCATCTCAACTACTACTTGGGTGTGGGCGACGCGGGGGCGGGATCAGAAGGCCAGTCCGCGGATCTTGCGGCCCGTCTCCGTCGCCGGGTAGAGGATCGCGTCGGCGACCCGGCCGCCCGAGTCCTTCACGCCGCCACTGAAGTTGAGGCGGCCGGACGAGCCCGTTTTGGCGGCGACGCCGTCCCAGTACGCCGCTTCGCGCTCCCAGCGGATGCCGGCGAGAAGCCGGTCGAAGTCGTCGGCTCCGAGTGCGGTGGCGGGGTCGCTCCAGGGGGTCGTCTGGTGGGCGGCGATGCCGACACCCGCGAGGACGGCGGGCGCGGTGAGAGCACTGCGGTCCGCGAGGTGCGGGAAGTACGCGTCGAAGCCGCCCCAGCAACGGCACGACGACCTGCTCGACCTGCTCCGGGCTTACGTCGTGCGGGAGTTCGTCCTCATGGACCGTCTCGGCGGAGCGCGAAAGACCGGCGCGTCCGTAGACGGTGGTGACGACGAGGGCGCGCAGCGCGGAGAGCGTGACGACCTCCTTGTCGCTCTGGGCGACCTGCCGCTTGCTGGCGTTGACGAGCTGACTGAACGACACACGCTTGCCGTCGAGTTCGACCTTCACGGACTCGGCGACGCGATGAGCGAGCCGGGTCCCGAAGTCCCGCTGATCCATGGACATCGCGAGGTTCTTGGCGACGGCCACGCCCTGGACGTTGCGGTCGTAGAAGATCTGCCGCGCGTCGGCGGGGGCGAGGTCGACGTACAGCTCGAAGGGGATGCGCACCTGCGCGAGCTCGGCGTGCGTGAGCCCGTACGCCTCGGGGTCGTCGTACAGGTCGTGCCAGGCGGTGGTCTGGGTCTCGCCGTCGATCGCGATCACCATCGTGCCGGCGGCGACGGTGAGGGTCCGCAGGCCGGTACCGGCCACGAGTTCGTCGCCGATCGCCGCGAGCGGTCCGGCATGCCAGAGGGTGATCGGCGGCGTGGACCAGCCGGCGCCGAGATCGCCCTTGAGGCCGTCGGCGATGTACTCGGCGTACGGGCCGACGTTCTTGCCCTTCTGCGAGGACTTAAGGGTCCGCTGCACGGTCGAACGGAGTTCGGCGTGGCGGCGCACAAGGCCCGAGGAGGCCTTGAGCCTGCGCGCGTCCTCCTCGGTACGGGGCGAGGGCACGAGCTGCACGAGCGCCGGGACGGACATGGTTCCGATGACCGCGTCGGTGCGGAACGGCATCACGGTGAGCTGGGTTCCCTCGACGACGGCGGTCGGCATGGTGAGGCGCACGGGTGTCTCCCTCAGAGGTGGACGTGGGGTGGCAGGTGCAAGGCGCGGGCTGCCGCACGGCATGACGGTTCGGGCCACGAACACGGCCCGGCCTTTCCGGAGGCGACTCACTCACCTCCGGAAGCAGCATCAGACAACCATGCACATGAAAGCATCGTCAATCACCTTGATGAATTTGACGATCACTGTAGAGTGTTAACCGTTCGCTATTGAGAGGCTCAGGACTTCCGCCATGCCCCAGCCGTCTGCACAGGTGACCGCCGCCGAGATCTCCCGTATCGCGGGGGTCACGCGTGCCACCGTCAGTAACTGGCGCCGTCGGCACGACGACTTCCCGTCCCCCTCCGGCGGTACGGAGAGCAGCCCGCTGTACGACCTGGAGACGATCCGCACCTGGTTGGCCGCCCGCGGCCACACGTCGGCCGCCAACCCTGCGGAGGAGTTGCGCACGACGCTGCGCCTGCACGCGCAGCGCAGCGACGGCGCGGCGGACCTGCTCCCCCTGGTCCCGGCCGCCTCCCGACTCGCCCCGGACGCCCTGACGGCCCTCGGCGCCCTGCCTGACGCCGACCTCGCGACCTACGCCGGCGAGGCGGCGGCCGCGCTCGCCGACACCGTCCCGGGCGCGGGAGCCGTCCGCTTCACGGCCGCCGACGCCAATGTCCTACGAGCCCTGCTCCTGTGCGTACGGGACGAGGGGGGTGAGGCCGCACTCGGCGTCCTGGCGGAGCGGGAGCTGGAGGACAGCGCCGCCAGCGGCACCTACCAGACCCCCCGGCCACTGGCGGACCTCGCCGCCCGGCTGCTCCCGGGCACGGCGATCCGCGTACTCGACCCGGGCTGCGGCAGCGGCACCCTGCTCGCGGCAGCGGCCCGGCACGGGGCGCAGGACCTCTACGGCCAGGACACCCTTCCCGTGCAGGCCCGGCGGAGCGCAGCGACCCTGTTGCTGACCGCACCGGAGGCATCGGTCACGATCCGAACCGGCGACAGCCTCCGCGCGGACGCCTTCCCCGCTCTCATCGCCGACGCTGTGCTCTGCAACCCCCCGTACGGCGACCGCGACTGGGGGCACGACGAGCTGGCGTACGACCCGCGCTGGGCGTACGGCGTGCCTGCACGCGCCGAGTCCGAACTGGCCTGGGTCCAGCACACCCTCTCCCACCTCGTACCGGGCGGCCACGCCGTCCTCGTCCTCCCTCCCGCCACGGCCTCCCGCGCGTCCGGGCGCCGTATCCGGGCGGAGCTGGTCCGCAGCGGGGCACTGCGCGCGGTCGTCGCGCTCCCCGCCGGCGCGGCGCCGCCGCTGCACATCGGGCTGCAGATCTGGGTCATGCAGCGCCCCGAGCCGGGGGGCGCGGAGCGGAAGTCCGTCCTGTTCGTCGACACTGCGGAGGCGGCGGCCACATCGGCATCGGCGATGACGACGGACCCGACCGGTGGAGGGAACGGCGCCGGGCATTCTCGTACGCGCGGCACCCGGCCCCCGCTGGACTGGACGGAGCTCACGGCCCGCGTCCTGGCGAGCTGGGAGGCGTACCTCCGCGCGCCGGACGCTTTCGCGGACGAGCCCGGAGCCGCGCGAGCCGTCCCGGTCATCGCCCTCCTCGACGATGTCGTCGACCTCACCCCGGCCCGCCAGGTCCGCGCCTCCCGGGCCGACGTCGACCCGATGGAACTGGCCGGGCAGGCGGACGACACTCGCCGCGGCCTCGTCCAGGCAGCCGCATCACTCGGCCAGGCGGCCGACCGGACGGAGTGGCACGCCGCCGGCGCCTCGGTACGGGAGTGGCGCACGGCCACCGCCTCCGACCTGGCACGCGGCGGCGCGCTCACCCTGCTGCGTACGGCGCCGGATGCGAAGGACTCCCGGGGCGTGGTGGGGGCGGGCGCTACTGGCCCGGTCCTCACCGGGATGGACATCGCGCGCGGTACAGCCCCGTCCGGCGACCCGGCCGACCTGCGCACGGACGCGGCGCCGGTCGTCGCGGCGGGGGACGTCCTCGTACGAGCCGTGGCCAGCGGCGGCGGGCCGATGGCCCGTGTCGCGGCCCTCGACGACGCGGGCGCGCTCCTCGGCCACCAGGTCCACCTCTTCCGCCCGGACCCGGCGCGCCTGGACCCCTGGTTCCTCGCCGGGTTCCTGGAGACGGAGGAGAACATCGCCGGGGCCTCCACCGGCAGCACCATCCTGAACATCACCCCGGGACGGCTGCGCGTACCGCTGCTGCCCCTGGAGGAGCAGCGGCGGTACGGCGAAGCCTTCCGGCGCGTCCACGAGCTACGGGCGGAGGCGCTGCGCGCCGCACGCCTCGCGGAGGAGACGGCACGGCTGCTGACAGGCGGCCTGACGGGAGGCGCACTGCTCCCGCCCGCTCCTCCCGCTTCTGACTGATTCGGCCTGAACCACACCCAGGCCTTCACCCATCGACCACACTTGTCCGCACCCGCTCCGCTTGGGCGGGACGACGGTCCGAAAGGAATCCGGGGAACCCCTTGAACAGCAGCAAGCACACGGAACTGGCGAACCACGCCTGGTCCGTCGCCGACCTCCTGCGCGGCGACTACAAGCAGTCCGACTACGGCAAGGTAATCCTGCCGTTCACTGTGCTGCGCCGCCTGGAATGCGTCCTGGCGCCGACGCGGGACAAAGTCGTCGAGACCGTGGTCAAGTTCAAGGGCCAGGACATCGACACGGACCGCTTCCTGCGCAGGGCCTCAGGCCACGCCTTCTACAACACGAGCGAGCTGACGCTCCAGAAGATCGCGGGCGACCCGAAGAACGCGGCAGCGAACCTCCAGGTCTACGTGGGGGCCTTCTCCGCCAATGCGCGGGAGGTGCTGGAGAAGTACGACTTCCAGCAGCAGGTGAAGAAGCTGGACGAGGCGAACCTGCTCTACCAGGTCATCGGCGAGTTCACGGACCTGGACCTGCGCCCCGAGACCGTGCCCAACCACAACATGGGTTACATCTTCGAGGAGCTGATCCGCCGCTTCTCAGAGCAGTCGAACGAGACGGCCGGTGAGCACTTCACCCCGCGCGAGGTCATCAAGCTGATGGTCGAGCTCCTCGTCGCCCCTGATACAGATGCCCTGACCCTGCCGGGCGCCGTCCGCACGGTCCTGGACCCGGCCTGCGGCACGGGCGGCATGCTCAGCGCGATGGACGACCACATCGAGGAAGAGAACGAGCACGCCACGGTCGAGGTGTACGGCCAGGAGCTCAACCCCGAGTCCTGGGCGATCTGCCGCTCCGACCTGATGATCAAGGGCCAGGACCCGGACAACATCGCTTTCGGCAACTCCTTCTCCGATGACGGCCACGCGCGGCGCACGTTCGACTACATCCTTGCCAATCCGCCGTTCGGCGTGGACTGGAAGAAGGTCAAGGACGCGGTCGAGTACGAGCACAACACGCTCCGCGAAGCCGGCCGCTTCGGCGCGGGTCTCCCGCGCATCAACGACGGCTCGCTCCTCTTCCTCCAGCACATGCTCTCGAAGATGAAGCCGGTGGACGTCAACGGCGGGGGCGGCTCCCGTGTCGCCATCGTCTTCAACGGCTCCCCGCTCTTCACGGGCGCGGCCGAGTCCGGTGAGTCGAACATCCGCCGCTGGATCCTGGAGAACGACTGGCTGGAGGGCATCGTCGCCCTCCCCGACCAGCTCTTCTATAACACGGGCATCTCCACGTACTTCTGGATCCTGACGAACCGCAAGTCCCGGGACCACAAGGGCAAGGTCGTCCTCCTGGACGCGCGCGACTACTGGGTGAAGATGCGCAAGTCCCTCGGCGACAAGCGCAAGGAGTTGGGCGACGGCAAGAACGGCCGCCCGAACCACATCCGCGAGATCACGAACCTGTACGCGGAGGCCCTGGAGGTCGCGAAGGACCCCGAGCACGCACTGCACGGCAAGGTGAAGGTCTTCGCGAACGAGGACTTCGGCTACCAGCGCATCACGGTCGAACGCCCGCTGAAGCTGCGCTTCGAGCTGACGGAGGAGACGCTGGCGGCGCTGGAAGCATCGAAGGTGGTCCAGAAGCTCCCGAGCGCAGACAGCGTGCTGATGTTCGACGCCTTCGAGTCCATGCCGGTGAGGAGCTGGGCGACGAAGCAGGAAGCGTGGGTCGCCCTGAAGGACGCGGTCGTCCAGGCGGGCGGCACGTGGCCGACGGGCGCGCCGTTCAGCAAGGCGCTGCGGGACGCGATCGGGGTACGGGACCCCGAGGGCGAGGTGCAGAAGGTCAAGGACGCGCCGGAACCGGACGCGGAGCTGCGGGACTACGAGAACGTGCCGCTGGGCGAGGATGTCGAAGAGTACCTGAAGCGGGAGGTCCACCCGCACGTCCCGGACGCGTGGATCGACCATACGAAGACGAAGATCGGCTACGAGATCCCGTTCACGCGGCATTTCTACGTGTACGAGCCGCCGCGGCCGCTGGCAGAGATCGACGCAGAGTTGAAGTCGCTGGAGGCACAGATTCAGAAGCTCTTGAGTGAGGTGACGGAGTGACAACTAGCAGACTTCCGTACGGAGGATCACCGCCGCACTCGTGGGCGGTAGTTCCGCTCAAATACCTCACAACGCTTACGAACGGATACGTCTTCAACGCTGCCGATTGGATCGACGCCGGCACTCCGATCATCCGAATCGAGAACCTCAACGGTTCACGGAACTTCAACCACTCCGGTTCGATGTTGCCCAGTCGATACCGCGTGAAGTCCGGGGACCTACTCTTCTCTTGGTCCGGGAACCCGGGAACGTCGTTCGGCCCGTATCTCTGGAGCGAACCCGGCGACTACTACTTGAATCAGCACATCTTCAGGATGGATGTTTCTGGTTGCGACGCCAGGTGGCTCTACTGGTCCCTGAAGGCTGCAACACACTGGATCGAGCGGGAACTAACGAGCGGCATGATCGGAATGGTTCATGTCACCAAGGAGGAACTGACGGCCGTCCCCATCCCGGTTCCGCCTCTCGAACTGCAGCGCCGAATCGCCAACTTCCTCGACGCCGAGACTTCCCGTATTGACCACATGACGAGGCTGCGGAACGAGCAGTTGCAGCTGTGGAACATGCGACACCAGTCGATTCTCCACAGCCAATTTGTGGCCAGCTCCGCCACCGGCGGAGCCAGTCAGGATTCCACCTGGCTAGGGCGGCTTCCGCTCGGTTGGACTGCGCCCACAATCGGGCGCATCGCCCGCTTCACGATGGGAACCACTTTCCCCCACAATTATCAGGGCCGGAGCCAGGGGGAATACCCATTCATCAAGGTGAGCGACTTCCAGCGGGCCGATTGGGTAGGCAATCTGAGTACGGCCGAGAACTGGGTCTCGCGTGACGTGGCCCACACGCTCAGGGCTCGGATCGTACCGGCGGGATCAGTTCTTTATGCGCGCGTCGGAGCAGCTCTCCTCCTCAATCGCCGCCGCGTCACGACCCGGCCCTCGGTAATCGACGACAACGTGCGTGCGATCACCTTTGCCGGTGGTGTCCCGCACTACTGGCGCGCCCTTCTCTCCCTGCTGGACATGGGACAGCTCGTCAACCCCGGGCCGGTCCCTTCGATCGGCGAGAGTCAGGTGGCAGCCGTCCGTGTGCCAACTCCACCAGAGGTCACGCAGAGGGAGATCGCGGACCGTGTAGAGCAGCACCAACGACAGCTAGACCAGGTCACCTCGGCCATCCAGCGGCAGGTGAATCTACTCGCAGAACGCCGCCAGGCCCTGATTACCGCCGCCGTAACCGGCCAGTTCGACGTATCCACCGCCAGCGGACGCAACGTCACGGACGGAGTCACCGCCTAGCCATGAGTCCCATACACACCGAGTCCGTCTTCGGCGAGGCCATCGTCGCCGCCATGGTCGAGGGTGGCTGGCGCGAGGCGCTGCCTGAGAAGTACACCGCCGATCTCGGCCTGGACACCAACGAGCTGTTCAGCTTCATCCGTGCCACCCAGCCCGACGAGTGGCGCGAGCTCGTCACCCTCTACGGCAACAACAAAGGCGAGGCCGAGCACGGGTTCGCCCGGCGTCTCGATCAGGCCATCGCCACCGACGGTCTCCTCGACGTCCTCCGCAACGGCGTCAAGGACCGGGGCGTCCGGCTTCGTGTCGCCTATTTCAAGCCGAACCTCGTTGCCCACGAGTCCGTCCTGGACGGCTATCGCGCCAACCGCCTCACCGTCGTCCGTGAACTCGTCTACGCGACCAAGCAGGCCGACTGGGGCAACAAGCTCGATCTCACCCTCTTCCTCAACGGAATCCCCGTCGCCACGGCCGAGTTGAAGAACCCGCTCACCCGCTCAGAGACGGAGGACGCCAAGGAGCAGTACCGCACCGAGCGCGACCCCACCGAGCTGATCTTCACGCGGCGCGTCGTCGCGAACTTCGCCATCGACCCGGATCTGGTGTTCGTCGCGACCCAGCTCAAGGGGCCGAAGACCCGTTTCCTGCCCTTCAACATGGGCTCCGCCGGCCCCGGTCAGCCCGGCGGCGCTGGCAACCCGCCCCCCACCGCCTACGGCACGTACTCCACCTCCTACCTCTGGGAGCAGGTGTGGCAGCCGGACAACTGGCTCGACCTTCTCCAGCGGTTCGTGCACCTACACAAGGCGAAGACGCCCGGCGGCGGGTCGGCCAAGACCCTGATCTTCCCCCGCTTCCACCAGTGGGACGTGGTCCGGAAGCTCACCGCTCACGCCGCCACGCACGGCGCGGGGCACGACTACCTCGTCATGGCGTCGGCCGGCTCCGGCAAGTCGAACACCATCGGCTGGCTCGCTCACCGCCTGAGCGACCTTCACACCCCCACCGACCCCCGCGAGCTCGACTCCGAGGCCCTCGCGAAGGGGCTCAAGCCGGGCGTGCCGGTATTCGACAAGGTCATCGTCATCACCGACCGCCGGAACCTGGACGCACAGCTCCGGGAGACGATCGGCAATTTCGAGCAGACCGCCGGCCTGGTCGTGAAGATCGACGAGAAGTACGGCGCGAAGGGCGAGCAGCTGGCCCGTGCCCTCTCCCGTGACACCGGAAAGATCGTCACCGTCACCCTGCACTCGTTCCCGGCGCTGCTCGACTACCTCAAGCGCAACCCCACCGAGATCCAGGGCTCCACCTTCGCAATCGTCGTGGACGAGGCGCACTCCTCGCAGTCCGGCGACGCGGCGACCGCCGTACGGGCCGCGCTGCGTGACCTCGGTCTGGACTCCGACTCGGACGACGCGGGTGCGACCACCGTCACTCTCGACGAGAAGCTGAAGCAGAAGGCCGAGGAGCGGTCCAAGGCCGCGAACCTGTCCTACTTCGCCTTCACGGCCACCCCGAAGGCGAAGACGCTCGAACTCTTCGGCAGCCCGCAGACCGTCGACGGCAAGGCCGTGTATCGGCCCTTCCACACGTACTCCATGCGGCAGGCCATTGAGGAGGGGTTCATCCTCGACCCGCTGCGCACGTACGTCACGTACAACACCTACTGGAAGCTGGTGAACCAGAACCCGGACGAGAAGGAGGTCGACCCCTCCAAGGCCAACGGTCTGCTCGCCCGGTACGCCCTGACCCACGCTTCCACAGTTGCCCAGCACGCACAGGTCATCGTCGAGCACTTCGTCTCGCACACCCGCGGCCGCCTCGGCGGGCGCGCCAAGTCCATGGTCGTGACCGCCTCGCGGCAGTCCGCCGTCGACATGGCCCGCGCGATCAAGAGTTACCTCAAGGACCGGGACTACGACACCAAGTACCCCGACCTTGGCGTCCTCGTCGCCTTCTCCGGCTCGCTCACCGTCGGCGGTCATGAGACCACCGAGTCCAAGGAGAACGGCGGCCTGCCGGAGAGCGCGCTGCCGAAGGCGTTCGCGTACACCCGCGCCGACGACAAGAGCGTCCGCGCCGGCGGGGCAGGACAGAAGGAGTACAGGATCCTGGTCGTCGCGGAGAAGTACCAGACCGGCTTCGACCAGCCGCTCCTGACGACGATGTACGTCAACAAGACGCTCACCGGTATCTCTGCCGTGCAGACCCTCTCCCGGCTGAACCGGACCGCCGACCGGAAGTCGCAGGCCGACCTGGCGGTCCTGGACTTCGTCAACGACGCCGAGGACATCCAGGAGTCGTTCCGCCCGTACTTCGAGGAGGCGATGACCCTCCCCTCCGACCCCAATCTGCTCTACACCGCGCAGAGCCGGGTCATGCGGGCGCCGATCCTGGCCGCCCAGGAGATGGACGAGTTCGCCGCCGCGTACTTCGCCGCCAAGGAGAAGGCCGCCGGATCGCAGGCCAAGTGGGAGAAGCTGCACGCCGAGTTGTACCGGATGCTCTCCCCCGCTGTGGCCCGCTTCGAGGCCCTCCGCGACAGCAAGGACGATGACGACGTGGAGACGGCGGAGGACTTCCGCGCCGACCTCAACGACTACGTCCGCAAGTACGGTTTCCTCGCCCAGATCGTCCCTTACAAGGACCTCGAGCTGGAGCGGCTGCACCTCTACGGCCGCTACCTACTCACCCGACTGCGCGGCCGTACAGACGGCGGCGTGGACATAGGCGAAGTCGACCTCAGTCACCTGCGAGTCGACAAGACCGGCGAGTACGACGTCTCCCTCGCCGCCGACGGGCCGACGATGATGCCGGGCTTCGGCGACGGCTCCGGCGGCGCCCAGGAGGCGGAGAAGTCGCTGCTCTCCGAGCTGATCGAGAAGTTCAACGAGCGTTTCGGCACGGAGTTCACCGAGCAAGACGTCATCCAGCCCTTCGAGGAAGCCAAGGCCGACCCGAAGGTGCGGAAGGCGGCCGTCGCCAACAACGACATGGACAACTTCGGGCTCGTCTTCGACAACGTCTTCGCCGACAAGATGGCCGATCACATCGACACCATCGCCGGTCTCGGCCGCCAGTACTTCGGCCCCGACAAGGGCTTCAAGTCCAGCCTGGACCGCAGCGCCCGCAAGGCCGCGTGGCGGATGATCCGCCGCGAGGAGGGCGTCGACGAGTAGCCCGCCCGTACGAGACGGGGCCCGGTCGTACAACCACCGTTGTACGACCGGGCCCCGTGCCGTCTCGGCTCAGACGGAATGCCCGACGGCCAGCCCGACGAACCCGGCCCAGGCGTCGGACGTAACAGTCAGGACCGGTCCGCCGTACCGCTTCGAGTCCCGGATGTGGACGGTTCCCAGCGCTGCCGCGACCTCCACGCATTCACCGCCCCCGCCGCTGCTGTAGCTGCTCTTGAACCATGCCAGCTTCGGCACGGAGGCTACGGCGTCATCCTGCACGGTCATCTCTCTCCCAGCAGTTTCTCGATGAAGGCCAGCGACTCACTAGGGGTCAACGCCTGTGATCGCAGGATGCCATAGCGGGATTCCAGCTCACGGATCCTTCCCGCGTCGGTGTAGAGCCGGCTGTCGTCCTGTACCTCCGTGTACGCGATGCGCTGCCCTGTCGCCGCGTCGATCAGGTTGAACGGCCCTCCGAGGCCTGCATGGTCCTCGCGGTCGGTCGGCATGACCTGGATCTCCACGTTCCGGTGCTGCCCGATGAGGAGGATCTGCTCCAACTGCTCCCGCAGAACTTTCCGCCCACCGATCGGCTCGCGGAACACCACCTCCTCGATGGTGAACCGGACGTCGCGTGAAGATGTCCTGGCGAGCCAGTCGTGCCGCCAAGCGGTGCTCGATCACTTCGTCGCCCAAGAGCGGGCGTTGCATCTGGAACACCGCACGCGCGTAGTCCTCGGTCTGCAACAGGCCAGGCACGGCAAGTGCCCCGTACACGCAGAGGCCCAGGGCCTTGGCCTCCAACCTCGCCGCGTCCCGGAAGAACGCCGGATACTGCGCCCGCCCCAGCTCCTCCTTCAGCGCCGTCAGCAGCCCGTCCGCTCCCAGTACCTCATCCGCCTTGTCGATGAACCGCGGCGGAGGAATCCGCCGTCCCTGCTCGAACGAGGCCACCGAATCGGCCGCGTACCCGACCAGCTTCCCGAACTCCGCCCTGTCGAGCCGCGCCCGGATCCGCAGCAGTTTCAGCTGCCGTCCGAACGCCGCCACGATCCCCTTGCCCGGCTCGTCCTCCGGCCTCGGCCCCGCGTCCTCGTCCCGGCCGGACTCCCGCATCGGCCCACCACCTTCCACACCTTGCGTACCTACCCGGCGCCGCCACGTACAGCCACCACACGACGGCGCGTCACCACTGGTCACGCTACGCCACCCAAGGCCACCGCGGGGCCATGAGGAACACGAACTTCACCCCCATCCACACCACCCAACTCACCTCCCTCACCCCTCACTTCACGATGTGTTGCAGCTCCACGCCCCGAGGCGCCGCCTGGGGCATTCCGTACGCCTCGGACGCGCACGACGCCGTCACGCTGATCGTGGGCGAACTGGCCGCGAACGCCGTGCAGCACGGTCGTGTACCCGGCCGGGACTTCCGCCTCCTCCTAACGGCCGGCGACGGCTCCGTACGCGCCGAGGTCACCGACACCCGTGCCGAGCGCGTTCCCAGGCGCGCCTCACACCCGGAAGTCGACGGCGGTCGGGGGCTCGTCCTCGTCGCCGCGCTCGCCACCGCATGGGGCTGGCGTCCCCGCACCGAGGGGCCCGGCAAGACGGTGTAGGCGGCATATGCCATCGACACACCGCCGATTTCCGGCCAGGCCTGACCCACTGCCCCCACATCTCGGCTGGACGGAGGATCGCCCCAACGGCCAGACTTGTCCCTTGACACGTCGATGGGGCCATCGAAAACGGGGGCAAGGTGCCAGAGGGGAACGCGCCGGCGCAGGTCGTCGCCGGGCGCTACGAACTCCTGGAGGAGCTCAGCCACGGCGGCATGGGCGATGTGTGGCGCGCGTACGACACCGTGCTCGACCGTCCCGTGGCCGTGAAACGCATCCGGCAGCAGTCCATCACCTCGCCCTCCCTGGCCGAGGAGTTCGCGAAACGCTTCCAACGCGAGGCGCGGATCACCGCGCGGATCCAGCACCCGGGCGTGCCCCAGGTGTACGACGCCGTGCTCGAAGACGCGCACGAGCGGCTGTTCCTCGTCATGGAGCTGGTCGACGGGGTGCCGCTCTCCGCGTACATCGACCCGAAGCGCCCGCTCCCCGTCAGCTGGGCGGCCGCCGTCGCCGCGCAGGTCGCCACCGTGCTGTCCCACGCGCACGATGTGCCGGTCATCCACCGGGATCTGAAACCGGGCAACATCCTGGTGGCGCGGGACGGCACGGTGAAGGTGCTGGACTTCGGCATCGCGGCGATCCTGCGAACCGACGTCACCAAGCTCACGGCGACCGGCAGCCCCATCGGCACGTACCAGTACATGTCTCCCGAGCAGGTCCGCGGCGGCCGGATCACGCCGCAGACCGATCTGTACGCCCTCGGGTGCGTCCTGCACGAGTTGCTCGGCGGGCGTCTCGTCTTCGAGGCGGAGAGCGAGTACGTGCTGATGTATCAGCACGTCAACGCCGCTCCCACCCCGCTGCGCGAGCTCCGCGCGGACGTTCCGTCGGACCTGGAGAGCCTGGTCCTGGACCTGCTCCTGAAGGCCCCCGAGGCACGGCCGGCCGACACGCAGGAGGTGTACGCGCGGCTGCTCCCGTTCCTTCCGGCGCCCGGTCACGAGCCTGAGGCCGGTGAAGCGGGACCTGTCGGCGTGCCCGACCCGACCGCGTTGTTCCGTCGCCCGTACGCGCCCCGCTCTCGCGCCCAGGCCGCCGCTCCGAACGCCCCGGGCGGCCCGGACGGGGTCGCACCGCCCGCCCCGCTCGCACCCGCCCTCGCTGACGTACGCGCGAACATCGATGAGGCATACAAGCACTTCAACGCCCTTCTGGAGGAGGAGCGCTTCTCCCAGGCGGTCGAGGTGCTCGGCGAGGCGATCGAGCCCGCCGCGCGGGCGCTCGGCCCGGAGAACAAGAAGGTCCTGGGCCTGCGCAGGAACCGGGCCGCCATTCGGCTCCTCGGCGGCGACTACCGTGCCGCGCTCCCCGAGTTCGAGGCGCTGGCCGACGTGTACGCACGCGTCTCCGGCCCCAGCAGCAAACCCACCAGGGAATGCCGGGCACAGGCGGCACGCTGTCGTGCCGAGCTCGGCCAGGTGACGGACGCCCTCGCCGAGCTCCAGGGAGTTCTGACGGTCGTACGCGGCGTCGACGGCGACGTCAGCGAGGAGGCCGTCGAGCTGCGCCACGACATCGGCATGCTGCTCCTCGCCCAGGGGCGGGCGGCGGAGGCACGCCAGGTCCTGGAGCCCCTCCACGAGGACCTGTGCATGGTGCTCGGCCCCGACGACGAGATGACCGTCGAGATGGCCGAGGCGCTGGCCCTGATACGGCTCGACCTCGACGGGCCGGCTTCCTGACTCGAACACGTACGACACGCAAGGGGTTCCGTCGACCGGGCCGACCGGTGGCGGAATCCGAGGGAGGGAACGCATCGTGGGCAAGACCAAGGCCGGAAGCGGCCAGGAGGACGTGGTCCTCCAAGTACGGCAGATCGAGAGGGCGCTGCGCACGGTGTACGTGGACAGCGGACTCCTGCACGCGAGCGATCTGGAGGACAAGTCCCCTCAGGAACGCGAACCACGGCTGATCTCACGTGCGCTGACCGCTCAGGCCGTTCGGATGGTCACGGGCTTCAGCCCCAAGGAGGCCGCGGACACCGTCATCGACGGGATCGCGGATCAGGGCATCGACGCCATCGCCGTCGTAGACGGCGACGACCCCCACATCTACCTGGTGCAGGCGAAATGGAGCCAGTTCGGCAAGGCCAAGAGCGAACGCGAAGCGGTCCTCGAACTGCTGGCCGGACTGCGCCTCATCGACGACGAGGACTTCGCCGCGTTCAACCCGCGGGGCCGACAGTTGGCCGAGTACGCGAAGACGGTCATGATGAAGGGGCCCGTACCTGTCACACAGGTCGTCGTCCTCATGCGCGCCGACGAGGTCGTCGAAGGATTCCGGCACGCGCTCGTCAACGGCGAGAAGGAATTCAACCGGTACGGTGCGGTCCTCGACCACCAGATCATCCTCGCGCCCGAGGTGTGGGCCTCGGTACGCAACGACCTGGCTCCCCAGCCCGTCGAGCTCGAGACCGTCCTGTTCCCCTGGTTCGGGATCAACTCACCGTACGAGTCGTATCAGGGGGTCGTCGCAGCGGAGCACGTGGCCGCATGGGCGGAGCACGGCTCACACCTCTTCAACCTGAATATCCGTAACCCTCTCGGGCGAACGTCGATCAACAACGAGCTGATCGGCACGCTCACCGAGGAGCCGGCCCACTTCTGGTACTTCAACAACGGAGTCACCGTCCTGTGCGAATCGGTGGAGAAGATCCACCAGTCGATGCGCACACCGCACACGTTTCCCCTCACCCTGAAGCTGCACAACGCCAGCGTCGTCAACGGCGCCCAGACGGTCCGCTCCGTTGCTGAGGCCGTCGCCGCCGACGAGGGAGCCGCAACCGCGCAGGTACCCGTACGCATCATCGTCACCGGCAAATCGGCGGAGTTCGCGAAGCAGACCACACAGGCGACCAACCGACAGAACCGAGTCGAGGCCCGCGACTTCATCGCCCTCGACCCCGTCCAGGCTTCCATCCTGGCGGAGATGCGGGCCGAGCTCGGGCTGGAGTACAGCGTCCGCCGCAGCGAACTCGACCCGCCGGAGGACACCGGCTGCTCGGTTGTCGAGGCGGCCTGTGCCCTCGCCTGTGCTCACCCCGACAGCCAGTACGCGGCCCGCATGGCAACCACCCTCGACGTTCTGTGGGAACGTGGCTCGCAGGGCATCTACGACGTGCTGTTCCGGCCTCAGCCGGGCGCCTACCTCCTGTGGAACGCGGTCCAGGTCTTGCGCGCCGTGCGCAGCGCGCTGCACAGACTCCGCCCGCGGTACGAAGGGCGCGGTGCCGCACTCATCGAGCACGGCGCGTACCTGATCACCCACCTCGTGTTCCGTCGACTCGACACCGAGTCCATCGACGAACCCGATCCCAAGAACGAGTGGGCGACCGCCGCGCTCGACCGGGTACCCGGCCTGGTCGACGAGCTGCTACCCGTCGTCATCACGACGATCGACGGCCTCTCCGCCGTACGCCCGCAGATCCGTGCCGTGTGCGCGGACGTCGACCGCTGCCGGGACGTCGTCACGCAGGTCCTCGACGGCGCCGCTGCCGCGCAGGACCCCGCCGTACGCGACAAGTACCGGCGAGTTCCGGCGCAGCGCAAGCCCCGGCGACCCAATGCGGTCCACGTGCTGATCGACCAAGGCGTACTCGAAGAGGGAGCCCCGCTCACCCTCACCACGGGCTACCCCTTGGAGGCAGAGGCCCTCAAGGACTGGCTCGCCGGGAACCAGAAGCGCGCCATGGCGACCTGGGTCAGTCACCGCACCAAGCCGATCCTCTGGGGCTACGACGGCAAGCAGTACTCGCCGTCCGGCCTGGTCACACACATGTGGGAACTCGCCGGCTGGGAGAACCGGCCGGTGGCGAACCAGGGCACCGCCCGATGGGTGACCGCTACCGGCGAGACCCTGGCCGACCTGGCCTGGCGGACCCTCGGCAGCCTCGAAGAACCCGACGAGGACGAGACCACCCCACAGAGCTGACAAGAGTCGGGTGGGGCACTGTCCGGGGCCCCACCCGAAGCAGAGCGAGGAGAACGATCCCAGCCATGCCCCATCTCGCATTCGACATCGCCTTCTGCGCCCAGCTCGGCAAGCTCCAGGGCTCGGTGAACCAGGGAGTGTTCGACGCCTGGGAGAAGTTCGAGCGCCTCACCCTGGACCAGCTCTCAAGGACCAGGGCCTGAAACTGGAATCCCTGAAGCGCGCCCGTGATCCGCACATCCGCACGATCCGCATCGACCAGGGCAACCGGGGCGTCGTACTGGCCCCCGACAACGGCGACACGTTCGTGCTGTTGCGGGTGATGGCGCACGACAAGGCGATCGAATGGGCGATCAAGCAGAAGGCGAGCATCAACACCGTCACGCAGGCCGTCGAGATCCGCGACATCGCGATGCTCGACGAACTGACACCCGCCTATGAACGCATCGCCTCAGCGCCCGACCAGCGGCTCTTCGCCAAGTTCTCGGACGGTGACCTGACCGCTCTCGGCATCGACGAGACCACGCTCGCCCAAGCCCGCGTCCTCACCACCAGGGAGCAGCTCGACGTGTTCGCTCCGTTCTTCCCCCAGGACCAGCGAGAGGTCCTGGAGTACCTCGCAGAAGGCTTCTCCGTGGAGGAGGTCTGGCGCGAAGTCGTGTCCGTCAACCTGTCGGCAGCGTCGGAAGCCGTGGACACGACGGACTACGCAACCGCGATCCATCGCACCCACACCCGCATCGCGCTGGTCACCGCGTCCGACGAGCTGCGCGATATTCTCGACAAACCCTTCGCCGCCTGGCGGGTCTTCCTCCATCCCTCTCAGCACAAGGTCGCCTATCGTGCGTCCTTCTCCGGACCGGCCCAGGTCACGGGCGGCCCCGGCACCGGGTAGACGGTCGTCGCGCTGCACCGAGTACGTCATCTGCTGAAGCACCTCCGCGAGGGTGACCGCATCCTCCTCACGACGTACACCAACGCTCTCGTCGCGGCTCTGCGCACCGGTCTCGCCTCGCTCGTCGAAGACGCGGAGCTCCGCGACCGCGTGGATATCACCACCGTCGACGCCTTCGCGAGCCGGATCATCTCGACCTCACGCCGCCCCCTGCGGGGCGGCGAGGACTTGGCCCGCTGGGAGCAGGCTTCGCGGACGACCGGGTTCACCGGCACCGCGCAGTTCCTTGCCCAGGAGTACAAGCACGTCGTTCTCGCTCAGAACCTGCGGAGCCTGGAGGAGTACGAGGCCGCCGAGCGGAGCGGACGCGGCAGCCGCTTGCCGACCAGTGCACGCACCGCGGTGTGGCACACGGTCCAGGCGTTCACGGACGGGCTGGCCGCCGACGGGCTGAGGACATACCTGGGGACCTGTGGGGAGGCCGCCGACGTACTCGACACGAAGGGACCGCTGTACCGGCACGTCGTCGTGGACGAGGCCCAGGACCTTCACCCGGCGCAGTGGCGCCTGCTGCGCGCCGCCGCCCCGGCCCGCCCGGACGACCTGTTCATCGCGGGCGACCCGCATCAGCGCATCTACGACTCGAAGGTCTCCCTCAAGAGTCTCGGCATCAAGGTCACGGGTCGCTCCACCAAGATGCGGAAGAACTACCGCTCCACCCACGAGATCCTTTCCTGGTCCACCGCCCTCCTTGTGGGCCGCCCGATCGCACAGCTGGAGGACGACGCACGCAATGAAACGCTGCTGGGCTATCGCTCAGCACTGCGCGGCAGCGGCCCCGAGGTCTGCGGGGCGGACTCGGAGACCGCGGAGCTGGACTCTCTCGTCGAACGGATCCGCGGCTGGCGGGAAGCCGGCATCGCGCTCGGGGAGATCGGAGTGAGTGCCCGTTTCAACAAGACATGCGACAGGGTGGTGGAGCGGCTCAAGGCAGCAGGCATTCACGCTGTGCGTCTGCGAGGCGACGCACCGGCCGACGCGGACTCTCTCCAGGTCGGCACGATGCACTCCTTCAAAGGCCTCGAATTCAGGTATGTCGCGGTCATCGGCGTGAACGACGGGGCGCTCCCCTACGCGAAGGCTGTGACATCGGCCGATGTCGATCGGCTCCAGCACGAGGCGGACGTGATGGCGGAGCGGTGCCTTCTCTTCGTCGCCTGTACAAGGGCTCGGGACGGCCTGTACGTCTCCTGGTCGGGCGGACCGAGCCGCTTCCTCACGGAATCGGCCGCCAATACGGTCCCGCCCCGCCGCTGACCGGAGGGGACTGGGACGCGCCTGTGGACAGGCTGCCTTGTGGTGTTCAGGCCTTCTTGACCACGCTCGACTTGAGCTGCATCGCGCCGAAGCCGTCGATGCGGCAGTCGATGTCGTGTCCGTCGACGCCGTCGACGAGGCGGATGTTGCGGACCTTGGTGCCGGCCTTGATGCCCGACGGGTTTCCCTTGACCTTGAGCGCCTTGACGACGGTCACGGTGTCGCCGTCGCTGAGCGCGTTGCCGACGGCGTCCTTGATCACACGCTCCCCGGCGGTGTCGGCGGAGCCCGCGGCGCCTTCGGCGGCCGGGACCCACTCGTGGCCGCACTCCGGGCACACCACCAGATTGTTCATCTCGTACGTGTACTCGCCGGCGCACTGGGGGCAAGGGGGGATGTTCTCGTTCACTCCCCCAGGATAGGCGGCGTGCACTCTCCGTCATGTGGGGCGAAGCCACCCTGTGGATAACGAGAAGTGCCGGTCGATACGAGATCGACCGGCACTTTCGTGTGGTGTCCGAGGGGGGACTTGAACCCCCACGCCCGATAAAGGGCACTAGCACCTCAAGCTAGCGCGTCTGCCATTCCGCCACCCGGACAAGGTGTCTGTCGCTCCGGGGTTTCCCCCGTGGCGACAGAGATAACTCTACCAGGGGTTTGAGGTGCCTTTCACCAGCGTTTTCCATGGTCAGTGGGGTGGGACGGCCCTCTCGGCCCCGATCGGGCGCGGACCGTCCGACCCCGTGCACGAGGCGCTCACCTCCGTGCGCGCAGGGTGACGGCGTCGGCCGTCCGGGTCAGTGGCCCTTCTCCCGCAGTGAGTGCAGGTGCTCGCTGGACCTGCGGGCGAAGGAGAGCGAGTCGACGGGGTTGTCGCGCTCGGTCTGCCAGTGGTGGGCGTTCCTGCCGTGGTGGGTGCGGTTGACCGCCGAGATGAAGCGCCGGTAGTCGATGTCCCCGTCCCCGACGTCGGTCATGCGGTAGCCGTAGGGGACGGCCGAGTCGTCGCGGTCGCCGTCCTTGACGTGGAAGAGCGGGTAGCGGTGGGGCTGGGCGAGGACGTAGTCGAGCGGGTCGAACGGCGCGGGGGTGCCGTCCGGGCGCACGGAGTAGCGGTACTGGCCGACGTACGCCCAGAAGATGTCCATCTCCAGGTGCACGAGCTCGGGGTCGGTCTCGGCGAGGAGGACGTCGTAGAGACGGACGTGGGGGCGGTCGGTGGCGAAGGAGAACTCCTCCGAGTGGTTGTGCTGGTAGAACTTCATGCCGCGCTTGCGGGCCTCCGCGCCGAAGCGGTTGAACTCCTCGGCGCAGCGCTTCCATCCGTCGACGGTGGAGCCGTAGCGCCAGGGGCCGGAGGCGGTGCCGATGTGGGGCAGGCCGAGGGCGGCGGCGTCGTCGAGGACCCGGTCGAGGTTCTGCGCGAAGGTGTACGCGGCGGGGTCGTTCGCGTAGTAGCCGACGTGGCTGCCGATGGCCCGGAGCCCGTGGTCGCGGGTGAGGCGCTTCAGCTGGGCGAGGGTCAGCGGTCCGGCGGCGCCCTGCTCGTAGCCGGCGTACTCGACCTCGTCGTAGCCGTACTTCCGCAGTTCGGCGAAGACGGCGGCGAAGCCGAGGGTGGCGACCTTGTCGCGCAGTGAGTAGAGCTGGATGCCGAGGCGCCCGGGCGGCAGGACGGGGCGGCCGTGCCCCTGCCCCTTCTCCTGCGCCGCCGCGTCGGGGGTGGTGGCCGCGGCGGCGGGGGCCGTGGCGCCGAGGAGGGCGGCCGCGGTCGCGCCGGCGGCGACGCCCAGCATGTTGCGCCTGCTGAGCCGGTGGGTGAGTTCGGGGTCGGCGGTGGCGTCGGTGCGGCGGATGCGATTCATCTGTGGATAACTCCTTGGCTGTCGTCGGGGTCTGCTTCACTGGAATCCGGTCGGGGCCTCATACGACTCCGGCCAGCCTGAGCAGCAGGTTCTTCACATCGGTGGCCGCGACGCGGCCGCTTACGGCGCGGGGGGTGGAGCACAGAATGAGCGGACTCTCGTCCTCGCTCGTGGGGAGGCGGCCATGGCTGCCGCGAAAAGGTGACGGGTCGAGAGGGACGACCGCGAGCCGGTAGCGCATGCCGAGCTTCTTGCGGGCGATCTCCTTGGCCGCCCTGATCCGGACGTACGGGTCGAGCGGGTCCATGAGCAGTTCGGCGGGGTCGTAGCCGGGCTTGCGGTGGATCTCGACGAGCTGGGCGAAGTCGGGGGCGCGGGCGTCGTCGAGCCAGTAGTAGTACGTGAACCAGGCGTCCGGCTCGGCAAGGGCGACGAGCTCGCCGGAGCGCGGGTGGTCGAGGCCGTGTTCCTTCTTGCCGTCGTCGTCGAGGAGCGTGTCGAGACCCGGGAGGTCCGCGAGCGCCTCCCGGACGGCCGGCAGGTCGCCGGGGCGCCGGACGTAGACGTGGGCGATCTGGTGGTCGGCCACGGCGAAGGCCCGGGAGGTCATGGGGTCGAGGTACTCCATGCCGTCCTGTGTGTGGACCTCCAGGAGGCCGGCGCGGCGCAGGGCGCGGTTGATGTCGACGGGCCGGTCGACGCGGGTGATGCCGTACTCGGAGAGGGCGACGACCGTGCGTCCCTCGGCCCTGGCCTCGGCGAGGAGCGGGGCGAGGACGGTGTCGAGCTCGGCGGCGGCGCGGAAGGAGCGGGGGTCGTCGGGGCCGTAGCGCTGGAGGTCGTAGTCGAGGTGCGGGACGTAGCAGAGGGCGAGGTCGGGGCGGCGGGTGCGGAGGATGTGGCGGGTGGCGTCGACGATCCACCGGCTGGAGACCAGGTCGGCGCCGGGGCCCCAGAAGTGGAACAGGGGGAACGTGCCGAGCGTGGCGGTGAGTTCGTCGTGGAGGGCGGGGGGCCGGGTGTAGCAGTCGGGTTCCTTGCGTCCGTCGGCGTAGTAGACGGGACGGGGGGTGACGGTGATGTCGGTGTCGGCGCCCATGGCGTACCACCAGCAGATGTTGGCGACGGTGTAGCCGGGGTGGGCGCGGCGGGCGGCGTCCCACAGGCGGTCGCCGGTGACGAGGCCGTTGTGCTGGCGCCAGAGGAGGACGTCGCCGAGGTCGCGGAAGTACCAGCCGTTGCCGACGATGCCGTGCTCGGCGGGGAGGGTGCCGGTGAGGAAGGTGGTCTGGGCGGTACAGGTGACGGCGGGCAGGACGGTGGAGAGCGGGGCCTGGGATCCGGCGCGGGCGAGGGCGGCCAGGTGGGGCATGTGCGGGAGGAGTCGTGGGGTGAGACCGACGACGTCGAGGACCAGGAGGGGGGTGGGCCGCTTGTCGGTCATGGCAGCTCCTTGAGGCCGGGGTCGGTCATGGGAGTTCCTTGAGGCCGAGGTCGGTCAGCAGGTCGCGGGCCAGAGTCAGTTCGGCGGCGATGCCGTCGGCGAGGCGGGCCCGGGTGCGGGGCCTGCGGTCGGGAGGGAGGGCCTGCCAGGTGTAGGTCTCGACCTCCAGGTGGTGGGTGCGGGGGTGCGGGCCGCCGACGAGGAGGGCGAGCGTGTCCCGGAGGACGGGCAGCGTGGAGGTGAGCGGAGGAGCGGGGGGAGCGTGCAGGGGGACGTGGAAGTGGGCGCGCCAGGGCGTCGCGTCGGGGAGGCCTGGTCCGGCGGCGTGGGGCGCACCGGGGCCGTGGTCCGGGGTGGCGAGGGCCTCGGGGAGGTCGTCGGTGCCGCGCAGTCCGGCGGCGGTCCTGGTGCGGGTCTGGTGGAGGAAGCGGGGTTCGGCGAAGGCGGCGAGCGCCGCCCTGACCTCGGGGAGGTGCGGGTGTTCGGCGTGGAGCGCGGCCGAGAGCTGGGCCTTGGGGACGCCGATGCCGGCGGCGGCGAGCGATGCCAGGGCGGTGTGTGGGTCCTCGAACGACGTCGCGAGGTGGCAGGTGTCGACGCAGACGCCGATCCGGGGGCTCGGGAGGCCCGGTGGGGCGGTGAGGGCGGCGACGGCGTCGGTGACGGTCTCGACGGTGCAGCCGGGTTCCGGTTCGAGGCCGATGCGGATGCTCTTCCCGGTGAGTTCCTCCAGGGCGTCGAGACGCCCGGCGAGGGTGGTCAGGGCGGTGCGGGCGGTGGTGGCGGCCCGGGCGGTCCAGGGGGTCCGCCAGGCGAGCGGCAGCGTGGAGACGGATCCCTCGGTGACGTCGTCGGGGAGGAGCGCGGCGAGGAGGTGGGCCAGGTCGGTGGTGTGGGCGAGGCGTTCGGGTCGGGTCCAGTCGGGCCGGTAGACGCGGTGCTTGACCTCGTCGGCGCCGAAGCCCTCGTAGGGGAAGCCGTTGAGGGTGACCACTTCGAGGCCCCGGCGGTCGAGTTCGGCGCGCAGGGCCCGGAGCGAGGCCGGGTCGGTGGTCAGGGAGTGCGCGGCGTCACGGGCGAGCCAGAGGCCGATGCCGAGGCGGTCGCGGCCGAGGCGGCGGCGGACCGGCTCGCAGTGGTCGCGGAGCTGGGCGAGGACGCCGTCGAGGGTCTCGGCCGGGTGCACGTTGGTGCAGTAGGCGAGGTGGACGGTGGAGCCGTCGGGGTGCCGGAAGCGCATCCGGGGGCCTCATTCCCCGCCGCGCAGGACGGAGTTGCCCTCGTGCAGGTCCGGTGGGGTGGGGAGATCGAGGTGGAGACGGCCGCTGAGGCCGTAGAAGGCGACGGGGTTGCGCCACAGGACCTGGTCGACGTCGTCGTCCGTGAAGCCGCCGGCGAGCATGGCGTCGGCGACCGCGCGGGTCTTGAGGGGGTCGCTCCTTCCCCAGTCGGCCGCCGAGTTCACGAGGACGCGGCCGGTGCCGTACTCCTTCAGGATCGCGACCGTCCGCTCCTCGTCCATCTTGGTGTCGGGGTAGACGGAGAAGCCGAGCCAGGCGCCGCTGTCGGCGGCCTCCTTGACCGTCGTCTCGTTGAGGTGGTCGAGGAGGACGCGGTCCGGGGCGAGCGCGGACTCCCGGACGACGCCGATGGTGCGGCGCAGACCGGTGAGCTTGTCGCGGTGCGGGGTGTGGACGAGGGCGGGCAGGCCGTGGTCGGCGGCGAGCTGGAGTTGGGCGGCGAGGGCGGTGTCCTCGGCCGGTGTCAGGGAGTCGTAGCCGATCTCGCCGACGGCGACGACGCCGTCCTTGGCGAGATACCGGGGCAGCGCGTCCAGGACGGGGACGCAGCGGGGGTCGTTGGCCTCCTTGGGGTTGAGGGCGAGGGCGCAGTGGTGGGCGATGCCGTACTGGGCGGCGCGGAACGGCTCCCAGCCGAGGAGGGCGTCGAAGTGGTCGAGGAAGGAGGCGGGCGAGGTGCGGGGCTGGCCGAGCCAGAAGGAGGGTTCGACGAGGGCGCGGACGCCGGCGTCGTGCATCGCCGCGTAGTCGTCCGTGGTGCGCGAGGTCATGTGGATGTGGGGGTCGAAGATGCGCATCAGGACTCCTCGGCGGGGGCCGTGAGGGCGAGGACGCGGGACAGGTCGGCGGGGAGGGGGCGGCCGGCGGCGGTGCGTTCGGCGGCGTGGTCGGCGAGCATCCGGGCGAGTTCGGTGTCGCCGGCGGCGCGCTCGGCGAGGCCGGCGACGGCGGTGACGGGCACACCGGTGAACAGGCACTTCAGGATCGCGTGGCGCCAGGCGTGGGGGGTGAGGTGGGTGGCGGCGTAGGGGCCGAGGGCGGCGGCGGCGAGGGTGGTGTCGTGGGTGCGCAGGGCGTCCTCGACGAGGGGCAGGGCCTCGGGGCCGGTGACGAGGGCGGGGAGGGCCAGGAGGACGGCGCGGCGTTCGGCGGCGGTGCCGTGGTGATAGAGGCGGGTGAGGGTGTCGGGCTCGGCACCGGCGGCCCGGAGGAGGCGGGTGCGGACCTCGTCGGCGTGCGCGGGGCCGCAGTGGCGTCCGGCGGCCACGAAGTACGGCTCCCAGGCGGGGGTGCCGGTGGCGGCCTCGGCCAGGGCGGAGTCCAGCCAGGCGCAGGTGGTGTCGGTCAGCATGCCGAGAGCTCCTGGCGCAGGAAGGAGAGGGAGGAGCGGGCGAGTTCGGGGCCGGCGTGGGAGTGCCGGGGCAGTTCGACGACCGTCAGTCCCGGATAGCCGGAGGCGGTGAGTTCCGTGAGGGCGGCCAGGACGGGCGGGAAGTCGATCTCTCCGTCGCCGAACGGGAGGTGCTCGTGGACACCCCGTCGCATGTCCTCGATCTGGACGTGGTGGATCCAGGGGGCGGCGGCGCGGACACAGTCGGCGGGAGGGAGGGGTTCGAGGCACTGGCAGTGGCCGATGTCGAGGGTGAGGCCGAGGACGGCGGGAGGGGGGTCGCCGAGGAGTGCGCGGAGGTGGTGGAAGTCGTCGAGGGTGGAGAGGAGGTGGCCGGGTTCGGGTTCGACGGCGAGGGGTACGCGGGCGGCTTCCGCGGCTTCCAGGACGGGGGTGAGGGAGGAGGCGAGTCGCTTCCATGCGTCGTCGGGCGGGGTGCCGGCGGGGAGGGTGCCGCTGAAGCAGTGGACGGCGTGGGCGCCGAGGTCGGCGGCCACGCGTACGGCCCGCAGGAGGAGCCGTACGCGGGACGCGCGGTCCTCCGGGTCCGGGTCGAGCAGGGACGGGCCGTGCTTACGGCGCGGGTCCAGGACGTAGCGGGCTCCGGTCTCGACGGTCACGCCGAGCCCGAGTTCGCCGAGGCGGCGGGCGACCCGAGCGGTGCGGGCGGCCAGGTCGGGCGCGAGGGGGTCGAGGTGCATGTGGTCGAGGGTGAGCCCGACTCCGTCGTAGCCGAGGTCGGCGAGAAGCCCGAGGGCCTCGTCGAGTCGGAGGTCGGTGAGCCCGTTGGTGCCGTAGCCGAGACGGGGGGTGGGGCAGGGGTGGGGATGGGGGCGGGGGTGGGGGCGGGCAGGGCTCATGTCGGGCTCACCTTCCGGGCGAGGGCGCGGGCCGCCGGGATCAGGCCGAGGAGCGCGAGCGCGGTCCCCGGCGCGCCTCCCCGGGCGGCGAGCGCGGCCTGGAGCGGGATCGTGGCCCGGATCCCGCCTGCGACGGCCCGCTCGGTCAGCGCCGCCGACGGGTTGAGCGCGGCGTGCAGCAGGAGGGTGGCGGGGGTGCGGGCGTAGGTGAGGGCGAGCAGGGTGCCGAAGGGGCTCGCGCCGGCACCGGAGGTTCCCGCGGCCACGGCCAGGGTCACGGCGAGGGCTGCGAGGGGGGTGCGGGTGGAGCCGCCCCGGGTCTCGTGGCGGGAGGTGGCGGTGACGGCGTAGGCGTGGGCGCCGAGCAGGGCCGCGGCGGGCAGAGCCCGTGCGGGGTGCGGGCTCGCTCCGGCGGGGGTGGCGGTCGTCGAGGCGGTGGCAGCAGGGGTCGAGGCGACGGCGCCGAGGAGGAGGTCGAGGGCGCGGGCGGTGGCCATGGTGGCGGGGCCGGCCGGGGTGTGTTTGAGGCCGAGGTCGTAGGCCCAGACGGTGGTGGCGAGGGCGGTGGCCGTCGCGAGGGCCAGGCGGCCCGCACGGGAGGCGAGGCCGAGGCCCGCGAGGGTGAGGGCGGCCGAGGCGGCCAGGGCGGCGGCGGGGGTGACGCGGCCGGAGGGAAGGGGCCGGTGGGGGCGTTCGCGGGCGTCCTCGTCGCGGTCGGCCCAGTCGTTGAGGGCCATGCCCGCCTCGTACAGGCAGAGGGAGGCGCCGATCGCGTGGAGCGTGCCGCGTCCGGGGCGGGCCCCGGCGGTGGCGGCTCCGGCGAGGGCGTCGCCGGGTACGGAGAGGAGTGCGGACACCCGGAACAGGTCCGCCCAGGCGCGTGCCCTTCCGCGGGCGTGGACGCGGCCGCTCATCGGGGGCCCTCGCCCGTGCCGGTGTCGCCGAGGGTCCGGGCGAAGGCGAGGAGGCGGTGGTACTGGTCGGCGAGGGCGGCCGGTGGGGTTCCTTCGGGGTCCTTGAAGTAGAAGGCGAGGTCGTGGAGGGGGCCGGCGCGGCCGGTCTCGTGGGCGCGGGCGGTGAGGCGGGCGAGGTCGAGGACGAGGGGGGCGGCGAGGGCGGAGTCGCAGCCCTGCCAGAGGGTCTGGAGGATCATGCGGGTGCCGAGGAAGCCGTCGAAGGCGATGTGGTCCCAGGCGGTCTTCCACTCCCCCAGGGCGGGGACGTCGTCGATGTGGACCTGGCCCTCGACGGTGGTGCCGAGGGTGTCGGTGAGGACGCGTTCCTTGCCGGCGTTCTTGGCGGCGGCGGCCGCCGGGTCGGCGAGGGCGGCTCCGTCGCCGCCGCCGAGGAGGTTGCTGCCGGACCAGGCCCGTACGGTCAGGGCGCGCTGGCGGAACATCGGGGCGAGGACGGCCCGGAGGAGGGTCTGTCCGGTCTTGCCGTCGCGGCCCGCGTGGGGCAGTCCGCTCGCGGCGAGGGGGGCGGCGAGTGCGGGGTGGCGCAGGCCGGTGGAGGGGGTGAAGTTGACGTACGGGGACCCGGCGCGGAGTGCCGCCGCGGCGTAGAGGGAGCTGGGTGGGAGCCCGGCGCCCCCCGACGCCGGCTCCGTGGAGGCCACATTGACGACCACGACGCGGTCCAGGCCAATCCTTCGGCGGAAGTCCGTCAGGTCGGCGGTGAAGGCGGTGATGAGCTGTTCGTCGGTGCGGGTGTCGCCGGGGGCGGGTCCGCCGGGGCGGATCTCGCGGTCGGCGGCTTCGAGTTCGGTGGTGACGGCGTGGGCGAGGCCGTGCGGGAGGACTCCGGCGGTGGTGAGCTGTTCGGCGCGTTTGGGGAGGGGGCAGTCGGTGGTGTCGTGTCCGCCGAAGACGAGGGAGGCGAGCGGGGGGAGCCCTGCGTCGGCGAGGTCGGGGGTCTCGGTGGCCATGCCGGTGGGCGGGTGGAGTCCAGCGACGAGGGCGGCGCAGCCGGCCACGGTGGTGGTGGCGACGGAGCCTCTCGCGCCGATGAGCCAGATTCCCGTGCGTGGTGCGGTGGTCACGTCGTCGGCCTCCCTCGGTGGGAATCGGTGGGAAATCGCTGGGAAAGCGGTGGGAAATCGGTGGGCGATCGGCGGGAAAGCAGGGGAAAGCGGCGGGAAAGGCGGAGAGCGGTGGGCGAAGGGGGGTGGTGACGGTGGGCGGGGGGTACGGCGCCTCCCCGCCCACCGTCGTCTGGTGGGGCTCCCGTCAGGAGGGGAGTTCCTTGATCCGGATGTCGCGGAAGGCGGCCTGGTCACCGGCTCCGTGGTTCTGGATGCCGATGTGTCCGCTGGTGAGGCTGCGGGCCGGGTCGGTGTTGGTGAAGTCGTTGATCTTGATGCCGTTGAGGAAGACCTGGAGGCGTTCGCCCGTGACGCGGAGTTCGTACGTGTTCCACTGGCCGGGCGGGCGGAGGGCCTGGTCGCGGGCCTTGAGGGTGGCCGACTTGAAGCCGTAGACGGCGCCGGTGGTGCGGTCGGGGGTGTCGGTGGCGTCGATCTGGATCTCGTAGCCGTTGTTCACGGCGGACCAGGGGTCGTCCGAGGCGGGGAAGCCGAGGAAGACGCCAGAGTTGGAGTCGCCGGTGAGCTTCCAGTCGAGGGTGAGGGAGTACGAGCGGAACTCCTTGGCCTGGTACCAGAGGAGACCCATGCCGCCGGTGCTGCGGAGTTCGCCGTCGGCGACGTCGAAGGCTCCGGGTCCGGCCTGCTTCCAGCCTTCGCGGGTCTCGCCGTTGAAGAGGGCGCGGGAGCCGGTCTGCGGCCGGCAGTCGGCCTTGGTCCGGCCGGTGGCGTACCGGAGGCCGCCGAGGAGGTGCTGCCGGAAGGCGGGGTCGGTGTAGGACTCCTGGGTGTGGCCGCCGCCGGTGTAGAAGGAGCGGCCTCCGCCGTAGGTCTGGCACCAGGCGATGGGGTGGTCGCCCTTCATGGTGCCGCCCTGGTAGGTGGTCTCGTCGAGGGTGGCGAGGACGCGGGCCTGGTCACGGGGGTTGGTGCGGTAGTTGTACCACTCGTCGGTGCGCTGCCAGGTGCCGCCGAGGTGGGCGGTGGCGGGGTGGTCGTGGTCCTCGACGCGGACGGTGGCGGGCTGGATCTGGGGGTGGGACTGGAAGTGGGCGCCGACGAGGCCGCCGTAGAAGCCCCAGTCGTATTCGGTGTCGGCCGCGGCGTGGATGCCCATGTAGCCGCCGCCGGTGGAGATGTAGTTCTCGAAGGCGGTCTGCTGGTCGGCGTTCAGGACGTCGCCGGTGGTGGAGAGGAAGACGACGGCGTCGTACCGGGCGAGGTTGCCGGTGGTGAACTGGCGGGGTTCTTCGGTGGTGTCGACGACGATGTTGTCGCCCGCGCCGAGTTCCCTGAGGGCGGTGATGCCGCCGGGGATGGAGTCGTGGCGGAAGCCGGCGGTCCTGGAGAAGACGAGGACGCGCTTGGTGGTGCGGTCGACGGGGGTGCTGGAGAGGGTGAAGTCGTCGAGGTCGTAGAGGGCTCCCGCGGCGCCCTTGAAGACGAGGTAGAGCGTGGTGGTCTTGCGGGGTGCGGCGCGTAGGGGGACGTCGACGTCCTGGAAGGACTCCCAGCCGCCGGTGACGGGGACGGGGGTGGAGCCGAGGAGGGTGCCGGTGGGTGAGCCGGTGCGGACTTCGAGGAAGCCGCCGGCGCCGCCGGAGGAGACGCGGGCCGTGAGCTTGGTGGCGCCGCCGAGCTGGTAGGGCGTGAAGGCGATCCAGTCGCCGTTGTCGATGTCGCCGACGGTGCGGCCGCCGTGGGCCTCGGTCTTGTCGTAGGTGCGGATGCCGCTCTGTGTGTCGAAGTGCTCGGCCTGGCGGTGGCGGGGCTGGAGCTTGGCCTGGTCGCTGCCGGTGAGGGCGGCCTGTCCGCCGCCTCCGCCGTCGGTGTACTCGGCGTTGAAGACGGCGAAGATGTTGGCGTCGTCGTCGTGGCCGCCGTCGGCGGAGGTCTTGATGGTGCCGGTGCAGCCGTTGGCGGTGGTGACGGGGTGGCCGTGGCTGTCGTGACCGAGGACGTAGGTGACCTTGACCTTGGCGCAGTCGACGGTGCCGTCTTCGGGGTCGGTGACGGTGACCTTGAAGGGGATGTCGTCGCCGAAGGTGAAGAGGGCTCCCTCGGCGGGGAGTTGGAGGGTGACCTTGGGGGCGGTGTTGCCGACGGTGATGTGGACGGAGGCGGATCCGGTGCGGCCGGTGGTGTCCTTCGCGGTCACGGTCGCCACGTAGGTGCCGTTGGTGCGGTAGGTGTGGGTGGGGTTGGCGGTGGTGGCGGTGGCGCCGTCGCCGAAGTCCCAGCTGTAGGTGAGGGCGTCGCCGTCGGCGTCCGTGCTGCCGGCGGAGGAGAAGGTGACCTTGAGGGGCGCGGTGCCGGAGGTCTTGGTGGCGCTCGCCTCGGCGACGGGTGAGTGGCCGCCGGTGGCGTTCTCGATGCGGTAGAGGCCGGAGTTCTGGTCGCCGCCGAACCAGGCGGTGCCGTAGTCGAGGACGTAGAGGGCGCCGTCGGGGCCGAAGGCCATGTCCATGATCTGGGTGCCGGTCCAGGGGACGGGGCTGATGGACCGGACGGTGCCGTCGGCGTCCTGGTCGACGCGCTTGATCCAGCGGCGGCCGAACTCGCCGGCGAAGAAGTCGCCGTCATAGGCCTCGGGGAACTTCACCGGGGAGGTGCTGGCGGGGTCGTAGCGGTAGACGGGGCCGCCCATGGGCGATTCGGAGCCGGTGCCGAACTCGGGGACGGAGCCGCCGTCGTAGGGGATCCAGGCGGGCTCGGCCGGGGGCAGGTCGACGAGTCCGGTGTTGTACGGGGACTCGTTCTTCAGCGCGCCGCAGTCGAAGGTGGCGCCGGAGGTCTTCGTGGCGAAGTCGTAGGCGACGTAGGGGTCGTTGGCGCCGGTGCAGAAGGGCCAGCCGAAGTTGCCGGGCTTGGTGACGCGGGCGAACTCGACCTGGCCGGCCGGGCCGCGCTTGGGGTCGGCGGCGCCGGCGTCGGGGCCGTAGTCGCCGACGTACAGGATGCCGGTGGCCTTGTCGACGCTGAAGCGGAAGGGGTTGCGGAAGCCCATGGCGTAGATCTCGGGGCGGGTCTTGGCGGTGCCGGGGGCGAAGAGGTTGCCGTCGGGGACGGTGTAGCCGCCGTCGTCGGCGACCTTGATGCGGAGGATCTTGCCGCGGAGGTCGTTGGTGTTGCCGGAGGTGCGGCGGGCGTCGAAGGCGGGGTTGCGGCCGGGGCGGTCGTCCATGGGGGTGAAGCCGTCGGAGGCGAAGGGGTTGGAGTCGTCGCCGGTCGACAGGTAGAGGTTGCCCTGGGCGTCGAAGTCGATGTCGCCGCCGACGTGGCAGCAGATGCCGCGGGTGGCGGGGATGTCGAGGACCTTCTTCTCGCTGCTGTTGTCGAGGGTGAAGTCGGCGTTCAGCGTGAAGCGGGAGAGGCGGTTGACGCCGTCGTACGGGGCGAACTGCGCGGGGGTCCCGCTCTCGGGGGCGTCGCCGGCGGGGGTGTCCAGGGGCGGGGCGTAGTAGAGGTAGACGGCCCGGTTCCGCGCGAAGTCCGGGTCGATGCCGATGCCCTGGAGGCCCTCCTCGTCGTGGGAGTAGACGGGGACGGTGCCGATGACGGTGGTGTTGCCCGCGGCGTCGGTGCGGCGCAGTTCGCCGCCGCGGTCGGTGTGCAGGACGCTGCGGTCGGGGAGTACGGCGAGGGACATGGGTTCGCCGGTCTCCTCGCCGCCCTTGGCGAGGGTGACCTGCTGGAACTCCTCGTCGGCCGAGGCGGCCGAACCGGCCGAACCGGCCGAGGTCGTGGCGGCGGGGGCGGCGGGAGCCTCCGGTTCGGCCGCGAGGCCCTGGGGGGCGCCGAGGGCGAGCAGGCCCACGGTGAGGAGGGCGAGGGTCTTCCTGGCTCGGAGTCGTTGTCTGTGCACGGATGTCCTCCGGAGTAGGGGTGTGCGGATGTCCGGGGACCGGCGCGCGCCGTCACGCTGGTCGAATGGGCCAGTTACGCCATGTACACATCAGGGACCGTAGCGAGGTTCGTCCACTCCGTGAACCCCTTGTGCACGCTTCGATCGAACTTTCCACCGTGAGAGGACAAAGACTCCCGCGGTGGAGTCCGGGGGACCTCAGTCACCGCTCCCGAAGGCGGCGTCGAAGGAGGCCGCCGGCGGGTCGAAGTCGTACCGCTTGAGGAAGGACAGCGCCTCGGGCGCGCCGGTCAGCCGGTCCATGCCGGCGTCCTCCCACTCGACGGAGACGGGTCCGCCGTAGCCGATGGACCGCAGCATCCGGAAGACGTCCTCCCAGGGCACGTCGCCGTGCCCGGCGGAGACGAAGTCCCAGCCGCGCCGCGGGTCGCCCCAGGGCAGATGGGAGCCGAGCCGCCCGTTGCGGCCGTCGAGCCGCTTGCGGGCCTCCTTGCAGTCCACGTGGTAGATCCGGTCGCGGAAGTCCCACAGGAAGCCGACGGGGTCGAGGTCCTGCCAGACGAAGTGGCTCGGATCGAAGTTGAGCCCGAAGGCGGGCCGCCGCCCCACGGCGTCCAGAGCCCGCTCGGTGGTCCAGTAGTCGTACGCGATCTCGCTGGGGTGCACCTCGTGGGCGAAGCGCACGCCCTCGGCGTCGAAGACGTCGAGGATCGGGTTCCACCGTTCGGCGAAGTCCTCGAAGCCGCGCTCGATCATGCGCTCGGGGACGGGCGGGAACATCGCCACCAGGTGCCAGATCGACGAGCCGGTGAAACCGACGACGGTGTCGACGCCGAGCGCCGCCGCGGCCCGCGCGGTGTCCGCGAGCTCACGGGCGGCCCGCCGGCGCACGCCCTCGGCGTCGCCGTCGCCCCAGATCCGGGCGGGCACGATCGCCTGGTGGCGTTCGTCGATGGGATGGTCGCAGACCGCCTGCCCCACCAGGTGGTTGGAGACCGCCCAGCACTTCAGGCCGTACGCGTCGAGCAGTTCGCGCCTCCCCTTGACGTACGCGGGATCGGCGAGCGCCTTGTCGACCTCGAAGTGATCTCCCCAGCAGGCGAGTTCGAGGCCGTCGTAGCCGAAGTCGCGGGCGAGCCGGCAGACCTCCTCCAGGGGCAGGTCGGCCCATTGGCCGGTGAAGAGGGTGAAGGGTCGGGGCACGTCACGGCTCCTGTCGGGGTACGGGGGTGTACACGGCGTTCTTCTCCGCGCTCTCCTCCACCGCGGCCAGCACCCGCTGGACCTGGAGCCCGTCCGCGAAGGACGGCGCCGGGGCGGTCCCGGTCGCGACGGCGATGACCAGGTCGCGGGCCTGGTGGGCGAAGGTGTGCTCGTAGCCGAGTCCGTGGCCGGGCGGCCACCAGCCCTCCAGGTACGGGTGGCCGGGTTCGGTCACGAGGATGCGCCGGAAGCCGGCCGAGACGGCGGGCTCGGTGTGGTCGTGGAAGGACAGTTCGTTGAGCCGCTCCAGGTCGAAGGCGAGCGAGCCCTTCGCCCCGTTGATCTCCAGGCGCAGCGCGTTCTTCCGGCCGGCCGCCATCCGGGTCGCCTCGAAGGACGCGAGCGCTCCCGAGGCCAGCCGCCCGGTGAACAGGGCCGCGTCGTCGACCGTCACGGCACCGTACGCGCCGGATCCCGGGCCCGCCGAGAGACCGGCCGCGGCCCCGGCGAGCAGCGGCCGCTCCCGTACGAAGGTCTCGGTGAGCGCCGACACCCCGACCAGGTACTCCCCCGCGAGGTACTGGGCCAGGTCCACGGCGTGTGCCCCGAGGTCCCCGAGCGCCCCCGACCCGGCGTGCTCGCGCTCCAGGCGCCAGGTCAGCGGGAAGCCGGGATCGACGAGCCAGTCCTGGAGGTACGTGACCCGCACGTGCCGCAGGGCGCCGAGCCGGCCGTCGGCGATCAGCCGCCGGGCGTACGAGAGGGCCGGCAGCCGGCGGTAGTTGAAGCCGACCATGGCGACCTGGCCCCGGGCGGCGGCGGCCTCCGCGGCGGCCGCCATCACCTCGGCCTCGGCGACGGTGTTGGCGAGCGGTTTCTCGCACAGCACGTGCTTGCCCGCCTCCAGGGCGGCGACCGCGATCTCCGCGTGGCTGTCGCCGGGCGTGCACACGTCGACGAGCTGGACGTCGTCCCGGGCGACGAGGGCCCGCCAGTCGGTCTCCGCCGCCGCCCAGCCGTGCCGGTCCGCCGCGGCCCGCACGGCGGTGGCGTCCCTGCCCGCGACGGCGGCGAGCACCGGCCGCAGCGGCAGGTCGAAGGCCCGCCCCACGGTGCGCCAGCCCTGCGAGTGGGCGGCGCCCATGAAGGCGTAGCCGACCATCCCGACGCCAAGCGTCTCTTCCATCTGTGTTCCTCCCGTTTCGTGGTGCGTGCCGGCGTCGGTGGTCAGTTGAAGCCGGTGGGCAGGTACTCGTCGACGTTCTCCTTGGTGACGACGGCCGAGTAGAGGGTGATCGAGGCGGGGATCTCCAGCTCGGACATGCCGCCGATCCCCTTCTTCTGGCCGAGGGCGCGGGCGAGGTCGATCGCGGAGGCGGCCATGGTCGGCGGGTAGAGGACGGTGGCCTTGAGGACGCTGTCGTCGGCCTTGATGGCGTCCATGGCGGACTTGGCGCCCGCGCCGCCGACCATGAGGAAGTCCTTGCGGCCGGCCTGGGCGATGGCGCGGAGCGCGCCGACGCCCTGGTCGTCGTCGTGGTTCCACAGGGCGTCGAACGCCGACTGGGCCTGGAGGAGCTGGGCCATCTTGGCCTGGCCGGACTCGACGGTGAAGTCGGCGGCCTGGCGGGCGACCTTGCGGATGTTGGGGTAGTTCTTGAGGGCGTCGTCGAAGCCCTGGGTGCGCTGTCGGGTGAGTTCCAGGCTGTCCATGCCGGCGAGTTCGACGACGGTGGCGTCCGGCTTGTCCTTGAGCTGTTCGCCGATGTAGCGGCCGGCGTTGAGGCCCATGCCGTAGTTGTCGCCGCCGATCCAGCAGCGGTAGGCCTGCGGGGAGGCGAAGATCCGGTCGAGGTTGACGACGGGGATGCCGGCCTTCATGGCCTGGAGGCCGACCTGGGTGAGGGCCTTGCCGTCGGCGGGCAGGACGACGAGGACGTCGACCTTCTTGTTGATGAGGGTCTGGACCTGGCCGATCTGGGCGGCGGTGTCGTTGGAGCCCTCGGTGATCTCCAGGGTGACGTCGGCGTACTTCTCGGCGCGCCGCTTGGCGTTCTCGTTGATGGCGTTGAGCCAGCCGTGGTCGGCCTGCGGTCCGGCGAAGCCGATGGTGACGGGGGTGCCGGGCTTGTCGCCGGCGGCGGGGGCGGCGCTCGCGACGGGAGCCTGGTTCTTGGGCTCGTTGCTCGTACAGGCGGTGAGGAGGGCTCCGGCGGAGACGGCGGCGCCGCCGAGGAGGAGGTGTCTGCGGCTGGTTTCGGGCATGGCGGATCAACCCTTCGGAGGGGAGGAACTGCGGGGGGCGTGCGGGAGGAGAGGTCAGGCGTCGCCGTCGCGGGCCGTGCGGCGCTGGACCAGGACGGCGGCGACGATGATCGCGCCCTTGGCGATCTGCTGGACGTCGCTCTGGAGGTTGTTGAGGGCGAAGATGTTGGTGATGGTGGTGAAGACGAGGACGCCGAGGACGGAGCCGACGATGGTGCCGCGGCCGCCGCTGAGGAGGGTGCCGCCGATGATGGCGGCGGCGATGGCGTCGAGTTCGTACAGGTTGCCGTTGGTGTTCTGGCCGGAGCCCGCGAGAACGATCAGGAGGAAGGCGGCGATGCCGCAGCACAGGCCGGACAGCAGGTAGAGGTACAGGCGCTGGCGGCGGACGTCGATGCCGGCGAGGCGGGCGGCCTCGGGGTTGCCGCCGACGGCGACGGTGCGGCGGCCGAAGGTGGTGCGGTTCAGCAGCAGCCACCCCGCCGCGGTGACGGCGGCGAAGACGAGGACGAGCGGCGGGATCCCGAGGACGTAGGCGTCGGGGACGCCGAGGTCGAGGACGGACGGGACGGTGACGATCTGCGTCTTGCCGTCGGTGATCTGGAGGGCGAGGCCGCGGGCGGAGGCGAGCATCGCCAGGGTGGCGATGAAGGGGACCATCCCGCCGTACGCGACGAGGACGCCGTTCACGAGGCCGCAGCCGAGTCCGACGGCCACCGCGGTGAAGAGGATTCCGGCGAAGCCGGACTCCTGGGTGGCGAGGGTGGTGGCCCAGACGGAGGCGAGGGCGACGATCGCTCCGACGGAGAGGTCGATGCCGCCGCTGGTGATGACGAAGGTCATGCCGACGGTGACGACACCGATGACGGAGGCCTGGGTCAGGACCAGCTGGAGGTTGGATCCGGCGAGGAACTCGGCGGGCCGGGTGAGGCCGCCGACGAGGATCAGGGCGGCGAGGACGCCGAGCAGGGACAGGTTGCGGACGTCGGCTCTGAGGCCGAGCGCGCGCCTGCGGCGGTCCCGGGCCGGCACCTCGGCCGGGGTGGTGAGCGTCATGCGGTCGGACTCCCTTCCATCACGAGGTCGAGTACGCGGTGTTCGTCGAGGTCAGGGGCGGGCGCCTCGTGCACGACCCGGCCCTCGCGCAGGACCAGGACGCGGTCGGCGAGGCCGAGGACCTCGGGCACCTCGCTGGAGACGAGGAGGACGGCGAGGCCGTCGTCGGCGAGCCGGCGGATGACGGCGTACAGCTCGGCGCGGGCGCCGACGTCGACGCCCCGGGTCGGTTCGTCGAGGAGGAGGACGCGGCAGCCGCGGAGCAGCCAGCGGGCGAGGACCGCCTTCTGCTGGTTGCCGCCGGAGAGGGTGCGGATCCGGGCCTCGGGGTGGTCGGGGCGGAGGGACAGCTCGCGGGTCGCGGTCCTGGCGGTCTCGCGTTCGGCGGTGCGGTCGACCCAGCCGGCCCGGGAGAAGCGGGCGAGGGAGGAGACGGAGACGTTGCGGGTGACGGATTCGAGGAGGAGCAGGCCCTGCGCCTTGCGTTCCTCGGGGGCGAGGCCGAGACCGGCGCGGACGGCGGCGGGCACGCTGCCGGGCCGCAGCGGCCGTCCGTCGACGAGGACCCGTCCGGCGGTGGGTCTGCGGGCCCCGTAGACGGTCTCCAGGATCTCGGAGCGGCCGGAGCCGACGAGGCCGGCGAGTCCGACGATCTCCCCGGGGCGCAGTTCCAGGTCGAGCGCCTCGAACTCCCCTTTCCTGGCCAGGCCCTGCACACGGAGGACGGGTTCGGCCGTGCGGGTTCCACCGGGCCTCTCGGGGAAGACGTACGGGACGTCCCGGCCGGTCATGAGGGCGACGACGTCCCGGGTGGGGGTGGTCGCGGCGGGCAGTCCGCGGGCGACGGCCCGGCCGTCCTTGAGGACGGTGACGCGGTCGCCGATGCGGCGTATCTCCTCCAGGCGGTGGGAGATGTAGACGACGGCGACGCCTTCGGCGGTGAGGTCGGCGACGATCCGGAAGAGGTTGGCGACCTCGTCGGGGTCGAGGGCGGCGGAGGGTTCGTCCATGACGATGAGGCGCACGTCGTGGGAGAGGGCACGGGCCATGGAGACGATCTGCCGCTGGGCCGCGGAGAGTTCGCCGACGTGGCGGGCGGGGTCGATCTCGGGGTGACCGAGCCGCTTCAGGAGGGCTGTGGTGGTGGCGCGGGCGGCGCGGGTACGGACGAAGCCGGCGGTGGTGGGCTCGTGTCCGAGGTGGACGTTCTCGGCGACGGAGAGTCCTTCGACGAGGTCGAGCTCCTGGTAGATGGTGGCGATGCCGAGGCGGACGGCGGCGCTCGGGGAGCGGAGCCGGACGGGTTCGCCGTCCCAGGTGATGCGGCCGTCGTCGGGCTGGTGGGCACCGGCGAGGACCTTGATGAGGGTGGACTTTCCGGCGCCGTTCTGGCCGAGGAGGCAGTGGACCTCGCCGGGGGTGACGTCGAGGTTCACGCCGTCGAGGGCGCGGACGCCGGGGAAGGTCTTGGTGATGCCTTCCATCGTGAGCAGGGGTGGGCGTTGTTCTGGGGCCATGACGAAGTTCCCCTCGGCGGGTGCGGGCGGCGGGCGGCCTCCGGCGGGCGCGGGTGTGCCTTGGCGGTGGGGTACGACGGTGGGGCGCGGGGTCGGGTACGACGGTGGGGCGCGGGGTCGGGTACGACGGTGGGGCGCGCGACGGTGGGGCGCGGGGGTGGTCGGCGGGCGCGGCCCGGTGGGCACGCGTCATCGACCGAGGGGGCGAACCGCGCGAGCGTGTTACGCCGGCGAGAAGAGGTGGTCGCTGATGAGGCGGGCCGCGCCGGTGACTCCGGCGGTCTGGCCCAGTTCTCCGAGGACGATGGGGAGGTTGCCGGTGGCCAGGGGCAGGGACTGCCGGTAGACCTGGGTGCGGACACTGGCGAGGAGGTTGTGACCGAGGCCGGTGACTCCGCCGCCGATCACCACCAGACCGGGGTTGAAGAAGCTGACGAGTCCGGCGATGACCTGCCCGACCCGGTTGCCGCCCTCGCGGATGAGGGCGAGCGAGGTGGCGTCGCCCGCGGCGGCGGCCGCGGCGACGTCGGCCGCGGTGAGGTGTCCGGCCGCCGCGAGGCGGGCGGCGAGCTCCTCGGACCGGCCGGCGCGCGCCGCGTCCTCGGCGTCGCGGGCCAGGGCGGCGCCGCTGAAGTGGGCCTCCAGACAGCCGTTGTTGCCGCAGGCGCAGGGGCGGCCGTCGGGTTCGACCTGGATGTGTCCGATGTCGCCGGCGCTGCCGGTCGTACCGCGGTAGACCTCGCCGCCGACGACGATGCCGCAGCCGATGCCGGTGCCGATCTTGACGCAGAGGAAGTCGCCGACGGAGCGGGCGACGCCGGCGTGCTGCTCCCCCATGGCCATGAGGTTCACGTCGTTGTCGACCATGACGGGGCAGCCGAGTTCCTGACTGAGTGCCTCCCGTACGGGGAAGCCGTCCCAGCCGGGCATGATCGGGGGTGCGACGGGGACGCCCTCGGGGAAGCGGACGGGGCCGGGGACGCCGATGCCGGCGCCGTCGAACCCTTCCGCGATGCCCGTGGAGCGGAGCTTCGCCGCCATCGACAGGGCCTGTTCGAAGACGGCGACGGGGCCCTCGCGGACGTCCATGGGGTGGTTGAGGTGCCCGAGCACCTCCAACTCGGCGTTGGTGACGGCCACGTCGATGGACGTGGCGCCGATGTCGACGCCGAGGAAGCGGAGTTCGGGCGCGAGGCGGATGTTGTGCGAGCGGCGGCCGCCCCGGGAGGCGGCGAGGCCGTCGGCGACGACGAGGCCGGTCTCCAGGAGCCGGTCGACCTCGACGGCGAGCTTGGAGCGCGAGAGGTCGATCTGGTCTCCCAGCTGTGCGCGGGAGTTGGGTCCTCCGTCGCGCAACAGCCGGAGGAGTCGCGCCTGGTGCCGGTTGGCAGGTCGTGCCGTCATGCGCCTCACGCGCCCCTCCCTCTCGTACACGCTCGTGTGCGGGCTTTCGAGGGGAACGTAGCAGTGGCGTACCGGGGTGGGAAGAAGTCGAGCAGGAATCCGCCCCTACTTTTTCCCGGTCGAGGACAAAGACGGGGGTAGCTGGGGAGAAGGGGTGGTCAGCGCACCTCGACGAGACGGGCCGAGACCACCACGTTGCCGGCGTAGCCGCTCTCCTCGGTGAAGGTGCCGCCGCAGGTGATGAGCCGCAGCTCGGGGACGCCGGCGTCCCCGTAGACCCGCTCGGCGGGGAATCCCTCCTTCGGGACGACCTCGACCCCGTACACGGCGAAGACCGCGGTCCTGCCGTCACGGCGGTCGATCTCCACCCGGTGCCCCTTGCCGAGGGCGCCGAGGTCGTAGAAGACGGCCCGCCCGCCCGGGGTGTCGACATGGCCGACGACGACGGCCGTGCCGCGCTCGCCGGGGGTGACCGCGCCGGTGAACCAGCCCGCGAGCCGCTTCTCCCCGGGCGGCGGGGCCTCGATCCAGCCGTCGGCGTCGAGCCCGACCCGGGTGACGGGCGCGTCGACGCGGACGGCGGGCACACGGACCCGGACCGGGGGCGAGGCGGGCAGCGGAGCGGGTGCGGGGAAGGGAGCGAGGGCGGAGAGGCCGGCCCGGGTCCCGTCGGGCGCGGCGGCGGCGAGGGGCTGGGGCGGGCCGGCGGCCTGGAGCTCCCCCGTACCGCCGCGTACGAGGTGCACCCCGATGAGGAGGACGACGGCGACGACACCCCAGGCGCCGCGCCGTCCGGTACCGGGAGAGGAGCCGGCCTCGGCACCGGCGTCGGTGCCGATGGCGGTACCGGTCGCGCTGTCGTCCACCCGCTCCCCCGCCTCCTGCCCGTGCCTCACGTCCACTGCCCTCCTCACGCCGCTGCGGCGGTGCGTCCCGCCCCGCCGCCGCTCACCCCATGCTGGCGCCCCTCCGCCCCGGACCTCGTCACACCGGGGCGGAGGGGCCGTTTCGGACGCCCCGGGGTCCCGGCCGTCAGGCGCGGCCGCCGGCGCGGCGGCGGGTCAGCACGACGGCGGCACCGAGCGCTCCGGCGATCAGCAGGACGCCCGTGACGGCCTGGGTCACCCCGAGCCCGGCGGTGTCCGTGCCGGCGGCGGTCCCGTAGCCGGCCTTCACGCCCTTGTGCGCTCCGGTGTGCGTGCCGGTGTCGCCGCCCTGGGCGATGGTGAGCGGGGCGGTGCCCCGTTCGCCCTTGCAGTCGAAGGTGATCTCGTACTGGGCTCCGGCCTTGGCGTCGACGTCGACGGTCGCGGTGCCCGGGCGGCCCTCGTTGAGGGTCACGGTCTCGAACACGCCGGAGGTGACGGTCACGGACGGCACTTCGCAGCCGTCCGAGGTGAGGGTGACGGTGCCGCCGGGGGCGATCGTCGCGGGAGTGACGGAGAAGCCGAACGACGTGATGTCGTGGTTGCCGTCGCCGGCCGCCAGGGCCACGGGCGCGACCGCGACGACGGCGACGGCGCTGAGCAGGGCGGCGGAAGCGGCACGTATCGCGCGCATGGCGGTCCTCCAGATCACGGGAGGGCCCCGGCCGCGGAGCGATTCCGCGTCGGGAAAGGGACGACCCTCACCGCGATCGAAGCTAGGTCCGCCCCCGGCGTGCCGCCACCGGGCTCCGCCGAACGGGGCACGGCGGACCACGGGACTACGGGACCCGGATCACCTGACCGGCGTAGGACAGGTTGCCGCCGAAGCCGAAGAGGAGGACGGGGGCACCGGAGGGCAGCTCGCCGCGTTCGACCAGCTTGGCCAGGGCCAGGGGGATGGAGGCGGCCGACGTGTTGCCGGAGTCGACGACGTCGCGGGCGACGACGGCGTTGACGGCGCCGATCTTCGCGGCGAGCGGCTCGATGATCCGCAGGTTGGCCTGGTGCAGGACGACACCCGCGAGGTCCTCGGGGGCGATGCCGGAGCGCTCGCAGGTCTGCCGGGCGAGGGCGGGCAGCTGCTGGGTGGCCCAGCGGTAGACGGACTGGCCCTCCTGGGCGAAGCGGGGCGGGGTGCCCTCGATGCGGACGGCGTGGCCCATCTCCGGGACCGAGCCCCACAGGACGGGGCCGATGGCGCCGGTGTCGGTCTCCGTGGCCTCGACGATCGCGGCGCCCGCCCCGTCACCGGTGAGGACGCAGGTGGTGCGGTCGGTCCAGTCGGTGATCTCGGTCATCTTGTCGGCGCCGATGACGAGTGCGCGGCGGGCCGCCCCGGCGCGGACCGCGTGGTCGGCGGTGGCGAGCGCGTGGGTGAAGCCGGCGCAGACCACGTTGAGGTCCATGGTGGCGGGCGAGCCCATGCCGAGACGGGCGGCGACCCGGGCGGCGGTGTTGGGCGAGCGGTCGATCGCGGTGGAGGTCGCGACGAGGACGAGGTCGACGTCGGCGGCGGTGAGACCGGCTGCGGCGAGGGCCTTGCCGCCCGCGTGGGCGGCGAGCTCGTCGACGGGTTCGTCCGGTCCGGCGACGTGCCGGGTGCGGATGCCGACCCGGCTGAGGATCCACTCGTCGCTCGTGTCGACCAGCTCGGCCAGGTCGTGGTTGGTCAGCACCTTGGCGGGCTGGTAGTGCCCGAGCGCGGCAATGCGAGTGCCCGTCATACTCGGGACCCCCTAGGTGGTTCGTTCGTCCGGCAGGATCCCCCAGTCTTGCCAGCGACTGATCAGTAACCGGTGACGTAAACCACCAACATTCCCCCGAATCGCTTGGCCGACCGTGACAACGGGCCTGGCGGGAGCGGGTGCGCGCACGGGCGCGCGCGTGGCGGAGAATGGGGCGGTCAGGGCCTTCCCGGCCTTCCCTGCGGAGAGAATCGAGTGCGGTCACGATGGGACGGGTCACCGAGCGACGGCGTGTCCTGCGGATCCGGGGCGGTGCGGTCACCACGCGGCCCGACACCCTGGTGGCGGAGGAGCCGCTGGAGATCCGGCTGAACGGACGGCCGATCGCGATCACCATGCGCACTCCGGGCGACGACTTCGCGCTCGCGGCCGGTTTCCTGGTGAGCGAGGGGGTCCTGGCGGCGGCGTCGGACGTGCGGAACATCGTGTACTGCGCGGGCGCCACCGAGGACGGCCGGAACACGTACAACGTGGTGGACGTGCAGCTCGCGCCAGGCGTGGAGGTCCCGGACATCTCGCTGGAGCGGAACGTCTACACGACGTCCTCGTGCGGGCTGTGCGGCAAGGCCAGCCTCGACGCGGTCCGCACGACGGCCCGCTTCCCGATCGCCGACACTCCCCCGGTCCGGCTGACCCCGGGTCTCCTCTCGCTGCTCCCGGAGCGGCTGCGGGCGGCGCAGCGGGTCTTCGACTCGACGGGCGGGCTGCACGCGGCGGCGCTGTTCACGGAGGACGGCGAGCTGCTCGACGTACGGGAGGACGTGGGCCGGCACAACGCGGTGGACAAGCTGGTCGGGCGGGCGCTGCGGGAGGGGCTGCTGCCGCTGGAGCGCGCGGTGCTGCTCGTGTCGGGGCGGGCCTCGTTCGAGCTGGCGCAGAAGGCCGTGATGGCGGGGATCCCGGTGCTCGCCGCGGTGTCGGCGCCGTCCTCGCTCGCCGTGGACCTGGCGGCCGAGACGGGCCTGACGCTGGTCGGCTTCCTGCGGGGGCCGGACATGAACGTGTACGCGGGCGAGCACCGGATCGACGTGAGGACGTCCTAGGCCGGCCTGATCGGCAGGCCCCCTAGTTCTTCGGCGGGTCGATCATCTGGAGGGCGAGGGTGGCCGGCGGCGGGCTGACGCCGGGGCCGCCGGCCTCGGTCCAGGCGAGGACCTCGTCGAGGCAGTCGTCGTCCGCGCTCCAGCCGATCCAGGCGGCCCGGCCGCCCCGGCGCCGTCCCTCGGTGGAGGGCTGGACGACGAGGACGTTGGCCTGGGCGCAGGGGCCGAGGCAGTCGCTGGTACGGACGATCAGGCGGCCCCCGGAGGCCGCGGCGGCCGCGCGCAGGCGGGCCAGCTGGCCCGCGTGGTCCATGCCCGGGTTCTTGCGGGCGTCGCCGCAGCAGCAGCCCCGGCAGACGACGAGGGAGCAGGGCCGGGCCCCGTACCGTATCGGCACCGGGGTCACTCGGCGCCGTCCAGGGAGATCTCGGAGACGGGGGCGACCGTGCCGAGGCGGGGGAAGTCGAGGTCGACGGAGGCGCGGTGCTCGTCGGCGGTGAGGGCGGACATGGCGTCCTCGGCGAAGACCAGCTCGTAGCCCAGGTCGCAGGCGGCGCGGGCGGTGGACTCGACCCCGAGGTTGGTGGCGATGCCGCCGAGGACGAGGGTGGTGGCTCCGAGTCCGGAGAGCAGTTCGTGGAGTCCGGTGTCCTGGAAGCCGCCGATCGTGCGCTTGACGACGACGGGGTCTCCGTCGTGGACGAGGTCCGGGACGAGCTCGCTGCCGGGCGGCTGGGCGTCGACGTTCGGCCGCTCGACGCGGATGTGGACGACGGGCGCGCCGGCGGCCCTGAAGGTGTCGGCGAGCCGCGCGGAGGCGGCGAGGACGTCCGTGCCGGGGCGGGGGGCGAGGGGCAGCGCGACGATGCGTTCCATCAGGTCGACGAGGACGAGCGCGGTGCTGCCGGGTGCGAGTGCGGGCATGGGAGCACCGTAGCGGCCCGGATGATCATCACGTGCCGGGAGTGGACGTGATCCGGCCGACAGACCGCGCACCCGGTCACGTGCCGGTCGACGGGACCTCGGGGGCGTGTACGGGGGCGGCGGCGGTCGCGGGTGAACGGGCGGGCGCCGGGTCCTCCGGGTCCGCCGGGTCCGCCGGGTCCTCCGAACGGCGCTTCGCGAGGACCGCGCAGACCATCAGCTGCATCTGGTGGAAGAGCATCAGCGGGAGCACGGCGAGGGAGGCCTGCGGGCCGAAGAGGACGCTCGCCATCGGCAGCCCGGCCGCCAGGCTCTTCTTCGAGCCGGCGAACTGGATCGCGATCCGGTCGGCCCGGTCGAAGCCCATGCGCCCGGCCCCGTACCAGGTCAGGGCCAGCATCGCCGCGAGGAGCACGGCCTCGACGGCGAGCAGCGCGCCGAGCCGGGCGGGGGTGACCAGGTGCCAGATGCCGGCGACCATGCCCTGGCTGAAAGCGGTGTAGACGACGAGGAGGATCGACCCCCGGTCGACGTGGCCGAGGACCTTCTTGTGCCGGACGAGGAAGCCTCCGACCCAGCGGCGCAGGAGCTGCCCGGCCAGGAACGGCACGAGGAGCTGGAGCACGATCTTCAGGAGCGCGTCGGCGGACAGGCCGCCCGCGCTGTTGCCGAGGAGGAGGGCCGCGAGCAGCGGGGTGAGGACGATGCCGGCGAGGGAGGAGAACGAGCCGGCGCAGATCGCGGCGGGCACGTTGCCCCGGGCGATCGACGTGAACGCGATGGAGGACTGGATGGTGGACGGCACCAGGCAGAGGAAGAGGAACCCGCTGTAGAGCTGGGGGGTGAGGACGCCCGGCACGAGGCCACGGGCGGCGAGGCCGAGGAGCGGGAAGAGCAGGAACGTGGCGCCCAGGACGGTGAGGTGGAGCCGCCAGTGCTTGAGGCCGTCGAGGGCCTCGCGGGTGGAGAGCCGGGCGCCGTAGAGGAAGAAGAGCAGGGCGACGGCCCCGGTCGACGCGCCCTTCGTGACGGTCGCGGCGGCCCCGGAGGCGGGGAGGAGCGCGGCGAGCGCGACCGTGCCGAGCAGGGCGAGGACGTACCCGTCGACGGGCAGCCGGGACGGCAGGCGGAGGGTACGGCGTGCGGTACGGCCGGGCGTACGGGGGGTCATGGGCTCCAGGGCTCCTACGGGGGATCGCGCCCGTCCATCCTGCTCCACGACCCGGTGATCGGGAATCCCGTACAGCGCTCTGACTGTCATCGCGATTCGCGATAACGTCGGGGCGTGTACGAGCCCACCCAGCTGCGCACCTTCCTCGCCGTGGCCCAGACGCTGAGCTTCACACGGGCGGCGGAGCGGCTCGGGCTGCGCCAGTCGACCGTCAGCCAGCACGTGCGGCGCCTGGAGGAGGAGGCGGGCCGTCCGCTGTTCGCCCGGGACACCCATCGCGTGGAGCTCACGGAGGACGGCGAGGCGATGCTGGGCTTCGCGCGGACGATCCTCCAGGCGCACGAGCGGGCGGCGGCCTTCTTCGGCGGGACGCGGCTGCGGGGGCGGCTGCGGTTCGGCGCGTCGGAGGACTTCGTGACGACGCGGCTGCCGGAGATCCTGGAGTCCTTCCGGCGCGAGCACCCCGAGGTCGACCTGGAGCTGACGGTCGAGCTGTCCGGGACGCTCCAGGCCCGGCTGGCGGCGGGGCGGCTCGATCTGATCCTGGCGAAGCGGCGCGGGGCGGAGAGCGAGGGCCGGCTCGTGTGGGAGGACGCGCTCGTCTGGATCGGGGCGCCGGGGCTGCGGATCGATCCGGACCGTCCGGTGCCGCTGATCCTGTACCCGCCGCCGGGGATCACCCGGGCGCGGGCCCTGGAGGCCCTGGAGGCGCAGGGCAGGGCGTGGCGGATCGCGTGCACGAGTTCCAGCCTGAGCGCGAACGTGGCGGCGGCCCGCGCGGGGCTCGGGGTCATGGCGCACACGCGGGGCCTGGTGCCGCAGGGTCTCGTCCCGGTGCCGGCCCGCGCGGGGCTGCCGGAGCTCGGCGACGTGGGGTTCGTGCTGCGCAGGGGGCGCCGGGGCGGGGAGACGCAGGAGGCGGCGGACGCCCTGGCGGAGGCGATCCTGGCGGGCGGCGACCGCCTGCACCGCCCGCGCTGAGACGGGCGGCGACCGGTGGTGACGGGCCCGCTGAGCGGATGGCGAGAAGACGCCACCGTGGCCGGGCGGGGGCGGGGCGTGAGCGGGCCGTACAGATTCCGTGGAGATTCACCCCCGAAGGACGTACCGTCCGGTCAGTAACCAGCCCGAGTCGCGACCGACTTGGCCGGCCAACCCGCCCTGACCTGTGAGAACGCGGAATGTCCCGGCTTGGTGAAGGCCCTCCCACGGGCCGGTCCCGTGGGGTACCGTCACCGGCGCCGTACGGAGTGCGACAACGGGCTTTTCCAGCCACCGGGCCGTCGAAGCCATCGAGCCGTCGAGGAGCAGGTCAGTGCGCGAGTTCACCGTGCCGCCCGTCGAGGCGGCGCCTCAGGTCGGCGGTCTGGCGGACGCCGTGTTCGACCACGCCCTCGCCGAGCCCGGCCGGATCGCCTTCGGCCGCAAGGGCCCGGACGGACAGTGGCACGACGTGACCGCCGCGCGGTTCCGGGACGAGGTCATGGCGCTCGCGAAGGGGCTGATCGCGGAGGGCGTGCGGTTCGGCGACCGGGTCGCGATCATGGCCCGGACCCGGTACGAGTGGACGCTGTTCGACTTCGCGCTGTGGACCCTCGGCGCGCAGCCCGTACCGGTCTATCCGACCTCCTCGGCCGAGCAGGTCTTCTGGATGCTGTACGACGCCGAGGTCACGGCCTGCGTGGTGGAGCACGAGGACCACGCGATGACGATCGGCTCGGTGATCGACCGGCTGCCCCGGCTCCAGCGGCTGTGGCAGCTGGACGCGGACGCGGTGGGCGAGCTGACCGCGGCGGGCGCGGAGATCGACGAGGAGGTCGTGCACCGGCACCGGCGGGCGGTGACCCCGGAGACGGTGGCGACGGTCATCTACACCTCCGGGACTACCGGCCGTCCCAAGGGCTGCGTGATCACCCACGCGAACCTGATGTTCGAGACGGACATGGTGATGGGCCGCTGGGAGTCGGTGTTCCGTTCCCGGCCCGACGAGCAGGCCTCGACGCTGCTGTTCCTGCCCCTGGCGCACGTCTTCGGGCGGATGGTGGAGGTCGCGGCGGTCCGGGGCGGGGTGAAGCTGGGGCACCAGCCGGTGATGGCGGCGGCCGAGCTGCTCCCGGACCTGGCGGCGTTCCGGCCGACGTTCGTCCTGGCCGTGCCGTACGTCTTCGAGAAGGTCTTCCACGCGGCCCGCCGCAAGGCGGAGGGCGAGGGGAAGGCGGGCCCGTTCGACAAGGCCGTGGAGGTGGCGGTCGCGTACGCGGAGGCGCTGGAGCAGAAGGCCTTCGGGACCGGTCCGGGGCCGTCGGCGGCGCTGCGCCTGCAGCACCAGTTCTTCGAGAAGACCGTGTACGTCAAGGTGCGCGCGGCCCTGGGCGGGCGGGTGCGGCACGCGATGTCGGGCGGCTCGGCGATGGCCCGCCGGCAGGGGCTGTTCTTCGCGGGTGCGGGGGTGACGGTCTTCGAGGGGTACGGGCTGACCGAGTCCTCGGCCGCCGCCACGGCGAACCCCCCGGGGCGGACCAAGTACGGCACCGTGGGTCAGCCGGTGCCGGGGACGACGGTGCACATCGCGGAGGACGGCGAGGTGTGGCTGCACGGCGGCCAGGTCTTCTCCGGCTATCTGAACGCGCCGGAGGCGACGGCCGCCGTCCTCAACGACGGCTGGCTGGCCACCGGGGACATCGGCGCCCTCGACGCGGACGGCTACCTGACGATCACCGGGCGGAAGAAGGAGATCCTGGTGACCTCGGGCGGCAAGAGCGTCTCCCCCACCGCGCTGGAGGAGCGGGTGCGGGCGCATCCGCTGATCTCCCAGTGCATCGTGGTCGGCAACGACCGGCCGTACATCGCGGCCCTGGTGACCGTCGACCAGGAGGCCGTGGACCACTGGCTCGCGATGCAGGGGCGGGCGCCGCTCGCCGCGGCCGAGCTGGTGCGCGACCCGGCGCTCGAGACGGAGATCCGCCGGGGGGTGGTGGCGGCCAACACGCTCGTCTCGCAGGCGGAGTCGATCCGGACGTTCCGGATCCTGGCGCATCCGTTCAGCGAGGAGCACGGGCTGCTGACCCCCTCGCTGAAGCTGAAGCGCAAGGCGATCGAGCGGGCGTACGCGGCGGAGGTCGCGGCACTGTACGGCTGACGGAATGCGGGGCGGTCCGTGATCGTTGACGCTGGGAAGTACCCGCGTACCGAACAACCCGTACGACCGCGACGACGTAAGGAACCACCCCACGTGAGCACGGACACCACCGTTCCCTCGATCACCCTGAACAACGGCGTGAGCATGCCGCAGCTGGGCTTCGGCGTCTGGCAGGTGCCGGACGACGAGGCGACGGCGGCCGTGACGACGGCCCTGGAGGCCGGGTACCGCTCGATCGACACCGCCGCGATCTACGAGAACGAGCGGGGCACCGGCCGCGCCCTCGCCGACTCGGGCATCGCCCGCGAGGAGCTGTTCGTCACCACGAAGCTGTGGAACAGCGAGCAGGGGCACGACTCGACGCTGCGCGCCTTCGACGCCTCCCTGGACAAGCTGGGCCTCGACTACGTCGACCTGTACCTGATCCACTGGCCGGTGCCGGCGAAGGACGCGTACGTCGACACCTACCGGGCGTTCGAGAAGATCCTCGCGGACGGACGCGCCAAGGCCATCGGCGTCTCGAACTTCCTCCCCGAGCACCTCGACCGGCTGATCGGCGAGACCTCGGTCGTGCCGGCCGTCAACCAGATCGAGCTGCACCCCCAGCTGTCCCAGGCGGAGTCGCGCGAGGCGCACGCCCGGCACGGCATCGCGACCGAGGCGTGGTCGCCGCTCGGCCAGGGCAAGGGGCTCCTGGACGTCCCGGCGATCGTCGCGATCGGCCGCAAGCACGGGCGGACGCCGGCCCAGGTGGTGCTGCGCTGGCACCTCCAGCTGGGGAACGTCGTGATCCCGAAGTCGGTCACCCCCTCGCGCATCCGCGAGAACATCGACGTCTTCGGCTTCGAGCTGGACGCCGAGGACCTGGCGGCGATCGCCGCCCTCGACGAGAGCCGCCGGCTCGGCCCGAACCCGGCGGAGTTCAACGTCGGCGCCTGAGCCAGGACGGGGCGCACGAGCGAGCACGGAGGGGCGCCGCGCGGGCGGCGCCCCTGTCGCTCCCTGGCCTTCGCAGCCGTCTCAGTAGCCGTCGACCCCGAGCTCGGTGATCGAGGCGAAGAGGTGCTCCCAGACCTCGGCGCCCGGTGCGCCCTCGGCGAGGGCCCCGGCGTCGACGGCCTCCATCGCGCGGAGGAAGTCCCGCACGCCGTCCTCGCCCGGATACGGGTCCCAGCAGGCGCCCATGTACCGGCGGACGCCCTCCAGGAACCGGACGAAGGACTCCAGGTCGCGGACGAGCGGGAACGCGGCGTCGCCGCCGGGGCCGTGGCTGCCGTCCGGCTGGCGCAGGCGGACGGCGCCGGTCGCGGGGTGGACGAGGACCTCCCCGGGATCGCAGTACCTGAGGTCGAACGCGCCGACACGCAGCAGGCCCTCCGGGCCGGGGGCCAGGAACGGGTCGGCCACCTCGAAGGACGTCACGCCCGCGCCCCAGTGGCGGGGCAGTCCGGCTTCGGTGAGCAGCGTCCGGGTCGGTGCGTGCGTGAGCGCGTCCGGCAGGCCGGCCGCCGGGACGCGTACGACCCCTGAGGGGCCGAAGACCGCGTCGAGCCGGGCCGCGGTGAGCGGACCGTCCACCTCCCTCGTGCCGGGCCGGAACCACGGCCGGGCATCCGGAACGGGGCCGGAGGGCGCGGCGTCGCCGGTCGGCCAGTCGGCGAGGGCCGCGTCGTTGCACTCCACCACGGCCACCCCGCGCGCGTCGTGGAAGACGTACCGGCCGCCGTCCAGCGGGACGGGCTCCTCCCAGGAGTGGGGGGCGTGCAGGGCCCAGGACGCGTCGTCGGCGTCGAACAGCCAGGGTCCTTCGGGCTCGGACTCCTCGTACGGTTCGGTCTCGCTCTCGGCGGGGGCGGGCCGGGGCCGGCCGGTGGCCAGGTCGAACCAGACGTCCTCGCACCACAGGGCCCAGACCTTCAGGAGCTCGGCGCCCCCGGCCTCGTACACCTCGGCGGAGCGGTCCCCGCTGAGGTTCGGCGCGGCCTCGTGGGCGCCGACCGGCCGCCACCAGGCCCACACCGTCCGCCATGGAAGCTCCGGTGCGGCGGCGGCTACTTCTCGGGCGTACTCCTGGTGACCGAGGACGGTCGCGGCGAAGTGCAGCCAGGAGGCGAACTCGGCGGGTGTCACCGGCGCCTGCCCGAACACCGCCTCGGCCTGGCTGAACACCTCGCGTCCCACGCCGCCGTGGTCCTCCGGCAGGGCGTCGAGGCGGGCACGGAGCTCGGCACGGTCGTGGCGCAGGACCCGGGCGGGGTCGTCGAGGAGGGTGAGGAGTTCGGGATCGGTCACCGGCCCATCGTGCCAGGCGCCGTGCGGGCGGGGGGTGGTGGGCACGGGCCGCGTCCCGGCCGTTGTCGTACCCCGCGCGTAGAGTCGGAGACGGACCCCGAGGGGTGCGTGCGGCGGCGTCGGCCGCGCTGTCCAACTGCCGGGCGAGGAGAAGGAGTCGGTACGGTGAGCGGTGCCCCGGAACCTGTCGAGGCGGGCCTCTACCGGGTACGGAACGTGGCGAGCGGACTGCTCCTGGAGGTGTACCGGGGGTCGGGCCGCAGCGGCGCGAAGGTGCAGCAGGGCACCGGGAACGGAACTCCCGGGCAGCACTGGCACATCACACCCGTGCCCAACGGCGGCGGGCTGTACCACCTGGTCAACGCGGCGAGCGGCAAGCGGCTCGACGTCGCGAACGCGTCCACGGAGAACGGCGCCGAGATCCAGCAGTGGAGGGCGAACAACTTCGGCGCACAGGAGTGGATCATCGAGCAGGACCTCCAGTCGCCGGGGACGGTGGCCCTGGTGAGCTTCGTCAGCGGCCTCTTCCTGGAGATCGCCGACGAGTCGCTGGAGGACGGGGGGAGCGTCCGGCAGTGGGAGGACACCGACTCGCCGTTCCAGTGGTGGCGGCTGGAGCCGGTGTCCTGACCCGGGGGTGTTCAGCCCTTGCGCGCGGTGTGGACCGTGTGGGCGGTCAGGTGGAACAGGTCCGCGCGGTGGTGCAGGGAGAGCGGGTCGGCCGTGTCGAGCAGCCGGTCGAGCGTCTCCTTGTCGTCGGCGTCGAGCCGGGCGGCCAGACCGTCCCGCAGGCGGCCGTAGTGGGCGAGGACCAGTTCCCTGACGGCCGGGGAGACGGGCGCGGGCACGTCGACGAGGAACGTGCGGGTGCCGGCCGGGGTGAGGCCGGCCGCGGCGAGCAGCGCCCGCCAGTCGTCCGGCTCGTCCTTGGACTCCGGGAGTTCGGCGCGCATCTCGCCGAACCACGTGGCGTGGGCGGCGTCGAGCCGGGCCTCCAGGCCGGGCCTGCCGATCCCGATGTGCTGGGGCAGGTGCCGTCGGGGCAGGCCGCCCTCGACGAGGACGAGGAGACCGCCGGGGTTCAGCCGGCCCGCGAACTCCGTGAGCGCGGCGCCCTGGTCGCCCATGTGGTGCATCGAGTTGCCCGCCCAGATCAGGTCGGCGTTCCCCAGGGAGCCGATGTCCGCCGGGAGTTCGGCGTGGAGGGTGGAGACCCGGGCGCCGAGGCCTCGGGCCTCGGCGCGGGCCCTGGCCCGGGCGAGGAGCTCGTCAGCACCGTCGACGGCGACGGCCTCGGCGGCGGGGAACGCCTCGGCGAGCAGGCCGGTCACGACTCCGGGGCCGCTGCCCACGTCGAGGATCCGGCGGACGCCCTGCACCGGCACGAGGGTGCCCAGCCAGGCGGCGGCCTCCGCGTAGGCGGGGCTGGCGATCTCGGCCTGCCGCTCCAGGAGCGGGGCCATCTCGTTCCAGTCGAGCTGGGTGCCGCCGTGGTGGTGACCGTGACCCTGCTGGTGTCCTTGACCCTGCTGCGGGCCGTGGCCCTGCTGCGGGCCGTGGCCTTCGCCGTGCGAGGGGCCGGGGTGGGACGCGTGATGCTGGCTCATGGTCCCAGAGTGCGACGACCCGCCGGGGAACGCGAGAAATGTTGCCGGTCCGGCAACATCGCGCGGGGCCGTCAGCCGCGCCCCCTGTGCTCCTGGGGGCTGATGCCGCGGACGCGTTTGAAGGCGGCGCTCAGGGCGAACGCCCCGCTGTAGCCGACCTGCCGGGCGACGGACTCGACGGTGGCGTCCGTCTCGCGCAGCAGGTCGGCGGCGAGCGCGAGCCGCCAGTCGGTGAGATACGCCATCGGCGGCTCCCCGACGAGCTCGGTAAACCGGCGGGCGAGCGCGGCCCGGGACACGCCCGACTTCGCGGCGAGCGAGGCGACGGTCCACGGGTGGGCGGGGTCGTTCTGGAGCAGCCGGAGCGCCCGGCCGACCACCGGGTCGCCCATGGCGCGGTACCAGGCGGGTGCCTCGGCGCCCGGCCGGGAGAACCAGGCGCGGACGGCCGCGATGAGCAGCAGGTCGAGGACGCGGTCGAGGACGACGCTCTGGCCGGGTTTGTCGCGGGAGATCTCCTCGTCCAGGAACGGCATGAGGGGGCAGTTCCACACGTCGGCGGGCAGGTGCACCAGGCCCGGTAGGGCGTCGAGGAGCCGGCGGCCGACCTCACCGTCCATCAGGTAGGTGCCGACGAGCACCGTGGTGCCGCCGTCGGGGGTGTTGCCCCAGGTGCGGACGCCGAGCCGCATGGACTGGGAGAGCGGCTCCCCGGAGAGGGTGGTGCAGCAGCCGTCGGGGCCGATCCGGGCGTGGGGCGGGGCGTCGGGGGTGTGGGCGACGGTGTACGGCTCGGGGCCGCGGGCGATGGCGATGTCCCCGGGGCGCAGGAGGACGGGCGCACCGGTGTCGGGGACGATCCAGGCCTCGCCCTCGGTGACGCACATGAGGCAGATCGGGGCCTCGTCCTCGATGCGCACGGACCACGGCGGCTCCATGATCATGCGGAGCAGGAAGGCGCCCTTGGCGCGTGGCCCGTCGAGGAGTCCGGCGAGTGCGTCCATGGTGCGCAAGCCTAGGGGGTGTCCTTCGGACCAGGCCGGGCACAGGGTGCGGAGGGCTGAGACGGAGGCGTAGGGAGGTGAGACTGCGGAGCATGGGCGGGAGGCGCTCGGGGCGGGAGTCTTGAGCCATGACGACGAACACGAACCACAGCGAGAACACGACGATCCTGGTGACGAGCGCCACCGGCAAGACCGGGCGGCGGGTGGCCGAGCGGCTGACCGCCCGTGGGGCGACGGTGCGGGCCGGCTCCCGGAGCGGGGCGACCGTCTTCGACTGGGAGGCCCCGGAGACCTGGGCGCCCGCGCTGCGGGGCGCGGACGCCGCGTACGTGGCCTACTACCCGGACCTGGCGGCCCCCGGCGCGGTCGAGGCGATGGACGCCTTCGGCCGGCTCGCGGTGGAGAACGGGGTCCGGCGGCTCACCCTCCTCTCCGGGCGCGGGGAGCCCGAGGCGGTCGTCGCGGAGGAGGCGCTTCGGGCGGCGGCGTCCGGGGCCGAACTGACCGTCGTACGGGCCTCGTTCTTCGCGCAGAACTTCTCCGAGGGGCTGCTCGCGGAGGGCGTCGCCGAGGGTGCGGTGGTCTTCCCGGCCGGTGACACGGCCGAGCCGTTCATCGACGCCGACGACCTGGCGGACGTCGTGGTGGAGACCCTGACGGCGGACGGGCACGCGGGGCGGGTGCACGAGGTGACGGGTCCGCGGCCGGTGGGCTTCGCGGAGGTGGCGGCGGAGATCGCCCGCGCCTCGGGCCGCCCGGTGGTCTACCAGCCGGTGTCGGAGGCCGAGTACGCGGGGCTGCTCGGCGGGTTCGGGCTCCCGGCCGGCGAGGCGGAGTGGCTCGCCGGGCTGTTCGCGACGCTCCTCGACGGGCACAACGCCTCGGCGACGGACGGTGTGAAGAGGATCCTGGGCCGCGAGCCGCGGTCCTTCGCCGCGTTCGCGGCGGAGGTCTGGGGCGGGCCGGCGGCCTGACGGCTGCCCTCCGTGCGTACCGGCGGGTTCCCCTCAGGCGTACCGGCGGGCCAGGGTCCGCACGGTCGAGGCGATGCGGTCGCGGAGGTCCTCGGGGGCGAGGACCTCCACCTCCGCACCGAGCCCGAGGAAGGTGTCGTGGGCGTGTTCGGGCGATTCGACGGGGAGCACGGCGCGGGTCCAGCCGTCGGGTTCGGGGGTGCCGGTGGCGGCGAGTGCCCGGGCGGCGGCCCCGGTGAGCCGGGCGGCGCCGCGTGCGGAGATCCGTACGACGGCCTCGCCCTGGTGGAGCCGCCGGTGGAAGTCGGTCCGGCTCGCCCGCCAGTGCGCGGCGAGGTCGAAGCCGGCCGGGATCGCGGCCTCCTCGTCGGTGACGGTGAGGGCGAGGATCTGGTCGACGCGGTAGGTGCGCGGTCCGGGTCCGGCGACCAGGTACCAGCGGCCGGCCTTGAGCACGAGACCGTACGGTTCGAGGCGCCGGTCGACGTCGGTCGGTTCCTTCCAGCGCCGGTAGCGGACCTCCAGGACGCGTCCGGTGCGGACCGCGTCGGCGACCTCGGGCAGGAAGGGAACCTCGTCGCCCTCGTCGTACCAGCCGGGGGCGTCGATGTGGAAGCGGGCGGCGAGCCGGTCGACGTGTTCGCGCAGGGCGGCCGGGAGGGCCGTGCGGAGCTTCAGCCGGGCGTCGGCGAAGTGCGGTCCGAGTCCGAGTCCTTCGGCGGCCCCGGGCATGCCGGAGAGCACCAGCGCCTCTGCCTCCGGGGCGAACAGGCCGGTGAGCCGGGTGCGGCTGCCGGGCAGGAGCTGGTAGCCGCCGCGGTGTCCGGCGTCGCCGTAGAGGGGCACGCCGGCGGCGTGCAGCGCCTCGATGTCGCGGTAGACGGTGCGGACGGAGACCCCGAGTTCCTCGGCGAGCCGGCCGGCGGTCGTCCGGCCGCCGGTCTGGAGCAGCAGCAGGATCGACAGGAGGCGGCTGGACTTCACTGACACAAGATGTCAGTGAAGCGTTCCTACAGTCCAGCCATGGCTTTCGCAGAGAAGAACCTCCTCGCGCTGCCGCCGGTCGAGATCGCCGGGCGGCACCTGAAGCGCTACCACGTCACCTCCGGTTCCGCCGGCATCGAACCGGAGGTGGAGGAGGCGGCGTACGCGCTGCTTCCGGAGCTCCTGCCGGAGCCCGACGGCACCCCGGCGGCCGGCTTCGTGGTGCTGCACCGGGGCGGTGACAGCGGCGCGTACCTCAACGCGTACAGCTGGGTGTGGGACAACGTGCTCCACTTCGGCGGCGGGGCCGCCGGTCAGCCCGTCCTGGACTGCCCCGACACCGATCCGGCGCACTTCGTCCGGGTCGACCGGTCGTGGATCGGCTGCGTGTGGGAGCTCGCTCCGCTCGGGCACGAACGGGACGCCTGGGTGCGGCACGTGCTGGCCGCCGAGACGCCGGACCTGGCGGGTTACCTCGCGGACGCGCTGCCCTCCGGTCCGACGGGAGGCCGCGCGTGACCGCCGGAGACCAGCGCGAGGACGCTGAACCGGTCCCACGGCTCCGGACGAACCGGGTGATGGAGTTCAGCCGCGCCTGACGTAACTCGCGAGCCGGTAACGGGGGTCGGCTCGGGGGCTGTCCTGGTCCGGGAGTGCGGTCAGGGCGGCGGCGAGCGTCTCGGTCGCCGCCGGGTCGCCGTCGAACCAGGAGGCGAAGTAGCCGGCGCGCAGCTTGCGGACGGTGTCGCGCGGGGTGGCGCCCTGGCCGTGCCCGGTGAAGCGGGTGCCGGGGGCGGGGTCGAGGCCGTGGGCCGCCGCGCTCGCCGTGATCAGGTCGGCGCGGTCGGAGGCCGCGGCGGCGGAGCGGCGGGGGCGGAGGATCGCGTCGATGTCGCTGCCGACGTCGTGGGCCGCGTCCTTGTCGACGGTGACGACGAGGACGCCGCCGGGGCGGAGCACCCGGGCGGCCTCGGCCACGATGTCCGCCGCGAAGGGGACGAGGTGCAGCAGCCACACGGCCGTGACGGCGTCCAGGGAGGCGTCGGGCAGCGGCAGCCGCCGGGCGTCGGCGCGTACGGCGCGTCCGGGGGCGCGGCCCGCGGCGACCCGCGCCATGGCGTGGGCGGCGTCGGCCCCGTAGACGCGGAGACCGGGCCGGCCGAGGCGTTCGGTGACGAGGCCGGTGCCGCAGGCGAGGTCGAGGAGGGTGCGGGCGCCGGGCGGCACGAGGCGGAGGACGGCCTCGGCGGCCGCCTCCGCGCGGGGCACGCCGCCGCGGGTCCGGTCGTAGTGCGCTGCCTCTGCCTCGTAGTCGAGCACGGTCTCCGCCATGCCCGCGATCCTAACGATCGGTCAGTTCGCGCCGTGGCCCGGGGCGATCCGTTCGACGCGGTCGGCGAGTTCGAAGTCCTTCTCGGTGACGGCGCCGTCGGCGGAGTGGGTGCTGACGGCGACGGCGACCGTGTTGTAGCCGAGGGTGAGGTCCGAGTGGTGGTCGAGCTCCTGCTGGATCTGCGCCACGTGGACGACGAGCGCGGTGGCCGCGAAGTGGTCGCCGAGCCGGTAGGTCCGGGTGAGCCGGTCCGCGTCGACGGACCAGCCGGGAAGCTCCCGCAGGCGGTCCTCGATCTCCTTCTGCGACAGCGGCTGTGTGGGCACGGCGGTGCTCCCTCCGGTCGGGTGGTGCGCGGGGTGACGGTCAGGGGCCCCGGGGGAAAGCTACCCGGCGTCCCCCTCTGGGATACCGTCTGGCCATGACGACTGTCGCGACCGACACGGGCGTGGGGACGCTGCTGCGCGGATGGCGTGAGCAGCGACGGCTGAGCCAGCTGGAGCTGGCGCTGCGTGCGGACTCCTCGGCGCGGCACATCTCGTTCGTGGAGACGGGCCGCTCCCGGCCGAGCGAGGACATGGTCCTGAAGCTCGCCGAGCACCTGGACGTGCCGGTGCGCGACCGGAACGCGCTGCTGCTGGCGGCGGGTTACGCGCCCCGGTACGCGGAGTCGCCGCTGGACGCGCCCCGCCTGGAGACGCTGCGCTGGGGCATCCAGCAGCTGCTCGACGGATACGAGCCGTATCCGGCGCTCGTGGTCGACGGCACGTACACGGTGGTGGCGGCCAACCGGGGGATCGAACTGCTGCTCGGCGGCCTTCCGGAGCATCTGCTGACGCCGCCGATGAACGCCATGCGGCTCACCCTGCACCCGGAGGGCCTGGCGCCCCGCATCCGGAACCTGCGGGAATGGCGGGGCCACCTCCTCGCCCAGATGGACCGTCAGATCGCGCTGGCCCGTTCGGAGCCGCTGCGGGAGCTGTACGAGGAGGTGGCGGCGTATCCGCTGCCGGAGCGGATCGACCCGGAGGACCGTCCGGACGCGGAGCCGTACCCGTACTTCGCGCTGCCGCTGCGGATCGAGCACGAGGGCCGGGTGCTGTCGTTCGTGTCGTCGATCTCGACGTTCAACACGCCGATGGACGTGACCGTCGCCGAGCTGGCCATCGAGACGTTCCTCCCGGCCGACCCGGAGACGGTCGCGTACCTGCGGTCTCTCGCCGCGTCGCCGTCGGGCGGCTGAGCCTCAGCGGGCCGCGGACGCGGCGGCCCTGAGGGCGGCCCACTGGAGTCCGGCGAAGCCGGCGACGGTGGCGGCCTGCATCGGGGTCCACAGGAGTCCGGCGGTGGTCGGCTCCAGCCAGGCGACGAGGGCGACGACGCTGAGGACGGCCCAGATCACGTTGGCGTCGACGACGAGCTTCACGGCGAGGGCCGGGGGCTGCGGCCGGCTCGCGAGCCAGGCGACGCCCGCGGCGAACGCGGTGAGGAAGAGGCCGAGTTCGAGGAGCAGCCCCGCGTCGACGCCGAGGAGTTCGCCGAGGGGGCCGGAGGCGGCGAGGTAGGCGATCCCGTTGGCTCCGGTGACGACGGCGTCGAGGGCGAGGAAGCGGCGCACCGCGGACTGGGGCCGGGTGGTGCGGGCGAGGCCGGCGAGCAGGGTCTGGGACATGGCGGTTCACCCTCCATGGGGGACGTTCGTGCTGGTGGTGGGCCCGGAGCCCGAGCGGAGTGCGCCGCCCGGGTTCCGGTGTCCATGAGCATGCCGGGCGGTGCGCGGGGGGTCGATTACGCCCGAGGTAATGCCGGAGGCCGTGAGGGAGGTCGTGACGGTCTCCGGACAGCCGTGCCGCCGGTCCGCCGGGGTGAGTAGTCTTCGCGCCGGGGTGGCCGGAACCGGGGCCCCGAAGGGGGAGAACGCGCATGGCGTGGAACAGGGAACGGGCCGGCATGGTGGCCACCGGGGACGATCACAAGGTGACGCCCGCGGAGCTCTTCTTCGACCTGGTGTTCGTGTACGCGATCACGCAGGTCACCGCACTGATGGCGGAGGCGCCCTCGCCGCAGCGGATGGTGGGCGCGATGGTCGTGCTCGCTCTGCTGTGGTGGTGCTGGTGCGCCTTCGCCTGGCTGGGCAATGTCGTACGGGCCGATTCCGGCGCCCTGTTCGGCGTTCTCGTCACCGTCATGGCCGTCGTCCTGATCGTGTCCTTCGCCGTGCCCAGGGTCTTCGCACACGGACCGGTCGGGCTGTCGGCACCGCTGGTGTTCGTGCTCTGTTACGGCGCCGTACGCATCCTGCACCTGACCTCGTACTGGCTCTCCAGCCCCGGGGACACCGCGCTGCGGGTCACCCTGCGCCGTACGGCCCTGGCGTCCGTGCTGCCGCCGCTGGTGCTGCTGCTGATCGGCTGCGCGTACGACGGCCGGGTCCAACTCCTGTGGTGGCTGGGGGCGGTGGCCGTCGACTACGGCGGGATCTACGTCACCGGCTCCTCCGGCTGGCGGGTCAACTCCCCCGGGCACTTCGCCGAGCGCCACGGTCTGATCGTGATCATCGCGCTCGGCGAGTCCATCGTGGCGATGGGCGTCGGCGTGTCCGGCTTCCCGCTCACGTACGCCGTCCTCGGCGCCTCGGCGGCCGGCCTGCTGCTCTCGGCCGGGCTGTGGCGGCTGTACTTCCGTCAGCTCGGCGAGGCCGCCGAGCACCGCCTCACCGGGCTCGACGGCGACGACCGCACCCGCTTCGCGCGGGACGTCTACACGTTCCTGCACCTGCCGCTGGTCGCGGGGGTCGTGCTCTGCGCGCTCGGGATGAAGAAGGTCCTCCAGCAGGTCGCGGACACCGGGCACTACGGCCTCGCGGAGCCCCTGCACGGGGCGGTGGCCTGGTCACTGACCGGGGGTGTCGGCGTCTACCTGATCGGCGCCGCCGCGATCGTGCTGCGCACCTCGGGGCGGCGGCCGACCGCCCTGGCCGTGGGCGGGGTCTGCTGCCTGGCGGCGGGCCCGCTGGTCGGCCTCGTCCCCGCCCTGGTGGCCCTCACGGTCCTCGCCGCGACGGCGGCGGTCCTCGTGGGCCTGCACACCCGGCGGAGCGGGCGGACCTTCACAGCGGTGGAGGCGGCCTGACGGGGTGACCGGGGCGCGGGTACGGGGTACGGCCGCGGGCACGCATGCCGTGGCGCGGGCCGCGGTGTGCGGGGCCGTGCCGGTGACGGTCGGCGGGGCCCGGGCGGCGGTGGGCTTCTCGCTGCCGGCCGACGAGGAGGGGCGTCTGGAGGAGACGGCCCTGCGGCTGCGGGGGCGGCTCGAACGGGTGCTGACGGACCATGCCCTCGTGGTGCGGGCCTGACGCCGGGCCGCCTGGTCAGTACGCGGCGCGGCGGGCGGGTGAGCGGGGGCGGGAGCCGGTGCCGGGACGGAGGGTGTCGAGGGGGTCGGAGGCCGGGCCGGACGCGGGTCCGGCGGACCGATCGGGGCTGGTGTTCCGGTCGGTCGAGGTCATCGGATCAGCCTCGTACGTCCGGACGCCCGTCTGCAATCGGGTTATCCCCCGGGCCCGCGCGTGCCGTCCGACGGCCTCCCGGAGACGCGCTCCGGGGAGGCCGGACCCGGAGGTCAGCGGAGGGGGCCCTCCCGGTGTCCCGGATCCTGTCGGTGCGCGGGCGGTTCGGGCGCGGCGGCGGGCGCGGGTGCCGGGGCCGGCGTCTCGTGGACGGTGCGCTCCGTGCGGCGGGCGCGGGAGGCCTCGGCGCGCAGAAGGGCCTTCAGGACGGCGTACGGGTCGACGGGCATGACGGAACTCCTCGTGGTGCGGGGGGGTGAGGTGACTGCGGGGAGGCGGGGCCTCTCAGCAGCGCATCACCTCGCACCGGAGCGCGTCGCCGTGCGGGGCGGGTGCGGGGGCGGGGGCCGGATGCCGGTGGCCCCGGGGCCCGTGGGCCCGGGGTCCGGGCCCGGCGGGGCGCAGACCCGTGCCGGGCCGCCGGGTCCGGCCGGGAAGTCCGGCCTCGGTGCCGGCCGGGTCGTGGGTCTCGCCGCCCGGGTCGGAGGCCGGGGCGGCCGCCGAGGCGCGCGTCTCGGCGACCGGGAGCGCGGTGGCGGCCCCGGCGCCGAACAGCGCGGCGAGGACGAGGAGGAGCGCGATCCACCGGTGCCGGCCCCGGTCCGGGCGCGCCCGGCGCCCCGCCGGGGTGGCGGGCGCGGCGGGCGTGGGACGCGCGGGGCTCATGGAGATCCGTACTGCCCCGCCGTGCGCCCGGCACGGCGCCCCCGGCCCGAGATCCGCCCGGGCGGCCTACGCGCCCGCCCCCGGATTCACCCCCTGGGCGGCAGCGCGCTGCTTGCGGGCGGCCATCCAGGCGTAGACGAGCACGCCGACGAAGAGGAACAGGACGCCCTGGTAGACGGCGGCGTAGCCGGAGCCGGCGACCAGCCAGAGGGAGAAGCCGAAGGCGGCGACGGCGAGGACGCCGTCGCGGGCGAGCCGCGCCCGGGACACCTTCTCGGACTGCCCCGAGAGCAGGAAGTAGATCTGCGCGGCCGTGGACAGCAGGTAGGGCACGGTGGCGGTGAACGTGGTGACGAGGACGAGGATCTCGAAGACGCCCTTCGTGCCGGCCGTGTAGTTGTAGACCGTCAGGAGCGAGGCGAGGACGACGGTGACGAGGACGCCGGCCGTCGGCACCCCGCGCCGCTTGACCGTGAAGACCTTCGGGAAGAGTCCGTCGCGGGCTGCGGCGTAGGGGGCCTGGGCGCTCAGCAGGGTCCAGCCGTTGAGGGCGCCGAGGATGCTGACCATGGCCATGCAGGCCACGACGGTGCCGCCCCAGGAGCCGCCGAACATGGCGTTCGTGGCGTCGGAGAAGGGTGCGGTGGAGGTGACCAGCTCGTCGTGGGCGACGGTGCCGAAGACGGAGAGGGTGCCGAGCAGGTAGACGGCGGCGGCGCCGAGGGTGCCGAGGACGGTGGCGCGCCCGACGTTGCGGCGGGGGTCGCGGACCTCGCCGGCGCTGACGGCGGCGGACTCGACGCCGAGGTAGCTGAAGAGCAGGATCGCGGCGGAGGCGGAGACGGCGCCGAGCGCGCTCCCCCCGCTCGGGTGGAACGGCCCGAGGTTGGCGCTGTCGAAGAAGAACAGGCCGCCGACGGCGACGAGGATCAGCGGGACGAACTTGAGGACGGTCGCGACGATCTGCACGGCGCCGACGTAACGGGTGCCGGCCAGGTTGGCGAGCGCGGGCAGCCACTGGAAGGCCAGGGCGGCGGCGATGGCGGCGGGCTTGGACGCGTGGACGGGCACGAGGACGTCGAGGTAGCCGACGGCGGCGACGGCGAGGGCGGCGTTGGAGACCCAGGCGGTGATCCAGTACGACCAGGCGGCGAGGAAGCCGGCGAAGTCGCCGAAGGCGGCGCGGGCGTAGACGTAGGGTCCGCCGGTCCGCGGCAGGCGGTGGGCGAGCCGGCCGAAGACGAGGGCGAGGGCGATCGCGCCGAGGGTGAGGACGCCGAAGGCGACGAGGCTGATCGTGCCGTAGGGGGCGACGGAGGCGGGGAGGAGGAAGATTCCGCCGCCGATGATGTTGCCCATGACCAGGGCCGTCGCGACCGGGAGCCCGAAGCGTCGGGTGTGCCGGGTGTCCTCCTGCTGTGCCGCGTCCCGCTGTGGAGTTGTGGTGGCCGTGCTCATGGGGTGGTGCGCCTTCCGTCGTACAAATCCGGACCATCGTCCGGTAACGGCGAACAGGCGTCCAAATCAGCGGTTTTTGTCCGGTGTGACCGGGCCATCAACCGCAAGAAGTGATTCCGAAGCGTCCTCGGACGGGGAAATCTCCAGGGGGCCCAGCGGTACCTGCGGACCCGAGGACTCGCGCAGCCAGCGCCGCAGCACCCGGTGCACCTGCTCCGCCCCCACCAGCTCCTCCCCCGCGCCGACCGGCGGCGAGAGGTCCGGCGGCGACAGCAGGAAGGCGTGCGACTGCTCGCCGCCGAGACCGCCGTGCGAGCCGATCTGCTCCTCGAAGGCGTGCACGGTACCCGTCGCCGGGTCGTACATGGAGTTGACCATGATGTCGGCGACGTGCGGGAACCCGTCCGTGCGCCGCACCGCCCGCGCCGCGCCCGGCCCGAAGACCGCGAGCGGCCCGTCGTCCGCGAGCTCGGCCACCGGCACCTCCGCCCCGTCGCGGGACAGCACCACCGAGCCGTGCTCGGCGCTCGCCACGAGCACGAAGCCGACCCCCGGATGGTGCGCGAGGGTCCGCAGCAGCGCCGGATGGCGGCGGTCGATCTCCTCCCGGGTCATCCGGTGCGGCACGTCGGGGAAGGAGACGAGCCCCAGGTTCCCCGAGGCGAGGACCACCGGCTCGGAGGGCCGGGCGGGCAGCTCCCGCGCCGTCTCGCCGCTCTCGTCCACCGTCCGGTGCAGCGCGCTGCGCAGCGCGTCCCTGGCCGCGTCCCGCGCCTCCGACCCTCCCCCAGACTCCGTCCGGGGGTGCCCCCAGCGGGTACGTCGCACCCGGCGCGGCACCGGGAGCCCGCACCCCGCCCGTACAAGGTCCTTGAGGGTCAGCCCGTACGCCGACTCGAACGTCTCGCCGGGGCTCTGCCCGTGGTCGGAGAGGAGCACGATCCGGTACGGGCGGGGGGCGTGCTCGGCGACCGTGGCGATGAGCGCGATCGCCCGGTCCAGGCGCTTCAGGACCTGGTCGGTGTCCCGGCCGTGCGGTCCCGAGTGGTGGGCCACCTCGTCGTACGCGACGAGGTCGGCGTAGACCGCGGTCCGCCCGGCCAGCATGTCCCCCATGACGGCGGAGACCACGACGTCCCGCTCGACGACCGTCGCGAAGGCGCGGACGAAGGGGTACGTGCCGCCGCGCGAGACCCTCGGGGTCTCACGGCGCAGCCGCGCCCGGGTCGACTGGTACATCTCCCGGAAGCACTCGGTGACGAGCGATCCGGCGGTGCGGACGGCGTTGGCCGGGTCGGAGAAGTACGCGAAGTAGCCGGCCCGGGAGCGGTTGCGGCGGCCGCGCCGGGCGGCCACCGACAGGACCAGGGCGAGCTGGTCGGCCCCGCCGCTGAAGAGGTTCCCCCGGGAGGCCCCGTCCAGGGTGAGGAGACCGGCGTCGCCGGTGCGGCGCACGGCCCGGCGCTGGAGCTCGACGGCGCTCGCCGGGCGGTTCGACACCATGATCCGGCCGGTGTCCTTCTCGTACCAGCGGAAGGCGGGCACGTCCTCGTTGGAGCCGTGCAGGATGCCGAGCTGGCTGGCGCCGGTCTGGCTGGACCAGTCCGTGCGCCAGGGGGTGAGCCGGTGGCCGGCGTCCAGCCAGCCCGCGACGGTCGGCATGAGGCCGTCGGCGACGGCGCCGCGCAGCACGTGGTGGCCGACGCCGTCGAGCTGGAGGAACACCGTGCCGGGCACGGCCCCCTCCGTGTCGCCGGGATCGCGGGGGCGGGTGCGGCCGGTGAGCCGGTAGAGCCGGCGCCGGTAGGCGTCGTCGTCACGGACGGCGAGGGCGGTGGAGGTCGCGGAGGCGACCGCGGACATCACGGCGGCGACCACGACGGCGGTCTCGGGGTTCGCGGCACCGCGGCCGTCGGGGATCAGCCACAGCGCGACGAGCAGCAGCGAGCCGTTGAGGAAGAAGCCGAGCAGACCGAGGACGAGGGCCGGGACGAGCAGCAGGGCCCGCACGATCAGCGGCCACACGAGCGCGCCGAGCAGACCGAAGGCGCCCGCGGCCCAGGCGGCGGTGAGCGCGGTCCTGGTGAAGCTGTCGCCGTCGGCGGACTGGAGCTGGAAGTCGGGGAGCAGCCCGGCGAGGAGGAGCAGGGTGAGTGTGGCCACCGCCCACACGACGACCATCCGCCACAGCGCTCTGCCCGCGGACCGCCAGCGGTCGGCGCCACCCCATCGCCCGTCACCCACGCCCGCATCACCTTTCGCCCGTTTCCTGCCTCAAGCGTGGCACAACGGCCACGATCGGGCGGGGCTCAGGATCCGTCGTATCCGGCCGTGGGCATCGAGAGGCGACGGTGGACCCCCGCCTTCGCCGCCGTGTCGTACGGGGGTTCGTCAAGTCCGACGGTCTCCACCCGCACACCGCGCCGCTCGCACTCGGCGCGGAAGCCCGGCACGGAGGCCAGCGCGCGGGCGAGGACCCGCTCGCTGGGGGCCACGAAAAGGTCCACCGTGCCGGCCTCCACGTCGGCCCACAGCTCCGCGTGGTCCGGGCGGATTCCGTAACAGAACAGCTGGCGGGCGAGCACGTACCCCTTGTCGAGGGCCCATCGGGCGCACAGCGCGTGCTGTCCGCGCGTGTCGACAAGGAAGGGGTCGCTGTCCAGCTCTTCGAGCGGGGTGAGGCTGGCGATCGCCGCCACCCGAACGTCGTCCATGGGCCGACCCTACTGCCGGAAGGTGACGCCCGAACATCCTCCGGAGCATGCTCCGGACATTTACTCTCGTTACGGAACGAGCACGGACGACCGAGAGCAGAAGGGCGGCATGCCGGTGGAGGTCACCTGGTGGGGGCACGCGACCTGCACGGTCGAGGACTCCGGGGTCCGCTTCCTCACCGATCCGCTGTTCGCGCGGCGGCTCGCGCACCTGCGCCGCCGGCGCGGCGCCCTGCCGCCGCCCGAGGCCGCCCGCGCCGAGGCCGTCCTCGTCTCGCACCTGCACGCCGACCACCTCCACCTCCCCTCGCTCGCCCAGCTCCCGCCGGGGACGCGGGTCCTCGTGCCGCGCGGCGCGCCCGCCGCCGTACCGGGGCTGCGCAGGCTCGACCGGGGCGGGCTGCGGCTGACCGAGGTGGAGCCGGGCGACGCGGTGACGGTGGAGGGCGTGACGGTACGGGCCGTCCCGGCGCTCCACGACGGGCGGCGGCTGCCGGTCGGGCCGCACCGCTCCCCCGCGCTCGGGTACGTCGTCGAGGGCGAGGCGCGCACGTACTTCGCCGGGGACACCGGCCTGTTCGACGGCATGGCGGACGCGGTGGGCCCGGTGGACGTGGCCCTGCTGCCGGTCGGCGGCTGGGGACCGTACCTCGGGCACGGTCACCTGGACGCGGGCCGGGCGGCCGAGGCGCTCGCCGCGCTGTCGCCGGCGGCGGCGGTGCCGGTGCACTACGGCACGTACTGGCCGATCGGGCTCGACGGGGTCCGGCCGCACGAGTTCCACGCGCCGGGCGACGAGTTCGTCCGCCACGCGGCCCGGCTCGCACCGAAGGTGGCGGTCCACCTCCTCGCCCACGGCGACCGGGTGCGGCCGGAGGTCGCCCGGTGATCGGTGGGCTCACCGGCATGGTCACGGCGGTGCGGGAGCTGCCGCCGGAGTCGACACAGCAGGCGGTCGGCTACCCCTCGCTCTTCCTGCTCGTGGCGCTCGGCGCGCTGGTGCCGGTGGTACCGACGGGCGCGATCGTCAGTTCGGCGGCGGTGGTCGCCTTCCACCAGTCCTCGCCGTTCTCGCTGCTCTACGTCTTCCTGGTGTCGGCGTCCGCCGCGTTCCTCGGGGACACGGCGCTCTACTGGCTCGGGCAGCGCGGGGTCCGCTCCCGCAACGGCTCGCGGTGGCTCGCCGCGCTGCGGTCCCGGGTGACGCCGGACCGGCTCGCGCACGCGCAGGAACGGCTCGACACGCACCAGGTGTCGGTGCTCGTGCTGTCCCGGCTCGTGCCGGCCGGGCGGATCCCGGTGATGCTGGCGTGCCTGCTCGCGGAGATGCCGCTGCGCCGCTTCGCCCGGGGCGACATCGCCGCGTGCCTGGCGTGGGCGGCGACGTACCAGCTGATCGGGATCCTGGGCGGTTCGCTCTTCCCGGAGCCCTGGCAGGGAGTCGTGGCGGCGGTGGGCCTGACGGTGCTCGTCAGCGCGGCCCCGGCGCTGTGGCGGCGGGTCCGGGGCACTCCCGGCAAGGCCCCGTCAGGGCACCAGCACCCGTGAGGCGCCGACCGGCAGGTCCCACAGGTCCTCGCGGGGCAGACCGGCCTTCTCCCAGGCGGCCCTGACGCGGGTGAGGGGTTCGAGAACGGGCTCGGAGGACAGCACGAACGTGGCCCAGTGCATGGGCGCCATCCGCCGTGCGCCGAGGTCCTGGTGGGCGCGGACCGCCTCCTCGGGATCGGTGTGGACGTCGCTGAGCCACCAGCGGGGGTCGTAGGCGCCGATCGGAAGCAGCGCCAGGTCGATGCCGGGATAGCGGCGGCCGATCTCGCCGAACCAGTGGCCGTACCCGGTGTCCCCGGCGAAGTGGACCCGGCGCCCGGTCCGGTCGGTGAGCACCCAGCCGCCCCACAGCGACCGGCAGGTGTCCAGGAGGGTGCGCTTGGACCAGTGGTGCGCGGGGACGAAGTCGAAGCGGACGCCGTCGAGTTCGGCCGCCTCCCACCAGTCGAGCTCGGTGACGCGGCTGAAGCGGCGGCGGGTGAACCAGCGGCCGAGCCCGGCCGGGACGAAGACCGGGGTGTGCCGGGGCAGCCGTCTGAGGGTGGGGCCGTCGAGGTGGTCGAAGTGGTTGTGGCTGATGACGACGGCGTCGACGGGCGGCAGGTCCTCCCAGCGGACCCCGACCGGGGTGAGCCGGGCCGGCGTGCCGAAGATGCGGCGGGACCAGACCGGGTCGGTGAGGACGGTGAGTCCGCCGACGCGCAGGATCCAGCTGGCGTGCCCGGCCCAGGTGACGGCGAGGGTGTCGGGTCCCGCGGTCGGCAGCGGGCCTGGTTCGAAGGGCAGCAGGGGGATGTCGCGGAGCCCCTCGGGGCGGGGGCGTACGGCTCCTTCGCGGGCGAGGCGGGCCAGGGCCCGGACGCCGGGGAGGGGCGCGGTGAGCCGGTCGGCGAAGGTGCGGGGCCAGTCGTGCCGCAGCCTGCCGAGGGGCTGGACGACGGGGGCGGGGACGGGGGGCGCGCCCTGGCCGGGGTGGTACGGGGCCTGTCCGGCCCGGGCGGGGGGTGCCGTCCGTTCGGTCATCTGCGGACTCCGTTCCGCTCGTGCTCGGCGCTGCGTGGAGTGGCCGTGGGATGCCTGCGTACGCCCGGGGTCGTAGTCGTCGCGGCCGTCGTCGCCGTGGTTGCCGTCGTCGCCGTGGCCGTAGCGGTTGCCTTCACCGTCATCGGAGTTCCTCCAGGGCTCCCCCGAATTCCTCCAACGCACGTACCACATGGGGCGGTTCCACCGGGTCCTCCGCCGCGAGGGTCTCGGCGCGCTCCTCCTCGCCGGCGCCCAGGAACATGCCGGTGCCGAACCTGACGCGCAGTGCGCCCAGTTCGTCGCCGAACCGGTGGCCGCCGGTCGCCGGGGCGCCGAGCCGCGCGGTGAGGTGGCTCTCCAGTTCCAGGGAGTCGGTGACGCCCCGGGCGGCGAGCCCGGCGCGCAGCGGGCCGAGGTCCGCGTAGAGGTGGCGGCCGGCCTGCGGGGGCCGGGCGAGGGCTCCGGCTGCGAGGACGGTGCGGTGCGCGGCTCCGGCGAGGCGGCCGTGGACGCCGGCGGCTCGCCGGGCCCGTTCGGTGACGTCCTCGGGTTCGTCGAGGGCGTGGGCCATGGCCGGGGCCACGGGGCCGGGGACGACGGCCCCGAGCGCGGTGAGCACGTCGAGCACGCGGGCCCTGCGGTCGGTCCAGCGGTCGGCGCGGGACGGGTCGGTGGGCGGGAAGCGGGCGACGGCACAGGGCCAGGCGGCGGGGGTGAGGGCACCGCCGAGGTCGGCGAGGACGGTGACGTCGTCGGGGCACATCTCGGCGGGGCTGAGGAGCACGGTGTCGCGCGGGTGGTGGAGGGTGTCGCGCCAGGTCTCGTCGCTGATGACGTGGAGGCCCTCGGCGACCGCGGCCTCGCAGGCCTCGCGCACCAGTTCGGGCGCGGCGACGGTGGCGGTGGGGTCGTCGGCGACGGAGAGGAGCAGGACGCGGGGGTCGCCGCCCTCGGCGCGGATCCGCCGGACGGTCTCCAGGAGGGCGTACGGGTCGGGGACGCCGCCCGCCTCGGCGGGCGTGGGCACGTGGTAGGCGGGGCGGCCGAGGAGCCGGGCCTGCGGGGTCCACCAGGCGGGACAGGGGCGGGGCAGCAGGAGGTCGCCGCCGTGGGCGGCGAGCAGGGCGAGGAGGAGTGCGGGGGCGCCGGGGGCGGCCACCACGTCCTCGGGGTGGGTACGCAGGCCGCGGCGCCACCAGTAGCCGGCGGCGGCCTCGCGCAGGACGGGCCCGCCGCCGGGCGGCTCGGGGGCGGTCCGCCCGGCGGCGGCGGCCAGGAGCGCGGCGAGCCCGGGCAGGACGGGGAGGCCGGTGTCGGGTGCGGGAGGCCCGTAGCGCACCGGGCCGCGGCCTTCCGGAGCCGTCTGCCGCATGTCCCGTACCTCCTGAGCGCGCGGGGGCGCCGGGCAGGCGCCTCCGTGCCCTTTATACGAAGGTTCGAGCGTTTCCGCCCCTTCAAGTGCCCCGTTCCGGGAATGCGCCCCTCCCGTCAGCACTCGACCGGCGGTTCGGTTTCGGCCATGTTCCCACAGGTAACTCCCGTAAAAGTAACGGCAGTTGCTAGGTTCCCTCGCAACGCGGACAGCAGGGGGCGGGACGCATGCCGAGGTACGCCGAACCATCCGGAGCAGACCCGTCGCACCTGACCGTCGGGGCGGGGAGATGAGTACACCCACGCCCGGCGCCACACAGCTGCCGGGCCAGGGGCGCGCTCCCGCTACACCGGCCTTCCCGACCCCGGCGGCCCAGCAGTCACCGGCCCCTCCCGGCGCGGCGGCGGCCCCGCCGACGGGCACACAGGGGCCGCCGCCCATGCCTCCGCCCGCCCCGCCCGTGGGCCCCATCGTGGTGAACGGCGTCCTCGACGTCACCCCCACGCACCTGTACCAGGTCACGGACGCGCTCGCCGTCGAGCAGCACTCGTTCCACACCGTGGCCGACCAGCTGGTGCAGGCGCTCGCCTCCTACACGCGGGTGGGCGGCAAGGGGAGCGCGGCGGTGGAGTTCTCCCAGGAGTACCTGGCGCTGGTCGGGATCTTCCTGGAGATCCACGCGAAGACGGTGGTCGCCATCGGCGGAGCCGCCGTCGGCTTCAACGAGACGGCCAACAACTTCGCCGCCGCGGACGCCGCCACCCATCCGCAGGCGCCGCCGTTCACGCCCCGGGGGCAGCCCGCCATCAGGTTCTCGGAGCCGCAGTACGGGCCTGTCACTCCCCTCGGCGACAGCGGCGCGAACCCCGTCGACGACTTCCTCGACGTGCTGGACGGCACGATCGCCGGGGACGTCGTCCGCGCGGCCGTCGAGCACGCCCTCCGGGCCGGCCGGGCGCTGGAGATCCTGCCGCTGCCCAACTACCTGCACGTCCGCGACGTCGCCCACATCTGGCGCAACTACGTCTTCACCGCGGGCATGGTCGACGGGCAGCTGATCCAGACCGTCGCCTCCGTCACGGACACGTCGCAGGGACCGTGGTACGACGCGATGCGCTGGTTCTGCAGCTCGCTCTGGGGCACCACGAGCTGGGGGCAGCCCCGGTTCGGCAACTCGTGGGCGCACGACACCTCGACCGGCGGCGGCATGAACCATCCCGTGCTCGGGGTCCTGACGAAGACCGCGTCGGAGCTCGACAAGGCGCTCGTGGAGTACGCCAGGGCCGCGGAGGCGGTACGCACCACCCTGCGGAACATCCTCCACAAGGCGATCACGGACGCCCTGCAGGTCATCGACCCCGACAAGAGCATCTGGGACAACATCAAGAAGGTGGCCTCGGCGCTGGGCACCCTCGGCGTGCAGGTCCTCACCCAGATCCTGGCCAACATCGACGTCTCCAAGGTCAACGCCGCCATCGACGACTACGAGTTCGTGATCCGGAACCAGAAGGGGGTCATCAGCGCCCAGCGCGAGGCCCTGGAGGAGGCGCGCCGCTCCGTCCCCACCTTCCAGTCGCAGATGGCCCGAGCCGAGGCGTTCGGCGCCCGGGCCCTGTTCGAGTTCAGCCCGAAGTTCCTGCCGATCGACGAGAACGCCCAGACGACGAAGCGCCGCTATCCGATCGAGCTGGCGTCGATGGAGGGGGTCGGCGACGCCCACACCATCGACAAGCACGTCGGCCTGACCCCCGACCAGCTCGCCGCGCGGCTGCGCGACCAGGCGAAGCCCGGAGGCGGCCTCCAGGCCCCGGCCTCCACCTTCGAGAACCTCTATTCGGCGCAGAGGTTCACCCAGGCCGCGCTCGACGACACGCAGATGGGCAGGAAGATCAACGCATGGCTGAAGAACCAGCGGGACAGGTGGGCGGCGGACCAGGAACGGATAGCCCGGGGGGAACCCTCGACCTACGACCCGGCGACCAGCATCTACAACGACGACTTCGCCTTCCAGGAGGTCACCGGGACGTCCCTGTCCGTCGGTGACACCGCCCCGCAAGAGGTCAAGGGCATCCACTTCATGCTCAGATTCGACCCGACCACCCAGCAGTTCGTCGTCATGAGCTCCTACCCGAACCCGGCCCGTACGTAATATGCGACCCGTGACCGATCACAGCGAAGCGCTCTTCGACGCCGGACCGATCGGCAGGGTGCTCGACCTGGCGATCCTCGCCCAGGCACCCGACGGGCCGCGTCTCGAAGACCAGTTGGACCGCTTCTGCCGCGTCGTCCGCGACTCCTCCGTGGCGTCCTGGGTCATGCCGCTGGCCGCCGTGTCCGCGCTGCTCGACCAGCTCGCCGACCTGGTGGCCGAGGCGGGAACCGCCTCCCTGCCGGCCTTCGCGCGCGACAAGCTGGCCCGTGCCGCGGGCGACGACTGGCCCGTGGTCGACCTGCTGCGCTTCCTGGCCGACTACACCCGGGACGAGGACTCCGAGCCGTCGCCGGACCCGTCGCGCCTTCCCGAGTCGTCCTGGGAGATCTGGATCCGCTACTCGACGATCAACATGTTCTCGGCGCCCTTCGTGTCGGGCGAGTACACGGTGGCGGAGGCCGCGCGGGCCTCGGTCGCCGGCCGGCACCCCGAGGAGTGCCACACGCTGACGGCCGCCCTGGCCGGTGAGATCCAGAGCGCCCTGCTCGCCTACCGCACCCCGGCGGAGCTCGACGCCAACCTGGGTTTCTCCATCCCCTGGGCGACCCACGGCACGCTGAAGGAGCTGCTGCGGGCGGTCCTCGACCACTTCGCCGAGGCACACGGAGACGGAACGGAGGGAACGACATGGTGACCGGCGCCGACCTGGACGTGTCCGACGAGGACCTCGACCGGCTCGCGGGCGAACTGGACGCGATGCAGCAGCACCTGGACGGCCAGGTGAGGCGGATGGACGCGCTCGTCGACCGGGCCGAGGCCCGCTGGAGGAGCGAGGCCGCCACCGCGTACCGCGCGGTGCACCGCAGGGTGGCCGAGGACGCCGTACGCATCAGGGAGATCCTCGCCGTGCTCGAACAGGCCGTCCGGTTCAGCCGCGACGGGTTCACCCGGCAGGAGCTGGACACGCTCCAGCGCCTGCGCAGGGCCCAGCAGTCGGTGGACGTCGCCGCCGAGGCCCGGGACCTGTCGGGCGACGGCCCGCCGGACGCCGCCCCGAACAGCAGGATCCTCGGCATCTAGACCGGCCCGGCATCCACGTCAGGACAGGAGGACCGCACCATGCAGGACGGCTCCATATCCGTCGACCTCGGCGCGCTGCGCGACATCGCGAACGAGCTGGAGGACATCCTCGGCAAGCTGAACGCGCGTCTCGAAGACCTCTACGCCCGCACCGAGCCGATCGTCCTCGCCTGGAAGGGAGAGGCACGCAGCGCCTTCGTCGACGAACTCGACGCGTGGGACCGCCAGATGCAGGACCTCCAGGCCGCCCAGACGTGGCTGCACTCCCTCGTCAGCACCGGACACGCGAACTACTCCGCCGCGCAGCAGGCCTCGGTCCGCGGCTGGACGGGAGGCTGACATGACCACCGAGAGCACCCTCCCCAGCTCGGCCGCCCGGGCGAACAGGGCCGCGAGCTACCCGGACCGGGAGACCGCGCAGTGGGCCACGCAGCAGGTGGTCACCCGCAACGAGCAGGTGATCCACCAGTGGCTCGCCCAGGACATCCGGCGTCGCCTGACCATCGAGGCCGCCTGGCCCTCCCGGACCGAACCCGTGGGCCACGTCCTGCTCCAGGCGATGATGCTCGCGGGGCAGGAGCCCCTCGGCGTACGGGCCGCGCGCGTCGTGCTGAAGCGGGACCCGGAGGCCCGGAACGGCTTCACCGTGCACGCCACCTTCCCGATCTACCTCTAGAGGCTCCCCATGTCGCTGAAGCCCGCCGAGCACGACCGGAAGTACGGCGAACTCGACCAGGTCCTCCGCGCCCACCTCGGGTGCGGCCCCCGCGCACCGCACGCCCTCACCGGGTACCTCCGCCACACCTGGCGCACCCGCCCCTGGGCGATCGCCGTCGCCGAGCAGCAGCTCCGCGACTACGCCGCGAACCCGCCGGGCCGACTGCGCGTGCGCCTCGGCGAGTTCTACGCGCCGCCGGACCTCGGGCTGCCCGACGAGGAGCTCCACGACTGGCTGGTGCAGCTCGCCGACCGCCTCGCGGAGAACCTGGAGAGCGGCCAGGCCCCGCCGCCCTCACCGCCCGTCACCCGCTGGGAATGGCACGCCCGCTTCCCCGAGCTCGCCCAGCTCCTCGGCGGCTGGTTCTCCCAGGACATGCCCGACGAGTTCGCCGACCACGCCTCGGCGCTCGCCGACTACCTCGACGGCACCGACCCGGGCCTGGTCGCCCGGCTGACGGGAGAACTGCACGACCTGCTCGCCCTCCCCCTGGAGGAGGGCGGGCTCGTCCTCGGCCTCGCCGAGCTCGGCATGGAGGTGGACCCGCCGGCCCCCTACACCCCCGGCGCCTGGATCAGCGCGCTGGCCGCCCGGATGCGCGCCACCGGCTGAGGGCGAACACCGGTTGAGGGCGGCCACCGGTTTGGGCCGCCACCGGTTGAGGGCGAACACCGATTGAGGGCCTCAACCGATTGGCGGCCGCCACCGGCGGCGGCCGGGGCACAATGCGGCATGCCCCTCCGTGAAGCTCTTCCCGAAGACGCCGCCGCCCTCGCGGCCGTGCACGTGCGGTCCTGGCAGGCCGCCTACCGCGACCTGGTCCCCGGTCCGTACCTCGACGCCCTGGACGTCGAAGAGCGTGCCGCCGTCTGGCACGCCCGTCTCACCGCCCCGGACCGGCCATCGGTGCTCGTCGCGACGGACGACGGCGGGCGGCCGGTCGCGTTCTCCTGCTTCCGGGCCTGCCGCGACGAGGAGTTCGCGCCCGGGACCACGGCCGAGCTCGCCGCGCTGTACGCCCTGCCGGAGGTCTGGGGCACGGGCGTCGGGCGAGCGCTCCTGTCGGCGTCCACCGAGGCGCTCGTCGCGGGCGGGTTCCGGTCGGCGGTGCTGTGGGTGTTCGCGGGCAACGCGCGGGGGCGGAGGTTCTACGAGGCCGCGGGCTGGCGGGCGGACGGCACCTCGGCGCGGGAGGAGACGGGCGGCCGGGTCCTGGAGGAACTCCGGTATCGGCGCACGCTGTTCAGCTGACGGGGCCGCCCGCCGACTGTCCACATCTCAAGACATGGGTCTCATCATTCGGCCACGATGCGTACGGTGGAGGCACGCACCCACACCGAGGGAGTCGCTTCGATGACGCACGCCTCCGCGCAGCCCGCGGCCCACGAGACCGCCGTCTACACGCACGGCCACCACGAGTCCGTCCTGCGCTCGCACACCTGGCGGACCGCCGCCAACTCCGCCGCCTACCTGCTGCCCGAACTGCACAAGGGCCTGGACGTGCTGGACGTGGGCTGCGGCCCCGGCACCATCACCGCCGACCTGGCCGCGCTGGTCGCGCCGGGCCGGGTGACGGCGGTCGACGCGGCCGAGGACGTCCTGGCGAAGGCCCGCGCGGTGGCGACCGAACGCGGCCTGGAGAACGTCGAGTTCGCGGTCGCCGACGTCCACGCCCTGGACTTCCCCGACGACTCCTTCGACGTCGTCCACGCCCACCAGGTGCTGCAGCACGTCGGCGACCCGGTCCAGGCCCTGCGCGAGATGCGACGGGTGTGCCGGCCCGGCGGGGTCGTCGCGGCCCGCGACAGCGACTACGGGGCCTTCGCCTGGTACCCCGAGCGGCCCGCCCTGGACGGGTGGCTGGACCTGTACCACCGGGTCGCCCGCGCCAACGGCGGCGAACCGGACGCGGGACGGCGGCTGTTCTCCTGGGCCCGCCGGGCCGGCTTCACCGAGATCACGACGACGGCCGGGACCTGGTGCTTCGCCACCCCCGGGGAGCGCGCGTGGTGGAGCGGTCTGTGGGCGGACCGTACGACCTCCTCCGGCTACGCCGACCTGGCCGTCGACGGCGGGCACGCGACCGCCGGCGAACTGGCGTCGATCGCGGAGGCCTGGCGGGAGTGGGGCGAGCAGGACGACGCCTGGTTCATGGTCCCGCACGGCGAGATCCTGTGCCGGGTGCCGTGATCGCCGAGTGTCCCGATCTCCTGGTGTCCTGATCCCCTCGTGTCCTATGCCCTCGCGTCCTGATCGACGGACGCCCCGCCCCCCTTCCGCCCCGTGGCCCTCCCCGCATCCCCGGCGCGGAGGGCCACGGGGCGTCGGCGTCTCAGCTCGGGCGCATCCGGAACTCGTAGGCGTCCGGCAGTGGTTCGTCGGTGAGCTCCGCCCAGACCTCACCGAGGATCTCCGCTCCCTCGCGCAGGTCCGCGACCTCGAAGCCCGCGTCGAAGACGGCACGTGCCTCGCCCGGCCTTCCCTCGGCGAGCAGGATCCGGATCTCCAGGAAGCGGAAGGCGCCCCTCGTCCGGACCTCGTCCGGCAGCCGCGCCCACAGCTCCCGGGCACGGCCGGCCCGGCCCGTGGCGAGCAGCGCCGTCGCGGCCTCTCGCCCGAGGGCGGCCGCCACGACCGCGCCGCCTTCGTGGCCCTCGTGGTCGGCGAAGGCCTCCTCGAACCGCTCCGCGGCCCGTTCCGGGTGGCCGTCCTCCCGGTCGGCGACGGCCAGGCAGTACAGCAGCGGCCAGCGCACCTCGGCCCTGCGCAGTCCGCGCTCCCAGCTCCGTACCGCCTGGGCCCGGTCCCCGGCGTGCCACTGGGCGACGCCGAGGTGGTACTCGGTGGACGGATCGGCCGGGGCGGTCTCCAGCATGTCCCGCCAGGGGGCGGCGACCAGCGGCGCGCCGGGTCCCGCGCCCTTCGCCGGGGGCGGCAGGACGCCGGTGCGCAGGAGTTCCCGCCACGGTTCCTGGTCCGGGCCGAGCGTCGACTCGGGGAAGGGCGTGCCCGGCAAGGCGTAACCCCCGCGCAGGACTTCGAGGGCTCCCCAGCCGGATCCCGCCGCGAGGACGGTCTCCGGCTCGGCGTCGGCCGCGCCCTCCCGCCAGGCGGCGTACGCGGCGTCGACGGCGGCTCGGGGCAGCGCGGCTTCGAGGTTCCCCTCGACGTCCGCGCGGGCCGCCGTCCAGTCGTCGCCGAGCGCCGTGCCGGGGTCGGCGGCAAGCGGTCCGTACGCCTCCAGCCAGCTGAACTCCGCCTCGCCCGCGAGCTCCAGGTGTTCCAGCTGGGTGCGGGCGAGTCCGGCCTGTATCTCGGCGTAGCCGGGGGTGCCGGGTTCGGTCAGCCACTCCTGCCAGCGCCGGCCGCCGCGCTCTGTGCCCCAGAGGAAGAGCTTGCGGCCGCGCAGCGGGTCGGTGGAGGTCTGGACGAGCCCGTGGCCGGCCGCGTCGAGGGCGGCGATCCAGCGGCGCTGCCCGTCGGGCAGGTCGTAGAAGAAGTCGGCGGCGTGGGAGCCGTTCAGCGGGTACGAGCGGTCGGTGCCGTCCTCGGTGACGGGCACGGGGAGCCGGTTCAGGCCGCGTTCGTAGCCGTGGTGCCAGGCCGCGTCGGCGGGCGCGAGGACCCTGCGCTCCTCGGGGACGGCGATGTTGGACCACCAGTAGGCGGGGACGGTCCGCTCGTGGGGGTTGCGGATGCGGACGCCGACGTACAGGAAGTCGGAGTCCTCCGGGAGCCACAGGTCGACCTGGAAGGGCAGGTCGCGCAGGCGCTCCCACTCCCACAGGCGGAGCATCGGGCCGCCGTCGGGGGCGGGCACGGTCGCCGCGTGGAGGGGCGAGCAGGAGAGCGTGGTGTGGCCGGTGGCCCCGATGTTCCACTCGATGCCGCCGGAGAACCAGGCGCCGTTGAGGGCGAAGGCGGCGGGCTGGAGGACGGGGTTGCAGTAGAGGAGTTCGCGCCCGGTGGGCTTGTGGTGGAGGGAGTGGACGCGGCCGCCGAGGCCGGGCAGCACGGTCACCCGGAGCCGGTCGTTCTCGATCACGATCGCGTCGAGGTCCGCGGGGGTGCGCTCGCGGCCGTAGCCGTCGCGCACGGGGGCGGGGAGCAGGCTGCGCAGGGGCGCCCGTCCGATGCCCCGGGCCATGTCGCGCGGCAGCTCCGCGAGGGTCCGCGCGTCGACCGCGTGGGCCCCGGCTCCGGCGGGGGCCCGCAGTGCGGGGAGAGGGTTGTCCGGGCCCAACGGGGCCGCGGGCAGCGTCAGTACGGCACGTCGTACGGTCGTCATTGATCCATGGAACACGCCGGAGCCGGTCCTGACCAGGGGTTCTCCACGGTTCTCCACGTCAGGCTTCGGCAAAGGGCGCCGGGGGCCGGGGGCCGGATATTCCGGGCGGCGGCGGAGGCCGCCGCCGTAGTGTGGAGGGCCGGTCCGCCGTCGTGGCGGCCGGGGACCATGGCACAGGGAGTACGAGGAATGGGTACGCAGCACACCTACCGGGTCATCGTGCGCGGGACGTTCGACGGCCTGTCGGAGGAGAGCCGGACCCGGCTGCTCGCCGAGGTGGACGCGCACGGACTGACGGCGATGCAGTTCACGGAGGAGGGCTCGCTGACCTACGACCGGACGCTGAAGCACTTCTCGTACCGCCTGGTCGTCGTCTCGGACGCCGAGGACGGCGACGAGATGGCGGGGGCGATCGCGGAGGACCGGGTCGAGACGGCGCTCCGCGAGCTGGGCCACGGCCACAAGGCGCTGCGCTCGACGGTGACGGACCTTGACACGATGAAGATCAACTACAAGCGCTAGGGGGTGTCTTGTCGATCGAGCCCGGCCTGATCGGCAAGCCACCCCCTAGGGGGTGTCGGGCGCGGTGATCGCCCAGCGTTCGTGGTCGCGCCAGGCGCCGTCGATGTGCAGCATCGCGGGCGAGAAGCCCTCCAGGCGGAAGCCGGCGCGGCGGACGAGGGCACGGGAGGCGGTGTTGCCGGGCTGGATGTTCGCCTCCAGGCGGTGCAGTTCCAGGGGGCCGAAGGCGTGCTCCAGGACCAGTCCGAGGGCCTCGGTCAGGAGACCGCGTCCGGCGGCGTGCGTGAAGGCGCCGTAGCCGAGGGCGCCGCTGCGGAAGGCACCGCGGACGATGTTGTTGATGTTGACGAAGCCGGCGATGGCGCCGTCGGCGCGCTCGCAGACGAGGAAGCCGGCACGGGCCGGGTCCTGGATGAGCCCGCCCGCGTAGACGGCGTACCCGTCGTGCGTGCACGGCGGGAAGAGCCAGGGGCGGTGGAGCTCCCGGCTCTCGCGGGCACGGGCGGTGAACTCGTCGGCGTCGGCCGGGGAGAAGGGGCGCAGGCCCACACGGGGCCCGGAGGCGAGGTACGTACCGGGGTCGTCGAGCATACGGAGCAGGGTATGCGGCGGGGGCCCGCCGTGTTGTGGGCACGCGTACCGCCGGGGCGGAACGCGTGGGCGCACGGCGCGTGGGGCACGGCCCGCCGGAGGTGCGGGCCCGCCGGGGCTCGGGCCCCCGTCAGCGGCGGGCGTCGCGGACGCGCGGGGGGCAGGTCTCGCCCTTCCGTACGACTCCGATCATGACCGTCGTCCTCCGGTCCAGCTCCGTGCCCGCCGCCGGGTACTGGGTGCAGACCTGCCAGCGCGGCGGCCACAGCACCCGCCGGTCGCGACCGCTCACGTCGTGGACGTCGAGCCGGGTCCGGCGGTCCAGGTGGGTGAAGACCCGCCACAGACCCCCGTCGAGGAAGTCCGGCATCGGCCGGGTCCCGGCCTCGTCGACGGGATCGGCGGTCTCCTCCGCCGAGGAGGCGGCGACGGCCGCCAGCGCGAGGACCGCGCCTCCGACGACGACGGCGACCCGTCTCACTTCCGCCTCCGGGCCACGAAGGAGCAGCCGTAGGCCGCGCCGAGGAGGGCGGTCGCCAGCAGGGCCGCGTAGAGCGCCGGGGCGACTTCGGGGACCAGCGGGCGGATCCCGGCCTCGCGGGTGTTCTCGAAGATGAAGACCAGCGTGAAGACCAGCGTGAGGACCGCGACCGCGATCATCGCGATCCGGCCCGGGGTGAAGGCTCCGGCGAACCGGGACGTGTATTCGCCCGATGTCCGTGGCGTCTGCTTGGGACTCATGCCCGGCCCTCTCCTCCGTCGTGCCGTCGGTCGTACCCGGCCACAGCTGTGGGACCAGAATGGGACGAGCGGCGCCTCCCCGTGACGGCGAGGAGGGCCGAACGGGTGACTTGTCAGACAACGTGGGCCGACTACCGTGGTGCGAGGACCGGCGGAGATCGGGCCGGGAACGAGACGAGGAGGGGCCGTGGCGGTCAGCGGACAGCGGCGGCGACCGGTCGTGGCGCTCTACGAGCGGATCGCGGACGCCGTCCACGACGGCACCTACCCGCCGGGCTCCACGCTCCCCTCCGAGCCTAAGCTCGCCGCCGAGCTGGGCGTCAGCAGGCCGGCCCTGCGCGAGGCGCTGCTGCTGCTCCAGGAGGACGGCGTCCTGACGGTGCGGCGCGGGGTGGGCCGTACGGTCAACGACCGCCCGCCCCGGCGCGGCTTCGAGCACGTCCAGCCGCTGGAGGAGCTGATCGGCACGGGCGCCCCGCTGCGGGTGCGGGCGCTGCTGAGGACCTCCGAGGAGCCGACCGACTTCACCACCCAGCACCTGCTGGCCCCCGCCCGCGCCGAGCTGCGGTTCTGGGAGTCGGTCCTGACCGGGGAGGGCGCGGCGGCGGCGCTGAGCCACGAGTGGGCGGCGCCCGACGAGCTGCTCGACCGGGTGCACCCGGAGTTCGCCCGGGGCCTGCGGGAGGCGGAGGGCGGCACCGCCGAGGCGGTGTCGATGCTGGCGGTCCTGGTCGCGGCCTCGCGGGAGACGGCCCTGCACGCCCACAGCGGGATCACGGCGACGCTGCTCGGGCGGCGGCGCGGGGAGCAGCTGGGCCGCCCGGCGGACACCCCCGCGGTCCTGGTCACGCAGGTGGTGCGGGTCGGTGAGACACCGGTCCTCGCGGCGAAGCACATGCTCCCGACGGGAACGCCCGCGCTGCCGGTGCTGCAGTCGCACTGACGGCGGAGGGCCCGACCCCGACATCCCCTGCCGTGCGCCCCTGCCTCCACCCCGCGGCCCGCCGGAGAGGCGCCGACCCGACCCGCGGGGGCGAGCGCGCGCACTGCGTTCCCGGCCCTGTCAGGGGCGTCACAGCGGCCCGTACCGCCGTGGCGTACACTTCCCGGCCATGCACTTGTCTGACAACCCTGTCACGCCTGCCGCCCCTACCGTCTCCGAGTGGATCCGCCAGGCCCCCAAGGCCGTCCTCCACGACCACCTCGACGGCGGGCTCCGCCCGACGACCATCGTCGAGCTGGCGCGCGCCTGCGGCTACACCGCGCTGCCGACCGAGGACCCGGCCGAGCTCGCGGTCTGGTTCCGGGACGCCGCCGACTCCGGTTCGCTGGAGCGCTACCTGGAGACCTTCGCGCACACCTGCGCGGTCATGCAGACCCGCGAGGCGCTCACGCGCATCGCGGCCGAGTGCGCCGAGGACCTGGCCGCGGACGGCGTCGTCTACGCCGAGATCCGCTACGCCCCCGAGCAGCACCTGGAGGGCGGCCTCACCCTCGACGAGGTCGTCGTGGCGGTCAACGACGGCTTCCGTGAGGGCGAGCGCCGCGCGGGCGGCCGGATCACCGTCCGTGCGCTGCTCACCGGCATGCGCCACACCGACCGCTCGCTGGAGATCGCGGAGCTCACGGTCGCGCACCGGGACAACGGCGTGGCGGGCTTCGACATAGCGGGCGGCGAGATCGGCAACCCGCCGGCCCGCCACCTCGCGGCCTTCCAGCACCTGAAGCGGGAGAACTGCCACTACACGATCCACGCCGGCGAGGCCGTCGGCGCGGAGTCGATCCACGAGGCCGTGCAGGTCTGCGGCACCGAGCGGATCGGCCACGGCGTGCGGATCACCGACGACATCGCCGAGGACGGCACCCTGGGCCGGCTCGCCTCGTACGTCCGGGACAACCGCATCGCCCTGGAGGTCTGCCCGACGTCCAACCTCCAGACGGGCGCCGCGAAGGACTACGCCTCGCACCCGATCGACGAGCTGCGCCGCCTCGGCTTCCGGATCACGCTGAACACGGACAACCGGCTGGTGTCCGGCACCACCATGAGCGAGGAGTTCCAGCACATGGTGGACGCCTTCGGTTACGGGCCCGAGGTCTTCGAGGAGTTCACCGTCGCCGCCCTGGAGGCCGCCTTCCTGCCGCTGCCGGAGCGGCAGCGGCTCGTCGACGAGGTCGTCCGCCCGGGGTACGCGGCGCTGTAGGCCCGGCCGGTCCGTCCGGATCGCTTCCGCCGGCCCGGGTCGTCGTCGACGATGTCCGTGTGACTCACCGCATCAGCGCTCTGATCTCGGCCTTCGGCGTCCTTGCCGGCGGGATGCTGCTCGTTCTCGCCGTTCGCGAGTACCGCTCCGGGGCACCGGCCCTCTGGATCGTCGCGGGAGCCGCGATCTTCCTCGGCACGTTGCACACGCTCGTGCGGGACGTACGGCGACTCCGGACCGGGCCGACCGCCTAGACTTGTCCGGCCGATCATGTGGCTGCTTCGTGGTCGTTGATGTGGACATGGGGCGGAGTGATCTGGGGGATGCCGAGTGGGAACGGCTGCGTCCGTTCCTGCCGGTGAGCAACCGTCCCGCCTCCGCCTCCGGCTCCGGGGTCAAAGGGGGCCGCAGGGGTGGAACACCAGGACGAGACGCCGTGGCAAAGTCTCGTCGCCCGCCTGGTGGAGGTGGTGCTGGAGGTGAGGGCCTGGGCCGCTCGCGCGGCGGCTTCACCACCAGACTCCACCTCAGCGCGGATGGCCGCTGCCGCCCCCTGTCCCTGATCGTCACACCGGGCCAGCGGACAGACTGCACGCCGTTCAAACCGGTCCTGGAGACCCGCGTCCCGAAACTCGGGCCGGGCAGGCCCCGCAGGAAGCCGGACAGCGTCGCGGCCGACAAGGCCTACAGCAACGGACCGTGCCGCGAGTACCTGCGGCGCCGGGGCGTCCGGCACACGATCCCGGAGAGCCTGATCGGCGGACAGGCTAGTCGGCGACGACCCCCGTGTTCTGGCAGGCGGTCAGCAGCCAGCGGCCGTCGGCTTGCTTCGAGATCACGTACAGCGGGGCGCCCTCGCTCTCCTCGCCCGGGGCCAGGTAACGCTGACGGACCTTGACCGCCGCGACGTCGGGGCGGATGAAGAGCACGTGGACCACCTCGTAGGTGACCTTGCCGTCCCAGTTCGCCGCGGGGAGGACCTTGCGGGTGAACTCCGAGATCGCGTCGAGGCCGATGAGGACCTTGCCGTGGGCCGTCGTCCATATCGCGTCCGGGTGGAAGAGGCCGAGGAACTCCTCGGGGTCCTTGTTCTGCTGGGAGTGTTCGACGGTGGCGACGAGCCGGCTGATTGCTTCGATGTCTGCCGCGTGGGATGTGGATTCCGTGGTCATGTGGATCATCGTCACACCTCAAGCGTGATTGAGGTCAAGCGTGTGATCGCATGGTGATGTTGAGGATGCCCCGGTTGCGGCGCTCGGTGCCCCGGTTGCGGCGGACTCCTCGGCACCGGCACCGGCGGCGGCGAGGGCGAGCGGCCCGGCGAGCGCGGCCGTACCGGCCACGAGCGCGAGCGTGTCATCACACCGTCAAGGCGCCCGAGGCAGGTTGTTGACGGAGATTCAGTGAGGGGCGCGCCTCGCGCACCGGCGGCCGGGTCCCGCGGCTCGCACCGCCTTCCTCGATGGGAGAATGGCGGCATGACAGGCGCTGAGGAGTTCAAGCCCGAGTCGGAGCGGGTGACACGTGCCCTGCGCGATCAGATCATCGACGGGACCCGGGCACCCGGCAGCAGGCTGGTGGAGCGCGAGATCGCGGCCGAGCTGGACGTGAGCCGGCTGCCCGTCCGCGACGCCCTGCGGGACCTGGTCGCGGAGGGTCTCGTGACGCCCCGTCCGCGCACGTGGGCGGTGGTCCGCGAGTTCAGCGCCTCCGACATCTCGGACCTGGGCGAGGTCCGGTCCGCCCTGGAGATCCTCGGCTTCCGGCTCGCCGCACAGCGCCGCACCCGGGCGGGGCTCGCCAAGCTCCGCGCCGACCTCGACGCCGAGCTGGCCGCCGCGGCCAAGGGCGACGGCCAGGCCGCCCGGCGGGCGGCGGCCGACTTCCACGAGACCGTCACGGAGCTGGCGGACAACGCCCTGCTCAGCGAGCTCAACGCGACGCTGCGCAGCCGGATGCGCTGGATGCTCGGGCAGCACGACGACTTCACCGTCGTCGCCGAGGAGCACGCGGAGCTGTACCGGGGGATCGAGGCGCGGGACGTGGAGCGCGTCGAGAAGCTGGCCCTGCGTCACCTGGAGACCAGCCGCGACGAGGCCGCCGCGCACCAGCGCAGGACGGCGCCGGAGTAGGAGCCCCCGGGGGGCGGGGCGGGACGGGACCACCTTCGGATGATCGAACGGTATACCGAAGAGACGGTCGTGCGCCCGCCCCCGCGCGAGGCCCTCACTCCCCCACGCACACGACTCCCCCGGGCACGTCCGCCCGGATCTCCGTGCCGACGCGGCGCGCCATCAGGTCGTCGAGGCGCTCCAGCGGCCCGATGAGGGTGCGTCCGCCCGCGCGGGCGACGCGTACGGCCGCGTCGACCTCGGGCTTCATCGAGCCCTCGGCGAAGGCGATCTCCGCGAGGCCCTCGGACGAGGCGGTGAGGATGTCCCGCTGCTCGGGGGTGCCCTGGTCCCGGCTGACGAAGTCGCCGTCCGTGAGCATGATCAGCATGTCCGCGCCGAGGTCGGCGGCGAGTGCCGCGCTCGCCGCCTCCTTGTCGACGACGGCCTGCATGCCGATCTGGCGGCCCTTGGAGTCGGTGCGCACCGGCACGCCGCCGCCCACGCACACCACGAGCGTTCCGTTGCCGAGGAGCGTGCTGACCAGCGGCGCCTGCATGATGCGCAGCGGCTCGGGCGACGGCACGACGCGGCGAAAGGCGCCGCCGTCGCGGGCGATGCTCCAGCGGTACTCGGCCGCGGCCTCGGCGGCGTCCTGCGCCGAGTAGGTGGGGCCGATCAGCTTGGTGGGGCGCTCGAACGCCGGGTCGGCCTCGTCGACCTCGGTCGTGGTGAGGACGGCGGCGACCTCGCGCTCGCCGGACAGGGCGTGGGAGAGCTCCTGCTGGATGACGTAGCCGATCATGCCCTGGGTCTCCGCGCCGAGGATGTCCAGCGAGTAGGCCGCGACGTCCTGGTAGGCGAGGTTCTGGAGCGCGAGGAGGCCGGCCTGCGGGCCGTTGCCGTGGGTGATGACGACCTCGTGCTCACGGGCCGGACCGGCCAGCACCTGGCAGGCGCCCCTGACGTTGGCGCGCAGCCGGTCGGCCGTCATCGGTTCCCCGCCACGACCTGGGCGCCGTCTTCTCGTACCAGGGGGTGGGCGGGGACACCACGCTCGCCTTCGGCGCCGCGATCTCCATGATCATGGCGACGTTCGCCGACTCCGGCACGATGACGGTGACTTCACCCGCTGGTCGCGGAACGGCCGGCAGGCCGTCCCCGCCACTGTCAGCGCCTTCCCCGTGGCCGGCGTGATCGCACAGGTCACGGGTGGTCTGGTGGTCGCCGCGGGCGCGGTCGCCGCACCGGCGACCGCGGGCGGCGACCTCCTGCCGATCCTCACCGGGGAGGGAGCGCCGCTCCTGAACGTCCTCGCGGCGGTCTTCGTCTTCGTCAACCTCGGCTCCGTGTGCAGTCACTCCCTCTACAACGGCGCCCTGGGCCGGTCGCACCTGACCGGCCGGACGATGCGGCTGATGACGGTCGTCCTCGGTGTCGTCGGCACGGTCGCCGCGCTCGCCGGGGTGTGGGACCACTTCCTGGACTGGCTCGTGATCCTGAGTCCCGCCGCTCGGCGGCGTCCTCATCGCCGACCAGTTCTTCGCCCGCGGCGGACGCGGCGCGATGGACCGCCGTCCGACCGCGACGGTGCGGCCCACGGCCTTCCTGGCCTGGGCGGTGAGCGCGGCGGGCGCGGGCCTGGCGCACTGGTTCGCCCCGCAGCTCTCCGACGCGGTCACCGGCCTGGTCGTGGCGATCGTCGCGTACGCCCTCCTCGAACGTGTCGTGGTGCGACGGCAGTCCGGCGCCGAGGCCGCGGCGGGACAGGGCCCGCGGTCCCGCCCCTCCGAGGGGACGCGCCCTCGCCCCGCACCCCGGGACGGGGGCGTGTCCGCGTCGTACGGGGGCTTCCACCGCTCAGCGCAGGGCCGGTACGTCCAGGGTGAGCGTGCACGTGTCCGCGTCGAGCGCGGCGGGCAGGCCGAGCGGCAGGGTGAGCGCGGTCGGGCTGTGCCCGAAGCCCATCTCCTCCACGACGGGCACCCCGAGCCCGCCGAGGCGGTCGGCGAGGACCGCCCGGACCCCCTCGTAGGGACCGCACTCCTCCCAGGAGCCGAGACCGATGCCCGCCACGCCGTCGAGCCATCCGGAGCGCAGGAGTTGGGTGAGGATGCGGTCGAGGCGGTACGGCTCCTCCCCGACGTCCTCCAGGAGCAGCAGCCCGCCGCGGGCCGAGGGCCGCCCCTGCGGGGTGCCGAGGTCGGCGGCGAGCAGGCTGACGCAGCCGCCCAGCGTCACGCCCCGGGCGCGTCCCGGCACCAGGGTCCGTGCCGTCTCCGGGCCGAGCGTCAGGACGGCCCCGGGCTCGAAGAGGGTGGCGCGCAGCGACTCCTGGGTGACCGGGTCCGAGAGGAACGTGGCGGCGGCGACCATCGGTCCGTGCAGGGTGGCGAAGCCCGCGCGGACGGCGAAGGCCTCGTGCAGGGCGGTGACGTCGCTGTAGCCGACGAAGGCCTTGGGCCCGGCCGCGCGGATCGCCGCCCAGTCCACGAGGTCCACCATGCGCTGGGCGCCGAATCCGCCGCGGGCGCAGAGCACCGCGGAGACCGAGGGGTCGCACCAGGCCTCGGTCAGGTCGCGGGCCCTCTCCCGGTCCCCGCCCGCGAGGTACCCGAGCGCGGGGTGGGTGTCCAGGACGTGCGGGGCGACCACGGGTTCGAGGCCCCAGCCGCGCAGGATGGCGAGCCCGGCCGCGAGCCGCTCCTCGGGCACGGGCCCGCTGGGGGCGACGACGGCGACCCGCGCCCCGGGCCGGAGCCGCTCTCCCCGGGTGAGGGCGTCCACGGGGCTCACGTGCGGAACTCCAGGGCCGGCACGTCCGTACGGTCGATGCCGAAGGTTCTGACGTACAGGGCGAGTTCGGCCTCCAGGGCCCGGACCATGGTGTCGGCCCTGCGGAAGCCGTGGCCCTCGCCCTCGAAGGCGAGGTAGGCGTGCGGGACGCCCCGGCCGGCCGTGCGGGCGAGGAAGCGCTCGGCCTGCGCGGGAGGGCAGATGACGTCGTCGAGGCCCTGGAGCAGGAGGAACGGGACGGTGACGCGGTCGACGTGCTCGATCGGCGAGCGTTCCTTGTAGCGGGCGGGCACCTCGTCGAGCGGTCCGATCAGTCCGTGGAGGTACTGGGACTCGAAGTCGTGGGTCTCGTCGGTGGCCCAGCCGCGCAGGTCCAGGATGGGGTAGATGATCGTGCCGCAGGCGTACACGTCGGTGGAGACGAGGGACGCGGCGGTCGTCCAGCCGCCCGCGCTGCCGCCGCGCACGGCGAGCCGCGACGGGTCGGCGGTGCCCTCGGCGGCGAGGGCCGCCGCGACGGCCGCGCAGTCCTCCACGTCGACGACGCCCCACTGCTGGCGCAGCCGGTCCCGGTACTCCCGGCCGTAGCCGGTCGAGCCGCCGTAGTTGACCTCGGCGACGCCGATGCCCCGTGAGGTGAAGTAGGCGATCTCCAGGTCGAGGACGAGCGGGGCGTGGCCGGTGGGTCCGCCGTGCGCCCAGATCACGTAGGGCGGCAGCTCGCCCTCGGGCCCGTCGTACCGGGGGTGGTGCGGCGGGTACACCTGCGCGTGGATCTCCCGTCCGCCGGGTCCGGTGAAGGTGCGGGCGCGGGGTTCGGGGAGGTGGGCGGGGTCGACGGCGTCGGTGTGGGCGGCGGCGACCACGCGGCTGCGTCCGGTGCGGGTGTCGAGCTCGACGAGCTCGTGGGAGCGGTGCGGACCGGCGGCGACGCCGACGACCCGGGTGCCGTGCGCGGCGAGGGTGGCGGCCCATTCCGTGCGGGGCCCTCCGGCGTCGACGAGGGCGCGGCGGTCGGGGTCGAGGATGCCGAGCGTGGTGGTCCCCCTGCCGTGGACGACGGCGATCAGCCCGTTCTCCAGGGGGGTGAACCAGCGGAGTCCGATCTTCCAGAGCGGGCCGCCGAACTCCTCGGCGCGGGGGCAGAGCGCCTCCGGCTCGGCGAGGCCGCCGTCGGCGCCGACCTGTGCGCGGTAGAGGTTCCACCAGCCGGTGCGGTCGCTGACGAACAGCAGCCGGCCGGCCGCGTCCCAGTCGGCCTGCGGGATCGACTCGGCGGTCCCCCCGGCGACGGTCCGGGCCTCGCGGAAGGTGCCCTCGGGGGTGACCTCGGCGAGCCGGACCTCGGTGCCGTCCCAGGGCATCCGGGGGTGGTCCCAGGCGATCCAGGCCGCCCGGCGGCCGTCAGGGGAGAGCCGGGGGCCGGTCACGAACCGGTGGCGCCCGTCGGTGAGTTCACGGACGGCCCCGCGGTCCTCGGCGGCCGAGCCGTCGAGGGGTACGGCGGCGAGGACGCGGCGCACATCGGTCGGCGCGGGTCCGGTGAACTCCTCCAGGACGCACCACACCTCGCCCCGGTCCGGGTGGATCACCGGGTCCACCCAGCGCAGTCCTCCGCCGACGGCGGAGACGGGGGTGAGTGGCCGCGGCTCCGTGCCGGGGGCGGCGTCGGGTTCGTACCCGTAGAGCCGCTGGTCGGGGAAGTGGCAGAACACGGCGAGCGGTCCGCCGGCCGGGCGCGCGACGGCCGCCCAGGGCTGCCCGCCGTACTCGATCACCCGGCTCCGGACGTTCCACGGGGGCGGCAGGAGGCTCTCCTCGGTGCCGTCGGCGCGTCGACGGACCAGGGCGCGCCGGCCGCCCTCCGCGGGGCGGGGCGCGGTCCACCACAGCTCGTCGCCGACGGCGCCGAGGTACTCGGGCCGCCCGTCGTGCGCGGCGGCGAGCCCGGCGCTCACGGGTGACGGCCAGGTGCCGTACCCGGCCGTGGTCGTGGTCGTGCCCATCCCAATCTCCCCCTGTCACGGGCCTACGCGGACTTCAGATAGTGGTCGAGCACCCGGACGCCGAAGTGCAGGGCGTCCACCGGGACGCGCTCGTCGACGCCGTGGAACAGCGCCCCGTAGTCGAGGTCCGGGGGCAGCCGGAGCGGCGAGAAGCCGTAGCCGGTGATGCCGAGCCGGGAGAACTGCTTGGCGTCGGTGCCGCCGGACATGGTGAACGGCACGACGTGCCCGGCGGGGTCGAAGCGCTCGACGGCGGCCCGGAGCTTGGCGAAGGTCGGTGAGTCGACCGGGGCCTCCAGGGCCACCTCGCGGTGGTGGAACTCCCACTCCACGTCGGGCCCGGTGAGCAGGTCCATGGTCGCGGCGAACTCCTCCTCCGCGCCCGGCAGCATCCGCCCGTCGATGTAGGCGACGGCCTGTCCGGGGATGACGTTGACCTTGTAACCGGCGTCGAGCATCGTCGGGTTGGCGCTGTTGCGGACGGTCGGCGCGACGAGGGCGGCGGCCGGGCCGAGCTTGTCGAGGAGGACGTCGACGTCGAGGTCGCGGGCTCGGATGTCGATGTCGATGCCGTAGAGCGCGGCGAGCTCGGCGAGGGCGGCGCGGACGGTCGTGGTGAGGCGGACGGGCCAGGTGTGGCCGCCGATCCGGGCGACGGCCGAGGCGAGGCGGGTGACGGCGTTGGCCGTGTTCACCTTGGAGCCGTGGCCTGCCCGGCCGTGGGCGGTGAGCTTGAGCCAGGCGGTGCCCCGCTCGCCCGCCGCGATCGGGTAGAGGGTGGTGCCGGGCTGCGGGTGGAAGCTGAACGCACCGGACTCGCTGATGCCCTCCGTACAGCCGTCGAAGAGGGCCGCGTGCCGGTCGGCGAGGAAGCCGGAGCCGTCCTCGGCGCTGGCCTCCTCGTCGGCGGTGTAGGCGAGGACGATGTCCCTGCGGGGCCGGATGCCTTGGCGGGCCCAGGAGCGGACGACGGCCAGGACCATCGCGTCCATGTTCTTCATGTCGACGGCGCCGCGCCCCCACACGACCCCGTCGCGGACCTCGCCGGAGAACGGGTGCACGGTCCATTCGGCGGGGTCGGCGGGCACCACGTCCAGGTGGCCGTGGACCAGGAGCGCCTCGGCCGAGGGGTCGGTGCCGGGGATCCGCGCCACCACGTTGGTGCGGCCGGGGGTCCGCTCCAGGAGGGTGGGTTCGATCCCGGCGTCCGCGAGCCGCTCGGCGACGTACTCGGCGGCCGGCCGCTCGCGGCAGTCGCCGCCGCCGCGGTTGGTGGTGTCGATGCGGATGAGCTCGGAGGTGAAGGTGACCACCTCGTCGAGCGCCGTCGTGTCCGGGCCCCGGACCTCCTCAGCCATACTGCTCCTCCACCGCGGCCGAGACGATGGTCGTGACCGCCTTGAACGTGCGAATTGCCTCGTACATCGTCTCGCTCGTGTACGCGACGCGCCGCTCGCCGCCCCGCGCCACGCCGGGAACCACCGTTGCGGCGGCGCCCAGGTGGTCCGCGTCGAACTCGAGCTCCACGGTGAAGGGGCCGCCCCGGACCGGCTCTCGCCGGACGGCGAGCGCGGCACCGGTCTTCGCCGCGGCGCGGATGTCCGCGGCGGTCCTGGCCGGGGGGCGGCACACCGCCGCGTACCGCGAGACGTGGTCCTTGACGGCGACCTTCGGCGCCTCCGGCGCGTACCCGAGGGCGTCCTCGCAGGTCAGGTCGTCCCCGGTGACAAGGACGACGGGCACGCCGTACTCCGCGACCACATGGGCGTTGAGGAGGCCCTCGCTGGCCCGCTCGCCATTGAGCCAGACCCCGGTGATGGAGTTCGCGAGGTAGGTGTGCGCGAGGACGCCCTCGGTACCGGCGCCCGTGTGGTAGCCGACGAAGGCGATGCCGTCGACGTCGCCGTGCTGCACGCCCTCGACCATCGAGAGGGACTTGTGCCGCCCGGTGAGCATCTCGGCCCGCTCGTCGAGCCGCTCCAGGAGCAGGTTCCGCATGGACCAGTGCGCCTCGTTGATGAGGACCTCGTCCGCGCCGCCGTCGAAGAAGCCGAGCACGGCGGCGTTCACGTCGGAGGTGAACATCGCGCGGCACCGCTCCCACTGGGGCGTGCCGGGCAGCACGTCGGCGGGCCAGGTCACACCGGTCGCACCCTCCATGTCGGCGCTGATGAGGATCTTCATGCCTGGCACCGTACGCGCCGCCCGGTCGCCCTACCACCCCTGTGGATAACCGCCGTTGGAGTGGACCACTGGCGCCCACCGGACGGCGGTACGGATCACCGGCGGGTTCCGGATGCCTCCTGGGGTCCTCCTCCGTGAACCGGCGCGGCGCGGCGGCGGCCCGCTGCTCCGGCGGGGTGCCGTCGTCGGGGGGGCCACGGACACCGCCCGGGCCGTGACGCGCCGGCGGCGGCCTCGCGCGCCACCCGATCGGCGGCCCTCGAATCGGGCGAAACATCGCCAAGGGGTGCGTATAGGCTGTCGGCCGCAGCTGAAGTTGTCGACCTTCCGGAGAGCTCTCGGTGACCATCGCCTTCACCCCGTCCGAGTCCGCGCCCGTCGAGACCGAGCCCGCCGTCGTTCCCGGGCCCGCCGGTTCCGTCGTCGTCCCCGAGCCCTCCGGGCCCCTCATGGCGGAGGAGCCGGAGTTCTGGGAGCCGTCGGCACCCGAATCCGAGGAGGCCTCCGAGCCCCGGGAAGTCTCGGAATCCCGGGAGGCCCCGGATTCCCGGGAGGCCCTGGAATCCCAGGAGACATCCGAGGCCCAGGAGACCTCCGACCCCCAGGAGGACCACCCGCACGACCCCGTCGTCGTCCGTGACGCCCTGGACTTCGGGGTGTACGCGCGGACCGGTGGCTGGGCGTTCGCCCTGAAGGTGGCCCGGAGCGTCCGGCCCGGCGGGCAGGCCGCCGAGGGCACGGCCCGCACGAAGGTCTCGGCGAAGGCCTTCGCCGAGCTCGCCGGGTGCTCGCCCGAGCGGGTCATGCGCTACTACAAGGCCTGGGACATGGCGGCCGACGACGGTCTGGTCCCGCAGTTCGAGGTGCTGGTCCCCGGCGAGGACATCGAGCTCCCGGACGCGGACGTCTGGCTGTCGTACTACACCTCCCGCAACAGCGCGTCCTCCGTGCGCGGCCAGGCGATCAGCGCTGCGGCCGAGGCGGAGGGCATCCGGCCGACGAAGGCCCTGGAGGTCGCGGAGAACCCCACGGCGCTGCGGGCGGCGATCCTCGCCGACCCCGGGACGGCGGAGGCCGCGCGCGGGGCGCTGCTCGACCGGATGAAGGAGGACCCGGCCCTCCAGACCGAGATGGCCCGGGCCTTCGCCCGCACGGACGACCTGAAGAAGGCGGTGGCGAGCGAGGCGAAGGCGGCCGACCGCATCGGGTACGTCCGGCAGATCGTCGAGAACGGCCAGATCAAGACCCCCGCCGGGCAGACCGTGGAGGCGCCGGCCGAGCTGCGGGCCGAGGCCGAGCGGCATCTTTCGCTCCTCGACGAGCTGGACGACTCGGAGGAGGCGGGCGAGTGGGCCGGCGAGGCCTACGACACGGTGAAGGGCCTGGTCGCCAAGGCGGTCGAGGAGGATCCGGCGCTGCGCGTCCAGGAGCGGCGGACGAAGTTCTACAACAGCCTGCAGAAGGCCACGAAGGTCTTCGAGGAGCTGACCCTCGACGAGGTGATGGAGGAGGACATCTACGAGGCGGACATGCTCCAGCGCCTCGAAGCCCTCCAGGAGGCGATCGGCACCTGCATCAGCGCGCTGCGCAAGGCGACGACCACCTCCTGAGCACGGCCGGTCAGTCCTGGTGGCCGAGCTGCAGGTCGCGCTCGGTGCGGCCGCCGCCGGCCACCTGGAGGACGGTGGCGACGGGCGGGTACCCGGCGGCGATGACCGTGTACTCGCCGGAGGACAGGTCGATGAAGCGGAAGCTGCCGTCGGCGCCGGTGGTGAGGGTGTCGACGACGTTGCCCGCGGCGTCGAGGAGGGTGACCCGGGCGTCCTCCACGCAGCGCCCTCCCCCGGCCCGTACGGTGCCGCGCAGCACCGCGCCGCCGGCCAGTTCGATGTCCTGGCGGGTCTCGCGGGAGGACTGGACGCTGACGGGCAGCGCGGCGGGCCGGAAGGCGGGGGCGCTGGCGGCGAGCGTGTACTCGCCCGCGACGAGCTCCCCGATGACGTACCCGCCCTCGCGTCCGCTGCGGGTGGAGGCGACGACCTCGCCGCGCACGTCGGTGAGGGTGACGGCCGCGTCCCGTACGGGCGTGCCGTCGGCGGTGACGACGCTGCCCGCGAGCCGCCCGGCGCCGCCGAGGACGACGTCGAGCTCCACCGGCCGGTCGCCGACGGTGACGGAGACGGCCTGCGGCTGGTGTCCGCCGGCCGCGGCGATCAGGACGTACGCGCCGCCGCCGGGGACGCTCAGGGCGTACCGGCCGTCCTCGCCGCTCGCGCCACGGCCGATCTGCCGGCCCTGGACGTCGATGAGGGTGAGCGCGGCCCGGGGGACGCGGCTGCCGTCGTGGTGCTGGACGGTGCCGCACACCGGCACCCCGGAGTGCGGAGGCGGGGTGGCCCCGGCGGGGGCGGGGGCCGCGTGGCGGGCGTGCGGGAACGCCTGCGCGGCGCCCAGGTCGATGGCCTCGGTGGCCTCGGTGAGGGGGCTGTGGTGGGACACCAGCGGTTTCTCCTTGAGGAAGAAGGCGAGGACGAGGCCGAGTACGAGGACCGGCACGAGGTAGAGGAAGATCCGCGGCATCGCGTCCGCGTACGCCTGGATGTACGCGTCGCGCAGGGCCGGCGGCAGGGTGTGGACGGTCCCCGGTGTGATCGACTCGGCCGGCGGCGGGGACGCGGGGCCACCCTGCGCGAGGACGCCGGCGAGGCGGTCGCCGAGTGCGTCGTCGAGGCGGGAGGCGAAGAGGGTGCCGAAGACGGCGGCGCCGACGCTGCCGCCGATCTGGCGGAAGTAGGTGTGGGCGCTGGTGGCGGTGCCGAGGTCGGCGGGGCGGACGGAGTTCTGCACGGCGAGGACGAGCACCGGCATGACGAGGCCGATGCCGGCGCCGAGGACGGCCTGCCACAGGCTGAGCTGGAGGCGCGGGGTGTCGGTGCCCATGCGGGAGAGCAGCCACATGCCGAGGACGGAGACGGCCCCGCCGATCACCGGGTAGATCTTGTAGTGGCCGGTACGGCTGATGAGCTGGCCGGAGACGACGGAGGCGATGACGATGCCGCCCATGAGAGGCAGCATCAGGAGGCCGGACTCCGTGGCGCTGGCGCCCTCGACCATCTGCAGGAAGCTGGGGAGGTAGCTGGCGGCGCCGAAGAGCGCGATGCCGACGACGGCGCCGACGAGGGCGGTCACGGTGAAGACGGAGTCGCGGAACAGCCGCAGCGGGATGAGCGGTTCGGGCGCGAAGTGTTCGACGGTCAGGAAGAGCAGGGTCGTTCCGGCGGCTCCGCAGGCCAGGGCGAGGATGACCCGGGAGTCCCAGGCGTACTCGGTGCCGCCCCAGCTGGTGAGCAGGACCAGGCAGGTGGAGGCGGCGGCGAGGAGCAGGGCGCCGAGGACGTCGAAGCGCGCGCGTGCCGTGGGCTTCGGGAGCTTGAGGACGGTGGCGACCACGGCGAGGGTGACGAGCCCGAAGGGCACGTTGAAGTAGAAGCACCAGCGCCAGGAGACGTGGTCGGTGAAGAAGCCGCCGAGCAGCGGTCCCGCGACGGACGCGAGGCCGAAGGCGGCGCCGATGAGCCCCATGTAGCGGCCGCGTTCCCGGGCCGGGACGATGTCGGCGATGATCGCCTGGACGCCGATCATGAGGCCGCCGGCGCCGGCGCCCTGGACCGCGCGGAAGGCGATGAGTTCGTCCATGGTCCGGGACCAGCCGGCGAGGCCGGAGCCGATGACGAAGACGACGATCGCGAAGAGGAAGACGCCCTTGCGGCCGAGGAGGTCGCCGAGCTTTCCGTAGACGGGCAGACCGATGGTGGAGGTCAGCAGGTAGGCGGTGATCGCCCAGGACATCCGGTCCAGGCCCTGGAGTTCGCCGACGATCTTCGGCAGGGCGGTGGCGACGATCATCTGCTCGAGCGCGGCGAGGAGCAGCGCGAGCATGAGGCCGCAGAAGACGAGCCGTACGCGGCGGGGGTCGAGGGCGGCGGGCCCCGGTCCGGCCGGTGGGGCGGGGTCGGTGGGCGGAGCGTCCAGGGGTTCCGCTTCCCCCGTGGCGCCCTCGACGCCTTTCACGATCGTGATCGCACCCACGTACCTGCTCCCCTCGTCGCGGCGTCTGCGCCGCGCCATTCTTCGCATTGCACGCGAAGGGGGAGCAAGTCGGGCGGTACGGGAGGGAGGTGGCGCTCCAGGGGGTGAACGTCCCTGCACTACGGCGCACTTGGGTCGCTCATCAGCGCGTTTACGAGAAGGCCCGCGCCCCCCGGTGCGCGGGAGCGCCGGTACGGGGGGTGCGGGCGATCCACTCGAATCGGTGAACGCTCCGGGCGTTACTTCTCGACCTCGTCCGCCAGCTTGGCGAGGACGGCGTCGTAGATGCGGCCGAGACCCTTGGGCGCGAACGTCTTCTCGAAGAAGCCGCCGATGCCGCCTGCGCCGTTCCAGACGGTGGTCACGACGGCGCGGGACTTGCCCTCACCGGCGGGGGTCACGGTCCAGGTGGTGACCATGGAGGAGTTGCGGTCCTTCTCGACGAGCTGCCCCTCGGTGGGCTCCGTGACCTCCAGGAGGCAGTCGCGGACGCGCTTGCTCGTGGCCTGGAGCTTCCAGTGGACGAGGGTGCCCTCGCCGTCGCCGCCCTCGCGCACCTCGTACTCGCTGAAGTGCTCGGGGAGCACCTTCGCGCGCGTACCGCTGTAGTCGGCCAGCGCGTCGAACACCGTCTCCGCGTCCGCGGCGATGATCCGTTCCGTGGTGGCCTCGACCTGCGCCATTGACTTCCTCCAGCTCGTGATTCCTCGGGGGTGTGGCCCAAGCGAACCACGTGGGCTCCGGGGGGCGAAATCCGGGTTGCAACGATCAAGGGAACAGGTGTTCTATTCTGGGCGAACGGTCGAGGCAGAGCCACCGAGGAGGCGTCCATGCGCTGGGACAATCTGGGCGACACCCCCACCGCCCCCGCCGACATCCCCCTGTTCGGCACGGACGCGGTCACGACGCGGACCTTCGACACCCCCGAGTTCCGGGGCATCACCTTCCACGAGGTCCGGGCCCGCTCGATCCTGAACCGGGTGCCCGGCGCCTCCCGGATGCCGTTCGAGTGGACGGTCAACCCGTACCGCGGCTGCACGCACGCGTGTGTGTACTGCTTCGCCCGCAAGACCCACAGCTATCTCGACCTCGACACCGGCCTCGGCTTCGACTCCCAGATCGTCGTCAAGATCAACGCCGCGGAGCTGCTCGCCCGGCAGCTCGCCTCCGCCCGCTGGCAGGGCGCGCACGTCGCCATGGGCACCAACGTCGACTGCTACCAGCGCGCCGAGGGCCGCTACCGGCTGATGCCCGGCATCCTCACGGCGCTGCGGGACCGGGCCAACCCGTTCTCGATCCTCACCAAGGGCACCCTGATCCTCCGCGACCTGGAGCTCCTCACCCAGGCCGCCCGGGTCACCGAGGTCGGCATCTCCGTCTCCGTCGGCTTCACGGACCAGGAGCTCTGGCGGACGATCGAGCCCGGCACCCCCTCACCGCAGCGCCGCCTCGACGTCGTCCGCACCCTCGGGGAGCACGGCATCGACTGCGGGGTCCTGATGGCGCCCGTGGTGCCCTTCCTCGGCGACCGGCCCGAGCAGCTGCGCGCGACGGTCCGCGCGATCGCCGAGGCCGGCGCGAGCTCGGTCACCCCGCTCGTCCTGCACCTGCGGCCGGGCGCCCGCGAGTGGTTCATGACCTGGCTGCGCGCGCACCACCCGGGCCTGGTGGGACGGTACGAGCGGATGTACGCGGACGGGGCCTACGCGCCGACCTGGTACCAGCGCCGGATCACCCGTCAGGTGCACGAGCTGGCGGCCGAGTTCGGCATCGGGCCCGCACACCGGGGCGCGGGCCGCCGGATCCCCGTGCCGGAGGAGCCCTCCCTCGCCGCGGCCCCCGAGCAGCTCACGCTGCTGTGAGGCGCCCCCTCTGAGCCCCCTGAGCCCCCTGAGTCCCCTGAGTCCGAGTCCGAGTCCCCCGAGTTCCCCTCCGATCATCGGACCGGTCACCTGACACGCCGTCGGATCCGCCTCCGTTCGGGTCAACTCTCGACGAAACAGGACCTCTCCGCGCCGGTTCGGGACACAAACGCCCTATGACCCCACGCGCAGGAATGCTGATCGCCGCTGGAGCGCTGGTCGCCGGGACGGTCACCGTCCTGCCCGCCGCCCCCGCGGACGCCGGTGAACCGACCCCCCGACCGCTCCCCCCGCTCGCCTGGACCGAGTGCGCCACGAAGGCGTACCCCCGGCTCCAGTGCGCCACCCTGAAGCTGCCGCTCAACCACGACGACCCCGCCGGGCGGAAGATCACCCTCGCCCTCACCCGGGTCCCGCACACCGCGAAGACCTCCCAGGGCCCGCTGCTCGTGAACCCGGGCGGACCCGGCGGCAGCGGGCGCGGGATGGCCGGGTACGTCGCGGCCTCGCTGCCCCCGAAGGTGGCCGCCGAGTACGACGTGATCGGCTTCGACCCGCGCGGGGTCGGCAAGAGCGAGCCCGCGCTGGACTGCGAGCCCGGCCACTTCGCGCCCGTGCGGGCCGACTCGGTGCCGGCCTCGGCCGCGGCCGAGCGGGCCGCCGTCGAGCGGGCGCAGACCTTCGCCCGGGCCTGCGGCAAGAAGTACGCGGACGTACTGCCGTACATCGACACCGTGAGCACCGCACGGGACCTGGACGCGATCCGCCACGCGATCGGCGCGCCGAAGATCAACTACCTCGGCTACTCGTACGGGACCTACCTGGGCGCCGTGTACGCGCGCCTGTACCCGGACCGGGTGCGGCGGATGGCGCTCGACTCCGTGGTGAACCCGCACGGCGTCTGGTACGAGGACAACCTCGCGCAGGACTACGCGTTCGACGCCCGCCACAAGGACTTCATGGCCTGGGTGGCCCGGCAGAACGCCGTGTACAAGCTGGGCACCGACCCGGCGGCGGTCGAGGCCGCCTGGTACCGGATGCGCGACGCGCTGCGCGCCACCCCCGCCGGCGGGAAGGTCGGCCCCGGCGAGCTGGAGGACACCTTCCTGCCGGGCGGGTACTACAACGGCTACTGGCCCCGCCTCGCGAGCGCCTTCGCGGCCTACGTCAACAACGCGGACCCGAAGCCGCTGACGGAGGCGTACGAGCGGTACGGCGAGGCCGACGCGGCGGCCGACAACGGCTACTCGGTCTACACGAGCGTGCAGTGCCGGGACGCGGGCTGGCCCCGCGACTGGAACGTGTGGCGCAAGGACAGCTGGGACGTGCACGCGAAGGCGCCGTTCTCGACCTGGAACAACGCCTGGTACAACGCGCCCTGCGCCTTCTGGCCGGTGGACTCCCTCACCCCGCCGGACCTCACCAACGACCAGCTGCCGCCGGTCCTCATCCTCCAGGCCACGGACGACGCGGCCACGCCGTACGAGGGCGGGGCCGCCCTGCACCGGCTGACGCGCGGCTCCAGCCTCGTCGTCGAGGAGGGCGGCGGGAACCACGGGGTGACGCTCGGCGGGAACGACTGCCTCGACGAGCACCTCGCCGCCTACCTCGCCACGGGCAAGGTCCCGCGCGGTGAGGGCGACACCGAGGTGGACGCGGTGTGCGCCGCGCTCCCCGAGCCCGAGCCCGAGCCGGTGACCGCGGCGGCCCCGACGACCCCGGACGCCTCCGGCAAGCGGGCCGGCACCCTGCGCGCGGAGCCGGCCGGCGTCGCCCTCCACGGCCTCCTGGGCCACGTCCGCTGAAGCCGGTACCGAAGGGGCTCCTGGTGGGCCACGTCCACTGACACCAGTACCGGCCGGCCCCCTGGGCCACGTCCACTGACACCAGTACCGGCGGGCCCCTGGGCCACGTCCGCTGACACCACTCCCGGCCGGCCTCACCACCGCCACCGTGCCCGCGCCCCGCAAGGGGTCGCGGGCACTGTCAGTGGCGTGCGCGAGGATGTGGGGCATGACGAGCCACCTCACCCACGTGCCCGCCCCCGACGGCCTCGCACCCAGCCCCCAGTACAGCCACGTCGTGTGGGGCACGGGCCGGTTCGTGGCGATATCCGGGCAGTGCGCCTTCGACGCCTCCGGGGCGGTGGTCGGTGAGGGCGACGCGGCCGCCCAGGCCCATCAGGTCTTCGCGAACCTGGAGCGCTGCCTCGCGGCGGCCGGCGCGGGCTTCGGGGACGTGGTGAAGCTGACGTACTTCGTCACGGACGTGGCCCACCTCCCGGCCGTGCGGGACGCCCGGGACGCGCACTTCGCGGGAGCGCCGCTGCCGGCGAGCTCGGCGGTGCAGGTCTCCGCGCTGGTCCGCCCGGAACTGCTCGTGGAGATCGAGGCGTTCGCGCTGGTCCCGGAACAGGCCGGGACGGCACCCGGCGAGGCCGGGGCGGAGCTCCGTTTGCTACGTTGACGCGCATGTTCCTCTTCCGTGCGTAGGAGTCGGCGATCCGACGACCGTGCCCACCCGGCGCGGTGTCCCGCCGACCCCGCACGCCCCGACGCCGCAGGCCCTGGAGGGTGTCTCGTCGAGACACCCTCCCGCCCGGCGTCCTCCGACGAGGAACTCCGTCATGACCGTGATCTCCCCTGCCCACCCGCCCGCGCCCACGTACGCGGCGGTGCTGCGGGCTCCGTACGCCCGCCGCACCTTCGGCGCGGGCCTGCTGGGACGGCTGTCCAACGGCACCGCCCCGCTCTCCCTCATCCTCTCCGTCAAGGACGGCACCGGTTCGTACGCCGTGGCCGGCACGGTCATGGCCGTGTTCGGACTGACCGGTGTCCTGCTCTCCCCCGCGCGGGCGGCCCTGGTCGACCGCTTCGGGCCGCGCCGCGCCCTGGTGCCCCTGGCCGCCGCGTACGCGCTGCTGCTCGTCGCGCTCGCGGTGGCGACGGCCCGGCCCGGCACCCCCGCGGCCTCCCTGATGGTCCTGGCCGCCGCCGCGGGGGCGCTGCCGCCGCCGCTCGGCCCGGTGACGCGCGCGATGCTGAGCGCGACGCTGACCGACCGGGACCTGCTGCGGCGCGCGTACAGCCTGGACACGGTGGCGGAGGAACTCCTCTTCGTCACGGGTCCGTTGCTGGTGGGGCTGCTCACGCGGTTCGCGTCGGCGCCGGCCGGCCTCGCCGTGAGCGCCGGGCTCGTGCTGACCGGCACCCTCGCCCTCGTCGCCTCGCCGGCGGTCCGGCGCGGCGCCGGGGAGCGCGGGTCCGGTGCTCCGGGGCGGACGCCGGGCGTCCCCGATGTCCCCGGTCCCGGGCTGCTCAGGGCGGTGGCCGTGGCGGCGGCGGTCGGCATGTGCCTGGGCGCCGTCGAGCTGCTGGTGATCGCGTTCGCCGACGGGCACCACAGCCCCGGTGCGGTGCCGTGGGCGATGGCGGCCCTGTCCGCGGGCAGCGCGATCGGCGGGCTGGTGTACGGCGCCGTGCCGTGGCGGGTCCCCACCGGTGTACGCCTGTCGGTGCTGGCCCTCGGCCTCGGTGCGGTGCTGGCGTCGGCGGGACTCTCCCCGCATCCGTACGCGATGGTCGGCTGGGTGGCGCTCGGCGGTCTCTTCCTGGCGCCGGCGATCACCAGCGCCTACCTCCTGGCCGACGAGTCCGTCGGGGAGGGGCGGCGCACCCGGGCCGGTGCCTGGGTCAGCACCGGGTTCAACGCGGGCACGACGGTGGCGACGGCCGGCGCGGGCCTCCTGGTGGGGCGGCTGCCGATGCCGCTGTGCTTCGCGCTGGCGGCGCTCCCGGCGGTTCTCACGGCGGTCGTGACCCTGCTGCCGGCCGGGGCGCGCTCGCGCCCCGGATCAGCCGGCCGGGTCGAGGCGGGTCAGTGACCGCCGGGCCGCTTCCCCGAGCCGGGGGTGCGGGAGCGCGGCCTCCAGGGCGGGGCGGGCCCGCGGGTCGCCGAGGGTGCCCAGGCCCTCGACGCAGGCGAGGCCGACCCGCCAGTGGGGGTCGTCGGCCCGGAGGCGCCGTTCCAGGACGGTGATCAGGGCCGGCGCGGATTCCGGCGCCCGGAGCTCGGCGAGCAGCCGCACGGGCAGCAGGGCGTAGGCGACGCGGAGTTCGTTGGTGGCGAGGGCGGCGGCCGCGCGCGCGGTGCGCGGGTCGCCGAGCCGGGCCAGGGCGTGGGCCGCGGTGACGCAGCGCTCCGGGTCGCGGTGGTTGAGGAGGAGGACGAGGGCCTCGAAGGCGCGCGGGTCGCCGGCGACGCCGAGGCCGTAGGCGGCGATCTCGCGGGCCCAGAGGGGCTGTCCGGGAGCGGTGAGGAGGCGGTGCAGTTCCTCGGGATCCTCCGTCGCGGCGAGTTCGTCGAATGCCGCCGGGACTTCTCCGGTGTCATTCCCGATCTCTTCCCGCAATCGATCGATCATCGAGCAGAATTCCGGGTCCTCGGACATTTCCATGAATCCGACCCTATCCGCGATCCAGATCACACTTTCCCAACTTCCCGGGACTGGCGCGCTCGTTACCGGCCGGTTAGTCTCAGGTGAGCGGGCACCACCCGCACTTCTCACAACGGCCTGGTGACGCAGCCGTTGTGTTCGCTAGTCGGTTCGGCAGTTTCGACGTGGCTCCGGGACAGAGTCCGTCGCCCCTTTCTCCAGGGCACCGCCCTGCTTTCCGGGCATCGCCCTCGCACTTTCCCGCGCCTTTCGTGCGCGCACTGCCCTCAGTCGTCACTCTTCCTCTGGAGTCCCCTGATGGACACCCCTCTCTCCACCATCGCCGTCGTCGGTCTCGGCACCATGGGCGCGGGCATCGCCGACGTCCTCGTCCGGGCCGGCCGCGAGGTCATCGGCATCGACATCAGCGACGCCGCCGCCGCCCAGGCCGTCGCCGCCCTGGAGGCCTCCACCGCCCGGGCCGTGGCCCGCGAGCGGATCACCGAGGAGGAGCGGCAGGACGTCCTGGCCCGCTTCCGTACCTTCTCCGACCTCCAGGCGGCCGCCGAGGCCGACCTCGTGATCGAGGTCGTCCCCGAGTCGTACGAGGCGAAGCAGGAGGTCTTCCGGACCCTCGACGGCATCGTGCGGCCCGACGCGATCCTGGCCACCGGCACCAACGCCCTCTCCGTGACCCGGCTCGCCGCCGACTCGGCGCACCCCGAGCGGGTTCTCGGTCTGCACTTCTTCGCCCCGGTCCAGGCCATGAAGCTGGTCGAGGTGGTCTCGTCCGTCCTGACCGACCCGCGGGCCGTCGACGCCGTCACCCGGCTCGCCCAGGACCTCGGCAAGGAGCCGGTGGCGGTCGGCGACCGGGCCGGCTTCATCGCGGACGGCCTGCTCTTCGGTTACCTGAACCAGGCCGCCGCCATGTACGAGGCCAAGTACGCCTCCCGCGAGGACATCGACGCGGCGATGAAGCTGGGCTGTGGCCTGCCGATGGGCCCGCTGGCGCTGCTCGACCTGATCGGCGTCGACACGGCCCGTACGGTCCTTGAGGCCATGTACGCGGCCTCGCACGACCGGCTGCACGCGCCCGCCCCGATCCTCAAGCAGCTCAGCGAGGCCGGTCTGACGGGCCGCAAGGCCGGCCGCGGCTTCTACACGTACGAGGCGCCGGGCTCCGGTGAGGTCGTGCGCGACGCCCTGACCCCGCTGACCTCCGCCGGGAGCGGCACCGGCCGCGAGGTCGCCTCGGTCGGCGTCGCCGGCTCGGGCACCATGGCCTCCGGCATCGCCGAGGTCTTCGCCAAGGCCGGGTACACGGTCGTGCTGGCCGCCCGCTCCCAGGAGAAGGCCGACACCGCCAAGGCCCGGATCGCCAAGTCGCTGGCCCGCTCGGTCGACAAGGGCCGGATGACGGCCGAGGCCCGCGACACGACGCTGAGCCTGATCACCCCGGCCGGCTCGCTCGACGCCTTCGCCGAGGTCGACCTGGCCGTCGAGGCGGTCGCCGAGGACCTGGCGGTCAAGCAGGAGCTGTTCGCGCGGCTCGACAAGATCTGCAAGCCGGGCGCGGTGCTCGCCACCACGACCTCCTCGCTGCCGGTCATCGCCTGCGCCCGGGCCACCACGCGCCCGCAGGACGTCATCGGGATGCACTTCTTCAACCCGGCGCCGGCGATGAAGCTGGTCGAGATCGTCCGTACGGTCCTGACCGGCGACGACGTCCACGCGACCGTCCGCGAGGTCACCGCGAAGATCAGGAAGCACCCGGTGGACTGCGGCGACCGCGCCGGCTTCATCGTGAACGCGCTGCTCTTCCCGTACCTGAACAACGCGATCAAGATGGTCCAGGAGCACTACGCCACCCTGGACGACATCGACGCGGCCATGAAGCTGGGCGGCGGCTACCCGATGGGCCCGTTCGAGCTGCTCGACGTGGTCGGCCTGGACGTCTCGCTCGCGATCGAGCAGGTGCTGCACCGCGAGTTCCGGGACCCGGGCCTCGCCCCGGCCCCGCTCCTGGAGCACCTGGTGGCGGCCGGCTGCCTGGGCCGCAAGACGGGTCGCGGCTTCCGCGAATATGCCCGACGCTGAGCCCCGCACCGCCGGCTGGGGCGGTCTTCTCAGTTCCCCGGGCACCGTCGGTGTCCCGGGGGCCTCCCCGCCCCCACCTGGGCACACTCCCACTCCGATGCAGTACGTTCGGACCATGCCCAAGGCCGCGAAGACACCCCGTGCCACGTCCCCGTCCGACGCTCCGGAGAGCACGGCCGGCACTCGTGCCGCCGCGCAGCGGCTCAAGATGCGCCGGGAGCTCGCTGCCGCGGCGATGGAGCTCTTCGCGACCAAGGGGTACGAGGCGACGACCGTCGACGAGATCGCGGCCACGGCCGGGGTCGCGCGGCGGACGTTCTTCCGGCACTTCCGGTCCAAGGAAGAGGCGATCTTCCCCGACCACGACGACACCCTCGTACGGGCGGAGGCGGTGCTGAACGCGGCACCGCCGCACGAGCACCCGCTCGACACGGTGTGCCGCGGCATCAAGGAAGTCATGAAGATGTACGCGGGGTCCCCCGCGGTCTCCGTGGAGCGCTACCGGCTCACCCGCGAGGTGCCGACCCTGCGCGAGCGGGAGATCGCCTCGGTGGCCCGCTACGAGCGGCTCTTCACCCGCTATCTCCTCGGGCACTTCGACGAGCGGGACCACCACGACGGCAACGACGACCCGCTGCTCGCCGAGGTGGCGGCGTCGGCGGTCGTCACCGCCCACAACCACGTGCTGCGCCGCTGGCTGCGGGCGGGCGGCCAGGGCGACGTGGAGGCCCAGCTCGACCACGCCTTCGCGATCGTCCGGGAGACCTTCGGCACGGGCATAGGCGGCCGGCCCGCCCCCGCCTCCGCGCAGACCGGTCAGGCCGGCCAGGGGGCGCAGACCGCGGCGGACACCTCCGCCGAGGCGCCCGTGGCGCGGGTCTCCACCACCGGTGACGTGGTGGTCGCCGTGGCTCGCACGGACGCTCCGCTCGACGAGGTCATGCGCACGATCCAGCAGGCGCTCAAGGAGGCCTGAGCACCGCCGGCACCGCTTCGCGAAGGAGGGCCGCCCCCGGATTCCGGGGGCGGCCCTCCTTCGCGTTCCCGCAGCTCACGGGCCGTTTCGATCGATCATCGCTCATCCGTGACGGGCAGATTGCATCTGAGTGAAATTGTTGGCACGCAGTGCCTTGTCAGGTGACACGGCGTGCCATACGTTGATGTTGTCCGGGCGGTCGGCGCGCAGAGAACACACCTCGTGCGCCGGCTGTCCCCACCGACCGACGGCCGGTGTGCCCGGACGCCTGCGTCACAGGCACCCTCGCGCTCCACCACACAGCGCCGCCACCGCACCACCCAGCCGAACCGACGGCACACCTCCACAGCAGCACGTTCCGCCGTAACCCTCAGGCGTCCCTCCCTCAGGACGCTCACCGCCGGAGGCAACCCGTGAAGGAAATCCTGGACGCGATCCAGTCCCCGGACTCCACGTCCGCCGACTTCGCGAACATCAAGCTGCCCGAGTCGTACCGGGCCGTCACCGTCCACAAGGACGAGGCGGAGATGTTCGCCGGTGTCGCCAGCCGCGACAAGGACCCGCGCAAGTCGCTCCACCTCGACGACGTCGCGCTCCCCGAGCTCGGCCCGGGCGAGGCGCTCGTGGCCGTCATGGCGAGCTCCGTCAACTACAACTCGGTCTGGACCTCGATCTTCGAGCCCGTCTCGACCTTCGGCTTCCTGGAGCGCTACGGCCGGCTCTCCGAGCTCACCAAGCGCCACGACCTGCCGTACCACGTCATCGGCTCCGACCTCGCGGGCGTCGTCCTGCGCACCGGCCCGGGCGTCAACGCCTGGCAGCCCGGCGACGAGGTCGTCGCCCACTGCCTCTCGGTCGAGCTGGAGTCCTCGGACGGCCACAACGACACGATGCTCGACCCCGAGCAGCGCATCTGGGGCTTCGAGACCAACTTCGGCGGCCTCGCCGAGGTCGCCCTCGTCAAGTCCAACCAGCTCATGCCGAAGCCCGGCCACCTGAGCTGGGAGGAGGCGGCGGCCCCCGGCCTCGTCAACTCCACCGCCTACCGCCAGCTGGTCTCCAACAACGGCGCCGGCATGAAGCAGGGCGACAACGTCCTCATCTGGGGCGCGAGCGGCGGACTCGGCTCGTACGCCACGCAGTTCGCGCTGGCCGGTGGCGCCAACCCGATCTGTGTCGTCTCCTCCCCCGAGAAGGCCGACATCTGCCGGTCCATGGGCGCCGAGGCGGTCATCGACCGCAACGCCGAGGGCTACAAGTTCTGGAAGGACGAGAACACCCAGGACCCGCGCGAGTGGAAGCGCTTCGGCTCCAAGATCCGCGAGCTGACCGGCGGCGAGGACATCGACATCGTCTTCGAGCACCCGGGCCGCGAGACCTTCGGCGCCTCCGTGTACGTCACCCGCAAGGGCGGCACCATCACCACCTGCGCCTCCACCTCGGGCTACATGCACCAGTACGACAACCGCTACCTGTGGATGTCGCTGAAGCGGATCATCGGCTCGCACTTCGCCAACTACCGCGAGGCGTGGGAGGCCAACCGCCTGATCGCCAAGGGCAAGATCCACCCCACCCTGTCGAAGGTCTACTCCCTGGAGGAGACCGGCCAGGCCGCGTACGACGTCCACCGCAACCTGCACCAGGGCAAGGTCGGCGTCCTCGCGCTCGCGCCGCAGGAGGGCCTGGGCGTCAGCAACCCCGAGCTCCGCGCCCAGCACATCGACGCCATCAACCGCTTCCGGAACATCTGAGGTCCCGAAGATGACTGAGCGCCAGAAGGACCGGCCGTGGCTCATGCGGACGTATGCCGGTCACTCGACCGCCGAGGCGTCCAACGAGCTGTACCGGCGCAACCTCGCCAAGGGTCAGACCGGCCTCTCGGTCGCGTTCGACCTGCCGACGCAGACCGGGTACGACCCCGACCACATCCTCGCCCGCGGCGAGGTCGGCCGGGTCGGTGTCCCCGTCTCGCACCTCGGTGACATGCGCCGGCTGTTCCAGGACATCCCCCTGGAGCAGATGAACACCTCGATGACCATCAACGCCACCGCCATGTGGCTTCTGGCGCTCTATCAGGTGGCCGCCGAGGAGCAGGGCGCGGACATCACCAAGCTCCAGGGCACCACCCAGAACGACATCGTGAAGGAGTACCTGTCGCGCGGGACGCACGTCTTCCCGCCCGGCCCCTCGCTCCGCCTCACGACGGACATGATCGCGTACACGGTCAACCACATCCCGAAGTGGAACCCGATCAACATCTGCAGCTACCACCTGCAGGAGGCCGGGGCCACGCCGGTCCAGGAGATCTCGTACGCGATGGCCACCGCGATCGCGGTCCTCGACTCGGTCCGGGACTCCGGCCAGGTCCCCGAGGAGCGCTTCGGCGAGGTCGTCGCCCGCATCTCCTTCTTCGTGAACGCGGGCGTCCGCTTCGTCGAGGAGATGTGCAAGATGCGCGCCTTCGGCCGCATCTGGGACAAGATCACGCTGGAGCGGTACGGCATCGAGAACCCCAAGCAGCGCCGCTTCCGCTACGGCGTCCAGGTCAACTCGCTCGGCCTGACCGAGGCGCAGCCGGAGAACAACGTCCAGCGGATCGTCCTGGAGATGCTGGCCGTCACCCTCTCCAAGGACGCCCGCGCGCGTGCCGTGCAGCTCCCGGCCTGGAACGAGGCCCTCGGCCTCCCCCGGCCCTGGGACCAGCAGTGGTCGCTCCGCATCCAGCAGGTGCTCGCCCACGAGTCCGACCTGCTGGAGTACGAGGACATCTTCGCCGGCTCGCACGTGATCGAGGCCAAGGTGCAGGCCCTCGTCGAGGAGTGCCTGGCCGAGATCGACCGGATCCAGGAGATGGGCGGCGCGATGGCCGCCGTCGAGTCCGGCTACCTCAAGTCGCAGCTGGTCTCCTCGCACGCCGAGCGGCGCGCCCGGATCGAGGCCGGCGACGACAAGATCGTCGGCGTCAACATCTTCCAGTCGACCGAGGAGAACCCCCTCACCGCCGACCTGGACACCGCCATCATGACGGTGGACCCGGCGGTCGAGGCCCGGGTCGTCGGCTCGATGAAGACCTGGCGCGACAACCGCTACCAGCCGCCCTTCAACCACCCGCGGCCCTGCAAGGCCCTGGAGCGCCTGAAGGAGGCCGCCAAGGGCACGGACAACCTCATGGAGGCCACCCTGGAGTGCGCCCGCGCCGGGGTCACCACCGGCGAGTGGGCCGGGGCCCTGCGCGAGGTGTTCGGCGAGTTCCGCGCCCCGACGGGCGTCTCCTCCGCCCCGGTCGCCGTGACGGCCGAGGCGGGCACCCCGCTCGCGCTCGTCCGGGAGAAGGTGGCCCGCACCGCCGAGGAGCTGAACGTCGGACGGCTGCGCCTCCTGGTCGGCAAGCCGGGCCTGGACGGGCACTCCAACGGTGCCGAGCAGATCGCCGTACGCGCGCGTGACGCCGGTTTCGAGGTGGTCTACCAGGGCATCCGGCTGACCCCCGAGCAGATCGTCGACGCCGCCCTGGCGGAGGACGTGCACTGCGTGGGCCTGTCGATCCTCTCCGGCTCGCACTCCGCGCTGGTCCCCGACGTCCTCGACCGCCTCCGCGAGGCCGGCGCCCTGGACATCCCGGTCATCGTCGGCGGCATCATCCCCAACGCCGACGCCGCGGAACTGAAGCGTGCGGGTGTCGCCGCCGTCTTCACACCGAAGGACTTCGGCATCACGGAGATCATCGGCCGTATCGTCGACGAGATCCGCACAGCTCACAAGCTCAGCCCCCTTGAAAGTACGGAGGTCCTCGCATGACCAGCCCTGTGAACCGGCTCCGCCCCCGCCGCTCCTGCCTCGCGGTCCCCGGCTCCAACCCGCGCTTCCTGGAGAAGGCCCAGGGCCTCGCGGCCGACCAGGTCTTCCTGGACCTGGAGGACGCGTGCGCCCCGCTGGCCAAGCCCGAGGCCCGGCACACCATCGTGAAGTTCCTGAACGAGGGCGACTGGACCGGCAAGACCCGCGTGGTCCGCGTCAACGACTGGACGACCCACTGGACCTACCGTGACGTCGTCACGGTCGTCGAGGGCGCCGGCCAGAACCTCGACTGCATCATGCTGCCGAAGGTCCAGGACGCCCAGCAGATCGTCGCCCTCGACCTGCTGCTCACGCAGATCGAGAAGACCATGGGCTTCGAGGTCGGCAAGATCGGCATCGAGGCGCAGATCGAGAACGCCCAGGGCCTGACCAACGTCAACGCGATCGCGCAGGCCTCCCAGCGCGTCGAGACGATCATCTTCGGCCCGGCCGACTTCATGGCCTCCATCAACATGAAGTCCCTCGTCGTGGGCGAGCAGCCGCCCGGCTACCCGGCGGACGCGTACCACCACATCCTGATGAGCATCCTGATGGCGGCCCGCGCCAACAACCTCCAGGCGATCGACGGCCCCTACCTGCAGATCCGCAACCAGGAGGGCTACAAGGCGGTCGCGCGGCGCGCCGCGGCCCTGGGCTTCGACGGCAAGTGGGTGCTGCACCCGGACCAGGTCGCCGCCGCGAACGAGATCTTCTCGCCCTCGCAGGAGGACTACGACCACGCCGAGCTGATCCTCGACGCGTACGACTACTACACGTCCGAGGCCGGCGGGAAGAAGGGCTCCGCGATGCTCGGCGACGAGATGATCGACGAGGCCTCCCGCAAGATGGCCCTGGTCATCTCCGGCAAGGGCCGCGCCGCCGGCATGCAGCGCACCAGCAAGTTCGAGATCCCGGAGGCCTGAGAGCGATGCAGTTCGGCCGCACCTATGAAGAGTTCGAAGTCGGTGCCGTCTACAAGCACTGGCCCGGAAAGACGGTCACCGAGTACGACGACCACCTTTTCTGTCTGCTGACGATGAACCACCATCCGCTGCACATGGATGTGAATTACGCCGAGAACACGACGGACTTCGGCAAGAACGTCGTCGTCGGCAACTACATCTACTCGCTGCTGCTCGGCATGTCCGTGCCCGACGTCTCCGGCAAGGCCATCGCCAATCTGGAGATCGAGTCGCTGCGGCACGTGGCGCCGACCTTCCACGGCGACACGATCTACGGCGAGACCACGGTGCTCGACAAGACCCCGTCGAAGTCGAAGAACGACCGCGGCATCGTCTACGTCGAGACCAAGGGCTACAAGCAGGACGGCACCCTCGTGTGCGTCTTCCGCCGCAAGGTGATGGTCCCCACCGAGACGTACATCAAGGAGCGCGGCGGCGAGCAGCCCGGCCGCCCCGAGCTCAAGGAACAGGGGAAGTAGTCATGGCGCGACTCGCCCAGACCCACGGTCTGACCGATGTCCAGCAGGAGATCCTCGCCACCGTCCGGGACTTCGTCGACAAGGAGATCATCCCGGTCGCGACGGAGCTGGAGCACCGCGACGAGTACCCGCAGCAGATCGTCGACGGGCTCAAGGAGCTCGGCGTCTTCGGCCTGATGATCCCCGAGGAGTACGGGGGCCTGGGCGAGTCGCTGCTGACCTACGCGCTGTGCGTGGAGGAGATCGCCCGCGGCTGGATGTCGGTCTCCGGCATCATCAACACGCACTTCATCGTGGCGTACATGCTCAAGCAGCACGGCACCCAGGAGCAGAAGGAGTACTTCCTTCCGCGGATGGCGGCCGGCGAGACGCGCGGCGCCTTCTCGATGTCGGAGCCGGGCCTCGGCTCGGACGTGTCCGCGATCACGTCGAAGGCGGTCAAGGACGGCGACGAGTACGTCCTCAACGGCCAGAAGATGTGGCTGACGAACGGCGGCACGTCCACGCTGGTGGCCGTTCTCGTCCGAAGTGACGAAGGACACCCGGAGGGCACGGCCCCCCACAAGTCGATGACGACCTTCCTCGTCGAGAAGGAGCCCGGCTTCGGAGAGGTCCGCCCCGGCCTCACGATCCCCGGGAAGATCGACAAGATGGGTTACAAGGGCGTCGACACGACCGAACTCATCATGGACGGACTGCGCATTCCGGCCAATCGCGTCCTCGGCGGGGTCACCGGCCGAGGGTTTTACCAAATGATGGACGGCGTCGAGGTCGGCCGCGTCAACGTGGCGGCCCGTGGCTGTGGCGTCGCGCAGCGTGCTTTCGAACTGGGTGTCTCTTATGCCCAGCAACGTCACACTTTCGGCAAGGCGATCGCCCAGCACCAGGCGATTCAGTTCAAGCTGGCCGAGATGGCTACCAAGGTCGAGGCCGCGCATGCCATGATGGTGAACGCAGCACGCAAAAAGGACTCCGGGGAACGAAACGACCTCGAAGCAGGGATGGCGAAGTACCTCGCCTCCGAGTACTGCAAGGAGGTCGTCGAGGATGCCTTCCGCATCCACGGTGGATACGGGTTCTCGAAGGAGTACGAGATCGAGCGCCTCTACAGGGAGGCCCCGATGCTGCTCATCGGTGAAGGTACCGCCGAGATCCAGAAAATGATCATTGGTCGGCGACTGCTCGAGGAGTACCGATTCCAGGGCTGATTGTCGGGTTTGGGTCGATTGGGCCGCGAAGAAGATCACACCCTGTGTTCGTCTTCCGGCCGTCGACTCTGTTCCTGGCTTGCCCAGTTGCGGCCCGCAACCGATAGCATCGCCGGAAAGCCGCCGTCCCCCTGTTGCCAGTGCGGCATCATCCGCTACGAAGGTCATCCATGCCCCACAGCCAAACCTCTGCACACCGCGACAGCCCCAAGGGCGTACGCATCGCACGCGGAGCATCGCCGTGGCTTCTGCCGACCGTCGCCACCGCGGCGCTCAGCCTCGTGCGCGCCCGGAAGTCGAAGCGCGCCGCGGCCATCGCCGTGCCGACCACCGCGCTCGCGGCCGGCATGCTGTGGTTCTTCCGCGACCCCGAGCGCGAGATCGCTCAGGGCCGGGTCATCTCCCCCGCCGACGGTGTGGTGCAGAGCATCATGCCGTGGAAGGACGGACGCACCCGGGTCGCCATCTTCATGAGCCCGCTGAACGTCCACGTCAACCGCGCGCCGCTGGCCGGCACGGTGACGTCGGTGGAGCACATCCCCGGCGGGTTCGTTCCGGCGTTCAACAAGGAGAGCGAGAACAACGAGCGCGTTGTCTGGCACTTCGACACCGAGCTCGGCGACATCGAGATGGTCCAGATCGCGGGCGCCGTCGCCCGGCGGATCGTCCCGTACATCCCGCAGGGGACGAAGGTCGAGCAGGGTGACCGTATCGGTCTGATCCGCTTCGGCTCGCGCGTCGACATCTACCTCCCCGAGGGTGTCGAGGTCGCGGTCGAGGTCGGCCAGGCCACCACAGCGGGGGTGACTCGCATTGACCGTGATTGATCCCGACACACGGGCCGCCGACTGGGTCGCCGACGGCGAGTCGGAGACGGCGGAGGACGCCGAGGAGATGCCGCTGTCGTTGAGGCTGTCCATAGCGGACGCCCTCACTCTCGGTAACGCCACGTGCGGCTTCATGGCGGTGTACTTCACCACCACCGGCATCCTCATCCCGCACCTGACGGGCAGCAGCGAGACCGGCATGGCGCGCAACAGCGCCGCCACCGCCGTGATCCTGATGCTGGCCGCGGCGATCTTCGACCTCTTCGACGGCATCGTGGCGCGCAAGCTCCGCAGCTCGCCGATGGGCGCCGAGCTCGACAACCTGTCGGACCTGATCAGCTTCGGTCTCGCCCCGGCCTACTTCGTACTCGTGTACGGCATGGTCGCGGACGACGCGCAGCAGAAGGTCTCGGCGGTGGCCGCGATCGTGGTCCTGCTGGCCGTGGTGCTGAGGCTCGCGAGATTCTCGTGCGTGACCATGAAGGACGGCATGTTCCAGGGCATGCCGAGCCCGTTCGGCGCGCTGACGGTCGTCTCGATCGTGCTCTTGGAGCTGCCCTTCATCCCGACGCTGCTCGCGATCATCGGAGTGGCGTGGCTGATGGTCAGCCGGGTCGAGTACCCGAAGCCGAGGGGCGTCCTCGCGGTGGCGATGCTCAGCTGGATCGTCGGCGCGATGGCCATGCTGGCGGCCTGGGCGTTCGACGCCCCGGGCGGGGCGTTCCTGCTCCAGACCGGCTGCGCGCTCCAGGTCGTGCTGGGCGCCGTGATCCCCCTCTTCGCGACGGCCCGCCGGGTGAACACCTTCCGCGGCAACCGGCGTGAGAGCCGGGAGGCGCGGGCGGCACAGCTGCCGTAGCGGAAGACGTACGAAAGGGCCCCGGGAGGCGACGAGCCTCCCGGGGCCCTTTCGCGTGCCCGGGGCAGGACACCTAGGGCAGGCGCTTGTAGTAGAGCGTGGTGGCACGCAGGGTGCCGGACGGGTCGGCGGCGAAGTCCGGGATCGTCCCGGCGGGGGTCCAGCCCGCCCCCCGGTAGAGGCGCTCGGCCGGGCTGTCGGTCTGGGTGTCCAGGACGAGCAGGCGGAGGCCGGTGGCGGCGGCGTGGGCCTCGGCCGTGGCGAGCAGCCGGCGCCCGAGACCCCGGCCGCGGGCGGAGCGGTGGACGAGAAGCCGGGCGATCTCGCCGCGGTGCCGGCCGTTGGCCGCGCCGACGCGGACGAGGGTGACGACTCCGGTGAGGCGCCCGTCGGGCCCGTGGGCGGCCCAGACGTCCCGTACGCCCCTCGCCGCCTCCTCGGCGACCCCGGTCCACCAGGAGGCCGCCTCGGCCGGGTCCAGGGGCCCCGGGAAGCCGACGGAGGCCCCGCCGTCCACGGCGTCCACGAGGAGCTCGGCGAGTCCGGCCGGGGCGTGGGCGCGTACGGCCTCCGGCGAGAGCCGCTCGACCATGTCGAGCGGGCGCTCCAGGCAGAGCAGGTCCGGGCGGTCGTCCCAGGAGGCGACGGTCTCGAAGCCGAGGCTCCGGTAGAGGGCGAGCGGCTCCTCCCGCCAGTTCCAGACGGTGAGGCGTACGGCGGAGGCACCGGATGCCGCGGCCCGGCGCAGCGCCTCGGCCATGAGGGCCTTCGCGAGCCCCTTCCGGCGTGCCCCGGGCTCCACCCAGAGCCGCTTGATCTCGGGCGCGCGGCCCTCGCGGGGGGCCTTGAGGACGACACAGCCGGCCGGCTCGTCCGCGCCGGGCGCAGTGGCGAGCAGGACGGCGTCGGCGGCGAACGCGGCGGCCGGGTCCTCGGCCTCGGCCCGGTATACGGCCGGGAGCTCGCCGACGGACGCCACGACCGTGCCCTTCTCGGCCTGGTTGCCCAGGTGGTAGGCGCCGAGCAGGGCGGGGAGGCGGGGGTGGGAGCGGTTCTCCTCGATGTGTGGGGCAGTCATCATGGGGAGAGCCTCACACCGCGGTGTTTCCGGCAGGTGACGATCTCCCCACCGCCGCCGTTGGCTGCGCCCCACCCCGTCGTGGGCTGCGCCCCGCCCCCCGTTGTGGGCAGGCGTTCCGCAAGGGGCGATGGGGGTCCCCCCTGCTCGAGCGAAGCCGAGAGCTTGGGGGAGGGTGGGCACAACGGAACGGCGCCCTTGCCGGCGCCAGAGGCTTACGCGCCCGGACCCGCACCCCGTGCACCGTCACTGAGGTGCGGGTCCAGGCCCAGGGAGCGGAGGCGCCGCAAAGGGCGCCGTCCCGTGTGCCCACCCGTCCCGCCCCAGCGGGACGATTGCCCACACGGCGGTGGGCGACGGCCCCACACGGCAGCTGGCGCGGGCCGCACACGGGGCGCGTCGGGGCGCCGTCCCACCGGACGCGGGCGCACGCGGGCGCGGGCGCGCCGCGCAACCCCCGCGCGGGCCCGCGTGGGGGCGGGTTACGACAGGAAGTCGCGGGCCAGGTTCGATGCCGCTTCTTCGAGCAGCGGGCCCGCGTTCGCCATGGACTTCGCAGGGTCCGGCTCCAGGTCCGCGAGGGCGTACGCGCGGCGGATGCCCGCCGTGCCCAGGGCCTCGGGCGGCAGGGCGAGGCGGCCGCAGACCGCGACGACCTCCTTGCCGGCGGCGCGGGCGGCGGCGGCGACGCCGGCCGGGGCCTTGCCGTGGAGGGTCTGTTCGTCGAGCGAGCCCTCGCCGGTGATGACGAGCGTGGCCCGCTCCAGGGCGGGCGCGAAGCCGAGGACCTCCAGCATCAGCTCGATGCCGGGCCGGAAGCTCGCTCCGAGGATGAGCGCGCCGTATCCGATGCCGCCCGCACCGCCCGCGCCGGGCGCGACGGCGGCCTCGGCGGCCCGGGGGCCGACGGCCTTCTCCAGGACGGTGGCGAAGTGGGCGAGGGCCGCGTCGAGGGTGCGGACGTCGTCCGGGGTGGCGCCCTTCTGGGGGCCGTAGACCGCGGGGGCGCCCTTGGGGCCGGTCAGCGGGTTGTCGACGTCGCTCGCGAGGATGAGGTCGACGGAGGCGAAGCGCGGGTCGAGGCCGCTGAGGTCGGCCGTGGCGAGGTCCGCGAGGGGCGCGCCGCCGGGGCCCACGGGCTCACCGGCCGCGTCGAGGAAGCGGGCGCCGAGCGCGGCGAGCATGCCGGAGCCGCCGTCGGTGGTGGCGCTGCCGCCGACACCGAAGACGAGCGTGGTCGCACCGGCGTCGAGGGCGGCGCGGAGCAGCTCGCCGGAGCCGTACGTCGTCGCCGTCAGCGGGGCGAACACACCGGGCGGGAGGAGCTGGAGGCCCGAGGCCTCCGCCATCTCGACGACCGCGGTGGTGCCGCGCAGCGCGTACGCCGCGGTGACCGGCTCGCCGAGCGGGCCCGTCACCAGGACCTCGCGCCGCTCGAAACCGGCCGCGACGGCCGCCGCGACGGTGCCGTCGCCGCCGTCCGCCACGGGGAGGGTCTCCACCGTGAGCTCGGGGACGACCCGTCGCAGTCCTGCTGTGACCCGCTCCGCGACCTGCACGGCCGTGAGCGAGCCCTTGAACTTGTCGGCCGCCACGAGCACGTGAGCGACCTGAGTTGCTGCTCCGTCCGTCACCTTGCATCCCTTGCTTTCGAACGTGCAGTCGCGCCGAGGGGGAGCCTATCCGTACCGCCAGACGGCGTGCCACCCCCTGATGAGGCGATATTCCGCACCATAGTGGGGTCGCATGAGCGCGGAAGAGATCATTCCTGATGGCGGGCCCGGCAGCGGGCACGACGGCAGGCCCGACGGCACGGTCATCGGGATCGGCATCGCGGCGGTCGTCGCCGTCGTCGGCTGGGCGGCGCTGGGCGAGGACTCCTTCGACAGCGCGTCCTCCTCCGCCCTGAAGTGGGTGCTGGCGAACTTCGCCTGGCTGTTCGTGGTCGCCGCGGACACCTTCCTGGTGCTGTGCCTGGTGATCGCGCTGAGCCGCTTCGGCCGGATCAGGCTGGGTGCGGACGACTCGGAGCCGGAGTTCACGAACGTCGCGTGGATCGCGATGATGTTCAGCGCGGGGATGGGCATCGGCCTGATGTTCTACGGGGTCGGGGAGCCGCTGACGCACTTCCTGTTCCCTCCCCCGGCCAGCGGGGTCGCGCCGGGGACGGGCGCGGCGGCCCGGACGGCCCTGGAGTACTCGTTCTTCCACTGGACGCTGACCCCGTGGGCGATCTACGGCATCGCGGGCCTCGCGCTCGCGTACGCCGGCTTCCGCAAGGGCCGGGGGAACCGGCTCAGCTCGGCCTTCGTGCCCTTGATGGGGGCGCGCCGGGCGGCCTCCTGGCCGGGCAGGGCGATCGACCTGCTCGCCGTGTTCGCGACGGTGTTCGGCACGGCGACGAGTCTGGGCCTGGGCGCCCTCCAGGTCGCCGAGGGGCTGAACCTGACGATGGACGTGGAGAACACCACGGCCACGCAGCTGATCATCATCGTGGCGCTCTCGGCGGCCTTCGTCCTCTCGGCCTTCTCCGGGCTCCACAAGGGCGTGAAGTGGCTGTCCACGCTGAACATCGTCCTCGCGGCCTGCCTGATGCTGTTCGTGTTCCTGCTCGGCCCGACCGTGTACATCCTGGACACGATCCCGGCGTCCGTCGGCGGCTATCTGGACCAGCTGCTGCCGATGGCGAGCCGGACCGGCGCGTTCACCGACCGTGAGTGGGCGGGGGCGTGGACGATCTTCTACTGGGCGTGGTGGCTGTCCTGGGCGCCGTTCGTCGGCACGTTCATCGCCCGGATCTCGCGCGGACGGACCATCCGGGAGTTCCTGGTGGGGGTGCTGCTGGTGCCGTCGGGGGCGACGGTGCTGTGGTTCTGCGTGATGGGCGGGACCGCGATCCGGCTGCAGTCGACCGGCGCGGCGGACCTGGCGACGGCGCTGAAGGACGGCGCCGAGGCCTCGCTGTTCACGATGCTGGACGCGCTGCCGATCGGGACGGTCACGTCGGTGATCGCGATGCTGCTCGTGATGACGTACTTCATCACGAGCGCGGACTCGGCCTCGCTGGTGATGGGTTCGCTGACGAGCCGTGGCTCGCTCCACCCGCCGACGTGGCTCGTGGTGACCTGGGGCGTCCTGATGGCCGCCGTGGCGGCGGTGCTGCTCGTGGCGGGCGGCCTGTCCTCGCTGCAGACGGCGACGATCCTGGTGGCGCTCCCGTTCGTGGTCGTGATGCTGGTGCTGTGCTTCGCGCTCCTGAAGGAGCTGCGGGAGGACCCGGGGGCGGGCCCGGCCCGGCACCACGCCCTGCACGGGCTGCGGGACGCGGTGCGGACGCTGGTCGGTGAGGCGATGACGGAGCGGGGCGGAGACCTTGACGACCGGCTGCGGCGGGCGCCAGTGGCAGGTGCCGACGGAGAGCCTCCCGAGGGAGGGCGCTGAGTCCCGGCGCGCGCTCCCACGCCCGGTTCGGTACACCGGAGGTATGGCCTTCGCGCACGGAGAACTCCGGGACCGGATCCTGGGCGGCTGGACGGGCCGGATCGCCGGGAACATGCTCGGCAAGCCCGTGGAGCGCGGCGACCACTGGACCCGGGAGCGCATCGACGCGTACCTGCGGCTCACCGGGGCCCTCCCGCTGACGGACTACCTCCCTCCCCCGCCGCCCGGGGCGGAGGGCTTCGAGCTGCGGCCCGAGTGGGAGCGGTGCGTGCGGGGCGGGATCGACGGAAGCTGCCGGGACGACGACGTCGACTGGTCGGTCCTGGGCCTGCACCTCCTGGAGACGTACGGCTCCGCGTTCACCACCGAGCAGGTCGGCGAGGAGTGGCTGCTGCGGCTGCCGTACCTGCAGACGTTCACGGCGGAGCGGGTCGCCTACCGGAACCTCGCCGACGGGCTGCGGCCGCCGCTGACGGCCACGTACGACAATCCGTACCAGGAGTGGATCGGAGCGCTGATCCGCGCCGACGTCTACGGCTGGACCTGCCCGGCCGACCCGCGCCGGGCGGCCTCGCTCGCCCGCCGGGACGCGGTCCTCTCGCACACCGGGAACGGCGTGTACGGGTCGATGTGGGCGGCGGCGCTGATCGCGGCGGCCTTCACCGCGCCGGACGTGCGCTCGGCCCTGGAGACGAGTCTGGAGCGGGTGCCGGCGGGCAGCCGGCTCGCCCGGACCGTACGGGGCACGATCGCGCTGTACGAGTCGGGGCTCGGCTGGGCGGAGACCCTCGACGAGCTCGCGGAGCGGACGGCGGGCCTCGGCTGGATCCACGCCGTCCCGAACGCGGGCGTGCTGACGGCCGGACTCCTTCACGGGGAGGGCGACTTCACTCGCACGATCGCCCTGACCGTCCGCGGCGGCCTGGACACCGACTCCAACGGGGCGACGGCGGGCTCGGTCGCCGGGGTCCGCTGCGGCGCGGCCGCGATCCCTCCGCAGTGGTCGGAGCCGCTGCGGGACCGGGTGCGCAGTGCCGTCTTCGGCTTCGACGGCGTACGGATCAGCGAACTGGCGGAACGGACGCTGGCGTTGGCCGAGCGGGCGGGGTGACGGACGGCTCCGGGTCCACGGGGCGGTCGCCGGTCAGCCCTGCGGGGGCTCCGGCGGGACGATCTCGCCGGTGCGCTGCGGTTCGTCGCGGCTGACGGCCCGCGCCTCGGTGCGGTGGCCGCGGGCGATGTAGTCGCGGACCACTGCCTCGACGGCGTCCTGCGGGTTGCCGATGCCGGCGAGAACCATGACTTCCACGACGAGTTCGGCGTCAAGACCGATGTTCACCTTGGCCATGGCGGGAACCTAGCACCGGGAAACCCGCTCGCGGGAGCGGTTCCGCGGTGCCTAGGGTCTCCGCATGACGATGGTCGCGATCTTCACCGGTGCCGGCATCTCCACGGACTCGGGCATCCCCGACTACCGGGGCCCGAACGGCGTGTGGCGGCAGGACCCCGAGGCCGAGCGGCTCGTCACGTACGGGCCGTACATGGCCGACCCCGAGATCCGCCGCCTCTCGTGGCGGATGCGGCTCGACGGTCCGGTGCTGGGCGCCGAGCCGAACGGGGCGCACCGTGCGATCGCCGCGTACGAGCGGACGAGCGGCAACGCGCTGCGGGTGATCACGCAGAACGTGGACGGGCTGCACCAGGCCTCGGGGGTGTCCGCCCGGAAGGTCCTCGAACTCCACGGCTCGGCGCGGTCGGTGGTGTGCACGGCCTGTCACGCGCGGTCGTCGATGGAGGAGGCGCTCGACCGGGTGCGGGCCGGTGAGGACGACCCCGCGTGCCGGGCGTGCGGCGGGATCCTGAAGGCCGCGACGGTGATGTTCGGGCAGCGGCTCGATCCGGTGGTGCTCGGCACCGCCCTGTCGATCGCCAAGGCGACCGAGGTGTTCGTCGTGGTCGGCAGCAGCCTCCAGGTGAATCCGGCGGCCTCCCTCGCGGGGATCGCGGCCGAGCACGGCGCCCGCCTGATCATCGTGAACGCCGAACCCACCCCGTACGATCCCGTCGCCGACGAGGTCGTGCGCGAGCCGATCGGGACGGCGCTGCCCGCGCTGCTCGACCGGCTCCGCTAGGGGGCGTCTCGTCGATCACGCCGCGAGCCCGGCCTGATCGACAGGGCCCCCTAGAACAGGGCGTCCGGTTCCGCCGTACCCGATTCGAAGGCGAGGAGCCGCTGCTTGCGGTCCAGGCCGCCGCCGTAGCCGGTGAGGCCGCCGCTCGCCCCGATCACCCGGTGGCAGGGGACGATGATGCCGACGGGGTTCTTGCCGTTGGCGAGGCCGACGGCCCGGGACGCGCCGGGGCTGCCGAGCTCCTCGGCGAGTTCACCGTACGTCCGGGTCTCCCCGTACGGGATGCGGAGCAGCTGCTCCCAGACCCGCAGCTGGAACGGCGTACCGATCAGGTTCAACGGCAGTTCGAACGCGGTGAGTTCGCCGGCGAAGTAGGCGTCGAGCTGGCGGATCACCTCGCCGAAGGGGCGCGGGTCGGGTTCGCCGAAGGTCTCCTCGGGCGGGCGGTGGCGCTGTCCGGTCATGTGGAGGCGGCTGAGGACCCCGTCGACGGCCACGAGGGTCAGGGGGTCGTACGGGCTGTCCACGACGGTGTGCTGGATGGCGGGCATGGAGCGGGGTCCTAACGGTCCGTTACGCGGGCAGGAGGTTGATCGGGTGGTCGTCGGTCGCCCAGAGGTACTGGACGGCGTAGGCGCGCCAGGGCCGCCAGTGCGCGGCGCGGGCGGTGAGCGCGGCCGGGGTGCCGGGCAGGCCGAGCCCTTCGGCGGCGCGGCGGACGCCGAGGTCGCCGGGGAGGAAGGCGTCGGGGTCGCCGAGGGCCCGCATGGTGATGATCTCGGTGGTCCAGGGGCCGAAGCCGGGCAGGGCGAGCAGCCGGGCGCGGGCCTCCTCGCGGTCGTCGGCGGGGCCGAGCGGCAGCGAGCCGTCGGCGAGGGCCCGGACGAGGGTGAGGAGGGTGGTGCGGCGGCTGCGCGGCAGGGCGAGGGTCTCGGGGTCGAGGGCGGCGAGCGCGTCGGGGCCGGGGAAGAGGTGGGTGAGTCCGCCCTCGGGGTCGTCGACGGGGACGCCGTGCGCGGTGACGAGGCGGGCGGCGTGGGTGCGGGCGGCGGCGGTGGAGACCTGCTGGCCGAGGACGGCCCGGACGGCGAACTCGGCGGGGTCGACGGTCCCGGGCACCCGGCGGCCGGGTGCCTTGTCGACGATCGGGGCGAGCAGCGGGTCGGCGCGGAGCCGTTCGTCGACGGCGACGGGGTCGGAGTCGAGGTCGAGGAGCCGGCGGCAGCGGCTGATCGCGTGGGTGAAGTCGCGCGGATCGGTCAGGGAGAGCCGGCAGGCGATGTGGCCGTCGCGGGGGGCGAGGGCGACGATGCCGTGTCCGTACGGGAGGCTCAGGGTCCGCCGGTAGGCGCCGTCGCGCCACTCCTCCACGCCGGGGACGGCGGTCGCGGCGAGGTGGCCGAAGAGGTTGGAGGGTTCCAGGGGGGCACGGAACGGCAGCCGGAGGTTGGTGACGCAGAGGGCGCCGGCCGGCTGGGCCGGTGGGCGGCGGGAGGCGCGGGCGCGGAGCTCGCCGGGGGTGACGGCGAAGACCTCGCGGACGGTGTCGTTGAAGGTGCGGATGGAGGAGAAGCCGGCGGCGAAGGCGATCTCGCCGAAGGGCATCGGCGTGGTCTCGATGAGCAGCCGGGCGGTCTGGGCGCGCTGGGCGCGGGCCAGGGCGAGCGGTCCGGCGCCCAGTTCGGCGAGGAGCTGGCGTTCGATCTGGCGGGTGGACCAGCCGAGCCGCCGGGCCAGGCCGGGGACGCCCTCGCGGTCGACGACACCGTCCTGGATGAGCCGTACGGCGCGGGCGACGGCGTCGGCCCGGACGTTCCACTCGGGCGAGCCGGGGGTGGTGTCGGGCCGGCAGCGCTTGCAGGCCCGGTAGCCGGCGCGCTGACAGGAGGCGGCGCTGGGGTGGAACTCCATGTTCTCGGGCTTGGGCGGGACGGCCGGGCAGCTGGGGCGGCAGTAGATCCGGGTGGTGCGGACGGCGGTGAAGAACACGCCGTCGAAGCGGGCCTCCTTCGACTGGACGGCCCGTACGCAGCGCTCGGTGTCGGTGTGCATGGTTCCAGGATCGGGGACGGACGGCGCACGGGCTGGCGAGAAAACGACATGGACGTCCGCCCCCGGTCGTCGCGTGGTCAGGCGGTGACGGTCCGGTAGTGGGTGGTAAGACGGCCGTCCTCGCCGAGGACGTGGAAGGCGAGGGCGGGCGGCAGGTCGAGGTGGACGTGCGGGTTCTCGCGGCCCGGGTGCTCCCAGGGCAGCCGGAGGGCGGAGACGACCCCGGGGGCGACGAGCAGCGGGCGCCCGGCGAAGGTCGTGGCGGCGGCCGTGTGGGCGTGGCCCGCGAGGAACGCCGTCAGGTGGGGGTGGCGGCCGGCGAGGGCGGCGAGCCGCTCCTCGCCGAACTGCCGGATCCCGTCCACGTACGGGGTGTGCAGCGGGACCGGCGGGTGGTGGAAGGCCACCAGGACGGGCACCTCGTGCGGGGTGGAGGCGAGGACGCCGTCGAGCCACTCCAGCGTCTCGTCCTCCAGGAGGCCCTGGTCCTCGCCCGGTACCGAGGAGTCGCAGAGGGCGATGACGAAGCCCTCGCCGCGGAGCACCTGGTTGACGGGGGCGTGTCCTCGTACCGGCGTCTCCTGCGCGAGGAGGCCCTTGCGGAAGGCGGCGCGGTCGTCGTGGTTGCCGGGACAGACGAGCAGCGGGTGGCGCGAGGTCAGCAGCTCCCGCGCCACCGCGTACTCGTCCGGGGTCCCGTGGTCGGCGACGTCCCCGGTGACGAGGACGGCCGCCAGGTCGTACGGCAGCTCCTCCAGGTAGCGCAGGACGGCGCGGGTGCGGTCCTGGCTGCGCCGCTCGCCGTCGATGTGGACGTCGCTGACGTGGGCGATGACGATCATGCGGAAGGGCCTCCGTGGGTGCGCGGGAACGGGCGTTCACGCGACCGTACGGTGATCACGAGGCGGCCGGGAAGGGCCGCTTCGGGACGGGTGGACCGCTCACGACCGGCCGTCTCCCGCGACCGCTCGTCCGGCGTCTACTCGAAGCGGGTGGTGTCGCCTGCGCCCCGGCGGACGATCTCGGGCTCGCCGCTGGAGAAGTCGACGACGGTGGTGGGTTCGGTGCCGCAGTCGCCGGAGTCGAGGACCGCGTCGACCTGGTGGTCGAGCCGCTCCTTGATCTCCCAGCCCTGGGTCAGCGGTTCGGCCTCGTCGGGCAGGAGCAGGGTGCTGGAGAGCAGCGGTTCGCCGAGTTCGGCGAGGAGCGCCTGGGTGACGACGTGGTCGGGGATGCGGACGCCGACGGTCTTCTTCTTGGGGTGGAGGAGCTGGCGCGGCACCTCCTTCGTCGCCGGGAGGATGAAGGTGTACGCGCCGGGCGTGGACGCCTTGACCGCGCGGAAGACGTCGTTGTCGATGTGCACGAGCTGGCCCAGCTGGGCGAAGTTCGCGCACATCAGCGTGAAGTGGTGCCGGTCGTCGAGGTCGCGGATGGAGCGGATGCGGCTGATGCCGTCGCGGCTGCCGAGCCGGGTGCCCAGCGCGTAGCAGGAGTCGGTCGGGTACGCGACGAGCGCCCCGTTCCGGATGGAGTCGGCCACCGCGCCGATGGTGCGGGGCTGGGGATTGTCGGGGTGCACGTCGAAGTACTTGGCCATGGGGGGCAGTCTATTTTCGCAGGCTCCGCCATACGGCCTTCGCCGCGTTGTGCCCGGACATGCCGTGCACGCCGGGACCGGGCGGGGTCGCGGAGGAGCAGAGGAAGACCGCCGGGTGCGGGGTGGCGTAGGGGCGCAGGGAGAGCGTGGGGCGCAGCAGGAGCTGGAGTCCCCGGGCGGCGCCGCAGGCGATGTCGCCGCCGACGTAGTTGGCGTTGCGCTCGGCGAGTTCGGCCGGGCCGGAGGTGGCGCGGGCGAGGACGCGGTCGCGGAAGCCGGGGGCGAAGCGCTCGATCTGACGCTCGATCGCCTCGGTGAGGTCGCCGCGCCAGCCGTTCGGGACGTGGCCGTACGCCCAGAAGACGTGCTTGCCCTCGGGGGCGCGGGAGGGGTCGACGAGGCTGGGCTGGGAGGTGATGAGGAAGGGCGCGTCGGGGGCGGTGCCGGAGGAGGCCTCGCGCAGGGCGGTGCCGATCTCGCCGGCGGTGGGGCCGACCTGGACGGTGCCGGCCCGGCGCGCCTCCTCGGCGGTCCAGGGCACGGGCCCGTCGAGCGCGTAGTCGATCTTGAAGACGGCGGCGCCGTACTTGTAGTGGTCGTAGTGCCCGCCGAAGCCGGCGATGCGGGCGAGGGCGGTGGGCGAGGTGTCGAAGACGTAGGCGCGGGCCGGCGGCAGGTCGTCGAGCCGCTTGACCTCGAAGTCGGTGTGGACGGCGCCGCCGAGGTCCTTCAGGTACGCGGCGAGGGCGTCGGAGATGGACTGCGAGCCGCCCCGGGGCATCGGCCAGCCGCCCGCGTGCGCGGCGAGCGCGAAGACCAGGCCGACGGCGCCGGTCGCGAACCCGCTGAGCGGGGCGATGACGTGGCCCACCAGTCCGGCGAGGAGCGCGCGGGCCTTCTCGTCCTGGAACCTTCGCATCAGCCATGTGGACGGCGGGAGTCCGGCGAGACCGAAACGGGCGAGGGTGACCGGATCGCGGGGCAGCGCGGTGAGCGGCAGCTGCATGAAGTCGCTCGCCAGGGTGTCCCACTTGCCGAGGAACGGGGCGACGAGCCTGCGGTACGTCCCGGCGTCACGGGGGCCGAAGGAGGCGGCGGTCTCGGCGACGGAGCGGGCGAGCACGGCGGCGGTGCCGTCGTCCCACGGATGGGCCATGGGCAGTTCGGGGTGGAGCCACTCCAGGCCGTACCGGTCGAGCGGCATCGTCTTGAAGACGGGCGAGCCGGCGCCGAGCGGGTGCACGGCGGAGCACGGGTCGTGACGGAAGCCGGGGAGCGTGAGCTCCTCGGTCCTGGCGCCGCCGCCGATGGTGGACTTGGCCTCGAAAACGGCCACGGAGAGGCCGCGCCGGGCCAGTTCGACGGCGGCCGTCAGTCCGTTGGGCCCCGCCCCCACGACGACGGCATCGAGCATCGACGTCTCGTTCGTCACCTTCGGACTCCTTCGTCAGCCGATGGCCAAGGATTCCAGGATAGGCGGGTGGCGGGACGCTCCTCACGCGCCCCCGAGGAGCGTCCTGATCCGTTCGGCGGTCGCCGCGTCCCGGGCCGTCGTGAACGGCAGCGCGTTCCCCCCGGCGATGCGGAACGGCTCCCCCGCGACCGTCGTGGTCGCGCCACCCGCCTCGGCGACCAGGAGCAGTCCTGCGGCGTGGTCCCAGGCGTACTCCCAGCTGAAGGCGGTGCCGTCCAGCGCCCCGCGCGCGATGGCGAGGTACTCCAGACCGGCCGAGCCGCAGGGGCGCGGACGGACACCGTCGACGGCGAGGCCGAGCAGGGCCCGCTTCTGGTCCGGGGTGGTGTAGTCGGGGTGCGAGGTGGCGACCTCGATGACGGCGCCGGGCGCCGGGGAACCGGACCGTATCGCCCGGCCGTTGAGCGTGGCGCCGCGGCCGCGCACGGCGACGGCGAACTCCTCCAGGGCGGGGGCGAAGGTCCAGGAGGCGAGGATCTCGCCGTGGTGGGCGAGGGCGACGAGGGTGCAGAAGGCGGGGTCGCCGTGGACGAACTGACGGGTGCCGTCGACCGGGTCCACGATCCACACGGGGGCGTCGCCGCGCAGCGCCTCGTACACGGCGGGATCGGCGTGGACGGCCTCCTCACCGACGACCACGGAACCGGGCAGCAGGGCGGTGAGGGACGCGGTGAGGTGGGCCTCGGCGGCCCGGTCGGCGACGGTGACCAGGTCGTGCGGCCCGTTCTTCTCGACGATGTCGTCGGCGGTGAGCTGCCGGAACCGCGGCATGATCTCGGCGGCGGCCGCCTTGCGGACGGCCTCCTCCACCTCGGTCGTACGGCCGCCGAGCACGTGTTCAAGGAAGTCTTCGATCATGCGCCCAGCTAAGCACGGGGCGCTGACAACCGGAATGCCGCACTTGTCACCCTCCGTTTCCCGGGGGAGTACCCTTTGGCCGAGTTCACCCCTTACACGCAGGGAGGGTTCCGTGCACGGCGCGTACCACGGCGAGTACAAGGTCCCCGGCGGAAAACTGGTGGTCGTCGACCTCGACACCGAGGACGGGGTCCTGCGGAACGTCCGGGTCGCGGGCGACTTCTTCCTGGAACCGGACGAGGCGATCCTCACGATCGACGGCGCCCTCGAAGGCGCGCCGGCCGACACGGACGCCCCGGGGCTCGCGGCGCGCATCGACGCGGCACTCCCGCCGGGCACGCACATGTTCGGCCTCACCACGGAGGGCGTCGGCATCGCGGTACGGCGCGCCCTCGCGCACGCCACGGACTGGACCGACTACGACTGGCAGCTGATCCACGAACCGCCGCAGTCCCCCGCGCTGCACATGGCGCTCGACGAGGTCCTGACCGCCGAGGTGGCGGCCGGCCGCCGCCCGCCGACCCTGCGGGTCTGGGAGTGGGGCGCGCCGGCGGTGGTGATCGGCAGCTTCCAGTCCCTGCGCAACGAGGTCGACCCGGAGGCGGCTCATCGGCACGGCATCCAGGTGGTGCGCCGGATCAGCGGCGGCGGGGCGATGTTCATCGAGCCCGGCAACACGATCACCTACTCGCTCTCCGTCCCCGACGCCCTGGTCCAGGGACTGTCCTTCACGGACAGCTACGCCTACCTCGACGACTGGGTGCTCGGCGCGCTCGGCGACATGGGGATCTGCGCCTGGTACCAGCCGCTCAACGACATCGCCACGGACGCGGGCAAGATCGCGGGAGCGGCGCAGAAGCGGCTCGTGGCGGGCGAGGGCGCGGTGCTGCACCACGTGACGATGGCGTACGACATCGACGCGGACAAGATGACGGAGGTACTGCGCATCGGCCGCGAGAAGCTCTCCGACAAGGGCACGAAGAGCGCGAAGAAGCGCGTGGACCCGCTCCGCCGCCAGACCGGTCTCCCGCGCGAGACGGTGATCGAGCGGATGATCGCCTCCTTCCGGAACCGCTACGGCCTTACGGAGGGGCGCGTCACGGAGGACGAACTGACCCGCGCGAAGCACCTGGCGGAGTCGAAGTTCGGCACACCGGAATGGACGTCCCGGGTGCCGTAGCCGCGTAGGCCCGCGCGGGGCGGGGCGGTGCCCCGCTGCCGAGTGGGCCCGTTGCCCACCGCCGTGTGGGCAATCGTCCCGCTGGGGCGGGACGGGTGGGCACACGGGACGGCGCCCTGTGCGGGCGCCTCCGCTCCCTGTGCCTGGACCCGCACCCATTGCTCGGTGCGCAACGGGTGCGGGTCCAGGCACGTAAGCCTCTGGCGCCGGCAAGGGCGCCGTCCGTTGTGCCCACCCTCCCCCAAGCTCTCGGCTTCGCTCGAGCAGGGGGGACCCCCATCGCCCCGGCGGAACGCCTGCCCACAACGGGGGGCGGCGCATCGGTCGCGTCGGGCCCGTGACCCCCTCGGCGTCGCCTCGTTGATGCCCACGCGGGCCCCGGCGGACGTGCGGAAACGTCTCCGCACAGCATCTGCACGGCCCGGTCACGGTTGTCGGCGGTGCGGAGGTCAGGTGCGACGGATGAGGAAGCTCTTGGTGGCGGTCGCTGGGGCGGTCATGGCCGTCTGTCCCCCCGGCATCGCGCCTCCCGCACACGCGGTCGTCGGCGGTCAGGAGGCGCGGCCCCATCAGTACCCCTTCATGGTGGGGCTCGTGGATCTGGACGAGCGGCGGGTCATGTGCGGCGGCGCGCTGGTCGGCGAGCGGTACGTGCTCACCGCCGCGCACTGTCTCACCGGCTCGTACAGCAGCACCGCGCGCGTGGGAGTGCTCCTCGGCGACCACGACCTGACCCGCGCGGACGACAGCCCGAACGCCGTGCTCGCGACACCGGCGGCCTTCCTCCCCCACCCCGGCTACGACCCGGCCACCCAGCGCGACGACATCGCGCTGATCCGGCTGGCCGCGCCGGTCGCGTTCAACCGCGACGTACGGCCGGTCGCCCTGCCTTCCCGGTACGCCCACGGCACCTTCGACCACACGCAGGTCGAGGCCCCCGGCTGGGGCACCACCTCCTTCGGGGGCCGCACCTCCGACGTCCTGCGGTCCGTGGTCCTCTCCACCATGAGCAGCCCGACGTGCGAGGCCCGGGGCATGTCCCAGGTCACCGCCGCCCAGCTGTGCACGTACGCGCCGGGGCGGGACACCTGCCAGTTCGACTCCGGCGGTCCCCTGGTTCACACGGTCGCGGGGACGCCGTACGTCGTCGGTCTGGTCTCGTACGGGAAGGGGTGCGCGACCGACACCCCCGCCGTGAACACCCGGGTCTGGTCCTACCTCAGCTGGATCGGGAGGACGGCCGGGAAGCTCCCCCGCGCCTCATGAGGACGGTGTACAGGAGGAGCGCGGCGACGAGGCCCACGGCCCAGCCGTAGTCCGCCAGCGGCTTGAGGAAGGGGATCAGTCCGTCCTCCGGGAACGGGCCGGTGCCCGGCGCCGAGTGCGAGCCGCCCACGGCGAGGACGCCGCCGACCACGAAGGCGAGGACGGCCGCCGGGTTCCAACCGCCCCGGTACCAGTAGGGGCCGTCTGCCCGGTAGAGGCCATCGAGGTCGAGGACGGTCCGGCGGACGAGCCAGTAGTCGGCGATGAGGATGCCCGCGACGGTGCCGAGGAGGCCGCCGACCAGACCGAGCCAGGTGAAGATGTACAGCTCGGGGGTGGCGGTGAGCTTCCACGGCATGATGACCACGCCGACGACGCCCGTGATCAGCGCGCCCGTACGGAAGTCGACGATCCTCGGTGCCAGGTTCGCCAGGTCGTACGCCGGTGAGACCACGTTCGCCGCGAGGTTCACCGAGAGGGTGGCGACGAGCACCGTCACCAGGGCGAACAACAGCCCGAAGACGTTGTCGGTCTTCGCCGCGAGCGCCACCGGGTCCCAGACGGGCGCCCCGTACACGGCCTGCGACCCGGAGGTGACGAGCACCGAGAGCAGCGCGAACAGGGTCATGGTGGTGGGGAGTCCGAGGCTCTGCCCCCACACCTGGGCGCGCTGACCCGCGCCGAAGCGCGTGAAGTCGGGGATGTTGAGGCTCAGGGTCGCCCAGAAGGCGATCATGCCCATGAGGGCGGGGAAGAACACGGCCCAGAAGTCGGCTCCCCAGCCCAGCTTCGACGGCTGGTCGAGGAGCGGACCGAGGCCGCCCGCCTCGACCGTGATCCAGACGAGCAGGGCGAGCGCGCCGACGATCACGAAGGGCGCGGCCCAGTTCTCGAAGCGGCGCAGGGCCTCCATCCCCCGGTAGATGATGGCGAGTTCGAGCGCCCAGAAGAGGACGAAGCAGAGCCACAGGGTCCACGGCTGGCCGCCGACCTTCGACGCCTCCGCCCAGCCGCCACCGAAGGCCTTGTCGAGCAGCACGAAGACGCCCTGGCCGCCGATCCAGGTCTGGATGCCGAACCAGGCGCAGGCGACGCCGGCCCGGACGAGGGCGGGCAGGTTCGCCCCGCGCAGTCCGAAGGAAGCACGGGCGAGGACGGGGAAGGGGATGCCGTACTTCGGCCCGGCGTGCCCGGTGAGCAGCATCGGGACGAGGACGACGACATTGGCCAGGGCGATGGTGAGGACGGCCTGCTTCCAGTCCATGCCGAGGGCGACGAGACCGGAGGCGAGCATCCAGGAGGGGATGTTGTGGGCCATGCCGACCCAGAGGGCGGCGAAGTTGTACGTGGTCCAGCGGCGCCCGGCCACGGGGACGGGCAGCAGGTCGTCGTTGACGAAGCGGGGGTCGGCGGGGGCCGTGCCGGGCGCGAGCTCGACACGGCCTTCGGCGACGGCGGGAACGCCGGGTCTGCCGGAGGGCGCGGTTGCGGTCATGGACGGAACCCTTCGTTCGGGGACGGAACGAGGCCGTGCGGGGCGTGGGGTTCTTGACCGTGCGGAGTCTTGTCCTGCGGGGCAGGGGCGTCAAGGGAGTCGGAAGGGCCGGTTAGCCCGTTCAGCGGGCTCCTTCGTCCGCCGAGGGTGTCCCGCCACCACACGCCGTGCGCCCGAACGACCCGCTGGCGGTGGCACGTTGGACGTGGCGGCCGTGCACGGCGAGGGTGCAGCTCGCCGTGCCGCCCTTCTCGCCGAGGGTTACCTGGACGATCGGAGCGGCGCCGGCGGGGACGCTCACCGTCTTCTTCCACGGAAGCGCCACGTTCGCGACCACGGCCGTCCCCTCGCCGCCCGACCCCCGGTAGGAGATGTCGGCGGTGCCCTCGCCGAGCACCTCGTACGTCACTTCGGCGGCGGCGACGGTCCGCGCGGATGCGTCCTGCGCGGAAGCGGCGGAGCTGTCGCGGGAATCGACGAGCCGGTACGTGGCGAACGCCCCGCAGACGAGGAGCAGTACGGCCCCGACGGCGATGCCCCGGCGGCGGCGCGAGACGGGCGAGACCTCGGGCCCCTCCACCTCCTCGGGCCCCTCCACCTCCTCAAGCCCTTCCCGCTCTGCCGGTTCTTCCAGTTGCTCCGTCGTGGACATGGCCGCACTTTCGGTCGAGGCGAATTCGGCCTGGGTTATACACCATCGGAATCCGTGAATGCCAGGCGAACGACAAGTCCGGCAAGGCGCGCGCACCTTCGCAACTCGACCCCTTGAAATGCCCTAATTGCGTGTGCACTTGACGGGCCGTCGGCTCCGTGATGAACAATCCCCCCGCCGTGACCCGATCACCTTCGGCAAGGCCGTTTCCCGCACGCGGGAGGTGGTCTGCTTTGGCATGCCCTGGGGCATGCGGGGCGACATCGGGTCCACCACGTCAAGGTAGGGATCTGAGTGAAAATGAAATACGGGCGGGCGATAGCCTGCCTCGTGGTTTCGGCCATTGCCGGAACCATGCTCCCACAAGTCGCTTATGCGGCACCAGTTTCGAGAGAAGACGACGAGGGTATTGTCGATGCCCTCTCTGGCTGGTTCTCCGACGGCGACGACCGGGCCGAGCCGGCCCGGCCGGCCGAACCGTCCACCGGCGGAACCCCGGTCCTTCCGAGCCGGGAGAAGCTGCCGAGGGGCAAGGCGGCGGCGAAGGCGAAGCGTGTCGCGGAGCTGACGGGGAAGCGGACGGCGAACGCCCGCTACTGGCAGTTGTCGGACGGGCGGGTGCAGGCCGAGGTGTCGGCGGTGCCGACCGGGTACCGGGCGGGCAGGTCCTGGAAGGACATCGACCCGACGGTCGTCCCGTCGGGCGCCGAGGGCTTCGCGTTCTCCAACACGACGAACGCGGCGTCCAGTTGGTTCGGCGCGGACGCGGAGCGGCTGCTGCGTTTCCAGGCCGCCGGGCACACGGTGACCCTGGGTCTGAAGGGTGCGGGGAAGCTCACGCCGGTCGCCGAGGGTGACACGGTCACGTACAAGGACGCGGTGTCGGGTGCGGATCTTTCGTACGTGGTCGGTCCGGGGCGGGTGAAGGAGAACATCGTCCTGGACGCGAAGCCGTCCGGTCCGGTGTCGTTCACGTTCACGCTGGATGCGGGCGGGCTGACGCCGAAGCAGAACAAGGACGGCTCGCTCTCCTTCTTCGGTGAGGGCGCGGATCCGGTCCTGGTGATCCCGGCGGCGTTCATGACGGACGCGAGGAAGGACGCGAAGGCCGCGTACGGTTCCGCGTACAGCGGGAACGTGACCCAGAAGCTGACGCGGGCGGGCAAGGGCTGGGACCTCACGGTCACGCCGGACGCGTCGTGGCTGGCGGCGCCCGGGCGGCAGTATCCGGTGACGATCGATCCGACGCTGTCGATCGCGCCGACGCCGACGACGGCGCAGGACGTGATGATCTCGTCGGACGGTGCGACGACGAACTACGACGACAACTGGCGTCTGTCGGTCGGCAACACCTCCACCGGTACGTCGCGTGCGCTGATCCGGTTCCCCGTCGGCAGTATTCCGGCGGGCACGAAGCTGGACTCGGCCGATCTGAAGCTGTACTTCGACCAGACGCACACCACGGGTGACTCCGAGGTGCAGCTGGAGGCGCACCGCGCGACGCAGGCGTGGACGGAGTCCGGGGCGACCTGGAGCAATGCCAGCGCCATCACCGGTGAGCTGTCGGGCACGGCGGTCGTGGTGGACAACGCCGAGGCGGGTCGTACGGCGGCGGTGGGTGCGTGGCCGGCGTCGGGGAACACGGCGTATACGCAGTACGCGGTGAACCAGACGTACATGTACAACAAGGATGCGGTCGCGGGTGACTCGTACACCTGGCAGCCGAGTCTTCCCGAGGACGGCGTCTACCAGGTCGAGACGCATAACGTTCCGGCCTCGGATCGTGCGACGAACGCGCCGTTCACCGTCACCTACGACGGTGGGACGAAGCAGTACCTCGTCGACCAGCAGGCCGGTACGGCCGGTGTGTGGAAGACGCTGGGCTCGCATCCGTTCAAGGCGGGCACGCTCGGGAAGATCGTCCTGGGTGACGGGCCCGCGTCGGCGACGACTTCGGTGATCGCGGACGCGGTGCGGTTCACCAGGGGCGGTGTGGTCACCAAGCAGCCCGGTGAGCTGAACACCTGGCACTCCTTCCCCGTCACCAAGACGGTGCAGTCGTGGATCGACGGCACGAACGTCAACAACGGTTTCGTGATCAAGGCCGGTGACGAGTCCGCCAACGGCCCCAAGGGCGGACCCCGTTACGAGGGCAGCGAGTTCGGGTACGGCGGCGAGACCGCCAACTACCCGCGTCTGGTGCTGACGTTCGGCCGTCAGGGCGTCGACCTCGCCGCCCCGACGACCATCCACGACACCGGCGCGGAGCTGTCCTGGTCCGCGTACCAGGACAAGGACCCGGTCGCCACCGGCGACGACCTCGTCGAGTACCAGGTCCACCGCTCCGTCAGCCAGACCTTCACGCCTTCGGCCGCCACGCTCGTCGCGCCGGTCGCGCCGGGTACGACGTCGTACACGGACACCTCGGCGACGCCGACGAAGGCGGACGACGCCGACCCGTTCGGCCGGGCGTACTACTACATGGTCGCGGTCAAGACGAAGGACGGGCAGGTCGTCGCCGCCCCCACCCAGCTCGTCCGCCTGCCCAAGGCCGGCCGCACGACGAAGGTGTTCACCGCGACCCAGGACACCACCCTGTCCTCGGCCCAGACGACGCTTCCGCACGACACGATCGACGACAGCGGCGCGAAGAACTGGCTGAGCGTCGGCAACAACTCCGCCACCTACGGCGACACCCGCGCCCTGCTGAAGTTCCCGGCCCTCGGCATCCCCGCCACCGCCCGGGTCCTGGACGCCAACGTGCGCCTGTGGTCCACGCAGACCGCCCAGGACACCACCGGCGCGCTCTACGAACTCCGCCCGCTGAACCGTGACTTCGACGAGGCCACGGCGACCTGGGTCAAGGCCGACGCGGCCACGAACTGGACGACGGCCGGCGGTGACTTCGGCGCCTCCGTCGCCGACACCGGCGCGATGACGAACGACCCGGCCCGTCACGACTGGAACGTCACCTCGCTGGCACAGTCCTGGGTGAGCACCCCGGCCTCCCAGAAGGGCGTCGTCCTGAAGATGGCCGACGAGGCCGCCTCGCAGGAGCGCACCCTGTTCCTGTCGTCCGAGGGCACCGAACCGCGGCTCGCGCCCAGGATCGTGGTCACCTATGTCGACTCCACGACGGAGTCGACGTACTACGCGCCGCAGACCCCGGCGCGCATGACGCCGAACAGTGACTACACGGTCGACTTCACCCTGACGAACACCACCGCCTCCTCCTGGACGTCGGCGGACAACGTCCTGACCTACAAGTGGGCGCTGCCCGACGGTTCGGACGTCACCACCGGCGGCAACCAGGTCCAGACGGCGCTGCCGACGAACGTCGCCCCGGGCGGCTCGGTCAGCCTGCAGGCGCAGGTGAAGACGCCGATCAACTCGGACAACGGCAACAAGCGCACCGACTACGTGCTGACCTGGGACGTCTACAACAAGACGACCGGCACCTGGACCTCGGGCACCTCCGGCATCCCCGGCCTGAGCCAGAACATCGCGGTGGAGGACCCCACCTCCAACCAGCTCGGCATGGAGAAGTTCTACGTCTACACAGGCAAGAACACCGGTGCCGGCTCGACCCTGATGAACAACCTGGCGTCGGGCAACACCGTCTGGCAGTACAACGCGTTCACCAACCCCGGCCGTGGTGTCACGACCTTCGCCCGGTTCGCGTACAACAGCCAGGACACGTCCGACACCGTCTCCGGCTCCGGCTGGTCGTTCCAGGCCTCGGGCCCGATCCGGCTGGGCGCGCCGCTGGAGTTCCACCCCAAGCCGCATCCGACGGAGATCCGTCTCCCGGACGGTGACGGTACGACCCACGTCTTCCGTGAGCAGCCGGACGGTTCGTGGAAGGCCCCCGCGGGTGTCCACTACAAGCTGGCCGCCAAGCCCGGTCTGGACTGCACCCCGCTGAAGGACCCGGTCCCGGACGCCTGGACGATGACGCGTCCGGACGGCACCCGCTTCGTGTTCGGCTGCGACGGCTACATGACGTCGATGGTCGAGAAGAACGGGAACACCCAGACGTACACCTACGAGGAACGGAAGTCGAACAACAAGCCGACCAAGTTCCTCAAGTACGTCACCGACCCCGCCGGCCGGCAGTCGCTGACCGTCGACTACTACTCCAAGGCCGACGGCAACAACCCGAAGATCATCGACCACATCAAGTCGATGACCGACATCTCGGGCCGCAAGGTCGCCTTCGAGTACTCCGACAAGGGCCTGCTCACCAAGATCACCGACGGCGTGGGCTCGACCCAGCCGAAGGTGTTCGGCTTCGAGTACGACGCCACCCAGGGCAACAAGAACGTCAAGCTCGTCAAGGCGACCGACCCCCGGGGCAACGCCAGCTCCCTGGCGTACAACTACCCGCAGACCGGGGACGACCCGAAGTACCACTGGTGGACCAAGTCGATCACCGACCGGCTCCAGGGCACCACGGGCTTCATCTACGCGGTGGACGGGTCCAACCCCAAGTTCACGGCCACCAGGGTCACCGACGCCGAGTCGCGCGCCTCCGACTACGTGACCGACGACTTCGGCCGGGCCGTGCTGTCGACGAACGCCAAGTCGCAGTCGATGAAGCTCGCGTGGGACGCGGACAACAACGTCACGTACACGGAGGAGAGCAACGGCGCCAAGACCGCGTACTGCTACGACCAGAAGACGGGCTACCCGCTCTGGAAGCGCGACGCGGAGAACAACAAGGCGGGCGTGCCGGCGCAGAGCGAGTGCGCCCCGGGCGTCTACCCGGCGAACTCCACGCAGTACGTGTACCAGACGCGTGCCGACGGCTACTCGGCCGACATCTTCACCAAGTCCTCCCCGGAGGGCCGGAAGTGGCAGTTCGGCTACGACACCTTCGGCAACCTGAAGACGGTCACCGACCCGAAGGGCGTCGCGACCGCGACGGCGGGTGACTACACCACGTCGTACGAGTACGACGCGTACGGGCAGCTGGTCCGGGCGGTCGACGCCAACGGCAACGCGGACACGAACAGCGGCTTCGGGCCCACGGGCTTCCCGACGACGATGACGGACGCGCTGAACAACGCGTCGACGTTCGTCTACGACGAGCGCGGCAAGGTCACGCAGGTCACGGACGCGCTGGGCAAGAAGATCACGCAGACGTACGACGTCTACGGCCGCCCGCTGGTCAAGACCGAGCCCAAGGACCAGGCCGCCGGTGACCTCATCACCGCCCCGGCCCCGGTCTACGACGCCAACGACAACGTCACCACGTCGACGGCGCCCAACGGCGCGGTGTCCACGGCGGTGTACGACGCGGCCGACCAGATCACCTCGGCGACCGAGCCGAAGTACACGCCGACGTCGGACGAGCGGCGGACGACGTACACCTACGACAAGGTCGGCAACCTCAGGACGACGACCGAGCCGAAGGGCACGCTGACCACGGCGGACGCGACGGACTTCGTCACGACCAACTACTACAACGAGATCTACCAGCTGACCTCCATCGCCGACGCGAACGGCAACAAGGTCAGTTACGAGTACGACGGCGTCGGCAACACCGTCAAGGTCATCGACCCGAAGAAGAACGCCACGGCCGACACGACCGACTACACCAGCCTGTCGGCCTACGACCTGAACCACCGGGCCACCTCGGTCACGGACGCCGCCGGCAAGACCACGAGGAAGGCGTACGACAAGGACAACCTGGTCGTCTCGACGACGGACGCCGAGAACAACACCACGCTGATCAGCTACGACGAGCGCGGCAAGCAGACCGAGGTCAAGGTCCCGCGCAGCGGCACCTCGCCGATCGTCTACCGCACGACCCGGTACGAGTACGACCAGGTCGGCAACGCCACCAAGGTGATCAGTCCGCGTGCCGTCGAGGCGGGCACGACCACGGCGTTCACCTCGCGTACCGAGTTCGACGCGCTGAACCGGCCGAAGCGCCAGTACCAGCCGTACGACCCGGCGGACCCGCGCCACAACAAGGCGGACGTCTACACCGAGACCGAGTACGACGCCGTCGGCCGGGTGTCGAAGACCTCGATGCCGCCCTCGGAGGGGCAGACGGTCCGCAACGTCGCGAAGACCGACTACTTCGACAACGGCTGGACGAAGAGCTCCACGGACCCGTGGGACATCTCCACCACCTACGACTACAACGCCCTCGGTCAGCAGACGGCCAGGACCCTGACGTCGGCGGGCGGTTCGTCCAACCGCACGATGACGTGGTCGTTCTACCCGGACGGCAAGGTCAAGTCCCGTTCCGACGACGGTGTTCCGGTCGGAAAGTCGGTCGTCCTGCTGGACAACTCCGACACCCAGGCCGTGTCCACCACGGGCACCTGGGCCACCGGGAACCTCACCGGACAGCAGGGCTACGACCACCGCACCCACGCGGCCGGCGCGGGCACGGACGCCTTCACGTGGTCCCTCGACGTCCCCAAGGACGGCACGTACACCGCGTACGTGAAGTACCCGAAGGTGACCGGGGCGGCCACGACCGCGAAGTACACCCTCACCCACGGCACGACCACCGAACCGGCGGTCACCAAGGACCAGAACGCCGGCACCGGCGCCTGGGTCGCCCTCGGCACCTACGCGCTCAAGCAGGCCGATGCCACCACGCTGAAGCTGGACCAGAACAGCGGCGGTGTCGTGGTCGCGGACGGGGTCAAGCTCGTCCGTGACAACGCGGCGGAGACCGACAACGAGAAGCGGACCTTCACCTACTCCTACGACGTCAACGGCAACCTGACGACGATCGGCGACACCTCGCCGGGGTCGAAGGTCGATGCCTACGCCATCACCTACACGGGCCTCAACCAGGTCCAGAAGGTGACGGAGTCGCTGTCCGGCGTGGAGAAGAAGGCGACGTCGTACACGTACGACGCCAACGGACAGTCGGATTCGGTCACCCACCCCAGCCAGTACTCCAAGTACACCTACGACCTGCGCGAGAAGGTCAAGTCGGTGTCCGTCGGCAAGTCCGCCACGGACGCCGACCCCAAGGTCACCTCGTACACGTACACCGACCGCGGCCAGAAGCTGAAGGAGACCAAGGACAACGGCAACACCGTCGACTACGCCTACTACCTCGACGCCGCGCTGAAGTCGACGACGGAGAAGAAGGCGGACGGCACCACGCTGGTCGCCTCCCACACCTACGCGTACGACGCCAACGGCAACAAGTCGCAGGACGTCGCGAAGAAGATGAACGCCGACAACCGCGCGGCGTACCTCGACTCCACGACCGACCTCACCTACGACCCGGCCGACCGGCTCACCAAGTCGGTCAAGACGGGCAACGGCGCCGGCACGGAGACGTACCTCCACGACGACAACGCCAACGTCGTCAGCCAGACCGTCAGGGGCGCGACCACCACGTTCCAGTACGACCGGAACAGGCTGCTGAGCACGTCGACGGCGGGCGTGGGCGCGAGCTACACCTACGACCCGTTCGGCCGCCAGCAGTCGGTGAGCTCCGGCGGCAAGGTCATCGAGCGGAGCGTGTACGACGGCTTCGACCACGTCGTGGAGTCCCAGAAGCTGGACGCCGGCGGCGCGATGAAGTCGACGACGTACACCTTCGACCCGCTGGACCGCACCGCCTCGAAGACGGCGGACGGCAAGACCACCGACTTCGAGTACCTCGGCCTGTCCGGCGAGGTACTCGACGAGAAGGTCGCCGGCGCGCTGACGAAGTCGTTCCAGTACAGCCCGTGGGGCGAGCGTCTCTCGCAGACCAAGCACAACACGGACGGCACGACGGAGGACGGCTACTACGGCTACAACAGCCACACCGACGTCGAGACCGTCACCGACAAGAACGGCGACACCAAGGCCACCTACGGCTACACCGCCTACGGCAACAACGACGCCACCGAGTTCACCGGCATCGACAAGCCCGAGGCCGGCCAGCCGGACAAGGAGGAGTACAACCCCTACCGGTACAACGCCAAGCGCTGGGACGCCCAGTCCGGCACGTACGACATGGGCTTCCGCGACTACAACCCGGGGCTCAACCGCTTCACCACCCGGGACATGTACAACGGCGCCCTCGCCGACATGAAGCTCGGCGTGGATCCGTACACCAGTAACCGGTACGCCTTCGGAGGCGGCAACCCCACCAGCCTCGTCGAGCTGGACGGCCACTTCCTCTTCGCGATCCCGGCCATCTACTGGGCGGGGGCCGCACTCGTCACCGCCCTGTACGCGGCGACGCCGCAGGGCCAGCAGAACCTGGCGGACGCGGGCACGGCCCTGGGCAGCATGCTGATGCCGTCCGCGGACGACACCGATTCCGGCGACTCGGCCGACAACGAACCGCGCCCGGGTCCCACCCCGTCGCCGTCGCCGGGCCCCCAGCCCCGGCCCGCGCCGCGGACCACGGACACCAACAACCCGACGTGCGACCCGATGCCGCTGATCGACGGCGGACGGGTCTACGGCGGCCTGGAGGAGTACACCGACCACCAGGGCAACAAGGGCTGCCGGGCGACCGGAGCCTGGGCCTATCTCGACCAGAGTGACCGCAGGTCGCGCACCGGGGCGGGCGGTCTGCCGAAGTGCCCCGAATGCGAACCGTCCGTCCAGCCGGACGGAATGGGAGAAATTGCGGCAGGAGGCGGAAAGCCGCAGGCCGGCCACCTGATAGGTTACTGGGGCGGTGGCACCGGCCAGGACGTCCGGAACCTCGTCGCTCTGCACGGCAGGGCGAATGCGAGGATGGCCAGCAAGGTGGAGTCCTTCGGGTGGAAGCACTTGACCGGTGACAACAAACTGATCATGTCGGTCGTGCCCATCTACGGGGATCCGCATTCGGCCGTTCCTACGCTCGTCCAGGTGGGAATGACCGCGTACGGACCCCAGGGAGACATCGTGGACACGTTCTCGTGCACGGCGATCAACTCCCAGAGCGGCATCGGTTCGACGTGCTAGAAGGGGTCTAGAGGTGGCAACGCTTTCGGAGATTCGCGCCTTGCTGGGTGAACCCAGGTTCAACTGGTCGGATCCGGCGCCGTGGACCGAACTGGAGCAGGAATTCGGTGTCGAATTCCCTGCGGACTTCCGCGAGATCGTGGACGCCTACGGTTCGGTCACGGTCAACGGCCAGTTGTATCTGGAGCACCCCGCCGGTCATCTTCTGCACAGTCTCGGAAAAACCATCAAGGGAGATCTCGAGTTCTGGAGCGAGGAGGACATGGCGGAGTTCCTGCCGAGTCCGGTAGGGGCGAAACCAGGTGAGTTGATGCCGGTGGCGTCGGCCGTGACGGGGGAGTACATCTTCCTTCGCGTTCCCGACGACGCCTCGTCGCCCTGGCGCGTCGTGGTCCAGGAGATGGACAGTCCGTCGTGGACGCTCTACGAGATGACGTTCAGTGAATGGCTGCTGGCGTATCTCAAGGGCAGGGACGTGACGTTGTGCGTGCGCGACCGCGCGCCCGACGGACCGTTCTTCGAGTTCCTGCCCTGATCCCTCCCGTGATCGACGGAGCCCCGCCACTGTGTGGCGGGGCTCCTGTCGTTCCACGGGCGGCGGCGGGGGTGCTCGCCGGGGCCCGGAGGCCCCGGCGAACCGGATCAGCCGGTCTGCGTGGAGAGGCTGACCCCGCTGAAGCCCTGCGCGGCGGCGAGGGTGAAGTACACCCAGCCGGAGGGCGGGTTGTCGATGGTCAGGGTCTCGCCGTTCCCGGCGTTGACGGACTTCGCCTGGTAGCTGCTGGTGGTGGCCCAGCTGCCGCCGCCGTAGTACAGGTCGGCGTTGCCGGTGCCGCCGCTGCTGGTGATCGTCAGCCGCTTGACGCCGGCCGGCAGGTACACGAAGTGGTAGCTGTAGTTGCCGGTGGCGGCGGCGAGGTCGTCCCGGCGGCAGTTCTGGTCGAACTGACGGGGGTCGGCGAGGGTGCAGAGCGGGGTGGTGGCGGCGGTCGGGGCGTCCGGCAGCGCACCGCAGTCGTTCGTCGCGCAGTCGGTCGTCAGCCAGGTCGTGAAGTCGGCGTCGTAGCGGGTGCCGACGGTCTGCTTCAGGAAGGTGCGGGCCCCGGTCCAGTCACCGGTGCGGTACTTGCCGAGCACGGTCTGGACGTCGGCGGGGTGCTTCTGGAGCATGTAGCGGACCGCGAGCCAGCCCCAGCGGTAGACCCGGTTCGAGTTGACCTCGGGGTCCTCCTCCTGGCCGTAGACGGTGTCGAACAGGTCGCTCAGCCTGTACGTCTTCCGGGCGGCCTCGGCGATCGCGTCGGCGTTGCGCTCGCCCCGGTAGCCGTACGAGATGTTCTCTGCGATGCCCTCGACCCACCAGATGGTCGGCGTGGTCATGCCCGCCTCGAAGTCGCCGTACATGTTGGCGCGGCCGTCGAGGTAGTGGGTGTACTCGTGGTTGAGGTTCCAGATCTGGAAGTCGGGGCGCAGCCAGCTGGCCTCGTGGGCGATGAAGCGGGCCTGGTTGCCGGGGACGGCCGGGTCGCCCTCCTCGTACATGCCGCCGTTGTCGACGTCGATGTTGTAGATGGCCCAGGCGTACAGCGCGTACTGGGTGTAGTCGTCGAAGGCGACGACCTCCAGGTCGGTGTTCACGTCACCGGGGATCGCGCCCTTGTCGCCGATGACCCGGTGGAAGTAGGCGTCCTGGCCGGCCAGGCTCGTGCAGGTGCTCGCCAGCTGGCCGGGCGACATGTCCTGGGCGCGGATCTTCAGGCCCGGGGTGCAGGTGTGCTGGATCGGCAGGACCGCGGGCAGGACGCGTGCGCCCAGGTCGCAGATGGCGTAGGCGGCGCAGTTGCCCCGGTCGTACTGGCGCGTGTACCAGCCCAGGTTCATGGTGAGCGGCGCGGTGGGGCCGACGTTCGGGTAGCGGTTGATCAGGTCCTTGAGGAGCGGCCGGACCCTGTCCTTGAGCTCGGGGACGTCGAGGGCGTAGCCGAGGTAGCGGCCGACGTTGCTGACGACGTCGAGGCGGTTCAGCTGGGCGCCGTTGCGGGTGATGAAGCCGGCCCAGGTGTCGAGGACGGCGGGGTCCGCCTTGAGGGCGGCGCGCCAGCCGCGGTCGTCGTTCTTGGCCTTGAAGCCGTTCTCGACGACCCACTCGACGTGCTGCATGGCGAGGTTCATCTGCCCGGGCCAGGTGCCGTCGTAGCTGCCGAGCATCCACTTCACGACGCCGGCGTAGCGGCCCGCCTCATGGGTGCTGTCGATCAGCGTGACGACCTCGTTGAGGATCTCTCCGTTGGCGTCGGTGACGTCCCTGCTGCGCGGGGAGGCGTAGAAGGCGTCGAGGGCGCCGCGGGCGGCGCCCTCCAGTGCGGTGCCGTAGTCGCCGACGGCGTCGGCGTGGTTGTCCTGCACGTAGTAGCCGGCGCGCAGGAACATCACCAGCTGCCCGACGGAGGTGCTGTTGTTGCCCGCGTACGAGGCGGAGGCGTCGCGCAGCGCGTTGGCGACGGTCACCATCTGGGGCTCGCGGAAGGCCTTCCGCGCGTCCTCGCCGGTGAGGTTGAACAGCGGGTACGTACAGGTGATCTGGGGAAGCGCCTTGAGCTGCTGGACCAGCGCGGTCCCCGTGGAGTTGATGACGCCGGAGAGGTCGCCGCAGGCGTCCGCGGCGGCCGGCGACGAGAACTTGCTCGCCTTGGTGGTGGCGGGCGCGGGCCGCGGGGCGGATTCCTCGGCGCCGTCCTGCGAGGAGAGCCGGAACCGGGGGTTGTCGGCGATCGCATGGGGCGACTTGGGGACGGGGATCGCCCGCGGCGCGGGCGCGGCGGCCGCACCGGCCGGCGCCGTGGAGCCGGTGGCGGCCTGGCTCTGGGGCGAGAACAGTCCGAGCGTGAGGAAGACGGCCGCGCCGAGGACGGGAAGTCTTCGGGCGCGGGTCTTCGATATCGGGGAGGGGCGCATCTGTGGGGGCCTCCGGGGCCGTTGGGGCCGCGTGTGGGGACACACGGGTGACTGACACGTGACGTGTAAAATTTCACATGTCGCATTGTTCTGGAAGACCCCTGACAGGATTCGTCGCATGACGTGGCATCACAAAAGGCCGGTTGCCGTCATCTGGTGGTCCAGATGACGGCAACCGGCCTCGTGGTGGGAGGGTCGGCAGCGCCTCTCAGCCGAGCGCCGGGATGATCTCGGAGCCGTACGCGTCGATCGTTCCCTCGCGGTTGTCGTGCATGTTGTAGACGGCGAACTGGTCGACGCCCAGGTCCTTCAGGTGGCGGAGCTTGGCGATGTGGGCCTCGGCCGGGCCGAGGAGGCAGAAGCGGTCGACGATCTCGTCGGGGACGAAGGCGGTGTCGGGGTTCCCGGCGCGGCCGTGGTGGGAGTAGTCGTAGCCGTGCCGGTCCTTGATGTACGCGGTGAGCTCCTCCGGGACCATGCCGGAGTGCTCGCCGTACTTGGACACCAGGTCGGCGACGTGGTTGCCGACCATCCCGCCGAACCAGCGGCACTGGTCCCGGGCGTGGGCCAGGTCGTCGCCCACGTAGGCGGGGGCGGCGACGCAGATCGTGAGGGCGTCGGGGTCGCGGCCGGCGTCGGCGGCGGCCTGCCGGACGGCCTTGACCATCCACTCCGTGAGGAACGGGTCGGCGAGCTGGAGGATGAACCCGTCAGCCTTCTGCCCGGCCAGGGCCAGGGCCTTGGGGCCGTACGCCGCCATCCACACGGGCAGCCTGCCGTTCTTGATCCACGGGATCTGGATCGCGTTGCCGTCGACCGTCGCCTCGCGGCCCTCCGCCAGGTCGCGGATGACGTCGATCGCCTCGCCCAGGCGGGCCAGGGTGTTCGGCCTGCGGCCCGCGACCCGCATGGCGGAGTCGCCGCGGCCGATGCCGCAGACGGTCCGGTTGCCGTACATGTCGTTGAGGGTGGCGAAGGTGGAGGCCGTCACCTCCCACGTACGGGTGCCGGGGTTGGTCACCATCGGACCCACGTGGAGCTTGGTGGTGTTGGCGAGGATCTGGCTGTAGATGACGAAGGGTTCCTGCCACAGCACGGCGGAGTCGAAGGTCCAGCCGTAGCGGAAGCCGTTGCGTTCCGCCCGGCGCATCAGGCCCACGACCTGCGAGGCGGGTGGGTCGGTCTGCAGGACGAGTCCGAAGTCCAACGTCGTTCTCCTAGTTCAGGTACTGACAGAGACCGCGCGGCACGAACACCCCGTGACCCGCGTGGCCCACGTACTTCCGCCGGTCCACGATCACTTCGCCGCGCGAGAGGACGGTCTCGACCTGGCCGGTGACCGTCCTCCCCTCGTACGCCGAGTAGTCGACGTTCATGTGATGGGTCTCGGCGGACAGCGTCTGCGTCGCGTGCGGGTCGTAGATGACGATGTCCGCGTCCGTGCCCGGCGCGATCGTCCCCTTCTGCGGGTAGAGGCCGAACATCCGTGCCGGTGTCGCGCAGGCGATCTCGATCCAGCGGCGCCGCGAGATGTGCCCGTCCACCACCGCCTGGTGGAGCAGGTCCATGCGGTTCTCCACCCCCGGCAGTCCGTTGGGGATCTTCGAGAAGTCGCCCCGGCCCAGCTCCTTCTGGCCGACGAAGCAGAACGGGCAGTGGTCCGTCGACACCACCTGGAGGTCGTTCGTCCGCAGCCCCCGCCACAGCGCCGCCTGGTGCTCCTTCGGCCGGAGCGGGGTCGAGCACACGTACTTGGCGCCCTCGAAGTCCGGCTCGGCGAGGTTGTCGGTGGAGAGGAACAGGTACTGGGGGCAGGTCTCCCCGAACACGGGAAGCCCCTTGTCCCGGGCCGCCGCCAGCTCCGCCACGGCCTCCTCCGCCGACACGTGCACGACGTACAGCGGCGAGCCCGCGACCCGCGCGAGCTGGATCGCCCGGTGGGTGGCCTCCGCCTCCAGGAGGGCCTTCCTCACCTCCCCGTGGTAGCGGGGATCCGTCTCGCCCCGGGCGAGCGCCTGCTCCACGAGCACGTCGATCGCGATGCCGTTCTCCGCGTGCATCATGATCAGGCCGCCTGTGTCGCCGGCCTTCTGCATCGCCCGCAGGATCTGCCCGTCGTCCGAGTAAAAAACCCCCGGATACGCCATGAACAGCTTGAACGAGGAGACGCCGTGCTGGATGAGCTTCGGCATCTCCTTCAGCGTCGACTCGTTCACGTCCGACATGATCATGTGGAAGGCGTAGTCGATCGCGCACTTCCCGTCCGCCTTCTCGTGCCAGGCGTCCAGGCCGGCCCGGAGCGACTCGCCCCTCGACTGCACCGCGAAGTCGACGATCGTCGTCGTCCCGCCCCACGCCGCCGCCCGCGTCCCGGTCTCGAAGGTGTCCGAGGCGAAGGTGCCGCCGAACGGCAGCTCCATGTGCGTGTGCGCGTCGACGCCCCCCGGGATGACGTACTTCTGCGAGGCGTCGATCACCTGGTCCGCGGTCCACTGCTGGCTTCCCGGCGCCGCCAGGGCGACCACCCGGCCGTGCTCGATCAGCACGTCCGCGTGGATTTCGTCGGAGGCGGTGACGACGAGACCGCCGCGGATGAGGGTACGGGTACTCACGGTGCTTCTCCCCTGCCGGCTAGATGGTTCGGAGGGCCTGTTCGAGGATGGCGGCGCCCTCCTCGGCCTCGGCGACGGTGAGCGAGAGCGGCGGGGCGATGCGCAGGGTGCTGGTGTTGTGGCCGCCGCCCTTGCCGATGAGCAGGCCGCCCTCGCGGGCGGCCTCCAGGACGGCGCCGGCCGCGGCCGGGTTCGCCCGGTCGGTGCCCGGTTCGGTGAGCTCGATGCCGATCATCAGGCCGCGGCCGCGGACCTCCCGTACCGCCTCGACCCCGGCGGCCGCCGCACGGACGCGTTCGATGAGGAGGCCGCCCACGCGGCGGGCGTTGCCCTGGAGGTCGTGCTCCAGGAGGTACGAGAGGTTGGCGAGTCCGGCGGCCATCGTGATCGGGGAACCGCCGAAGGTCGAGATCGAGCTGGCGTCGATGCAGTTCATGACCTCGGCGCGGGCGACGACACCGCCGACGGACATGCCGTTGCCGATGCCCTTGGCGAAGGTGAGGATGTCGGGCGGCCCTGCCTGGCCGTGCGCCTGCCAGCCCCAGAAGTGGTCGCCGGTGCGTCCCCAGCCGGTCTGCACCTCGTCGGAGATCCAGAGGATGCCGTGCCGGTCGAGGACGCGGCGGAAGGCGGCGTACAGCCCGTCGGGCGGCGAGGTGAAGCCGCCCACGCCCTGGATCGGCTCGGCGATGAGGGCGGCGACGTCCCGGGTGTGCCCGAGGAGGTCCTCGAGGTCGGCGACGCAGGCCTCGATGAACCGCTCGTCGGTGTACTGGGCGTACGGGCCGCGGGTGCGGACGCCGCCGTGCACGTACAGGGTCTGGAGCGGGGAGAGGCCGGTGGGCGACCAGGTCCGGTTGCCGGTGATGCCGACGGTGGAGAAGGAGCGGCCGTGGTAGCTGTTGCGCATCGCCAGGATCTGGTTCGAGCGGCGGTACGCGGTGGCGAGGAGGAGGGCCGTGTCGTTGGCCTCGGTGCCGGAGGTGGTGAAGAAGACCCGGGCGTCGGGGATGCCGGAGAGTCCGGCGACGCGCTCGGCGAGCTCCACCATGGGGCGGTTGAGGTAGAGCGTCGAGGAGTGGATGATCCGCCCGGCCTGGTCGGCGACGGCCTTGGTGACCTCGGGCAGGGCGTGGGCGGTCATGGTGGTGAGGATGCCGCCGAAGAAGTCGAGGTACCTGCGCCCCTCGGCGTCCCAGACGTGGCGGCCGTCGCCGTGGGTGATCTCGAGGGGGTCGCCGTAGTAGAGCGCGACCCAGTCGGGGATGACGGCCTTGTGCCGGTCGTACAGGCTGGTCACGGGCGCACCAGCCCGTCGTACGCGTCGGGGCGGCGGTCCCGGTAGAAGGCCCACTGCTGGCGGACCTCGTCGATGAGGCCGAAGTCGAGGTCGCGGACGACGAGTTCCTCTGCCTTGTCGGAGGCGGTCTCCCCCACGAACTGCCCGCGCGGGTCGACGAAGTAGCTGGTGCCGTAGAAGTCGTTGTCGCCGTACTCCTCCTGGCCGACGCGGTTGATGGCGGCGACGAAGTACTCGTTGGCGACGGCGGCGGCGGGCTGCTCCAGCTGCCACAGGTAGGAGGAGAGTCCGCGCGAGGTGGCGGAGGGGTTGTAGACCAACTGCGCTCCGTTGAGGCCGAGTTGGCGCCATCCCTCGGGGAAGTGGCGGTCGTAGCAGATGTAGACGCCGACCTTGCCCACGGCGGTGTCGAAGACCGGCCAGCCGGCGTTCCCCGGGCGGAAGTAGTACTTCTCCCAGAAGCCCCTGACCTGCGGGATGTGGTGCTTGCGGTACTTGCCGAGGTAGGAGCCGTCGGCGTCGATGACGGCCGCGGTGTTGTAGTAGAAGCCGGAGTCCTCGATCTCGAAGACGGGGACGACGATCACCATGCCGGTCTCGCGGGCGAGGTCCTGCATCCGGCGGACGGTCGGCCCGTCGGGGACGGGCTCCGCCCAGCGGTAGTGCTCGGGCTCCTGGACCTGGCAGAAGTAGGGGGCGTTGAACACCTCCTGGAAGCCGATCACCTTGGCGCCCTGCCGGGCGGCCTCCCGGGCGTGCTCCTCGTGTTTGGCGATCATGGATTCGGTGTCGCCGGTCCAGGTCGCCTGGACGAGCGCGGCGCGTACGACGTCGGTCATGAGCTGCTCCTTCGGCACGGCGTCAGAGAGCCTCTACGCACGTAGACGCGGTGCGTAGGAGGAGAACGTAAGCCCCGTCACACCCCGGAGCAAGACCGCCGCCGTGAAGCGGCCGGGTCGATCATGTTTCATACCCGAGTGGTCCACGTCGGACACGTACCGACACGTACGGACCCGTACTGGCCCGTACGGAAACGGGGCCCCGGCAGCCCCGTCCCCCCGGCCGCGCCCGCGCCCCTCAGACCCCGGCCAGGCCCGCCACCCGCAGGGCGTGGAGCAGGTCCCGCTCCCGGGACGCGGAGACGGCGCGGGCCGCGGCGAGCAGTTGGGGGACGAGCCCGTGCGGGTCTTCGCCCGCGAGCCGGGCGGCGTCCTCGGGGGCGCGGACCCGGACGAACGCGGTGAGCAGCGCGTGGGCCTCGCGGTGGTGGTCCTCGGCGCGCAGCGCGGCGCACGCCCCGGCGAGCTCCTCGACCGGGCGGGCCACGCCCTGCCGGAGCAGCTGCTCGCAGTCGGCCGCCCGGCCCGCGTCGGCGAGCACTCCGGCGACGGCGGCGAGCCGCCCGGGCGGCAGCGAGGCCGCCTCCCAGAGCAGGGTGGACCAGTCGGCGCCGAGCCCGGCCCGGTGCAGCTCCGCCGCGAGGGCCGGCAGCCGGGCGGGCGGGCCCGCGAGCGCCTCGCACAGCAGGGCGTGGGCCTCGCCGCTGCGGCCCTGGACGCGCAGGCGCCGGAGGGCGTAGACCGCGTTGGCCGCGGCGCGGACCGCCTCCGCGGGATCCTCGGCGGGGCCCCCGGAAGCGGCGACGGGGGCGGCGGCGCCGAACCGGGCCCCCCGGGGCGCCGCTCCCCCGGCCGGGAGCGCGGGCGACGGGACCGGCGCCTCCTCCACCGCCTCGGCGGCCTCCTCGTCGAGCCAGGCGTACCGGGCACCCCGGGGTCGCCGCCTGACCTTGGCGGGTCCGGCGACGGGCGCGGCGCCCTCGCGCTCACGCACGGCACCCGTGGAAGGCCCGTCCGCCGGGACGGCGGCGACGGCGGCGACCGCCGCCGCGCCGGGAGCGGGCCCGTCCGGCGCGTCCGCTCCCAGGCGGGCCAGTCGGCCGGTCAGTTCCCTCACGCGGGCGGTGGCCCTGGCGTGGTCGTCGCGGGTCCAGGCGAGGTCGCGCTCCAGGCGGGCGGCCTCCCCCGGGTCGGGGGTCGCGCGGAGCCGTTCGCCGAGGTCACGGGTGCGGGACTCGGCGTAGCGGCGTTCGCGCTCCATCAGGTCGCGGCGTTCGGCGAGGGCCTCGGCTCCGCCGGGCCGCCGGTCGTGGGCGCCGGCGGCCGACGCGTACAGCCTCCGGCCCCGGGCGGCGAACGGTCCGCCGGTGGTCTCTCCGGCGTCCTGGAGGAAGGATTCGACGATGTCCCAGGGCAGGATCTCGGCCCCGTCGAAGCAGGCGCGCAGCCCCTCCGGGTCGCGGGCGGCGAAGACTCCGTACCAGCCGCCCTCCGGCCGGACCCGGCTGACGAGATCCGTCAGCCAGTGTCTGAACGCAGCGATCTCCACCGGGAGTTGATACACCGTCATGCGTCACGCACCTGCCCCGCCGTCGACTGGAACCTTCCGGTCCGCGGGTATTGGACCGCAGTCGTGTTACGGGACGACTACGGACCGTTTTCGGCTGGGTGCGCGTACTCCGGGGCACCGGGCCGTCAGAGCGTCACGACGATCCCGATGTGCGGGCGCTTCCCGCGCCGGAAGATCATGGCGGGCACGTCGGTGAGCCAGTACTGCCAGGTGTACTTGCGGTAGAGCAGCCGCCGGATCCGGTCCAGCTCCTCCCCCTCCACCAGCCGGCCCGTCCCCGCGTACCGCTCGGCGCCCTCGGCGACGTTGCCGCGCACGTCGCAGACGGCGACCTCGACCCGGGGGTCGTTGCGCAGGCGCTTGACCTTCCACGCGTCGTCGCGGCTCACCACGTACAGCTCGCCGCCCTCCACCGCGTGCCAGACGGGCGTCGGGACCCCGGTGCCGTTCTTCCGGAAGGTGGTCAGGCTGACGTAGCGGCTGCGCCGCACCTCTTCGGGCATCATGCCCCGCAGCCTATGCCGGGGTCGCACGCTCGTACGCGGTGCGGGCCTCGGCGATCTCGGGCGCGTGGGTCCGCGCCCAGTCGCAGGCCGTGTCGAGCGGTGCGATGAGGGACCGGCCGAGGGCGGTGAGGGCGTACTCGACGCGGGGCGGGTTCTCGTCGTGGACGGTGCGGGCGAGGAAGCCGTCACGCTCCATGGCCCGGAGGGTCTCGGTGAGGACCTTCGGGGTGATCCAGTGCAGGGGGACGCGGAGTTCGGAGAAGCGGCGGGGCGTGCCGTCCTCCAGGCAGCGCAGCACCATCGCCGTCCACTTGCCGCCGACGCGGATGGGCCGGGCGGGGCTCCCGCCGCAGTCGGGGTCGTGGAAGAGCGTGGGACTCAACGGCTCCCGGGACGACGGCTCCCCGGACGACGGCTCGATCATGCGGCCGACGCTAGCCCAGTACCGTTGAAGTAACCAGGGGTGCCGGTTCTACGGTCCAGCCATGGACAACGACAGCAGTGTCAACACCGGCAGGAACATCGTCATCTTCGGGGCCGGCGGCCGGGTCGGCCGGGCGGCCGTGGCGGAGGCGGTGACCCGGGGGCACCGGGTGACCGCCGTGGTCCGCGACCCGGCCGCGTACCGCGACCTGGAGGGAGCGGGGGTCGCGCTCGTACGGGGGGACGCGACGGACGCGGCCTCGGTGGCGGCGCTCGCGGCGGGCCACGACGCGGCGGTGAACGCGGCGGCCCGTCTCGACGTGCCCTCGGTCGACTTCTTCACGGCCGCGGCGAAGGCGATGGTCGCCGGTCTCACCGAGGCGGGCGTCGGGCGGCTGATCACCCTGGGGATCGCCACGACCCTGGAGACCGCCCCCGGGGTGCGCGTCATGGACGCGCCCGGGTTCCCGGAGCAGTACCGGACGTTCTCCCAGGGGCACGTGGCCGAGTTCGAGCTTCTCACGGCGGAGGCCGGGCCGGACCTTGACTGGCTGATGGTGGTCCCGGGCATGGACCTGAACGCCCAGGCGGAGCGGACCGGCGGCTACCGGACGGCGGTGGGAACGGTGATCGACGGCCCGGGCCGCATCGCCCACGCCGATCTGGCGCTCGCCCTCCTGGACGAGATCGAGCGCCCGCGCCACAGCCGCGTACAGCTGGCGGTCTCCGTCTGAGGGCGCTCAGGCGGGCGCCGGGGTGCAGTGCACCACGAGCTCGTCCATGGAGAGGCCGAGGACCCCGGCCAGGGCCGCGACGGTGAAGAAGGCCGGCGTCGGGGCCCGGCCGGTCTCGATCTTGCGGAGGGTCTCGGCGGAGAGACCGGCGGCCGCGGCGATCTCGACCATGGACCGCCCGCCGCGCGCCGAGCGCAGGAGCAGGCCCAGGCGCTCGCCGCGCTCGCGCTCTTCGGGGGTCAGGGGTGTGCGCACCATGCCGCCATTCTAATACCGGTATAGTAATTGGTCATGGTGGAGATCAAGACGAACGAATCCCTGGCGGCCATGCGTGAGTCCGGCCGGGTGGTGGCCCGTGCCCTGGCGGCCGTACGGGAGAAGGCGGCGCCCGGCGTGGCGCTCACCGAACTGGACCTGGCCGCGCGCGAGGTGCTCGACGAGGCGGGCGCCGGCTCGCCCTTCCTCGACTACCACCCGGAGTGGGCTCCGGTGCCGTTCCCCGCGGTCGTGTGCGTCTCGGTGAACGACGCGATCGTGCACGGCATCCCGGACGGGACCCGGCTGGCCCCGGGCGACCTGGTCTCCGTGGACTGCGGGGCCACCCTGGGCGGCTGGGCCGGCGACTCGGCGGTCAGTTTCACGGTCGGCCCGGCGCGGCCCGAGGACGCCCGGCTGATCGCCGCGGCGGAGGAGGCCCTGGCGGCCGGCATCGCGGCGGCCGTCGTCGGCAACCGCATCGGCGACATCGCCCACGCGATCGGCCGGGTCTGCCGGGCCGCGGGGTACGGCATCCCCGACGGCTTCGGCGGCCACGGCATCGGCCGTGCCATGCACGAGGACCCGGGCGTCCCCAACGAGGGACGCCCGGGCCGCGGCATGAAGCTCCGCCACGGGATGGTGCTCGCGATCGAGCCGATGCTCATCGGCGGCGGCACGGACGAGCACTACACGGCACGCGACGGCTGGACGATCCGTACGTCCGACGGCTCGCGCGCCTCCCACGCCGAGCACACGGTGGCGATCACAAACGAGGGTCCGCGGGTCCTGACGGCGCTCTAGGGGGTGCCGGGCATCGCGAGCCCGCCCTGAGCCACACGACTCCTCCTGGCCCGCGTCGGGCCGACAGGACTCCTCCTAGCCCGCGTCGGGCCGCACGACCATCGCCGAGCCGCCACCCCGGCGGACCGTCTCCGCGGCCGCCACCCAGCGGCCGTCGGGGAGGCGCTGGACGCCGGTCGCCGCGCCGATCTCCGGGTTCTGCCGGAAGCCGTGCCCGATGCCCTCCAGTTCCGTCCTCAGCGGGCTGTTCCACAGGGCGGGTTCGAGTTCGGTGGTGGTCTGGTTGCGCTGGCTGGCACGCGGCGCGGCGATCGCGTCGACGAGGGGCAGGCCCCGGTCCAGGACGCCCGTCAGGGTCTGGAGCACCGTGGTGATGATGGTCGCGCCGCCCGGGGAGCCGAGCGCGAGGACGGGCCGGTCGTGCCGGTCGAGGACGATCGTCGGCGAGATCGAGGAGCGCGGCCGCTTGCCGGGGCCGGGCAGGTTCGGGTCGTGGACGGCCGGGTTCGCCGGGGCGAAGGAGAAGTCGGTCAGCTCGTTGTTGAGCAGGAAGCCCCGGCCGGGCACGGTGATGCCGCTGCCGCCGGTGGACTCGATGGTGAGGGTGTAGGCGACGATGTTGCCCCACTTGTCGGCCACCGTCAGATGGGTGGTGTTCTCGCCCTCGTACGTGGTCGGGGCGGCGGTGCCGCCGGTCGCGCACGGCACCGGGCTGCTGGGGTCGCCCGGGGCGAGCGGGCTGGTGAGGGCGGCGTCGTCGCGGATCAGGCAGGCCCGGGAGTCGGCGAACCGCTGGGAGAGGAGCCCGCGCGTCGGCACGGACTCGAACGCCGGGTCGCCGACCCAGCGGCCCCGGTCGGCGAAGGCGATGCGGCTGGCCTCGATGAAGCGGTGCAGGTACTGGGCCTGGGAGGCCGCCGAGAGGTCGGTGCCCTCCAGGATGTTGAGCGCCTCGCCGACGCTGGTGCCGCCGGAGGAGGACGGGGCCATGCCGTAGACGTCGAGGCCCCGGTACGAGACCTTCGTGGGCCTGCGGGACTCGGTGCGGTACGCGGCGAGGTCGGCCTCCGTCAGGTCGCCGGGGCGGACGGTCCGGGTGGCGCCCTCGCGGAGAGGGGGCTTGCGGACGGTGTTCACGATGTCCCGGGCCAGCGGCCCCCGGTAGAGGGCGCCGACGCCTTCGCGGCCGAGCTTCTCGTACGTACGGGCGAGGTCGGGGTTCTTGAAGACGGAGCCGACCACGGGCAGCTGCCCGCCGGGCAGGAAGAGCGCGGAGGTGGCCGGGAAGTCACGGAACCGGGCCTCGTTGCCCGCGGTCTGGGAGCGGAAGGTGGGGTCGACGGTGAAGCCCTCGCGGGCGAGCCGCTCGGCGGGTTCGAGCAGGGTGCCGAGCCGTTTGGTGCCCCAGGCGTCCAGAGCGGCCTTCCAGGTGGCGGGGGTGCCGGGGACGCCGACGCCGAGGCCGCTGGTCTGGCCCTCCTCGAAGGGGATGGGCGTGCCGTTCTCCACGAACAGGCCGGCGCCGGCGGAGCGGGGCGCGGTCTCGCGGCCGTCGACGGTCCGCACGGTGCGGCTCTTCACGTCGTAGTACACGAAGTAGCCGCCGCCCCCGATGCCCGCCGAGTACGGCTCGGTGACGCCGAGGGCGGCCGCGACGGCGACGGCGGCGTCGACCGCGTTGCCGCCCTTGCGGAGCACTTCGATGCCGGCCGCAGAGGCGTCGGCGTCGACGCTGGCCACGGCGCCGCCGTAACCGACGGCGATGGGTTCCTTGACGGGTGGGCCGACGACGGGCGGGGCCTTCGGTGGTGCGGCGGCGCCCATCGAGAGCACCGTCGCCGCGACGGCGAGAAGTGAGACCCTGCCAGCGGCGGAGCGACGCATTCCTACCTCCAGTCAACAACCGTCCGCGCAGCGTAACTTCCCGCGCGGCCTCCCGTCAGGACCGCCTCGAACTGGAGGCCGGATCGCCGCTAGCATGCGCGCCCATGAACGAAGACGTGCGCAACGTGGTGCTCGGTGTCCTGGCCACCGGCGTCAGCGGCTCCCTCGGGTGGCTGACCCGCACCTACTTCTGGCGACGGCGGATGCGCCGCAAGCAGGCCTTCTTCGGACTGCCGTCCGGTTCGGAGTGTCTGCTCGTGGTGAACCGTCTGGCCGGCAGCGAGCGCGGGGTGCACGCCACCGACGTGTCGGCGCTGCTCGAACTCTCGGCGCTGATCAAGGACTGCGGGGCGCGGCCGCGTGTCGTCCAGCACGACACGGCCCGTCAGGGCCTCGGGGAGATAGCCGAGTTCTGCATCGGCGGCCCCTACTCCAACCGGCGCATGGCGGCCCATCTGCCGAACCTCCTGCCGGGGCTCACGATGAACGTCGAGCAGGAGCCGCGCGAGGACCGGGGGATGATCACCGTGGCGGGCACGTCCTACCGCCCGGAGTGGGGGGTCGACGAGTACGTCGTCCTCGCGCGCGTCACGCGCGGCGAGGGCGCCCGGCCGGTGTTCCTGATCTGCGGCCAGGCCGCGGTCACCAATCAGGCCGCGGCGCGGCATCTGGCCCGCCACCACAAGGCGCTGACCGGCAAGTACGGGCCGGACGGCTCGTTCGTGCTGCTCCTCAAGGTGGTCAACTCGCAGGCGTACGGCCCCGATGTGGTGGAGCTGGTGGCCGACGTCACGAGCGCGGCGCGGACGGCCCCCGTGGTCGAACCGGCAGCGTCTTGATCCCGTTGATGAAGTTGGAGACGAGGCGCCGGGGCGGCCCGGCGAGTTCGAGCCCGCCGCAGGCCGCGCGCACCTCCTCGTAGAACACCCGGAGCTGGAGCCGGGCGAAGTGGGCGCCGAGGCAGACGTGCGGTCCGTCGCCGAAGGAGACGTGCGGGTTCGGGGTCCGGCCGAGGTCCAGGCGGTGCGGATCGGGGAAGACCCGCTCGTCGTGGTTGGCGGAGGCGTGGAAGACGACGACCTTGTCGCCCGCCCGGATCCTGCGCCCGGCCAGCTCGGTGTCGCGGACGGCGGTGCGGCGGAAGGAGAGCACGGGCGGGTGGACGCGCAGGAGTTCGTCCACCGCGGTGTCCAGGGAGACGTCCCCCCGCCACAACCTCGCCTGCTCCTCGGGGTGTTCGGCGAGGGCGAGGATTCCGCCCGGGGCCGCGCCGCGGACGGTGTCGTTCCCCGCGACGGTCAGCAGGAAGAAGAACATCTCCAGTTCGGCGTCGGCGAGTTCGGAGGCGGCGAGCACGCTCATGACGTCGTCCGCCGGGTGCCTCCTCTTGTACGCGGCGAGCTCCTGGGCGTAGCCGAACATCTCGGCGAGCATGGCGGGCGAGCGGGGGTTGACCGGCCGCCCCCCGGCGTCGAGGACGGGCGGTTCGTCGGGGTCCTGGTAGGCGATGACCCGTTCGGTCCAGGTGTGCAGGAGCCCCCGGTCGCTCGCCGGCACGCCCAGCAGGTCGGTGAGGTTGAGCAGTGCGTAGTCGTCGGTGACCGCGCGCACGAGGTCCACCTCGCCGCCGTCGGCGAACGCGGCGGCGAGCAGGTCGCGGGCCCGGTCGCGGGCGGTCGCGGAGAAGCGCTCGATCCGCCCGGGCGTGAAGGCCCGGCTGACGAGACGCCTCAATCTCCCGTGCTCCGGCGGGTCCTGATTGAGCATCATGCGCCGGATGAACGGCAGGTCGGCGGGGTCGGGATCGCGGATCTGGGTGGCGCCGAGGTGCGAGGAGTACGCCCCCGAGTCCTTCAGCACCCGGACGACGTCGGCATGCCGGGTGACGGCCCAGAAGCCGGGTCCGGCGGGCCAGCCGAGGAGCTCCGGCTCCTCCTGCCAGGAGACGGGCGCCCGGTCGCGCAGGACCCGGAAGCGGTCGTGCGGGACGCCGGCGGCGTAGATCCGGGGATCGAACACGTCGGGTGCGACGATCCTGCTCTGCACCGGCCCTCCCATCGGAGTGAAGACGTCACCATCATGACAGGTCAGGGGCGGTTTTCGTAGGACGGAACGCACAGTTCGAGAGCCTTGTCCGGGCTGTCCCCCGACTCCCAGAATCTCCGTCGTGCATCACACGGAGAACAGGGGGCACATGGGGAACACGCGGAAGTACGACGAGGACGCGGTACTGCGGGCGCGGGTGCTGCTGCTCGGATCGGGGCGGCTGGACCTCCGGGAGGAGCTGGGCGCGTACCGGGTGCTGGCTGAGGTGAGTCCGCGGGCCTACCTGCCGAAGCTGGTGGGCGCGCTGCTGCTGACGGGCCACCGCACCACCGTGCCGGGGGCGGAACTGCCGCTGTACGCCGAAGCGGTGGACACCGCACGCCGGATCGAGGCCGGCGCTCCGAACCGGGTGGAGCTGCTGCGCCGCGCCCTCGGAGTGTACGAGCGCGAGCTCTTCGCCCTCGGGCGGCGGGCGGAGGGACGGGCGGTGTGCGAGGAGATGCACGCCCTGGACGGGACCGGTCGCCTGGCGTACGTCCTCGCCGAGGAGGGGCGCCATCGGGAGGCCGCGGAGATCCACCGGCGCCGGCCGGCCGCGGGGCCGGGCTTCCCGGCGTGGGACGTGTACGAACTGGCTGCCGAACTGTCCGCCGCCGGACGCCACGAAGAGGCGGCGGAGGCCTTCTCCCGGACCGTGAGGGCCGGGCGCCGACGGGCCGCCGAGACGGGGACGCCGCCCCCGGACCTGGCGTGGGAGCTGGTCCACCACGCGCGGCTCCTGGAGGACGCCGGACGGCCGGGCGAGGGGGCGGCCACCCGCCGGGAAGCGCTGGACGTGGTCGCGCGACTGGCGGAGCGGGGCGAGTCCGGCGACCCCATGGACGCCCTGTGGGCCGTGCTGTTCGTGCTGTCGGGCCGCTCCGGCGAGCCGACTGCGTCCCCCGGGGCCCCGATGCCGCCCTTCGGCGTCCACGGTGTCCACTGGTCGCCGGACGTGCGGGAGGCCTACCGCGCGGGCATCCCCGCCCTCGAGGCGGAGACCGCCCGCCTCGCCGCCGCCGGAGCGCTCCCCCGGCTGTACGCCGTCCACCGCAGGCTGACCCTCCGGACGGCACACTTCGGGCACTCCCACGGGACCGCGGGGTCCCTGCGGCCGCGGTTCGACGAGGGGGTCGCGCTCGCCCGCCGGATGGAGGACGCCGCGACCGCGCTCCCCCAGGCCCTCACCGACCGGGCGATGTTCCTCGTGGCGACCGGGCGGCACGCGGAGGCCCACGCCGACCTGGCGGAGGCCACCGCCCTCCTGGGCGATCCGCCAATCGTTACCCGCACGTAACTTACCGACCGGTTACCACGGGTAAAGGGCTGCGGTTACCGTCGGGTCACTTTCACTGCCCCCCAACAGTGCCCCCCAGTGAGGAGTGCCCCGTGCGCGCATCCCTGGTCCTCGCCGTCTCGGCCGCCCTCGTGGCCGGGACGGCCCTCGGGTCCGCCCCCGTCGCCCAGGCCGCCGAGACCGCCGGATCCATCCGCTTCGTCGACATCGCCGGAGAGGGCGGCACCGTCCTCAAGGCGAACGTCGTCACGCCCGCCGGAGCCGGCGCGGCCTCCCGCCACCCCCTGATCGTGCTGCCCACCAGCTGGGCCATGCCCCAGGTCGAGTACCTCGCCCAGGCCCAGAAGCTCGCCGACTCCGGTTACGTCGTGGTGAGTTACAACTCGCGCGGCTTCTGGCAGTCCGGCGGGGAGATCGAGACCGCGGGCCCGAAGGACATAGCCGACGCCTCCAAGGTGATCGACTGGGCCCTCGCGAACACCCCGGCCGACCCCGGCCACGTGGGCATGGCGGGCGTCTCGTACGGCGCGGGGATCAGCCTGCTCGCCGCCGCCAACGACCCCCGGATCAAGGCCGTCGCCGCGCTCAGCGGCTGGGCCGACCTGATCGAGTCCATCTACAGCGGCCGCACCCAGCACCTCCAGGCCGCCGCACTGCTCGGCGGCGCCGGCTACCTGACCGGCCGCCCCGGCCCCGAACTCCAGGAGATCCTGGGCGACTTCCTCTCCTCCAACCTGGACAAGGAGGAGGACATGATCGCCTGGGGCCGCAAGCGCTCCGCCGTCGAGCAGCTCGACCGGATCAACGCCAACGGCGCCGCGATCATGCTCGGCAACGCCTGGGGCGACACCATCTTCCCGCCCAACCAGTACGCGAGCTTCTATGAGAAGCTCACGGGCCCCAAGCGTCTCGAGTTCCGGCCGGGCGACCACGCCACCGCCGAGGCCACCGGCCTCCTCGGTCTGCCCAACGACACCTGGACCAGCGCCCACCGCTGGTTCGACCACTACCTCAAGGGCGACGACAACGGCATCGACCGCGAGCAGCCCGTCCGGCTCAAGCCCCGCTCCGACGCCTCCTACGAGGGCTATCCCGACTGGAAGTCCCTGGACGCGAACCGGCGGAGGTTCGACCTCGGCGGCACGCAGCGGATCTGGGCGAACGTCGACTCCGGCGCCAACGGCGGCATCGTCATGCTCTCCAACCTCCTGGACCAGTTCTTCCAGGCCCCGCCCGTCGCCTCGGTGCCCCTCCTCCCCCGCGCCTTCGCCGGCGTCTGGCAGTCCGAGCGATACGACACCCCGCAGCGGGTGCGCGGCACGGTGCGGGTGCACACGACGGTCAGCTCCACCAGGGAGAGCGGCACGCTCGTCGCGTACCTCTACGACGTGGGTCCGCTCGGTCTCGGGAAGCTGGTCAGCAACGCCCCGTACACCTTCCACGACCGGACCCCCGGGCAGCCGTTCGGCGTCGACCTGGATCTCTTCTCGACGGCCTACGACGTCCCGGCCGGGCACCGGCTCGCGCTGGTCGTCGACACCGTCGACCCGCTCTACATCGAGCACAACCCGACCGGCGCGCAGCTGACCTTCTCCTCCCCGGCGGCCGACCCCTCGTACGTGTCGGTCCCGCTGCGGGGGGAGTGATCACCGGCTGCTGCCGGGCGGGTGCGGCTCCGTGCCCGCTACTGCTGTCCCGGCAGCAGCGTCCCCGGGTCGGCCGGCGCGACGTCCAGGGCGGGTGCGCTGCATGGTTCCCACCCCGCTCAGCGCTTGTTCGATCAGCGGATCGGCGACGGCCATGCGCTGCCCTGCCCCATTTCTCAGCGGTGTCGCGGTCAGCGCAAACTATCCACGAGAAGAAGGGACTTCCCGCCCGACACGCATGAAACGGGAATTAGCCGTATTTACCGCAAAGGGTGGCGTATCCGTGGTGCGGGAGCGTCGTGAGGGACGCCGGGTCTCAGTGCTCGGAGGCCTCCGCGTACACCTGGGAGAGCTGCGGGGCGCCCGACATCGCCCAGTCGAGACCGGCCTCGACGACCTGGATCTCCCGGCCGGAGGCCAGCCGCACGACGGGCCCGCCACCGGGCCACACCTGCCACCGGGCGCCCGGCACGTTCCGGACGATCACGGTGCCGAGGTAGAGACCGGCGTCGTTCCCGAACCAGGGGAGCTCTTCCGGATCGTTTCGCCAGCGGGGCGGCAGCTGGTCGAGCTCCTGGAGGGAGCTCGGGGTGTCGTCCAGGGCCACCCCGGCCTCCCCGACACGGGAACGCAGCAGCTCGCACTCCGAGAGGAGCTCGGCCACTCCCTCCGGGTCGCGGTCGAAGGCCGCGACCAGGGGGGAGTCCGCGGGCTCGGGCTCATGCCGCTTTCGCCAGTGGTCCAGAAAGGGGATGTTCATCGGAACAGCCTCGCACCGTCACCTGCCGGTCGACCACCCGGCGCGCGGAAATGATCTCCGCCGCCGGGCCGGAAGGACCGGTCAGACGTCGAGGTCGACGACGACGGGAGCGTGGTCCGACGCGCCCTTGCCCTTGCGCTCCTCGCGGTCCACGAAGCTGTCGGAGACCGCCTCGGCGAACGGCTTGTTCCCGTAGACCAGGTCGATGCGCATGCCCTTGTTCTTCGGGAAGCAGAGCTGGCGGTAGTCCCAGTACGTGAACGGGTGGTCGTACTTGAGGGGGCGCGGGACCACATCGGAGAGGCCGGTCTCGCGGAGCCCGGCGAGCGCGGCCCGCTCCGGCTCCGTCACGTGCGTGGCACCGTCGAAGACGGCGATGTCCCAGACGTCCTCGTCGGCCGGCGCGATGTTGTAGTCGCCGAGGACCGCGAACGGGCGCTCCCCCGCCGCGTCCTCCGCGACGGCCGCCTTGAGGGCCTCCAGCCAGCGGAGCTTGTAGGCGTAGTGCTCGTGGGCGACCTCGCGGCCGTTCGGCACGTACACCGACCAGACGCGGACCGGGCCGCAGGTCGCCGAGATCGCCCGGGGCTCCTCCACCCCGTCGTACTCCGGGCCGCCGGGCAGTCCGGTGACCACGTCGGCGAGGCCGACGCGGGAGACGAGGGCCACGCCGTTCCACCGCCCGGTGGCGTTGACCACGGACTCGTAGCCCAGGGCGCGCAGCTCCTCGGTGGGGAACTGCTCGGCGGTGCACTTGGTCTCCTGGATGCACAGCACGTCGGTGCCGCTGCTCTCCAGCCAGGCCAGGAGCCGGGGCAGCCGGGCGGTGATCGAATTGACGTTCCAGGTGGCGATGCGCATGGGCGCAAGCCTACTGGCGGGGTGTGACAGTCGGCCTTCCCGCCGCTCAGAGCTCGGCGGACGCGCCGGACGCGAGGCGGGCGTGCTCGGTGCCGCCGAGTGCTCCGATCTGACGGTCGTAGATGGGCCGGGCGAGGTCGGTGAGCAGGGCGTCGTGGATGTCGTACGCCCGGCGCGGCCGGACCTCGCGCACGTAGTCGATGACCTCGGAGATCTTGTTCCAGGGGGCCATGACGGGCAGCAGCAGCGTGTCGACGGGGTGGTCGGGCACGGTGAGCGCGTCGCCGGGGTGGAAGACGGCGCCGTCGACGAGGTAGCCGACGTTGGTGATGCGCGGGATGTCCGGGTGGATCACCGCGTGCAGCTCGCCGTGGACCTGGACGTCGAAGCCGGCGGCCGTGAAGGTGTCGCCGTGCCCGACGGTGTGCACCCGCCCCGGGAAGGCCGCCGAGAGCCGGTCGGCGACGCTGCGCAGCGTCCAGATCTCGGCGGCCGCGTTCGCGTCCAGGGCGGCGCGCAGGCGGGCCTCGTCGAAGTGGTCGGGGTGCTCGTGGGTGACGAGCAGCGCGTCGGCTCCGAGGACGGCGTCCTCCTCGGTGAACATGCCGGGGTCGAGGACGAGCGTGCGGCCGTCCTTCTCCAGCCGCACGCAGGCGTGGGACTTCTTCGTCAGCTTCACGGGGCCCAGGCTACGCCGGGGGCGTCGTCTCCTCCGCGGTGACCCGGGTGACGACCCGCAGCGCGGTCTCGGCGGCCGGGAGCCCGCAGTACGCGCCCGTGTGGAGGACGATCTCGCGGAGCTCCTCGGGCGACAGACCGTTGCGGAGGGCGGCGCGGGTGTGGTCGGCGAGTGCCTCCCGGTGACCTCCGGCGATGAGGGCGGTGAGGGTGACGACGCTGCGGGTGCGCCGGTCGAGGCCCTCGCGGCTCCACACCTCGCCCCAGGCGTACCGGGTGACGAGCTCCTGGAAGGCCCCGTCGGGGTCGTCGGCGAGGGCCTGGTCGACATGGGCGTCGCCGAGGACCTCGCGGCGCAGTCCGAGTCCCTTCTCGTACGGGTCGGGCCGGCCGGTCGCGGCGGGCTCGGCGTCCGGGGCGGCCGGGGCGGGCTCGGCGGCGGGGACCGGCGGCGGGGGCGGCGGCGGCACGGCGAGGGTGCCGCTGGGCTCCTGGGCGGTGCCGGAGAAGTGCTCGGTGAGCAGGTCGGTGACGGCGGCGGGCTGCTCGACGGGGGCGAGGTGCGAGGCGCCGGGGACGACGGCGAGCCGGGCGTCGGCGATGCCGGCGACCAGGGTGCGGGCCTCGGCCGGTCCGGTGACCTGGTCCTCGGAGCCGACGAGGACCAGGGCGGGGATCCCGATGCTGCCGAGGGCCTCACGGACGTCGAAGACGGCCAGGGCCTCGCAGGCGGCGATGTAGCAGGCGGGGTCGGTCGTCCGGACCATCTGGACGGCCCAGTCGACGATGGCGGGCTGCGCGCCGGCGAAGAAGGGCGTGAACCACTGCTCGGGGGCGGTGCGGGCCATCGGCTCCAGGCCGTTGGCGCGGACGATGACACCGCGCTGGCGGAACTCGTCGGCGGTGCCGAACCGGGGCGAGGTGGCGACCAGGGCGAGGGAGGCGACCCGGTGGGGCGCGCGGAGGGCGAGGTCGAGGCCGACGGCGCCGCCGAACGAGCAGCCCGCGTATCCGAAGCGCTGGACGCCGATCTCGTCCAGGGTGGCGAGGAGCCGGTCGCCGAGCTCGGCGACGGAGGTGAAGGGCTCCGCGGGCGCGCCCCCGTGTCCCGGGAGGTCGAAGCGGACGACCCGCCACTCGCGGGTGAGGTCCGGTATCTGCCGGTCCCACATGTGGAAGGTCGTGCCGAGGGACGGTCCCAGGACCAGGACCGGGGCGTCCTCTCGCCCGTCGACACGGTATTGCAGGGTGTTCGTCGGTGTCTCACTCACGTCCTGCACGCTCTCACATCCGGCCGTCCCCCACCGGGAGGGGGTCGGATTGTCCTGGTTCGCTTGACTCAGCCGTCGTGGAGGTCCGTGCCGAGGTAGCGGTCGAGCGGGGGCTCCTGGGCGAGGACCGCTCCGATGGTGACGGCGAAGGTGAGGGCGGCGCAGACCACGATCAGCCAGGACAGCATGGTCAGGACCATGCCCAGTGAGCCGTACTCGGCCAGCGCGCGGTCGAGGGCGCCCGGCATGTAGAGCCGTGCGGTGAGGCCGAGGACGGTCGTCGCGGTGCCCGCCAGGAGGGCGCCGGGCAGCAGGGGCAGCCAGCGGATCCGCTTGGCGAGCAGGAGGTGCTGGGTCCACAGCCACACGCACGTGCTGACCAGGAAGTACAGCGGCAGGCCCAGCCAGGCGCCGGCTCCGAAGCCGTCACGGAGGGGGGCCTGGAGCAGGACCACCACGACCAGGGCGAGCAGCCACACGGTCCATCGCCAGGCCCCGATCCGGGTCCCGGCCTTGGGCAGCCGCCAGGCCCGTTCGCAGACCCTGGCCATGGCGCGGCTGAAGCTCGTGGCCGACACCAGGGCGACGAGGGCACCCACGACGCCGGTGGTGTCCCGCAGGGCGTCGTCTTCCTTGTCGCTGCTGTTGCCGTTCAGGACCTGCTGGAGCTGCTGGTCGGAGGAGCCGGTGAGTCCGAAGATGGCGCGGAGGGACTCCAGCATCTGGTGCCGCACGCCGCTCGGGGCGAAGGCCGCGAGGGCGAACAGCAGGGGTACGGCGGCCAGGAAGGCCTGGGCCGCGAGCCGGGTCGCCGCGTCCAGGAGGTTCCCGCTGACCAGTCTGGCGGTCAGTTCCGTGAGGACGGGAAAGCGTCTCTCGGCTCCGGCGCGGATGTTCCGCACCCGGGTCGCCCACGACATCCCGCCTCCCGACCCCGCCCGGCCCGTCCCGCCATTGGACGTGACGGCGCGTCCGCGCGCGAGCCGGGGGCTTCCTCCGGGGGAGGTCCGGGCGTCAGGGGCTCGTGGTGGAGACCGCGTACACGCGGGGGAAGGCGGGGTCGGTGAGGTCGACGGTGATGTCGCTGTGCGGGCGGGGTGCCTCGCGGGTGACCGTGGTGCCCGCCCAGGTCATGCCGTCGGCGAAGGCCCAGCCGGCGATTTCGGCGTCGCGCTCGCCGACGGTGATCCGGCCCGGGGTGAGCGCGGAGCGGGAGGTCCCGGACTCGGCGAGGAAGGCGTCGAGCCCGCCGGCGGTCGTCGTGAACTGGACGTACAGCCGGCTCGTCTTCCAGTTGCTGGTCTCGTAGTAGGCGACGCCCCAGGCCCCGGCGGGGATCGGGACCTCGAAGACCCGGCGCTTCATCAGCGAGGGCCAGTTGTCCTGGAGGCCGGCCGCCGACGACTCGCGCTCCTTGTCCCGGCCGCTGTCGCGGCTCTGGCCCGCGGAGATGACGAGGTAGCCGGCCGGGATGCCGACGAGCAGCACGATGATGACGGCCGTCAGCCAGCGGCGGCGGATCATGTGCCGCCGGTCCTCGGGCAGCTTCTCCTGCGGGGGGCGGGACGCGGTGGACTGGTGGGGCACGGTCATGAAGGCGGGTCCTCGGGGGTACGTGCGGTCCGGCCCGAGGTCCCGTTGCGCAGGGCCTGGGCGTAGCGCTCGTACCGTTCGTACCGCTCGACGCGGCGGCGGTTGGCGCGGCGGAAGCGGCGGGCGACGAGCCGGGCGAGGTCGGCGGCACCGACCATGCCGGCCTCGGGGCCGAGCTGGGCGCGGGTGATGCGGGCCTCGGGACGGTAGCCGCGGCCGGTGAGGTGGCGGCGGAAGGCGTCCCTGGCGGGGCCGATGAGCAGGTCGTCGGCGGCGGAGACGCCGCCGCCGATGACGAAGCAGGAGGGGTCGAGGGCGGCGGCGAGGTTGGCGATGCCGACGCCGAGCCACTGGCCGATGTCCTGGAGGAGCTCGACGCACATGGCGTCGCCCTCGCGGGCGAGCTCGGTGATGAGCGGGCCGGTGATCTCGGGGATGTTCCCCTTGACCCGCTCGATGATCTCGTACGCGACCGGGGAGTCGGCCGCGGCGAGTTCGCGGGCCTCGCGGACCAGCGCGTTCCCGGAGCTGTACTGCTCCCAGCAGCCGCGGTTGCCGCAGGGGCAGCGGTGGCCGCCGGGGACGACCTGCATGTGGCCGAACTCGCCCGCGACGCCATACTTGCCCCGCTTGACCTGGCCGTCCTCCAGGATGGCGCCGCCGATGCCGGTGCCGAGGGTGATCATGACGAGGTGGTCCTCGCCGCGTCCGGCGCCGAAGCGCCACTCGGCCCAGGCGGCGGTGTTGGCGTCGTTGTCGACCATGACGGGGACGGCGAGGCGGCCCTGGAGGGCGTCGCGGAGGGGTTCGTTGCGCCAGGCGAGGTGCGGGGCGAAGAGGACCCTGGCCCGGTCGGCGTCCACCCAGCCGGCCGCGCCGATGCCGACGGCGTGCACGTCGTGCCGGTCGGAGAGGTCCAGGACCAGTTCGACGATGGTGTCCTCGACGACCTTGGGGCTCTTGGACTTGTCCGGGGTCTCCGTGCGGAGCTTCTCCAGGATGTTGCCGTCGGCGTCGACGACGCCGGCCATCACCTTCGTACCGCCGATGTCGATGCCGACGGTCGGCACCCGGGGCGCCGTCAGGTGGGAGCGCCGCTCCCGGGTCCCGACGGTGCGCAGCACGGTCCCGCGGGCGGCTCCCCGGTGGGCGAGGTCACGGTAGGTACTCATCGGCTCCGATTCTGCCAGGTGGGGTGTGAAGGGGTCGTCACGTCGCCCGGCGCCGGTCACGTGCCGTTCGGCCGCTCCAGCTCGTGGCGCAGGTCCTCCAGCTCGCTGCCGCCCGCCATCTGCCGGGTCAACTCGTCGAGGGTGACGGAGTCCTTGGTGTGGCTCGCCGCCATGACGCCCCGCTGGAGCAGGACGAAACGGTCGCCGACGAGGTAGGCGTGGTGCGGGTTGTGCGTGATGAGGACCACGCCGAGGCCCTCGTCGCGGGCGGCGGCGACGTACTTGAGGACGACCCCGGACTGCTTGACGCCGAGGGCGGCGGTCGGCTCGTCGAGGACGAGGACCTTGGCGCCGAAGTGGACGGCGCGGGCGATGGCCACGCACTGGCGCTCGCCGCCGGAGAGGGTCCCGATCGGCTGGTCGACGTCACGGAGGTCGATGCCCATGCGGAGCAGCGCCTCGCGCGTGGTGGAGCGCATCAGGCCGACGTCGAGCCGCTTGAAGGGGCCGGATCCCCTCGTCGGCTCGGAGCCGAGGAAGAAGTTCCGCCAGACCGGCATGAGGGGGACGACGGCGAGGTCCTGGTAGACCGTGGCGATCCCCCGGTCGAGGGCCTCGCGCGGGTTGGCGAGGGTGACCTCCTCGCCCTCGATGCGGAAGGTGCCGGCGTCGTGCCGGTGCAGGCCGGCGACGATCTTGATGAGGGTGGACTTGCCGGCTCCGTTGTCGCCGAGGACGCAGGAGATCTCGCCCGCGCGGACCTCCAGGGAGACGCCTTCGAGGGCGCGGATGTTGCCGTAGTACTTGCTGACGCCGGTCAGCTCGACGAGCGGGGTCGGCTCCGTGGTCACTTGGTCGCCTCCACGCGCTTGCGGATCCAGGCGTTCAGCAGGGTCGCCAGGAGGAGCATCGCTCCCAGGAAGAACTTGAACCAGTCGGGGTTCCATTCGGCGTACACGATGCCCTTGCTGGTCATGCCGAAGATGAGGGCGCCGACGGCCGAGCCGATGGCCGAGCCGTATCCGCCGGTGATCAGGCAGCCGCCGATGACGGCCGCGATGATGTAGATCAGCTCGTTGCCGACGCCTTCGCCGGACTGGACGACGTCGAAGGAGAAGAGCAGGTGCTGGCCGGAGATCCAGGCGCAGAAGGCCACGCCCATGTAGAGGCCGATCTTCGTGCGGTAGACGGGGACGCCGACCGCGCGGGCCGCGTCGGCGCCGCCGCCCACGGCGAAGATCCAGTTGCCGAAGCGGGTGCGGAGCAGGATCCAGGTGGCGAGGGCGACGAGGCCGAACCACCACAGGATGGTGACCTTGAACTCGACGCCGCCGATCGTGACCTCCGAGGCGAAGAGCTTCCGCGCGGAGGCGAAGCCCTCCATGTCGGCGATGGTCTTGGTGGAGACGGTGCCGCTGATCAGTTTGGTGAGGCCCAGGTTCAGGCCGGTCAGCATGAGGAAGGTGCCGAGCGTGATGATGAAGCTGGGCAGCTTGGTGCGGGTCAGCATGAAGCCGTTGAAGACGCCGATCGCCAGGGTGACGAGCAGCGAGACGCCGACGCCGACCCAGACGTTCGCCGTCATCTGGTAGCTGAACATCGACGAGACGAGCGCGGAGCTGGTGACCAGGACACCGGCGGAGAGGTCGAACTCGCCGCCGATCATCAGCAGGGCGACCGGCACGGCCATGATGCCGATGGTGGAGGCCGCGTAGAGGACGGTGCCGAGGCTGGCGGGTTCGAGGAAGCTGTCGGCGACCACCGCGAAGAAGACGAAGACGGCGATCGCGCCGACGACCGAGCCGAGCTCGGGGCGGCCCATCAGCTTCTTCAGGGGGGTGGTGCGGAGCAGCCGTTCGTCGACGTGGTCGACACCGTCCGACCGCGGGGCGGTGGAGCTCATCGGGTGCCCCGATCCGCGTACTGCTTCAGCGCGGCGGCCTGGTCCTTGGTGATGATCTGGGGGCCGGTCAGGACCGGCTTGCCGCCGCCGAGGACGTCGGCGTTGTAGCGGTAGAGCCAGAGCAGGTCGACGGCCTCGTAGCCCTGGAGGTAGGGCTGCTGGTCGACGGCGAAGCCGAGGGTGCCGGCCTCCAGGGACGTCGCGACCTTGGCGTTGAGGTCGAAGGTGTCGACCTCGGCCTTGCTGCCCGCGCTCTTCGCAGCCTGGACGGCGGTGTCGGCGAAGGGGGCGCCGAGGGTGACGACGGCGTCGACGGCTTTGTCGGACTGGAGCTTGGCCTCGATGGAGGCCTTGACGTCGGGCATGTTGGTGCCGTCGACGTACAGGTTCACGAGCTCGCCGTCGAAGGTCTTCTTCACACCTGCGCAGCGCTGCTCGTGGCCGACGTTGCCCTGCTCGTGCAGGACGCAGAGGGCCTTCTTCTTCCCTCGCTTGTCGAGCTCCTCGCCGACGGCCTCGCCGGCGACGGTCTCGTCCTGGCCGATGTGGGTGAGCGCCCCGTAGGCCTTGGACACCTCGGCGCCCGAGTTCACGGTGATCACCGGGATGCCGGCCTTGACGGCCTTCTCGACGGCGGCCTTCATGGCGTCGGGCTTGGCGAGGGTGACGATCAGCCCGTCGACGCCCTTGGCGACGTACGAGTCGATCAGCTGCGCCTGCTGCTGGGCCTCGTCGCTGTGGGCGTAGAGGAAGTTGATGTTGTCCTTGGCGGCGGCCTGCTTGGCGCCCTTCTGGACGATGTCCCAGAAGGTGTCGCCGTCGCCCGAGTGGGTCACCATGGCGAAGGTCCACCGGGGGGTGTCGACGGCCGCCCTGCCCTGGGCCTCGGCGGCCTTGCGTGCGTCCTCCGCCCGCTTTCCGCCGGTGCTGCTGCACCCGGCGAGCGCCGCGGTGAGTGCGAGGGCGAGCACGGCGCCGACTGCGGCGCGTACCCCTCCTGTCCGAAGCCTGGTCACGAGACCGTGCCCTCCTTTGTGTCCTTCTGCGTGCATTGCAGTATCGGTCATGCGGGTCGCGGCACTGGTGAGGGGCCCCCTGGAGTGGCTACGGACGGACCATCAGCTGGAACTCGAAGGAGTAGCGGGCGGCCCGGTAGAGGTGGGAGCCGTACTCGACGGCGCGTCCGGTGTCGTCGAAGGTGACGCGCTCCATGGTGAGCAGCGGGGCGCCCTCCGGCTCGTCGAGGAGCGCGGCCTCCTCGGCGGTCGCCGCGCGGGCGCCGACGGCCTGCCGGGCGCTGTGCAGGGTGAGGGCGGCGGAGCGGAGCAGGCGGTAGAGGCCGGTGGTCTCCAGGAGCCCGGTGTCCGGGTCGACGATCCCGGCGGGCAGGTGGTTGCGGAGGTACGCCATGGGTTCGCCGTGCGCGGTGCGGAGCCGTTCCAGGTAGCGGACCTCGGTGCCCTCCGGTACGCCGAGGGCCGCGGCGACCGGTCCCGCGGCGGGTTCGAGGCGGTTGGCCAGGACCCGGGTGGCGGGGCGCTGCCCGGCGGCGGCGAGGTCGTCGTAAAGGCTGCTGAGCTCCATCGGGCGCCGGACCCTGCTGTGCACGACCTGGGTGCCGACGCCCCGGCGGCGGACCAGGAGGCCTTTGTCGACGAGGGTCTGGATGGCCTGGCGGACGGTGGGCCGGGAGAGGCCCAGGCGGGAGGCGAGGTCGATCTCGTTGCCGAGGAGGGTGCCCGGGGACAGCGTCCCGTTCTCCACGGCGCTCTCCAGCTGCTGGGCGAGCTGGAAGTAGAGCGGGACCGGACTGGTGCGGTCCACGGCGAGCGGGGGCAGGGGGGAGCCGGACTGCTTGGGCACGGGGGGAGCGTAGCCCGGGGTCACTGATGACAGGAAGCAGATGACGGGAAGCCATGACATCCGGTTGTCCTGACACATCCTTGACACTGGGTGCGCCCGGCTCCACGGTGGGGCCATGCGCATCGGACTCATCGGTACGGGACGGATCGGGAGCTTCCACGCGGGTGTGCTGGCCCGGCACCCGGAGGTCGAGTCGCTGGTCGTGGCCGACGCGGACGCCGTCCGGGCGGCCGGGGTCGCGGGGGCGCTCGGGGCGGAGGCGGCGCCGGACGTGGACGCGCTGCTCGGGCACGCCCTGGACGCCGTCGTGATCGCCTCGGCGACGGCGGCGCACGCGGAGCTGATCTCCCGCGCCGCCGGGGCGGGCCTGCCGGTCTTCTGCGAGAAGCCGATCGCCCTGGACGTGCCGGGGACGCTGGCCGCGCTCGACGCGGTGGCGGAGGCGGGCACGGTGCTCCAGCTGGGGTTCATGCGCCGCTTCGACGCGGGGTACCGGGCGGCGCGCGAGGCGGTGCGGTCGGGGCGGCTCGGCCGGCTGCACACCGTGCGGGCCGTGACCTCCGACCCGGAGCCTCCGCCCGCCGCGTACCTGCCGCTCTCCGGCGGTCTCTTCCGCGACTGTCTCGTGCACGACTTCGACATCGTCCGCTGGGTGACCGGGCGGGAGGTCGTCGAGGTGTACGCGACGGGCTCGGACGCGGGCCCCGCGATGTTCCGTGCGGCGGGCGACGTGGACACGGCGGCGGCCGTGCTCACCCTGGACGACGGCACACTGGTGACGGCGACCGCGACCCGGTGCAACGGCGCCGGGTACGACGTCCGCATGGAGCTGGCGGGCGAGCGGGACCAGATCGTGGTGGGCCTGGACGACCGGAGCCCGCTCGCCTCGGTGGAGCCGCAGGGCCCGCCCGCCCCGGGAAAGCCCTGGCCGGGTTTCCTGGAGCGGTTCGCCCCCGCGTACGAGGCGGAGCTGGACGCCTTCGTCCGCCTGGTGCGCGGCGAGGCGCCCAACGCCTGCGACGGCCGGGAGGCCCTGGCGGCCCTCAGGATCGCCGAGGCGTGCGAGCGCTCGCGGCGGGAGCGGGGTCCGGTGCGGCTGGACAGCCGCTAGGGGGCGTCTTGTCGATCACGCCGCGAGCCCGGCCTGATCGGCAAGACACCCCCTAGCCGTGTCTCACCATCGGACCGGCAGCTGCCGGACGCCGCGCATCAGGAGGCCCGGCAGCCACTCCCAGGGCGCGCCCTCGGGGTCGAGTTCGAGCCGGGGGAAGCGGTCCAGGAGGGTGCGAAGGGCGATCCTGCCCTCCAGGCGGGCGAGCGGGGCGCCCAGGCAGTAGTGGATGCCGTGGCCGAAGGCGAGGTGGCCCCTGGTGTCGCGGCGGATGTCGAAGCGGTCGGGCTCGGGGAAGCGGGCCGGGTCCCGGTCGAGCGCGCCGATGCCCACCAGGACGCTCTGCCCGGCGGGGATCACGGTGTCGCCGATGGTGACGGGCTCCCCGGTGAAGCGGAAGGTGCCGGTCTCCACCGGCCCGTCGTACCGCAGGGATTCCTCGATGGCTCCGTCGAGGAGGGACGGGTCCGCGCGCAGGGCGGCGAGCTGCTCGGGGTGGGTGAGCAGGTTGCGGACGGTGTTGGAGATCAGGTTGACGGTGGTCTCGTGCCCGGCGATGAGCAACAGGTAGGCCATGGCGCGGAGTTCGGGGCCGGAGAGCCGGTCGCCGTCCTCGGCGCGGGCGGCGATGAGGCCGGAGAGCAGGTCGTCGGCGGGGCCGGCGGCGCGCTTGTCCTCGATGAGGCCGTCGAGGTAGCCGCCGAAGCCCTCCAGCGCGTCGAGGATGCCCCGCTCGCCGGTCGGGGTGACGAGCTCGTTGGACCAGCCGCGGAAGGTCTCGCGGTCCGCGGCGGGGACGCCGAGGAGTTCGCAGATGACGGTGATCGGCAGCGGGAACGCGTAGGCGTCGACGAGGTCGGCGCGGCCGGCCGGTTCCATGGCGTCGGCGAGCTCGTGGGTGAGCCGCTCGATGCGGGGCCGCAGGCTCTCGACGCGGCGGCCGGTGAACTCCGCGGTGACCAGGCGGCGCAGCCGGGTGTGGTCGGGGGCGTCCGCCGAGAGGAGGTGGACGCCGATGACGTCCTCCTCCGGCGGCCGGACGCCGATGACGGACGGGGACTTGGCGAGCCGGGGATCGGCCAGCGCCGCGCGCCCTTCCTCGTGGCCGACGACCAGCCAGAACTGGAAGCCGTCGGGCATCCGGATCTCGTGGACGGGACCTGCTTCGCGGAGCTTCGCGTAGAAGGGGTACGGGTTCGCGGTGAAGTCCGCGCCGTACTCCCCCAGTTCGATGACGGACATCGAGGCAGACTATCCGACTAGTCGTTCTCCTCCTCGTCGACGAGGCCCGCGTCGTGGACCAGGAGCGCGATCTGGACACGGTTGTTGAGGCCGAGCTTGGCGAGGATCCGGGAGACGTGGGCCTTGACCGTGGGGACGCTCATGTACAGCTCGGCGGCGATCTCCGCGTTGGACCGGCCGTGCCCGACGGCGACGGCCACCTCCCGCTCGCGGTCGGCGAGTTCGGCGAGCCGGCCGGCGGCCGTGGCGCGGCGGGGCCGGTCGGACCGGTCCTGCTCCACCGCCACGTGGGTCATGAGCTGGCGGGTGACGGCCGGCGAGAGGACGGGGTCGCCGGCGACGACCCGGCGGACGGCGGCGACGATCTCGGCGGGAGGCGTGTCCTTGAGGAGGAACCCGGCGGCGCCGGCCCGCAGGGCGCGCAGCACCTGTTCGTCGGCGTGGAAGGTGGTGAGGACGACGACCTCGGGGGCACCGGGCTGGGCGCGCAGGCGTTCGGTGGCGGTCAGACCGTCCACGTGGGGCATGCGGATGTCCATGAGGACGACGTCCGGGGCGTGCCGGGCGACGAGTTCGGGGACCTCGCGGCCGTCGGCGCCCTCGCCGACGATCTCGAGGTCGTCGGCGCCGCCGAGCATGAAGGTGAGGCCCGCGCGGACCATGGGGTCGTCGTCGACGAGAAGCAGCCGGATGGTCATGGGGGCCACGGTAGCCAGGCGTGCAGGGCGAACCCGCCGTCGGGGGCCCGGCCGTGTTCCATCCGGCCGCCGGCGAGGGCGGCGCGTTCGGTGAGGCCGATGAGGCCCTGGCCCGAGCCGGGGACGTGCGGGACCGGGCCCGCGGGGGCCGGGTTGTGGACGTCGACGGTGAGGCCTTCGCCGGGGCGGCCCCGGACGGTGACGGTCACCGTGGTGCCGGGGGCGTGCTTGCGGGCGTTGGTGAGGCCTTCCTGCGCGATGCGGTAGACGGTGCGGCCGGTGGCGGCCGGTACCGCGGCCGGGTCGTCGACGGTGCTGTCGAGGACGACCTCCGTACCGGCCTCGCGGGACTCGCCGACCAGCGCTTCGAGGGTGGCGAGGGTGGGCTGGGGCCGGTCGCCCTCGCCGTTCTCGCCGGGCGCGCGCAGGACGCCGATGATCTCGCGGAGGTCCTGGAGGGCTTCGTGGGCGCTGTCCCGGATGACCCCGGCGGCGCGGGCGATCTGCTCGGGCGGGGCGTCCGGCCGGAACTCCAGGGCTCCGGCGTGCACGCTCAGCAGGGTGAGCCGGTGGGCGAGCACGTCGTGCATCTCCCGGGCGATGGCCTCGCGGGCGAGGCGCTGGGCCTGGGCGGCGCGCAGTTCGGCCTCGGCCTCGGCGCGGCGGGCGCGTTCCCTGAGGGCTTCGACGAGCTGGCGGCGGGCGCGGACGAGCATGCCCCAGGCGGTGACGAGCAGGATGAGGAGGAAGCCGAGGGCGATGGAGAGCCAGAAGTCGGTGGTGGGGTCGGGGCGGACGAAGACCTGGATCGTGGAGGTGACGGCGGCGAACGCCACGATCCAGCCGACCTCGCGGAACGGCCGGCGCACGGCCACGCTGAAGAGGCTCGCGAGGAGGGCGCCCGCGGCGACCGGGGCCACCGTGTTCGCCACGGACAGGGCGACGGCGAGCCCGACCGGCCAGCGGCGGCGCCCCCAGAGGGCGCAGCAGGCGGCGGCTCCGGCGAGCTGGTCGAAGAGGCTGACGGGCTCGCTGGTGTACTGCGCGCTGGTGTCGGCGGCGATGAGGCCGACGAAGGCGGCGAGGAGGAAGAGGGAGGTGTCCACGATCCAGTCGCGGACGGTACGGCGGGGCCGGGCCGCCCCGCCCCCGCCCGGTTCGACCAGGTGGGAGGGGAGCAGCCAGCGCTGCCGGTCCGTGCGAGTCATGTCCGCAAATGTACGCAGGCCGGGGGCGGTCCACCGGCCGTGCGGGCCGTCGGGCTACCGGAGTCACCCAGGTCGATACTTTGGTATCGGTCGCCGTAGACGAGCGGCGGACGCGGCCGTCGGGCCCGCCCGGCCATCATCGGATCATGAAGAAATTCCTTGAGGGCCTCGGAGCGATCCTGCTCGTGGCCGGTGTGGCAGGAGTGATCCGCGAGATGACCGGCGGCTGGTTCCACTTCCTGGGTCTGACCCGGTTCCTCACGGAGAACGTGGGGTTCCTGGAGGGCCGGGAGCTGTTCGCGAACATCGTCGTCGCGATCCTCGGCCTGGCCCTCGCGATAGGGGCGAGCCGCATGGCTCAGGACTGAGACGGTGGTTTCCGGCGTGCTTCCGGATCCGGCTCAGGCGCTCGCCCGGTCGAGGCGGTTGACCTCGGCGAGGTGCTCGGCCATGCGGTGGGAGACGGCGCCGCTCGTGAAGAGGACCGCACCGACGACGGCGAAGGGGACGGAGCCGCCGAGCACGGCGAGAGTCCCGGGCCAGTCGCGGGACGCGACGCAGTCCTTCTCGTGGACGTAGTCGCTGCTGAGGAGGGCGGGGCAGGGGCTGCCGCCGCCGTCGGCGTCGTCGTACGGGGTGAGGAGGAGGACGCCGAACCAGACCCAGAGCAGGCCTGCCACGGCGAGCAGGCCCAGACCCCAGCCCTGGGTGCGCCGGGCCCGGGCGCGGAAGCTGTTGTCGTACACGAGTGAACTCATGATCGAGGAACCTACCGGGCGTCGCCGTCGGCCGTGCGGCGGCCCCAACTGGTGCCCGCGAGAACGAGGATCGCGCCCGCGATCCCGAGGACGCCGGGGCGGTCGCCGGCGAGGGCGATGCCCGCTGCGGCGGCCCAGAGCGGCTCCGTGCCGAGCAGGAGGCTGACCCGGGACGGCGAGGTGCGGCGGACGGCCCACATCTGCACGAAGAAGGCGAAGAGCGTGCAGAAGACGGAGAGGAAGAGGAGCCCCGCCCACTCGCGGGGGCCGAAGTCGAGGGCCACGGCCCAGGGCGAGGCGCCGGTGCCGGGGAAGGCGGCGATGACGGCGAACACGGCGACGGCGGAGCCGAGCTGGACGGTGGTGAGGGAGAGCGAGTCGGCCGAACGGACCGCCTTGATCCGGGACATGGCCAGGACGTGGACGGTACGGGCGAGGGCGGCGAGCAGCATGAGCAGATCACCGAGGGAGGGGGCGGTGAATCCGCCGGACTGGGTCAGCAGGACGACACCGGCGACGGAGAGCGCGGCGGCGGCGAGGAAGGCCCGGGGCGGTCTGACGCGGGTGACGGCGGCCTCGGCGAGCGGGGTGAAGATCATGGTGAGGCTGATGATCAGGCCCGCGTTGGTCGCGGAGGTGTGGACGACGCCGTACGTCTCCAGGAGGAAGATCCCGCTGAGGATCAGTCCGAGCGTCGCCGCGCCGCGCCACTGGGCCGCGCTCAGGGCGCGCAGCCTGCGCCGGCCCGCGGCGACGAGGACGGGCAGCACCACGGCGAACCGCAGCACGAGGACCGCGATGACGGTGTGGCCGGTGGTGATGCCCTTGGCCGCGAGATAGCTGGTGCCCCAGACGACGGCGACGAGCAGGACGGGCAGGTCGGTGAGCCAGGCCCGGCGCGGGGCGCCCAGGGACAGGGGTGCGGCAATCGACGACGAAGCTGACATTGCGGCCGAATCTCCAACTCTTGGGGCGTGGTGGAGACTTCGACGGCTCGCACGTGGAGCGATCACCGTACCCGCAGGGGCCCGTGGCGGCTACACCTTTCCCGCCGCCTCCGGCTCAGTAGCTGCCGTACGTGGGGCGGCCGGCCAGTTCGTACGTGTGGAGGGCGACACCCGTGCTGCTGGTGCGCGCGTCGGTGAGGCGGAAGGCCGTGGGGCGGACGCCTTCGGTGAACAGGCGGCGGCCGGTGCCCAGGACCACGGGAAAGACGTGCAGATGGAGGGTGTCGATGAGGTCGTGGTCGAGGAGGGTGCGGGCCAGGCCCGCGCTGCCGTGCATCTGGATCTCGCCGTCGATCCGCTCCTTGAGGGCGGCGACCTCTTCGACGACGTCACCGCGGAGCAGGGTGGTGTTCTCCCAGTCCGCCGAGGTGAGGGTGGTGGTGGCGACGTACTTGGGGAGGCCGTTGAGCTTGGAGGCGACGGGGTCCGCGGGGTCGGTGTGCTTCGGCCAGTAGCCCGCGAAGATGTCGTAGGTGTGGCGGCCGAGGAGGAAGGCGGTCGGCCGCTCGAAGATCTCGGTGATGCGCTGCCCGAAGTCCTCGTCGCCGAAGGGAACGGACCAGCCGCCGTGCCCGAATCCGCTGCTGCGGTCCTCCTCGGGGCCTCCGGGTGCCTGGATGACGCCGTCGAGGGTGAGGAACTGGGTGAGGCTGAGGGTGGCCATGGTGGGTGCCCTTTCTGTTCTCCGGACCATCGTGTCTCACCCCTTCCGACTCCGCGGCCCGGCGGAACTCATCGGTGATCGGGTCGGAGTCCGATTCCCGCCAGCTTCGGGGCACCCCACCGACTTTCATTGAACCCGCAACCACTTGGTTCTTCTCACGGAGGTTTCGGGATGTCCACGATGAACGGCACGGCGGCGGTCCTGGTGACGGGTGGCAGCCGGGGGATCGGCGCGGCGACGGCGGTACGGCTGGCCCAGGAGGGCGCCGACGTGGCCTTCACCTACGTCCAGGACGAGGCGCGGGCCAAGGAGGTCGCCGCGCGGATCGAGGCGGCCGGCCGCAAGGCGCTGCCCCTGCGGGCCGACGCGGCCGACGCCGGGGACGCTGCGGGCGCGGTGGAGTGGGCGGCGGACGCCCTCGGGCGCCTCGACGTCCTGGTGAACAACGTCGGCGCCGGCGTCCTCGGCCCGCTGGAGTCGCTGTCCCTCGCGGACGTGGACCGGGTGCTCGCGGTGAACGTCCGGGCGGCCTTCCTCGCCTCGCAGGCGGCGGCCGCGCGGTTCTCCGGGGGCGGGCGGATCGTCACGATCGGCACCTGCATGACCCAGCGGGTGCCGGGCCCCGGCGGGACCCTGTACACGACGAGCAAGGCGGCGCTGATCGGCCTGACGAAGGCGCTCGCACGGGAGCTGGGCGGGCGCGGCATCACGGCGAACATCGTCCACCCCGGTCCCGTCGACACCGACATGAACCCGGCGGACGGGCCGTACGCGGAGGGGCAGGCGGCCATGACGGCGCTCGGCCGCTTCGGCACCCCGGACGAGGTGGCGGCGATGGTCGCCTTCCTGGCGGGGCCGGGCGGACGGTACGTGACGGGCGCCGAGTTCTCGGTGGACGGCGGGCACGCGGCGTAACGCCCGGACGGGAGGGAAAGCGCCCCTGAAGAGGGGCGATTGCGCGAGGGCGCACCGGTGCTGTCGGGTCGGTGCGCCCTCGCGGGCCGGGCGGGGTGTCGTACCCGCCCAGTCGGTGGAGGAGCCGGCTAGCCGCCGATCTCCTGGTGGCGGGCGGTCAGCCGCGCCGTACCGGCCTCCGTGAGGGAGCCGAAGAGACGGAGGCGGGAGATGCCGCCGTCCGGGTAGATGTCGATCCGGACGCGGGAGCCGACCGCCGGGGTGTCGAGTACGAACCGGTGGTTGGTGTCGGGCTGGAGGCGGGTCCGGGGCAGGATCTCGGTCCACTCCTCCGAGCCCTCGGCCGCGACGGAGAGGGCGGCCCAGCCCGCGCTGTTGCCCTTGAGGTAGGCGGTGTCGATCTCGACGGCGCGGATCTCGGACTCGGCGACCAGGCCGTAGCGGATCCAGTCGTTGCCCTTGTCGCGGCGGCGGCGGGTCTCCCAGCCGTCGTCCATCTTGCGCGAGCGGCCCGGCTGGATGGTGTTGGTGGCCGGGGAGTAGAAGCGGTCCGAGGCGTCTTCGACCTGACCGCCGTTCTCCAGGGCGGCGAGGTCGAAGGTGCCGAGGACGCCCAGCCAGGCCGGGTCCGGGGCGACCTCGCCGTAGACGCGGAGGCGGGCGATGCCGCCGTCCGGGTGCTGGTTGACGCGCAGGTGCGTGAAGCGCTGCTCGACGTCGACGGCGAAGCCGTTGGCGGCGTGGCCGCCGACCGCGGTGCGCGGGACGAGCGTCGTCCACTTCACGTCGTCGGCGAGCAGCTCCTCGGGCGAGGGCGAGCCGGCCACGGAGGTCGCCTCGACGGAGACGGCCTGCGGGTAGTTGCCGCGGAAGTGGGCGGTGTCGAGGACGATGCCGCGGACGACGCCGGGCGCGCCGAGGCGTACCAGCGCCCAGTCGTGGTCGTCCTCGGTGGGGTGCGGCTGCTGGGCCGAGACACCACGGCGGCGGCGGGTCTCCCAGCCGTCCATGATCTTGCCCTTGTGGCCGAAGTGCTCGGGGTCGAACTCGGCGGCCTCGGGCTTCAGCAGGTTCTCGCGCTCGGCGAAGAACTCGTCGTTGGCCGCGATGACGCCCGCGCCCAGGCGCCGGTCCGCGAGGTCCGCGTACTGGGTGAAGGGGAAGTCGGCCGTCCGGTAGTCGGCGTACGGGTCGCCGCCGCCGTAGGGGCTGGCATCACCGGTGAAGCTGGGTATGGACGACACGTCAGTTGTTCCTTTCGAGGAGGCGGCCGGAGGGTTCGGCGAGGGTGCCGCGGTCGGCGATCTTCTCGCCGCGCAGCCAGGTGGAGGTGACGACGCCGCTGAGGGTCTTGCCCGCGTAAGCGGTGATCCGGTTGCGGTGCTGGAGCTCCGCCGGGTCCACGGTGAAGGCGGCCTCCGGGTCGAGGACCGCGAAGTCGGCGTCCCGGCCGGCCTCGATCGCACCCTTGCGGTCCAGACCCGCGAGGCGGGCCGGGGCCTCGGACATCCAGCGCACCACGTCCGTCAGGTCGAACCCACGACGACGCGCCTCGGTCCAGATCGCGGGCAGACCCAGCTGGAGGGAGGAAATGCCGCCCCAGGCCGAGGCGAAGTCCGGCGTCTTCAGATCGGCCGTGGACGGGGAGTGGTCGGAGACGATGCAGTCGATCGTGCCGTCCGCCAGCCCCTGCCACAACGCGTCCTGGTTGACGGCCTCACGGATCGGCGGGCAGCACTTGAACTCGGTGGCGCCGTCCGGGATCTCCTCCGCGGTCAGCGTGAGGAAGTGCGGACACGACTCCACCGTGACCTTGACGCCCTCCGCCTTCGCCGCGGCGATCAGCGGCAGCGCGTCCGAGGACGACAGGTGCAGCACGTGCACCCGGGCGTCCAGCCGGCGGGCCTGGTTGATCAGGTTCTCGATCGCCGTGTTCTCCGCGTCCCGAGGACGCGAGGCGAGGAAGTCGGCGTACGCGCCGCCCGACCGCTGCGGAGCCGCCTCCAGGTGGTGCGGGTCCTCCGCGTGCACGATCATCAGCCCGCCGAAGCCGGAGATCTCCGCCAGCGAGGTGGCCAGCTGGTCCTGGTCGAGCAGGGGGAACTCCTCCACCCCCGACGGCGACAGGAAGCACTTGAAGCCGAAGACGCCCGCGTCGTGCAGGGGCCGCAGGTCCTTGACGTTGTCCGGCAGGGCACCGCCCCAGAAACCCACGTCGATGTGCGCCTTGCCGCGCGCCACCTCCTGCTTGACCCGCAGGTTGCCCACCGTGGTGGTCGGCGGCAGCGAGTTCAGCGGCATGTCCAGCAGCGTCGTGATGCCACCGGCCGCCGCCGCCCGGGTGGCCGTCCAGAAGCCCTCCCACTCGGTGCGCCCCGGGTCGTTCACGTGCACGTGCGTGTCGACCAGACCGGGCAGGACCACGTCGTCACCGACGTCCTCCAGCCGGGCACCGGCCGGCACCTCCGCGTCGTACGGCAGCACGGCCGCGATCGTCCCACCCGAGACGGCGATCGACGCCGGGCGCGTCCCCTCGGGGGTGATGACGCGTGTCGAGCGCAGGACCAGGTTGACGTCCACCCGTACCCCTTCTTCAAGCACTTCAGCGGGAAATTCAACGAACTGTTGAAAAGGAGTCTTCACTTCCGGGCGACGGGTCGTCAAGGGCACACTTCCAGCATCCGCCGCCGATGGACCCGACTTAGAGGTTTCCACAAAGTGGAATGGAAATTCCGTACAGTAGAACGTAGCTCCGTACATGCGGGCCAGACCCGGACCGCTCCGGGCCGTCACCGACACCGGACAAACACCCCCTGACCGGCGCTGACGCCGACACCGGGACCGTGTGCCCCGGCGGACGGCCCGGTAGGCTGCTGCCTTGCCCGCCTGCCCCGAAAGGACCGTTGCCGTGCCGACGTCCAGCGCCAGCACCACCGACGCCGCCAAGCCCGCCGCCGCGAGCGGAGGCGTCCAGTCCCTCGAGCGCGCCTTCGACCTCCTGGAGCGGATGGCCGACGCCGGGGGCGAGGTCGGGCTGAGCGAGCTCTCCGCCAGCAGCGGACTCCCGCTCCCCACCATCCACCGGCTCATGCGCACGCTCGTCGCCTGCGGCTACGTGCGCCAGCAGCCCAACCGCCGGTACGCGCTCGGCCCCCGGCTCATCCGGCTCGGCGAGTCCGCCTCCCGCCTCCTCGGCACCTGGGCCCGCCCCTACCTGGCGCGGCTCGTCGAGGAGACCGGCGAGACCGCGAACATGGCGCTGCTCGACGGCGACGAGATCGTGTACGTGGCGCAGGTGCCGTCCAAGCACTCGATGCGTATGTTCACCGAGGTCGGCCGCCGGGTCCTGCCGCACTCGACCGGCGTCGGCAAGGCCCTCCTCGCACACACGCCGGCGGAGGAGGTGCGGGCGCTGCTCGCCCGAACCGGCATGCCGGCCGCGACCGAGAAGACCATCACCACCCCGGACGGCTTCCTCGACGCGCTCGTCGCGGTCCGTGAGACGGGCTACGCGGTCGACGACAACGAGCAGGAGATAGGAGTCCGCTGCCTCGCGGTCTCCGTCCCCGACTCCCCCACCGCGGCGGCCATCTCCATCTCGGGCCCGGCGGGCCGGGTCACCGAGGCGGCTACGGAGAAGATCGTCCCGATCCTCCAGGAGGTCGCCCGCGAGCTGTCGGCGGCCCTGGCGAACACCTCGGGCAACGGCCAGGGCTGAGGCCGGCCCCCCAGCTGCGAGAACGGCCGGGCGCACACCACCCGTGGTGGTGCGCGCCCGGCCGTTCTCGTGACCCCGCGGCGGCCCTCAGGCCCGTACCGACTCCGTCAGGCGGCCGTCCTGGACCGTCACCGTGTGGTCCGTGCGGGCCAGGTGCGTGCGGTCGTGGGTGACCAGGACCGTCGCCGTCCCGCGCTCCGCCGTCAGCGTGGCGAGGAGGTCCATGACCGCCGCCCCCCGCTCGTGGTCCAGGGCGCTCGTCGGCTCGTCGACCAGGAGCACGGACGGCTCGTTCATCAGCGCCCGCGCGATGTTCACGCGCTGCCGCTGACCGCCCGACAGCTGGTGCGGCCGCCGGTGCGCCTGGTCCGCGAGGCCGACCGCGCCGAGCAGGTCCATGGCCCGGCCCCGCACCTCCTTCGGCGCGCGCCCGGACAGATGGGCCATCACCTGGAGCTGCTCCACCACGCTCAGCGAGGGCAGCAGGTTCGGCTGCTGGAACACGATCCCGATGTGCTCCCGGCGCAGCTCCGCCTTGGCGGCGGCCGTGAGCCCGCCCGTGTCCGTACCGGCGACGACGACCCGCCCCTCGTCCGGCGTCACCAGGGTGGCGGCGACGGCGAGGAGGCTGGACTTGCCGGAGCCGGACGGGCCGACGACGGCCGTGAGCGTACCGGCGGGGACGGTGAGGGAGACGGCGTCGAGGGCGGTGAGCCGGCCGTCGCCGTCGGGGTAGGTGAGGGTGACGGCGTCGAGGACGAGGCTCATCGGGCGCTCCCGAGGGCGGTGAGGGGGTCGACGGCGGTGATCCGCCGGATGGACAGGGCGGCGCCGAGGACGCCGAGGACGACGATCACGGCGGCCGGTCCGAGGACGGTGAGCGGCTCCAGGACGAAGGGCACGTTCCCGCCGCTGACGAGGGCGCCGATGCCGACCGCGAGCCCGGTGCCGAGCAGGGTCCCGGCGGTGAGCATGAGGACGGCCTGCCCGAGGGCGTCCTTGAGGAGGTACGGGGTGGAGGCGCCGAGCGCCTTGAGGACGGCGACGTCACCGCTGCGCTGGATGGTCCAGACGGTGAAGAACGCTCCTATGACGAGCGCGGAGATGGCGAAGAGGAAGCCGCGCATGAGCTGCAGCGAACCGTTCTCGGCCTGGTAGGACCCTATGGCGGTGAGGGCGCCGTCGAGGGTGCGCGCCTCGGTGCCGGCGGCCTTGTCGCCGGCCGCCCAGTCGACGCCGTCGCCGCTCAGCGCGATGACGGTGGCCTGCTCCTCCGGGGTGGTCCCGCTGTGGCCGAGCCTCTGCCAGTCGTCGAGGGAGGTCCACACCACGGGCGTGTGGCTGTACGAGGCGTCGCCGGAGACCGCGGAGACAGTGACCTCCAGCGAGCCGAGGCGGACGGTGTCGCCGGCGCCCACGGCGAGCTCCTCCGCCGCCGACTCGGACAGGACCGCCCTGCCCGCGCCGACGGCCCCGGGGGCGAGGCCCGCGTGCGGCTCCGAACCGAACGCGGAGACGGCCGCGGTGCGGTCCCCGGCGGCGGCGTTGAGGGTACGGATGCCGAGCGGATCGGCCTCCGTCACCCCGGGCCGGCCGGCCCAACCGCGCCACTGCTCCTCCGTCACCGTCGAGTTGGTGAAGGAGGCCGACTGCCCGGACGGCGGTGCCGCGAACGCCAGCCGGTCGGCGGGCAGACCGGTGATCGCCGAGATGTTCTCTCGCGCGAGTCCGGCGGTCAGCCCGGACAGCAAACCCACCAGCAGGGTGATCAGCACGATCACCGTGCCCATGAGGGTGAAACGCCCCTTGGCGAATCTCAGGTCTCTCCATGCCACGAACATGCTGACCAGAGTGGTCCGCGAGGCGCCCCGCGGGCATCGCGCCACGGATGGCTCCGCAATCAAACTTTCGGTTGAGTCCGGATTGTCTCCCGGTGTCTACGCTGGTGGGACCATGGATCCCCGCTCTCTCACCCCCGCCCTGCGCGCGCTGCGCCTCTGCCTCCACCTCCTCATGGCGGGCCTGCTCGTCCTGGCGGCGGTACGGGCGGACTCGGCCGGCGGGACGGTCGCGGCGGTGCTCATGGGCGCGGTCTACGCGGCCGGCTCGTACCTGCCGTCCGTGCGGGGCTCGCAGCGGGCCGCCGCCGTCTGGCTGGCGGTCCTGGGAGTGTCCTGGCTCGCGCTGCTCTGGCTCACACCGGAGGCCCTCTGGCTGGCGTTCCCGCTGTACTTCCTCCAGCTGCACCTGCTGCCCACCCGCTGGTCGCTGCCGGCCGTGGTCCTGACGGCGGGCGCGGCGATCCTCTCGTACGTGGGACACGGCGCCGCGCTCAACCCGGGGGTGTTCATCGGGCCGCTGCTCGGTGCGGCGGTCGCCGTGGCGACGGTCCTCGGCTACCAGGCCCTGTACCGGGAGAGCGAGCGGCGGCGCCGGCTCATCGAGGAGCTGATCGAGACGCGGGCGGAGCTGGCCGCGGCGGAGCGGCACGCGGGGACGCTCGCCGAGCGGGAGCGGCTCGCCCGGGAGATCCACGACACGCTCGCGCAGGGCCTGTCCTCGATCCAGCTGCTGCTGCGGGCGGCCGAGCGGGTCCTCCCGCCGGACTCCCCCGCCGCGGGGCACATCGGCCGCGCCCGCGAGGCGGCCCAGGACAACCTGGCGGAGGCGCGGCGGTTCGTCCGGGCGCTGTCGCCGCCGGACCTGGAGCACGGCTCCCTCGCCGCGGCCCTGGAGCGGCTCTGCGAGCCGGTCGCCGAAGTTGCCCCGGGGGCGGGGCCGCGGGTGCGGTTCTCGGTGAGCGGGACGCCGGCCGAGCTGCCGACCCCGTACGAGGTGGCGCTCCTCCGCATCGCGCAGTCGGCGCTCGCGAACACGGTGCGGCACGCCTCGGCCTCGCGGGCGGAGATCACCCTGTCGTTCATGGACGCGTCGGTGACCCTGGACGTGGTCGACGACGGCCAGGGCTTCGACCCCGCTTCCGTACGCCCCTCCTCCGACGGCGGTTTCGGGCTTCCGGCGATGCGCTCGCGGGCGGAGTCGCTGGGCGGCACGTTCACCGTCGAGTCGGCGCCCGGCCAGGGCACCGCCGTCGCCGTCTCCCTCCCTCTCCCCGCAGGAGCCTGAAGCATGACCATCCGACTTCTCCTCGCCGACGACCACCCGGTGGTACGGGCGGGCCTGCGCGCGGTCCTCGACACCGAGCCGGACTTCGCCGTGGTCGCGGAGGCCGCCACGGCCGAACGGGCCGTGGAGCTGGCCGCGGCGGGGGACGTGGACGTGGTCCTGATGGACCTCCAGTTCGGGTCCGGGATGCACGGCTCGGAGGCGACGGCGGCGATCACGGCGGCGCCCGGCGGGCCGAAGGTGCTGGTCCTGACGACGTACGACACGGACGCGGACATCCTGGCGGCGGTGGAGGCGGGCGCCTCCGGCTACCTCCTGAAGGACGCGCCGCCGGAGGAACTGGCGGCGGCGGTCCGGACGGCGGCGGCCGGGCAGTCGGCCCTCGCGCCGGCGGTGGCGCACCGGCTGATGGACCGGATGCGGACGCCGGCGGAGGCCCTGACCAAACGCGAGCTGGAGGTCCTCCAGCTGGTGGGCGAGGGCTTGTCGAACCAGCAGATCAGCAAGGCCCTGTTCCTCAGCCAGGCCACGGTGAAGTCCCACCTGGTGCACATCTTCGCGAAGCTGGGCGTGGACTCGCGCACGGCGGCGGTGGCGGCGGCGACGGCGCGGCGGCTGATCAGGCGGTGAGCCCGTCCGTCCGGACCTCGGCCGACGAGGCGGTCCTGGCCCCCATCAGCTCCTGGAGGGACCGCATGCACGGCAGGCAGTGCCGGTCCGTCGGCGTTCCGTCCGCGGCGCGGTCGACGCTCTGACCGCAGAGGCTGCTGAGCGCCTCCTTGGCGATCACGTGCCAGACCGGAAGTCCGCTGGAGTGGTCGGGCGCGATGTGCATCTCGTACATGGCAGGTTCCGTTCTCCGGGGGTCCGGGTCCCACCCAACGCGTGCCGGGCGGCACCGGCACGGCGGCCAGGTCAAGCGGGTGAACTCGAAGCACTCGGGCCCCCGGGTACGCCCGGGGTACTCCCGGCTCACGCGGACTTCTCGGCGGTGCGCCCGGACGAGGCGGACGCGGGCTTCTTGGGGGCGGGCTTCGTGACGGGCGACTTCTTGGCCGGAGCCTTCTTGGCGGGGGGCTCCTTGACCTCGGGCTTCTTGGCCTCGGGCTTCTTGGCCTCGGGCTTCTTGGCCTCGGGCTTCTTCACCTCAGGCTTCTTCACCTCAGGCTTCTTGGCCGGGGGCTTCTTCACCTCAGGCTTCTTCGCCGGGGGCTTCTTCACCTCAGGCTTCTTCGCCGGGGGCTTCTTCGCCTCAGGCTTCTTCGCCGGGGGCTTCTTCACCTCGGCCTTCCTCGCCTCCGCCTTCTTCAGCGCGGGCGCCTCCGGCTTGCCGTCGATCCGCCACTTCAGCTCGATCTCCAGCTCGATCTCGCCGTCCTCGACCTCGAACTCCACCTCGGCGCGGAGCGTCTCGGGGACCTTCAGGCTCAGCACACCCGGCCCCACCCGGAGCTCGGCGTCCTCACCCGCCCTGAGTGCGGCGGCGAGCGATTCGAGCTGGGCCGCGGCCTCGGCCCGGGACATCGAGCTCTTCTGCTCGAACTTCAGGTCGCTCACGACTGCCTCCCCGTGCCGGGGCCGCCCATGGCGTCACCACGGTCGACGCACAGGGCCCAGATGATGAATCCGGACATCGCGATCATGATGACGGACCACCACGGGTAGTACGGCAGCGACAGGAAGTTGGCGATGATGACGAGCGCGGCGATGCCCACGCCGGTGTACCGCGCCCAGGCCGCCGCCCCGAAGAGCCCGAAGCTGACGAGCAGCGCGACGATGCCGAGGCAGAGATGGATCCATCCCCAGCCGGTGAGGTCGAACTGGAAGACGTAGTTGGGCGTGCTGACGAAGACGTCGTCCTTGGCGATGGCCATGATCCCCCGGAAGATGCCGAGCAGGCCGGCGAGGGCGAGCATGACGGCGGCGAACATCCGCAGGCCTCCGGCCCACGCTTGCTTCGCCGATGACACGTGACCGCTGTTGGTGCTGGTCATCTCGGTCTCTCCTTTCGCTTCCCGGGCCCGTCTCACTGACGGGGCGTGGTGGTGCCGGTGTCGGCGGGCTTGGCCGGGGTGCCGTCGTTGAGAACCATGTCCTTGGCCTTGCGGAACTCCTCCTCGGTGATGTCGCCCCGGTTGCGGAGGTCGGAGAGCCGGGAGAGTTCGTCGGCGTGGCTGGGACGGGCTCCGCCGCCGGCGGTCTCGCGGACGTAGGAGTCGAACGCCTCCTGCTTCTTGACCGCGTGCTCGAGCTCCCGGTGGCCCATCTCCTTGCCCCTGGCGATGACGTAGACCAGCACGCCGAGGAAGGGCAGCAGGATGACGAACGCCAGCCATCCGGCCTTGCCCCAGCCACCCATGCTGTGGTCCCGGAAGATGTCGCCGATGATCCGGAAGAGCAGGATGAACCACAGGATCCACAGGAAGAACCACAGCATGGTCCAGAAGGCGCTCAGCAGCGGGTAGTCGTAGGCGAGGTAGATCGGTGTGTCCATGTCCGTGCTCCGTTCCGGGTCCTTCTCGTGCCGGGATCCACGGCGGTCACTCCGGCAGCCGCCGCAGTTCCACCACGTGCAGTCCGAGCGACTGGAAGCGGGCCAGCAGGCCGTACAGGTGAGCCTCGTCCACCAGCGGGCCGTACAGCAGCGTCTGGCCGGAGATCATCACGTGCTCCAGCTCGGGGAACGATCCGATCAGCGTCTCCGACATGAGTCCGTCGACGCGGATCTCGTACTGCATGGCGTGTCCTCCCGGGGTGACGGTCACCTGGTCGGTCGTGCCGTTGCTTCCGGCCGGTCGTGGCCTTGCCTCGATGCTGCACCTCAGCGGCCCCGCCCGCCTCACCCCGCACGGGTGAGTCAGGATCCCGGCTCCGGCGGGGTGGGGTCCGAGGCGTCCCGGTCGCGGCCCTCGCCGCCGGTCCCGCCGGCGCCGGGCAGGCCGCGCGTCACCAGGAAGCTCGCCAGCGTGATGCCCCCGGTCGCGAGGACGGCCGCCTTGAGCCCGTCCAGCTGGGCCGAGGCGTAAGCGTCGGTGACGGCCTCCACCTCGTGCGGCGGGAGCCCCGCGTCCTGCGCCGCCGCGTGGACCTGGTCGGTCGAGACGAAGTTGATCCCCGCCTCCAGGGCGACGCTCGTCTGCTGCCGGGCCGCGTCCGAGAGCCGCGGGTCCTGTTCGACCTGGGTCGTGAAGGCCTGGGCCAGGGCTCCGATCAGCAGCGAGCCGATGAGGGCCGTGCCCAGTGCGGACCCCAGGTTCTGGGCGGTGAACTGCAGGCCGCCGACCTCGCTGCGCTCCTCGTCCCCCGCGCTCGACTGGACGACGTTGCCGAGCTGGGAGGCGAGCAGCCCGATGCCCAGGCCGAGGAGCGCCATGGCCCAGAAGAACTGGGCGTCGTCGAGCTCGGCGTCGATGGTGGCGACGAGCCAGCCGATGGAGACGAGCAGCACCACCAGGGCCAGGCGCACGACCCGCCGCGGGCCCGCCCTGCGCCCGAGCCTCGCGCCGCCCAGGGAGGCCACGAGCATGGTGACGGAGACCGGTAGGAGCCTCAGTCCGGTCTCGAAGGCGTCCAGCCCCTGCACCACCTGCAGGTACAGCGGGATCGTGAAGAACAGCCCCAGCAGGATGAGGTTCTGGCTCAGCAGGCTCATCAGCCCCGAGGTCAGGTCCGGTCTGCGGAACAGGGCCAGATGGACCAGGGGGTCGTCACCGCGGGCCTCCCGCCGCTCCTCCCACACCCGGAAGAAGTACAGGACCACGACGCCGGCGCCGACCACGAACAGCGTGGGGGCGAAGCCGAAGACCGTGAAGGGCGGGTTCCTCGGCTGCACCCATCCCCAGGTGCTGCTCTGGAGCACGCCGAGCACGCCGAGACCCAGGCCGACCGCCGACAGCACGGCGCCGACGGCGTCCAGGCCGGGACGGCGGCCCGCCGGGGGCTGCTTCGGGATCGCCCCCTGGAAGAGGAGCACGGCCAGCACCACCACGACCTCGCCCGCGAAGACGAGGCGCCAGGTGAGGTACGTCGTCACCCAGCCGCCGAGCAGCGGACCGACCGCGATGCCGGCCCCGGCCAGGCCGCCGATGACGCCGTACGCGACGGAGCGGTCGCGGCCCCGGTAGGACTCGGCGACGAGCGCCGCCATGGACGGGAGCACCAGTGCGGCGCCGAGCCCCTCGATGACCGACCATCCCAGGGCCAGGACCCCCAGGGTGGGCGCGACGGCGGTCAGGGCGGAGCCGACGCCGTAGACCGTCATGCCGATCAGGAAGACGCGGCGCCGGCCCAGGATGTCCCCGAACCTGCCTCCGATGAGCATGAAGGCGGCCATGACCAGGGCGTACAGGGTGATGACGGCCTGGATCGCGGTCACCTCGGTGTCGAAGTCCTCGACCAGCTGGCTGATGGAGACGTTCATGACGGAGGTGTCCAGCACCATGAGGAACTGGGCCGTCCCCAGCACGATCAGAGCGCGCCAATGTCTCACGGTCGCCACCTCGCCTGACCTTGACCGCCGGTGTCACCGGCGGTGGAGGGGGTGGGCACTCCCTCCCCCGCCATCACACCGGAAAGGGTCCCGGGCCGCCTCACCCGCCGCGGGTGACGACCGTCTCGGACCGGTGGCCCGTCGGCGGGCGGTCGGTCACAGCAGGCCCAGTTCGCGGGCGCGGCGGACGGCGTCGTTGCGGCGGTGCACCGACAGCTTCCGGTAGACGCTCTTGAGGTGGGTCTTCACCGTGTTCACCGACACGTACAGGTCGGCGGCGATGTCCTCGGTCGACATCGCACGGGCGAGCCGCTCCAGGACGTCGTGCTCCCGCTCGCTGAGCTCCTCCACCGGTGTTCCCGGCCCGGGGCCGCCCGGGATCGGGTCCTGGGGCGCCTGCGGGTCGGGAAGGAGCCATCCGGCCGCGTGCGCCCGCAGCGACGGTTCCGCCAGGAACGCGTCGATCCAGGGGCCGGTGCTCCGGAAGGGGCGCCTGAGCTCCTCGCGGCGGCCCTCGGCGAGGGCCTTCGCGAGCAGTCTGCGGACGGTGGCGCGGTCTCCGTCCAGCGCCGCCGCCCGGGCCCGTACGAGCGCGGCCGGTACGGTCACCCCCGGTCCCGAGCGCCCGTGGGCCGGGAGCCCGTCGAGCAGGCGGAGCGCGGTGCCGGGGTCTCCGGCGGCGAGGTGGGCCCGCGCCAGGGCGATCGTGCACAGCGGCTGGTCCACGGCGGCCTGCCGGAGGGCTTCGACGGCCGCGTCCGGGCGACCCTCGGCCAGGTGGACGTCCGCGACGACCAGGGCGGCGGTGCCCTGTGCCCAGGGCGATGCGTCGGCGGCCGGGACGGGCCGGACCGCGACGGCCAGCGCGGCGCCCGTCCGCCCGCGGGCCAGCAGCACACTGGCGCGGACGGCGCGGACGGCCGCGGCCGCCACCGGGTCCGGCGACCAGGGAGCGGGCGCCCCGGCGAGGAGGGCCTCGGCACGGTCCACGTCGTCCCGGCCGAGCGCCACCGCGGCCAGGACCACCTGTCCGAGCCCGGAGCCCCGGGGCGGGGTCAGGCCGTACCGCTCGGCCTCGGCGGTCATCGCGAGTACCTTGCGCTCCGCAGCGCCCGGGCGCCCGTCGAGGTGGTCGAGGAGCGCCAGGTGTTCGAACGCCTCCATCCGCGGGAGTGCCGTGGCCGCCGTACGGGGGCCACGGGCCACCGCGGTCAGGACGTCCCGCGCCTCGTCGAGGCGTCCGGCCCAGAGCGCGGACGAGCCCGTGTGGGTCAGCAGCAGGGCGTGGAGTTCCGGGTGTCTCTCGAGAAGCCGGGAGGGCGTCCGGGGCATGAGCCGCCGGGCCGACCGGGTGGCCCGTTCGGCCAGGCGCGCCGAGCCGGCCAGACGCCCGGCCAGTGCCTCCAGGAGGGCGCAGGTCAGCCGGGCCTCCGGGGAGTCACGGCCGCCGGACGCCAGCTGTTCCTCGGCGCGGCGCAGGTGCGCCAGGCCCCGGTCGAGGTCGGACCGGGACAGCTCGCAGGCGGCGCGGACGAGGTTCGTGGCCGGGTCGGGCGTCTCCCCGTCCATCCCGGCGAACCAGTCCTCGGGCTCCGCCGGGCCCAGGCCGGTGAAGAGCCGTCCGATCTCCAGATCCTCGACCAGTGCCCGGGCGAGGTACGTCCAGTCCTGCCCGGCGGCGCCGTGGGCCAGCATCTCGGGCAGCGTCCCGGAGCGCCGCAGCCAGCGCGCGGCGCTCCGGTGCAGCTGGGTCTCCAGGCCGGGGGCGCGCCGGCGCAGATGGGCCAGGAGGATCTCCCGGAACAGCGGATGGAGCCGGTACCAGCCGTGCCCGAAGTCCTCCACGAAGGCGTTCCGGCGGTGGAGTTCCGCGAGGATCGTGGCGGCGTCGCGGCGCTGGGTCAGGGCGTCCGCGAGGCCGGGGCAGAAGCGGTCGAGGACGCTGATGCGCAGCAGCAGGTCCTGGGTCTCGGGGGGCTGCCGTTCCAGCACCTCGGCCAGCAGGAAGTCGGCGATCGTGCCCCGTCCCGCCTCGAACTCCTTCAGGTAGAGCTCGGGGTCGGGGCTCGACCGCGCCGCCAGGGCACTCAGCCGGAGGCCGGCCGCCCATCCCCGGGTGCGCTCCACCAGCGCCCGGGCCACCGGGGCGGCCAGCGACAGTCCGTGCAGCTCCAGGAGGTCGACCGCCTCCTCGATGGTGAAGGCCAGGTCCGCGTCGCGGATCTCGGTCATCTCGCCGGCGAGGCGGTAGCGGTGGAGCGGGAGGAGGGGTTCAGTACGGCTGACGAGGACGAGGCGCAGTCCCGGCCGCGCGTGCCGCAGGACGAACTCAAGCTGCCGCGCGACCTCGGGGTCGGTCATCCGGTCGAACTCGTCGATCACCACGGTCACGGGCCGGTCGTGCCCGGCGAGTTCCCAGGCGAGGCGGCTCAGGAGCGTGTGGTGGACCCGGGTCGCGTCGGCGGGGAGGTCGAGGGCGGTGGGTACCGGTACGCCGTGGGCGTTCAGAGCTTGGAGCAGCTGTGCCCAGAACATCCCGGGGCCCTCGACGGCCGCGTCGAGCGTGAGCCAGGTCACCGGCCGCCCGAGGTGCGCGGCCCAGTCGGCGACCAGGAGGGTCTTGCCGGCTCCGGCGGAGCCGTTGACCACGGTCAGCGGGGTCAGCAGCGCCTGCCCGAGGTGCTCGACCAGCCGGTCGCGGCGCAGGAACGTGCCGGGGCGTCCCGGCAGGGCGAATCGCGTCCGCAGGAACGGGTCTCCGAGCGGGTCCGCGCCGCCGGGGACCGGGGCGCCCCTCGGAACGTCGCGATCCGTGGCCGCCACGTCCATCACCGCCTTCCGGCCGGGTCCGCCGAGGCGGAGCCCTTCCCCCCAGGATGGAAGGCTTCTCCCCGGATCGGCCACCGCACAGGGCCGTGCGGACCCCTCCGGGGTACCCGAAGGTCCCGGGCCGGAGATCCCCTGTCAGGGCTGCGGCGGCCCGAAGAGCTCGACGGCGCGCCGGACCCCCGCGAGGCCCTCGGCGAGCGCGCTCACGGAGCCGACGGAGCCCGCGACGAGCAGCAGGGAGCGGCGCAGCCGCCGCACCTCGGGGTCGCCGCTGAGCGCCATGGCGTCCAGGGCGGCGAGCTCGTCCTCGGCGATGCCACGGTCGGTGAACTCGACCCGGTGCGCGGCCAGTTCCCGCCGGAGCCGGGACACGGCGGACCGCAGTTCGGCCACTCTGGGGTCCACGCCCTCGCCGGTCACTCGCCTCTGCCCCACGCTTCGCAACATGGTTCTCCCCCCGCACAGCACTGTGCGCAGAACTCCGTACGACGAACACTCCGAGCACTCCGAGCCGACCCCCCGGGCGGCGGTCGGGCGCCGTGAGTGGGGGTCAGTTAACTCCTTCGCCACCCCGGCGCGCCACCCCCGGTGGAGGGAATTCAGGCGACCGTGTGATTCCGCCTGATGAGGTATGCAGATCCCATGAGAGCTGCTGAAGATCGAACGTCCGTCGTCGCCGGACTCCTGCTCGCCGCCGGGGGCGGGCGCAGGCTCGGAGGGCGGCCGAAGGCTCTGCTCACTCATCGGGGGCGGCCCCTGGTCGAACATGCCGTGGGGGTGCTGCGCGCGGCCGGCTGCGAGGTGGTGCACGTGGTGCTCGGCGCGTCGGCGGAGCTCGTACGGGAGCGGGCGGAGCTGCCCGGGTGCGTCCTGGTGGACAACCCGGAGTGGGCGGAGGGGATGGGTTCCTCTCTGCGGGCGGGGCTCGGCTCGCTGGCCGCCGATCCGCGCGGGGTGGACGCGGCGCTGGTCCTGCTGGTCGACCAGCCGGGGATCGGGGCGGAGGCCGTGGCCCGGGTCCGGGCGGCGTACGACTCGCGGGACGCACTGGCGGCCGCCTCGTACGACGGGGTGCGCGGCCATCCGGTGCTGTTCGGCGCCGGGCACTGGGCGGGCATCGCGGAGGCGGCGGTGGGCGACCGGGGTGCGCGGGACTACCTGGCGGCGCACCGGGATGCGATCACCCCGGTGGACTGTTCGGATGTGGCCGAGCCCTACGACATCGACACGGAGGCGGATCTTTCCCACCTGGAGTGAAGGGCCTGGCACCGAGCGCCATGTTCTGTCGATCCGGAGAATCTCGACATCAACAAACCATTGAACTTCCACCATGAGGAAACTAGTATCCACTGTTCAGAAGCGCCTGCTCGTTCAGAAGGCGCTCGCGGCCGTATCTCGGCGCCTGCGGCACTGCGTGCCGTCCCGCGACGCCCGGCGGCCGCCTGGCACCGCCCGTGAAGTCCGCTGAAGGAAGTGACAGTTCATGTCCGCACCAGCGCCGTCCCCCCTGGCCGTCGTCGATGCCGAGCCCCTCCCGCGTCAGGAGGAGGTGCTCACCGAGGCCGCCCTGGCCTTCGTCGCCGAACTGCACCGGCGGTTCACCCCGCGTAGGGACGAGCTCCTCGCCCGCCGAGCGGAGCGTCGCGCCGAGATCGCCCGTACGTCCACCCTGGACTTCCTTCCGGAGACCGCCGCGATCCGCGCCGACGACTCCTGGAAGGTCGCGCCGGCCCCGGCGGCCCTGAACGACCGCCGTGTCGAGATCACCGGCCCGACCGACCGCAAGATGACGATCAACGCGCTCAACTCCGGCGCGAAGGTCTGGCTCGCCGACTTCGAGGACGCCTCCGCGCCGACCTGGGAGAACGTCGTCACCGGCCAGGTCAACCTGATCGACGCGTACACCCAGAAGATCGACTTCACGGACCCGAGGTCCGGCAAGTCGTACGCGCTCAAGCCGGCCGACCAGCTCGCCACGGTCGTCATGCGGCCGCGCGGCTGGCACCTGGAGGAGCGTCACCTCACCTTCGACGGACGCCCGGTGCCCGGCGCGCTCGTCGACTTCGGTCTCTACTTCTTCCACAACGCCCAGCGTCTGATCGACCTCGGCAAGGGCCCGTACTTCTACCTCCCGAAGACCGAGTCGCACCTGGAGGCCCGCCTCTGGAACGACATCTTCGTCTTCGCCCAGGACTACGTCGGCATCCCGCAGGGCACCGTCCGCGCCACGGTCCTCATCGAGACCATCACGGCCGCGTACGAGATGGAGGAGATCCTCTACGAGCTCCGCGACCACGCCGCCGGACTGAACGCGGGCCGCTGGGACTACCTCTTCTCCATCGTCAAGAACTTCCGTGACGGCGGAGCCAAGTTCGTCCTGCCGGACCGCAACGCGGTCACGATGACGGCCCCGTTCATGCGCGCGTACACCGAACTCCTCGTGCGCACCTGCCACAAGCGCGGCGCGCACGCGATCGGCGGCATGGCGGCGTTCATCCCGTCCCGCAAGGACGCCGAGGTCAACAAGGTGGCCTTCGAGAAGGTCAAGGCCGACAAGGACCGCGAGGCCGGCGACGGCTTCGACGGCTCCTGGGTCGCCCACCCCGACCTGGTCCCGATCGCGATGGCCTCCTTCGACGCCGTCCTCGGCGACAGGCCCAACCAGAAGGACCGGCTCCGCGAGGACGTCTCGGTGGCCCCTGGCGACCTCATCGCGATCGACTCGCTGGACGCGAAGCCCACGTACGACGGCCTCGTGAGCGCCGTCCAGGTCGGCATCCGCTACATCGAGGCGTGGCTGCGCGGCCTCGGCGCCGTCGCCATCTTCAACCTGATGGAGGACGCGGCCACCGCCGAGATCTCCCGCTCCCAGATCTGGCAGTGGATCAACGCCGGGGTCGTCTTCGAGAACGGCGAGACGGCCACCCCCGAGCTCGCCCGCAAGGTCGCCGCCGAGGAACTCGCTGCGATCCGCGCCGAGATCGGCGAGGAGGCCTTCGCGTCCGGAAAGTGGCAGCAGGCCCACGACCTGCTCCTGCACGTCTCCCTGGACGCGGACTACGCGGACTTCCTGACCCTCCCCGCGTACGAGCAGCTGGTCGGCTGACGCACCCCCGTCGGCCGACCGCACAGCGGCCGCACACCTCCTGAACAGGGCTCCGCCCCCGGTGTCGCACAGCACCGGGGGCGGAGCCCTGTCCGTTCCCGGTCGGGGCACAGGTGACGTGACGGAACCGAGATATGCAGCTACCTAGCGGTAACAAGCCGGGCCGTGCGAGATTCCGCCATGCCACCGGCCGGCGGCTGTCCCCCACGTCACTGCGTCACCGCATACCGCAGGAGCACAGCCATGCCTTCGACCCCCCACCGTGCGCTGCGCGCACTCCTGGCACTGTGTACCGCCGCCGGGCTCGCCTCCGTCGCCGCCCCCGCAGCCCATGCCTCCGCCGGCTCCGGCCCCACCGCCGTCGTCGCCATGGGCGACAGCTACATCTCCGGTGAGGCCGGCCGCTGGCAGGGCAACAGCCTCACCAACTCCGGCAGCCGCAACGGCACCGACCGCGCCTGGACCGGCAGCGCCTACGACCCGTCCCGTGTGTACGGCGCCACCGCCGGCGGCTGCCACCGTTCGGACACCTCCGAGGTGAGGAGCGCCGGCCCGATCGCGACCTCCCTGATCAACCTCGCCTGCTCCGGGGCGACGACGAAGAACCTCTTCCGCGCCTCCCAGGGCGGCCAGGCCTACAAGGGCGAGGCGCCCCAGGCCGACCAACTGGCGGCCGTCGCCGCCGCGAACGACGTCGACCTGATCGCCCTGTCCATCGGCGGCAACGACCTCGGCTTCGCCGACATCATCACCACCTGCGCGACCGACTACATCGTCTGGTACTCCTACTGCCACGACGACCAGCAGGCCGAGGTCGACGCCCGGATCGACGGCGTGATGGCCGACGTCGGCCGGTCCGTCGACGAGATCCGGGCGGTCATGGCCACCGCCGGATACTCCTCCTCCGACTACCGGATCGTCCTCCAGTCGTACCCCTCCCCCATCCCGCGCGCCGCCGAGAACCGGTACGCGGAGAGCGGCTGGTCCCGCACCAACACCGGTGGCTGCCCCTTCTGGAACGCGGACTCCGACTGGGCCCGCGACTCCCTGGTCCCCCAGCTCGCCGCGCGTCTCAAGGGCGTCGCCACGGCCAAGGGCGTGCAGTTCCTGGACCTGCGCGACGCGCTTCAGGGCCGTGAGGTCTGCGCGAAGGCGAGCAAGCAGGTGACGGCGACGGTGCCCGCTTCGGCGACGACGAGCGAGTGGGCGCGCTGGATCGACAGCCAGAGCACGCAGGGTCTCGTCCAGGAGTCGATGCACCCCAACGCCTACGGTCAGCAGGCCCTTGGCCGCTGCCTGGCCCTGATGGCCGCCCGCCCGACGGGGAACCAGAGCTGCCGGAACACGGCGGGTTCGGGGCCTTCGGGGATGTACCTCACGGCCGGCTAGGCCCCGTCGTCACGGGAGCGTGATGCCGAGCGGGTGGAGCACCCGCTCGGTCTCGTGGCGGTCCGCCGCCGCCATCGCGCGGACCAGCGCGGCGGAACCGCCCGGCCAGGCCGCCGCCGCCGCGTCGAACGCGGCGCGGCGGGCCTCCAGGGGCCCCTTCTTGGCGGGCAGCGCGTCGAGGACGCTCAGCGCCCGGGCCGAGGTCCGCACCTGGATCGGGTCCGCCTCCTCGCCCCTGTGCCGCAGCGCCTCCAGGGCGTAGGCGCCGATGACCGGGTCGCGGAGGGCGCCGCGCAGGGCCTCGGGCGGTGCGCCGGCCGTGTCCAGGGCGGCGAAGAGCCCGCGCGTGGCGGCCGCCTCCGAGGTGCCGGCGTGGACGGTTCCGAGGGCGGCGAGCAGCCCGGACCAGGCGTCGGAGGTGTCCGCGCGCGCGTGGAGCCAGTCGGCGAGTACGCGCGCGGCGACGGACGAGGACCAGCCCCCGGCGGCGGCGACCACGTCGGACGCGGTCCACGCGGCGGCCTCGGCGGCGTCGGGCGCGGCGACCCCGCGCACGCCGAGCAGGTAGCGGACGACGCCCGCGCCGCGCGGGGTGAGCCCGAAGGCGTCACCGGCGCGGAAGACGAGACCGGTGGCGGCGAGCCGGTCGAGGACCGCGGCGAGGTCGCGGGCCGGTCCTTCGAGCCGCGCCCGGTCGGCCTCGTCCAGCTCCGCCGTACCCAGCAGGCGTACGAGCTCCGGGACGGGCGGGACGGTGTACGGGCCGGGTGCCGCGTCCGGTACCGCCACGGGCAGGTCCTCCAGGGCCGGGTCGACGGACCAGTCCTCGTACTCGGCGGCCTTGCGGGCGACGGAATCGGCCGAGCAGCCACGCTGGTAGACCGCGTACAGCAGGTGCGGCGCCTCGCCGCCGTAGGGCTCGAACTCCTCCTCCGCGAGTTCCTCGACGGCGGCGATGAGGGTGTCGGCGTCCTCCTCGAGGGGTCCCGCCTCGATCGCGGGCGGCGGGGGTTCGGGGGCCGCGGGGTCCCCGTAGTAGTCGAGGTGCTCGTCGAGGAGGGCGTCGGCGAGGACGAGATGGGGGAAGGCGTCGGGTCCGGGGGCGAAGCGCGCGTACGGGCCGGCCAGCTGTTCGGCGAGCCCGGCGGCGGTCCACCGGTCCTGGAGCGCGGAGGCGAGCTGCCCGATGCCGGTCGCGACGGCGTGGTCGGTGAGCAGCGGCCCGGAGGCCGGGGGCGCCTCGGCGTCCCGTACGTACGCGCGGGTGAGCGCCTCGGCGAGCAGGACGTCGGCGAGGGCCGTCCGTCCCATGAGGTGGGCGCGGCGCACCCCGTCGGGGAGCGGTGCGCCGTCGAGGGCGGCGAGCCTGCGCCGTACGTCCTCGGGGTCGGCGAGGTCGGCACCGCAGGTCCGCAGGAGCGAGGCGTACCAGCGGTGCCAGGTGAGGTTGCCGGGGTCGTTCATGGCGCGTTCGAAGTCGGGCGCGGACTCGGCGAGGACCACGGCGATCCCCTCGCGCCGCCCGCCGTCGAACCGTGCGGCGAGGGCGCCGAGGACAGCCGGATAGGCGGCGAGCTCGCCGGGGGGCGCGTAGACGAAGGTCGGCAGGTCCTCCACGAGGAGCTGCCGCACGAGTCCGGGCGTCGGCTCGGGCACCCCGGTCGCCCGGTCGGCGCCGCGCAGTGCGAGCAGTCCCAGGACCGCTTCGGCGGCCCGCGCGAACGCGGGGTCACGATGCTCGGGCGCTCCGTCGAGGAAGCTGTCGAGCCCGGTGTTGGTGAGAACGGTCCCGGCCACGCTTCCCAGGGTAATTCCGGGAGGCCCGTTCCGGCGGGCAAGGACCACGGGTCAGGAGTGTCGGCGCAGTTCGCGGGCGACGTGGGTCAGGTGCTGGATGTGACCGGCGGCGATCCAGAAGTCGGGGTGGCCGGTGTCCGGCAGGCCCCTGCCGTCCGCGCAGGCCCGGAGCCAGCGGTCGCCCTCGCTGTACTCCGCGCCCCTGAAGTGCGGGGAGGCGACGATCTCGCGGGCGAGCGCGCGGACCGTGAGGTGGTGGTCGGACTCGGCCGGGACCTCGCCGACGAGGAAGGTGCGCTCGCCGGTGTAGCGGAGGGCTCCGCGGAACGGGTCGTCACCCGTGTCGGAGACCCGGTCGGCGCTCGCCGCGTCGTGGGCCCCGTAGTCGCCGTGGACGGGTCGCGGGCCCGGTCCGCCGTCGGTGTGGCGGAGCAGCTCGGGCAGGAGTCTGTCGGCGCGCCCGATCTCGGCCACGGGTGTCCCGTACGCCGGGGGCCGGGTGCGGGGGAAGGCGCCGGCCAGGAGCACGACGGTGCGCCAGGGGTGGAGCGGGCGGAGGAGGTTGAGGGCCCGGAGCGCCGCGCGGTCCGCCCCCCGGTCCTCGTCGACCTCGCCCAGGTCGACGAGGAGGTCGACCCGGCAGCGGGCGGACGCGATCCGTCGCAGAAGGCGGTGGAGTGCCTCCGCCGTCCGCTCGCCGGTGTGCGGGCGCACCCGGATGCCGAGGCCGGTGCCGCGGGCGCGCGCCGCCTCGGCGCAGGCCGTCTGTTGCGCGGGGTCGCGTTCGACGCCGGTGACGGGCCTCAGTGGGGCGGGGAGCGTGCCGAGGCCGGGGAAGCCCGGCTCGCGCTCGATGTGGCAGGTGTCGACCCAGGCGGGCCGGCCTCGCTGGACCCGTGCGATGTCGGCCAGGGCGCGGTGCGCGTGGTCGCGGAGCGCGGCGGGGTCGGGGTCGAGGGGGTGGGGCGGCGGGCAGCCGGGGGTCCGCTCACGGCCGACGCGGGGCGGCACCGTCCAGAGCGGTGCCACGCACGCGCGTACGTCCGGCGCCAGACAGGCGTAAGCACCGAGGGCACTCGTCCGCGCGGGCAGCGCGGGTACGTAGATGGGCTCGGGCGTCGGATCGGGCGTCGGTTCGGGCGTCGGTTCGGACCTCTGCCCGGACTTCGGCTTGGACGTCGGTTCTGACTTCGGCTTGGACGTCGGTTCTGACTTCGGCTTGGACGTCGGTTCTGACTTCGGCTCGGACGTGGATTCGGACTTCGGCTCGGTCATCGGCTCGGTCATCGGCGCCCCCCACGGCCCGTCGCATCCCCTGGTCGCAGGGTGAGGGGCGGTTCTTCCCGGCGAAAGGGTGCGATTCCGGCCAGGTCGTTCCGGGTCGTTTCCAGGCCGTTCCAGGTCGTTCCAGCTCGTGGGGAGTTCAGCGGACGACCACCGTCCTCGGCGCCGAGAAGTCGCCCCAGGTGCCGTCCGGGAGCTGGGCGCGGAGGGTGACGGTGTAGCGGGTGCCCGGGGGGTCCTGGACCGGGAAGGTGTAGGTGGCGCGGCCGGGGGGCGGGGTGGTGCCCCAGATGATGGTGGTGGTGAAGCGGCCGTTGAGGTGGAGTTCGTGGTGGGTGACCGGGGCGCCCGTCCTCGGCGGGGTCCAGGTCAGGGTGATCTCGCCCTTGCCGGCCGTGGCGGTGAGGTCGCGGGGGGCGGTGTTCGGCGGGGCGCCGGGGGACGGGGCGGTGGTGAGGTCGGCCGGGGCGCTGTCCGGGGAGGAGTTCTCGGCGGCGTCGCGGGCCCGGACCGTGAACGCGTAGGCGGTGCCGGGGCGCAGGCCGGTGAGGCGGGCGGTGGTGGCGGTGCCGGGGACGGTGTGGATGCGGACGTCGGCCTGGTAGACGTCGTACGCGGTGACCCGGGTGTCGTCGCGGGCCGGGGACCAGCGGAGGGCGGCGGCCCGGCTGCCGTCGGCGCTGACGCGGAGGGCGGTCGGGGCGGTGGGGGCCGTGCGGTCCTCGGCGACGGCGGGGAGGGTGGTCGCGGTGACGGTGGCGCTGGGGGGTGAGACGTTGCCGGCGGCGTCGCGGGCGCGGACGGTGAAGCGGTGGGGGGTCGCGGGGGTCAGGCCGACGACGTCGGTCATGAGGGTGGTGGCGGGGAGGTCCCTGACCTTCCGGCCCTCACGGTAGACGGCGTAGCCGGTGACGGCGCGGTCGTCGGTGGCCGCGCTCCACATGACGTGGACGGTGCTCGCGCTGCCGGCGGCGGCGGTGACTCCGGTCGGGGCGGTGGGCGCCACGGTGTCCTTCGGCGCGGGGGCGGCGGCGCCTTCGCAGGCGGTGAGAGTGAGCGTCGTCGCGAGTGCGAGTGCGGTCAACAGGCTTGCGGCGAGCAGGCGTTGCACGGGCCGGCCTCCGTCCGTCGAAAAGGTCCAGACCTATATCGCACAGTCGGGGCGGACGCGGCAAGGGGGCGTTGTCAGTGGGGTGCGCTTCACTGGAATCGTCACGCTCCGTAGTCGACTCAGGGGGAAATCATGACGGACCGTACGACCTATGTGGCGCTCGCCGGGATGCGGCGGCGCGGCTGGAGCGACGCGATGGTGCGGGACCTGCTCGGCACGCCCGACGTGCAGGGGCGCGATCCGCGCCGCTGGTCGCTCGCGCCGATGCGGCTCTACCTCCTGGCCCGGGTGGAGACGGTGGAGCGGACACCCGAGTTCACCGAGGCGGCGGCGCTCTGCCGGACCCGCGCCGCTGCCTCCGGCGTGCACGCCGAGCGGCGCCGGGCCGCCGTCCTGGCCGCGATCCGCGCGGAGCCCATCGAGGTGCCCCTGCTGCCCGGGCCCGAGCTGGAGCGGCGGGCCGTGCGGCACCGGCACCTGCTGGGGGCCCGGAGCCCCGGGCCGCGGCGGGAGGACGCACCGCCGGAGAAGGCCGCGGCCGGACCCGCGCCCGTGCCCCCGCCCTCCGGGGCGCTGGTGCGGTGGCAGGTGAGCTATCTGCGGCACGCCCTCGCGCGGTACGAGGCGCTGCTCGACGGTCTGTACGGGGAGACCGGCCGGGGCGAGGCCGAGCGGCTCCTGAGGCGCCGGCTGTACGAGGCGATCGCCGCCGCGTACCCGCCCCTGGCCCGGGAGTGCCGCCGACGGATCGAGGTGGAACGGTGAGGAGCGCGGGGCCGGGGGCCCACCCGGCGAGCGCCCGCGGCCCGTGGGGGCGCCTTCAGTCCGTGGGGCGTCCTCGGCCCGTGGGGCCGGCGGTCTGCCGGATCGCCGGGAGCCGGGTGAGCGCGCGGCAGGCTGCCGGGATGGGGGCGACGACCCGGACCGCGCAGCGGGCCCGGAGTTCCTCGGCGGCCTCGCCGAGCGGGCCGCCGCCGATGACGACCGCGCGGGCCCCGTCCCGTTCGGCGCAGGCGCGGACGGCGCGCTCCAGCCGGTCGAGGAGGAGGACCGGGTCGGCGGAGAGGCGTTCGGGGGTGCCGGCGGTGAGCCGGAGGCCGGTGTACCGGTCGGCGAGACCGAGGGCCGTCACCCGCGCGTGGATGGCGTCGGCGAGGAGCGGGGTGATGGTGGCGATGCCGAAGGGGGTCCCGGCGGCGGCCGCCTCCAGGAGCGCGGCCTCGCCGAGGCCGACCACGGGGACGGGGGCCGCCGCGCGGAGTGCCGCCAGGCCCGGGTCGCCGAAGGCGCCGACCAGGAGGGCGACGCAGTCGCCCTCGTCCATGGCGCGGAGACCCGCGGCGAGGACCTCGGGGGCGGCGGCCCGCAGTGCCTCGGGGTCGGTGAGCATGCGCGGGCCCCGGGCGGCGGTCACGCCCCGGACGGGGAGGGCGGGTCCCAGGGCGCGGCGGGCGATGGCGGCCATCGTCGCGGTCGTGGCGGCGGAGGTGTTGGGATTGATCAGCACCACGGCCCCGGGCCCCGTGCGGTCGGCACGCACCACGGCCCCGGGACCCGCGGCGTGCGCGGGGCCCGGGGCGGGCGGTGGGACGAGGAGCGGACTCAGTGGACGTGCGCCGCCTTCGCCGTGGCGCTGCCGGAGATCTCGTCGCCGGGCTCCATGGGCGCGGTGACCTCGTCGGCGTCGCGGCCCCGGCCCAGGTGGTTGAAGACCACGTTGAGCAGGACGGCGGCGACGCAGCCTGTGGAGATGCCGGAGTCCAGGATGATCTGCGCGGTCTCCGGGAAGGCGTGGTAGAAGTCCGGCTTGGTGATCGGGATGATGCCGACGGCCAGCGAGACCGCCACGATCAGCACGTTGTTGTCCTTCTCCAGCCCGGCCTTGACCAGGGTCTGGATGCCGCTCGCGGCGACCGAGCCGAAGAGGACCACACCGGCACCGCCGAGGACGGGGCGGGGCACGACCGAGATGAGCGAGGCGGCGACCGGCGAGAGGCCCATCAGGACCAGGAAGCCACCGCCGGCGGCGACGACGAAGCGGCTGCGGATCCTGGTCATGGCGACCAGTCCGATGTTCTGCGCGAAGGCGCTGCACATGAAGCCGTTGAAGAGCGGGCTGATCGCGGAGCCGAGGGTGTCGGCGCGGAGTCCCGCCGCGATGGTCTTCTCGTCGGCGGGCCGCTCGACGATCTCGCCGAGCGCCAGCATGTCGGCGGTCGACTCGGTCATGGAGACCAGCATGACCACGCACATGGAGATGATCGCGGCGAGGGCGAACTGCGGGGCGCCGAAGTGGAAGGGGGACGGGAAGCCGACGATGTCGGCCTCCTGCACCGGGCTGAAGTCGGTGACCCCGAACGGTATGGCGATGAGCGTGCCGAGGACGAGGCCGACGAGGACCGCGACCTGCTTGAGGAAGCCGCGGGTGAAGCGGCGGAGCAGCAGGACCACGACGAGCGTGGTGCCGGCGAGCGAGAGGTACGTGGTCGAACCGTAGTCCTTGGCCGCGGGGTTGGGCCCCTGCGCCCAGCCGAACGCGACCGGGAGGAGGGAGACACCTATGAGGGTGATCACGGAGCCGGTGACGACGGGCGGGAAGAACCGCACGAGCCGGGAGAAGAAGGGGGCCGCGGCGAAGCCGAGGAGTCCGGCGACGATGATCGCCCCGAAGATCACGGGGAGGGCGTCGGCCTTGTTCTCGGTGGTGTCGACGATCGCCAGCATCGGCGCGACGCCGGCGAAGGTGACGCCGTTGACGAACGGCAGCTTGGCGCCGATCTTCCAGACTCCGAGGGTCTGCAGGAAGGTGGCGAGGCCGGCGGTGAAGAGGCTGGCGCCGGTGAGGAAGGTGAGCTCGGTACCGGAGAGGCCGACGGCCGCTCCGACGATCAGGGGCGGGGCGACGACGCCCGCGTACATGGCGGCGACGTGCTGGAGGCCGCTGGTGAGCATCTTGAGTGGGGGCAGCGTCTCGTCGACCGGATGCTTCTCTCGGTCTTCGGGAGCGGAGCCTGCTTCTGTTGCATTGCGAACCTGGGGCTTGGCGGCCACGGCGGTTCCTCCGGTCGGTTACACGTCGGCGGTGACGCGGGGTTCATGGAGGTGGTGCGAAGCGGTGCGAAGTGCAGGAGGTGCGGCTCGGTGCGGGGTGAAGAGGGTGCGGCGGGGTGCGTGCGGAGGGGGTGCGACGCGGGGACGGGTGCCCGGTGTGGGGGTGCGGGCACGCTTCACCGTCCCGGGTGGTGCCGTGCGCGTTGCGCGTGCGGCACCACCCGGTCGGGCTGCCGCGGACCCCGCTCGGGTCCGCGGCGACCGACCGAGGGCCGTCCCCCTCGGTCGGACTCCATGGGGAGGGTCAGCCCTGGGCCGTGATCCGGGCCAGGCGCTGGGCCTCCGCGCGCGCGTCGCGCGCGATCTGCTCCTCGTCGGCGAACAGGAGTCGGTTGTTCTCCACGATCTGCTTGCCGTTGACGAAGGAGGCGGTGACCGGGGCCGCCGCGCCGAAGACGATGGCGGAGACCGGGTCGGCGATCGAGGAGTGGCCGAGGCCGTCGATCTTCCAGAGGACGAAGTCGGCGAGCTTGCCGGCCTCGAGGGAGCCGATGTTGTCGGCGCGGCCGAGGACCTGGGCGCCGCCGTAGGTGCCGAGGCGCAGGGCCTGGCGGGCGTTGAGCGCGGCCTCGCGGTGGGCGCCGAGCCGGTTGATGAGGAGCGCGTTGCGCAGCTCGGTGTGGAGCTCGCCGGACTCGTTGGAGGCGGTGCCGTCGACGCCGAGGCCGACGGGGACGCCCGCCTTGAGCATGTCCGGTACGCGGGCGATGCCGGCGGCGAGGCGCGCGTTGGAGGACGGACAGTGGGCCACACCGGTCTTGGTGCGGGCGAAGGCCTCGATGTCGGAGTCGTTCATGTGGACGCAGTGCGCCATCCACACGTCCTCGCCGAGGAAGCCGGTGGACTCGAAGTAGTCCGTCGGGCCCATGCCGAAGAGCTCGTGGCAGAACTTCTCCTCCTCGACGGTTTCGGAGCCGTGGGTGTGCATGCGCACACCGAGACGGCGGCCGAGCGCGGCGCCCTCGCGGAGCAGGTCGGTGGAGATGGAGAAGGGCGAGCAGGGGGCGACGGCGACCTGGGTCATGGCGTCGAAGGAGGCGTCGTGGTACTTCCGGACGGTCTCCTCGGTCGCGGCGAGCGCGCCCTCGGTGGTCTCGACGGCGAAGTCCGGCGGCAGGCCGCCGTCCTTCTCGCTGCGGTCCATGGAGCCGCGGGCCAGGGTGAAGCGGACGCCCATGTCGGAGGCCGCGCCGATGATGGCGCCGGAGAGGTCGCCGGAGCCCTGCGGGTAGACGTAGTGGTGGTCCATGGCGGTGGTGACACCGCCACGGGCCATCATCGCCAGGGAGCCCTGCGCGGCGGCGCGGACCATCGACTCGTCGATGCGCGACCACGTCGGGTAGAGCGCGACCAGCCAGTTGAAGAGGTTGTGGTCGGTGGCCAGACCTCGGGTGATCCACTGGTAGAAGTGGTGGTGGGTGTTGATCAGGCCGGGCGTCACCAGATGACCGGTGGCGTCGATCCGGCGGACCACGTTCTCCAGGCCCTCGGGCGCCTTGCCGGCGCCGATGGACTCGATCCTGTTGCCGGCGACGACGAGGTAGCCGGAGGCGTACTCGGTGTCGTTCGCGTCGACGGTCGCGATCGCCGCGTTCTCGATGACGATGCGCTGGGCTGCCGAAGGTGCTGCCATGGCGGTGCTTCCTTCATTCCTCGGGGATGGTGTGGGCACGGCAGGACCCTAGGAGGATTTGAGTGCCGGAGCCGCGTGACGGCTCCGGGTGCCGAGATGGTGGAAGAACAGATTGAGCAGGACCGCGACGAGCGCGCCCGCGCTGATGCCGGAGCCGAGCACGGTCTGGGCCCAGGCGGGGAACCCGGCGTAGAAGGTGGGCGCGGCGAGCGGGATGATGCCCGCTCCGAGGGCCACGGCCACCAGGATGATGTTGGAGCTGTCGTCGAGTCCGGCCTCGGAGAGGGTGCGGATGCCGCTGACCGCGATCGAGCCGAAGAGGACGATGCCGGCGCCGCCGAGGACGGGCATCGGGACCATGGAGACGACCGCGCCGAGGACGGGGAAGGCGCCGAGGACGAGCAGGGCGCCGCCGGCGACGGCGACCACGTACCGGGAGCGGACCCGGGTGAGCGAGACGACGCCGACGTTCTGTGCGAAGGCGGAGGTCGGGAAGCCGCCGAAGACGGGGCCGAGCAGGGTGGCGATGCCGTCGGTGCGCAGGCCGCGGGTGATGGTCTTCCCGTCGCTGCGGCGCTCGCAGATCTCGCCGAGGGCGAGCATGCCGGCGCTGGACTCGGTCATGAGGACCAGCATCACGATGCACAGGGAGAGGATCGCGGCGGGCTGGAACTCGGGGGCGCCGAAGGCGAAGGGGGCGGGCAGGGCCGCGACGGGCGCCTCGCGCAGGGCGCTGAAGTCCGCCATTCCGAAGGGGATCGCCGCGAGGGTGCCGATGAGCAGGCCGAGCAGCAGGGCGATCTGCTTGACGAAGCCCTTGCCGAAGCGCTGGAAGAGCAGGATGACGACGAGGGTGAAGCCGGCGAGTGCCAGGTACTTCATGGCGCCGAAGTCGGCGGCCGTCTTGTCGCCGCCCTGGGCCCAGCCGACGGGCACGGGCATCAGGGTGACACCGATGAGGGTGATCACGACGCCGGTGACGAGCGGCGGGAAGAAGCGCAGAAGTCTGCCGAAGAAGGGTCCGACGGCGAGGCAGAAGACTCCGGCGACCATCACCGCGCCGTAGATGGCGGGGAGTTGGTGCCCGGGGGCGCTGGTCTCGGCGATGGCGAGCATCGGGGCGATGCCGGCGGACGAGGCGGCGTTGACGAACGGGAGCCGGTTTCCGGCGAAGCGTCCGAGGCCGAGGGTCTGCAGGATGGTCGCGCAGCCGGCGATGAGCAGGCTCGCCGCGATGAGCCGGGTCATGCCGGCGGCGTCCAGCCCGACGGCCTGGCCGATGATGAGCGGAGGGGTGACGACGCCGGCGTACATCGCGGCGATGTGCTGGAGTGCCGCGGGGACGAGCCGCGAGGCGGGGAGCTTCTCGTCCACCGGGTGACACTCGGCCGGAGCCGGGCGGGGGGTGGACGGAGGGGTGGAACACGGGCCTTCGGCGGTTGCCGGCCCCTTTGCAGGCTGTGCCATGAGATTCCCTCCGGTCTGGCGCGGCCCCCGCCCGACTGCGGGCGGGCGGGGGCCGGTCACTCAGATGCCGCTTAGAGGTTGGTCATGTCGACCGGGATCTGCGCCGTGGCTCCGTCACGGAGGACGGTGGCCTCGATGAGGCCGTACATGCGGTCGGCGGCGTAGTAGACCTCGTTGTCGTTCTTCAGGCCGAAGGGCTCGAGGTCCACCAGGAAGTGGTGCTTGTTCGGGAGCGAGAAGCGGACTTCGTCGATCTCCGAGCGGTGGTTGATGATGCGCGTGGCCATCTGGTACAGCGTCTGCTGCAGGGAGTACGAGTACGTCTCCGAGAAGGCCTCGAGCATGTGCTTCCTGGTCTGCTCGTACGAGCGCTCCCAGTTGGGCATGCGCTGGTCGTCGTCGGTCCAGTTGAAGCGCCAGCGGGCGGACACCTGGGTGGCCAGGATGCGGTCGTACGCCTCCTGGAGGGTGGTGTACTTGTCCTTGATGTAGCCCCAGAACTCCGAGTTGGTGGAGTTCATGACGACGAGGTCCTTGAGGCCGGAGATGACCTCCCACTTCTCGCCGTCGTAGCTGATCTGGGTGACGCGGGTCTCCTGGCCCTTGCGGGCGAAGGAGTGGTTCACCTCGTCGGATCCGATGAACTTGGAGTTGGCGTCGGAGGAGGCGATGCGCTCCCACGAGTACTCCTCGATCCGGATGCGCGCCTTCTTGATCGGCTCCTGGCTCGTCACGAAGTGGCGGGCGAGGTGGATGCCGAACTGCTCGGCGGACTCGATGCCGTGCTCCTTGGCGAACGCGAAGATGGTGTTCTTCGTCGTGTCGGTGGGGAGGCAGTGGGCGTTGGAGCCGGTGAGGTGGACGTCGTCGAGGTCGCCGGAGAGGGCGACGGAGACGTTCAGGTCCTTGATGTGGTGGGTGGCGCCGTCCCGCGTGATCTTGACGACGCGGTTCTCTGCTTTGCCGTACTGGTTCTGGCCGAGAATCGTGGGCATGTCTGCTAGCTCCCTCGGTAAACGGAGTAGCCGAACGGGTTGAGCAGCAGCGGTACGTGGTAGTGCTCGCCCGGCTTGACGGCGAACGTGATCGCCACCTCCGGGAAGAACGCACCGCTGTCCCTTACGCGGGGGGCGTCCTGCTGCGCCTCGGCTTGCTTCTTTGCGAAGTACGTCTCGGTCTCGAAGTCGAGACGTACGTGGGTGGTTTCTTCCGGCAGCGCCGGCAGGTCCTTGCAGCGCCCGTCCGCGTCGGTGGCGGAGCCGCCGAGCGTGACCCATTCCGCGTCGGAGCCGCTGCGGGCCGCGAGCGTGATGGCCACGCCCTCGGCCGGGCGGCCGATGCTGGTGTCCAGGATGTGCGTGGACACCGAGGCGGTGGTGTCGGTGCTCATGCGGAGCTCTCTTCCTCGGAGGTCTCTACGAGACGGGTCAGCCGGATGCGGTTGATCTTGCCCAGTTCGGTGCGGACGATCTCCCGCTCCCGTTCGGGCGAGTTGCCGATCCGGTCCCGGACCGCGTCGCGCATCTGCTCGCCGGTCCTGCCGGTGGCGCAGATGAGGAAGACATGACCGAACTTGTCCTGGTAGGCCAGGTTGAGTTCGAGCATCTCGGCCTTGAGCTCCGCGGAGGCGCCGGCCATCCCGCTCTGTTCGCGGGAGGAGGTCGGGTCCCCGGCCTTCGGACGACCGATCGGCGGGTGCCCCGCCATCGCCTCGGCCAGGTCCTCGGTGGTCAGCTCGGCCATGGCGGCGTCACTGGCGAGGAAGAGGGCTTCGGCGGTGGTGTACGGGCGCTGGGCGACAAGCTTGCTCCCCCACGCCGAACTGGAACACACCTCGTGGAGCGCGGCGACGGCCTCGCTGTCCGAGGAGGTGTTGAACCGGGTGAGGCCCGGTGTCGTACCTGAAGTCACGGGAAGCCTCCGTGGCTGTTTTTCGCTGTGCGTCGGACGGGCTGCGGATAGCTAACGCCCTCCGCAACACAACGTCAACACTTTGTTGAAAACTCGGCCACACAAAAGCCGTCGTCCCGACATGCGGACGACGGCTTGTGGCCATACATGATCAACTACTCGCCCTTGGTGGCCTTTTCCCTGTTCAGGGCGGTCTCCCGGTTGAGGTAGTTGTACACGGTGAAACGGCTGACACCGAGCGCGCCCGCCACCGTCTCCACTCCATGACGGACCGAGAAGGCACCGCGTGCCTCCAGGATCCGGACGACTTCCTGCTTCGCCTTGCGGTCCAGTTCGGCCAGCGGCATCCCGTGCCGCCGCTCCATCGCCGCGAGGATGTGGTCCAGGGAGTCCGAGAGCTGCGGCAGCCGCACGGCGAGCACGTCCTCGCCCTCCCAGGCCAGGACCACGTCGTCGCCCTCCGCCTGCGCGGGGACCAGCAGCTCGGCGCCCATGGCGTCCACCAGCGGCTTCACGGCCGCGACCAAGGGGTGCTCGCTCACTTCTCGCCCTCCCCGATGACATTGACCTGGAGCGAGACGCGCGTGGCGCCGGCCGCGAGCGACTTGCGCAGCAGGGAGTCGACGGCGGTGAGCACCGCGTCGGCGCCGCCCTCCGCCGTGTTGCCGAAGGGGCCGACGTCGACCGCGTCCAGTTCGGCGGACTGGATGACCTCACGGGCCACGACCGCGTGCGCCGGCGCCTCGTCGAGGTCGAACGGCTCGGTCGTGAACTCCACTCTCAAACGCTCCATGGCCCCACGCTACGGCCCCACCCCTCCCGACGGGAGCCCCGGACCTGCGGGGACCTCTTGACAAGTACGACACCCTCCTTGCAACATTCCGTCAGACAGAAACTTACTTCCGCAATACGGAAGGAGCGCCGCCCCTCATGGGATACACGGACCAGCGCTTCGATGTGAACCTGTCGATCCTCTTCACGGAACTCCCGCTCCTGGAGCGCCCCGCGGCCGCCGCCGCGGCGGGCTTCACCGCGGTCGAGCTGTGGTGGCCCTGGATCGACACCGCCACCCCCGAGCAGAGCGAGCTCGACGCCCTCAAGAAAGCCCTTGAGGACGCCGGCACCCAGCTGGTGGGCCTGAACTTCTACGCCGGGCAGCTCCCCGGCCCGGACCGCGGAGCCCTCTCCGTGCCCGGGGAAGAGTCGGACCGCTTCCGCGCCAACATCGAGGTGGCCGCCGACTTCGCCGCCTCGGTCGGCTGCAAGGCGCTCAACGCGCTCTACGGCAACCGCGTCGAGGGCGTGGACCCGCAGATCCAGGACACCCTCGCCCTGGAGAACCTGGTCCTGGCCGCCCGCGCGGCCGACCGCATCGGCGCGATCCTCCTCGTCGAGACCCTGAACAAGCCGGAGTCGCCGCTCTACCCGCTGGTGAGCGCCCCCTCCGCCATCGAGGTCATCGACAAGGTGAACGCGGCCACCGGCCTCGGCAACGCCAAGTTCCTCCTCGACATCTACCACCTGTCGATGAACGGCGAGAACGTCAGCCAGGTCATCGCGGAGTACGCGGCCAAGACCGGCCACGTCCAGATCGCGGACAACCCGGGCCGCGGCGCGCCGGGCACCGGCGACCTGCCGCTGGAGCAGCTCCTCGACGAGCTGAAGAAGGCCGGTTACGACGGCTGGGTCGGCCTGGAGTACAAGGCCGCCGACGCCGCCGCGTCCTTCGAATGGCTCCCGGCAGAGGCTCGCGCCGCCCGCTGACGCAGGCCCCCTCCCCGTACCACCTTGTTTTGAGAGGCACCCTCACCATGAGCACTCTTCCCAAGATCGCTTGGATCGGCCTCGGCATCATGGGCTCCCCCATGTCCGAGAACCTCCTCAAGGCCGGCTACTCGGTCACCGGCTTCACCCTGGAGCAGGACAAGCTGGACCGCCTGGCCAAGGCCGGCGGCTCCGTGGCCGGCTCGATCGCCGAGGCCGTCAAGGACGCCGACGTCATCATCACGATGGTGCCCGCCTCCCCGCAGGTCGAGGCCATCTCCTACGGCCCCGAGGGCATCCTGGAGAACGCCAGGCAGGGCGCGCTGATCGTCGACATGTCGTCGATCACCCCGCAGACCTCGGTCGACCTGGCGAAGAATGCGGCCGAGAAGGGCATCCGCGTCATCGACGCCCCGGTGTCCGGCGGCGAGGCCGGCGCGATCGAGGCCGTGCTCTCGATCATGGTCGGCGGCGAGCAGGCCGACTTCGACGAGGCCCTCCCGATCCTGGAGGCCCTCGGCAAGACCATCGTGCTCTGCGGCCCGCACGGCTCCGGCCAGACGGTGAAGGCCGCCAACCAGCTGATCGTCGCGGTCAACATCCAGGCCTGCGCCGAAGCCGTGGTCTTCCTGGAGAAGTCCGGCGTGAACCTCCAGGCCGCCCTGGACGTCCTCAACGGCGGTCTGGCCGGCTCGACCGTGCTGACCCGCAAGAAGGACAACTTCCTGAACCGGGACTTCAAGCCCGGCTTCCGGATCGACCTGCACCACAAGGACATGGGCATCGTCACCGACGCCGCCCGCAACGTCGGTGCGGCCCTCCCGGTCGGCGCGGTCGTCGCCCAGCTCGTCGCCTCGCTGCGCGCACAGGGTGACGGCGGCCTGGACCACTCGGCCCTGCTCCGCGCCGTCGAGCGCCTCTCCGGCCAGCAGGTCTGATCCCCCCGCCCCTTCACCGGGGCCCCTGATTTCCGGTCGGCGGCGGCGCTGACAACCTGTCCTGTCGCGCCCAGGCGTCGTCGCCGACCGGAACACCACACTTCATTTTCAACAAACTGTTGACGTGCTGTTCGAGCCGAATTTACGCTCCTCGGACCGTCAGCAGAGCTCCCGTACGGAAGGTCACGATGTCGAAGCGCGTGCTTACGACCGAGTCCGGCGCCCCCGTCGCCGACAACCAGAACTCCGCCACCGCCGGCGTCGGTGGCCCTCTCCTCCTCCAGGACCAGCACCTGCTGGAGAAGCTCGCGCGCTTCAACCGTGAGCGGATCCCGGAGCGCGTGGTGCACGCCCGCGGTTCCGGTGCGTACGGCTACTTCGAGGTGACCGACGACGTCACCGCGTACACCAAGGCGGACTTCCTCGGCGAGGTCGGCAAGAAGACCGAGACCTTCCTCCGCTTCTCCACCGTGGCCGACTCGCTCGGCGGCGCGGACGCGGTGCGCGACCCCCGCGGTTTCGCCCTGAAGTTCTACACCGAAGAGGGCAACTACGACCTCGTCGGCAACAACACCCCGGTGTTCTTCATCAAGGACCCGATCAAGTTCCCCGACTTCATCCACTCGCAGAAGCGCGACCCCTTCACGGGCAAGCAGGAGCCGGACAACGTCTGGGACTTCTGGGCGCACGCCCCCGAGGCCACCCACCAGATCACCTGGCTCATGGGCGACCGCGGCATCCCGGCCTCGTACCGTCACATGAACGGCTACGGCTCGCACACCTACCAGTGGACCAACGAGGCGGGCGAGGCCTTCTTCGTCAAGTACCACTTCAAGACGAACCAGGGCATCCGCTCCCTCTCCGCCGACCAGGCCGCCGAGCTCGTCGGCAAGGACGCCAACTCGCACCAGACGGACCTGCTCCAGGCCATCGAGCGCGGGGTGAACCCGTCCTGGACCCTGTACGTCCAGGTGATGCCGGCCGCCGAGGCCGCCGAGTACCGCTTCAACCCGTTCGACCTCACCAAGGTGTGGCCGCACAGCGACTACCCGCTGCAGCGCGTGGGCCGCCTGGTCCTCGACCGCAACCCGGACAACGTCTTCGCCGAGGTCGAGCAGGCCGCGTTCTCCCCGAACAACTTCGTGCCGGGCATCGGTCCCTCGCCGGACAAGATGCTCCAGGGCCGTCTCTTCGCCTACGCGGACGCCCACCGGTACCGCCTCGGCGTGAACCACACCCAGCTCCCGGTGAACGCCCCCAAGGCGACCGTGGCCGAGAACTACGGCCGGGACGGCGCCATGGCCACCCGCCAGGGCTCGCGCCACGACAAGAACTACGAGCCCAACTCGTACCAGGGTCCGGCCCAGACCGACGCCGCGCTCTCCGCGCCGCTCGCGATCCACGGCTGGACCGGCACCCACGAGGCGCCCGCGCACACCAAGGACGACGACTTCTTCCAGGCCGGTGAGCTCTACCGCCTGATGTCCGAGGACGAGAAGGGCCGTCTGATCGCCAACATCGCCGGCGGTCTGTCCCAGGTGTCCCGCGAGGACGTCATCGAGAAGAACCTCGCGCACTTCGCCGCCGCCGACGCGGACTACGGCAAGCGCGTCCGCGCGGCCGTCGAGGCCCTGCGCGAGGACTGACCGCACCGCAGTACCCAGACTGCGTACGGCACCTGACGGGAGGTCAGTGCCGTACGTGGTCCGGATCGCCGGCCCGGATGAGGGGTGGTCGGCGGACCGGACAAGCGTGAGGACCGCGGCGGCTCCGAGCCAGTGCGGTGGTAAGGACGCCGGGCCCCCTTCCTGACCTGAAGGAAGAGGATCACCACGGCGCCCGTCGGCACCGCCGCGGTCCCAACGCCCCCCTTCCGAGGGATCCCCAAGACTCCGCCCGGCGACGCGAACGTCCTGTCGCGCCAGCCTCGTGCCGTCGGGCGGTCACAAGCGGGAGAGCGCGGAACCAGGTTTACGGTCCCTGGTTCCGCGCTCTTCTTCTTTGTACGGCACCGCCAGCGCATCGTTTCTGCGGTGCAGATCCGCACCCGCTCGGGGGAGCCACCGCGGTTCGGGGCCGCCCTGCCACGGCGCCGGCGCTATCCACTCGTACTTGATCAAGAACCTGATGCGCGGTCTCGCGCCGCTCGCACTGATCCTGTCCCCGCTCGCCGTCCCCTCCCCCGCCGTCTCGCGCTCCGCGTCGACCACCTCGTCCCGCTCTCCGAGGCCTGGGAGTCGGGGGCCTCCGGCTGGACCGCCGCCCGGCGCGAGCAGTACGCGAACGACCAGGGCGCGCCCGCGACCCTCGTCGTCGTCACCGCCCGCAGCCTGCGGGACAAGGCCGGCCGGGACCCGGCCGACTGGGTGCCCGCCGACCCCGGCCGCTACTGCCGCTACGTCGGCGAGTGGGTGGCCACCAAGCTCCGCTGGAGCCTGTCCGCCGACAAGGACGAAACGGACGCGCTCAAGCTGTTCGCCGACGGTCCCTGCGAGGAGACGGTCGTGCTGCGGTCGAGGGCACCCCGGTAGGTTCCCCGGGCTCCCCGCCGCGCTCGGCCCGGGCGAGCAGGAACGTCACGGTGAGCGAGGCGAGGGCGAGCAGCACCATGCCCGTACGCGGTGACGTGTACTGGGCGAGGGTGCCGGCCAGTGCCGCGCTCACCCCCTGGAGCGCCAGCATCCCCGACGTGTGCAGCCCGAGCGCGTGACCGCTCAGCTCCTCCGGCACCAGGGTCATCAGCCGTTCCTGGTGCAGCAGGCTCGCCCCGTACCCGACCGCCGACACGGTCACGAGGACGAGCGCGAGGGGCAGCCCGGGGCCGAGGGCGAACAGCAGGAACGGGGCCGCGAGCAGCGCCTGGAGCGGGAAGCGGATCCGGGCCCGCAGCCGCGCCGGTACGAAGCGGCCGACGGCGGTGTCCCCGGCCAGCATCCCGAGCGCGCCGCAGGCGAAGAGGAGCCCGGCGCGCTCGGGGTCGTACGGCACGAAGAGCGACTCGCAGCCGACGACGAGGCCGTTCGGCACCCAGAGCGCGAGGTAGGCGCGGCGGCGGGCGGGCACGGACAGGAGCCGTCCGTTGGTGCGCCAGGTCTCGGCGACCGACGGCCGCCCGGCTGCGCGGGCCGGCCGGGCGCCGAGACCGAGGCGGGCGGCCAGGGCGGCGGCGAGGTAGAGCCCCGCCCCGGCCAGCACGGTGCCGCGCGGCGAGAGCAGCGCGACGAGGAGCCCGCCGGTGGCGAAGCCGCCGATCTGGAAGGCGCCGGTGGCCATGTTCATCACGGAGCGGCCGAGGAGGTACTCCTCGCGCGGGAGGATCTCGTTGAGGAGGCCGTGGCGCACGCCTCCGCCCAGCGAGGCCGCGAGCCCCTCGGCGAGCAGGATCACGAAGACCGCCCAGGTCGGCAGGGCGGGGATCGCCAGGACGGCGGTGCCGAGGGCGAAGAAGAGGGCGATGCCGGAGATCGCGGCGCGCGGTGGCAGCCGGTCGGCGGCGGAGAGCAGGGTGGTCGCGCCGAGCAGCTGGGCGAGCGAGGGGCCGAAGAGGGCGAGGGCGGAGAGGAACGGGGACCCGGTGGCGCGGAAGACGAGCGTGGCGAGACCGAGTCCGGCGACGGTCTGGGCGGCCGTGTGGGCGGCGCCGGTGGCGAAGAGCGGGGTGAATTCGGGCGTGCGGAAGAGCGTGCGGTAGCGGGGCATGGAGCGGAGTCTCGGAGAGCGCGCGGGCCGCAGGTAGTGTTTCGCGGGGAGGCGAAACATGGGCTGGTGGCAGATCGGCACGGACACCCTGGCGGGGAGCGGGTTCGTGCTCTCGCCGCTCGCCGAGACGGTCGCCTCGCTCAAGACCCTCCACGCGGGGGCGGCGACGCATCCGGGCGAGCGCGGCTGGCTCGTCCGGCACCTGCCCGCGTACCGGGAGCGGCTGGCGGCCGAGCCGCTCGACGCACTGCTCGTGCGGGCGGCGATCGGGCCCACCTGGAACGCGGACTTCCTCACCCCGACCCCGCTGGGCGACCGCGAGCGGAGCTTCGAGGAGGAGGTCGAGGCGGTGCGGGCGACCGGACCGGCCGACGCCGTGGACCAGTTGGCGGTGGCGGTCGGAGGTCCGGTCCCGGAGCCGCTGCGCTCCGCGCGCGACCTTCCGGAGCGGCTCGCGGGCGTGCTCGGCTGGGTCTGGCGGGAGACGGTGCGGCCGGAGTGGGCGCGGCGGCGACGGATCCTGGAGGCCGACGTGGTGGCGCGGACGGCGCTGCTGAGCCGGGGCGGCTGGGCGTCGGCGCTCGACGAGCTGTGCCCGGGGAAGATGCGCTGGCTGGGCGACGGGCGGCTCCAGGTCAACACCCGTGACTATCCGCCGCGTTCGGTCGACAGGGGACGGTTGCTGCTCGTGCCGGTGACGCCGGCGACGGGCTGGGTGTCCTGGGACGAGACGGAGCGGTACGCGATCGTCTACGCCTGCTCGGGAGTGCTGGCGGACGCGGCCGGACCGACGGCGCCGGAGGCCCTGGGGACCCTGCTCGGGCCGGCCCGCGCCGGAGTGCTCGTACGGCTCGGATCCCCGCTGTCCACCAGCCAGTTGGTGGCGCTCACCGGGCAGGGGCTCGGCTCGGTGGGACGGCACCTGAAGGTGCTGCTCGACGCGGGGCTCGTCCGGCGCGGGAGGGCGGGCCGCTCGGTGCTCTACGAGTGGACGGAGGCGGGCGCGGTCCTGGTGGCGGCACAGGGAGACCCCCGCCCCGGTGCTCCTCGGGGCGGGGGTCGGTCCCTCTGTTGAGGGATTCGATCAGACCTGGAGGGCCTTGATCGCGGTCGGCGCGTGGCCGGGCTCGGTGGCCAGCTCCTCGAACTCGGTGACGTCGCTCATGTCGACCGTCTTGCTCATGGCGATGTTGGTGATGCGCTCCAGGATGGCCTCGACGACGACCGGGACCTGGTGCTCGACGGCCAGCTTCTTGGCCTCCTCCAGCGCCTCGCCGAGCTTGTCGGGGTCGGTGACGCGGATGGCCTTGACGCCGAGGCCCTCGGCGACCTTGACGTGGTCGACGCCGTAGACGCCGATCTCCGGGGTGTTGATGTTCTCGAACTCGAGGTTGACCTCGAAGTTGATGCCCAGGTTGCCCTGCGCCTGACGGATCAGGCCGAGGTAGGCGTTGTTCACGAGGACGTGGACGTAGGGGACCTTGTGCTGGGCGGCGACCGCCAGCTCCTCGATCATGAACTGGAAGTCGTAGTCGCCGGAGAGGGCGACGACCGGGGTCTCCGGGTCCGCGGTGGCGGCGCCGATGGCGGCCGGGATGGTCCAGCCGAGCGGGCCGGCCTGGCCGCAGTTGATCCAGTGGCGCGGCTTGTAGACGTGCAGGAACTGCGCCGCGGCGATCTGGGAGAGGCCGATCGTGGTGACGTAGCGGGTCTCCGGGCCGAAGGCCTTGTTCATCTCCTCGTAGACGCGCTGCGGCTTGATCGGGATGTTGTCGAAGTTCGTGCGGCGCTGGAGGGTGGCCTTGCGCTCCTGCGCGGAGGCGGCCCAGGCGGAGAAGTCGGGGAGCCTGCCCGCGGCCTTCCACTCCTTGGCGATCTCGACGAAGAGCTCCAGGGCGGCCTTGGCGTCGGAGGCGATGCCGAAGTCCGGGGCGAAGATCCTGCCGATCTGGGTGGGCTCGATGTCGACGTGGACGAACTTCCGGCCCTTGGTGTAGGCGTCCATGTTGTAACCGGTGTGACGGTTGGCCCAGCGGTTGCCGACGCCCAGGACGAAGTCCGACTCCAGGAAGGTCGCGTTGCCGTAGCGGTGCGCGGTCTGGACTCCGACCATGCCGGCGGCGAGCTCGTGGTCGTCCGGGATGGTGCCCCAGCCCATGAGGGTGGAGATGACCGGGATGTTGGTCAGCTCGGCGAACTCGACCAGCAGGTCGGTGGCGTCGGCGTTGATGATGCCGCCGCCGGCGACGATCAGCGGGCGCTCGGACTCCAGGAGGAAGGACAGCGCCTTCTCCGCCTGGGCGCGGGTCGCGGACGGCTTGTAGACCGGCAGCGGCTCGTACGTCTCCGGGTCGAACTCGATCTCGGTCAGCTGGACGTCCATCGGGAGGTCGATGAGGACCGGGCCGGGACGGCCGGAGCGCATCAGGTGGAAGGCCTGCTGGAAGACGCCGGGGACCTGCGCGGCCTCCAGGACGGTCGTCGCGGCCTTGGTGACCGGCTTGGCGATGCTGGCGATGTCGACGGCCTGGAAGTCCTCCTTGTGGAGCTTCGAGGTCGGCGCCTGGCCGGTGATGCAGAGGATCGGGATCGAGTCGGCGATCGCCGAGTACAGGCCGGTGATCATGTCGGTGCCGGCCGGGCCGGAGGTACCGATGCAGACGCCGATGTTGCCGGCCTTGGCACGGGTGTAGCCCTCGGCCATGTGGGACGCGCCCTCGACGTGGCGGGCCAGCGTGTGGCCGATGCCGCCCACGTTCTTGAGCTCGCGGTAGAAGGGGTTGATCGCCGCGCCGGGGACGCCGAACGCCTGGGTGACGCCTTCGCGCTTGAGGATCTCAACGGCCGCTGCGGCGGCGGTCATACGAGGCATGGGAGTGCTCCTGCTTCGGCCGGGCGGATCCAGGCGGGTGGCTCGTCTCGGGAGGCCCGACCGCCTGTTTCCGTAATGCGGAAATACTGTTCTGTTATACGGAAGCAATGTAGGTCGGGCTGCGGAGAGCCGTCAAGAGAGGTCCGCCCGCCGGGATCACGGAAGTGGCCGAAGACCCTCCCCGGGCCGTCCGATGGGTGGACGATGGGGCGGAACGACAGGGGGTTGGGCTGTGGGCGAGTCGGTACCGGTGCGCTGTCCGGAGTGCCTGCGGACGCAGGCGTACGCGCCACCCGCCTTCCCCTGCGCGTGCGGCAGCCCGGTCGCGCCGGCCGTCGCCCCGGGCGAGTCCGCGGAGCCGGTCAGACACCGGAACTGGGCCGACGCCTGGGTCACCGTCCGCTGCGGGGCCTGCGGCGACGAGACCGACTGGCCCCACCCGGAACTGGGCTGCCCGTGCGGGACGGTCCTGCGGATACCGATACGGCCGGGGGTGGCGGGCGGGCCGGGCACGGACAGCGGGGCAGGTGGCGGGGCGGCGCGCAGCGCGGCCCATGGCGGGACGGACGGCACCGGCGGCGAAACGCCCGGCAGCCCGGCCGACGGTGCGGCGGGCGGCGCGCACGGTCGTACGGCGCCCCTCGGCGTGGGCGGCACGCCCCCCGTCGTGGACGGCACGCCCCCCGTGGTGAGCGGCACGCGCGACGGCCTGGGCGAAACGCCCGGCGGCGCGAGCGGCGGCATGGGCGGCGCGCCCGGGGGCCCAGGCGGCCGGGCCGCGGGCGACCCTTGTGGCGAGGGCGGTGCGGTCGCCGGTGACGGGGCCGCCGACGGAGTGCGGGCCGTGCCCGTCGAGCCCGGGTCCCCTTGGTTCGGGCCGGGCCCGAGGGCCCGGGGCGGGGCGGGTACGGCCGGGCCCGGTCCCTCGGGCCCCCGGACGTTCGCCGAGCGCTATCCCGCACACACCCCGCTGCCGGTCACGGCCCCGCACCCCGCACCCCTGCGCGGGGCCTTCCGGCCCGTGACCATCCGGACCTCGCGCGACGCGGTCGCGGCGGCTGCCGGATACCTCCGCTGGCTCGGCTTCCGGGACGTCGTCCAGCCCGAGGAGCGCCCCGCGTCCGGCGTGGACCTGCGGGCGCCCGGCCTGGTCGCCCAGGTCGACCCGAGCACCCGGCCGGCCGGGCTGCGGGCCGTCGAGTGCCTCTGGCTCAACGGACTGACCTCCGCGACGGTGAGCGTGTTCTTCTCGCTCGCGGGCTACACCCCGGAGGCCCGCTCGCGCGCCGACGAGATCGGTCTCCCGCTCTTCGCCCTCGACCTGACCGGCACCCCGCAGCCGGTCAACCCCGCCGCGGAGGCACTCGCGGCGGGCGACGCCTGAGCGGGAAGCCCCTCACAACTCCTCGGCATCCGAAATCGGCCATTCACGCGTGACGATCACGCTCCCCCGGGCACAACACCCTCGGGGGTGGGTGTCATGTCGACGGGGATGTGGTGGTTCATCGGAGCGGCTTGGGTCGAACTGCTGCTCGCCGCACTGCTGTTGAGGAGCTGCGGAACCCGCAGCGAGGAGACCGGGGCGGGCGCCACGCCCCCGCCGCAGGCCCTCGCGCTGCTGCGGGGCGGGCGGCGGGCGGCGGTCACCGTCGCCCTCGTGGCGCTGCACCAGCGCGGCGCGGTCGCGGCGGGCCGTAAACATACGATTCGGGCCAATGGCGGACCGGGCCGCACGCGTGACCCCGTACAGCTCGGGGTGCACGGGGCGCTGCACCGGGCCCTGGCGCTGCGGACCCTCGCGCTGCGCCCCGAGGCGCGGCGGGCCGTGGACGCCCTGCGCGGCGAGCTGCGCGGGGCCGGGCTGCTGCGCCCGCTCGCGCGGTGGTGGGCGGCCCGGGTGCTGCTGGTCTGCGTACCGGTGACCGCGGTGGCGGGGCCGTTCACGACCGGGGTGTCGGGCGCGGGGCTCGCCCGGGCGCTCGCGGCCGGGGTGCCGGCGGTGCTGGTGGCGGTGGCGCTGCTGCGGCTGCCGGACACCACGAGGGCGGCACGGCGGCTCCTCACCGGCCTGCGGGAGCGGTATCCGCTGCCGTCCCACCGCCGGGAGGTCACGGACGGACGGCTGGTGCAGCTGTACGTGGCGCTGTACGGCGATCCGGCCCTGGCCCTGTTCCTGCCCCGGTTCTCGCGGGACGGCGGGCTGCTCGACCGCCCGTGGGAGGACGAGGGCGCCCCGCGGAACGACCGCGAGGACGACCGGAACCGGCCGCCGTCGGACGGCGCTCCGGGCGCGGGAGGTCCGTCCCGCTGAGGCCGCGCCATACTGTCGTATGCGCATCAGAGCGGCCGCTCCGGCCGAACTCCCGCTGCTCCAGGACATCGAACGGGCGGCGGGCGAGCCGTTCCGTACTCTCGGCATGGCGGCGATCGCCGACGACGACCCGCTGCCCCTGGACGTTCTGGAGGCGTACCGCGGTGCGGGCAGGGCCTGGGTGGCGGTGGACGCCGCCGACCGCCCCGTCGCCTATCTGCTCGCGGACACCGTCGACGGCGCCGCCCACATCGAGCAGGTGTCGGTGCACCCGGACGCCGCCCGCCGGGGCGTCGGCCGGGCGCTGATCGAGCATCTGGCGGCGGCCGCCAGGGAGCAGGGCCTGGCGGCCCTGACGCTGACGACCTTCACCGAGGTGCCGTGGAACGCCCCGTACTACACGCGGCTCGGCTTCCGTCCGCTCGCCGACTCCGATCCCGCGCTCACGGAGGGGCTGCGTGCCATCAGCCGGGCCGAGGCGGCCCACGGGCTGTCGGTGTGGCCCCGCGTCTGCATGCGGCGGGAGCTCGTCCGGGACGCCGGTTAGGAACCGTACGTCTGCCGCAGTTCCACCTTCCGCACCTTGCCGCTCACGGTCATCGGGAACTCGGTGAGGATCTCCACCCTGCGCGGGATCTTGTAGTGGGCGAGCCGGTCCCGGCAGAAGGCCGTGATCTCGTCCAGGGTGGGCGGGTCGGCGGGGTCGCGGGGGATCACGCAGGCCAGGATCTCCTCGCCGTACCGCTCGTCGGGGACGCCGACGACCTGGACGTCCGCGATCTTGGGGTGCCCGTAGAGGAACTCCTCGATCTCGCGCGGGTACACGTTCTCCCCGCCCCGGATGATCATGTCCTTGATGCGGCCGACGATCTGCACGTAGCCGTCGTCGCGGATGACCGCGAGGTCCCCGGTGTGCATCCAGCGGCCGGCGTCGATCGCCTCGGCGGTCTTCTCCGGCTCGTCCCAGTAGCCGAGCATCACGCTGTAGCCGCGGGTGCACAGCTCCCCCGCCGTGCCGCGCTCCACGGTCAGCCCGGTCGCCGGGTCGACGACCTTCACCTCGACGTGCGGCATGACCCGGCCGACCGTGCCGGTGCGGCGTTCCAGGTCGTCGTCGCGGCGGGTCTGGGTGGAGACGGGCGAGGTCTCGGTCATGCCGTAGCAGATCGACACCTCGGCCATGTTCATCTCGGCGACGACCCTCTTCATCACCTCCACCGGGCACGGCGAGCCCGCCATGATCCCGGTGCGGAGCGTGGAGAGGTCGTACGCGGCGAAGTCGGGCAGGTTGAGCTCGGCGATGAACATCGTCGGCACCCCGTACAGCGAGGTGCAGCGCTCCTCCTGCACCGCGCGGAGGGTGGCGGCGGGGTCGAAGGAGGCGGCCGGGATGACCATGCAGGCGCCGTGCGAGGTGGCCGCGAGGTTGCCCATGACCATGCCGAAGCAGTGGTAGAAGGGCACCGGGATGCAGATGCGGTCCTGCTCGCTGTAGGCGATCATCTCGCCCACGAAGTAACCGTTGTTGAGGATGTTGTGGTGGGAGAGCGTGGCGCCCTTCGGGAAGCCCGTCGTCCCCGAGGTGTACTGGATGTTGACGGGCTCGTCGCAGGAGAGCGGCTCCGGGCGCAGCTCCCCGGGCGTCCGGGTGAGCAGCGCGTCCCAGGTCGGGTCGCCGAAGTAGACGGCCTCCCGCAACTCCGGGCATTCGGGGCGCACGTGCTCGACCATGGCCCGGTAGTCGCTCGTCTTGTGGGAGAGCGAGGCGAAGAGCAGCGAGATGCCGGCCTGCTTGAGGACGTACGCCAACTCGTGGGCGCGGTAGGCCGGGTTGATGTTCACCATGATGGCGCCGATGCGGGCGGTGGCGTACTGGACGAGCACCCACTCGGCGCAGTTCACGGCCCAGATGCCGACCCGGTCGCCCTTGCGGACGCCGCTGCCGAGCAGGGCCCCGGCCAGCCGGTCGACGTCGGCGCCGAACGCGGCGTACGTCCAGCGCCGCCCGGTCGGCACGTCGACGAGCGCCTCCCGCTCGGGCCAGGCGGCGACGGCCCGGTCGAGGTTGTCGGCGATGGTGTCGCCGAGGAGCGGGGTCTCGGACACCCCGTGCGCGTAGGCGAGGTTCATGCGAGGTCCCCTTCCGCGTACGGGAGATCGACGGTGGTCATGCGAGGTCCCCTTCCCCGTACGGACGATTCACGGCGATCATGCGAGGTCCCCCTCCGTGTACTCCTTGCCGCCGCCCTCCGCCGTCAGCCGGCGCAGTTCGACGCGCCGGATCTTGCCGGAGACGGTCTTGGGCAGGTCGGCGAACTCGATGCGGCGGACCCGCTTGTACGGGGCGAGGACCGCGCGCGAGTGGGCGAAGAGGGCCTTCGCGGTCTCCTCGTCCGGCTCCCAGCCCGCCGCGAGGACGATGTACGCCTTGGGGACGGCGAGCCGCAGCGGGTCGGGGGCGGGGACGACGGCCGCCTCGGCGACGGCCTCGTGCTCCAGGAGGGCGCTCTCCAGCTCGAAGGGGCTGATCTTGTAGTCGGAGGCCTTGAAGACGTCGTCGGCCCGCCCGATGTACGTGATGTAGCCGTCCGCGTCCCGGGAGCCGATGTCGCCGGTGCGGTAGTGGCCGCCCGCCATCGCCTCGGCCGTACGCTCCGGGTCGCCGTGGTAGCCGGTCATCAGGCCCACCGGGTTGGCGGCCAGGTCGAGACAGATCTCGCCCTCCTCCGCATCCGGCCGGCCGCTCACCGGGTCGACGAGGGTGACCCGGAAACCGGGGCTCGGGCGTCCCATGGAGCCCTCCTTGAGCCGCTGGCCGGGGCTGTTGGACACCTGGACGGCCGTCTCGGTCTGGCCGAAGCCGTCCCGGATGGTGACGCCCCAGGCACGCCGCACCGACTCGATGACCTCGGGGTTCAGCGGTTCGCCGGCGGCGACGACCTCGCGCGGCGGGGTCTTCAGCTGGCTCAGGTCGGCCTGGATCAGCATCCGCCACACGGTCGGCGGGGCGCAGAAGCTGGTGACGCCGTTCCGCTCCATCTCGCCCATGAGGCGGGCCGGGTCGAAGCGGGTGTAGTTGTGGATGAAGACGGTCGCCTCCGCGTTCCACGGCGCGAAGAGGTTGGACCAGGCGTGCTTCGCCCAGCCGGGCGAGGAGATGTTGAGGTGGACGTCGCCGGGCTTGAGGCCGATCCAGTACATCGTCGAAAGATGGCCGACGGGGTACGAGACGTGGGTGTGCTCGACCAGCTTGGGGCGGGCGGTCGTACCGGAGGTGAAGTACAGCATCAGGGTGTCGTCGGCGAGCGTGACGCCGTCGGGCTCGAAGACGTCCGACTCCCGGTCGGCGTGCTCGTACCCCAGCCAGCGCACCCCGTCGCCGCCGACCGCGATCCGGGTGTACTCCCCGGGGACGTCGTCGAACTTGGCGGTGTCCTCGGCGCGCACGATCACGTGCCGGGCGCGGCCGCGGTCGACGCGGTCGCGCAGGTCGGCGGGGCCGAGGAGCGGGGTGGCCGGGATGAGGACGGCGCGCAGCTTCATCGCGGCGAGCACGGTCTCCCAGAGCTCGACCTGGTTGCCGAGCATCAGGATGATCCGGTCGCCGGCGCGGACGCCCTGGGCCCGGAGCCAGTTCGCGACCCTGTTCGACCGGGCGGACATCTCGGCGAAGCTCACCCGCGTCTCGGAGCCGTCCTCCTCGACGATGTGCAGCGCGGTCCTGTCGTTGTCGCGCGCGATGACGTCGAACCATTCGAGCGCCCAGTTGAAACGGTCGGGCCGGGGCCAGGTGAAGCCCTCGTAGGCCGTCTCGTAGTCCTCGCGATGCTCCAGCAGGAAGTCCCGGGCGGCCCGGAACCTCTCCGTGGCGCCGGTCGCGCTCGTGGGCGTCATGTGTCCTCCTCATTGCGGGACCTGTCCCGGACATCGTGTAATCGGTGACCCAGGTCTCACTACCCCCGTTCGGGGGTGAAGGAGTGGTTCCGTGCCCGAGATGACGGAAGCGGTGGAGTGGCGGACGGCCCTGTTGCGGCTGAGGCGCGCCAGCGGGCTGCCCGTCGTGTTCGGCGGGCTGCTCCAGGAGGGGGCGGCGGGCCGCTCGATGCGGATCGCGGAGCTGAGCGGGGCGGTGACGCCGACGCTGCGCGGCCTGGCGATCTCGGCCGGCTCGGGCCTCGGCGGGAAGTGCCTGGCGCTGTCGCGGCCGTGCGCGGTCACGGACTACCAGGCGTCGCGGCACATCACCCACGAGTACGACGTCCCGGTCTCGGCGGAGGGGCTGCGCGCGGTGATCGCCGTCCCCGTGGTCGTGCGGCGCAAAGTGCGCGGCGTGCTGTACGGGGCGCTGCGCGAGTCCCTCCCGATCGGCGAGCGCGTCTTCGACGCGGCGATGGCGGCGGCCCGTGACGTGGAGCAGGCCCTGGCGGTACGGGACGAGGTGCGGCAACTGCTCGCACCGCCCGCGCCGGGCCCGTCCTGGGAGGAGGTCCGCCAGGCGTACGGGGAGCTGCGCGAACTGGCGCCGAAGGTCGACGACCCGGCGCTCCGCGACCGGCTGCTCGCCGTCTGCGGCCGCCTGGAATCGGCCTCCGGCGCCGCGCCTGCCGCCCCCGGGGTGTCCCTGACCCCGCGCGAGACGGACGTGCTCGCGGCGGTCGCCTCGGGCGCGACGAACGCGACGGCGGCCGCCCGCCTCGGCCTCCGCCCGGAGACGGTGAAGGGCTATCTGCGCTCGGCGATGCGCAAACTGGGCGCCCACACCCGCCTGGAGGCAGTGGTCGCGGCCCGACGGGCGGGGGCGCTGCCTTAGGAGGCGTCCGGCCGATCGGGCCGGGTGCTCGGCGGGCGCGCCGAGGCCGTCGCGCTCAGAGCGCGGCGGCCCAGGCGTCGAAGGCGGTGACGGCGGCCTCCAGGGCGGCCGCCGGGCGGCCGATGGAGGCTCCCGGGCCCGCCTTCAGCGTCAGGGCGAAGCCGTTCGTGCCCCCGAGCGCGACGGCGCAGTCGAGGCTCGCCAGTGGGGGCGCGGTCCGGGGCGGTGCCGGCACGGACAGCAGCAGCGCGCAGGAGGCCGGGGCCTGCACGTGGGCGGACAGCTCCGCCTCCATCGCCTCGGCCAGGGGCCGTGCGTTGTCCTCCAGGGATCCCCGGCGCAGGGGGAAGCCCTGGTCGAGGACGGTCACGCCGATCCCCCGGAGCGTGGTGGCCCGCAGGTGGACGACGCGGGCGTCGAACAGGCCGTGGGTGTGCAGGACGTAGACGGCGACGAGTGCCGCCCGGACTCCCGCGGCCAGGTCCGCCGGTTCCGTCCGCAGCGGCCATCGCCACTCCCGGCCCCGCACTCGTACGGGACGCAGCCCTTCGGTCAGCGCGATCAGCCCGTCCCGCACGGTCTCCCCGTGCAGCCAGGGGCCTCCCGTGCCGAGGGAGAACAGCCGGCCCTCCTCGTCCACGGCCATCGGCGCGTCCGCGGCGGTGCGGCCGAGAGGGAAGACGCGGATGCCGAGCGTGTCGGCGAGCCGGTGCAGGGGCGGGCCGGAGAACCGGGCCTCCTGGGGATCGACGACCCAGCCGGTCGCCGCGACCTCGCGGCCCCCGTGGGCCGCCGGTTCCGGCCGGAGGCCGTGGAACTCACGGACCGCGCGCTCGGCCGCGGGGAAGAGGTCCCAGGGCCCCAGGGCCGCCGTCTTGAGGACGGCGCTCATGGCGGCGTCACCGGCGTCACGTCCTGGGTGCCAGCCGGCCGGCGCCAGGGAGGTGCCGTACTGGGCCTCGCGTCCACCGTCGGGGGTGGCGGGAGTCCCGGGGGTGACGTCCCGGCCCTCGCGTCCACCGTCGGGGGCGACGTCCCGGCCCGCGCGTCCACGGTCGAGGGCGACGTCCCGGCCCGCGCGTCCACGGTCGAGGGTGACGTCCCCGCCCTCGCGTCCGCCTTCGGGGGTGGCGGGGGTCCCGGGGGCCGCCGTCGCCCGCCCGGCCGTCGTCTGCTCCGTCGTCATCGTGCCCCCGGTCAGGAGTCCTGGAGGACGGTGATGCCGAGCGTCCCCGCCAGGGCGGCGCAGGAGCGGCAGAGGGCGGCGGGCGTGCCGTGCTCGGGGTCGCCGTGCGGGCGCACCTTGCGGGAGACGAGGGCCGCGCCCGTGAAGTGTGCCGGGGCCTCGGCGAGGCTCGTGGTCCCCCCGTCCGCGCGCTGGGCGTCGACCGCGTACAGCCGGTCCGAGACGAGCGCGGACTCGGCACAGTAACCGAGGAACGGCTCGCGCAGGCTCGGTGCGAGCGCGTCGAAGAACTCCCGCACGGCGGGGTGGAGCCGCGGCTCTCCGTCGCCGGTGAGGTTGGTCTGGCTGGTGATCGTCCCCTGGACGAGAAGGGAGGAGGCGATTCCCGGAACGGTGTCAGACAAAGTAGTCCCGTGCTTCCTGCTGGGGGCCGCGCAGCAGACAGCTGATGGCCTCGTAGGTGTTCGCTCCCAGGAAATAGGGACCGGTGTGGTGCAGGAGGAAGAAGCGGCCGGTCTCGTCGATGAGAACCATGGCTCCGTCGAAGGTCTCGTATCCGACGGGAAAGAGTTTCTTCCCCAGGTTCCCCGCGAGTTCGGCGACGTCCTCGCCGCTCTCCTCGTAGATCCAGTGCGGGGTGAATCCGACGGCGTCCGGCGGTGTTCCCGGAATCACCAGGCGCAGCCCGCCGAATTCCCGGACGAAGTCCTGGGCGGCCTGGAACGCTTCGACCGGATGACCTTCCTCGGCGAAGCGTTCCATGACGAAGTCGAGGAGTTCGGGCACCTGTGCACCGATGTCCCGGCCCCGCGACCAGCCCGCCTCGACCAGGGCTGCCTCGACTTCCTCCGTTGTCATTCTCGGCATTGCAGGCTCTCTCTCAGTGGTGCGCGACGACGCCGGTGAGGGGCAGCATTCTCTCACAGGACCGGCAGGGCGGTTTGTAGTCGCCGTGCAGCAACTGGTCGTCCCCAGGGCGCATGTTGCCCACCTGAACCGTATAGACGCGGGACCCTTCCATGGCCTTCCGTACGTCGTCCGGCGTGACGATGCCCGTGCCGTTCGGATCCATCCGATGCAACCGGTCGGATATCAGCGCGACTTCCGAGCATTTCCCGTGACCGTTTCCCGGATTCTCGTTGTCCGCCTTCATGTCGTTCTCCACCCGGTCCAGGATCTGTTTCAGCGCCGGGTGGGTGGACATCGAGGAATCGCCGGTGGTGGAGCTGCTGGTGTGCGCGGTCAGGGTGCCGTCGTGGAGGAGGGCTCCGGCGCACGCCGTCTTGAGCCGGTGCTTGCCCTCCGGGTAGGGATTGCTCTGCGGCTGGTCCCTGGCGTTGTCGGCGAGTCGGTCGGCCTCGTCGGCGAGGAGCCTGTGCTGCTCGTCCTCGCTGAGGTGGCTGACGTCCAGGGCGTCCCTGCGATGGGTCTTCATGCCCTGTGCGGTCTGGCCGTGCCAGCCGGGCTGGGGGTCGATCGGCCTTCCCCCCGGGTTGCCGCCGCCGTTGCCCGGGCCGCCACCGCCGCCCGGGGGCGTGCCGCCGCCTCCCCCGCCGGCCGGGTTCTTGCCCCCCGGACCGCCGGAGCCGTTCCCGGCGTCGTGATCGCCCTTGCGCTGGCGGGCGAGGCGGGCGGCCGTGTCGTCGTCGTTGTTCCTGTGGTCCTTGGAGATCTGCTTGACGGCCTTGGGCAGGGTGTCACCGATGTGGTCGCCCATGGTCTTGGCGGACTTCACCAGGGCGCCCATGGCCTTCTCGATGACCGGGTCGAGGGCGTCGGCGATGTCGTCCCGGCCCCGGTTACGACGCTGGTGCCCCTTCGCCCTGGTCAGCTTCCCCGCGGTCTTGCCGTGGATGCCGACGCTCACGCCGTTCAGCCGGGTGCCGGCCTGGTCGTGCTCGTCGTGCTCGATGTGGAAGCCCTTGCCCTTGGCTCCTCCTCCGCCACCACCACCTCCGGCGGAGGCGAGGTTCAGGCCCTCCTTGACGCCCTTCGCGCCCTCGTCGAAGCCGTCCTTGCCGGCCTGCTTCGTCTGGTCGAGGTCCACACCGTTCTGGACGCCCAGCGCGTCCATGCTCACCTGGACGACCAGGTCCGCCGCCATGTTCTCCAGGGCGGCCACGACCGGCTCGGTCATCACCCCGACGATGTGGCCGACGGCCTCCTCCATCGCCCCGGTGATGAGCTTCAGCAGCTGCTTCTTGGTGAACGCGATCGCTCCCGCCCCCAGCAGCGCTGACAGCCCACCGGTCACGGGGATCAGCGCCATGGCGAGACCGGTCTGACCGGCCAGCACCCCGAGCTCCGCGACGGCCTTCCACTTCATGGCCTCGATCGCGCCCGCCGCGAGGTCCAGCGCGTCCGCGATCGTCCGGGCCGCGGACACCATGTCCTTGAGGTGCTTGTCCTTGACCTTGCCCCAGTGCGCGTTGAGGGCGTCCATCGCCTCGCCGTGCCCCGAGGACAGCAGACGCTGCACGTGATTGTTGGCGAGCCGGCCGTCGTCGGCGAGGTCGTCCGCGAACTCCCGCAGCGCGTCGGCCATGTCGCGGTAGGCGTCCTCGTCGACGTTGGGCCAGTTCACCCCGACGAGATCGAGCAGCGTGTCCGCCCAGTCGGGAACCGTGACAGCCATGACCGAAATCCCCCCATGCACACAGGCGTTCGCAGAACGCAAGTGCGAACAGCCTTGCACATCGGCGGGATTCGATCAACGCGGAATCGGAGCCCGTCACCCCTCGGTGGCCCCCCGTCAGCACTCCACGAGCGCCACGTCGTACGGGGTTCCGGAAGGCGTCATCAGTCGAAGGGTCCGCTCCGCTTCGGCCGCGAGCGCCGCACGCTCCGCTCGCGTCACTCGTGCGAAGGGCTCGATGGTGAGCGTGGTGCGGTCCTTGGCCTCGTCGAGGCGCCAGAGGCCGCCGAGGAAGCCGTCGAGGAGGAACGTGCGGTGCGCCTGGTTGCCGGTCCAGGTGCGGGTGCGGTGTTCGGCCGGGACGACGCGGGTGCGGTCGGCGTGCGAGAGGAGCAGGTTGTCGAACTCGGGGAGGAAGCGGGGCGGCGCGGGGGTGTCCTCGTCGGGGCGGGGCGCGTCGGGCAGGTCGAAGAGCTCGGTGCCGTGTTCGTCACGGAAGACGAGGAGCTCGGGCCGCAGCCGTTCGAACGCCGGGCGCAGCCGGGTGAGACCGCACCAGAGCTGCATGTCCTTGACGGAGGCGGGGCCGAAGGCACCGAGGTAGCGGCGTACGGTCTCGTCGAGGTCGGCGGCCTCGTCCGCGGGCCCGTCGAACCACGTACGGACGGTGGTGAGCGCGACCTGCCCGCTGCGCCGCCACAGGCCGCGCGGCGTGACCTGGACCATCAGGAGCAGACAGCGCGCGGCGATGGTGAGCGCCAGGGGGTCGGCGTCCGGCCACTCCTGGAGCAGGTGCTCCCGCAGGTCCTTGGGGGTGCGGGGCCGCTCCTCGACGTACGCGGTGGCCAGAGCGGTGAGCCGGTCGAGGTCGACGCCGTCGAGCCCCTTGCGGAACATCTTCAGCTCCCGGTCGATGGCCCCGGCCTGGACGAGCCGGCGCAGGCCGACGGCGTCGCGGGCGGTGTGGGTGTGGACGGTGGACCGGAGCGAGACGATCCGGGCGACCCGCCGGGACTCCATCAGGGCGGACAGGTCCTCGGGCCGGAACCCGTCGAGGCGGGCGGCGAGCGCGTAGTACGGGGGCTTGGTGTTCTGGGCCTGGAGGCCGACGAGGTGGGCGACGGCCTCCTCGACGCCGAGCGGGGCGGGGCGCAGGAGCAGCTGCCGGTCGAGGGTGGCGCGGTTCAGGGCGCGGGGGCCGAGCACGGGGTGGGTCGTCTTGAGGGCCATGTCGGCACGGTATCGGCGCTTGCGGACAGCTACGGTCCGCAAGGCGGGGAGACGAGAACCGGACGGAAAGGATTCACCCCATATATCCTGCTCTGAGCCCGCTCCAGGCCTGCCGGCCGAGGAGGAGAAGGAGGAGGCGCACGACGATGCCCGACCGCCGCCCCCGCCCGGCCTGGCGCCGCCGGGCCGAACCGCCGCCCTCGGCCTCGTCCGATCGGCCGCCCTCCGTGGAACCGAGCATGGTGCAGTCGGCGCTCTACCGCGACGGCCGCCGCGTCTCCTCCCCCGTCACCCTCGCGGACACCTTCCGCCAGCTGCGCGAACACCCCGACGGCATGGCGTGGATCGGCCTCCAGCGCCCGACCGAGGAGGAACTCCACTCGCTGGCCGCCGAGTTCGACCTGCACGAGCTGGCCGTCGAGGACGCGCTGGAGGCCCACCAGCGCCCCAAGCTGGAACGGTACGGCGACACGCTCTTCGTCGTCCTGCGCGCCGCCCGCTACCTGGACGCCCCGGAGGAGGTCGACTTCGGCGAGCTGCACGTCTTCGTGGGACCGGACTTCCTGATCACGGTGCGGCACGGCGCCGCCCCGGACCTCTCGGCCGTCCGCCACCGCATGGAGGAGGACCCCGACCTGCTGGCCCTGGGACCCGAGGCGGTGCTGTACGCGATCCTCGACGCGGTGGTCGACGGCTACGCCCCGGTGGTGGCGGGCGTCCAGAACGACATCGACGAGATCGAGACGGAGGTCTTCGGCGGCGACCCGGCGGTCTCCCGCCGCATCTACGAACTCTCCCGAGAGATGGTCGAGTTCCAGCGCGCCACCCGCCCCCTGGTGGGCATGCTCCACGCGCTGATGGCCGGCTTCGCGAAGTACGGCACGGACGAGGAACTCCAGCGCTACCTCCGCGACGTCGCCGACCACGTCACCCACACGAGCGAACGCGTCGACGGCTTCCGCCTGGCCCTGACGGACATCCTCACGGTGAACGCGACCCTGGTCACCCAACAACAGAACGCCGAGATGCGCGCCCTGGCGGAAGCCGGCTTCGAACAGAACGAGGAGATCAAGAAGATCTCCTCGTGGGCGGCCATCCTCTTTGCACCCACGCTGGTGGGAACGATCTACGGCATGAACTTCGACCACATGCCGGAGCTGCACTGGGCGGGCGGGTATCCGTTCGCGGTGGTGCTGATGGCGGTGGTGTGTACGAGCCTGTACGTGGTCTTCAAGAAGAAGGACTGGCTGTAACTCCCGAGAGAGTTCCGCACCCTCGGGGAGAATCTGGGGAGCATGCGCGGCGCTGGGGAGCGGGCGCCTGCCGCCCCTGCCTGAGGGCGGGTCCGCCGCAAGAGCCTCACCGACTGAATCAGGCAGGCAGCCCCACGACAACGGGGGCACAGCGTGTGCTGTGCCCCCGCTCGCTCACGCCAAGGTGAGGTTCTCCGGTACGTACTCGGGGATCACGCCGAGCAGCACGTCGACGGCCGCCCTGCCCTTGCCGTTGAAGCGGACCCTGCCCCGAGCGGCGCATCCAGGGGAACAGCGCTCGGCGAGAAGGGGGATCGCGTTCAGTCGAGCTTGCCCTCCAGCAGCTCCAACGCCTCCTCCCACCGGAAGCGGTCCGCGCCCCCGCCCGCCTTCGGCCGGTGGGGCTCGTACGACCCGACCAGCACGCCCATCTCGCGCAGTTGGTCCAGGCTCCGGCCGTACGCCGGGTGTGCGGCCATGGCCGCGTTCACGCACGGCAGGACCACGGTCGGGATACCCATCCCGTACGCCTCGCACAGGATGCCCAACGCGAGGGTGTCGGCGATGCCGGCGGCCCACTTGTTGACCGTATTGAAGGTGGCCGGCGCGACGGCGATGGCGTCGGCGGGCGGGAGGGGGCGCGGGTCGCCGGGGCTGCGCCAGGCCGAGCGGATCGGGTAGCCGGTCTGGGCCACGATCGCCTCGGTGTCGAGGAAGCCGAGGCCCTGGGGTGTGGCGATGACACCGACGCCGCAGCCCTGCTCCTGCGCGGCGGTGATCAGCTTGTGGGCGTCACCCGCGATGCCGGCGGCGCACACGACGACGTACAGGAAAGGCTGGTTTGCCACGTGAGAACTCCCGATTCGCCACTGCAGTGGTGAGGTTCGAGCAGCGTACGTCGCCGGCCTCTACGGGCACGGCTGTTCGGGCCACCGGGCAACGAGCAATCAAGGACACTGACGCACCTGGGATGAAGTCGCCCGCCCTCGCCGATTGCAAAGGAATGCCACCGGGGTCGGCGCCATCTCAGCGCCGCCCCCCCGGGCCCTACGGATGCACGCGAAGGCTCAGAACGATGCCCCGCCTCCAAGGCTTCCGGCGCCGATGGCTCCCCTCAGCATGTGGGCGAACTCCTCGGGCTTGAGGTCGATGCCGTCGAGCCCCTCCAGGGTCAGCGGGACCTCCTCCAGCGCGTATTCGCCTCGGCCTTCGACGCTGAACTCAGGACCGGTGCGGTCGTCGAAGGACCAGGTCGCGATCCGGGCGAGGTAGAAGAGCTGGCACTCGTCGTCGGTCTCGATCGTGTGGAGGAGGCGGACGATGTCCGCCTTCCCCGCGATCTCCTCGTGGATCTCCCGATGGAGGGCGGCCTCCCGGGACGCGTCGCTGGGCTCGACGCCGCCGCCTGGCAGGACCCAGTACTCGGGGATGCCGGGCCGGGTGCGGCGGATGACCAGCATCGTGTCGTCGGCGGTGACGAGGACGGCGCGGACTCGTTCGATCATTTCGGTTCGTCTCCTTGCCTGTTGAAGGTCTCAGTGGAGCATCCAGCCGCCGTCGACGTGGACGGACTGCCCCGCGATGAACGAGGCGGAGGGGCCCAAGAGGAACGCCACCAGGGCCGCGACGTCCTCGGGTTGGCCACGGCGCGGGACGCACTGGCGCTTGATCTGGCCCTCCGGCCGCGCACGGTGCCTGGAGAGGGGTCTCAAGCGGGTGCAGGGACATTGCTGCAGGGGCGTGCGTGGTCGTGCAGAAGGTGTCGAGCGTCGTGTGCGGGGCCTGGCTCTCGGCGAGTTTGATCAGGACGAGCAGGAGGTCGTGTCCGGTCAGCCGCGAGGGCGGGATGACGCCGAGGATGCGCAGGGCGAGGAAGGCACGGATGTCCTCCAGGCTGCTGGCATTCTCTCCGCACAGACCGTGCAGGACGCGGGAGCTCGCACCGACTGCGGCCTCCACCACCCGTGGTTGGACGGCGGTCCAGCCGAGTCGGCAACGCGGCGTCCTTACCGGTGAACTGTTCTCCGAGGAGTGGCTTGGTTCGCGAGAACCGGCAGCAGATGTTCACCACCTCGGGAGTCACCCGGGTCAGCGGCCGTTCGATTTCTACTGAGGCCCGCCGGCGACTGGACCGACGAAGTATTCGGTTGTTCATGAAGGGCTGAACCTGCGACGGTCACCGGCATGAACGTGGTTCTGGGAGACAAGTCCAGGTTCGCCGCAGAGGTCGGCGAGCCGGGCCCGCTGTGCCGGGTCGACCTCTGGGCGGCTGGAAAGTGGCTGACCTGCGACGACAATATGGCATACGTCCCCCAGTTCCGCCGCGATGTGCTGGACACCGCCGCCTGGCTGCGGTCCGGCGAAGGTTCTTCCTTGCCGTTCGCCGGCTTCTCCGCCGAGGCCACACACCGGCGTCTCATGCGGCACGCGGGGGACGACGAGTCCGAGGCGGACTACCAGCTGCGCAGCCGGTTTCGGTTCCTGTTCGCCCCATATGATCCGGGATCGTATCAATCGCCCCGCGCCGTCCCACCGTCCACGACGGTCTCCCGCCGCCCGAGCCAACGGGCGACGGGCTCCACGGTCACGCCGTGCAGAAGGACGCTGAGCAGTACCGTCGAGGCGGCGAGCTTCAGCACGAGGGAGGCGTCCTCCTCTCCCAGGTCGACGTAGGCGAGGACCGCGAAGACGATGGACGTGACCCCTCGCGGGCCGAGCCAGCCCATCACGTTCCGCTCGGCCCAGGTGAGGTCCGTGCCGATGAGCGAGACGACCACGGGCAGATAGCGGGCCGCGGTCAGGGCGAGGACGCCGTAGAGGACGACGGCGAGTTCGATCCCGTGCGAGAACTCGTCCGCGACCAGCTTGCCGAAGGCGAACCACGCCGCGATGGCCATCAGGTGGCTGGCATCGTGCACGAGGTCCAGGTGGTCGCGGCCGACATGACGGGCCGTACGGGCGTAGAACAGGCCGGTCACGAACGCGGCGACGAAGCCGTTGCCCTCGATCAGGACGGAGACCGCATAGGCGAGGAACGGCAGTGCGAGGCCGGCGAGGCGCAGCACATGGGGTGTGGCCCAGCCGGCTTCGTAGGCCCGTCGGACGAGCCAGGAGGCACCCAGGCCCAGGGCCGTTCCCACGAGCACCGCGAGGACGGCACCCTTCAGCGCGTTCACGACCAGCTCTCCGAACGAGTCGCCGCCGTGGCCGGCGGCGTTGGCCACGCAGAAGACGAAGAGCGGCGAGATCAGGCCGTCGTTGAACCCGCCTTCGATGTTCAGCGCGGCCCGGATCCTGAGCGGCACCCGCTCGTCCTTGAGGAGGTTCAGGACGGGAGCGAGGTCCATCGGCATCACGACGAGGGCGGCCACCGCGAGCAGCCACCAGCTCGTGCCGGGGAAGAGGGCCGCGCCGAAGAGGGTGGCGAGGCCGACCGAGGCGGGCAGTGCCAGGCCGAGGAGCCGGTGTTCGGCGGTCGGTTGCTCCAGCCGTTCGTAGGTCTGGGCCTCGGTGGCGTCCGCGAAGAGCATGACGGCCAGCACCAGCTCCACGGCCCGCTGAAAGGTGTGGGTGTCGAAGTCGAGGTTCAGGAAGGGGTGGTCCCCACCCGCCAGGACCGCCCCGGCCAGGACGAAGGCGATCGGCGCGGTGATGCTCCAGCGGGCCAGGCGGTCCGACACCAGCGCCCATGCGAACACCAGCGTCGTGACGACGAACAGGCCGATCACGGGCGGGCACTCCCCGGGAGCGGCCCGCGGACCAGCGCCGCCCGAGGCCGGGCGGGCGTGACGGAGCGGAGGAACGACGTCGGGCGCCGCATGGTTCTGCGCACGTGGAGGACCTTCCGCTCGCCGCCCTGAACGCTCTGGCCGTGTGCCAGTGGCGTCGACACGAGAAGCATCTCCCGTATCCGCGCGCATCCGCCGCAGACACGGCGCCCCGCCGCCGGGTGGGGTGGTCCCGCCCGGCGGCGGGGCGGCGGAGGGCCGGCTCAGCGGGCACGGCGTGGACGAGCCGGCCTCCGCCGACGGGACCGCGGGCGGCTGAACAGTCGCAGGACAGCCCAGGGGGACGTCAGTCAGACCCTGAGCCACGACCACCGGATCCCGCTACGAGTATCGATGTCAGACCCGCACCTGGCGCAGGACCCTCTCAAGGGCTTCGGCGGTGGCATCGATGTCCGTCTGCCGGTGCGCGGTGCTGAGGAAGTTCTTGCCCGGCGGCATGAACACCAGGGAGCCGACGCGCTTCAGGCGGGCGACGCGGGGCGTCGCAGCCAGCAGGTCCCCGATCACGCGCTCGAACCGCGCGGAGACGTTCTCCAGCGTTTCATAGACGGAAGGGTCCTTCAGCGCTCCCATGGCCGCCTGTACCGCGGCCAACGCGACGGGGTTTCCGTTGAACGTCCCGGCGCGGACCACACCGTCGGTCACCTGGTCGATCAGGTCCGCTCGACCGACCACAGCGCTCTGGGTGAAGCCACCGGCCATGGCCTTGCCGAAGACGGACAGATCGGGGCGCACCCCGAAGCGCTCGGCCGCGCCGCCCCGGGCGATCCGGAATCCGGCGATCACCTCGTCGTAGATGAGCACCACCCCGTGCCGGTCGATGTAGCGATCGCCGTCCAGGTCCCAGACGTGGGCTCCGCGCGCTTCGCTCACGAAGAGCGGATGGGGTCGCATGGCCGCGCGGAGGCCGGAGCCCACACCTGCCTCGATGTCGGGCAGAGGGCGGGTACGGACCCGCCGCCACTGGTCGTACCAGCGCGCGACCTGGCGGGCGAGGTAGCCCTCGGCCCGCCGAAACCGTCCAGCCCGACCGCGGCGGGCTCAAGGGCGTGCAGCCGTGCGAGCACGTCCACGAGGGCGTAGGCGCAGTCGGTGACCATCCGGTCGGGCCACGCGTCCAGGTGTGCTTCGGTGCGGATGACGACACCGGCCACCTACTCGACCAGGGCGAACGGCACTCCGATCACCCGGGCGTCACCGAGGGCGACGGCGCGTGCCTGCGGCTGGATCCGGACGGGGCCCGCACAGTGACAGGTTCACCCGGACGCCCGTGCCGGCTGCGGCCCTCTCGCGCCTGGCCGATTCTGGAGGCGTGACGCCCAACCGGCCTCAGCCTCAGATCATCGTGCACGGCCCCGACAGCCGGGGACTGCGCGAGGTCAGCGTGGGAGGGGAGACCGTGGGTCGGGCATGGTCGCCGCGCGATCTCCGCCGTGTGCTCCGGCGGGCCGGTGTGCCTGCGGACATCGACCTCGGGAACCCCGGACAGGTCCGGTGGCGGGCCGATCCGGACCTGTGGCCGGACCGTCCCTGGCTGCGGCGCTCCAGGGCCTGCCTCATGGTGCTCGGCCTCCTGGTGTCCGCCGCCGTGCTCTTCCGGGTCGGGCTGACGGACACCCTCGGGGCGCTGACCTTCGGCGGGCGGGTCATGGGTGTGGTGTTCCTCGCCGGCGCCCTGGTGGAGACGGTCGCGGCGGCCGCCGCCCTCGACCACTGGGGCAAGCGGGCCACCCGCTACGCGGGGCAGTCCCTGCTGTTGGGCGTCGTCGTCGTCACCGTGACGAGCCTGATGTTCTTGATCCTGCAGTGGGAGGGGGGTTATCACGCCGGTCTGTTCGGGCTCTGGATCCTGCTGGTCGCGTGGTCCGCCTGGGCGCTGTGGGAGTTGAGCCGGCAGAAGGTCTGGCGGGGAGTTCCCCACCCGAAGAGTTTCGCGACCGGGGTCGCCCTGTCCGCGCTCATCGGTTCGGCGAGCGTGGCGTACTCCGCCATGTACACCCCGTACGTCGCCCCGCCCAAGGTCCCCTTCATGGTGTCCTTCGGGAAGCCGACCCTGAACGCCGCCCGGACCAGCCTGTACGTACCGGCCCGTCTCACGTTCCGCAACGAGGGAGACATCAGCATCTTCGTCGTCGGAACGCAGTGGACGGCCACGATCTGGCCGAGCACCTTCCGCGAGAAGGGCACGGGACTGACGAGGTGGCGGGATGAACTGGGCGATGGCTGGGACACGTACCGCTACGAGGACTTCGACGCCCCGGCCCGCCTGCTGGCGGCGGGCCAGATCACCTCTGCGGGCAGCCGCCTCGACCCTGGTGACGACTTCTCGAGGCAGGTCGTCGTCGACGTGCCTCTGAAGGACGCCGGCCAGGGACGCGTGACGCTGGACGCGGCGATCTCGTTCATCCGGGCCGACCGCTGCAAGCTCGCCAACAGCTACCCGCAGTCGATCGAGTACTCGTGGGACGTGGACTCCGCCGAGCGGAAGCACGTCTGGGACGCCCCGGCGTGGCTAGCGAAGCCGGGCGACGACTTCTTCCGCTACCGGTCGAGGATCTACCGCAGCAGTGCAGTCATGAACATGACTCAGGCGCCCGACTGGGCAGCCATGTGGTGGGTGATCCCCCGATGGCATGAGGGGGACCTCTTCGGGCCCGGAGACACCCTCCCCTACATGCAGGTCCACATCGCCCGCGACCCGGACAGCCAGGAGGTCCTCAGCGAGGACGAGCAGGAGCCGTACGGGATGAAGACCAGGTCGACGTCGGTCGATCAGCCGGTCGCCCTGCTCCGCCGGGCCGCCGAGAAGCCCTAGGGGGTGTCTTGTCGATCGCCGGTCGAGCCGGGCGAGGGTGACGGCGGCGAGGTGGCGGGTGGCCATGCCGCACCCTTGCCCGAGGCGGTGGAAGCAGCGTTCGACGACGTGGCGACCGCGTCCCTGATCAGGTCGGCGACTCGTGTGGGCTCGGAGAGGAAGACGGCGTGGGAGGCGTCCGGAAGTTCGACGACGACGGCTCCGGCTCGTGCGGCGCCGAAGCGCTGGACCTCGGGGCCGATCGTGCGGTCCGCCCCGGCCACCAGGGCCCAGGACGGTTTCGACCGCCACGCCGCCGCGGACGCGGTCTCGGTGAAGGCGGCTGTGGCGAGCGGGCGTTGGGACGTCGCCAGGACGCCGGCGACGTCCTCGGGCACGTCCGCCGCGAAGACGGAGGGAAAGGCCGTCACCTCGATGGTGACCTCGACCGCCGAGGCACCGCCGGGGAGCTGGTACGTCCACTCCTTCAGGTTGTCCGTCAGGGGGGATTCGGGGAAGCCCGCCTGGAGCCGGCGCAGGCTCTCGCCCTCGTGGGGCACGTAGGCGGCGACGTAGACCAGCGCGACGACGTTCTCCGCGGTGCCGGCCACCGTGATCAGCGCACCGCCGTAGGCGTGGCCGACGAGTACGGCCGGGCCGTCGACCTGCGCGAGGACGGAGGTGAGGTACGCGGCGTCCGCCGTCAGCCCCCGCAGCGGGTTCGACGGAGCGATCACCGGGATGCCGCGGCTCCGCAGTTCCGCGATGACGCCGATCCAGCCTGTCGCGTCGGCGAAAGCACCGTGCACGAGGACGACGGTGGGGTGGGTCATGCGCGTTCTCTTCTCGATGTCGGGCCACGTGGGGGCGTCGTCGCGACGGTCGAGGTCGCCAGCGCCTGCCATTCACTGGGGCTCATGCCATAGGCCCCACGGAAGGTGCGGCTGAAGTGCGAGGGGCTGCTGAAGCCCCAGCGGTGGGCCAGCGCGGCCATGGTGATTCTCCGGTTGGAGCGGCCCAGTTCGATCCGGCAGAACTCGAGCCTGCGTTCCCGCACCCATTGGCTCACGGTGCTGCCGTCGTTCTGGAAGAGCTTCTGCAGGTACCGGACGGAGATGTGGTGGGCGCGTGCGATCGACTCCGGTGAGAGGTCCGGGTCCATCAGGTGCTCTTCGATGTGGGCGCGGATCCGGGACAGCATCTCGTTGGCGGTCCCGGAGGCGTCGTCGACCTCGTCCGTCGTGTCCGCTTCGAGGAGCTCCATGACCAGGACGGAGAGGAGACGTACAGCCGTCCGGGCACGCCGGTCCCCGATCGTGGACCGGCGGAACTCCGCCTGGGCGGCGAGGGCGGTCAGGAAGTCGGACACCAGCGACCCCACCCCCTCCCCGCCGCGGACGGGCACGCCGAGCACCTGGTTCAGTTCTGACTCCGAGAGGCCGAGAAAGGAGCGGGGCACGCGGAAGAAGATCATCCGGCAGTCTCCGTCGAACCGCAGCAGGTGCTGTCGGGCCGGGTCGCAGAAGACCAGGTCGTTCGGCTCCAGCAGGGTCGTGGCGCGCTCGTGGACGACGGTGACGGGCCCACGGACGTGGACGCCGAGGTAGACGTGGTTCCGGTCGTTCGTGTCCGGCATCTCGGAGAGCACCTGGACCAGCCATCCCGGACGTGAGGAGGGCGAGGTCGGAGCAGTCGCCTGCCGGGGCACCCGGTCGGGCGCACGGGACATCAGTGTGAGGGTCATGGTGATTCCTAGCCGTGGGTTCGTGCAGGTCGGAGCGCGGGTTCACGCTCCTCTCGCCGGCTCCTCGGCCAGGAACTCCTCCACCACGGCGTTGAAGGCCGGCGGGTTCTCCAGGAAGGGGAAGTGCGAGCTCGCCACGTCGGAGGTGAAGACGTGCAGGCGCGCGCCGGGAATCCGCTCGGCGACGAAGCGCTGCGAGTCGGGGTGTACGTGGCTTCCCTCGCAGCCGATCACCAGGGTCGGCACATCGATGCGGGGAAGCACGTCGCGCCAGTCCTGCGCACAGTGGTCGAACAGCAGCGGTACGCCCGCGTGGGGCGGTGTCGACCTGATCTCCTCGGCGACGAACGACAGCACCTCGGGGTCGGGTTCACCCGAGAACATGCCGCGCACGAAGTCGGCGAGGACGGTGTCGCCCTCGGGACCCGCGAGGGCCGCGCCCAGGTACAGCAGGCCCGACACGTCGAAGATGGCGCCGGAGTCCCGCTGTTCCCGCTCGGTCATCCACGGCACGGCGGCGACGGCCGCGGGCTGGTCGACGGCGACGAAGCGCCGGATCCGTCCGGTCCCGTACTGGTCGATGAAGCTCCACCACACCGAGACGCCCATGGACCAGCCCAGTGCGTCGAAACGGTCGAGGCCGAGACGGTCGACGAGTTCGAGCACGTCGCGGGAGAGCCGGGCGATGCGGTAGCCGTGACGCGGTGTGCCGGACTTCCCGTGGCCGCGGAGGTCGACGGTGACGACGCGACGACCGGGCGCGAGACCCTCGACCTGGTGGCGGAACATCGCCTGCGTCTGGCCCCAGCCGTGGAGCATCACCAACGGGACCCCCTCGCCGCCGGTGTCCTGGTACGCGAGCCGCGCACCATCCGTCGTGATCAGTTCTTTCATGGCCTCTTCCCTGGTCAGAGGCGGTACATCCGCCCCGCCATCCCGAACATCATCGAATCGGGCCCACCGCCCGCACCACCGCGCGCTGTAGGAATCGGGCCGCGGATCCTCCTCGCTCTGTCGAAACGAGTGCGGGGTCACCGGGCCCCGCCGGCGCCGGTAGCAAGGAGTTCCTCGATCCTGAGGCCGAGGTGCAGGGTGAGCCGGTGGGCGCCGTCGTCGAGGTCGAGTCCGGTCAGCTCCTGGATCTGGCGCAGGCGGTAGTAGAGCGAAGTGCGGTGGATTCCCAGGGTGTCCGCCGTCCTGGGAATCGATCCCGCGTGTCCGAGGAAGCAGCGCAGGGTGTCCCGCAGGCGGTCTCCGCCATGAGCCTCGCGCAGGGTGCGGAGCGGCTTCGGGACCAGGGAGGCGTTCAGGGCGTGCTCGGGGAGCTGGAGCAGTACGGCGAGTTCCCCGAGCAGCTCCCAGTCACCGATGCTGTTCAGGGTGGGCAGTCGGCGTGCCGCGCGTGCCGCGACGAGCGCCTGCTCGTACGACGTCCAGGCGTCGTCCAGGTGGGGGTGCCGGCCGCCGACGCCGATCACGGGGGCCGCCGACGGGTCCAGGAAGGTGCGGAGTTCGTCGAGGATGCGAGCGGACTGGGCGGCGATCTCGTCCGGACCGGGCGGCCGGTCGCGGAGCTGGAGCAGCATGGCCCGCTCCTTGCCGATCGCGATGAGGCCCTGGGCGGAGCGCGTCTGCCGGAATCCTTCCAGCGCCGCCCACAGGGCCGCTTCGGACTGCCGGACGAGCTCCGTTCCGCAGCTCAGCCGGACGACGGTGACCACGACGTGCTCCGCCGCCCCGAGCAGCCCGAGTTCCCTGCCGTGCCGAAGCGCGGTGGTGCGTGCGGCGGCGTCGGCGCCGACCATGGCGAGGGCCAGGTCCCGTTCGTCGGTCTTCCGGGTGTCGGCGGCGATGTGCTCTCCGTACATCTGGGCCGACATGGCGTCCGCCGCCCGGGCGATGGCGGCGATGTCCTCCTCCCCCAGCGTCTTCTCGGGCACGACCACCACGAGCAGCCCGAGGAGATGTCCGCGCTCGCGCAGCGGCACGACGTACCGGGGCAGCAGTCCGAGGTCGTCGCGGCCGTCGATGAACCCGGGCCTCGACCACCGGGTCACACCCTGGTCGAGGACGTGGCGGATGGCCGCGTTGTCGGCGCGGCCCTGCAGCAGGGTGCCGATGCGCACCGGATCCTCGTCGCCGAAGTGGCGGCTCGTGCAGACCATGCGGACCAGCGGGTCGTCGACGGCGACGGACCGGCCGAGCCGGTCGGCGAGCTCGTCGACGAGTGCCTGGAGCTCGGGGCTGCCGGGGCGGGCTCGCTGGAGCCTTGCGGTCATGCGCTGTTCCTCTCTCGATCAACTGCCCCCGCGGACTTCCGCAGTCCGCGGTTCTTGATCAGTCTGAGGAAACGACGACGTCGGCACATCGCATGAATCGTCCATTGCCATGACGCCCGCGTGCGATACGAAGCGACTACTCTCCGTCGTCGCGGTGCTGTGCCAGCCGGGTCAGCTCGGCGCGCGAGGTGACGTCCAGCTTGGTGAAGGCCCGGCGCAGGTGCGAGCTCACCGTGTGCGGTGAGAGGGAGAGGTGCTCGGCCGCCTGCTGGTTGGTCAGCCCTCGGGCCACGAGTCGGACCACGCGTAGCTCCGCGGCCGTCAACTCGGGCCATGCAGGGCAGAGTTCGGTCGTCGAGGGCCTGCGGCGGACACCGGCGGCCCGCAGGCGCCGGCGCACCCGGGCGACGTCCCTCCCGGCGCCCGCTCGCACATAGAGCGCGAGGGCCGCCTCGAAGTACGGGACCGCTTCCGGTTTGCGGGTGGTCGCCAGCTTGCGTCCGGCGTCCTCCAGCGCCGACGCCCGGGCCAGTACCCGAGGGCAGTCCTCGTACAGCCGGACGGCGCGTACGAGAGGGGCGAGGTCGTTGTCGAGGAGCCCCCGGGCGTGCGCGGCGGTGGCGGCGAGGAACGGGAGGCCGGGATTGAGCGCGGCTCGCTTCTCGGCCATGGCGACCGCCTGCACGGCCCGTTCGTGCCTGCCCGCGCGCAGCGCCAGGCGGACGAGCACCGGGGCGTCGGCCGGGTCGATCAGGCCGGCGTAGGCGGGCCGGTCCGCGGCGGGCGACGTCATCACCGCGTCGAGTTCGGCCATGGCGCGGTCGGGCCGGTCTTCGTAGTCGGCCATCAGTGCCAGCATCCAGGTGCCGAAGTGCCGGACGACGGGTGCGTCGTCGCTCCGCATGCGCCTCGCCTCCGCGGCGTACGCCTCCGCGGTCTGCCGGTCGCCGGTGTGGAGGGCGACGCGCAGCATCACATAACGGAGCGTGACGTCGGCGAGGTTGCCCGGGCCGGGTTCGCCGGTCGCCGGGGACGCGGCCTCCGCGTCGGCCCGGGCCTCCGACAGCCGTCCGGTCTCCAGGAGGATGCGGGTGCGGGTCATGAGCCACATGCGGGTGGCGGCCGTCCGGCCCTGCTCCCTGGTGATCCGGATGCCCTCCTCCACGACGGCGAGCGCCTCCGCGGTGCGTCCGGTGGTGTTCGACAGGAGGGCGTGCCACAAGGCCTCCGGCACCCACAGCGAGGTGCTGACGCCCAGGGCGTCGGCCAGCGCGGCGGACCGCTCGGCCTGCCGGAACGCCTCGGCCAGGTCCATGCGGTGGAAGCTCACGGCCGAGCGGACGGTCGTCAGCGTGGCCTCGGCGGTGCGGTCCCCCGCTGCCGCCGCGGTGTCCCAGGCCCGCGCGGCGATCTGCTCGGCCGCCGCGTGTTCGCCCGACATCGACAGGCCGACGGCGAGCATGGCGAGCAGTCGCCCCCTCGTGGTCAGGGAGATCCCGGGCAGTGCCGCCCCGGCTCGGGCCTGCCGGACCGCCTCGGAGAAGTCGAACTGTACGGCGAGGCGTGCCAGGGCCAGGCGTATGAGCGCCTCGTCCTCGGGTCCGAGATCGCCGGCCGCCAGGGCGTTGGCTCCCAGTTCACGCGCCTGGGCGGCCCGGCCCGTCTGCCAGAGCAGGGGGATCGTCTCGGCGACGACCCGCGGACGCTCCGGAGCGTCCGCGGCGGTGAGCTCCAGGGCCTTGAGGCTGCGTTCCGCGGCGGTTGCGGGAGCGGTGCCGGCGAGTTCCGCCGCTTCGGTGCGCTGCCGGTCGGCCTCCGACGCGTCTCCCGGTGCCGATCGCCCGGCTTCCGTCGCGTCTGCCGGTGCTCTCCCCGGCGGCGGCCCGGCGGCCTGACGGCTGAGGGCCTGACGCAGGGGGAGGGGGAGGCCTGCCTCCACCGCCTCGCGGATCAGGTCGTGGCGGAAGGCGAGGCGGTCGCCGCTCTCGGCGAGCAGATCGGCGTCGAGGGATTCCCGCACGGCTGTGATGAGCGCCGCCGAGGACCTGCCGAGCAGTTCGGCGAGCAGCGCGACGGTGACCGTGCCGCCCACGGCGGCCGCCGTCTGCACCAGCTCCCGCGCCGGGTCGGACAGCTGGTCGAGGCGGCGCACGACAGAGGGGAGTTCTCGTGGCGCGGGGGGTCCCGCCGACAGCCTGGCCGTGCCGTTCTCGATGGTCACCGCCTCCTCGCGCAGCGAGCGGAGCAGCTCGACCAGCAGCTGGGGCACCCCCTCGGCGCGGTGGGCGAGCCGGAGGACGTCCGGATCGGGAGGGGCGCCCAGGACGTCCTCGGTGATCCGTGCGATCGCCCGGTCCCCCAGCGCTCCGAGGACCAGTCCGTGTGCGCCCGCCTGACGGATCCTGTCCAGGGTGGTGCGTACCCCGGACGGCACGCTGCCGGCGCGCACGGCGACCAGCCACAGGATCGGGTGCGACGAGAGTCCCGCCGCGAGGGTGTGGAAGGTGAGAAGCGTCAGGTCGTCGCACCACTGGAGGTCGTCGAGGACGACGAGCAGGGGTCCGTTCCGAGCCGCCTCCCGCAGGCGGTCCCCCAGCTCCTGAAGCAGCCAGAACCGCTGGCCGGGTGTGGCGGCGAGGTCCCGGAGACGTGGGGCGCCCGGGAGCGGTTCCTCGCCGGAGAGTACGCCTTCGAGGAGCGGGCCGAGCGGTACGAACTGTTCGTCGGGGTCCGCCGCCCCCTCGAACACCCGTGTCCCGCGCCGCCTCGCGGACGCCGCGGCCTCGGCGAGGATCCTGGACCTGCCGATGCCGGCGGGGCCCTCGACGCGGACGATCCCGCCTTCGCCCCGGCCGAGCGCGTCGAGCCGCTCCTCGATGAACGCCCTCTCGGCGTCCCTGCCCCGGAGGGGTGTCCGTACGCCGTCGGACTCCTCGGGCGCGGTCCTTGTCGTCACTCGGTTCACGCTCATACGGCGGATCAGTATGAACCATGTGAACCGCCCCGCCCTCGCCCGGCCCGGGGCCCGGCTCAATCGAAGCGCAGGTCGGCGAGTTGCCGTTCGAGGACGGTGACGTCGTCCTCGGGCTCCTCCCCGACCGGGCGCGCCGCCATGAGCGCGGCGAGCTCGGCGCCCGCGCGGCGGACGCGCCCGGGCAGGCCGTCGGTGTACTCGTCTCCCCCCGAGCCCCAGTCCTCGGAGGCCGCGAACACGGCGGTGGGGACGACGACGGCGCGGAGGTAGGCGAAGAGCGGGCGTACGGCGTGCTCCAGGACCAGGGAGTGGCGGGCGGTGCCGCCCGTGGCGGCGGTGAGGACCGGCTTCCCGGTGAGGGCGTCCGGGTCGATCACGTCGAAGAAGGACTTGAAGAGACCGCTGTAGGACGCCGCGAACACGGGGGTGACGACGATCAGGCCGTCGGCCGCCGTCACCGCGTCGATCGCGGCGCTCAGTCGTGGCGGTGGGAATCCGGTCACGAGGTGGTGGGCGATGTCGCCGGCGAGTTCGCGCAGCTCCACGACGTCGGTCGACGGAGTCCGCCCCCGGGCGGTGAGTTCGTCGCGGGCCGCTGCGGTCAGCCGGTCCGCGAGGAGGCGGGTGGAGGAGGGGGTGCTGAGGCCTGCGGAGACGACGGTCAGCTTCATGCGGCGGACACCTCCCGGGCGGCTCGGAGGGACGTGTGCGTGGGGGCCTCCGGCACGTCGGCCGGACGCCTCTCGGCGAGTTCCCGCCGCAGTACGGGCACGACCTCCTCGCCGAGGATGTCGAGCTGTTCCAGGACGGTCTTCAGGGGCAGGCCCGCGTGGTCCATCAGGAACAGCTGGCGCTGGTAGTCGCCGACGCTCTCCCGGAACGACAGGGTCCGCTCGATGACCTGCTGGGGAGAACCCACGGTCAGCGGGGTCTGCTCGGTGAAGTCCTCGAGCGACGGGCCGTGGCCGTACACCGGCGCGTTGTCGAAGTAGGGCCGGAACTCCCGTACGGCGTCCTGGGAGTTCTTGCGCATGAAGACCTGTCCGCCCAGGCCGACGATCGCGTCCTCGGGCCGGCCGTGACCGTGGTGCGCGAACCGGCGACGGTACAGCTGCACCATGCGCCGTGTGTGGTCGGCCGGCCAGAAGATGTTGTTGTGGAAGAAGCCGTCGCCGTAGAAGGCGGCCTGCTCCGCGATCTCCGGAGACCTGATGGATCCGTGCCAGACGAACGGCGGCACGCCGTCCAGGGGCCGCGGTGTCGAGGTGAAGGCCTGGAGCGGCGTACGGAACGTGCCCTCCCAGTCCACGACGTCCTCGCGCCACAGCCGGCGCAGCAGCGCGTAGTTCTCCCTGGCGAGGTCGATGCCCTTGCGGATGTCCTGCCCGAACCACGGGTAGACGGGACCGGTGTTGCCCCGGCCCAGCATGAGGTCGACCCGGCCGTCGGCCAGGTGCTGGAGCGTCGCGTAGTCCTCGGCGATCTTCACCGGGTCGTTGGTGGTGATCAGCGTCGTGGACGTGGACAGGATCAGCTTCTCGGTGCGGGCCGCGATGTAGCCGAGCAACGTGGTCGGCGAGGACGGTACGAACGGCGGGTTGTGGTGCTCGCCGGTCGCGAAGACGTCCAGGCCGACCTCCTCGGCCTTGAGCGCGATGGCCACCATCGCCTTGATGCGCTCGTGCTCGGTCGGCGTACGACCGCCGGTGGGGTCGGGGGTCACGTCCCCGACGGTGAAGATGCCGAACTGCATGGGGTGTCTGTTCTCCTGAGCTCGTCCGGTTTCCGCGCCGGGGAACCGGGGGCGGGGTGACGCCGGGGGTTCCGGCGTCACCCCGGCGGGTCAACGGTGCGGTGTCACTTCGCCAGGAAGGCGAGGAGGGCGGAGTTGACCTCCTCGGCGTGGGTCCACAGCAGACCGTGCGGGGCGCCCTCGATCTCGACGTAGTCGGCCGACGGAAGCGCCTTGTGGAAGGGGCGCGCCGTGCCCTCGGCCGGGAGGATGCGGTCGGCGGTGCCGTGCAGGATCAGCGCCGGCACGTCGACGGCGGGGATGTCGGCGCGGAAGTCGGTGTACCAGGTCGCCGGCGCGGCGGACGCGGCGAAGGAGCCGCCGCGGGCCGCGGTGTCCCAGCTGTTGCGGACGGCCTCCTCGCTGATGCGGGTGCCCAGGTTCTCGTCGAGGTTGTAGAAGTCGTTGAAGAAGGCCGTGTAGTAGGCGTACCGGTCCGCCTTGACGGCGGCGACGACGCCGTCGAAGAACTCCTTCGGGGCGACGCCGTCCGGGTTGTCGTCGCTCTTGAGCAGGCAGGGCTCCAGGGAGGCCAGGAAGGCGACCTTGGCGACGCGGCCGGAGCCGTAGGTCGAGACGTAGCGGGCGACCTCGCCGGTGCCCATGGAGAAGCCGACGAGGACGGCGTCCCTCAGGTCGAGGGTCTCCATCACCGTGTTCAGGTCGGCGGCGAAGGTGTCGTAGTCGTAGCCGGTGGTCGGCTGCGAGGACTGCCCGAAGCCGCGGCGGTCGTACGTGATCACGCGGTGGCCGGCGTCGAGCAGAGCGGCGCTCTGGCGCTCCCAGGAGTGGCCGTCGAGCGGGAAGCCGTGGATGAGGACGACGGGCTGCCCGGCGCCCTGGTCCTCGAAGTACAGCTCGATGGGGTTGGTGTTCTCCTGGCCCACGGTGATGTACGGCATGGGGTTCCCTCGTTTCGGGTGGACGGGTCCGCGCGTCGGAGCGGCGCGGTGTGCCCGTCACGCTAGGACCGGTCACGCACCTCCTGTTGCCGTCCCGCGCACCGCGCCTTGCACGGGGGCGCAGAGGTCGCTCAGTCGCCGGTGACCGTTCCGGCGCCGTCCTCCGCGAGGACCGTCCGGGCCAGGTGGACCCGGGAGCGCACCGCGAGCTTGCGGAAGATCGACGCCAGATGGGTGTTGACGGTGTGCGGGGAGATGACGAGGGTCTCCGCGGCCGACCGGTTGGTGTGGCCGGCGGCGATCAGCCGGGCCACCTTGCGTTCCGAGGCCGTGAGCGCGTCCCAGCCCTGGTCGGTGCGCGGCCGGAGGCGTCCGGCGCGCCGGCGCGGGATGCGTGTGGCCCGTTCCAGATCGGCCCGGACCCGGTCGGCTTCGGCGTCGGCCCCGGCCCGGGCGTAGAGGTCGTGCGCCCTCGTCAGGGCAGCTGTCGCGGCGGCGTCACCCGAGGTCAGCAGGGCGCGCCCGAGGTCGGCGGACGCGGCGGCGAGGGCCAGGGGCCGGGGGCCGGTGAGGAGGATGCCCACCGCCCGCTCCAGGAGTTCGTGGTCGGCGTTCACGAGGCCGGACGCGTGGGCGGCCGTCCCCTGGGCGGTCGGCACGGTGGGGTTGCGGGTGGCGTGTTCGGCGGCCTGGGCCGCGAGGTCCTCGGCCAGCTTCCGGTCCCCGCCGCGCAGGGCGATGTGCACGGCCTGGACGACGTGCGGGCGCAGGAGCCGCCACCGGAGGAAGGGGTGGTCCCGCTGCACGGACCGGACGAGTTCTGCCGCGGCCGCGTGGTCGCCGTCGGCGTCGGCGACGACGGCCTCGAGGAACCGGTGCGCGGCGTGGTTGCCCGTGTTCGGCCGGTCGGCCACGGTCGCCCGCACGACGTCCAGGTGTTCCCGCACGGCGTCGCGGTCGCCGCGCAGCATCGCGAGGAGGCCGCGGTTGACGCGGATGTTGACCAGGTTGCCGGGCACGTGGAGGTCCGCTTCGAGACGCTCGGCGGTGACGAGGTCGGCGTCCGCGTCGTCGAGCCGGCCGAGCCCCATGTTCAGGGTTCCCTGGGTCCAGAGGAGCATGGCGGGGCGCAGGGGGGCGTCGCCCGCCGTCCGGAGCGTGCGCCGTACGGCATCGAAGTCGTCCATGTGGATCAGGGCGACGGCCTCCTCGGGAAGGAAGGCCGAGTCGAAGACGCTCAGCGCCGTGTGGTGTTCGACGGCGGCGGCGCAGTCGCCCGCGTTGAGGGCGATCTCACCGAGACCCCACAGAGCGAGGACGAGGGCCTCCCGGTCACCGGCCCGCTCCGCCTCGGCGAGCGCCCGTTCGCCGGTCTCGCGAGCGGCCCCGAGGTCGCTCCCCCGGGACCGGGCCAGGGCCTGCCGGGCGGTCAGCCGGGCCCGGATCGCCGGGTCGGTGACGGCCGCCAGCGCCGTCGTCGTGCGGCGGCTCAGCTCGGGGACGTCGTCGAGGTGCCACAGCGTGTCGCCGAGTACGCACTGCAGACGTGCGAAGACGTCCAGGGGCGGCTGCCGGGCGAGCAGCGCGTCGCCGGTGTCGCGTGCCTGCGTGTACCGGCCCGCGCGGGTCAGCGCGACGATGGCCCGCTCCCCCGCGTCGTACGCCGTGGGCGCACGGGGCGGTACGAGTTCCAGAGCCCGTACGGCCAGGTCGGCGGCGAGGTCGGGCATCACGGCGAGCACGTCCTCGGCGGCTGTGCCGAGCAGTCCGATCGCCTCCGTGTCGCCGGGTTCGGCGCTCTTCAGAAGATGCGGGACCGCGTCGACGGAGCTCCGGCCCGCCGCGACGAGACGGCTCGCGGCCTCCCGGTGCAGTGCCCTGCGCACGGAGGGGGCGAGGTCCGCGTACACCGCCTGGCGGAGCAGGTCGTGGCGGAACAGGAGGCGGTCGCCGTCGTCGTGGAGGAGGGCGGCCGCGATCGCCTCGTCCACTTCGGCGCTGAGTCCGGAGGCGGGCCGGCCGCACAGGGCGGCGGCGTCGGCGAGCGAGAACGCGCGGCCGAGGACCGAGCCGATCCGCAGGAAGTGGAGGGTGTCCGGCCGGAGGTCGGCCAGTCGGCCGCGGACGCCGAAAACCAGCCGCTCGGGCGGCTCCGGACTGTCCGCGCCGGTCGCCGCGATGCCCGAGAGCATCTCGGCCGCGAGGAAGGGGTTGCCGCCCGCGCCGTCGAGGAGTTCCCCGACCCGCGCCGGCACGTCCCCGCCGAGGACGTCGTGTGCCAGTTCGGCCAGGGCCGTCTCGGACAGCGGCCGCAGAGGGAGGGTCGTCGTCAGCGCCCCCTGCCCGTACAGCTCCGGATCCTCCCTGCTCGTGAGCAGCCAGAGGACCGGGGAGCTGAGCAGCCGTGCGGGCAGGACGCTCAGGGCGAACCGGCTGAGCGGGTCGGCCCATTGGACGTCGTCGACCGCGATCAGCACGGGCCGGCCCGCCGAGCGTTCCTCGATGAGCTGGGCGAGCCGTTCGACGAGCCAGATGCGCTGGTCGTGGTGGCCGGCGAGGTCCGCGAGGTCCGTGCCGGAGAGCAGCGGCGGGTCACCGTGCAGGAGGCCCGAGGCCAGTGAGGCGAGCGGCGCCAGTTCGTGCAGTTCCTCGGCGCGTCCATGGCTGACGAGGTGTCCGTGGGCCCGCGCGAGCGAGACGGTCTCCTGGAGCAGCGCGGTCTTCCCGATCCCGGGCTCGCCCAGGAGGAGCGCGATCGCTCCTCCCTCGCCGTCGCGCACCGTCTCGACGAGGGCGCGCAGCCGCTCCAGCTCGGCTTCGCGGCCCCGAAGCCCGGGCCTGCTCAGCCCGGTCGCCGCGTCCGGTTCCCCGGGCCGGTCGGGGCTCATCCCTTGACCGATCCGGCGAGCAGTCCCCGTGCGAAGTGCCGCCGGAGGGAGAAGAAGACGAGCAGGGGGACGAGCGCCGCCACGAATGCTCCCGCGGTGAGCCGCTGCCATGCATTGCCGTAGGTCCCGGCCATGCCGGCCAGTCGGACCGTCATCGGCGCGGTCTCGCCCGTTCCGCCGGACAGGGTCAGGGCCACGAGGAGGTCGTTCCACACCCAGATGAACTGGATGACGGCGAAGCCGACCAGGACCGGGCGGGCGAGCGGCAGCACGATCCGGAGCAGCAGCGTCGCGTGCGACGCGCCGTCGACGCGGGCGGCGTCGATCAGGTCCCGGGGCAGCCCGGCCAGGAAGTTGTGCAGGAGGAACACCGCGAAGGGCAGCGCGAAGGCCGTGTGGGCGAACCAGACCTGGCCGAACCGCGCGGGACCGGTGAGGTGCCACGCGGGCAGGAACAGCCAGCCCTGGGAGAAGAGCTTCAGGAGCGGGACGAGTGCCATCTGGAGCGGCACGGCCTGGAGCGCGAAGATGCCGACGACGAGCGCGTCGCGCCCCCTGAAGTCGATCCAGGCCAGGGCGTACGCCGCGAGGAAGGCCAGGACGAGCGGGAACAGCACCGAGGGCACGGTGATGACGACGGAGTTGACGAAGTGCTCCGCGAGCCGCCCCGCCCCGTTCCCGCCGCCGGAGAGCACGTCCCCGTAGTTGTCGAGCGTGAGGTGCGGCGTACCGAACAGGGTCCACCATCCCCTCGTCTTGATCTCCTCCTCGGGGCGGAACGAGGAGAGCAGGAGACCGAGGGTCGGTGTCGTCCAGAGGACCGCGATCACCACGGCGGCCCCCGTGAAGGCGCGGGAGGTCAGACGCTCCCGGACGCTGTTCACCCCGTCCTCCGCTGCACCCGGACCTGGTGGGCCACGAAGGGGGTGACGAGGAGGAAGAGGAGCACGGCGAGCGCCGCGCCGCGGCCCGTCTCGCCGTAGCGGAAGGCCTGGTCGTACATCTCGTGGGCGAGGACGCCCGTGTCGAACTGTCCGCCGGTCATGGTCTTGACGATGTCGAAGGCCTTGAGGGTGCCGATTCCCTGGGCGAGGAGCACGACGGACAGCATGGGCCTGATCGACGGCAGGGTGATCCGCCGGAAGATCTGCCGGGGGGACGCGCCGTCGAGCCTGGCGGCCTCGGTCAGCTCCGCGGGTACGGCCCTGATCGCGCCGGCCAGCAGGACGGCCGCGAAGCCCGCCTGCGTCCACACCATGGCCACGATGAGGAACAGGACGTTCCAGGGAGAGTCCACGAGCCACTGCCTGGGTTCGCCCCCGAAGACGACGACGAGCTGGTTCAGCAGCCCGATCTGCCCGGTTTCCGCGGGACGGTACGCGTAGACGAACTTCCATACGACTCCCGCGCCGACGAAGGAGATCGCCATCGGCGTCAGGACGAGGGACAGCGCGAACGCTCTGAACCGCGACCGTGCGACGACCGTCCCGTAGAGCAGACCGACCCCGGTCGACGTCAGCGGCACGAGGACCGCCCACGCCAGGGTGTTGCGCAGCGCCACCAGCGCCCGGTCGTCGGTGAACATCCACACGTAGTTGTCGAAGCCCGCCCATGTGCTCCCCCCGCCGTCGGTGAACGACAGCGCCAGGGTGCGCAGACCGGGCAGGACGAGGCCGACCGCGAGCAGCAGCAGCGCGGGGGCCAGCAGGATCAGGGCCGCGGACCTCCTCCGCACCGGCCCCCGGTGCAGTGCGAGCAGGATCAGGGCGACCACCGCCGCGAAGGCGGCGACACCCTGGAGCAGGTACAGCAGCTTGGGCTGCTGGGCGACGGCGTCGAACGACATCAGCGGCTCGGCCAGGACCGTTCGACGGACTCGGCGACCTGCCGGGTGCTCGCGCCGCCGATCCAGTCGACGGCTCCCTTCCAGAACGTCCCGGCGCCGACCGACGCCGGCATCAGGTCCGAACCGTCGAACCTGAACTGTGTCCGGGGATCCTGGAGCAGCTGGATCGAGAGCCGGTCGACGGGGGTCGCGGCGTTCGCCGGGTCCACGCCCCTGTTCGCCGAGACGAACGGGCCCTTCCTCATCCGCGCGTTCGCGAAGTCCGCGGAGGCCAGGTACTCCTGGAACGCCCGCACCTCGGGACGGTCGGCGAACGCCGCGGTGAAGACCCCGCCGCCCAGTACGGGGCGGCTCACCGGGTCGGCCCCCGGCAGGAGGAAGGCGTAGACGTCCTTGTCCGGTCCGATCTCGGTGCCCTTCGGCCACATGTCGGCGTAGAACGAGGCCTGGCGGTGCATCGCGCAGTCGCCGGAGAGGATCGGTGTGCCGGCCTCCTGGAAGGAGATCGACGCCATCGACCGGGCCGGACCGAAACCGCCGTTGGCGTACCGGTCGTTCTTGAGGACGGACCCCACGGTGTCCATGGCCTTGATCACACGGGGGTCGTCGAACGGGATCTCGTGGGCGACCCACTGGTCGTAGACGTGCGTGCCCTGCTGGCGGAGGAGGACGTCCTCGATCCAGTCCGTCACGGGCCACCCGGTCGCCTCGGCGGACTCGATGCCCGCGCACCACGGCGTGACGCCCGAAGCCGCGACCTTCTCGGTCACGGCCATCAGTTCGGTCCACGTGCGGGGAACGCTCAGTCCCCGGTCGCGGAAGAACTTCGGGGAGTACCAGACGAACGACTTCACGTTCGCGACGAGGGGCGTGCCGTAGAGGGTGCCGTCCACGGTCGCGTAGCTGTTCCAGTCCGCCGACCAGCCCTGCTCGGCGAGGGCCGCGACCCCGGCGCTCACGGGCTTCAGCCTCCCGGCTCGCGCGAAGCGTTCCATGAGCCCGGGCTGGGGGAAGAAGGCCATGTCGGGCGCGTTCCCGCCGTCGACCCGGACCTGGATCTGCGTCTCGAACTCCCCGTCCCCCTCGTACTGGACGTCGATTCCCGTGCAGTCCTCGAAGTCCGCCCAGGTCTCTTCGAACAGATCGGCCTCCCGGTCCCGGTTCTCCGCGTAGACGGTGACCTCGGTGCCGGGGTGCTTGCCGTACCGGGCGTACGGTGCGCAGTCCGCGGTGGTGCGCGAGCGCGAACCGCTGTCCTGCGGGGCGCCGCAGGCGGTGACGGCGAGGGTGATGACGGCGAGCGCGAGCCCCGCGCCGAACCTCATGGGTGTGCTTCCTCCGATCGCCCGCCGCATGTTCTCGGCGGGCGTTTCGGAAAGCTACAGCGTTCGAACGGCAGAGACCAATCGTTCGATGTTCAAGCGTCGGCCCGGGGTGGGATCAGTGCCCCGTGGACCGGACGGCGTCCATGATCAGCTCCGCCACGGCCTCGGGCTGGGCGAGCATGACCAGGTGCGAGGAGTCGACCTCGACGGTGGTCATGCCGGCGCGCTCGTAGCCGAAACGCTCCACATCGGGGTTGATCGTGCGGTCGGCGGAGGCCACCAGACCCCACGAGGGCTTGGCCTTCCACGCAGCGACCGGCGCCGCCTCCGAGAAGGCCCGCGCGGCCAGGGGGCGCTGGGAGACCGCGAGCACCGCGGCGAGCTCGGGGTCGACGTCCGCCGCGAACAGGGCGGGGAACTTCTCGATCGCCACCGAGACGTCGGTGCCGGTCTCGGTGGATCCGGGCACCGGGAACGGGGTGTGGACGAGGGCGTCGGCGAGACCGGAGTCGGGGAAGCCGCCCTGCAGTTCGCCCAGGCTCTCGCCCTCCTCGAGCGCGTATCCCGCGAGGTACACCAGTGCGCGGACGTTGTCCTCCGTACCGGCGAGGGTGATGACGGCGCCGCCGTAGGAGTGCCCCACCAGGATCACGGGGCCTTCGACGGCACGGACCACGGAGGCGATGTACGCGGCGTCGTCGACGAGGCTGCGGTTGGGCACCGCCGGGGCTATCACCTCCAGGCCGGCGGCGGTCAGCGCGGGGATGACACGGGCGAAGCTGGAGGCGTCGGCGAAGGCGCCGTGGACCAGGACGACGGTGGGGCGGGCGTGTCGGGCCATGGGGGAATTCCTCTGAGAGTGGGCGGGGAAGGCGGTGGTGGGGTGCTTCACAGGCCGAAGCGGGCGCGGCGCGCCTCGGGCACCAGGTCGGCGTACTCGGGGTGCTTGCCGATCCAGCCCCGGACGAAGGGGCAGTACGGCAGGACGCTCAGCCCGCGGACCCGGGCGTCGTCGAGGGCGCCGCGGGCGAGCAGCCCGCCCAGCCCCCGGCCGCCGAAGCGGGGATCGATCTCGGTGTGGATGAAGGCGATCTCGCCGTCCGAGAGGTGGTACTCGGCGAAGCCCGCGGTCTCGGTGCCGTCGTCGCCGGTGAGGATCTCGTACCGGGACTTCTCGGGCCGGTCGGTCACTCGGGGTTCCATGGGTGCTCCTGTGCGGTCGTGGTGGGACGGGGGCGGCGGCTGCGTTCAGAGGGTGCGGCGCACGCCCGCCTGGCGCTCCAGGTTGCGGAGCTGGACGGAGAGGTCGCCTTCGACGGCGAGGTGGGCGGGGCCGCTGCGGCCGAGGGGCAGGACCTGCTCGCTGCGCATGTCCTCGAGCATCAGGGCGAACGCCGTGTACGTCGCGACGACCGCCACCAGCAGGCCGAGCGCCCCGGACGTGCGCGTCAGCCATTCGGCGCCGGTGACGCCCGCGAGGCCGGTGGCCGCCCAGCGGGGCAGGGAGACCGCGAGGACGAGCCACAGCGCCCGCTTGGGCCGGGTCACGGCGGTCATCAGCGCGCCGAAGCAGAGAAGCGCCAGGTTGAACACGCCGAGGACCTGAAGGCCGTCGGCCGCGCCGCTGAGCATGATGAGCGAGTAGGGCAGCCAGCTGCCGGCGAAGACCGCCATCAGCGTCGCCGCGATCACGTCCCGGGCACCGAAGGCCAGGAAGCTCACCAGGAGTTGGAGGACGAAGGCCGGCAGCACGGTGAGGGCGACGGCGGCGCGGGCCGCCTCGTCGAAGAGCCCGAGCTGGAGGCAGCCCGTCATCACGGAGGCGATGGCGATCGTGAAGAAGCCGAGCGGCATGGGTGAGGCGATCGGGCGCAGGTTGATCCGGGTCATCGACCGGAGGTCCGGCTCGAAACGGCGTCCCGGGGGGACGTCCGGCGGGGTGGCCCGGGCGTCGTCGCCGCTGTCGGCGGTGGGTGAGGCGGTACTCATCGTGTGGATCTCTCTCAGTGCTCGAAGCAGGGGTCGACGAACGACGGCTGTGTGTCGGGGACGGGGCCGCGCGCGACGCGCCACCGGCGGTGCTGCTCGGACTCGGCGACGGCCTCGGCGACGAGCGAGGCCTGACGGGCACCGTTCTGGTAGCCGCCGAAGTGGGCCACGGGGCTCCACTCGGGGCTCACCGGCGGGACGGCCTCGTCGAGACCCTCGTACTCCGCGGTCGCGTAGACGATGCGGCCGCCGACGACGGTGAGGACGGACTCGATGCCGGGGATGAGGTCCTCGGGCACGGTGAGGTAGTCGTCGGACAGGATCGCGAGGTCGCCGTAGCACCCCTCGCGCAGAGTGCCCTTGACGTCCTGTTCGCCGGTGAGCTCCGCCCCGCCGCGGGTGTAGAGGCCGAGGGCGGTCTCCCGGTCGATCAGGTTGCCGGCCGGGTAGAGGGCCGTGCCGCCGACGGTGCGCCCGGTGACCAGCCAGTGGAGTGCGACCCACGGGTTGTACGAGGAGACGCGGGTGGCGTCGGTTCCGGCGGCGACGGTCAGGCCGCGGTCGAGCATGGCCCGGACCGGCGGGGTGTGGGCGGCGGCCTCGGCGCCGTAGCGGTCGAGGAACGCGGCGCCCTGGAAGGACATCCGGTTCTGCACCGAGACGGCGCCGCCGAGGGCGGCGATCCGGTCGAGGCTGCCTGCCGAGACGGTCTCCGCATGGTCGAAGAGCCAGCGGTTGCCGCCGGGGAAGAGCCCCTCCGCGGCGAGCTTCTCGAAGACGGCCAGGTCGCGGCGGATGGTCTCGTCGTAGGTCGCGTGGAGCCGGAAGCCCCAGCCGTTCTCGAGCAGGAGCCGTACGGCGCTCTCGAACTCGGTCTCGTAGCCCGCGGCGAGCTCGGGCCGGGGCTCGGAGAAGTTCTCGAAGTCGGCGGCGGCCCAGGTCAGGTTCTCACCCGCGCCGTTCAGCCGGAGCCACTCGTCCCCGTCCCCGGGCTTGACCGTCTCGGTCCAGCGCTTCAGGTCGGCGAGTTCCTGCCCGGCCGTCTGCGGGAAGAGGTGGTAGGCGATCCGGAGGGTCAGCTCCCCCGACCTGGCGAGGTCGGTGACCGTCGCGTAGTCGTCGGGGAAGTTCTGGAAGCCGCCGGCGGCGTCGACGGCGGACGTCAGGCCGAAGCGGTTCAGCTCGCGCAGGAAGTGGCGCGTCGACGTCCGCCTGGCGGCCTCGTCGAGGGCAGGTGCCTTGGCCAGCGTCGAGTACAGGACGAGAGCGCTAGGCGCCGCGAGGAGGACGCCGTTGGGTTCGCCGTCCCGGCCCCGGACGATCTGCCCGCCCCGGGGGTCGGGGGTCTCCCGGGTGAAACCGGCCGACTTGACCGCGGCCCGGTTCATCAGCGCCGACTGGTACAGGTGCAGGACGAAGACCGGGGTGTCGGGGGCGGCGGCGTTCAGCTCCGCGACGGTCGGCATCCTGCGCTCGGCGAACTGCTCGGCGGTCCAGCCGCCCACCACCCGGATCCACTGTCCCTTCGGGGTGCGGCCGGCCTGCTCGCGCAGCATGGCCAGGGCCTGGCGGAGGCTGCGCACGCCGTCCCAGCGCAGCTCCAGGACGTAGTGCAGGCCGCCCCGGATGACGTGCAGGTGCGAGTCGTTCAGGCCGGGGACCACCCGTCGGCCCAGCGCGTCGACGACCCTGGTCCCCGGCCCGACGAGGTGGGCGAGGTCGTGGTCGTCGCCGAGGGCCGCGACCCGGCCGTCGCGCAGGGCGACGGCTCGGGCCTCGGGTCGGTCGGCGTCACCGGTGAAGACCTTGGCGTTACGGACCAGGAGGTCGGCGTGCTCGTGTTCCCGCCGCGGGGCGGGGACGAGGCCCGCGACCGGCATGCTCATGGAGGGCCGGGTCATGCGAGGGCCTTGCGCAGGATGTCGGTGGCGACACCGAGGGCGAGTTCCGCGCCCCGCGTCTCGCGCAGCGCGTTCAGCATGACGAAGTCGTGGATGACGCCCTGGACGCGCAGGGCGGTGACGGGGACCCCGGCGGCGCGGAGCTTCGCCGCGTACGCCTCGCCCTCGTCGCGCAGGACGTCGGCCTCGGCGGTGATGACCAGGGCGGGCGGCAGACCGGTGAGCTGCTCGGTGGAGCCCCGCAGCGGCGAGGCGGTGATCTGGGCCCGCTCGGCCTCGTCGGTCGTGTACTGGTCCCAGAACCACTTCATGGCGTCGCGGCGCAGGAAGTGGCCCTCGGCGAACTGGTGGTAGGAGTCGGTGTCGAAGCTCGCGTCCGTGACCGGGTAGAAGAGGACCTGCTGGACGAGCGTGACGTCGCCGCGCTGCTTGGCCATGACGGTGAGGGCGGCGCTCATGTTGCCGCCGACGGAGTCGCCGGCCACGGCGATCCGGGTGCCGTCGAGGTCCTTGTGGTGTCCCTCGCGGGCGATCCACTGGGCGACGCTGTAGTTCTGCTCGATCGCGACGGGGTAGCGCGCCTCGGGCGACAGGTCGTACTCGGGGAAGACCACGGCCGCCCCGGTGCCGACGGCGAGTTCGCGGACGAGCCGGTCGTGGGTGTGGGCGTTGCCGAAGACCCAGCCCGCGCCGTGGATGTAGAGGATGACGGGGAGCGGGCCGGTGGCGCCGCGGGGGCGGACGATCCGGGTGCGGACGTCACCGGTCGGGCCGCCGTGGACGGTGGTCCACTCCTCGTCGACGTCCGGCAGGGGGACGCCCTCACCGTTCTGGACGTCGTCGACGGCCTTACGGCCTTCGGCGACGGGGATCTGGTAGAGGTACGGCGGCTGGGCGGTGGCGTCGGCGAAGGCCTGGGCCGCGGGTTCGAGGACCGGACGGTTCTTCATGAGGGGTTCTCCTTCGGGGGATGTACGGGGCGGATCGGAGCGTCAGCGGGTATCGGAGCGTCAGCGGGTCGCCCGCACGGCGGCGAGGGTCACGTGGGTGACCACGGCCGGGCGGGAGACCGCCACTGCATGGGACGCGTCCACTTCGGTGATGTGCGAACCGGCACGCCGGGCCGTCCGCCGTTCGGCGGCGGCCGGGATGTTCTTGTCGGCGGTGGCGATCAGCGCCCAGGACGGGATCGTCTTCCAGGCCGGCTCGCGGGTGCGGCGCCGATCACCGCGGCCGGCGTCGCGGGCACGGCGAGGGCGAGGGCGCGCCTCGTGAGCTGCATGGGTGGGTGTCTTCCTTGTCGGGTGGGTCGGGTGGGGAGGCGTGGGGGTGTGCTCGGTCGGGCGGACGGGACCCGGCTCGGGAGAAGGGGAGCAGGCCTCAGAGTCCGTACGCCTCCAGGAGCCGGAGCCAGACCTCGCTCACCGTCGGGAAGGCGGGCACGGCGTGCCACAGCCGCTCCAGCGGGACCTCGCCCACGATGGCCACGGTGGCCGTGTGGATGAGCTCGGTCGCCATCGGGCCGGTGAGCGTGCAGCCGACGACGACCCCTCGGGTCTCGTCGACGACGAGCTTCGCGAGGCCGCGGTAGTCGTCCGCGTGGAGCGCGGCACCTGCGACGTCGTCGATGCGGTACTCCACCGCGCGTACCGCGAGACCCGCTTCGCGTGCGGCGCGTTCCGTGAGACCGACGCTCGCGACCTCGGGACGGGTGAAGACGGCCTGCGGGACGGCGACGTGGTCGGCTTCCGCGCTCCACGGCTGCCGGCCTCCGGTGACGGCCGGGCGCCCCGCGGCTCGCTCGGCGATCGCCGCCGCGCAGGCGCGGGCCTGGTACTTGGCCATGTGGGTCAGCGGCGCACGGTGGTTCACGTCGCCGACGGCATGGAGCCAGTCGCCCTCGACCGCCGTGACGCGGCAGGTGTCGTCGACCGGGAGCCAGTCGCGTGCCGCCAGTCCGACGGAGTCCAGGCCGAGGTCCGCGGTCCGCGGGCGCCTGCCGACGGCGGCCAGGACCTCGTCGCAGACGAGGGCGGTGCCGTCGTCGGTGTCCACGGTCACCGCGCGGGTGTCCTCGTCACGGGCGACCCGGACGGCGGACACCCCGAAGCGGATCGTGACGCCCAGATCGTTCAGACCCCGGGCGACCTCTTCGCCGGCGCACGGCTCCCAGCCGGTCAACAGGGCCTGGTCGCGGACCAGCAGAGTGACCGAGGAGCCCAGCGAGCGCCAGGCGGTGGCCATCTCGCAGGCCACCACTCCCCCGCCGATGACGACGAGCCGCTCGGGCACCGCGTCGGCCGTGGTGGCCTGCCGGTTGGTCCACACACCGATCCGGTCGAGCCCCTCCACCGGTGGAAGGGCGGGCTCCGTGCCGGTGCAGATCACGACCGCGCGCCGGGCCCGCAGGGTGCGGACCGTGCCGTCGGCCCCCGTCACCTCCACCCGGCGCTCACCGGCGAGCCGTCCGTGCCCCCGCACGAGCGCGATGCCCGCACCGTCGAGCCAGTCGGCCTGGCCGGTGTCGTCGCCCCGCCCGGTGAAACGGTCACGGCGGGCCAGGACGCGCGCCGGGTCGAGTGCCGCCGTGACCGCCTGCCGGGCCCCGTCGACCGAGCGGGCCTCCGCCCGGGCGGCGCCGGGTCGCAGCAGGGCCTTGCTCGGCACGCAGGCACGGTAGGAGCACTCGCCGCCGACCGCGTCGGCCTCGACGACGACGACGGTCAGTCCCGACCGGACGGCCCGGTCGGCAACGACCTCGCCGGCCGGACCGCCGCCGACCACGACGACGTCGTACGTGTCCATCAGCCGCGCACCAGAGGGGTGTCCACGAGATGCTCGGCGAGGAACCACACCTGCGCCTCGCCGGTGCGGACGACATCGGAGACGAGCAGGTCGGCGCTGCCCTCGTCGCCCTCCCCGGAGAGCCGGGCGGCGGCGTCCCGGGCGTCGATCAGGATCCGCTCGTGCGCGTCGAGAAGCCGCGACAGCATGACGGGCACCGGCTCGACGCCGTCCGGCGGCCGGGGGATCGACGTCAGCTCCGCGACGTGACGCGGGTCCCCGACGGCGACGCCACCGAGGCTCTGGACCCGCTCGGCCAGCGCGTCCACGATGGCCAGTTGGGCCTCCGCCTGCTTGTCCAGCATCAGGTGGAGCGAGTAGAAGGTCGCCCCGCGCATGAGCCAGTGGTGCTTCTTGTAGAGGGAGTACAGGATCTGCGTGTCGGCGAGTACGCGGTTCAGCCGCTGGCAGGCGTACATGCGGGTGTCGTGGCCGAGGCCGATCGGCAGCTGCTTGAGCGTGCCGAACGCCTGGGTCTCGGCGCCCTTCTGGTGCAGCAGCGGCTGGCCGCCGCCGTGCGGGGTCGTGAGGGTGTCCATCGAGTGCTCCTGTTCGGGAGAGAAGGCGGGAAGGGCCCGGCCGCCCGGTCGGGGGGAGGCGGGCGGCCGGACCCGGTCTGGGCGGCTCGCGCTCAGCGCTCGGCGGTCGCCGGGGCGGCGGTCCGGTGCAGGACGAGCCGGGTGAGGAGTCCGCTGCCGAGACCGGCCACGAGTGCGAGGCCCGCCCACCACAGCGGGTACGGCGTGAGCCCGAGGGCCGCGTCGAGGGACCAGGCGCCGGGGCCGGTGGCGGCGAGGGCGGCGGCGGTGCCGATGAGGACGAGCGGGTACTCGTACCCGTCGTTCTGCACCCACAGCCCGTGGCTCCACTTCACGGTGAGCGCGACCGTCATGACCCCGATGGCGCCGGTCGCGGCGAGCGGGGTCAGGAGGCCGGCCGCGAGCAGCAGACCCGACCCGATCTGGCCGCCGCCGGCCGCCAGGGCGGTGAGGGCGCCGCCGCGGAAGCCGTCGGCACGGAACTCCTCCGTACCGCCCTCGAGTCCCTTGCCGCCCAGGTGCGAGCTGATCTTCTGCACCCCGTGGCCGGCGACGAGCAGTCCCACCAGCAGACGCAGGATCAGAATGCCGGTGTCCAAGGGGCTCAGCCCGCCGCGTGCGCGCCGATGACGCTCTGCGCGTACACGACACCCAGGCCGTAGGCGCCCGCGTGGGCCTTGACGATCTCCATGACCGCGCCGTACGTCTCCTGACGCGCCCAGTCGCGCTGCAGCTCCAGGAGCACCTGCACCCAGGTCACCGGGACGGCGCCGGCGGCGATCATCCGCTGCAGCGCGTGCTCGTGGGCGGCCGGGCTGACGCCGCCGGAGGCGTCGGAGACCACGTACACCTCGTATCCCTGCTCCAGGGCGGAGAGCGCGGGCAGCACCAGGCAGACCTCGGTCCACAGGCCGGAGAGGATGATCTTCTTGCGGCCGGTCGCCTTGACGGCCGCCACGAGCGCCTCGTCCTCCCAGGCGTTCATGGTCGTGCGGTCGATGACCTCCTGCTGGGGGAACACCTCGGCGAGCTGGGGCAGCAGGGGCCCGGAGAACGACTCGGCGGCCACCGTGGTCAGGACCGCCGGCACATCGAACGCCCGGGCCGCCTTGGCGAGGCCCACGGTGCTGTTGATGATCGCGGCGCGATCGCCGCTCCCGGTGCCGAAGAACATCTGCGGCTGGTGGTCCACGAAGAGCATGACCGCGTTGTCGGGGGTGAGCAGATCCTTGCTCGGGGCGGCCTGCACCTTGGCGATGTCGAACATGAGGGGTCCTCTCGAAGCATGCGTGACGTGCCCGCCGCGTCCGCGGCTCGGCACGTCTTCACGCTACGAGCGCCCCCACCGGCCGCGTTGACCTCCGGCGCCCAGGAGTTGGCACGACAGCGCACAACCGGTCGAGGACGGGATCCGCGAGGTGTCACGGGCGTGAACGGACGGCGTCACCGCGAAGGCCCCGTCGGCGGGCGGGGTGGTGGGGGCGGGTCAGCAGCCGCCGGAGGTGGCCGGGGAGCCGACGCCGAGCTGGATGAGCGCGGGGGCGGGGGCGCAGCAGCCGCCCTCGGCCGCCTCGTCGGTCTGCGGCTGGTCGAAGAGTCCGGCGCCGCCGCACACTCCGGTCTCCGGGAGGACCAGTTCGACGCGCTCGGCCGACTCCCGGTCGCCCGCGATCGCGGCGACGACGGAGCGGACCTGCTCGTAGCCGGTGAGGGCGAGGAAGGTCGGGGCGCGGCCGTACGACTTCATGCCGACCAGGTAGACGCCCTCCTCCGGGTGCGACAGCTCCTTCACGCCGTGCGGGTAGACGGTGCCGCAGGAGTGCTGGTTGGGGTCGATCAGCGGCGCGAGCTCGACCGGTGCCTGGAGGCGCTCGTCGAGACCGAGGCGGAGCTCGGAGAGGAAGGAGTGGTCGGGGCGGAAGCCCGTGAGAACGATGACCTCGTCGACCGGGTCGAGCCGGCGGCCGTCCTCGGCCACGAGGACCAGGCGGTCGCCGTCGCGCTCGATCGCCTCCGTACGGAAGCCGGTGACGGCGTCGGCGTGGCCCTCGTCGACGGCCGCCTTCGCCGCGAGACCCAGGGCACCGCGGGCGGGGAGCTGGTCGGCGCTGCCGCCGCCGAAGGTGGAGCCGGAGATGCCCCGGCGCAGGATCCACACGGCCTTCGTCCCTGCTCCGTCCTGCGCCTCGGCCAGCTCGGCGAGGGAGGCGAGGGCGGTGAAGGCGGAGGCGCCCGAGCCGATGACGGCGGTGCGCCTGCCCGCGTACCGGGCGCGGACGGACGGTTCCTTGAGGTCGGGGACGCGGTAGGTGACGCGGTCGGCGGCGGCCTTCTCCCCGAGGGCGGTGAGGCCGGAGGCTCCTGCCGGGCTCGGGGTGGACCACGTGCCGGAGGCGTCGATCACCGCGCGGGCGAACAGCCGCTCCTCGCGGCCGTCGGCGTGGGCGACGTGGACGACGAAGGGCTGGGCCTCACGGTCGGCGTCGACGATGCGGTCGCGGCCGGCGCGCGAGACGCCGGTGACCGTGGCCCCGGTGCGGACCCGGTCGCCGAGCACGTCGGCGAGCGGCTGAAGGTACCTGTCCGCCCAGTCACCGCCGGAGGGGTAGGTCTTCGCGTCGGGCTTCACCCAGCCGGTGGGGGCCAGGAGCTTCTCGGCGGCCGGGTCGGTGACCTCTCCCCACGGGGAGAAGAGGCGGACGTGTGCCCACGCGCGTACCGCCGCGCCGGCCACCGGCCCGGCCTCCAGGACCAGCGGTTCGAGGCCGCGCTCGACGAGGTGCGCGGCGGCGGCCAGGCCGGCGGGCCCGGCCCCGATGACCACGACGGGCAGCTGGTCGGTGGCGATGGCGTTCACGACGATTCCCCTTTGTTTCGACATCTGTCGATCCCTTGTGTCGCCAGCTTGGCACCTGAATCGACAGTCGTCAACATAGACGGTTATCGAAATGACAAGCCCGGAGCACCCCTGGGCTACTGGTTCGACATGTGTCAACATAGATGCATGTCGAATGTCACCGTGCTGCCCGTTCTCGAGCCCGAGGTCGCCCCCTGCTGCCCCCCGCTCACCGAGCGCCCGCTGAACGCCGAGGAGGCCGAGCGGACCGCGAAGATGTTCAAGGCCCTCGGCGATCCGGTCCGGCTGCGCCTGTTCTCGGCGGTCGCCTCGCACGAGGGCGGCGAGGCGTGCGTCTGCGACATCTCCGACGTCGGCGTCTCCCAGCCGACCGTCTCCCACCACCTGAAGAAGCTGAAGGAGGCCGGGCTGCTCTCCTCCGAGCGCCGCGGCACGTGGGTCTACTACCGCGTCGAGCCCGCCGTCCTCGCCGCCATGGGCGCGCTGCTCACCAAGGCCGCCACCGCATGACCGCCTCCACCGTCGTGGTGCCGCTCACCACGGACCACGCCGACGAGGTCGTCGCGATCTACCAGGCGGGCATCGACGAGGGCAACGCCACCTTCGAGACCACCGCCCCCACCTGGGAGCAGTTCGACGCGGCCAGACTGCCCGAACACCGCTTCGCCGCCCTCGACGAGACCGGCCGCGTCCTCGGCTGGGTCGCCGCGACCAAGGTCTCCGACCGGTGCGCGTACGCCGGCGTCGTCGAGCACTCCGTCTACGTCCACCCCGACGCCCGGGGCCGTGGCATCGCCTCCGCCCTGCTCACGGCGCTCATCGACTCCACCGAGGCCGCCGGGATCTGGACCGTCCAGTCCGGGATCTTCCCCGAGAACGCCGCGAGCCTGGCCGTGCACGAGCGGGCCGGCTTCCGGGTGATCGGCACCCGCGAGCGCATCGGGCGCCACCACGGCCGCTGGCGCGACACCGTCCTCGTCGAACGCCGCAGCAGCGCCGTGACATAGACCCGGTCGGGGTTCGGAGCGCCCCGTGATCGGCGGCTCCGTCGCCGGTGCGGCCGTGGGCGGGCTGCTGCTCGGGGCCGCCCCGCCGGCGGCGAGCCCGGACCGGCCGCCGCCGGTCACCACCACGTCCAGGACCGGGGTCACTCGACGTCCGTCTTCCCGCGCGTGAAGATGACCCCGACCAGGAGCAGGCCGACGGCCCCTCCGATGATCTGCATGCCGATGAACGCGGGGACCGAGGCGGGGGCGATGCCCGCGAAGGTGTCGGTGAAGGCGCGGCCGATGGTCACCGCCGGGTTCGCGAAGGACGTGGACGAGGTGAACCAGTAGGCGGCACCGACGTACGAGGCGACCGCGACGGGCGCGAAGCGGAGACGGTCCGTACGGGCGAGGCCGAAGATCAGCAGGATCAGACCGGCGGTCGCCACGACCTCGCCGAGCAGCAGGTTCCCTGCCGAGCGGTCGTGCGTGGACCACTTCACGAGCGGCTCGCCGAACATCGCGTCCGCCAGGATCGCGCCGAGGATCCCGCCGACGATCTGCGAGGGGACGTGGACGGCGAGTTCGCGCCCCGTCACGCCCGCTCCGCCCCGGCGGGCGGTCCACCACTCGGCCAGGCTGACGGCCGGGTTGAAGTGCGCACCGGACACCGGCCCGAGGAGGGCGATGAGGACGCCGAGGCCGAGGACGGTGGCGGTGGAGTCGGCGAGGAGCTGCAGCGCGACGTCGTCGGTGAGCCGGGTGGCCTGGATGCCGGAGCCGACGACGATCGCGACCAGGGCGGCGGTGCCGACGAGTTCCGCGGCGGCGCGGGCCGTCAGCGGGGTACGGGGCGGGGTGGCGCCGGGTGCGGGCCGGGGCGACGGGTCGGTGGTTATGGCGTCGCTCGCGGCGGGCTCGGTGGCGGTCACGGACGGGTACTCCTCGGCAGGTGGGGCACAGGGGGCCGGTTCAGGGGCAAGAACGCCTGAAGTTCGCCTCGGCGGTCAGACGCGCGGTCTGCGCGAGCGCGGCGAACTGTCCGGCGAGCTGCTCGATGACGTCCGGCCTGAGCCGGTAGTAGGTGAACCGGCCGCACGGCTCGGTCTCCACCACTCCCGCGTCGCGCAGCACTCTCAGATGATTGGAGAGGTTGGTCTGCTTGGCGCCGGTCTCCTCCACCAGGTGGGTGGTGCACAGCGTCTCGCGGGCGAGCAGGGTCACGATCCGGAGGCGCAGGGGATCACCCAGCACCCGCATCAGATCAGTATCGACTGACGTCATCATGGACTGATAATTTCATATCACCCAGAGCTGATACCAGCCTGGGCTGACCTCTCGAACCCGCCGAAGGGGGTTCCGGCCGTGGCCGCGTCCTCGCACCCGGTCCCTCTTGTCACCCCGGCGTCCTGGGCCTGATCCCTTCCGACCCCCGCACCGTCCCTGCCTCAAGGAAGAACCGATGACCGCTCCGCTCGCCTCCGTGCTCTTCGTCTGCGTCCACAACGCCGGCCGCTCCCAGATGGCCGCCGGATTCCTGCGGCACCTCGCGGGCGACCGTGTCGAGGTCCGCTCCGCCGGCTCTCTTCCGGGCGATCGGATCAACCCCTCGGCCGTCGCGGCCATGGCCGAGCTGGGCGTGGACATCTCCGACCAGAAGCCGAAGGTCCTCACCACCGGGGCCGCCCAGGCGTCGGACTACATCATCACCATGGGCTGCGGGGACGCCTGCCCGTACTTCCCCGGCAAGACGTACCTCGACTGGACGCTGGAGGACCCGGCCGGCCAGGGCGTCGAGGCCGTCCGCCCCATCCGCGACGAGATCAGGACCCTCGTCGAGGGCCTGATCGCCGACATCGACGCCAAGAAGGCGTGACCGACCTCGACCGGACCGACGGCCTCTTCGCCGGCGGCTCGCCCACCACGACCACCGAGGTCGAGAAGGTGCCGACGCGTCTCCCCCGCCCTCGACCCGGTCATCGTCCGCTCCGCCTCCCAGGCCGTCTCCCCGGCCCGGCCCCCAGGTCCCTCTGGGCGAGGCGTTCCTGAGGATCGGTACGTACCTCCGCGGCCGGCGGGCGGGCCGATGGGGTCGTCGCACGCGCATCGGGCGACGACACCCACCGGCCACCGGTCCGCCGTCCGGTCAGGCGGCGCGACCGGCCCGCGTCCCGCCCTCGGCGCATGAGCCGTAGCCCGCGTCGCCATGGCCGGCGTCGCCGTAGCCGTGGTCCTCGTCGCCGTAGCCCGTGGGCTCGCAGGGGTCCTCGCCGCGGTGGTTGTCCAGCCGGGCGACCACGACCTCCTGGTCACCGCTGATGACGAACGGGCCCGCGACCGGGTCGGCCGGCAGCACGTATCCGTCCGGCACCCCGGTCTCCCGCAGGTAGTACGTGCCGTGGTCCAGGTCCCCGAAGGAGCAGAGCCCGACGACGTTCGTCGTGCAGGGCGTCCCGATCCGGGTGTCGGGGTCGGCTCCGTCGGTCTGCAGGCCGTCCCGCCCGTTGGTCTCCTCCCACAGCTCGAACGTGGCCCCGCGCAGCGGCAGTCGGCTGTCGGCGTCGGACTTGAGGAGCATGAGGGATCCGGTGCCCGGGGGGACCGGCGTGCGGGTGTTGGAGGCGGTGACCGACACGCCCGTGGTCGCGTTCTCCTCGGTCAGGACGAGCGGCCCGAACACCGCCGGCGACGGCAGGTCGTACCCGTCGGGAGCGTCCGTCTCCTGCCAGTAGTACGTCCCCGTCTCCACCGTCCGTGTGCACACCCCGTCGGCGCCCGTCACGCACGCCGCGCCCACCTGGGTGTCGGGGTCGTCTCCCGACGTCTGCAGACCGGTCCTGCCGTTCGTCTCCTCCCACAGCCGGAACGTCGCGCCGGGCAGCACCGCACCCGTCGCCGCGTCCGTCTTCACCACCTTCACCGCACCCGTGGTCGGGACGGGTTCGTCACCGCAGTCGGGCAGGTCTCCGGTGAAGGGGTACGCGTGGAACTCCTGGCCGCCGCCTCCCGTCGCGGCGCTGGTGTGCGTGAGCGAACCGGTGGTGAAGAAGCGGCCGTTGATGCCGGGCAGCGTCACGGTCGTCATCGACGACTGCTCCCCCATCAGGAAGCTGCCCTGGAACTGTCCGGTACCCGTCAGCGCGACGGTCGTGGCGTCGGGGAAGTTCCACAGCAGCCGCTCGCGGTAGGCGTTGAGCGGGTCGGTGCTGTCGACGATGCCGCCGCTGTAGGTGCTGAGGGTCCGGTCCGTGCCGGTGACGTTGACCAGGATGGTGGCGCCGGCGGGGATGCCGGCGAAGACGATGCCCTGCTGTGCGCCGGTGGCCGTGGTCATGTCGAAGTCCACGTTGAAGACCTGGAGCATGGACGTGCCGTCACCCGTGAAGAGGGTCTGGCCGCCCTGGTTGACGGCCGTGCCGGTGGGGGTGCGGGGCCGGCCGTCGACGCGGGCGTAGCAGCGGCTCGCGGCCGTGAGCCGGTCGCGCAGCCCCGCGTACGGGGCGACGGCGTTCGCGTCCTCGACGAGGGTGCCGGTCACGGTGCCCGTGACGGTGCCCGCGTGGCGTACGGTCCCGATCTCGTCCAGGAGGCCGCCGGTCGTCTCCAGACGCTGGTTCGCGGCGATCCTCACGTCCCCGCCGCTGGTGAGGAAGTCCGCGTCCTTGGGCGGTACGACCCGGGAACCGACGCCGACGATGCCCAGGTTGTAGAGGCCGCCCGCGGTCAGGTCCTTGTTCTGGTCGAAGTCGTCCAGGACCACGACGCGGCCCTCGGCCTCGGCCGCCCGGCCGCGGACGAGGAAGTCGTCCCCCACGAAGATGTTGATGCCGGCGTCGCGGCCCTTGATGGCCTGGTTGTCGATGCCGGGGAACGGGTCGGGGCAGTCCCCCGGCACGCAGGGCCCGAGGCCTCCAGGGAGCGGCGCCGCGAGCGCGGCCGGGGCTCCCGGGCCGAGGATCAGGGCGGGGACGGCCGCGAGGGTCACGGCGCAGGACAGCCCGGCCGAGACGGTCCGGCGCCGGGCGCGCCCCTGTCTCCGGGAAGTGTGGTGTCTCATGCCCGGAGTCTCGGCGCGCCCCTCCCGGCGCACCATCCGCGCGGCCCGGGGTTGGGCCGGTCAGGGACCCCGCTCACCGAGGGGTGTGACGTCTGAGGGCCAGGGGGAGTATCGCCGCCGGTCGGCGAGGAGGGCGCGGCCGGCCCGTACCGCCGAAGCGGCTCCGGCGCCTCCGGATAGGGTGAGGGCGCTCCGGAGTGCCGGGGTCCGATCGCGTATGGGGTGGGTGGGAATGTCGAAGCACCGGATGTCCAGGAAGGGCCGCTCCATAGCCCTGGCAACGACGGGTGTCGTCGTCGTGGTCTGTGCCGGGATCGCGGCGCAGACCTCGATGGCGGCCTCCGCGTGGCCGGCCCAGAAGACCTACACGGGCCGGGCCTTCGACGCCTGCACGGCGCCCTCGCTCACCGCGATGAAGGCCTGGAAGAAGGACGGCTACTACAGCGGCGTCGCGGTCTACGTCGGCGGGAAGAACCGCGGCTGCGCCCAGCCCAACCTGACCAGGTCGTGGGTGAAGTCGGTCGACACGCTCGGCTGGCGGGTCATCCCCCTCTACGTCGGCGCCCAGCCGCCGTGCCAGAAGAGCGGCAACAAGGAGCGGTTCACCGCGGCCACCGCGGCCTCGGTCGGGGCGAGCAACGCCAACGACGCGGTCGCCAAGGCCGCGGCGCTCGGCATGAAGGCCGGCAGCCCGATCTACCTCAACATGGAGTCGTACGACACCGCCGACACGGCGTGCAACGAGGCGACCCTGACCTACGTGCGGTCCTTCACCAGGACTCTGCGCGCCAAGACCTACCGCGCCGGCCTCTACGGCTTCAGCAGCTCCAGCGCGAAGGCGATCGCCACCGCCAAGAACCGCACGGACCTGCCGGGCAACCTCTGGTACGCCCTGTGGAACGGCCAGGAGACCACCACCAAGGACTGGCCCTGGGACCCGAAGCTCTACACCGACCACAGCCGCGGCCACCAGTACAAGGCCAACAGCAAGGAGACCCGCGGCGGCTACACGATCAACGTCGACCGCAACGCCTGGGACGCACCGGTCGCCATCGTCGGCTGAACCGGCCGACCGGCTCTCGCCGGGGCGCGTCGCGCGCGGGGAACGGCTGCGGCGTGGGGAACGGCTCCGGCGCGGGGCGCGCGAGTAGCATGCGGATCCGCGGGCCGGACGGGCGGAAGGAGCGGCGGGCCATGGGTGACCTCCTCCTGATCCGTCACGGCGAGACGGAGTGGAGCGCCTCCGGGCGGCACACCGGCCGTACGGATCTGCCGCTCACCCCGGACGGCGAGGCGGAGGCGCGCACGCTCGCGCCGTTCTTCACGGGCCGCTCCTTCGCCTTCGTGCTCACCAGTCCGCTGCGGCGGGCGAGGCACACGGCCGAACTGGCCGGTCTGCGGGACGCCGAGACGGACGAGGACCTGTGCGAGTGGGACTACGGCGGGTACGAGGGGCTGACCACCGCCCGGATCCACGAGACGCGGCCGGACTGGTCGCTGTGGCGTGACGGCGTGCCTCCGTACGCCGACGGGCGGCCGGGCGAGTCCGCCGAGGACGTGGGGCGGCGGGCCGACCGGGTCCTGGCGCGCCTCGCACCCCGCCTCGCGGACTCCGCGGAGGACGGCGTGGTGGTGGCGCACGCCCATCTGCTGCGGGTCCTCACCGCCCGGTATCTGGGCCTGCCGGCGTCCGAGGGGCGGCTGTTCCTGCTGACGACGGCGACGGTCGGCCGGCTGTCCACGGAGCACGGCCTTCCGGTGGTCGCGGGCTGGAACCAGCGCCTCCTCCCCCTCGGGTGACCGGCGGGGCGCGGCGCGCCCGGTGGGCGGCGCTGCCGCCGGCGGCGGGAGCCGCGGTCCTGGCCACCGGAATCCTGTCGGTGGGGCTCCATCTGACCGGCTTCGAAACGGTCTCGTTGGTGGCGCTGTGCCTGGCCACGGCGGTGTGGCTGCTGCTCGCGTACGCCTTCTCGGCCCTGCTGCTCGGGGACCGGCGGCGCTGGGCGGCGAGCGCCGACACCCCGCCCGCGCTCACGGCCGTGGCCGCGTCGACGGTCCTCGGCGCCCGGTACGAGCTCCTCGGCGTCACCCCGGTGGCCGTGGCGTTCCTGGTGCTCGCCGCCCTGGTCTGGCCGGTGCTGCTCGTCGCCGTGCTCGGGCACCTGACCCGGCGGGCGCCGGGCGCGGTGTTCCTCATCTGTGTGGCCACGCAGGGCCTCGTGGTGCTGTCCGCCCTCCTCGCGCCGAAGGCCGGCGGATGGCTCGCGCGGGTGGCCCTGGCCCTGTTCCTCCTCGGACTCGTGCTGTACGCCGACGCCCTGGCCCGTTTCGACGTCCGCCAGGTGGTGACGGGCGCGGGCGACCACTGGATCGCGGGCGGGGCCCTGGCGATCTCGGCGCTCGCCGGGTCGAAGCTCCTCGTCCCGGGCGAGTGGCCGGGCGGCGTGGAGGCGGCGCTGAGGACGACGACGTTCGTGTTGCTCGCCCTCGCCCTGGCCTGGTACGCGGTACTCCTGTGCGGCGAGCTGGTCCGCCGGCGCCCCGGCTACGACGTGCTGCGCTGGGCGACGGTCTTCCCGCTCGGCATGACGGCGGTGGCGGCCCTGTCGACCTCGGCCGCGACGGGGGTGGACCGGCTGGGGACGCTGGGCCGCGTCCTGCTGTGGATCGCCGTGGCCGCCTGGCTCGCGACCGCGTACGGCCTGGCCCGCCTCGCTCTCAGACCAGGGCGGAGACCAGGCTGGCCACGGTGACGGTGTTGAAGACGAACGCGATCGCCGAGTTGGCGGTCACGGTCCGGCGCAACTCCCGGGACGTCACGTTGACGTCCGTCGTGCCGAACGTCGTCATCACCGCGAAGGCGAAGTAGACGTAGTCGGCCCAGATCGGGGGCTCCTCCCCGGGGAACTCCAGGGCCCGCTCGTCCTCCACCAGGTTGTCGGCCTGGAAGGCGACCGCGAAGGAGACGGCCACGCAGACCCAGGCGAGGACGACCATGACGAGCGCCACCGCCGCCCGCGCGGCCGGTTCGAGCGACGAGCCGATGTGCCCGGGGCGCCACACCACGGCCACCACGAGCGCGGCGGCCGAGACGAAGATCGACACCCCCGGTCCGGGCGCCGTGCCGTACACGTACCGCTGGAGGACCGTGCCCCGCGTCTCACGGTGTGCCCAGGAGCGGACCCGCTCCGGGGAAGCGGTCGCGAACGCGACCGTCGTGAGCATGAGGTACGGGAAGAGGTACGTGAGGAGCAGCAGCACGCACACGTCCGCCCCGGAGACCTCCGCCCAGCCCCCGCCGAGGCCGAGGAGGAGCGCCGCCGCGCCCACGGCGATGGAGCCGCTGACCGAGGAGCGGCGGCGTTCGGAGAGCCACTGGTTCCGGCGGCGCGGCGCGCGGGCCGGCGGTCCGTCACCACCGCGGTCCGTCACGTCGGCGCTCCCTCACGGCCGGGCGCGGTCACCACTGCGCTCCTTCCCGGCCCCGACCCGTCACCGCGGCGCTTCCGCGACCCGCTCCCCGCGGCCGAACGCGAGGTCGAGGATCCGCCGCCATCTCACGGGCGGCACGGACACGGGGACGCCGGGGCGGTCGCGCGGGACCAGGACCCGCAGGGCGCCCGGGCGCAGCACGCACACGACCGGGGTGGGCATCCGCAGCGCCTCCCCGTCGACCGCCACGGGGATCTCGTCCGCGTCGGAGGTCACCTCGACGCGGTGGGCGGTCAGGACGGTGAGGCCGGTCGACTGCGATCCCCGTACGGCCAGATCGGCGGCCTGCGCCGCGTCCTCGACCCGGATCCCGAGCACCCCCAGCTCGCCGTCGTCGAGGCTGGGCCGGCGGCCGGCGCCGCTGAACTCGTCGGGCGAGACGTACGGGTTGTTGCTGACGAGCAGGGCCTGCTGGGCGGAGAGCGGCGTGTCGTCGATCCGCGCGTCGAGCCGCCGCACGCCCTCGCCGAGCAGCAGGTCCGGCATGACGGCGAGGATCGTGCCCGCCTTGTCGTCACGGTACTCGGGGCGCTGGACGACGTCCGCGTACACCCCGAAGGAGACGGTGTTGACGAAGGGCCGGCCGTCGACGTCGCCGAGGTCGATCCGGAGCTCCTCGCCGTCGTGCAGCGCGTCGAGGCAGCGGGCCGGGTCGGTGCGGTCGAGGCCGAGGTCCATGGCGAAGTGGTTGCGGGTGCCGGCGGACACCACGAGGAACGGCAGGTCGTGCTCGGCGGCGACCGCCGCGACCAGGGCCTGGGTGCCGTCGCCGCCCGCGACGCCGAGCAGGTCCGCGCCCTCGGTCACGGCCCCGCGGGCCAGTTCGGCGACGTCGACGGGGGCGGACGGGTCGAGCAGGATCACCCGCGCGCCGAGCTCCTCCGCCCGTTCGACGAGGCCGAAGCGGCCGACCTTCCCGCCCCCGGACTTCGGGTTCATGATCAGGACCGGTCGTTTCGGCCGGGCCGCCGGGACCGCCTTCGCCGCCCGCTCCGGAGCCGACCTGCGCAGCGCGGCCCGTGCGCAGGCCAGCGCCGCGGCCCAGCACAGGCAGAGGACCAGCGCCGTCACCCACAGGCCGTCGTGCGCGAAGAGGACCAGGACGCCGACGGGTGCGGCGACCGCCAGGAGCGCCCCGAAGAGCCGCACCGCGCCCCGGTGCGCGACGAACCACCAGACGCCGGCGGCGCAGAGGACGAGTCCGAGGAGGCCGGCTCCGACCACCAGGAGACCGCCGTCCCCCAGCGCGAGCAGGAGGACGACCAGCGAGGCGACCACGGCGAGCACCGCGAGACCCGCGAGCAGCCGCGCGCCGGCCTCCGCGTCGGGGCCGTTCGTACGCGTCCTGCCCATGGCGTCCCTTCGTGGTGTCCGACCGCGGGCGCGGTCCTCCGACCGCGACCACAGTCCGGGGCACCAGCGTGCACGGGCCCGGCCGGGAGGGCATCCCGGCCGGGCCCGTGCGGATGACACCGTGGGGCCGCGCGCCGCTCCCTCGCGTCGCGCCGCCGCCCGTGTGCCTCAGATGACGCCCTGCGCGTGCATCGCCTCCGCCACCCGCAGGAAGCCCGCGACGTTGGCGCCGAGCACGTAGTCGTCCGCGTCGGCGCCGTACGCCTCGGCGGTGGTGCGGCACTGGGTGTGGACGTCGCGCATGACGTCGGCGAGGCGGGCCTCGGTCTGCTCGAAGGTCCAGGTGTCGCGGGCCGCGTTCTGCTGCATCTCCAGGGCGGAGGTGGCCACGCCGCCCGCGTTGGCGGCCTTGCCCGGGCCGAAGAGGACCCCGGCCTCCCGGAACACCTCCACCGCCTCGGGCGTGCAGGGCATGTTCGCGCCCTCGGCAACGGCGCGGACCCCGTTCTTCACCAGGGCCACGGCGTCCTCGCGGCCCAGCTCGTTCTGCGTCGCGCAGGGCAGGGCGACGTCGCACCGCAGGTCGTAGACCGTGCCGCGGGCGGAGAAGCGCGCGGTCGGCTTGGCCTCGGCGTACGCGGAGATCCGCGCGCGCCGCACCTCCTTGATGTCCTTCAGGAGCTCCAGGTCGATGCCGTCCTCGTCGACGAGGTAGCCGGTGGAGTCGCTGCAGGCCACGACACGGCCGCCGAGGGCGTGGACCTTCTCCACGGCGTACACGGCGACGTTCCCGGACCCGGAGACGACCACGCGGCGCCCGTCGAAGTCCTCGCCGCGGGTGGCGAGCATCTCCTGGGCGAAGAACACCGCGCCGTAGCCCGTGGCCTCGGTGCGGGCGTGCGAGCCGCCCCAGCCGACCGGCTTGCCGGTGAGGACGCCCGACTCGTAGCGGTTGGTGATCCGCTTGTACTGTCCGAAGAGGTAGCCGATCTCCCGCGCGCCGACGCCGATGTCGCCGGCGGGAACGTCGGTGTGCTCGCCCAGGTGGCGGTACAGCTCCGTCATGAAGGACTGGCAGAACCGCATGATCTCGCCGTCCGAGCGGCCCTTGGGGTCGAAGTCCGACCCGCCCTTGCCGCCGCCGATCGCCATCCCGGTCAGCGCGTTCTTGAAGATCTGCTCGAAGCCGAGGAACTTCACGATGCCGAGGTTGACGCTCGGGTGGAACCGCAGGCCTCCCTTGTACGGGCCGAGGGCGCTGTTGAACTCCACCCGGTATCCGCGGTTGACGCGCACGGTGCCCTGGTCGTCGACCCAGGGAACCCGGAACATCAGCTGTCGCTCCGGCTCGACGAGCCGCTCCACGATCCCGGCCCCGGCGTACTCGGGGTGCCGGTCGAGCGCGGGTCCGAGGGACTCCAGCACCTCGGCCGCCGCCTGGTGGAACTCGGCCTCGCCGGGGTTGCGCCGGCGGACCTCCGCGTAGACGGACTCGATGTGCTCACTGACGTTCATGGGTGTCTCTTTCCGTGTGGTTCAGGGTGCCGCTGCCGGTCCCCGGACGGGCCGCCGGCGTCTCCGCCGACCGTGCCGGGCCGGGGGCCGCCGCCGATTCGGCGGCGGCGGCCCCCGGCCCGCGGCACGTACGTGTTCCCCCGCTCTCAGGTCCGACAACGGCTTTACGCCATCGCGCCGGCCGTTCCCAGCTCTTTTCTAGTCGATCCGACGTGTGGGGCGTTCGGGCGTCTCACGCCCGGCAGCGCAGGAGCTCGAACGGCGGGTTGGCCAGGCAGTCCGCCCAGAACTCCTCGCCGAACTCCCGGACGCCCGCCTCGGAGATCTCCAGCGGGACCCAGGTCAGGTCGCCGAAGCCGGCCTCCCGCAGCGATCCCTCGTAGACCTCACGGCGGGGACACGCTCCCACGAACGAGACCGGCGGTTCGAGGAGCGCCGTGATCCGGACGCGCGGTCCGGTCTCGATCTCCTCGCCGGTCGCCTCGCAGAGGAAGCCGTACGGGGCGAGGGACGGCCCGTCGAAGCGGTAGTCGGGCTTCTGCACGAGCAGGAAGAACCCGGCACCGGGCTTCAGGCTCCGGTGCACGTTGCGGCACATCGCCTCCATGGTGGCGGTGTCCGGCGCGTAGTTCAGCGCCTGGACTCCCAGCGCGAGGTCGAAGCGCTCGTCGAGCGGTCGCAGGGTGGCGAGGTCCCCCACCTCGTAGCGCACCCCGAGCGGCTCGCTCTCCTCGAACGCCACCGCCGCGGCGACCATTTCCGTGGAGATGTCGACGCCGAGCACGTCGGCGGCGCCGCGCCGCTTCAGCTCCCGGCTGTAGAAGCCGGTGCCGGAGGCGAGGTCGAGCACCGTCCTGCCCCGGACGTCGCCGACCAGGTTCAGAAAGCTGGGCACCTCCCCGTACCGTGTCAGCGGGAGGGACTTGAACCCCTCGAAAGCCTCACCGATCTCGTCGTACAGCTGCACACCCATGGGCGCAGTCCTCCCCAGTGCTCGGTCGTGCCTGGTGGTCCGTCATGCCCTGGCAGTCTTGCCGGAACGGCGCGCAACCTCGTATGGGCGGAAGCCACGAAGACCGGGCGGGCGCCCTGGCCTCCCCTACGGGAGGCCGAAGTTCCCGGAAGACCTCCGCCGATTCCTGTTATCGGTCCGCCTCCCGGTGATCTCCCCTGTGTTGGCCGTCGACGACAGCGGGAACAGGCAGGGTGATTCGGAGCATGGGCGCACAGCACGGTACGGAACTGGTCAGGGCGGCGCAGAGCGGAGACCTTCGGGCGCAGGACCGGCTCATCGCGCTCCACCTCCCCCTCGTCTACAACATCGTGGGCCGGGCGATGAACGGTCACCACGACGTCGACGACGTCGTCCAGGAGACGATGCTGCGGGCGCTCGCCGGACTCGGCGACCTGCGCTCCCCGGACAGCTTCAGGTCCTGGCTGGTCGCCATCACCATGAACGGCGTCCGGACCCACTGGCAGCGGCAGGCCGGCTTCCCCGCGGGCGGCCTCGACGACGCGCACGAGATCGCGCAGCCGGGATCCGACTTCGTGGAGCTGGCCGTGGTCCGGCTGAACCTGTCCGGCCAGCGGCGCGAGACCGCCGAGGCGACCCGCTGGCTGGAGCCGGAGGACCGGGAGCTGCTGTCGCTGTGGTGGCTGGAGTGCGCCGGCGAGCTCAGCCGGCACGAGGTGGCCGCCGCGCTCCAGCTGTCCCCGCAGCACACCGCGGTGCGGGTCCAGCGGATGAAGGAACGGCTGGAGACGGCGCGGATCGTCGTGCGGGCCCTGTCGCAGAACCCGCCCTGCCCGACCCTGCGGTACGAGACCGGCACCTGGGACGGCCGGCCGTCGCCCCTCTGGCGCAAGCGCCTGGCCCGGCACGCGCGTGCGTGCGCGCACTGCTCCGGGCTGTGGAGCGGGCTCGTCCCGGCGGAGGGGCTGCTCGCCGGGCTGCTTCTGGTGCCCCCGGCCGCGCTGCTCCTCGCGGGCGTCCGCGAGCGGGCCGACTTCGAGGCCGTCGCCGCGAGCGGGCAGTTCGGCGCCCAGTCCTCGGGCGTGGCGGTGGACCCGGGCTCCGCGCAGGTGTCCGGTCGGGGTTCCGTCCCTGCTTCCCCGCATGCCCGCGACCCCGCGTCCGCCCACGCCTACGACCCGGACTCCGACCCGCTCGCCTCGACGCTCGCCGCCCCGCTCGCCCCGGCGCGGGACGGTGCCGGAGGGGCGTCCGGGTCCGGGCCGGGTGAAGGGGCCGCGGGCCGCGGTGCCCGGAGCACGCGGGCCGTCCGCCGCAAGCGCCGGCAGCGGCAGCGGCGCGGCCGCCGGCGCGTGGTCATCGCGGCGGGCATAGCCGTGGTGGCGGTCACCGGCGGCGCCTTCACCCTGACCGCCGGCCCCGACGAGGGGCCGGAGGCCGGGGGCACGACCCTCGCCGCGCCCGCCGACGGCGGCCTGCCCACCGCGCAGGAGCCGACCGGGACCCCGGCGACCGCGTCCTCCACGGCCGCGCCCTCGCCGTCGGTGTCGAAGACCCCCCGGACCTCCCCGAAGCCCTCGCGCCCCACGCCGACGGCCTCCCGCACCACGCCTCCGGCGCCGCCCCGGCCGACCCGCACGGCCCCGCCCGCGCCCGACCCCGCCCCGACCGCCACGCGGCCGACCTCCGGATCGGGTTCCGGCACCGGTTCCACCGGCGCGGGCTCCGGTTCCGGTTCCGGTTCCACCCAGCAGGAGGTGATCAGTCTCGTCAACACCGAACGGGCCAAGGCCGGCTGCGGGCCGCTCACCGAGCACCCGCTGCTGACCAGGGCCGCCCAGGGCCACTCCGACGACATGGCCGCGCGGGGCTTCTTCGACCACACCAACCCCGACGGCGACGGCCCCGGCGAGCGCGTCACGGCCGCCGGATACGCCTGGTCGACGTACGGCGAGAACATCGCGAAGGGCCAGAGAACCCCCGCGGAGGTGATGGACTCGTGGATGAACAGTCCCGGCCACCGGGCGAACATCCTGAACTGTGACTTCAAGGAGATCGGAATCGGCCTGCACACCTCCGGCGGCCCCTACTGGACGCAGGTCTTCGGCAGCCGCTGACGCTCCCCGGGGGCCGAGGACGGCGCCGGTGTGACAAGCATGACGTCCGACAGGGGGATCTTGACGCTTCCCTGACGCGTGACCCCCGATCGGTGGCTCGCGGTCTGCTTAGGCTTGCCCGGCCGTCCGTCGGATGGCCGAAAGTCGATGCTCACCGAACTCCCAGGGACCCCCGATGGCCACCACGAAGGACGCCCGCACCGGACGATTGCGCGCGTGGATGCTGGAGGGGCTGTCCGACATGGGGAAGGGCAAGCCCTCCCGGCCGGTGGAGTCGGCCCCGGACGCCGGGCACAAGGGCCAGCGCTGGTGGCGGGTGATGTGCCTGACCGGCGTCGACTACTTCTCCACCCTCGGCTACCAGCCCGGCATCGCGGCCCTGGCCGCCGGACTGCTCTCCCCCGTCGCGACGGTCGTCCTGGTCATCGTCACCCTGGCCGGCGCCCTGCCCGTCTACCGGCGGGTGGCGGAGGAGAGCCCGCGCGGCGAGGGCTCGATCGCCATGCTGTCGCGCCTGCTCTCCTTCTGGAAGGGCAAGCTGTTCGTCCTCACCCTGCTCGGCTTCGCCGCCACCGACTTCCTCATCACCATCACCCTGTCGGCGGCCGACGCCTCCACCCACCTCGTCGAGAACCCGCATCTCGAAGAGGCGCTCCACAACAAGCAGATGATCATCACGCTCGTGCTGATCGCCCTGCTCGGCGCCGTGTTCCTCAAGGGCTTCCTGGAGGCCATCGGCGTCGCCGTCGTCCTCGTCGGCATCTACCTCGGCCTCAACGTGGTCGTCGTCGTCAGCGGCTTCTGGCACGTGATCACCGAAGGCCATGTCGTCACCGACTGGACCGCCGCGCTGACCGCCGAGCACGGCAACGTCTTCGCCATGGTCGGCGTCGCCCTCCTCGTCTTCCCCAAGCTCGCGCTCGGCCTGTCCGGCTTCGAGACCGGCGTGGCGGTCATGCCGCACGTCAAGGGCGACCCGGACGACACCGAGGAGAAGCCGACCGGCCGCATCCGCGACACCAAGAAGCTCCTGACCACGGCCGCGCTGATCATGAGCGTCTTCCTGATCTGCACGAGCTTCATCACCACCGTGCTCATCCCGGAGAAGGAGTTCGAGTCCGGCGGCCAGGCCAACGGCCGCGCGCTCGCCTACCTCGCCCACGAGTACCTGGGCAACACCTTCGGCACGGTCTACGACGTCTCCACCATCGCGATCCTCTGGTTCGCGGGCGCCTCCGCCATGGCCGGACTGCTCAACCTGATGCCCCGCTACCTGCCCAAGTACGGCATGGCCCCGCACTGGGCCCGCGCCGTGCGCCCCATGGTCATCGTCTTCACCCTGGTCGCCTTCCTCGTGACCTGGATCTTCGACGCCGACGTCGACGCCCAGGGCGGCGCCTACGCCACCGGTGTCCTCGTCCTGATCTGCTCGGCCGCCATCGCCGTGACCATCGCGGCGCGCAAGGCCGGCCAGCGCGGCTGGGCCATCGGCTTCGGCGTCATCTCCGCCGTCTTCCTCTACACCACCGTCGTCAACGTCATCGAGCGCCCCGACGGCGTGAAGATCGGCGCCTGCTTCATCGCCGGCATCATCCTCATCTCGCTCCTCTCCCGCCTCGGCCGCGCCTTCGAGCTGCGCGTCACCCACATCGAGCTCGACGACATGGCCGAGCGCTTCATCCAGGACATCTCCCGCCGCACCCCGCGCTTCGTCGCCAACGAGCCCGACAGGCGGGACATCGCCGAGTACCGCGACAAGATCGAACAGATCCGCGCCGACAACGACCTGCCGACCACCGAGGACTTCGTCTTCGTCGAGGTGACGGTCACCGACCCCTCCGAGTTCGAGGCGGGTCTGACCGTGCGCGGCGAGGTCATGCACGACCGCTACCGCGTCCTGACCGTCGAGTCCTCCTCGATCCCGAACGCGCTCGCCGCGCTCCTCCTCCACGCCCGTGACCTCACCGGCGTGAGCCCCCACATCTACTTCGAGTGGACCGAGGGCAACCCCTTCGCCAACTTCCTGCGCTTCTTCCTCCTCGGGCAGGGCGAGGTCGCCCCCGTCACCCGAGAGGTCCTGCGGGAGGCCGAGTCCGACCGGAACCGTCGCCCCCGCGTCCACGTGGGCTGAGCGGGACCGCCGGGAGGCGCGCGGACAGCGGGTCCCGGCGGGACGCCGGGCTACGCCCGGACCGCGTCCAGACCGTTCAGTTCCACCTCGACCGCCTCCCGCATGAGGGCGCGCGCGTGGTCGATCGCGAGGCCGCCGCTCAGCCACCGCATGCTCAGGCCTTCGAGGAGGGCGGTGAGCCGCTCGGCCGCGGCGGCGAGCGCGGCCGCGGGCGCCAGGGGCCGCACCTGGCCGAGGAGTCCGGCGATCTCCTGCACCCACACCAGGGTCGCGCGGGCGAGGTCCTCGCGCAGGACGGGGTCGAAGACGGCGCTCGCGCGCAGTTCGCCCCAGGCCGAGCTGTTCTCCCGGACCTCCGGGGTGTCCTGGAGCTCCAGGCAGAGGACCTGGTCGAGCTCCTCGCGCGGGCCGAGGGGCTCGGCGTCGGGGTCCTGCGCGGTGGTGTACCGCTCGGCCCGGTCGTTGATGAACTCCAGCGTGTGGCGCAGGATTCCGGTGCGGTCCTTGAAGTGGTAGTAGATCAGGCCGGTGGAGACCCCGGCCTCGGCGGCCAGTTCCTCCACGCGGAGCCCGCGGACGCCACGCCGGGCGATCACCCGGGCGGCTGCTTCAAGGATCTGAGTACTACGAGACGCCATGCCGTGAACCCTATCCGGAGCGGCGTACGGAGTGATCGACGGCGCCGCCCCGTCCGGGACCGTTCAGCCGTCCTTCCGGTACTGGCCGAGGACGACCGTGACCGGGCCGTCGCCCTGCGCCCCGTCGACGAGCCGGGCGATGACGAGCCGCCGGCCGTCGGGGCTGCGGACGCAGAACGGTCGCTCGTCGGCGAGGTCGTCGAGGGGCAGGCTCGTGACGGGTTCCGTCTCGATGCCGCGGTCGCAGTCCTCGGGGCTCAGCACGTACCCGGAGGCGACGAAGGCGTCCGCGTCCTCGGGCAGGACGAACGCGCCCTTGTCGCGGCTCAGGTACCAGTCGGCGGTCTCGGCGGGTACCACCCTCCCGGCGCCGAGGTCGAACTCGTAGCCGTCGTCGGGGGCGGTCAGCTCGACGTCGGTGTACCCCGGCGTGAACGAGGGGCCCGTCCCGGTCCCGTCCAGGTGGTACACGACCCCGGCCGCCGCCGCGAGCAGCCCGAGGACGGCGACGCCCGCGGCCAGGGGCGTACGCCCGCGCCGGACCCGGTGCGCCGGGGGCCCGCCGGGGGCGCGGTCGGCTCCGGTCCGGGGCTCCGGCACCCGCTGCGTGGGGACCGGGGCCGCGGGTCCCGCGTGGGTGGGCCGGTCGTGGAGCGAGGGCGCCCGGACGGGTGCCGCCCCGCCCGGCAGCTCCTCCCGCACCGCGCCCGGCAGCCAGCCCTCGTTGAACTCCGGGGCGGGTCCGACGGCCGGGTGCGCGTGCGCGGCGGCGATCAGCTCGGCCGGGGCGGGGCGCTCCTCCGGCCGCTTGGCGAGGCAGCGGTCGAGGAGGGCGTGGAGTTCGGCGGGGACGTGGGTGAGGTCGGCCGGCTCGTGGACCACGCGGTACAGCGCGGCCGACTCGGGACCGGCGCCGAACGGCAGCGCTCCTCCGGCGACGTAGGCGGCGAGCGCGCCGAGGGCGAAGACGTCGGTCGCGGGCGTCACCGCGAGGCCGAGGGCCTGCTCGGGCGCCATGTACGCGGCGGTGCCGATCCGCAGGCCGGTGCCGGTGAGTCCGGTGGCGTCGGCGGCGCGTGCGATGCCGAAGTCGATGACGCGCGGGCCGTCCTCGGCGATCAGGACGTTGGCCGGCTTGAGGTCGCGGTGGACGACGCCGGCGCCGTGGATGGCCTGGAGTGCCTCGGCGATCCCGGCGACCAGGAGCAGCACCGTGCGGACGGGGAGCGGGCCGTGGCGCTCGACGACCTGCTGGAGCGAGGGGCCGGGCACGTAGGCGGTGGCGAGCCAGGGGACGGGGTCGTCGGCTCCGTGGTCCACGACCTGCGCGGTGAAGAGGCCGTGGATGCGGCTCGCGCTGGCGACCTCCTGGGCGAAGCGCAGCCGGAACTCGGGGTCGGCGGCGAAGTCCTCGCGCACCGCCTTGAGGGCGATGGGCCGCCCGCCCGGGGTGTGGGCGAGATAGACGACGCCCATGCCGCCGGCGCCGAGCCGGGCCTGGATCCGGTAGCCGCCGATCTCTCGGGGGTCGTCGGGCGCCGGCGGCGCGTGGGCCGGCCGTGGCCCGGGAGGGTACGTGGAGGACATGAACACGATCGTGCCTTTGACTAAAGTTTCAGTCAATACGGCTCGGGCGGGACGGCCCGTGGGCCTTGCCACACAAGGGTCGCGCGCCCCGCTCCCGCCCGTCCGCCGACCGGGCGACACCGCGCCCGCCACGCCGTGCGGCCATTTGACTGAAAATCCGGTCAGCGCCACAGTGGCCCTCACGGCCACCCTCACTCACGCCCCGCCGCGCCGCCCGTCCCCGGGCGCTCGCCACCCGCGTGAGGCCAGGCCCGCGATTCCCGCCGCCGCGCGTCACGCGATCCGCCCGCCGCCGGACAGTCTCGCCCGCCCATGATCGGAGCACACCGTGTCCCACCCTCAGCCCTCCCGCCGCACGGCACTGCGGACCTTCGCCGGAATCGGCGGCGCCCTCGCCCTCGGCGCCGCCGCCTGCGGACCCGGGGAGTCCGTACAGGGCGGCGCCGCCGCCGGTACGAGCAGCAGCCCGGGCGCCCCGGACTCCGAGCGCCGCTTCGGCGCCGAATGGGAGAGCCACACCCGCACCTTCATGTCCTGGCCCGCCCTCACCTCCGTCTGGGGCGACGAGCTGCCCTACGTACGGGAGGACATCGCCCGCATCGCCCGGGCCGTCGGGGAGTACGAGGCGGTCGTCATGATGGCCCGCCCGGAGCAGCTGCCGGCGGCCCAGCGGGCGTGCGGCTCGCGGGTCGAGGTCATCCCGATGCCCGTCGACGACCTGTGGGCCCGCGACACCGTCCCCGTCTTCGTCGAGGACGACGGCGAGCTCGTCGGCATCGACTTCAACTTCAACGGCTGGGGCGACAAGCAGACCCACGACAACGACGCCCTGGTCGGCCGCAGGCTGCTCGCCAGGTACGACATCCCCCGCGAGGTGGCACCGCCCACCGCCGAGGGCGGCTCGTTCGAGACCGACGGCGAGGGCACGCTCCTCGTCACCGAGAGCTCGATCGTCAACAACAACCGCAACCGCGGGAAGACCCGGGACCAGATCGAGGACGAACTGATCGAGACGCTCGGCGTGGAGAAGGTGGTCTGGCTGGCGGGCGTCCGCGGCCAGGACATCACCGACGCGCACGTGGACAGCCTCGTACGGTTCACCGCGCCCGGCGTGGTCCTGCTCGACCAGGCCTTCCCCGGTTCGCCCCCGGACTCCTGGTCCCGCTCGGCCGACCAGGCCCGCGCGGTCCTGGAGAAGGCCACCGACGCCCGCGGCCGGCGCTTCGAGATCGTCGACCTGCCGCAGCCCGACCTTGACAAGATCACCGGCGAGGGCGACGACTTCGTGTCGACGTACGCCAACTTCTACGTCGCGAACGACTCCGTCTTCCTGCCGAAGTTCGGCGACCGGAAGGCCGACGACCGCGCGCGCGGGATCCTCCAGGAGCACTTCCCGAAGCGCGAGGTCGTCCAGCTCCAGATCGACACCATCGCCTCCGGCGGCGGCGGCATCCACTGCTCGACCCACGACCAGCCCGGCAGGCCCGCCGCCTGACCCCTCCCGGGAGGCGGCCCACCGGCCGCCGCGTCCCCCCGGGAGGTCAGGGCAGCTGCACGATCTGGATCAGATTGCCGCAGGTGTCGTCCAGGACCGCCGTGACGACCGGGCCCGCCTCCGTCGGTTCCTGGGTGAAGCGGACCCCGAGGGCGCTCAGCCGCTCGTACTCCGCGCGGACGTCGTCCACGGCGAAGGAGGTGGCCGGGATGCCGTCCGCGACCAGGGCGTACGCGTACGTCCTGGCGGCGGGGTGCGCGTCGGGCTCCAGGAGCAGTTCGGTGCCCTCGGGGGCCTCCGGCGACACGACGGTCAGCCAGCGGTAGTCGCCGAGGGGGACCTCCGTCTTCTTCACGAAGCCCAGCTTCTCCGTGTAGAAGGCGAGGGCCTTGTCCTGGTCGTCGACGAAGACACTGGTCACGTGGATCCGCATGGCGTTCTCCTCCTGCTACGGGCCTGAGCCGCCCGGGTACGGGGCCGAGCCCACCCCGGGCACGGGCGTGGGCCACCGACCCAACCACCTGCCCGCCGCCGCACGGGAACCCGACACGCCCCGCGGACGACTCCTCCAGGACCGACGGCCCCGGTGGAGGGCCCGGCGGGACGCGAACGGGACGGGTGGATGGGCGGACTGGACATACGGATGCGCGGGGTCTCCTGCCGGCACGGCCGCAGCGAGACGGTCGGCGGAGTCGACCTGGACATCGCCGCCGGCGAGCGCGTCGCGCTGACCGGCACGAACGGCTCCGGCAAGACGACCCTGCTGCGCGCCGTCCTCGGCCTGCACCGGCAGGTCGGCGGGACCGTCGAGGTCGGCGGCCGCGAGGCCCGCTCGGCGGCCGGATGGGCATGGCGGCGCCGGGCCTGCGCCTGGATACCGCAGAAGCCCGCCGCGGGCCGGTTCCCCCTGCTCGGCGAGGAACTCCTCGCGAGCGGCTCCGATCCGGCGGCGGCGGCGGAGGCGGCGGAGCTCCTCGGCGTGGGAGGGCTCGCCCGGCGGTCGGTCGACACGCTCTCCGGCGGGCAGTTGCAGCGCCTGTACGTGGCGCGGGCGGTCGGTGCCGTGACGGCGGGGGCGGGCGTGCTGCTCGCCGACGAACCCACCGCCGCCCTCGACTTCGACGGCCAGGAGGAGGCCGCCGGCCTGCTCACCGCGCTCCCCGTCACGCTGGTGGTGGTGACGCACGACCGCGCCCTCGCCGCACGCTGCGACCGGGTCCTTGAGATGGCGGCCGGCCGGCTCCGGGAGGTCCGGTGAGCACGGGATCTCTGAGCGCGCCGGACCGGGTGCACCTCGCCGCGGCCGACCTCGGCACCCTGCTCCAGCTGGTCCCCGTGCAGCGGGCCGGGCTCGCGCTGCTCGTCGCGGCGGTCGCCCTGCCGGTCGTCGGCGTCGTGATCGTCGGGCTCGACATCATGCCCGTGCGGTTCGCGATGATGCACGTCGCGCTGCTCGGGATCGCGGTAGGTCTGGTCACCGGGATCGACCCGATGGTCTGCGCCCTGATCGCCTGCGCCCTGTCCGGCGCGGGGATCGCCCCGCTGGCCCGCACGCCCGGAGGGCTGTCCGGCGCCATGGGCCTGCTGATGAGCCTGGCCATCGCCGCGGCGCTGCTCGTGCTCGCCGTGTCCGGGGTCAACGCCTCCGGGGCCTTCGCCCTGCTGTGGGGCTCCATCCTGTCCGTCGGCACCCCGGACCTCGTCGTCCTCGGCGTGCTCGCCGTCGTCGTGCCCGGACTGTTCTGGTGGCGGCGGCGCGAGATCGGCCTGCTGCTGTACGACCGGGAGCTCGCCGAGTGCTCGGGCGTGCCCGTCCGGGCGCTCACGACGGCCCTTCTGGTCCTGGTCGCCGTCGCGGTGGCCGGGGCCATCAAGCTCACCGGGGCGCTGCTCGTCGACGCCCTGACCCTGCTGCCCGCTCTGGCCGCCCGCCGGCTCGGCGGCTCCCTGAGGTCGATCACCCTGTGGGCGATCGGGATCGGGGTGGCGGTCAACCTGACCGGCTTCCTCGTGGCCCTGCGGCTCGACTGGCCGCCGGGTCCGGTCCTCGTCCTGACGGCGGGGGCGGTCGTCCTCGCCGTACACCTGCTTCCCGAACGGAGAAACCCCTCATGGCGCGCACCCGCGTCCGCATCACCTCCCCCGGCCCGCTCCTCGCACTGACCGCCGCGCTCCTGCTCACCGCCGGCTGCGGCGAGGAGGGCGCGGCCCGGACCGAGGACGGGAGGAAGGGCGCCGGTCCCTCGGTCGTCGTGACGACGACCTGGGAGGGCGCGTTCGCCCGGGCCGCGGGCGCCGAGGACGTCACGGTCATCGTCCCCCGCTCGGTGCACCACGCGCCCGACTACGACCCGAAGCCCTCGGACCTCGCGGCCGTCGCCGGGGCGGACTTCGTGCTGTACGCGCCCTTCGAGCCGTACGCCGCGAAGATCAAGGAGGCCGCCGGGTCGAAGGCGAAGCTGGTGGAGGTGAACCTCGACAACGACGCCGACAAGGTACGGTCCGAAGTGGCCCGGCTCGCCGGCCTGTTCGGCACCGAGGGCGCGGCGACGAAGTGGCGGGCGGGCTTCGACAGCGAGTACCACCGGCTCGGCAAGGAGCTGAAGGCCGCCTGGCCGGGCGGCCGGAGCCCCGTCGTCGTCACCCAGGTCTTCACCACGTGGTCGGCGAAGCTGGCGGGTGTGACACCGGTCGGCACGTACGGACCCGAGGCCGTCACCCCCGCCCAGCTCGCCGAACTCTCCTCCAGGAAGCCGGAGTTCGTCCTCGACAACGCCCACATGTCGACCGGTACGGTCCTGCCGGACTCGGGCGCCGAGCAGGTCGAGATCGTCAACTACCCGGACGAGAGCCTGGACCTGGTCGAGGTGTACCGGGGCGCCGCCGCCGAGCTGAAGAAGGCGCTGGGCTCGTAGGGGCCGGGCGGATCGCCCGGAGGGGCCCGGTGACCGGTGTCACCGGGCCCTTCGTGTCAGGCCGCCCCGCGCGAGGCCCCCGCCGGCTCCGCTTCGCTCGCGCCGACCCGGCGGGCGAGGGCCGCGCGGTCGGGCTTGCCCGCCGCCGTGAGGGGCAGTTCGGCGACGACGAGCAGCCGCTCGGGATGCTTGCGCGGTTCGAGACCGAGGACGGTCAGGAACCCGCCGAGGGAGTCGAGGGTGGGCGCCGGGCCGTCGCCCGTGGGCACGACGCAGGCAGCCAGGCGCTCCCCCATGAGCGGATCGGGGACCCCGACGCAGACCACGTCCCGGATCCGGGGGTGGCCGGCGAGCGCCCGCTCCACCTCCGCGGGGCTGATGTTGGCGCCGCCCCGGATGACGACGTCCTTGAGCCGGCCGACCACGTGCAGCAGGCCGTCGGCGTCGAGGAGGCCGAGATCCCCGGTGCGGACCCAGCCGTCCTCCGTGCGGTGGCGGGCGTCGAGTTCGGGCGCGCCCACGTAGCAGAGCGGCGTCATCGGGCCTCGGGAGAGGATCTCGCCGACGGCGCCGTCGGGGAGGGGCCGGTGGGTGTCGGGGTCGGCGATGCGGATGTCGGTGACCCGGGGGTCGGGCCGTCCCGCGACGACGCCCGTCCCGTCGGCGGGCGGCAGCGCCTCGCCGAGGCCGGTGTGGCAGTTGACGCCGTCGGCGGAGCCGTAGAGGTTGACCACCGCGCAGCCGAAGGCCTTCGCCGCCGCCTCCGCCGTCCGCGCGTCGAGGGGGGCGCCCCCGAGCACCAGGGCGGTCGGGGCCGGCAGGGGCTCCGTACCGTCCGGCTCCCGGTCGAGGCGCTCCAGCATCATGCGGACCATCGTCGGGACGCCGAGGACGTGGGTCGGCGCGTGAGCGCGGATCGCGGCGAGCGCCGCCTCCGGGGTGAAGTGGTCGAGCAGGACGAGGGTCCCGCCGTGCCGGACGAGCGTCACGGCGGTGCCGTTGGAGCCGAACGCCGACGCCAGCGGGACGAGGAACAGGCAGCGCGGCGGTCTTCCGTCGGGGATCAGGGAGGCCAGGAAGTTGCCCCGGCCGCCGGCCAGGGCGTTGTGCGAGTACGCGACCATCTTCGGCTCCGCCTCGGAGCCGGAGGAGACGAGGATCCGGGCGGCGGACTCGGGGTCGGGCCGGGCGGGCACGAACCCGGTGGCGTCGGTGCGCAGGAGCCGGGCCATCGGCACCGTCCCCTCGGGCGCGGTGCCCGGTCCCGCGGCGACGACGTGCCGGAGCGCGGGCAGCGCGGTCCGCAGGGCGTGCAGGTCGGCGGCGGGGTGCGCGCCGCGGTGGGCGGTGGCGGCGAGGACGGCGACGGCGCGGGCCCGGCCGAGGAGGCTCTCGGCCTCCCGTACGCCGCGTCCCACCGGGAACGGCAGTGCGACGGCGCCGAGGGCGGCGAGCGCCAGGTCGGCGACGACGGCGTCGCGGTGGTTGGGGAGCTGGACGCCGACGAAGTCGCCGGGTCCGATGCCGAGCCCGGCGAGCCCGGCGGCGAGACAGCGGGCTCTGCGGTCGAGGGCGGTGTAACAGAGCGCGCCCTTGGCGTCGAGGAGGGCCGTACGGTGCGGGTCGGCGATCCGCCGGGCCCGGAACAGGCCGTACAGGTCGAGGTCGGGACAACTGCCGTCCGCCGCCCAGGAACGCCGGAGGGCGACGGGAAGAAGATCACGCAGCACGAGCCGCTCGGCGCCCTCGGCCACGGGGACCTGGGGGGCCGGGGGCGCGGCCGGCTCGATGGGCGGTGGTGTGGTCGGGCGGGTGGTCATGCGTGGCTCCAGGGGTCGGGGACGGCGGGTGCGCCGTGCGCGTCCCGGCCGATCGGGCCGGTCAGGCGCGGGTCGTGGTGCAGCTCGTTCAGGTCGGTCGTGACGCGGGTGGCGGCCAGTCCGTGCCGGCCCAGCTGCTCCAGGGCCTCGCGGGTGGAGAGCTCCCGCAGGTCGTACGCGGCGGTGGCCGGGGCGCAGGCGTCCGTGGCCGCGACCCAGCCGTCGGCGGTGCGCACGGGCTGCCGGAAGCCGGCCGGGCGGCGCGGGTCGTGCCCCCGCCGGGCCCGGTCGAGCGCGGGCCCGGTGAGGGTGTCCGCGGCGCCGAGCAGCGAGGAGTCGGCACGGACGCCGCGCCCGGTGCGTTCGCGGAGCAGCAGGCCCGCGAGGACGGCCTCGGCGCCGAGGAGCCCGCCGAGGACGTCGAGGAGCGTCATGAGGGACGGCGCGGGCGGCTCCCCCGCCGGGCGGACGGCCTCGCCGGTGCCGGTGCGGGCCTGGACCATGAAGTCCGTGCCCATGGGGGCGTCGTCGACGCGGTCGGCCCAGCCGCTGGTGTACGCGTGCACGAGGGCCGGGTTGACGGCGCTCAGGTCGTCGGCGTCGAGGCCGAGCGCGGCGGCCTTGCCGGGTGCCCAGTTGTGCAGGAACACGTCGGCCCCGGCGACCAGTTCCTTCAGCCGGCCGCGGTCCCGTCCGGACTTGATGTCGATCTCGACGGCCTTCTTGCCCCGGTTGAGCGCCAGCCAGCGGGCCGAGACGCCGGAGCAGGCGGGCGGCATCCCGCGCAGCGGGTCGCCGCCCGGCGGCTCGATCCGGATCACCTCGGCGCCGAGCAGCCCGAGGAGGTGCGCGGCGAGCGGCGCCTGGATCCTCCGCCCCGCCTCCAGGACGGTGAGCCCGGCGAGGGGTCGTCCGGGCGGCAGGTCGCGGGGGGTGGACGCGTGGCCCGGGCCGAGGACCCGGAGGGCCCACGGGTCCGCCCCGTCGTCCTCGTGGGCGCGCTCGGCGAGGGTGTGCAGCGGGCACACCTCGGCGCCCGACAGGGCGGCCGCGTGCCGGACGCGGTCCATCGGGTGGGCCTGGGTCACGGCGTGCAGGGCGGCGGCGAAGGGCGCGCAGGCGGTGGCGTAGCGGAACTGGAAGGGCCGCCAGCCGTGCCGTATCGCCTCGGCGGGGGCGTCGAGCGCCTGCCAGAACGCGGCCCAGGCTCCGGGGTCGAGCGTCTCCAGCTCGAACAGAACGCCGTCGGCGGAGGTGAAGGGCGGTCCTCCCGGGGCGAGTTCGGCGGCCTCCGCCTCGTCGGCTCCGGCGGCGGCGAGGTACTGGGAGACGACGAGGAGCCCGGCGCGGTCGGCACTCGTGGTGAGGGTCCCGGCAGGCCGGCCGCCACGCGCCTGGCCCAGGAGGTCCGCGAGCAGGCCCTGCACGGCGAGGACGCCGGTGGCCGTGGCCAGGTAGTCGGCTGCGAGTCCGCGCGGGGCTCCGTCGCGCCGCCCGTGGATACTCATCACGCCGGTCGCCGCCTGGACGGTGGCCTCGTCGACGAGGCCCGAGCCGGGCGGGCCCCAGGCCGCGCGTGCCGTGGCGGGGGCGAAGGCGCCGCCGGTGAGGACGGTGTGCGCCTCGCCGGTGGGAGCGGTGTGCACATCGCCGTCGTCCTCGGCGCCCGCGTGCCGCCGCCGGGCGCCGAGCCGTCCGAGGTGGTCGTCCACGACCCTGGTCAGCGGCGGGGGTCCCGTCACGTGGAAGGCCAGTGTGTCGAGTGGCCGGACGGTCTGCGGGGTCGCTGGGGACGCCATGCCTCTCCTCTCGTCGCGCGGCGGTGGCCGGCGCTGTGGGTCCGTACGGATCGGGGGGAACCGCCGGGCCGGTCCGCCCGACCCCTTCCCCGGGCAGACAGTCGGACGGGTGTTCTGCCGAGTTCCCGGAGCGGGAAGAGGAGAGCGGAGTGGAGACGTGACGGTCGGCGGCGGCGCGATACGGGGCGGGGAGGAATGGCGCCCGCGGGTGGCGGAGTTCGTACGGGATCGGGTGATCCCGTACGAGCCGGAGCTCGAAGCGGGCGGTCCGGTCGCCGCGGCCGTGCGGAGCCGGCTGCGCGCCGAGGCGCGGGAACGCGGCCTCTGGGCCCTGCCGTTGCCCGCGGAGCTGGGCGGCGGCGGCCTTCCCCTCGCCGCGTACGCCTCGGTGGCGGAGGCCGAGGGCGCCAGCGACCACGGCCCGGCCGCGCTGGGTTCGGCCACGCTGCTCGACGTGACGATGCTGGCGCGGCACGGCTCGCCCGTCGTACGGGAGGAGGTCCTCGGGCGGCTGGTCTCCGGGGAGCTGCGGACGTGTTACGCGATGACGGAGCCGGACACCCCGGGGAGCGAGCCCGTCCTCACCGCCACCCGGGCGGACCGGCGGCCGGGCGGCGCCTGGAGCGTGACGGGACGGAAGTGGTTCGTCTCGGGCGCGGGCGACGCGGACCTGGTGACGGTCCTGGCGCGGACGAGCGGGGCCGCCGGTGACCGGGACGGCCTGTCGCTGCTGCTGGTGCCCACGTCCGCGCCCGGGTTCAGGGTGGTGCGCGAGCTGCCGGTGCTCGGCGCGGGAGGGCAGTACGAGATCGCGTTCGACGGTGTCGTCGTCCCCGACGACCACCTCGTCGGCGAACCGGGGCAGGCACTCGCCGTCGCCGGCGAGCGACTCCAACTCGGACGCGTCCTGCGGGCGTTGCGCTGGATCGGGCAGGCCCAGCGCGCCTTCGACCTGATGTGCGCGCGGGCCCGCGCGCGCGAGGGCGTGCGGGGCCCGCTCTCCGCCCGGCCCCTGGTCCAGCAGCACGTGTTCGAGGCCCTGCTCGCCCTGCGGACGACCCGCCCCCTCGTGTACGAGGCGATGGACCTGGTCGCCTCGGGCCGGGACGCGCACGTGGAGGTGGGCCTCGCGAAGACCGCCGCCGCCCGGACCCTCCAGTCGGTGGCGGACCGCGCCGTCCAGGTCCACGGCGCGGCGGGGCTCGGCCCCGACACACCGCTGCCCGCGCTCCTGCGCACGGGCAGGACGGCCCGCGTGCTCGACGGCCCCGACGAGCTGCACATCACGTCGGTCGCCCGGCGCGTCCTGCGCGCCCACGACTGAACCCGAAGTCGACCGGGAGGTCCCGCTGTTCGGCGGGGAGGGCCGGTTCGCCCCTACACCTCTTCCAGGTCCACCAGGCCGAGCAGGGCGCCGAGCCCGAGGGCCAGGAAGTAGTCGCCCCAGACGAGTGCGTGGCGGACGGCCGTGCCCGAGGCCGCGTCGTAGCAGCCGTCCCCCAGCAGCCCGGCCGGCCGTGGCGCGCCCGGCGGGGTGAGGTGGGTCCCGGTCAGGTGACGGAGGACGTCCCCGGCGCGCGTGCGGTACGCGGCGGCCGCCGGTCCGGGCAGGAGCGCCAGCTTCAGCAGGGCGACCGCGCCGATCGCGGCGGCGGAGGTGTCGAGGGGCCCGTCCGGGTGGTGCGCCCGGGCGGGCGGGACCGGGGGGCCGCAGAGGAACTCCCCTTGCCTCAACACCAGTTCCGCGGCCTCGTGCAGTCTCTCCGGTCGCCAGACGGCGCTCCCCGCGCGCAGCAGCGCGTCCGCGACGGCCAGGAGCAGCCACGCCTCGCCCCTCGTCCAGCCGGGTTCCGGATCGGGGCAGGGCCGCCAGCCGGTGCGGCCCGTGAACTCCCATGCGGGAATCGGACGTTCGGAGTCGACGGCGCCGAGGCACAGCTCGAGGTGGCGGTGGAGATGACCGGCAGCCTTCGCCTCTCCGTTCGCCCCGGCGGAGGCGAGCAGCGGGACGAGGCCGGGGACGCCGTCCGCGCGAGCCCGTGACCGGGGGCCGCCGAGGGCCGCTCCCCACGGGACGAGTCCGAGGTCCGGGTCGTACGCGGCGAGGGCCGACCGGGCCGCCCGTTCACGCAGGAGCCCGGCTTCCGCGCCGCCGCCGAGGGCCGTTCCGTACCAGAGGATCAGGCCCCGGGTCGCGGTGTCCGCCTCCGCCCAGGGCGCCAGCCGGGCCGTGCACGCGGCCGCCGCCGCGCGGTCGGCGGGCTCGCCCGTCCGGCGGGCCCGCAGCCGGAGCAGCCCGGCCCAGAACCCGCCGGTCCAGGAACCCCGCCCGGTCGTGGTCCAGCGCCCGTCGACGGGATCCGCGTACAACGGGAACCGGTCCCCCACCTGCCGGGCCGTCTCGCCGACCCGCCGGAGCACCGCGTCCAACGCCTCGTCCGCCCAGCGGAGCTCACTCATGGCGTCACCGCCTCCCTCCGCGCCCGGCGGTCCCGGACCGCCCAGGCCAGGGCGACCGCTCCGGCCAGCGCGAACTCGGCGGCCACCAGACCCCACCCGGTCCCGTGGCGGCCGCTCTCCGCGAGGCGCCCGAAGAGCGGGGGCCCGAGGGCGAACCCGGCGAAGAACCCGGCGGCCACCCGAGCCGAGTCCCGCCCGGCCCGGCCCGGCGCGGAACGCTGCATGACGAGCACCATGGAGACGGCGTTGCCGGACACCGCGAACGCGCCCACCGCCACCGCGGCCACCCAGACCAGCGGTTCCGCGTACGGGGCGGCGACCAGGAGCGCCGCCGCGCCGACCGCCCCGGCCGCGAGCCCACCCGGCAGCCACTCGGCGCGGCCGGGGACGGCCGCCCGCGACCACCCGACCCGGCCCGCGATGCCCGCCACGCCGAGCACGGCGATCAGCCCGCCCGCCACGGCCGGACCCATGCCGAGGCGCTGGACGCCGAACAGCACGAGATACGTGTTCACGGACGCGATCCCGGCGCCCAGGAACAGCGAGAACCCGGCCAGCCAGGTCACGGCCCCGCCGAACCGCTCGGCGACGGGAACCGGTTCGGCCCCGGCTCCTTCGGCCACGACGGGCCGCTCACCGCTCCGGCCCGGCGCGGGATCAGCCCCGTTCCGGCCGGGCGCGCCCGTAGGCGTACGGCCCGCCGCCGGGTCCGGATCCGCCGGCAGCGACCGCCACGCCCACACCGCCGCCAGGAGTGCCGCGCCCGCCGCCGCCCCGACCGCGCCCCGCCAGCCGACGAGACCGGCGGCCGTGGCGAGCGGCAGTCCGGCGGCGAAGGCCCCGAGCTGCACGCCGGACTGCTTCGTCCCGGTCACCGCGCCCCTCCGCGGGGCGGGCACGGCGGCCAGGATCGCCTTGTTGGTCGCCGGATTGGCCAGGGCCTGCGGCACACCGCCGAGCGCGACGGCGGCGAGCAGCAGACCCACGCCCGGGGCGGCGGCGATGAGCCCGAGCGCCGCCGCCGAGAGCACGAGCAGGGCGACCAGGGAGCGGCGGGAGCCGGCCCGGTCGACGATCCGGCCGCCGACGGGCGAGAGCACGGCCGCCGTTCCGAACCCGACCGTCGTCGTCAGGCCCAACTCGGTCTCGGTGACGCCGAGTCGGTCGACCAGCCGCGGACCGAGCGCGCCCAGCAGGAAGAGCTGCATCATCGAGAAGGCCATGGCGGTCGTGAGCAGCGCGGTCAGGCCCCGGCCAGGGCTTCCGTGCCCGGCCGGCGCCTCCGTCGCCGTCCTCTCGGTCCTCACGCGCCTCCCCTTCCGACGACGGTCGAGGCCCGGACGCGTCGGCCGCCGACCGGAGAAGTCGGCCCGGACGGCACGGGAGTTCCCGGGGCGGTCTTGTGGGACGCACCACATCTCGCGTAGGCATGTGCCGGACAGGTCGAGGGGGCGGCCACGGTGGCGACGCCCGCCCGTACACCTCCGGAAGGGGTGCGAGGATGGGCGCGCCATGACACCAGGCCGATGTTCCCGAGCCGTGCGCGCCGCGATGTTCGCGGCCGTCTGCGTGCTGCTCGCGGCCACCGGCCACATCCTCATGTCGGGCCACGCCGTGCCCGGCCGGACGCTGGGGGCGGCCCTCGCCGGGACGGCGGTGGCGGCGTGGTTCCTGGGCGGGCGTGAGCGCGGGCTCCTGGCCGTGACCTGGGCCGCCGTCGCCTTCCAGTCCGCGCTCCACCTGGTCTTCTCGTGGTCGCAGTCGACGGCGGGCGCGCCGTCGGCCGACCACGCGGTCATGGGCCACGGCGGCATGACCATGGATCACATGACCGGGGATCACCTGCCGATGCGTCACATGGGCATGGGTCACATGAGCATGACCTCCGCGGCGATGGATCACGCGGGCATGGCCATGGACCACATGGCCATGGGGCACACGGCTGCCGCGTCCTCCCCGGTCGTGCCCTCCGGGCACGACATGACGGACATGACCTCCTCGGCCGGCATGCTCGCCGCCCACCTCCTCGCCGCGCTGCTCAGCGGCCTCTGGCTCGCGCTCGGCGAGCGGGCCGTGTTCCGTCTCCTGCGTGCCGTTCCCGCCCGGCTCCTGCGGCCCATCGGCCTGCTCGGGCTGCTCGGACTGCTCCTCGCGGTGCCGCCCGCGGCCGTGGACCGGCCGCGGATCCGCCGTGCGCGGCCAGGTGACGGGCGGGTCCCCCGGCGTCTTCTCCTCGCACGCGCGCTGCTCACGAGAGGGCCCCCTCGGGCGATCGCTGTCCTCTGACAGCCGGATCCCCGGGGGCGAAGGACACCCAGGTGCCTCGCCCCGGGCATCGGCCCGCCCCTCGGCGAGCCGTACGACTCACCGGCGGCGCCCGAACCGCGCGCCGGACCCCTCTTGCCCTAAGGACCTGTGGCGATGACTCCTGCCCCGCACACCCCCACCCACCCCCCACTTGTGAACGCGCGCACAAGCTCTTCGCGCACGCTGCCCTCGGCCGAGAGCGACGCGGCGACCACCCGTCTCGCGCTGGCCGCCCGGGACGGCGGCCCCTCCCAGGCCGACCTGTTCGTGCGGGCCCTGCACCGGGACGTCTGGCGGTACGTGGCGTACCTCAGCGCCGACCGGCAGGCGGCCGACGACCTCACCCAGGAGGTCTTCCTGCGGGCGCTCACCGCGCTGCCCCGTTTCGAGGGACGCTCCTCCGCCCGCACCTGGCTGCTCTCCATCGCCCGCCGCACGGTCGTGGACAGTCTGCGGCGCGCGGCCGCCCGGCCCCGGCTCTCGGACCAGGACGACTGGCAGACGGCGGCCGAGCGGGCGCAGCCGCGCGGGCTCCCCGGGTTCGAGGACGGCATCGCCCTCGCGGAGCTCCTCGCGGCGATCCCGGCGGAGCGCCGGGAGGCCTTCGTCCTGACCCAGCTCCTGGGCCTGTCCTACGCGGAGGCCGCCCAGACGGCCGCCTGTCCGGTCGGCACGATACGGTCCCGGGTCGCCCGGGCCCGTGCTTCTCTCGTCGCGCTCCTGACCGCGGAAGAGGAGCGGGATCCGGCCGCGCCGGCCGAGGAGGACGGTCCTGTGCGGCCGCGTCAGCCGTCGCGCGCGATGCCGGTCCTCGCCTGACCCGGGCCACCCTGGTGCCGCCGGTCGGCGGCACCAGGGTGACCCGGCCGCAGCTTTGACGACGGGTCAGGTGATCGCGAGCGGGTCGTTCGGCGCGAGCGCGGCCGCGATGCGCTGGGCGACCACCTCGGCCGTGTTGCCGTCGGGGGTCGTCGGCGTCTTCGTCGAGGAGACCGCGATGGCGAGCCGCTTCGACGGGAGGTACGCCTGGATCGCCGCGTACCCGGAGAACGACGGGTTCTGCAGCACCCAGCCGTTGACGACGATGACGCCGAGGCCGAAGTGCTTGGCCTCGGTCTGCTTCAGGCAGATCGTGGCCGGGCAGGTGGCGCTCGCCCCGCCGAGGCCGACGGTGCCGGGGTTCAGCAGCGTGCGGTACGAGCGGTGCGAGAGGAGTTCACCGCTGCCGATCCCCTGCGCCGAGGTGGCCAGGTCGCAGATGTGGGTGGTGATGACCGCCCCGGGCGCGGTGGTCCACGAGGGGTTCCAGAAGGTGGACTCCTCGTAGAGGCCGCGGTCCGAGGTGAAGGCGTGCAGGACCGGACGCGGGATGTCCGGAGTGAAGTTGTTCTGGGTGTTCCACAGTCCGAGGGGGCCGGTGACCCGTTCCCTCACCAGCCTGTCGATCCGGGTGCCGGTGATCTTCTCCAGGGCCTCGACGAGCAGGATGTAGTTGGCGTGGGAGTAGCTCCAGCTGGTGCCCGGCTCGTACCAGAAGGAGTGGTGGTACGGGTAGGAGAGGAGCTGTGCCGGAGTCCACTGGCGGAACGGGTGCGCCTCCAGCTCGGCGTCGAAGGCCGGGTCGGTGACGTAGTCGTGGAGGCCGGTCGTGTTGGTGGCCAGCATCCGCAGGGTGATGCGGTCGGCCTTGGGTACGTCGGGGAGCCACTGCTCCACGGTGTCGTCGAGGTCGACCGTGCCGTCCTCGACCAGCTGGAGGAGGAGCGTGCCGATGTGGGCGAAGGCCACGGATCCGGCCCGGAAGTGCATGTCGGGCTCGGCGGGGACGCCGGTCATGGACTCGCCGAGGGCATCGGTGAGGACCTCGCGTCCGTCGATGGTGACCCGCACCTCGACGGAGTTGAGCTTGAGGTCGTTCTTGGCCTTGCGGGTGATGTCCAGGACCCGGCGGGCCTTGCCGTCCAGGGGCCGCTCGGTGCGCACGCAGTCGCGCCCGCCGGGGCCGCCGGGCCCGGCGGGGCCCTCGGGGCCCGAGGCGAGCACGGGGGCGGCGGCGCCGGCCTGGACGGTGAGGGCGAGGAGGGCGGCGCAGAGGAGGGCCCTGCGGGACCGGGCGCGGGTCCGGGTGGGGGTCGGTGTCATGCCCGCACTATGTCGGGAAGAACCACCGCGATCCGGTGGAACACTCCCTAGTCGGGACGAACGGCATCCATGTGGGGCAGACGGAAGAGCCGGTGCCCCGGGGCACCGGCTCTTCCGTGGGGTGAGGGAGCGTCAGGCGGCGAGCTCCTTCTCCTCCGCCTCGTCGGCGGCGGGGGCGGTGGCGGGCTTGCCGTCGCGCATCACCAGGGTGGCGAGGACGGCGGCCGCGAGGACGCCGACGGCGCTGATGGTGAAGGTGGTGGTCATCGAGGAGGTGAAGGCCTCGCGGGCGGCGGCGATCAGTCCGGCGTCGCCCTGGGCCGCGGCGAGTGCGCCACCGATGGACTGCTTGGCCCGCTCGGGGGCGTCGGCCGGCATCTCGGAGGAGAAGGTGCTGGTGAGGAGCGAGCCGAGGATGGCGATGCCGAGCGCGGTGCCGGCCTGCTGGATGGTGTCGTTGAGGGCGGAGCCGACGCCGGCCTTCTCCTCGGGGATGGTGCTCATCAGGGCGCCGACGGCGGCCGGCATCGCGAGGCCGGCGCCGAGGCCGAGGAGGCCGAGGGCGATCGCCGGGACGGTGAAGCCGGACCGGGCGTCGACGGTGGTGAGCAGGGCGAAGGAGGCTGCCATGACGAGCATGCCGGCGAGGATCAGGATCCGGTTGCCGATCTTCGCGGCGAGGCCGGCGCCCGCACCGTTGCCGATGAGGGCGGCGACGGCGAGCGGGACGAAGGCGAGGCCGGCCTTGACGGGCGAGTAGCCGAGGACGAACTGCAGGTACTGGGTGAGGACGAGGAGCAGTCCGCCGTTGCCGATCTGCACGAGGGTCAGCGAGAGGGAACCGCCGCTGAAGTTGCGGTGCTTGAAGAGGACCAGCGGGACCATCGGCGCGGGGGTGACGTTCTCCCAGATCACGAATCCGCCGAGGGTGACGACGGCGACGGCGAGGGTGACGAGCGAGCGGCCCTCGAAGGCGCCGTGCTGCGGGATCTCGATGATCCACCAGATCAGCGCCGTCATGCCGACGGCGGAGAGGATCGCGCCGAGCGGGTCGGGCTTCTGCCAGGGGCCCTTGGACTCGGGCATCAGGGTGAGGGCGGCGAGGACGGCGAGGGCGACGACCGGGACGTTGATGAAGAAGATCGAGTGCCAGGAGAAGTGGTCGATCAGGACGCCGCCGAGGACGGGGCTGCCGACGAGGCCCAGCATGGACACCGAGCCCCAGGCGGCCATGGCGCGGGGCCGCTCTTCCTCGTCGAAGACGGTGATGAGGATGGAGAGCGTGGAGGGCATGATCAGCGCACCGCCGACGCCCATCGTGACGCGGGCGGCGATGACCTCGCCCGGGGTGGTGCAGACGGTGGCGGCGAGTGAGGCCGCGCCGAACAGCAGCAGGCCGAGGACCATGACCTTCCGGCGGCCGAAGCGGTCACCGAGGCTTCCCGAGGTGAGCAGGAGTCCCGCGAAGACCAGGATGTAGGAGTCCAGGATCCACTGGATGTCCTGGACGCTCGCCGCGATGTCCTCGGTCATGGACGGCACGGCGACGGTGAGCGCCATGCTGTCGACGACCAGGACCAGGGTGCTGAGGCAGAGCACGACCAGGATCCACCAGCGGCGTGGGTTGCGGGTTTCCATCGGGAGTTCCCCCTCGGGTCTCGTTCGCTCCCCTTGGAGCGCCCTTCGATGCGAACACTGTACGCACCTGCGCACAGCGTTCGCAACCCTGGAGACCTGTACGCTGAATGCGAACGTCGTACGCATCGAAGGTGTACGCAGCGAACGCCGAACGCAGTGAAGGAGGACCATGGCCGCCGCCAAGGCGAACCCCGTGCCGTCCGTGTGGGCCCGCGAGCAGTCCGCCCCCGACCAACCCGCGCTCAGCAGGGCCTCGATCGTCCGCGAGGCGGTCGTCATGCTCGACGCCGACGGCATCGAGGCGCTCAGCATGCGCAAGCTCGGCGCCCGCCTGAACGCGGGCGCGACCTCCCTCTACCGCCACGTCGCCACCAAGGACGAGCTGATGGAGCTCGCCGTGGACGAGGTCGCCGGGGAGATCACCGTGCCGCCCCCGGGCGGCCCCTGGCGGGCCGCCGCCACCGAGGCCGCCGCGTCCTTCCGCGCGACGGCCCTGCGCCACCCCTGGCTCTCCTCGACCCTCGGACAGGCGGGGCTCGCCTATCTGGGCCCCAACCTGATGTCGTACTCGGAGCGGCTCGCGGCCCTGTTCACGGCCGCCGGATTCCCCGAGCCGAGCCGCGCGATCGACACCCTCCTGTCGTACGTCATCGGCATGAGCACCACGGAGGCCGCCTGGCTCGGCACGGTGGCCCGCTCCGGGGAGACCGAGGCCGGGTTCATCGCCCGCCTCATGCCCGCCGCCCAGCAGGCGGCGGCCGACCACGACCACCTCGCCGAGGCGTACGCCGACGCCGCCACGCGCTCGGCCGCCGACCCCGTCGCCCTCCGGGACGCCAAGTTCGCCTACGGCCTGGACGTGGTCCTGGACGGCCTGGAGATGCGGCTCCCGCGCTGACCCGACGCCGTGGGCCACCGCCGGTGCAGCTCGTCGATGTGGAACGCGTGCGCGTGGTGGCCGCCCGCACCGGCCAGGTGCGGGTGCCCGGCCGGGAGTTCGGGGTGGACGTGCTCCAGCTCGGCCGGGTCCTCGCGGGGCCAGAGGCGCGCCGCGCCCACGGCCCCGACGAGCGCGAGGGCGGCGAGCACGGCCGCCGAGACGGCGGGACCCGCACCGGCGGCGAGCACGCCGGCGAGCGGATAGGTGAGCAGCCAGCAGGCGTGCGAGAGGGAGAACCGGGCCGCGAAGGCGGCCGGCAGGTCGGCCCCGGCGGCCGAGCGGCGCACCACCCGGCCGCCCGGAGTGAGGACCGCCGACCCGGCGGCACCGAGGACCAGCCACACCGCGAGCAGCGCGGGCCAGGACCCGGCACCCGGCGCGGCGGTGAGACCGAGGGCGAGCAGCGCGAGGGCGCCGGGCAGGACGAACGCCGCCCGCACCATGACGGCGCGGTCGTCCGCCCGGCCCAGAACGCGCGGCAGCAGCAGTGCCACGGCCATCGACCCCGCCCCGTACGCGCCGAGGGCGAGCGGGACGTCACCGGCGGAGCGGCCGAGGGTGTCGCGGACCAGGAGCACGGTGTCGACGAGGACCACGGCACCGGCCGCCGCGACGGCGAGGTCCAGCGCGAGGAGCGCGCGCAGCCGGGGGGTGGCGAGCACCAGCCGTGCCCCGAGGGCCACCCTGGCGTAGAGCCGGCGGGCAGGGACGCCACCCGCCCCGGGCGGCGCCGGCAGGGTGGTGGTGCGGACGAGGAGTGCCGAGGCGAGGAAGCCGGCGGCGGTGCCGGTGAAGAGCCAGGAGTACGGGACGACGGTGAGCAGCGCGGCGGCGAGCACGGGGCTGACCAGGCTCTCCAGGTCGTAGGCGAGCCGGGAGAGCGAGAGGGCCTCGGTGTAGTCGCGCTCCTCGGGCAGGACCTGCGGGATCGTCGCCTGGAAGGCCGGGGTGAAGGCGGCGGAGGCGGCCTGGAGCAGGAGGATGAGGACGTACACCTGCCAGACGCGGGTCACGAACGGCAGGGCGAGCACGACCGTGGCCCGCGCCAGGTCCATGGAGACGAGCAGCGCGCGCCGGGGCACACGGTCGGCGAGCGCCCCGGCGAGCGGGGCGATCGTCACGTACGCGGCCATCTTGAGGGCGAGCGCGGTGCCGAGCACGGCGGCGGCGTCCGCACCGGCCAGGTCGTACGCGAGGAGGCTCAGGGCGACGGTCGCCAGGCCGGTGCCCCCGAGGGCGACGACCTGCGCGGCGAACAGGCGCCGGTAGGTGCGGTTGCGCAGGACGGACAGCATGGGGCGCCCCCGGTCGGCCACGGCGGACGGCTGAGACCTCCACCGTAGCCGACGTGTGCACGAGTGCGCACATGTTCACGTCAGTCGTGCCAGGGCTCTCCGGTCACCTGGTGGTCGGCCCTGCTGATCGCCTCGACGACCAGGCGCTTGAGATGTCCGTCCGGCATCGCGTACACGACCCGGCGGCCGTCCTTGCGGGTCGTGACGAGCCCGCCGAGACGCAGCTTGGCGAGGTGCTGACTGACGGCGGGACGCGCGGCCCCGCACGCCTCGGTCAGCGCGGTGACGTCGGCCTCGCCCCGGGTGAGCAGCCACACCAGATGGAGCCGGGTCGGGTCGGAGAGCAGCCCGAACACCTCGGCCGCCGCCGCGAGTTCACGCACCCCCGGGTTCCGCTCGTGCGGGCGGGCGGCGGGGTCGGGCGCTGTGGACTCGGGCACTGGCATGCGCCCACCGTACCCAGGAAGCGCGGGCGGGAACGGGCCCGTGTCAGAGGCGGATCTCCTTGGCCTCGAAGCGGCCGTCGCCGAGGACCAGGACGAAGGAGACCTGCTGCCCCTCGGAGACCGTCCGCTCCGCGCCCTCGATGTCCTCGGCGCTGAAGTACACCTGCTCCTCGGAGCCCACGGGGACGACGAAGCCGTACCCGCCCAGACGGTTGAAGGACTGCACGAACCCCTTGCTTCTGCCTTCCACGGCGGCCTCCTCGTCGTCAGGGGCGAGGCGGTCGAGGGTGTGCGCGCCTCAGGGGAGATGTACCCCGTCCGTCCGCCCTTCGCCACCGCCGTCGTCCGGGCGAACCACCCCCGATGATCTCGTACAATATTCAACAGAGGCCCGCTGCCGGAGATCCCCCGTGTCCGCCAGCGGGCCTCACCCTTTCCGCGGCCCCGCCGTCAGCGCCTGCCCGGCCCGACCCAGACCGTGCCGCGGGCCTCGTACTCGAGCATGGCCTCCAGACCGTTCGCAGCGTCGGGGCCGAGCTCCCGGCGGACGAGCCAGAGGGCGAGCTCCAGACCCGAGGTGACACCGCCGGCGGTCACCAGATCGCCGTCGTCCACCACCCTGGCCCCCTTGAGGACACCGCCCTGCCGTTCCAGGTCCGGCCGCGCCTTGTGGTGGGTGGTGCAGGGGCGGCCCCGGGTCAGCCCGGCGGCGGAGAGCAGCATGACGCCGGTGCACATCGCGCTGACGGTGAGCCCCGGCCGGACCGCCGCCGCGAGGGCGCGGGGCAGGGTGCCCCGGTCGATCTCGGCCCAGACGCCCGGGCTGTCCCGGCGCGCGTAGCCGCCGCCCGGCACGACGAGCAGGTCGGCCTCGCCCGGGGCCCAGGGGTGGTCGACGCGCACCTCCGTCCCGTACGCGGCGGTCACGGTCCCGGGGCCGGTGACGGTGACGTACCGGACGTCCACCGGACGCCCGGAGAAGAACCCGGCGGCGGAGAGCACCTCGTAGGGGGCGGCGAAGTCGAGCTCCTCGACGCCGTCGAAGAGCACGAGGTGGACGCGGAGCGGGCGGCGCCCCGGGGCCGGGGCGGCGTGGGCGGTCCCGCTCGCGGCGGTGACGCCGGCGAGCGCGGTGGTGGCGCCGAGGGCGGAGGTGGCGCGGAGCAGGTTGCGGCGGTTCATGGTTCTCCCCCAGGAGGTGGCAGGTCCCGACGTTCTGTGTCGCGTCGAGGCAGTCGGCCGCCGCCGCTTTCCGGTTCCCGATCCGCCGCCGGGTCCCGCCCCTGCTTGCCCCCGTCCCCCGCCCGTCGGGTCAGACGCCGCCGGGGTAGGCGATCCGCGCCGTGATCCTGGCGATGCGCCGGGCCGACTCCTCCGGCGGGGCCACCGGCTGCACGATGTGGCTGACGGTGAGGCGAACGATCGTCTCGACGGCGAGTCCGCGGGACTCCTCGTCGACGTCGGGCCAGGCCTCGACCGCGTACGCGTCGAGCATCGTCATCGCCGTGCCGAAGACCGGGTCCGGGCGGGTCGTGAGGTAGGCGAGGAGGTCGTCCTCGCCGCCGCGCGCCGCGACCAGGACGCTCTTGACGAGGGGGTTGTCCACAGCCTGCTGGAGCGTGTAGCCGACGCCCGCCGCGGCCGCGGACTCCAACTCTCCGCGGTGGGCGTCGAGTTCGCGCTGGATGCCGACGAGGAACCCCTCCAGCTCGCGCTGGATCAGGGCCTTGCCGATGGCCTCCTTCGAGCCGAACTCGTTGTAGAGCGTCTGGCGGCTGATGCCGGCGGCCCGCGCGATGGCGGTCATGCGCAGCACGCCCCAGCCGTCGGCGGCGACGAGCCGGTAGGCGGCGTCGAGCACCTGCTCACGCAGGAGGGACCGAACACTCTCGCGGAAACGTGTCATCGTGCCCCCACTTTATCCACGGGGCACTGTCCAAAGCATTGACGCTCGCGCCGCGATCCGTCTATGAACTGGACAGTAGGCATGTGAAGTGTCCAACTCTCCGAGGAGCCGGTCTTGGCCCTGCACAGCTACTCCCCCGAAGCCCCCGCCGCCTGGCGCGACCCCAAGCGGTGGCTCTGGCTGCTCGGCCTGCTCATCCCGGCCTTCCCGTTCCTCTCCTGGGGCCTGGTGACCGCCACCGGGCTCCGGGTCTTCTGGTGGACCGGGGTCCTCGTCCTCTACGTGGCCTTCCCGGTCGTCGACCACCTCATCGGCAAGGACTCCGCCAACCCTCCGGACAGCGCGATCGCCCACCTCGAACAGGACCGCTACTACCGGTGGTGCACCTACCTCTACCTCCCCCTCCAGTACACCGGCCTGGTCCTCGGCTGCTGGCTGATCACCCGGGGCGACCTCTCCCTCGTGGACCGCGTCGGACTGACGTTCACCCTCGGCGGGGTCGCCGGCATCGCCATCAACACCGCCCACGAACTCGGGCACAAGACGGAGGCCCTGGAGCGCAGGCTCTCCCGGATCGCGCTCGCCCAGACCTGGTACGGCCACTTCTACGTCGAGCACAACCACGGCCACCACATCCGCGTCGCCACCCCGGAGGACCCGGCGAGCGCGCGGCTCGGCGAGAGCTTCTGGCGCTTCCTGCCCCGCACCGTCCTCGGCAGCCTCACCTCGGCCTGGCGCCTGGAGAAGCGCCGGCTGGCCCGCCGGGGCCGGTCCGTGTGGAGCCCGCGCAACACCGTCCTCGGCTCCTGGGCGCTGTCGTTCGTCCTCTTCACGGGGCTCGCGCTCGCCTTCGGGCCGGGGGTCCTCCCGTACCTCGCGGTCCAGGCGGTCTTCGGCTTCTGCCTCCTCGAAGTCATCAACTACACCGAGCACTACGGCCTCATGCGGGAGCGCACCGCGAGCGGACGGTACGAGCGCTGCGCCCCGCGCCACAGCTGGAACAGCGACAACGTCGCCTCCAACGTGTTCCTGTACCACCTGCAGCGGCACAGCGACCACCACGCCCACCCCACCCGGCGCTACCAGTCGCTGCGCCACTTCGACGAGGCCCCCGAGATGCCGACGGGGTACGCGGGGATGATCGTCCTCGCGTACGTCCCCCCGCTCTGGCGCCGCGTCATGGACCCGCGGGTCCTCGCCCACTACGACGGGGACGTGACCCGCGCGAACCTCCAGCCGTCCCGCCGGGCCCGGCTGCTCGCGCGGTACGGCGCGACGAGCGGGTGAGCGTGCACGGCACCGGGTACCCGCGGCCGGGCCCCGGGACGGGGAGCTGAGCCCGCACCGGAAGAGGGTGGGGTACGCGGTGTCGCCGCGCGGCTGCCACTGACCGTCGCCAGGTGCCCCACATGACGAACTGATCCTCGGCGGGTACCCCGAATTCGGCCTGAGCGACGAGCATGGTGATTTCGCGAACGAACCGTCCTGGGACGCGGATGGTCTCTCTCTCCGAGAGATCCGACCCATCGATCCGCTAGAGTCCCCGCACCCCTGGGCGGCGCGTTGGCCCGGCCTAGAATACGTACAGCCCGGTTTTCTTTTCAATGCTTCACGTCACACCACGAGCACAGACAGCGATACAGCGGGAGGCGCCTTGGCACAGCAAGCGCGTGCAATCAAGACCCGACGGGCGATCCTGGAGTCGGCCGCGACCGTCTTCGCGGAGCGCGGCTACGAGCGGACGACCATCGGAGAGATCCTGGTGCGCGCCGGGGTGACCAAGGGGGCGCTCTACTTCCACTTCACCTCCAAGGAAGATCTCGCCCTCGGCGTGCTCGACGCCCAGATGCTGGACGAGCCGATGCCGCCTCAGGCCATCAAGCTCCAGGAACTCGCGGACCAGGCCTTCCTGCTCGCCCACCGGATGCAGCACGACGCACTCGTGCGCGCCAGCGTGGCACTGACCCTGGACAGCGGCGCCGTCAGCGTGGACCGCGCGGCACCCTTCCGGGCGTGGACCGATCAGGCGTCGGAGATCCTGACCGTCGCGAAGTCACGGGGGGAAGTCCTCGTCCACGTGGACGTGAAGGACATCGCGGAGCTCTTCGCGGGCGCGTACGCGGGGATCCAGACGATGTCCCAGATCCTGTGTGATCGCAATGACCTGCTCCACCGGGTCGCGGTCCTGCTGCAGTGCCTGCTGCCCAGCATCTGCACGCCGGCGCTGCTGACCGGCCTCGACCTGACCGAGGGTCGCGCCCGGCAGCTCGCGGTGGAATACGACGCGAGCAAGCTCCGCCACGCGGGCTGATCGCCCACGGACGTCCCCGTCAAGAAAACCGACCGGCCGGTACAGAGCGCCCCGACGCAGAACAGCGTCGGGGCGCTCTGGCGTCATGGCACTGAGTGTGTTTTGCTGAGGGTACTCAGTGCCACAAGCGTCTAGGGGAGCTCCACATCATGGGTAAGGACTTCGACCTGTATCGGCCTTCCGAGGAGCACGACATGCTCCGGGAGTCGGTGCGTGCCCTCGCGGAGGCGAAGATCGTTCCGTTCGCGGCGGCGGTGGACGAGGAGGGCCGGTTCCCGCAGGAGGCCCTGGACGCGCTGGTCGCCAACGACCTGCACGCCGTGCACGTCCCCGAGACCTACGGCGGCGCCGGCGCGGACGCGCTCGCGACGGTGATCGTGATCGAGGAGGTCGCGCGCGCGTGCGGCTCGTCCTCGCTGATCCCGGCCGTCAACAAGCTGGGCTCGCTGCCGGTGATCCTGTCCGGCTCCGAGGAGCTCAAGCACAAGTACCTCGGCCCGCTCGCCAAGGGCGACGCGATGTTCTCCTACGCCCTGTCCGAGCCCGACGCGGGCTCCGACGCGGCCGGCATGAAGACCCGCGCCGTGCGCGACGGCGACTTCTGGGTCCTCAACGGCGTCAAGCGGTGGATCACCAACGCCGGCGTCTCCGAGTACTACACCGTGATGGCCGTCACCGACCCCGACAAGCGGTCCAAGGGCATCAGCGCCTTCGTCGTGGAGAAGTCCGACGAGGGCGTCTCCTTCGGCGCCCCGGAGAAGAAGCTCGGCATCAAGGGCTCCCCCACCCGCGAGGTCTACCTCGACAACGTCCGCATCCCCGCCGACCGCATGATCGGCGCCGAGGGCACCGGCTTCGCCACCGCCATGAAGACCCTCGACCACACCCGCATCACCATCGCCGCCCAGGCCATCGGCATCGCCCAGGGCGCCCTCGACTACGCCAAGGGCTACGTCAAGGAGCGCAAGCAGTTCGGCAAGCCCATCGCCGACTTCCAGGGCGTGCAGTTCATGCTCGCCGACATGGCCATGAAGCTCGAGGCCGCCCGCCAGCTCACCTACGCCGCCGCCGCCAAGTCCGAGCGCGTGTCCGCCGGAGGCGACAAGGAAGACCTCACCTTCTTCGGCGCCGCCGCCAAGTGCTTCGCCTCCGACGTCGCCATGGAGGTCACCACCGACGCCGTCCAGCTCCTCGGCGGCTACGGCTACACCCGCGACTACCCCGTCGAGCGCATGATGCGCGACGCCAAGATCACCCAGATCTACGAAGGCACCAACCAGGTCCAGCGCATCGTCATGGCCCGCAACCTCCCGTAACCACCAGCCTCTCGAAAGGAGACAGGCCGTGACCCTGAAGATCGCTGTCTGTGTGAAGTACGTCCCCGACGCGACCGGCGACCGCGGTTTCGCCGACGACCTGACGACCGACCGTGAGGCCGTCGACGGGCTGCTCTCGGAGCTCGACGAGTACGCGGTCGAGCAGGCTCTGCGCATCTCCGAGGAGTCCGACGACGCCGAGGTCACCGTCGTGACGGTCGGCCCGGACGACGCCAAGGACGCGCTGCGCAAGGCGCTGTCGATGGGCGCCGACAAGGCCGTCCACGTCAACGACGAGGACATCCACGGCTCCGACGTCATCGCCACCTCCGCGATCCTGGCCAAGGCCCTGGAGAAGACCGGCTTCGACCTGGTCGTCTGCGGCATGGCCTCGACCGACGGCACGATGGGCGTCCTGCCCGCGCTGCTCGCCGAGCGCCTGAGCCTGCCGCAGGTCACCCTGTTGTCGGAGCTCTCCGTCGAGGACGGTCTCGTGAAGGGCCGCCGTGACGGCGACGCCGCGACCGAGCTCCTGGAGGCCCCGCTGCCGGCCGTCGTCTCGGTCACCGACCAGTCCGGCGAGGCCCGTTACCCCTCCTTCAAGGGGATCATGGCCGCCAAGAAGAAGCCGGTCGAGGAGCTGGACCTGGACGACCTGGACATCGACGCCGACGAGGTCGGCCTCGCCGGGTCCTGGACCCTGGTCGACACCGTGGCCGCCCGCCCGGCCCGCACCCAGGGCACGATCGTCACGGACGAGGGCGACGGCGGCAAGCAGCTCGCCGCCTTCCTCGCCACCCAGAAGTTCATCTGACCCACCGTCATCCCACCTCAGGAGCAAGGAATCATGGCTGAGATCCTGGTTCTCGTGGACCACGCCGACGGTGCGGTCCGCAAGCCGGCCCTCGAACTGCTGACCCTGGCCCGCCGCGTCGGCGAGCCCTCGGCGGTCGTCCTCGGCGCCGGCGAGGCCGCGGCCTCGATCGCCGCCGCGGCCGGCGAGTACGGCGCCGCCACCGTGTACGTCGCGGACGGCGCCGAGTTCACCGAGCAGCTCGTCGTCCCGAAGGTCGACGCGCTGACCCAGCTGGCCAAGGAGAAGGGGGCGGCCGCCGTCCTGGTGACCTCCTCCGGCGAGGGCAAGGAGATCGCGGCCCGCGTCGCGCTCCGCCTCGGCTCCGGTCTGATCACCGACGCCGTGGAGCTGGAGGCCGGCGAGAACGGCCCGGTCGCCACCCAGTCCGTCTTCGCCGCCTCGTACCAGGTGCGGTCGACGGTCTCGCACGGCGTCCCGGTCATCACCGTCAAGCCGAACTCCGCCGCCCCGGAGGCCGCTCCGGCCGCGGGTGCGGTCGAGAACGTCACCGTCGCCTTCACCGGCAACGCCGCCAAGGTCGTCTCGCGCACCCCGCGCGTCTCCACCGGCCGCCCCGAGCTCACCGAGTCCGCGATCGTGGTCTCCGGCGGCCGCGGTGTCGGCGCGGCCGAGGGCTTCGCGGTCGTCGAGAAGCTCGCCGACTCGCTCGGCGCGGCCGTCGGCGCCTCCCGCGCCGCCGTGGACGCCGGCTGGTACCCGCACTCCAACCAGGTCGGCCAGACCGGCAAGCAGGTCTCGCCGCAGCTGTACGTGGCGGCGGGCATCTCCGGCGCGATCCAGCACCGGGCCGGCATGCAGACCTCGAAGACGATCGTCGCGGTCAACAAGGACCCCGAGGCCCCGATCTTCGACCTGGTCGACTACGGCGTGGTCGGCGACCTCTTCGAGGTGCTGCCGCAGTTGACGGACGAGATCGGCGCGCGCTGACCTCACCGTCGTCCTCACACGACGAGAGGGGCGGGTGGCACTCTGTGCCACCCGCCCCTCTCGTCGTGTCCGCGCTCAGTACCAGCCGTCGAGCGGGACCTCCTCGCAGAGCCGCACGACCGGCCTGCGCCCGGAGAGCGCGGTCCCGGAGACCTTGACCCTGACCCCCGGGCGCACCGCGTGCGGCGGTCCGTCGACCCGGCAGCGGACCACGAAGCCCTCCGTCATGTGGACCGGCCAGAGGTCGGCGTCGGCGGCGGCGACCCCGCGGCGCACGGAGATCACGCCCTCGCCCTCGCTGAGTTCGGGCGCGAGGTCGGTCGACCCGCAGGTCGGACAGAGCAGGCGCTGGAACGTGGTGGTGTGGCACCAGCGGCAGCGCTGGAAGTACAGCTCGGATTCGGGGGCCGGCTCGTCTGCCTGGACGGCGGTCCCGCTCCTCAGTCCCGTGTGGAACACGATGCCTTCTCCTTGCACTCGGCGGCTCGACCGTGCATGGAGCCAAGATATGGCACTGAGTGCCATCAAATAAAGACCTGAGTTCCCTCAATTAGAGATACTGAGAACCCTTGGGTGATACGACGAGTCCCTCAGCCCTCACCGAGGCTCGACTCCACCTCGCGCACCACGCGCCACATGGGGGTGGAGCGCTTGGTGATCACCACGACGACGTCCTCCGCCTCCTCGGCCGGGGCGTCCACGACCTGCCCGGTGGCCCAGGTGGAGCGGACGAACTCCAGGGCCCCGTCGACCTCGGCCAGCGGGTCGCCCTCGCCGCCCGAGCGCAGCCAGTGCCGCAGGGCGTGGTTGTGGGCGGCGACCACGGCCGCCGCGACGACGTTGGCGCGCAGAGTGCCGTCCCTGCGGTCGGCCCAGCGGGTGCGCAGGTAGTCGCCGAGGGTCTTCTCGTACCGCCAGACCACCGACAGCTCGTAGGTGCGCAGTCCGGCCACCTCGCGGGTGAGCCGGTAGCGCTGCACGGAGAAGGTGGGGTTCTCGGCGTACATCCGCATGACGAGGCGGGCGGCGTCGCAGACGCGGACGACCGGGTCGTCGGAGTCGGCGCTCGCGGCGAGGAAGCGGGTCATGTCGGCGAGGCACTGCTCGTGGTCGGGGAAGACCACGTCCTCCTTCGACGGGAAGTACCGGAAGAAGGACCGCCGGCCGACGCCCGCGAGCGTGACGATGTCGTCGACGGTGGTCTGCTCGTAGCCCCGCTCCAGGAAGAGCTGGAAGGCCGCGGCGATGAGGGAGTCCCGCATCGCGGGCTTCGTGGAGTTCGTCGACGCTGTTCCCATGGCCCGAACCTAACATTCGCAGCACATCGGCGCGGCACTCGGTGCCGGATAGTTCCGACACCGAGTGCTGCCAGGGGGGTACGGAGGCTCAGCGGGCGGTCATCCGCAGGGCGCCGTCCATCCGGATCGTCTCGCCGTTGAGGTAGTCGTGCTCGGCGATCATCGTCACGAGCCGGGCGTACTCCTCCGGGCGCGCGAGGCGCTGCGGGAAGGTGACGCTCGCGGCGAGACCGGCCCGGACGTCCTCGCCGAACCCGGCCATCATCGGGGTGTCGACGATGCCGGGGGCGATGGTGACGACCCGGATGCCGAACTGGGCCAGGTCGCGGGCGGCGGTGACGGTCATGCCGGCGACGCCCGCCTTGGAGGCGGCGTACGCGATCTGGCCGACCTGGCCCTCGAAGGCGGCGATCGAGGCGGTGTTGACGACGAGGCCGCGCTGCCCGTGCTCGTCCGGCTCGTGGCGGGCGATGGCCTCGGCGGCGAGCCGCATCACGTTGAAGGTGCCGAGCAGGTTGACGTTGAGCACCGCACGGAACAGGTCGAGGTCGTGCGGTCCCTTACGGCCCAGGATGCGGGCGGAGGGGGCGATGCCGGCGCAGTTCACGGCGAGCCGCAGTTCGGCGCCGTCGGCGTCGATCGCGGCGAGCGCCTCGCGCACCTGGTCCTCGTCGGTGACGTCCGCGGCGAGCAGCCGGACGCCCTCGGGGAGCGCCTCCGCGGCGGCCACGGCCTTGTCCAGGTCCAGGCCGTAGACGGTGGCGCCGCGCGCGGCGAGCGCGGCGGCGGTGGCGGCGCCGAGGCCGGAGGCGGCGCCGGTGACGAGAGCGGCGGAGCCGGCGATGTCCATGGAACTCCTCGTTCGTGTCGTGCGGGAGCGACCCTGCCGCCGGGTTGGCCGCCGGATCGGGCGCGTGCCCGCGGAGGACCGCGCGGTCCGCGCGATCTGCGCCGCCCACCATAGAACCGTGTGCGGCGCCCCCGGAAGCGGAGGCCGACGCGGGCGCTCCGGGACGACTTCCCCGGCCCCGCCGGGACGGGGGCCGGCCGCGGCGGCCGGCCCCTGCCCGGAGCCTCGTCAGAAGGGCTTGGTCGGCAGGTACTTGCCGTCCAGGGTGATGACGGCGCGCTCGCCGCCCTCCGGGTCGGCGACCTTCTTCACGTCCAGCCTGAAGTTGATCGCCGAGATGATCCCGTCGCCGAACTGCTCGTGCACGAGCTCCTTGAGCGTGGTGCCGTAGACCTGGAGCATCTCGTAGAAGCGGTAGACGGTCGGGTCGGTGGGGACGGCGCCGTCGAGGGAGCCGCGCGTGGGGATCGTGCGCAGCAGGCGCACCGCGTCCTCGTCGAGGCCGAGGAGCTCGGCGACGGCCCGGGCGGACTCCTCCGGCAGGGCGTGCTGTCCGAGGACGGCGGCGGTGGTGAAGGCGACGGAGTGCCCGGAGACGTCCGCGATCTGCTGCCAGCTCAGGTCCTTGCGGATCTTGGCGTCGACGGCGGCGATCGCGAGGGTGCGGCGGGCGGTGGGGTCGAACTGGGAGTGCACCATGAGTGGTACGTCCTTTCCTTCGGGTGGTGTGCGTTGCGGAGGATCAGGCGGCGAGCGCGGGTTGGGCCGCGGCGGGGAGTTCCTCGACGGTGCCGTCGGCGATGTCGTAGACCCAGCCGTGAAGCCGCACCTCGCCGGCGGCCAGGGCGCGGGCCACCGAGGGGTGGGTGGCCAGGTTCGCCAGCTGCGCGGCGACGTTCTCCCGGACCAGGGCGGCCACGTCGACCGTCCCGCCGGCCGCCGCGCGGGCGACGGAGGCATCGGCGTGCCGCAGCCAGGCGGCGACGGCGGGCGCCGCGCTCAGGTCGTGGCCCTCGGCGAGCGCGGTCATCGCGCCGCAGGCGGAGTGCCCGCAGACGACGATGTCCCGCACGCCCAGGACGGTGACGGCGTACTCGACACCGGCGGTGACGCCGTCCGCGCCCGGGGTGTGCGCGGGGACGAGGTTGCCGGCGGTGCGGATGACGAAGAGCTCGCCGGGATCGGTCTGGGTGATCAGTTCGGGTACGACACGGGCGTCCGAGCAGCCGATGAACAGCGTGGCGGGCCGGTGGGCGGTGGCCAGGCGGGCGAAGAGGCCGGCCTTGGCAGGGAAGACCTCCCGCTGGAAGCGGGCGATTCCCTCGGCGAAGTGGGGCATGTCCCTACCGTGCACGACCAGCACCTATAGCGTCCAAGACCTGTTGTCGATATCTGCCATAGATGCGATCTATAGTGGATGCCATGCAGCCGGAACTCCGCCATCTCCGCTATCTGCTCGCCGTCGCCGAGCACGCCGGCTTCACCCGGGCCGCCGAGGAGCTCCGCATCGCCCAGCCCACGCTGTCCCAGCAGATCAAGCAGCTGGAGAAGGCCCTCGGGGCGCAGCTCCTGGACCGCACCGGCCGCACCGTGCGCCTCACGGACGCCGGGGAGACATATGCGCGCCACGCCCGGCGCGCCCTGCGGGACCTGGCGGCGGGCGAGCGGGCGGTGCTCGACGTGCGGGACCTGTCCCGGGGCCACCTCCGGCTCGCCGTCACGCCCACGTTCACCGCGTACCTCACCGGCCCCCTGGTCGCCGGCTTCCACACCCGCCATCCGGGCATCGGCGTCGAGGTGCGGGAGCTGCCCCAGGACCGCATCGAGGCCGAACTCCTCGACGACCGGCTGGACCTGGGCGTCGCCTTCCACGGCGAGCACCTCCCGGGCGTCGAGGCCACGGAGCTGTTCACGGAGACCCTCGGTCTCGTCGTGGGCCCCGCCCATCCCTTCGCCGGACGGACGGAGCCGGTACGGGCCGACGAGCTGACCGGACACCATCTGGCGCTGCTCAGCGCGGACTTCGCCACCCGGCTGCACATCGACGCGTACGTCTCCGAGCACCGCGTCCGGCCGGTGATCGCGGTGGAGGCCAACTCCGTGACCGCGCTCACCGAGATCGTCCGGCGCACCACGCTGGCCACGGTCCTGCCCGACGCCGTCACCCGGGACCATCCCTGGCTGAGCCCGGTGCCGCTCTCCCCCGCGCTCCCGTCCCGTGCGGTCGCCCTCCTGCGGCGCGCGGCCGGCTACCGGAGCGCGGCGGCGGGCGCCTTCACCGAACTCGCGGCCGGGTGGGGGACGGAGGGGTGGGGTCGACCGATCGGATGACCCCGGGGTCCACCGTTGCGGGCGCCGGAGGCAGCCGGGACGCCGACGGACGGCGGCGGGTCGCGCGCCCAGGATGGAGAGGAGAGCGGGCCACGGTTTCCCGCGGCCCCCGCGGTTCCCCGAGTTCACTGGAGCAGATCCCATGAAGCACGTGAAGAAGGCCTCCTCGCGCACCCGTGTCGTGACCGGTGGCGCGATCGTCGCCGCCCTCGCCCTCGGCGGCTTCGGGGCCTACTCCGCGAGCGCCACCGGCGAGGACACCGCCGCAGCGCCGGCCGCCGCCGTCGCCAAGGCGGACGCCAAGAACAAGAACACGACCCGCACCACGCACCTGACGATCGAGGCCGCCACGAAGGCCGCGCAGGCGACCCTGGACGCCGCCGAGAAGGAGAACCAGCGCGTCTCCGTCGCAGTCGTCGACCGCAACGGCAACACCCTCGTCACCCTGCGCGGCGACGGCGCGGGCCCGCAGTCCTACGAGTCGGCCGAGAAGAAGGCGTACACCGCCGTCTCCTGGAACGCCCCGACCTCCGTCCTCGCCGGCCGCCTGGCCGACGCGCCGACCCTGAAGGACATCCCCGGCACCCTCTTCCTCGCCGGCGGCGCCCCCGTCACCGCCAAGGGCGCCCCGATCGCCGGCATCGGCGTCGCCGGCGCCCCCTCCGGCGACCTCGACGAGAAGTTCGCCCAGGCCGGCGTCGCCTCCCTCGGCAAGTAGGCCCCGGGGCCCGCGCCCGCGTACGAGGAAACCCGCCATGAACGCGCTCGACCACACCCTTCTGGCGGCCGCCGCGCGCGGTGACACCGTCGCCGTCCGCGCGGCCCTCGACGCGGGCGCCCGCGTCGACGTCCGCGACCGGCACCGCCGCACCCCGCTGCTGCGGGCCGCGCTGCGCGACCACGTCCCCGCCGCGCGGGCGCTGCTCGCCGCGGGCGCCGACCCGAACGCCCAGGACGACCGGTCCGACAGCCCGTGGCTGGTCACCGGCGTCACGGGCAGCGTCGCCATGATGCGGGCCCTGCTCCCGGCGGGCCCCGACCTGCGGCTGACCAACCGCTACGGCGGCACCGCGCTCATCCCCGCGGCGGAACGCGGCCACGTGCCGTACGTCCGCGCGGTGCTCCACGAGACGGCGATCGACGTCGACCACGTCAACCGGCTGGGCTGGACGGCGCTCCTGGAGGCCGTGATCCTCGGCTCGGGCGCACGCGCCCACCAGGACGTGGTCGCGCTCCTCCTGACGGCGGGCGCCGACCCGGAACTCCCCGACCCGTACGGCCGCACGGCCCTCCACCACGCCGAGCGCCACGGCCTGACCGAGATCGCCACCCTCCTCAGGGCAGCGGCCGCGGGCTCACGAGGGGCCCTGCGCGGGGTCGCCTGAGCCTCCGGCGGACTGCCGGCCCCGGTGGGCCGCGACGCGCTCGCGGGTGGCACAGCGACGGGAGCAGTAGCGGCGCTCCGGGCCGCTGCCCTGGGCGACGAAGACGTTCCGGCAGCTGCCCGAGGCGCAGGTCCCGCCGGGCGGGCGCTGCCGGTCCCAGACGAGGACGGCGAGCGCCATGCAGGAGGAGGCGAGCAGCCAGTCCGCCCAGGGGGCGTCGTCGTCCCGGTCGACGTGGGCGTGCCAGGGCGCGGTGCCGCCGTGCGAGGTGAGCCGGAGCGGCCCGGTGTGCTCGCGCAGGAGCCGGTTGAGGACGGCGGCGGCCTCGTCGGTGCTCGCGGCGGCGAAGACCTCGCGGACCAGGGCGGCGGCTGCGCGCATCCCGGCGACCTCCCCGGGCCCGAGCGCGAGGGGGCCTGCCTCCCCGTACTCCACCAGCACGGCGGCCACGTCGTCCGGGTCGGGCCGGTCGTCCGCGAGCACGTTGAGGAGGGCGGCGGTGCGGCGGGCCGTCGTCAGGACGGAGTGGCGGGTGGGCCAGTCGTCGGCGGTGGCGGACATCCCCGGAATGTAACGCATCTTGCGGAGTTTTGAGTTACCTCCGTACGGTCCTGCGGATGCGGACCCACACGTATCTGACCGGAGCCCTGGTGGCCCGTACCGGGGACGAGGCGGCGGGACCGGCGCTGCTCCTCGCCGGATTCGCGGTCGCCGGATCCACCAGCGAGGCATCGGCCCTGCTCGCGGGCACCAGCCTCGCCTCCGCGCTCGGCGGACCGGTGCTGGGGGCACTCCTGGACGGAGCGGCACGACCGGGCCGCCTGCTGGCCGGGGCGCTCGCCCTCTACGCGGGGGGCCTCGCGCTCGTGATCGGGGGACTCGGCCGCCTTCCGTTCCCCGTCACCGTGGCGACGGCGATCCTGACGGGCCTGGCCGGGCCGGCCCTCTCGGGAGGCTGGTCCGCCCAGTTGCCCGCCGTGGCGGCGGAGGACCGGCTGTCCCGGGCCAACGCCCTCGACGCGATGTCGTTCGGCGCTGCGGCCCTGGCGGGCCCCGCCCTCGCGGGCGGGGCGGCGGAGGCCCTGGGGGCGCCCACGGCCGTGGTGCTCGCGGCGGCCCTCGTCGCCGCGGCGGCCCCGGCCGCCTGGGTCCTCCCCGCGCGGCCCCGGAGCGCCGAGGCGTCGCGGGCGGTCCTCGGCGCCCTCGCCGCCGGGGCGCGCACTCTCCTCCGGAACCGGAGCCTGGCCCGGGCGACCCGTACCTCCGTCGTCTCCTGCGTCGCCCAGGGCATGCTGACGGCCTGCGTCCCTCTCCTGGGTGAACGGGTCCTCGGCGGGGCGGGCCGCGGGGCGGCACTCCTCTCCTGCGCGGCGGTCTCCGCGCTCGCCGCCGACGCCCTGCTCGCCCGCTTCCCGCCACCCCTCCCGCCCGACGCCCTCGTACGGGCCGGGGCGCTGGTCCAGGCCCTCGCTCCCGCCCTCGCCCTGGCGGGTGAGCCCGCGGTCCTGGTGGCCGCGTTCCTCGTCTCGGGGCTCGGCGAGGGACCGCAGCTCACCGCCCTGTTCGCGGTACGGCACCGGGAGGCGCCGGAGCCTCTGCGAGGCCAGGTCTTCGCCACCGGCGCCAGTCTCAAGATCACCGGCTTCGCGCTCGGGGCTGCGGCGGCGGGCCCCCTGGCGGCGTGGTCGCTCCCGGCCGCCCTGGCGGCGGCGACGGCGACGGCCCTGTTCGCGGCCGCCCCGGCGGCACGTGTCCGCGCCCGCGCCCGGCGCTGAACCGCTGCCGGGGCGGAGGGACCCGGTTCACGCCCGGAGCGCCGGGGGGGCTTGACGGCGGCTGCGTGGAGTAGTGCCATGAATACGAACGGGGGTGGGGAATGAGCGACGACGAACGCGCCACCGGGGACCGGGGCGATGTTCCTCCACGGGACCCGAGCTCCACAGATCTCCCGGGCACCGTCTGGACCGTGCTGCTCGCGCTGGTCGTGCTGGGGCTGTTCCTGTACACCCTCACGCACCCTGGCGAAGGCGGCGGGGGACACTCCGGCGGGTACTCCGGTTGGCACTGAGCGGACCGGCGCGAGCCGGGGCCGTGACATCCGACGCATCTGTCGGCGCAGGCGGCGTCACGGGCCGTTCCGGGGCGGCCTTCCCCGGCTCCGGCCTGCCGACGTGGCGGAACCCACGTCGGCTCGGTGCCTGCTTTGTCAGCTCGACCCCGAGGACATGGAGGGGGCCCCTAGCCTTGACGTCATGCCCGTTGCACACAGAGAGACCCCGAGCCCCGACGCCCTGAACGACGCCATCCGCACCCTGTGGGCCCGCGCCGGCGAACAGCGCCGCCCGCTGACGGCCGACGAGCAGCGGATCTATCAGGTGCTCGTGGCGGCATGGGCCGAGGCGACACAGGCCGGGCAGGGGCTGGCGGCCTGAGCCACGGCCGCCACGCGTCGCGGTGGTCGGAGTGGCCGCTGCACGGCAGGGCCAGGACCCGGAGCGCCCCCAACGGGCCCCTCACCCGTGAGCGAGCCCGCCGGCCGTCACCGGCGGCGGCATCCGGACCTGCGAGCTCCACCGGCCCGACTCCGAGGTCGGCGTGCTCCAGCGGCCGAGCCCGGTGCACCCTGGAGAGATGGGTGCACCGATAGTCGTCCACCGCCCCAGCCCGACCGGCGGCCGACGCATCACCGCCGGCGGGGAGATCCTCGGCCTGGCCCACGACGACCACGACCTCGTCGAGTTCCTGCGGCGAGCAGGCCTGCCCGATGCCGAGCGGATCCTCGACGACCCGATGTGGATCGAGTGGCGGGGCGGGCGGGCGCACCAGTACGAGGCGGCCTGAGGGCAGCGCGTGGCAGGGGGGCACCACCTGGCCGACGACCTGATGGCCCGCGCCCGCGCCGAGGACTCGGACGCCGAGGAGAGCGGCCGGAGAGTCCCCGGAACAGTCCGCAGGCCGACGTTCACGAGTGCGGGCGGCGCCCGCCGAGAGTGATCTTGCTAGGGTCCGCCCGAGAGCTGGGGCGTTCACGACAGGGAGGCGATCAGGCGATGACCCCTGAGGAGCAGGATCTGATCATGGACCTGGCGTTCGTACCAGGTGTGGGTCGGACGCGCACGATCGACGAGGTGCTCGCCCACTTCGGCGAGTCCGACGGCGGGACCCTGGCGCTCCGGCTGCTCCGGGACGCCATGGAACGCCGGGACGCCGACGACGTCGAGATGGCGCTGATCCTCCATGCCGCCGCCGGCGCCTCGGTCGAGGAGTTCATGGAGCCGTTGATCGAGCTGTTCCCTGCCGAATGGCACAGGGACCACGAGGACATCGTGCGCATGCTGGGCAGGCTCCGCTCGCCCGAGACGGTGCCGACACTGGTCCTGGCGACTCACTGGGTTCCCGAGCACCTCGACTGGGACGAGAACCGGGCGCTCGCGGTGAAGGCGATCTGGGCCCTCGGCGCCATTCCCGGCCCGGAGACCCGGGATGCCCTCGAAGGTTTGCGCGACGATGGGAACGAGATCATCCGCGAGAACGCGCTGAATCAGCTCGCACGCCGCGGCGAGCTCTGACCGCGGAGCCGTGGCCGTGTAGCCGGCCTGGTGACCAGCGGTTTCACCTTTCCGGCGTGGGGTCACGCTTCAGGATGTCGGGTTCCATCGTCATGCATTCGATCGCGTACTCGTCCGCGGCTTCGGGGTACTGGTCGAACAGCTTGTTCAGTGGGCCCGCACCGACTCGGTGCGGGCCCCTCCTCGACGCATCGTGGTTCTCCTGACGGAGACCCACCTAGCGCGCGAGCCCCCGGCTGATCACCAGGCGCTGGATCTGGTTCGTGCCCTCGAAGATCTGGGTGATCTTCGCCTCGCGCATGTAGCGCTCGACCGGGAAGTCGCGGGTGTAGCCGTAGCCGCCGAAGACCTGGACGGCGTCCGTGGTGACCTTCATGGCCGTGTCGGTCGCGATGAGCTTGGCCGCGCTCGCCTGCCGGCTGAAGGGGCGGCCCAGGTCGCGCCGGCGCGCCGCGTCCAGGTAGGTGGCGCGGGCCGCGTCGACGGCGGCGGCCATGTCGGCGAGGAGGAAGCCCAGGCCCTGGTGGTCGACGATCCGGCGGCCGAAGGTCGTGCGCTCGTTGGCGTACGCCACGGCCGCGTCCAGGGCCGCCTGGGCCAGGCCCGTGGCGCAGGCGGCGATGCCGAGGCGGCCGCTGTCGAGGGCGCTGAAGGCGATCTGGAGGCCCTGACCCTCGTCGCCGACGAGCCGGTCCTCCTCGATGAGGGCGCCGTCCCAGTAGGCGGCCGTCGTCGGCACCGCCTGGAGTCCCATCTTGCGCTCGGGCGCGCCGAAGCTCAGGCCGTCCGCGGCGCCGGGGGCGAGGAAGCAGGAGATGCCGTGGCTGCCGGGGGCGGTGCGGGCGAACAGGGCGTAGAAGTCGGCCCTTCCGCCGTGGGTGATCCACGCCTTGGTGCCGGTGACCCGGTAGCCGCTGCCGTCGTCCTGGCGCTCGGCCTTGCAGGTGAGGGCGGCGGCGTCGGAGCCGGCCTGGGGCTCGGACAGGCTGTAGCCGCCGATGGTGCGGCCCTCCAGCATCGCGGGCAGCCACCGTTCCTTCTGCTCGGGCGTGCCGAAGGTGTGGAGCGGGTGACAGGCGAGGGTGTGGACGCTGGTGGCGACGGCGACGGCGGCCCAGCGCGCGGCCAGTTCCTCCAGGACCTGGAGGTAGACCTCGTAGGGCTGGCCTCCGCCGCCGTACTCCTCGGGGTACGGGAGGCCGAGGAGCCCGGCCTCGCCGAGGGTCGTGAAGAGACCCTCCGGGTAGGCCTCGGCGGCCTCGTGCTCGTCCACCCGGGGAGAGAGCTCCTTGTCGGCGATCTCCCGGGTGAGGGCGATGAGGTCCGCTGCCTCGGGGGTGGGAAGCAGGCGGTCGACATCCATGGCGACTCCAGCGGCGCGCAAAGTGGTACTGGGAAAGGTACTGCAGTACCGCTGAGAGTAGCGCAGAAGGGTGCCGCCGTAACCCCCCGGAAGAGCGGCCTGGAATAATGGCGGAGTGATCGAGACCTCCGCCGCCGACGCCCCCCAGCTGACGGGCCGCGGAGCGGCGCGCCGCTCCGCCCTCTTCGAGGAGCTCGTCGCCCTCCTCGTCGGCGAGGGCTTCGCCCGGCTGACGCTCGACGACCTCGCCGCGCGCCTGCGCTGCTCGAAGCGCACGCTGTACGGCCTGGCCGGCAGCAAGGAGCAGCTGGTCCGGGCGGCGGTCGTGCACTTCTTCCGGCGCGCCACGGCCCGGGTCGAGGCGGTCCTCGCCGCCGCGACGGATCCGGCGGAGCGGCTCGCCGCCTATCTGCGCGCCGTTTCGGCCGAGCTGGCGCCCGTCTCGCCGCAGTTCTTCGACGACGTCGCCGCCTTCGAGCCGGCGGCGGAGGTGTACGAGCGCAACACGCGCGCGGCGGCCGGCCGGGTGCAGCAGCTCATCGAGGAGGGCGTGCGGGCCGGGGTGTTCCGCGAGGTGCACGTGACCTTCGCGGCCGACGTCATCTCCTCGGTGATGGTCCGCATCCAGCGGCGCCAGGTGGCCGCGGCGACCGGGCTCGCCGACGCCGAGGCGTACGAGCAGCTGGCCGAGCTGCTGCTCAGCGGACTCCGCAGGGCCTGAGCGCCCGGCCGGACGCGCATGGTCGGACCGCTCCACCGGACGCGCAGGGCCCGACCACCCGCCGGACGCACAAGACCTGCGCGCCCGGCCGGACGCGCAGGAGGGCCTGACCACCCGCCGGACGCGCATGGCCCGACCGCCCCGCCGCGCGCGCATGGCCGGTTTCCGTTCGGGTTCGATCACCCTGCGCAGGTGATCCACTACTGTGTGCGGCGCCACTGCCGTCCCACCCACCCCAGGGAGCCTCCGCGTGGAGCGCAGCCGTACCGTCCTCAGGATCCGTGCCGTCCTCGCCGCCATGGGCGTCACCGCCGCCCTCGCCGCGGCCCCCGCGGCGCAGGCCGCGCCCGCCGGGAAGCCCGTCGCCGCTCCCCCGGCCCCCTGCACCGGGGAGTTCGAGGGCGACAAGCGGCTCGGCCCGAAGTTCCTGCCGAAGAAGTGGCAGGAGCCGGTCGGCCCGCTGCTCAACCGCTACCACCGGACCGGGAGGCTGTCCTCCGCCGCGTTCCTCACGAAGTACTGGGAGGGCCCGGCCGACACCGGCAGCTGGAAGTACCCGCCGAACGACGGCTTCGCCGAGGTGAACGGCACCGTCGACAAGGCGCCCGAGCTCCTGGAGGAGGGCGAGCGCCTGGACCGCTTCGGCTCGGAGTTCGGCGGCTACCTGGCCCCGGCCGGCGACGCCTACGCGAAGCGGGCGCTGCCGCCGCAGAACCTCAACACCCGGGACGCGGCCTTCCCCTGCGACTACCACCTGTACAAGGTGACGAGGAGCTTCGTCGTCTGGGAGGGCTCCATCGCGCCCTGGTTCGAGCAGCCGGGCGGCGGCCGCCAGATCAAGCTGGACCCGGCGTTCCTGAACCCGGGCGACGGGCAGCGCCTCAACGTGAAGTGGCTGCTGGACAACGGCTATCTGGTGCGCGTCCCCGCGTGACCGACCGCCACACGCTGGAGCGGGCACTCCGGGAGGCCGCGGTGCCCGCCGCGTACTACTGGATCGAGGGCGTCCACGAACCGGCGCCCACCCCGCCCGACTTCGTCTATCTGCGGACGAGGCCGGGCGGGCCCGGCTGGGAGACCGGGGTGTACGAGCGGGGCGCGTACGAGCCGGTCGCCACGCACGACTCGGAGGCGGATGCCTGCGCGCACCTCCGGAGCCTGCTGGGCGTGTAGCGCGGACGCCCGCCGCGTTCAGGAGGTGAAGGCGACGGCGCCTCTGCGGCCGCTTATTTCAGATCGTGACTTAAACTAAAAGAGAAGAGAGCGCCGAGGGTCCTCGCAGCGGTATCTTGCGGTCAGGACTACTCCACCTGGGGGCCAAGTGACCATGCGGAACGGCCGCACCGTGCGTGACCTGCGACGCGAGAACCGCACCGCCGTCCTCCAGCGCCTGTACTTCGACGGCCCCCTGAGCCGCTTCTCGCTGGGTCCCGCCACCGGGCTGAGCTCCGGCTCCGTCAGCAACGTGGTCGCCGAGCTCGTCGCGGAGGGCCTCGTGGAGGAGGCGGGCAGCGTCGACTCGGCCGGCGGACGCCCCCGTACGCTGCTGCGGGTCACCCCCGGCAGCGGCTGCATGATCGGTGTGGACGTCGGCGAGACCCGGGTCCGGATCGAGCTCTTCGACCTCACCCTGACCGAACTCGCCCGCACCGAACGCCCCTTGGCCGTGAACGGCGCCACCCCGCACGAGCGGTACGAGGTCGGAGTCGTCGTGGACCACGTCCGGGACGGCATCGCGGAGGTCCTGCGGACGGCGGACGTCCCCGCCGAACGCCTGCTCGGCGTCGGCGTGGGCGTGCCCGGCATCGTCGCCCGCACCGCCGAGGAGGGCGCCGTCGTGCACGGCCAGACGATCGGCTGGGACGCGGTCCCGCTGGAGCGGCTGCTCCGCGCGCGCGTGGACCTCCCGGCCTCGGTGCCGTACTGGATCGACAACGGCGCCAGGACCCTCGGCCAGGCCGAGATGTGGTTCGGCGCCGGCCGCGGCGCGCGCAGCGCGGTCGTCGTGCTCTTCGGATCGGGCGTCGGCGCGTGTGTGGTCACGGACCCGATGGGGCCCGGCCAGGCGCTCGAATGGGGTCATCTGACGGTACGCGTCCGGGGCCGCCGCTGCCGCTGCGGCGCCCGGGGCTGCCTGGAGGCCTACGCCGGGGCCGAGGCCCTCCTGGAGCGGTGGCGCGAGGCCGGCGGGGAGCCCCCGGCGGGCGCGGACGAGGAGACCGCCCTGACGGCGATGCTGACGGCCGCGTACCCGGCGGACCCGGAGGCGGCGCCCGACGCGACGGTCCTCGAAGTCCTGGAGGAGACCGCCGAGTACCTCGGGGCCGGCTTCGCCGACCTCATCAACCTCTTCCAGCCCGAGCGCATACTCGTCGGCGGCTGGGCGGGCCTCCAGCTCGGCGCCCGCTTCCTGCAGACCGTGAAGGGCCATGCCACGGAGTACGCGCTGAAGTACCCCGCGGCCCGGGTCACCATCGGCCTGGGAACCCTGGGCCCCGACGCCGTGACCGTCGGCGCGGCGATCCTGCCGCTCGCGGACTTCTTCGCCCGGGGCGGCCGGCGGGCCGAGACGGAGCCCGTGGAGGAACAGCCGGCGTGGGCGTCGACCGTACGGGACAGGGCGGCGCACTGAGCGCGCGCCGATCCGGCTGACCCACCGCGGGAAGCGGCGACCTGTACGTCACCGTCAGGCCGGCGACGAGGCCCGCGAGCAGCAGGAGGAGGACCGCCCACCAGGGCGGTCCGTCCCAGCCGCCGACCAGCGCCGCACCGATGCCGGTATCCGGCGTCTGGGCCGTGACGACGGCCGCCGAGGCCGCGCCGGAGTGCCCGCCGAGGCCCGGGGCGACCACGGTGGCGAAGAGCGGCATCGGCCCCGGTGTCCGTGTCCGCGTCGAGGACGTCCGCGGTCCAGGTGCCGCCCGCCGGGCGGCCGCCACCTCGCGGGCGAAGCGTCTGCGGAACTCGGGCTGGGCGGCGTACTCGGGCTGGACGACCCTGACCGCGACCGTACGGCCGTCGTCGGAGCGGCCGAGGTGGACGAGGCCCGTCCCGCCCGCCCCCGGGCGGGCGATGAGGCGGTAGGGGCCTCCGTGCGTCGGGTCTTCGGCGGTGAGCGCGTCCGCGACAGGAATCCGGCCGAGGCCGTCCTCGCGGTCCGGGAGACGGACCTACGCGACGGAGCCTATGCGGCCGTCCGGTGCGCGGGGGACGTCGTGGTGGATCGGGGTGTGGGCGCCCGTGAGGGAGAGGCCGCTGCCGCCTCGGCGGTTGGCGACGATCTCGGCGCCGATCGAGAGGGCGGTCTCCTCCGGCGTGCGCGCGCCGAGGTCGAGGCCGATCGGGGAGCGCAGGCGGGCCAGTTCGAGTTCGGTGACGCCGACCTCGCGGAGGCGCTCGTTGCGGTCCTCGTGGGTGCGGCGGGAGCCCATCGCGCCGATGTAGGCGACGGGAAGCCTTAGGGCGGCCCGGAGGAGGGGGACGTCGAACTTGGCGTCGTGCGTGAGGACGCAGAGCACGGTCCGGGCGTCGACCTCGGTCGACGCCAGGTAGCGGTGGGGCCAGTCGACGACGATCTCGTCGGCCTCGGGGAACCGGGCCGGCGTCGCGAAGACGGGCCGCGCGTCGCAGACGGTGACGTGGTAGCCGAGGAACTTGCCGACCCGGACGAGGGCGGCGGCGAAGTCGATGGCCCCGAAGACGATCATGCGGGGGGCGGGGACGGAGGACTCGACCAGCAGGGTCAGCGGCTGTCCGCAGCGGCTGCCGTCCTCGCCGATCTCCACGGTCCCGGTGCGGCCCGCGTCGAGCATGGCCCGGGCCTCGCCGGCCGCGGTGCGGTCCAGTTCGGGGTGGCCGCCGAGCTTCCCCTCGTACGAGCCGTCGGGGCGGACGAGGAGGGCGCGCCCCATGAGCTCGTCCGGGCCTCCGACGATGCGGGCCAGGGCCGCCGCCTCCCCCGTGGCGGCGGCCGCGAGCGCGGCGGGGAAGACCCCGCCGCGGACCGGGGTGACGAGGATGTCGATGATGCCTCCGCAGGTCAGACCGACCGCGAAGGCGTCCTCGTCGCTGTAGCCGAAGGTCTCGACGACCGTCCTGCCGTCTTCGAGGGCCTGGACGCACAGGTCGTAGACCGCACCCTCCACACACCCGCCGGAGACCGATCCGATCGCCGTGCCCTCGCTGTCGACGGCGAGAGCGGCTCCCGGCTGCCGGGGCGCGCTGCCGCCGACCGCCACCACGGTGGCGACGGCGAAGGTACGTCCCTGCTCGACCCACCGGTGCAGCTCTTCGGCGATGTCCAGCATGTCGGTCTCCTTGGGTGTGTACGGAGGGTGCTCGTCGGGCGTCAGCTGACGCCCAGCCAACCCTCGATCGGGTGAAGGGCGAAGAACACGATGAAGATCGCGGTCAGGGCCCACATGAACGCTCCCACCTCGCGCGCCTTGCCCTGCGCCACCTTGATGACGGTGAAGGCGATGACGCCGGCCGCGACGCCCGGGGTGATGCTGTAGGTGAACGGCATCAGCACGACGGTCAGGAAGACCGGGATGGCGACGGAGCTGTCGCCCCAGTTCACGTGCTTGGCGTTCATCATCATCATCGCGCCGATGACGACCAGGGCGGCGGAGCCGACCTCACGGGGCACGATCTGGGTGATCGGGGTGAAGAAGATGGCGGCCGCGAAGAACAGGCCGGTGATGACCGAGGAGAAGCCCGTGCGGGCACCCTCGCCGACGCCGGTGGCGGACTCCACGAACACGGTCTGGCCGGAGGCGCCGGAGACGCCGCCGATCGCGCCGCCCGCGCCGTCGATGAACAGCGCCTTGGACAGGCCGGGCATCCGGCCCTTGTCGTCGGCGAGGTTGGCCTCGGTGCCGACGCCGATGATGGTCGCCATGGCGTCGAAGAAGCCGGCGAGGACCAGGGTGAAGACGATGACGCCGACGGTGATGAAGCCGACGTCGCCCCAGCCGCCGAAGGAGACGTCACCGAAGAGCGAGAAGTCCGGGCTGGAGACCGCGCTGCCCTTGAGCTCGGGGGCGCCGTTGGCCCAGGAGCCCGGGCCCTTGGCCGGGATGTCGGCGACCGCGTTGACGATCAGGGAGATGACCGTGCCGGCGACGATGCCGATGAGGATCGCGCCCGGGATCTTGCGGGCCTGGAGGGCGAAGATCGCGAGCAGGGTGACCGCGAAGATCAGGACCGGCCAGCCGACGAGCTCGCCGCCGGAGCCCATGGTGACGGGCGGGCCGAACTGCGGACCGGCGCCCACGAAGCCGGCCTTGTTGAAGCCGATCAGCGCGATGAAGAGGCCGATGCCGATGGTGATGCCGTGCTTGAGCGGCAGGGGGATCGCGTTCATGATCATCTCGCGGAGACCGGTGACCACCAGGAGGCAGATCACCAGACCGTAGACGACACACATGCCCATGGCCTGCGGCCAGGTCATCTGCGGCACGACCTGGGTCGCGAGCACACCGGAGACGCTGAGTCCCGCCGCGAGGACGAGGGGGACCTTGCCGACGAAGCCCATCAGCAGAGTGGTCACCGCCGCCGCGAAGGCGGTCGCCGTGATGACGGCGGAGGTGGCGAGGACGTGCTTGTCGACGTCCGGGCCGCCCAGGAGGATCGGGTTGAGCAGGAGAATGTACGCCATCGCCATGAAGGTGGTGATGCCGCCGCGGATCTCCGTCGCGACGGTCGATCCTCTCTCCGAGATGTGAAAGTACCGGTCGAGCCAAGAGCGCCCGGCGGGGGTGCGCGAGCCGGAGCCCGCGTCCTCAGCGGCGGTCTTGGGCTCCACAGACGACTGGGTCATGGGGCCTACTCCCAAGGTTCAAAGGGGCACCCGCATCAGACTTCTGAGCTCTGACGTAAAGCCGCGGGATTTGGGATATTTCGTTGGCTGCACGACCCGGGGGACGGCCCGAGACGAACGGGGTACTGCCGTGATGCGGGTACTGCCGTACTGCGTGGTGCTGGTACTGCACGGGTACTGCGGTGGTGCTGGTGCCGCGGTGGGGGGGGAATGCTCCGGGCGGTGCGGGCGGGGGAAGTGTGACGTTCCTGGGAGGCACACACCGCCCGGAGAGTCCTAGAGGGTGCCGGTGAGCGCCTCGGGGCGGACCGGCGTCTTGTTGAGCTCCAGGCCCGTCGCCGCCCGGATCGCCGCGAGGACGGCCGGGGTGGACGACAGGGTCGGGGCCTCCCCGATGCCCCGGACGCCGTACGGCGCGTTGGGGTCGGCCAGCTCGAGGTAGTCGACCGGGATGGTCGGCGTGTCGAGGATGGTCGGGATCAGGTAGTCCGTGAAGGAGGGGTTGCGCACCTTCGCGGTCTTGGGGTCGACGATGATCTCCTCCATCACCGCGACGCCCAGGCCCTGGGTGGTGCCACCCTGGATCTGGCCGACCACGGAGAGCGGGTTGACCGCCTTGCCGACGTCCTGCGCGCAGGCCAGCTCGATGACCTTGACGAGGCCGAGCTCGGTGTCCACCTCCACCACCGCGCGGTGCGCGGCGAAGGCGTACTGGACGTGGCCGTCGCCCTGGCCGGTGACGAGGTCGAAGGCCTGGGTGGGGCGGTGGCGCCACTCCTCCTCGACCTCCACGGCCTGGTCCTCCAGGACGTCCGCGATGGTGGCGAGGGCCTCGCCGCCGTCGGTGACGACCTTGCCGCCCTCCAGGAGGAGTTCGGCGTTGGCCCACGCCGGGTGGTACGAGCCGAACTTGCGCCGGCCGATCTCCAGGACCTTCTCGCGGACGATCTCGCAGGAGTTCTTGATGGCGCCGCCGGTCATGTACGTCTGGCGGCCCGCGGAGGTCGAACCGGCCGAGCCCACCTGCGTGTCCGCGGGGTGGATGGTGACCTGCTGGACACCGAGCTCGGTACGGGCGATCTGCGCGTGGATCGTGACGCCGCCCTGGCCGACCTCCGCCATGGCGGTGTGGACCGTGGCGACGGCCTCGCCGTTGATGACCTCGATGCGGATCTTGGCGGTCGAGTAGTCGTCGAAGCCCTCGGAGAAGCCGACGTTCTTGATGCCGACGGCGTAGCCGACGCCCCGCACGACACCCTCGCCGTGCGAGGTGTTGGACAGGCCGCCCGGCAGCGCGCGGACGTCCGCGCTCTCGCCGGCGGTCTCCCACTGGCGCTCCGGCGGCATCGGGCGGGCCTTGACCCGGCGCAGCAGCTCGGCGACCGGGGCCGGCGAGTCCACGACCTGGCCGGTCGGCATGATCGTGCCCTGCTCCATGGCGTTGAGCTGGCGCAGCTCCACCGGGTCCATGCCCAGCTTGGCCGCGAGCTTGTCCATCTGCGCCTCGTAGGCGAAGCAGGCCTGGACCGCGCCGAAGCCGCGCATGGCGCCGCAGGGCGGGTTGTTGGTGTAGAGGCCGATCGCCTCGATCTCGACGTCCTCGATGACGTACGGGCCGACCGAGAGGGAGGAGGCGTTGCCGACGACCGAGGCCGTGGACGACGCGTACGCGCCGCCGTCGAGCACGATCTTGCACTTCATGTGCGTGAGCTTGCCGTCCTTGGTGGCGCCGTGCTCGTAGTACAGCTTCGCCGGGTGCCGGTGGACGTGCCCGAAGAAGGACTCGTACCGGTTGTAGACCATCTTGACCGGCTTGCCGGTGCGCAGGGCGAGGACGGAGGCGAGGATCTGCATGGAGATGTCCTCGCGGCCGCCGAAGGCGCCGCCGACACCCGCCATGGTCATGCGGACCTTCTCCTCGGGCAGGCCGAGGCAGGGGGCGATCTGCTTGAGGTCCGAGTGCAGCCACTGGGTGGCGACGTACAGGTCGACGCCGCCGTCCTCGGACGGTACGGCGAGCCCGGACTCGGGACCGAGGAAGGCCTGGTCCTGCATGCCGAAGGTGTACTCGCCCTTGACGATGACGTCGGCGCGCTTGGCGGCCTCGTCCGCGTTGCCGCGGATGATCGGCTGACGGTGCACGATGTTCGGGTGCGGGACGTGGCCCGAGTGGTGGTCGTCGCGGTTCTCGTGGACCAGGATCGCGTCCGGAGCGAGAGCGGAGGCCTCGTCCGTGATGACCGGGAGCTCCCGGTACTCGATCTTGATCTTCGCGGCGGCGCGGCGGGCGGTCTCCGGGTGGTCGGCGGCCACGAGGGCGACGGGCTCACCGTGGTGGCGGACCTTGCCGTAGGCGAGGACCGGGGTGTCCTGGAACTCCATGCCGTAGTTCTTCGCGGCCGGCAGGTCCTCGTGGGTCAGCACGGCGTAGACGCCGTCCATCGTGAGGGCCTCGGAGGTGTCGATGGACACGATCTCGGCGTGCGCGACGGTGGAGCGCAGGATCTGGCCCCACAGCATGTCCTCGTGCCACATGTCCGAGGAGTAGGCGAACTCGCCGGTGACCTTGAGGGTGCCGTCCGGGCGGAGCGTGGACTCGCCGATGCCGCCCTTGACGTGGTTCTGGGTGACGTCGGTGGGCGTGCCCACCGGAGTCGTGCGTGTGTTCTGAGCCATCGTCAGACCGCCTCTCCCTGACGCTCCTGGCGAGCGGCCGCGAGGCGGACCGCGTCGAGGATCTTCTCGTAACCGGTGCAGCGGCAGAGGTTGCCGGAGAGCGCCTCGCGGATGTCCGCGTCCGTCGGGGACGGGTTGCGCTCCAGCATCTCGTCGGCCGCGACGAGCAGGCCGGGGGTGCAGAAGCCGCACTGGACGGCGCCGGCGTCGATGAACGCCTGCTGGATCGGGGAGAGTTCGACACCCTCGCCGGTCTGCGAGTCCTGCGGCTTGGCCTGCCACTTCTTGGCGGCGTCGACCGAGGTGCCGCAGGCACCGGTCGCGCAACCGCCGTGCGCCTCGCGCTCCTTGGCGTACTCCGCCAGACCCTCGACGGTGACGACCTCGCGGCCCTCGACCTGACCGGCGGCGACCAGACACGAGCAGACCGGCACGCCGTCGAGACGGACGGTGCAGGAACCGCACTCGCCCTGCTCGCACGCGTTCTTGGAGCCGGGCAGACCCAGGCGCTCACGCAGAACGTAGAGGAGGGACTCGCCCTCCCAGACGTCGTCGGCTTCCTGCGGACGACCGTTGACCGTGAAATTGACGCGCATGGTTATGCAGCTCCCTCAAGCGTGCGGCCGGCGCCGCGGTACTGCTCCCAGGTCCAGCCGAGCTGGCGGCGAGCCATGATGCCCACGGCGTGGCGCCGGTACTTGGCGGTGCCGCGGACGTCGTCGATCGGGTTGGCGGCGGCCGAGCAGAGGTCGGCGAACTGCTTGGCGATCGACGGGGTGATGATCTTGCCGTTGTCCCAGAAGCCGCCCTCCTCCAGAGCCGCGTTCAGGAAGGCCTCGGCCTCCTTGGCGCGGATGGGGGTCGGCGCGGCGGAGCCGATGCCGGTGCGCACGGTCCGGGTCTCCGGATGCAGGGCCAGGCCGAAGGCGCAGACGGCGATGACCATCGCGTTGCGGGTGCCGACCTTGGAGTACTGCTGGGGGCCGTCCGCCTTCTTGACGTGGACGGTCTTGATGAGCTCGTCGGGCTCGAGCGCGTTGCGCTTCACGCCGGTGTAGAACGCGTCGATCGGGATGAAGCGGTTGCCGCGCACCGACTCGACCTCGACCTCGGCGCCCGCGGCGAGCAGCGCCGGGTGCGCGTCGCCGGCGGGCGACGCGGTGCCGAGGTTGCCGCCGACGCCGCCGCGGTTACGGATCTGCGGGGAGGCGACCGTGTGCGAGGCCAGCGCCAGACCCGGGAGCTCTGCGCGCAGGTTCTCCATGATCTGCGTGTACGGGACGGAGGCGCCGAGGCGGACGTTCTCCTCGCCGACCTCCCACTCGCGCAACAGCTCGATACGGTTCAGGTCCAGGAGGTACTCGGGGCGCCGGTGGTCGAAGTTGATCTCGACCATGACGTCGGTACCACCGGCGATGGGCACGGCCGTGGGGTGCTCGGCCTTGGCGGCGAGCGCCTCCTCCCAGCTGGCGGGGCGAAGGAAGTCCATGGTGGCTCTCTTCTAGTGATTCTGGTGATCGGGGGTCGAGCTAGTGGGTCCGGGGGGACGGCCGGCCCTCGACATCGTGTTCATGTGCTGTTCACGCGGTGTGTGGCCTAGTACACAAGCCACACTCGCCCGGGTGCAGTCACCGAAAACATGAAGGAGTTCGCTGGTGCCCATGGTCGTCTTGTAGATTCGAACGAAAGGCGGGAAACGGATACCTCGCTGTTTCCCCCTGGAAACGGTGACACCACCCCACCGTCGACAACGCGACACCCACCATCACCGAACGAAGGAACGGCGGCGACACGATGCGGCTGCGCGCACTGCTGGAGAACGACGCGCTCGGGCTGCGCCTGCTCGGCGGCGACGACGAGCTGGACCGAACCGTCCGAGGCGTCATGACGACCGACCTCAAGGACCCCAGCCGGTACCTGTCCGGCGGAGAGCTGGTGCTCACCGGCCTCGCCTGGCGGACGGACCCGGCCGACGCCGAGCCCTTCGTCCGGATCCTGGCCTCGGCCGGAGTGGCCGCGCTGGCCGCGGGCGAGGCCGAGCTCGGTGACATCCCCGACGATCTCGTAGAGGCGTGTTTGCGCCACCGGCTCCCCCTGTTCGCTGTGAACGAGTCCGTTGCGTTCGCGACGATCACCGAACATGTTGTTCGACAGGTCTCCGGCGAGCGGGCCGGCGACCTGGCGGCCGTCGTCGACCGGCACCGGCGGCTCATGACCTCCGGCCCCGCGGGCGGCGGGCCCGAGGTCGTCCTCGACCTCCTCGGCTCCGACCTGGACCTCCGGGCCTGGGTCCTCTCCCCCACCGGCCGCCAGATCGCGGGCGCCGGAGAGCCCCTGGAGGCCGGCCTCGCGGCCACCCTGGCCGGTGAGCACCTGGCGGCGACCCGGACCGGCCGGCGCGGCCCGCACCGGCTGAGCATCGCCGGGGCCACGTACTCGCTCTTCCCGATCCGCAACACCGGCCGGGGCGCCGCGCCCGCCTCCCGGGACGTGCGCGAGACGGTCCTGTCGGACTGGCTGCTCGCCGTCGAGGCGGACGCCGGGGACTGGCCCGCCGCCCGGCTGGACCTGCTCCAGGGCGTGACCCAGCTGATCGCCGTCGAGCGGGACCGCCGCGACGCGGCCCGCACGGTGCGTCGCCGGCTCGCCCAGGAGGTCCTGGAGCTGGTCCAGGCGGGCGCCGCGCCCGCCGAGATCGCGGCCCGGCTGCGGGTCGCCGCCCCGGTGCTGCTGCCCGGGCTCGGCGCGGCCCCGCACTGGCAGGTGGTCGTCGCCCGCGTGGAGTGGGAGCAGGAGGCCGGTCAGGCCCCCGTGGACAGCGGGCCGGTCGCGCAGGCGCTCCTGGAGGAGGTCCTCGTCGACCCGGCGACCGTCGGTGCCGAGTCGGCCGACCGGATCGCGGTCGCGCACAGCGGCGACGAGGCGATCGCGCTGGTCCCGCTCGCCGCGGGCCCGCTGCCGGAGAGCGAGGACGAGGGCCCGGCCCCCGCCCTCGGTCTGCACGCGGACGCGCTGCTCGCCTCCGTACGGGCTCCGCTCTCCTCGGGCCTCGCGGACGACGGGCGCCTCACGCTGGGCGTGAGCGCGGCCGTGCACTCGGCGGAGGGCCTGCGCGGGGCCCTGGAGGAGGCCAGGCACGCCCGCCGGGTGGCCGCCGCACGCCCGGGCCGGGTCTGCGCCGCGGGGCACCACGAGCTGGCCTCGCACGTCCTGCTGCTGCCGTTCGTCCCGGACGACGTGCGGCGCGCCTTCACGGCCCGCCTGCTCGACCCGCTGCGCGACTACGACCGGCGCCACCGGGCCGAGCTCATCCCGACCCTGGAGGCCTTCCTGGACTGCGACGGCTCCTGGACCCGCTGTGCGACCCGCCTCCACCTGCACGTGAACACGCTGCGCTACCGGGTGGGCCGGATCGAGCAGCTCACCGGCCGCGATCTCTCCCGCCTGGAGGACAAGCTCGACTTCTTCCTCGCGCTGCGGATGAGCTGAGCGGGAGAGGCCGGGCGGGCCTGGCCGAGCGGATGCGATCGGGCGGGCCTGAGCGGCCGGGCGGCCGAGCCGAGCGGTGCGCTGGACGGCCGAGCCGAGCGGTGCGCCGGACGAACGAGCCGAGCCGAGTGCGCCGGGCTGAGCAGCTGAGCAGCTGAGCCGAGTCGAACACCCCGAGGCCCGTCAGGGGCCCTGACGATTCACTCCTTCGGGCGAGTCCGGAGGGGTGGCGTCCGGGCCCCCGGCGGGCCTTCGCCATCGGCTCCCGCGGACCGGGCCCGGGCCTGATCACCGGCTTGATCACGGGCCGGACGGCGGTCCGCGGAGCCGTCGGAGCGGGTCGGGACGAGGCTCCCCGCCCCGACCCGAGTTTGTGAAATTTTTCACCCGACCCCTTGGCCGGGTGCTCCCGTTCGTGCTGAGATGCCGTCCTACTCAACAGCTCAATGGCGCGCTCGGGGAGGGCAATGTGGCGGATACCGCCATGTCTAATTCCGAATCAAGGGGTGGCGAAGATCCGTCCCTCGCCTACGGCAAGGAGACTCCCGTGGAGACCGCCATATGGCGGCTCCGCTCCCGAGGTTGCTGGACGGACGCGGCGGCGCTGCTCGCGCCGCACGCCGCCGAACCGGCGGCCGCACTCGAACGGGCCGCGCTGCTCATCGAGCGCTGCCTCTACACGGAGAAGGGATGGGCCGACGCGGAGGAGGCGCTGCGGGCGGCCGAGGCGGTGGCCGGCACCGACGAGGAACGCGGGGCCGCGGCCTGTGAACGCGGCTATCTCGCCTACGCCTCCACGTTGTTGGGCGTACGCGACCGGGCCGACGAAGCCCGGATGGCGCTGGGCAGGGCGGCGGCCCTGATCGCCCCCTCCGCCACCGGGCGGCCGCTCCTGGACTTCCGGCGCGGACTCATCGCCCAGAACCTCGGCGACTCCCCGCAGGCGGCCCGCGCCGCGTACCGCAGGGCGCACGCCGGGGCGACCGCGCAGGGCGACTCGCTCCTGCTGTCGTTCACCTGGCGGCACCTCGCCGGACTCGCCCTGCGTGAGGGCGAGTTGGCGGAGGCGCGGCACGGTTTCACGGAGTCCCTGCGGATCCGCGAGGAGCTGGGCTACCTGGTCGGCACGGCCCCGGCGCTCACGGCCCTGGCGACCACGGAGACCGAACCGGAGGCGGGCCGTCTGCGTGCCGAGGCGAGGCGTCTCTTCCAGCTGCTCGGCGGCGTCCCGACCTGGCTGTCGGCCCAGCTGACACCCCGGGCGGCAACCTGAAGTCCCCGCGCTCCGCGGCTCGGTGACGGTCTCTCACCGAGCCGCGGTGCTCAGGACCTGGGCGCGAGACACACCAGGCTGTCGTCGGTTCCGACGAGGAGGGAGCCGGCGCCGGTGACGGCGACCGCGCGGACCGGAGGACCCGGGCGGAAGGAGAGCGTCGGGCCGCCCTCCGGCCGGTGGAGTTCGACGAGGCCGTCGGCCCAGGCCGCCGCGACCAGCGGCCCGTTCGGGGTCTCCGTCGCGTGCAGCGAGACCACCGGCGAGGGGCGTTCGGCGAGGGGCTCGGGGCGGGTGTCGCGGCCGGGCGTCCAGACGCGGACGCTCCCGTCGGCGCCTCCGGAGCAGACGAACGGGGTCTCGGACTCGACCGCGGCGACGGCCGTGACCCGGCCGCTGTGCGAGGCCGACTGGTGAAGACCCGTCAGACCGAAGGCGTGGACGGAGCCCAGCCGGTCCCCCACCACCACCGAGCCCGCGATCGCCGCGAGGGCCGTGCCCGGGTGGCGGGCCAGGGTCGCCGAGACCGCCTCGGTGAGCCGCTCCAGGTACGGGGGCCGGGGCGCCGTTCCCCGTACGGCGTGCAGCCGGCCCCGGTCGTCCAGGAGCAGCACCGTGCCGTCGGGAGCGGGCGCGAGCGCGGTGATCCGGCCGGGCACGGTGTGCGCGAGGCGCCCGGCGGGGCTCGCGTCGGCCTCGTGGAGCAGCCGTACGGTGCCGGTGGGGTCGCCGACGAGGAGGGTTCCCTCCAGGGGGCCGCCCGCCGCGCCGAGCACGGTGACCGGTCCCGGCCAGGGCGGGTTGAGGTCGCCGCGGTGCCGGGCCCACCGGACCCGCCAGGGCGCGCCGTGCGCGAGGGCGGCGAGCGCGGGGCGGAGCCGGGGGTCGGCGCCGTCGCCGAGCGCGGCGAGGAGGACCAACGCCCTTTCGGCCGGGGCCTGTTCGCGGCAGAGCGACTGGCCGGCACGCATCCAGGCGGTCCGGAGCCCGCCGTGCTCGTCGGCGGTGACCTCGCCGGGCCTGGCGGACGGCTCGGGTCCGTCGAGGGTGCCGGGCACCCCGGCGAGCGCGGCGCCGGTGACGTACGCCGTGGTGACGAGCAGCGGGTCGGCCGCGCAGACGGCCTTCGGGTCGGAGAGATCGGGCAGCGGCGGGGCCGGCCGCGCGGCGGCGCCGTCGGCGGTCTCGGGTTCGCCGTCGAGGTCGACGACGGTGACCCGGCCCTCGGCGCGCAGGACGGCGGGGGCCGGGGTGCCGCTCCGGGCCTCGACCACGAGGCGGATCCGGCCGACGCCGGCGAGCTCGGCGATGAGCCGCGTGAGCGCGGCGGGTTCGGCGGCGGCGTGGAGGTCCGTGAGGAGGAGCACGGCCCGGCCGGCGGGCCGCGCCTCGCTGGTGGCGAGGGCGTGGACGAGGTCACCGGGCGAGCGGGCGACGACACCGAGGCGGTCGGCGATCGTCCAGGCCGCGCCGAGCGCGCTCTGCCCGGCGAGCGGGACCAGCATCCGCGCGGTGCGGCGACGGGTGCGGCCGGAGCGCGCACCGTGGACGGCGAGCCAGCCGAGGAGGGCCGTCTTGCCGCTACCGGGGGCGCCGGTGACGAGGCAGAGCCGGGGCGCGTCGGGATCGGTGAGCCAGCCGAGGAGGGCGGCCTCGGCTTCCGTACCGTCCCCGGCCGGGGACGGGCTCGCGGACGGCATGGGACACCTCACGGGCGACGCGGTACGGGCGGCTGACGCCTTCGACCTTAGTCGTCCGGGAGGCTCACGACTCCGATCCGGTGAAGTGCTCTCGTACCAAGGTCTGGACGACCGTCAGGTCCTGGGCGATCAGGGCGTCGAGCAGGGCGGTGTGCTCGGCCGCGTCGGCGACGAGGACGCCGTGGCGGAGGGCGGGGGCGCTGATCAGGGGCCACTGGGAGCGGCGGTGGAGGTCGTCGGCGACGGCGAGCAGCTGGTCGTTCCCCGCGAGGGAGAGGACGGCCCGGTGGAAGGCGCGGTCGGCCTCGGCGTAGTGGGCGCGGTCGCCCCGGGCGGCGGCGGTCGAGGTCGCCTCCGCGAGCGGCCGGAGCTCGGCCCAGCGGGCGGCGGGGACGGTGCGGGCGAGGCGCAGCATGACGGGGACCTCGATGAGCGCGCGGACCTCGGCGAGCTCGGCGAGCTCGCGGGGGGTGCGCTCGGTGACGCGGAAGCCGCGGTTCGGCACGACCTCGACGGCCCCCTCGACGGCGAGGCGCTGCATGGCCTCGCGGACGGGGGTGGCGGAGACGCCGAAGCGCTCGGCGAGGGCGGGGGCGGAGTACACCTCGCCGGGACGGAGCTCGCCGCCGACGAGGGCGGTGCGGAGGGCTTCGAGGATCTGGCCGCGGACGGAGTGCCGGCGCACGGTCCGGGGGCCGGGGGCCGCCGGTTCGCCGTGGGTGTGCTCGCCCCGCGCGTACTCGGCGCCGCGTGCCTGCTCGGGCACCCGCGGGGAGTCGGCGTACGACTCCGGGAACGGGGACTCCCGGCGTACGGACTCCTGCCGCACGGGTTCCGGTCGGGTCTCCTGCGGCGCGGACTCCGCTCGTGCGGCGTCGCCGAAGGGCGGGGACGGTCTCTCCGTCGCCCGCTCGCGCGCTGCCCCCTGCTCCACCCGGGTCCCCTCCTGCGGCCTCGTGCCGGGCCCGGCTCGCGTCGCCCGGGTCCTCTGTGCACCATAGGCGAACGGACCGACATCCGGGGCATACGGGCTGCCCCGCAGGTGGGAGGGGTTCTCCGGTGGTGAGACGCCACCCCGAATCGGGTAAGGTAAGGCTAACCTGCCAGCGCTCGCGATTCGGTGGTCCGCATGACCGTCCCCGCTCTGTCGCCCACGTCCCTCACCTCGCCCGTCGCCGCCTCCTACGCCCGGCTCGCCGAGGCCTTCCCCGGCCTGCGCACCGACGAAGCCGTCCCGGGCGAGCGGCTGCCGCGCGGCGCGGGCTGGGTCGGCGCGGAGGAGCTCGCGGCCGGCGGCCCCGGCCTCGACGCCTTCCTCGCCTGGGACGACGCGCAGGTGCTGCGCGACTACGGCGCGCGGGCCCGCCCCGACGTCGTCGCGAGCTTCGGACTGCACCGGTACGCCTGGCCCGCCTGTCTCCTCGTCACCGTCCCCTGGTTCCTGGACCGCCGGGTGCCCCGGCTGCCCGTCCGCAACGTGTCCTTCCAGCGGGCACTCGGCCGCATGGCGGTCCGGGTGGAGGAGTTCGCCTGCCTGCCGGACGACCCCGCGGCCGCCCTGCCCGGCGCCCGGGTCGTCGCCGACGAGGAGGCGCTGCGGGCCGAGGTGCGCGCGTCGCTCGCCGAGCACTTCGAGGCCGTCCTCGACGGTTTCGGGTCCCGGATGCGGCGCGGCCGCCGGGCCCTGTGGGGGATGGCCACGGACGAGATCGTCGAGGGCCTCTGGTACGTCGCGGCCCTGCTCGGCGAGGAGCCGCGGGCGATGGCCGAGCTCGAACTCCTCCTGCCGGGCACCCCCAAGCCGTACAAGCCGTACGCGGGCGGGGCGGGCTTCCGCGAGCTGGCGGGCGCCGAGGGGGCGGACGGCGCGCCGCGCGCCACCCGCGACCGGGCCACCTGCTGCTTCTTCTACACCCTGCGTCCCGAGGACACCTGCCTCACCTGCCCGCGCACCTGCGACGCCGAGCGGGTCCGCCGACTGGCCGCTACGGCCTGACGCCTTACGCCACCCGTACGAGTGACGTAAATCGAACTCAGTTCCCTTCCCCTGCAAGGGTGTTCGGCCAGATCACACCTATTCGTATGTCCCGCGACCCCGATGGCGTGCTCTTGCCCGGAAACCCCTTGAGCGCCGCGCGGGGTCGGCCAGTATGGGCCGCCAAACGCCCTACTGCGATGCAAGGGACACCGCATGAGACTGACCGACATATCGCTGGACTGGCTGCTTCCGGGCGGCGTGATGGTGGCCGGGGTCCTGACGGCGGTGGCGGTGCTCGCGCGCGGGAAGCGCGCCGGTGACCAGGCCGCGGCCGACGACTCCTGGGAACGCAGCGAGGAGCGCCGCAGACGCAAGGAGGCCGTCTACGGATTCGCCTCGTACGGGCTGCTCTTCCTCTGCGCGGCCGTCGCGGCGGCGCTCTCCTTCCACGGCCTCGTGGGCTTCGGACGGCAGAACCTGAACCTCGCCGGGGGCTGGGAGTACCTCGTCCCCTTCGGCCTCGACGGCGCCGCCATGTTCTGCTCGGTGCTCGCGGTCCGCGAGGCCAGCCACGGCGACGCGGCCCTCGGCTCGCGCCTGCTCGTCTGGCTGTTCGCGGGCGCGGCGGCCTGGTTCAACTGGGTCCACGCACCGCGTGGCATGGGCCACGACGGGGCTCCGCACTTCTTCGCGGGCATGTCCCTCTCGGCGGCGGTCCTCTTCGACCGGGCGCTGAAGCAGACCCGGAGGGCGGCGCTGCGCGAGCAGGGCCTGGTGCCCCGTCCACTGCCGCAGATCCGGATCGTGCGGTGGCTGAGGGCTCCCCGGGAGACCTTCGCGGCCTGGTCGCTGATGCTCCTGGAGGGCGTACGGACCCTGGACGAGGCGGTCGACGAGGTGCGCGAGGACCGGCGGGAGAAGGAGCAGAACCGGCTCCGCCGGCGCGACCAGGTCAAGCTGGACCGGGCGAGGCTCAAGGCGATCAACCGTCAGCACCGGGCCTTCGGGCTCGGCCGCGGCGGCGGGCGCCAGGTCGAGATGGCGGCGCTGAACGCCCCGGCCGGTGCGGGACCCGGCCCGGGTGCGGGCGGCGGTTCGGGCTCCGCGACGACGGCCGTGCAGGCCGCCGTCGCGGAGCCCGCCATAGCGGACCCCGGACAGCTGCCGCTTCGACCCCGGCCCTCCCTGCAAGCCGTCAGGGGCGATGAGCCCCGCCCCGGCGAGTCCCGGACGGTGGACCTCACCGCCGAGGACGACACCCAGGCGCTGCCCCGTCTCGACTCCCTGGAGCGCAAGCTCAAGGACCTGGAGCAGCAGTTCGGCTGAGCGCGGAAAGACACGGACGGACGGCGGGGCCGCCTCTCAGGCGGCCCCGCCGTTCAGTTCGAACCACACCACCTTGCCCACCCCATGGTCCTCGACGCCCCAGGAGTCGGCGAGCGCCTGGACGAGGACGAGTCCCCTGCCGTTCGTACCGTCGTCGGCGGGCGGTACGCGCGGCCGCTCCAGTCCGGGCACGAAGTCACGGACCTCGACCCGGAGCTGCTCCGGGACGACCGTCGCGGTCACGACGGCCCCGTGCTCGGTGTGGACCAGGGCGTTGGTCACCAGTTCGCTGGTGAGCAGCTCGGCCACGTCGGAGGCGCCCGGTCCGCCCCATTTCCGCAGCATTTCACGCAGGGCGTGTCGCACCTCCGGCACCGCGGTGAGATCCGCGCATCCCACCTTTCTGAGCAGTTGAGTCGGCTGTCGTGCCTCCCCGGCCATATCCCCCACCCACAGGTCGCGTCGAACAGGCTCACGGGGATGCATGCCCCGCATCACCGTCCGCATTCATGAGGTGGGGCTTTCCGGACACCGCTCAGGGTCGGGGCACGTTCCGCAGGTTGGAACGGGCCATCTGGAGCATCCGGCCCACTCCCCCGTCCAGGACGATCTTTCCGGCGGAGAGCGCGAAGCCGGTCACCATGTCCGCGCTGATCTTCGGCGGGATGGACAGCGCGTTGGGGTCGGTGACGACGTCGACCAGGGCGGGACCCTTGTGCCGGAAGGCGTCCTTGAGGGCTCCCGCGAGGTGTTTGGGCTTCTCGACGCGGACGCCGTAGGCCCCGGCGGCGCGGGCGACGGCGGCGAAGTCCGGGTTCTTGTTCGTCGTGCCGTACGAGGGGAGTCCGGAGACCAGCATCTCCAGCTCGACCATGCCGAGCGAGGAGTTGTTGAAGAGGACGACCTTCACGGGCAGGTCGTACTGGACGAGGGTCAGGAAGTCGCCCATCAGCATCGAGAAGCCTCCGTCGCCGGAGAGCGAGACGACCTGGCGGTTCCGGTCGGTGAACTGGGCGCCGATCGCCTGCGGCAGGGCGTTCGCCATGGAGCCGTGACTGAACGAACCGATGATCCTGCGCCGCCCGTTGGGCGAGAGGTAGCGGGCCGCCCAGACGTTGCACATGCCGGTGTCGACCGTGAAGACCGCGTCGTCGTCGGCGAGTTCGTCGACGACGGAGGCGACGTACTCCGGGTGGACCGGGACGTGCTTCTCGACCTTGCGGGTGTACGCCTTGACGACGCCCTCCAGCGCGTCGGCGTGCTTCTTCAGCATCTTGTCGAGGAAGCGGCGGTCGCTCCTGGCCCGGACCCGCGGGACGACGCACCGCAGGGTCTCGCGGACGTCCCCCCAGACGGCCAGGTCGAGCCGGGAGCGGCGGCCGAGGTGCTCGGGCCGGACGTCCACCTGCACGATCTTCACGTCGTCGGGCAGGAAGGCGTTGTACGGGAAGTCGGTGCCGAGCAGGATCAGCAGATCGCACTCGTGCGTGGCCTCGTAGGCGGCGCCGTACCCGAGCAGACCACTCATGCCGACGTCGTACGGATTGTCGTACTGGATCCACTCCTTGCCGCGCAGGGCGTGGCCGACCGGGGCCTTGATCCGCTCGGCGAACTGCATCACCTCGGGGTGCGCCCCCGCCGTGCCGCTGCCGCAGAAGAGCGTCACGCGGTCGGCGGCGTCGATCATCCGGACGAGGGCGTCGATCTCGGCGTCCCCGGGGCGGACGGTGGGCCGGGTGGTGACGAGCGCGGTCTCCGCGGACTTCTCCGGGGCCGGCTGGGAGGCGACGTCTCCGGGCAGCGAGACGACGCTGACGCCGCCGCGGCCGACGGCGTGCTGGATCGCCGTGTGGACCAGCCGGGGCATCTGCTTCGGGTTGGAGATGAGTTCGCTGTAGTGGCTGCACTCGCGGAACAGCTGGTCGGGGTGGGTCTCCTGGAAGTACGAGAGGCCGATCTCGCTGGACGGGATGTGCGAGGCGAGCGCCAGGACCGGGGCCATGGAGCGGTGGGCGTCGTACAGGCCGTTGATGAGGTGGAGGTTGCCGGGCCCGCAGGAGCCCGCGCAGGCGGCGAGGCCGCCGGTGATCTGGGCCTCGGCGCCCGCCGCGAAGGCGGCGGTCTCCTCGTGGCGCACCTGGATCCAGTCGATCGCGCGGGTACGGCGGATCGCGTCGACGACCGGGTTCAGGCTGTCGCCCACCACTCCGTACAGCCGCCGGACGCCGGCGCGGACGAGGATGTCGACGAACTGTTCCGCCACGTTCTGCTTGGCCATGGCTCCATCAACACACGGCGCGGCGGGTTACGCCTCCCAGACGGCCACCCCCGTACGGTCATCGGCGTAGCCCGTCACCCTCAGCTGGGTGTCGGCGAGGAAGGCGGCGAGACCGGGCGGCTCGGCGTCCGCCCAGCGGGCGGCGAGCTCGTGGGCGAGGGCGGGTTCGCCGCGCATCGGCTCGGCGAGGCCGGGCGAGGCGAGGAGGAGGGTGTCGCCGGCGCGGGCCACGGAGGCGCGGAAGCGGAACGGCTCGGCGGGGGGCGGGACGGGGGCCTCGACGAGCGGCGGCGCGGTGGTGATGCCGAGGTCCATGGTGAGCCTGTCCCCCTCCTCGGTCGCCTCCTGGACGGGGGGCGGCGAGCCGAAGCCGACGACGGGGGCGCCGGTGACGGCGGCCGGTTCCGGCAGGAGCGGTTCGAGGTCCTGCCAGGAGCCGTCCCGGAGCCGGAAGAGACCGCCGCCGCCGATGCCGAAGAAGACCCGGGTGCGGCACTCGGGGTCGGCCGGGAGGAGGAGGCAGCGGAGGGTCGCGCTGTACTCGTCGGGGGCGAGGCCCCGCTCGGCGGCGCGGGCCCGCAGCTTGCCGTAGGTCCGGTCGGTGAGCCGGTGCAGCCCGGACTTGAGGTCGCCGCGGCGGCCGGACCTGATGTCCTCGGAGAGCCGGGCGTGGCTGCGGCAGACGGCTTCGGCGATCCAGTGGCAGGCGTCGGCGGCGGCGAGGTGGGCGTCCTCGGCGGCGCGGGAGCCCGCCGCCACGGCGACGAGGACGAGCGCGGTCTCGTCGTGGCCGAAGCGGGCGGTGAGCAGGGCGTCGCGGCGGGGTTCGCCCCGGTAGCGGGCGGAGTCGCCGCGTACGGAGGCGGCGCGCAGGGTGCAGGTGCCGTAGCGGGCGCCGTCGAGGACGGTGTCGGCGACCAGCTCGGCGAGCTCGCCGGGGCGGGCGACGGGCAGCGCGGTGGGCTCGGGCTCGTAGGTGGGCGGCCTGCTGCCGACGAAGCCGGTCCTGGGCCGGGGCACCGGGACCTCGACGGTGAGGTCGTGGGGGCCGGGCCCCTCGGGCTCGGGCTCCCGTGGCACCTGGACGGTGGGCGTCTCGACGACCGGGTCTACCGGGGGCGGCGGCGCCGCGAAGGTCCGGGGACCGGCACCCTCGGGCACCTCCCAGGGCGCGGGCCCGGACGCGGCCACGGGCGGGGCCGCGGGCGGTGGCGCTACCGGGAGCGTGGGCGGCGCCGGGGCCGGCGGCACCGGGGCCGGTGGGGCCGCGGGCGGCACGGGCGGCACGGGCGGCTGTGGGGTGCTCGGGGGCCGGGGCGCCGGTGGTGCGGCGGTCGCGTGCGGCGCCGCGGGGCCCGGTGGTGCCGGATCCTGTGCCGGCACCCGGCCCGGCACCGAGCGGGGTGTCGTGTCGAAGTGGTCGTCGAGCGTGTCACCCGAGACCGTCGGGGCCGTGTCCGGCGCCGACTCGTCGTAGAGCTTGTCCCACCAGTTGTCCCCCTGCTGAGTCATGCCCTTATTGTCCACCGCGTACGGCGCCCGAAAACGGGACATCAGGAAAACCGTTGCTGCAAATGGGTGGTCCGCCGGGCGACCCCACCCCCCACGGGAAGGACGCCCGGCGGACCGTCGTGATCAGCGCACGTCGTAGGCGCGGACCACGGTCTGGGTGACGGAGTTGCCGTTGGCGTCCGTCAGTTCGGTCCTCAGCGTGACCTGCTTGCCGGTCGCGCCCGCGTGGTTCACGGTCGCGGTCCAGTCGGCGCCCTGCTGGGACACCTGCGCTTCGGTCCAGGTCGTACCCCCGTCGTAGGAGTACGAGAGCTTCGCCGAGGTGAGCGCCGCGGGCGTGTAGCCCGCGTGACCCGTCGCGGTGAGGCCGATGTGCTGGCCGTCGGTCGCGGCGAGGGTCTTGAGTCCGTCCTCCGGAAGGTCGTACCGGGGGAAGATAATCGGGATGCCCTGAGAATAGACGCTCTCGTCAAGCTTGGAGGTGAATTTCCACACCGAGTTGACGGACGTGGAGCGGGCCCACACCTTGCTGCCGATCTTCATGGTGTTCTGTTCGAGCGTGTACGTCCCGGCTTCGGCCGGTACCTCGAAGACACCGAACGGCCAGCCGCTCTCGCCGATGAGCTCGCCGTCGCGGCGGAGGCTCACGCTGCCGATGTCGCCGAAGGAACCGGGCTCGGCGTGGTGGGTGCTGTCGCCCCACATGGCGTTCGCGAAGCCGATGAGGTTGCCCTGGCGCTCGGAGACGAGGACGGGCTCTCCGGTGGTGTCGCGCGGCGCGGTGGGGGCGATGACGCCGTCGTACCACTTCTCGGTGCGCTTCTCGCCGGCCTTGTAGGCGTGGCGGGTGCCGATCATGATCTCCCCGAACGGGAAGCTGCTGTTGACCATCTGCTGCCAGGTGGTGTCACCGGCGGAGTAGTACTCGGTGCGGGTGCCGGGCGCGGGGACGGTCTCCAGCGAGCCGAAGGAGACGGCGACGCCGTTCGGCCGGTAGGCGGCCGGGAAGTCCGTGAAGTCGGTGGTGACGCCGGCCGAGCCGTAGGTCGAGTCCGTGCGGCCGAGGCGGTCGTCGCGGACCCGGTAGTCCTTGTCGGTGCGGATCGCGCCGGTCTCGGGGAAGGCCAGGTTGTAGAGGTAGGGGCTCTTCGCGGTGGCCTTCCACGCGAGGGTGACCTCGCCGGCCGCCAGCTTGCCGAGGAGCGCGGTCGCCTCCGTGGACGGGACGGAGAGAGCGGGCAGGCCGAGGCCGGTGAAGCCTCCGGTCGGGTACCAGCGGCCGGGGGCCGAGTGGTACGTGACGACGGCGACGGCGCCGGCGGCCTTGGCGTTCCGGGCGAGGGTGCCCGCGCTGGTGGAGTCGTCCGGGAGCCGGACGAGGGCGATGCGGCCCTGGACCCCGGCGGCCTTGAGCTCGTCCGGCGTGCCCGTTCCGGCGTCGACGAGGCGGGCGGAGCCCGTGCCGTCGAGGTTGTCGGATCCGAGGGAGGCGGTCAGCGGGTGCAGGGTGAGGCCGTCGGCGGTGCGCATCGAGGTGATCTGCGGGGCGGCGGTCCGCCAGTAGCTGCCGAACTCGAAGTCGCCCTCGTCCGCGGCGCCTTCGACCGAGGCGTAGTAGCCGCGGATGGTGCGCGGGCCCGTGGCGGTTCCGGAGTGGAGCCAGAAGTCGTCCCAGGAGCGGGCGAACGCGAGGGTGGCACCGCGGAGTTCGGAGGCCTTGTCGGTCTTCACCGACAGCTCGTGGGCCTTGCGGGCGTCGAGGACGACCGTCGTGTCCTTCTTGAGCTCGACCTGCGGGCGGCCGAGGTAGGTGAGCGAGTCGTTCAGCGTGGCACCCTCGCCCGCGTCGGGCGTGGCGACGAAGGAGGAGAGGAAGTAGCTGCCGGGGCGCAGGCGGTAGACCTGGTCGGCGGCGCCCTCGTTGAAGCGGCGCTCACCGCTGGCGGTGTCGGTGCCGATGACGTCGAGGGAGGAGGCGCCGTCGGCCGGCTTGCCCTGGCGGTCGATCAGCTTGACGCGCAGGGTGACGGTCTCGGGCTCCACGTAGAGGGAGAACGGGGTGGAGACGTGGACGCCGCCCTTGCCGGTGGCCACGACGCGGCCGGTGACGTCGCCGTACTGGGCACGCTCCAGGCGGGCGTCGGGGGCGAGGTCGAGCGGGACCTGGACGGTGGCGCCGGCCGGGACGGTGACGGTGCGCTTCCCCAGGCGGGCGACGGTCGACCGGACGGCGGAGCCGTCGTTGCCGGTGACCTTCTCGACGGCCAGGTTCAGGGTGACCGGGGCGTCGGTGGTGTTGGTGTACGGCACGGAGACCGTGGTGCGGTCGCTCTTGTCCTGCGGCCAGTCGAAGGTGCCGCCCTGGACGGCGGGGGCGCCGAGGACGGTCTGGTCGATGGCGGCCTTGACGTCGAGGCGGCCGCCGCCGACCTCGCGGACGTCGCCGGGGACCCCGCTGTCGGCGGAGGCGACGAGCGCGGACTTGACCTGCTGGGCGGTCCAGTCGGGGTGGCGCTGCTTGACGATGGCGGCGGCGCCCGCGACGTGCGGGGTGGCCATCGACGTACCGGACATGGACTGGTACGCGTACATGCCCCGGCCGCCGGCCGCGGCGGCGGAGATGCCGACGCCGGGCGCGGCTATCTCGGGCTTGAGGGTGTGGTTGACGATCGTCGGGCCGCGGCTGGAGAACCAGGCGGTGGAGTCGTCGCGGTCGGTGGCGCCGACGGTGAGCACGCTGGGCGCGCAGCCGGGCGAGGAGACCGTGTTGAGCGTGGGGCCCGAGTTGCCGGCGGCGATGACGAACAGCGTGCCCTCGTTCTGGGCGAGTTCCTCGGCGGCGACGCTCATCGGGTCGGTGCAGTCGGTGGGTACGGGGCTGCCGAGGCTCATGGAGACGACGTCGGCGCCCTGGGCGACGGCCCATTCCATGCCCGCGATGATCCAGGAGGCGGCGCCGGAGCCCGAGTCGTTGAGGACCTTGCCGTTGAGGAGGTCCGCGCCGGGGGCGACGCCCTTCTTCTTGCCGTCGCTCGCGGCGCCGGAGCCGCCGACGGTGGAGATGGTGTGGGTGCCGTGGCCCTGGTGGTCGTCGGTGGTGTCGGAGTCGGTGAAGTTCTCCGAGGCGACGATGCGGCCCTTGAGGTCGGGGTGCTCGGCGTCGGCGCCGGTGTCGAGGACGGCGACCTTGGTTCCCTTGCCGTCGTAGCCGGCGGCCCAGGCCTCGGGGGCGTGGATCTGCTTCGTCGACTGCTCCAGGGTGGCCTCGACCTTGCGGTCGAGCCAGAGCTTCTTCAGGCCGGAGGCGGAGCGGGCGGCCGGGGCGCTGATCTCGGCCCAGAAGGTGGCGGCCTGCTTCTTGTCCGTCTTGAGCGCGACGCCGTCGACGGCCTTGAGGACCTGTCCGCGCCGGGCGCCGCGGGGGGCGGCGGGGACGGAGCGGGCGAGGTCGGAGCCGTAGACCGCGATCAGGGGCAGGGTCGTGGTGGCGGCGTCGTCGTAGCCCTGGCGGATCAGGCCGGTGACGTTGAAGAGCTCCTCGTCGACGCGCCCGGCGGCGAGCGCGGCGGTGGCGTCCTCGGGGTAGACGTACAGGTCCTGGCCTGAACGGCGGGTCTGGACCAGGGGGACGGTCCCGTCCTCGCGGGGCAGAGCCGTGGCCGCCGGGTTCCCTTCGGCGTCGCGGGTGACCAGGACGCGGTCGCCGGTGACCAGGGTCACCGTGGCGGTCCTGGCTCCGTCGCCGGCGCGGGCCGAGGCCTCGCTGCCGACCAGCGGTCGCTTGCCGGCCGTGTCGTCCTGCGGCTCATCGGCCATGGACGGCGCGACCGCGGTGACGGCCAGGACGACGGCGGTCGCCGCCCCCAGGGCCGTACGCGAAATCGGGCGCATCGCTCTCCCCATCTGAATCCGGAAAAAGGGCACAAGGCGCCCTTCGCCGGAGGCTGTTGGTGCTGCGGTGGCGCCACATTGGCAGAGGTGAGGGCGGTACAGGGATGATGGGTGAGGCGGGAATACGCCGTGGCCGTTTCCCGCCAGGTCACCAACGGAACGAATGCCTCCGGTGAACGTCCCCGAAAGATCCGGGACGCCCGCCGGAGGTACGGCGAGGGGTGGGGCATCCATGCTGGGAGCGATAGGTCTCGACGAGCGCCAGGAGTCCGCGTACCGCGCCCTGGTCGCGCTGGGCGCGGCCGAGGTCACCGATCTCGCGCACCGGCTCGCCCTGCCCGAGCAGGACACCGAGCGGGCGCTGCGCCGCCTGGAGTCGCAGGGGCTCGCAGCCCAGTCGTCGGCCCGCACCGGCCGGTGGGTCGCGGCGCCGCCCGGCGTCGCGCTGGGCGCGCTCCTCACCCAGCAGCGCCACGAGCTGGAGCAGGCCGAGCTGACGGCCAAGCTGCTCGCCGAGGAGTACCGGGCGGAGGCCGCGGAGGCGGCCGTGCACGACCTGGTGGAGGTGGTGACCGGCGCGAGCGCGGTGACCCACCGCTTCCTCCAGCTCCAGCTGGGCGCCCAGGAGGAGGTCTGCGCCCTGGTCACGGGCAAGCCGATCGCGGTCTCCGGCATGGAGAACGACGCCGAGGAGCAGGCGGCGGGGCGCGGGGTCCGCTACCGGGTGGTGATCGAGCGCGAGGTGCTCACCCTGCCGAGCGGGCTGCTCGAACTGTCGGCGGCGCTCAGCCGTGAGGAGCGGATCCGGGTCGCCGACCGGGTCCCCACGAAGCTGGTCGTCGCCGACCGGTCGCTGGCCATGGTCCCGCTGACCGGGCGGGGCGCCGAGCCCGCGGCGATCGTCGTCCACGCGAGCGGTCTCCTCGAATCGCTGATGGGCCTCTTCGAGTCGGTGTGGCGGGAGGCGCTGCCGCTGCGGCTCGGGGCCGGCGCGCAGATCACCGAGGACGAGGCGCCGGGCCCGGACGTGATGGACCTGGAGATCCTGTCGCTGCTGCTCGCCGGGATGACGGACGCGAGCGTGGCCAAGCAGCTGGACCTGGGGCTGCGGACCGTACAGCGGCGGGTGAAGGGCCTGATGGAGCTGACCGGGGTGACGACCCGGCTGCAGCTGGGCTGGCACGCGTACGAGAAGGGCTGGGTCGCCCGCGGCTGACGCGGGGGCGCATGGGAGGGTGAGCGGCTGATTCCGCTTGCACCTCATCCCCAGGAGTTCCGCCCCATGAACGGACGACGCCGTCGTGCCCTGCTGGCCACCGTGACCCCGATGCTGGAGCCCGGTGAGCGGGTGGAGGTGACGTGCGTCGTCGGCCTGAACACGGTCTCCGTGCGCCGGACCGCCGCGTTCGGCGTGGCGTCGGCCGTTCTCAGCGGTGGCGCGATGGCGGTGATACCGACGCCGGTCCCGATGTACCTGGCCATGACCGATCGCCGTCTCTTCGTCTTCCGGGCGGATCCGGTGTTCGCGAAGCCGGTCGAGCACACCCTGACGATTCCGCGCGACGGTCTGTCCCGCTCAGCGGTCAAGGAGCGGATCCTGAACTCCTCGTTCGTCCTCTCCTCGCCGTACAGCGAGACCGGCCTGAAGATCATCTTCCCGTTGATCAGCCGCAAGGAGCGCAACCTCGTCGTCGCCGCCCTGCCCCTGGCGTCCTGACGCGTACCCCGTACGCCCCGCGCGACCTGCGGGAATCCGGGGCATCGTGCACGCTGGGCAGCGTGGGTGTGTGGCAGCTCCTGATGATCGCGACGGTGATGCTGCTCGGTCTGTTCGGGGTGCTCGCGCCCGGCGTGCCGGGGACGTGGCTGGTGTGGGCGGCGATGCTCTGGTGGGCGCTGCACGAGCGGACGGACCAGGCCTGGATCCTGCTGGCCTCGTCGACCGGCCTGCTGCTCCTCACCCAGGTGATCGTCTGGCAGTTGCCGCCGCGCCGCTTCCGTGGCGTGGGCATCACCCGGCGGATGGTGACGTACGCGGGCGTGGGCGCCGTCCTGGGCTTCGTCCTGATCCCGGTGGTCGGCGCGATCCCCGGCTTCGTCGGCGGGATCTACCTCTCGGAACGTCTCCGCCTGGGCGGCCACGGCCAGGCGAGGGCGGCGACCCGGGCCGTGATGCGGGCGGCGGGCACGAGCGTCCTGGTCGAACTCTTCGCCTGCCTGCTGATCGTGGGGGCGTGGGCGGGCGCGGTGATCTGGGGCTAGGGGCGGGACACGCCCCGAGGCACGGAGCACCCGCCGGGGACGGGACACCCCCGGGGACGAGCCACCTCCAGGCCCGAGACGCGCCTACGTCCGAGGTCCCGGTCCGGACCCGTCCCCGGACCGATCCGCCGGGAGCGGAGCCGCGCGATCCTGGAGGCATGAGGGACTTCGAGGGCTTCAGCGCGGCCGAGACCGCCTACCTCACGGAGGGCCGCAAGCTCGGCCGGATGGCGACCGTCGACCCGTCCGGGCAGCCGCAGGCCAATCCGGTGGGGTTCTTCCCGCAGGAGGACGGCACCGTCCTGGTGGGCGGGCTCCGCATGGGCGAGACGAAGAAGTGGCGCAACCTCCGGCGGAACCCGAAGGTGGCGCTGGTCGTCGACGACCTCGCGAGCGTCCGCCCCTGGCGGGTGCGGGGCGTCGAGATCCGCGGCGAGGCGGAACTGCTCGTCGGCCCGCACGAGCTGGGCCCGCACTTCAGCCCGGAGGTCATCCGGATCCATCCGCGCCGGATCCACAGCTGGGGGCTCGACGACTACCCCGCCGCGGGCGCCGAGCCGAGGTAGCGGGCGGCGTAGGAACGCCACGGGCGCCACTCCTCCGTCCCCGGGACGTCCGCCGGGGGTACGTCCGGGTCACCGAGGGCCCGCATCCGGATCACCGCGGCGGCCTCGGCGGTCACACCGGGGACGGCGAGCAGCGCGCGCTCGGCCTCGTCCCGGTCGGCGCCGGGATCGAGGCGTACGGCTCCGTAGGCGAGGGCCGTGGCCAGCGGCCCGGCGACGGGATGGCCGGTGAGGGCGGCGGGCTCGGGGAAGACATGGGTGAGGGTGCCGCAGGCGGTGGCCAGCGGGGTGCCGTACCGCTCGACGAGCCGGGCCGACTCCTCGGCGCCGAGGACCGTCCGCAGCGCGAACTCCTCGGGCTCGGCCGTGCCCGGGGAGCGCACGCCGGGCCGGGCGGCCACCTCGGCGGCGAGCCCGGGGGCGGCCCCGAGGCGCTCGGCGACCGCGTACGGGTCGGCGTCGAGGTCGAAGAGCCGGCGCAGCCGGTGCACGGCGGTGGTCAGGTCGCGGAGCTCGGTGAGGTGGATCCGGGCCTCCAGCCAGCGCCCGCCGGAGCGCTCGTCGACGGAGACGACACCGGTGCCGTACGGGAGGCGGAGCGTGCGCCGGTAGGTGCGGGCGCCGGGGGCGCCGACGACCTCCTCGACCCGGGGCACGGACTCGGCGGCGAGCAGGTCGAAGACCTCGCCGGCCGCGTACGGGCCCCGGTGCGCGAGCCGCAGCGGCACCCCGGCGGCGAGCGCGGTGCGGGCTCCCGCACCGCTGCCGGCTTCGGAGCGCAGGGCGGTGGGGGTGCGGGCGTAGACGGCGCGGATCGTCTCGTTGAACTGGCGGACGCTGGCGAATCCGGCCGCGAAGGCGATCTCGGTGACGGGCAGCCCCGTGGTCTGGAGGAGCAGCCGCGCGGTGTGCGCCCGCTGGGCGCGGGCGAGCGCGACGGGCCCGGCGCCCAGCTCGGCGGTGAGCTGGCGCTGCACCTGCCGGGTGCTGTAGCCGAGCCGTCCGGCGAGCCCGGGCACGCCCTCGCGGTCGACGACGCCGTCGCCGATCATCCGCATGGCGCGCCCGACGACATCGGCCCGTACGTTCCATTCGGCGGAGCCGGGCACCGCGTCGGGCCGGCAGCGGCGGCAGGCGCGGAAGCCGTGGCCCTGGGCGGCGGCGGCCGTCGGGTAGAAGGCGACGTTCTGCCGTTTGGGGGTGACGGCGGGGCAGCTGGGCCGGCAGTAGATGCCGGTGGTGCGGACGGCGAAGAAGAACTCTCCGTCGAACCGCGCGTCCCTGCTGCTGACCGCCTCGTAGCGGGTGTCGTCGTCCCTCATGGCTCCCAGTGTGCGGGAGCCGTCCCGACCCGGCTCGCGGTTTTCGGACACCACGTTCGCGGGCGGGACGGCGGTCCGACGGCACAGGACGGGGCCTACCGGGCCCGGCCGCCGCGCTTGATCTCCATGGCCGTGCGGCCCTCCCGTCCCATGCGCTTCCACTCCTTGAGCATCTCGTTGCGGACCCGGGCGTCGGTCTTGGCCACGATCCGCCGGTTCTCGCGGATCAGCTTGTGGTAGCTCTCCAGGCGGCGCACGGACAGCGAGCCGTCCTCGATGGCGGCCGCCACGGCGCAGCCCGGCTCGGACTCGTGGGCGCAGTCGTGGAACCGGCAGTCCGCGGCCAGCTCCTCGATCTCGGAGAAGACCTGGCCGACGCCGGCCTCGGCGTCCCAGAGCCCGACGCCGCGCAGTCCGGGGGTGTCGATGAGGACGCCCCCGCCCGGCAGGACGAAGAGGTTGCGGGTGGTGGTCGTGTGGCGGCCCTTGCCGTCGACGTCACGGGCGGCCTGGACGTCCATCACGTCCTCGCCGACCAGCGCGTTGGCGAGGGTCGACTTGCCGGCGCCGGAGGCGCCGAGCAGCACGGTCGTGCCGCCCGCGACGGTCGCGGAGAGCACGTCGAGCCCTTCTCCGGTGGCGGAGCTGACGGGCAGCACCTGCACGCCGGGCGCGACGGTCTCCACGTCCTCGACGAGGTAGGAGAGTCCGACCGGGTCGGGCACGAGGTCGGCCTTGCTGAGGACGACCGTCGGCTGGGCACCGGACTCCCAGGCCAGGGCGAGGAAGCGTTCGATCCGGCCGAGGTCGAGCTCGACGGCGAGCGAGACCGTGATGACGACGTGGTCGACGTTGGCGGCGAGGATCTGCCCTTCGGACCGCTTGGAGGAGGTGGAGCGGGCGAAGGCGGTACGGCGCGGCAGGCAGGTCCGTACGTACCGGGGGTCGCCGGCGTCCGCCGGGTCGACGGCGGCCCAGTCGCCGGTGCAGACGACCCGCAGCGGGTCGTGCGGGGTCACGAACGCCGTGTCGGCGCGGATGACGCCTTCGGCGGTGGCGACGTCGCACTGGCCCCGGTCGACGCGGATGACCCGCCCGGGAACGAGTCCCTGGGCGGCGTAGGGCGCGAACGAGGCGGCCCAGCCGGAGTCCCAGCCGTGGGCGTCGAGCGAAGAGGAGGTGGAGACGGAGGAAAGCGGGAAAGACAAGGGGGACCCTTCACAGGGGCGGCCCCGGCGCTGAAAGACGGAAGAGTGAGGTCAGCCGGTGGCCGCGGAGGTGGTGTGGATGAACATCCGCGTGTGGGCGAGGCCCTTCGTGACGACAGCCATCAGTCACACCTCCTGTGTCTTTCGCGATCGCGTCTTCTCGCGATCCTGCGTACGGGGAGCACCGTAGCGGGAGCGGTCCGGCACGCGCCACGGATTTATTCGGGCCTCGATCGACCGCTGGGTTCAGGCCACGCCGAGCAGGGTCACGAGGACCGCCGTGAGTGCCCCGGTGACCAGCACGGCCGGGGCGCCCGGGGGTGGGGACCAGAGGCGGCGGGCGGGGGCCGGGGGCCCGGTGGCGGCGCGGGCGCGGGCCAGTGCGGCGGGCGGCGGGTCCTGCGGCAGGTCGACCAGCCAGGGGCGGCGGGGGTCGTGGCGGACGAGGGCCGCGCGGTGGACGCGGACGTCCTGGAGGTCGAGCGGGTGCTCGACCTCGATCCGGTACGGGGCTCCCCGCTCGGGCCGGACGGTCAGGTCGAAGACGAAGGCGGTCCCCCGGGTGGTGAGGGCGTTGAGGAGGGCGGGCGCGTGGGCGGCCCGCTCGCCGGGGACGGGGCCCACGGCCACGCCGGGGCGGTGGTTCAGCCGCGCCAGGCCGAGCGCGACGAGCAGGGCGGCGGTGCCGTTGAGACCGAGCATCATGATCCAGCGCGGCCCGTCGAGCGCGCCGAGCACGAACGCGGTGACGGCGAGGGTTCCCGGGACGGCGGCGAGCAGGGTGGCCGGTGCGACGAGCAGGCGCAGCAGGGCGGGGACCGCGGGGCGGGCACGCGGGCGCGGGGGCGCGTTCCGCTCCTCGGCGGGCCCGCGGCGCACGGCCCGGACCGCGCCCGTCATGACGAGCGCGACGCCGAGCGCGGCGAGGCCGTACGCGGCGAGGAGCGCGTGGTCGTCCTCCCGGCGCACGAGGAGCCCGAAGGCGGCGAGGAGCGCGGCGACACCGGCGCCGCCGACGCCCAGGCGGGGGGCGGCGAGCACGGTGGCGACGGTCGCCGAGATCACCGCGAAGGGGATCGCCGGGCCCGCGAGGTCGTTCGTGCCGCAGCCCTCGGAGTCGCAGTCCCAGCGCACGGCCGAGTTCTCGGTGGCGTACACGTGGAAGAGGAACCAGGTCTGCCAGAACAGCAGGACGGCCGCCGCGGCCCAGGGCCAGGACGTCCGTCCGTACGCGCGCGTGCTCATGGCCCGACCGTAGTCCCCGGGACGGACGGGGCGGGAGGGGGCCGGGGCCCGCGTCCGATTCGTACAAGACCGGCCGCGGACCCCGTGCCTACCGTGCGGTCATGGACACAGCACCGCGCATCACTCCCCGTTTCGACCTCGTCGGCCTCGTCGTCTCGGACATGGCCGCCTCGCTCGCCTTCTACCGGCGCCTCGGCCTGGACGTCCCGGCCGGGGCGGAGTCCGCCCCACATGTGGAGGCGGCCCTGCCCGGCGGGCTGCGGATCGCCTGGGACACGGAGGACGTCGTCCGCTCCTTCGACCCGGGGTGGACGCGCCCGTCGGGCGGAAACCGGGTCGAGCTCGCCTTCCGCTGCGGGACGCCGGAGGAGGTGAACGCCGTGTACGAGGAGCTGGTCGCCGCCGGGCACCGGGGGCATCTGAAGCCCTGGGACGCCGTGTGGGGGCAGCGTTACGCGGTGGTCCTCGACCCGGACGGCAGCGGGGTCTCGCTGTTCGCCGACACTCCGGCCGAGAGCGCGTAGGCCCCGAGGGTCGTGCCGGCCAGGTCCCGGGTCTCGCGGGCGAGGTGGGCCTGGTCGGCGCAGCCCGCGCGCAGGGCGGCCTCCGCGTACGGCACTCCGGCCCGGACCAGGGCGAGCGCGCGCTGGAGGCGCAGGACGCGGGCGAGGGTCTTGGGGCCGTAGCCGAAGGCGTCGAGGGAGCGCCGGTGCAGGCGGCGGACGCCGAGCCCGACCTCCGCGGCCGTGTCGGCGACCGTCCGGCCGGCCGCGAGACGGGCCACGACGGCCCGCAGCAGCGGGTCGGGCGCGAGCACGTCGGCCGCCCTGCGCAGGACGAGCTCCTCCAGGGCGGCGGCCGGGGCGGGGGCGTCCGTGATCCGCTCGCCGAGCCGCCGCGCCCGCGCCTCGCCCCACAGCGTGCCGAGGGGGACGCGCCGGTCGCGGAGCTCGTGGGCGGGGACGCCGAAGAAGGCGGGGGCGTCGCCGGGGGCGAAGCGGACGCCCGCGTACCGTGCGGCGAACTCGCCGGGCACGTACGCGCGTGTGTCGGGCCCGGCGACGAGGAGGTGTCCGTCGGCCCAGATCAGGTCCATGCAGCCGTCGGGCAGCACGGGCCGCGGCGCCGTGGGCCCGGCGGCGGCGGTCCGGGTCCAGAGCACGGCTCCGTCGAGCAGGGCGGGGCGCTCCGCGTACATCCTTCGAGCCTAAGCCCGCGGGGACGAGACGGATGTCAGTCCTTCTCCCAGCCGGAGTGGAGGCGGGACCTCACGTCGTCCGGCGGGAGGAACCTCGACCAGCGCTCGGGGAACTCCGAGGGCATGTCGGGGTCGTCCTCGTCGACGTCCTCCGCCTCGGCCCGCACGCGGGCGACGAGTTCGGCGGCCTGGACCGCGCGGGCCCGTTCGTTGGCCTCGCGGGCGGCGGCGGTGGCGACGGAGGGCCAGACGCGGTCGATGGCGGCGTTCACGGCGGCGCCGACGAGGACCGCGAAGGCCGAGATGCCGATCCAGAGGAGGACCGCGATGGGGGCGGCGAGGGAGCCGTAGATGGTCGGTCCCTCGACCTGGCTGGTCAGGTAGATCCGCAGCACGAAGCTGCCGAGGACCCACATCCCGAGCGCGACGAGGGCGCCGGGGATGTCCTCGATCCACGGCGATCTCACGGGCACGGACACGTGGTAGAGCGTGGTGAGGAAGGCGATGGAGAGCAGGATGACGGCCGGCCAGTAGAGGACGGCGACCACCTCGGTGCCCCAGGGGACGAGTTCGACGACGCGGTCGGGGCCGACGACCGCGAGCGGCAGCACGACGGCGCCGAGGAGCAGCGCCACGATGTAGAGCAGCAGGGCGAGGAGCCGGGTCTTGACGATGCCCCGGTGGCCGTCGAGTCCGTACATGACGGTGATGGTGTCGATGAAGACGTTCACCGCGCGTGATCCCGACCAGAGGGCGATGGCGAACCCGAGCGAGATCAGGTCGGGACGTTTGCCTTGGGTGATGTCGTCGAGGAGGGGTTTGGCGATCTCGTGGACGCCCCGGTCGGAGAGGACCGTGCCGGCCGCGTGGAGGATGTTCTCCTGGATGCTGGCGACGGTGTCGGTGTTGGTCCAGTCGTCGGCGTAGCCGAGGACCGCGATCAGGCCGAGCAGCAGGGGCGGCAGGGACAGCAGGGTGAAGAACGCGGCCTCGGCGGCGAGTCCGAGGATCCGGTACTCGATGCACGAGTTGACGGTGTCCTTGAGGAGCAGCCAGACCATCTTCCGCTTCGAGACGTTGCGGTAGAGGACGCGCGCGCGGTGGAGCCTGCTCCAGGGCCGACGCTCGGGCCGATCGGGTGTTTCTCTTGCTGCCTGCACCTGCTTACCGTATCGGCATGGCAGCGAGCACCCACACCGTGACCAACCAGGCTCCGCCCCTGGTGGGGTACGACGTCTTCACGAGCGACCTGGCGCTGACGGAGGCGGTCGGACGGCACCTCGCCCCGGACCTCCTGGAGGAGGCGCGCGAGGACCTGGCCCTGCTCGGCCGGGCGTCCGGTTCGGCGCAGGTACGGGAGTGGGGTGAGCAGGCGAACGCGCATCCGCCCCGGCTGCGGACCCATGACCGGTACGGGCACCGGATCGACGAGGTCGAGTTCCATCCGGCCTGGCACAGGCTCCTCGGACGGTCCGTGTCGGCCGGGCTCACGCACGCGTGGGGCCGTCCGGGTGGTCATGTGCGGCGCGCCGCCGGGTTCCTGGTGGCCTCGCAGGCGGAGGCGGGGCACGGCTGTCCCGTGTCGATGACGCACGCCGCCGTGCCCGCGCTGCGCGCCGAGCCGGAGCTCGCGGCGGTCTGGGAGCCCGCGGCCCTCTCGCACGTGTACGAGCGGGCGCTCCGTCCGGTCGCGGAGAAGCCCGGGGTGCTGCTGGGCATGGCGATGACGGAGAAGCAGGGCGGCAGCGACGTCCGTACGAACACGACGGAGGCCCGCCCCCTCGCGGCCGACGGCGAGTACGTCCTGACGGGGCACAAGTGGTTCTGTTCGGCGCCGATGTCCGACGCCTTCCTGGTCCTCGCGCAGGCTCCGGCGGGGCTGACGTGCTTTCTGGTGCCGCGGGTGCTCGCGGACGGCTCGCGCAACGCGTTCGCGATCCAGCGGCTCAAGGACAAGCTGGGCAACCGTTCGAACGCCTCCGCGGAGGTGGAGTTCGACGGGACGACCTGGGCGCGCCGCGTCGGCGAGGAGGGGCGCGGGCTCCGGACCATCATGGGCATGGTCGCGGCGACCCGGCTCGACTGCGCGCTCGGTTCGGCGGCGCTGATGCGGCAGGCGGTGGCGCAGGCCGTGCACCACGCCTCGTACCGCTCGGCCTTCGGCGGGCCGCTCGTCGAGAAGCCCCTGATGCGGAACGTCCTGGCCGATCTGGCCGTGGAGTCGGAGGCGGCGACGGTCCTGGCGATGCGGCTCGCGGCGGCGTACGACGCCGGCACTCCGGAGGAGTCGGCCCTGCTCCGTATCGCCGTTCCGGCGGCGAAGTACTGGGTGACGAAGCGGTGCGTGCCAGTGGTGGCCGAGGCACTCGAATGCCTGGGCGGCAACGGGTACGTGGAGGAGTCGGGGATGCCCCGGCTGCTGCGGGAGTCGCCGCTCAACTCTGTCTGGGAGGGCTCGGGGAACGTGCAGGCGCTGGACGTGGTGCGGGCGCTGCGGACCGAGCCCGCCGCGCTGGACGCGCTGCTCCGGGAGGTGGGGGCGGCGCGGGGCGCCGATCACCGGCTCGACCGGGCGATCCGGCGCGTGCTCGTCGAACTCGCGGACCTGGAGGGGGTCGAGGCACGGGCGCGGCGGCTGACGGAGCGGATCGCGCTGGTGCTCCAGGGCGCGCTCCTCGTGCGGTGGGCTCCGGCGGAGGTGGCGGACGCGTTCTGCGCGGCGCGGCTCGGCGGGGACGGGGGCGCGGCGTTCGGTACCCTCCCGCACACGCTGGACCTGCGGGCGCTGGTGGAGCGGGCCCGGGTCGACGTCTGAACGACCGGTGGGAGCCGAGGCTCTGCGGGCGCGGGGCGGCGTACGGATTGAGCTGAGGCCCTGCGGGCGCGGGGCGGCCTACGGGTCGAGCCGAGGCTCTGCGGCGCGGCGCGGCGTGTGACCGCCGGTGGGAGCTGAGCCGCGCGTACCCAGGGGTGAGCCTGAGGGGTGTTCGTGTCGGTCAGGCCGGTACGCGCGGAAAAGCGGGGGTGGTGCTGCGCCGACACGGCACCACCCGCCGCTCGCACCACCCTCACGCAAGGGCCCGGTCGATCGCCAGAGTTGCAAAGGGTTGCAGGATTACCCGAACCGGGCCTCGCCGGGCGGTCCCGGACGGCACGATGGGCACCGACACCCCGGACATCTGCCCTGTGCAGAACCGATACAGCACCCCGGGTGGCTGGGAGAGACCGATGAAGAACACGCAGCTCGACATGAAGCGGCTGGCCGCCATGGACGCCGCTCAGGCCACCCGGCTGCTGCACCGGGTGCGCGAGGAGACCCTGGCGGGCCGCAGGCCCCCCATCGCGCCCCGCCCGGTGATCGACGCGTCCTGGCAGCGGATGGCCCGGCTCGGCCTCGACCCGGACCAGGGCACGAGCACCGTGCTGCTGCAGCGCGACGAGCTGGAGCAGCGGCGCCGGACCACACTGCTCGCCGAGGTGATGCAGACGCTGAGCGGCGGGCTCGCCGGCATCGCCGACGCCTCGCTCCAGATCATGGTGGTCACCGACGAGTACGGCCGGGTGCTGTGGCGCCAGGGGAACCTCGCCGTACTGCGGCAGGCGCACTCCATCTGCCTGGAGGAGGGCGCGGCCTGGAGCGAGCACGCCACCGGGACGAACGCGGTCGGCACGGCGCTCGCCATGGGCCGGGCCGTGCAGGTGCACTCCGCCGAGCACTACGTGCAGGCCCTGCACAACTGGACCTGCGCCGCCGCCCCCGTGCACGATCCGCGCGACCAGCGGCTCCTGGGGATCCTGGACGTGAGCGGTCCCGCGTCCAGCTTCCATCCGGCGATGCTGGCGCTGGTCGGCTCGGTGGCGCAGCTCGCCGAGGCCGAGATGCGGGAGCGGCACCGGGGGTCGGTCGAGCGGCTGCGGGCGGTGGCCGCGCCGATCCTGTGCCGGGTGGGCGGCCGGGCCGTCGCGGTGGACGCGCACGGCTGGACGGCGGCGGTGACCGGGCTCGCGCCGGTGGACCGGATCGCGCTGCCCAAGTCGTTCCGGGCCGGGCGGGTCTGGCTGCCCTCGCTGGGCGTGTGCGCGGTGGAGCCCCTGCCGGGCGGCTGGCTGCTGCGGGTCGAGGAGGAGGCGCGGTCCGAGGAGCCGGGTGCCCAGGAGGCGAGCCGGGTGGTGCTGGACCTGAGCCGGCCGCGCCGCTGGACGGTGGCCGTCTCGGGGGTGGCGGGCAGCTGGCAGCAGGAGCTCAGCCCCCGGCACGCGGAGCTCCTCTACGTCCTGGCGCTGCATCCGGACGGGCGGACGGCGGCGGAGCTGGCGGACGACGTGTTCGGGGACCGTACGAGGACGGTGACCGTGCGGGCGGAGATGTCCCGGGTGCGGCGGAACCTGGCAGGGGTCCTGGCCCATCGCCCGTACCGCTTCCGTGAGGAGGTCGCGGTGGAGGTCCTGCGCCCGCAGCGCCCCGCGGACCTGCTCCCCCACTCGACGGCCCCGGCGGTACGGGCCGCCCGGCCGGCCACGGAGGTGTAGGCGACCGCCCGGCCGGCCCGGAGGCGTAGGAGCCCAGCCGGCCGCGGAGGCGTAGGCGACCGGCCGGCCGGCCGCGGAGGCGTAGGGCCCGGAGCCCCGGGCCCCGCGGGCCGCGGCCCGCGGGGCCCGGTCCCGTCGCTCCCGGCGGAACCGGAATCCCACTCCTCGGACAGCCGTGGTCAGACCTCCCGGGCCCGCTCCCCCCGACCCCGCTCGCCGCCCCGTCCGCGGCCGTGATGCGATGAACCCATGCGCATCACTCTCACCACCTGGTCCCTCGAACAGACCTCGCCGTCCGATCTCCGTCCCTCGCCCGCCCCGGAGGGCGACGACATCACGATCGCGCGGGCCGCGGTCCCCTCGCCGGAGTACAGCCGCTTCCTCTATACGGCGGTCGGTGGCGACATCCGCTGGAACGACCGTCTGCCGCTCACGTACAAGCAGTGGGAGGAGATCGTCGAGAAGCCGGGGGCCGAGATCTGGGTGGCGTACGACCGGGGGACGCCGGCCGGGTACGTGGAGCTCGACCCGCAGCCCGACGGCGTCGTCGAGATCGTCTACTTCGGCCTGATCCCCGCCTTCCGGGGACGCCGGATCGGCGGTCACCTCCTCTCCTTCGGCACCGCGCGCGCCTGGGACCTGGCCGAGCGCTGGCCGGACCGGGAGGCCACGCGGCGCGTCTGGCTGCACACCTGCTCGCTCGACGGCCCGCACGCGATGGCCAACTACGAGCGGCGCGGGTTCCGGCTCTTCGACACCAAGGTGGAGGAGGTCGAGGAGTCGCAGACCCCCGGCCCGTGGCCCGGCGCGCACGCCTGAGGCCCGCACGAGCCACGCACCGCGCACGGCGAAGGGGTCCCGGCCGGGGCCCCTTTCGCGTGACCTGGAGCACACCGTCTCGCCCATCGAGACATCTATGTCCGAATCCTGGACGATGCTGGACTGGGTCCAAAGTCCCGTGACACGCTTCCGTCATGTCTGGAACTGGAATTGCCTTGGTGAGTCGGCGGCACGTCGACCTCGGCCGCATGTCCAGCGCCATCTGTCCGGCGCGCTGAGAGAACCAGCACCGCCGCGATCTCCTTACAGCCCGACTCTGCCCCACCCTGCTGCGCACTGACGCGCCACCCTCTGACCTGAGCGCGAGTGTGCAGGTCAGAGCCGCCCTCTCGCAGTCCCGAAGGACAAGACGCCATGGCCGCCACCCCGGAAAACCCCACTCCCGCCGCCGCCCGCCGCAAGGCCGGGCGCCACCGTGGCGAGGGTCAGTGGGCGGTGGGGCACTTCACCCCCCTGAACGGCAATGAGCAGTTCAAGAAGGACGACGACGGTCTCAATGTACGGACACGTATTGAGACGATCTACTCGAAGCGCGGTTTCGACTCCATCGACCCCAACGACCTGCGCGGCCGCATGCGCTGGTGGGGCCTCTACACCCAGCGCAAGCAGGGTCTGGACGGCACCAAGACGGGCGTGCTGGAGCCGGAGGAGCTGGACGACGAGTACTTCATGCTCCGCGTCCGCATCGACGGCGGCCGGCTGACCACCGAGCAGCTCCGGGTCATCGGCGAGATCTCCGAGGAGTTCGCCCGCGGCACCGCGGACATCACGGACCGGCAGAACGTCCAGTACCACTGGATCCGCATCGAGGACGTCCCCGAGATCTGGAACCGACTGGAGGCGGTCGGTCTGTCCACCACCGAGGCCTGCGGCGACACCCCGCGCGTCATCCTCGGCTCCCCCGTGGCCGGCATCGCCGAGAACGAGATCATCGACGGCACCCCCGCCATCGACGAGATCCAGCGGCGGATCGTCGGCAACAAGGACTTCTCCAACCTGCCCCGCAAGTTCAAGTCCGCGGTCTCCGGCTCGCCGCTGCTCGACGTGGCCCACGAGATCAACGACATCGCCTTCGTCGGCGTGGAGCACCCGGAGCACGGTCCCGGTTTCGACGTCTGGGTCGGCGGTGGTCTGTCCACCAACCCGAAGCTCGGCGTCCGCCTGGGCACCTGGGTCTCCCTCGACGAGGTCCCCGACGTCTACGAGGGCGTCATCTCGATCTTCCGCGACTACGGCTACCGCCGGCTGCGCAACCGCGCCCGCCTGAAGTTCCTCGTCGCCGACTGGGGCCCGGAGAAGTTCCGCCAGGTCCTGGAGGACGAGTACCTGAAGCGGAAGCTGACGGACGGTCCCGCCCCCGAGCAGCCCGCGGGCCGCTGGCGCGACCACGTCGGCGTCCACAAGCAGAAGGACGGCCGCTTCTACGTGGGCTTCGCGCCCCGCGTGGGCCGGGTCGACGGCGCCACCCTGACGAAGATCGCCGAGGTCGCCGAGGCGCACGGCTCCGGCCGGGTCCGCACCACCGCCGAGCAGAAGATGCTCGTCCTCGACGTCGAGGAGGCGCAGGTCGAGTCGATCGTCTCGGCGCTGGAGGCGCTTGACCTGCGCGTCACCCCCTCTCCGTTCCGGCGCGGCACGATGGCCTGCACCGGCATCGAGTTCTGCAAGCTCGCGATCGTCGAGACGAAGGGCCGCGGCTCCTCGCTCATCGACGAGCTGGAGCGCCGCATCCCGGAGTTCGACGAGCCGCTGACGATCAACATCAACGGCTGCCCGAACGCCTGCGCCCGCATCCAGGTGGCGGACATCGGTCTCAAGGGCCAGCTCGTCCTGGACGACGAGGGCAACCGCGTCGAGGGCTACCAGGTGCACCTGGGCGGCGCGCTCGGCCTGGAGGCCGGTTTCGGCCGCAAGGTCCGCGGCCTCAAGGTCACGGCCGCCGAGCTCCCGGACTACGTGGAGCGGGTCCTCACGCGCTTCCAGGCGGAGCGCGAGACCGGCGAGCGCTTCGCGACCTGGGCGGCCCGCGCCTCCGAGGAGGCGCTGTCGTGAGCGAGCGAGCCGCACCGTTCCACTGCCCCTACTGCGGGGACGAGGACCTGCGTCCCAACGAGCAGGGTCACGGCGCCTGGGAATGCGCCGCGTGCAGTCGAGCCTTCCAGCTGAAGTTCCTGGGGCTCCTCGCCCCGGCGACTTCGGGCAACACCACTGGGAGGGAACAGATATGACGATCACTCAGGACGCGACCGCGGCCGACCTGAAGGCACTCGCCGAGCAGGCCGGCCGTGATCTGGAGGACGCCTCCGCGCTGGAGATCCTCCGCTGGGCCGTGGACACCTTCGGCGACCGCTTCTGCGTCACGTCCTCCATGGAGGACGCGGTCGTCGCGCACCTCGCCTCCCGGGTCCGCCCCGGCGTGGACGTCGTCTTCCTCGACACGGGCTACCACTTCGAGGAGACCATCGGCACCCGTGACGCCGTGGACGCCGTGATGGACGTCAACGTCATCACGCTGACCCCGCGTCAGACCGTGGCCGAGCAGGACGCCGAGTACGGTCCGAGGCTGCACGACCGCGACCCCGACCTGTGCTGCGCGCTGCGCAAGGTCAAGCCGCTGGAGGAGGGGCTCACCGCGTACGGCGCGTGGGCCACCGGCCTGCGCCGCGACGAGTCCCCGACCCGGGCGAACACCCCGGTCGTCGGCTGGGACGAGAAGCGGCAGAAGGTCAAGGTCTCCCCCATCGCCCGCTGGACGCAGGACGACGTCGACGCGTACGTCACGGAGCACGGTGTCCTCACCAACCCGCTCCTCATGGACGGCTACGCCTCCGTCGGCTGCGCCCCCTGCACCCGCCGCGTCGAGGAGGGCGAGGACGCCCGCGCCGGACGCTGGGCTGGACGCGCCAAGACCGAATGCGGGCTGCACGGATGACGGACACTCAGACACCCCAGGAGAACCACGTGACCGGTGCCACCATCTGGCTCACCGGCCTGCCGAGCGCCGGGAAGACCACCATCGCGTACGAGCTGGCCGGCCGCCTCCGCGACGAGGGCCACGCCGTCGAGATCCTCGACGGCGACGAGATCCGCGAGTTCCTCTCGGCGGGCCTCGGCTTCACCCGCGAGGACCGGCACACCAACGTGCAGCGCATCGGCTTCGTCGCCGAACTGCTCGCCTCGCACGGCGTGAAGGTCCTGGTCCCGGTCATCGCCCCGTACAACGACAGCCGCGAGGCGGTCCGCAAGCGCCACGGAGCCGAGGGCACCGCCTTCGTCGAGGTGCACGTGGCCACCCCCGTGGACGTGTGCTCCGTCCGCGACGTGAAGGGCCTCTACGCCAAGCAGGCCGCGGGCGAGATCAGCGGCCTCACCGGCGTCGACGACCCGTACGAGGCACCCGAGAACCCCGATCTGCGGATCGAGTCCCAGAACCAGACCGTGCAGGAGTCCGCGGCGCAGCTCCACGCGCTGCTCACCGAGAGGGGGCTCCTGTGAGCGACGCACGCGCGGCCGCCGGGCCGCAGGCGACCACGAAAGCCGCGCCGCTGCGCCGCGCGGGCGGAGAAGCGAACGAAGGGGGCACTGTGACCACCGTCGCCCATGCTCACGACACCACGGACAGTCCGTTCGCGCTGTCGCACCTCGACTCCCTGGAGTCCGAAGCCGTCCACATCTTCCGTGAGGTGGCGGGCGAGTTCGAGCGGCCGGTGATCCTCTTCTCCGGCGGCAAGGACTCCATCGTCATGCTGCACCTGGCGCTGAAGGCCTTCGCCCCCGCGCCGGTCCCCTTCACGCTGCTGCACGTCGACACCGGGCACAACTTCCCCGAGGTCATCGAGTACCGCGACCGGGTCGTCGCCCAGCACGGGCTGCGGCTGCACGTGGCATCCGTGCAGGACTACATCGACGCCGGCAAGCTCCGCGAGCGCCCGGACGGCACCCGCAACCCGCTGCAGACCGTCCCGCTGACCGAGGCGATCCAGCAGCACCGCTTCGACGCCGTCTTCGGCGGCGGCCGCCGCGACGAGGAGAAGGCCCGCGCCAAGGAGCGGGTGTTCTCGCTGCGCGACGAGTTCTCGCAGTGGGACCCGCGCCGCCAGCGCCCCGAGCTGTGGCAGCTGTACAACGGCCGGCACGCGCCGGGCGAGCACGTCCGTGTCTTCCCGCTCTCCAACTGGACCGAGCTGGACGTCTGGCAGTACATCGCCCGCGAGGGCATCGAACTGCCGGAGATCTACTTCGCCCACGAGCGCGAGGTCTTCGCCCGCAGCGGCATGTGGCTGACGGCCGGCGAGTGGGGCGGCCCGAAGGACACCGAGACGGTCGAGACGCGACTCATCCGCTACCGGACCGTCGGCGACATGTCCTGCACCGGCGCCGTCGACTCCGACGCCACGACGCTCGACGCCGTCATCGCCGAGATCGCCGCCTCCCGCCTCACCGAGCGGGGCGCGACCCGCGCCGACGACAAGATGTCCGAGGCCGCGATGGAAGACCGCAAGCGCGAAGGGTACTTCTAATGAGCACGTCCACCGAGCAGTTCGCCGACGTCTCGGCCACCACCCTGCTGCGTTTCGCCACCGCCGGGTCCGTCGACGACGGGAAGTCCACCCTGGTGGGCCGTCTCCTGCACGACTCCAAGTCGGTCCTCACGGACCAGCTGGAGGCCGTCGAGGCCGCGTCCATCAAGCGCGGACAGGAGGCGCCCGACCTGGCGCTCCTCACCGACGGCCTGCGGGCCGAGCGCGAGCAGGGCATCACGATCGACGTGGCCTACCGCTACTTCGCGACGCCCCGCCGGCGCTTCATCCTCGCCGACACCCCGGGGCACGTGCAGTACACCCGGAACATGGTCACCGGCGCCTCCACCGCCGAGCTGGCCGTGGTCCTGGTCGACGCCCGCAACGGCGTCGTCGAGCAGACCCGCCGGCACGCCGCCGTCGCCGCGCTGCTCCGCGTCCCGCACGTGGTGCTCGCCGTGAACAAGATGGACCTGGTCGACTACCGGGAGCCCGTCTTCGCCGCGATCGCCGAGGAGTTCACGACGTACGCCTCCGAGCTCGGCGTCCCGGAGATCACCGCGATCCCGATCTCGGCACTCGCCGGCGACAACGTCGTGGAGCCGTCCGCGAACATGGACTGGTACGGCGGCCCGACGGTCCTGGAGCACCTGGAGACCGTCCCGGTCAGCCACGACCTGACGGGCTGCCACGCGCGCTTCCCGGTGCAGTACGTGATCCGCCCGCAGACCGCCGAGCACCCCGACTACCGGGGCTACGCCGGTCAGATCGCGGCCGGTGCCTTCCGGGTCGGCGAGGAGATCACCGTCCTGCCGTCGGGGAAGACGTCGACGATCACCGGGATCGACGCGCTGGGCGAGTCCGTGGACATCGCCTGGGCCCCGCAGTCGGTGACGATCCGGCTCGCCGACGACATCGACATCTCGCGCGGCGACCTGCTCGCGCCGAGCGGCGACGCCCCGGCCACCAGCCAGGACGTCGAGGCGACGGTCTGCCACGTGGCGGACCAGCCGCTCGCCGTCGGCCAGCGGGTCCTGCTCAAGCACACCACGCGCACGGTCAAGGCGATCGTCAAGGACATCCCCTCGCGGCTGACCCTGGACGACCTGTCCCAGCACCCGAACCCCGGGCAGCTGGTCGCCAACGACATCGGCCGTGTCGTGGTCCGCACCGCGGAGCCGCTCGCGCTCGACGCGTACGCGGACTCCCGCCGCACGGGTTCGTTCCTGCTGATCGACCCGGCGGACGGCACCACGCTCGCGGCCGGCATGGCGGGCGAGTCCTTCGCCACGACCAAGGCCGTCGCCGCGGTCGAAGAGGAAGAAGGGTGGGACTTCTGACATGAACCAGGACGCTTACGCCACCTTCGCGAAGGAGGGCGGCCGGGTGGGCTCCGGCGCCCTCGGCGCCGGCATGGGAGGTGTCGCGCGATGTGCGTGCTGACCTCGATGTACCGCGCGAGCGGTACCTACCGGCTCCACCCGCTCCACCCCGAACGACATAGACGCAGACTTCGCTGAGAAGTTGAACCGAGGGGAACACCACCCGTGCCTGCCACCACCCGCACCACCCTGCGCCGCGGTCTCGCCGCCGCCGCCGCCCTGCCGCTCCTGATCGGCGCGCTCGCCTCGTGCGGCTACGGCTCCGAGACCAAGAACGACGAGAAGAAGGTGGCCGCCGAGGGCGACAAGCTCTCCGCCGACACCGTACGGCTCGGGTACTTCCCCAACCTCACGCACGCCACCGCGCTCGTCGGTGACCAGGAGGGCATCCTCCAGAAGGAGCTGGGCGGCACCAAGCTGGTCCCCACCACCTTCAACGCCGGCCCCTCCGAGATCGAGGCGCTGAACGCCGACTCGATCGACATCGGCTTCATCGGCCCCTCGCCGTCCATCAACGGCTACGTCAAGACCAAGGGCTCCAACCTCCGCATCGTCGGCGGCGCCGCCTCCGGTGGCGTGAAGCTCGTGGTCAACCCGGCGAAGATCAAGACCCTCGACGACCTCAAGGGCAAGAAGATCGCCACCCCGCAGCTCGGCAACACGCAGGACGTGGCCTTCCTCAACTGGATCTCCGAGAAGGGCTGGAAGGTCGACGCCCAGAGCGGCAAGGGCGACGTCTCCGTGGTCCGCACGGACAACAAGGTGACCCCGAACGCCTACGCCTCCGGCGCCATCGACGGTGCCTGGGTGCCCGAGCCGACCGCCTCGAAGCTGGTCAGCGAAGGTGCGAAGGTGCTGCTCGACGAGTCCGACCTGTGGCCGGACAAGAAGTTCGTCATCACCAACATCATCGTGTCGCAGAAGTTCCTGAAGGAGCACCCGGACGTCGTCGAGGCGTTCCTGCGCGGCTCGGTGAAGACCAACGAGTGGATCAACGCCAACCAGGACAAGGCGAAGGCCTCGGCCAACGCCAAGCTGAAGGCCCTCTCGGGCAAGGCGCTGGGCGCGAAGGTGATCGACGCCGCGTGGCCGTCGATCCAGTTCACCAACGACCCGCTGGCCGCCACTCTGCAGGCCCAGGCCGACCACGCGGTGAAGGCCGGTCTCCTGGAGAAGCCGGAGCTGTCCGGCATCTACGACCTGAAGCCGCTCAACAAGGTCCTGAAGGCCGCGGGTCAGCCCGAGGTCTCCGACGCCGGTCTCGGCGCGAAGTAACAGCCCGCAGCTGATCCCCAGGAGGTGACGACCATGGCCACGACCGCGACGCTCGCCAAGGCCGAGGACCGTGCGGCGGTGACCCATGCCGCCCGCATCGAGCATGTCTCCAAGTCCTTCGGCGGACCCGCCGGCGGGCAGCTCGTCCTCGACGACATCTCGCTCGATGTCGCCCCCGGCGAGTTCGTCACCCTCCTGGGTGCCTCGGGCTGCGGCAAGTCCACGCTGCTCAACCTGGTCGCCGGGCTCGACCGGCCGTCCGCGGGGTCCATCGAGACCCCCGGCGGCCGGCCGGCCCTGATGTTCCAGGAGCACGCCCTCTTCCCGTGGCTCACCGCGGGCAAGAACATCGAACTGGCCCTGCGGCTGCGCGGGGTGGCCAAGGACGAGCGGCGCCAGGAGGCCGAGCGGCTGCTCGACCTCGTCCGGCTCGGCGGCTCGTACGGCAAGCGGGTCCACGAGCTGTCCGGCGGCATGCGGCAGCGGGTCGCGCTGGCCCGCGCGCTCGCCCAGGACAGCGACCTGCTCCTGATGGACGAGCCGTTCGCCGCGCTCGACGCCATCACCCGGGACGTGCTGCACGACGAGCTGACCCGGATCTGGCGGGAGACGAAGGTTTCGGTGCTCTTCGTCACCCACAACGTGCGCGAGGCCGTGCGGCTGGCCGAGCGTGTCGTCCTCCTCTCGTCCCGGCCCGGCCGGATCGCGCACGAGTGGACCATCGACATCCCTCAGCCGCGCCGCATCGAGGACTCCGCCGTCGCGGAGCTGTCCCTCGAGATCACCGAGCACCTGCGTGGGGAGATCCGCCGCCATGGCCAGCACTGAAACCGCCCCGAAGGCACAGAAGTCCGACGACCTCGCCGGCCTCGAAGCCGGTCTGGACGCCCTCGACAGCGTGCAGATCCACCGGACCCCGGTCCGTGAGGTGCTGGTCAAGAAGGTCCTGCCGCCGGCCGTCGCCGTCGCGCTCGTCCTGGTCGTGTGGCAGCTCCTGGTGTCCCTGAAGGTCACCGACGAGTACAAGCTGCCCGCGCCGTCCGCCGTGTGGGACAGCCTGACCACGATGTGGCTGGAGGGCACGCTCCTCTCCGTCCTGTGGACCAGCGTGTCCCGGGCCCTCCTCGGCTTCCTCCTGGCGCTCGTCATCGGCACCCCGCTGGGCCTGCTCGTCTCCCGCGTGAGGTTCGTGCGCGCGGCGATCGGCCCGATCCTCGCGGGGCTCCAGTCGCTGCCCTCGGTGGCCTGGGTCGCGCCGGCCGTCCTCTGGCTCGGCCTGAACGACAGCATGATGTACGCGGTGATCCTGCTGGGCGCCGTCCCCTCGATCGCCAACGGCCTCGTCGCCGGCGTCGACCAGGTCCCGCCGCTCTTCCTGCGGGCGGGCCAGACGCTCGGCGCGACGGGCCTCAGGGGCGCCTGGCACATCGTGATGCCGGCCGCGCTCCCCGGCTACCTGGCCGGTCTCAAGCAGGGCTGGGCGTTCTCGTGGCGTTCGCTGATGGCCGCGGAGATCATCGCGTCCTCGCCGGACCTGGGCCTCGGACTCGGCCAGCTCCTGGAGAACGGCCGGAACAACATCGACATGGCGGGGATCTTCCTGGCGATCATCCTGATCCTGATCGTCGGCATCGCCATCGACCTGCTCGTCTTCAGCCCGCTGGAGCGCACGGTGCTCCGCCGCCGCGGCCTGCTCGCGAAGGGCTGAACCGGACCATGAACCGCCCCGTCCTCCTCGTGATCGCCCACGGCAGCCGCGACCCGCGGCACGCGGCGACCGTCCAGGCGCTGGTGCGCCGGGCCGGTGCGCTGCGGCCGGGGGTCCGCGTGGAGACGGCGTTCCTGGACTTCAACCTGCCCTCGGTGCCGGGGGTGCTCGACCGGCTCGCGGCGGACGGGGTACGGGACGTGGTGGCGCTTCCGCTGCTGCTGACCCGGGCCTTCCACGCGAAGGCCGACATCCCCGCCGTCCTGCGCCAGGCGCCCCCGTCCCTGAGCGTCCGCCAGGCGGAGGTCCTCGGCCCGTCGCCGCTGCTGATCGCGGCGGTGGAGCGGCGGCTGTACGAGGCCGGGCTCACGCCCGGCGACAAGAGCGCGACCGGGGTCGTCCTGGCCTCGGCGGGCTCCACAGACCCGGAGGCGATCGCGGTGATCGCAGAAACGGCGCGGGAGCTGCGGCGCACCGGTTGGTGCTCCGTGCGGCCCGCGTTCGCCTCCGCATCTCTCCCGCGCACGGAGGACGCCGTCCGGGCCCTGCGTGCGGATCGGGGCGTCCGCCGGGTGGCGGTCGCCCCGTATGTGATCGCCCCGGGCCGCCTCCCGGACCGCATCGCGGCGGGCGCGGCGGGGGCCGACGTCCTGGCGGACGTCCTGGGCCCCTCCCCCGAACTGGCCGCGCTGCTGCTGGAGCGGTACGAGGCGGCCCTCCGTCCGGTCGCCCGGACCGCCTAGGGGGCGTCTTGTCGATCACGCCGCGAGCCCGGCCTGATCGGCAAGACACCCCCTAGCTCTTCGGGTTCCGGCCGCTGATCGCCAGGGCCCGGTCGAACGCCGGGGCGTCGGCCGGGACGTCGACGACCGGGGCGAAGCCCTCGTACTGGCGGTAGACCTCGGCGTGCTCCTCGACGACGCCGAGGACGAAGACCGCCGTGTCCTCGGGGACCGTGAACTCCTGGCCCGTGGAGCGGGCCAGGTCCCAGCCGTGCAGGGCGAGTTCCTTGACGAGCAGGGAGGCGATCGTGCGGGCCGGCATCGTGACGTATCCGGTGTCGACCTCGCCGTCCCAGACGCCGGGCCGCTCCCAGGCGGCCAGGGCCCGGCCGAGCTGTGCCGCGTACGCCCCGGCCCAGTCGGTCTCGGCGGTGAAGTCCCGCTCGGTGGTCTCCTCGGGGAGCTTCGTGCGCAGGGCGCGGTGTTCGAGGCCGTGTGCGGAGTACAGGACCAGGTGGTTGGCGAGTTCGCGGACCGTCCAGTCGGCGCAGACGGAGGGGGTGCCGAGCTGGTCGGCGGTGACGGCGCGGGCGACCCGGCTCGCCTCGGCGGCGCAGACGGTGAGGTGGCTGTGGATCTCGTTCATGCCGTCGACCGTACGGAGGCCCCCGCGCCCGGTCTTGAACTTTCGCGACAGGTGTCCCCGCTAGCTGAAGTCGAGCCCTCCCGTGCGGGTGCGCTTGAGCTCGAAGAGGTCCGGGTGGGAGGCGAGGACGCGGAAGCTGTCGAAGAGTTCGGCGGCCTTCTCGCCGCGCGGGATCGCCCGCAGGACGGGGCCGAACCAGACCGTTCCGTCGACGTGGATCGTGGGGGTGCCGACGTATCCCTCGGCCTCGGGGTCCTTGCCCGCGTCGTGGCTGCGGCGGACGGCGTCGTCGTAGGAGGGGTCGTGGGCGGCAGCGGCCAGTTCCGGCGGGAGGCCGAGCTCGACGAGCGATTCGGCGACGACGGCGTCGAGGTCCTTCTGCTTCTTCTCGTGGATGCGGGTGCCGTACGCGGTGTAGAGCGGGCGCAGGATCTCCTCGCCGTGCTGTTCGGCGGCGGCCGCCGCCACCCGGACCGGTCCGATGGAGGCGTCGACGAGCTCGCGGTACCAGTCGGGCAGGGTGTTGCCCTCGTTGTGGAAGTACAGGCTCATGACCCTGAAGCGGAGGTCGATGTCGCGGTGGCGCTCGACCTCCAGGATCCAGCGGGAGGTGATCCAGGCGAAGGGGCAGGCGGGGTCGAAGTAGAAGTCGACGGTGGGGCGGTCCGTGGTGCCGGTGTGCTCGTTGCTCGTCATGGCCATGAATCTATCGGGGAGTTGGCCCGCCGCCACGGGCCATTCACCGATCGTCCGACTGGGCCACTTCGGGTTCAGTCCGTCTGTGTCATCTCGATGAGCTTGACCACCGTGTTCCAGTTCCGGGCGGTGGTGACGAGGCCCTTCACGACGGAGGGCCGGGTGATCGCCGGGGCCAGCCTCGACGTCCCGAGCCCGTCGGGGACGTACAGGTAGAGCACGCGGTCGCCGAGGGCGAACTCCTCCGGCAGGAAGGCCTCGCGGTCGATCGCCGCGAAGCGTTCGGGGGCGACCGGCCCGGAGCAGTAGAGGGCGTGGAGCTCCTTGCCCCGCAGCTCGGCGGCCGGGAAGGGGCAGGCGTCGGCGACGGCGGCGAGGTAGTCGCCGTCCCGGACGAGGCAGTCGACGCGGAAGCCGAAGCGGTCCTCGATCGCGTTCTCGATCGCGGTCCCGAGCGTGTCCTCGCCGGCGCCGGAGTCGGTGGTGAAGACGGCGTTCCCGCTCTGGAGGTAGGTGCGGACGCCCGTGTGTCCGAGGCCTTCGAGGAGGCTCCGGAGCTCCGCCATGGGGACCTTGCGATGCCCGCTCACGTTGATGCCCCGGAGCAGGAGGGCGTAGGTCTGCGTCTTCGTCATGGGGGCAAATCTAGGGGGCCACCGCGCCTCGTGGGGGGCGGCGCGGTGACCGGTTCGAACACTGTCCGATCGAGGGGTTCCGGAGAAGACCCTTCACCCATCTGTGACTTATTCAACAAGGTTTCGTAATGACGAATCCGTCATCTGCGCTGATAGCGGGCGAGGACCCGGTTGCCGTCCTCGACCAGCCGTCTGCGCAGCTCGGCACCGTCGATGGCGCCGCTGTAGTACTCCTGGAAGGCCGGGGTCGCCACCTTGTCCTTCCACTCCGGGTAGCCGCGCACCGACTGGGCGGGCGCCGGCCGCAGACGGCGCGCCACCGCGGCCCCGGTCGCCCAGCCGTCCCGCGCGGTGTGCAGGGAGGGGTCGGCGAGCGCGGCCGTGCCGGTCGGCAGCATCCAGTCGCCGCGCGCGAGCCGCACCATGTTCGCCGGGCGCAGGAAGAAGTCGAGGAACGCCGCCGCCTCCTTCTTGTGGGGGCTGTCCTCGGCGATCGACAGGGTCTGCGGGGAGACGCCCTGGGCGAGCCCCTCACTGCCGGCGGGCGCGGGCAGTACGGTCCAGTCGAAGCCCTCGGGTGCCTGCTGGGCGATCTGCTGCCGGTAGGCGAAACCCAGCGGGACCATGGCGTACTTGCCGGCGAAGAGGCCGGGCAGGGTGTCGGAGCCGCCGCTGCCGAGGGTCGTGCGCGGGGCGGTCCGGTCGGTGACGACCTGGTCGTGGACGGTGCCGGGGACGATGCCGTCGGCCTCGGTGAAGCCGATGGTCACCCGGCCGTCCGGGCCCCGGTGGAAGAGGCCGCCACCGGTCGAGACCCCGAGGTTGAGGCTGACGGAGACGGGCTCCTTGAGGGGCCAGGCGACCGCGTACCGGCCGGGGCCCATCCTCCGGGTGAGGTCCCGGGCGATCTGCCGGAACTCGCTCCAGCTCCAGGGCTTGTCCGGGGTGGGGACGCGGACGCCGGAGGACTCCAGGATCTTCCGGTTGGCGATGATCACGCGTGGTTCCTGGAGGAACGGCACGCCGTGGACGCCCTCGCCGAAGGTGGTGGTCTCCCAGCTGCGGGCGGGGATGTCGGCGCGGAGCCGTGCGGAGAGGAGCGGGCGGAGGTCGGCGAGTCGGCCGCCGTAGGCGAAGTCGGCCAGGTCGTCGGAGGCGTCGTGGATGATGTCGGGCGCCTCGCCGCCCTCGAAGGAGGTGAGGAGCTGGTCGTGGACGGAGTCCCAGCTGCCCTGGACGTACTCGACCTGGACGTCGGGGTGGGCGGCGTTCCACTCCTTCACCAGCTGCCGGTTGGCGTCGACGGACTCCTTCTGCCAGGCGAGCGACTGGAAGCGGAGCCGTACGACACCGTCGTCGGGGCCGTCGTCGCCCGCGGTGCAGCCGGTGAGGAGGAGCAGGAGCACGGCGGCGAGGGCGAGGAACCGTCTCATGACTTCACCGCCCCGGCGAGCATCCCGCCCGTGATGCGTCTCTGGAGGATGCCGAAGACGACGAGGGACGGCAGGGTGGCGAGGAAGGCCGCGGCGGCCAGCGGGCCGAGGTCGGCGACGCCCTCGGCGCCGAGGAAGTGGGTGAGGACGACCGGAAGGGTCTGCTTCTCCGGGGTCTTGAGCAGGACGAGCGCGAAGAAGAACTCGTTCCAGGCGGTGACGAAGGCGAAGAGCGCGGTGGCGACGATGCCCGGGACGAGCAGCGGGGCGGTGACCGAGACGAGCGTACGGATCCGGCCGGCGCCGTCGACGGCCGCGGCCTCCTCCAGCTCGCCCGGGACGGCCCTGACGTACCCCATGAGCATCCACAGGGCGAAGGGCAGCGACCACACCACGTAGACCAGGACGAGACCGGCGACGCTGTTGACCAGGTGCAGGCTCTTGAGGACGAGGAAGAGCGGGATGATCACGAGGACGAAGGGGAACGCCTGGCTGATCACCACCCAGCCGGTGGCGGCCCCGGCGAGCCGGCCCCGGTGGCGGGCGGTCACATAGGCGAGCGGGGTCGCGACGGCCACCGCGATCACGGCGGCGCAGACCGCGGCGAGCAGGCTGTTGGCGGCGGCCCTGAGCAGCGGCTGCTCGTCGAAGGCCTGCCGGAAGTTGTCGAGGGTGGGGTCCTTCGGGATCCAGGTGGGGTGCAGCGAGGCAAGCTCGGGGGCGGGCTTGAAGGCGGTGGAGACCAGCCAGAGGAAGGGGACGGCGAGGAAGACCAGGTAGGCGAGGAGGGCCAGGTACTGGCCCGCCCGCGCGGGCCCGCTCGTCCGGAGGGCGCTCACCGGTCCTGGTCCCCTTTCAGACGGCGTACGAGGGAGAGGGCGATGAGCACCGAGACGGCGGCGACCATCACGCAGCCCATCGCGGCGGCGTAGCCGAACTGCCCGTACCGGAAGGCCTCTTCGTAGGCGAAGAGCATGGGGAGCCGGGTGCGGCCGCCCGGTCCGCCGTTGGTCAGGACGTAGACCAGGGCGAAGGAGTTGAAGTTCCAGATGAGGTTGAGGGCGGTGATGGCGAGGGCCACCGGCCGCAGCGCGGGCCAGGTCACGGCGCGGAAGCGGCGCCAGGCGCCGGCGCCGTCGAGGGCGGCGGCCTCGTGGAGTTCGCGCGGGGTGTTCTGGAGTCCGGCGAGCAGGGCGACGGTGGTCTGCGGCATGCCGGCCCAGACGCCGACGACGATGACGGCGGGGAGGGCGGTGGCGAGGCCGGAGAGCCAGTCGTGGCCCTCGCCGAGGCCCAGGCTCCGGAGGGTCTCGTTGAGGATGCCGGCGTCGGGGTTGTAGACGAGCCGCCACATGATGCCGACGACGACCTCCGGCATCGCCCAGGGGATGAGGGCGAGCGCACGGGCCAGCCAGCGGAAGCGGAGGTTCTGGTTGAGCAGCAGGGCGAGGCCGAGGGCGAGCAGGAACTGCGGGACGGTCACCCCGACGGCCCAGACCGCGCCGATGCGGAACGAGTCCCAGAAGAGGGTGTCGTGCAGCAGGTCCTGGAAGTTGAGGGTGCCGACCCACCGGGTGGCCTGGGTCCGGCCGGACTGGGCGTCGGTGAAGGCGAGCGCGATGCCGTAGAGGAGCGGGCCGACGCTGAGGACGAGGATCGGCAGGAGCGCCGGGAGCACCAGGAACCAGGCGCCGAGATCGGGGCCGCGCGGCCGTGCCCCGGAGGCGGCGCGCGGTGTGCGCGCCCGGCCGGGCTGCCTGGTCGCGGTCACCGAGCTCACGCGTCGCCCCCGTCCACCGCCGCCGTCCGGAATCCCGCCATGGTCCTGACGGCGCGTCGGCCCGTCAAGGCGATGGGCGGGGTGAGCTGCGCGGATGGGAGACTTTGGCGCGAAAGTGCGCTGGAGGGAGAGGTCGATGGACGAGGCGAGAGCACGGGAGATCCTGGCGGCGGCGGGCCTGCCGGCCGGGGAGGCGCGGCTCCTGGCCCTGGGCGAGAACGCGGTCTTCGCGGTGGGCGACCTGGTGGTGAAGGCCGGCCGGGACGCGGAGCTGTTCGAGCGGGCCGAACGGGAGCTCGCGCTGGCGTCCTGGCTGGAGGAGGCCGGGGTACCGGCGGTCCGGGCCGCCGAGGAGAAGCCGCTCCTGGTGGACGGGCATCCGGTGACCGTCTGGCACCGGCTGCCCGAGGCGGTGCGGCCCACGGAGCCGCGCGATCTGGCCCCGCTGCTGCGGGCCGTCCACGCCCTGCCCGAGCCGACGGGGTTCACGCTCCCGCGCCGTGAGCTGCTCGGCGGGGTCGAGCGGTGGCTGCGGCTCGCGGGGGACGCGATCGATCCGGCGGACGCGGCGTTCCTGCGGGAGCGGCGCGATTCCTTCGCCCCGGCGGCGGCGGCGCTCACTCCGCACCTGCCCCCGGGCCCGATCCACGGGGACGCCCTGCCCCGGAACGTCCACGTCGGCCCGGACGGCCCCGTCCTGGTGGACCTGGAGACCTTCTCCTCGGACCTGCGTGAGCACGACCTGGTGGTCCTCGCCCTCTCCCGGGACCGGTACGGCCTGGACCCGGCGGCGTACGAGGCCTTCACCGGGGCGTACGGCTGGGACGTCCGGGAGTGGGAGGGCTGCGCGGTGCTGCGCGGCGCGCGGGAGACCGCGAGCTGCGCGTGGGTGGCCCAGCACGCCCCGGTGAACCCGAAGGCACTGGCCGAATTCGAGCGCCGGGTGGCCTCCCTGCGCGAGGGCGACGCCGAGGTGCGCTGGTATCCGTTCTGACATCATGACCCCCGTCGCGAACAGGACCATGAGAACGGGGTGTTGAGATGCGGGTACAGCTGTCCGAGGTGGCCCTCGACGTCGAGGTGAGCGGGGAGGGGCCGGCCGTGCTGCTCCTGCACGGCTTCCCCGACAGCCGTGAGCTGTGGCGGCATCAGGTCGCGGCGCTGAACGACGCCGGTTTCAGCACGGTCGCGCCCTCGCTGCGGGGGTTCGGCGCCTCGGAGCGGCCCGAGGGCGGGGTCGGGGCGCACCACCCGGCCAAGCACGTCGGCGACGTGATCGAGCTCCTGGCGTACCTCGGGATCGACCGCTTCCACCTGGTCGGTCACGACTGGGGTTCGGGCATCGCGCAGGGCGTGACGCAGTTCCTGCCGGATCGGGTGCGGAGCCTGAGCATCCTGTCCGTGGGCCATCTGGCGTCGGTCCGCTCGGCCGGCTGGGAGCAGAAGCAGCGCTCCTGGTACATGCTGCTGTTCCAGCTGACCGGGCTCGCCGAGGACTGGCTCGCGCGGGACGACTTCGCGAACCTGCGGGAGATGCTGGGCGAGCACCCGGACGCGGAGGCCGTGATCGAGCCGCTGCGTGCGCCGGGCGCGCTGACGGCGGCGCTGGACATCTACCGCGCGGGTCTGCCGCCGGAGGTCCAGTTCGGCCCCGACGTGCCGGCGGTGCCGCTGCCGGAGTCCGTGCCGGTGATGGGTGTCTGGTCGACCGGCGACCGGTTCCTCACGGAGCGCTCGATGTCCGGTACGGCCGAGTACGTCGCGGGCCCCTGGCGCTACGAGCGCGTCGAGGACGCGGGGCACTGGCTCCAGCTCGACCAGCCGGAGAAGGTCAGCGAGCTGCTGCTCTCCTTCCTCAAGGAGAACGGCTAGCCGGCCACCGCGACGGCCGGGCGCAGGGGCCACGTGGAGTCGACGACCGCCTCCGCGTCGCCCTTGCGGCGCAGGAAGTCCTGGAAGTTCTCGGCCCAGGCGCGGTACCAGCCGATCTGCCGCTCGTGCAGTTCGGCCGGGTCGAGGCCGGCGACCCCGGGGTGCCGCTCGGCTATCGCGACGGCGACCCGGACGGCGGCGAGCGCGTCGGCGGCGGCCTGGTGGGCGGCTTCGAGGACCACGCCGTACTCCCCGCAGACCGCTTCCAGGGTCCGCTTGCCGCGCCGGTAGCGGTCGACGGCCCGGTCGATGGTGTACGGGTCGACGACGGGGCCGATGGCCGTCCCGCCGAGCCGCTCCTCCAGGGAGGGCAGGCCGTGGCGGCGCAGTTCGGCGGCGAGGAGGGTGAGGTCGAAGGAGGCGTTGTACGCGACGACGGGGACGCCGTCCTCCCAGTACGCCGCGAGGGTTCTCGCGATCTCGTCGGCGACCTCGCGGACCGGCCGGCCCTCGGCCGCCGCGCGCTCGGTGCTGATGCCGTGGATCGCGGACGCCTGCTCCGGGATGCGGATGCCCGGGTCGGCGAGCCAGTCCCGCCGCCGTACGACCTGTCCGCTCCCGTCGACCTCGACGATCGAGGCCGTGACGATACGGGCCTCCAGCGGTTCGGTGCCGGTCGTCTCCAGGTCGAAGCCGACCAGCGTGTCGCCGTGCCAAGCCATCGGGTCCTCCTTACGTGATCTCCCCCGTGGTGCTGACCACCCTCGCACGCACCACTGACAACGCCTCCGGCTCCCCCTGGCGGGAGGTCAGGAGACGGGCCGGGAGTCGAGCCAGACCGACTCGAACTCCTCCCGGTATGTCTCGAAAAGTCCGTGATCTCCGTCACGGGACGGCTGCCCGTGCCGGACCACGTTCCGTCCGCCGCCGCGCAGGACGAGGACCGGGGCCTCCATGCCCCGGGCCCGGCGCAGATAGGACTGGACGACGCCGACCCCGTCCGGCCCGTCGCCGTCGACGAGGTACGCGGTGAAGCGGGGGGTCTCGTCGAAGACGTGGATCTGGAAGGCGCCCGGGTCGCGGAGCTTGGACCGCACCCGGCGCATGTGCAGGATGTTCATCTCGACCGAGCGGCTCAGCTCGCCCTTCTTCAGGCCGAGTTCCCGCTCGCGGCGCTTGACGGCGCTGCTCGCCGGGTTGAGGAAGAGGAGCCGGGTGCGGCAGCCGGACTCGGCGAGCCGGACCATGCGGCGGCCGGAGAAGTTCTGCACGAGCAGATTGAGACCTATGCCGGTGGCGTCGAGGCGGCGGGCCCCGCCGAAGAGGTCCTCGGCGGGCAGCTGCCGCTGGAGCCGGACCCGGTCGGGGTGGACGGAGACGACGTCCGCGTACCGGTCGCCGACGAGGTCCTCGACGGCGTCCACCGGCAGCCGGTCGGCGGACGGCACCCCGGCCCCGCTGCCGAGGATCTCCAGGATGCGGGCGGAGGCCCGCTCGGACTGGGCGAGGACGGTCAGCGAGAGCGCCCGGTTGCGGGAGACCACGTTGCGCGTGACCTCCAGCTCGTCGAGGGCGAGCTCGACCTCGCGCCGGTCGTCGAAGTAGGGCTCGAAGCAGGGCCAGTGCTGGACCATCAGTTCGCGCAGCTGGGGCAGCGTGAGGAAGCTCAGCACGTTGTCGTCGGCCGGGTCGAGCAGGTAGCCCTTGCGCCGGGAGACCTCGCGGACGGCGACCGCCCGCTGGACCCATTCCTGGCCGGCCGGTCCGGCCGCGGCCACCACCCACTCCTCGCCGTGCACCGGTTCGTATACGGGCCGCAGGACGGCGGCGACCACGGCCCGCAGCCGCTGTTCGACGAGGTTCAGCCAGATGTAGGCGCGGCCGGCGCGCTGGGCCCGGGTGCGGACCTCGCTCCAGGCCTCGGGGCCCCAGTCGAGCTCCGCCCCGATCTCCACCGGCCGGCCGACGGTGACCGTGCCGGGCGGCACGACCGTGCCCGGCGGCAGGACGATGCCCGGCGGTGCGGCCGCGCCCGGCGGTGCGCCCGCTCCGGGCGGCGCCTCTGCGGGGTCGGCCGGACCCCCCTCGTGACCCGCGTCACCTGGGGGCAGCTCAAGACCTCCCGAGCTCACCCGCGCACCGCCTTCTGCTCCCGGACACCCGTTCCGGCGGACAGGATGACCATGTGACAACGATCAAGGAAGGGTACTCCGCGAGCGGGAGGCGGTGCAGCAGGATCGTCAGGCTGCTTCCTCAACTCCCCAGATCGGGCTGCCCGTTCTGGGAGGCGAGATCAGCCGGAGTGAGCGGATTCATAGCGGTTACGTCCCTGGGTGCCAGCTGGAAGCCCTGCCAGTGGACGGGCATCGGCTGCTGGTCCTCGTCCCGGGCTATGTGGTGGAACCCGATGTTGACCCACACGGAAGGCTGAGTCAGCGTCTCGCCGTTGACCCACCTGTCGACGCTGTCGCCGGCGCCCGCCGCGCAGTTGCCGATGTTGTTGCTCGCGAACTTCTCGCAGGCGCGGGCCTGGGTGAAGTACACGTCGTGCTTGGTGAATCCGCGACCCGCGTGGGTGTCGGTGTGGCCCGGCACGATCTCGTACGAGCGGGCGTGGCCGTCGGCGTTCTTGCCGGTGCCGCTGACCACCCGCCACCAGCGCATGTTCTTCGCGTCACCGGCGAGCTCCTTGGTGACGACGGTGCGCTTGGTCTTCACGGTGGGTCCGCCGCCGCCGGTGGGCGCGGTGACGGTGGAGTCGAACTGCTCGACCCGGTCCTTGGCACCGTCGAGACCGAAGTCGAGCTTCCAGAACACGTTGTGGGCGTGGCTGGTGGCGTAGCCGCGGGCGCCCTTGCCGAGGGGCCAGCCCCGTCCGTCGGTGGCGTTGTAGTCGACGGGCGAGAGGCTGCCGGTGGCACCGACGTTGGCGCCGATGGTGCCGTCGGCGGTGAAGCGCCACTCGGTGATGTACTCGTACCAGCCGACCTTGTTGACGGTGTAGACGAGCAGGTCCTTGGCCTGGGCCTGCCAGACCTTGGAGCCGTTGTCGCTGGCCATGCGGTACGCGTGCCCGCGCGCCCGCGTGGTGGTGCACAGGCCCTTGACGTCGCCGACCTCGGCCACCTTGACGGTGGTGAGGGTGCCGCCGGGGCACTCGGCCGGCTTGAGGTTCTGCAGGCCGTAGCCGAATCCGGCGCCGGTGAGGTCGTCGTACTCGGCGCCGCCGTCGTCGTAGGGCACGTGGATCTGGGCGAGCCGGGCGCTGGTGAGGACCTTGATCGGGGCGGTGGCGCCCGGCGGCTGGTACGTGATCCGGTCGAGCGTCAGCCCGGCGTCGGTGTCGTAGCGCCAGCACATGCGCCAGGTGGTGCCGCCGTCGAGCTTCTGCGTGATGCGGTACGCGGCGGAGCAGTCGGGTGTGGCGGGCGCGGGCGCGGCCGCGCGCGCCGGGGCCTGCGGGGTGGTCGCGGCGGTGGCGCCGGTCGCGGGTCCGGCGGCGGCCGTGGCGGTGCCGAGCAGGGCGGCGGCGGTCAGGACGGCGCCCCGCGTGCGCGTGGACCGGCCTCGCCGGGCCTGCGGGCCGCTCGGGTGGGACTGGGTGGACATGGAGACGTACTCCCTCGTACGTGTCGTGAAGCTGCGGAGAGGGGCCGGGGCGTGGTCAGCCGACCTTGGTGACGGTCCTCGCGGAGAGGTCGACGATCAGGTTCCGGGTGTCGATCCAGGCTCCGTTGAGGACCTTGGTGACGAGCCGGACGCACCGGTGCTCCCCGCAACGGGAGAGCTGCGCGGGCACGTTGGCCTCGCGGTAGGTGCGGTAGACGTCGCCGTTGAACCACAGCTGCCCGGTGGAGGTGAGCTCCTTGCCGGTGGCGTCCTTGTAGTCCTCCTTGACGCCCTTGCCGAGCGGGCTCGCGAGGATCAGCTCCAAGGCCTCGCGCAGCTCCTCGGGGTGGGCGGAGGGCTGGACCCCGCGCTGCGCGCCGGACTTCTCGACCTTGCCCGTGTCGAGGTTGACGGTCTTCGTGATGAGCTCGTCGCGCCCGTAGTCGTAGAGACGGACCTCGGCGCGCCGCGTCCTGTCCCCCGGCAGCGGATCGGCGAGCCGGGTGCCGAGGCGCTGCGGTCCCCGGCCGCCGGTGACGTCCTGCTGGGCGGAGGCGGCGGGCGGGGTCAGCGCCAGCGACTCGGCCCGTGCGAGCTCGTCGTCGGTGAGCGGGTCGCTGCCGACGCCCTTCTTCCCCTCGGCCGCCGCCGGGACCACGGTGGCCGGCTGCGGCGCGGGCCCCTGGGCCTGCTCGCCGGGCTGCCCCTGTCCGGAGGCGCCGGCCGCGGCGCCCCCGGCCGTCGTGCCGGCCTCTCCGGCGACACCCACGGCCCCCCTTGCCCTGGCGGCCCCGGCGGGCCCTTCCGCTCCCGCCTGGCCCGGCAGGGTGATCGCGACGGCGACGGCGGTTCCCGTCACCGCCATGGCCGCTCCGGCCACCACCTTCCCCAGGTGGCGGCGCACTATTTCGTACACACTTCCCCCTCAATCCCCCTCTTGTTCTGCGGTCACCCGGTAGGACGGGCCGAAGTCCTAGGTGGTTGCCCCTCTTTCGGGCAGGATCTGGCCGAAGAAGACCTACAAAACCCGGACAGAAGAGGAAGAGTCGTATCCATGCAGGTCTGGCCGGGACAGGCGTACCCCCTGGGCGCCACCTATGACGGAGCGGGAACCAACTTCGCGGTCTTCTCGGAGGCCGCCCACAGGATCGAGCTGTGTCTGCTGCACGACGACGGCTCGGAGACGGCGGTGGAGCTGCGCGAGACCGACGCGTTCGTGCGGCACGCCTATCTGCCGGGCGTGATGCCCGGCCAGCGGTACGGGTTCCGGGTGCACGGCCCGTACGCGCCGGAGCGCGGGTTGCGCTGCAACGCGGCGAAGCTGCTGGTCGACCCGTACGCGCGCGCGGTGTCGGGCCGGGTGCGGTGGGGGGAGGCGGTGTACGGATACCCGTTCGGGCGGCCGGACGCGCGCAACGACCTCGACTCGGGCCCGCACACGATGACCTCGGTCGTGGTCAACCCGTACTTCGACTGGGGCGACGACCGGCGGCCCCGCACCGAGTACCACCACACGGTGATCTACGAGGCCCACGTGAAGGGCCTGACGATGCTGCACCCGGACCTTCCGGAGGAGCTGCGCGGGACGTACGCGGGGCTCGCGCACCCGTCGGTCATCGGCCATCTGAAGGAACTGGGCGTCACCGCGCTCGAACTGATGCCCGTGCACCAGTTCGTGAACGACCACCGGCTCGTGGACGCGGGGCTCTCCAACTACTGGGGCTACAACACGATCGGCTTCTTCGCCCCGCACAACGCCTACGCGTCCTGGGGCGACCGCGGCCAGCAGGTCCTGGAGTTCAAGTCGGCGGTCAGGGCGCTGCACCAGGCGGGCATCGAGGTCATCCTCGACGTGGTCTACAACCACACCGCCGAGGGCAACCACCTGGGTCCGACGCTCTCCATGCGGGGCCTGGACAACCCCTCGTACTACCGGCTCGCGGACGACCCCCGGTACTACACGGACACGACCGGCACCGGGAACTCGCTGCTCATGCGCTCCCCGCACGTGCTCCAGCTGATCATGGACAGCCTGCGGTACTGGGTGACCGAGATGCACGTGGACGGATTCCGCTTCGACCTGGCGGCCACCCTGGCCCGTCAGTTCCACGAGGTGGACCGGCTTTCCTCCTTCTTCGACCTGGTGCAGCAGGACCCGGTCGTGAGCCAGGTGAAGCTGATCGCCGAGCCGTGGGACGTGGGCGAGGGCGGCTACCAGGTGGGCAACTTCCCGCCGCTGTGGACCGAGTGGAACGGCAAGTACCGGGACTGCGTGCGGGACCTGTGGCGCGGCGAGCCGCGCACGCTCGCCGAGTTCGCCTCGCGGCTGACCGGCTCCTCCGACCTGTACCAGGACGACGGGCGGCGGCCGCTCGCCTCGGTCAACTTCGTGACCTGCCACGACGGTTTCACCCTCCGCGACCTCGTCTCGTACAACGACAAGCACAACGAGGCGAACGGCGAGGGCAACCGGGACGGCGAGAGCTACAACCGCTCCTGGAACTGCGGGGCCGAGGGCGAGACCGAGGACGTCGGGATCACGGAGCTGCGCGCCCGCCAGACGCGCAACTTCCTCGCCACCCTGATGCTCTCGCAGGGCGTTCCGATGCTCAGCCACGGCGACGAGTTCGGGCGGACCCAGGGCGGCAACAACAACGCCTACTGCCAGGACAACGAGGTCTCCTGGGTGCGGTGGCCGAAGGAGAACAGCGAGGCGGAGGCCACGCTGCTGCGCTTCACGCGCGCGATGGTGCGGCTGCGCCGGGACCATCCGGTCTTCCGGCGCCGGCGCTTCTTCCACGGCCGGCCCGTGGAGGGCACCCACGACGAGCTGACCGACATCGCCTGGTTCACGCCCGAGGGCGAGGAGATGACCTCCCGCGACTGGCAGGCGGCGCACGCCCAGGCGCTGACCGTCTTCCTCAACGGCAACGCCATCTCGGAGCCGGGGACGCAGGGCGAGCGGATCGCCGACGACTCGTTCCTGCTGATGTTCAACGCCTCGTCGAAGGAGCTGGAGTTCGCCGTCCCCGACAGCCACGGGCGGTGCTGGCGGATGGTGGTGGACACCTCGGACCCGGAGGGCATGCCGCCGCAGGAGGGCCCGGAGCTCGCGGGCGGGGAGCGGGTGACGCTCGCGCCGCTCAGCCTGACCGTTCTGCGCCGACCGGCGTGAGCGCGGACCCCGGCCGCACGGGGGCCGTCACCCGCACCGTCCAGGACAGCGCCGCGCAGGCCGCGGCCGCCCCCACCGCCACCGCGAAGGCGGCGGGGGCGCCCCGGCCCTCGGCGAGCCGGCCGGAGACGGCGAGCGCGAGGGCCTGGCCGCCGACGATCCCGCTGGTGAGGAAGGCCATCGACTCGGCGAGCCGGGTGGCGGGCACGGTCCGCTCGGTGAGGCCGAAGACGGTGATCAGGTGCGGGGCGTAGGCGGCGCCGAGGACGGTCACGACCGCGTACAGCGCGCCCAGGGAGCCGACGAACAGCAGCGGTACGGAGAGGACGACGAGCGCGGTGGTCGCGACCCGCCAGCGGGTCGCGAGCCCGATGCGGGCGGGCACGGCGGCCATGGACAGTCCGACGGCGGCGCTCATGACGCCCATGGCCGCGTAGACGAGACCGGCCTGGGCGGGCGCGCCGAGCTCCTCGGTGAGGGCGGTGATCCCGGCCTGCGAGGCGCCGAACAGGGCGCCCTGGAGGACCATCGTGCCGCGCAGGGCGTACGCGGATCCCGGCAGCCGCGTCCGTTCGGCGGCACTCGTACGGGTGGATGCCCCGGGCGCTTCGGAGGTGGTGGCCCGGGCCGTCGGGTGGAGGGAGAAGGCCGTTCCGCAGACGGCGAGCAGCAGTGCCGCCAGGAGCAGCGCGGCGGCCGGGTGGGCGACGGCGGCGGCGAGACCGACGAGGGCCGGGCCGAGGACGAAGGAGACCTCGTCGAGGGTGCCCTCGAAGGAGAGCACCGTGCCGACGAGCCGGTCGTCCGCGCCGGAGCGGCGGGCGAGGGCCACGGAGCGGGTCCGGGCGAGCGGCCCGACCTGCGGGACGGTGGCCCCGGCGAGCGCGCCGAGCACCATGAGCAGGCCGGTCGTCGCGCCGGCGAGGGCGGCGAGGACCAGGGCGGTGACGGCGACGGCGTTGGCGAGCGAGGCGGCGAGGACGACCCCGCGCTGGCCGTGCCGGTCCGCGAGACGCCCGATGACGGGCCCCGCGACGGTCTGTCCTGCCGCGAGCGCGCCGCCCGTGAGGCCGGCGGTGGCGAGCGAGCCGCTCGTCTCGGCGACCAGGAGGAGGCTGCCGAGCTGGCACATGGCGGTGGGCAGCCGGCCGAGGAACGAGACGACCGGCAGGGCCGGTCCGAGCAGGGACAGCGTGTCGCGATACATCCGAAGCATCACGCGAACGTAACGCGATGCACTCGAACGGGTGCATGGGGCGATGACACAGAAGCCCTCCGGCGGGGTACGTACGTTCGCATGACGCCCAATCCACCCACCTCGACGTACCGGATCCAGCTCCAGCCCGAGTTCCCCTTCGCGGCCGCCGAGCGCGCCGTGCCGTACCTGGCCGGCCTCGGGGTCTCGCATCTGCACCTCTCCCCCGTCCTGGAGGCGGTGCCCGGCTCGGCCCACGGCTACGACGTCACCGACCACCGGTCCGTGCGGGCCGAACTGGGCGGCGAGGAGGGGCTGCGGGCCCTCGCGGCGACCGCCCGGACGCACGGTCTCGGGCTCGTCGTGGACCTGGTGCCCAACCACATGGCGGCCTCCCCCCGGCACAACCACGCGCTGCGCGCCGTGCTCCGCGAGGGCCCGGACTCGCCGTACGCCCGCTGGTTCGACATCGACTGGCGGGCCGGGGACGGCCGGGTGCTGCTCCCGGTGCTGCCCGCGCGGCTCCCCGAGGTGCGGGACCGGTTCCGGGTCTCGGGCGGGTCCCTGCACCTGAACGGCCAGGAGTTCCCGCTCCGGGCGGGCACCGAGGACCTGCCGCTGGACGAGCTGCTCGACGCGCAGTGGTACCGGCTCGGCTGGTGGCGGCTCGCCCGCACCGAGCTCGGCTACCGCCGGTTCTTCACCGTCTCGGACCTCATCGGGGTGCGGGTGGAGGACCCCGGGGTGTTCGCGGCGAGCCACGCGAAGATCGTGGAGCTGGTCGCGGACGGGGTGGTCGAGGGGCTGCGCATCGACCACCCGGACGGACTGGCCGACCCGCAGGGCTATCTGGAGGACCTGGCGGCGGCGACCGGCGGGCGCTGCTGGACGGTCGTCGAGAAGATCCTCACGGGACCGGAGACGCTGCCCGCGGCCTGGCCGGTCGCGGGCACCACCGGGTACGACGCGCTGCGCCGCCTCGACGGCGTCTTCACCGACCCGGTGGGAGCCGACGAACTCGCGGACGTGTACCGGGAGTTCGTCGGCAGCACCGGGGACCGGGGCGGTCACTGGGAGGCGACCGAGCGGCGCGCGGCCTACGAGGTGGTCACCCATGACCTGGCCGCGGAGACGGCCGCGCTGACCCGGATCGCCGTACGGATCTGCGCCGACGACCCGGCCCTCCGGGACCACGCCCCCTGGGCGCTGCGCACCGCGGTCCGGGAGCTCCTCGTCCGGGTCCCGGTCTACCGCCCCTACCGGACCGGCGGCGAGGAGGTGCTGACCCCGGAGGCGGCGCGCGGCGCGAAGGCGGCGTTCGCGGTGCCGGAGGAGGCGACGGCGGTCGACACCGTACGGGAGCTGGCGCTCGGGACGCGCGGCGACGGGCCCGAACACCGGGCGTTCCGCGCGCGGTTCGCGCAGACCTCGTCCGCGCTGCGGGCCAAGTCCGTGGAGGACACCGCCTTCTACCGGTACACCCCGCTGCTCTCGGCGAACGAGGTCGGCGGGGACGCGGGCCGCCCGGCGGTGCCGGTGGACGAGTTCCACGCGTACTGCCTGCGGATCGCCCGGGACTGGCCGGCCACCGGCACCGTGCTCTCCACGCACGACACCAAGCGCAGCGCGGACGTCCGGGCGGCGATCGCGGTGCTCGCCCAGTGCCCCGAGGTGTGGGCGGAGCTCCTGGCGGAGGTCGCCGGGGTGCCCGCGCCCGACCCGCACGTGGCGTGGACGGCCTGGCAGACGGCCTTCGGCTTCGGGACCCCGGACCCGGACCGGCTGGGCCCGGCGATCCTCAAGTCCGTGCGGGAGGCGGGGCTCCGGACCAGCTGGACGGAGCCGGACGAGGAGTACGAGCGGGCCGTGGCCGCGTTCGCGGCGGCCGGGCCCGGCCGGATCCCGCTGCGGACGGCCTCGGAGGCGGCCTTCGCCCTGGAGCCGCACATCCGGGCGCACGCGCTGGGCGCCGCGCTCGCGCAGCTGACGATGCCGGGGGTGCCGGAGCTGTACCAGAACACGGAGCGGGAGTACCGGGCACTCGTCGACCCGGACAACCGGGCGCCGTTCACGGTCGGCCCGGACGACGAGCGGACGGCGCTGGTCCGGGCGGCGCTCGGGCTGCGGCGCGCGCACCCGGAGGCCTTCGGGCCCGGCGGCACGTACGTCCCGCTGGCGGCGGAGGGTCCGGCGTCCGCGCACTGTCTGGCCTTCGCCCGCTCCGGCCGGGTGATCACGGCCGTCACCCGGCTCTCCCTGCGGCTCGCGCAGGCGGGCGGCTGGCAGGACACGGAGCTGGTGCTGCCCGAGGGGCGCTGGACCGACGCGCTCGACGGGGTGAGGGAGTTCACGGGCGGCCCGGCGACGGAGGTGAAGCTGGCGGAGCTGTTCGCGGAGCGGCCGGTGGCGCTGCTCGCCCGGGTGGAGTGAACCACCGTTCCACCCCGTGAAAAGATGATGATCATGACAAAGGATCAGACCGGACGGATCATCGGCGCCTCGTTCGGACTCGTGTTCATCCAGGCGAGCGCGGGCAGCCTGCCCCCGGCGGTCGCCGTCCCGCTGCGCGTACTGGCGCTCGCCGCGTTCCTCAAGGTGGCGGTCCTCGGGCGGCGCGGCCGGGCGGCGGTCGCGCCGGCGGCGACAGCCCCCGCGTCGGGCACCCGGTTCGGCCGGCGCTACTGGTACATCGTGGCGGCCGAGGCGCTCGGGCTCGTGGCCGGACTCCTGGTCATCGCCCGCGTGCTGCACGTCCCGCAGGCGGCCGTGGGCTGGATCGCCCTCGTCGTCGGCGTGCACTTCTCCGGCCTGGCGGTCGCCTGGCGCAGGCCCGCGCTCCACGCGCTCGGCGCGTCGATCGCGGCCTGCGGCGCCGCGGGCCTGGTGCTCGCGGCGCTCGGGGCCCCGACGGTCGCGATCCGCGTCGCCGCCGGAATCCTCCCCGGTGTCCTGCTGCTCGCCTCGGTCTGGCGGCCGGGCCGTACGGACCCGGCCGCGCCGACGGCGGAGGTCAGGAGCGGGACACCCGCGTGACCTCGCACTTGGTGTACTCGGAGCCGTCGCCGGATCCGGGGTACGCGGTGGAGAGTTCGGTGGTCTTGGAGGCGCCCGCCGCGACCGCGATGGCGGTCGTCCTGTTGGTGGCGGGGGCGACGGCGCCGCCCGCGTCGCCGGTGAACCTCACCGTGACGTCGTAGTCGTAGTCGAGGACGCCGTCGTTCTTGATGGTGATCCGGGCGACGAGGTTCTTGGTCGCCGGGTCGAACTTGCACTCGTCGATGGTCACGTCGCGGATGGCCTTGTTCGCGCTGCCCGAACCGCCGGACACGGAACCGGAGCTGCTGCTGCCCGAGCCGTCGTTGTCGCTGTGGTTGCTGCCGCTGCTGTGGCTGCCGCCCGAGCTGCCGCCGCAGCTGCCTCCGTGGGAGCCACGAGCACCGGTCAGGGCGACCACCGCGATGCCGAACACAGCGATGGCACGGACATGACGCATCTTCATGTTTGAATCCCCGTTGAAAGTGGTAGAACAAACGCCCGTTGACGAGCGCACGTCACCCTAACAGCGGTCGGGAGGCCCCTCGCCCGCCCCGGATCCGGCTCAGCCGCCCGGCCGGACGATCAGACTCCGGGGGGCGCGTGTGATCAGACCCGTGGCCACGGGACGGAAACCGTCGGCCAGCCGCAGCCGGGGCATGGCCGCGAAGAGGGCGCGCAGGGCGTACTCCGCCTCGAATCCGGCGAGCAGGACCGCCGGGCAGAAGCCCGCGCCGTACGTGAGCTGGCCCGGGTCGTCGCGGAACGGGTCGAAGCGGTCCGGTTCGCGGAAGCGCTCCGGGTCACGGCCCGCCGAGCCGACCAGCAGCGCGACGGACGCGCCCGCCGGGACCACCCCGCCGCTCACCGGCACCTCCGCGCTCGTCCGGCGCACGGCGATCTGCACGGGCGGATCCCGGCGCAGCGACTCGGCCCAGGCACGGGCGACGAGCCCGGCGGGGGCGTCACGGAGGGCGGCGACCTGGTCGGGGTCGTCCAGGACGTTGCCGAGGAAGGAGGCGAGCGCCTTCTCCCGTACGGCGATCTGACCGCCGCACTCCCCGGCGAGCGCGCCCGCCGCCCGGCCGCGGACGAGCCGCATCATGTCGCGGTAGGGCACGCCGACGGCCGCGGCGACGGTGCCGGCGGGCAGCCAGTGGCAGAAGTCCGCGACCAGATCGGCCTGGGGCCGTTCGGCGATCCGGCGGGCCAGGACGTAGGCGGTGCGTTCGGTGACCGCGCGCAGGGCCTCGATGTCGACGTCGACGTGGGCCCGCGCGCACGGCGGATCGCCGGGGCGGTGCCCGTGCGTGAAGCGTTCGTCGGTGAGGGCGGTGGCCACGTCCGCGTACCGGCTGAGGACCCAGGCCCGGAGCAGCGGGTCGTACGTGAGCGGGAACTCCTCGCGCAGGGTCCGGTGGATCCGGTGCGGGTCCCACGAGGCGCCGGGGTCGAGGGGGCTCGGCGCGACGGTCCGCCCGCCGGGCGGGACGGTTCCCGCCGTGGCGGGGTCGCCGAGGGTCCGCAGGCGGGCTCGGAGCGCGGGGGCTCCGGCGCGGACGCCGGGCTGCCCGGCGGAAGGTGCCGCCGGTGCCATCGACGGCAGTCTCGTCCAGGGGTCCCCGGACTCCTCGGGCCGCTCACTCCGTATGTCCCGGTCCGGCTCGCGGTTCGGCGCGTCGCTCATCTCGCCCCCTGTCGATCGGCGGTGGGTGGCGCGGCCGGAGATCCTGGCCCGCGTCTGCCCAGCCCAACACCGCGCGGGCCCCACCGCCCGCCGCGTACCGCCGAACGGGTGAACGCCCCGAGGTGGCGCTCAGTCGTGCGACAGCCGGAACGACATCTGGCCGAAGCCCACCACGTCGCCCGGCCGCACCACCACGGCGCCGGTGACCCGCCGCCCGTTGACGGTGGTGCCGTTCGTCGAGCCGAGGTCGCGCAGCACCCACATCCCGCCCTGCAGCGAGAGTTCGGCGTGCAGCCGTGACGCCGTCTCGTGGCTGAGCCGCAGCCCGTTCACCGGGTCGCGGCCGATCCGCAGCGGGTACGGACCGGGGCGCGGCAGCAGCAGCTTCGGCAGCCGCTCCGCACTCCAGGCACGCCCGATCCGCGCCGTGAACGCGGACATCCGCTCGACGGCGCCGACCACCCGCCGGGTCCAGGTGCCCTCGGTCCGCAGGTCGGCGGTGAGGACGGCGAGTTCGTCGGGGCGGCGGGCCTGGAGCGCGCGCTCCATCCGGAAGACGAAGGTGTCGTGCGAGAGGCGGCCCTGAGCGGCGCCCTCACGGAGCAGCACCAGCGCGCGGTCCCGCTCGGCGTCCGTCAGCCGAGGGGAGTTCGCCGGAAGCTCGAAAGGGGTCGTCACACCCGCGATTGTCGGTCCGCCGGGCCCGAAGTGTCCAGAAGGACCCCGAGCCCACCCCCCGAAGCCCCCCGCGCCCCTCCCCTGAAGCCCCCTGAACTCGGGCGCCCGGGCCGCTCGATCGGTCTCTGAGCGGGAAACTCCGTACCGGCCGCCGTCGGATCGCTGCTACGGTCTGCCGTCCTCACACCGTAGACCCCCAGGGGGAACCCAGACGTGACCGCGTCTTCACCGTCTTCTTCGCCGTCCACCACCGATCTCGTCGTCCGCCCGCTCGCCGGGCCCGAGGAACTCGACCTGTTCCTCCGCCTCACGTACTCGCTCGACCACGAGCTCGCCGACGACCTCGCCACCGGCCGCCGCCTCCCCGCGTGGATGTGGGTGGCGCTCGACGGCGACCGGCTCCTCGGCCGGCTCGCCTGGTGGACCCACGCGGCCGGCTCCGCACCGCAGGCGCTCGACTTCTTCGACCTCGCCCCGGAGCTCTCCGCCGAGGAGCGCGCCGAGGTCGGTGTGCGGCTCCTGGAGACGGCGACGGCCGCCGTGATCCCCGCGGGCGCGCAGCGCCCCGAGTTCGGGCGCTTCATGCCGGCGGACTGGCGGGAGGTCCCGGAGACCCGGGCCGTCCTGGAGTCCCTGTTCTCCGTCCTGGAGAAGACCGGTGCCCGTCCGCTGGTCGAGCGGCTGCGCCTGGAGTGGCGCCCCGGCACCCCGGTCCCGGAGCCGAAGGGCCGTCTGGAGTTCCGTCCCGTGCGGGACCGCGAGGACCTCCTCGCACTGATGACGCCGGTCATGGAGGGCACGCTCGACGGGCACGGCCAGTCCGACCTGGCCTCGGGCCTGTCGCTGCGGGAGGCGGCCGAGCTGCACTACGACGAGGAGCTCGCGCGCTTCTCCTCACCGCGCGAGTGGTGGCGGGTCGCCCAGCTGCCGGAGAGCGGCGAGCCGGTCGGCTTCGTCGTCCCCGCGCGGAACAACTACCACCACATCATCGCGTACCTCGGTGTGCTGCCCGACCACCGCGGGCACGGGTACATCGACGACATCCTGGCGGAGGGGACCCGGATCCTGGCCGCCGCCGACGTGCCCCGGATCCGCGCGGCGACGGACCTGGGGAACGTGCCGATGGCGGCGTCCTTCGCCCGCACGGGCTACGCGGTCTTCGAGCGCGCGATCAACTACGTGTGGGACGCGCCGGGCGAGTCGGGGTCCTGACTGCCAGGATGGTCGCGGTAGCCGTGGTGGAGTGACTGGACCGTCGACGAGGGGATTCCCGTGCTCTTCGAGGTGTGGGCGCCGAGCGCCCGTGACCGGGTGACGCTGGAGCTGAACGGCTCCGGCCATCCCCTGGACCGGGACGCCGAACGGGACGGCTGGTGGTCGGGCGTGGTGCCCGCCGCGGACGGCGACCGGTACGGCTTCTCCCTCGACGGCGGGCACGTGCTCCCCGACCCGCGCTCACGCCGGCTCCCCGACGGGCCCGACGGCCTGAGCGCGGTCGTCGACCACTCGGCGTACACCTGGCGGCACGAGTCACCGCGCCTGCGGCTGCGCGGCGCCGTCCTGTACGAGCTGCACATCGGCACGTTCACCCCGGAGGGCACGCTCGACGCGGCGGCCGCGCGGCTCGGGGAGCTCGCGGGCCTCGGCATCACCCATGTGGAGCTGATGCCGCTGTGCCCGTTCCCCGGGGTGCGGGGCTGGGGGTACGACGGGGTGGCGCCGTGGGCGGTCCACGAGCCGTACGGCGGACCCGGGGCGCTGAAGCGGTTCACGGACGCGGCGCACGGGCTCGGCATGGGCGTGGTCCTCGACGTGGTGCACAACCACCTGGGTCCGTCCGGGAACCATCTGCCGTCCTTCGGGCCGTACTTCACGGAGACCCACCACACGCCGTGGGGCGCGGCGGTGAACCTGGACGCGCCGGGCTCGGACGAGGTGCGCGCGTACTTCCTGGGGAGCGCGCTCGCCTGGCTGCGGGACTACCGGATCGACGGGCTGCGGCTCGACGCGGTGCACGCCCTGGCCGACACGCGGGCGCTCACGTTCCTGGAGGAACTCTCCTCAGCCGTCGACGAGTTGGCGAAGGAGCAGGGCCGTCAGCATTTCCTGGTCGCCGAGTCCGACCTCGCCGACCCGCGTACGACCACTCCGCGCACGCTCGGCGGCCTCGGCGTCCACGCCCAGTGGAACGACGACTTCCACCACGCCCTGCACACGGCCCTGACCGGCGAGTCCCAGGGCTACTACGCCGACTTCGCGCGGGCGCCCGTGGCGGCGCTCGCCAAGACGCTCACCCGTGTGTTCTTCCACGACGGCACGTACTCCGCCTTCCGGGGCCGCCACCACGGGCGCCCGGTGGACCGTGAACGCACCCCCGCCCACCGCTTCCTGGGCTATGCCCAGACGCACGACCAGATCGGCAACCGGGCCCTCGGCGACCGCCTCTCGGCCTCGCTCTCCCCCGGGCTCCTCGCCTGCGCGGCGACGCTCGTCCTCACCGGCCCGTCGGTGCCGATGCTGTTCATGGGCGAGGAGTGGGGGGCGAGCACGCCCTGGATGTACTTCACCGACCACACCGACCCGGAGCTCGCGGAGGCCGTACGGCAGGGCAGGCGGCGGGAGTTCGCGGCGCACGGCTGGTCCGAGGACGAGGTCCCCGACCCGCAGGAGGCGGCCACCCGGGACCGCTCGGTCCTGGACCGGACCGAGCGCGAGCGGGACCCGCACAAGCGGCTCCTCGCCTGGCACCGCCAGCTCATCGCGCTGCGCCGCACCCTGCCCGACCTGACGGACCCGGACCTGGGGGGCGTGAAGGTCGCCTTCGACGAGGAGGCCCGCTGGCTGGTCTTCCGGCGCGGGGACCTGCGGGTGGGCGTCAACCTGGGCGAGGAGCCCGTGGAGATCCCCCTCGGGTCCAACGGCCGCGACCGGGTCCTGGCGTCCTGGGACCCGGTCGACGCCCCGGCGGCGGACGGCCTGCTCCGCCTCCCGGGCGAGTCGGCGATCGTCCTGACGGACGGCTGACGCGCCCGGGGCCGTCGGCTACTCGACGATGGCCATCTCGTGCGGGGTGTTGTTGAAGCGGCGCCCCGCACCGTCCTCGGTGGCCGTGACGATGTCCTCGATGCGGACGCCGAAGCGGCCCGGGAGGTAGACGCCCGGTTCGATGGAGAAGCACATGCCGGGGACGACGGGGAGCTCCTCGCCCTCGATCATGTACGGCGGCTCGTGGGTGGTGACGCCGATGCCGTGGCCGGTGCGGTGGATGAAGTACTCGCCGTAGCCGGCGTCCGTGATGACCTTGCGGGCCGCCCGGTCGACCTCCTGGCAGGCGACCCCGGGGCGTACCGCCTCGAAGCCGGCCTGCTGGGCCTCGCGGACGAGGTCGTGGACGCGGCGCTCCTCGTCGGTGGGCTCGCCGACGTGGACGGTGCGGGTGGTGTCGGAGCCGTAGCCGTGCTTGAGGCCGCCGAAGTCGAGGACGACCATGTCGCCGCGCTCGATGACCCGGTCCCCGGCCTCGTGGTGCGGGTTGGCGCCGTTGGGTCCGGAGCCGACGACGGTGAAGTCGACCTGGGAGTGGCCGAACTCCATGAGCAGCCGGGCGAGGTCGGCGGCGACGTCGGTCTCCTTGCGGCCCGCGAAACGGACCTTGAGGATCTCGCCGTACGCCTGGTCGGCGGCGGCTCCGGCGGCCGCGATCCGGGCCAGCTCGTGGGCGTCCTTGACGCCCCGGAGCATCGGCAGGGCCTCGGTGAGGGAGACGTACGCGGTGCCGGGGAGGGCCTTCTGCAGGCCGAGGAGATGCATGGCCCAGGCGTTGTCGCTGACGCCGAAGCGGCCGTCGACGTCGAGGAGCGGGGCGGTGACGGCGTACGGGTCCTTGCCGTCGGTCCAGTCGCGCAGCGTGAGCGCGGCGGCTCCGGTGGCCTTCTCGGCGTCGGGCGCCTCCAGGGTGGGGACGACGAGGACCGGCTCCTGTCCGGCGGCGAGGACGAGCACGGTGAGGCGTTCGGTGATCGCGGTCGGCTGGTAGCCGGTCAGGTAGACCAGGTCGGGTCCGGGGGCGACGAGCACGCCCGCGAGACCGGCTTCGGCGGCGGACTCGGCGGCCCGGGCCATCCGGGCCCGGTAGTCGTCCGCGGTGAAGGGCACGACCTCGTCGGTCGCGTGGCTGCTCGGCATGGGGGCCTCTCCTCGGCGTCCTCGTCCGGTCCGTCGTACAGCATCCTGCCGGGCGGGGCCGCGGGCCGCGACCGGATCAGCGGCGGTCGGGCCCCTGGGCGATGAGGCGTTCCAGGAGGTCGTGGAAGTCGTCGCCGACGACGATCCGCAGCTCGCCCCCGTCCGCGTCGTGCTCGCTGAGCTGGGTGAGGGTGCCGCCGCGCCACCAGAAGACGTACGGGCTGATGGCGCCCGGCACGTCCTCGTACCCGGCGGCGGCGAAGGAGGCCATCGCGCCGAGGGCCGGGATGATCGAGGTGTCCCGGATGGGGTGGAAGGCCAGCTGGTGCCGGAAGGGCAGGGCGACGAGGGCGCCGTGCTCGCCGAGCGGGAGGCCGGTGACCCGCTGGACGACGCCGTCGAGGTCGAGGACGCGGCTGGCGGTGTAGAAGGAGTCGCCGAGGATGATCTCGAAGCACATGCCGTCGGCGTCGCGGACGGTCTCGTGCTCCTCGACGGGCAGCCCGCGCAGGTTGCGCAGGGCGCGGTCGCGGAGCTGCCGGTGGTCCCCGAGCCGTTCCAGCGCCTCGTCGGTGAGCATCATGACGCTCTCCGGCAGGTCGAGGGCGAGGACCTCGTACAGGCCGGGGGCGACGGTCCTGGCGTAGCCGAAGGCGGCGGCGTCGATGCCGTCGCCGCTGACGACCCGGGGGTAGAGCTGGGCCCGGATCTGCTCGGGCGGCAGCGTGTCGAGCGCGGAGGGGCCGTCCATGGCGCGGACGACGAGACCGATGTGGCGGTGGATCATGCCGGGCCAGACGCGGGGGCCGCGCCGGTCCTGGTGGCAGACGGCGGCGAGGTTGCCGAGGCCGAAGCGGCGGCCCTTGTCGTCGATGACGTGGCCGGCGTAGACGGTGACCTCCAGGCCGAGTTCGGCGAAGGTCTCGCGGACCCGCCCGCGGAACAGCGCGGCCTCGCGCTGGGAGAAGTACGCGAACTCGGGATCCCTCGGTGCGTCGTCGCCGTCCCGCCTGGGTCCTCGTCGCAGCCACCCCACGCCCGTCCGCCTTCCGTCGCCGTTGCGCACAGGGTAGCGAGTGCGGGTGTCAGCTCTTGAGTCGTCGGGCGAACTCGGCCACCGGACCGGACGGTTCGCGGCCCGCGCCGGCCGGAAGGAGCAGTTCGGTGCGGTGGACGAGACGGGGCGCGACCAGGGGGACGACGGCCGCGCCGTGGACGTCCGCCGCCGCGGACAGCGGCAGCAGGGCCAGGCCCCGCCCGGCGGCCGCGAGGGCGGCGAGGGTGCGGGTGTCGGTGCCGTCGTAGCGCAGGCCGGTGCGGAAGCCGCGTCCGGCGGGCCCGCCGTGGACGGCCCTGAGCCGGTCGAGGGGGATTCCGGCGGCGGGCGCGTCCAGCCAGCGGGCGTCGACGAGGTCGTCGAGGCGGAGCCCGGTGCGCGCGGCGAGCGGATGGGGGGCGGGCAGGACGACGGCGAGCGGTTCCTCGGCGACGCCGGTCGCGGCGAGCGGGGCGACGTCGGGCAGCCGCAGCGGGTCGCTGGGGGCGGCGATCCCGTCGACGAGCCCGGCGTCGGCCTCGCCGGTGGCGACCGCGACGGGCACCCGTTCGCGGGGCAGCGCGCGCAGGGTGACGCCGGTGGCGGGCAGTGCGGCGAGGGTGCGGGCGGTGAGGGCGAGCGGGGAGGCGGCGACGTCCAGGGTCGCGCGGGGCGCGGCGGCGAACCGGTCGAGGTCGGCGCGGGCCGCGTCGAGGCGGAGCAGCAGCGCCCCGGCGTGTTCGAGGAGCCGCTCCCCGGCCGGGGTGGGGGCGACGGGCCGCCGGGTGAGCAGGGGCAGTCCGAGGTCGGTCTCCAGGGCGGCGATGTGCTGGGAGACGGCGGACTGGGTGTAGCCCAGCTCGCGCGCGGCCTCGGAGAAGGACGCGAGCCGGGCGACGGTGACGTACGTGCGGAGGAGGTGCGGGTCCACCGGATCAGGATCCGAAGGGGGTCTTCAGGAGGTCCTTGGCGTAGTACGCGAGGGAGCGGTTGTAGCGGGGCAGCAGGGGTGCGAGGGCGCCGAGCGCGAGGGAGGCGGCCTCGCGGTCGCGGCCGGTGTCGGCGAGGGCGAGGGCCAGGAAGGCGTCGACGGCGCCGGCCAGGGCCCGCTCGTCGGCGTCGAGCCGGTCGGCGGGGATGTCCCGCTCGGCGGTGAGGAGCTCGACGCTACGGTCGGGGCGGCCGAGGTTGCGCAGGCTGCTGGCGAGCTGGATGACGGCGCGGCGGCGGCGCAGCCCGGTGAGGCCGAGGTCCAGGGCCCGCCGGTAGTGGGTGACGGCCTCCTCGGGCATGCCGGTGGAGTCGTGGGCGGCGCCCTGCTCGAAGACGGCGGCCGGGTCGTCGGCGGGCCGCTCGGCGGCGAGGGCGGCGACGCGGGCGCGGAAGTCGGCGGGCTCGTGGTCGTCGAGGCGCTCCCAGAGCGCGGCGAGTCGGGTCTCCCAGTCGTGATCGTTCGTCATGCGGCCACCCTAGCCAAGTCGGGATAAGCATCCGTGATGGAGGAAGCAGGAATCATCGTTGGACGTGAAGGAGGGGGGCCGCCGAGCATGATGCCCATGACGACGAACACGACCGCCGCCCCCCGCACCCCCCGGATCGCCCTGGTCGGCGACCGCTCCCCGCACGTCCGCTCCCACGTCCGGATCCCGGTCCTCCTCGACGCCCTCGCCGAGCGGGACGGGCTCGCGCTCGACGCGTACTGGATCCCTACGGCCGACGCGGAGGCCCCCGGCGCGGTGAAGGGCTTCGACGCGGTGTGGGTGCTGCCGGGGAGCCCGTACGCGAGCGAGGCGGGGGCGCTGGCGGCGATCCGTACGGCCCGCGAGGACGGCATCCCCTTCCTGGGCACCTGCGCCGGCTTCCAGCACGCCCTGATCGAGTACGCGCGGGACGTCTGCGGCCTGGAGCGGGCGGCGCACGCCGAGAACGACCCGTCGGCCGACACGGACGACCTGCTGATCGCCCCGCTCGCCTGCTCGCTCGTCGGCCACGAGGGCGTCGTACGGGTCACCCCCGGCTCCCTCGCCGAGAAGGCGCTGGGCACGGAGCGGACGACGGAGCGGTACCACTGCAACTACGGCGCCGACAGCCGCCACCTGGACGCCCTGCGGGCCCACGGCCTCCGCTTCACGGGCGCGGACGAGGAGGGCGGAATCCGCATCGCCGAACTCCCCTCGCACCCCTTCTTCCTGGCCACCCTGTTCCAGCCGGAACTGGCGGGCGACGGCACCCGCCCGCACCCCCTGGTCCGCGCGCTGGCCGTGGCGGCGGTGGAGCACGCGGGGGGCGGGGCCGACGAGCGGACGTACCGGTTCCGGGAGGCGTCCTGACAGACGGAAGAGGCTGTCCGGATCGCGCCGGACAGCCTCTTCGTTTCTTACCCGCTCGTGCGGATCACTCCTTGCTGCCGCTCAGCCACAGGCCGAGTGCCGAGCCTACGAAGACGACGCCCGAGCCCACCGAGGCCAGGACCCTGGTGGCGCCGGTGTAGTCGGCGAAGGTGCTGACGTAGACCGCGGCGGCGGTGGAGATGGCGAGCAGCAGCCAGAGTGCGGGCCTCATGGGGTTCCTCCTGGGTGTGTCCCTGTCGTCCCTCTGTGGGGCGGCAAGAGCGGGTGGCTTACGTCTTCCACTCTCGCCGCCGGCCCCTTTCCGGCACATCGGGTCCTGCTCCCGAACCGCGGGTGTAGCGCGCTACACCCGCGGGGTGGGGACGGCGACCGCCGTCACGGCCCGTGACGGGCTCACTCCTTCAGGTAGGCGAGGACGGCCAGGACCCGGCGGTGGCCGCTGTCGCTGGGGGGAAGGTTCAGCTTGGCGAAGATGTTGCCGATGTGCTTGCTGACCGAGCGCTCGGTGATGAACAAGGTGGTCGCGATCGTCGGGTTGTCGAGGCCCTGGGCCATGAGGCTGAGGACCTCGCGTTCCCGCGGGGACAGCGCGTCCAGGGGGTCGCGGCGGGTCATGAGCTGGGAGACCACGTCGGGGTCGAGCGCCGTGCCCCCGGCGGCGACCCGCTCCAGGGCCTGCTGGAACTCCTCGATGCGGGAGACCCGGTCCTTGAGCAGATAGCCGACGCCGGAGGCGCCCTGGCCCAGCAGTTCGGCTGCGTAGCTCTCCTCGACGTACTGGGACAGGACGAGGATGGGCAGGCCCGGCATCAGCCTGCGGGCCTCGATGGCCGCCTTGAGGCCCTCGTCGCGGAATCCGGGAGGGAGCCGGACGTCGAGCACGGCCGCGTCGGGACGGTGTTCGAGCAGCGTGGGCACCACTTCGGGCCCGCTCCCCACGACGGCGACGATCTCGTGACCGACGTCCTCCAGCAACAGAATCAGGCCCTCGCGGAGAAGGACGTTGTCCTCCGCGATCACGATCCGCACGGCAGTACCACCTCAATCGTCGTTCCGGAACCGACAGGGCTGTCGATCCTCGTCGTACCGTCCAGGGCGGCGACGCGCTGGCGTACACCGGCCAGTCCGCTTCCCGTGCCGGCTCCCGGCACCGCGCCGCCACGCCCGTCGTCCTGGACGAGGACGCGCAGCCCGGTCCGTTCGTACCGGAGGGACACCCGCGCCTGCCGCGCTTCGCTGTGCCGGGCGATGTTGGTGAGGGCCTCGGCGACCACGAAGTAGGCGGCGGCCTCGACGGCGGCCGGCGGCCGGCGGGCGGGGTCGGGCAGGTCGAGGGCGACCGGGATCGTACGTCCCGCGGCGAGCGCGCGGATGGCGCCGTTCAGCCCGCGGTCGGACAGGATCGGCGGGTGGATGCCGCGGATCACGGTACGCAGCTGCACGAGTGCCTCGTCCACGGTCGTCCTGGCGTCGAGGATGAGTTTCCTCGCGCCCGCGGGGTCCTTGTCGAACCTGCGGTCGGCCAGGCCGAGCCGCATGGCGACCACGACGAGCTGCGCCTGGGTGCCGTCGTGCAGGTCCCGCTCGATCCTGCGGAGTTCCGCTTCGTGGGCCTGGAGCGCCCCGGCCCGGGAGGCGGTCAGCTCCTCGATCCGGCGTCCGGCACCGGTCCAGTTCCCCAGCAGCATCTCCGCGATGCGGGTCTCCAGCCGGGCGGCGGCGGGGGCCAGCCAGAGGAAGAGGAGGGTGAAGATCCAGACGCAGACCGCCGACAGGACGATCGCCTGCAGCCAGGTCGTCAGGGGAGCGGCGAGGAGGGTGAGGGTGCCGCTGGGGACGGTCCACCACCACATCGGGATCGAGAGGGTCAGCAGGAGGCTGAAGAGGACGCCGAGGACGAGGACGGGCAGGACCACGCCGACCACGCCGTGGACCAGCATCCACGCCACGTCCTTGCCGGTCGCGGGGGACCGCAGCAGCTGCAGGGTCTGCCGGCGGGCGCTGCCCTGGAGTGCCGGGTACGGGCGTCGCACCGGACGGCCGAGGCGTCGTTCCGCGCGCCGGCGCTCGGCGTCGGCGAGGGACCGCAGGGGGCGGATCGCCCAGGGCAGTACCGGCGCGACGATCAGCGTGACGCAGACGAGCGGCACCAGCACGTAGCCGGCCAGGGACAGCAGGGCGGTCACGAGGCCGCCGAGGAGATACCACGTGGAACGCAGGCTGTGGCGTGCGCGTGCCTTCAGGTCCATGGTTCACGACGGTACGTCACGGTGGATTCCCTGTCCTACCTCCCCCGCTCCACCTCGATGGTGGAGCGGGCTACACCCGCGGTGCGGGGGTGCGACCGCTGCCGGCCTCCCCTGTCCCGAGCCTAGTTTCGAAGCCTGATCCTGACCGACCGAGGGCATCGAAGGGCCACATCATGCGACGGATGACGACGAGCGGGGAGGCGCCGTACGCCGTGTCCCTGGACCAGGTTTCCAAGTCGTACGGCGGGGTGACCGCGCTGGAGCAGGTGAGCTGGGGGTTCCGCACCGGCAGCTTCACCGCGATCATGGGCCCGTCCGGCTCGGGCAAGAGCACGTTCCTGCACTGCGCGTCCGGCCTCGACCGGCCGACGAACGGATCGGTCCGGCTGGGCGGCGTGGACATGGGCGGGCTGCGCGAGGCCGAGCTGACCCGGCTGCGCCGCGAGCGGATCGGTTTCGTCTTCCAGGGCTACAACCTGATGCCGTCGATGAGCGTCGAGCGGAACATCACCCTCCCGCTGTCCCTCGGCGGCCGGAAGGCCGACCGGCAGTGGCTGACGGAGGTCGTCCACCGGGTCGGTATGGCGGGCCGGCTCGGGCACCTCCCCTCGCGGCTGTCCGGTGGCCAGCAGCAGCGCGTGGCGGTCGCCCGGGCACTGGTGACGCGCCCCGAGATCGTCTTCGCCGACGAGCCGACGGCCGCTCTCGACCCCAGGTCGGCCGGGCACGTCCTGAAGCTGCTGCGGGAGGCGGTCGACGAGATGGGACGGACCGTCGTCCTCGTCACCCACGATCCGGCGGCGGCCGCGTGGGCCGACAGCGTCGTCTTTCTCGGAGGGGGGCGGATCGTCGACGAACTGACCGCTCCGTCCGCGGACGCCATCCTGGCCCGCTGGGACTCGCTGTGAGGCGCGGGATCGCCGCGGGCGTGGCGGCGGCGCTGCTCTTCGCCGCCGCGCTGACGGGTGCGTTCGGCGTCCTTCTCGAATCGGCGCTGCGGGCGCACGGGGCGGTCGACCGTTATGCCCCGGCCGTGGCCGTCGTCGCCGCGAGCCAGCGGGTCGAGATGACCGTGGACTCCGGTGAGTCCGAGCGCACGGAGGTCAGACCGCTGCTGGAACGGGCACGTGTGCCGATCGCCCCGGTCGAACGGCTGGAGGAGGTGCCGGGGGTCATACGGGTCGTCGCGGACGTGTCCGTCCCCGTCGTCGCCGCCGACGGCACCGAACTCACCGGTCACGGATGGGAGTCGACCGCGCTCGACCCGGTCGAACTGCGGTCGGGGCGTGCCCCGCGGGCACCGCACGAGGTGGCGATGGCAGCGGGGAGCGGCCGGGCGGTCGGGGACACCGTCCGTCTTCAGGCGGGCGGCCGGGCACCGGAGCCGTACCGGGTCAGCGGCCTGGTGTCGGGTGGTTCGGGCGCGGACGGCGCCGTCCGCGCGAGCGTGTGGTTCGACGACAGGACGGCGCGGACGCTCGGCGGCCATCCCGGACGCGCCGACGCACTGGTGGTCCTCGGCAAAGGGAGCACGTCCCCCGAGGAGCTCGGCGCTGCGGCCCCGGGCCTGCTGGTCGCGACCGGTGCCGCACGCGGAGACGTCGAGAACCCGGGGGTGGCGGCGGCGCGGCTCGACCTGATCGGGGTGAGCGCGTCCATCGGCGGCATCGCCCTGCTGGTCGTGCTGCTGATCCTGACCGGACTGCTGGACATCTCCGTACGGGACCGGACTCGCGAACTCGCGGTGATGCGCGCCATCGGCGCCACCCCGCGGCAGGTGCGGCGGCTGATCGTCCGCGGCACCCTGAAGGTCGCCGTGCCCGCCGCACTCCTCGGCGGCCTGGGATCGCTCGGGCTCGGCGCGGTCCTGCACCGCTTCATGGCCGATCACGGTGTCCTCCCGCGGGAGCTGGCGCTCGTACTGGGTCCGCTGCCCGTCGCCGGCACCGTGCTGCTCACCGTGCTCACCGCGGTCGGCTCCGCCTGGCTCGCGGCCAGGCGCGTCTCCCGCGTCCGGCCGGTCGAGGCCCTGGGCGAGGCGGCGACGGAGCCGGCGCGGCTGCCGCGCTGGCGGATGGTCACCGGGCTCTTCTTCCTGGCCGTCGGGCTGGGCGCGGCCTCCACGGCGCTCGCCTTCGGCGGGCAGATCGCCAGGGCGGCCATGGGCGGACTGGCGCTCACGCTGATCTGGGCCGCCGCGCTCCTGGGTCCCTGGATCGCGCGGGCCGGTATCCGCGTCCTGAGCCCTCCGCTGCGGCTGCTCTTCCCGGTGCCGGGCCGGCTCGCCGCGGAGACGGCCTCCGTCGCCGCCGTCCGGCTGGCGTCGGTGATCACACCGATCGCGCTGGCGCTCTCCTTCGGGGCCGGTCAGCTCTTCGTCCAGACCACGGCCGTCAACGCCACCCGTACCCAGTCGGCGGCCGGCCTGCTCGCGGACCACGTGCTCGTCGCGGACGGTCCGGGCGTGCCGAGCGCGGCGTACGAGGACGTACGCAGGACGCCCGGGGCGGACGCGGTGACGGCAGTCAAGCGCACCACCGTCGTGAAATCGGTCGGCGACCAGCTCCAGTCGCTGCCCGCGCAGGGCCTCAAGGGCGCCCTGTCGAACCTGGATCCGGGTGTCACCTCGGGTTCGCTGGCCGCACTGCGCGGCGACGACACCGTCGCGGTCAGCTCGAACGTCGGCGACAGCGACGACGTCGGCGAGACCATGTCCTTCTGGCTCGGCGACGGCACTCTGATCCACCCCCGGGTCGTCGCCGTCTACGACCGCGGGATGGGCTTCGGTGACGTCCTGCTGCCGCACGACCTGGTCGCCGCGCACGTCACCGACGGGGGTCATGACGACTACCTGCTGGTGAGCGGGGACGCCGACCTCCGGCCGGTGGCCGGGCGCCTCCCCGGGGTACACGCCACCTCCGCGTCCGCGTACGGTGCGGCGCTGACCGAGCAGGCGCGCAGCCAGGGCCTTCCGGGTCTGATGGCGGTCGCGGCCATCGCCCTGTTCACCCTGATCGGCGTGGTGACCACGCTGGCCGTCGCCACCGCGTCCCGCCGGCGCGAGCTGGCCCTGCTCCGTCTGATCGGGGCGACGCGCCGCCAGGTCCTGTCCATGCTGCGGCTGGAGACGCTGCTGGTCCTCGGGACGGGCACGATCGTCGGCGCGCTGGTGGCGGCCCTGACCCTGCTGACCTTCGCCCTCGCGGTGACGGGGCTGCCCGCGCTGTCCGTCTCCGCCGCCGTGTGCGTCGCCATCCTGGGCGTGGTCTGTCTGGCGGGCATGTCGGCGGTCATGCTGCCGGCACGGCGGCTGGTACGCCGTCGCGGCTCGCCCCGGATCGAGTAGGAGGCCGTGCGTCCCGGGTGCGCCCGTCTTCGGACGGGGACACCACCACGCCGTCGCGGCTCGCCCCGGATCGAGTAGGAGGCCGCGCGTCCCGGGTGCGCCCGTCTTCGGACGGGCGCACCACGCGCACTCCGTTCCTTCGTGCTCCACGACGATCACAGGCCGGGTGCCCGCTTCCTACCGTTCACCCATCGCCCCGAACGGCTCACGGGGCACGGCGGGACCCGACGGCGATTCCCGCCCGCGACCTCCCGTTCCCCGCCGCTCGACCACGAGCGGCTCTCTCTCCATCGGAGGCAATCCCATGAAATCCGAGGATCTGCGCGAACGGCTCGCCGAGGTGGCCGAGCGACACGGCATCCCGGGGGCGAGCATCGCCGTCCTGCACGGCGACGAGGTCACCGAAGCTGCCTACGGCGTGCTCGACCGGGACTTCGGCTACCCGGTGACCACCGACTCGGTCTTCCAGACCGGATCGATCACCAAGGTGTGGACGGCCACCCTGATCATGCAGCTGGCCGACGAGGGACTGCTCACGCTGGACTCCCCGGTCGCCGACCTCCTGCCCGGCTTCCGAGTCGCCGACGCCCACACCTCCACTTCCGTGACGGTACGTCAACTCCTCTGTCACACCGGAGGGTTCGAGGGCGACATCTTCTCCGACCACGGCCCCGGCGACGACGCCGTCGAGCGTTTCGTGGCGGCGCTGCCCACCCCCGCCCGACAGCTCTTCCCGGCCGGCGAGATGTTCTCGTACTGCAACAGCGGCTACGTCGTCCTCGGACGGATCATCGAGGTGCTCACGGGCCTGACGTGGGAGGCGGCCCTGCACGAGCGGATCGCCGCGCCCCTCGGGATGACCCACGCCGTCACCTCACCGGGCCGGGCGATCCGGCACCGGGTCGCCATGGGCCACGTCACCGGACCTGACGGCGAGCCGGTGAAGGCACCGTTCTGGGAGATGCCGCGCTCCAACGCCCCGGCCGGCGCCACCCTGACGCTGACCGCCCGTGACCAGCTGCGCTTCGCGCGGTTCCACCTCGCCGACGGCCTGGCCCCCGACGGCACCCGCCTGTTGAGCGAGGCGTCCGCCGCCGCCATGCGTCGCCCCGAGGTCGTGGTCCCCGGCTCGGGACGGCTGGGCGATCACTGGAGCCTCGGGTGGGAGATCTTCGACTGGGAGGGCGGTCCGGTCATCGGCCACGACGGCGGCACCATGGGCCAGACCGCCCTGCTCCGCGCCGTCCCGGGCAAGAACGTGGCGGTGGTGATCCTCATCAACGGCGGCGAGTTCTTCGGCCTGCACGGACTGGTCACGGAACTCCTCGCCGAACTCGCCGGGGTCACCGTCCCCCCGATGCCCACCCCGCCGGCCGAACCTCCCGCGGTCGACCCGCGGTACTTCGCCGGACGGTACGAGTCGGTCACCCAGCGGGCCGAGGTGACCGAGACCGAGGACGGCCTCCGGGTCGTCCTGTGGCCGCTCGGCCCGAGCGCGGAACTGCACGGCACCGATCCCCTGAGCGACCTGACGATGGTCCCGCTCGACGCGCGCACGCTCATCAGCGCGTCACGGGCGAACGGCGAGTTCCCGACCGTCACCTTCCTCGGGGACGGCGACCGGGCCGCGTACCTGCACGGGACGCGTGCCATCCCCCGCGCCTGAACGTCCGCACCGCACCCGGCCCACCGGCCCTCGCGCCGGTGGCCGCCCGGGCCGGCCACCGCGCCGGCTCCATCGCCCCGCCCCGCCCCGCCAGGCCGACGGGCTCCAGGTCCGTCATCAGTAAGGAGACACACCATGACCTCACCGAGGAGGGCCGCCGGACGACGCGAGCGGGCGGCCTGTGCGCTCGCCGTGGTCACGGCGACAGCGCTGATGTCCACCGCCTGCGGCGGCGGGGCCTCCGCCGACGGGGCGTGGACGGTCACCCTCGCCATCCACTCCGATCCGGGCACCCTCACTCCCCTCGGCACCATCGACAGCACGGCGCTGATGATGAACAGGTTCGCCTACACGACCCTGGTACGCGTCGCCGCCGACGGGTCGACGACCGCCGGGGCGGCCGAGAGCTGGTCGGTCCGCGACGGCCGCGCACGCTTCGTCCTGCGCCCCGGGCTGACCTGTGAGGACGGCAGCCCGCTCACGGCCACCGATGTCGCCGCCGGCTACAACCACGTCGCCGACCCCGCGAACCGGTCACCGCTGCTCGGACTCGCGGTGCCCGCCAACGCGCGGGCGACGGCCACGGCGGACGAGTCGACCCGGACGGTCACCGTCACCACCTCGGGCTCCGCCCCGTTCCTCGTGGAGATGGCCCGCATGCTGCCCCTGGTGTGCCGCAAGAGCCTCACCGATCCGTCCCGGCTCGCCCGGGCGACCGCCGCCACGGGCGCCTACCGGCTCGCGGAAGCCGTCCCCGGGGACCACTACACCTACGTGCGCCGGACGGATCCGGCCGGGACCGGCCCGGCGTCCGCGGACGCCGCCGGGCCGGGGAAGCTGGTCTTCAAGGTCGTCGCCGACGAGTCGACGACGGCCAACCTGCTGCTCGGCGGGCAGATCGACGCGGGTCAGGTCAGCGGGCCGGACGCGGAGCGCCTGATCGCGGCGGGCGTTCCGTGGAAGGGCACCAGGACGCCGATCGGCCAGTTCCTGTTCAACGAGTCCCCGGCCCGGCCCACCGCCGCGCAGGCCGTCCGGCGGGCCCTGGTCGGCGCCCTCGACCTGCGGCGGCTCGGCTCCGTCTCCACCGGCGGCGCCGGAACGCCCGCCACCAACCTCGGGGAGACCCCTCCGACCCCCTGCACCGGCGACACCGTGACCGGGAACGTGCCGCCGCACGACCCGGCGAAGGCCGAGGCCGCGCTGACCGGTGCCGGCTGGAGGAAGAACGGCGGCGTCTGGGAGAAGGACGGCCGGACGCTCTCCGTCACCCTGGTGCATCCCGTCATCGCCGGGCCGCAGGTCACGGCGGCGGTCGAACTGACCGTCAAGGAGTGGAACGCCTTCGGGGTGAAGGCCACCGCCAAGCCGATCGACGGCTCCGGCCTGATCGCCGCGCTCTCGCTCGGCGACTGGGACGTGGCCTGGAGCCCGATCAGCGTGCCGCTGCCCGATCAGCTGACCCGCTTCTTCGACGGTCCTCCTCCGCCGGCCGGCAGCAACCTCGGCTCCGTGGACAACCCGGACTACCGACGGCTGGCCGCCGAGGCCGCCGCCCTCCCCGGCCGGGCCGGCTGCCCGCTGTGGGACCGGGCCGACGCCGAGCTGATCCGGCGCACCGACGTCACCCCGTTCGCCGACGGCACGGTCCGGACGTTCGGCAAGGGCATCCGTTTCGAGGTCGACGGCGGCGGCATCGTCCCCGGCAGTCTGCGCAGGGGGTGACGACATGCGGAAGACCCCTGTGGTCCACGACCCCGTGGACACCCGAACCGCCGCCGAGATCGTGCCGGCCACCGCCGGAACGGCCCCGGGCGGCGCGGAGCCGAACCCGGCCGCCTCGCCTCGCCGCACCGCGCCGGGACCGTGGACCGCGTTCACGCTGCGCCGTGCGGGACGGCTCGTCGCCTCGCTCGCGGCCCTCGTCACCGCCTCCTTCGCCATGATCCACCTGATACCGGGCGATCCCGTCCGTACGGCGCTCGGCCCCACTGCCGACCCCGCGCTGGTCGAGGCCCGCAGACAGGCGCTCGGCCTGGACCGCCCGGTGCCGCAGCAGTTCGGCCACTACCTCGCCGAGCTGTTCCAGGGCCGGCTCGGGGAGTCGATCGGTGCCGGGCTCCCGGTCTCCGACGTCATCGCCGCCCGGCTGCCGGCCACCCTGTCCATCGCCCTGCCGGCCTTCCTCGTGGTGCTCCTGACCGCCGTCCCCGGCGGCATGTGGGCCGCCGTCCTCACCCGTGACGGACGCCGTCGCCGCGGAGAGCTGGCCTTCGGCTCGGTGACCGGCGCCCTCGCCGCGGTGCCCGAGTTCCTGCTCGCCGTCGCTCTGGTGGCCTGCTTCGCGGTCACCTTCCCCCTCTTTCCCGTGGCCTCCCGCGGCGGTCCCGACTCCTATGTCCTGCCCGTCGTCGCGCTGTCCGTCGTCCCCGCCGCCGCGCTCGCCCGGATCGTCCGGGTGGAGACGCTGCGGGTCCTGGGCGAGGAGTACATGCGCACCGCGGCCGCCAAGCGGCTGCCCGCCCGGCTGCGCTATCTGAGGCACGCCCTGCCCAATCTGCTGGCCTCCTCGCTGACCGTCGGCGGCCTGACGCTGATGACGCTGCTGACCGGCACGGTCCTCGTCGAGAACGTCTTCGCGTGGCCCGGCCTCGGGACCACGATCGTCCAGGCGATCACCGAGAAGGACTATCCGATGGTGCAGGCCGTGGTCCTGGTCTACGGGACGGCCGCGCTGCTGATCACCTTCGTGGTCGACGTGGCCGTGGCCGTCGCGGATCCCCGATCCACCGTCCGAGGGAGCTGACGATGTCGTACGCCTGCGGACTCCGGCACGCCCTGCGCACCCCCGTCGGACTGACCGCCCTGGCCGGCGTCCTGGCGCTCGCGCTGGTCGCCCTCCTCGGTCCGGTCGTCCTGGGCCCCACCGCCGAGCGGGTGGACACCGGTGCCATCCTCCAGGGGCCCGGTGCGGCCCATCTGCTCGGCACCGACAACCTCGGCCGGGACATCGCCGCCCGGGTCGTGGTGGCGACCCGGCTCACGCTCGGCCTCACGCTGGCCGCGACCGCGATCGGCGTGCTCGGCAGCCTGCTCCTCGGCGTCGCGCCCGCCGTGCTCGGCCGCCGGGCGGGGCGTGCGGTCACCGCGGCGGTGGGTGTCCTGATCAGCTTCCCCGGCCTGCTCTTCGTCCTCTTCCTCGCCACCGTGTTCGGCGTCGGGGCCTCGGGCGCGGTCCTGGCCGTCGGGCTGGCCATGGTCCCGCCCGGGGCACGGCTGGTGCAGAACCTGACCGCTTCGGTCGCCGGGTCGGAGTACGTCGCCGCCGCCCGGATCCTCGGAGTCGGCCGGCTGCGCATGATCACCCGTCACCTGCTGCCGAACATCGCGGAACCCTGCCTGCTCTTCGCCGCCCAGGCCGCCGCGGGCGCCCTGGTCGCCTTCTCGGGGCTGTCCTTCCTGGGCCTGGGGGTACAGGCGCCGGCGTACGACTGGGGACGCCTGCTCGACGACCAGCTGGACCGGCTCTACCTCAACCCGGTCGCGGCGCTCGCTCCGGGCGCGGCCGTGATCCTCACCGGAGTGGTCTTCGCGCTGGTCGGCGAGGTGCTCGCCCAGGCCGGCCGGCCGGCCCGGCCCGCTGCGGGCGGGGTCGCGGCGGCGCCGGGTCCCGCGCCGCGGCCGGCCCGCCCCGACGGCGCCCTGCTCCAGGTGCACGACCTGCGGGTCACCTTCCCCGGCGGACGACAGCCGGTGCGCGGCGTCTCCCTGAGCATCGAGAAGGGCGAGGCGATCGGTCTGGTCGGCGAGTCCGGCTCGGGCAAGAGCCTGACCGCACAAGCCGTGGCCGGTCTGGTGCCGTCCCCCGGCCTGGTGGAGGCCGGCACGCTCCGCTTCGAGGACCGGGACCTGCTCACCGAACAGCCCCGCGGTACGGCCTTGGCCATGGTCTTCCAGGATCCGATGGCCTCGCTCAACCCGGCCCTCAGCGTCGGTCGGCAGCTGTCTGAGGTCATCGAGGTCCACGAGAGGACCGCCCGCTCCGCGGCCTGGGCCCGCGCCGTCGACCGGCTGCGCGCGGTCCGGATCCCCGACGCGGCGCACCGGGCGCGGCAGCGACCGCACGCCTACTCCGGCGGCATGCGCCAGCGGGCCGTGATCGGCATGGGGCTGATGGGCACGCCACGGCTGATCATCGCGGACGAGCCCACCACCGCGCTGGACGTGACGGTCCAGCGTCAGGTGCTCGACCTGCTGAGCGAGGTCCGCCGCGAGTCCGGGGCGGCACTGCTCCTGATCTCCCACGACCTGGCGATCGTGGCCGGGGTCTGCGAGCGGGTGCTGGTGATGTACGCCGGCCGGATCGTCGAGGACCTGCCGGTCGCGGACCTGGCCGGGCGGGCCGCGCATCCGTACACCCGCGCCCTGATCGGGGCCGTCCCGACCCTGACCACCGACCGGGACCGTGAACTGGCCACGATCCCGGGCCGGCCTCCGGAACCCGACGACACACACCCGGGCTGTCCCTTCGCCGCCCGCTGCGCACTCGCCGACGACCGCTGCCGCAGCGACGTCCCCGAGCTCGTCCCGCACGGGACGGCCGCCCGTGTCGCCTGCTGGCACCCGTCGGCCCCGGCCGCGCCGGGCCCGAGGAACGCGCTCCCGACGGACCGGGACGCGTCCACGACCGAGGAGGCCACCGCATGAGTTCCCTCGAACTCCGGCAGCTGCGGATCCGCTACGGCCGCTTCACCGCCGTCGACGGCGTCGACCTCCTGGTCCCCGACGGCGGGGTCACCGGCCTGGTCGGCGGCTCGGGGTGCGGAAAGTCCTCGCTCGGCCGCGCCGCGGTGGGACTGGCCCCCGTCACGGGCGGCCGGATCCTGGTGGACGGCACGCCCGTGGCCCGCCGGCCCGGCCGTGGCCCGGTGCAGCTCGTCTTCCAGAGCCCGTACGCCTCACTCGACCCGAGGATGCCCGTCGGCGAGGCCGTCGCGGAAGCGCTGCCGCCCTCGGGGTGGTCGCTCCGGCCCGGTGCGTCCGCGCGAGCCCGGGCGGAGGAAGCGGCGCACTATCTGGAACTCGTCGGGCTGGATCCCGGCCGGGCGCCCCTCACCCCCGGAGAGCTCTCCGGCGGCCAGCGGCAGCGTGTCGCGCTGGCCCGGGCGCTGGCGGCCCGGCCCGGCGTCCTGATCGCCGACGAGATCACCTCGGCGCTCGACGTCTCCGTCCAGGGGGCCGTGCTCAACCTGCTGCGCCGTCTCCAGCGGGAACTCCGCTTCTCCCTGCTCTTCATCTCCCACGACCTCGCGGTCGTCCGCTACCTGGCCGACCAGGTGGCCGTGATGGACCGCGGCCGGCTCGTCGAGCACGGGCCCGCCGACCGGGTCCTGCACGCCCCCGGCCACGCGGTGACCGCGTCCCTGCTGTCCTGCGTCCCCACACTGGAGGAGACCCCGTGACCACGACCAGGCCCCTGCGCATCGACGACCTGTACCGGTTCGCGATCCCCGACCAGCCCGCCCTGGCGCCGGACGGCGGCCGCGTCGCGTACACCCTGACGACCCAGGACGCCGGGCTCGACCGGCCGGTGCGTTCGCTGTGGCTCGCCGCCACCGACGGCGGGGCGGGTCCCGCCCCTCACCGGCTCACTTCCGGGCCGGACGACCACACCCCGAGCTGGTCCCCGGACGGCACGACGCTGGCGTTCCTGCGCGGCGGGCGGCTCCATCTGCTCCGTGGCGACGACGGCGGGGTCCGCCGGCTGACGGATCTCGACCACGGCGCGGCGACACCCGTGTGGAGCCCGGACGGCTCGCGGATCGCCGTCACCGCCGAGGTGCGCCGCCACGCCCCGGACGAACCCGTCGTCGTCGACCGCCTCGGCAAGGTGGACGGGCGGGGCATGCGCGGCACCGGCCGCACCCAGCTGTTCGTGCTGGAGACCGCCTCGGGCCGGGTCACTCAGCTGACCCTCGGCGACTTCCACGTCACGGGTACGCCCGCCTGGTCGCCGGACGGCACCCGACTGGCCTTTCCGGCAGCCGTCGGCAGGGACTACGACCTCACGGGGGCCGTCGCCGCCCATGTCGTCGACGTCCTCGGCCCGACGGCCCTGCCGACCCCTGTCGGGCCCGTCGCCGGGCCGGTCCGCGCGGTCGCCTGGCACCCGGACGGCGAGGCTCTGCTGCTGACCGGCCGCAGCGGCCACGGGGCCGGCCACGACTCGCTGCGGCTCCAGCCGCTGGACGGTTCGGCGCCCACGGCGCTCGCGGTCGGACTGGACCGCAACGTCATGCCCGGCGGCTCGGGCTATCCGGGTGCCCTCCCCCAGTTCGACGGCCCGAAGGGCGAGAGCGTCGTCTTCTGCGCCCGGGACCGCGGCGCAACCCGGCCGTACCGGCTTCTCCTGGACGACGGACCCGGCCGCGCGAGCGCCCCGGCGGTGGAACTTCCGCTTCCCGCGGGCAGCGGGGTGTCGGGCTGCTCCGTCGCGGCGGGGAAGGCCGCGCTCGCCGTGGCGGACGGCGCCTCGTACGGCGAGATCGAGCTGCTCGACCTGGAGACCGGCGAACTGACCCGGCTGACCGCGCACATGGCCGAGACGCTCCCCGATGTGACGCTCGCGCCCGTCACCGAACGCGAGTTCGTGATCTCGGACGGCACGCGGGTGCACGGTCTGGTCACGCGCGACCCCCGGGCACCCGCCGGCGGGCCGCTGCTCGTCGATCTCCACGGCGGACCGCACAACTGCTGGGCCCCGCACGCCGACCCCGTCCACCTCTACCACCAGGAGCTGGCCGGTCGCGGCTGGACGATCCTCGCCCTCAACATCCGCGGCAGCGACGGGTACGGCGAGGACTTCCTCACCGCCGCCGTCGGCGCCTGGGGCGAGGGCGACGAGCGGGACGTGCTGGAGCCGGTGGCGACGCTGGTGGCCGAAGGCCTCGTCGATCCGGAACGGATCGCTCTCACCGGCTACAGCTACGGCGGCTACCTCAGCTGCTGGCTCTCCGCCCGCAGCGACCGCTTCGCCGCGGTCGTGCCGGGCGGTCTGATCGCCGACCTGCCGTCGCTGGTCGCCACATCCGTCGAGGGCCTGGAGATCGCGCACGAGGAGATCGCGGATCCCGACCGGCGGCGGGAGCTCTCCCCGCTCACCCACGTGGACGGCGTGCGGGCCCCCACGCTGATCCTCCACGGCCTGGCCGACGACGTCTGCCCCGCGGGCCAGGCCGAGCAGTGGTTCCACGCGCTGCGCACCCGCGGGGTGCCCGTCCGGATGGTCCTCTACCCCGAGGGCTCGCACCTCTTCGTCCTGAACGGCCGGCCGTCGCAGCGCGCCGACTACTCCCGCCGTGTCGTCGACTGGGTCACCGGGCACACCCTCCGCCCCTTCGGCGGCCCGGTCCCGCACGCCGCCTCGAACCCCGAACCCGTCGGGTCCCGCTGACCTCCGGCCCCACCGGCGCCCGGCCCTCCGACGCTCGGCGCGTCGCGTCGCACCGACCTCGACCCCGCCGAGCCCGGAGCCGCCCCCACGAGGGTCACCGGCTCCACCCCGTACGGCACCCCGCCCCACCCGGCCGGGCGCCCGCACCGCCGGTCGCGGCCCACCACCCCACCGGGCACGAAGGCCCGCGACCGGCACCCACCCTCCGCGCCACCCACCCCGTCCGCGCCACCCACACGACCCGCGCGCACCTCAGGAGTCCCTCGTGACCGCGAAACCGACCGTTCCCCTCGACACCGCCCACTGGTCCGCACGTCTGGCCGAACTCGCCGCCCGCCATGCGGTGCCCGGAGCAGGTCTGGGCATCTGGTTCCAGGGGCAGCAGACCGAGGCCGCCACCGGCCTCGCCAACGCCGGCGCCCGGATCGAGGCGACCACCGACACGCTGTGGCAGATCGGTTCCGTCACCAAGGTGTGGACCGCCACGGCGGCGATGGGTCTCGTGGACGAGGGGGCCCTGACCCTGGACGGCCCCCTCATCGACGTCATGCCCGAGCTCCGCCTCGCCGACGAGCACCTGACCCGGCACGTGACGCTGCGTCATCTGCTGTCCCACACCAGCGGCATCGACGGCGACTTCTTCCCGGACGCCGGACGGGGCGACGACTGTCTGGAGCGGTACGCGGAACTGCTCGCCGACCAGCCGGCGTGCCATCCGCTCGGCGCCACCATGTCGTACTGCAACGCCGGATACACGCTGATCGGCCGGGTGATGGAACGGGTCACCGGAGTCCCCTGGGACGCGCTGATGCGAGACCGGCTCTTCCGGCCGCTCGGCCTCACCCACACCGCGACCCTGCCCGACGACGTCCTGCGCCACCGTGCCGCGACGGGGCACTACGGCGACCCGCCCCAGGTGGTCGCGGAGTGGGCGATGGCGCGCTCCAGCGGCCCGACCGGTCTGATCTGCTCCACCCCCGCCGACGTCCTGGCCTTCGTCCGCCTCCATCTGGACGGGGGCTCCGCGGGAAGCGGCACCCGGCTGCTGAGCCCCGATTCCGTGCGGGCCATGCAGACCCCGCAGGTCGAGCTCCCCGGCCCCTACCCGGTCGGCCGTGCCTGGGGCCTCGGCTGGGCCCTCGACGAGTGGGACGGACTGGCGATGTACGGGCACGACGGCAGCACCATCGGTCAGAGCGCGTACCTGCGCGTGCTGCCCGAGGCCGATCTCGCGATCTGCCTGTTCGCGAACGGCGGCAACACCGGCGCCCTGTACACGGAGCTGTTCCGGGAGATCGCCCAGGAACTCGCAGGCGTGTCCATGCCGGCCCCCCTGCTCCCGGCCGAGGACCAGCTCGGCACGGACCCGGCCGACGTGACGGGCGTGTACGAACGCAGCTCCACCCGGATCGAGGTCGTCGAACAGGACGGCGGACTGCTCCTGCGCGACCGCTTCACCGGGATCCTGGCCGCTCTCGCCGAGCAGCCCGAGACCGAGCTGCGCCTGCGCCCGATGGCGCCCGGGATCTTCGTGGCCCGGCGCCCCGAAGGCGGCAGCTGGATGCCGGTCGCCTTCTTCACCCTGCCCGACGGCTCGCGCTTCGTCCACCACGCCGGCCGTGCCACTCCGAAGGTGAGCTGAGATGAACCCCTCCACCGCCCGCCCGCACACCCCCGCGCGCCCACGATCCGCCGCGCCGTCCGCCGTCGACCGGCTGCGGGCCCGGCTCCCCGAGATGATCGAGGACGTCGAAGCCCTCGTCACCGCGGAGTCCCCGACGTCGGACCCGACCGCCGTCGACCACTGCGCCACGGTCCTCGCCGCGCTCGGCACCCGGCTCACCGGTCAGTCCCCCGAGTGGCTCGAGGACACCGGCAGACCGCACCTGCGCTGGCGTTTCGGCAGCGGCGACCGCGTCCTGCTCCTCGGCCACCTCGACACCGTCTGGCCGGTCGGCTCCCTGGCCACCCACCCTTTCGCGGTCAGGGACGGCATCCTCACGGGGCCCGGCTGCTTCGACATGAAGGCCGGACTCGTCCAGCTCTTCCACGCCCTGGCGAGCCTCGACGACCTGGACGGAGTCACCGTCCTCGTCACCTCCGACGAGGAGGCGGGCTCCGCCGACTCCCGCGCCCTGATCGAGGACGAGGCCCGCCGCACGGGGGCGGTCCTGGTCCTGGAGGCCGCCGAGGACGGGGCCCTGAAGACGGAGCGCAAGGGCGCCTCCCTGTACGACCTGACGATCACCGGACGCGCCGCGCACGCCGGCCTGGAGCCGGAGCGAGGAGTCAACGCCACCACGGAGCTGGCCCATCAGGTCCTCGCCGTCGACGGTCTGACCGACCGGACCGCCGGCACCACCGTGACGCCCACCGTCGCCGCCGCCGGCACGACCCGCAACACCGTGCCCCACACGGCGTCCCTCCAGATCGACGTCCGGGCCCGGACCGAGCGGGAACAGTGGAGGGTCGACGCCGCCCTGCGCGGCCTGGCGTGCGCGCTGGACGGCGCGGAACTCACCCTGGCCGGCGGCCTCAACCGGCCACCGCTCTCCGCCGCTTCGTCGGCCGGACTGTTCGCCCTGGCCCAGGAGCTGAACACCGCCCTCGGCCTCGGCCCGCTGCGCGGCGCGGCCGTCGGAGGCGGCTCCGACGGCAACTTCACCGCCGGTGTCGGCGCCCCCACCCTGGACGGCCTGGGCGCGGTCGGCGGCGGCGCGCACGCCGACGACGAGCACGTCGTCGTCGCCGAACTCCCGGCACGAGCCGCTCTGGTGGCCGCGCTCGTCGACGAGCTCTGCGGACGGTCCCGATGACCGGCCCCCGCACCGCTCCCTCGGAAGAGCTCGGCTCCGCCCTGCCGGCGGCCGAACGCGCCGCTCTGGCCGCCGGGGTCACCATCCACGAGCTGCACGACCTCGACGGCATGCGCGAGGCGCGCGACCTGCTCCACCGCGTGTGGCGCCCGGCACCGGACAACCCCGTGATGACTCCGGAACTGCTCCTGGTGCTGGCCCACTCCGGCAGTTACGTCGTCGCCGTCCAGCAGGACGGCCGGATGATCGGCACCTGCCTCGGGCTGCTGTCCACGGCCGGGCTCCACTCCCACATCGCCGCCGTCGACGACGGTGCTCGGGGCCGCAGCATCGGCTTCGCGCTGAAACTCCACCAGCGTGCCTGGTCCCTCGGCCGCGGCATCACCACGATCACGTGGACGTACGACCCGCTGGTCAGCCGAAACGCCTACTTCAACCTCCGCAAGCTCGGAGCCGTACCCACGGAGTACCTTCCGAACTTCTACGGCGCCATGCGGGACGGCGTCAACGCGGGAACCGACTCCGACCGGCTGCTCGTGCGCTGGGACCTCACCGCCGGACCGGCGGCCCACCCCGCCCCGGGCACGGGGCGCGCCGGAGAGCCGGCCGCGCCGTGCCCGCCCGCCGTGGTCGCCCTCGACATCGGCCCCGACGGCCTCCCCGTCCGGGGCGAGAGGCCGGGCGACGTGTCCGGGAGGACCGTCCTGGTCCGCGTCCCGCCCGACATCGAGGGGCTGCGGAGGGACGGCCGCGCCGCGGCCGCGACCGCCTGGCGTCTGGCCGTACGCGACGTCCTCGGCAGCCTGATGGCCGCCGGACAGCACACCGTCACCACCTTCACCCGGGACGGCTGGTACGTCCTGTCACCACGTCTGGAGTTTGACGCATGAAGATCCTCGGAGCGGAACTGCGCCGGATCGCGATGCCCCTGGTGTCGCCGTTCCGGACGTCCTTCGGCACACAGACCGCACGCGACCTGCTTCTGCTGCGGATCGAGACCACCGGAGGGGACGGCTGGGGCGAGTGCGCCACCATGACCTCCCCGGTGTACTCCTCCGAGTACACCGACGCGGCCGCCGACGTGCTCCGCCGCCATCTGCTGCCCGCCCTGTTCGCGAGGCCGGAGGTGACGCCGTGGACGGTCGCCCCGGCGCTGGCCTCCTTCAAGGGGCACCGGATGGGCAAGAGCGCGGTGGAGATGGCCGTCCTGGACGCCTGGCTGCGGGCCCGCTCGCTGTCCTTCGCCGAGTGGCTCGGCGGCACCGCGGACCGGGTCGCGGCCGGCGTCTCGGTGGGAATCATGGACTCGGTCCCCGAGCTGCTCGACGCGGTCGAGGGGTACCTGGAGGACGGCTACCGCCGTATCAAGCTCAAGATCCAGCCGGGCTGGGACATCGAGCCCGTGCGCGCCGTGCGGGAGCGCTTCGGTGCCGACGTGCCGCTCCAGGTCGACGCCAACACGGCGTACACCCTGGCCGACGCGCACCACCTGGCGCGACTGGACGAGTTCGACCTGCTGCTGATCGAGCAGCCGCTCGACGAGGAGGACATGCGCGCTCACGCCCTGCTCGCGCGGCAGCTGCGCACCCCGGTCTGCCTCGACGAGTCGGTCGTGTCCGCCCGCTCGGCGGCCGACGCCATCGCCATGGGTGCGTGCGCGGTCGTCAACATCAAGCCCGGCCGGGTCGGCGGCTACCTGGAGGCCCGGCGGATCCACGACGTGAGCGCCGCGCACGGTGTGCCCGTGTGGTGCGGCGGCATGCTGGAGACGGGGCTCGGCCGGGCCGCCAACGTCGCGCTGGCCGCCCTCCCCGGCTTCACCCTCCCCGGCGACGTCTCGGCGTCGAGCCGCTACTACCGCACGGACATCACCGAGCCGTTCGTCCTGCGCGACGGGCACCTCGACGTGCCCCGTGGCGCGGGGCTCGGGGTGACGCCTGTTCCCGGTCTCCTCTCCGACGTCACCGTGTCGACCGAATGGATCACGCCGTGAACACCGTCGTCACGACCGCCACCGCGCGTCGGACCCTGGAGACCGCGTTCGCGGAAGCCGGCGTCCAGGGGCACCTCTTCGCCCAGGACATCGACGGACGGGCGGCCGTCGGACTCGATGAGGACGCCCCCGTCGCGCTGGCTTCGGTCTTCAAGATCCCGATCGCCCTGGCGTACGCGTGCGAGGCGGAGGCCGGCCGGCTCGACCGCACCGAGCGCCACCCCGTGCCGCCGGGGCTGCGGGACGGCGGCATCGGCATCTCCGGCTGCGCGGACCGGGTGGAGATGAGTCTGCGCGACCTCGTCGGCATGATGCTGACGATGAGCGACAACGCCGCCACCGACGTCGTCCTGCGCCGGGTGGGCCTCGCCCGGGTCAACGGCCTCCTCGCCGGTCTCGGCCGCTCCCACACCCATCTGGTGGGCGGCTGCTCCGACCTCATCGGGGCGTTGCTCGCCGAACTCGGCGTCGCCTCCCTGGCCGAGGCCCAGCCCGTCCTCGACGCCCTGTCCGCCGAGGAGCTCATGCGGCTGTCCTTGTGCGTGCCGGAGCGCACGACCCGGTCCACCGCCCGCGACACGGCCGCCCTCCTCGCCCAGATCTGGCGGGACGAGGCGGGCCCGGCCGCGGCCTGCCGCGAGGTGAGGGAGGTGATGGCCCGCCAGATCTGGCCGCACCGGCTGGCATCCGGATTCGGCGACGGCTACCGGATCGCGGGCAAGACGGGCACCCTGCCGGGCTGGCGCAACGAGGCCGGAGTCGTCGAGCACCGCGACGGCGGCCGTTACGCGGTCGCGGTGTTCACCAGGGCCGCGACACCCCGCGAGCTCGATCCCGAGGCGGACCGGGTCATCGGACGGGCGGCCCGGATCGCGGTCGACGCGCTCCGTGCCCCCGTGGCGGCGGGACGATGACCCCGGCGGCCCCGGTCGTCCTCGGGCGGGTCCTGGCCGATCTCGGGTCGACCCTCGTGGAACTCGCCGCCGGCACCCCGGACCTCACCCGTCCGGTGTCCGGCGTGCTCATCCACGATCCTCTGGAGGAGCCCGCACGGTGGCCGGGTGCCGTCGTCCTCGGCGTCGGCGTCGCCGGCGCTCCCTCGGTCGCCGCGCTCACGGAGCGGGCGGCCGGGCTCGGCGCGGCGGCCGTCGTCGTCCGGTCCCCGGTGGACGTCGACGACGCGGTCACGGCCGCCTCGAACCGCACCGGCGTACCCGTCCTCGGTCTCACCCCGGGCGCCTCCTGGGCCCAGGCGGCCGCACTGCTCCGCGGCCTGCTGGCCGTCGACGACTTCGCGGACGAGGACCCCGGCGCGTCGGCGTGGGACAACCCCCTCTCGGGCGATCTGTTCGCCCTGGCCAACGCGATCGCGGCACTCCTCGACGGTCCGGTCACGGTGGAGGACCGCGGCGGGAAGGTACTCGCCTTCTCCAGCCGTCAGGACGAGGGCGACCCTGCCCGGATCACGACCGTCCTGGACCGCCAGGTGCCGGCCGACAAGCTGCGCGACCTGGAGGCACGCGGCGCCTTCCACGCCCTCTACCGCAACGAGGGGGTGCTGTACGTGGCCGGCCCGCACGACAAGCCACGGGCGGCGATCGCCGTCCGGGCAGGCGGGGAGATCCTCGGCTCCATCTGGGTGATCATCCGGGACCGCCTGGGCCCGGACGGCGAACGCGCCCTCGCCGAGGCCGCGAACGTCGCCGCGCTACACCTGCTGCGCCGCCGGGCCGGTGAGGACGTCGGTCACCGGTTGCGCGCCGACCTCGTGGCCACCGTCCTCGAAGGTGGCGCCGCCGCGCCCCGGGCCGCGGCCCGACTCGGACTGACGCACCAGTCGGCCTGTGTCCTGGCACTCGCCGTGCTGGGCGACGACGTCGCCCCCGACCTGCTCGCCACGGGCCGTCGCACCGCGGAGGCACTCGCGCTCCACCTCTCCGCGGTCCATCCCCGGGCCGCCACGGCCTACCTCGGCGACGTGACGTACGCCGTGCTGCCGGGCAGCTCCGACGAGACGGCCACACGCGTGGCCGAGGCGTTCCTCTCCCGGGCGGGCAGCAGAGTGGCGGCCGTCATCGGGATCGGCCGGCCCGCCACCGACCCGAGCGATCTACCCCGCTCGCGCGCCGACGCCGACCGCGCCCTGCGGGTGCTCACCGCCTCCGGCACTCCCCACCGCGCCGCCGCGCTCAAGGACGTCTACCTGCCCTCCCTGCTCCTCGATCTCGCCGACCAGGTCCACATCGACGCCCATCCGTCCGACGACCCCGTCACCCGTCTGCGCGCCTACGACGCCGAGCACCACAGCGCGCTCACCGAGACGCTGGCCGCCTGGCTCGACAACTTCGGCGATGTCATCGCCGCCTCCGCCGCCGTCCATGTCCACTCCAACACCTTCCGCTACCGGCTCAAACGCCTCGCGCAGGTGTCGGGCTTCGATCCCGGAGACCCGACGGCCCGCTTCGAGGCCATGCTTCACCTCCGCCTGGCACCGCCTCCCCGTCCCGGAACGGCTCCGTCCCGTCCTGCCGAACCCGCGCGCCCCCCACGGAAGGGGCAGGGGGAATCGGAGGACACCGGGCCCTGACCTTGCGGCGGCGGTCAGCCCATCGTGATCACCAGGTCCGCGCGGTCCCGGCCCCGGGTCACCAGCTGCGCGTTCCGTTCGTCGGAGGTGTGGACCCAGCGTTCCGCGTGGGCGCGGGCCTTGCCGAAGCGGACGTGCCGGTCGACCAGCCGGGGGACGCGGAGGCGGGCGTCCAGGTCCAGGAACCAGGCCTCGTCGAGCAGGGGCCGGACGTCCACCCAGGCGCCCCCGTCGTGCAGCAGGTAGTTCCCCTCGGTGACGACGAGCGGGACCTCGGGCGCGACGGGGATCGCCCCGGCGACGGGCTCCTCCAGGGAGCGGTCGAACGCGGGCGCGTACACGGTCGTGCCGGGGACGGGCGCGCGGAGCCGGGCGAGCAGCGCGGCGTACCCGGCGGCGTCGAAGGTGTCCGGCGCGCCCTTGCGCCCGGCCCGCCCGAGCCGCTCCAGCTCGGCCTGCGCGAGGTGGAACCCGTCCATCGGCACGAGCACGGCGAGCCCGTCGAGCCCGTCGACGAGCCGTCCGGCGAGCGTGGACTTCCCGGCCCCCGGCGCCCCGGCGATCCCGAGGATCCGCCGCTCCCCCGCCTCGGCGAGCCCCCGCGCCCGGGCGACGAGCCGATCGAACTCCCGCACGTCCATGCGGGGCATTGTCGCACCGGTACGGCACCCCGCCCCTCGGGCCGCCCCCCCCCCACCCCTCTCCCGGACCCTCATTCACCCCCCTCCCCCGCAAGGGTCGCCCCTGCCACGACGCGGGTCGACGCGGGTCGAATCCACCGCTTCCGCGCATTACGTTGGGGTAATGCCGTCCATCGCACTCGTCACCCTCGTCGTCCGTGACTACGACGAGGCCATCGCCTTCTACACCGACGCCCTCGGCTTCGACCTCGTCGAGGACACCGACCGCGGCGACGGAAGCCGCTGGGTCGTCGTCCGCCCGCGCGGCGCCGCCGGCGTCGGCGGTCTCGGCAACGCCGGGCTGCTCCTGGCCCGCGCCAAGAACGAGGAGCAGGAGGCCTCGGTCGGCAATCAGACCGGCGGCCGGGTCGGCTTCTTCCTCCACACCGAGGACTTCGCCCGCGACCACGAGCGCATGGCGGCGGCCGGAGTGAAGTTCCTGGAGGAACCGCGCCACGAGCCGTACGGCTCGGTCGCCGTCTTCGAGGACCTCTACGGCAACCGCTGGGACCTCCTCCAGCCGGCCGGATAATTCGGTGTCGCCCGCGCGGCGGCTCTCCCTACACTCGCGGCACGGCGCACCGACCGGTGTGCCGTGCCGCGAGTGTGTCTACCGAGGAGAGCCGACCGTGCGTACGCGCCGCTTCGACGTGATCCTCGCCTCTCGCTCCGGCCGATGGCGGCTGCGCGCCCGCCATCGCCGACCCGTGGTGTGACCGAACCACCCCGGGAATCGCGCTGCCCGTTCTCCACGCAGCAGCGAAAGGCACCACCATGCGAGTCCGCAATCTCGGCATCCTCGCCCACGTCGACGCCGGCAAGACCACCGTCACCGAGCGCTTCCTGTACCTCACCGGCGCCACCCACAAGCGCGGCGAGGTCCACGACGGCACCACCGTCACCGACTTCGACCCGCAGGAGCGGGACCGGGGCATCACGATCTTCGCCGCGGCCGTCAGCTGCGACTGGGCGGGCCACCGCGTCAATCTGATCGACACCCCCGGTCACGTCGACTTCTCCGACGAGGTCGAGCGTTCGCTCCGCGTCCTCGACGGCGCCGTCGCCGTCTTCGACGCCGTTGCGGGCGTCGAGCCCCAGAGCGAGACGGTGTGGCGCCAGGCCGACCGTCACGGCGTTCCGAGGATCGCGTTCGTCAACAAGCTGGACCGCGCGGGCGCGGAGCTCGACACCGCCGTCGCGTCGATCCGGGACCGTCTCGGCACCGTCCCGCTCGCGGTCCAGCTCCCCATCGGCCGCGAGGACGGCTTCACCGGCGTCGTGGACCTGGTCGGGATGCGGGCGTACGTGTGGGCCGACGGCGCCGACACGTACACCGGGCAGCCCGTCCCCGACGACCTCGGGGACGAGGCCCGGCACCGCCGCCGACGCCTGGAGGAGACGGTCGCGGAGCTGCACCCGGGCGCCCTGGAGGAGTTCTGCGAGACCGGGGCCCTGACCGGGCCCACCCTCACGGGCGCCCTCCGGGACCTCACGCTCTCCGGTGACGCCGTCGTCGTGCTGTGCGGCTCCGCGTACCGCAACCGCGGTGTCGAACCGCTCCTCGACGCCGTCGTCGCGTACCTCCCGGCCCCGTCGGACATGCCGCCGGTGCGCGGCGAGGTCCCGGCGGACCCGACGGCGCCGTTCACCGCGCTCGCCTTCAAGGTGAACGCGACCGCCACCGGCCGCATGACCTACCTCCGCGTCTACGCGGGCTCGCTCAGGAAGGGGGACACCGTGCTCGACACCACCGCGGGCCGCACCGAGCGGATCGCCCGCATCCTGCGCGTCCAGGCCGACCGGGCGACGGAGGTCGACGAGGCGCGCGCCGGTGACATCGTCGCCGTCGTCGGGCCGAAGTCCGCCCGCGCCGGCGCCACCCTGTGCGCCCCGGACGCGCCGGTCGTCCTCGAACCGCCGACGACCGCCGACCCGGTCGTCTCGGTCGCCGTGGAGGCCCGCCGCGGCACGGACACGGGCCGCCTCGCGACGGCCCTCGCCCGGCTCTCCGAGGAGGACCCGTCGCTCGTCGTGCGGTCCGACCCGGAGACGGGCCAGACCGTCCTGTCCGGGCTCGGCGAACTGCACCTGGAGGTCGCGGTGGAGAAGCTGCGGCGCGACCGGGGCCTGGAGGTCACGGTCGGCCGTCCCCAGGTCGCGTACCGGGAGACGGTGACGAAGGGCGTCACCGGCCTGCTGTACCGCCATGTCAAACAGGACGGCGGCGCGGGCCAGTTCGCCCACGTCGTCATCGATGTCGAACCGGCCCCGGAGGGAGAGGAGTTCGTCTTCACGTCGACGGTCACGGGCGGCCGCGTCCCGCAGGAGTACGTCCGCGCGGTCGAGGCCGGCTGCCGGGACGCCCTCGTCGAGGGTCCTCTCGGCGGCCACCCGGTGACGGGCGTCCGGGTCACGCTCGCGGACGGCGCCACGCATCCGAAGGACTCCTCGGAGATGGCGTTCCGCACGGCGGGTCGCTTCGCGCTGCGCGAGGCGCTCCGCGCGAGCGTGGTTTCCCTGCTTGAGCCGGTGGCCGAGGTGACGGTCACCGTCCCCGCCGAGTCGGTCGGCTCGGTCCTCGGCGACCTCGCGGCCCGCCGGGGCCGAGTCACGGACTCGACGACCCGCTCCGGTACGGCGGTGGTCGAGGCGACGGTGCCGCTGGCCGAACTCTTCGGCTACGCGTCCCGCCTCCGCGGCCGCACCCAGGGCCGGGGGACGTTCACGACCCGCCCGGCGGGTTACGCCCCGGCGCCGTAGGCCCGGTCCGGGGACGCTCATTGAACCGTCAAGGAGCGTCCCCGGAACGCATGTTGCACGAGCGGCCGAGTGGGGCGAACCTGGTGGTGGAGACGCGTGCAGGCGCCTGCGGACAGCAGCCTCCGTCAATCCCACCCAACCAGAACGGAGCCCCCGCCATGGTTCTGGTGCATCTCGAATGCAGGGCCCCCGATGCCGGAAGGAAGTACCTCGCCGGCAACTACACCCAGGGCACGGTTTCTCTGCGGAACAGGGACGATCCCGGTACGCGATGGGAGATGAACCACCTGGGCAACAACCAGTTCACGTTCCTGTGCGTCGACGAGCTGGACCTGACCAACTTCTTCGACGTCCTCGACTCGTTCAATGAGACCCGCTATCTCGACGGGAACACGGCGACCGGCGCCGTCCAGCTCGCGAAGAACACCAACCCGCCGTTCACGGGCACCCGATGGCTCCGCTCCAACGGCCCCGAGGACGCGCTCGTCTTCACCTGCCTCGGCGCACTTGACGGACCCCGGATGCTCGACGGCTGGCCGGGCCCTGACACGGTGCAACTCCGGCCTGACACCGGGTTCCTGGGGACGAGGTGGATCACCGTGACGCCCTTCTGACCCACCGCCGGTTCAGGGAACCGCGAGATCGAGCTCGGCCCGTACCGTCTTTCCGACCGGTACGCGGTCGAGCACGGCCCACCGCGAGGCGAGCGCCTCGACGAGGAGCAGGCCCCGTCCGCCCTCGTCGAGCGGCCCCGGCCTGGCGGCGGCCGGGCGCCGCTCGCCCCGGGTGTCGGAGACGTCGATCCGGAGCAGCAGCCCGGGCGTGTACGCGAGCGTCAGCTCGAAGTCGCGCCCGGGCACCCGGCCGTGGGTGACGGCGTTGGCGGCCAGCTCGGCAACGAGGAGCGCGGCGACGTCGGAGGCCTGGGAGCCGTACGGGAGCCGCCAGCGGTCGAGTTGATGGAGGGTGAGCCGACGGGCGAGACGGGCGCCGCGGGGCGTCGAGCTGAAGCGCTGGGTGAACACACGTACGGTAACGGCGGGTTCGTGGGTCGCTGGCGAGGTCATGGGGCCAATGTGACGACACCCTGGGGGAGTTACCAGCTCAGCAACCCGTACGCTGCGCAGCGTACGGGTTCTCGCTCTGGACGGTACCGGTGACTATCAGTGAACCTGGAGGCGATCTGCGCGAGTACACGGGCACGGAGGTGGCGGGGTGACGGACGAGGTTCCGAAGGGGAGCGAACCGGAGACGTCGGAGAGCCTGAGGGCTTTCGGGGAAGTGGTCAAGGTCTTCCGCAGACGGGCGGTCCTGACACAGGAACAGTTCGCCCCACGGGTGGGCTACTCGGTCCCGACGATCGCCTCGATCGAGCAGGGCCGCCGGCTGCCGTCGAAGGAGTTCGTGCAACGCGCGGAGGAGGTGCTGGACGCGTTCGGAACGCTCACGGCGGCGGCGAAGCACCTGACGCGGAAGGCGGGCCTGGCGAAGTGGTTCGAGGGGTGGGCGGAGCTGGAGCCGCTGGCGGTGACGCTGTACACGTACGAGCCGCGACTCGCGCCAGGCCTGCTCCAGACGACCGCGTACGCGAGGACACTCTTCGAGAAACAGCTCCCGGCGATGAGCGACGACAAGATCGAGTCGAGCCTCATCGCGCGCATGGAGCGAACACACATCCTCACAGACCGCTCGGAGACGATCTTCAGCTTCATCATCGAGGAACACGCGCTGCGCCGCCAGGTGGCCACCCCCGACGTCATGCGCGAGCAGATCGACCACATCGTCGAACTCAGCGAACGGCGCAACATCGACATCCAGATCATGCCGTTGTCGCGCGGGCACCACGCAGGACTCGACGGCCCCTTGTGTCTCCTGGAGACGGAGGAGAACGCCTGGCACGCATACAGCGAAGGCCAGGGAACCGGTGAGCTCATCTCCGACCCCAAAGAGGTCAGCATCCTCCAGCAGCGATATGCCAGGATGCGGGCACAGGCTCTGTCCGTAGAAGCATCCGTGAGCCTGCTGCGGGAGATCCGAGGAGCACTATGAGCACGACCGAACTGGCCTGGTTCAAGAGCAGCTACAGCACCGGCGACGGCGGCAACTGCGTCGAAGTCGCCCTCTCCTGGCACAAGTCCAGCTACAGCAGCGGTGACGGCGACAACTGTGTCGAGGTGGCCGCCTGCCCCTCCACCGTCCACGTCCGCGACTCCAAGCGCCCCACCGGCCCGCAGCTCGCCCTCTCCCCCGCCACCTGGACGGAGTTCCTCAGCCGGCTGGGCTGACGGCCGGGGCCCGGTGGTCGCTGGGCCTCGTCCCGTACACGCGCTTGAAGGCCACGCTCAGGCCGAACGCGCTCTGGTAGCCGACCTGCCGGGCGATCGACTCCACCGTCGCGTCGGTACGGGCCAGCAGGTCGGCGGCCAGGGCGAGGCGCCAGCCGGTCAGGTACGCCATGGGCGGTTCGCCGACGAGGTCGGCGAACCGGCGGGCGAGGGTGGCGCGCGAGACGCCGGTCGCCTCGGCGAGGGTCGTGACGGTCCACGGGCGGGCGGGCCGGTCGTGGATGAGGCGCAGGGCCCGGCCCGCGACGGGGTCGCCGAGGGCGCGGTACCAGGCGGGCGGGTCCGCCTCGGGGCGGGCGAACCACTCCCGGAGCGTGGACAGGAGCAGGAGGTCCAGGAGCCGGTCGAGTACGGCCTGTTGGCCGGGGTCGTCGCGGCTGATCTCGCCGTCGGTGAGTTCGAGGATGGGCCCGGCCGTGCCCTCCTGGGGGACGACGAGGACACGGGGAAGGCCGCCGATGAGGCGGGCGGAGACCCGGCCGTCGACCTGGTAGCTGCCGGTGAGGAGCACGGTCGTGCCGCCGGGGGCGTTGGCGCAGGTGCGGAGGCCGAGGATGACGTCCTCGCTGACGTCCTCGCCGTCGGCGGTCGTGCAGTACCCGGGGTGGACGACGTAGAAGGGCCGGGTCCGTCCGCTCGGGTCGTCGGTGACGGAGAACGGCTCCGGGCCGGTCACGACGGCCACGTCGCCGGGGCCGAGGGCGACGGGTGCGGTGTCCCCGCCGGGGACGATCCAGCCGGAGCCCCGGAGCATGGTGACGACGGCGAGGGGCGTCCCGTCGGCGAAGCCGATCGACCAGGGCGGGACGAGGATGTTCCTGCTGAACAGGGCGCCCTCGGAACGGACTTCGTACAGCAGGCTCGCGAGCGGATCCACGCCTCGAGTCTAGGCCGAAGAGCGAGGGCTCGGTCCGCCGGTTCCGGACGCCCGCACCGCCTGTTCCCAGAGGTCCAGCCCCGCGCGGAGGAGTTCGCGCACGGCCGCGGTCTCCTCGTCCGTCCAGGCCTCCTCCTCACCGAAGAGCTTCTCGTAAGCGCTGTCGTGGATCGGTCCTTGGGAGGGGAGGGGCGGGCCGGCCTTCAGACTGCGGGAGAGGTCTTCGAGGAGGTTCCACGCGTCGAGCAGCGGAGCCGTCGTGACCGGGCCCCGCTCGGGTCGCTCGACCCATCGCCGTACTGCATCCAGATCGAGGGCGGCCTCGCCCTCCCGGACGAGCTCCCAGCCGTAGCGATCCGCGGCTTCCCGCAGCGTCTCGTAGTCCCGGAACGCGAGGAGTTGTCCGTGGTCGTCGACGGCGACCTCATCGGGGGCATCGGCCTCTCCCGGCCGCCAGATCAGCGTGAGGTCCCCTCCCCTGGTCGCGATGCGGTACGGGTAGGAGGCAGTCATGCGGATCTCCCTGGTGCCGAGGCGGCACGCGCCGCGTGGGCATCCTGCCTCGCATGATCACCTCCGCTCCAGCGAGTTTCGGGTCACCGGGGAGAGCGGAGCGCCTGAGACATCGGGCTGAGCGCCTGGACCATTCCGCCGCTCACCACCCCGCCGTTTGACTGGTCGCATGACGACGACGAAGGAACGACCCGTCCTGGTCCTCGGCTCCACCGGGAAGACGGGCCGCCGGGTGACCGCCCGCCTCAAGGAGCGCGGGCACGACGTCCGGGCCGCCTCCCGCAAGGGGCCCGCCCGTTTCGACTGGAACGACGAGAACACCTGGGAACCCGTCCTGGAAGGGGTCGGGGCCGCCTATCTGGTCGACTCGATGCAGAGTGACGCCGGGGACTCCATGAGCAGGTTCGCCCGGCTCGCCGCCGCCCGGGGTGTCGGGCGGCTCGTGCTGCTGTCGCACCGCGACTGGGTCGTGCCCGAGGGCGAGGAGAAGCTGCCCTGCGAGCGGGCCGTGCGGGAATCGGGCGCGGAGTGGACGCTCCTCAAGCCCGCCTGGTTCGCGCAGAACTTCAGCGAGGATCCGTTCTTCCGGGGGCAGCTCGTCGACGGCGAGGTCGTGTGGTCGGCGGGGGCCGGCACGGAGCCCTTCGTGGACGTCGAGGACATCGCGGACGTCGCCGTGGCGGCGCTCACCGAGGACGGTCACGCCGGGGAGGCGTACGAGCTGTCCGGGCCGCGCCTGCTGAGCCTGGGCGCGGTGGCGGGCGAGGTCGCCCGCGCGACGGGACGGCACATCACGTACCGTCCCGCCTCGCCGGAGGAGTTCGCGGCGTACGCCGCCGGACGCGGGCTGCCGGAGGAGTTCCCGGGCCTTCTGAACACGCTCTTCGGCTGGATCGCCGAGGACCGGTTCGCCACGCTGGGCGACGGCGTGCGGCGGGCCCTGGGGCGCGAGCCGCGCGACTTCGCGGACTACGTCAGGGCCACCGCCGCGACCGGGATCTGGCACGGCTGACCGGGGGTGCGCCGGAGCCCCGGCGCACCCCCGCGGGCGTCAGCGCATCACGGACGAGAAGTTGTCCAGCTGGATCCAGGTGACCTTGTTCGCCGCCTGGGGGCCGAGGACGTAGACGACGCCGGCCGTGGTGGCCTCGATGCGCAGCGCGTTGATGCCCTGGCTGTTGTTGCGGGGGCAGACGCCCCGGGTCAGCTTGGGCGGGCGGATGTCGGCGTGGAGCGTGCCGAGCGGGCCGTCGCCGGTGAAGGCGCAGGTGACCAGGCCGCGCAGCTGGAGGAACTCGGTGCCCGCGAGGCGGATCACGCGGGCCTCGGCCGGCGAGAGGGGGTCGTTCTGCACGCCCGCCTCCAGGGTGATCGGCTTCCAGTCGACGACGACCTGGCAGCCGTCCGCGGGGTCGACGGCGGCGGCGGGGGCGGCGGAGAGCAGCGGGGCGCCGACGGCGACGGCCGGGGCGGCGAGGGCGGCGGTGAGCAGGGAACGGCGGCTGGTCGTGTGCTGGGTCATGCGCGATCCTCCGGATCGGGTGGGACGGGCGGACGGCTGTGCGGGGGCGGCGGCCTGTCGGGGGCTCATCGCCAGGCGACGGACACGCCGTCGAGGTCGATCCAGGTGATGGGGTTGTCGCTGTAGGCGCCGTAGGCGCGGAGTCCGCCGCTGATGTCCGTCTCGATCCGGCAGACGCAGCGTCCGGCGTTGTTGTTGCGGGGTACGTTCGCGCGCGTCAGGTGGGTCGCGCGCAGCCGGTGCGGCAGGGTCGCGATCCTGCCGTCCGAGGTCAGGCCGGGCGTGCAGGTGAGGGTGCCGCGCAGCTGGAGGTAGGTGGTGCCGGCGAGGGCGATCAGGCGTCCGCGCGGGGGCTGGGCGCCGGGCTGGATGCCCGGTTCGAGGGCGAGGTCCTCCCAGTCGGCGAGGACCTTGACGCCGTCGGTGCCGGGCTTCGTCGGGTACCAGCTGATCGTGACGTCGCGCGAACCGGTGGTGCCGGGGACGGTGTTGCTGAAGCCGAACAGCAGCCTGGTCTCGCCGGTCGTGGGGTCGACCTCGACGGCGACGCCCTCCGGCTCGCGCCGGGTGAGGCCGTCGGCGCTGGTGACCACCTGCCGGTCGAACCGCGTGCCGGTCTTCCAGTCGTACGAGGTGAGGAACGCGACCCCCGGGAAGCCGTCGGCGGGGAGCGTGTTCGGGTCGTCGTCGACGAGGTAGGGCGCCCACTGGTACCAGTACAGGACGTCGCCGAGGACCGTGTATCCCTGGGACGTGAGCTCCTTCTCCAGCGGGTAGCGCGACGGCACGTCGGGTGTCGTCTCCTCGTCCACGCACGTCGTCGGCTGCCCGTCGCAGTCGCTCATGACGAAGCTGGTCCCCACCGGGACCCAGGAGCCGGCGGCGGCCGCGGCGAGGTCGTAGCGCGTGAAGGTCCGCTTGCCGCCCTTGTGGTACATGACGCACAGGAGGTTGTTCACCGGGTCGATCGAGGGCCCGGTGCCCGACGTGCTGCCGGGCGGCGTGAACTTCCGCAGCGCCGGGTCGTCGGCGTCCAGGACGGTGTCCTTCGCGTACCGGAACCGCGTGACGGCCTTGCCGAAAGCCGCCTTGACCGTGCCGTCGCTCCTCCTGCTGTACGCCATCTCGCGTCCGACCTCGGTCCAGAGGTACGTCTGCCCGTCGCCGGGTTCCACACCCATCGAGATGCCGTGCCCGAAGCCCTTCAGCTGCATCGAGTCGATGACCTTGCCGGTCAGACGGTCGATGCGGTTGAGCCGCATGTTGCCCTGCTCGATGTCCTGCTGGCCGCCGCTCTCCATCTGGAGGACGAAGACCCAGCCGTTGCGGGTGTCGCTGGCGATCGCCTGCGGCGCAGGGCCCTTCACCAGGTCGACCGTCTGGATGAGCCTGCCGGTGACGCCGGACAGGTCGACGCCGTTGGCGTCCGTCTTTCCCATGGTTCTCTCCCCCGGGATCCCTGACGGATCCTCATCATGAAGGGAAGATCATCACATGGTCCCTTCGCGGGCGTGTGCCAGGATGCGTGTACCTGCCCGCCACCGCCCCGAGGAGCGACCTCCATGAGCAGCACCCCCTTCGGCTACCTCTCCGAGCTGTTCTCGCTCGACGGGCGCACCGCCCTCGTCACCGGCGGCAGTTCCGGCATCGGGAAGGCCATCGCCGGGGCCCTGGCCAGGGCGGGGGCGAGCGTGGTGGTCATGGCCCGCAAGGAGGCCGAGCTCGTCGCGACCGTCGACGAGCTGACGTCCGACGGCTGCCGGGCCGCGTGGGTGAGCGCCGACCTGAGCACCCGGGAAGGCATCAAGGCGGGCGCGGAGGCGGCCGCGGCCGTCTTCGGGGAGCCGGACATCCTGGTGAACTCGGCCGGGATCAACCTCCGTCCGCCGTTCGGCGAGCTGGCCGACGAGGTGTGGGACACCACGATGACCGTGAACCTGGAGGCGCCGTTCCTCCTCGGCCGGCGCTTCGGCCCCGGGATGGCCGAGCGGGGCTTCGGCCGGATCATCCACATCACCTCGCAGCAGGCGCACCGCGCGTTCGTCCAGAGCGGGGCGTACGGGGTGTCCAAGGGCGCCCTGGAGTCGCTGGCCCGCTCGCAGGCGGAGGCCTGGTCCCCGTACGGCGTCACCGCCAACACCCTGGTCCCGGGCTTCGTGATGACCCCGCTCAACCAGCGCCTCTCCTCCGACCCGGAGAAGGTCGCCGCCCTGGCCGCGCGCACGATGGTCGGGCGCAACGGCCTGGCGGAGGACTTCGCGGGCGCGGCCGTCTTCCTGGCGAGCGCCTCCTCGGCGTACGTGACGGGCCAGTCCCTCTTCGTGGACGGCGGGTTCTCCGTCCACTGAGGACCCTGCCGGGTCAGACGTAGAAGTCCTCGGCGTCCTTCATGGGATACCGGTAGAGGTCGGTCATCGCCCCGTACTTGCCGGTGCCCAGGTAGTAGTTGCCGGTGTGGTGCATGCAGAAGAACCGGTTCCGCTCGTCGATGACGATCACTTCCCCCTCCGAGGAGTCCCAGCCCACGGGGAAGATTCGCACGCCCAGGTTGCGGCTCAGCTCCGCGATCTCCTCGGAGGTGCTCTCCCAGACGATGACCGGCTTGAAGTACAGGTACTCCTCGCGCCGCGCGTCGATGGTCAGACGGACCCCCGCGTGCTCGGCGAGGAACGCGGTGGCCGCGGCGAACGGCTCGACGGGGTGGCCGTACCTCCGGGTCTCCTCGACGACCTCCGCCACGAACGCCGCGGCCTGCTCGGCGACGTTCCGGCCGGGGTACCAGCCGCCCTCGGCGAACCAGGCGTCGACGTCGGCGGGACCTTCGGGACGGGGCATGAGGGCTCCTGAGCTGCTGCCGGGTCGGTGCTGCCCGGACAGAGGGCGAGGAGCTCACCCCGGAATCGAATCCGAGCCGAGCCCCTCGCGTCTTCCGTCGTTCCGCCGGCGCTACTCCGTCGGCTCCAGGCGCAGCGAGATGGAGTTGATGCAGTACCGCTGGTCCGTCGGGGTCGGGTAGCCCTCGCCCTCGAAGACATGGCCGAGGTGGGAGCCGCAGCGGGCGCAGCGGACCTCGGTGCGGATCATGCCGTGGGAGGTGTCGGCGATCAGCTCGACGGCGGAGCTGTCCTTCGGGTCGAAGAAGGACGGCCAGCCGCAGTGCGACTCGAACTTCTCGTTCGAGGTGAAGAGCTCCGCGCCGCAGGCACGGCAGGAGTAGACACCCTGGGTCTTGGTGTCCGTGTACTCACCGCGGAAGGCGGGCTCCGTGCCGGCGAGCCGGAGCACCTGGTACTCCGCCGGAGTCAGCTGGGCCTGCCATTCCTCGTCCGGCTTCTCGACCTCGTACGCCATCGTTCGTCCACTCCCTCAGTTCGACAGGCGGGCGAGGATCTTCGGACCGAGATCCGTGACGTCGCCCGCGCCCATGGTGAGAACGAGGTCGCCGGGGCCCGCCATTCCCGCGATGACGTCGGGGACCGTGTCCTTCTCGTGGACGGGGGTCACGTCGGCCCCGGCGGCGCGGCCCGCGGCGATGATCAGCTCGCTGGTGATGCCGGGGATCGGGTCCTCGCGGGCCGGGTAGATGTCGAGGACGACGGAGGCGTCCGCGAGGGCCAGCGCGTCGCCCATCTCCTTGCCCAGCTCCTGGGTGCGGGAGAAGAGGTGCGGCTGGAAGACGACGAGGAGGCGGGAGGCCCCGGCGGCGCCCCGCATGGCCTCCAGGTCGGCGGTCATCTCGGTGGGGTGGTGCGCGTACGAGTCGATGACCTGGACGCCCTTGGCCTCGCCCTTGAGCTGGAGGCGGCGGCCGACGCCGGTGTAGGCGGTGAGCGCCTGGGCGAGCTCGGCCGGGTCGATGCCGACGCGGGCGCCGGCGGCGAGGGCCGCGGCGGCGTTGTGGGCGTAGTGGCGGCCGGGGACGGAGACGGTGAAGGTGTGCTCGACGCCGTCGAGGAGGACCGTCACCTCGCTCTTCATCCCGTTCGGGACGATCTTGAGGATGCGGGCGTCGGAGTCCTCGGACTCGCCGACCGTGACGATGTCCAGGCCGTCGCGGTCCGCGACGCGGCGGGCCAGCTCGCGGGCGCCCGCGTGCTCGCCGACGACCAGGGTGCCGCCGGGGCGGATCTTGGCGGTGAAGGCCTCGAAGGACTCGTAGATCTCGTCCATGGAGGCGTAGTTCGCGTGGTGGTCCAGCTCGACGTTGAGGACGATCGCGACCTCGGGGTCGTACTTCTGGAAGCTGCGGTCGCTCTCGTCGGCCTCGGCGACGAAGACGTCGCCGGCGCCGTGCAGCGCGTTCGTGCCGGGGCCCGCGAGGTCGCCGCCGATGGCGTACGAGGGGTCCAGGCCGAGCTCGGTGAGGGCGACGGCCAGCATGGAGGTGGTGGTCGTCTTGCCGTGGGTGCCGGCGACGGCGATCGCGCGGAGGCCGTCCATGAGGGAGGCGAGCGCGTCGGAGCGGTGGACCACGGGGATGCCGAGCTCGGCGGCGCGGGCCAGCTCGGGGTTGTCGGCGCGGATGGCGCTGGAGACGACGACGGCGGAGGCGTCGTCGGCGAGGTGCTCGGCGGCGTGACCGATGTGCACGGTGGCGCCGAGGGCGCGCAGCGACTCGGCGGTCGCGGACTCCCTGGCGTCGCTTCCGGCGACCTTGGCGCCGCGCTGGGCGAGGATCTTCGCGATGCCCGACATTCCGGCACCGCCGATGCCGATGAAGTGCGGCCGTTCCATGGCGGCAGGGATGGCGGGTGCCATGCGGATCTCTCCCCGGGGTGCGTGGTTCTGGAAGGTCCCAGCCTAGTGGCTCACGCGCGTGGGCCCGGCGGGGCGCAGCGGAGACGGCGCCGGGTCCGCGCCCCCTGCACGGGGCGCGGACCCGGCCCTCCGGTCACTCGCTGTGGGCGAAGAGCTTCAGGACGGGGACGCCGACCTTGTGGCGGGCCCGGGAGGCCCAGTCACGGTGGAAGAACTCCTCCACGTAGTGCGGGGCGGTGAGAACGATCACCTCGTCCGCCTCCGACTCGTCGACCACCGCCTTCATCTTGTCGAGCGGGTGGTCCTCGACGACCTGCCCGACCGCTTCGCAGCCGGCCTGCCTCAGGGCCTGGAGCGAGACCTCCAGGGCCTGCTCGGCGGGTCCCCTGGCCTCCTTGCCCTCCGGTTCGTCGCCCTCGCGGGTCGCTTCCTTGAGCTCGCCCATGGCGACGTCGTCGATGGCGCGCAGCAGTACATCGGCCTGGTCACCACGCGGCTGCATGAGAACGATGAAGGACATGCCCTCGTCGCCGTGCAGGGTGGTGACGAATTCCACGTCGACGGACGTGAGGGGCTTCTCGATCATCAGAACGCTTGTGAACACCTCAGGAGCCCTTCTGCGGAAACCATCCTTCCCCGTGCCCGCACGGGGTCTGCGACAGTAAGTGTGCCCAGCGGACGCTAAGCGGAACGGGAAATTCCGCCGATTGTCAGATCCGACGGTAGCGGGTGAAGAGGAAGCCGTCCTGCTCCAGCAGGGAAGCCACCTGGAAGCGTGTCGGGACGGCCACCGAGGGGCCCCCGGCGATCCTCTGGGCGCTCCCCGCCGTCATCGTCGGGGAGACCGTCAGACACAGCTCGTCGAGGACCCCCGCCGCCACGAACTGGCCGAGCAGCCGGGGCCCGCCCTCGGTCAGCTGACGGCGCAGCCCGCGCTCCGCGAGCACCGCCACCGCGCGGGCCGGCTCCACCCCTGCGCCGTCGCCCGCGATCAGCACCTCCGCGCCGGCCGCCCGGGCCGCCGCGATCCGCTCGGCGGGCGCGGCGGCCCCCGTCAGGACCAGGGTCGGCACCAGAGGCTCGGTGTAGAGCGGCAGCGAGAAGTCCAGGTTCAGGGAGGCGCTGACCACGGCGATCACGGGGGCCGGGCCCTGTCCGGCGGCGGCGCGGCGGGCCGCGAAGGCCTCCCGCGCGCGTGCCGGGCGGTAGCCCTCCAGGCGAACCGTTTCCGCACCCACCACGACCACGTCGGCGATCCCGCGCAGGGTGCCGAAGATCCGCATGTCCGTCTCGGAGGAGAGCGGCTGGGAGCGCCCCTCATGCTGTCCGGCCCCGTCGAGCGAGGAGACCATGTTGGCCCGCAGCCACGGACCGTCTCCCTCCGGATACGCGTAGGCGTCGGCGAGGGCGTCGAGCGACCACTCCTGGTCGGCGGGGGCTGTCATGTCCGTCACAGGGAAGAGCTGGCGCATGATCGAAGTCTGGCATGGCGCTTACAGTGGGGAACTGTGTCGACCCGTGCCCTCATCGAAGCGGCTTCCCCCGAAGCGGCCCCGCTCTCGCTCTGCTCCCGAGAGCCCCACGTCCCCGCCGACCGTCTCGTCGCGGAGATGGTGCCGCCGCCGCGCTTCGACTCCGTACGCTTCGACACGTACCTCCCCGACCCGAACCAGCCGAGCCAGACGGACGCCGTCAAGGCCCTGAGCACCTTCGCCGAGGGTCTCGGCGGGGCGCACGCCACCGGCGCCGGCAGGCGCCGCTGGTTCGCGAAGAAGCCGGCCGCCCCGACCGGCCCGCGCGGGGTCTACCTGGACGGCGGGTACGGCGTCGGCAAGACCCACCTGCTCGCCTCGCTGTGGCACGCGACCCCCGCGGAGCCCGCACTCAAGGCATTCGGCACCTTCGTCGAGCTCACCAACCTGGTCGGCGCGCTCGGCTTCCAGCAGACCGTGCAGACGCTCGGCGGGCACCGTCTCCTCTGCATCGACGAGTTCGAGCTCGACGACCCGGGCGACACCGTCCTCGTCTCCAGCCTCCTCGGCAGGCTCGTCGAGTCGGGCGTGGCCCTCGCCGCCACCTCGAACACGCTGCCGGGCAAGCTCGGCGAGGGCCGCTTCGCCGCCGCCGACTTCCTCCGCGAGATCCAGGGCCTCTCCGCCCACTTCCGCCCGCTGCGGATCGACGGCGAGGACTACCGGCACCGCGGTCTGCCCGAGGCTCCGTCCCCGTACTCCGACCAGGTGGTCACGGAGACCGCGTACGCGACGCCGGGCGCCTCGCTCGACGACTTCCCGCACCTGCTCGAACACCTGGCCAGGGTGCACCCGAGCCGGTACGGCGCCCTCACGGACGACCTCGCGGCCGTCTGCCTCACCGACGTCCAGCCGGTCCCGGACCAGTCGACGGCCCTGCGGCTCGTCGTCCTCGCGGACCGCCTGTACGACCGTGAGATACCCGTGCTCGCCTCCGGTCTCCCCTTCGACAGGCTGTTCAGCGACGAGATGCTGAACGGCGGCTACCGCAAGAAGTACTTCCGGGCGATCTCCCGGCTCACCGCGCTCGCCCGCGACGCGAAGGGCCTCGTGGCGCAGTAGCTTGGTGGCCGTACCCGATCGAAAGGGATTCACCATGGCCACCGTGCGTCACGCCCACACCGTCTGGCAGGGCGACCTCCTCAAGGGCTCCGGGGTCGTCACCCTCGACTCCTCCGGCCTCGGCTCGTACGACGTCTCCTGGCCCGCCCGCTCGCAGGAGCCCAACGGCAAGACCAGCCCCGAGGAGCTCATCGCGGCGGCGCACTCCGCCTGCTACTCGATGGCCTTCTCGAACGGCCTGGCCGGCGTCGGCGCCGCGCCGACCCGCCTGGAGACCAAGGCCGACGTCACCTTCCAGCCGGGCGAGGGCATCACCGGCATCCACCTGAGCGTGGTCGGCGAGGTCCCCGGCCTCGACGAGGCCCGTTTCAAGGAGCTCGCCGAGGACGCGAAGAAGAACTGCCCGGTGAGCCAGGCGCTCACGGGCACGACCATCACCCTCGACGCCAAGCTCGCCTGACGGCAGGTCAGTCTCAGCGCCACATGAGGCCGTTGCGGCCCGCATGGTTCACCCGTCACCCCACTGCGTGATACACACATGCGGGTCACACGTCACATCACACACCTGTCCTCCCCCTCGGCCCTGCGGCCTGGGGGACCCCCAAACAGGAAAGTGGTTGCCTCATGTCCGCGACACGACGTCAGATCCTCTCCCGCACCGGCGCGTCCGTCGCCGGTATCGCCTTCACCGGCGCTCTCACCGAGCTCTTCGCCGGCAGCGCGAGCGCCGCACCCCGCACGGCCGGCTACGGCCCCCTCGTTCCCGACCCGGACGGTCTCCTCGACCTCCCGGCCGGCTTCCGCTACAAGGTCCTCTCCCGGCAGGGCGACCCGCTCCGCTCCGGCGAGGGCCTCGTCCCCAGCAACCACGACGGCATGGGCGCCTTCGCCGGCCGCCGCGGCCGGGTGCACCTCGTCCGCAACCACGAGAACCGGGTCACCGGGAAGATCGCCGTCCCGACCGTCCCCGGCCTCACGTACGACCCGGCCGGCAAGGGCGGCTGCACGGTCCTCGAACTCGACGGCCGCGGCGACGTCCTCGGCGAGCGGGTCGCCATCGCCGGGACCGCGGTGAACTGCGCCGGCGGCCCCACCCCCTGGAACACCTGGCTGACCTGCGAGGAGACCGAGGACCGGGCCGGCACCAACGGCTACACCAAGGACCACGGCTTCATCTTCGAGGTCGACGGCGCCGACCCGCACCGCACCGGAGCCGTCCCGCTCACCGCCATGGGCCGCTTCCAGCACGAGGCGATCGCCGTCGACCCGGCGAGCGGCATCGTGTACGAGACGGAGGACGCCTTCGAGAGCCCCTTCGGCCTCTTCTACCGCTTCCTCCCGGAGAGGCCGCTCGGCGGCACCGGCTCGCTGCGCGCGGGCGGCGCCCTGGAGGCCATGCGGGTGCCCGGCGTGCCCGACCTCTCCGCCGTCCAGGAGACCGGCACCCGCTTCGAGGGCATCGAATGGGTCCCCGTACCCGATCCCCTGGCGACCGCGACACCGATCCGCCACCAGGACTTCGGGCCCCGGGGGATCACGCACGCCCAGAAGCTGGAGGGCTGCTACTGGGGCGGGCGGGCCGTCTACTTCGTGTCCTCCTTCGCGCGGGCCAAGGACGGCTCGGCGGCCACGCACTTCGGCCAGGTCTGGAAGTACGAACCGCTCCGGCGCCGCCTCACCCTCGTCGTGGTCTTCGGCCCCGACACCGACGTCCGTCTCCCCGGCGAGTCCCCGGACAACATCTGTCTGGCCCCGACCGGGGGCCTGATGGTCTGCGAGGACGGCGAGGGGGCGCAGCACGTCTTCGGGGTGAGCGTGAAGGGCGAGGTGTACGCGGTCGCCCGGGGCGCGCAGAACATCGGCACGCCCGAGGCCCCGGAGTGGGGCGAGTTCGCGGGTGTCACCTTCTCCCCGGACCGGAGCACGATGTACGTCAACTGCTACACGCCCGGGACGACGTTCGCGGTGAGGGGGCCGTGGCGCTGAGCCGACCGGGTGCGGGTGACCGGATTCCGTCGCAGGATCGTGAGGGAAGCACGACCGGCGGCGGAAGGGGCCGAGGTGGCGAAGAAGGACAGCGGGAAGAAGGACGGAGGAAGGAAGGACGGGAGCGCGAAGCGGAAGGCTCCGGAGCCCGTCCTGCGTGACGTCCTGAGAATCCCCGGGGGCGAGCGGATCGACCTCACCGCGTACGACGCCCGCGCCACCCCGGCCGGCCCGACCGGCAAGGCGGCGGGTCTCGCCGCCACCGCCGCCCTCGGGCCGCGCCTCGCCGAACTCCAGGAACGCCTGTACGCGGCGAGCACCGCCGGTGACCGCCGGCGGCTGCTCCTCGTCCTCCAGGGCATGGACACCAGCGGCAAGGGCGGCACGGTCAAACACGTCATCGGCCTGTTCAACCCGTCCGGCTGCCGGATCCGTGCCTTCAAGGCACCGACGCAGGAGGAGCGGAACCACCCGTTCCTCTGGCGGATCATGCGGGCGCTCCCCCAGCCGGGCGAGATCGGCATCTTCGACCGCTCGCACTACGAGGACGTCCTGATCGCCCGGGTCCGCGAGCTGGTCCCGCGCCGCCTGATCGGCCGCCGCTACGAACAGATCAACCGCTTCGAGCAGTCCCTCGCGGAAGACGGGGTGACCGTCGTCAAGGTCTTCCTCCACCTCTCGTACGAGGAGCAGCGCGCCCGGCTCCTGGAGCGCCTGGACAACCCGGACAAGCACTGGAAGTTCAACGTGGGCGACATCGAGGAGCGGACGCGGTGGCCGGCGTACCGCCAGGCGTACGAACGCGCCCTCGAACGCTGTTCCACGGACGCGGCCCCCTGGTACCTGGTCCCGGCGGACCGCAAGTGGTACCGCAACTGGGCGATCAGCAAGCTGCTGCTCGAACACCTGGAGGCGCTGGACCCGAAGTACCCGCCGGGGGAGTTCGACGTCGAGGAGTGCCGGGCGCGGCTACTGGCCTCGTGAGGCGCGCACGTCCCTGACCGCCCGCTTCAGCCGTCCGGACGTGTGGACGTCGAAGAGGTCGAGGAGCTCCAGCCTTCCGTGCTCGGCCAGGGTGGTGAGCAGCCGCTCCAGGAGCGGCTGCTCCTGCGCGCGGGCGAGCCGGTCGGCGAAGGTCGTCATGACGGCCGTGTCGTCCAGCCACGTCACCAGGTCGAACAGGACGGCGATCTGGGCCTCGCCGAACTCCCGGAGACAGCGGCCGAGCCGCACGTCGTCGATCTCGTCGCCCTCCCGGTCCGGCGCGTGGCCGGCCGCGGCGGCGATCACGAGGGCCGCCACGTCGAACCTCCCCGCCTGCGCGAGCCCGGTCGCGACCCGCAGGCCGAACAGGTCGAGCCGGCTCCCCCTGGCAAGTTTCTCGGCCACACGGGTCAGGCGGGCCGGGGGCGCCGTGCCGGCCAGCGCGGCCGACACCAGGGCGACCGCCTCCGCGTTGCTCCGCACGCGGCCGACCGCCTCGGCGAGGACGCGGTCGGCCTCGGTCTCCGAGCGGGTCACGGCGTCCCGCAGCCCCTGGTGGACGACGGCCGCGTTGCCCTGGGAGACCCGGGCGGCGACGGCGGACACCCACGCCTCCCTGACGCGGGAGCGTCCGAGGCGGGTCACCTCCGGGCTGAACGCCAGGACGTCCTCCAGCGGCCTCAGCCGTGCGACGTCCGCGGCGAACGTGTCCGGGGCCGCGCCGATCTCCCGCAGCCAGCGGAGCAGCTCCGCCACGTCCTCCAGCGGCCGTGACCAGGCGGCCTCGGTCAGGTTCCGCGCCGCGTCGGGGAGGTCCTCCTCCTCCCACATCCACCGGATCCGCTCCTTGAACACGTCCAGCGGCACGTCCTCCGCTTCCGTCGCCGGCCGCCGCCGGGACAGTTCCTCCTCCAGGCGCAGCACCGTCGCCCGCAGCTCCGCTCCGTGCCGTTCCGCCTCCTCGCGGAGGTCCTCGGCGTCCCGGAGGTCCTCCCTGAGCCGCTCCACCTGACGCAGGAGGTCCTCCCGGGCGCCGGCGAGGGCCGTCCGTTCCGCGCCCCAGTCGAGGCGGAGGCGCGTGAGGTCGTCCGCGACGCCCCGCGCCTCCGCCTCCTTCCTGTCGAGGAGGGCGTTCAGCGCCTCGATGTTGCGGTGGGCCCGCTCCGTGTCCCGGCGCGAGCGCGCCAGCTCGTCCCGGAGGCCCTCCAGCCGGAACTCGTCCGGGTCGCAGACCCGCAGCGCTTCGAGCCGCCGGGTGCGCAGCGCCTCCCTGGCCTCCAGCTGGAGCGGGACACCGAGGTGGTCCTCGACCTCCCGGACCAGGCGGTCGATGAAGTCCTGGGGTGCTATGCGGCGGCCGGTGAGGTAGCGCGAGACGGCGGACTTGTCGAGGTGGACGCGGTAGGCGTACTGGCTCTGGCTGATGCCCAGTCTGGTGAACAGCCCCTTCAACACGTTGCCGAGGGCCGCGACCTCGGCGACCTCGCCGCGCTCGATCTCCGCCGAGCTCCCCTGCGTACGGGCCACTTCGGTCATCGCACCCCTCCCCCGGAGCGTTGCCGCAACACCGGCAACGGTTGCGGCTTTCGCAACGTACCGGGTGCCGCCGACGGTGGGGGTCCGATCCCGCCACTACCCCGAGGAACCCCGTGCGCACTCTCCGATGGGCGCAGCGCGCCCTGATCGTTCTCGTCGCGACCCTCCCGCTCCTCCTCGTGACGCTCGCCTTCGTGCCCGCCCTGCTCGTCCTGCCCTTCCGCCGGGAGCGGGCCGCGCATGCTCACGCGATGGTGCGTCAGCTCAGCGCGTGGACTCGGGTGCTGCTGCTGTCGAGTCGCGAGCGTTAAGGACTTTGATCAGATAACTTCCGGTCGTGAACACTTCTGTACGAAAAATGGCGGTGCTCGGTCTTCTGGGCGCCGCCCTCGTCGGCTGCGGCACCCAGGCGGCCGAGACTCCGGCGCCGAACGCGAAGGCGAGCGTGACCGAGAGCCCGGCCGCCGCCGGAACCCCCTCGCCCCGCCCCAGCGCCGCCGCCCCCGGACCGAAGCCCGCGCGCGTCCCCGCCGCCCCGCCCACCATGGCGCCCGGCCCCGGCGGCCTCACCCCCGTGTACACGCACCGCGCCAAGGGCACCGAGAAGGTCGTCGCGCTCACCTTCGACGCCGACATGACGGCCGATCAGGGCCCCCGCGCCGCCGACGGCGAGCACTTCGACAACCCCGAGCTCATCGCGACCCTGCGCCGGCTCAAGGTGGACGCGACCGTGTTCATGACCGGCCGCTGGGCGGAGGAGTACCCGGACCAGGCCAAGTCCATCGGCGGCGACCCTCGCTTCGAGATCGCCAACCACTCCTACAGCCACTACGCCTTCGCGTCCCCCTGCTACGGCCTGCCGACCGTCCCGGGACCCGACATGGCCTCCGACGTGCAGCGCGCCTTCGACTCCTTCCGGGACGCCGGGGCCGTCAACGTCGTCCCGTACTTCCGCTTCCCCGGCGGCTGCTACGACGACGCGGCCCTGCGCGCACTCGCCCCCGCCGGCGTCACCGCGGTCCAGTGGGACGTGGTCAGCGGCGACGCCTTCGCGAAGGACGCGGACGCCGTCGCCGAGCAGGTCCTCGACGGGGTGAAGCCCGGCTCGCTCGTCGTCATGCACTGCACGCGCAGCGCCGCCCCCGTCACCGAGCGGGCGATCCGCCGGATCGTCCCGGAGCTCCGCGCCCGCGGCTACCGCTTCGTGAAGGTCTCGGAACTCATGAGCCGCTGACCCGGGCTCACTCCAGGCGCGCCGTCGCCCGGCACGCCAGGGCCGCCGTCGCCGCCGCCAGGACCAGCGCGCCGCCGCAGGCGAGCCAGGGCGGGTCGGCGGTCGCCGTACGGGCCCCGGTGACCAGCGCGGTCATCGCGTGCTTCGCCGGAGAGCCGGTCGTCACGAGCGCCAGGAGGGAGCCGAGGACGAGCGCGGCCAGGGACCAGCCGGGGGCCCGCAGGAAGGGCCGCGAGGTCAGCGCCCCCACGACCGCTCCCGTCAGCGCGCAGGCAAGCGCCGCGAGCAGCCCGGCGGAGGCGGCGGCGAGCGGACCGACCCCGCGCCGGTCGCCGGTCGCCGTCACCCCGAGGACCGCGACCGAACCGACGAGGACCGGCCAGGCGGCCCCGGTGAGCAGCGCCGCGAGGTGCGCGCGGCCCCGGCCGGCCGCCGCGGCGACCACGTTCCGGGCGGCGGACGGCTCCTGGGTGAGGCAGATCCGTACGGACCAGGCCGACACCGGGAGCAGGGCCGCGGCGGTGAAGCCGAGCGCGCCGAGCACCGGCTCGCCGGCCTGGACGCCGACGCCGATGAAGGCGGCGTACAGGAGGAGGGGCGCCAGCCAGCGCTGGGAGCGGAGCAGCAGACCCGACTGGTAGCGCAGGAGCGCCGTCATACCCGTACGCCTTCGGTGCCGAGGTGGTGGATGTGCCAGGACGCGGCGAGGAGCTCACCCAGGAGGGCGTCGGAGTGCGCGGCGTCCACGGTGAGGACGGTGGTGCCGCCGGGTCCGGGGGTGACCAGGGCCGCGCCGGGCAGGCGGGAGGGAAGCGACCGGCCACCGGAGACGGTGATCCGTACGGGGTGTGCGGGCCCGGCGGGGGGCGCCGAAGGCCCGGGCGCGGCCGGCTCGGGTCCTGCCACCGCCGGCCCGGCCGCCGTCACGACGGGCCCGGCCGCCGCCACGCGCTCCGGCCCCGCCGCGGCGCGCGCGTGCCCCGCGGCCGCGGCCGGAGGCGCCGACTCCCGCACCCGCCCCTCACCCACCCCGTACACGACCAGCGCCTCCCCTTCGAGCCGTCGTGGGTCGTGGTCGACGAAGACGACCGTCGCGCCCGCCGCGAGGCGTTCGCGGACGGCGGTGTCCAGTGCGGCGCGGGCGCCGGTGTCGAGTCCGGTCCACGCCTCGTCGAGGACGAGCAGGGCCGGATCCGCGAGGAACGCCTGCGCGACGGCGACCTTCTGGCTGGTGCCCTTCGAGAGCTCCGCGAGCCCCGTTCCGGCGTGCCCGGCGGCCCCGAAGCGCTCCAGCCACTCCCCCGCCCGGGCCCGCGCAGCCGCCCGGCCCAGGCCCTGGACGCGTCCCAGGTGGACCAGGTAGTCGAGGGCCGTGAAGGGCAGGGCGACGGGGAAGCGCTCCGGAACGTACGCGGTGCGCGGCGGACGGCCGGTGACACGGCCCTCGGTGGGCGCGTCGACGCCCGCGAGCAGCCGGAGCAGCGTGGACTTGCCGGTGCCGTTGGTGCCGGTGACCCGGACGAGAGCGGCGGCCGGGAGGCCGAGCGAGACCTCCCGCAGCACCCACGGCCCGCGCACGCCGTGCCGCCGCCCGACGTGCTCCAGCCTCAATTCGAGGAGTGCTTCTGCGGGGTGAGCTCGCTCGGCCGGACGACGACGAAGCCCTGGCCCTCCAGCTTGAGCTGCACCGCCTCGCCGGAGCCGCCGCGGATCATCGAGCCGAGGGACTGCGAGCGGTGCAGGGAGGTGTGGAGCTGCTCGCTCCAGCCGACGACGGCGTCGGTGTCGACGTACACCGGGGCCTGCGGGGTGACGGGAATGACGATCGGGTTGCCCTCGCACATCAGGGCGATCTTGCCGTAGCCGGAGAAGACGGAGTTGAAGAGGCCGCCGCCGGTCATCCCGGCGCCCTTCACCGTCTTGATCTCGTAGTGGAGGGTGGAGTCGAAGCAGAGGACGTTGCGGCCGTTGACGGTGAAGGCCTCGCCCTGCTCGACCTCGACGATGAAGCAGTTCTGCGCCTCGTGCGCGAACCAGGCCTCGCCCTGGCCGCGCACGGCCATCAGCGCCAGGCCCTCACCGGTGACGGCCCGCTTGAGCAGCCCGCCGATGCCCTGGCCCTTGCGCTCGAACTGGAGGTCGCCGCGGAACGCGATCATCGAACCCTGACGGGCGTGCATCTCGCCGTTGACCGTGTACTTGACGGATTTGGCGTTCTGGAGGGTCATCCCCGGGAAGGTCGCCGCCTCGGCGAGGTGCTCGCCCGCAAAAAGATCGCTCTTCATGAGGGGCATCCTGGCCCGGAAGCGATGATTCCCACAAGAATCACTCGTCACCGCGGTGGCAGACTTGGCGGGTGAGCAGCAACGAGACCGATCTCCGCGACGAGAAGCCCCAGTTCGTCCTCCCCCTGGTCGTCCGGATCGAGCGCGACGCGCCCCCGGCCCGTACCGACGCCCTGGAGACCGCGGCCCGGGCCGTCCTGGAGGTCCTCACCGACGACCGCTCCCTCGGCGAGGGAGAGTGGGCGCAGGCGATGACCGACTGGCAGGACGCCCGCATCCGCAAGGTGGTGCGCCGGGCGCGCGGCGCGGAGTGGCGCCGCGCGAACACCCTGCCGGGCATCACCGTCACCGGCGCGGAGGCCGAGGTACGGGTCTTCCCGCCGGTCCCGCTCGACGGCTGGCCCAAGGACCTCGCCAAGCTCCAGGTGTCGGGCACCGACCTCGACGACCCGGCCGCGCCCGGCCCCGTACCGGAGGGGGCGGCCGTGCTGTGGCTCAACCCGGAGCTCGACATGTCGGCCGGCAAGGCGATGGCGCAGGCCGGCCACGGCGCGCAGCTGCTGTGGTGGGCGATGCCGGAGGCCGACCGGAAGGCCTGGCACGAGGCGGGCTTCCCGCTCGCGGTGCGGACCGCGAAGGCCGAGGACTGGGCCGGCCTGACGACGAGCGGCCTCCCCGTCGTCCGCGACGCCGGCTTCACGGAGATCGCCCCGGGCTCGTGCACGGTGGTGTCCGCCTTCCCGAACCTCAAATGAAGCTCTGAACGTCCCCCTCCTGGGGTTCGAACGTTCCCGCCTGGGCCATCAGGTGAGGGACTGAGGACCGAAGGAGGGGGACATGACGGAACTCGGCATCGGCATCGGGTGGCGTCCTGAGATCGCCGAGGCGGTCGAGGCACTGCCCGGAGTCGACTGGGTGGAGGTCGTCGCGGAGAACATCTGCGCGGACCATCTGCCCGACTCCCTGACCCGGCTGCGCGAGCGCGGCGTGACGGTCGTGCCGCACGGCGTCTCGCTCGGGCTCGGCGGCGCGGACCGGCCGGACCCGGCGCGGCTCGCGGCGCTCGGGGAGAAGGCGGTGGCCCTGGGGGCGCCGCTGGTCACGGAGCACATCGCGTTCGTACGGGCCGGGGGGCCGCTCACCGCGACCCCGCTGCTCGAAGCGGGCCACCTGCTGCCCGTGCCCCGGACCCGGGACGCGCTCGACGTGCTCTGCGAGAACGTGCGGATCGCGCAGGACGCGCTGCCCGTGCCGCTCGCCCTGGAGAACATCGCGGCCCTGATCTCCTGGCCCGGCGAGGAGATGACGGAGGGGCAGTTCCTTGCGGAGCTGGTGGAGCGTACGGGGGTACGGCTCCTCATCGACGTCGCCAACCTGCACACCAACCACGTCAACCGGGGCGAGGACCCGGCCCGCGCCCTGTCCGAGCTGCCGGTCGAGGCGATCGCGTACGTGCACGTGGCGGGCGGGGTCGAGCGGGACGGCGTCTGGCACGACACCCATGCCCACCCGGTGCCGCGCGCGGTCCTCGACGTCCTGGCGGACCTCACGACACGGGTGTCCCCGCCGGGAGTCCTCCTGGAACGCGACGACGACTTCCCGCCGGAGGAGGAACTGGCGCAGGAGCTGGAAACGATCCGGACCACGGTGGGCCTGCGTTCCGCCGGGGCGATGGGGGTCCCCCCGGACGAAGTCCCGGGGAGGGTGGGCACCGCCCACGCGCACGGCGCCCGATCGCTGGTACCCGCACCCCGGGAGGCTTCGCTCCTGATCGGCGCGGGAGCAAGGGTCTCGGGAGGCCCGATGCCGGCTGCGGCCCCCGTCGTCGAGGAGCCCGTCACCGAGGCCCCCTCCGCGCGAGCCGGCGCCCGCCAGCGCCTCGCCGTCACCCAGGCCTCCCTCCTGTCCGCGCTCGTCGCCGGCACCCCCGTCCCCGAAGGGTTCGACACCCGGCGGGTCGGGGTCCAGAGCCGCGCCCTCGCCGCCAAGCGGGCCGGGGTCGTCTCGAAGGTCGCGCCGGAGCTGCCGGAGATCCTCGGCAAGGGCTTCCGTCCCGCGTTCCTCGCGTACGCCCGGTCCCGTCCCATGACCGGCGGCTACCGCCGGGACGCCCTCGACTTCGTCGAGCACCTGCTGCTCACCGGGCGGCCGGAGGACCCGGCAGCCCGGCGACAGCTCACGGAGTGGTGGCAGGACCGTTCCGGCAGCCGCCCGCCCGGCCGCGCCACCCGGCTCCTACGGGCCGCCCGTCACGCCCTCGTCCGGAGATGACCATGGACCTGCTGCTCACTCTCGTCTACGTCGTGGGCGCCGTCGGCATCGCCCTCGTCGTCACCCGGGTCGTCCGGACGCGCCGCGGTACCGGCGGACCGGTCCACGACCGGTACGAGCTCGCGTTCCTCAACGGCGGCCCGGCCCGGGTCGTGGACACCGCCCTCGTCGCGCTCCAGGCCGACGGCAGGCTGGCGGTCGGCGGCCCCGGCATCGTCGCGGTCGTCCGCCCCACCGCGCACGACCCGGTGGAGCGCGCCGTCCTCCAGGAGCACGCCGCCGCCCCGCACGGGGCCCTGCACCACCTGCGGCTCGGGGTGATGCGGCACCCCGCGGTCCAGGAGATCGGCGACGCGCTCGCGGCGCGCGGTCTCGTGGTCGCGCCGGCGACGCGGCGGGTCACGGCCCGCTGGTGCGCCGCCCTCGTCCTGACGGCCTTCGCGCTCTTCCCGGTCTCGATCGTCCTCACGGTGATCGACTTCTCCTCCGACATGGAGTTCCGGCTGCCGTTCGTCTTCAAGGCGGCGCCGATCCTCTTCACCGCGCTGATCACCGGCATCGTCTGCGGGTCGGTCGCCGCCCGGCAGGTCACCTCGGCCGGCCGTCGCGCGGTCCGCGCGTACGGGAGGGACCACGGTCACGTCGCGGACCCGGGGCATCTCGTGGCCCTGCACGGGCTGCGGGCCGTGCCGGACCCGGTGCTCCGGGAGCAGCTCGTCGCCGCCGCCCGGTTCTACGCGCCGCCGCGGCGGCGGAACCAGCGGGGCCGGAGGCCTGCCGCGTCCCACTCCCCGTCGCACTTCTCGTCCTCGGACGCGGCCGTGCTCGGGGTGGCGACCGAGTGGTGCGCGACCAACAGCTCCTGCGGAGGAGGCAGCGGCGGCGGTTCCTGCTCGGGCGGTGGGAGCTCCTGCTCGTCCGGGTCCTGTTCCTCGGGATCCTCCTGCTCCTCGGGCTCCTCGTGCTCCAGCGGCAGTTCCTGTTCCAGCTCCAGCAGCTCTTGTTCGAGTTCGAGTTCCAGCTCGTGCTCCAGCTCCAGCAGCTGAGCGGGACCGGCCGGGCGGCCGTTCGGGTGGCGGGCCCGGCCTTCCTCCCGTAGAACCGGGACATGGTCTGGGTTCCGCTCCTCCTGGTGGCGTTCGTGGCGGCCGGTGCCGGCTGCGTGCGGGTCTGCCGTGCCTCGATCGCGGCCGCCCGTCCCCACGAGGCCCGCGGCGGTACGGACGAACTCACCGTGTGCGAGGCGGCCTACCTCGCCGGCGGGCCGCTCCGGGTCACCGATCTGACCCTGGTGTCGATGCACCGGGCACGGCGGCTGCTGCTGGCCCGCACCGGCTGGGCCACGGTCGTGGACACCGCGGGCGGCGGCGGGGACGAGCTGGAGTGCGCGGTGCTGGGTGCCATCGGGCCCGGCGGGCAGTCGCCGGTCCCCGCCGTCCGTCCGGTGATCGCCGCCGCCGAGCCCGTACGCCTCCTCGCGGACGGTCTCGTCGAGCGGGGTCTCGCCGTGTCCGAGGAGGGCCGCCGGGAGCTCGCCGCCGGGGTGCGGGCGGTGCGGGCGGGGTTCCTGCTGACGCTGGTGCTCGGGACGGTCGCGGCGCTCCTCGTGCCGGAGGGCGAACGGGCCCCGGTCCTCGCCGGATTCGCGCTGCCGCTGATCGGCTCGGGGCTCTGCCTGCTGATCGGGCTGATCGACGTGTACCCGTACACCCGCTGGGCGTCGCCGGCCGGGCAGCGCCTGCTCGCCGGGCTCTCGCCGGCCGATCCGCTCACGGCGCTCGCGACGCGCGGTCCCGCCGTGCTGGAGCCGGAACTCCGCGCGGCCCTGAAGCCGTGGGAAAGGTCCCGGAAATGACGCCGGTGCGGCGCGCGAGACGCGCGCCGCACCCGGAGCCGGACCCGGTGTCGCTGGAGCGGCGGGACATGGTGCCGTCCGCCGTCTGATCTTCCGGGTCGAGGGGTGGCGTGCCCGGCCGGAGGCCGGGCGCACCACCAGGTTCATCTGCGGCCGTCAGGCCAGGCCCGCCACCAGGTCGGCGACGCTCTTGCGACGGCCGGTGTAGAACGGGACCTCCTCGCGGACGTGCATCCGCGCCTCGGAGGCGCGCAGGTGGCGCATGAGGTCGACGATGCGGTGCAGCTCGTCGGCCTCGAAGGCGAGGAGCCACTCGTAGTCGCCGAGCGAGAAGGAGGCGACCGTGTTGGCGCGGACGTCGGGGTAGCCGCGGGCCATCTTGCCGTGGTCGGCGAGCATGCGGCGGCGGTCCTCGTCCGGCAGCAGGTACCAGTCGTAGGAGCGCACGAAGGGGTACACCGAGACGTAGTCGCGCGGGTTCTCGTCGGCCAGGAAGGCCGGGATGTGCGACTTGTTGAACTCGGCCGGGCGGTGCAGCGCCATGTTCGACCAGACCGGCTCCAGGGCGCGGCCCAGCTTCGTACGGCGGAAGAGGTTGTACGCCTCCTGGAGCTCGTCGCTCGTCTCGGCGTGCCACCAGATCATGACGTCGGCGTCGGCGCGCAGACCGGACAGGTCGTACGTGCCGCGGATCGTGATGTCCTTGGCCGCGAGCTGGTCGAACAGCTCCTGGACCTCGTCGGCGTAGCCGCCGCGGTCCTCGGGGAGAACGTCGCGCAGCTTGAAGACGGACCACAGGGTGTAGCGGATGACCTCGTTGAGGTCCTTCGCCTTCTTACCGGCGTTCGGGATCTTTTCGGGCGCACTCATACGCCTATTCTCGCCCGTCACCGGGAGTGCCCCGCACCGGGGTCGGTCCTTTTCGACGTGGCGATGATCTCGTCGGCGGCGCGGTGGGCCGAGGCGACGCAGGCGGGGATGCCGACGCCGTCGTAGGCGGCGCCCGCGAGACGCAGTCCGGGGAGGGCGGCGACGGCCGCCCGGACGCGCGCGACGCGGGCGAGGTGGCCGACCGGGTACTGCGGCAGGCCGCCGATCCAGCGGGTGACCGTGCCCGCGACCGGGTGCGCGGTGAGGCCGGTGGCGGCAGCGAGGTCCTTGAGGGAGGCGGCGACGAGATCGGAGTCCTCGCGGTGGACCTGCTCCTCCTCGCCGTGGCGGCCGACGGAGGTGCGCAGGACGAACAGGTCGGGGGCGCCGTCGGCGACCCACCGCCACTTCTGCGAGGAGAAGGTGGATGCCTTGATCGTGTGGCCGTCGACGGGCGGCACGAGGAAGCCGGAGCCGGCCAGGGCGGGCATGTCGGTACGGCGGAAGGCCAGCGTGACCAGGGCCATGGAGGCGTAGTCGATCTCGTCGAGCCCCGTGGCGGCGGCCGGGGCGTGGCCACCGAGGAGTCCGGCGGCGATGCCGGCGGGGGTGGCGAGGACGACGGCGTCGGCGTCGAACGTCCGGTGCCGGGTGACGACCTGCCAGCCGGTGGTGCCGGTGCGGACGAGCGCGTCCACGGACGTTCCGGTGTGGATCTCGCCGCCGGCGGCGCGGATCGCGGCGGCGACCGCGCCGGGGAGGGTGCCGATACCGCCCTCGATGCCGAGGAAGGCGGAGCCGCCGAGGCCGGTGGCGGCGCCCGCCGCGTCGGCGGGGGTGGCGGCGCCGGCCCGCTGGACGGCGTGGACGGCCGCGGTGAGCGTGGGGTGGACGCGGGCGGCCTCGAAGAGGGCGGGGACGGCGGCCTTCATCGAGATGCGGTGGGCGTCACCGGCGTACACCCCGCCGAGCAGCGGTTCGACGAGCCGGTCGACGACCTCGTGGCCCATCCGGGCGGCGACGTACGCGCCGATGGCGATGTCCTCGCCGATCTCGGTCGGCGGCAGCTCCAGGTCGCCTGCGATGCGGCGCACGCCCTCCGCGGAGAGGAGCCCCCCGACGGCGGTGGGGTCGCCGGGGACGCCCATGACGTGCCCCTTGGGCATGGGGACGAGCTCGCCCCGGGACCAGACGGACGCGGTGGTCGTCGCGGGGGCCTGGAGCCGGTCGCCGAGGCCGACGGCCCGGGCGAGGGCGACGGCCTCGGGGCGGCGGGCGAGCAGCGATTCGGCGCCCAGGTCGACGGGCGCGCCCGCGATCTCCCCGGCGAGGAGCTTGCCGCCGAGCCGGGAGTCCGCTTCGAGGAGGGTCACCCGGTGGCCGGCGAGGGCCAGCCGGTGGGCGGCCGCGAGTCCGGCGATCCCGCCTCCGGCGACGACGGCATGAGGCCCGGCGTGGTGTCCCGTGATGTCCGCGTTCATGGCACCACTCTCTCAAACGCCCCGCCCGCTCCCGTTCCGAGGCCGGACCGTGACCGCATCGCTACCGCCGGAGGGCAACCCACTGCGGAGGCCCGTACGTCCAAGGGGCATCACTCACCACCACCCTGGGGGGAACTCGTGCGGACAGCGCGAACGAGAACGGCGGCCGCGGTCCTGCTGACGGCCGCACTCGTCCTGACCGGCTGCGGTGCCGGGTCCACGGACGCGGCCTCGGACAGCAAGGCCGGCACGGCGGCGAAGCCCGCCGACGCGGGCCGGGAAGGGGCGGCCGACAGCAGCGGCTCGGGGGCCGCGGGGAAGCCCGCGTCGAAGGTGCCGGAGCAGAAGCACGTCATCCGTACCGCCGAGCTCTCCGTCGAGGTGAAGGACGCGGCGAAGGCGCTGGCCGCGGCCCGCCGGGCGGCGGTGGACGCGGGCGGGCACGTGGAGAACGAGTCGACGGAGCGGGTCGACGACACGCACCTCACCTCGCAGATCGTGCTGCGGGTGCCGCAGGAGAGGTACGACTCCGTGCTGACCGGGCTCGCGGGCGCCGGGAAGCTCCTCGACCGCAGGGCGGACGCCAAGGACGTCACCGACCAGGTGGTGGACGTGGACAGCCGGATCGCCACCCAGCGGGCCAGCGTGGCGCGGGTGCGGGCGCTGATGGAGCGGGCGGAGAAGCTGTCCGACGTGGTGACCCTGGAGGGCGAGCTGAGCCGCCGCCAGGCGGACCTGGAGGCGCTGCTCGCCCAGCAGGCCACGCTGAAGGACCGGACGACGATGGCGACGATCACCCTCCGCCTCTCCGAGCCGGAGAAGTCGGGTCCGGAGGAGCGGGAGGAGGGACGCCCCGGCTTCGGTGACGCCCTCAGCGGCGGCTGGAACGCGCTGGTGGGCGCGGCGGCCTGGATCGGGATCGTCCTGGCCGCGCTGGCCCCGTGGCTCGTGGTGGCCCTGGCCGTCTTCGTCCTGTGGCGCCGTCTCGTCCGCCCGCGCCTCGCGGCCCGCGCCCGGCCGGCGGCCCCCGCGCCCGGCCTGCCGGACACCCCGCGGAACGCGGCGGGAGCGGCCGTGGCTCCGGAGGCCCCGGGGGCTTCCGGAGCCGGTCCGGTGCCCGGGTCCCCGACGCCTCCGCGTCCCCGGGAGACTCCCGAGAAGTAGTTTCGTCCCATGAGCGAACGACTGGTGGTCATCGGTGGCGACGCGGCGGGCATGTCCGCCGCGTCGCAGGCGCGCAGGCTCAAGGGCCCCGGGGAGCTGGAGATCGTCGCCTTCGAGCGCGGGCACTTCTCCTCGTACTCGGCCTGCGGCATCCCGTACTGGGTCGGCGGGGACGTCGCCACGCGCGGGGAGCTGATCGCCCGCTCCCCGGAGGAGCACCGGGCCCGTGACATCGATCTGCGGATGCGGACCGAGGTGACGGAGATCGACGTGCCGGGGCAGCGGGTCCGCTCGCGGGACCTGGAGTCGGGTGCGGAGGCGTGGACGGGTTTCGACAAGCTGGTGATCGCGACCGGAGCGCGGCCGCTGCGCCCGCCGCTGCCGGGTATCGACGCGCCCGGGGTGCACGGGGTGCAGACCCTCGACGACGGCCAGACGCTGCTCGACTCGCTGTCCGGGACGCCGGGGCGGCGGGCGGTCGTCGTCGGTGCCGGGTACATCGGGGTGGAGATGGCGGAGGCCCTGCTGAACCGGGGCTACGAGGTGACGGTCCTGACCCGGGGCGAGCAGCCGATGGCCACGCTCGATCCGGACGTGGGGCGGCTCGTGCACCGGGCGATGGACGGGCTCGGCATCAGGACGGTCGTCTCGTCTCCGGTGACGAAGGTCCTGACGGGCCCGGACGGCCGGGTGCGGGCGGTGGTGACGGACACGGACGAGTACCCGGCGGACGTGGTGGTGCTGGGCACGGGCGTCGTGCCGGAGACCTCGCTCGCGCGGGCGGCGGGGCTGCCGCTCGGGGCGTACGGCGGGCTGCTCACCGACCTGGCGATGCGGGTGCGGGGCCACGGGAACATCTGGGCCGGCGGCGACTGCGTGGAGGTCCTGGACCTGGTCTCGGGCCGGGAGCGGCACGTGCCGCTGGGCACGCACGCGAACAAGCACGGCCAGGTCATCGGCTCGAACGTCGGCGGCGGGTACGCGACCTTCCCGGGCGTGGTGGGCACGGCGGTTTCGAAGGTGTGCGACCTGGAGATCGCGCGGACGGGCCTGCGGGAGCGGGACGCCCGGGAGGTGGGGCTGCGGTTCGTGGCGGTGACGGTCGAGTCGACGAGCCGCGCGGGCTACTACCCGGGGGCGGCGCCGATGACGGTGAAGATGCTGGCCGAACGGCGCACGGGACGGCTGCTCGGGGTGCAGATCGTGGGCCGGGAGGGTGCGGCGAAGCGGGTGGACATCGCGGCGGTGGCGCTCACGGCGGGGATGACGGTGGAGGGGATGACGGCGCTGGACCTGGGGTACGCGCCGCCGTTCTCGCCGGTGTGGGACCCGGTGCTGATCGCGGCGCGCAAGGCGGTGGCGGCGGTCCGCGCGGCGGGCTGAGGAACGGCGACGCCTCCGCCCGGTGGGGCGGAGGCGTCGGCGGGGCGTGGGTGACCGTCAGACGGCCGTCCGCGTGTGCACGTACTCGACGAGCCGGGACAGGGCGTCCGGGTCCATGGCCGGCATGACGCCGTGGCCCAGGTTGAAGACGTGGCCCTCCAGGTCCTTCGCCGCGGCCAGGACCTCGTCGGTCTTGGCCTCCACGACCTCGCGCGAGGCGAAGAGCACGGCGGGGTCGAGGTTGCCCTGGAGCGCCTTGCCGGGGCCGACGCGACGGGCGGCCTCGTCGAGCGGGACGCGCCAGTCGACGCCGACGACGTCCGCTCCGGCCTCGCCCATGAGGCCGAGGAGCTCGCCCGTGCCGACGCCGAAGTGGATGCGCGGGACGCCGTAGCCGGCGACGGCGTCGAAGACCTTCGTGGAGGCGGGCATCACCGAGCGGCGGTAGTCGGCCGGGGCGAGGGCGCCGACCCAGGAGTCGAAGAGCTGCACGGCGGAGGCGCCGGCCTCGATCTGCACCTTGAGGAAGGTCGAGGTGATCTCGGCGAGGCGGTCGAGCAGGTCGGCCCAGAGCTGCGGGTCGCCGTACATGAGCGCCTTGGTGTGCTCGTGGCTGCGCGACGGGCCGCCCTCGACGAGGTAGCTCGCGAGGGTGAAAGGCGCGCCGGCGAAGCCGATGAGCGGGGTGTCGCCCAGCTCCTCGGTGAGCATGCCGATGGCCTCGGTGACGTAGTGGACGTCCTCGGGGGTCAGGTCGCGTAGCCGGGCCAGGTCGGCGCGGGTGCGGATGGGGTCGGCGACGACCGGGCCGACGCCGGGCTTGATGTCGAGGTCGATGCCGATGGCCTTCAGCGGGACGACGATGTCGCTGAAGTAGATGGCGGCGTCGACCTTGTGGCGCCGTACCGGCTGGAGCGTGATCTCGGTGACCAGCTCGGGCCGCATGCACGACTCGAGCATCGGGATGCCCTCGCGGACCTTCAGGTACTCGGGGAGCGAGCGCCCGGCCTGCCGCATGAACCAGACGGGGGTGTGCGGCACCGGCTCGCGTCGGCACGCCTTGAGGAACGCGGAGTCGTACGTCCGCGACTGCTGCTTCGTCTGCTGGCCCGTGGGGCGGTCATTGGCACTCACGCCCAGAATCTTCGCATGTGGCGGGAAGCCGCTCGTCCGGGCCGGGTGTCCCTCCCTGCACGGAGGCCCCGTTCCGCCTACTCTTCCCCGCATGGCTGCGGCTCAGGGACATTTTTCCGATCATTCCGACGGCGATCGAGGGACGGACGAAACGGCGGACAGTACGGAGACGAACCCGGTTCCGCCCGCGTTCCGGCGGGCGGTGGAGGCCTTGCGGTCGGCGAGGCTGCGGCCCGAGATCGAGATCGACCCGACCAGGCCGCCGCAGCGCCTCGCCCCGTACGCGTACGCGGTGGAGGCGGCCGTGGTGGAGGGCGAGGAGGACCTGGCGGACGGGCGGCTCGTGCTGCTGCACGATCCGGACGGGCACGAGGCCTGGAAGGGCACGTTCCGTCTGGTGACCCTGGTCAGGGCGGAGCTGGAGCCGGAGATGGCGGCGGACCCGCTGCTGCCCGAGGTGTGCTGGTCCTGGCTGACCGGGGCCATGGAGGCGCGGGGGCTGGCGTACGGGGAGGCGAGCGGGACCGTGACGATGGCGGGCTCGCACTATTTCGGCGGTCTCGCGGACCGCAGGCCGGCGACGCAGATCGAGATCCGGGCGTCGTGGACGCCGCGGGAGGGTCTGGGCGGCGTGCCGGACACGGGGGCGCACCTGGCGGCCTGGTGCGATCTGCTGTGTCAGATCGCGGGGCTGCCCCCGGCACCGGCGGATCCGGGGGCGGGGACGGTGACGGGTGCGGGGGTCGTCTCGCTGCCCCAGCGACGGGGGCCGCAGGGGGCCTGAGGCCGCCCCTGCCGGGTCCTTTCGGGGTCCCTCGTGGGGGTGACGGGGCGGGGCCCGCTCGTAGGATGATCGATCACGTATCCGAATTGCCCTAATTGTTACTCACCAAATCGTGATCTTTCCCTAAAGGCGGGCGGCCCAGCTGCCGAAGGAGTCAGTGACCCCTTCACAGCACGGGTTCGCCCCCGGCTTCTTCCCCGAGCCGGCCCCGTCCCGCACCCTTCCCCCCAGGAGGCCTGGTGTCCGTTCTCCTCGAGCAGCCCGCAAGCCTGGTCGCCTACCGCCCGAACAAGCCGACGGCCATGGTCGTCGTGGCCGACCCACGCGTCCGCTCCACCGTCACCCGCCACCTGTGGGCCCTCGGAGTGCGCGACGTGATCGAGGCGTCGTCCATCGCGGAGGCCCGTCCCCGCGTCGGCAACCCGCGCGACATCTGCGTTGCCGACGTCCACCTGCCCGACGGCAGCGGCCTGACCCTGCTGTCCGAGACCCGCGCCGCGGGCTGGCCCAACGGCCTCGCCCTCTCGGCCGCCGATGACATCGGCGCCGTACGCAACGCCCTGGCGGGCGGCGTGAAGGGCTATGTCGTCACCGGTACCCGCACCAACATCGGCCACCCCACCCGCCCCGGCGCCGCCCCCATCGGCGCCGGTGCGGCCCGCCTCGGCCACCGCCGCCCCCCGGGTGCCCCGAGCCACCCGGGCGGCTACCGCGAGCTCTCCGGCCGTGAGGTCGAGGTGCTGCGGCTCGTCGCGGAGGGCCAGTCCAACAAGGCGATCGGCGTCTCCATGGGCCTCTCCGCCCTGACCGTCAAGAGCCACCTCGCCCGCATCGCCCGCAAGCTGGGCACCGGGGACCGCGCCGGCATGGTCGCGGTGGCCCTGCGGACGGGGATCATCCACTGACGGCCGGTGGACACGGGCCCGCGCCTGTCGACGGAACGTTCCGTCGACAGGCGCTTGCCGTTCACCGATACCCTTGACACGTGACCGACGCCCAAGAGACCGCCGCAGACACAGCACTGCGCACCACCGGGGGCGGCCCCCCGGACGACGATGTCCCTGCGAATGGGCTTCCGATCCCGTTGCTGGAGCCCCGCGAGGGGATCCCGCCCGTCGTCGAGACAGAGGACGCCCTCGCCGAGGTGATCGCCGCGTTCGCCGCCGGAAGCGGTCCCGTGGCCGTGGACGCCGAGCGCGCCTCCGGTTACCGCTACGGCCAGCGCGCCTATCTCGTGCAGCTCCGCCGCGAGGGCGCGGGCACCGCGCTCGTCGACCCCGTCGGCTGCCCCGACCTCTCGGGGCTCGGCGAGGCACTCGCCGGGACCGAGTGGATCCTGCACGCCGCGACCCAGGACCTCCCGTGCCTGCGCGACATAGGCATGCGCCCCACCTCGCTGTTCGACACCGAGCTCGCCGGCCGTCTCGCGGGCTTCCCGCGGGTCGGCCTCGGCGCGATGGTCGAGTCCGTCCTCGGCTACGCCCTGGAGAAGGGCCACTCCGCCGTCGACTGGTCCACCCGCCCGCTGCCCGAGCCGTGGCTCCGGTACGCGGCCCTGGACGTCGAGCTCCTCGTCGACCTGCGGGACGCCCTGGAGAAGGAGCTCGACCGGCAGGGGAAGCTGGAGTGGGCCCACCAGGAGTTCGACGCGATCGCCTCGGCCCCGCCCGCCCCGCCCCGCAAGGACCCGTGGCGCCGGACCTCCGGCATGCACAAGGTGCGCCGCCGCCGTCAGATGGCGGTCGTACGGGAGCTCTGGACGGCCCGCGACAAGGTCGCCCAGCGGCGTGACGTCTCCCCCGGCAAGGTGCTGAGCGACGCGGCGATCGTGGAGGCCGCCCTCGCGGTGCCGGTGAACTCGGGCGCGCTCCTCGCGCTGCCCGGCTTCGGCAACCGGATGAACCGCCGTCAGCTGGAGCAGTGGCAGGCCGCGGTGGACCGGGCCAGGGCCCTCCCCGAGAGCGAGCTCCCCCAGCCGGGCCAGCAGGTCGCGGGCCCGCCCCCGCCGCGCGCCTGGGCGGACAAGGACCCGGCCGCCGCGGCCCGCCTCGCGGCGGCGCGCACGGCGGTCTCGGCGCTCGCGGAGGAACTGAACCTCCCGCAGGAGAACCTCATCACCCCGGACACGGTGCGCCGGGTCTGCTGGGAACCGCCGGCCCCGGGCACCCCGGACGCGGTGGCGGCGGCCCTCACCGGCCACGGCGCCCGGCCGTGGCAGGTGGAGCTGGTGACCCCGCTCCTGGTGAAGGCGCTGACGGCGACGGCCTGAACCCGCCCGGAGAGCCCCCGGTGCCCGCAGGGGCGCCGGGGGCTCCGCCGTGTCCCGGGACGGGCCCTACGGGGCCGGGCTGAGGTTCCCGTCGAGGTCCATGTCGAAGACACCCTGGGTCTTGCCGTCGACCTTGAGGTGTTTGAGCCAGTGCTTCGAGAGCTCGTGCACGTTCCCGTGCTGGATCTCCCACGGGACGGAATGCCCCGCGCAGTCCAGCTTGACCATCAGCTTGTGGGCGCCCGCGACGGAGTTGTAGAGCGCGGGGACGGAGAAGTTGAGTTCCGGGTTGGTGCTGGGCGGTTTCGTGTTGGCCTGCCTGTCGTGCTCCCCGTACACGAGCAGCACGGGCACGCTTCCGCCGAGCACCCCGCCCTGCGCCGCGGTGGTCTCGTTCCATCCCCACCGGGCGAAGCTCCGGTACCGGCTGAGCCCGTCGATGTTCCCCCAGACGCTGCCGACCGGATCGCTCTTCAGCAGCGCGTCCCAGACCACGTCGACGATGCCCTCCTCACGCTGACCGTCGCAGTGCAGTTCGCCGGCCCAGCCCTGGTCCAGTCCCTTCTTCGTGCTGAGGTTGGTCGGGAAGCCCGGCACCGGCAGCGAGGCCGGAGGATTCGAGGTGCCCTTGGCCGGGAAGATCGGCGCCAGCAGGAACAGGCTCTCGACCTCGCCGGGGTTCTTGACCGCGTACGGCCCCATCCAGAACGCGGCGGCGGACCAGCCGACGAAGGCGACCTTGTCCGCCTCGCACAGCTTGCGGATGAACGTCACGACGGTGCGCAGCTCGTCCCGGTCGCTGTTGGAGTCGTTCAGCTGGTACGGGTAGTTCGGCGGGCCCGGCGTGAATCCCGGCGGCCGCGGCGTCAGCAGGTTCTGCTGGTTGGGGTTGACGTTGCGGGGGTCGCCCATCATGGGCCGCGCCGAGAGGCCGGAGCCCTGGAGGTCCATCAGGAAGACGTCGTAGCCGGCCTGCGCCAGCGCCCCGGCCCAGCTGTACGTCTTGTACCGGAGGTCGAAGCCCGGGAGCACCGGGACGCTCCGGCCGTGGAGCATGAGGACCGGCTTGCGCTTCTGTCCGGGGGGCGTGCCGTTCCGCTCCCGTACGAAGAGCTCGACCTCCTCGTCCTTGTTGGCGGGGACGGTGGACGTGTGCCAGACCCAGTGGTCGGTGGTGGTGACCTTCGCCATGGGAGTCCGTTCTGTCAGGGGGGCCGGGGCCCTGCGCCCCGGTCCGGCCAGCGTCTTCCGGGCGGGGGGCGGGTGCCACGGCACGGCCGCCCGCCTGGGCCCATCGGGTTGCCGGACCGTCCCAACGGAGGGGCGCGCGGGAGGGGCGCGCGCAGTGGTGCGGGGTGTGACCTTCACCGCTTGGCCCTCAGGGGGTGGGCAGCTTGGTTACCCACAAGTAGCATGGGGGGAGCAAGCGCACGCTTAGGCGTGGGCCGCAGCAGCAGTGCCATCCCGCACCCTGGAGGAGAGCCATCGTGCCTCGTACCGTCAGGGACGTCGTCTTCGTCGACGGCGTCCGCACCCCGTTCGGCAAGGCGGGCCCGAAGGGCATCTACCACGAGACCCGCGCCGACGACCTCGTCGTCAAGGCCATCCGGGAGCTGCTGCGCCGCAACCCGGGCCTCGACCCCGCGAAGATCGACGAGGTCGCCATCGCCGCGACCACGCAGATCGGTGACCAGGGCCTCACCCTCGGCCGCACGGCGGGCATCCTCGCCGGCCTGCCGCAGTCGGTGCCGGGCTACTCAATCGACCGCATGTGCGCCGGTGCGCTCACGGCCGTGACGAGCGTCGCCGGTTCGATCGCGTTCGGCGCGTACGACGCCGTCATCGCCGGTGGCGTCGAGCACATGGGCCGTCACCCCATGGGCGAGGGCGTCGACCCGAACCCGCGCTTCGTGTCGGAGAAGCTCGTCGACGAGTCCGCCCTCTTCATGGGCATGACCGCCGAGAACCTGCACGACCGCTACCCGAGCATCACCAAGCAGCGCGCCGACGAGTACGCCGTGCGCTCGCAGGAGAAGGCCGCCAAGGCGTACGCCGACGGCAAGATCCAGCAGGACCTGGTGCCGGTCTCGGTGCGCCGCACCGACGCCTCCACCGGCGAGACCGGCTGGGGCCTGGTCACCGCCGACGAGCCGATGCGCCCGGGCACCACCCTGGAGTCGCTCGCCAACCTGAAGACGCCGTTCCGCGTCCACGGCAACGTCACCGCGGGCAACGCGGCCGGCCTCAACGACGGCGCCACCGCCTCGATCATCGCCTCCGAGGACTTCGCCCGGGAGCACGACCTCCCGGTCAAGATGCGCCTCGTCTCGTACGCCTTCGCCGGCGTCGAGCCCGAGGTCATGGGCTACGGCCCGATCCCGGCCACCGAGAAGGCCCTCGCGAAGGCCGGTCTGTCCATCGAGGACATCGACCTCTTCGAGATCAACGAGGCCTTCGCGGTCCAGGTCCTCGCGTTCCTGGAGCACTACGGCATCGCCGACGACGACGCCCGCGTGAACCAGTACGGCGGCGCGATCGCCTACGGTCACCCGCTCGCCTCCTCCGGCGTCCGTCTGATGACGCAGCTGGCCCGCCAGTTCGAGGAGAACCCGCAGGTCCGCTACGGCCTCAACACCATGTGCGTCGGCTTCGGCATGGGCGCGACGGTCATCTGGGAGAACCCCCACTGGGAGGGCAAGTGAGCACCACCGCCGAACTTCTGAAGGGCGCCGCCGAGCTCTTCCCGGACGAGGTCGTCACCAGCGCCCACGTACGGCACTTCGAACTGCCCGCGGGCGCGGGCCGGTTCGCGCTGATCACGCTGGACAACGGCTTCGACCACACCAAGCCGACCACCTTCGGCCCGCAGTCCCTCGCCAACCTGAACACGGCGATCGACCAGGTCGAGGCCGAGGCCGCGAACGGTGACATCGTCGGCGTCGGCATCACCGGCAAGCCGTTCATCTTCGCCGTCGGCGCCGACCTCAAGGGCGTCGAGCTCCTCAAGAAGCACGACGAGGCTCTCGCCATCGGCAAGGGCGGCCACGACGTCTTCAAGCGCCTCTCCGCGCTCGCCGTGCCGACCTTCGCGTACTACAACGGCGCGGCCATGGGCGGCGGCGTCGAGGTCGGTCTGCACTGCACCTACCGCACCGTGTCGAAGGCCCTGCCGGCCTTCTCGCTGCCCGAGGTCTTCCTCGGCCTGGTGCCCGGCTGGGGCGGCTGCGCGATCCTGCCGAACCTGATCGGCGCCGAGAAGGCCGTCTCGGTCATCATCGAGAACTCGCTGAACCAGAACCGCCAGCTCAAGGGCAAGCAGGTCTTCGAGCTCGGCATCGCCGACGCGCTGTTCGAGGGCGCCGACTTCCTGGAGCGGTCGCTCGTCTGGACCGCCGGTGTCCTCAACGGCTCCGTCGCCGTCGAGCGCCCCGAGGTCGACCGCGGCGAGGCCTGGGACCAGGCCGTCGCCAAGGGCCGCGCCATCGCCGACTCCAAGGTGCACGGCGCCGCCCCGGCCGCCTACCGCGCCCTCGACATCATCGAGGCCGCCAAGGACGGCGACCTGCAGAAGGGCTTCGACGCCGAGGACCAGGCCCTCGCGGACCTGATCATGGGCGGCGAGCTGCGCTCCGGCATCTACGCCTTCAACCTGGTGCAGAAGCGCGGCAAGCGCCCCGCCGGCGCCCCGGACAAGTCGCTGGCCCGCCCGGTCACCAAGGTCGGTGTCGTCGGCGCCGGTCTGATGGCCTCCCAGCTCGCCCTGCTCTTCCTGCGCCGCCTGGAGGTGCCGGTCGTCCTGACCGACATCGACCAGGAGCGCGTCGACAAGGGCGTGGGCTACGTCCACGCCGAGATCGAGAAGCTGCTCGGCAAGGGCCGGATCAACCAGGACAAGGCCAACCGTCTCAAGGGCCTGGTCTCCGGTGTCCTGGACAAGGCCGAGGGCTTCGCGGACGCGGACTTCATCATCGAGGCCGTGTTCGAGGAGATGTCCGTCAAGCAGAAGGTGTTCGCGGAGGTCGAGGCGGTCGCCCCGGCGCACGCGATCCTCGCCACCAACACCTCCTCGCTGTCCGTCTCGGAGATGGCCTCCAAGCTCCAGCACCCGGAGCGCGTGGTCGGCTTCCACTTCTTCAACCCGGTCGCGATCCTCCCGCTCCTGGAGATCGTCCGCGGCGAGAAGACGGACGACGCCTCCCTCGCCACCGCGTTCGGTGTCGCGAAGAAGCTGAAGAAGACCGCGGTCCTCACCAAGGACGCCCCGGCGTTCGTCGTGAACCGCATCCTGACCCGCTTCATGGGCGAGATCCAGAACGTCATCGACGAGGGCACCTCGGTCGAGACGGCCGAGAAGGCCATCGAGCCGCTCGGTCTGCCGATGTCCCCGCTGGTGCTCCTGGAGCTCGTCGGCCCGGCGATCGGTCTGCACGTCTCCGAGACCCTGAACCGCTCCTTCCCGGAGCGCTTCACCGTCTCGCCGAACCTCAAGCGCGTCGTCGAGGCCGGCAAGCGCGGCTTCTACGTCTACAAGCCGGAGAACGGCTTCAAGCCGGAGCTCGACCCCGAGGTCGCCGCCCTCCTCGTCCAGGGCGACTCCGTCCTGACCGAGGAGCAGGTCCGCGACCGCGTCCTGGACGCGGTGGCGCAGGAGATCGGCCTGATGCTGGAGGAGGGTGTCGTCGCCGAGGCGCAGGACATCGACCTCTGCCTGATCACCGGTGCGGGCTGGCCCTTCCACCTGGGCGGCATCACGCCGTACCTGGACCGTGAGGGCGTCTCCGAGCGCGTCAACGGCAAGCCCTTCCTGGCCCAGGGCGTCGCGAGCGTCCCGGCGTAACACCAGGGCGTCATGACAGACGGCCCCGGCACCTCGCACAGGTGCCGGGGCCGTTCCCGTTCCGCGGGCGGCGTCACCCTATGGAGCGCCAGCCTTCGAGCAGCAGCCCCTCGGCGCCCGCCTTCTGACGGGTGGTGACCGGCGTGCGCCCGTCGGCCACGGCCATCGCGACGAGACCGCCGTCGAGGCCGCGGGTGAGGACGGCGTCCAGGTTCCCCTGCCGCTCCCCCGTCTCCGACCAGCTCAGGCCCTCCGCCTCCTGCTCACTGGGGTACGCGGCGAGGGCGAGGCGGCCGTCGTCGGACTGCTGGGCGAGGACCGTGCAGTCGAAGCCGTCGATGAGGCAGCGGGTGACGGAGAGGCGTCCGGTGCCGACCGCCTTGCCGAGCGGGGTCGGCTCCAGCTCGCGCTCCGGCGACCAGGCGGTGACCTGGCCCTCCTGGTCGAGGTAGAAGAGCGTCACGTGCCCGGAGGGCCCGGTGACGGCCGCGAGGGTGCCCATGGTCACCGAGGCGGGAAGGAGCTCCTCGCGGACCGGCTTCGCGCCGGCCTCGCGCTGGACGTAGCGGACGAGGCCCTTGGCGTGCGAGCTGTACAGCTCGACGAGACCGGAGCCGTTGGTGACGGCGACCGGCGAGGGGTCCGTCTTCGACCCCATCAGGTCCCACCAGGGGTGCCAGCCGCCCTGGTCCTTCTGCGCGCGGACGCTGAGGCCGCCGCCGCCGTTCCGTACGAAGGCGTAGACGCGGCCCTGGGCGTCCACGGCGACGGCCGGGTTGCCCGTCCAGGGGCCCTTGCCGTTCGAGTGCCCCAGGGAGCGCCAGGCGGCCGCCGGGCGGCCCGTCTGGAACTGGACGGCGTGCACCAGCTCGACGTGTCCCTCGTCGCCGCCCGTCGGCCGCAGACCGACGAGGTGGACGTAGCGGTCGGCGCCCTGGCCGACGGCGAGGAACGGGGTCAGCCCGTCGCCGCCGAGGGAGACGGGGCCGCTCCAGCCGCCGCCGGGCTCCTCGGTCCAGCGCACCACCTCGCCGTCCCGGGGCAGGTAGGCGCTGAACCGGCCCTCCTCCCCTCTGGTCAGCCAGCCGCCCTGGAGCACGGGGGCGGCAGGGCCGTGGGTACGGTCGGTGGGGGCCTGGGATCGGTTCGCCATGAGGGGATCCAGCACTCCGGTCGTCGGGAGGAGTTCGGGTACGAACCGACTGTAGTCGCCCTCCCGGACGCTCTCCGCCGCGCCCGCGGCCTCACCCGGTCAGTACCGGGCCTCCCGGCCCTCGGCGGCCGCGCGGCCGAGCCGGCTGTGACTGCGCCCGTACAGGAAGTACACGACGAAGCCGATCACCATCCAGACGGCGAACCGGAACCAGGTCTCGCCCGGCAGGTTGAGCATGAGCCAGACCGAGGCGGCGATGGAGAGGATCGGCAGCACCGGCACCCAGGGGGTGCGGAAGGCGCGCGGCAGGTCGGGGCGGGTGCGGCGGAGCACCATGACGCCGACGGCGACGACGACGAAGGCGAAGAGGGTGCCGATGTTCACCAGGGTCGCGAGTTCGTTGATGCTGGTGAAGCCTGCGACGATGGCGATGATCACGCCGAGCAGGATCGTCGGCCGGTACGGGGTCTTGTACCGGGGGTGCGTGACGGAGAAGAAGCGCGGCAGCAGGCCGTCGCGGCTCATCGCGAAGAAGACGCGGGTCTGGCCGAGCAGCAGGATCAGACAGACCGTGGTGAGGCCGACGGCGGCGCCGAAGCTGATCACGCCCGCGTAGAACGGGTGGCCGGCCGCCTTGAAGGCGTCGGCGAGCGGGGCGCTCACGGACAGCTCGGTGTAGTGCTGCATGCCCGTGACGACGAGGGCGACCGCCACGTACAGCACGGTGCAGATGAGGAGCGAGCCGAGGATGCCCCGGGGCATGTCCCGCTGCGGCAGCTTGGTCTCCTCGGCGGCGGTGGCCACCACGTCGAATCCGATGAAGGCGAAGAAGACGACGGAGGCGGCGGTGAAGATGCCCATGACGCCGAAGTTCGTCGGCTCGTAGCCGAAGATCAGCTGGACCATCGGGGAGTCCCAGCCGGAGGTGCCACCGGGCGGGGAGACGGCCGGCGGGATGAAGGGCTTGTAGTTGTCGCCGACGATGAAGAACAGACCGGCGATGATCACGATCATCACGACGGTGACCTTGATCGCGACGACGACCGCCGTGATCCGGGCGGAGAGCTTCATGCCGAGGACGAGGACCACGGTCAGGACGAGGACGAGCAGGAAGGCCAGGATGTCGAAGGTGCCGCCCGGGATGTCCGGTCCTTCGAGCGAGGCGGGCAGGTGCCAGCCGATGTTGTCCATCAGGGATCTGACGTACCCGGACCAGCCGACGGCGACCACCGCCGTACCGAGGGCGAACTCCAGGACCAGGTCCCAGCCGATGATCCAGGCCGGAAGCTCGCCGATCGAGGCGTACGCGAAGGTGTACGCCGATCCCGCCACCGGCACCGTCGAGGCGAACTCGGCGTAGCACAGGGCGGCCAGGGCGCAGACGATGCCCGCGGCGACGAAGGCGAGCGCGGTGGCCGGCCCGGCGTTCTCCTTGGCGACCTTGCCCGTGAGGACGAAGATGCCGGTGCCGATGATGACGCCGACGCCGAACACCGTCAGATCCCAGGCCGACAAGGACTTCCGGAGCGCGTGCTCGGGCTCCTCCGTGTCGCGGATCGACTGCTCGACCGACTTGGTCCGGAACAATCCGTTTCTGGCGCGTGGCTGCTGATCCGTACTCACGTCGCACCTCCCTGCCATGGGGCTGCCCGCCCTGGGGACAGAATGCACGCGAAAGGGCCGGTCGGCACTCCGAAGAGTGAGCCGACCGGCCCAAGGGTGACGCCGGGTGACGGTTTCCGTCAGTCGCGGGCGGGCTCCACGGCCTGGGCGCTGCTCTCGAAGCGTCCGTCGAGGCGCGAGACCAGACCGGTGACCTGGCGGGCGATGTCCGGGGCGGTCAGCCCGATCTCGGCGAGGACCTCGCCGCGGGACGCGTGGTCGAGGAAGCGCGGCGGGATGCCGAAGTCACGCAGCGGCACGTCCACGCCTGCGTCGCGCAGCGCCTGGGCGACGGCGGAGCCGACACCGCCGACGCGGCTGTTGTCCTCGACGGTGACCACGACCCGGTGGCGCTCGGCGAGCGGGGCGAGGGCCTCGTCGACGGGCTTGACCCAGCGGGGGTCCACGACGGTGGTGGAGATGCCCTGCCGGTCGAGGAGGTCGGCGATCTCCAGGCACATGGGGGCCAGGGCGCCCACGGAGACCAGGAGGACGTCCGGCCGCTCCGAGCCGGCCTCGCGGAGCACGTCCATGCCGCCGACGCGGCGGAGCGCCGGGACGGCCGGGCCGACGGCGCCCTTGGAGAAGCGGACGACGGTCGGGGCGTCGGTGACCTCGACGGCCTCGCGCAGCTGGGCGCGGACCTGGTCGGCGTCGCGCGGGGCGGCGAGCCGCAGGCCGGGCACGACCTGGAGGATCGACATGTCCCACATGCCGTTGTGCGAGGCGCCGTCGGTGCCGGTGACGCCCGCCCGGTCCAGGACGAAGGTGACGCCGCACTTGTGCAGGGCCACGTCCATCAGGACCTGGTCGAAGGCGCGGTTGAGGAAGGTCGCGTACACGGCGAAGACCGGGTGGAGGCCGCCGGTGGCGAGGCCGGCCGCGGAGACGGCCGCGTGCTGCTCGGCGATGCCGACGTCGAAGACCCGCTCGGGGAAGGCCTTGGCGAACTTGTCGAGGCCGACGGGCTGGAGCATGGCCGCGGTGATGGCGACGATGTCCGCGCGCTCCTTGCCGAGCGCGACCATCTCCTCGGCGAAGACGCCGGTCCAGTCGGCGCCGGAGGAGGCGATGGGCAGGCCGGTGTCGGGGTGGATCTTGCCGACGGCGTGGAAGCGGTCGGCCTCGTCCTGGAGGGCGGGCTGGTAGCCGCGGCCCTTCTCGGTGAGGCAGTGCACGATCACGGGGCCGCCGAAGCGCTTGGCGCGCGTCAGGGCGGACTCCAGGGCCTCGATGTCGTGGCCGTCGATGGGGCCGACGTACTTGAGGCCGAGGTCCTCGAACATGCCCTGCGGGGCGATGAAGTCCTTGAGGCCCTTCTTGGCGCCGTGCAGGGTCTCGTAGAGCGGCTTCCCGACGACCGGGGTGCGCTCCAGGATGTCCTTGCCGCGGGCGAGGAAGCGCTCGTAGCCGTCGGTGGTGCGCAGGGTGGCCAGGTGGTTGGCGAGGCCGCCGATGGTGGGCGCGTAGGAGCGCTCGTTGTCGTTGACGACGATGACGAGGGGGCGGTCCTTGGCGGCGGCGATGTTGTTCAGCGCCTCCCAGGCCATGCCTCCGGTGAGGGCTCCGTCACCGATGACCGCGACGACGTGGTCGTCCTTCTTCAGGACCTCGTTCGCCTTGGCGAGGCCGTCGGCCCAGCCGAGGACGGTGGAGGCGTGCGAGTTCTCGATGACGTCGTGCTCGGACTCGGCCTGCGAGGGGTAGCCGGAGAGGCCGCCCTTCATCTTGAGCTTCGAGAAGTCCTGGCGCCCGGTGAGGAGCTTGTGGACGTAGCTCTGGTGGCCGGTGTCCCAGAGGACCTTGTCCTTCGGGGAGTCGAACACCCGGTGCAGGGCGATGGTCAGCTCGACCACACCGAGGTTGGGGCCGAGGTGCCCGCCGGTCTTGGAGACGGCGTCCACGAGGAACGTCCTGATCTCGTCGGCCAGCTGGTCCAGCTGTTCCGGGGAGAGCCGGTCCAGATCTCGCGGTCCCCTGATACGGGTCAGCAGAGCCACCCGTTCCTCCTTGCTTTGAGCTGGTCGAGCTTGCCGATTTGTCGAGTCTAATGTTCCGTCTTGGATCGTGGGCATCGGGCCGGGGGGTCAGGCGTCACCCTCATGGCCGACAAGCCGCTGATCTGTACGGCTCTGTACGCGCGCGTGCACTGCTCCGGACGCGCGGGAGCCCGGCACCGGTTTCCCGGTGCCGGGCTGTTGTGACGGGTGTTACGCGCGACCCGCGGTCTTCTGCGTGCGGCGGGAGACCGAGTCGATGATCACAGCGATGAGCAGGACCGCTCCGGTGATCATGTACTGGATGGCGTTCGAGGACAGGTTCATCTGGTTGAGGCCCTGGACGATCGACTGGATGACCAGGATGCCCAGCAGCGCCGACCAGACCTTGCCGCGTCCGCCGAACAGGGACGTTCCGCCGATGACCGCGGCGGCGATGCACATCATCAGCTGGTTGCCGCCGCCCAGGGAGCGGTCGGCGCCGCCCGTCGCGGAGGCGAGGAAGAGACCGCCGATGGCGCCCATCGTGCCGGAGATCATGAAGACCGAGATCCGGATCCACGACACGTTGATGCCGGCGCGGCGGGCGGCCTCGATGCCGCCGCCGACCGCGAAGACCTGGCGGCCGTACGTGGTGCGGCGCAGGACGAAGTCGGTGGCGAGGAGGATCACCAGGAAGATCACCAGGGAGAGCGGCAGGCCCTGCTCCTGGTTGAAGCCGTACGCGGCGACGAGGACCAGGACCGCGAGGACGGCGGTGCGCAGGATGATCTCGCTCTGCGGGCGGTGCGGCAGCTCGGCGGCCTTGCGGCGGCGGGAGTCGCGCAGCTGGGCGAGGTAGAAGGCGGCGACGACGACCACGGCGAGGCCGTATGCGGCGGCGACGTCGGAGAAGTAGTACTTGGTGAGGTCGCCGACGAAGCTGCCGATCGGGGTGGGGATGGTCGACCGGTCGCCCATGACCCAGGTCTGCAGACCGGCCCAGCCGAGGAAGCCGGCGAGGGTGACGACGAACGCGGGCACGCCGATCTTGGCGAACACCAGGCCGTGGAAGGCGCCGATCAGGGTGCCGGACAGGATGCCGAGGAGGATGGCGAGGGAGTCCGGCATGTCGGTGCCGAGCACGCCCCAGACGGAGCCGGCCAGACCCGCGACGGAGCCCACGGCGAGGTCGATCTCGCCGAGCAGCAGGACGAAGACGATGCCGACGGCCATGATGCCGGGGCCGACCGCGTACAGCGTGATCTGGTCGAGGTTGTACGAGGTGATGAAGTTGCCGGTGAGGGCCTGGAAGACGATGCCGATGACGATCAGGCCGACGACGACGGGCAGCGAGCCGATCTCACCCGAGCGGATCTTGCGCTTGAACTCGTCGACGTATCCCTTGAAGCCCTGCTCGCGGACGAGGAGGCGGGGGTCGACAGCGGGCACCGCGGCGGCGGCCGGGGCCGCCTCCTCGCCCGCCCGCGGCTCGGGCACGGTGTCCTCGGAGGTGCTGGGGGTGGTGCTCACTTCGCTACCTCCGCGTTGCGGGCCTGGCGGCGGGTCACGGCGTTGTCCGTGGCTCCGGTGATCGCGGCGATGATCTCTTCGTGCGTGGTGGTGGCCACCGGGAACGTGCCGTTGTTGCGGCCCAGGCGGAGCACGGCCACGGTGTCGGCGACGGCCTTCACATCGGCCATGTTGTGGCTGATGAGGATGACGCCGAGGCCCTGCTCGCGCAGGCGCTCGACCAGGTCGAGGACCTGTGCGGTCTGCTCGACGCCGAGCGCGGCGGTGGGCTCGTCCAGGATCACGATCTTGGGGTCGCCGACCAGGGCGCGGGCGATGGCGACGACCTGCCGCTGGCCGCCGGAGAGGGCGGCGACGGGGATGCGGACGCTGGGGATGCGGATGGAGAGCGTGGAGAGCAGGTCCTTGGCCCGCTTCTCCATGGCGACCTCGTCGAGGACGCCGCCCTTCTTGATCTCGCGGCCGAGGAACAGGTTGGCGACGACGTCGAGGTTGTCGCAGAGCGCGAGGTCCTGGTAGACGGTCGCGACTCCGAGGTTCTGGGAGTCGTGCGGGCGCTGGATCTCGACGCGCTCGCCCTCCCACTCGATGACGCCCTCGTCGATGGGGTGCACGCCGGCGATCGTCTTGACCAGCGTGGACTTTCCCGCTCCGTTGTCGCCGACGAGCGCGACGACCTCTCCTGCGTGGACTTCGAGATCGACACCGGAGAGGACCTGAACCGCTCCGAACCGCTTGAAGATCCCGCGCAACGCCAACACGGGCGTCTGGGACACGTGAACCAACTCCTTCGCCGCCCGGGAGGGGTCGACGGCATGTCGCGCCGCCGGTGCGGCGCCGAAGTTTCGAGGGGGGCTGGGCTCGTCCGGCCCCCGGACCGACAGCGGGGTCTGGGTCGGCCGGGGGCCGGACGGGCTTGGGGGACGGATCCGGTGGCCGTGGGCCGCCCTTGTTACCAGGGGTCTTCACCCTGTGTACGCGGGCGGCGGCGCCTCTGACCGGCGCGGCCGGGCCGGGATCCGTGGGCGCGGGACCGTGGAGGTCCCGCGAGGTGGGGCCGGGGTTACTTGATGCCCAGCTCGGTGCACTTGGCGGCGAGGTCCGCGGTGCAGAGGTCGGCGGCCTTGTAGATGCCGTCCTTGACGACCGTGGACTGGATGTTGGTCTTGTCGACCACGACCGGGGCGAAGAGCGTGGAGGGCACGCCGTCGGTCTCGCCCTGGGCGCCGAGGTCCTTGCCCTTGAGCAGGTTCACCGCGAACTTGGCGGCCTCGGGGGCCAGCTGGAGCGGCGACTTGTAGATCGTGAAGGTCTGGCTGCCCGCGATGATCCGCTGGACGCCCGCGACCTCGGCGTCCTGGCCGCCCACCGGGATGCCCTTGACGCCGGCGTTCTCGAGGGAGGTGATGATGCCGCCGGCCATGCCGTCGTTCGCGGAGTAGACGGCGCCGATCTTGTCCTTGCCGACCGAGGAGATCGCGGCGGACATCTTCTCGCCCGCGACCTTCGGGTCCCACTCGCCGGAGGCCTCGTAGGCGATCTTGCCGACCTTGCCGTCGAGGGCGGTGTGGGCGCCCTTCTTGAACAGCGCGGCGTTCGGGTCCTTCTCGTCACCGTTGATCATCACGACGTTGGCCGAGGCGGCCTTCGTGCCGAGCGCGGTCAGCAGGGCCTGGCCCTGGAGCTCGCCGACCTTGTTGTTGTCGTGGCTGACGTAGGCGTCGGCGCCCGGGACGGCACGGTCGTACGCGACGACCTTGACGCCCTTGGCCTTCGCGTCCTTGACCCAGCCCTCGGCCTTGGCGGCGTCGACCGGGTCGAGCGCGATGACCTTGACGCCGTCGGCGATCAGCTGGTCGAACTGCTGCTTCTGCTTCACGACGTCGGAGACCGCGTTGTTGTACACGATCTCGCAGTCGGAACAGGCGGCCTTGACGGCCTTCTCGAACTGCGGCTTGTCCAGCGCCTCGTAGCGCGAGGTCTTGTTCTCCGGCAGGAGCAGACCGATCTTGGTCGAGCTGCCCTTGTCTCCGCTGTCGTCGCCGCCCGCCTTGCCGCAGGCGGCGAGCGAGAGGGCCATCGAGACCGCGGCCGTGGCTATGACGGCGCGGCGCGTCACTGCGTTCATGTGGGGTTGCCTCCCTGACGAGGCCGCGACGTTGCGGCCGAGGTGGCACGAAGTCAACTCGGCTGCAACGTTGACGTCAAGAAGTAAATTCTTAACGAGATGACAACGACGGTGTTCGTTATCTAAGTGAAGGCAAGACGGGAGACCGGCGCCGCCGCGGGCAGCGCACTCTCCAACAGGGTCGAATCGCCCATTTCACTCAGCACGAGGGCAAGGGCGCCGAGCACCTCGGCACGCCCTCCGAGGGCCCCCTGGGCCAGCGAGAGCTGGCGGGCGGCGCTGGGGATCGCGTACCGCGAGACGGAGTCCCTGATGGGCGCGAGGACCAGCTCACCGGCCTCGGCGAGGTCACCGCCGAGCACCACCCGGCTGGGGTTGAGGAGGTTGCAGAGGTTGGCGACGCCGCTGCCGATGTGCCGGCCGACGTCGGCGATCACCCGGCGGCAGCCGGGGTCCCCCTCGCGGGCCAGCTGGACGACCCGCTCCATGGTCAGGTCGGGGCCGTGGCTCGGCTGGAGCAGCGGCAGCACGTACCGCGCGGCGGTGAAGGTCTCCAGGCAGCCCCGGTTGCCGCAGCGGCAGACCGGTCCCGACTCGTCCAGGGTGATGTGCCCGATCTCGCCCGCGGTGCCGCCGGGGCCCCGGTAGACCCGCCCGTCGATGACGAGCCCGGCGCCGACGCCGCTGGCCACCTTGATGTAGGCGAGGTCCTTGACGCCCCGGCCGCTGCCCCAGACGAGCTCGCCGAGCGCGCCGAGGTTGGCGTCGTTGTCGACGTGCACGGGGACGCCGAGGCGGCCGGAGAGTTCGTCCGCGGGGTTGATCCCGCTCCAGCCCGGCAGGATCGACGTCGATCCGAGGGTCCCGGAGGAGACGTCGATCGGGCCGGGCACGCCGAGACCCACGCCGATCACCTTGTCGGGGCCGATGCCGGTGGCCCGGATCAGCCGCTTGACCAGCCGCTCGGCCCGGTCGAAGCCCTCCGCGGAGGAGGCGTCCACGTCGAGCGGCTCGGCCTCCTCGGCGAGCACCTGGTGGGCGAGGTTGCCGACGGCGACCCTCAGGTGCGTGTGGCCGAAGTCCACGCCGATCACGATGCCGGCGTCGCCGGAGAGCGAGACGCTGCGGGCCCGGCGGCCGCCCGCGGAGGTCGGCGTGACCTCGACGGTGCCGCCTTCCTTCAACTCCCGCACGATGTTGGAGACCGTGGCGGCGGAGAGGCCCGTCGCCCGGGCGATCTCCGCCTGGGTCAGCGATCCGGCCATGCGCACAGCCCGGACGACCCGTTCGAGATTGGCCCTGTGCAGAGACGTCTGCGACCCCGGAGTCTCCATCGACTCACTCACTCCCACCGTTTTCTCCAACATGTGAACTCTAAGGGGACGCTTTCGGCTTGGTCCCCGTCAAGACCTTGAGTGTCGGACGGTGAGTGTCACACGACGTGACGGGGCCCCCGGCGCGGGTGCGCCGGGGGCCCCTGGGGCTGCGTCAGCGGGTCACTTCACGGCGCCGGCGGTCAGTCCGGCCACCACCTGCCGCTGGAAGATGATGTACGCGGCGAGGACCGGGAGCATCGCCATCACGAGGCCGGCGAAGAGGCCGGACCAGTCACCCTTGTAGCCCTGGCTGACGGCGAGCTGGACGAGGCCCTGCGAGAGCACCTTCTTCTCCGGCTCGGTGTTGAGCACGGTCGGCAGCAGGTACTGGTTCCACTGCCCGAGGAAGTTGAAGATGCCGACGCTGATCAGGCCCGGCTTCGCCATCGGCAGCATCACCTGGAAGAAGGTCCGGGTGTGCGAGGCGCCGTCCACGAAGGCCGCTTCCGCCACCGAGGTCGGCAGGGTGCGGAAGAAGGCCGTGAGGAAGAAGACGGTGAACGGCAGCGAGTACGCGATGTAGACCAGGATCAGGCCGTGCAGCGTGTTGAGCAGGGCCATGTTCTGCAGGACGTAGAACAGCGGCACGAGCGCCAGGATGATCGGGAAGCTCATCCCTCCGATGAAGAGGAAGTAGATGAAGCGGTTGCCCGGGAAGTCGAAGCGGGCCAGCACGTAGGCCGCCATCGAGCCGAAGAGGAGCGTGCCGAGGAGCGAGCCGCCGACCACCAGGAGGGTGTTCAGGAAGTAGTCGCTCATGTGCGCCTCGGTCCAGGCGCGCGACCAGTTCTCGAAGTGCAGCTTGTCGGGCAGCGCCCACGGCGAGGTGAAGATCGCCTTGTCGTTCTTGAAGGAGGTCATGACCGCCCACAGCAGCGGCATGACGACCATGATCGCCCAGATGACCAGGACGCCGTGCGAGAAGACGTTGAGGGTCGCGCCCTCGGCCTTGGCGGTCCGGCGCGGGGCGGACGCCGCCGTCTTCGTGACCGTGGGGCCGGGGCCGGCCGGGGAGTCCGGGGTCTCGACGCCGGTGGTGGCAGTGTCGGTCGTCTTCATCAGAACTCCAGCCGCTCGCGCCGGCCCAGCTTCATCACCACGGCCGCGAAGGCGAGCGTGACGAAGAGGAGCGCGACACCGATGGTCGTTGCGTAGGCGGCCTGACCGTCCCGGAACGCCTTCTGGTACACGTACAGCGGAAGGACGATGGTGGAGAAGTCCGGCCCGCCGCCGTTGGGGCCGACGGTCATGATCTGCACGACGGCGAAGGACTCCGCGCCGAGCGCGAGGATGCCCATGTAGATCCAGCCCGACTGCACGGTGTCCCAGAGCAGCGGCATGGTGATCTTGAAGAAGGTGGTGAAGCGGTTCGCGCCGTCGAGCAGGGCCGCCTCGTAGAAGTCCCTCGGAATGGACGCCATGCCGGCCGAGAAGAGGACGACGAAGAATCCGACGGTGGACCAGACGAGGACCGCCATCACGCAGAGGAGGGCGAGGTCCGGATCGCCGAGCCAGTCCGGCTGGATGCTGCCGAGACCGACGCCCTTCAATACGGAATTGATGGCTCCGCTGTTCGGGTTGTACGCGAACTGGAAGAGCAGCGCGACGATCGCGATCGACAGCACCTGCGGGAAGAAATAGACGATCTTGTAGAACGAGGAACCCCGCACGCCCGCGATCGCCGCGCCCTTGCGGCGCCGACCGCCGACATTCAGCATGAAGGCGAAGAAAAGTGCGAGCCCCACGGTCACCAGCGGTAGCACAAGCGCGAAGATCAGACTGTGCTGGAGCGATTTCCAGAAGATCTCGTCGTCCAGCATGCGGCTGTAGTTGTCGAATCCGACCATCCCGAATTCGGGACTCAGCCCGGTCCAGTCCGTGAACGAGTAGTAGATGGCCTGGATGAACGGCCAGATCACGAACAGCGCATACAGCGCGAGGGGGGCCACAAGGAACCCCACGATGAAACGGTACTTGCCGTGTTGCATTTCCTACCGACCCCGATCTTTCCTGCGCCAAGCGCGCCGCCGGTGCCACGCGCGAAGGAGCCGGGGCCCGCTCCCGGTCGGCGGGAAGGGGCCCCGGCACTGTGCGTCAGTGCTTGTAGTGCTTGATGCTCGAGTCCTTGGCGGCCTCGTCGGCGTACTTCTGGATCTTCTTGATCGTCTCGGCCGGGGTCGCGCGGCCCGCCATCATCTCGCCGAGGCCGGCGACGCCGATCTTCTCCTTCTGGAGGGCGACGTACCAGTCCTGGAGGCGCGGGTTGACGACGTTCTGGCCCGCCTTCTCCAGGGCGGCGACACCGGACTTGAGGCCCGGGGTCAGCTCGATGCCGTCGGTGCCGCCGTTGAAGGCGGTGAGGGACTTCACGGACTGGGTGAAGTTCTTGGAGGAGGCCTCGCTGAGCATGATGCGCAGCTGCTCCAGGCCGCCCTCCGGGTTCTTCGCCTTCGCCGGGACGATGAAGGGCTCACCGCCGGAGGCCCAGATGGTGCCGAAGGGCATCTTGTCGGAGGAGTCGATGCCGGTCGGGGCGGAGACCGCCAGGTCGAAGTCGGCCGGCATGGTCTTCGCGGCCTCGTTCTCGACCCAGGAGCCGTTCGGGATGAACAGCGCCTTGCCCTCGGTCCAGGCGGTCTGCGACTGGATGTGGTCGAGGCCGGGGGTGCCCTTGAGGATGTACCCCTTCTTGACCAGCTCGTAGTACGCCTCGAAACACGCCTTGACCGCGGGGTGCTCCCAGGCCTTCGGCTCCAGGTTGTCGATCGCGTCGAGGACCTCGCGGCCGCCGACCTTGCCGATCATCGGGTAGAGCGAGAAGGGGACGTAGTACGGGTACTTGCCGGCGTACGTCCAGCCCGCGATGCCCTTCTTCTTGGCCTTCTCGCAGACGGCCAGCATCTCGTCCCAGGTCTCGGGGTACTTGGCGTCGAGGGAGTCGAGCAGCTTCTGCGAGTACCAGACGCCGTAGACCGTGTACGCGTAGTACATGATCCACACCGGGTCGCCCTCGAACTGGCCCATCTCGACGATGCCGGGCCGCAGGGTGTCGCGGACCTTCTTGCTCGGGTCGTCGATGGACGGCGCGTCCAGGAGCGGGGTGAGGTCCGCCAGCTGCTTCTGGCCGACGAGGACACCCATGTCCATCTGCTCGGCGCCGGAGTTGTCGATGAGGTCCGGCGGGGTGCCGCCGTTGAACCGGGGCTGCAGCGTGGTGGTGATCTTCTGGGTCGGCGTGAACTTGACCGCCGCCTTCGGGTAATTGGTCTCGTAGACCTTGATCGCGTCCTTGGCGTACTGCTGTCCGAATCCGCCGTCGAAGAGGACGAACTCCATCGGGGCCGACTCATTCACCCCGAGCGGGTTCTTGTCGGACTTCGTGCCCTTTTCGACCTTCTCGTTGCCACCGTCACCGCTGCTCGCACAGGCGGACAGGAAGCTCATCGTCGGTACGGAGATCAGACCGATAGCGGCGGAACGCTTGATCAGATCGCGACGGCCGAGGCCCTCACCGTTGTGTGCGGAGGTGGATCCCATGCTCAAGTCCTCGCCTTCATTCAGGACTCAGGCGGTGTACCGGTCGCCCGTTTCTCACTCGCCACAGGCGAAGGGCCCCGCCACCGCGGTCATTTGCAGCCGGGTCGTGCATGCGTCGGGCCGTCGTCGCATTGCTCCGACTGGCTGGACGCCGACAGGTATAGTCCACTTCCCTTCACGGGAGCAAGATCGAAACCAGGTTTGCACGCCCATCTTTCCCGAGTTGAGACCTCCGGGATAAGCACGCTGGTTCTGCGGCGTTTCGTCCAACCATTCGCCACGCAACACCCTTGACAGGACGTCAACGCGACCCCATCGCACGGGCGCGCCGCGGAGGCGCGCGACAGTTGCGGGAAAGAAGACACAAAGGGGACAAATGCTCGACATCGAAACAGTTGTGTCACAAACCAGTTGCCCGGTGAAGATCTCGTGAGAAGGATCCTGGATCATAGAGATCCCGCCGCCCCTGCCTCCGGCACGAGCGCGCGGTGGGACCTGCCATATTCCGAACGGATCTGGAGTACTACGTGGCCAACTCTTCTGGCCTGAACCGCACGGGCATCCTGTCCCGTGTCACGGTCGCCGCGATCACGGCCGCCCTCGTCGGCACCACGACGGTCGCCGTCGCCGCCGACGCCCCGCAGACGCGGACCGCGACCGCCGTCACGAAGCCCGCGTCGAACGCGAGCGCCTTCGCGGCCTCCTCCACCACCGACGCCCAGGTGAACGCCCTCTACGGCGTCGACAGCGGCGGCTACCTCTACGGCTACCCGCCGAGCGGCCAGGGTGGCCTGGACTCCCGCATCTACTCCGGCTCCGGCTGGCGGAACGCGAAGTTCATCACCCAGGTCGACAACAACAACGACGGCTCCTCGGACGGCGTCTGGGACGTCACCGCCGGCCGTCTGTCGTACCTGAAGTTCGGCTCCGCCCCGGTCTCGATCGGCACCGGCTGGAGCATCTACAACAAGGTCCTGTCCGCGGGCCAGCTGGGCGGCGGCACCGCCGACGACCTGCTCGCCCGTGACAGCTACGGCGTGCTGTGGCTGTACCTGGGCTACGGCAACGGCAAGCTCACCACCCGCTACCGGGTCGGCACGGGCTGGGGCGCCTACAACCAGATCGCCGGCAAGGGCGACCTGAGCGGCGACGGCAAGGACGACATCGTCGCCCGCGACGGCAGCGGCAACCTGTGGCTGTACCGCGGCACCGGCGACTACAAGAAGCCGTTCGCCGGCCGCACCAAGATCGGCGGCGGCTGGGGCGCCTTCAACAACCTGGTCTCGGTCGGTGACATCGACATCGACGGCATCTCGGACCTGATCGCCCGCGACGGCGCCGGTGCCCTGTGGCTGTACAAGGGCACCGCGAACGGCAACACGCCGTTCAAGCCGAAGGTGAAGATCGGCACCAGCGGCTGGAACTCCTACCGCCTCCTGTTCTGATCCCGCCCCCCGTCGTGAGACGGGGCGTGTGACGAACGAAAGGGCCCCGCTCCTCTTCCGAGGAGCGGGGCCCTTTGCCGTCTACCGGATCCGGTGTCAGCCGCGGATCAGGTTGCGGAGCACGTACTGCATGATGCCGCCGTTGCGGTAGTAGTCCGCCTCACCGGGGGTGTCGATGCGGACGACCGCGTCGAACTCGACACCGGTGTCGGTGGTGACCTTGACCGTGCTCGGCGTGGTGCCCTCGTTCAGCTCCGTGACGCCCGCGATGGAGAAGGTCTCCTCGCCGGTCAGGCCGAGCGAGTCGGCCGACTGGCCGGCCGGGAACTGGAGCGGGAGGACGCCCATGCCGATGAGGTTCGAGCGGTGGATGCGCTCGTACGACTCGGTGATGACGGCCTTGACGCCGAGGAGCGCGGTGCCCTTGGCGGCCCAGTCGCGGGACGAGCCGGAGCCGTACTCCTTGCCGCCCAGGATGACCAGCGGGGTGCCGGCGGCCTGGTAGTTCTGCGAGGCGTCGTAGATGAACGACACCGGTCCGCCCTCGACGGTGAAGTCGCGGGTGAAGCCGCCCTCGGTGCCCGGCGCGATCTGGTTGCGCAGGCGGATGTTGGCGAAGGTGCCGCGGATCATGACCTCGTGGTTGCCTCGGCGCGAGCCGTAGGAGTTGAAGTCACGACGCTCCACACCGTGCTCGGTGAGGTACTTGCCGGCCGGGGTGTCGGCCTTGATCGCACCGGCCGGGGAGATGTGGTCGGTGGTGACCGAGTCGCCCAGCTTGGCCAGGACGCGGGCGCCCGTGATGTCGGTGACCGGGGAGGTCTCCATCGTCATGCCCTCGAAGTACGGGGGCTTCCGGACGTAGGTGGACTCGGCGTCCCACTCGAACGTGTTGCCGGTCGGGATCTCCAGCGCCTGCCACTGGGCGTCGCCCGCGAAGACGTCCTGGTAGGACTTGTTGAACATGTCCTCGCCGATGGCGTTGGCGACGACGTCGTTGACCTCGGCCTCCGACGGCCAGATGTCGGCCAGGTAGACGGGCTTGCCGTCCTGGTCGACGCCGAGGGCGTCCTTGGTGATGTCCACCTTCATGGAGCCCGCGATGGCGTACGCGACGACCAGCGGCGGGGAGGCCAGGTAGTTCATCTTGACGTCGGGGTTGATGCGACCCTCGAAGTTGCGGTTGCCCGAGAGCACCGAGGTCACGGCCAGGTCGTGCTCGTTGACGGCCTTGGAGACCTCCTCCGGCAGCGGGCCGGAGTTGCCGATGCAGGTGGTGCAGCCGTAGCCGACGAGGTTGAAGCCGACCTTGTCGAGGTACGGGGTGAGACCCGCCTTGTCGAAGTAGTCGGTGACGACCTTCGAGCCCGGGGCGAGGGTGGTCTTGACCCACGGCTTGCGGGTCAGGCCCTTCTCGACGGCCTTCTTCGCGACGAGCGCGGCGGCGACCATCACGTACGGGTTCGACGTGTTGGTGCAGGAGGTGATCGCGGCGACGGTGACGGCGCCGTGGTCGATCTCGTAGGTCGAGCCGTCGGGGGCGGTCACCTGGACCGGCTTCGACGGAGCGCCGTTGGGGTGGTTCGCCGGGGCGTCGGAGGCCGGGAAGGACTCCTTGCCCGCCTCGTCGACCTCGTCGACGTAGTTGCGGACGTCCTGGGCGAACTGCGCGGCGGCGTTCGCGAGGACGATGCGGTCCTGCGGGCGCTTCGGGCCGGCGATCGACGGGACGACCGTGGAGAGGTCGAGCTCCAGCTTCTCGGAGAAGTCGGGCTCGGCGGCCGGGTCGAGCCAGAGGCCCTGCTCCTTGGCGTACGCCTCGACGAGCGCGACCTGCTGCTCGGAGCGGCCGGTGAGCTTGAGGTAGTTCAGGGTCTCGCCGTCGATCGGGAAGACCGCGGCGGTGGAGCCGAACTCCGGCGACATGTTGCCGATGGTGGCGCGGTTCGCGAGGGAGGTGGCGGCGACGCCCTCACCGTAGAACTCGACGAACTTGCCGACGACACCGTGCTTGCGCAGCATCTCGGTGATGGTCAGCACCAGGTCGGTGGCGGTGGTGCCGGCCGGCAGCTCGCCGGTCAGCTTGAAGCCGACGACGCGCGGGATGAGCATGGAGACCGGCTGGCCGAGCATCGCGGCCTCGGCCTCGATGCCGCCGACGCCCCAGCCGAGCACACCGAGGCCGTTGACCATGGTGGTGTGGGAGTCGGTGCCGACGAGCGTGTCGGGGTACGCCTGGCCGTTGCGGACCATGACGGTGCGGGCCAGGTGCTCGATGTTCACCTGGTGGACGATGCCGGTGCCCGGCGGGACGACCTTGAAGTCGTCGAACGCGGTCTGGCCCCAGCGCAGGAACTGGTAGCGCTCCTTGTTGCGGCCGTACTCCAGCTCGACGTTCTGCGCGAAGGCGTCGTTCGTGCCGAACTTGTCGGCGATGACGGAGTGGTCGATGACCATCTCGGCCGGGGACAGCGGGTTGATCTTCGCCGGGTCGCCGCCGAGCGCGGCGACGGCCTCACGCATGGTGGCGAGGTCGACGACGCAGGGCACACCGGTGAAGTCCTGCATGATCACGCGGGCGGGCGTGAACTGGATCTCCTGGCTCGGCTGCGCCTGCGAGTCCCAGTTGCCGAGGGCCCGGATGTGGTCGGCGGTGATGTTCGCGCCGTCCTCGGTACGGAGCAGGTTCTCCAGGAGGACCTTCAGGCTGTAAGGGAGGCGCGCGGAGCCCTCGACCTTGTCCAGCTTGAAGATCTCGTACGACTCGTCGCCCACGCGCAGCGTGCTGCGGGCGTCGAAGCTGTTCGCCGACACGACAGTCTCCTTCATATATGTGCGCGTTTCACCACATCCTGCCGCCACGTACACGTCGCGGATCCGCTAAGGTAAGGCTAAGTTAGGTAACCCTTACCGGGGTGGCGGCAGCGGTGCGCCTCGGCAGATATCTCGATGTCGAGATAACTCTAGTACATCACCGCCGCGCGGTCATGCCTGGCATGGCGCGGATCAAGTGATCCGCGCCCCGCCCGCCCCGCCTACCCGCCCCGGGCCGCCCCGAACGGACGCCCCCGATTGCCGCACCGGGCCCCCCGGCCGACGATCGAGCCATGTTCAGCGGCGCGCATGTGATCCTCTACTCCCGGGACGCGGAGGCCGACCGGGCCTTCCTCAAGGACGTCGTCGGCTTCGAGCACGTGGACGCCGGACACGGCTGGCTCATCTTCAAACTGCCACCGGCCGAGATCGCGGTGCACCCGACGACGCACGAGCCGAGGTCCGAGGTGTACCTCATGTGCGACGACCTCGCCCAGACACTGACAACCCTGGACAAGAGGGGCGCCCAGATCTCACGGGCCATCACCGAGGAGCGCTGGGGCCTGCTTGCCGCCGTACGGCTGCCGAGCGGCACCGAACTCCCCCTGTACGAACCGCATCACCCGACCGCGCTCGGCGGCGACTCACCCTGACGGCCTACCCCGATGACACGTCACATCTCATATCTGAGATAACGTGACGCCATGGCAGACGACTACCTCGTACGCATCGGCAAGCTCATCCGTGACGCCCGGCAGCACCGCGGCTGGACGCAGACGCAGCTCGCCGAAGCGCTGGCCACGAGCCAGAGCGCCGTCAACCGGATCGAGCGCGGCAACCAGAACATCAGCCTTGAGATGATCGCCCGGATCGGCGAGGCCCTCGACAGCGAGATCGTCTCACTCGGCTACTCCGGCCCCATGCACCTCCGGGTCGTCGGCCGCCGGCGCCTCTCCGGCGCCATCGACGTCAAGACGAGCAAGAACGCCTGTGTCGCGCTGCTCTGCGCCTCGCTCCTCAACAAGGGCCGCACGGTCCTGCGCCGGGTCGCCCGCATCGAGGAGGTCTTCCGGCTCCTGGAGGTCCTGGGCTCCATCGGCGTCCGCACCCGCTGGATCAACGACGGAGTGGACCTGGAGATCGTGCCGCCGGCCGAGCTCGACATGGAGTCCATCGACGCCGAGGCCGCGATCCGCACCCGCTCCATCATCATGTTCCTCGGCCCGCTGCTCCACCGCATGGACCGCTTCAAGCTGCCGTACGCCGGCGGCTGCGACCTCGGTACGCGCACGATCGAGCCGCACATGATCGCGCTGCGCCGCTTCGGCCTGGAGGTCACGGCCACCGAGGGCATCTACCACGCCCAGGTCGAGAGCTCCGTCTCCCCCGACCGCCCGATCGTCCTGACCGAGCGCGGGGACACGGTCACCGAGAACGCGCTGCTCGCCGCCGCCCGGCACGACGGCGTGACCGTCATCCGCAACGCCTCCTCCAACTACATGGTCCAGGACCTGTGCTTCTTCCTGGAGGCCCTCGGCGTCCGGGTCGACGGCATCGGCACCACCACCCTGACCGTGCACGGCGTGCCGCAGATCGACGTGGACGTCGACTACTCCCCCTCCGAGGACCCGGTCGAGGCGATGAGCCTGGTCGCGGCCGCGGTGGTGACGGAGTCGGAACTGACGATCCGCCGGGTCCCGATCGAGTTCATGGAGATCGAGCTCGCGGTCCTGGAGGAGATGGGCCTCGACCACGACCGCTCGGCGGAATACGCCGCGGACAACGGCCGTACGCGCCTGGTCGACCTGACGGTCCGCCCCTCCAAGCTGGAGGCGCCGATCGACAAGATCCACCCGATGCCGTTCCCCGGCCTGAACATCGACAACGTCCCGTTCTTCGCGGCGATCGCGGCGACGGCCCAGGGCAAGACCCTCATCCACGACTGGGTCTACGACAACCGCGCCATCTACCTCACCGACCTCAACCGCCTCGGCGGCCGCCTCCAGCTCCTCGACCCCCACCGCGTCCTGGTGGAGGGCCCGACCCGCTGGCGCGCCGCCGAGATGATGTGCCCGCCGGCCCTGCGCCCGGCGGTCGTCGTCCTCCTCGCGATGATGGCGGCCGAGGGCACGTCGGTCCTCCGGAACGTGTACGTCATCAACCGGGGTTACGAGGACCTGGCGGAACGCCTGAACTCGATCGGCGCCCAGATCGAGATCTTCCGGGACATCTGAGACCCCGGCGCACGAGACCGACCGGCGCGCGTCCCGGGGGTTCGTCCCTCCGGGGCGGGTGCGCGGGTCTCGATCCGGGTAATTGGGGGTTGTGGGGGTCCCGGGGTGTCTACGATCCCGGCGTGGACTCGTACACCTTTGCCCCGCCCCCGCCCCCGTTGCCTCCCCGGCCCGTCGTTCGGCGGTGGTGGCAGCATCCGGGGGTGGTCGTCGGGGCGTTGGTCCTGTTGCCGCCCGTCGGGATCGCGCTCGCCTGGGTGAGTCTCTGGGACCGGAATCGGAAGATCCTCGCCAGCGTGCTCGCCGCCGTCTGGTTCGTGCTGCCCTTCCTCGGCGGGGGTTCACCGGAGGAGAAGCCGGTGGTGCGGGACGACGCGCGGGCGCCGGAGGTCAGTGCGAGCGTCTCTCCCTCCGCGTCCCCCTCGCCCTCCGGGCCTCCCGTGCTCGTGGGGAAGAGCCTCAAGGAGGCCAAGGGGGCCGCCTCCGCCGCCGGGTTCGACGTCGTGTCGCACGACGCCTCGGACCAGGACGCCGGGCAGTGGGACGCCGGCAACTGGAAGGTGTGCTTCCAGACTTCTGCGGGGCAGCGGAACGGTGGGCGGCCCTCGCTCGATCTCGGTGTCGTCCGCGTCGAGGCGCCCTGCCCCGCCGCCGACGGCGACAAGATCCCCTGGCCGAAGATGCCCGCCGTCACCGGCATGACCTTCGCGCGGGCCGGGGAGACCCTGAAGCCGGTCGGGTTCAAGAAGGTCGAGCCCGAGAGCGTGTACTCCGATGTGGCGCTGCCCGCCGTCGCCGATCCCTGGAAGGTCTGTTTCCAGGACCCCCAGCCCGGCAAGGAGATCGAGAACCCGCAGTACGGGACCGTCTACCTGAAGCTCGCCCCGCCCGACGCCGCCTGCCCCGAGCAGCCGTACGCCCGGCTGCGTCCCGAGCCGACTCCGACGCCCACGCCCACGCCCACTCCCATTCCTGAGCGCACACCGGTTTCCGGCGGTGGCGGCGCCTACTACGCCAACTGCGGCGAGGCCGAGGCGGCCGGTGTCGCGCCCCTCCGTCGCGGCGAGCCCGGCTACCGCTCCGGGCTCGACCGCGACCACGACGGGATCGCCTGCGACACATAGGCAGCGGGCTCAGCCGGCTCCGGGCATCACGCCGCCGCCCTTGAGGCGTTCGAGGTCGGACGCCCGGACCTGGATCACGAACAGGGCGACCAGGGCGCCGACGACGGCGAAGATCGCCGCGGTGACGAAGCCCGCCGAGACACCCGAGGTGAGGACCTGGTCGCCCCAGGGAGGCGGGAGCTGGCCCGTCCTGGCGAACTGGGCCTTCTCCAGCGGGCCTGCCTGGGCGAGGAAGGCGGGCACCTGGGTGTCCGCCTCGTTGCGGCTGGCCGTGCCGAAGACGGTCACCAGGATCGACAGGCCCAGCGAACCGCCCACCTGCTGCATGGCGTTGAGCAGGCCGGACGCGGCGCCGGACTCCTGCGGTTCGACGTTCGACAGCGCCATGATGGTCAGCGAGACGAACATCAGGCCCATGCCCATGCCGAAGACGAGGATCGGTCCGAGGATGCTGCCCGCGTAGGTGGAGTTCACATCGGTGAGCGTCAGCCAGGACAGGCCGAGCGCGGCGAGCACCGATCCGGTCACCATGAAGGGCTTCGGACCGTATCGGGGCAGCAGGTTGGACGTGAGGCCGGCGCCGACCGCGATGATCCCGCTGACCGGCAGGAACGCGAGCCCCGTCATCAGGGGGCTGAAGCCCAGCACCTGCTGCACGAACAGGGTGAGGAAGAAGAACATCCCGAAGATGGCCGCCGCCAGGCAGAGCATGATGACGTAGGTGCCCGAGCGGTTGCGGTCGGCGAACATGTGCAGCGGCGTGATGGGTTGCTGCGAGCGCCGTTCGATCAGGATGAACGTGGCCAGGAGGACGACCGCGGCGGCGAACGAGCCGATCGTGTAGGGATCGCTCCAGCCCTCCTGCGCGGCCCGGATGAATCCGTACACGAGCGCCACCATGCCGAGCGTCGAGGTCAGCGCGCCGGCGAGGTCGAAGTGACCGGGGTGCCGCTCGGACTCCTTGACGTGGCGCGGCGTGAGGACCGCGATCACGATGGCGATCGGGACGTTCACGAAGAAGATCCAGCGCCAGTCCAGCCACTGGACGAGCATGCCTCCGGCCACCAGGCCGATCGCGCCGCCGCCTGCCGAGACGCCGGCGAAGACGCCGAAGGCCCGGTTGCGTTCGGGGCCTTCGTCGAACGTGGTGGTGATGAGGGACAGCGAGGTCGGCGATGCGATCGCGCCGCCGACGCCCTGGAGCGAGCGTGCCGCCAGGAGTTGCCACTCGCTCTGCGCGAGTCCGCAGAAGAGCGAGGCCAGTCCGAAGAGCAGCACGCCGAAGATGAAGACGCGTCGCCGGCCCAGGATGTCACCGGTGCGCCCGCCGAGGAGCAGCAGGCCGCCGAAGGTGAGGGTGTACGCGTTGACGACCCAGGACAGGCTGGTCGTGGAGAAGTCCAACGCGCTCTGGATGTGCGGGAGCGCGATGTTCACGATCGTGATGTCGAGGACGACCATCAGCTGACAGGAGGCGATCACGAACAGGGCTATGCCCTTGCCGTCACTGCCCTTCTTCGGAGTGGCCGTCTGTGCCGGTGTCGTCGGCTTGGGTGTACTCATTGGGCGCCTCGGGCCTCGCCTGGTGAGTGAGCCGTGGGCCGGTCAGTCCACCTTTCGACACTAAGCCCGGCCTAGTCGGGTGACCAGTTGATCAAGGAGCCCTCAGTCCAGGGCCGCGAAGCCGTCGAGTTCCACCAGCGCCTGCTCGTCCCAGAGCCGTACGACTCCGATGACGGCCATCGCCGGGTAGTCGCGGCCCGCCAACCGGCGCCAGATCCGGCCCAGTTCGTGGGCGTGTTCACGGTATGCGGCGACGTCGGTGGTGTAGACGGTAACGCGGGCCAGGTCGGCGGGGGTGCCGCCGGCGTGGCGCAGGGCGGTGAGCAGGTTGCCGAGGGCGGTGGTGAACTGCTCGGTGAGGTCCTCCCCCACGACCTTTCCCTCGGTGTCGAGGGCGGTCTGCCCCGCGAGGAACACGAGCCGGGTGCCGGTGGCGGTGACGGCGTGGGAGAAGCCGGTGGGCGGGGAGAGTTCGGCGGGGTTGTGGCGGTGCAGGCTCATGCGGTCGCCTCCTTCACGGGCTGCGCCTCGGCGGTCGGCTCCTTCGCGGTCGGCTCTTTCACCGGCCGCGCGCTCTCGGCCCGCGCCGTCTTCGCGTACAGCTCCTTCGCGATGATCGTGCGCTGCACCTCCGTCGCGCCCTCGTAGATCCGGGGTGCGCGGACCTCGCGGTAGAGGTGCTCCAGGAGGTGGCCGCGCTGGAGGGCGAGGGCGCCGTGCAGCTGGACGGCGGCGTCGACCACGTACTGCGCGGTCTCGGTGGCGAGGAGCTTGGCCATGGCGGAGCGCCGGGGGACGTCCGGGTCGCCCTCGTCGTACGCGACGGCCGCCGCGTACACGAGGAGGCGGGCGGCCTCGGTGCGCGTGGCCATCTCGGCGACGCGGTGCGAGACGGCCTGGAGGTCGGCGAGGACGCCGCCGAAGGCGGGGCGGTCGGCGGTGTGGGCGAGGGCCGCGTCGAGGGCGGCCTGGGCCATGCCGACGGCGAAGGCGCCGACGCTGGGCCGGAAGAGGTTGAGGGTGTTCATGGCGACCCGGAAGCCCCGGTCGGGCTCCCCGAGCAGGTCCTCGGGGCCGACGGGGACGCCGTCGAAGGTCAGGGTGCCGAGGGCGTGCGGGGCGAGCATGTCGAGGGGCTCTCCGCCGAGGCCCGGACGGTCGGCGGGGACGAGGAAGGCGGTGACGCCGCGGGCTCCGGCGCCCCGGGTGGTGCGGGCGAAGACGGTGGCGAAGTCGGCCTCGGGGGCGTTGGAGATCCAGCGTTTCTCGCCGTGCAGGCGCCAGCCGCCGCGGCCGTCGGGGACGGCTTCGAGGGCGAGGGCGGCGGCGTCGGAGCCGGCGTCCGGTTCGGAGAGGGCGAAGGCGGCGACGGCGCGTCCTGCGGTGGCCTCGGGGAGCCAGCGGGCGCGCTGGGCGGGGGTGCCGAAGGCGGCGACGGGGTGGGTGCCGAGGCCCTGGAGCGCGAGGGCGGTCTCGGCCTCGGTGCAGGTCCGGGCGAGGGACTCGCGCAGCAGGCACAGGTCGAGGGCGCCGGCCTCGAAGAGGCGGGCGAGGAGGCCGAGGTCGCCGAGGGCGGCGACGAGGGGCCGGTTCACCCGTCCGGGTTCGCCCCGGTCGGCGAGGGGCTTCAGCCGTTCGGCGGCGAGCGCGCTGAGCTCCGCACACCAGGTGGTCTGTGCCGGATCGAGCGAGAATGCGGGCATGTGGGCCCTCTCTGACGCCCTCGGGCGTCTTCGTCCCTGCGCCGTCCGTGGTCCCGGTTCCCGGGCGGTCCGGCGCCCTGGCTCCGGTGTCCTGCGGCTTCGTGTCCCCCGGGCCGTACGGCGGCCCGGTCGCCGTGCTGTCGTCCACCTCCGTCCGAGGGCCCGAGCGCACTCTTGTCGCGGACCGTTGACTGTCGTCACCAACACGATACGCTCGTCGGGCGACGGACGACCCCACCACGACAGGGGGACGGACTCATGGAGCTGACGCCCACGGCCCATCTCGACACGTTCGCCCGTGACGGACTGCCCCCGCCCGACCGGTGGCCCCGTCTCGTCTTCGACCTCCCCGAGCTCGTCTACCCCGACCGGCTCAACTGCGGCACCGAACTCCTCGACCGCACGATCCAACGGTTCGGCGCCGACCGGCCCGCCTTCCACGACGGCGAGGGAACGGTCTGGAGCTACGGGGACCTCCGCGACCGGGTGGACCGCATCGCCCACGTCCTCACCACCGACCTGCGGGTGCGGCCCGGCAACCGGGTCCTCCTGCGCGGCCCCACCACCCCCTGGCTCGCCGCCTGCTGGCTCGCCGTGATGAAGGCCGGCGGCGTCGCCGTCACCGTCCTGGCCCAGCAGCGCGCCCCCGAGCTCGCCGTCATGGCCGAGGCGGCCCGGTGCAGCCACGCCCTCTGCGACGCCCACGTGCTCGACGAGCTCCTCGCGGCCCGGATACCCGGGCTCCGGATCACCCCCTTCGGCGGGGACGGTCCGGACGATCTGCTGGCCCTCGCCGACCGCCGGCCCGGCCGGTACGAGGCGGTGGCGACCGCCGCCGACGACGTGGCCCTGATCGCCTTCACCTCCGGCACGACCGGGCGGCCCAAGGGCTGCGTCCACTTCCACCGGGACGTCCTCGCGGTCGCCGACACCTTCTCCGCGCGCGTCCTGCGCCCGCTGCCCGACGACGTCTTCGCCGGCTCGCCGCCGCTCGCCTTCACCTTCGGCCTCGGCGGGCTCGTCGTCTTCCCCCTGCGGGCCGGGGCGAGCGCGGTCCTCCTGGAACAGGCCGGCCCCAAACAGCTGCTCGCGGCGATCGAGCGGCACCGGGTGTCGGTGCTCTTCACCGCCCCGACGGCCTACCGGGTCATGCTCGACGAGCTGACCCAGGGCACCGCCCCGGAGGTGGCCTCGCTGCGCCGCTGCGTCTCGGCCGGCGAGAACCTGCCGGAGGCGACCTGGACGGCCTGGTACGCCCGGACCGGCCTGCGCCTGATCAACGGCATCGGGGCGACCGAACTGCTGCACATCTTCATCTCCGCCGCCGACGGCGACATACGCCCCGGCACCACGGGGCGTCCGGTGCCCGGCTGGCAGGCCAGGATCGTCGACCGCGACGGCAACGGCGTCCCGGACGGCGAGGAGGGGCTGCTCGCGGTGCGCGGCCCGGTGGGCTGCCGCTATCTGGCCGACCCCCGTCAGGAGGAGTACGTCCGGAACGGCTGGAACGTCACGGGCGACACGTACGTCCGCGAACCCGACGGCTGGTTCCGCTACGTCTCACGGGCCGACGACATGATCATCTCGGCCGGGTACAACATCGCCGGGCCCCAGGTCGAGGAGGTGCTCCTGGACCATCCCGACGTCGTGGAGACGGCGGTGGTGGGCCGCCCGGACGAACTGCGCGGCCAGGTCGTCGTGGCGTACACGGTGGTACGGGACGGGGTGCCGCGCGACGCGGGCACCGCCGCCGCGCTGCGGGCCTTCGTCCGCGCCCGCATCGCCCCGTACAAGTCGCCCCGGGAGATCGTCTTCCTCGACGCGCTGCCGCGCACCGCGACGGGCAAGCTCCAGCGCTTCCGGCTGCGCGACCCGGCGGCACCGGGAGCCCCCGCGTGACCCGGCGGGACGGTGCGGCCCGGCATGACGTGCTCACCACCCCCTAAAGTGGATCACGTGGCCGAGCAGCACACTCCCCGATCCCTGATCGTCTCCCTCTACGGCGCGTACGGCCGTGCGCCCGACGAGTCGCCGGTGCCGGTGGCCGCGCTCATCCGGCTGCTCGGCGTGCTCGGCGTGGACGCGCCCTCGGTGCGTTCCTCGGTGTCGCGGCTGAAGCGGCGCGGGCTGCTGCTGCCGGGCCGGTCCGCGGCCGGCGCCGCCGGGTACGCCCTCTCGGAGGACGCCCGCCGGCTCCTGGACGACGGCGACCGCCGGATCTACGCCCGTACGGAGCCGAAGCTGGCCGAGGGCTGGGTCCTGGCCGTGTTCTCGGTGCCCGAGGCCGAGCGGCACAAGCGGCACCTGCTGCGGTCCCGGCTCGCCCGGCTCGGCTTCGGCACGGCGGCGCCGGGCGTCTGGATCGCGCCCGCCCGGCTGTACGAGGAGACCCGGAACGCCCTGGAGCGCCTGGAGCTCTCCCCGTACGTGGACCTCTTCCGCGGCGACCACCTGGGCTACGCGGCGACGGCCGGGGCGGTGGCCCGCTGGTGGGACCTGCCGGCGATCGCCGGGCTCCACGAGGAGTTCCTCGCCGCCCACGAGCCGGTCCTGCGGGCCTGGCGGACGGCCCCGGCGGGCGCCGAGGACGCCTACCGGGACTATCTCCTCGCCCTGGACTCCTGGCGCCGGCTCCCCTACGCGGACCCGGTGCTCCCCGCGGAGCTCCTGCCGGACGACTGGCCGGGCCGCCGCTCCGCGGAGGTCTTCGCGGCCCTGCACGAGCTGCTGCGGGACCGGGGCGCGGAGTACGTCGCCCCGTTCCTCGCGGGCGACTAGTCCGCGGTCCGGTTCCGTACGGACAGGGCGCCGAGCAGGCAGACCAGGCCCGCCGTGCTCAGGACCGCGCGGACGATGTTCCACGCCACCCACGGGCCCTCGAACGCGGCCCGGGCGGCGGCGGGGTCCTTCGCCGCCGCGAGGGCGTCGTTGAGGGGGACGTTCACCGCCGAGGTGACCACGAGGACCGCCATGCCGAGGACGAACCCGGCGAGCGTCCAGAGCCGCGCCCGGCCGGCGCGGTGCTGCCAGGCGGCGACCGCGGTGAGGATCGGCACCCCGAAGAACGGGGTGAAGAACACCGGGTTCTGGATCACGTCGTTGATGTTCCGCATCACCTCGACGTAGACCCGGTCGTCGCTGCGCGCCAGCGCCGGCATCACCGAGCAGACGTACGCGAACCACACCCCCGCGAGCAGTCCCGTCGCCACCGTCGCCGCGCCGAGGACCAGCCCGGCACCCTTCTTTCCGCCCCTGTTTTCTGTCATGCCCTCATTCAAGAGCAGGAGGGGTGCGGGAGACATGGTTCCGCGTCGCATCCGCATACGCGAGCGTCCATGACCGTCGTACGTGCGCGTCCGGGACCGTCGTACGCCGGCGTCCGGACCGTCAGTCCCGCCGGCGTCCGGACCGTCAGTCCCGCCGGCGTCCGGACCGTCAGTCCCGCCGGCGTCCGGACCGTCAGTCCCGGCGGCCGGTGGGTGGGCGGCGGCTGCCCGCGCGGTACGGGGCGGGCCAGGGCGCGGCCGGTCCCGCGTACTCCTGCTCGGCCGCCGCGTGCAGGGTCCAGTGCGGGTCGTAGAGGTGCGGGCGGGCGAGGGCGCAGAGGTCGGCGCGGCCCGCGAGGAGCAGGGAGTTGACGTCGTCCCAGGAGGAGATCGCGCCGACGGCGATCACCGGGATCCCGAGCTCGTTGCGGATGCGGTCGGCGTAGGGGGTCTGGTACGAGCGGCCGTAGGCGGGCTGCTCGTCGGGGACGACCTGGCCGGTGGAGACGTCGATCGCGTCGGCGCCGTGGTCGGCGAAGGCGCGGGCGATCGCGACGGCGTCCCCGGCGGTCGTACCGCCCTCGGCCCAGTCGGTGGCGGAGACGCGGACGGTCATGGGCCGGTCGGCCGGCCAGGCCTCGCGGACCGCGTCGAAGACTTCGAGGGGGTAGCGCAGCCGGGCCGTGAGGTCGCCGCCGTAGGCGTCGGTGCGGTGGTTGGTGAGCGGGGAGAGGAAGCCGGAGAGGAGGTAGCCGTGGGCGCAGTGGAGTTCGAGCAGGTCGAAGCCGCTGCGGGCGGCGCGGCGGGCGGCGGCGGTGAACTGCTCGCGCACGGCGGCGAGTCCGGCCCGGTCGAGGGCGCCGGGTATCTGGTTGACGCCGGTCCGGTACGGCAGGGGCGAGGCGGCGACGAGCGGCCAGTTGCCCTCGGGGAGCGGCTGGTCGATGCCCTCCCACATGCGACGGGTGGAGCCCTTGCGGCCGGAGTGGCCGAGCTGGACGCCGAGCGCGGTGCCGGGGGCCGAGGTGTGGACGAAGTCGGCGATCCGGGTCCAGGCGGCGGCCTGCTCGTCGGTCCAGAGGCCGGTGCAGCCGGGGGTGATGCGGCCTTCGGGGCTCACGCAGACCATCTCGGTCATGACGAGTCCGGCGCCGCCGAGGGCGCGGGAGCCGAGGTGGACGAGGTGGAAGTCGCCGGGGACGCCGTCCTCGGCCACGTACAGGTCCATGGGTGAGACGACGACCCTGTTGCGGAGGGTCAGTCCGCGCAGCCGGAAGGGGGTGAACATCGGCGGGGTGCCGGGCGGGCAGCCGAAGTCCGCCTCGACTGCGGCGGTGAAGGCGGGGTCGCGCAGCCGCAGGTTGGCGTGGGTGACGCGGCGGCTGCGGGTGAGCAGGTCGAAGGCGAAGCGGCGGGGCGGCCGGTCGACGTGCCCGGCGAGCTCCTCGAACCAGCTCAGGCTGGCGCTCGCGGCGCGCTGGGTGGACTCGACGACGGGACGGCGCTCGGTCTCGTACGCGGTGAGGGCCTCGTCGAGGGTGGGGTGGGCGGCGACGGCGGCGGCGAGGGCGACGGCGTCCTCGACGGCGAGTTTGGTGCCGGAGCCGATGGAGAAGTGCGCGGTGTGGGCGGCGTCGCCGATGAGGACGGTGTTGCCGTGGGACCAGCGCGCGTTGGCGACGGTACGGAAGGCGGTCCAGGAGGAGTTGTTCGCGCGGAGCTCCCGGCCGCCGAGCGCCTCGGCGAAGATCTTGGCGCAGCGTGCGGTGGACTCGGCCTCGTCGAGCTCGTGGAAGCCGGCGGCCCGCCAGACCTCCTCGCGCATCTCGACGATGACCGTGGAGGAGTCCGCGGAGAAGGGGTAGGCGTGGAGCTGCATCACGCCGTGTTCGGTCTCGGCGATCTCGAAGCGGAAGGCCTCGAAGGGGAAGTCGGCGGCGAGCCAGATGTAGCGGCAGCGGTGGCTGCTGATCCGGGGGCGGAAGTGCGCGGCGTGGGTCTCGCGGGTGTGGCTGTGGACGCCGTCGGCGGCGACGACCAGGTCGTGGCCGGCGGCCAGGACGGCGGCGGGCGGGGCCTCGGTGCGGAAGCGGAGCCGTACGCCGAGCTCGGCGCAGCGGGCGTGCAGGATCTCCAGGAGCCGGCGGCGGCCGAGGGCGGCGAAGCCGTGGCCGGTGGAGGTGGTGCGGTGGCCGCGGTGGACGACGTCGATGTCGTCCCAGCGGACGAGCTCGCGGCGGAGCGCCTCGTACACGACGGGGTCGGCGTCCCGGATGCCGCCGAGGGTCTCGTCGGAGAGCACGACGCCGAAGCCGAAGGTGTCGGAGGGCGCGTTCCGCTCCCAGACGGTGATCTCGCGGGCCGGGTCCTGCCGCATCAGCAGCGCGGCGGCGTAGAGGCCACCGGGGCCGCCGCCGACGACGGCGACGCTCCGGGGGCCCGGGCCCGGGGCTTCCCGGACCTCGTGGCCCTGCCGGGCTTCCCGGACCTCGTGACCCAGCCGGACTTCCCGGACCTCGTGACCCTGCCGGACTTCCCGGACCTCGTGACCCTGCCGGACTTCCCGGACTTCCTGGGATTCCCGGGCGCGAGGCTCCGGGCCCGGGGTCATCAGCGGCCCTGCCACTTCGGGGCGCGTTTCTCGGTGAAGGCGGCGTGGAACTCGGCGTAGTCCTCGCCGTTCATGAGGAGCGCCTGGGTGGCCGCGTCGAGCTCCACGGCGGCGGCGAGGGGCATGTCGAGCTCGGCGGTGAGCAGCGCCTTGGTCTGGGCGAGGGCGAGGGCGGGCCCGTCGGCGAGGCGGCGGGCGAGGGCGGCGGCCCGCTCTCCCGCCGCGCCCTCCTCGGTGAGCTCGCTGAGGAGGCCGATGCGCTCGGCCTCGGCGGCGTGGACGGGCTCGCCGAGCATGAGCAGGCGGGTGGCGTGGCCGAGTCCGACGACCCGGGGCAGCAGATAGGCGGCTCCCATGTCGCCGCCGGAGAGGCCGACCCGGGTGAAGAGGAAGGAGAAGCGGGTGGTGGGGTCGGCGATCCGGAAGTCGGCGGCGAGCGCGAGGACGGCCCCGGCGCCGGCGGCGACCCCGTGGAGGGCGGCGACGACGGGGAAGGGGCATTCGCGCAGCGCGCGGACGACCTGGCCGGTCATCCGGTTGAAGTCGAGGAGCCGGGCGGTGTCGAGGGCGAGGGTGGCGCCGATGATCTCGTCGACGTCGCCGCCCGAGCAGAAGCCGCGTCCCTCGCCGCCGAGGACGAGGGCGCGGACGGCCCGCTCGCGGGAGAGCTCGGCGAGGAGGTCGCGCAGGTCGGCGTAGGCGCCGAAGGTGAGGGCGTTGAGTTTCGCGGGGCGGGCGAGGGTGACGGTGGCGACGCCCTGGTCGATCTCCAGGCGCAGGTGCTGCCAGCGTGACGTGCGGGGCGTGGAGCCGGTAAAGGGGCTCATCCGAGGGGCCTCCTTCCTCCGGATGGAGGGTATCACTCCCCTGTGACTGTCGTCACGAGTACGCGATAAGGGGATGCGTCCCGGCGCGCCCGGGGCCCTCGAGGCCCCGGACCTCCGGTGACTCGGGTCCCCTCCGCCAGGGCGGGGGTGCCCTGGGAAGTGGATTTTGCACCTCGTAAGGTTGAAACCAGGACATCTCGGGATGCCCCCACCCCACACGCCCCACGCGAAGGGAGTCCGACCCCCATGCCCGAAGACACCGGACCCGCGGCCGCCGGACCCGCGCTCTCCGGACCCCGGCCCGAAGCGACCGGACTCGCGGAGTCCTGGCGCGTCCGCCTGCCCCACACCACCGCCGCCGTACCTATCGCCCGCGCGCTGATCCGTACCGCGCTCACCGACCTCGACGCCGGGACCGTCGGCCTCCCCGACAGCGACACGGCGGAGCTCCTCACCGCGGAGCTCGTCGCCAACGCCGTCGAGCACACCGCCGGCGCGGGCCCCATAGAGCTGGTCGTCGAACTGCTCAAGGCGCCCGGGGGCTGCCAGATCGAGGTCCACGACTCCCAGCCCGCCGGCCCCGGCGAGCTCGCCTGCCCGGACCCGGGGGCCGAGGTCGACCCCTGGCAGGAGCACGGCCGCGGCCTCCTCCTGGTCCGCGCGCTCAGCGGCGACTGCGGTCACCGCCCCACCGCGCACGGCAAGGCGGTCTGGTTCACGCTCCCGGGGATACCGGCCCAGCGGCGCCGCCCGGCGCCCTGACGAGCCGCGAGCCGCGGCGCCCGTACGGCGGGCAGCAGGTCACCGACGACGAGGAAGACCGCGAACCGCACCCAGGTCCCAGCCCCCGCCCCAGATCAGGCGCAGGCAGAAGCATGCGGGGTTCCCCTCTCCGGTGGTGCATGCGCGAGGGGGTCCGGGCACGTACGCCCGGACCCCCTTGAATCGTGCGATCGGTGACCGCACTGCACATATTCGCCCCTTCAGGCGTAAAGCTATGCCTGCGCGCTTCCCGCCAAGGTGGCGACCAGGACCGCCTTGATGGTGTGCATCCGGTTCTCGGCCTCGTCGAAGACGACCGAGTGCGCCGACTCGAAGACCTCGTCCGAGACCTCCAGCTCGGTCAGGCCGTGCCGGGCGTGGATGTCGCGACCGACGGCCGTGCCGAGGTCGTGGAAGGCGGGCAGGCAGTGCAGGAACTTGACACCCGGGTTCCCGGTGGCGCGCAGCACGTCCATCGTCACGGAGTACGGGGCGAGGGCGGCGATCCGCTCGTCCCAGACCTCCTTGGGCTCCCCCATGGAGACCCAGACGTCGGTGACGACGAAGTCGGCACCGGCGACGCCCTCGGGCACGTCCTCGGTGAGGGTGATCGTGGCGCCGCTCGTCTCGGCGAGCGCGCGGGCCGCGGCGACGACGTCCTCGGCCGGCCAGTAGGCCTTCGGGGCGACGATCCGGACGTCCATGCCGAGCAGGGCGCCGGTGACCAGGTAGGAGTTGCCCATGTTGAAGCGGGCGTCGCCGAGGTAGGCGAAGGCGATCCCGTCCAGCGGCTTGTCCACGTGCTCGGTCATGGTGAGCACGTCGGCCAGCATCTGGGTGGGGTGCCAGTCGTCGGTGAGCCCGTTGAAGACGGGTACGCCCGCGAAGGCGGCGAGCTCCTCGACCGCGGCCTGGCTGTCGCCGCGGTACTCGATGCCGTCGAACATCCGGCCGAGGACACGGGCGGTGTCCTTGACCGACTCCTTGTGGCCGATCTGGGAGCCCGAGGGGTCCAGGTAGGTGGTGGAGGCGCCCTGGTCGGCGGCGGCGACCTCGAAGGCGCAGCGGGTGCGGGTCGAGGTCTTCTCGAAGATCAGGGCGATGTTCCGGCCGCGCAGGCGCTGCACCTCGGTGCCCGCCTTCTTGGCGGCCTTGAGCTCGGCGGCGAGCGCGATCAGGCCGCGGAACTCCTCGGCGGTGAAGTCCAGCTCCTTGAGGAAGTGGCGGCCGATGAGGTCTGTGGCCATGGGACGCGCTCCTGTGGGTACGGGTCGGGGGGACGACGGGGGCTCCGACGATCGAACTCTGGAAGTGTATACGCACTTCAACATTTCTATACAGCCCCCTTCTCGTCCGTCAGGCGGCGTCCCGCTCCACCGGACAGCTCATGCAGCGCGGGCCGCCCCTCCCCCGGCCCAGTTCGCTGCCGGGGATCTCGATCACCTCGATGCCCTGCTTCCGCAGATGCGTGTTCGTCGTGACGTTCCGCTCGTACGCCACGACCACCCCCGGCTCCACCGCCAGCACGTTGCACCCGTCGTCCCACTGCTCGCGCTCCGCCGCGTGCACGTCCTGGGTCGCCGTGAGCACCCGGATGTCCTGGAGCCCGAGGGCCGCCGCGATCGCGCTGTGCATCTGCTCCGGCGGATGGTCGGTCACCCGCAGGGACTGCCCCGCGTCACCCGGCTCGATCGTGTACGAGCGGAGCATGCCGAGCCCCGCGTACTGCGTGAACGTGTCCTGGTCGACCATCGTCATCACCGTGTCCAGGTGCATGAACGCGCGCCGCTTCGGCATGTCCAGAGCCACGATCGTGCGCGCCGAACCGGCCGCGAACATCCCCCGGGCCAGCATCTCCACCGCCTGCGGCGTCGTCCGCTCGCTCATCCCGATCAGCACGGCGCCGTTGCCGATGACGAGGACGTCGCCGCCCTCGATCGTCGACGGATAGTCCGCCTGCCCCTCCGACCAGTGGTGGAAGGGGCCCGCCTCCTCGCCCGTGAACAGCGGATGGTGCTTGTAGATCGCCTCGAAGTGCACCGTCTCCCGCTGCCGGGCCGGCCAGCGCATGGCGTTGATGGAGACGCCGTCGTAGATCCAGGCCGAGGTGTCCCGGGTGAAGAGGTGGTTCGGCAGCGGACCGAGGACGAAGTCGTCCAGGTCCAGGGCGTGGAAGCGGACCGAGGTCGGCTCCCGGTGCGCCGCCAGGAACTCCCGCTTCGTCATCCCGCCGACGAGCGCCTCGCCGAGCGCGGCGGCGTCCAGCGAGTCGAAGGCCGCGCGCAGGTGGTCGGTGGCGAGCGGCCCGTACTCCTTCTCGTCGAAGACCCGGCCGAGGACCAGCGCGCGGGCCGCCGGGACCTCCAGTGACTCGCGCAGCAGATCCCCGAACAGGTGCACCTCCACCCCCCGGTCGCGCAGCACGTCGGCGAAGCCGTCGTGCTCCTGCCGGGCCCGCCGCACCCACAGCACGTCGTCGAAGAGGAGGGCGTCCTTGTTGGACGGGGTGAGCCGCTTCAGCTCCAGATCGGGCCGGTGCAGGATGACGCGGCGCAGCCGCCCGGTCTCGGAATCGACATGGAATCCCATGCGCCCATCCTGACGGAGCCGGGCGGTCCTGGCCCGCCTTTCGACCGGGGTCCTCCGGCCCCCGTCGTGGTCAGGTGATCCGCTGGGCCACGGCGATCAGGACGATCAAGGCCACGAGACTCCCGATCAGCAGGGCGGCACGGCTCAGGAACCGGCGGGTGTACCCGTTGCCGGGGTCGTCCGGGTGCGACGGCGCCGGGCCCGGGGCCCCGGGGCGGTGCGCGGTGCGCGGCAGGCCGTACGCCTCCCTCAGGAGCGTGAGCCAGACCGCGTCCGGCAGCCCCGGACGCTCCCCCTCGACGATCAGCCAGAACGCCTCCCTGGCCGACGGCTCCGGGCTCGCCCGGAGCCGCGAGAGCAGTTCGGCGACCGTGCCGACCGGGGCATCGCCTCTGCCGAGCAGCGGGCGGACCGCCCAGCGGTGCAGCTCGGCGGCGTTCGCCGCGCGCTGCTCCTCGGCCGGCTCGGAGGGGTCGTCCCGCGCGGCCGGCGGGGCGACGGCCCACAGCTCCCGGCCGATGGCCACCTCGCAGAGCTCCCGGCGCAGCGGATGCTCCCAGGACGGCAGGCGGCGGGCGATCTCCCGCAGGAGGACGGTGACGACGGCGTACGCCTGGGGCCGGCGCAGCGCGTCGAGCAGCTCGCGGCTGCCGCCGCGCGTGACGAGCTCCCGGGCCTCCTCCACGCTGCGGACGGTCGGCAGCTTGTGCACGAGCGAGGTCTCCGCCTCCCGTTCCCGCCGCGCCCGCACCCGCCGCGAGCCCTTGGCGGGCCCGGTCCACTGCGGCCCGACGAGCGGCAGCACGGGCCGGGGGTAGGCACCCGCGACGGGCGGCTGCGGGGGTGGGGGCGGAGGCGGGGCCTCGGGAGTGGGCGGTACGGGCTCCGGGGCGGGGCCGGCGGCCGGATCGGAGGCGGGCCCGTGCGGGGTGACGGGCCGCTCGGGACCCCAGCGGTCCTCGGCCGCCGGGCCGGGCTGCTCCGTCGTGCCCGGCCCGTCGGCCCGGCCCGGCGCTCCCGGAGCCGGATCGGGCGCCGGCGCACCGGGCCACGGCCCCGGGGAACTCGGGTACGCCGCTCCCGACGGGTCGGACCGCGCACCACGCGACGACGACGCGGGATGCGGGCCGTCCTGGCCCGGGGCGTCTCGGTACCGGGGGTCCGGGTCGCCGTACCGGGGGTCCGGGGCGGGGGCCCCGGGGGCGGGGGCCCCGGGGGCGGGGGCCCCGGGGGCGGGGGTGTCGTACCCGGGTTCGGTGGCCTCGTACCCGGGGTCCGGGGCGTCGAGGCGGCCGGAGCCCGGGTCGCCCGGCTTCCGGGAACCCGGGCTGTCCCCGTACCGGGGATCCGGGTCGCCCTGACGGCCGTGGCCCGGAGTACCCGGCTTCCCGGAGGCCGGGCCCTCGTCGTACCAGGGGTCCGGGTCGTCCTGACGGCGGCCGGGGTCCTGAGGGGCTCGCCCCCGGTCGTCGCCCGAGGTGTCCTCGTACCAGGGATCCGGACCGTCCTGGTGCCGGATGCCCGGGGATTCCTCGTACCAGGGGTCCGAGTAGTCGTCCCGGTGCCGGGTGCCCGAGCTGTCCCCGTACCGAGGATCCCGGTGCCGAGGCACGGGGGGTCCCCCGTACCCGCGGTCCGGGTTCTCCCGGGGCTTCCTGTATCCCGAGTCCGGGGTGCCCCGGGGCGGACGGGAGTCGTGGGCCGGACGGGAGTCGTGGGTGGGCCGGGGCGGGCGGGGTGCCGGGGGCTCGTGGCGCGGTGGGGTGGACGGGCGGGGTGACGCGGACAGGGTGTCCACCGCCCGGGCCGCCGTCTCCAGGAGCGTGCCGCGGCGCGCGGACGCGGCGGCGTGGAGCGCGCTGCCGACCGCGTACTCGCCGCCCTCCGCCTCCGCGACCCCCCGCAGGTGGTGCCGGACGAGCCGGGCGGCGATGTCCTCCGCCCGGTCGCCGCACCGGTCGCGCGGGTCGACGCGGCGGCGCTCGGTGTTGCGGCTCGCCGCTCCGGACCAGCGGCCGACGAACGCGAAGCGGAGCGCGGGCAGTTCGACGGTGTCGTGGGTGGCGAAGGTCCAGCGCCGGTCGATGAGCGCCCCGAACATGCTGTGCAGCCCCCACAGCACGGGACAGGCGGTGTCGCCGCGTTCGTCCAGGACGGTGAACCGGTCGTCGGGGTGGCGCAGCAGTTCGGCGACGGTTCCGGTGAGTTCCTCCGTCACGTACGGGAGGGTCTCGTCGAGCTCCCCCTGTCCGCGGCCCGTCGCCGGGACGAGGAACTCCTCCGGCACCACGGGGAGGCGTCCGCGCGCCTCGGCGAGGTTCACGGCGTCGGCGCCCTCCCAGGTCCAGGCGTGGAGCCCGAGGCAGACGGCGGGGTCGAGGAGGGCGGGCGAGCCGACGAGGGCGTGGCAGAGCACGGACGTCCCGCCGCCGGCGTCCGTGAAGGGGAGGCGCCGGATCAGCATCACTCCGGCGCGCTGCTGGAGCCGTATCAGGGCCGGCCGGGTCTCGTCCCCGCTGGCCCGCAGGACGGGGCCGGAGACCCGGAAGAGGTTCTCGGCCTCGTCGCGGGGCCCGGACCAGGCGACGGGTCCGAAGCCGGTGTTCCCGGTGAGGTTCTCGCTGTCCCAGCGGAAGACGATCTGGTCGGCCTCGTTCTCCGTCCGCGTCATCGGACGATCCCCTCCGTAGGTTCCGCTCCGGGCAGCAGCCCGCACAGGGCGAAGAGCGACAGCAGCGGCGCGAGGACCCGGCGCGGCCGGGCCCCGTGCGGAAATCGGTCGCCGCGTGCCTGCCCGCCGGTCGCGGCGACGAAGTGCAGGGTGCAGTCGGCGCAGTCGTCGAAGGGCTTGAGCCAGGCGGCGCTGGCGTGTTGGGCGAGGAAGGCGTACGCGTCCCTGCTCTCGTCCCGGAGTGCGGCGGGGTCGTGGCGGCCGGGCAGCGCGCGGCCGAGCCAGCGGTCGACGACCGGCTCGAAGCGGACGAGGTCGCTCTTGTTGACGGCGAGCGCGGCGGGCGCGGCGACGAGTCCGCCGCGCTGCCGGGGGATCCGGTTGAGGACCGTGCTGAAGGCCTCGTCGCCGAGGTCGCGCCGTCGCAGTCCGCTCTGTTCGCGCACCGGGTCGAGGCCGGGCAGCCGCAGGGCGCGCAGCGGGTCCAGGACGAAGACGAAGGCGTCGACGCCCATGAGGAAGCGGCCGACCTCGCCGTCCTGCGCGAGGTCCTCGCCCGCCAGGTCGAAGAAGACGACGGGGCGGGGCTGGGCGGCGCCCGCCTGGACGAGCAGGCCGTCGGCGAACCGCGCGAAGGTCTGCTGTCCGGTACGGCCCAGCTGCCGCCCGTCCTTGAGGCTCTGGACCCTTTCCCGCAGATAGGCGCGGTGCGCTTCGGGGTTGAGCGGCCGGCATTTGAGTCCGTACGGTTCGAGGCCGCCGAGTTCGACCTCGCCGAGCATGGCGGCGAGGAGGTGGGTCTTGCCGACGGAGGAGCTGCCGACGAGGGCGACGGAGAGCGGTTCCCCGTTGGTGAGGTAGGGGACGGGCAGTTCGTGTTCCTCGTCGCCGTCCACGGTGTGCGGGCACAGGTGGTAGGCCTTGCGCAGGGCGTCCGCGACGTGGCCGGGGCGGCGTTCGGCGCTGAGGTCGAGCGGGATCCGGTTGCCCTTCGTGTCGATGGTGACGAGCAGCCGTTCGTCGTACTCGACGGGGAGCAGGCAGTGCGGGCACATCCGGCTCCGCGAGGGCGGGAGCGGCACCGGCTCGGGGGGCGCGGGCGCGACGGGCGCGACGGGGCCGAAGGGGTCGCCACCGCCGCCGAAGATCCGGTCGCGGAGGCTGGGGCGGGTCGGCCGCTGGGCGGGCGGGGGTGGTTCCTCCGCCTCCCGGTGGGGTGCGGCGCCGGGCGGGGCGCCGCCGGAGGCCGCGCGTTTCCTGGCGATCTGCTGGTCGTAGGCCGTGCGCCAGCGGTCGAGCGGGTCGGCCGCCCCGGCGCCGGTGGCGAGCGGGTCCGGGACGTGCAGGAGCCGCATGAGCTCGGCCGGGTGGGGCCGGTCCGCCGCGCGGGCGGCGAAGAGTCCGCTCTGCCCGAGGGCGGCGAGCCGGCGGTAGTCGGCCAGGTCGGCGGGGGGTCCCTCGCCCCGGTCGGGGCGGCCGGCGATCAGGTGGTAGGCGAGCTCGGCGACGGACCACAGGTCGTCGCGCGGGTCGGCCGCACCCTGGCCGGCGCGCTGTTCGGGCGAGGCCCAGGGGGCGCCGCCGAAGGGCTCGCGGGCCTCCCCGGCGCGCAGGACCGCGTACGGCTCGCAGAGCCGGACCCTGGCACCGTCCCACCGTACGGTGTCGGGTGCGATGGCCCGGTGCACGAGGCCGGCCTCGGCCAGGAGCCGCACGGCCATGGCGAGTTGGCCGGTGACGCGTTCCTGGTCCTCGGCGCCGAGTCGGCCCGCCCACTCGGACAGCGGGCGGCCCGTCGGCGGCCGGTACAGCACGAAGGGCTCGGCGGCGGTCAGGTCGAAGCCGACGATCCGGGCGAAGACCGCGCCGAACTTCGCTCCGCCGTAGCGCCGTTCGAGGGCGACGGCGGCCTCCACCTCCCGCTCCAGGAGGCCGTACGCGTGCGGGTCGCCCTGGGCGGACGTCACCAGCCGGTACTGGAGGACCTGCGAGCCCGTCCCCAGGATCGCCCGGCGCGCGAGCACGCCGGGGCGGCCCGGCGGCCGGTGGTCCTCGCCGTACCGGACGGCGAAACGGACCGGCACCTCCCGGTGCGTGAGGAACTCCAGCTCCTGGTAGTACGGATGGGACGGCGGGACCGGCTCGCGCAGGTGGTCGGGGTGGTCCGGTCCGATCGGTCGGTTCGGATCGCCCGGACGGTTCGGGTCGGCCGGGTCGGCCGGATCGCCCTGAGGGCTCGGGTCGGTCGGGTGGTTCGGGTCGGTCACGCTTCTCCCGCCTCCTCGGCGCGGACGGTGTGCACGACGTCCGCGCGCAGCGGTACGAGACGGAGGATGCCGGCGTGCCGGCCCGCGCCGGTCCACACCACGTCCTCGGCGGTGCCCCGCCAGATGTCGTCCCCGGCGGCCCCGCGCCGCATGGCCTCGGGCACGAACCGGACCTGCCGGGCGGCGAGCGGATCGTGGGAGAGCAGCCGCAGGTGTTCGGGGCCGCACAGGGCGACCGTCCGGCCGGGGTCGTCCTCCGCCAGGAGCAGCCGGGCGACCGCGTCGGCGGCGACCCCGGTGAGGCGGGCGGCGTCGGGCCGGACGGAGCGGTCGGTGAAGGCCGTGAGGGAGGTGAGCGCGTCGGGGTCGCCGAGGCCCTCGTAGCGGGGCGGCGGCGAGGCGGCCACGTCCCGCTCCAGCCGGAGCCGGGTCTCGTCGAGGAGCTCCGCGAGGCGCCGCTCGTGGCCGGCCCGGGCGAGGGCGCCGGGGTCGCGTTCGATGCCCGCCCAGCAGCGGTCGAGGATCAGGACGGTGCCGGCGACCAGGTCGCCGACGAGCGTGTCGACCAGGGCGGGGCCCCCGTCCCCGTACCGCCGCTCCAGCCAGCCGGGCGCGGGGAGGGACACGGGGGCGGACACGGGCGGCGGCCCGTCGGCGTACGACGGGGCCGGGGCCGGTTCCTGCGCGGCGGGCCCTGACGCCGGGGGGCTCCCGGCCGTGCCGGGCCAGGGGTCGTTCCCCGCGCCGTCCGCCCAGGCGTCCGCTTCTTCGCCCCAGGAGTCGGCACCGTCGCCCCAGTCGTCGGCGTCGTCCCTCCAGTCCTCCCAGCTCCAGGACGCCGCACCGGCGTCCGCGGCGGGTGGCGGCCCCGCCTCCGGCCGTTCGGCCTTACGCGCCGCCTGCGGCGTCCCGTGCGCGTCGGCGGTGTCCGCGAGGTCCCGGAGCAGCCCGGCCACGGCTCCCGCCCCGGCCGAGCAGTGGTGCCGCACCTCGGCGAAGAGCCAGTCGTGCACGGCGGTCGTGACCACCAGGTCCTGGATCTCCCCCAGGATCCGCCAGGCCTCCTCGGGGTCGGCGAGCGCCCACCAGTCGTCCACGGCCCGGCTCCAGTCGCGCAGCGCGAGCAGGACGATGCCCGCCACGGACACGGCCGCGGCCACCGCGCCCGCCCAGACGGGCAGGCCCAGGAACTGGCCGAGGCCCGCCCCGACGAGTCCGCCGAGCAGCCCGCCGAAGAGCCGGGGCGCGGCGCCCGTCGCCCCGCCGCCGTCGATGCGTCCGTCGGGCGAGCGGTTGGGCCTGCGGCGCAGCATCAGATGGGCGAGCCCGGCGGCGAGGACGCCGGCGGCCGGGCCGAGGGCCCAGCCGAGCAGCGGCCAGACGCCCGCGAGCAGCGCCAGGAGCCCGGTCACGGCGAAGGCCGCCGGACGGGAGCCGCCCGCGGTGAAGGGATACCGGGCGCCGAGCCTTCGCAGCCGCTCGGGCCCGCAGATCGCGTCGAGCCGGGCGAGCCGGGCCGCGCTGCCCACGGGCGCGGTGCGGGCGGACAGCGCGGACAGCCGCGCCGACACCGACCGCAGCGGCAGGCCCTTGCCTATCAGGTCGTGGGTCAGGTCGCGCAGCGCCGGGACGATCCCGGCCCGGGAGATCTCGCGCGGCAGCTCCGGCAGTTCGACCCCCCGGTCGCGCAGCATCCCCCGGTGCTCCGCGGTGGGCCGGGTGCCGCCCGCGGCGCCGAACGCGTCCGCGACGGCCGTACGGAACCGCTCCAGCTCCACCGTCACCCGCTCGATGTCCGCCGGCAGATCGACGTCCCGGCCCGCCCCGGTGAGCAGTCCGGACGGTCCCCGGACCCGGTGGTAGCCCTCGGCGGCCTCGCCGACCGCCTCGTCGCAGGCGGCGAGAGCGGCCCCCGCCCGGCCGTTCGGAGGCAGCCACCGGTGCCCGGACAGGGAGCGCGGGACCCTCTCGTCGAGGAGGAGCGCGAGCGCTCCCGGCACCTGGTCGGCGGAGACGTTCCCCGCCGGGACCTCGGGGCCCGCGAGGCCCTCCACGGCCTGCCGCCAGGCGCGCGCCCTGGCCTCGTCGGTGAGGTCGTGCTCCAGGACGCGTACGGCGGGCACGGCGACGCCGTGCACGACCTCTCCCAGCGCGCGCAGGACGGCGTCGAAGACCTCGGGTGTGGACAGGACGTCGACGAGCGGCCGCAGCACGGCCTCGCCCGGGACGCCGTCCTCCGTGGAGTCGAAGAGCCACAGGACGCCTGCGGCGGGCGGGCGGAGCGTGAGGGAGCGGCTCAGGGTCCGCCCGCCCCGGGCGCCGACCGCCAGGCAGACGACGTGCGCGGGCCCGTAGGAGGAGAGGCGCTCGTACAGCAGCTGGTGGGCCACGAGCCGGTCGGCCTCGTCGACGACGAGGAAGCGCCGCTCACCGCCGGGCTGCGGGACGTCCAGGGCGGCGCGGACGTCGGCGTCGAGGTCGTACGGCCCCTCGGCGGGCACGCGCAGGTCGATGCAGACGGCGTGGCCCGGCAGCGGCCGTTCGGGCAGGACGGGAAGGGCACGTGGGCTCACTCCGCCTCACCGGCCCGGTCGCGGCGGTGCGGTGCGTCCTCGTCGGGCCCGAAGTCCGGGCGGAGATCGGCTTCGTCGTCGGGCCCGTAGTCCGGCTCGGGCTCCAGCTCCCAGTCGCCCTCGTAGACGGAGTGCGCCGGGGAGGCGGGCCGGTTCGCGTACGCGGAACGCGGGTCGCGCGGGCCGCCGTCGTCCCGCCCGGGTCCGTCGTCGTACGGGGAGCGGGGCTCGTGGGCGGCGCCGTCGCCGCGCCGGGGGCGGGGCTCGTGGGCGACGTCCTCGTCGTGGCGCGGGCGGGGCCCGTACGCGACATCCTCGTCGTGGCGCGGGCGGGGCCCGGCACCGTTCTCGTATCTCGGGCGGGGCTCGTAGGGGGCACCGCCGTCGTACCGGGGCCGTGAGGCGTGCCCGGCGCCGTTCTCGTGCCGCGCACCGTCCTCGTACCGGCCACCGTCCTCGTACCGGCCGCCTTCACCGAACCGGCCGCCCTCGTCGTACCTGCCACGGTCCTCGTACCCGGCACCGTCCTCGTACCGGCCGCCGTCCTCGTACCGGCCACCGTCCCCGTACCGCGCGCCCTCCTCGTACCCGGTGCGCGGGCGGGGTTCCTGGCGGGGCCGGGGTACGGGGCCCGGTCCCTGGCCCCGGGGGCCTCCCGGCGCCCTGTCCACGCCGGGGCCCCGTTCCCGGCGCGGGGCGTGGCGGTCGTAGAGGGCGCGGAGGCTCGCGCGGGTCGCGCGGGCGGCGCTCGGGAAGCGCATGTCGAGGGCTCCCGGGTAGGTGACCTCCCAGAAGTGGCGGAGCGGCGCGAGCCATTCGCCGTCCGCCTCGCCGTACTCCGTGGCGATCTCGTCGATCAGGGCGAGCTGGCGCGGGGCGACGTCCTCGACGAAGCGGGTGAAGAGCTGCGAGGGCGGCGCCGGGACCTGGGCGAGGCCCTTGGGCAGCGCGCGCATGAGCCGTTCGCAGAACTGCTCGATGATCTGCCCCTCGTCGAGCAGCGCCCACCGTTCGTACGCGCGCAGCAGACCCGCCCAGCTGGAGAGCGAACCGTCGAAGCCCTCCAGGCGCAGCGACATCGTCGCGGACTCGCCCTCCTGGAGACGGATCCGGACGAGGTGCGGGGAGTCGGCCGGTCCCTCGGCGGCGATGTGGCCGTTCCACAGGGCGCAGAGCAGCCGGTGGAGGATGCGCTGCCGGTCGGCCTCGGTGGAGACGAGCCAGTCGTCCTGGTAGCCGAGCCGCTGGCGCCAGTGCAGGAAGTCGCCCTCGCCGCTGGAGTCGCGGGCCTCGGACCAGAGGCTGAGGACGTTGCGGACCTCGGAAATGTCGGTGAGGTTCATGCCGCTGCGGAAGAAGACGACGGTGATGGAGTCGGTGTCGACGGCCCGGCACTCGGGGACCACCCGCGAGGGCAGGTTGAGCTCCTGGGCGAGGAAGCCGGCGGCCCGGCCGTCGGACTCGCTCGCCGGGTGCACGATGAGGATCTTGAGCGGGCCGCTGCCGTCCGGGATGAAGCCCACCGGGAGGAGTCCGGCGAGCCGGGAGCGGAACTGGTCGAGCCAGCGTGGGTCGACCTTCGCCTCGGCGGTCTCGTCGCCCGCGGCGGCCCGCAGGAGCAGCTCCATGGAGGGCAGCAGGGGGCGGGCGAAGACGTCCTCGTTGGCCTCGCCGAAGAGCCGCTTGACCCGCCGCTCGACGACCTGCTTGATCTCCTTCACGGCCGCCCCGGAGGAGCGGCGGACGGCGTCGAGGGCGCGCCGCCAGTCGTCGGGCCCGACCAGCCGGTCGAGGAGCGTCGCGGCGTCGGTGGTCTCGGGGAGGCCCTCGCTCTGGGCGAGGCGGTCGACGACGTCGTCGTAGAAGGCGCGCAGGGTGTTCTGCGGGGGCAGGAGGTAGGCGATGCCCGCGCGGTCGTCCCGGTACAGCTCGCGGCGGCTGTCCGCGAAGGACTTCGCCTCGTCCTGCTCGTGGGCGCGGAGCACCTTGGCGAGTTCGGCGACCTCGGCGGTGACGCGGTTGAGGGAGCGCCGCCACTGGTTCTCGCCCGCCTGCCAGCCGCGGTGCCAGAGGACCCGGGCCCGCCACTGGTACCAGGCCTGCTGGGCGGCGAGCGTGTCCTGGACGTCGGGGTCGGTCCACCGGGCGGGCACGACTCCGCCGACGCTGCGCTTGATGTGGGGGATGTTCGGGGCGTTGGTCTGGACGTTCGGGGGCCGTTCGGGGTCGTTGCGCCGGTTGTCGAGCATGCCGGTGAAGCCTTCCCTGGCCACCCGGTCGGGGTGTCCCGGAAGGCCGCCGAGGACGGTCTCCAGCTGGAACGGGCCGATGAGGCCGAGGAGTTCGCGGACGCCCGAGCCCGGCTTGAAGTCCTCGGTGAGGCGCGGGATCTCGCGGGCGAGGTGGACGTCGAGCCGCTGGAGGGACTCCTCCATGTCGTTGAGTCGCTGCCGCAGTTCCTGGGTGATGTCCCGGCTCCCCCGGGGCAGTTGCTCGGGCAGCGGCACGTCCGGTGCCTCACGGCTCCACAGGCGGCCGATGCCGGAGCGGGTGAACAGGTCCCGGACCATGTCCTGGCCGTCCCGGGCGGGCCGCCGGGCGCGTTCGGACATGCCGCGGACGGCCTGGGCGAGGAGCCGGGCGGCGACGATCTCGGCGAGGTCGTCGATGGGCACGGTGAGGGAGGCGGCGAGGCTGGTGGACATGCCGCGGTAGCCGATGCCGGTACGGGCCGGGGTCGAGCGCTCCACGGCCTTGTTGATGAAGCTGGCGGCGAAGGACTGGTAGTCGTCCTCCGCGCGGTTCACCGAGTTGCTGTCCTCGCCGAGTTCGGTGCCGATCAGCGACATCACCATGGCGGTGATGGAGCGGCGGAGGTCCTCGGCGCCGATGACGGCCGGCTTGGAGAAGAGGAAGGCGGTCTGCATGGTGGCGGGGCGCAGCGCGACGACCCCGGCCCCGGGGTAGGTGACGCTGAGCCGGCCACGTTCCTCGACGTCGCCGACGGTGTCGAGGGCGTCGGGCACGTTCTGGTCGTCGACAAGCCGGGAGAGGTCCACGAGGGCGCGGGCGGCGTTGAGTTCGGCCTCGCGTCCGCCGCCCCCCTCGGGCGGGAAGGCGGAGGGCATGACGACGAGGGGGTAGATCTTCACGCCGGGCACGTTGGCGTTGCGGAACTCGTGCCCGATGAGGTGGATGAAGTCGTAGAAGATGCCGGCGCCGGTGCCGCCGGCGACGGAGAAGGCGACGAAGACGTCGCAGCCCCGGATGCGCCCGCCGCCGACCCGTTTGAGGTCGCCGGCCGCCTGGCCGATGGCGCCGATCGCCTCGCGGAGCTGCCGGAGGACGGGGTCGAGGCCGGAGCGCACGGTCGCGAAGAGCGCGGAGCGTCCGACGGTCGGCAGCTGCCCGGCGCCGCTGTTGAGGGGGGCGACGCGCGGCTGGCGGGCCTGCGGCGGCAGCCAGGACCGGGTCTCCTCGTGGAGGGAGACCCGCAGCATGCGGGCCACCTCGGGCGAGGAGTCGAAGTCGGTGGGCAGCAGGTCGCGGACGATGCGGGAGGTGCGGCCGAAGGCGGCGCCCTCGGCGCCCTTGGCCCGGAACTGGGGGTAGCCGAGCAGTTCGCCCTCGCTGAAGTCGGCGTACACGAACTGGAGGCAGTCGGGAAGCTGGAAGGGCAGCCGGCGGCCGCCGTCGACGAGGTCGGTACCGTCGGGTCCGCACAGCTCCCGGCGCAGCTGCCGTTCGAGTTCGCTGCCGATCTTTCCGCCGGTGCCACCGAGTCCGACGAAGAGCATGGGCTGGTAGATCTTCATTGCGTCTCTCCTCGGTGCCCGTTCAGAAGTTGCCGTCGTAGGTGTCGGCCCCGCCGGTCGTCCCGGTGGCGGTCCCGGTGCCGGTTCCCGTGCCGGGGGCCGTGCCGGTGCCGGTTCCGGTGTCCCTGCCCCGGCCGGTGCCCCACCCGGTGCCCCGGCGGACGCGACCGGTGCCGGTGGCCGTGGCGGCCCCGGTGGCCGTGCCGGTACCGGTGCCCGTGCCGGGCCGTCGGGGGGTGCCGGAGCGGCGGGACCACGGGAGCCCGCGGTTCCCCGTGGAGGACGTGCGTCCGCCGCGTACGACGAGTTCGTGTTCGCCCAGACCGATCGGTTCGCCCACCCTCACCGGCACCTGGCTGCCGCCCCGGGGCCGCAGCGACAGGTCCCCGGAGCCGGTGCGGCGCAGCACGTGGGCGGTGGTGGAGGCGGAGCCGCGGACGCTGCGGAGCATCGGCGTCCCGCCGTACGGCTCGTCGACGGTGAAGGCGAAGGTCCCGCCCTCGCTCTGCCCCTTGCGGACGGTCAGCGAGTACAGGGACCGTCCGTCGTCGCGCAGTTCGAGCGTGATGCCGGTGAGGTCGCGGCGGCGGCGCCGGGCGAGGAGCCGGATCCCGGTGAGGACGGCGAGGACGAGGACGGCGGCGGCGCCGCCGGTGACGACCTTCCACCAGCGGTCCCACCACGTGGGCGGCGCCACCACGAGGACGTCGAGGAACGCGGTGTCGAGGACCGTGTCACCGTCGCCGCTGTCCACGACCGCGATCTTGCCGCCCAGTTCGCCCAGGGGCGTGCCGGCCGCGAGGGTCACCGTGAAGGGGATGCTGGCCTTGCCGCCCGCGGGCGCGGTGACCGGTGTCGGGGCGACGGTGAGCTCCGTGCCGGGCGCCTGGTCCTGGAGGGCGAACCGCAGGGTGTGCGGCGCGGAGTCGTTGTTGGTGACGTCGAGGGTGCCGCGGACGGTGCCGCCCGGGTGCACGGTGACGCGGTCGACGGCGAGCCCCGCGGTCAGCACCGGCACGTCCGGGCCGCTCCGGGCGTGCACCGGGCGCCGGTCGGAGGTGATGCCGGGCGCGGCCATGCGCGTGACGAGCTCCAGGTCGCCGGTGGCCCCGGCGGGCAGGGTGAACGTGCCGGTGAACCGGACGTCCCCGGCCTTCGCGTCGGGTGCCCGCCCGTCGTCGGCGAGCTTGAACGTGAAGGGCCGGAAGCCCGCGCCGGAGACCTCGGCCGAGGCCGAGAGACCGGCCAGCTGCAGCGGATCGGTGATGACGACCCCGCGCCGGGTCTGCATCCGCACCTGCACGGTGACCTTCTCCCCGGCGCGCGGGGACGCCGGGTCGAGGGTGACGTCGGAGCGGAGGCGGCCCTGCCAGATGGCCCGGACGGCGACCTCGCGGTCGCCGTGGCCCTCCGGCGCCTCGATGTGCACGCGCCAGCGCCCGGGCAGCGGGTCCTTCACGCGCAGCGCCTCGACCGGCCCGTCCTGGCCGCTCACCTCGAAGGTCGAGCCGTCGAACTCGCCCCGCACGGGCACCTTGCGGCCCGCCGGGTCGTAGTAGGTGACCCGCACCTTCGGGTCGTGCTTGGCGACGGTGAGGGAGCCGTCGGTGGCGATGGGCGGGATGGTCACGTTCAGGTCGGCGGGCGGCTTCCCGACGGTGCCCTGGGCGATCCGGGCGCAGCGGGCGGCGGCGAAGGTCTCCTGGAGCGCCTTGTCGATCTCGGCGGAGGTGCCGACGACCCGCATGCGGGGGACGGAGCCGGGGATGTCGGAGCAGGAGCCCCGGTAGCCTCCCTCGGCCATCGCGGTGAGCGCGGAGCGGTCGATCTCGCTGCCGAAGCCGAGCGGCCAGATCTGGACGCCGGCCGCCCGGGCGCGGGCGAGCTCCTCGGTGAGGCGCCGCGCGCCGTTGGCCTGACGGATGTCCCGGTCGGTGCCGTACTCGGGGCTGTCGGCGACGTCCAGCCTGCCGTCGGTGAGCAGGAAGACGACCTTGGGGACGGCCGGCGTCTTCTTGTCCGTCGCGGCTCGCTCCGTCAGGCGGGTCACGGCCTGTCGTACGGCGGCGGGGAAGTCGGTGCCGGGTCCCATGCGGGCCGCGTCGCGGCGGCCCAGCTGCTGGACGCACTCGCTGAGCCGCTCGCGGCCCGCCGCGTCGGCGACGGTGGGCGGGCAGACCTCGCGCACGGGCGACTGGCCGGGCTTCTCGGAGCTGCCGAAGCCGATGATCGTGGCGCGTGAGCGCTCGGATATCTCGCCCTGGCTGAGCAGCGCGGCGGCCTCGGTCTCCCGCGCCAGGTCCTTCTCGGCGAGGCTCGCCGACTGGTCGACGACGACGGCGAAGTCGAGCGGGTCGGGACCCTCGGCGGGTTCGGCGGCGGTACGGGACAGGCCCGGCGCCCCGGCCGCGGGCACGCCCGCGGCGGCGGGCGTCCCGAGGGGGCCGGAGAGCCCGAGGAGCACTCCGGCGAGGAGCAGGGCGCTCCCCTTGTCGGTCCACTTCATGTTCTCTCTCACCACAGTTCGCTGAAGAGGGCCAGGAGGGCGCCGAGCACGAGCGCGAACACGCCCAGGCGCAGCCACCGGTACTTCGCCGCGAGCACGAGCCCGTGCACGCCGGCCTGTTCGAGGAGCCAGTCGGTGGCGTCCGTGCCGGACGCGCCCAGCCGTTCCCGCAGCGCGGACGCGGACGGGCCGGCCGTCAGCTCGCGCAGGAGGGTGCGGTCCGCGCCGATCCGGGTGCGCGGCAGGACCACCGAGACGAGCATCAGGACCCCGGCCGTCCACAGCACGCCCGCCGCGAGGAGGAACGCGAGCCCGCTGCCAGCCGTGGGCACCGGGACGCGGTCCCCGGAGAACACGACCGCGAGGAAGGCGAGGGCGCCGGAGAGCAGGATCGCGGCCTTGGTGTCGGCCCGGCCGATGTCCTCACGGACGGTGGCCAGGAGCCGCTCGGCCATGAACCTCAGCTCCTCGGACGGTACGGGGGCGGGCGCGGGTGCCGGCGCCGGCGTCCGGTCGGGCAGGGGTGCGCGCAGGGGAACGGGGGACGGATCCGGGGTGCTCATTCGTCGTCCCAGTCGTCGAAGTCGGAGCTGGGCCGGGCGGGTCGGGAGGGCCCGGAGGGCCGGCGGGGCCGCTCGCGGCCCGTGCGGTCGTAGGGGTCGTCGCGGTCGTACCGGTCGTTCCGCTCGTACGCGTCCGGCTCGTACCGGTCGCGGCCGTCGTCGAACCCGTCGTCACGACGGCCCCGTGACCGCCCCCGTTCGCGCTCGCGTTCCCTGTCGCGCTCCCGCTCCCTCTCGGAGCCGGACTCGACGCGGGTCGGTTCGTAGACCCGGGAGTCGTGGGGTGCCTCGCCGTGCTCCTCGTCCCAGGGCTCGCCGCGGGAGTCGCGGGTGTCTCGGGCGTCCCTCGCGTCGCGGGTGTCCCTGGCATCGCGGGCGTCCCGGGCATCGCGGGCGTCCCTGGCGTCCCGGCCGCCCCGGCTGTCCTCATGGTCCTCGTGGTCCTCGTCCCAGTCCGGGTCGCTCGGCTCCGGGGACCCCTCCTCCAGGGCACGGCGCCGCCGCGGGGTCTCGCCCGAGGGGTTGAGGACCCGGTCGGTGATGCCGCCGAGGACGCTGCCGGTCTGGGACCGCAGGTACATGAGCACCTGGTACATCTGCTCGCCGATGTCGTGCCGCTCCAGGACGCCGGTGTCGAGGAGCCGGCTGAAGACGCGCAGGTAGTCGTCCTGGCCCTCGCGCCGTTCCTGCTGGAGCTGGGTGCGGATCTCCCACTGCTTGTCGGGGTGCATCGCCATGTGGTGGGCGATCTGGGCGAGGTCGCCGCGCCGGAAGAGGGTCTCCAGTTCGCGGGCCCGCTCGGCGACCAGGGCGCGGTCCGCCGCCTCCCTGGCCCTGCGCGCCTGGGCGACGCGGTCGTCGGCCTCCATCGTGACGCTGACGATGTCCCGCCGGGAGACCTCGGCCTTGACGGAGTCGTCGAGGTCGATGAAGACGAGGACCCGGGTCCGGAGGCCGATGTCCCGGCCGAAGCTGAGGCGTCCGGCGGCGAGTTCCTCGCGCACGGCCTCGTCGGCGCGGTGCGCGTCGGTGATCCGGTAGCGCCGGGAGAGCCTGCGCAGGCCGTCGAGGAGTTCGTCGTGGAGCAGCTCCGCGACGTCCTCGACCTGTTCCTGGACGACGAGGTGCGGGTCGGTCACCACCCACTGCACCTTGGCGACGGCGTCGAAGAAGACGCCGTCCCCGGCGGCGGGCAGCTGGAGCCGGAACTCGGTGACGTTGCGGCCCAGCTGCACCTCGAAGACGGTGTACGGCGTGCCGAACATGGGCTTGTTGACGTCCTCGGTGCGGTCCGGCCAGACCACCCGGTGGCCGCCGTTGCGGTAGAGGAGCACGGCGGCGACCTTGCCGCTCCGGCGGCGGTACGGAGGCGCGTACTCGGCGATGAGGGGGCCGCGCGGGCGTCCGGAGGCCGCGGAGCCGCCGGTGGCCGCCGCGTGCGGCCGCCCCCGGCCGCGCGCCTGCTCCAGCTCCTCGTCCGCCGCGCGGTCGAGGTCGGGGTCGAGGTCCTCGTCCGCGTCGCGGGCACCGGGGTGCTGTCCGCCGTTCTGCCGCTCGTACGGCCGGCGTTCGTACCGGTCCTCGTACCGCTGACGCTCGCGCCCGTCCGGGCCCTGGTACCGCTGCCGCTCCCGGTCGCCCGGGCCCTCGTACCGCCGGCGGTCGTCCCGGTCCCGCTCGTCCGGCCGCGCGTTCCTGTCCTGCTCGGGCCCGGTCATCGGTTCGCTCCTTCCGTCACGGCGTCCCACATGCGGCGCGCCGCGCTCCTGTCCAGGGGCCGGTCACGGTCCCGGACCAGTTCGTTCAGCAGTCCCCTGAGCCGGTCGCGGTCGCGGCGGTCCACCGCGAGGCGCGGCAGGAAGGCGCGGACGTGTCCGAGTGCCTCGGGGTCCTTCGCGGCGCGCCGGAGCATGCCGCCGAGGGCTTCCAGGGCCGCCTCTCCGGAGCGGGCCGTGGCGAGCGTGTGCCGCAGCAGCCGCGCGAGTTCGGGGGCGAGGGCGGGCCGGGTGGCGAGCAGGGCGACGAGCAGGGGTCGGGCCGCGTGCTCGTCGAGTTCGGGCACCTCGCGCAGTCCCCACAGGTGGGTGGTCCGGGTGCTCAGGGCGCGGATGACGGCGAGGTGGACCAGGTTGGCGAGGTTGAGCCTGCCGTCGTCGAGCCACTGGTGGAGCCGGCGCAGGACGGGCTCCGGTTCGCCGGAGGCGAGCAGCCGGGCCACGCTGAAGGAGGCGGGCACGAGGACGTCGACGTCGGTCGCCTCGCGGGTCCTGACCACCCGGGCCAGGGCGTCGAGCGAGCCGGGGACGCTTCCGGCGGCCAGGACGTAGCCGTGGGCGAGCAGCGCCGTCCGGACGAGCGTGTCCTCGCCGGATCCGGCCCAGTCCTTGAGCACGGCGGCGACCGCGGGCCGGACGCGCGGGTCGCGGGCGGCCTCGGCGAGCGCGGTGGCGGCGGCCATCCGGGCCCGGGGCTCGTCCGTCACGGCCAGCGGCACGACCAGCTCGCGGAAGCCGTGGATCCAGTCCCAGGAGCAGAGCACCCCGGCGGCGACGGAGGCGCGCACCCACACCTCGGGGCGCGCGTCGTCGCACAGGGCGCGCAGCCACCGGGCCACCGGGCCGCGGACGTTGTGGTAGCCGTGCCAGATCTCGCCGAGGACGGCGCCGGCCAGCGCCTCGCCCTGGAAACGGACGGCCCGCACCGGCACCTTGGCGGGCCCGAGGTCCAGCTCGCCGTCCTCCAGGACGGCCCGGGCCTGCACGGGCCGGTGCTCGGCGTGGGTGCCGAACAGGCGTCGCCCGGGGGCGTGGTCGGGGTCGAGCGTGACGGCGAGTTCCCAGGCGAGGAGCTCGGCGGCCTCGGCGGCGAGGCTGTACGCGGAGCCGTCGAAGACGGCGACGGCGATGCGGAACGCGCCGGCGTTCAGGACGGGCAGCGCCTCCGGGAGCGCGCCGGGGCGGTCGGCTCCGGCGAACCACTCGCGGGCCTGGGAGCGGACGAAGCTGGCGCATTCGGCGAGGAGTTCCTCGTCGGTCATCTCGCCGCGCCAGTGCCGGGCCAGGTGGTCGGCGAGCCGGGCGGCCTCGCGGGGCCGCAGTTCCTCCAGGCCGAGGGCGCGGACGACGTCCGGGCGCCGGGCACGCGCGCGTGCGGCGCCGAGGGCCTCGTCGGGCTCGGCGCGCAGCCGGTGCCAGAGGTGGCGGTGGAGGACCTCGTCGGCGGGCGGGGGCGGGCAGTACATCCCGTACCGGCCGCGCAGCAGCCGGTCGGCGAGCTCCCCGTTCTCGACGAGGACGACCCCGTACGCCTCCCGGCCGCGCAGGAGTTCGCCGAAGCGGTCGAGGTGCAGCTCGGAGAGGCGGGTGGCGGGACGGCGGGCGCCGGAGGGGTGCTCGCCCCGGCCGGGGCGGGAGGGGCGCGGCTCGCTCTCGGTGCGGACGTCCTCGGTGAGCAGCTCCAGGAGGTGGCCGCCGCTCTCCTGGAGGACGTCCTCGGTGATCTCGTCGACGCCGTGGCGGGGGTCGAGGCGGAAGACCTTGCCGCCGGTGAGCTCGTCGAGGAGGGCGAGCGCGGTGGCCTTGCGTCCGCTGCCGGGTTCGCCGCACAGGACGAGGACCCGGTGGTCGCGGAGCCGCTCCCGCATCCGGGCGTACCCGGCGGTCGCGCAGTACACCCGGCCGAGGTGGTCGAGCGTCTCGGGCGGGACGGGCCCCTGGACGAAGAGGGAGCGGTCGGAGCCGTAGAGGGCGAAGATCTGGTTGCCCTCGAAGACGGTGCCGTCGCCGTGGATCGTGGTCAGGCGGTCGGCCGCGCCGCCCGCCCAGGTGCGGACGGCCCGGAGTGCGGTGGCGGCGCCGCCGGTGTCGCTCTCGCCGCCGAGGGGTCCCCGGTCGGCGGAGGCGAAGACACTCGGCTCGCGGGGCTGGTCGCTGGCACCGTCGGCCCGGTCGCCGTCACGGTCGGAGCGGTTTCCCCGGTCGCCCCGGTCGCCCCGGTCACCGCGATCGCCCCGGTCGCCCCGGTCCCCGCGATCGCCCCGGTCACCACTGCGGTCGTGCGCCTCCCCCGCTCGCCGCCCCGGCCGCCGTCGCCCCGGTCGGCCCGGTCGTCGCGGTCGTGGCCGGAGTCCGGTGTGTCGTTCCCCGCCGCCGGCTCGTCCTGGTCGCTCACCGCGGTTCACCCGCCCCCGTGCCGGGGCCCTTGCGTATGCCGGTGAAGTCCCCGTGGATCGTGTTGCCGTGGACGTCGAGCAGGTCTCCCCCGACGTGGTACGTACGGTTCCCGCCCCCGGTCCGGGGCGTTGGGCCGTCCCCCCGCGACGGCCCAACGCCGGTCCGTGAACCCCCCGTCGGCGCCCGCTCCCCCTCGGGCGCCGGCTGCTCCCCCTCCGCCCCGGTCAGCGGCGGGGCGGTGCTGCGCGGCACGTGGAACCACGCGGTCTCATCGGTCTCCTTCGACCGGATGCGGGCCGGGCGGTAGTGGGCCGGCTCGACGTACCGCCCGCCCTCGGCGACCACGTTCCCGTACAGCCAGTCGGAGACCACGACCAGCAGGTCGACCTCGGGGCTCTCCGCCATGATCCGTCTGGCGGGCGCGCTGTCGCAGAGCCGGGCGGCGAGGTCCACCGCACGTCCGACGAGCCCGTGCGCGTCCTGGGCGACGAGCCCCGCGTTCATGCCGATCCGCAGCCGCAGGCGGCGGCTCCGGCCCGTGTTGTGGGCGCGCAGGCTCTCGTAGAGGGTGTCGATCCACCGTCCGACCATGAGGGTCGGCGGCACGTCGGGGCGCAGGGCGGCGAGGATGCCGTCCCCCCGGTCCTCCTGGTGGAAGGTGCCGGGCTCGACGCCGACGGAGCCGTACGCCTCGTCGAACGCGGCGTACATCCCGGACCGGTGCAGTTCCTTCTCGGCCATGTCCAGGGTTCCGGAGCCGCAGATGTCGCCGAAGACGACGAACCGGTGGATCCCGCCCGCTACCCCGTTCACTCCCGCACTGCTCACTCTCGGACTCCCTGTGTGTGGTGCCGTGGTGGTGCGCGTTCCAGACTGGCCGCGTCGCGCGGCCGGCGATGTAGCCGTTTACACACCCGGCGGAGATTCGTCCGCCGGGTTTCCGCCGGGGCGCGCGCGCCCCCGTGCGAGCAGCACCAGGACCGGCATGTCGAGGACGACGACGGTGCGGTTCGCGGTGCGGACGACGTCCTGCTCCCGAAGCAGGCGCAGCGCCTTGGCCACGGCCTCCCGCGTGGCTCCGATGGCCGCCGCCAGGTCGTGCTGGGGCAGCGGGAGGTCCAGTACGGTCCCGCCGTCGGCCCCCCGCCGTCCGGCGCGCTCGGCCAGCTCGACGAGCCGGGCGGCGAGGCGCTGGAGGACGGTCTCGGAGGCGAGCGCGCGGCGTTCGACGTCGGCGCTGCGCAGCCGGGTGGCGAGCTGGCGCATGATCAGCGCGGTGGCGTGCGGCCGGGCGGCGAGGAAGCGCCGGAACCGGTCGCCGGAGACGGCGACGGCCTCGACGGTGCCGAGGGCGGTGACGCTGGCGCTGCGCGGGCCCCGGTCGACGGCGGCGAGGTCGCCGACGACCTCGCCCGCGCCGCGCAGGGCGAGGATGAGCCGGGATCCGCGCTCGGTGCCGACGGAGACGACGGACCAGCCGGAGAGGAGCGCGAGGACGTAGGCGCTGGTGTCGCGTTCGCGGATCATCACCTCCCCGGGTTCGTAGACGCGCCGAGCGCCTTCGGCGAGCAGCGACCGCCGGTCGGCCGCGGGCAGGGCGTGGAGGAAGGAGCGGTCCTGGCCGAAGAGACTCATCGCCGCTCACCCCCGTACCGTTCCGCGGGCCCTCCGGGGAAGACCGTCCGCCGGTGGCCTACCGGCGAATTCGCGTGTGTGTTCCCACCTCATGTGGCGTGCTGCGCCACACTATTGACGCTGTGTCACGTCATGGGGTGAAGAACGCTAGAGGGTGCGGAAGAAACGCGTCAACGAGCACGGGGGGCGCAGGAAAGCACCGCCTCCGGCACCCCTGCGCCCCCCGTGGGAGCGACCCGGCGGTGTTCGCGAAGGCTTCGTGAAGCCTTCGCGAACACCCACCGGAATCCATGCTTCTGCCCGGTCGCCGGAATCCCGGCGCCCTCCGGCCTCAGAGTCGCGGGTCGACCGGTTCCGACTCCAGGGCCAGCACCGCGAAGACGGCCTCGTGGACCCGCCAGAGCGGTTCACCCCCCGCGAGCCGGTCGAGCGCCTCCAGACCCAGCGCGTACTCGCGCAGCGCGAGCGACCGCTTGTGGCCGAGGAACCGCTGCCGCAGCCGCTCCAGGTTCTCCGGGCGGGTGTACTCGGGGCCGTAGATGATCCTCAGGTACTCCCGGCCGCGCACCTTCACGCCCGGCTGCCCGAGCCGACCCCCGGCGTCGCGGACGAGCGCCGCCAGCGGCTTGACGACCATGCCCTCGCCGCCCGCCCCGGTCAGCTCCAGCCACCAGTCGATGCCCGCGCGGACCGAGGCCTCGTCGCCGGTGTCGACGACGAGCCTGCGGGTGACCTGGAGCAGCCCGGCCGGGTCGTGCTCGACGAGCCGGTCGAGCCAGGCCAGCTGCGCGTCGTGCGGCACGTCCGCGAGCGAGCGGCCGCGCGCCGCGAGCAGCTGGAAGGGCGCGAACCGCACGCCCTCCAGGCCCTCGGTCGGCCAGCAGTACCTGCGGTACGCCTCGGTGAACGCCTCGGCGTCCACGGCCCGCTCCCGCTGCCGGGCGAGCAGTCCGTCGATCCCCTCGACCCCGCGGCCGACCGCCCGCTCCAGGGCGTCGATCGCCCCGGGCAGGACGGCACCGGAGGCCGCGCCGACCGCCGCGTACTGCGCGCGGAGCAGACCGGCCGACTTGAGCGACCACGGCATCAGCTCGCCGTCGAGCAGCAGCCAGTCCGTGTCGAGTTCGTCCCAGAGCCCCGCGGCGCCGATCGCGGTCCGCAGCCGGCCGAGGACCTCCTCGGTGACCTGGTGATCGTCGAAGAAGGGACGTCCGGTACGGGTGTGCAGCGCGCCCGTCACCCCGGTGACGCCGAAGCGCTCGCGGGCCACGTCCTCGTCGCGGCAGACGAGGGCCACGGCGCGGGAGCCCATGTGCTTCTCCTCGCACACGACCCGCTCGACGCCGTCCGCCCGGTACTGGGCGAAGGCCTCGGCCGGGTGCTCCAGGTAGCCCTCCTCCTTCGAGGTGGCCGTGGGCGCCATGGTGGGCGGCAGGTAGGCGAGCAGCCGCGGGTCGACGGCGAACCGGCTCATGACCTCCAGGGCCGCCGCGGCGTTCTCCTCGCGCACGGCGACGTTCCCGAGGTGGCGGGTCTCCACCGTCCGCCGTCCGTGCACGTCGGCCAGGTCCAGGGGGCGTCCCTGGTGCCCGCCGGGCGCATCGGTGGCGAGCGGCCTCGCCGGCTCGTACCAGACCCGCTCCGCCGGTACGTCGACGAGCTCACGTTCCGGCCAGCGCAGCGCGGTCATCTTCCCGCCGAAGACGGCCCCGGTGTCGAGGCAGAGGGTGTTGTTGATCCAGGAGGTGTTCGGCACGGGGGTGTGGCCGTACACGACGGTGGCACGGCCCCGGTACTCCTCGGCCCACGGGTAGCGCACCGGAAGCCCGAACTCGTCGGTCTCCCCCGTGGTGTCCCCGTACAGCGCGTGCGAACGCACCCGCCCGGAGGTCCGGCCGTGGTACTTCTCCGGCAGACCGGCGTGGCAGACGACGAGGTTCCCGCCGTCGAGCACGTAGTGGCTGACGAGCCCTTCGATGAACCGTCCGACCTCCGCCCGGAACTCCTCGCTCTCGCGCCCCAGCTGCTCGATGGTCTCGGCGAGGCCGTGCGTCTCCTGCACCTTCCGTCCCTTGAGCCAACGGCCGAGCTTGTTCTCGTGGTTGCCGGGGACGCACAGGGCGTCGCCCGCGGCGACCATCGCCATGACGCGGCGCAGGACGCCCGGCGAGTCCGGTCCCCGGTCGACGAGGTCGCCGACGAAGACGGCCGTCCTCCCCTCGGGGTGGCGCCCGTCGACGTAGCCGAGCTTCGCGAGCAGGGTCTCCAGCTCGGAACGGCAGCCGTGGATGTCGCCGATGATGTCGAACGGTCCTGTGAGGTGCCGCAGGTCGTTGAAACGCCGCTCCAGGACGACCTCGGCGTCCTCGACCTCCTCCACCGAGCGCAGCACGTGCACCTTGCGGAAGCCCTCGCGCTCCAGACCGCGCAGCGAACGGCGCAGCTCGCGCCGGTGGCGCTGGATGACGTGCGCGGGCATGTCCGCCCGGTCGGGCCGTGCCGCGTTGCGGGTGCGGCAGACCTCCTCGGGCAGGTCGAGGACGATCGCGATCGGCAGCACGTCGTGGGTCCTGGCCAGCTGGACGAGCTGGCGCCGGGCCTCCTGCTGCACGTTCGTCGCGTCGACGACGGTCAGCCGACCGGCCGCGAGGCGCTTGCCCGCGATGTAGTGGAGGACGTCGAAGGCGTCCCGGCTCGCGGACTGGTCGTTCTCGTCGTCGGCGACGAGCCCCCGGCAGAAGTCGGAGGACACGATCTCGGTCGGCTTGAAGTGGCGCCGGGCGAAGGTCGACTTGCCGGAACCGGTGGCGCCGACGAGCACCACGAGGGACAGATCGGTGACGGGCAGGGTGCGGGTCATGCTGCGACCTCCTTCGAGGTCTCGTCGGTACGGTTGTCGGTACGGCCTTCGGTACGACCCTCCGCACTGTTTTCGGTACGGGTGAAGACGGCCATCTGGGTGGGCGGTCCGACCTCCGGGTCGTCCGGTCCCACGGGGGCGAACCCGACCTCGTACCCGTACTGCCCGGCGACCCCCGCCGCCCAGGCCCGGAACTCCTCGCGGGTCCATTCGAAGCGGTGGTCGCCGTGCCGGACGTGCCCAGCCGGGAGCGACTCCCAGCGCACGTTGTACTCGACGTTCGGCGTGGTCACGAGGACCGTACGGGGCCGGGCCGAGCCGAACACCGCGAACTCCAGCGCCGGCAGCCTCGGCAGGTCCAGGTGCTCGATCACCTCGCTGAGCACGGCCGCGTCGTACCCGGCCAGCCGCTTGTCGGTGTACGCCAGGGAGCCCTGCGTCAGCTTCACCCGCGCGGCCTGCCGCTCCCCCATCCGGTCGAGCCGCAGCCGGCGCGCGGCGATGCCCAGGGCCCGCGCGGACACGTCGACGCCGACGATCTCGGTGAAGCGCGGGTCCTTGAGCAGGGCCTGCACCAACTGGCCCTGTCCGCAGCCCAGGTCGAGCACACGGGTCGCGCCGACCGCTGTGAGGACGCCGAGGATCGCCTCGCGCCGCTGCTCGGCGAGCGGCACCGGACGCTCCTCCGTGTCGGTCGTCTCGTCGACCGCGTTGTCGACGTCCTCCACGTCCAGGCCCTCGGCCTCGGCGAGCCGGACCAGTTCGAGCCGCTCCGTCGCCTCACGGGCCAGGCCCCAGCGACGCGAGAGGTAGCGGGCGGTGATCAGCTTCCGCTCGGGGTGACCGGCCAGCCAGCCGTCACCGGCGCGCAGCAGCTTGTCGACCTCGTCGGGCGCGACCCAGTAGTGCTTGGCGTCGTCGAGGACGGGCAGCAGGACGTACAGGTGGTTGAGGGCGTCCGCGAGCCGCAGCTCGCCCTCCAGGACCAGTCGCACGTACCGCGAGTCGCCCCACGCGGGGAACTCCCGGTCGAGCGCCACCGGTTCGGCGTCCACCGTGTCCCAGCCCAGCGGTCCGAACAGCGCCCGCACCAGATCCGCGCCGCCCCGGGCGGGGAGCGCGGGGACCTCGACGCGCAGCGGCAGCGGCGCGGCGGCCCGCTCGGGCATCGCCTTGCACTCGCCGTGCAGCGCGGTCTTGAAGACCTTGGCGAGCGCGACCGCGAGCAGCGAGGACGCCGCGTAGGGACGGTCGTTGACGTACTGCGCGAGCGCCGAGTCCGGGGCGCCGCCCCGGCCCTTGCCCTTGCCGCGGCGCACCAGCGCCACGGGGTCCACCTCCAGGAGGAGTGCCGCGGTGCACCGCTCGGCGCTCGCCTCGGGATAGAGGACGTGCGCCGTGCCGTGCGAGGTCGAGAACGTCTGCGCCCGCTCGGGATGCTTGTGCAGCAGGAAGCCGAGATCGGTCGCGGGTCGCTCCGGGTTGCCGGTCGTACTGATCGTCAGGAACACACCTTCGAGTATGGTTCGCTCCTCCCCTCCCCACCAGGCAATTTCCGCGCGGCAGGACCGGGGGCGCGGCCTCAACCGGTGCCGTCCCCCCGCTCCGCCGCCAGGGTGCCGGCGAGCGCGCCGATGGTCTCCGGACCGACACGGCAGCAGCCGCCGACCAGCCGGGCCCCCGCTCCGGCCCAGCCGAGGGCCCGCGCCGGGTCGAAGGCCATGTCCCCGCTCCAGCCCCGCGCACGGGCGTCCCACCGCTCCCCGCTGTTGGGGTAGACCACGGCCGGCTTCCCGGTCACGGCCACGGCGAGCTCCACGGCGTCCCCCGCTTCGGCGGGGTCGCAGCAGTTCACCCCGACGGCCACGACCTGCTCGTTCCCGGCGGCGACCGCGAAGGCCTCCGCCAGGTCCTGCCCGGCCCGGGTCCGCCCGCCCTCGACGGTGTACGAGAGCCACACCGGCACCCCGCACCCCTCTACCGCCCGCAGCAGCGCCTCGGCCTCCTCGGCGTCCGGCACCGTCTCCAGGGCCAGGACGTCCGGCTCCGCCTCCGCGAGCACCTCGATCCTGGGCCGGTGGAACCGCTCCAGGGCCCCCACGGTCAGCCCGTACCGTCCCCGGTACTCGCTGCCGTCCGCGAGCATCGCCCCGTACGGCCCGACGGACGCGGCGACCCACACCTCCTCTCCCACGGCCTCCCCCGCCGTCCTCGCCAGCTCCACGCTCCGGGCGAGCAGCCGCGCGGCCTCCTCCCGGCCCGCACCCCGCCGGGCGAAGCCCTCGAACGTGGCCTGGTAGCTGGAGGTGATCAGCACCCGCGCCCCGGCCCGCACGTACGCCGTGTGGGCCGCCTCGATCTGCTCGGGCCCGTCGGCGAGGAGCCGCGCGGACCAGAGCGCGTCCGAGAGGTCGCAGCCCTGTGCCTCCAGCTGGTTGGACAGCCCTCCGTCGAGGACGAGCACCCCCGCCCCGAGGGCCTCGGCGAGCGTTCGTTCCGGTCTCATCGCGTCACCCCGCTCATGCCAGCTGCGACTGGACCCGAGCGGAGATCAGCTCCAGGTGGTCGAGGTCCTCCAGGTCCAGGACCTGGAGGTAGACCCGGGAGGACCCGATCGCCGCGTACCGCCCGATCTTGTCGACGACCTCGGCGGGCGAGCCCGCGAGCCCGTTCGCCTTGAGCTCGTCCACGTCCCGGCCGATGGCGGCGGCCCGCCGGGCGACCTCGGCGTCGTCCTTGCCGACGCAGACCACCAGCGCGTTGGAGTACACCAGGTCACCGGCGGGCCGCCCGGCCGCCTCGGCGGCGGCCCGGACCCGGCCGAACTGCCGCTCACTGTCCTCGACGGAGGCGAACGGGATGTTGAACTCGTCCGCGTACCGCGCGGCGAGGCGAGGCGTCCGGCTCGCGCCGTGCCCGCCGATCAACACCGGGACCCTGGACTGGGCCGGCTTGGGCAGCGCGGGCGAGTCGGCGAGCCGGTAGTACTCCCCGTCGAAGCTGAAGGTCTTCCCGACCTCCGTCTCCCACAGACCGGTGACGATCGCCAGCTGCTCTTCCAGACGGCCGAACCTCTCCTTCGGGAAGGGGATGCCGTAGGCCTTGTGCTCCTCCTCGAACCAGCCGGCACCCAGCCCCAGTTCGACCCGCCCGCCGGACATCCGGTCCACCTGGGCGACCTGGATGGCGAGGACACCGGGGAGCCGGAAGGTCCCCGCGGTCATCAGCGTGCCGAGCCGGATCCGCTTGGTCTCCCGCGCCAGGCCGGCCAGGGTGATCCAGGCGTCCGTCGGTCCGGGCAGGCCGTCGGCCGACCCCATGCTCAGGTAGTGGTCGGAGCGGAAGAAGGCGTCGAATCCGAGCTCCTCGGTGGCCCGGGCGACGGTGAGGAGGGTGTCGTAGTCGGCCCCCTGCTGGGGTTCCGTGAAGATGCGAAGATCCATACCTCCATCCTGCACCGTCGGGTGCCTGTCAACCTCGTCGTCAGCTCCCCGCCCGCACCGGCTCGGTCGGGTGAATATCCGGCCCCCTGGCGGGCCGCGTCCGCCCTGGCCAGTGACCGGGGCCCGGGACCCGTCGTTGGCTCGGGCGGAGCCGGACCGCCCGGCCCGCGTGCCGGCGGCCGCTGCCGGTGCGTCTCCCTCACGGCCCCGTCTTCGGCGGCGGGGCCCGGGCCGAGGAGGCCGCCATGTCCCAGGAAGCCGCGCCGGAGCGGGCCGTGCCCGAACAGCCGGTGTCGCAGTCCGTGCCCGAGCAGAAGGGCCCCGGCGCCCCCAAGGGCCTGCTCCAGCAGATGGAGGAGCTGATGGCGGCGCTCTCCGCCGACCTCTCCCAGCTGGACGCCGACCTCCAGTCCACCTCGGACCGCCAGTCCACCTCGGACCGCCACGCCCCGGCGCCCCGGCGCGACCCGGGCACGGACCCCTGGCGGCACTCGGCCCCGGAGCCCCGGCAGGACCCCGAGCCCCGGCGGGACCCGGCGCCGGGACAGGAGCAGGGCCCACAGCACGAGCACTCCCCGCACCACGACACCGGCCCCGGCCCCGGCCGATACTGATCCGCACTCCGGGACCCCGGACCCCCTCGCCCCGGACACCGCTGCCCCTACCACGACGGGCTCCGTCCCGGGCCCGCTCGGCCTCGGGCGGGGTCGGGCGGGCGGGCGCGCTCCCCATCGCGCACGGCGAGCCGCCGCAGCATCCCGCGCACCCGGTCGCTCGACTCGTCGGCGGAGTCGATGGCCTCGATGCACTGCCAGTAGAGCGCCTCCTCGTCGGTGGCGCACGCCACCCCCACGAGCGCGATCCCCACCTCCCCCAGAAGCTCCCCGAGTGCGGTCAACGACCCCCACGGGTCCGCCACTTCTGTCAGCTGGGCCGCACGCGGCCCGCCGGATCCCCAGGTCGGGTACTCCCCGATCTCACTCAGCCCCCGCGCCTCGCCGCGCAGCTCCATGGGTCCGCAGAGCGCGAGGTGACTCCCTATCGCCTGGGCGAGCGCCTGGGCCTGCCAGGCCTCCGCCACGATGTCCTGTGCCGTCCCGCTCCCCGCCAGCGCCTGCCGGCCGAGCGTGATGAGTCGCTCCGCTTCCATCAACGCCGCCCCCGTTCGTACGACTTACTGCCCACTCATTCCATTACCCAGAGTGAAGCCGCCTGAGCCTCGACACCAGAGGAATTCGGAAATCTGTGGACAGGAAGCGGGAGGGGGAAAAGTCGATCACTCCGAAGAGTGACGATCTCCCTCCGCGCCCCCGCCTGTGGCCCCGTCCGCGCCCCCGTCCGCGCCCCCGTCCGTGGCTCCGTCGGTGACTCCGTCGGTGACTCCGTCCGTCGCCCCGTCCGTGACCCCGACCGCACCCCCTCCGCCCCGCCTCCGGGCCGGGAAGCGGAGCTCGTTCCGGTCGATCTTGGCGGCGAGGGCCGCGAGCGGATCGACCCCGAGCACCTGGCAGAACTGGAGGAGGTAGGCGAGCACGTCCGCCACCTCGTCGGCGACCCGGTGCGCCGACTCCGGGTCCTCCATCACCCGCCCCGCCTGCTCCGGCGTCAACCACTGGAAGATCTCCAGGAGTTCCGCCGCCTCCACGCTGAGGGCCGCCGCCAGGTTCTTGGGCGTGTGGAAGGGCTGCCAGTCGCGGGCCGCCGCGAACTCGGCCAGCCTGCGCTGCAACCCCGCCACATCGTTGTTCTCCGTCACCCGCCCAGGTCTACCACCGTCACCCCGGGCGTCCTGCGCGCCTCCCCCGCCGACCGCTCGCCGACCGTGCCCGCCACCCGGACGTGTCCGTCGGCGGCGATGTCCGTCGCGAGTCGCAGCAGTTCGCCCAGCTGACGCCCGTCGAGCCCCCGGTCCAGGCCGTCGGCGAGCAGCGTCAGGCTCTGCATGGCGTCCGGCACCTCGGCGATCCGGTCCATCTCCAGGACGCCGGGGCCCGTGAGCAGGGTGAGCGCAAGCGCCAGATAGCGGAGTTCGCCGTCGCCGAGGCGGCCGAGCGGGGTGGCGGGGCGGCCGCCGCGCTCCAGGACCGCGCGGACGGTGCCCTCCGGGAGTTCCTGCACGCCGAGACCGGTGACGGGTCCCGAGCAGCCCGCTCCGGCGACGGCCGCGAGGCGGTGGTGCCGGCGCGGGCAGTCCGTGTGGGTGCGGTGCAGGACCTCGGCGAGGTTCCCGCAGCCGCGCCGCAGCCGGCCCTCGCCCGGCGGCACGGGGGCCCGCATCCGCTCGGGCCGGGGGTCGCAGGCGAAGGCGGAGCGCAGCCCGACGACCACCTGCTCGGCCGCGGCCAGGACCTCCAGCTGTCCCCGGGTCTTGCCCGCGACCCGCAGCGGCAGCAGGGCCGTACCGAGCAGGTCGTCGGGGAGCGGGGCCCGCGTGACGGGGGTGGCGCCCGCCGTGTGCCACTCGGCCTGGACGGCGGGCCGGCCGGGGTCGCGGAGGGCCGTGGCGAGCAGGGTGCGGCCGTCCCGGCCGGTGAGCCGCTCGCCGACGATCCGGAGCCGGGGCTCGGCCTGGACGGCGACGTCGAGGTGGACGGGGCCCTCGGGTCCGTCGACCGTGCACCCGATCCGGAAGCCGCGCCTGCCCTGGGCGTCGGGCCGGGCGCGTTCGGGGACGCAGTCGGCGGCGTCGGGGAACACCTCGTCGAGCGTGTCGCCCGCACCGAGCCGGGCCAGGGCCTCGTACGCCCGCAGGGTGGTGGATTTGCCGCTGCCGCTGGGCCCGGCGAAGAGGGTGACCGGTCCGAGCGCGTGCACGGCGGAACGGTGACCGGCGAACGCGGAGAGCCGCAGCTCGGTGACGGCGGGCCGGGCGGCACGCGGCGCGACCCGGTCCGCGGCCGCGACCCGGCCCTCCGCGGCGACCGGGCCCCGCGCCTCGGGGACGGAGGCACGGGACCCGGATCCCCGAAGCCCGGAAGGCCCGGAAGGCCCGGAAGCGCGGGCAGCGGAAGCGGGCGCGACGGCGGAAGACCCGTCGGCGGAAGAGCCGTCAGCGGAGGAGTGAGCTGACGAAGAGCGAACTGAGGAAGGAACGACGTCGGAAGAGGGGGTGTCTGACGTGCGGGCGAGCGTGGAGCCGCCGGTGAGGTCCATGCCCGGACCGTACGCAGATCATTCCCTGGCGAACCGTTACGGCGAGATGACCTTCCTACGATCGGGGGACGCCGGCGCTCCGGCCGCCCACCATGCCTTCCTCGTCCGCGCCCTCCGCGCCCTCGACCTCCGTGCCGGCCGGGGCCAGCAGAAAGACGTTCCGGTCGACGCGGTGCATCCCGCTGCCGAGGCCGAAGACGACGCCGCTGCTGAAGTCGAGGATGCGCTTGGCGACCTCGGTGTCGGCGCTCGTCAGATCGAGGAGCACCGGGATCTGCGCGATCAGGTACTCGGCGACCTCGCGGGCGTCGGCGAAGACCTGCACGCGGAGCACGATCATGCGGCGCTGCTCGGCGGTTTCGTACTGCTCGGGGATCGTGCGGTGATCGACCCTGGACGGCCATTCGTCACGGCCGCGCAGGGGCAGGACCTGCGCGAGACCCTCCCACTGCTCGTCGGTGACGTCGTACCTCTCGTACCTACTCATGGACCCATCCTCCCGCTCCTCACCCGTTCGGCCCAACAACGACACGAGGTGATGACCTGGAGGGGGTCGGCGCGCGGCCCGTGGTCAGCCGGTCCCCGGGCCCGCGCCCGCGGGTGGGACGGAGTACGTCACGGTGGCGGAGGCCGCCAGATCGCCCGCCTCGTCGCTGAGTTCGGCGAGGACGACGCAGAGGCGCCGGCCGAACTTGGCCATGCGCGCGTGGGTGCGGAGCAGTCCGGGCCGGGGGCGGTTGAGGTAGCTGATCTGGAGCGAGGTGGTCAGCGCCATCGGAGTGGGGCGCCCGAGCCTGGCGTTGATCAGGAGGAACGCGGCGAGGTCGACGAGCCCGGCCTGTTCGGGGCCGGAGATCGTGCCGCCGGGCCGGGTGCGGAGCCGGGCCCCGTCCGCCTCCATGACGAGGTGCGTCCCGCTCGCGTCGGTGACCCGGCAGGCCGCGTAGTCCGGGAACTGCCGCTGGACGAGAGCGTTGAGCTCGTCGGCCGACAGGGTGGCGACCGCCCCAGCGGAAGCCGCGTCCGGAACGGCCGCCCGAGCGGAAGCCGCGTCCGGAACGGCCGCCCGAGCGGAAGCCGCGTCCGGAACGGCCGCCCGAGCGGAAGCCGCGTCCGGAACGGCCGCCCGAGCGGAAGCCGCGTCCGGAACGGCCGCCGAAGCGACGACCGCGTCCGGAACGGCCGCCGAAGCGACGACCGCGTCCGGACGACCGGCGTCCGCCTGCCGTATCGCGCTCCCCGCGTCCCTCATCGGACGAAGCTCTTCGCCAGGCGGCGGAGCCCCTCCCTGATCTCGTCGGCCGAGTGCGTCGTGAACGACAGCCGCATCGCGCCGGGGTCCGGTTCGCCGCAGAAGAACGGAGCCCCCGGCACGTACGCCACCTCGTGCCCGACGGCGGTCTTCAGGAGGGCCGTCGCGTCGTGGCCGGCGGGAAGGGTCGCCCAGATGAACATGCCGCCCTCCGGCCTGTTCCACCGGGAGCCCTCGGGCAGCGCGGCCGGCAGGCCTTCGAGCATCGCGTCCCGGCGCTCCTGGTAGGCGGCGCGCATCACCGCGACGTGCGCGTCGAGGTCGCTGTCGCGCAGGTAGCGCGCGGCGGCGGCCTGGTCGATGGTCGAGGTGTGCAGGTCCGCGGCCTGCTTGGCGATGACGCAGGCGCGGCGCAGTCCGGCGGGCGCGCGCAGGTAGCCGAGCCGGAGGCCGGGGGCCATCACCTTGGAGAAGGAGCCGAGCAGGACGGTGCGGTCGGCCGCCACGGGGTCGGCGGCGATGGAGGGGACGCGCTCGCCGTCGTAGCGCAGTTCGCCGTACGGGTCGTCCTCGATGATCCAGAACCCGTGCCGCGCGGCGGCCTCGGCGACGGCGTGGCGGCGCTCGGCGGGGAGGGTGCGGCCCGTGGGGTTCTGGAAGGTGGGGACGATGTAGAGCAGCGTGGCCTTCTCGCGGACCGCGATCTCCTCCAGGGCCTCCGGGAGGATGCCCTGGTCGTCGGTGGGCACGGGGACGACCCGGGCGCCCGCGAAGCCGAAGGTCTGCAGGGCGGCGAGGTAGCAGGGGTCCTCGACGAGGACCACGCTGCCGGGGTCGACGAGGGCGGTGGTGAGGAGCGTGAGCGCCTGCTGCGAGCCCGTGGTGACGAGCAGGTCGTCGGCGTCCGTGGGCAGTTCGCGCGCGGTGAGCCGGGCGGCGACGGCGGTCCGCAGCTCGGGGTCGCCCTCGGTGGTCGAGTACTGGAGGGCGTGCTGGGGGTTCTCCGCCAGGACGCGGTCGTACGCCGCCCGGATCCCGTCGATGTCGAACAGCTCGGGGGCGGGCAGGCCTCCGGCGAACGAGATCACCTCGGGCCGTGCCGTGAGCGCCAGGATCTCCCGTACCGGTGAGGAACCGACGTCGGCCAGTCGGGAGGCGGTGGCCGGCGCGGGCACGGAGGGGGTGGAGGGGGTGGCGTTCGTGGGCGCGGAGGCGGCAGAAAGCATGGCGCCAGCATATAGAGATTGGAGGCGGTGTCCAGGTCGTTCGATTCCCGCCGGGCGTGGCCGAGTTGACGCTCTTCGGACCCCCCGGAGAGGGGCGTTCCGGACCTCGCCGGGGATTCGACCAGTTCCGATCCGGCCACTCTGCGGGCCGTGGGAATCCGGCCGCCGGAAGGGAATTCGGAGGAATGTGTTCCCCCTTCCATTCCCGCTGGTCGACCCCGGGGAGGGAGAACGGAGTGATCTTCCCTCGTCGTGTCCGACGCGCCGCGATCGCTTCTCGGCGCGGTTCTCCGTAGGTCGCGGACGACTCGGGGAAATCGGCCATTCCGGTCCTTGGGCTCATTGATGGACGCGCTGCGCCGTGGATAGCGTTCGACCACGCCAACACCGCGATGGACGCGGTCTCCGCCGCATGGCCGGCGGTCTTTCGGGTCGAAGTCGAACGAGCGAGGCGAGTGGATCACCATGGCATCTTCCGTTCCCGTCGACGAGGTCGTCGTCGTCCGCACTCCCGAGGAATTCCTCGCCATGCCCGAGGACTACCGGGAGATCGCCGTCCGGGGAATGATCGTCAACACCGAGGGCGAACTGTCCGGCGCCGACGACTACATCCAGGTGTTCCTGCCGCTCGCGCCGAACGCCGAGGAACGCCAGGTGTGCGCCGAACGCGCCGTCGAGGAGTACGACCACTACAAGATCGGCAAAAGAATCCTGGCCGACATCGGCGTCGACACCGGCTACATGGAACAGCAGCGGCTCGCCGACCGTGATCTCTTCGCCGGTCACGAGTTCCACACCTGCACCACCTGGGCCGAGCGCGGCATCTTCTCGTACATCGGCGAGGAGACCGCGATGGTGATGATCTCGGAATTCGCGCAGAGCAGTTACAAGCCGTGGGCCGAGGCGGTGCGCACGATCATTCTCGACGAGAAGGTGCACATCGCGCACGGCGCGCGGGTCTGCCGGAATCTCGCCCGCACCGAGGAGGGCCGCGAGGAACTCCAGCGGGGTCTGGACCGGTTGTGGCCCGGATTCAACCGGATCTTCGGGAGCGCGCGTTCGGAGAGGTCGAAGCTCGCGGTCCGTTTCGGGCTGCGGCAGACCACGAACGGCGAGGCGCGCGACATCTGGCGGGCCAAGGTCACCCCGCGGATCGAGAACCTCGGCCTGAAGGTGCCCGAGTAGACCGAGCAGACCGAGCGGCCCGGCAGGGCCCGGCACGGCCCGGCACGGCAGGCCACGGCACAACGGGTACGGCGCAGCAGGCACGGCACAACATGTACGGCACACCAGGCCCGGCACAACAAGTACGGCACACCAGGTACGGCGCACCATGCACGGCACCACGGGTACGGCACGACAGCCACGGCGCACCCGCACGAGAGAGACACCGAGCAGCAGCAGTCCGACCGAGGAGTCCGCACCCCCATGGCCACCCCCCTCACCATCACCCCGCGCCCGCTCGGCCGCCGCGAGGCCAAGGAGCGGACCGCCGCGCTCCTCGCGGAACGCCCCGATCTCGCCGAGCGCCTGCACCGGCTGCGCCGTCTCGGCCGGGAGGTGCGCTCCTGCGAGGTCCATCTCACCAACACCTGCAACATCCGCTGCAAGGGCTGCTGGTACTTCGAGGGCGGCTTCGACACCGCCGTGCGCGAGCTCTCGGACCTCGACAGGATCCGGTCCTTCGCCCGCCGGCTGCGGGACGAGGGCGTCAACCAGGCCACCCTGATCGGCGGTGAGCCGACCCTGGTGCTGCGCCGGGTGGAGGCGTTCGTCGAGGAGCTGCCGTACATCACCATCTCGACCAACGGTCTGCGCCCGATGCCCGTGCAGGGATTCGAGCACATCGCGGTGGCGGTCAGCATCTTCGGCGGCGGGCCGCTCGACGACGACCTGCGGGCCATCCGGGTCAACGGCTCGAAGTTCACGGGCCTGTTCGACACGGCGCTCTCGCACTACCGGGACGATCCGCGGGTCCTGTTCATCTTCGCGCTCTCCGAGGACGGGCTGCCGTACCTGGAACCGACCGTGCGCAAGATCGCCGAGAACGGCAACATCGTCACCTTCAACTTCTACAGCGAGCACGGCTCGGACAACCCGATCCGGATCGCGAACGAGCGACGCGTCCTCGAGGAGGCCCTGCGGGTCAGGGAGGCGTACCCGGAGGCCGTGGTCAGCCACCCGTACTTCATCCGCAGCCTCATCACCGGCACCTCGCACTGGGGGGCGCGCTTCGGGTACGACGTCTGCCCGAGCCTCAGCGTCGACCATCCGGACCACGAGGAGCGGGTGGCCAACGGCAACCCGGTGATTCCGGGCTTCGCCGCCTGGGGCGCCGACTACGAGTCGCTGCAGTTCTGCTGCACGTCCGGGGAGTGCGGCGGCTGCCGCGACAGCCAGGCCGTGTACAGCTGGCTGGTGGTGAGCGCCTCCCGCTTCCTGGACAGCGCCGCGCGCCTGGAGGAGTGGGTGGACATCGCGGAGAGCTACTGGCGCCAGTGGCACTGGTCGCCGTACCACGCCTCGAAACTCACCCCCTGACCGAGCCCCGCCCTTTCATCCGGCCGTCCGCACACCGCACGGGAGAGTCATGTCCGAGACCCTGGACCGCGCCACCATAGAGCGGTTCATCACCGACGCCCTCGTCGAGCTCGGCGTCGACGCCGCCGACGTCCTGCCCGGGGCCGCGCTCGACGACCTGGAGATCGACTCGCTCGACATGGTCGAGCTCGCGCAGTCCGTCAAGCGGGACCTCGGCGTGCCGGTCCGCACGAAGGACTTCGACGGCATCGACACCGTCGGCCAGATCCTCGAACTGTGCTACGAGAAGGCCGGAGTTGAGTGATCCGCGGCGGGGCCGGGAGGTCGTCGTCACCGGTTTCGGCGCGGTCACCCCGCTCGGCGTCGGCGCCGGCGTGCTCCACGAGCGCGCCGTCGCCGGGGACGCGGCGGTGGCGGGCTCGCCTCCGGCCCATCCGGCCGTCCGGCACGCGGACTTCACCGCCGCCGACCACCTGCCGCGGCACCTGGTGCGCCGCACCGACCGGTTCACACAGCTGGCGCTGGTGGCGGCCGAGGAGGCCCTGACGCAGGCCGGGAAGCGGGACGGCGCGCCGTCGCCGTGGGCGCCCGAGCGCGTCGCCTGCGTCATCGGCTGCGGCCTCGGCGGCACCGGCTCCTTCGAGACGCAGCGGGAGGTGTACGGCAGGGAGGGCGCCGGGTTCGTGTCGCCGCTGATGATCCCGCAGATGATGGCCAACGCGGCCGCCGCCCACCTCTCCATGCGGCACGGTTTCCGCGGCGAGAGCCTCTGCGTCGCGTCCGCGTGCAGCAGCGGCGCGCAGGCCGTCGGTACGGGGATGCGGCTGCTGGCGGCCGGGGCGGCCGACGCCGTCGTCGTGGGCGGCGCGGAGGCCGCCTCGTCGGACCTGGTGGCGGCCGCCTTCGCCAACGCCGGCGCCCTCTCCCCGACCGGTTCCTCCCGCCCCTTCGACCGGGACCGCGACGGCTTCGTCATCGGCGAGGGCGCCGGGATCCTCGTCCTGGAGACGGCGGAGGGCGCCGCCCGGCGCGGTGCCGAGGTCCTCGGAGCCGTACGGGGGTACGGGGCGACCTCCGACGCCCATCACGTGACGGCGCCCGACCCCACGGGCGGGCCGGCGGGCCGGGCGGTCGCCCTGGCCCTGCGGGAGGCCTCGGTGGCGCCGGGAGAGCTGGCGTACGTGAACGCCCACGGGACCGGCACCGCCCTCAACGACCGCCTGGAGTGCGAGGCGTTGCGCCAGGCCCTCGGGGCCGACGTCCTCGCGGAGCTGCCCCTCTCCTCCGGCAAGGGCGCCCTCGGGCACCTTTTCGGGGCGGCGGGCGCGGTCGAGGCCGTCGCCACCCTCCAGGCGCTGCGGCACGGCGTCGCGCCCCCGACGGCGGGGCTGCGCCGCCCGGACCCGGCGCTCGGCCCGCTCGACCTCGTCCGTACGGCGCGGAAGCTGTCCCCTCGTGCGCGTACGGGCGCGGTGCGTGCGCGTACGGGCGCGTTGTTCGGGCTCTCCACCTCCTTCGGTTTCGGCGGACACAACGCGGCCCTCGTCCTGGCCGTGGAAGGGCGATCCTGATGCGCGCGTCCCGCGACCCCCACGGAGTCCCCGATCTGCTCGGCTTCTCGGGGCGCCGCTATCTGGTGACCGGAGTCCTCAACGACGACTCGATCGCCTGGCACACGGCACGGGCGCTCCAGGAGGCGGGCGCGGAGGTGCTGTTGACGGGCTTCGGGCGGACCCGGCGCATCACGGAGGCGGCGGCCTCCGGCCTCCCGTACCCGGCCGACGTCCTGGAACTCGACGTGACGCGCCCCGAGGACCTCGACGCGCTGACGAAGGAGCTGGAGCGCCGCTGGGGTGCCGTCGACGGCGTCCTGCACGCGATCGCCGCCGCCCCGCAGTCCGCGCTCAGCGGCAACTTCCTCACCACGCCCGTCGAGAGCGCGGCCCTCGCGCTGCGCACGGCGGCGTTCTCGCTGCACTCGCTGACCACCGCGCTCGCCCCGCTGCTGCGCGAGGGCGGCGGCGCGGGCGCGGCCAGGGGCAGCGTCGTCGGGCTCGACTTCGACTCGTCCGGGGCGTGGCCGGGATACGACTGGATGGGCGTGGGCAAGGCCACGCTGGGCGCGGTCTGCCGCTATCTCGCGCTCTACCTGGGGCGCTCCGGGATCCGCGTCAACCTGGTCGCCGCGGGCCCGGTCGAGACCGTGGCCGGGCGGGCCATCAGCACCTTCGACCGGATCGCCGACCGCTGGGAGCAGGAGGCGCCGCTCGGCTGGAGCCGCGCCGACCCGGCCCGGCTCGTCGGCCCGGTCCTGTTCCTGCTCTCGGACCTGGCTGCCACGGTCACCGGGGAGATCGTCCACGCGGACGGCGGGATGCACGCGGTCCGCATGGGGGCCGGCGCGGTCGGCGAGCCCCCGGGCATCGGCGCCCCGCCCCGCGCCGGCAAGGAGGACCGCTCATGACCGCGGCCGCCGCCGGGCTCCGTTCCACGCCGAAGGAGGACGTCTCGTGACCGCGACCCTCTCCGGAGTCCGCTCCACCCCGCAGGAGGACCGCTCATGACCGCGGTGATCGTCGGCATCGGTTCCGCGCTGCCCGAACGGGTCGTGCCCAACAGTCACTTCGCCGCCATCGGCTCCTCCGACGAGTGGATCGTGAAGCGGACCGGCATCCGGCAGCGCCACTTCCTGCCGGAGGACGGCCACCTCGCCGATCTCGCCCTGGCCGCCTCCCGGACGGCGCTGGCACAGTCGGGGCGCACCGCGCGCGAGGTGGGGCACGTCGTCGTGGCGACCACGACCCCCGACCGGACCACTCCGGGGCTCGCCGTGGAGGTGGCCGCCCGGCTGGGGGCGGACCGGGCCGCCGCGTTCGACCTGCACGCGGCCTGCGCCGGTTTCGTGTACGCCCTGGACCATGCCGTGGCACTGATCGAATCGGGCCGGGCCCGCACGGTGCTGGTCTGCGGCGCCGAGGCGCTGACCCGGATCACGGACCACGAGGACCGGTCGACGGCGGTGCTGCTCGGCGACGGCGCCGGGGCGGTGGTCGTGGCGGACGTGGAGCCGGGTCCGTCCGTCGAGCCGGCGTTCCGTCTCGGGTCGGACGGGGACCTGATCCCGCTCCTCTACGCCGACCGGTACGACCGGAAGCTCCGCATGGACGGCCCGGAGATCTTCGTGCAGGCCGTGGAGCGGATGGGCGAGGCCGCCCGGGACGTCCTCGCGCGGCGGGAGCTGACCGCCGACGACGTCGACCTGTTCGTCGCCCACCAGGCCAACGCGCGCATCGTGCGGGCGGTGGGCAAGGAGCTCGGGGTCCCGCCGGAGCGGCTCTACCTGAACGTCGACCGGGTCGCCAACACCTCCTCCGCGTCCATCCCCCTCGCCCTCCACCAGGCCTGGCGCGAGGGGCGCCTCGGCCCGACGGGCCTGCTCGGGGTGGCCGGGTTCGGCGCGGGCGTCACCTGGGGCGCGGGAGTGATCGGCTGGCGGCTGGCGGACGGGGACATGGGGACGGGACCATGAGGACCTCCCCGTTTCCCGTACTCGCCGAGCTGACCGCCCCGGACGGCGCCGCGCTCGTGGTCCGCGTCCACGCCCGTCCCGAGCCCGCCGCCCCGGTCGTGGTCGTCCTCCCCGCGATGGGCACCGCCGCCCGCCACTACACGCCGCTGGTGCGGGCGCTGCACCGGCGGGGCGCGACCGTGGTGACGACGGACCTGCGGGGCCACGGCGAGAGCGGCCCGGTCCCCGCGCGCGGGGTGCGCTTCGGCTACCGCGAGCTCGTCGAGCACGACATCGGCGCGGTCCTCGGCGCCGTCGAGCGGGCGTTCCCGGACGCGCCCCGGCTGCTGCTCGGGCACAGCCTCGGCGGCCAGCTCGGTCTGGTGCACTGCGGGCTGTTCCGGCCGCGTCTGGCGGGGGTCGTCCTGGTGGCGAGCGGTTCGGCGTGGTGGCGGACGCTGGGCACGGGGGCGGATCCCCGGCCGGGCGCGAGGTGGCTGGTCCGGAGCCTGCTGTGCGTGGCGGGTGCGGAGCTGCTGGGGTACTGGCCGGGGCACCGGTTCGGCTTCGGCGGGCGGGAGTCCGTCGGTGTCATGAGGGACTGGGCGCGCCAGATGAGGACCGGGCGGTACGGGGCCAGGGGCGCCGTCGCCGACTACGAGGAGGCGCTGCGGGGCGTCGACCTGCCCGTGCTCGCCGTCGACGTCGAGGGGGACGCGCTCGCTCCGGCGAGGGCCGTGGACCACCTGTGCGCGAAGCTGCCCCGGGCCGGCGTCCGGCGCTGGAGCTACCGGGTGTCGGACGCGGGGGGCCGGCGGCTCGACCACTTCCGCTGGATCCGGCACAACGCCGGCCTGGTCGAGCGGATCGCGGCATGGGCGGGGTTCCCCGCCACGCCGGAGCTCCCCGCGACGCCGGAGTTCCCCGCGACTGCGGAGCTCCCCGCGACGGACGGCGTGGGCGGGCGGCAGGGCAGCGCGCCGTCGGGTGTCCGGGCGTGAGGGCCAGGGGCGAACGGGCGGTTCCGCTCGGCGCGCTGCCGCCCGACGGGGTGCACTGGGCGGAAGGGACCGGAGAGCCCTACGTCCGCTGCCGCTACCCCGAGGAGGAGGCGCTGACGGCGCGTGCCGTGTCCGGCAGGCGCCGCGAGTCCGCACGCGCGCGTACGGGGCGTTTCCGGGCCGCCGGCCGGTTACGGGCACGACTCCTGGTCGACCCGCTCCCTGTCGATCCGCGGCGGCCCGCACCGGCCGCACCGGCCGCACCGGCGGGGCCGTACCCCTTCCCCCGTGTACGGCCCGGGCGGTGGCTCGCCCGGGAGGGCCTGCCGCTGACCGCCGTCGCCGTCCCCCCGCCCCGTACCGCCTCCGCACCGCACGGCCCCGAAGGAGCACTCCGGATGAGCGTCGACGACGGCACCGTTCCCGCGCTGCTCGCCCGCAGCGCGGCCGCCCATCCCGACCGGACCGCGCTGCGGCTCGGTACCGACGCGCTGACGTACGGCGCGCTCGACGAGCTCGCCGACCGGGCCGCCGCGCTGCTCCACGCGCGCGGGGTCGGGCCGGGCGACCGGGTCGCGCTCGCGCTCCCGAACAGCACGGTGTTCGCGGTGCTCTACTACGGCGTGCTGCGGGCGGGCGCGATCGTCGTCCCGCTCAACCCGCTGCTGCGCGCCGGGGAGGTCCGGCACTGTCTGGCGGACGCGGAGGCGGCGCTGCTCCTCGCCTGGCACCGGGACGGCGAGGAGGCCGCCGAGGGCGCCCGGCTCGCGGGCACCCCGCACCTCGCGGTCGGGCCGGACACCTTCGCGGAGTCGGCGGACCACGCGCGCGTACCGGCGGCGCACCGCTCCCCCGAGGACACGGCGGTCGTGCTCTACACGTCCGGCACCACGGGCTCGCCGAAAGGCGCCGAGCTCACCCACCGCAACATCCGGCGCAACGTCGACGAAGGGGTGCGGGTCCTGGGGCTCGGCCCCGCCGACGTGGTCTTCGGCGGGCTGCCGCTCTTCCACTCCTTCGGGCAGGTGATGGGCCTCAACTGCGCGGTGTCCGTCGGCGCCTGCCTGACCCTCATGGCCCGCTTCGACCCGGAGGGCGCGCTGGCGCTCGTCGCCCGGGACCGGGTCACCGTCCTCCTCGGTGTGCCCACCATGTACGGGCTGCTGCTGCGGCATCCGGAGCGCGCGCTGCACGACGTCTCCTCGCTGCGGGTCTGCCTGTGCGGCGGTTCGCCCCTGCCGGTGGCGGTGCTGACCGGTTTCGAGTCCGTCTTCGGCTGTGCGGTCCTGGAGGGGTACGGCCTGTCCGAGTCGTCCCCGCTGGCCTGTGTGAACCGGACCGACCGGCCGCGCTTCCCGGGCACGATCGGCATCCCCGTCGAGGGCGTGGAGATGCGCGTGGTGGACCGGGACGGCAAGGAAGTCCCGGACGGGGAGGTCGGCGAGCTCGTGATCCGGGGCCACAACGTCATGAAGGGGTACTGGCGCCGCCCCGAGGCCACCGCCGAGACGGTACGGGACGGCTGGCTGCACACCGGCGACCTCGGCACCCGGGACGCGTCCGGCGACTTCCGCGTGGTCGACCGCGTCAAGGACGTCGTGATCCGGGGCGGGTTCAACGTGTATCCGAGGGAGGTGGAGGAGGTCCTCCACCTGCACCCGGACGTGGCGGAGGCCGCAGTCCTCGGCGTACCGCACCCGGTGCACGGGCAGGAGGTGGCCGCCGCGGTCGTCGTGCGGCCCGGCGGCCGGGTCTCCCCCGCCGAGCTGCGCGCGCACGTGCGGGAGCGGCTCGCCCCGTACAAGTACCCGCGCCGGATCTGGCTCACGGACGCCCTGCCGAAGGGGCCGACGGGAAAGGTCCTGAAGCGGGCGATCGTCCCCCCGGAAGGGGGCGGGGATGGCGTCTGACCGGGCCTGATCAGGCCTGGTCCGACTCCGCGTCGGCCCACAGGGAGCGGACGTGGCCGAGGTGGCGGCGCATGCACGCCTCGGCGCCCGCCGCGTCCCCGGCGATCATCAGGTCGAGGAGCTCGACGTGCTCCTCGGCGGAGGAGACGAGCTTGCCGGCCTCGTCGAGGCCGGTGAGACCGTAGAGCCGGGAGCGCTTGCGCAGGTCTCCGACGGTCTCGACGAGCCGCTCGTTGCCGGAGAGGGCCAGCAGCGCGAGGTGGAAGCGGCGGTCCGCCTCCAGATAGCCGATGAGGTCGTGCTCGCGGGCGCGGGCGACGATCTCCTCGGCGACCGGGCGCAGCTCCTCCAGCTGTTCCCGGGTGGCCCGGCGGGCGACCCGGGCGATGGTGGGGACCTCGATGAGCGTGCGGAGCTCGGTGTACTGGTCGAGGTCCCGCTCGCTGACCTCGGTGATGCGGAAGCCCTTGTTGCGGACGGGCTCGACCAGGCCCTCCCGGGCCAGGTCGAGCATGGCCTCGCGGACCGGGGTCGCGGAGACGCCGAGGTCGCTCGCGAGCCCGGGGGCCGAGTAGACCTGTCCGGGGCGCAGCTCCCCGGCGATCAGGGCGGCGCGAAGGGCGTGGCCGACCTGGTCGCGCAGGCGTTCCTGCGCTCTGACGAGGCCGTACTGCTTCAGGTCACCCATCGTGCGTCCTCCGAGAAGTCACGGGGGAGCATCGTACAATGTCACGTTTCCCCAGCGGTCGGCCCCGCGTGGGCTCAGAGCAGGAATCCCGCGGGGAACGGGTCCTCGGGGTCGAGGAAGTACTGGGCGGTGCCGGTGATCCAGGCGCGGCCGGTGACGGTCGGGACGACGGCGGGCCGTCCGCCCACGGTCGTCTCGCCGACGATCCTTCCGGTGAACTCGGTGCCGATGAAGGACTCGTTGACGAAGTCGGTGTGCGGGGCGAGCAGTCCGCGCGCGTGCAGCTGGGCCAGGCGGGCGCTGGTGCCCGTGCCGCACGGGGAGCGGTCGAACCAGCCGGGGTGGATGGCCATGGCGTGGCGGGAGCGGGTCGCGTCGGAGCCGGGGGCGGCCAGATAGACGTGCTTGACCCCGGCGAAGGCCGGGTTCTCGGGGTGGACGGGCCGGTCGGGACCGGCGTTGACGGCGTCCATGACGGCGAGCCCCGCGGCGAGGAGCTCGTCCTTGTGGGCGCGGTCGAACGGCAGGCCCAGGGAGTCGAGGTCGACGAAGGCGTAGAAGTTGCCGCCGTACGCGAGGTCGTAGGTGACGGTGCCGTACCCGGGCACGTCCACCTTGAGGTCGAGCCCGACCGAGAAGGCGGGCACATTGGTGAGGGTGACGGAGCGGGCCCGGCCGTCCTCGACCCGGACGTCGACGCTGACGAGCCCGGCGGGGGTGTCGAGACGGACGGTGGTGACCGGCTCGACGACCGTCACCATGCCCGTCTCGACCAGGACGGTGGCGACGCCGATCGTGCCGTGGCCGCACATCGGCAGCAGGCCGGACACCTCGATGTAGAGGACGCCGTAGTCGGCGTCGGGGCGGGTGGGCGGCTGGAGGATGGCGCCGCTCATCGCCGCGTGGCCGCGCGGCTCGTACATGAGGAGGGTGCGGACGTGGTCGAGGTGCTCGGCGAAGTGGAGCCGCCGCTCGGCCATGGTGGCGCCGGGGATGATCCCGAAGCCGCCGGTGATGACGCGGGTGGGCATGCCTTCGGTGTGGGAGTCCACCGCGTGGTAGACGTGGCGGGTGCGCATGGGGGCCCCTTCTGAGGAGTGAGTGGGTGACGGGCTCTACGCGAGGCCCTCGGCGAGGACCTTCTCCGTGGCGGCGCGCACGACGGCCTCCTGCTCGGGCGTCAGCGGGAGGCGGGGCTGCCGGGTGGCGCCCCCGGTGTGACCGGCGAGGTCCATGGAGAGCTTGATCGCCTGGACGAACTCGATCCTGGAGTCCCAGCGGAAGAGCGGGTGCAGCGAGCGGTAGAGCGGCAGCGCGACGGCGAGGTCGCCTGCGACGGCGGCCCGGTAGAGGGTGGCGCACGCGCGCGGGAGGGCGTTCGGGAAGCCGGCGATCCAGCCGACCGCGCCTGCGACGGCGAGTTCGAGGAGGACGTCGTCGGCGCCGACGAGCAGGTCGAGGCCGGGGGCGAGCTCGGCGAGCTCGTAGGAGCGGCGGACGTCGCCGCTGAACTCCTTGACGGCGACGATGCTGCCGTCGGCGTACAGCCGGGCGAGGAGGCCGGGGGTGAGGTCGACCTTGGTGTCGAAGGGGTTGTTGTAGGCGACGACGGGCAGCCCTGCCCGGGCGACCTCGGCATAGTGGGCGCGCACGGACCGCTCGTCGGCCCGGTAGGCGTTGGGCGGCAGCAGCAGGACCGATCCCGCGCCCGCCTCGGCGGCCTGCTCGGCCCAGCGGCGGGCCTCGGCGCTGCCGTACGCGGAGACGCCCGGCATGACCCTGGCCCCGTCCCCGGCCGCTTCGACGGCGGTGCGGACGACCTGGGCGCGCTCGGCGTCGGTGAGGGTCTGGTACTCGCCGAGGGAGCCGTTCGGGACGACGCCGTCGCAGCCGTCGGTGATCAGCCGGGCCACGTGCCGCGCGTAGGCGTCGTGGTCGACGGTGCCGTCCTCGCGGAAGGGGAGGGCGGTGGCGACCATGATCCCGTGCCAGGGGTGGGCGCGGGGCGCGGGGAGCGCGGGGATGTGCGCGTGGACCATGAAGGACTCCCTTGTGTGATGTGTGACATTTTATTGATGGGGGCGAGGTTCACAAGAGTCCCGCACGCGCTCAGTTCTGACGCCCGGTCAGCCCGCCCGTACGGGCACGGCCCGACCCCGGGGAAGATCGGCCCCCACCGTCCCGGATGATCGAACGCATGCTCGCCCCCTCCGTCTCCCTGCTCGCCCTGGTCGTGGTCCTCGCAGGCGCCGTCGCCCGCCCGTTCCGCCTGCCCGAGGCGGCCTTCGCCGTCCCCGCCGCCGGCGCCGTCCTGGCGGTGGGCGCGGTCACGCCCCAGGCGGTGCGCGAGGAGGCCGAGCGCCTCGGACCGGTGATCGGCTTCCTCGCCGCGGTCCTCGTCCTCGCCAAGCTCTGCGACGACGAGGGGCTCTTCCACGCCTGCGGCACCTGGATGGCCCGGTGGGCCCGCCGCCGTCCCACGCGGCTGCTCGGCGCCGTCTTCGGACTGGCCTCGCTGATCACCGCCGTCCTGAGCCTGGACGCGACGGTCGTCCTGCTGACCCCGGTCGTCTTCGCGACCGCCGCCCGGATGGGAGCCCGGCCCGCACCGCACGCGTACGCGAGCGCGCACCTGTCCAACACGGCCTCGCTGCTCCTGCCCGTCTCGAACCTCACCAACCTGCTCGCGTTCACCGCCACCGGGCTCGGTTTCACCCGGTTCGCGCTCCTGATGCTGCTCCCCTGGCTCGTCGCCGTCGCGGTGGAGTACGGGGTCTTCCGCCGCTTCTTCGCCCGCGACCTCGCCGCCCCGGCCGACCCCGTCGAGCCGCCGGAACCCGTCGACCTCCCGCTGTTCGCCCTGTGCACGGTGGCCGCGACGCTCGTCGGCTTCGGCCTCGCCTCGGCGACCGGCCTCGACCCGGCCTGGGCGGCCGCCGCGGGCGCGACGGCCCTCGCCGTGCGCGCCCTGGCCCGCCGCCGCACCGCTCCGCGCGCGCTCGTCCGCTCGGCGGCGCTGCCGTTCCTCGCGTTCGTCCTGGCCCTGGGCGTGGTCGTGCGCGCCGTCGTCGACCAGGGGCTCGGCGGGGCGCTCGCCCACGTCCTCCCCGACGGCACCTCGCTCCCGGCACTGCTCGGCACCGCAGCGCTCGCCGCCGTCCTGGCCAACCTGATCAACAACCTGCCCGCGACCCTGGCGCTGCTGCCGCCGGCGTCGGCCTCGGGACCGGGCGCGGTGCTCGCGGTGCTGCTCGGGGTGAACATCGGCCCCAACCTCACGTACGCCGGCTCGCTCGCCACCCTGCTCTGGCGCCGCATCGCGCGCGACCACGACCACCCCGTCGCCCTCGGCGAGTTCACCCGTCTCGGGCTGCTCACGGTCCCGGCCGCGCTCGTGGCCTCGACGGTGGCGCTGTGGGCCTCGCTCCAGCTGCTGGGGTGACCCGAAGCGACATCTCCCGTACACCGGGAACCCCTGGCGCCACTGCTACGTTCTACAAGTCCGTAGAAGTATCCGCCCGGGCAGCCGGTCGGAACGAGCGACGTCTGGAGCACTCATGGCCCTGTGGGACCGCATCAAGGAATCCGCATCGACGATGCAGACCCAGCTGGTGGCGAAGAAGAACGACCTGAAGAGCGGTGCCTTCCGCGACGCCAGCATGGCCATGTGCGCGCTGGTCGCCGCCGCCGACGGCACGATCGACCCCGCCGAGCGCCGCCGGGTCGCCCAGCTCATCGCGACCAACGAGGTGCTGCAGAACTTCGACGCGGTCGACCTCCAGCGCCGCTTCGACGCCAACCTGGACAAGCTCACCGCCGACTTCGACTTCGGCAAGGTGAGCGTGTTCCAGGAGATCGCCAAGGCGAAGAAGAAGCCGGCCGAGGCGCGCGCCGTCATCCAGATCGGCATCGTCATCGGCGGCGCCGACGGCGACTTCGACAAGACCGAGCAGGCCGTGGTCCGCGAGGCGTGCTTCACCCTCGACCTGCCGCCCCACGAGTTCGACCTCTAGCCGGTACGCGGACCCCGTCGGTACGGGCGCCCGGACGGACCCTGGCCGGTACGGGCGCCCGGACGGACCCTGGCCCCTAGTCGGTACGCGACCGCTCGCCCCGGGAGGCCAGATCGTCGTACTGAGCTGGCGGGGCGGACGGCGCGGGCCGTACGGCCGGAGGAGCCTCCGCGCCGCCCCGCTCCCCTCCCCCGCGCCGCCGGCGGGTCACCGCCGCGGCGACCGGTTCGGTGAATCGGGCCGTGAGGGGACCGACGACGACGAGGATGAGCACGTACGCGGTGGCGAAGGGGCCCATCTGGGGCTGCACCCCGGCGGTCACGGCGAGCCCGGCGATGACGATGGAGAACTCGCCGCGCGCCACCAGCGTGCCGCCCGCCCGCCACCGCCCCTTGACGCCGATCCCGGCGCGGCGCGCCGCCCAGTACCCGGTGGCGATCTTGGTCAGCGCGGTGACGACGGCCAGGGCGAGCGCCGGAAGGATGACCGGCGGAATGCTGGCCGGGTCGGTGTGCAGCCCGAAGAAGACGAAGAAGACCGCGGCGAACAGGTCGCGGAGCGGGCTCAGCAGCGCGTGGGCGCCCTCCGCGACCTCGCCGGAGAGCGCGATGCCGACGAGGAACGCCCCGACGGCCGCGGACACCTGGAGCTGCTGGGCGACACCCGCGACCAGCAGGGTCAGGCCGAGGACCACGAGGAGCAGCTTCTCCGGGTCGTCGCTGGAGACGAAGCGGGAGATGAGTCGGCCGTAGCGGACGGCGACGAACAGCACCGCACCGGCCACGCCCAGCGCGATCGCGAGCGTCGCGCTGCCCGCGGCGAGGCCCACACCGGCCAGGAGGGCCGTGATGATGGGCAGGTAGACGGCCATGGCCAGGTCTTCGAGGACCAGGATGCTCAGGATGACCGGGGTCTCCCGGTTGCCCAGCCGGCCGAGGTCGCCGAGGACCTTGGCGATGACGCCGGACGAGGAGATCCAGGTGACGCCGGCCAGGACGACGGCGGCGACCGGCCCCCAGCCGAGCAGCAGCGCGGCGGCCGCCCCGGGCAGGGCGTTGAGCGCGAAGTCGACGAGCCCGGCGGGGTACTGGGTCTTGAGGTTGGAGACGAGATCGCTCGCGGTGTACTCCAGGCCGAGCATGAGCAGCAGGAGTATCACCCCGATCTCGGCGCCGATGGCGACGAACTCCTCGCTCGCGCCGAGCGGCAGCAGGCCGCCCTTGCCGAAGGCGAGCCCGGCGAGGAGGTAGAGCGGGATCGGGGAGAACCGGAAGCGGCCGGCGAACCGCCCGAGCAGACCGAGACCGAGGATGATGGCGCCGAATTCGATCAGGAAGACCGCGGAGTGCACGCCCCCTCACTCCTGACCGAGGATCGCGGCGGCCGCGTCGACGCCCTCGCGGGTGCCGATGACGATGAGCGTGTCACCGCCGGCCAGCCGGAAGGCGGGCGTCGGGGACGGTATCGCCCCGGAGCGGCGCAGTACGGCGACGACGGACGCACCGGCCTCGGTGCGCATCCGCGTCTCGCCGAGCACGCGGCCGTTCCAGTACGAGTGGGCGGAGAGTTCGATGCGCTCGGCGACCAGGCCCAGGTCCGTGGTGTGCAGGACGTTCGGGCTGTGGTGGGCGGGCATCAGCGCGTCGATCAGCGAGGCGGTCTCCGTCTCGGTGAGGTGCAGGGACTGGGCGCAGGCGTCGGGGTCGTCGGCCCGGTAGACGTTCACGGTGCGGGTCCCGTCGCGGTGGGCGATGACCGAGAGGTGACGGTGCTCCCGCGTGGTGAAGTCGTACTGGACGCCGATGCCGGGCAGGGGTGTCGTTCTCATCCGCGGAGCAGGCACAGCCCGTCCCTCCCTGAGTGTCGTGGTGGGTGGTTTCGGGGCATCGTGTCATCCGTCCGGAGCCTCGGAACATGGGTGTCGGCACGGATGGACAGGACCCTGGCACACTGGTCAGGATGGGGCGGGGACATGGGTCCCGCCGCAGGTCAGAGGGCATGTGCCGGGTGACGGAAGAGAGCTGGAGGAGAGGAGCATCGTGTCGCTGTACCGACGTCTCTTCCTGCTCAACGCCTCGGTCCTGGTGGTCGCCGTGCTGCTGCTGTTCGGGCCCGTCACGGTCTCCACGCCCGTACTCCTCGGCGAGGCGGTCGTCCTCCTGGCCGGCCTGCTCGTCCTGCTCGTCGCCAACGCCGTCCTCCTCCGCGTCGGCCTGGGCCCGCTCCAGCGCCTGACCCGCGCGATGCGTACGGCGGACCTGCTGCGGCCGGGCCGGCGCGCGGCGGTGACGGGACACGGCGAGATCGCCGACCTGACCCGTACGTTCAACACGATGCTGGACCGTCTGGAGGCCGAGCGGACCACGAGCACCGCGCGCGTGCTGTCCGCGCAGGAGGCGGAGCGGCGGCGGATCGCGCAGGAGCTGCACGACGAGGTCGGCCAGACGCTCACCGCCGTACTCCTCCAGCTGAAGCACGCCGCCGACCACGCCCCCGCCGCACTGCGGCCGGAGCTCCGCCAGGCGCAGGAGACCACCCGGGCCGGCCTGGACGAGATCCGCCGCATCGCACGCCGGCTGCGGCCGGGCGTCCTGGAGGAGCTGGGCCTGCACAGCGCGCTCAGGTCCCTGGCCTCCGAGTTCTCGACGGGCGGGCTGACCGTGCGGCCCCGCATCGACGCGGGCCTGCCGAAGCTCGCCCCCGAGACGGAACTCGTGCTCTACCGGGTCGCCCAGGAGGGCCTGACGAACACGGCCCGCCACGCGGACGCGACCCGGGTCGAGCTGCGGCTGCGGGCCCTGCCGGACGGCGGGGTGGGCCTGCTCGTACGGGACGACGGCCGCGGCATCGGCACGGCACCCGAGGGCGCGGGCCTCACGGGGATGCGGGAGCGCGCGCTGCTGATCGGCGCGGAACTGACCGTCGGCGACGGCGCGGACGGCGGGACCGAGGTCCGCCTCGACACCACGGGCGGCGGCCCGAGCACGAGGACTTCGGCATGACGGCCCCGGATCCTGCCCCGACGCGCATCCTGCTGGCCGACGACCACGCGCTGGTGCGCGGCGGGGTGCGCCTCATCCTCGACGCGGAACCGGATCTCACCGTGGTCGCCGAGGCGGCGGACGGGGCGGAGGCCGTGGCCCTCGCCCGCTCCATGGACATCGACCTGGCCGTCCTCGACATCTCCATGCCGCTGCGCACCGGCCTCCAGGCGGCCCGCGAACTCAGCCGCCTGCGGCCCGGGCTGAGGATCCTGATCCTCACGATGTACGACAACGAGCAGTACTTCTTCGAGGCGCTGAAGGCGGGGGCGAGCGGCTACGTCCTGAAGTCCGTGGCCGACCGGGACCTGGTGGAGGCGTGCCGGGCGGCCGTACGGGACGAGCCGTTCATCTGCCCGGGGGCCGAGAAGGCCCTGATCCGCACGTACCTCGACCGGGCGGAACAGGGCAGGCCGCTGCCGGACAGGGCCGTGACGGAACGCGAGGAGGAGATCCTCAAGCTCGTCGCCGAGGGGCACAGCTCCAAGGAGATCGGCGACCTCCTGGTCATCAGCCCGAAGACGGTCGAACGCCACCGGGCGAACCTCCTCCAGAAGCTCGGCATGCGCGACCGTCTGGAGCTCACGCGCTACGCGATCCGCGTGGGACTGATCGAACCGTAGGACGGTGTCGAACCGTAGGACGTTATCGAACCGCGGGACGGTCAGGGCCTGCCGCCGCGCGACCGCTCGGATCCACGGCCGGGCTGGGCGGAGGGATCTCCCGATCCCCCGCCCTGGTCGGTACGGGGCTGCGCCGAGGGGTCGGGGAGGGGGTCGGTCCTGCAGTACTCGGGTACGAGCTCCTCACCACCGGCGGCGGCCACGAGGCGCTGCCAGGCGGCGGACTTCGACGCCTGGCCCTCGTTCTTCTTCTCGAAGGCACGGCACAGCGCCTCGCGGCTCTTGCCGGGGAGGTCCACGGGGTCCTTCTCCGGGCGCAGGGGCGCGGTCGTACCGGGAGCGGCGGACCGCGAGGCACTCGCGCTCGTCGCCCCGCCGGACGTGGCACCGGCCTTCGGGGGCGTGGGGGCCGGGTCGGGCGCGGAGCGGGTGGGGCGGGGTCCGGGGGGCGGGGCGGGAGTGCCGGGGAAGGGGTCGGGGAGGCCGCCGGTGGCGACGGCGACACCGCCGAGCGTCACGCTCGCGACCAGCGCGGCCAGGGCGGCCTTCAGGGAACGCCGGGAGCGCCGGGGCGCGGCGACCGGGGTCCAGTCGTCGAGGTCGCGGGTGGGCAGGGAGGCGTGGAGCCCTTCGTCCCGGGCGGCGCGGAAGGCGACGAGGGCGGCCGTCTCCCCCGGGGTGGCGGCGCCGCTCCCGGCCCGCTCCGCGCCCAGAGCCGCTCGCAAGAGCTCCCCCGCCTCGCTGTCCCTCAGTTCGTCAGGCATCCGTCACCTCCCTCTCCCCGTGAGTTGTTTCGCAAGTCGGTTCAATCCCCTATGTGCGGCGGACCGTACCGCACCGGGACGCTTGCCCAGCACTCGGGCGGCCGAGGGCCCGTCGAGACCGACGACGACCCGGAGCAGTACGGCCTCGGCCTGGTCCCGCGGGAGGCCCGCGATGAGGGCGAGCGCCCGCTCCGTCGACAGCGCGTCCAGGGCCTCGCCGGCGGCGTCCCCGGCGGCCGGGAGCTCCGACAGGTCCTGCTCGAAGCGGCTGGGGCGGGGCCGGGATCGTACGCGGCGCAGATGGTCGAGGGCCCGGTGGCGGGCGATGGTGGCGGTCCAGGCGCGGAAGCCCGCGCCGTCACCGCGGAACCGGCCGAGATCCCGGGCCGTCTCCAGCCAGGCGTCGGAGGCGACGTCCTCGGCGTCCTCGCCGACGATGCCCCGCAGGTAGCCGAGCAGGCCGGGATGAACGATCCGGTAGACCTCGGAGAAGGCCTCCTCGTCCCCCCGCCGGGCCCGCTCGACGGCCGCTCCGAGCCGGGCGTCCCGGGCGTCCCGGGCGGTCCCGGACTCCTCGGGCGACTCGGGGTCGTGCGGGGTGGCGGACGCGTACCCCGTTTCCTCGCCCACCCGACCTCTTCACACCCCGTACACCCACGAACTCCGGCCCTCACGGAACAACCGGAGGACGCCCATCCTGTCAGACCGTCAACAGGCCTTTCCCGACACACTGTCCGGGAAGAGGGGCAGGCCACGGCGCGAGCGGGCGGACCGCCGCCCGTGCAGGGTGAGGAAGTAGAGGTGCAGCGATTCCTTCGGCCCGATCTCGAAACGGTTCACGGTCCGGCCGAGCGGGTTCCACACACGCCCGTCCGGCATCCGTACCGCGACGGGGTGCTCGAAGACGGAGCGCAGCAGATGCCCCTCCGGCAGATCCACCCACACGGCCCCGGCCTCCCGCACCAGCACCTCCCCCACATAGGCCCCGAGCCCGAGCAGCGCCCCCGCCACGCTCTCCCGCCCGGCACCGCCCTGCCGCAACCCGTCGACGATCCGGTCGACGACCCGCAGGCTCCCCACGGAGTAGTCCAGGGGCAACCGCACCCCCACCCGCCCCACGAACTCCGCGGCACACTCCTCCATACCGGCCGCACACAACGCCAGGCTCTCGCAGTCCACTGAAGCCCACCCTTCCCCATAGAGGCGACGGAACCCGCCGGGTGACCCAGCGCATCGCCTCCGGGAAACATCACGGGGCACGCACGTGACGCTGGTCACAGGGGCTTCTCCGTGCGCCCGTCAGGACCTGACGGGGAGGTGTGGCGCCGTGACCACAGGGTCCTCGGGGTGTGCCACCGACCACGACGCGCCGTCGAGCTCCGCGACGGGCCGCCCACTGCCGGGAACCGCCCTCGCCAGCCGGGCGCTGACGAACTCCCCGTCCCGAGGGACGGGGAGTCCGAGTCGACGGGCGATGTCCTGGTCGGACCGGTGGGCGCCGAGGATGACGATCCCTTCGCTCCTGAGCGTGGAGCGGGACCCACCGTTCCCGCGGACCCGCTTCATGTAGTCCTTCTGCTGTGCGACGGTGCGGACCGTGCTCCGCCCGATCCGGCGTCGTTGCACCCGCCGGAACAGCTCGTCGAGGCGACGCTGCCCGGACGCGTGCGCGAGGATGGCGTCGCGGTCCTCGGCGGGAAGGTGCAGCAGGGTGTTCTCCGGGAGGGCCGCGTCCCGCCAGAGCCAGACGATCTCGTCGCGGTGGTCGGCCCTGACCGTGGCCTTCCCGTCCCGGTTGGAGCCGACGGTGAGCCGTTCCCTCGCCGCGCGCACCAGTCCGACGCTCCAGCGGCTCTGGGCGTCGTCCGCCCACACGAGGAGGCACAGGTGGCCCTCGGCCTCGGGCGGGATCATCCAGCCGCCGAACCGCTGGGAGTACTTGCAGTCCACCTCCACCCCCGCGATCCAGTAGTCCATCGCGGCTCCGTCCGAGAACCCGAACTCGCGCTGGACGGCGATCTCCACCAGGGTCCCGAGGTGCGCCCGCTCCGTCCTCAGGAGCTGCGCCCAGTCGAAGCGGCCGGTCCGCTCCCCGTCGAGGGCGGTGTCGATGGTGTCCCGCAGGACCCGCGCCATGCGGCTGCCGTCCGGATCCAGGGCCAGCACGGCGCTGAAGACCGCGGCCAGTTCCGGGTCGTCGTCCGTGGGGACGCTGGCGCTCATGAGCCTCGCCATCACCGCCCGCGCATCCGTGGGCCGGTCCTCGGGCCGGGTGGCGAGCAGATCGGTGACGAGTACGTCGAACTCGGACGGGAAGACGGAACGGAGCTCCGGCACAGGGTGCGGCCCTCCGTGCGTCCACGCGTCGCGCACGGCACGGGGGTCCGGGGCGGGAGCGGACCCGGTGGCCATCGCGTAGAACAGGCAGCCGAGCGCGTACAGGTCGCCGCGGTGATCGACCTGCCCGCCGAAGAACTGCTCGGGCGATCGGTACGCGGGCGGCGAACCGGCCGGATCGACCGTCCACCGCCCGTACTCGTCACCGCCGCCGGGTGGCAGGCCATGGAAGCCCAGACCGGGATCGGTGACGACCACTCGGCCGTCGCGGCGCCTCACCAGGGTCGCCGCGTCGAGATCCAGATGCGGCAGTCCGTTCCGGTGCAGGGTGTCGAGCGTCCCGATGATCTGTCCGCCGATCGCCCGGACCGACTCCCAGGGCAGGGGCCCGTCGGCGGGGTCGAACAGGTCCTCGAAGGGCTCTCCGTCGACGGGGTCCGTCACCGCGTACGGACGATCCTCCTGGAACCCGAAACCGGTGACGCGTGCCAGTCCTTGGACGTCGATCGCCGCCAGCCGCTCCGCGTCGGCGAGAAAGGCGCGCCGTCCGGTGCCGTCCGCGACCGGCACGTGGAAGAGCTTGAGCGTCACCTCCCGGTCCCGCACTTCGTCCGTGGCCCGCCAGAGATCGGAGGTCGGTCCGGCGTGGCGTCGCTCGACGAGCCGGTAGCGGCCGTCGACGAGGGAACCGGGACCGCCGGCGACCGTGTCCGCCCCGTCCTCGTCCCGGTCCGGGTTCCCGCCCAGCCTCCGTACCGTCTCCGCGGTCACCACCGCCACGGGCTCCCCTTCCGGGCGCCCCTTCGCTCCCTCGCCGCCTTCGCCCGGTGTCACGACCGGGAACTCCCCAGGTGCCGCCGCGGCGTACTGCTGGATGACGGCGCCGATCCGCGCCGCGGTCGAGCGGGGCAGGGCACGCGACAACACCTCACGCACGCCCGGGCGGAAGGCGTAGTGGCCCGAGGAGGCCGCCTTTCCGGGAGCCGTCGTGAGCAGGCCGCTGAGGACGACCTCGGCCAGATGCTGCGGCTCCGGCCGCGCCTCCGTGACGGCCTGGACCAACCGCATCACGGGAAGGCTCGGTTCGCCCGCTGCCAGGTGGGCCGCGAGACGAAGGGCCTGCGGGGAGGCGTGGGCGCGGAAGCCGAGGACGAGCTCCTCGGGGGAGAGCGACGCGGCCGCGACCCCGCCGTGTTCGAGCGGGGTCGACGAAGGGGCGGCGGGCAGCATCGCGGCCACCCCCGGCACCTCCGTCCCCGTGCTCCCCGCCACGAGCTCCGCCCAGTGCGTGAACCAGCGGGCGGAGGGTTCGAGGAGCGGCAGCGGCAGCCCCGCGTGTTCCTCCGGGGGCGGCTCGTACGGGGTGAACCGGAGAGCCGAGTTGGCGGCGGCCGGTCCCGTCGCCCTCAGCAGCCCCGCCGCACCGGGGAGCGCGGTGCGGCGCCAGAGCCGCTCCGGGAGCGGCTGGACGACGGCCACCGGCATCGTGCGCGCCCAGCGGCCCAGCACTCCGTACCAGCGTCTGGTCGCCTCATGGCCCGCGTACCAGTGGGGGCCGCTGCAGTCGCTGAGGACGAGCGCCGCGGCGCGGCCGTCGCGCGGCGGCAGGCTGGCCGGCCGGCCGCCGGGGGACTGCCGGAGTCGGCCGTCCTCGGTGAGGGCGAGCAGCCTGATCCCGCGGAACGCGCCCGTCTGCCCGAAGACGCGGTGGAGTTCCCGCCACAACGGGCGCCAGACGGGCATCGTCGGCCCCGCGTCGTACACGAGGTAGAGGGTCAGCCAGCGCTCGGGCTTCGCCCGGAGTACGGGCAGCCAGGTGCCCGGCAGGGCGCCCTGGCGGGCGATGCGGTAGGCCGTGCTCCGCTCGTCCAGCTCCTTGTTCAGGCGCGAAGGCACCTGCCGCCGGAGCGGCCGCAGGGCACGCTGGAGCGGGAGCGGATGCGCCAGCATGGGCGGCAAGGGCGCCAGGAGCGACCTGTGCCGTCCCTCGTCCTCGCCCTCCTCCGGCGGGTCGTCGTCGGCCCGTCGCGACAGCTGGGCCCCGCGGCCCGCCGACGCCGGCAACGGCTCCGGGGGCACGGCGGGTTCTGCCGGCCCGTCCGACGCGGAGGCCGGTGCGTCCGGCGCCGGCTCCTCCGGGCCTGGCTGAGCGGCCTGCGCGGGCGCGCCGCTGTGGCTCGCCAGCCAGATCAGCTCGGCGAGCTCCGTCGCGGTGGCACCGTGCCCCCCGGCCCGGTGCAGGACGTCGAGGAGACGTCTCAGTTCGGACGGGGACGACGGCCGGCCCGGATCAGAAATCATGGAACTCCGCGGCCGGGCCGAGATGGGTCATGAGGGAGGCGGCCAGCGCCTCGCGGGACTCGGCGGTCAGGCCGGGCACCCTCGACAGGTAGATGGCGTTGAGGAGCTGGTCGGTGGCCAGTTCCCCCGTGCTGCGGCGCTCCAGGAACGTTGCGATCAGCTGCGTCGTCTCCCCGTCGAGGTCGCCCAGGTGTGCCCGCACGATCGCCTCCAGGTGGTGCGGATCGGGCCGGCTGAGGTGCAGGGGAACACACCGGCGCAGGAAGGCGGGGGGAAACTCCCGCTCGCCGTTGCTGGTGAGCACGATGAACGGGAACGCGCGGCAGCGCACGAGACCCCGGTCGACCGTCACACGGCCCCCGCCCCCCGCGGCCATCAGCCGTGCCGTGGGCGTGTGTTCCGCGGCGCGGACCAGCTCGGGGATCTCGTACTGTCCCTCCTCCAGCACGTTGAGCAGGTCGTTCGGCAGGTCGAGGTCACTCTTGTCGATCTCGTCGATGAGCAGGACGCGGGGCCGCTCGTACGGGAGCAGCGCCGTCCCCAGCGGGCCGAGCCTCAGATGGTCCTCGATGGCGTCGCCCGTGGGGTTCGCGTCGCCGGGCTCCTCCGGCGCCGTTCGCCCCGTCCCCCTGCTCGCGGCGTAGAGGCGGGCCATCGGGTCGTACTGGTAGAGGCCGTCCTGGAGGGTGCTGCGGCTGGTGATGTTCCAGCGCAGTACGGGCCCCAGCTTCAGCTCCCGCGCCACGGCGTAGGGCAACGACGACTTGCCGCTGCCGGGCGGGCCGGTGACGAGCAGTGGCCTGCGCAGGACCAGGGCCGCGTTCACCAGGTCGACGCTTTCCCGGGTCGCCCGGTAGGTGCCCGCCCGGTGCTTCCGGTCGCGCGACACGGAATCGTCCTCCTGCGACGGGGAGGCCAGGGCCGGCCCGCCGTCGAAGGCCCGCCAGGGAGGAGGGTCGGGCAGGCGGGACACACCGTCGTGTGGCTCGTCCGTGCCGGTGTACACAGGCCACAGGGACATGAGAGTTCTCCAGATCGTACGACTTCACTCAGAAGATCGGGGACTGTGCATAGACGGTCGCCTCCGGGAAGCACCGGGGATCCTCCCAGACGAGGATCAGACCGGCGGCCCAGTGCTTCTCGGCCAGGAACGCCTCCCGCCGCAAGGTGTGCACACGGCGCGGGAGCTCGGCCAGGGGCACGGACGCGAGCTGCTCCTCCAGGGCGTCGAGGAAGCGGGCTCCGGTGCAGGAGTGCCCGTCCTTCGCCGGCTCGTCGTGCCGGCCGGAGCAGCCGGCCCGCGACCAGACGACGACGGGTGCCGCCGCGTTCAGACCCGCCTGCAACAGGCCGCGCGACCGCTCGGTGGAGAGGGGCGACCCGTACCCCACGGCCGTGGCCTCGAGCCACTGGAGCCGGACGGTGAGCTTGGCGGGATCCTGGGCGCTGTCGCACTCGACCCGCTGCCAGGCCCCTTCCCGGCGGCGGTCGAGGGCCTGCCAGGCCTTCCGGAGCCTGAACTGGAGCCTGGGCTCGCGCCGTCGGCTCAGATCCATCACCACCACCGGCGACGAGCACCCCAGCGGAGCCGCGTCGTCCGCGCTGGTGCGCCACTCGTCGACGGGTTCGCCGAGCCAGTCCCCGGGCAGCGCGAACGCGATGAGCTCGTCACCGCCTTCACGATCGATGTGCTCGAAGGCGTGGCCGAGGTGCTCCGTCACGTACTCCTGCACACGTCGCCCGGCGAGGGTGCTGCCGGCCACGAGCCGCGCCCTCCCGTCACGGACGGCATGGACCGAGACGAGGTACATGTCGCGGTCGGAGCCGCTGCGTTCGATCTCGACGAGGATGGGGGACCACGTCACCGGGCCCGGCCTCAGCGGCTCCCGGGGGGCGGTCCGCACCCCGTGGTCCGCGGCCCAGGCGAGCAGGGCCCGCCGGACGGCCGGGTCCTGGGAACGGTCGCCGAGGTACACGGCGAAGTCCGCCCACGGCGCGCTTCCCGGTGCGGGCTCGACCTCCGTCAGCAGGAACCAGGCCACGTCCCACAAGGAGAGGAAGCCACCGGCGGGCGGAGGCGGCGGCAGCGGGGCCAGCGGCTCCATGACGCTCAGGTACGCGGCTTCCGGGGCACACTCGACCGCGCACCGCAGGACGAGATCGCGCAGCGCGGCCACGGAGCCCGGTCGGTGGTCGGGCACGGGCACCAGATCGGCCGCGTCGGGCCAGCGCCGGACGAGCGCCCGGGCGGGGAGCATGCGTCCGCCGCCGCCCTCCGGGTACCGGGCGGTCACCATGCCCACGACCTCGCCCGTGTCCTCCCGGACGACGGCCGCTCCGCTGAACCCCTCTTCCAGTGGCGCTCCGTGGCCCGTCCACGCCTCCAGCTGAAGCCACTCCCCCGCGATCAGCTGGTCGCTGGTGCTGCGGAACTCGCCGAGGATCCCCTCGTCGTATCCGCGGGGAAAGCCGTACGCGGTCAGCCTGGCCGACTGATGCACGAACGGCGTGTGCACGGCGGCGAACCGGGCCGGCTTCACCCCCACCGGTCGTTCGAGCGCGAGCACCGCGACGTCGCCCCGGCCGTCGCCGTCGTGGCACCACTCGCCCACGGTGACCACGGTCGCGCGGAGCGGGCCGAGGTCCGGGTGCTGGGCGAACGTCACCTCGACGTCATCCGCGCCGTCCACGACGTGCGCGCAGGTCATCACATGACGCTCGGTCACCAGGAACCCGGAACCGACACCGGCGGCGGAGACCCGCACCTGCCAGGACTGGGAGCTCATCAGCCCGCCGGGGTCGCCCCAGCGGCCGGCGTCCAGCTCAGCTTCACCACGAGGTGCCCCTCCATGGACGTCTTGGCGATCACCGCTCCCGCCTCGGCGGTGAGCTTCACGCCGAACTCGATCTCGACGGTGTCGGGCTTGAGCTGGCCGTCGCGGAAGACGCGCAGTGCCGACTCGGCCGCGGTGTGAATGCTCTCCAACGCGCCGTTGAAGGTCTGTCCCGCCTGCCGCAGGACGCCGTCCCCTCGGGAGACCGGCCGGGCGCCACGGCTCTCCTCCGCGACGGCGACCACGACGGAAGCTCCGCCGTCCGTCTTGAACTCGACAAGTTCGTCCATGGGTCCCCCCGGGCCGTGCTGTGATATTGCAGCATCATCCTAAGACCCCTGCCCGCCGGCACCGGCCGGAGGACCGGAGGACCACATGCACTCCCCTCTCGACCCGCTGACCGTCTCGCGCCGCAGCGGGGGCGAACCGATCGAGGCCGACGGCGAACGCGTGGCCGGGCTGGCCGACTTCTGGAGCTGGGCGTGTTCGGACCTGGCGAGCAACACCATGCGCGGCATCCTTGCCGAGTACCTCGTGGCCACGGCGCTGGGCGCGGCCACCGGCACCCGCACCGAGTGGGACGCCGTCGACGTCCGCACGCCCGAGGGCTGGCACATCGAGGTGAAGTCGACGGCCTACCTGCAGTCGTGGGCCCAGTCCCGGCCGTCGAGGGCCACGTTCGGCATCGCACCGGCCGCCGCGTGGGACGCCCGCACGGGCACCTCGTCACCGGAGGCACTGCGCTCCTCCGACGTCTACGTCTTCTGCCTCCTGCACCACCGGGACAAGCGGACGCTCAACCCCCTGGACCTGGACCAGTGGACCTTCTACGTCCTGGCCACCGCGGTCCTCGACGAACGCTGCCCGGCGCAGAAGTCCCTCTCCCTCGCCGGGCTCCTGCGCCTGGCCCCCACGCAGACCGACTTCGCCGGACTGCGGACCGCGGTCGCGGCCTGCGCCGGGGGTGGAACCCCGACGCTCGACGGGACGCCAGGCCCGGCGTGACGCGCGAGCCCGCTCCACAGAGGGAGCGGGCTCGCGGGGTTCCTCAGTGGGCCTCGGCGGCCTGGCTGGTCCAGGTGGCGTACATCCGGGTGTACGTGCCGTCGGCGGCGAGGAGCTGGTCGTGCGCACCGACCTCGACGATCCGGCCCTCGTCGACGACGACGATGCGGTCGGCCTTCATCGCGGTGGAGAGCCGGTGCGCGATCAGGATCGCGGTGCGGCCCTCCAGCAGCACGTCCAGCGCCTGCTCGATCTTGCTCTCGGACTGGAGGTCCAGGTTGGACGTGGCCTCGTCCAGGACCAGCACCCGGGGCTGGGCCAGGAAGGCCCGGGCCAGGGCGACGAGTTGCCGTTCGCCGGAGGAGAGGGACTGGCCCCGCTCCTGGACGACGGTGTCGAGGCCGTCGGGCAGCCGCTCGACCACGTCGACCAGGCCGACCACCCGCAGCGCCTCCCGGACCCGGTCCTCCGAGGTGTCCGGGGCGGCGAAGCAGATGTTGTCCCGGAGCGGCCCGGCGAACAGGAAGGGTTCCTGCGGCACGACGCCGATCTGCCGGCGGAGGGATTCCAGCCGCACGTCCCGGAGGTCGCGCCCGTCGATGAGGATCCGGCCGGACGTCGGGTCGTAGAACCGGTTGACCAGTTTGGCGAGGGTGGACTTGCCGGCACCGGTGGGCCCGACGAACGCCACGGTCTCACCGGCCCGGATGTCCAGCGACACCTCGGAGATCACCGGCCGGTCGGGAACGTAGCCGAAGGTGACGTCCTCGAAGACGATCTCGCCCTCGACCTTCGGCAGGTCGACCGCTCCGGGGGCCTCCTCGACCTCCGTCCGCGTGCCGAGGAGCTCCCTGAGCTTCACGATCGACGACTGGCCCTGCTGGTACGTGTTGTAGAGCTGCACCAGTTGCTGGATGGGCTGGAAGAAGGCGCCCAGGGAGAGCAGGAACGCCACCAGCTCGCCGATGGTCAGCTCCCCGTCGGCGACCATGCCGGCGCCGATGGCCAGCAGCGCGAGCTGTCCCGCGACGCCGATGACCTGGGTGCTCGGTGTGTAGATCGAGTTGATCCGTCCGGTGCGGACATTGGCGTCGTAGTACCTGCCGACGACCTGTCGGTGGCGCTCGGTGTTGTGCCGCTGCCGGTTGTGCGCCGTGACGATGCGCACGCCCTGCAGGCTCTCGGAGAGATCGGCGATGACGTCGGCGATGGTGTCCCGCACCCGCACGTAGCCCTTGCCGGACGCCCGGTGGAACCACACGGACAGCGCGGTCAGGACGGGCACGACCAGCACGACGGTGATCAGCGCCAGCCGGACGTCGAAGGTGAACAGCACGACCGTGACGACGACCATGGTCAGGCCCTGGACGGCGAACTGTGCCAGTCCGTCCTGCAGCAACGCCTGGAGGTTCTCGATGTCGCTGGTCATCCGGGTCATGATCACGCCGGACTTCTCGCCCGTGTAGAAGTTCAGCGACAGCCGCTGCAACTGGGTGAAGACCCGTACCCGCAGGTCGTTCATCACCCACGCGGCGATCCGTCCGGTCACCTTGACCCGCGCGGCCTGCGCGACACCGGTGAGCACCAGACTGAGCAGGTACGCGACCGCGACCAGCACCAGCGTGCCGAAGTCCTTCGCCGTGATGCCGTCGTCGATGCCGATCTGGGTGAGCTTCGGACCGGCCTGCAGCGTCAGCGCCTCCAGGGCCACGAACACGCCGGCCACCAGCACGATCGGCCAGTACGGGCGGATCAGCCGCCGCAGGCTGAGCTCGGCGCCGTCGGGATCGGGCCGGCCGTGGTCGAACACGACCTCGGGCTCGGGGTGTTCCGGCTCGGCCTTCAGCAAGGTGTCGACGCTCGCCTGCATCTCCGGCGGCACACCGGCGAAGGGCAGACCCGGCGCGGTGGCCCTGCCGCCTCCGTTGAACGCGGCGCCACCTCCCGTGGGAGTCGTCATCGGCCCACCCTCCCCAGTTCCTCGATGCTCTCGTCCGCCTGCGCCAGCACTTCCGCGTACAGCGGCGTGCTCGCGAGCAGCCCCTTGTGCGTGCCGTCCGCGACGATCCGCCCGCCGTCCAGCAGCACCACGCGGTCGGCCAGGCTGATCGTGGACAGCCGGTGCGCGACGATCAGCGTCGTCCGGCCGGCGAACAGGGTCCGCAGCCCGGCGTGGATCTCCTGCTCCACCTGGACGTCGATGGCGCTGGTGGCGTCGTCGAGCACCAGTACCGGCGGATTCACCAGCAGCGTCCGGGCGATCGCGATGCGCTGCCGCTGCCCGCCGGACAGCGTGTAGCCGCGTTCGCCGATGACGGTGTCGTAGCCCTCGGACAGTTCGGTGATGAACGCGTGGGCCCCGGCCAGCCGGGCCACCCGCTCGATGTCGGTGATGTCCGCGTCCGGCCGCCCGTAGGCGATGTTGTCACGGACCGACGCCGAGAACAGGAAGGGCTCGTCGAGCACGACGCCGACGGCGTCCCGCAGGCTGCGCAGGGTCAGGCCCCTCACATCGTGCCCGTCCACGCTGACGGAGCCGGAGCGCACGTCGTAGAAGCGCGGCAGCAGCCGGGCCGCGGTGGACTTCCCACTGCCGGTGCGGCCGACCAGCGCCACGGTCTCGCCGGCACGGAGGCTCAGCGAGAACCCCTTGAGCACGTCGGGGCCGTCGCCGTAGCCGAAGGTGACGTCGTCGAACCGGACGTCGCCGCGCGGCTCGGTGATCCCCCGCGCGTCGGGGGCGTCCGCGATCTCCGGCTCCTCGTCCAGCACCTCGTACAGCCGCTTGGCCGCGGCCGAGGACCGCTGCCCCAGCATGATCAGGTTGCCGATCACCTGGAACGGCACCTGGAGCATCAGGAGATAGGCGTTGAAGGCCAGGATCGCGCCGACGCCCAGCTCGCCGTGGATGACCAGGTAGCCGCCGTACAGCAGCACGATCGCCATGCCGACGCGGGGCAGGTTCTGCACCAGGGGGGTCCACCGCGCGCGCAGATCGGCGTCCTTCACGTTCGCCCAGACGACGCTCTTCGCGGCCTTCTGGAGCGAGGAGAGCTGGCTGCGCTCGGCCGCGAACGACTTGACCACGCGCACGCCGTTGACGTTCTCGTCCACCACGGTCGCGACTTCGGCCAGCCGGGCCTGGATCAGCCAGGACACCGGGAACAGGGACCGCTGCATGCGCCGGCTGGCCACGAACATCAGCGGCATCGGCAGCATGGCCAGGACGGCCAGCGGCACGTCGATCGCCAGCATGTACGCGAACGACACCAGGGAGATGCCGGACTGCACCAGCAGGTACGGCGCGAACCCCAGGTACATCTGCACCGCGCGGATGTCGGAGTTGGCGCGGGAGATGAGCTGCCCGCTCTGCATCCGGTCGTAGAACGGGAACGACAGCGCTGTCAGGTGCTCGTACACGATCGTGCGCAGGTCGTACTCGATCCTGGCGGCGGCGCGGAACAGCAGCTGTTTGGACAGGTAGCCGACGACCAGCATGACCACCGTCATCCCGACCAGCCACCACATGTAGTGCAACAGCGGCACCTTGTCCGACACGATCGAGTTGTCCACCGCGTCCTGGATCAGCCTCGGCACCTGTACGGCCACCAGCATGCTGGCCCCGGACATCACCAGGGCCGTGCCGAACATCCACCGGTGTGCCCGGACCAGCGGCCACGCACGCCGTAACCAGGACCTGCTCGGGTCGGGGTCGATCGCCGCACTGGGCGGCGGATACGTCTTGCTCACCTGATTTCCCCTCTGTGCACGCCCTCGCGGGCGACCCACTCGGCCTGCTCGGGGCAGCGTCAACTGCACGTGGAACAGGGCGTGTTCGACGGTCCACGTGTGGGTCCCACACATGCAGGATAGCAAAAGAAGGTACGGCGTACGCAGTTTGTTTTTTCCGGTGAACCGTGCGAGCCTCGGTCGCCGGGCGGAGGCCGACGAGCGGGCCCCGAGGTGCCGGAACGCGCCCTTCTGGCCGCCCGCAGACCTGAACCGGTCGGTGATTGCTCCACCCGCACCATCAACCACGCGGAGGTCGGATCATTGGTTACCGTTGTCTTCGGCGCACGTGGGAACGTCGGCCGCAATGTCGCCGCCGGCCTGCTGGCAGCCGGCGAGAAGGTCAGAGGCACCAGCAGGAGCCCGGAAGCGGGCGGCTTCCCGCCCACCCTGGAGGTCGTCAAGGCCGACCTGGAGCTCCCCGAGACCCTGCCGACGGTGCTGGCCGGTGCCGACAAGGTGTTCCTGTACGCCAAACCGGAGCAGATCGAGGCCTTCGTGACGGCGGCGCGTTCCGCCGGCGTCCGGCAGGTGGTCCTGCTGTCGTCGGTGTCGGTCGTGATGGCCACCTCCGAACAGAACCCGATAGCCCGGATGCACCGGACGGTCGAGCAGGCCATCGAACGGTCGGGGCTGGACTGGACGTTCATCAGGCCGGGCATGTTCGCCACCAACGCCCGCTGGTGGTGGGGGGACTCGATCCGCACGGAGGGCGTCGTGCGCCTTCCGTACCCGGAAGCGCAGAACGCCCCCGTCCATGAGAAGGACATGGCCGCGCTCGCCGTGACCGCACTGACCGAACCGGGCCACTCCCACCAGGCGTACACCGTCCACGGGGCCCAGTCGCTGACGCTGCGGCGCCAGGTGGAGCACATCGGTGAGGCCCTGGGGCGCCCGATCCGGGTGGAGACGGTCTCCGTCGAGCAGGCGCGGGAGGAATTCGCCGAGAAGGCGCCGTCGAACGTGGCCGAAGCGCTTCTGCGCATGTGGGCCGCCTCCGACGGCGTTCCGGCCCCCGTCTCGGTGATCGTCGACAGGATCACCGGCAGGCCCGCGCACACGTTCGCGCAGTGGGCCGTCGACCACGCCGACGACTTCCGCTGAGCCGTCCTCCCCGGCCGACCGCCGTACGGCCGTCGGCCGGGGAGGAGCGGAACGCCCCTGGCCGGACTCCGGTGTCTACGACTCCGGCCAGGGCAGGTCGGTCGCGACCGGGACGGTGTAGTCGACGCCGGGTACGTCGAATCCGTACAGGGCACGGTACTGGGCCCGGAACCACGCGGTGTCGGCCGACGCGGTGACGGTCCCGGCGGTGGCCGACCGCCAGCGGTCGGCCACCGCCGCCTGCACCGGCTCGGACAGCTCCCAGCGATCGAGGCGGATGCGGCCGGAGTCGTCCACGTCGGGCCGGCGCGCGGTGAGCCGCTGCCACAGGTCGAGCGACTGCTCCACGGGAGACGGGAAACGGTCGCCCAGAACGCCACGGAGCAGGCTCACATAGAGCGGGATGCCCGGGATGGCGGTCAGCGCCTGGGTGACCAGGGCGCCGTTCACCGACGTGAAGGCACGGCCGTCCACCGCGGCCAGCCGCTCGGTCAGGGCGCGCGCCGTGGACTCCAGGTCGGCCTTGGCCGCGCCGATCGTGCCCCCGCGGTAGATCGCCGAGGTCAGCGGCGAGCCGATGTAGGTGAGGGCGACCGTGCGGAAGCCGTTCCGCAGCAGCCCGCGCTCGGCCAGCGCGGTGATCCAGCGGGACCAGTCCTCGCCGCCCATGACCCCCACCGTCGCGGCGGTCTCGGCCTCGGTCGCCGGGGCGACGGTGACCTCCCGCACCAGCGCGGATCCGTCGTCGGCGAACTCCAGGTTCCGGGTGGTGTGCGGTGCGCCGAGCGGCTTGAGCACCGACTGGTAGGTGGTGCCGCTCCGCGGATCGGTGCGCCGGGGCGCGGCGACGCTGTAGATCAGGTAGTCCAGGCCGCCGAACCGCTCGGCCAGCAGATCCAGCGTCTCCGTCTTCGTGGTGTCGGCGAAGGCGTCGGCGTTGCGGAACGAGAAGTCCGCCCCGAGCTCGCGGGCGATCGCGTGGGTGGCGATGGTGCGGTACCACCCGGCGCTCGCGCTGCGGTGCCCGGCCGGCCGTTCGAGGCCGATCCCCACGCCGTCGATGCCGTACCGCACCAGCCCCGCGATCGTGCTCGCCAGGCCGTAGCCCGAGCTCGACCCGATGACCAGCGCCGTCGGCCGCCGCGCCGGCGGCTTCTCCGGGGCCGGCACCTCGGCCCGCATCAGCTCCACACTGCGGAAGCATCCGACCGGATGCGCGTCGAGCAGCAGATAGCCACGTCCCGTCGGCTCCACGACGCGTTCAGACGGTGTCATCGGTGGGTGCATCATCGGCTCCTCCGCCGGATCGGTTGTCGAGCAGTGCCCGCTTGAGGTGCTGGACCAGGTCGTCCGGTGTCGACCGGTGGAACATCGTCGCGGTGTCAAGACGCACACCGGTCGCCGAGTCGAGGCGGTTCCGCAGGGTCAGGAGGGACAGCGAGTCGAAGCCGAAGTCGAGCAGGATCTGGTTCGGCCGCACCACGTCGGCCGGCTCAAGACCGAGCACCGCCGAGATCTGCGTGGAGATCAGGCCGGACAGCGTCCGGTCCTGTTCGGCCTCCGCCATCGACGCGAGCCGCTGCCGCAGCGACGTGACCGAGACCGCGCCTCCGCTCGCCGTGCGTTTGCCGGTGGTCCTGACCAGCGACCGGAACAGCGGCGGCAGCGCCTCCCCGGCCTCGGCCTGCCTGGTCAGCTCGGCCAGATCCAGCCTGGCCGGGATGTACACGGGTTCGTCCGCGCGGCAGGCGGTGTCGAACAGCGCGACGGCCTCACGCGCCCCCAGCGCACCCACTCCCGCCACTCCGCCACGGGAGGGAGCGTCGCCCTCCGTCCAAGGCCCCCAGGCCAGTGACACCGCGGGGGCGCCGCGCGCCCGGCGCCGTCGGGCCAGCGCGTCCAGCGCGGCCGCCGACGCGGACGTGGCCACGGATCCGGCACCACCGACGGGTCCGGCACCACCGACGGTTCCCGCCAGCGACGAGCACAGGACGAGGGTGGCGTCCCCGATCTCCTGGTCGAGGACCTCCGCGGCACCGACCGTCGCGTCCACCACCTCGGCGAGCCCGTCCGGGGCCGGTGCCGCGGACAGGGGCCCGTCGTGCGGCGGAGCCTGCGGAATGTGCACGGCCATGGTCAGCGGACGCCCCTCGGGCAGACGGCCGATCAGCTCCCGCAGCGCCGTACGGTCGGCAGGATCACACGCGGCGGTGGTGACGGCGGCACCCAGCGCGGTGAGTTCCGGGGCCGGCTCGGGGGCTTCGGCGCCGGTCAGCAGCAGATGCCGTACCCCGTGCACGGCGACCAGGTGCCGTGCCAGTCGCTCGCCCAGGGGCGTGGTCCCGCCGGTGATCAGCACGGTGCCCTCGTGGCCGGCGACCCGCTCCGTCGTGCTCGCCGGTGCGCCCGGGGCGAGCCGCGGCACCCTGACCCGACCCCCGCGCAGGGCCATCTGCGGTTCACCGGACATCACGGCCCGCGGCAGCGCACGCCAGGACGCCTCGTCGGCATCCACGTCGGCGAGGACGAACCGGCCGGGGTTCTCCGCCTGCGCGGCCCGGATCAGCCCCCACACCGCGGCACCCGCGAGGTCGGCGTCGGCGGGGTCGAAGGCCGGGACGGCGGCGGTGGTCAGGAACACCACGGTCGCCGGGGCGAGCCCTCCCTCCGCCGGCACCGCGTTCAGCCGGCTCAGGGTCTCCCGCACGGTGGCGGCCACCTCCGCGCCCGCCGGCACGGTGAACACCAGATGGTCCGGCACGTCCCCGTCGGCCTCGGCCAGGGCGTCGAGTCCGGGGTAGGCCCGGGCGGGCACGCCCGCGGCCGTCAGCCCGTCCGCGGCTCGGAGCGGATCCGCTCCCACGACGGCCCAGTTCGCCTTCCGGGGCGACGACTTCGCGCGATGGTCCACCCACGCCTCCCGGTGGAGCACGCCGAGTTGTACGACCCCGGCAGCCCGCAGCTCCCCGGGTTCGACGGGCGTGGTGCCGACGGTGAACTCGGCGACCGGATCGCCCACGGTGTCGGCCAGCTTCACCGACACCGAGCCGGCGCGGTCAGGGCCGATCCGCACCCGCAGGGCGGACGCGCCGACCGCGTGCACGGCGACTCCGTGCCACGACGTCGCCAGCCGGGGGCCCTCGGCGCACACCGCGTGGAGGGTGGCGTCGAGGAGGGCGGGGTGGAGGGTGAAGGCGTCGGGGTCGGTGGGGAGGGCGATCTCGGCGTACACGTGGTCGTCGCGGCGCCACATCCGCTGCAGCCCCTGGAACACCGGACCGTACTGGTATTCCTGGGCGGCAAGCGTCTCGTACGAGAAGTCCACGGGCCCTGCCCCGGCGGGGGGCCAGGCCGTGAGATCCCAGTCCGGGGACGGCGTCTCGGCGTCCAGGACGCCCACCGCGTGACACGTCCAGGACGTGGCCGTTCCCGTGTCCGGCCGCGCGTCGATCCGCACCGGTCGCGCACCGTCGCCGGTGGACGGCTCGCCCACCTCCACCCGCAGTCGTACGGCGCCGTGCTCGGGCAGGACGAGCGGAGTCCGCACGGTCAGCTCACGGACGCTGCCGCCGCCGACCCGGTCGGCCGCGTACACCGCCAGCTCCACGAACGCGGCACCGGGGAACACGAGGGTGCCGGCCACCTCGTGATCAGCCAGCCAGGGATGCGTGGCCAGGGACACCCGGCCGGTGAAGACCGTGCCGGCCGCGCCCTCGACGACAGCGCCGAGCAGCGGATGACCGGCCGCGGTCAGCCCGACCGCACCGACGTCACGACGGCCGGTGTCCGGGGTCAGCCAGTACCGCGTCCGCTCGAACGGATAGGACGGCAGGGTGACATGACCGCCACGGCTCCGGTCCGCCGGGTTCCAGCGGTCGACGGCCCCCGCTGTGAAGGCCTCTCCGGCCGACCGCAGGAAGCTGTCGAGGCCACCGTCGTGGCGGCGCAGCGTCCCGAGACCGCGGGCGGGCACGTCCGTAATGTCGATGGTCTCCTGCACCCCGGCGACCAGAACCGGGTGCGGGCTGCACTCGATGAAGGTGTCGAAGCCGTCCGCCAGCAACAACCGGGTGACGGCCTCGAACTCGACGGTTTCCCGGAGATTGCGGAACCAGTAGTCCGCGTCGAGTGCGGTGGTGTCGATCGGCTGCCCGGTGACGGTCGAGTAGAAGCGGAGGTCACCGGCTTGCGGGGCGATCGGCGCGAGCAGGTCCATGACGTTCTCGCGCAGTCGGTCGACGTGCCAGGAGTGGGAGGCGTAGTCGACGGGGATGCGCCAGGTGCGCACGCCCTCCGCCTCGAACACGGCCTGCAACTCGTCCAGAGCCCCCGCACTGCCGGACACCACAGTGGACACCGGGCCGTTGACCGCCGCGATCCCGACGTCACCACCCCACCGCTCCAGACGCGGCCGCACCTCCCCCACCGCCAGAGCGACCGACACCATGCCACCCCGCCCCGCCAAGACCCGGATCGCCTGACTGCGCAACGCCACCACACGCGCCGCATCCTCCAGCGACAGAGCCCCCGCCACACACGCAGCAGCGATCTCCCCCTGCGAATGCCCCACCACCGCATCCGGACGCACCCCATGCGCACCCCACAACGCGGCCAAAGACACCATCACCGCGAACAACGCCGGCTGCACCACATCCACCCGCGACAACAACACACCACCGTCATCGCTCAACAACACCTCCAGAAGATCCCACTCCACGAAAGCCGACAACGCCTTCGCACACTCCTCCAGACGAGCCCTGAACACCGGCGCCGTCGCATACAACTCCCGCGCCATCGCACCCCACTGCGACCCCTGCCCCGGAAACACCAAGACCGTCCTGCCGGACCCGGCACTCCCCGACACCGCACCCTTGGTGGCGGCGCCCTCGGCCAGCGACCTCAGACCCTCCAGCAACTCCTCACGTGTGGAGCCGACCACCACGCCACGCCGCTCGAACGTGGTGCGAGCGGCCAGCGTCGCCGCCACGTCCTCCACCGGCACCCCGGTGTCCGCGGCGGCCTCGGCGAGCTGCGCCGCGTGCGCCCGCAGAGCCTCCTCGCTCCGCGCCGACACCACCCACGCCACCGGCCCTACCGGCTCAGTCGACGGCACGGCTTCCGCCGGCGGCGCCTGCTCCAAAATCACATGAGCGTTCGTGCCACTGATCCCGAACGACGACACCCCCGCACGACGCGGCCGGTCCCCCGCATGCCACTCACGCGACTCCGTCAGGAGCCGAACTCCCCCGGCACTCCAATCCACATGAGACGTCGGCGCATCCACATGCAACGTCGCCGGCAGCACCCCACGACGCAACGCCTCCACCATCTTGATCACACCACCCACACCCGCCGCCGCCATGGTGTGACCGATGTTCGACTTCAACGAACCCAGCCACAACGGCCGACCCTCCGAACGCCCCCGCCCATACGTCGCCAACAACGCCTGCGCCTCGATCGGATCACCCAACCGCGTCCCCGTGCCATGCGCCTCCACCACATCCACATCACCCGCACCCAACCCCGCGTCCGCCAACGCCAGACGGATCACACGCTGCTGCGACGGACCGTTCGGAGCCGTCAACCCGTTCGACGCACCGTCCTGATTCACCGCCGAACCCCGCAACACCGCCAACACCCGATGCCCCCGCGCACGCGCCACCGACAGACGCTCCAACACCACCAGCCCCGCACCCTCACCCCAACCCGTCCCGTCCGCCGACTCCGCGAACGCCTTGCACCGCCCATCCGCCGACAACCCACGCTGCCGCGAGAACTCCACCAACACCCCGGGCGAGGACATCACGCTCACCCCACCGGCCACCGCCAGCGAGCACTCACCGCTCCGCAGCGCGTGAGCGGCCTGGTGCAACGCGACCAGCGACGACGAACACGCCGTGTCCACCGTCACCGCAGGCCCCTCCAGACCGAGGAAGTACGCCAGCCGACCCGACGTGACGCTCCCACTGGTACCGGTCAACAGCAGCCCGTCAGCCTCCGCCGAGCCCTCGTGCATCGGCGGCCCGTAGTCCTGGGACATGGCACCGATGAACACGCCCGTGTCGCTGCCGCGCAGCGAACCGGGCTCGATCCCGGCGTCCTCAAGCGTCTGCCACGCGGTCTCCAGGAGCAGCCGCTGCTGCGGGTGCATCGCCAGCGCCTCGCGCGGCGACACCCCGAAGAACCCGGCGTCGAACTCCCCCGCGTCGTCGAGGAAGTAGCCCTTGTCCACATAGCTCTTGCCGGTCCGTCCGGGGTCCGGGTCGAACAGGTTCTCCAGATCCCAGCCACGGTCGCGCGGCAGCCCGCCGACCGCGTCCCGCCCCGACCGCACGAGCTCCCACAGACCGTCGGGCGAGGCCACGCCACCGGGATACCGGCAGCCCATGCCGACGATGGCGATCGGATCGTCGTCCTCCGCCATGGCGGCCGCAGCCGCCGGAGCGACCGCCCGGGTGCTCCCGCCGAGCAGTTCCTCGCGCAGGAACGCGGCCAGCGCGGACGGGGTCGGCCGGTCGAACACCACGGTGGCGGACAGCCGCAGTCCGGTGACCTCGTTGAGCCGCTTGCGGAGTTCCACCGCGGACAGCGAGTCGAGGCCGAGTTCCCTGAACGCGACGGCCGGCTGTACCGAGTCGGCGCCGGAATGGCCGAGCACCGTGGCGGTGTGGGAGCGCACCAGATCGAGCAGCTCGCGGTCGACGTCCTCGGCCGGGCGGCCGGCCAGCCGGTCGGCGAGCGTCGACGCGGTCGCCGTGACGGCGGTCGCCGCGCGCCGCGCCCGGACCAGCCCGCGCAGCACCTCCGGCAGGGCCGACCGCGTGGCCTGCGCGCGCAGCCGGTCCAGGTCGAGTGCGACCGGGGCCGCGGTGGCCTCACCACGGGCGAACGCCGCGTCGAACAGGGCGACGCCCTCGTCCGACGGAAGCGGCTTCAGCCCGATGCGCGCCATGCGGGCGATGTCCGCGTCGTTCAGGTCGCGCGTCAGTTCGCTGCGCTCGCTCCAGAACCCCCACGCGAGCGAGGTCGCCGGAAGTCCGGCGGCGTGGCGGTACTGGGCGAGCGCGTCGAGGAACACGTTCGCGGCCGCGTAGTTCGCCTGGCCCGCGTTGCCGAGCGTGCCCATGATCGAGGAGAACAGCACGAACGCGGACAGCCCGAGGTCCCTGGTCAGGTCGTGCAGGTTCCACGCCGCGTCCAGCTTCGGCGTGAGCACGGCGTCGATCTTCTCCGGTGTCATCCCGGCGATCAGCCCGTCGTCCAGGGTCCCGGCGGCGTGCACCACGCCGGTGAGCGGGTGGTTCGCCGGGATTCCCGCGAGCAGGGCCGAGAGCGCGCCCCGGTCGGCCACGTCGCACGCGGCGACCATCACGTCGGCGCCCAGCCCGGACAGCTCGGCGACCAGGTCCGCGGCTCCCGGGGTGTCCGGTCCGCGCCGGGAGACCAGCAGCAGGTGCCGCACCCCGTGCTTCGTGACCAGGTGCCGGGCGAAGAGACTGCCGAGTGTTCCGGTACCGCCGGTGAGCAGCACGGTGCCGTCGGTGTCCCACCTCGACGGCGTCTCCGGCCTGCTCCGGCCCGCGGACTCGGGCCGTCCCGGCATGCCCCCGGGTTCCCGTGGGCCGTCCTGGGTACGCGCCCTGGCCAGTCTCGGCACCACGACCCGTCCGTCACGCAGCGCGAACTGCGTGGCGCCGCCGGCCAGCGCGGACGGCAGCGCGGCGAGCGAGTGGGCGGCGTCGTCCACGTCGACCAGGACCAACCGGCCGGGGTGCTCGCTCTGCGCGGAGCGGAGCAGCCCCCAGAGGGACGCGGTGGACAGGTCGGGTACGGGGTCGGTGGATCCGGTCATCACCGCGTGCCGGGTCACCACGACCAGCCGCGCCTCCCCGAAGCGGTCGTCGGACACCCAGGCCCGGACCAGGTCGAGCGCACGGTACAGCGCCGTGCGGGCGGCTGCCGGGACGTCCGCCGTCGGGTCCCCTTCGACGCACACGATCACGTCGGACGTGTCGTCGGGTATCGCGGACAGTTCGGTGAACTGCCGCGGGTCGACGCCGCCCGCCGTCGCCGAGCGCAGGCCGAACGGGTCGCGGCCGAGCAGTGCGAGCCGGGTGGGCGGTGCCGCGTCCGCCGACGGCGCGGAGGTCCAATCCAGGCACAGCAGGGAGTCCCGGTCGACGGCCGCGGAGCCGAGGTCCGCGAGGTCGGCGGGAAGCATGGCCAGCGACGCCACCTCGGCCACGGGCCTGCCGGCGCCGTCCGCCGCGCGCAGCCGTATCGCGTTGTCCCCCACGGTCGTCACCGACACGCGCAGCGCAGAGGCACCGGAGGCGTACAGCGCGGCACCTTCCCAGGCGTACGGCAGTCGTATCCGGCCGTCGTCGGGCAGGACCTGGCTCATCAGTGCCGCGTGGAGGGTGGCGTCGAGGAGGGCGGGGTGGACGGTGAAGGCGTCGGGGTCGGTGGGGAGGGCGATCTCGGCGTAGACGTCGTCGTCGCGGCGCCACATCCGCTGCAGCCCCTGGAACACCGGACCGTACTGGTATCCCTGGGCGGCGAGCGTCTCGTACGAGAAGTCCGCGGGCCGCGCCCCGGCGGGGGGCCAGGCCGTGAGGTCCCAGTCCGGGGACGGCGCCCCGGCGTCCAGGACGCCCATCGCGTGACACGTCCACGGGACGTCCGTGCCCGCGTCCGGCCGCGCGTCGATGCGAATCGGTCGTGCGCCGTCGCCGGTGGACGACTCGCCGATCTCCACCCGGATCCTGACCGCGCCCTGCTCGGGCAGGACGAGCGGGGTCTGCACGGTCAGCTCGCGTACGGTGCCGCAGTCGACCCGGTCGGCGGCGTGCACCGCCAGCTCGGCGAAGGCGGCGCCGGGCACCACGACGGTGCCGGCCACCTGGTGGTCGGCGAGCCAGGGGTGCGTGGCCAGGGAGATCCGGCCGGTGAGGACCAGGCTGCTCGCGCCCTCGGTGACCGCGCCGAGCAGGGGATGGCCGGCCGCGGTCAGTCCGACGGCGGCGATGTCACGTCGGCCGGTGTCGGGTTCGAGCCAGTAATGCGTCCGCTGGAAGGGGTACTTGGGAAGGTCGACATGACGACCGCCGTGCGGATGTGCGGGCATCTGGCGGCTGGTGGCACCGGCGGTGAACGCCGCGCCGGTGGAGCGCAGGAAGGCGGCCAGGTCGCCGTGGTGCCGACGCAGGGTCCCGATGGCGCGGGCCGGAGTGGGCGTGGTGTCGATGGTCTCCTGCACGCCCGGAGCCAGAACCGGGTGGGGACTGGACTCGATGAACACGTCGTAGCCGTCTTCGACGAGCAGCCGGGTGGCGGCTTCGAATTCGACGGTGCTGCGCAGGTTTCGGAACCAGTAGTCCGCGTCGAGTGCGGTGGTGTCGATCGGCTGCCCGGTGACGGTCGAGTAGAAGCGGACCTCGGCGGGCCGGGGACGGATCGGGGCCAGCAGGTCCAGCACCTGCTCACGGATCTCGTCCACGTGCCAGGAGTGGGAGGCGTAGTCGACGGGGATGCGCCAGGTGCGCACGCCCTCCGCCTCGAACACGGCCTGCAACTCGTCCAGCGCCCCCGCACTGCCGGACACCACAGTGGACACCGGGCCGTTGACCGCCGCGATCCCGACGTCACCACCCCACCGCTCCAGACGCGGCCGCACCTCCCCCACCGCCAGAGCGACCGACACCATGCCACCCCGCCCCGCCAAGACCCGGATCGCCTGACTGCGCAACGCCACCACACGCGCCGCATCCTCCAGCGACAGAGCCCCCGCCACACACGCAGCAGCGATCTCCCCCTGCGAATGCCCCACCACCGCATCCGGACGCACCCCATGCGCACCCCACAACGCGGCCAAAGACACCATCACCGCGAACAACGCCGGCTGCACCACATCCACCCGCGACAACAACACACCACCGTCATCGCTCAGCAACACCTCCAGAAGATCCCACTCCACGAAAGCCGACAACGCCTTCGCACACTCCTCCAGACGAGCCCTGAACACCGGCGCCGTCGCATACAACTCCCGCGCCATCGCACCCCACTGCGACCCCTGCCCGGGAAACACCAAGACCGTCTTTCCGGGCCCGGCGACCCCCGACACCACGCCGTCGCCAGGAGCACCCTCCGCGAGGGAACGCAGTCCCTCCAGCAACTCCCCGGGCGTGGCACCCAGCACCACAGCACGATGCTCGAACGGGGTACGCGCGGCCAGCGTCGCGGCGACATCCGCCGGCGCCAGGCCGGAACCGGCGGCCTCGGCGAGCTGTGCCGCGTGCGCCCGCAGAGCCTCCTCGCTCCGCGCCGACACCACCCACGCCACCGGCCCTACCGGCTCAGTCGACGGCACGGCTTCCGCCGGCGGCGCCTGCTCCAAAATCACATGAGCGTTCGTGCCACTGATCCCGAACGACGACACCCCCGCACGACGCGGCCGGTCCCCCGCATGCCACTCACGCGACTCCGTCAGGAGCCGAACTCCCCCGGCACTCCAATCCACATGAGACGTCGGCGCATCCACATGCAACGTCGCCGGCAGCACCCCACGACGCAACGCCTCCACCATCTTGATCACACCACCCACACCCGCCGCCGCCATGGTGTGACCGATGTTCGACTTCAACGAACCCAGCCACAACGGCCGATCCCCCGAACGCCCCCGCCCATACGTCGCCAACAACGCCTGCGCCTCGATCGGATCACCCAACCGCGTCCCCGTGCCATGCGCCTCCACCACATCCACATCACCCGCGCCCAGCCCCGCGTCCGCCAACGCCAGACGGATCACACGCTGCTGCGACGGACCGTTCGGAGCCGTCAACCCGTTCGACGCACCGTCCTGATTCACCGCCGAACCCCGCAACACCGCCAGCACCCGATGCCCCCGCGCACGCGCCACGGACAGACGCTCCAACACCACCAGCCCCGCGCCCTCACCCCAACCCGTCCCGTCCGCCGACTCCGCGAACGCCTTGCACCGCCCGTCCGCCGACAACCCACGCTGCCGCGAGAATTCGACGAGCATGCCCGGCGAGGACATCACGGTCACGCCACCGGCCACCGCCAAGGAGCACTCTCCGCTCCGTATCGCCCGGGCGGCCTGGTGCAACGCGACCAGGGACGACGAACACGCCGTGTCCACCGTCACCGCAGGCCCTTCCAGGCCGAGGAAGTACGCCAGCCGACCCGACGTGACGCTCCCGGTGTTTCCGGTGAGCACGTATCCGTCGACCCCGCCGTGTGGGGTGTCGAGCCGCGGGCCGTAGTCGCCCGCCATGGCACCGATGAACACGCCCGTGTCGCTGCCGCGCAGCGAACCGGGCTCGATCCCGGCGTCCTCAAGCGTCTCCCAGGCGGTCTCCAGGAGCAGCCGCTGCTGCGGGTCCATCGCCAGCGCCTCGCGCGGCGACACCCCGAAGAACCCGGCGTCGAAACCGGCGATGTCGTCGAGGAACCCGCCCTGCCGGACGTACGTCCGCCCGGAGGTCTCCGGGTCCGGGTCGAACAGGTTCTCCAGATCCCAGCCGCGGTCGCGCGGCAGATCGGAGACGGCGTCCCGCCCTGACCGCACCAGCTCCCACAGACCGTCCGGCGACGCCACGCCACCGGGATACCGGCAGCCCATGCCCACGATGGCGATCGGGTCGTCGGCGTCGCCGGCACGCGATGCCTGGACGCTCGGCGCTCCCTCCGCGTCGCCGTGCCCGGTGAGCTCCGCGTGCAGGAACGCCGCGAACCGGTCGGGGGTGGGGTGGTCGAACACCAGTGATCCCGGCAGGGCCAGACCCAGCTCCGAGGAGAGTCCGGCGCACAGCTCGACCGCGGTGAGCGACGTCAGGCCGAGATCCTTGAACGAGGTCAGCGGTGTCATGTCGGCCGCGTCGTAGCCCAGGACGGCGGCGAGGTGGGTGCGCACCAGATCGAGCAGGCCCGCCCGGTCGCGGACGGGTGCCGGCTCGGCGGCGGGTGCGGCCTCGCGCGCCTCACCGATCCAGTACCGGCGGCGCTGGAAGGCGTACGTGGGCAGCGCGACCCTGCGGCCGCCGTCAAGCAGCGGTGTCCAGTCCACCGGCGCCCCCGTGGCGTGCAGGGTGCCGAGCGCCCGGAGCAGGGTGCGGACCTCCGCGTGCCCGGCGCGCAGTGTGGACACCGCCGCCGGCGCCTGCTCGGCGAGGGTCTCCCGGGCCATTCCGGCGAGTACGGGGTCGGGGCCGAGTTCGAGGAATCGTGTGACGCCCGCGTCGTGCAGGGCGCGGATGCCGTCGGCGAACCGGACGGTGCCACGGATCTGGCGTGCCCAGGAGCCGGGGTCGGTCAGCTCGTCCGTGGTGGCGGGGCGTCCCGTGAGGTTCGAGATGACGGGGATCCGGGGAGCGTGAAAGGTCAGCCCGCGGAGGGCGTCGGCGAACTCGTCGAGCACTCCGTCGAGATGGTGGGAGTGGAACGCGTGGCTGACGTTCAGCCGCCTGGTCTTCACTCCCGCGGCGCGGAAGGTCTCCGCGGTCGCGAGCACCAGGTCGGCGTCGCCGGAGATCACCACCGAGCGGGGCCCGTTGACGGCGGCGACGCTCACCCCGGACGCGGGCAGGAGCGCCCGCACGTCGGCCTCGTCGGCGTTGACGGCCACCATCGCCCCGCCGGACGGGGCCGCCTGCATCAGCCGTCCGCGTGCCTCGACGAGCGTGCAGGCGTCGGACAGCGACAGCACCCCGGCGACGTGCGCGGCGGTGACCTCGCCGATCGAATGGCCGATCAGGTGCGTCGGATGCACGCCGAACGACTCCATCAGCCTGAACAGCGCCGTCTCCAGCGCGAACAGCGCCGCCTGCGTGTACCGGGTCCTGCCGAGCAGGTCCGCGTCGGACCAGACGGTCTCCCGCAGCTCTCGGCCCAGGGCCGGATCCAGTTCCGCGCACACCGCGTCGAAGGACCTGGCGAACACGGGGAACCGCGCGTACAGCTCCCGGCCCATGCCGGTCCTCTGCGCGCCCTGCCCGGTGAACATGAAGGCCGTCCCGCCCTCGGAGACCGTGTGGGACACGACGTCGGGCGCCGGGCGGTTCGCCGCCAGCGCGGCCAGTCCCTCGCGCAGCTCGGCGGGGTCCTCGCCGATGACGACGGCGCGGTGCGGGAGCGCGGCACGGGTGGTCGCCAGCGAGAACCCGACGTCGAGCGGGTCCGGTCCGTCCTGCGCGGCAAGGTGCCCGGCCAGCCGTTCGGCCTGGGCCCGCAAGGCCCGCGCGGTGCCGCCGGACAGGAGCCAGGGAACGGTACCCGCCCTCGCGCCGGTGCTCTCCACGGCCGGGGCCGGGTCGGGGTCCGGGGCCTGCGCGAGCACCAGATGGCAGTTCGTGCCGCCCATCCCGAACGACGACACACCGGCCACCCGCGGCTCGTCGCCGGGCCATGCGCGCAGCTCGGTGGCGACTTCCAGGCCTCGCTCGGCGAGGGGGACGTCGTCCGCCGGAGCGGCGAAGTTCAGGCTCGCCGGGACCTGGCCGTGCTGGACGGCCAGGGCCGCCTTGATGAGGCCGACGACGCCCGCCGCTCCCTCCGCGTGCCCCACGTTGGTCTTCGCCGACCCCACCACCAGGGGGCGGTCCCGGTCGGCGAAGACCGCGGCGAGCGCCGCCGACTCCACGCGGTCCCCCACCGGGGTGCCGGTGCCGTGCAGCTCCACGTATCCGACCTGGGCGGACCGCGTGCCGGCGTCGGCGAGCGCCGCCCGCAGCACGTCCTCCTGGCCCGCGCGGCTGGGCGTGGTGAGCTGCTCGCCGCCGCCGTCGTTGTTCACCGCGCCGCCGCGGATCACGCACACGACGTCGTGGCCGTACGCGTGGGCGTCCGCCAGGGGCATGAGCACCACCAGGCCGGCGCCCTCACCGCGGACGTAGCCGTTGGCGCGCGCGTCGAACGTGTAGCAGCGGCCGTCCGGGGACAGCGCGCCGAACTCGCTCGCGGTCGCGGTCGACTCCGGCGAGAGGATCAGGTTGACCCCGCCCGCGAGCGCCCACGCCGACTCTCCGCGCCGCACGCTCTCGTACGCCTGGTGCACGGCGACCAGAGCGGAGGACTGTGCCGAGTCCACGACGACGCTGGGGCCGGACAGTCCCAGGAAGAAGGAGATCCGGTTCGCGAGGACACCGCGCTGGAGCGAGGACAGGGTGAAGCTGTCGATCGCTCCCGCGCCCTGGTCTCGCACCAGTCCGGCGTAGTCGTCCCCCATCGCCCCGAGGAAGACTCCGGCCCGGCTGCCCCGCGCCGCCGACGGGTCGACTCCCGCGTGTTCGAGCGCTTCCCAGGCGAGTTCCAGCATCAGCCGCTGCCGTGGGTCCATCGCGGCGGCTTCGCGCGGCGACACCCCGAAGAAGCCCGCGTCGAAGTCCGCGACGCCGTCGATCAGTCCGGCCCTGGTCACCCGTGTGCCGACGTGGACGGCGCGGTCCGGGGGAACCTCACCGACGGCCTCCCGGCCGGCCGCGAGCAGGTCCCAGTACGCCTCGGGGGAGCTCGCGCCGGGAAGGCGGCACGACAGACCGACCACCGCGACGACGTCCTGACCACTCGTTTTCACGAAGTTCTCTGTCATGACAGCGGAATCTCACTCTGCTCTCGGGAAGGGTGGGCCCGGTCGGTGCCGCCGCTCGCAAACCTCTCGTCACAGCAATGAGACGAAGGTTGTAGAGGACACGATCCGACTCGGTCACCGGGGTGGGACCTTCGCCTCGCAGCATTGCCTGCCCGGCAAAGGGATCGGCAGAGTCTGGGTCGAGGCCCGACCCGACGATCACTGTGTGGAGGCATTCGCCCGTGTTGCGATTCCAGGTACTCGGCCGTCTAACCGTCACGAACGACCTGGGCGACTGCACGCCGACCGCGCCGATGGCGCGGCGGGTGCTGGCGCAGCTGCTGCTGTGCTCGAACAACATCGTCATGCTCGACGCGATCATCGACGAACTATGGGGTGACAAACCGCCGAAGAGCGCCGTCCCCACCGCGCAGACGTACATCTACCAGCTGCGGCGCCAGTTCGAGCCGTGGGTGCCGGAGGGTACGGTCGAGCAGGTGCTCGCCACCTGCGGCACCGGCTACCTGCTCCGGGTGGACCCGGAGCAGCTCGATCTGGGGGCGTTCTCCCGTCTGGCTCAGCAGGGGCGCACCGCACTCGCCGCCGGCGATCCGGCCGCGGCGGCGCGGTTGCTGCGACAGGCCCTCGATCTCTGGTCGGGGCCGGCGCTCGCCGATGTGACCGCCGGCCCGTCGATCCAGGCGCACGTCGTCCATCTCACGGAGCAGCGGGCGCACACCGTCGAACTGCGCATCCAGGCGGACGCGATGCTGGGACGGCACCGGGAACTGGTCGGGGAGCTGAAGGCGATGCTGCTGGCCGACCCGCTCAACGAGTGGTACCACGCGCAGCTGATCAAGGCCTTGGCCTCCAGCGGGAGGCGGAACGAATCCCTGATCGCCTACCAGCATCTGCGCAGGACGTTGTCGGCCGAACTCGGCCTCGAACCCTCGGGGATGCTGCGGGAACTGCATCAGGAGGTGCTGGCGGGACGCGACTCCTGGTCGGACTGGGGGGTCTCGGGGAGGCCCCTCGCGGAGCAGCTCACCCGGTAGTCATCGCTCCGCGGACGGGCCACGGCGACGGATCGAGGATCGCCGCGAGGCGATCCTCGATCGTGCCGGTGCCGTGCTACCTGTTGTGGAGGAGCCTGCCGCCGTCGACGACCAGGGTCTGTCCGGTGATCCAGGACGCCTCGTCCGACAGCAGGAAGGCCACGGCGGCACCCACGTCGGCGGGTTCGCCGAGTCGCCTCAGCGGGATGGAGCCGATCACCTTGTCCTCCCGGCCCTCGACGTTCGCCCTGGTGAAGTCGGTGAGGACCGTGCCGGACGCGACGCCGTTCACCCGGACCGCGGGCGCGAGCTCGTTCGCCATCTGCCGGGTGAAGTGGTTCAGCGCCGCCTTCGCCGTCCCGTAGGCCGTGCCGTCGGGAACGGCGAGCTCGCCGGCGATCGAGGAGATGTTGACGACGGCGCCGCCGTGCTCGCCGAGCCAGCCGTGCCAGGCCGCCTGGACCCAGGTCAGCGCGGTCATCAGGTTGATCTCGACCGTGCGCCGGTACGACGCGACATCGATGTCGACCAACCGGCGGACGGTCCGCTCCGTACCGCCGACGTTGTTGACCAGCAGGTCGAGCGATCCGAACCGGTCGACGGCGGTCGCCACCGCGATCCGCTGGTGCTCGGGGTCCTGGGCGTCACCGGCGACGGCGACGGCCCGCCCCTCGCCGAGTTCGGCGGCCGCCTTGCGCAGCTCGTCCTCATTGCGTGAAGTGATCACGACGTTCGCGCCCCGCTCCACCAGCGCGGTGGCGATGCCGAAGCCGAGACCGGTCCGACCGCCCGTCACCAGCGCGGTCTTGCCCTTTAAGCTTGCCACAGTCTGCTTACCTTCCCTCGATCTGCGCCTGCGGTTTCCTGCGTCTTGTCAGCCGGGGCCGTTTCTCCCGGCGGTCTCACCCGGCGCGGGCGATGAGCCCGATGGAAACCGCCTTGTTCACGGCTTCGAGCCGGGAGCGAGCGCCCAACTTCGTGAAAATGGTGCCCAGGTGGCGCTTCACGGTGCCCTCGGCGATGGTCAGTCGCCGCGAGATCTGCCGGTTGCTCATGGCCTTGCTCACCAGGGTCAGTATTTCCATCTCGCGCCGGGTGAGTCTGTCCTGGCAGTTCGCCGCCGAGGCGATGTGCGTCAGTGCCTCGACGGATACGTGGAGCACGATGCGGATGTTGTCCGCGCACACCGCACGGATACTGGACACCAGGTCGTTCCGGCTCGCCGACTTGTTCAGATAGCCCCGGACGCCGCAGTCGAGTAATTGGCGCACCAGCGCCGGATCGTCGGGCATGCTGACGATCAGGATTCTCGCGTTCGGCGATGCGGAGCGGATGGCGTGCACCGTCTCGGTCACCGACTCGTCGGGAATGTTCCCGTCGAGCAGGACGACATCGGGCTGCTCGATCTCGCAGTGCGCGATGCCGGCGGCACCGCTGGCGGCGACGCCGACGACGACCATGTCCGGTTCCACGTTGAGCGCATCGCACACCACCTCGCGCAGCAGCGCGTGGTCGTCGATCAGTACGATCCGCAACCGGCCGGCGCGGTCAGGCTGCATGCCGCGCCCCCGGATCGGGCGGCGGCTCCCACGACGGTGCCGGAATCCCCACCGAGCGGTGCACGGAAAACCTTGCGGACTCCCTCACGGAGCCGAGGCCGATAGGCTCTACCGTTTTCCATTCAAGCTCCCGCTCGGCGTATTGGACCACGAAATCAGCATGTCGTTTCACCGTTAAGGCTTTTGCCGCAACAGCTGCCATAACTCCCCCATATTCGCTGGCGCACGACATACCGTAGCCCGGGGCTCCACTTCCCAACAAGATCGAATCGAGCCGTTTTAACCTTTCTTGGTAAAGGAGTTCAGGGTGGCAAGCCCGGGAGTACATCCGAACGTTGCCCCACCGCTTCGATGCGCGGCTGTTCAACAGGCAGGAACCACCGTGCGGCACCCGGAGGGGGAGTCGAGGAAGTGCGACGCCGGGGATGCACGGTGGCCTGTCCCGGTTTGACCTCCTGTGACCGTTGAAGCCGGTACATGGGCGGTCGGAGCCAGGACGCGCTCCACCGCGGCCGCCCCCCGCCGGAACTCCCGGGGGTTTTTCTTTCGACCCGCCTATTTCCTAGCGGATCGCCTCTACTTCGGCGCCCGGACCACGGTCGTGTACGTATGGTTGGTCACCATCTCGAATTCCGGGTCCAGGAGTTTCTCCCGAATTACGGAGATGTCGGCACCGGTCAGCGACGTCTGGCTCAGCAGAAAAGGCTCCAGCATGCTGGTGTGCAGCCGGGCGAGCCGTGCGGTCGGCGCCCCGCCCTCTCCCGGCGCCCGGAAGTCGCGCACCGTGATGTCCCGATAGCCGGCGGCGGACAGAACGTCCGGCGTACGCGCCGCCCATTCGAAATCCATTCCGGTCTCTCCGGCGAGTTTGTGCACGCCGTCGTGGTATTCCTGGAAGATGCGCGCCGTGTACGCGTCGACAGGGGACTTGATGATCCCCTCGGCGGCGCAGCCGCAATACCAGTCGGTGAGCACCAGCGCGCCGCCCGGCTTGAGATGTGCGGCCAGCTTCGCCGCGACGGTCTCCTTGTCGGCCACGTGCATCAGCACCAGCCGGGCGTGAATGAGGTCGAACTCCGGCTCCGGCCACGGGTCCTCGGTGAGGTCGTGACGGATGGCCTCGATCCGCGGGTGCCTGGGGACGTGCTGCGGCTTGAGGTCGCTGGCCACCACGTGTCCGGATGTCCCCACCCGGGCGGCCAGCCAGCGGGCGACGGAGCCGTCCCCGGCGCCCACCTCCCAGCAACGCCACCCGTGCCCGACCCGTACCTCCTCACCCAGGGTGCGGAAGGTCTCCCGGTTGAGGATCTCGGAGAGCAGGCCGAGCTGCTCGGGTGCTTCCGGGGCGCCGTTGTCGAAGCGTTGCTCGTGCTCTGTGCTGTACATGGTCTTCTCCTTGGTGAGCCGTCCACGCCACCGGCCCCGCGTCCAGGGCCCGTCCTTTCGGATCAGGCCGAACTCGCGGGGCCTGATCCGAAGGACAGGCCCTAGATCGACGCGGGCAGCAGCTCGTTGACCAGTTCGACGAACTGCTTCGGGGTCGAGTTCTTGCTCGCCCTCTCGTCCTCGGGCAGGCCGATGCCGAGCTCACGCTCGACCAGGAGCGTCACCTCCACCATCGCGACGGAGTCATAGCCCATGTCGGCGAACGTGATGTCGGCGATATCGCCGTCCAGGTCGAATCCGTCGTCCTCGCCGGCCGCCTGGCGTATGTGCTCCACCAGGTCCGCCTGAGTGAAAGTCGCCATTGTCGATCCCTTCGTCTCGTGACGTCGGAACCAACATCCCCGGGACGCTTCGACACCCACTCGAGTTCCGGTCGACGGAGGCTCCCGGCATTCGGCCCCGGGACCCTTCGGCGTGCGCACCACGACAAAGCCTCGCCTGGGCCTCGAACGAACCTCCGCCGGGCCTGACGAGCATGACCGGATACGGGAAACCCGAGGCATTCCGATCCGTGGGAGGAACAAGATGAGCGACGGACTCTACATCGCCGCCGCGAGTTCGTGGCTGCCCGAGCGGCTGACGCTCGACGAGGCGGAACAGGCCGGCCTCGCCGACCGGGCACGGGTCTGGAACACCGGCATCGAGTCGGTGTGCGTCTCGCCGGACAAGTCGGCGCCGGAGATGGCGGTGCTGGCGGCACGGGACGCTCTCGGCCGCGCCGGGGTCGGTCCGGAGGACCTGCACCTGGTGCTGCACGCCTGCGCGTACCACCAGGGTCATGACATGTGGCCGGCGGCGTCGTACGTCCAGCGCTTCTGCGGCGGTGGCTCCTGCCCGGCCGTCGAGGTCCGCCAGATGTCCAACGGCGGCATGATCGCCCTGGAACTCGCGGCCGGTCACCTGCGCGCGTACGGCGGTTCGACCGCCCTGGTCACCACGGCCGACCGGTTCAGCCTGCCCGGCTTCGACCGGTGGCGCAGCGACCCGAGCACCATCTGCGGCGACGGCGGCACCGCCGTGGTGGTGTCCACCCGCACCGGATTCGCCCGGCTCCGCGCACTGGTCACGGTCTCCGATTCCGGGCTGGAGCACGGCGGCAGGGGCGAGAGCTTCAGCGACGCGCCGTTGGCCGCGCGGGCGCCGATCGATCTGAACAGCGAGTCCCTGGTGCGCGAACTGGGAGTGGAGGCCCTGCTCCACCGCATCGAAGCGGGGCAGCGGGAGGCGTTCGACCGGGCCTGCGCCCAGGCGGACGTCACACTCGGCGACATCGACCGGTACGTCCTGCCGAATCTGGGCCGGACCCGGATGCGGGCACAGTACTTCGACCCGTTCGGCATCGATCCGGAGCGCTCGACCTGGTCCTGGGGCCGGCGGGTCGGGCACCTCGGCGCGGGCGACCAGTTCGCCGGTCTCGCCCATCTCGTCTCCGAGGGCGCCCTGGAGCCGGGGCAGACGTGTCTGCTGGCGGGCGTCGGCGCCGGCTTCACGTGGACGGCCGGCATCCTGGAGATCATCGCCAGTCCGTGAGCCGGGTGACACCGGGTCGAGGCGCCCGCGCCACCACCGGGCGCCTCGTCCGGACCGACGCCGGTGGCAGCCGTCATGGACGGCTGCCACCGGCGTTCGTCACGCCGCCGTCAGCACCATCGCGGAGTTGATGCCGTCGCTGCGGGCCAGTACCAGAGCGGTGGACACGGCCGTCTCCCTCGCCCGGCCGAGCACCAGGTCGAGCTGGTCGGACCGGACCGGGTCGGTCACGTTGATCATGGGCGGGACGACGCCGTGCCGCATGCTCATCGACGCCGTGGCCACGTCGAGCGCCGGACCGCCGGAGTACAGCCGGCCGGTCATCGTCTTCGGCGCGGTCACCGGAACACCCCGTGGACCGAAGACGGCGGTGATGGCGGCGGCCTCCGCGCGGTCGAGTTCACCGACCCCGGCCGCGTCCGCGAACACGACGTCGACCTCTTCGGGCGCCACGCCGGCGTCCGCCAGCGCGGACTCGATCGCCCGCCGCAGCCCCGGCTCCCGTGCCGAACCCGGCCGCGGGTCGAAGGTGGTGGCGTACCCGGCGATCTCGCTGTACGGCCGGACGCCCCGGCCGCTCGCGTGCCCGGCCTCCTCGACGACGACCATGGCGCCGCCTTCTCCCGGTACGTAGCCGGACGCGGCGGTGTCGAACGGCAGGTAGGCCCGGGTCCGGTCGGCGACCGTGCTCATCCGGCCGGTGGTCAGCTCGATCGTCCATCCGAGCGGGCACATCGCGCTCTCCACCGCGCCGCACATCACCACCGGCAGGCCGTCGGCCACGTACCGGCGGGCCTGCGCCATGGCGTCCAGGCCGCTGGTGTTCCCGGTCAGGACACCGCCGGGACCGTGCCATCCGTGCCGGATGGAGATCTGACCCGTGTTCACCGCGTAGAACCAGGAGAACGAGAGATAGGCGCTCACATGGTCGCTGCCCCGGCTCCAGAGCTTCTCCAGCTCGCGCTGGCTGTACTCGAGACCGCCCGCGGACAGACCGGTGACGATGCCGACCTGGTCCTCCGGGAGGGCGGCGGGATCGAGCGCGGAGTCCCGGACCGCCGCGTCCGCCGCGATCAGGACCAGCCGGGTGGTCTGATCGGTCTGCGGCACCAGCCGGCCGGGGATGTGCGCGCGCACGTCGTAGTCGGGCACCTGACCCGCCAGGGTGGCCGGGTACTGCTCCGGATCGAACCGGGTGATCCGGTCGATGGCGCCCCGCCCGTGGAGTACGGCGTCCCAGTACTCCTCGGCGTCGAACCCGTTCGGCGCGACCACCCCGAGACCGGTGATCACCGCGCGAGGACGCTCCGGCGCCGTGCCGTTGTCGTTCCCCGGAACGTCCCTACTCATCGGATCCCCCCTTGGTCAGCACCATGGCGCTCTGGAAACCACCGAACCCGCTGCCGACCTTGAGCACCGTCCGCAGATCCGCCTGTCGTGCCGTCAGCGGCACGTAGTCGAGACCCAGCTCCGGGTCGGGCTCGTGCAGGTTGGCTGTCGGCGGAACGACACCGGCGTCCATGGCCAGCGCGCACGCCGCGATCTCGATCGAGCCGATCGCGCCCAGCGAGTGCCCGATCATGGACTTGATCGAACTGACCGGCGTCCGGTAGGCGTGGTCGCCCAGAGTGCGCTTGAACGCGTCGGTCTCGTGCGCGTCGTTCTGCTTCGTACCGGAGCCGTGCGCGTTCACGTAGTCGACCTGCTCGGGCACGCGCCCGGCCATCCGCAGCGCCACCTCGATCGCCTTGGCGAGTTCCGGGCCCTCGGTCCGGAGCCCGGTCATGTGGTACGCGTTGGCACGCACATCCCATCCGCCGATCTCCGCGTAGACGCGCGCGCCGCGCTCCCTGGCGTGGTTCAGCTCCTCCAGGACCAGCATCGCGCTGCCTTCGGCGAGCACGAAGCCGTTCCGGGTGCGGTCGAACGGGCGGGACGCGGTGGCCGGTTCGTCGTTGCGCGGCGTCGTCGCCTTGATCGCGTCGAAGCAGGCCACGCAGATCGGTGAGAGGGACGCGTCCGAGCCGCCGGCCAGCATCACGTCGGCGGACCCTTCCCGGATCATCCGCGCCGCGTGGGACACCGACTCGATGCCCGCGGTGCAGCCCGTGGACACCAGGGACACGGGACCCTCCGCCCCGGCCGTCCAGGCCACGTCCGCGGCGATCGACGTCGGGACGAGGTAGTTGTACATGTGCGGCACCGCGTACTCGTGGTCGAGGAGCCACTTGCGGCCGCCGTCGGAGAGCACGTTGTACTCCCGGTCCAGGCTCATCGTGCCGCCGATGGCGCTGCCGACGCTGACGCCGCAGCGATGCGGGTCCGTCTCGGTCAGGTCGAGGCCGGCGTCCGCGACCGCCTCCCTGGTGGCGGCGACGGCGAGCTGCGCGCTCCGGTCCATGCGCCGGATCTCCTGCGCGGAGAAGCCCTCCGCGACCGGGTCGAAATCACACTCGCCCGCGATCCGGGAGCGGAACCCGGACGCGTCGAACAGCGAGATGGTGCGGATGGCCGAGGTGCCGGAGGAGATCAGATCCCAGAACTCCTTGGCGTTTCCACCGCCCGGGGCGCGCACTCCGATACCCGTGATGGCGATCCGGCGGGTCATCGTGCCCTCACCGCTCGCGCGCTGACTGCTGTGTTCGGCATGTGGGTCTCTTTCCTGAGGACGGTCCACGGCGAGTGAACGGAATCGTCGATGCCGGGGTCAGGCATCGAAGGTGACCGGCAGGGCCTCCAGTCCGCGGACCGTGAGGCTCCGCTGCCATCGCAGCTGCTCCTGCGGTACGGACAGCGCGAGGCCGGGCAGCCGGCGCAGCAGTCCGTCGAACGCGATCCGGCCCTCGAGCCGGGCCAGGGGAGCACCGAGGCAGAAGTGCGCACCACGCCCGAAGGCCACGTGCGCGGCGTCCGCGCGGGTGACGTCGAAGTCGTCCGGCGCCGGGAACTTCGCCCCGTCCCGGTTGGCCGATGCCAGGGACAGGAGCACCGGGTGGCCCTTCTCGATGCGCGTGCCCGCCACCTCGATGGGTTCGAGCGGGAACCGCCACGTCGACGTCTCGAACGACCCGTCGTACCGCAGCATCTCCTCCAGCGCCGAGTCCACCAGTTCCGGTCGCTCGCGCAGCAGGGCGAGTTGGTCGGGGTGGCGCAGCAGGGCCAGGGTGCCGTTGCCGATCAGGTTGACCGTCGTCTCGAAGCCCCCGACCAGCAGCAGGGACATCATGGACAGCAACTCGGCCTCGTCCAGCCGGTCGTCGTCGTCCCGTGCCGCGATCAGCGCGTCGACGAGTCCGTCGGCCGGGTCCCGCCGGCGCTTCTCGACGAGCCGGGTCAGGTACTCGAGCAGGTCGCGCAGTCCGACCGGCCGCGCGTCACCGCGGTCCCCCTGGGCGGAGTCGGTGTTCGTCCACCGCCGGAAGTCCTTCGTCCACTGGCGGAACACGTCCTGGTCCGCCTTGGGCACGCCCAGCAGCTCACAGATCACCGTGATCGCCAGCGGGAAAGCGAAGTCGCCGATCAACTCGGCCTGCCCGCGCGGCACGATCGTGTCGAGGAGCCCGTCCGTGATGTGCTGCACCTGTTCACGCAGGCCCTCGACGCGGCGGGCGGTGAAGGCGGTCGAGACCAGCCGGCGCAGCCGGGTGTGTTCGGGCGCGTCCGTGGTCAGCAGGTGCGTCCCGAGCCCGGTCCGGTCCTCCAGCGGTCTCCCCTTGCCCGCCTCCTGCCAGTCGAGCGGGGCGTTGCGCGGGTCCTTGCTCATCCGGGGATCGGACAGCAGCCTCCGCACGTCCTCGTACCGGGTCACCAGCAGTCCGTAGAGGCCCCGGCCCTCCAGGACCTGCCGGACCGGTTCCTCCGCACGTAGCCACGCGTACTCGGGATAGGGATCAGCGCCGAAATCCATCCTCCGCCTCCTCTGCCTCGGTGTTCGGTTCCTGACCGGCCTCGCGTCCCACCCGGACCTGATCCCTGCCGGCCCGGCTCTCACCGTCACGCGGGGAACATCCGCGAACAGGGCGCGCCGAGCGCGCGTTCGCTGGAGGTCGGTGGTCGAGGGATCACATGGCGCCGATGCTCGCGGCAGCGGTTCGAGGCGAGTTCGTGTGTGGTTCGACCCCGGGAGGCGGGGCGTACGGAGACGGTCCGGGCCGCTTCCCCACGCCGAAACGGCATGCGGCCGACACCGGACGCGCCGGTGTCGACCGCATGCCAGGGGTACGGATCCTCGTCAGGCCTTCTGCCGGCACAGGATCCGGTCGAGGACGTCCCGCAGGTGCGCGGTGCTGTGCTCGAGGTCATGGCGCGTGGTGGCCGTGCGCCAGCCGACGAACCCGTCGGGGCGGACGAGCACGGCGCCGTCCTCCTTGATGCCGGCCCCCTCGGCCCACCCTTCGACCGCGTGCGCGGTGATGCCCAGGTTCCGCGCCGCGTCCAGCCAGTGGTCGGCCGCGGTCCCGGTGATCAGGGTGAATCCGTCGACCAGGTCGACCGTGGACCGTCCGTCCGGAAGCCACCGGTGCGGCAGGCGGCTGCCCGGTGCGCCGTCCAGGGCGAGGTTCTCCATGTCGGAGAGCGGTTCCGGGTCGACCACCGCGGCGGAGTCGTACCGGTAGCCGATCACGGGAATCATGATGCCCGCCATGCCCACGGCCGCCCGGTCGGCCGCCCGGCTCGCGTCGTTGTCCCAGTGCAGGTCACGGTGCTCGGCGCGGAGTACGGTCTGTCGCATGGTGAACAGCGCGACCGGCCGGCGCTCGGCCTCGTAGGTGTCGAGCAGGGCGTCACCGCCGGCGGCCAGTTTCCACGCCAGGTTGTGGCCGTCGGCGATACCCACGTTGAGTCCGAGGCCACCGACCGGCGGCACCACGTGTGCCGCGTCCCCCACGAGGAAGACGTCGCCCTGCCTGAACCGGTCGGCGACGCGCGCCGTCGACGACCAGGGCAGCAGGCTGATGATCTCCGGCTCGACGTCGGTGACGCCGGTGGCGTCCCTGATCTGCTGCTGGATCCGCTCGACGGGGGTCTCCGGGTCGCCGTTCGGGATGTGGAAGACCCAGCGGCCGGTCTCGTCGACCTTCAGCAGGATCCCGGACGCCCGCTCGTTGCGCAGGAACGTCATGGACGTCGGCGGGGTGGGCAGTTCCGCGCGGAACAGCACGTTGAGCATGTGCGAACTGCTCAGCGGGCCGGGGCCGGTCACGCCGATGCCGAGCAGGTCCCGCATCGGGCTGCGGACTCCGTCCGCGGCGATCACGTAGTCCGCCGTGACGGTCCTGCCGTCCGCGGTGGTGACGCCGCCGTCCGTCAGCGCGACCACCTCGCTGTCGAAGTCCACCTGGCCGCCGAGCTCCCGCAGGCGTGCCAGCGCGGCCCGGTCGACCCGGTCCTGCGGGCAGCTTCCCAGCTTCGCCGGGCCGATCTCCGGCGGCTCGAACTTGGCCGTGACGGTGGTCAGATCGGCCAGGCTCGTCCCCGTCATGAGGCCCCTGACGAGATGGTCCGTCTCGATGTCGATGCCGGCCTCCCGCAGGATCTCCGCCGACCGGTCGGTGATGCCGAAGGCCCGCGGATGGTCGTTGACCTGTGCCCGGCGCTCCAGCACATGGACCGAGACGCCCTGTCGGGCGAGGAAGACGGCGGTGCACAACCCGACCGTGCCGCCTCCGACGATCACTACGCGCATGCTTGTGTCCCTCCGAGAATGAGAACGGTGATGTCCGCACGGGTACGTCGCACCCGTGGCGGTTCTGGAGATGCCTCCGCCCACCCGCCGCGTCCTCGGGCGGGAGACCGCGCGTACGGATCTAGAGTCCGGCGCGGGCGAAGGAGCGCGCCGAGAGCGGCACGAAAATCAGCAACAGCAGGCCGGCCCACAGCAGGCTCGCGGTCACCGGGTGGGTCAGCGGCCACGCGGCGTCCGGCCCCGGAGCTCCGGGGTTGCCGAAGAGCTCGCGCACGGCCGCCGCGGCCGAGCTGAGCGGGTTCCACTCGCATACCGCCCGGAGAATGGCCGGCATCCGGTCGGTGGGCACGAGGGCGTTGGACACCAGGGCCGGCGCCAGCGCGAAGGGTGCCAGGCGGGCCGCGGTCCGTGCCGAGCGCACCATCAGGCCCAGGTAGGTGCCGACCCATGCCAGCGTGTAGCGGAACAGCAGCAGGAGGCCGATGCCGGCCAGGGCCGGCAGAACGCCGTTGCGCGGCCGCCAGCCGACGACGAGGCCGCACACCATCAGGACCGCGAGGCCGTAGGCCCCGAGGATCCCCTCCGCGCCGCTCTGGCCGAGCGGCACGGACACCCGGTGGGTCGGGAGGGAGCGCAGGCGCTCCATCACCCCGCGCGCCTGGTCCGTCGCCACCTCCACCATGGCCGTGGACAGGGCGGTCCCGGTCGTCACCACGAACAGGCCGGGCATCATGAACTCGCGGTAGTTCGAGGTGCCCGGTACCCCGATCGCGCCGCCGAACACGAAGCCGAACAGCACCACGAACACGGTCGGCATCATCAGCATCGTGAGCAGGGTGCCGGGCTCGTGGCGCAGCCGGAACAGCCTTCGCCGGGTCAGCGTCCAGCCGTCGGCCAGGAGGTTCACGAGACCGCCTCCGGCGTCCCGACCGGGGGCACCGGTTCGACGGTCCGCCCGGTCATCATCAGGAAGACGTCGTCCAGACCCGGCTCGCGGATCCCTATGTTCCGGATCGCCGCGCCGGACGCGCCCAGTTCGCGCACGATCACCGGCAGGGCGGGCGCCTGGTCCACCGCGGCCACGACGATGCGCGACCCGTCGGCCTCCGGGCACCGCCCGGTGAGCCGCTCCAGCCTCGCCATGGCACTCGGCACATGGTCCGGAGACTCGACCACGACGTCGATGTGCCGGCCGAGTTGGGCCTTGAGCTGGGCCGGGCTGCCTTCGGCGATCAGCTGGCCCCGGTCGATCACACCGACCGCCGAGGCGAGTCGGTCCACCTCCTCCAGGCACGTGGTGGTCAGCAGGACCGTGGTGCCGTCGGCCACCAGTCGGCGCACGCTCTCCCAGATCTCGACGCGGCTGGGGGCGTCGAGCCCCGTGGTCGGCTCGTCGAGGAAGAGCAGCGCGGGAGCCCGTAACAGACTGGCGATCAGGTGGATCCGGCGGCGCGTGCCACCGGAGTACGTGCCGACCAACCGATCACCGGCGTGGGCGAGGCCGAAGCGTTCCAGCAGTTCGTCGGCGCGCCGGCGGGCGCCGCGCGAGCCGAGCCGGGAGAGGCGGCCGAGGATCCGCAGGTTCTCCCGGCCGGTCAGTCCCTCGTCGAACGAGGCGTCCTGACCGGCCAGGCCGATCACCTTCCGCACCTCCGCCGGATTCCGGGCCACGTCGAGGCCCGCGACGACGGCACGCCCGCCGCTGGGCCTGGTCAGCGTGGCCAGGATCCGCACGGCTGTGCTCTTGCCGGCGCCCTTCGGGCCGAGCAGGCCGTAGACGGTGTGCGCCGGCACCACCAGATCCAGGCCGTCCAGGGCGACGACGTCCCCGAACCGCTTCCTCAATTCCTCGGTGTACATGATCGCGTCTTCCATGCATCAACCCCTCACCGAGTACGGCGTACGCGATTTTAGGGTAGCCAACTGGGTACGCCGTACGCAAGTGCGGGGCGGACGCGTAGGATGGCTGTCGTGTCGGACTCGAAACCCATCATCTGGATGCGACCGGAGAAGCCTGCGCGAGGCCCCGCGCCGACGCACAGTCGTGGGCAGATCGCCGCCGTGGCGATCGACATCGCGGACTCCGAAGGCATCGAAGCAGCGTCGGTGCGCGCCATCGCCAAGCAACTCGGCACCGGCGCGATGACCCTCTACCGCTACCTGCCGACCAAGGAAGACCTGTACACGGTGATGATCGACGAGGCGACCGGCTTCGAGCCGCAGGAGCCGACCGGCGATCTCCGTGCCGATCTGACGACCTTGGCACGCCGCCGCCGGCAGATCTTCCTGCGGCACCCCTGGCTCGCCCCGCTCCTCGCCACCCGCCCGATCATGGGCCCCAACTTCATGCGCGGCATGGAACGCGACCTCGCCCTTCTCGCCGGCTGCGGCCTGGGCATGGACGACACGATCCATGTGCTCAACCTGATCCACTCCTGGGTCGGCGGCGCCGTACAGGCCGAGCTGACGGAGCGGGCGACCGCGAACCGTTCCGGCCTCGACCGCCATGCCTGGCGGCTGCGGATGGAGCCGTACCTCAAGTCCCTGCTGGAGACCGGTGAGTTCCCGCACCTGAGCCGGATGGTCCAGGCCTCCGAGATCGGGGAGGCCGACGAGCGGTTCGCGAACGGACTGGCGATCATCCTGGACGGCATCGAAGCGCGGTTCCCGACGGCCACCGGGAAGGACGGATCGCGCCGGCCGGCCGGCGGCGCCGACGGGGATGCCCCGCCGGCGCGGCGCGCGAACGGTCAGCGAACCGCGCGCAGTTCGACGACGGAGTAGCGGCCGGCCGGCGTGACAGAGGTGGTCCGCAGGCCGACGGTTCCCGCCAGTTCTGCCAGTTGCTCCAGGGTGTGCTGCCGGCCGCCGAAGTAGCCGAGCATCCGCAGGTCTCCCTCCGTCTGCACGGTCCGGTCGCCGAAGTAGTCCACGACGAGCACACGTCCCGACGTCTGCGCCGCGTCGGCGCAGCGGCGCAGGATGCGGGCGGCCGCCGCGTCGTCCCAGTTGTGCAGGATGCTCGACAGCAGATAGCCGTCCGCTCCGGCGGGCAGAGCGTCGAAGAAACTGCCGGCCGCGACGTCGGCCCGGTGGTCGAGACCGGCCGCGGCGATGGCCTTCTCGGCGCGTCGCACCGGTCCGGGCAGGTCGACGACCGTCCCCCTCAGATCAGGGTGGGACTGCAGGATGGCGATCAGCATGGTGCCGTCGCCACCGCCGACGTCGACCACATGACGGAGCGCTCCCCACGGATACGCCCCGGCCACGGCGGGCGAGTGCGCCGTCAGCCTGGCGCCCATCAACGTGTCGAAGGACTCGGCGCGCCCGTCGTCGGACGACAGGTCGTCCCAGAACGTCACGCCGTACTGCCGCGGGAACGCGGCCTCACCCGTGCGCACCGTGTGCAGCAGGTGGACGAGGCTCAACTCGGCGTGCCCCAGGGCGCCTTCGATGTCGAGTATGGCCCGCATGTCCTCGGGCTCGCCCTCGCACAGGTGACGGCCCATGGCCGTCAGGTCGTAGGCGCCGGGCCCGGTGCCCGACAGCACACCCGCGGTCACCAGATGGTCCAGCAGCCGCCCCAGCGCGTCCCGGTCGGCGTCGACGGCCTCGGCCAGCGCCTCCGCCGTCCGGGCTCCCGCGGCGATGTGGTCGGCCAGCCGCAACGTCGCCGCCACCCGGACGGCCATCGGGGTCAGCAGATCGGCGGCCGCCCACACTCCCCCGCCCCTGGCGCTCGTCTCCTTGGCCATGACTCCTCCTGACTCGGCGGTTCTCTGTTCGTCGGACCCGGCCGGGGCGGTGTCGGTGCCGGTGCGGCAGACACGGTCCGGCCGGTCGGTGCATCGCCCCTCGCGTCCTGGCGAGGGGCTCCCGGAGGCTGGTGCGGCCGGCTCAGAAGCCGGCGCGCTCCTCCGCGTACGCCTTGGCGAGACGGAGGTTGCTCATGCTGTTGCCGCTCAGCAGCCGCCGCAGGTACCGGCGCGCCTCGGCGACCGTCGTCGCACCGCCCAGCTGGGACAGCGCCGAACGCTTGATCGTGCTGGTGTGCCGGGCCTCGGCGATGACGCCTTCCGGCGTCTCGGTGAACCGCCAGTGGCCGGTGTGCGCGTCCAGCATCGAGGGCAGCGAGATCTGCTTGTACACGATCAGCTGGTTCGGGAGGCAGATCCGCACCGAGCGGACGCTGTGCGTGCTGCCGTCCGGGCCCTTGGTGTCCATGTCGAAGAACTGGACGTTCGGCACGTCCTCGGTCATGACGAGCCCCACCACGTGCGGGATGCGCTCGGCCCACAGGTCCGCCCGGTAGAGGTAGTCGTAGGCGTCCTCGACGGAACCGGCGATGAACAGCGGGTCGGTGAAGGACACGACGAGTTCGTCCAGGTCGTCCCGGCGCTCGGCCGTCTCGCGGAGCGTGGCGAGGCAGTCCTCGCTCTCCCGCTCGATCCTCTCCGTCAACGGGCCGAGATCGGCGTCGGCCGGAGCGCCGACCTGGTGGGTCAGCTCGACCCGGGTCCGGTTCGGCGTCACTTCGGTGAAGACCCACTCGCCGCGGAGCTCGGTGGCGGGCTGCTCGGGTTCCTTGTACGCGAAGGTGATGCGGCGCCCCGGCCGGTCCGTGCGGCGCACGGTCTGCCAGGTGCGGACGGCGGCGTCACCGTCCAGCTCCCAGTGCCTGACGAGTTCTCCCTTCTCGTTGGCGTGGACCGTCTCCGCGTGCACCGCGGACCGGTGGAACTGCGGCCACCGCTCGACGTCCGCGATCAGGTCGAACACCGTCTCCACGCCGGCCTCGATGGTGATGGCGTGGTCAACTCGCCGCTGTGTACTCGACACAACAAGACACCTCACAAGCGTCGTCACATCCGGATCCGTCGCGACCGACGATGTCCGTCCTCGATCGACCTCGCTTCGAGGACCCTTCGAGTTCGCCGTCCGCGGTGGGCCCCGGCCGTTGACCGGGCGTCGATCCGGCGTCGAAGGCGCGGGCGCAGGCTGGGCTCACCCCCGAAACGCACCCCGCCCATTCGTGAGGAGACGCTAAATGCCGAGCATCGTCACTGTCGGCACATTCGACGGTGGTGACGTCGCCGACGTCACCAAGATCCTTCAGGAGTTCGACGGCGAGGTCGCGTCCGAACTCCCCCAGCTGCGCCGCCGTCAGGTGTTCGCCTACAGCGACCTCTATGTGCACATGCAGGACTGGGACGTCGCCGACGCCGACGAGGCGTACCGGATCATCAGCACCGACCCCCGGTGCACGCGGCTGAACGAACGCCTTTCGACCTACTTCGGCGATCACGCCGCGACGGAGGACTGGGACGGCCCGGTCGACCGGCCGACGGCCGAGCGTTTCTACCTGTGGCCGGCCGAACGACTGGACGACCTGGAGCAGGCGTACAGCGCGGTGATCGTCAACACCCAGCGGCAGGAGCACATCCCCGAGGTGTCGCGGCTGTTCGCGGAGTCGGACGCGACCGACATCCCGCAGAAGATGGGCACGCTGCGCCGCCAGATCTACCTGTGGCGCGGCATCTACCTGCACATCCAGGACTTCGCCGTGGCCAACAGCATGGAGGCGATCAGCGAGGTGTGGACGGAGGGCGATCCGCGCTTCCTCCAGCTCGTCGACGACCTCACGGAGGTCATTCCGCCGTACGACCCGCAGGGCAATTCACTGGCCACCCGTTTCTACCACTGGGCTGCAGAGGTGTCAGCATGACGAAGCTCCCGACCCACCCCATTCGCCGCCAGCTCCCCGGCGTCCTGCCGGCCGAGTACGAGACACTGCGGGAACGGGGCATCGGCCAGGTCGAACTGCCCACGGGCAAACTCGTCTGGATGGTGGTGCGGCCGGAATACGCCCGCATCGTGCTCTCCGACCCGCGGTTCAGCTCGGACAAGACGGACGACCGTTTTCCGAAGCTGACGCCCAACTCGCTGATGAAGCTGAGGTACTGCGCACCGTTCATGATCAACCTGGACGGTCCGGAGCACCTGAAGAAGAAGAAGTCCATCATGGACGAGTTCTCCCCGGAAGGACTCGCCCGGCTGCTGCCGCGCCTGCGGGTCGCCGTCGAGGAGAAGATCGACGACATGCTGGCGCAGTCGGCGAAGCCGGTCGACCTGGTGAAGGAGCTGGCGTTCCCCATCGCGTGGCGACTTCAGGAGATGTTCCTCGGCATCCCCGCGGCGGAGCTGCAGACGATGCGGGACAACGTCTGGAAGCTGCTGCTCGGCACCACCACCGAGGCCGAGGAGAGGGAAGCGGCCGACCGCCTGAACGGGCACGCGGAAGAGGTCCTGAAGGAGAAGGCCAAGCACCTCGGCGACGACATGATGAGCCGCCTGATCGTGCAGGAGCAGGAGAAGCACGGCGAGGTCGACTGGTACGAACTCGCGCCTCTGATGCTGTCGAACGCCCAGGGCATCCACAACTCGGTGTCCACGATGATCTCGCTGGGCGTGCTCACCCTGCTGAACCACCCCGAGCAGCGGCCGACGCTGCTCGCCCAGCCGGACCGGATGACGATCGCCGTGGACGAGATGCTGCGGTACTTCTCGGTCAACGACGGCACCCCCATGCGGCTCGCCACCGAGGACATGCTCATCGGCGACACGCTGGTCAAGGCCGGTGACGGCCTGGCGGTGCCGACGCTGCCCGTCAACCGCGACCCGTCGGTGTGCCCGTATCCCCACCAGCTCGACATCATGCGGGAGGAGCCCGCCCGGCACCTGGCGTTCGGTCACGGACCGCACAAGTGCCCGGCGGACCGCCTGGTGCCGAGCCTGCTCGAGATCGTCTACACGACGCTCTTCGAGCGGGTCCCGACGCTCGCGCTCGCCGTGCCCGAGGCGGAGCTGACGTACAAGTACCACTCGATCCAGGCGTTCGGCCCGGCCGAGATGCCGATCACCTGGTAGCGGCGGGGGCCGCCGCGCTCATCGGCACGGGCGTGGCCGCCGCGGAGCGCGGCGGCCACGCCGGCCAGGGACCCACCGAGGAGAAGTGACAACCTTGGGTTGACACTCGTCGACTGACAACCTAAGGTTGACACCATGACGCAGATCACTCCGCCGGTCAAGCTCGACGAGCTCATCACGGCGATCACCGAGAACCACACCACCGCCCTCGACCAGCTCAGCGGCGCCATCCTGCTGGCCGACCACATCGGCGAGGTCGCCGACCACCTCATCGGCCACTTCGTCGACCAGGCCCGTCGTTCCGGAGCCTCCTGGACCGACATCGGCCGCAGCATGGGCGTCACCCGGCAGGCCGCCCAGAAGCGCTTCGTCGGCAAGCCCGACGCCAAGCCCTCGAACGCCTTCGAGAAGTTCTCCCAGACCGCCCGCAGCGCCGTCATCGCGAGCATGAACGAGGCCAAGACGGCGGCCAACGCCGAGATCGTCCCCGCGCACGTGCTCCTCGGCCTGCTCGGCACCGAGGGCACCGCGGTCGGCGCCCTGCGGGCGCAGGGCATCGACATCGACCAGGCGCGGGGAACGGCCGTGGCCGCCCTGCCGGCGCGCAGCGACGCCGACCCCGTCCTCATTCCGTACGACGCCCGCGCGAAGAAGGCGCTGGAACTGTCGTCCCGGATCGCCCTGCGGCTCGAACAGGACAGCGTCAGCACCGGCCACATCCTCCTGGGCCTGCTGGAGGAGGAGGACGGCGCCGGGGTCCTGGCCTCCCTGGGCGTCGACGCGGCGGCCGCCGAGCGCTTCGTGGCGGAAGCCGCCGACGAGGCGTCCGCCGCCGCGTAGCGGACTCCGGGCGGGGTGGACCCCACCCCCGTAGGCACACCCCACCCGGACCCGGCGGGGTCCGGCCCCCAGCACGCGGGACCGGACCCCGCCGGAACACCTTCTTCCCGCCCCCGTCCTCCCGGAGTGTGCGATGGCTCTCGACCGAACCCGAACCGCACCGGCGGGAGGCACACCTCCGATGGCGGCGCCCGACGCCGACGGCCGCGTCGCCCTCGTCACCGGCGCCTCGGGAGCGCTCGGCGCCGCCGTGGCACGGGTCCTCGACCACCGCGGCTACCGGCTGGCGCTGCACTACACCAGCGGCGAGGACCGGGCCCGCAGGGTGGCGGCCGAACTCAGCCGGCCGAGCCTCCTCGTGCGGACGGACGTCGCCGACTGGACGGCCACCCGCGACATGGTCGACCGGGTACGCGCCGAACTGGGCGGCGTCGGCGTCCTCGTCAACGCGGGCGCGATCCGCCGGGACGGCCTCATGGCCACCCAGTCCGTCGACGACTGGACCCGGACCATCTCCGTGAACCTGCTCGGCACCTTCCACACCTGCCGGGCGGCACTCCCGGACATGATGCGGGCCCGCTGGGGCCGCATCATCAACGTCGTCTCGCCCGCCGGCCTCCTCGGCATCCGCGGCCAGACGGCCTACTCGGCGGCCAAGGCCGGCGTACTGGGCATGACCCGGAGCCTGGCCCTGGAGTGCGGCCGGTTCGGTGTGACGGTCAACGCGCTGTCTCCCGGCCTGATGGCCACCGCACTCACCGAGGAACTCCCCCCCGAGACCAACACCACCCTCCTGGCCCGCACGGCCTTCGGCCGCATGGGCACCCCCGAAGAGGTGGCCCACGGCATCGAACTCCTCCTGGACGCCGACTACATGACGGGCCAGGTCCTGTCGATCGACGGCGGCATGTCGATCTCCTGACGCCACCCGAGCACCCCACGGCCACCCACCCCGCCGAAACGACGCACCAGGCGCCCTACTTCACCGGCTCCAGAATCGCCACGCACTCCACGTGGTGGGTCATCGGGAGATGTCGCGGAGAGCGGGGACCGGAGAAAGCCCAGGTCAGAGGGCCTACTCCTGCCTCACCGGTGACCGGTGAGGTCGCCCGAGCGTCAGATGAGCGTCCGGGCCCGCGCTTCTGCTAGTGCCGCATCAGACAACGCCTCGTTGACCTGAGCGGTCAGGCCGGGGGCCCGCAGCTCGACGGCAAAGTGCACGGAGTCCTGGTCGAAGCTGGACCGGTCGCAGAACGAAACGCCCACGGATGAGTTGGCCTGGCAGCGGATGGTCACGCTGGGCTTGTCATCGAGGTGGACGTCTGGGGATGTCATGGACGGAACGCCAGGCCAGTGTTGCCCTGACCGTCATCCAGATTCACCACCGGCTCCGTGCAACAGGTCTTCGGCGATTTCGCGCACGCGGTCCATGGTGATGCCGGCGCGCTGTTCGACAGCGAGCGGGTGGTCGGTGGGTTCGAGCTCGACCAGGGGCCGCTCGCCGATCGGGCGGGTGTGGACGTTGACCTTCAGGTTGACGGTGCTCGGGGCGTAGACCGGCAGCTCGGTGGTGAGCCACCCGAAATACGGCTTCTCCGACTCGCGCCCGGGCGTGTCCCACAGGTCGGCCGCCCGGGAGAAGTTCTCACGGCTGAGGGAGGCCCAGACACCCCAGGAGAAGACCTCGTCGCTGCCGATGACCGGTATCTCGATCAGACCCTTGACGAAGTAGTGCTCTCCCTTGATGACGCACTGATCCGAGGAGAGCAGGCAGTCGGGGGCGCCGGCGAAACTCGAATCCCAGACGTAGGGGGCGGCGGCGGAGTAGTTCATCGGCAGCTCGCCACGGTGGCTGCCGCAGCTCGTGCAGGTGAATCCGAGATCGCTGGCATGGCGGGAGCCTAGTACCGCTTCAGGCCACGTTCGCCCCGGTCTGCCAGGCGGGGCTGCGACAAGCAGATGTCGGTTGTCCGGTCTGTGTCTGGAACACACTGCTCGGCGCTCGCCGATATCGACGACCTGTCCACGGCTGGCCCTGACCTCGTACTTCACACCCCCGCCGGCCTCGACGCCTGGTGCCGATCCCAGCTCACCGTCGCCACCACCGGTGCAGCACCGTCGCCTTGGCATACCTGTTGAACGCGCCGCGGACGCGGAGACGGATCTGTCCTCCGTGGCGGCGTTCGCCCTGGCCGAGCACCTGACCGACGTCGCCGTCAGTCCCATGCTGCTCCAGGACACGACGTTCACCTGCGCCACCGTGAAGATTCGCTGACCGCTCCCCGATCCGTAGCGGCAGGCCCCGGACGCGATTCCTCTCGCGCACCGGGCCTGCACCGGTGCCGTAAAGGCAAGGCCGGATCGGTCTGCACGAAGTCAGGCCTGCTCCCACGGTGTGGGATCCGGGCGGCGACGCCACCACCAGCCGACCGAGGTCTGTTCAGACCCACCGGTCAGCTCCCTGCGAAGGCTTCCCGACGGGTCTTCAGCTGTCGCCGCGGCAAACCGGCTGTCCAATTCCTCCAGAGCTCTGTCAAGCAGCTCGGTGACCTCGCGAGGCAGTCGGGCACCGGTGCCGGCGAGCGCGTCGCGGGCTTCCAGCCGTTCTCGATAGAGGTCGGCCGGATACCACCCCGATGGCGCCCACCCGGATTCCAGCTGCCTGATGACCCGCTCCCATACGACCAGGTTGCCCTTGGCCGACCAGATGGGGCTGCCCGTATCGTCGTCCCAGGCAAGCCGCGCCAGGCCCGAGGCTGCTTCCCGCACCTGCTCCACCGATGCTGCAAAGGCCTCGGCCACAGGAGTGTCCGGCTTCTGTTCCCGCACGATCTCGGCAAACCTCGTCACGATCGCCCGGGGCAGCTGCGGCACCGGCGCCTCGACGGCGGTGACCTCGTAGAGAGGAGGCTCGTCGTCGGAGAGTTCGAGCCGGGCACGCGTGAGAAGGCCGTCCGGCGTCACGGCCCAATAGGCGCTCGGAGGTGCTTCGGCTGCGGGGTACAGGACTATCGTCGTGGCCGCCTTCGCAAACGCCGCTGCGAGCTCGGACTCGAGCGGCTGATCAGCCGCTTCATCCTGGACGTAGATGTCCAGCGACCACGTGATGTCACCGTGGACTGCGCGGTATTCGCACGAGACGGGCGCATCCCAGTTCCGGAGGTCGGGGTCGCCGTCGGGATCGGCCACCTCCACATCACCGACCGCGATACCAAGGCTTCCGGCAAGTGCGACACCCATGGTCTCGGGGCTGACGGCGCCGACGGTAAGGAGGTTGTATGTCACGGATACGTCCCGTTGTAGATGGCCAGGGCTTTCTCGACGATGCCTGGGTTGTTGGTGAAACGCGGGTTCCTGGTCAGCTGCGGTGCGGCGCTGATGTCCCCCTTCGCCTTGGCTACCTGCTGCAGGGCTGCGTACTCCGGCTCCCGGCGGCGAGCCGGCGTGGTACGCGACCTACCCCACCCTTCAGCGGGGGTTCTGTGACCGGTGCGACACGCATCTCATCTCCGTGGCAGACGCAGAGAACCTGATCGCCGTGACCGGTTTCAGCCTCACCGATCGCCGCGGCATCGAGCCCGTCAATCATTCGTTCCGCAATGAGGCAGAACCCGGGCAGACTTCACCCTCGCCCCGGAGTCGGGACACACGTAGCACTCACCCCCACCGTGCTGCCCCGACCTGAACGTGACGACCTGCCCGGTGCTGCGTCCGGCTGGCGGCGCGTGGGGGCGCACACGCGCGTACGCGGGGAGCGTGCCCCCTGTCTTTCTCGCCAACTTCGCTCCACGGGCAGAGTGCTGAGACCAGGGGCTTCTCCGGTTGCCGGGTGGTGCCCGGGCGGTGCGGACTCGGCCGGAACGGCGATCGGTTCTCCATGGCCACCTGGCCGTTCACCTCGTGTTCGACCGCTAACGGGAGGTCGTTGACGAAGGTGGCCGGTTTGGAGTGATCGCGGTGCGGTTCTCCCGAGTCAGTGTCGGTGGCCGCTGCTACATCCATGTCAGGAGGGTTCGCGTCGGTGCGGCCCCCATTTCGGGAGGGGACAGTGCATGACGCCTGAGGGCTATCACCGGGTGCGGGGCCACATCCGCCGGAATCCGACCCGTCGGCCTGTGAAGAAGATGAGCCCGTGGCTGATCGGCGGCATCGCCGCCGTGGTGGTGCTGTGGGCGCAGTTCTTCGGATTCGAGGGGGCGGCGCCGGCACAGCCCCCCGCGCCCGGGGTGACGGCGACGCCGTCGGCGGGCCGCTGATGCGGCGGCGGTTAGCGATCCGTCGGCCGCGCGGCGCGGTCGAGTACGGAGCGGCGGCCCTGGTCGCCGCAGCGGTGGCCTCCTTGGTGGTGCGGTTGCTCGTATGGGTGGGCGAGGCGCTGGTGCGGTGGTGGCCCATCGTGACTGTGCTCACCCTTCTGGGACTCACGCTCGGCGTCTGGCGGGCTCTAGCGGCTGCCCACGAGCACGCGGTGCAAGCACGGCGTGCGTCGGTTCTGCGGTTCAGCCTGGCGGAGCTCGACGCGATGGACGACCGCCAGTTCGAGTTCGCGCTGCGGGACCTGCTGATCCGGGACGGCTGGTCGGCCCGGCAAGTCGGGCAGCAGGGCGATCAGGCCGCCGACGTCATCGCCGACCACCCGGCGTACGGGCGCCTCGTCGTCCAGGCCAAGCACACCAAGGTCGGCGCGAAGGTCGGCTCTCAGGTGATGTACCAGGTGAAGGGGACAGCAGGCCCCGCCCACCGCGCGAATGCGGCGACGGTCGTGACGAACGGCGGTTTCACCCGCGACGCCAGGGAGTGGGGAGAGCGGCACGCCGTGGGCTGGACCGACCGTGAACGGCTGCGCTCATGGGCCGAGCTGGGTGTCCCGCTCCACCAGATCCTGCAGCTTCCCGCCCTCACCCGCCGACGGCTCCCCGGCGCTCGCCGGCCCCGGTTCGCCATGCCGTACGAACGGACCGCTCCCGAGGGGAGGACGGACGGTGTTCGATGAAGACGGCTCCCTCGACCCGTTTCTGAAGTTCCTGCTGTACGCCGTACTGGCCCTGGGCGCCGGGAAGATGCTCTGGGAGTGGATGACCGGAACCGTCATCAGATGGATCACCGTGGACCTGTGGGGCGCGGTCGCCGCACACCCTTGGTGGACCGTGCTCATCGTGATCGGCTTCCTCGCTGTCCTGTTCCTCCTCGCTCGGCTCGCCGACACTGCCCTCGACCTTCTCGCCACACCTGTCGTCGCCGGTGTGGACGCGACATCGGTCGAGCCGGAGCCGGCCCTTCTCACCTATCGGATGAAGCAGCTCGAGGCCATGAGCCCGACCGGGTTCGAGCACGCCTGCGCCGAACTCCTCTCCCGGGACGGCTTCCTCCATGCCCGGCGAGTCGGCGGATCAGGCGACCTCGGCGCCGATGTCATTGCCACCGACGCCGATGGCCTCACCATCGTGGTCCAGTGCAAGCAGCTCAACAGGCCGGTGAACTCACCGGCCATGCAACAGTTCAACGGTACCGCCCGCCCGGAGCACGGTGCCGATCACGCCGTCATCATCGGCCTCAACGGCTTCACACAGCCCGCCCTCGACTTCGCCTCCCGCCACCGTCTGATCACCATCGGCCACGAGGACCTGAAGAGATGGGCACACGGCACCCACCTCTACGACGTCATCCGTGCCCGCACCACCCCGTAGGCCGACGCCAGGACGCAAACGGTCGACCCACCGCCCCGTCGTCAACCCGATTCGTACGGGAGGAGAACCACCTTGGACGTCCGCCGTGCCGACCGCCATGACGCGGCCGAGCCCACCCGGCTGCGCCGCATCATGCTCGACACCACGCGGCCCACACCGGACGGCGCATGGGTGAGGGCGTGCGAGGCGGGTTTCGCCGATCCCTCGAAGGCCCCTGTTTCGTCATCGATGCGCCCGACGGGGCCGCACTCGCCATGTTCGATCGATCCGAGCGCCCCGACGGATGGGAAGGACCTCCGATGCAGCCCAGGCATCTCCCTGTCGAGTTCCTCGACGCGGAACAGATCGACTTCGTCGAGCACCCTCCACCCGCCCTGTCACCACAAGAGCGAGACGAAGTCGACCGTCTCTGGGTGGAGACGAAGGCCCACAACCCCACCGCCTTCGACGGCCCGCTCGTCATGAGTCTGGGCATCGAGCCGCCCGGGCCCGGTCCATCGGTGGTGCGATGGGCAAGGATGACGTACCGGCATCGAGCCCTGCGGAAACTGCGGCCGGCCGAGGAAGTCCCCGGGTCCGTCTTCGTCACCGTCCTGTTGCCGACGGAGGCCGGACTCGCGGTCGGACGTGGCTCCTCCACTACCGCGGCGCCCGGCCACTGGAGTCTCCCCGGCGGCTCGGCGGAACCCCCTGCGGCCGGCCACCCCATGGACATGGCGTCACTCCGTCGCGATGCCGCCCGCGAACTCGTCGAGGAGCTCGGCATAAGCGTCGCCGCCGAGGAGCTGCGGCAGTGGGGCCTCACCCGAGGAAGTCGATTCGGCAGCCTCGGCTTCCATTTCCTCGGGCCGCCCGTGCCCAGCGAACTTGTGCGCCGTCGGCACGCGGATCTCACCGCGTGGGAGACGAAACGTGGAGACGTACCCGAGCTCGACAAGATCTCGTTCGTGCCCTCGGCCGAACAGGCCGCCTGCCTCGGCTCGGGCGCGGACTACCTGCAACAGGTCCTGGGCCAATACTTCTCGACCTGAACCCGCAACCTGGTCCGGCGCTCCTTTCCCCGTCGTCACATGCCTCCCGCTGGTATCGGCACGACGAGCCGGCCTCCAGGACTCCTCGTCACGCAAGGACCGGCAAACGGGCAACGCTCCTCAGCGCACTCACCCCGAAGGGACGGACTCCGTGGAATTCGACGAATTGAAGCGGCGGGCGATCCGCATCCATGACCGCTACGACGAGCTGAACCGTCGTGAGCGCGGCCGAGTCTGGACACGTACCGAATTCGTGCTCGGCTTCATGGGCGACGTCGGTGACCTGGCCAAACTCGTCATGGCGGAGGAGGGTGCGAGAGAGCACCCGGGCGGTCGGCCTGCGCTGGAACACGAACTCGCCGACTGCCTGTGGTCGGTACTCATCCTGGCGCACCGCTACGACGTGGACCTCGAATGCGTCTTCCACCGCACCATGACGGAACTCGACAAGAGGATCAGTACACGGCTGTCTCAGGGTGATACCCCCGGTACGTGAGCCTCAGGCACCTGGCGACATCGACCACAGCGATGAATAGACCCCCCGTGCCCGAGAAGGCCGCCCGATCCGGTGCGACATAGGCCGCCCACTACGCCGACGTCCACGCACTCGTCCGCCGCGACGGACAGTTACGCATGGGCCGACGCCGCCACCCGACCGTTCCCCGGTTGTTCCAGATCCCCGCAGGCCTCCTTGAGGAACACGAATCCGATCGGCACGGAGCTGCCCGCGAGGTCCGTGAGGAGACGGGCAGTCACCGGCCTCGCCTTCGCGCTGCTCGACCCCGCCACCCAGAACAGCAACGTCGCCAGGTGGGGACGGACCCTGGCGAGCATCGCCCGCACCGGCCGCATCGCCGCCGTCCAGGTCCTGGAGCGAACCGTTCCCCACTCCGGCGACAGCCTGACCCGGCACTGGACCACCCACAGCCCAGACACCGGTCACGGGCCAGGTCTACGCCGACCTCGTCGCCTCCGCGGGACCGGCCGCCCCGCCGCACGAAACGGACATCGCCATCACCTTGGACATGGATGACACCCCATCAGGACGATGATCCTCTCAGCGTCAAGACATCGCCCACACCGCACCTACCGCGCACGCACAAAACGCCAGCTCAGGCGTCCTTCTTCACCGGCTCCAGAATCGCCACGCACTCCACGTGGTGCGTCATCGGGAACAGGTCGAACGCGCGCAGGGTCCGTACCTTGTACCCCCGCTCCGCGAAGTAGGCCAGGTCTCGGGCCAGGGCGGCCGGGTCGCAGGCCACGTAGGCGATGCGGCGGGCGCCCAGGCCGGCCAGGTGGTGGACCGTCTGCTTGCCGGCGCCCGCGCGGGGCGGGTCGAGGACGATGAGGTCGACCTCGGTGATGCCGGTGCGCGGGAGGATCGATTCGACCTTCCCCTGTTCGATGCGGACGCGCGGGAAGCCGGCCAGGTTGTGGCGGGCGTCCTCCACCGCGCGCTTGCCCGACTCGATGCCGAGGACCGCGCCCTGGTCGCCGACCCGGTCGGCGAGGGCGCCCGCGAAGAGGCCGACGCCGCAGTAGAGGTCGAGGGCCGTCTCGCCCTTGCGGGGGGTCAGGCCCTGCATGACGGCGAGCATGAGGGTCTGCGCGGCCTTCGGGTGGACCTGCCAGAAGCCGCCGCTGCCGACCCGGTAGGTGCGCTCGTCGGCGCGCTCGCGGACGAAGGCGCGGCCGTGGACGCGGTGGACCCCGCCGTCCTTCTCGTCGACGCGCATGACCGAGACGGGCTTGTCCAGCTCGACCAGGGGGAGGCGGGCGCCCGGGCGGGGGGTGAGGATGACCTGGCGGTCGTTCGAGCCCGAGGCCGCGATGGCCTCGATCGCCGCCATGCCCTGCCAGTCCCGCTTCTCGATGCCGAGCTCCGAGACGCCCTCCGCCGCGATCATGCAGTGGTCGATGACCTCGACGTCGTGCGAGCGGTGCTTGCGCAGGCCCGCGTGACCCTCGGCGTCGACGGCGTACTGGACGCGGGTGCGCCACTTCGGGACCTCACCCGCGGGCAGCTTGTCGCCCTCGGCCGGCATGACGGTGCCGTCCCAGCCGGCCTCCTCCGGGGTGAGCCCGGCCAGGCGCTGGAGCTGTTCGGCGAGGACCTCGCCCTTGAGGCGGCGCTGGGCGCCCGGCTTGGCGTGCTGCCAGTCGCAGCCGCCGCACTTTCCGGGGCCCGCGAAGGGGCAGGGGGCCTCCACGCGGTCCTTGGAGGCGTCCAGGATCTCGATCGCGTCGGCCCGCAGGAAGCGGGAGGTCTCCTCGCCCTCGGTGACCCGGACACGGACGCGCTCGCCGGGCAGCGCGTGGCGGACGAAGAGGACGCGGCCCGCGTCCGTACGGGCGATGCAGTGCCCGCCGTGGGCGACCGGGCCGACCTCTACCTCGTACTCCGCCCCGACCAGCGACGTAACAGGGGTGTTCTGCATGACCGGGGACTCCAGGAGGAAGAAGAAAGGTGGGCCGCCCCGCGGACCTCGGTCCGTACGGCAGCCCACCAGTCTAGTTGTTCTTTTTCAGTTGTTCTTCGCGGTGGGTTCCTTCTGGCGCTTCTCCACCGGGCCGCGGCGGACCGAGCCCGGCGCGTTCCACTCCTGGCGCTTCCTGGCCCGCTTCTTCGCGGCCTCGGAGGACTGGAGCTGGTACGGGACCGAGGTGACCATGACGCCGGGGGTGAAGAGGAGCCTGCCCTTGAGGCGGAGGGCGCTCTGGTTGTGCAGCAGGTGCTCGTACCAGTGGCCGACGACGTACTCGGGGATGTAGACGGAGACGGCGTCGCGCGGGCTCTCGCGGCGGAGGCTCTTCACGTGCTCGATCACCGGCCGGGTGATCTCGCGGTACGGCGAGTCGAGGATCTTGAGCGGCACGTTGATGCCGCGCCGCTCCCACTCCTCCTTGAGCGCCTTCGTCTCGGCCGGGTCGACGTTGACGGTCAGCGCCTCCAGCTCCCCGGCGTGCATGAGCTTGGCGTAGGCCAGGGCGCGCAGGGTGGGCTTGTGGAGCTTGGAGACGAGGACGATCGAGCGCACCCGGGAGGGGCGCACGTACTCGTCGGGGCGTTCCTCGGCGGCGGCGATCTCCGCGGCGACGGAGTCGTAGTGCCGGCGGATCGCCGTCATCGTGCCGTAGAAGATCACCATGCCGAGCAGTGCGACCCAGGCGCCGTGGGTGAACTTGGTGGCGAGGACGACGACGAGGACGAGGCCGGTGAAGAAGGCGCCGAAGGTGTTGATCGCGCGGGAGCGGATCATGTGGCGGCGCTTGGCGGGGTCCCGCTCCGTCCTCAGGTGCCGGTTCCAGTGCCGGACCATGCCGATCTGGCTGAGGGTGAAGGAGACGAAGACGCCGACGATGTAGAGCTGGATCAGCCGGGTGGAGTCGGCTCCGTAGACCCAGACGAGGAGGGCGGCGGCGCCGGCGAGCAGCACGATGCCGTTGGAGAAGGCGAGGCGGTCGCCGCGGGTGTGCAGCTGGCGCGGCAGGTACCGGTCCTGGGCGAGGATCGAGCCGAGGAGCGGGAAGCCGTTGTACGCGGTGTTCGCGGCCAGGAACAGGACGAGCGCGGTGGCGGCGGCGAGCACGATGAAGAAGAACGTTCCGTCGCCGAAGACGGCGGCCGCGACCTGGGAGATGACCGGGTCCTGGACGTAGCCCTCGCCGACCGGGACGCCGTTGTGCAGCAGGTCCGTGGCGGGCTTCTCGGCCATGCGCACGTCGGTGGCCATGGCCAGGAAGATGATGCCGCAGAACATGGTGACGGCGAGGCCGCCCATGAGCGCGAGCGTCGTGGCGGCGTTCTTCGACTTCGGCTTGCGGAAGGCGGGGACACCGTTGGAGATGGCCTCGACACCGGTGAGGGCGGCACAGCCGGAGGAGAACGCGCGCAGCAGCAGGAAGACCAGCGCGAAGCCGGCCAGACCCTGGTGCTCGGCCTTGATCTCGAAGTCCGCGGTGGGCGCCCTCATGGTGTCGTCGAGGACGAGGCCCCGGTAGGCGCCCCAGAGGATCATGATGAAGACGCCGGCGACGAAGACGTACGTCGGAATCGCGAAGAGGGAGCCCGACTCCTTCACGCCACGCAGGTTCATCACGGTGAGCAGCACGATCACGCCGACCGCGCAGGCCACCTTGTGCTCGACGACGAAGGGGATCGCGGAGCCCAGGTTCTCGATGCCCGAGGAGATCGACACGGCGACGGTCAGGACGTAGTCGACGAGCAGGGCGCTCGCGACGGTGAGTCCGGCCTTCGGCCCGAGGTTGGTGGTGGCGACCTCGTAGTCGCCGCCGCCGCTCGGGTACGCGTGCACGTTCTGCCGGTACGAGGCGACCACCGTGAACATCAGGACCACGACCGCGAGCGCGATCCACGGGCTGAAGTGGTAGGCCGACAGGCCGGCGACGGAGAGGACGAGCAGCACCTCGCCGGGCGCGTACGCCACCGAGGACAGCGGGTCGGAGGCGAAGACGGGGAGGGCGATCCGCTTCGGGAGAAGGGTCTCTCCCAGCTTGTCGCTGCGCAGGGCCCGCCCGATCAGGATCCGTTTGGGCACGTCGGTCAGTTTGGACACGGAGAGGATCGTAAGCGTTCGAAAAGAGCCACGCGCACCGGCACCCCCGATCGGCACCGAATCTCCCTGAGTACCACCTCGGATGCGGTCGCCGCCAGCGTTGCCGCTTAAGCTCGGACCGGGCGACCCGTCAGGGCGTCGTCCGCCACGGCCCGGGCCGATCGGGCGAGGAAAGTTGTGAGCAGGGTGTTTTCGCAGGTCAGTAGGGCGATCAGGAGTGCGGGGTAAGGGGACGTGCACATCGTCATCATGGGCTGCGGGCGAGTGGGAGCCGCTCTCGCGCAGACCCTCGAACAGCAGGGGCACACCGTCGCGGTCGTGGACCAGGATCCGACGGCTTTCCGCCGCCTGGGATCGGGCTTCGGCGGGCGGCGGGTCACGGGCGTGGGCTTCGACCAGGACACGCTGCGTGAGGCCGGGATCGAGGAGGCCGGTGCCTTCGCCGCGGTGAGCAGCGGCGACAACTCCAACATCATCGCGGCGCGGGTCGCGCGCGAGATGTTCGGCATCGAGAACGTGGCGGCGCGGATCTACGACCCGCGGCGCGCCGAGGTCTACCAGCGCCTCGGGATCCCGACGGTCGCGACGGTCCGCTGGACCGCCGACCAGATGCTCCGCCGGCTGCTGCCCTCGGGCGCGGAGCCGCTGTGGCGCGACCCGAGCGGGGGCGTACAGCTCGCCGAGGTGCACACCTCCCCGGCGTGGATCGGCCACAAGGTGAGCCGGCTCCAGGAGGAGACCGGCGTCCGCGTCGCTTTCCTCACCCGGCTGGGCGAAGCGATTCTGCCGACCTCGCAGACGGTGCTCCAGGAAGGTGACCTGGTGCACGTGATGATGCGTACGGACGAGATCGCGAAGGTCGAGGCGGCCTTCGCCGAAGGTCCCGAGGAGGGCGGTCACTGATGCGTGTCGCTATTGCGGGCGCGGGTGCGGTGGGCCGGTCCATCGCGGGCGAGCTCCTGGAGAACGGGCACGAGGTCCTGCTGGTCGACAAGGCGCCGACCGCCATCTCGGTGGAGCGGGTGCCGCAGGCGGAGTGGCTGCTCGCCGACGCCTGCGAGATCACCTCGCTGGACGAGGCGGCGCTGCAGCGCTGCAACGTGGTGATCGCGGCGACCGGTGACGACAAGGTGAACCTGGTCGTCTCGCTGCTCGCCAAGACCGAGTACGGCGTGCCGCGCGTGGTCGCCCGGGTGAACAACCCGAAGAACGAGTGGCTGTTCAACGAGGCCTGGGGCGTGGACGTGGCCGTCTCGACGCCGCGTCTGATGTCGGCCCTGGTCGAGGAGGCGGTGAGCGTCGGCGACCTGGTCCGGCTGCTGCGCTTCAGCCACGGCGACGCGAACCTGGTCGAGCTGACGCTCCCGCCGGAGTCGGCGGTGGCCGGTACGCAGGTGGGCGAGGTCGACTGGCCGCAGGACACCTCGCTGGTGACGATCATCCGCGGTTCGCGGGTGCTGACGCCGAGCCCCGAGGAGACCCTGGAGGCCGGCGACGAGCTGCTGTTCGTGGCCGCGCAGGCCCGCGAGGAGCAGCTGGAGGACCTCCTCCAGGTCCGCCGGGAGACCGGCTCGGAGGCCTGACGCTCCGGAGTGCGTACGCGGAAGGGCCCGGCCCCCCCGAGGGGTTCCGGGCCCTTCCGTATGCCGTCTCAGGCCTCCGGGTGGTGCTGGGCGGCGCCGGCCGCCTTGCGCTCCTTCTCGGCGCGCTCCTCGGCCTCCATCTCGGCGAAGACGTCGATCGGCGGCGGGGCCTTCGCGAGGAACACCCAGGTGAGGTAGACGGAGAGCAGGAACGGCGGGATCTTCAGGGCGACGAGCACCCAGCCGAACTTGGTGGTGTCGGCCCACCAGTACATCGGGAAGAGGATCGCGCACTTGCCGAGCAGGATCAGGCCCCAGGCCCAGCTGGCCTTCGTGTAGGCCTTCTTGCGGCCCGGGTTGCGGGTGCGCCAGGAGAGGTTCTCCTTGAAGACCGGGCCGAGGATCAGGCCGATCAGGGGCACCCCGGCGAGCGCGGTGATGATGTACGCCAGGGCGAGGCCCAGGGTGTACAGCATGCCCGGCAGGTAGAAGTCCTTGGCGTTGCCCGTCATCATCGCGAAGACCACGCCGAAGGCGACGCCGAAGACGCCGCTGAAGGCGTGCTTGACGGTGTCCCGACGGATCAGCCGGACGGCCACCAGGACGAGCGAGACCGCGAGCGCGGCGATCGCCGACACCTGGAGGTTCTTGTTGATCGTGAAGATCGTGACGAACAGCAGGCCGGGCACGACCGTCTCGATCATGCCCCGCACGCCGCCGAAGGCCTCGAAGAGCGCGGCCTCGGTCACGGCCTTGTCCGCCTGGGCGTCCTGGTCGGGGGTCGACCCTGCCGTGGTCGACCGGTCCGCGGTCGGCTTGTCGAGGGACGTCACCGGCTACTCCTGTCCGAGCGGTCGGAGCTCGTATTTGGGGTTGAAGAGGACCCGCCGGCCGTGGCTCATGGAGATGCGGCCGGAGGCGATCAGCTTGCGGCCCGGCTCGATGCCCACGATGGAGCGCCGGCCGAGCCACACGACGTCGAGCGGTGCCGTGCCGTCGAACAGCTCGGCCTCCAGCGCGGGCACACCGGCGCGGGGACGCAGAGTGACCGTGCGCAAGGTACCAGTCACCTTGACTATCTGGCGGTCGGAGCAGTCGCAGATACGCGTGCACCCCGAGGCCTCGGCGTCTTCCTGGAGCTCCTCCGACTCCAGGTCCTCCGGGGAGGAGGAGAGCCGGTCGAGCATCCGGCGGAACCTTCCGGCCGGCTTCTCTGTACGTGGTGCAGCACTCATACAGAAAGCGTACCGGCCACCGGTGTCACCGGGAGCGGCGCCGGACTCCCCTCCCGTACGGCTCCCGTCTCAGTGTTCGAAGCGGTAGCCCATGCCCGGTTCGGTGACGAAGTGGCGCGGGTGGGAGGGGTCGGTCTCCAGCTTGCGGCGGAGCTGCGCCATGTAGACCCGCAGGTAGTTGGTCTCCGTGCCGTACGAGGGCCCCCAGACCTCCTGGAGGAGCTGCTTCTGGCTGACGAGCCGGCCGCTGTTGCGGACGAGGACCTCCAGGAGGTGCCACTCGGTGGGGGTGAGCCGGACGTCCCGCCCGTCGCGGTGCACCTTCTTCGCGGCCAGGTCGACGGTGAAGTCCTCGGTCTCGACCACGACGACGCCGTCCTCGGCCCCGCCGACCGGCTCGGCACGGCGCACGGCCGCGCGCAGCCGGGCGAGCAGCTCGTCCATGCCGAAGGGCTTGGTGACGTAGTCGTCGGCGCCCGCGTCGAGCGCCTCGACCTTCTCGTCGGAGGTCTGCCGGGCGGAGAGGACCAGGATCGGCACCCTCGTCCAGCCGCGCAGGCCCTTGATGACCTCGACGCCGTCCATGTCGGGCAGTCCGAGGTCGAGGACGACGACGTCGGGGTGGCGTTCGGCGGCGAGCCGGAGGGCGGTGGCGCCGTCGGGTGCGGCGTCGACCTCGTACTTCCGCGCCTTCAGGTTGATCACCAGGGCGCGGACGATCTGCGGCTCGTCGTCGACCACGAGGACCCGGGTCATGGAGGGGGCCTACCTTCTTCGTCGTGTCAGGGGGTACGGATACGAGTACGGGTGCGGGTGCGGCCGCACACATCGTGCGTACGGGCATGGCCGCACGTGCACAAGGGGGCGCGGGCCCGTCGGTCAGGTCACCGCGTGGGCCGGCAGGTCGGGGGCCGGGGCCTGGGGCCCGCCCGGAGCGGCCCGCAGGGTGAGCACCATGGTGAGCCCGCCCCCGGGGGTGTCCTCGGCGCCCAGGGTGCCGCCCATGGCCTCGACGAAGCCGCGGGCGACCGCGAGGCCGAGGCCGACGCCGGAGCCGCGCGGGGCGTCGCCGAAGCGCTGGAAGGGCTCGAAGATGCCGTCCTTGGCCTCGTCGGGGACGCCGGGGCCGCGGTCCACGACCCGCAGCTCGACCCGGTCCCCCAGGGCGCTGGCCGCGACGGCGACGGGCTCGCCCTCGGGGCTGTACTTCACGGCGTTCTCCACGATGTTGGCGACGGCCCGCTCCAGGAGGCCCTTGTCGACCTCGACCATCGGCAGCGACTCGGGGATGTCGAGCTCGGCGCTGCCGTCCGGCACTCCCCCGAGGGCCATGGGGACGACCTCGTCGAGGTCGACGGTGCGGATCAGCGGGGTGACCGTGCCGGTCTGGAGGCGGGACATGTCGAGGAGGTTGCCCACGAGGTGGTCGAGGCGGTCGGCGCCGGCCTCGATGCCCTCCAGGAGCTCGGCCCGGTCCTCCTCGGACCATTCGACGTCGTCGGAGCGGAGGGAGGAGACGGAGGCCTTGATGCTGGCGAGCGGGGTCCGCAGGTCGTGGCTGACGGCGGCGAGCAGGGACGTGCGGATCTTGTTGCCCTCGGCGAGCTTCCGGGCCTCCTCCGCCTCGCCGACGAGCCGCTGCCGGTCGAGGACGACCGCGGCCTGGGCGGCGAAGGCGCCGAGCACCCGCCGGTCCTCGGCGGGCAGCACCCGGCCCGTCAGGGCGAGGGCCAGGTGGTCGCCGACGGGCATGTCCACGTCCGCGTCCTCGGGGCGGGCCACCGGATGGGGGCCGACGCTCGCCGCCCGTGTCCACGGTTCGACCCCGTCCGCGCGCTCCAGGAGGGCCACCGACTCCATGGAGAAGGTCTCGCGGACCCGTTCCAGGAGGGCGTCCAGGCTCGTCTCGCCGCGCAGCACGCTGCCGGCGAGGTAGGAGAGCACCTCGGACTCGGCGCGCAGCCGGGCGGCCTGGTGGGTCCGCCGGGCGGCCAGGTCCACCACGGAGGCGACCGACATCGCGACGCCGAAGAAGACGGCGATGGCGACGATGTTCAGGGGGTCGGCGACGGTCAGCCGGTGCAGCGGCGGGGTGAAGAACCAGTTGAGGAGGAGGGAGCCGACGGCGGCGGAGGCGAGTGCGGGCAGGAAGCCGCCGAGGAGCGCCGCGCCGACCGTCAGGGCGAGGAAGAGCAGCATGTCGTTGGCGAGACCGAGGTCGGCGTCGACGTGCGTGAGGAGCAGGGCGAGGGCCAGCGGACCCACCACGCCGACGAGCCAGCCGCCGAGGATCCGGGAGCGGCCGAGGCGGGCCCCGCGGGCGACGGGCAGTCCCCGGCCCTTGGCGACCTCGCCGTGGGTGACGATGTGGACGTCCAGGTCGGGACCGGAGTCGCGGGCCACGGTCTGGCCGACGCCGGGGCCGAACACGTACTGCCAGGTGCGCCGGCGGCTGGAGCCGAGGACGATCTGGGTGGCGTTGACCCCGCGGGCGAATTCCAGGAGCGCGGAGGGGATGTCGTCGCCGATGACGTGGTGGAACGTTCCGCCGAGGTCCTCGACGAGGGTGCGCTGGACGGCGAGCTCCTTCGGGGAGGCCGCGGTGAGTCCGTCGCTGCGGGCGATGTAGACGGCGAGGACCTCGCCGCCGGCTCCCTTCTCGGCGAGCCGGGTGGCGCGCCGTATGAGGGTGCGGCCCTCGGGGCCGCCGGTCAGGCCGACGACGATGCGCTCGCGGGCCTGCCAGGTGGAGCGGATGTTGTGCTCGCCCCGGTACTGCCGGAGGTACTCGTCGACCCGGTCGGCGGTCCAGAGCAGGGCCAGCTCGCGCAGGGCGGTGAGGTTGCCGGGGCGGAAGTAGTTGGAGAGGGCCGCGTCGACCTTGTCCGAGGTGTAGACGTTGCCGTGGGCCATCCGGCGCCGCAGGGCCTCCGGGGACATGTCGACCAGCTCGATCTGGTCGGCCCTGCGCACCACCTCGTCGGGGACGGTCTCCCGCTGGCGTACGCCGGTGATCGCCTCGACGACGTCGCCGAGGGACTCCAGGTGCTGGATGTTGACGGTCGACACGACGTCGACGCCGGCCGCGAGGAGCTCGGCGACGTCCTGCCACCGCTTGGGGTTCCGGGAGCCCGGCACGTTCGTGTGGGCGAGCTCGTCGACGAGGGCGACCGCGGGGCGACGGGCGAGGACCGCGTCGATGTCCATCTCGGTGAAGGTCGTCCCCCGGTACTCCAGGGTGCGGCGCGGGACCTGCTCCAGGCCGTGCAGCATGACCTCCGTACGCGGCCGGCCGTGGTGCTCCACGAAGGCCACCACGCAGTCCGTGCCGCGCTCCACCCGGCGGTGGCCCTCGGAGAGCATCGCGTAGGTCTTGCCGACGCCCGGCGCAGCGCCGAGGTAGATCCGAAGCTTGCCGCGTCCCATGGCTCGACCATACGTCCAGCCAATCGGACAATCCGTACGCGGGGAGAGGGCCCGGTGCGGTATTGACGTGATCCTGATGGCCGACCCCGTGTCGGGGACAGAGCGCCGATGGTCCGGGCGGAGGACTGAGCGGGCGTACGGAGGGCTGGGCGCCTCACCGCTGGGAGCGCCTCACCGCTGGGAGCGCCTCACCGCTGGGAGCGCCTCACCGGTGCGCCGCCCCGGCCCTCCGGGGCCTCAGTGCTCGATGATCTCGCCGTCGCTCAGCTCCAGGACCCGGTCCGCCAGGCCCAGGAGCTGGGGGTCGTGGGTGGCGACCAGGGCGGTGCAGCCCTCGCTGCGCACCACGGCGCGCAGCAGCTGCATGACGGCGAGCCCGGTCTCCGCGTCCAGCTGCCCGGTCGGCTCGTCGGCTATCAGCAGCGCCGGCTTGTTCGCGAGGGCGCGGGCGATGGCGACGCGCTGCTGCTGGCCGCCGGAGAGCTCGCCCGGCCGCTGGTTCGCGTGGTCGGCGAGGCCCACGAGCCCGAGCATCAGGGCGACCCGCTCCTCGCGCTCCTCGGGGTCCGCCTTGCGCAGCCGCAGGGGCACGCCGACGTTCTCGGCGGCGGAGAGGATCGGGAGCAGCCCGAAGGACTGGAAGATGAAGCCGATGCGGTCGCGGCGCAGCTCCAGGAGGCCGTTCTCACCGAGCGTGGAGAGGTCGGTGCCGTCGATGACGATCCGTCCGCCGTCGGCGGCGTCGAGGCCGCCCACGAGGTTGAGCAGGGTCGTCTTGCCGGAGCCGGAGCGGCCCTTGAGCGCGACGAGCTCGCCGCGCGGGATGTCGAAGGAGACTCCGCGCAGGGCGTGGACGGCGGCCTCGCCCGTGCCGTACGAGCGGCGCAGGCTCTCGACGCGGACCATCGGCGGTCCGGCCGGGTCCTCGACGACGGCAGTAGCGGACCTGGTGCTGCTCTCACTCACCCTGTGCTCCCCCTCCTCGAACATGTGCGCCGCCAGTATGGTCCGCCGCCGGGCCCGAGGACCAGAGCCGGGGCCGGGACCTGTGGAAAACGGCCGGTGGGCCGCTTCCCGTACGCGAGGTACGGGAAGCGTCCCACCGGCCGTGTCTCGATCACGCCGGGCCGGCCGAGCGGCCCGACGGGGTCGGTCGGGCCCCGGGGCCCGACGGGTTCAGCGGATCTCGGAGATCTCCGGACCGCGCTGGAGCTGGCCCATGCCACCGGAGAAGCGGGAGTTCTCCTGCTCCTCCTGCTGCACGCCGTCCGGCACCATCTGCGCGTCGTTCGGCAGCTTGAGGACGATCGGGTCGCGGGGGGCCATCGGGCCGTCGCCGCGGACGACCACGGTGTCCCGGACGATCTGCTCCAGGAGGCCGGCGGCCTCGGGCTGGACCGCGCCCTGCCCGGAGATCACTCCGCGCAGGAACCAGCGGGGTCCGTCGACACCCACGAAGCGGACCAGCTGGACGCCGCGGTTGCCGTCCGGCAGCTGCACCGGTACCTGCGCCCGCAGCTCCCAGCCGAGCGGGCCCTCGACCTCGTCGATGACACCGCCCTGCTGGACGATGCCGGTGGCGATCTCGTCGCGGACCTCGCCCCAGATGCCCTCGTTCTTGGGCGCGGCGAAGGCCTGCAGCTGCACGGCGCTGTCGCGCAGGACGACGGTGGCCGCGACGATCGCGTCGCCCGCCACCTCCACCCGCAGTTCCATGCCCTCGACTCCGGGCACGAAGATCCCGCCGAGGTCGACGCGGCCCTCGTCGGGCTTGGCGACCTCGGAGATGTCCCAGGGCCCGTCGGGCCGGGGCGCGGGCGGAAGGTTCACTCGGCGCGGCGCCTCGGCGCCGTCCTCGTCCTCCACCGCGTCGACGACCTGCTCGGCCTCGCTCGCCGCGTCCTCGGCGGCACCGCTCTTCTTGCGACGTCCGAACACGTCACTGTCCTTCCCGGTCGGATACGACCGAAGCGTATCGATTCCCACCCGTTGTGCCGTCCACGGCGGCATGACCGCCGGTGGACCCGAAGCCCCCCTCGGCCCGCGCCGAACCGGGAAGTTCCGCCACCTCGTGGAAGCGCACCTTCTCGACCTGCTGGACGACAAGTTGGGCAATCCGATCGAATCGTTCGAACCGCACGTCCTCGCGCGGGTCGAGATTGACCACGATCACCTTGATCTCTCCACGGTACCCGGCATCCACCGTCCCCGGGGCATTCACGAGCGCCACTCCGCAGCGGGCCGCGAGACCGGAGCGGGGGTGCACGAAGGCCGCGTACCCGTCCGGCAGGGCGATGGAGACCCCGGTGGGCAGGACGGCGCGCTCACCGGGCGCCAGGACGACGGCCTCGGTGGTCACGAGGTCGGCACCGGCGTCGCCGGGGTGCCCGTAGGCCGGGATCGGCACGTCCGGGTCCACTCGCCGGATCAGTACGTCGACAGGGTTGCGCATCAGGGGTTCACCTCGAAGGCGCGGGCGCGCCGGACCTGGTCGGGGTCGGACATGGCGGCCTGGATCTCCTCCGGGCGGCCGTTGTCGATGAAGTGGTCGACCTTGACCTCGATGAAGAGGGCGTCGGCGCGGACCGCGACGGGGCCCTCGGGCCCCCCGATCCGGCCGACGGCGGTCGAGTAGATCTTGCGGCCGTGCACGGCGGTGACGGCGGCCTCCAGGTGGAGCACGGTGCCGACCGGGACGGGCCGGACGAAGTCGGTCTCCAGGCGCCCGGTCACGGCGATGACCCGCAGCAGCCAGTTCAGGGAGCCGAGGGTCTCGTCGAGCGCGGTGGCGAGCACGCCGCCGTGCGCGAGGCCGGGGGCGCCCTGGTGGTCGGAGGTCACCGTGAACTCGGCGGTGACGGTCACGCCCTCGCCCGCGCGTGCTTCCAGATGGAGGCCGTGGGGCTGTCCGCCGCCGCACCCGAAGCAGTGCTCGTAGTGCGCACCGAGCAGCTCGCCGGGGGCCGGCGCGTCGGGGTGGCGTACCGGCGGTATGGCGTCGGCCGGCGGGGTGAGGGCGGCAGATGTTGCAGTCACAGCCGCAGACCTTACCCGCGCGGATGGGCGCAGGTCGCGCCGTGCCAAGCTTGGACGCATGCAGCCTTCCGCACCGTCCCCGGCCCCCTCCCCCGCACCCTCCGGCGCCCCGCGCTTCGACGAGCGGCTGACGGCGCCCCGCTCGTGGTGGGCGATCGCGGGCCTGCTCGGCCTCTCCGGCGGCCTGATCATGTTCCCGCTGGGCACGATCCCGATGCTGGGCGGCCTGCTCGTGGCGGCGGTGCTCGCCGGTGTGGCGGTCTCCTCGTACGGCTCCGCGCGGATCCGGGTGGTGGCCGGTTCGCTGGTGGCGGGCGAGGCGCGGATCCCGGTCACGGCGCTCGGGGCGGCCGAGGTGCTCGACGCGGAGGAGGCGCGCGCCTGGCGCACGCACAAGGCGGACCCGCGCGCCTTCATGCTGATGCGCAGCTACGTGCCGGGGGCGGTGCGGGTCGTGGTGACCGACCCGGCGGACCCGACGCCGTACGTGTACCTGTCCAGCCGCGAGCCGGAGGCGCTGGCCGCGGCCCTGGAGGCGGAGCGCGCCTGACCGGCGCGACGGCCCGGCCCCGGCGGACCCCGCCGGGGCTCCCGGACCGGCCGCCCGGGGGCGAGCGGATCTAGAAGCCCAGTTCCTTCGGGTTCTCGGGCTGCTCCAGCGGGGGCAGCTCCGTGAGGGCGTCCCAGGGGACCTGCCGGGCGCGGAGGTCCTTGCGGATGTGCCCGGCGAGTTTCTTGGTGTCGCGGCGGTTCATGACGGCGCCGACGGCGGCGCCCACCATGAAGGGCATGAGGTTCGGCAGGTTGCGCACCATGCGTTTCATGATCTGCTGGCGCAGTTCGCGCTTCAGCTGCCCGCCGAGGGCCGCGTTGACGGTGGTGGGCCTGGTGGGGTCGATGCCCCGCTCCTCGGCCCAGGAGGTCAGATAGGCCGCCGAGCGCTGCGCGAGCCGGCCGGGGGGCCGCAGTCCGTAGACCTCGTGCAGTTCGGCGATGAGTTTGAGCTCCACGGCGGCGACGCCGGTGATCTCGGCCGCCAGCTCGGCCGGCAGGGCCGGGGGTACGGGGAGCATGGCGGCCGCGCCGACGCCCGCGCCCACGGTCGAGCTCGCGTTCGCCGCGCCGGCGACGAGTTTGTCGGCGAGCTGCTCGGGGCCGAGGCCGGGGAACTGTCTGCGCAGGGTCGCCAGGTCACGGACGGGAATCCGCGGGGCGAGGTCGATCAGCCGGTCGGCCAGATGGCCGAGGCCGGCCTTGGCGCTGTCTCCGCCACGCTTCACGCCCTGCCGGACGCCCCGCGTGACGCCGCGCCGGACGGCTTCGATCCGGTCGGAGTCGATCTTGATCCGGTCGAGCCTGGTCCGCGCGGGATCGGCGAGCCGCCTGACGGCGCCGAGGCGTCCGCCCTGTGGCGCTCCGGACGGCGCATCGCCCTGTTCCCGCAGAACCGGTACGTCGCCCTCTCCGTCCCGAGCCGGTGCGCCGCCCTGCCCGTGCGGGGCCGGCAGGTGCGCCGGATCCGCCTCGGCGATCTCGATGACCGCTTCGAGCGAGGCCGGGAGGCCTCGCCCGTCGTCGTCACGTGCGCCGAGGGAGGGCGGGGAGGCGGTGTGCTCGGCTTCAGGTGCCTCCTGGGCGCCCTCTGCCGGGCCTGTGCCGCCCTTGTACGTCTCCGAGCTCCTGGGGAGCCGCAGACGCCGCTTCCGGGACGGTGTGTCGCCTGCCACGGCCGAGCGACCTCAGTCGCAGTCGCGGCAGATCGGCTGGCCGTTCTTCTCCCTGGCCAGCTGGCTGCGGTGGTGCACGAGGAAGCAGCTCATGCAGGTGAACTCGTCGGCCTGCTTGGGCAGGACCCGGACGGCCAGCTCCTCGTTCGAGAGGTCGGCGCCGGGAAGCTCCAGGCCTTCGGCGGCCTCGAACTCGTCGACGTCGACGGTCGAGGTCGACTTGTCGTTCCGGCGGGCCTTCAGTTCTTCAAGGCTGTCCGAGTCGACGTCGTCGTCGGTCTTGCGTGGGGTGTCGTAATCCGTTGCCATGTCGCTCTCCCCCTCTGGGTGGTTGCGGTGTCTCCAGCGCACGTAACGCGTGAGAGGTCGGACTTGTGCCCGACCTGAGGCGGAGATTTTGCCTCACATCAAGGTCTGTTACTCAATCGACACCCGTCGCGCACTCTCGCGAGTGATCGGCTTCGGGTGGCGAACCGGACCGTACACGGTCCTCCGGGCGGCCCTCACGGGCGCCACCCCGTGTACTTCCCGTCATTCCAGGCCCCGGAAACCCGGACTTTTCCTGGTTTTCCGAGGGATTTCTCGGTCACGGAGAGTGGAGGGCCGGACACCCTCTCCTGTGATCGATCACACATGAGCGTCTCAGGATCGGGGCTCCGGAATTCCGCGCAAAGCGAACGGAACCGGTCGGCTCGTGCAGTGTGTCAGATCGGCAGAGTGACGCGCATCACGAGACCGCCGCCCTCGCGCGGCTCCGCGATGATACGGCCGCCGTGGGCACGCGCCACGGACCGCGCGATCGACAGGCCGAGACCGACCCCCTTGTCGCTGCCGGTCCGCTCCTGCCGGAGCCTTCTGAACGGCTCGAAGAGGTTGTCGATCTCGTACGCGGGGACCACGGGACCCGTGTTCGAGACGACCAGCACCGCCTGACCGTCCTTGGCCTCGGTGGTGACCTCCACCCAGCCGCCCTCCGGGACGTTGTACCGCACGGCGTTCTGGAGCAGGTTCAGCGCGATCCGTTCGAGGAGCACGCCGTTGCCCTGGACCACCGCCGGGCCGCGCTCGCCCCGGATCTCCACGCCCTTGGCCTCGGCCTCGGCGTGTACCTGGTCGACGCCCCGCTCGGCGACCTCGGCCAGGTCGACGGGTTTGCGCTCGATGATCTGGTTGTCGCTCCGGGCGAGCAGCAGCAGGCCCTCGACGAGCTGCTCGCTGCGCTCGTTGGTGGCGAGCAGGGTCTTGCCCAGTTGTTGGAGCTCGACCGGCGCCCCGGGATCGGAGAGGTGGACCTCCAGGAGGGTGCGGTTGATCGCGAGTGGGGTCCGTAGCTCGTGCGAGGCGTTCGCGACGAACCGCTGCTGGGCCGTGAAGGCCCGCTCCAGGCGCTCCAGCATCTCGTCGAAGGTGTCGGCGAGCTCCTTGAGCTCGTCGTCCGGCCCGTCCAGCTCGATCCGCCGGGACAGGTCCGAGCCGGCCACCTGGCGGGCGGTCCGGGTGATCCGGCCGAGCGGGGACAGCACCCGTCCCGCCATGGCGTAGCCGAAGGCGAAGGCGATGATGCTCAGCCCCAGCAGGGCGAAGAGGGACCTGCGCAGGAGGTCGTGCAGGGCGATGTCGCTCTGGTGCCGCAGGCAGAGCGTGACGGCGTCGTTGAGCTGGTCGCCGGTGGGCGACTCGGGCAGCCGGCACCCGGAGGTGGTGGGCTGGACCGTGCCGTTGACGACCTTGAAGGGCAGCTGGGAGGTGCTGTCGCTGAGTGCCTGGGCGGTGAACAGGTAGATGATCGACAGCAGCAGGATGCCGGCGATCAGGAACATCCCGCCGTACAGCAGCGTGAGCCGTATCCGGATGGTCGGACGCAGCAGCGGCCGGACGGGGTCCCGGGGGTCCCAGGTGGGTTTCGGAGGCGCCTGGGGGTGGGGCGCGGGAGTCGTGGCCATCAGGTCAGATCCGGTACCCGGAGCCGGGGACCGTGACGATGACCGGCGGCTCGCCGAGCTTGCGGCGCAGGGTCATGACGGTGACGCGCACGACGTTGGTGAACGGGTCGGTGTTCTCGTCCCAGGCCTTCTCCAGGAGCTGCTCGGCCGAGACGACGGCGCCCTCGCTGCGCATGAGGACCTCGAGGACGGCGAACTCCTTCGGCGCGAGCTGGACCTCCTTGCCCTCGCGGAAGACCTCGCGGCGGTTCGGGTCGAGCTTGATGCCGGCGCGCTCCAGGACGGGCGGGAGCGGGACGGTGGTGCGGCGGCCGAGGGCCCGCACGCGCGCGGTGAGCTCGGTGAAGGCGAACGGTTTCGGAAGGTAGTCGTCCGCCCCGAGCTCCAGGCCCTCCACGCGGTCGCTGACGTCACCGGAGGCGGTGAGCATCAGGACGCGGGTGGGCATGCCGAGCTCGACGATCTTGCGGCAGACGTCGTCCCCGTGGACGAGCGGGAGGTCGCGGTCCAGGACGACGACGTCGTAGTCGTTGACCCCGACGCGCTCCAGGGCCGCGGCGCCGTCGTACACGACGTCGACGGCCATGGCCTCCCGGCGCAGTCCGGTGGCCACCGCATCGGCGAGCAGCTGCTCGTCCTCGACGACGAGTACGCGCACGTCGTAGATCCTTCCGTTGAGCCGCTGTCCGGGGTGGGGACCGGCTGAAATCTGAGCACTGACTGTGCGTGTCCATCCTGCCCCGTACGCGCGTAAACCGGCTGTAAGACGGCCGTGCGGGGCCGGGGGCGGGAGGGTGGAGAGCGGGGGGCGCGCGACGGGGCGTGCGGGCCGGGACGAAGAATTCACCGGATTCTCGGGCCAGTTGAGGTTTCTCTGAGGAACGGGCTGGGGAGGACGACTGCACACCCCGTGATCACGCCCTGTATGTGGCGCGCCACCTACCGCTCTCTGTCCCCCAGAGTTCGCAGTGTGTGATCCACCCACCCTCGGCACACCCCCGTGCCACCGGACCCACGAGGAGGGGGCGCTCGATGGACGCTTTCACCGCAGGACTGCTGCACCGCATCAGGACCACGCAGACGGACCTCACGCGGGCCCGTGAGACGGGCGACGACTACCTGGCGGAGATGGAGCAGGCGGAGCTGGACGACCTGCACCGTCTCGCCGCCGAGCACGGCGTGGAGGTGGCCGCGCCGGGCGTCTGACCCGTCCCACCTGTCCGATCCGGACACCGCCCGAACCGGACACCGTCCGCTTCTGACGCCGTCCGACCCGTACACGGTCCGACCTGCACCGTCCGGTCCGCAGGCCGTCCGATCCGTACGTACGCGGGGGCCCCGGCGCCGTCCTGGCGCCGGGGCCCCTGTGCGTCCGTCTCCCGGCCCGCTAGTCGTGCCAGGCCCCCAGCTCCTCCAGGAGCTCCTGGAGGGGCCCGAAGAGGCCCGGAGAGGCCGCGAGCGTCAGCTCTCCGGACTCCCGCTCGCCGGGGCGGCCGCCCGTGAGACCGCCGGCTTCGCGGGCGATGAGCGCGCCCGCCGCGAGGTCCCAGGGGTTGAGCCCGCGCTCGTAGTACGCGTCGAGGCGGCCCGCGGCGACGTCGCAGAGGTCGATGGCGGCCGAGCCCCCGCGGCGGATGTCGCGGACGCGCGGGATGACCCGCTGGGCCACGTCCGCCTGATGGGCGCGGCGGGCCTGGACGTACCCGAAGCCGGTGCCGAGGAGGGCCTGGTCGAGCGGGGGCGAGGGGCGGACGGCGAGCCGCCGCTCCCCCGCGTACGCGCCGCCGCCGAGGACGGCCCGGTAGGTCTCGCCGCGCATCGGGGCCTCGACCACGCCGACGACCGTCTCGCCGTCGCGTTCGGCGGCGATGGAGACCGCCCAGGTCGGCAGGCCGTACAGGTAGTTCACGGTGCCGTCGAGCGGGTCGATCACCCAGCGGATCCCGCTGGTGCCGGGGCTCGACGCGCCCTCCTCGCCGAGGAGGCCGTCCTGCGGGCGGTGCTCGGAGAGGAGGCCGGTGATCAGCTTCTCGGCGGCGATGTCCATCTCGGTGACCACGTCGATGGGGCTCGACTTGGTCTTCGCCACGGCGAGGTCGTCCGGCCGGCCGTCGCGCAGCAGCGCTCCGGCACGCCGGGCGGCCTCCAGGGCGAGGTCGAGCAGTTCGGTGAGCAGGGGGTCGGTCACGCGGGCTCCTTACGCGTACGGGCTGTCGGCGCCGGCCGCGGCGGGCCGCTCGGCCCTGGCCGGGCAGCAGCCGATCGGGCAGAGGTCGTGCGAGGCACCGAGGGCGCCGAGGGCGCACCGCTCACTCCTGGTCCCCCGTTCGTTCGCGGCGCGCTCCAGGACGAGCTCGCGGACGGCGGCGGCGAAGCGCGGGTCGGCCCCGACGGTCGCCGAGCGCCGGACGGGCAGGCCCAGCTCGGCGGCCTTGGCGGTGGCCTCCGTGTCGAGGTCGTACAGGACCTCCATGTGGTCGGAGACGAAGCCGATCGGGACCATGACGGCGGCGGGCACGCCGGCGCCGTGGAGCTCCTCCAGGTGGTCGCAGATGTCGGGCTCCAGCCACGGGATGTGGGGGGCGCCGCTGCGGGACTGGTAGACGAGCTTCCAGGGGCGGTCGATCCCGGTCTCCGCGCGGACCGCGTCGGCGATGACCCGTGCCACGTCGAGGTGCTGGCGCACGTAGGCCCCGCCGTCGCCGTGCTCGGTGACCGGTCCCGAGCTGTCGGCGGCGGATTCGGGGATGGAGTGGGTGGTGAAGGCGAGGTGGGCGCCTTCCCGTACGGCGGGGTCGAGCTCCGCGAGGGAGGCGAGGACGCCCTCGATCATCGGCTCGACGAAGCCGGGGTGGTTGAAGTAGTGCCGGAGCTTGTCGACCCGGGGCAGCGGGAGCCCCTCCGCCTCCAGGGTGGCGAGCGCGTCGGCGAGGTTCTCGCGGTACTGGCGGCAGCCGGAGTAGGAGGCGTACGCACTGGTGGTGAGGACGGCGATGTGGCGCCGCCCGTCGGTGACCATCTCGCGGAGGGTGTCGGTGAGGTACGGCGCCCAGTTCCGGTTTCCCCAGTAGACCGGCAGGCCGAGGCCGGCCCGCTCGAAGTCCGTCCGCAGCGCGTCGAGGAGCGCGCGGTTCTGGTCGTTGATCGGGGAGACGCCGCCGAAGAGGAAGTAGTGCTGCCCCACTTCCTTGAGCCGTTCCTTCGGGATGCCGCGGCCGCGCGTCACGTTCTCCAGGAACGGGACCACGTCGTCCGGGCCCTCGGGGCCGCCGAACGAGAGCAGCAGCAGGGCGTCGTACGGGGCGGGATCGTGCTGATCGGACATGGCACCGATCCTCCCACCCGCCTCCCGCGGCGGAGGGCGCGGCCCTTCCGTGACCGGCTGTCCGTACAAGCGTGCGTCAAACCGTTCGTCCGAAAAATGGGGATGACCGATCGACTTCAACACCGTAGGCTTTAGCTATTAATTACACGTGTTGACCAAGGACCTCTCTTGCCCAGTCCCTACCGCGCGATCTTCGCGGCGCCCGGAACCGCCTCGTTCTCCGTCGCGGGATTCCTCGGTCGTATGCCGCTGTCCATGATGGGCATCGGCATCGTGACCATGATTTCGCAGGTCACCGGCCGGTACGGCCTGGCCGGCGCGCTCTCCGCGACGCTCGCGATGTCCGCCGCGGTCCTCGGCCCCCTGGTCTCGCGCCTGGTCGACCGGCACGGACAGCGCAGGGTGCTCCGCCCGGTGACGCTGGTCTCGCTCGTCGCGGCCGCCGGACTCCTCCTGTGCGTGCAGCAGAAGGCCCCGGACTGGACCCTCTTCGTCTTCACGGCCGTGATCGGCTGCGTGCCGAGCGTCGGCGCGATGACCCGCGCCCGCTGGGCGGAGATCTACCGGGGCGAGGAGCGGCGCCTGCACACGGCGTACTCCTGGGAGTCGATCGTCGACGAGGTGTGCTTCATCTTCGGCCCGATCCTCTCCATCGGTCTGTCCACGGCCTGGTTCCCCGAGGCCGGTCCCCTGTTCGCCGGCGCGTTCCTGGCCGTCGGCGTCTTCTGGCTGACCTCGCAGCGCGCCACGGAGCCGGTTCCCCACCCCGAGCAGGGCGCCCGGGGCTCCTCCGCGCTCCGCTCCCCCGGCCTCCAGGTGCTCGCCCTCGCCTTCGTCGCGACCGGCGCCATCTTCGGCTCGGTCGACGTGGTGACCGTGGCCTTCGCCGAGGAGCAGGGCCACAAGGCCGCCGCAAGTCTGGTCCTGGCCGTCTACGCGCTGGGCTCCGGCCTGGCCGGTGCCGTCTTCGGACTCCTGCACCTCAAGGGCGAGCCGTCCCGCAGATGGCTCCTGGGCGTCTGCGCGATGGCCGTGAGTATGATCCCCCTCCTACTGGCCGGGAACCTGCCGTTGCTGGCCGTGGCGCTCTTTGTCGCGGGCCTGTCCATCGCACCGACGATGGTGACCACCATGGCCCTCGTCGAAGCGCACGTACCGCGCACCAAGCTGACCGAGGGCATGACCTGGACGGGTACCGGGCTCGCGATCGGCGTGGCGCTCGGCTCCTCGGCCGCCGGCTGGGTCGTCGACGCGTCGGGGGCGGAGGCGGGGTACGTGGTGCCCGTCGTCTCGGGCGCGCTCGCGGTCGCGGTGGGTCTCCTCGGACACCGCCGGCTGCGCAGGCCGGCGCCGAACCGGGAGGGGCAGCGTGGGCACGACGACAGCAGCGGGGACAGCGGGGTCGGGGAGCGCCAGGACGGCGAGCAGCCCGTGGCGTAACTGGGCGGGGAACGTCACCTCCCGCCCCGTGCGGGAGGTGAGCCCCGCCTCGGCCGAGGAGCTCGCCGAGGCGGTGCGCCGGGCGGCCGCGGACGGCCTGCGGGTCAAGACCGTCGGCACCGGCCACTCGTTCACCTCGATCGCGGCCACCGACGGCGTGCTCATCCGGCCGGGCCTGCTGACCGGGATACGGCGGATCGACCGCGAGGCGATGACCGTCACGGTCGAGTCGGGCACCCCGCTGAAGCGGCTCAACGTGGCGCTGGCCCGGGAGGGCCTGTCGCTCACGAACATGGGCGACATCATGGAGCAGACCGTCGCCGGCGCCACCTCCACCGGCACGCACGGCACGGGCCGCGATTCGGCGTCCATCGCCGCGCAGATCCGTGAGCTGGAGCTGGTGACGGCCTCGGGTGAGCTGCTGACCTGCTCGGAGAAGGAGAATCCGGAGGTCTTCGCGGCCGCCCGGATCGGCCTGGGCGCGCTCGGTGTGGTCACGGCGATCACCTTCGCGGTGGAGCCGGTCTTCCTGCTCACCGCGCGCGAGGAGCCGATGACCTTCGACCGGGTCACCTCGGAGTTCGACGCGCTGCACGCGGAGAACGAGCACTTCGAGTTCTACTGGTTCCCCCACACGGACAACTGCAACACCAAGCGCAACAACCGCAGCGCGGGCCCCGCAGCGCCGCCCGGACGGATCAGCGGCTGGATCGAGGACGAGTTCCTCTCCAACGGGGTCTTCCAGCTCGCCTGCTCGCTGGGCCGCGCGGTGCCCCCGGTCATCCCGTCGATCGCCAAGGTCTCCAGCCGGGCCCTGTCGGCCCGTACGTACACCGACATCCCCTACAAGGTCTTCACCTCGCCGCGCCGGGTCCGCTTCCTGGAGATGGAGTACGCGCTTCCGCGTGAGGCGGCGGTCGCCGCGCTGCGCGAGCTCAAGGCGATGGTCGAGCGCTCGCCGCTCAAGGTGAGCTTCCCGGTGGAGGTGCGCACGGCGCCGGCGGACGACATCGCGCTGTCCACGGCCTCGGGGCGGGAGACCGCGTACGTCGCCGTCCACCTGTACAAGGGAACGCCCCACCACGGGTACTTCACCGCGGTGGAGCGCATCATGACGGCGCACGGGGGCCGCCCCCACTGGGGCAAGGTCCACACCCGCGACGCCGCCTACCTGTCCGAGGCCTACCCGCGCTTCGCCGAGTTCACGGCGCTGCGTGACCGGCTCGACCCGGACCGGCTGTTCACGAACGACTACCTGCGGCGGGTCCTGGGCGACTGACGGTCACCCGGACGGGGCCGCGACTGACGGTCACTCGGCTTCCGTTCCGGTCCCGGCTCCGGCGTCGGCTCCGGCCGGTGTCGGGGCCGAGGGGGTCTCGGGCTGCCCCGTGCCGGTGGCCGTCGGCTCCTGGGTCGGCTCGGCCGGTTCCGTCGTCGGGTCGGTCGGCGTCGGGGCGGGCGTCGTGCCGCCGTCGCCGGATCCGGAGGGGGTGGGCTCCGTCGACGGCGTCCCGGTGGCCGGCTCCTGAGTCGGCGTGGAGCCCGTCGCGGGGGTGCCCGCGCCACTCTCCTGCCGCCCGGTGCCGTCCGCCGAGCCCGACGGCGCGGGCGTGGGCTCCCGGTCCTGCTCGGGCGCGTCCTGGCCCGTGCTCCCGCCGCCGCGGACGACGGAGCCGAAGGTGGTGGTGCCCTGCTTGCCGCTGAAGTCCTGCCCGGAGACGAGTTCGTAGGCGGTGATGCCGCCCATGGTGACGCCGAAGACGAGTGCGGCGGCGATCGCCGGGCGCTTCCATCCCCGCACGCGCGTGCCGTGGGTGGTCGCCTCGCCGAACTCCTCGTCGACCGGCTCGACGGGCGGCAGCGGGGTCCGCACGGCGCCGAGCATGAGGGTGCGGTCGTCCTGCGGACCGGCCGGGGCCGGGACCTGACGCGCCTTCGGCTTGGCCGCCGCGGTCGCGTCGCGGACCTGCTCGCCGGTGCGCCTGAAGAGGTGCTGGAAGAGCGGTCCGCCGCAGGTCGCGATGACGCTGATCACACCGGCGCCGAGGATCGTGCCGTACACACCGAGGGTCGAGGCGAGCTTGGCGGCGATGACCGCGGCCAGGGCGCTGCCGGAGACCTGAGCCACGCTCAGGTCGATCCTTCTCCCGCCGCTCTTCTTCCCCTCCTCCGGCTCGTCCCTGTCGGTTTCCGGCCCGTGACGCATCTCCGACCCCTGATGGTTCATCCGTTCGTCTTGCACCCAGAAGGGACAAACGGGCGAAGCGATTAGTTCCGTTTCTGCTGTTTCTGTGAAGAGTGACACGTACGGGGGAAGATCACGGAGACTCAACTCCCGTACCGCCCGAGAAGTTGAGCGGCGCGCCGGTCCACCCAGGTGGCCCGAATGGAGTACATTGACGAACCCTGGGTCCGGACGCCCTCACGGGTGCCCCGGATCGCGGGGAGGGGGCCGGACACGGCGCCCGAACCGGCGGCGCCTCGGCATCGCACGGAAACCGGCTGCGGAGAGTGACGGCCAGTCACTCCAGGTAGTGAACAGGTAACCGTGCCATAACGGCGTTCCAGGGTCCATGCCCGACACGCCGGGCAACTCGGCAAGGTAGTGGCAGGCTGCACCCGGGCAGGCCACACTCGACTAGCGGAAGCAGCGACGCACGTGACGTCGGCAGGCACCACCCGGGAGGTCCCCATGCCCGAACTGCGTGTCGTGGCCGTCTCCAACGACGGCACACGACTGGTGCTGAAGGCTGCTGACAGCACGGAGTACACGCTTCCGATCGACGAGCGGCTCCGTGCCGCCGTGCGCAACGACCGCGCGCGCCTCGGCCAGATCGAGATCGAGGTGGAGAGCCACCTCCGCCCCCGCGACATCCAGGCCCGCATAAGGGCCGGTGCCTCCGCGGAGGAGGTCGCCCAGCTCGCCGGCATCCCCGTCGACCGCGTACGCCGCTTCGAGGGCCCCGTGCTCGCGGAGCGCGCCTTCATGGCCGAGCGGGCCCGCAAGACGCCGGTCCGCAGGCCCGGGGAGAACAGCGGGCCGCAGCTCGGCGAGGCGGTGCAGGAGCGGCTGCTGCTGCGCGGCGCCGAGAAGGACACCGTGCAGTGGGACTCCTGGCGGCGGGACGACGGCACCTGGGAGGTGCTGCTCGTCTACCGGGTCGCGGGCGAGGTCCACACGGCCAGCTGGACGTACGACCCGCCGCGGCGGCTCGTCCAGGCCGTGGACGACGAGGCGCGTGCCCTGATCGGCGAGACGGACGACACGATCGCCGCCGCGCCGGAACCCAGCTTCCCGTTCGTGCCGCGCATCGCCCGGCTGCCCCGGGACAGGCCGCTCGACCGCGCCCTGGACCGCCAGATCGACCGGTCCGACCGCCAGCTGGAGCGGGCGCCCGCGCCCGTCGAGCCGGAGGAGGAGCGGGACTCGCTCACGAGCCTCCTGGAGGCCGTGCCGAGCTTCCGCGGCGACATGGTGGTGCCGGAGCCCCCGGACACCGAGCCCTCGGAGGAGTCGGAGGCGGAGGAGCCGCCGGCCCCGGCCGCCTCGGCGGGCGCGGGTTCGGCGTACGCCGACGTCCTGATGCCGCGCGCGGTCTCGGGCCACCGGGACCGGCTGCACGGCGCCACCGACCGCCAGGCGGAGGCGGACGGCGTCCGTCCGGGCCGCCGCGCGGCGGTGCCGAGCTGGGACGAGATCGTCTTCGGCACCCGGAGGAAGAAGCAGGACTGACCGCCGCCGTGCGGGAAGGGCCCGCGCCGTTCGACTGGCGCGGGCCCTTCCCGTACGGCGCCCGGGCGGGGCGTCCCCTTGCTAGCGCGGGTTCGGGCCCGTGGCGACCGGGCGGGTCGGGTCGGAGGACCACTCCGACCAGGAACCGGCGTAGAGGCCCGCCGGGATGCCCGCGATCTCCAGGGCGAGCACCTCGTGGGCGCCCGAGACGCCCGAGCCGCAGTAGACGGCGACCGGGGTCCCCTCGGCCGCACCGAGCCCGGTGAAGCGGTCCCGCAGGACGTCGGCGGCCAGGAAGAGGCCCTCCGCGTCGACGTTCTCCGTCGTCGGGGCCGAGACCGCGCCCGGGATGTGCCCGCCGACCCGGTCGATCGGCTCCACGTCCCCCCGGTAACGCTCGGCCGCCCGCGCGTCCAGGAGCAGCCCCGTACCGGCGAACGCCGCCGCCGCGTCGGCGTCGAGCAGCCCGAGGGCGCCCGGCTCCGGCCGGAAGTCGCCGGGCTCCGGGGCGGGGACCTTCTCCGTGAGCTCGCCCGTCCAGGCCGCGAGGCCCCCGTCCAGGACCCGCACGTCAGGGTGGCCCGCCCAGCGGAGCAGCCACCAGGCGCGGGCCGCGCCCCAGCCGAGACCCCCGTCGTAGACGACGACCGGCCGGTCCGCCGAGACTCCCGCCCGGCGCATCGCGGCCCCGAAGGCCTCCGGGTCGGGCAGCGGGTGGCGGCCGCCGCTCCCGGGCGGCCCCGCGAGTTCCGCGTCGAGGTCGACGTAGACCGCGCCGGGAAGGTGGCCGGCCTCGTACGCGGGCCGTCCGGGCGGGCCGCCGAGCGTCCAGCGGACGTCCAGGAGGACCGGCGGCCGCGGCCCGGCCGACTCGCTCAGCAGTTCGCTTGCGGAGATGATGGGGTTCATGGGGGCCATCCTCGCGCAGCCGCACGGCCCGCGGGGACGGACCCGGCGACCTCCGTCCGGATTCCGCCACGACCGGTGCGGCCGGTGCGCGTGGCGGCGCCGTCGGTGGCACCATCGGACGGGGGCACGGCCACGACGATGGTCCGAGGAGAGAGTGACGATGACCGAGGCGACTCCGCGATCGCCCGGCACACCCTGCTGGGTGAGCCTGATGGTGCACGGACTTGACGCCACGCAGGAGTTCTACAACGCGCTCTTCGACTGGGAGTTCGTCCCCGGTCCCCAGCAGCTCGGCCCGTACGTGCGCGCGCTGCTCGGGGGCAAGGAGGTGGCGGGCATCGGCCAGCTGCCGCCCGACCGGCACCTGCGCATCGCCTGGACCCCCTACCTGGCCACCGAGGACGCCGACGAGACCGCGGAGCGCATCCGCTGCTGCGGCGGCACGGTCGCCGTCGGCCCGCTGGACGCGGGCGAGGCGGGCCGACTGGCGATCTGCTCCGACCCGGCCGGCGCGGTCTTCGGCGTCTGGCAGGCGGAGGCGCACCACGGCACGGTGATCGCGGGGCCGCCGGGGACCCCGGTGTGGAACGAGCTCCTCACGTACGAGACGTCCTCGACCGGGAAGTTCTACCGGTCGGTCTTCGGCTACGAAGTGGAGCCGGTCGTCTCCGCCGACCACGACTACGCGACGCTCCAGGTGGCGGGGGCCCCGGTGGCCTCCCTGCACGGCGTCGGCGACGCGCTCCCCCGGGACCGGGGCCCGCACTGGATGACGTACTTCGAAGTCGCCGACACGGACGCTGCGACGCGGCTCGTCCTGGAGCTCGGCGGTCAGGTGCTGCGCCCGCCGCGCGAGGGCACGGCGGGACGGCTCGCCCTGGTGGCGGACCCGGAGGGCGCGGTCTTCACCCTGGTCACCTCCGCCGCGCGCTGATCACGCCGCTACGGGCGCCTGCTCAGCCCCGTCGGCTCCGTGCCAGGCCGCGGCGCAGCCGGGACGTGCCCGTCCGGGCGGGGGCGGGTCCTCCTCCCGGCAGGCCCAGCTCGGTCAGGCGCTCGACGGTGAAGTGGTGCGCGGTGCCGGGCTCGGCGTGGTGCTCCGCGAGGAAGGCGGTTGCCTCCGCGCGGAGCCCCGGGTGGACCTTGTGCCGCATGCAGTAGCCGACGGCGCGGACCAGCGGCGTGAGCGAGGCCGGTGCCACGCCGGGGAGGGCGGGTTCCTCGCCGCCCTCCAGGTCCGCGACGAGGTGGTCGACGACGGTGAGCGGGATCCGGTTGCTGTTCTCGAAGGGGGTGAGCCGGCCGAGGACCTCGTCCGTGCCCACGCGCGCGATGGGGACGCCGTAGTAGACGGCGGCGGTGATCATCGCCGTGGAGAAGCAGCCGACGACCAGCTCCGGCCGGCAGCGCTCGTAGAAGGTCTCGGCGAGCAGGGGCCCGTCGAGGACCGTGAGGCGTACGCCGCTCCGCTCGGCCTCCTCGTCCAGGGCCTGGGAGTAGCGGGCGGGCGCGGTCGGGTGCGGCTTGAAGACGATCGAGCGGTGTCCGGCGGCGGCGGCCCCGCGCAGCATCCGTACGTGCAGTTCCTCTTCCTCCTCGGTGGTGAGGAGGGACAGGGCGGCGAGGTACTGGCCGAGCAGCAGGGCCGTCGGCTCGGCCGCGGCCGCGCGCGTGATCTCCGGGTCGTCGGCCGCCTCCTCGGCGATCTCGGCGAGGACGGCGCGGAAGGCCGCGTCGGGGACGAGCTCGGACTCGACCCCGTACTCGGTCAGGAGGAGGGGGCGGAGGCCCGGCACGAGGTCGAGGTGGAGGACCCGGCGGATGCGGCAGGCGATCGACTGCGCGAGGTCGGAGCGGGTCGGGCCGTAGCTCATGAGGCCGTCGGCGTAGACGTGCACGGTGCTCTCGGGGAAGGTGCCGGCGAGTGCCTTGGCCGGGTTGACCTGGATGGATTCGACGATCAGCTCGACCGGTCCGGTGCCGAGGTCCCAGGCGGTGCGCAGGACGCGCTGCCAGAGCGGTGCCTCTTCGGGGCGGGGGGCCCAGGCGGCGGGGTGGTACGGGTGGATCGTCTCGTTCCAGTCGAGGGTGCCGTCGAAGCGGGCGGCGATCCGCTCGTACCCGGTCATGGTCTCCAGGCGCAGCGCGGTCTCCGGGATCTCGGCGTTGTGCGAGATCAGCAGGAGCCTGCGGGCGGAGTCGCGGGGGCCGAACTGTCCGGCGTCGAGCGCGGCGGCGAGGGTGGCCGCGCCGTACAGGGTGGACACCTGGAAGATCTGGACCGGCAGACCGGCGGCCGGCTCGGAGGCGGGTGCCGTCTCGGGGGCTGGTGCCGGCTCGGAGGCGGGTGCCGTCTCGGCGGTCTCGGGGGCGGGTGCCGTCTCGGGGGCGGGTGCCATGGGTCAGGCGGTCCTTCCGGTGTCGCGCAGGCTCCGGAGGAGGGTGCTGCGGGGGGTGTCCATGGTGGCGAGGGTCTCGGCGAGGACCTCCTGCGGCATGCGGTGCAGGGCGTCGCGGACGTCGGCGCGCAGCCGCGCGGCGACGGCCGGCTCGTACTTGTCCACCTTCCCCATGTGGAAGGCGATCATCGCGCAGTAGGTGCGGACGGCCTTCGGGAGGAAGCGGTCCGCCTCCGGGTCCCGCGAGACGTCGTCGAGCAGCAGGTCGTACGAGGGGATGAAGTCCAGCTGCCGGTTGTCGGTGATCTGGGTGAGCGAGGTGGTGACGCCCCGCCGGTAGAAGACCCCGTGCAGGGAGAGCGCGGCGAACGTGCGCGCCCTGAGGTGGAGCCGCCAGATCCAGAGACGGTCCTCGGCGGTCCGGAGAGAGGTCTCGAAGCGGGATTCCCCGTTCTCGAAAAGGCGCCCGCTGTAAATTCCGAAGGGGACGAAGGGATAGTCGACCATCGTCACCATGCTGGCGGGAGAAATGCCGTCCCTGGGGTCCATCACGGCGTCGCGCCGCTTGGCCGGGGCATATCGGATCTGCCGCTTCCGGCCTTCCGACAGGACGTGGTCGGTCCGGGCGAAATCGCAGTCCAGGCGGGAGATTCCGGCCACGGCGGCGCTCAGGTGGCCGGGCGCGTACCAGTCGTCGCCGTCGAGGAACGTGAGGTAGTCGCCGCGCGCCGCGTCGATTCCGGTGTTGCGGGCCTGGGCGACGCCCTGGTTCGTCTCGTGCCGGATGACGGTGGCGTTCGGCAGCCGGTCGCGCCAGCGGTCGAGGATCTCCGGGGTGTCGTCCGTCGAGCAGTCGTCGATCAGCAGGAACTCGAATTCCGGATCCGCGTTGTTCGCGAGACTGCGCAAGGTGTCGGGCGCGTATGCCCCGACATTGTGGAACGGTACGACGACGGACAGTTTCGGCACTCGGGATCCCCACACTGAATCGAACAATTAAACGCCGTTACGGCGGGCACAGTAACGACCGACTTTTCCCGGCGAACGATCCGCGCGTGCACTCCGGGTGAACTCTTGTCGTATCCGGCGCAAACCCCGTCACCCGCGGGCCCGTCGCCGGTGCGGAAACCCCGTCACCCGCGGGCCCGTCTCCGGTGCAGGAACCCCGTCGCCGCGAGCGCGAGGAGCGCCGCCGCGCCGACGGCGCCGCCGAGCTTGATTCCCGGCGGCCGGAAGGAGCAGCTGACCGTGGCCGCCCGCCCGTCGAGGGGGACGGCGACGAGACCCTCGTACGCGCGCGCGGGGCGGGCGTCCGCGTCACCGGCGGCGCAGCGCCAGCCGGAGATGCGCGGCGCGGCGAGGACCGCGACGCCGCTGCTGCCCGGGGGCAGTTCGGCGGTGACGGTGTGCCCGTCGGCACGCACGCGCGTGGCGCCGGTGGCGGTGAGCTGCCGTACGGCGGAGTCCAGCCGGGCCCGGACCAGACAGCCGACCGGCTCCCGGGGCAGCCGCACCTTGCCCTCGGGCCCGAGGTCGATCCGTACCGCACCGGAGCCCGGGACGGTGCCGAGGGCCTGCATGGGGGCGCGCACGGAGGGCGGCCTGCCGTCGAACTCCACGGGCCGCTCCCCCGTCAGCGCCGCGGTGCCCCGGTACTCGGGCGCCCAGAACCAGACCTGGGAGCCCGCGGGGCAGGTGGCGGTGAGGGTGCGTCCGGCACGGCGCGGGGCGGGCAGCTCGTACACGTCGGCGCCGAGGAGGCGTTCCTGTCGGGCGAAGGCCGAGTCCCCGGGATGCGTGGCCGGGCGCTCCGGCGGGCGGACGGTGATCAGCGGCGGTACGGGGGTCGTCGTGACCGTCACCGTGGCGCGGGGCACGGTGTCCTGCCGTACCGGCTCAGTGGGCTTCGAGCGCAGCCGGGTGCCGACGGAGAAGAGGGCGTCCGCGACGGGGTTGTCGAGGGTGACCGGGTGCCGGCCCTTCGCGTAGAAGCCGAAGCCCAGCGAGGCCAGGGTCCGGGACGTCACGTCCGAGGTGAGGCTGCTGTAGTAGTCGGCGCCCTGCCCTCCGACGAGCAGTACGTCGTTGCCTCCGGGCACCTCGCCGGGGTCCGTGCGGTGGCGCGGCCAGTCGTCCGCGCGGGCCACCTCGACGGCGGCGGTCGCGTGCCAGGGGCCGACCCGGGGCGACCAGGAGACCTCGCTCCGCTGCTGCTCCTCGATCCGCTTCCCGGTGACGGCCACCTCGCCGGCCTGGGCCGCGACGAGGAGGATCACGGCGAGAACGGGGAGTACGCGCGCGGTGGACCGGCGGCCGGCGCCCCGGGCCAGGAGGACGGCGGCGAGCGCGAGGAGCGCGGCCGCGCCGAGGGCGGGGAAGGTCCACCGGTCGATGTCGACGCTCCCCCGGGCCGCCCAGGCCATGGCTCCGAGCAGCGCCACCCCCGCGAGGAGCGCGGGCGGCCGGGGCACCCCCCGGGCGGCGGAGAACCAGGCGCCGATCAGCAGGAGACCGCACAGGACGAAGGTCTGACGGTACGGAATGCCGTTGGGCGACGCGCCCGCGTGCCACAGGAGGTGCGTGGGCTCCCACTGGAGGGAGAGCGTCACCAGGACGATCGCGGCCGTCCAGCCCGTCCGGACCTGCGGGGCGACGGCCCGGTTGAAGGGCAGCGTCAGGGCCAGCGCGAGGGCGGGCGTGCCGATGAAGAGGGCGGGGCTTGCGACGCTCGCGGTCGCGGGCAGGAATCGGGCGAGGACGTCCGTCCAGGGCGCGGGCGCGAAGGTGGTCTCGGGGGTGGGGTCGGCGACCTTCGTGGCGAGGAAGACGACCACGACGAGCGGTGCGGCCAGCCCGATGCCGATGAGGACGCTCCGGGCGGCGCGCAGGGCCCCGGCGAGGCGCTGCCGGGCGCCGGCGGTCTCCTCGGCGGTGAGGAGACGGACGGCGAGGACGACGGCCGCGCCGAGGGTCGCCATGTACGCGGTGTAGAAGTTGGCGATCCAGGCCAGGGCGACGACGAGGGGGCCGAGGACGGGACGGCGGCCGGTGCGGGCCCACTCGCCGACCAGGCAGAGCAGGGGGAAGGCGACGAGCCCGTCGAGCCACATCGGGACGGTGGCACCGAAGTCGAGGGTCCAGCCGGAGAGGGCGTACGCGGTGCCGAGCACGGCGGCGACCGGCCACGGGCCGGGGCGCAGCCGCAGGAGCAGGAGCGCCATGGCGGCCGCGGCGGCGCTGATCTTCACGGCGGTCACGACGTACAGCGCGAGTTCGACGCGGTCCGCCGGGAAGAACACGACGAGCAGGTCGAAGGGGCTGCTCAGGTAGGTGCCGATGTCGCCGAGGAAGTTGGAGCCGAAGCCGGAGTTCCAGTTGAGGAAGGCGTCGCCGTGCGTCTCGCCGAGCAGGAACGCGCGCCAGTAGGCGTGGTACGGCAGGTACTGCTGGCCGAGGTCGACGACGTTCCGGGTCACCGGCCCGAAGGGGTACGTACGCGAGAGCCGCGTGGCGAGGCAGAACAGCACGGCGGTGAGCAGGGCGGCGGCGGCCGGGGCGCGCAGGGCCGCGAACCGTCGCCGCCCGTCACCGCCGTGCTCCTCGCGCACGGTCCCGTGCCCGGGGTCCTCGACGTACACGGCCTCGGCGGCGGGTGGCACACATCCTCCAGGGGGCGCACGGCACGGAGAGGCCCGGAGGGGTCGTCACGGGCCGACCGCCATTACCGCCGAGGCGGGCGACCCGCAACCGATCAGGAGGCGCTCTTCAGGCACACCCCGGGTGAACTCCGGGTGCCGAAGGGGGCGCAGGGAGCACAGGGGGCGCCAGTGGGGCGAGGGCGCCGTCGGGCGTCAGGCGGCGGGCGCGGCGGCGACGAGCTCGTCGACCGTACGGGCCACCGTGCCGAACAGGTCCCGGACCGTGTTGAGGCTCGCGGTCTGGAGGGCCTCCGAGGGCTGCACGCTGCCGTCCGGGGCCTCCAGGGGGCGGGTCGCGGTGGCCTCGGCGACGACGGTCGGGCGGTAGCCGAGGTTGAAGGCGCCCTGGGCGGTGAAGAGGACGCACATGTGCGTCATGAAGCCGGCGATGACGAGGTCGCCGCTCACGCCCAGGCCCTTCAGGGTCTCCTCCAGGTCGGTGGCGTGGAAGGCGTTGGGGAACTGCTTGACGACGACCTTCTCGCCCTCGACCGGGGCGACTTCGTCGCTGATCGCGCCGATCTCGGCCCGGATGTCGTACGGGGTGCCCTCACCGCCGTCGTTGACGACGTGGACCACCGGGGCGCCCGCGGCGCGGGCGGCGGCGAGGAGCCGGGCGCCGGCGGCCACGGCCTCCTCGGCGCCGTCGAGCCGCATGACGCCCCTGCGGTAGGTGTTCTGGAAGTCGATCATGATCAGCGCGGACTCGTCGAGCCGCGGCAGCTCCTGGGGCAGGCCGATGACGTCGCGGAGGGTGGCGGAGGCGGTCATGGGGGTTCCTTTCGGCAGGCGCTCGGGGGCTCCCGTGGCGAACGATGTTCCATACGCTAACACGATTCGTAAGCAACGATAACGCCGGAGGCGGTCCCCCAGGTCAGCACTGTTAACGCTGTTATCGTGGGGGCCATGTCGACGGCACGAGAGCGCATCCTGGAAGCCACCGGCGAGCTGCTCGCCACCAAGGACGCGCTGGCGATCTCGACCCGGGCCATCTGCGACCGGGCGAAGGTCGGCGCGCCGGAGATCTACCGCCAGTTCGGCGACAAGCAGGGGCTGCTCACGGCGGTGGCCGACATCGGCTTCGAGCGGTTCCTCGCGGAGAAGCGACGGAACCCGCTCACCGACGACCCGGTGGCGGACCTGTGCACGGCCTGGGACAGCCACGTCGCGTTCGCGCTGCGCAACCCGCACCTCTACCGGCTGATGTTCACGCCCACGGGCGACGCCAAGCCGCAGGCCATCAAGGAGGCGCAGGCGATCCTCCTGAAGGCCGTGGAGCGCTGCCGCGACGCCGGCCGCCTGCGCATGTCCCCGGAACTGGCCGGGCAGTCGATCCTCTCGGCCAACGTGGGCGTGTGCATGATGGCGCTGTCCTTCCCCGAGCTGTTCGGGGACCCCGCGATCTCACACGCGGTACGGGACGCGGTCATCGGAAAGGTCACCGGCGACGAGCGCGAGGACACCCGCATCGGCGCGGCGACCGTCCTCGCCCGGACCCTGCTCGACACCCTGACGGGAACGGGCCCGGCGACGACCGCCCCGACGAGCTGACGTTCGTCAGGCGTTGCCGACGGGCAGGACGTCCGGGGAGAGGGCGCCCGCGCGGGCGGAGGCCGCGGTCATGCGGCGGCGGTGGTGGCGGCGGCAGAGGACCTCGTAGCCGATCTCCTCGGCCGGGCGGTTCACGTCCCCGACGACGACCTGCTCGCCCTCGACGACCATCGCGCCGCCGACCGTACGGGCGTTGTGGGTGGCGCGGGCGCCGCACCAGCACAGGGCCTCGACCTGGAGCTGCTCGATGCGGTCCGCCAGTTCGATCAGCCGCTGCGAGCCCGGGAACAGCTTCGTACGGAAGTCCGTCGTGATGCCGAAGGCGAAGACGTCCAGGCTGAGGTCGTCGACGATGCGGGCGAGCTGGTCGATCTGCTCGGGAGCGAGGAACTGGGCCTCGTCCACGATCACGTAGTCGGCCTTGCCGCCCTGGGAGAGCTGGGTGACCAGGTACGCGTACAGGTCCATGTCGCGCGGTGCCTCGACCGCCTCCGTCACGAGGCCGAGGCGGGAGGACAGCTTGCCCTCGCCCGCGCGGTCGTCACGGGTGAAGATCACGCCCTGAAGCCCCCGCGCGTCGCGGTTGTGGGCGATCTGGAGCGCCAGGGTGCTCTTCCCGCAATCCATGGTTCCGGAGAAGAAGACCAGCTCGGGCATGACGGGACAGGGACCTTTCAGGTCGTGGAAGAGATCGGTGATCGGGGGGTCAGGAACGGACTTCGAGGAGCGGGACCAGCTGCTCCGCCGGGGTCATGGACCCGTGCATCCCGACCATCGCGGACTCGTGGGGCTCGTTGACGGAGGCGGTGATCGCCACGTCGTCGTGGGCCGCGGCGACGACGTCGCCGATCCGGCCGTACACCCGCTCGTCGACCTCGGCCCCGAACCAGCCGAGGTCGATGGCCTCGTCGCGGCTCGCCACCCAGAACTGCTCGCCGACGACCTCGCGCCAGCAGGTGAGGACGTCCGCCTCCGCTCCCGGCACGGCGTAGACGTGACGGGCCCGGCCCTCGCCGCCGAGGAGGGCGACGCCCGCGCGCAGCTCCCAGTCCTCGTCGAAGTCGATCCGGTGCTGCTCGTCGAAGGGGATGTCGACCATGCCGTGGTCGGCCGTGACGTACAGGGCCGTGCGCGGCGGCAGCTGCTCGGCGAGCCGCTGCACGAGCCGGTCGACGAACATCAGCTGGCCGCGCCAGGCGTCGGAGTCGATGCCGAAGCGGTGGCCGGCGCCGTCGAGCTCGCTGTAGTACGTGTAGACCAGCGAGCGGTCGCCGCCGGCGAGCTGCTCGGCGGCGAAGTCCATGCGCTCCTCGCCGGAGAGCCGCCCGTGGAAGGTTCCGCCGCTGAGCGCGACCTTCGTGAGCGGGGTCTGCGCGAAGATCGGGGACGACACCTGGGCGGTGTGGATCCCGGCCTCGTGCGCGAGCTGGAAGACGGTGGGGTACGGCTGCCAGACGTGCGGCGCCGTCCACGGCTTCCAGCGCAGCTGGTTCATCAGGGCGCCGGTGTCGGGGTCGCGCACGGTGTAGCCGGGCAGTCCGTGCGTCCCGGGGTGGCGGCCGGTGCCGACGGAGGCGAGCGAGGTCGCGGTGGTGGCGGGGAAGCCGGCGGTGACCGGGCGGCCCGTGCCGCCGCGCGAGGAGCCGAGCAGCGAGGTCAGGTACGGGGCCTCGTCCGGGTGGGCCTTGACCTGCTCCCAGCCGAGCCCGTCGATCAGGAAGACGCAGTTGCGGTCGGCCGGGGCCAGCTCCGCGATCCGCGCGTCGAAGCCGGGCACGCCCTGGCCCGCCACGAGCGTCGGCAGCAGGTCGCCGAGCGAGCCCGTGGCGTACTCGGGCACCGGCGCGGTCTCCGGGGCGAGCGGGACCGGGTCGTCGGGCCAGCCGTGGGTCACGGCGGTCGGCTGCACCATCAGCGGGTGGGCGCGGCGATGGCCGCGGTGGCTTCGGAGAGGGCCTGGGCGAACGCGAGGGTCTGCCGGACGGTGTCCGGGCCGTCTCCGGCGTCGCTCACGCGCAGGCTGAGGTCGTCGGCGGTGGCGTTGCCGGTGTAGCCGTGGTCGGCGTCGCAGTTCGGGTCGCCGCAGGCGGCGGGCTCCAGGTCGATGCGCGAGACGGCACCCCAGCCGATGGTGAGGACCACCTCGCGGGGCAGCGTGCCCGGCGTGTACGACTCGGGGTTGGCGACGACACGGCTGACGACGACCGACGCGATCCGGTCGAGCTTCACGGACTCGGTGGACGTCGTGGCGTACGGGGTCGGCGAGCTGGTGTCGGCGGCCTGCTCGTCGGTGTGGCTGACGATGAAGCGGTGCGCGGTCAGGACGAGCACGGTCACGTGCCGCCGGACCTCGTTCGCGTCGAAGGTGGTCTCCTGGTGGACCACGTACGACGTGACGGCCTCGCCGCCGACGGCGGCCTCCACCGCCTCGGCCACGAGGGCCGGGTAGTAGCCGCTGCGCTCGATCGCCGCGCGCAGCCCCTGGGTCGTCGTACCGCTCTTTGCCATGGACTCCATCCTACGGGGCCGAGGGGCCCCCTCAGGCCCGTCAGTAACGTGGCAGGCTCCGTGGCCCGAGGTCGGTGCGGGGCGGGGGCGGGGCCAGCCGGACGGTCGCGCCGAGGACGGAGAGTCCGCGCGGTGCCACGACCACCGGCTCCAGGGAGACGGCGACCACCTCGGGGTGGTCGTCGACGAGACGGGAGACCCTCAGCAGCAGCTCCTCCAGGGCGGGGGTGTCCACGGGGGCGGAGCCGCGCCAGCCGAAGAGCAGCGGCGCGGTGCGGAGGGAGCGGATGAGTTCGGCGGCGTCCCGGTCGGTGGCCGGGACCAGCCGGTGGGCCGTGTCGCCGAGCAGTTCGGAGGCCGCGCCCGAGAGGCCGAAGGAGAGGACGGCGCCGACGGCCGGGTCGATCGCGGAGCGGACGACGGTGTCGACGCCCCGGGGCACCATCGCCTGGACGACCGGCTGGAGCTCCTCCGGCTTGCCGAGGACCTCGGTGAGCTCGGCGTACGCCGTGCGGAGCTGGTCCTCGGCGGCGAGGTCGAGCCGGACGCCCCCGAGGTCGGGGCGGTGGCGGAGGTGGGGAGCGGTGGTCTTGAGCGCGACGGGGTAGCCGAGCCGGCGGGCGGCCGCGACGGCGGCGTCGGGCGTGGGGGCGGGGAGGGTCGGCAGCACGGTGATGCCGTACCGCGCGAGCAGCGCCCCGGCCCGCTCGGTGTCCAGGGTCACACCACGGGCGTCCACGTCGTCACCGCCGAGCACGCCCTCGATGAGCGCGGCGGCCCCGGTCTCGTCGATGTCCTCGTACTCGGGCACCCGCCCGGGCTCTGCGGCCTGCCGCCGCCACTGCCCGTACCGCACGGCCTCGGCCAGCGCCCGCACGGCCCGCTCGGCAGCGGGGTACGCGGGGATGGTGGCCTGCTGTACGGGAGGGGTGGCCGGCGGCGTGGGGGTGCCTGCCTGCTCTGTCGTGGCCTTCTGCGCGGGAGCGGTGCCCGGCTGCACGGGGGTGCCTGCCTGCTCTGTCGTGGCCTTCTGCGCGGGAGCGGTGCCCGGCTGCACGGGGGCGCCGGCCTGCTGGACGCGAGAAACCGCCGGCACCACGGGGGTGACGGCACCGCGCCCCGCCGCCGGCCGGGTGCTCGTCGCCACCGCGAGGGCCTCCGCGAGGCCGCCCATCTCCACGTGGACGACGACGACCGGCTTCGTCGGCGCGGGGGCCGAGGCGACGGCCTCGCGGAGGGCGGCGGCCAGCACCTCGCCGTCGCCGAACTCGGTGGCCCCGTCCTCGCCGACCCAGGGGATCGCGGTGACGACCACCGCGTCGGACGTCTCGTCGGCGAGCGCCGCCGCGAGCGCGTCCCGGAAGTCCGCCGGGACCGCCGCCGTCGTCAGGTCGAGCGGCCGCAGCGGCCGCAGCCCCTCGGTCAGGCAGGCGTCGTACGTGAGGAGGCCGAGCGACTCGGAGTTGCCGAGGATCGCGACCCGGGGCCCGGCGGGCAGCGGCTGGGCGGCGAGGAGCAGTCCGGCGTCGACCAGTTCGGTGACGGTGTCGACGCGGATCACGCCGGCCTGGCGGAGCAGCGCGGAGACGGTGGCGTGCGGGATGCGGGTGACCGGCACCCGGTGGCCGGGCGGTGCGCTGCCGCTGTGCCGGGCGCCCTTGACGACCACGACGGGCTTGACGGCGGCGGTGCGGCGGGCGAGCCGGGTGAACTTCCGGGGGTTGCCGATGGACTCCAGGTAGAGGAGGACGACGTCGGTGCCGGGGTCGTCGTACCAGTGCTGGAGGAAGTCGTTGCCGGAGACGTCGGCGCGGTTGCCGGCCGAGATGAAGGAGGAGAGTCCGGCGCCCCGCCGGTGCAGGCCGGCGAGGAGGGCGATCCCGATGGCGCCGGACTGGGTGAAGAGCCCGATGCGCCCGGCGGCGGGCATCTGCGGGGCGAGGGAGGCGTTGAGCCGGACGTCGTCGGCGGTGTTGATGATCCCGAAGGCGTTGGGGCCGATGATGCGCATGCCGTACGAGCGGGCCTGGCGTACGAGCGCGCGCTGGCGCTCTCGGCCGGCGGCCCCGCTCTCGGCGTATCCGGCGGAGAGCACGACGAGGCCGCGCACCCCGTGCTCGCCGCAGTCGGCGACGGCCTCGGGCACCCGTTCGGCGGGGACGGCGACGACGGCCAGGTCCACGGGTTCGCCGATGGCGCCGACGGAGGGGTGGGCGGGCACGCCGTCGAGCTGTGTCTCTCCGGTGAGCGCGGCGTTCACCGCGTACACCCGTCCCGTGAAGCCGGCCCCGAGGAGGTTGCGGAGGACGGTCCGGCCGACACCGCCCGGTGCGCGTCCGGCGCCGACGACGGCGACGGAGCCGGGGGTGAGGAGCCGCTGCACGGAGCGCGCCTCGGCGCGCTGTTCGCGGGCGCGCTGGACGGCGAGGGAGCGGTCGGTCGGTTCGAGGTCGAGGTGGAGCCGGACGGAGCCGTCCTCGAAGCTGCGCTTCTGGGTGTAGCCCGCGTCGGTGAAGACCTTGATCATCTTGTTGTTGGCGGGGAGCACCTCGGCGGCGAAGCGCCGGATGTCCCGCTCGCGGGCGACCGCCGCGATGTGTTCGAGGAGGGCGGAGGCGACGCCCCTCCCCTGGTGCGCGTCCTGGACGAGGAAGGCGACCTCGGCCTCGTCGGCGGGGGCGGAGGCGGGCAGCCCTCGGTCGTTGATGCGGTCGTAGCGCACGGTGGCGATGAACTCGCCGCCGACGGTGGCCGCGAGCCCGACCCGGTCCACGAAGTCGTGGTGGGTGAAGCGGTGGACGTCCTTGGCGGACAGGCGCGGGTAGGGCGCGAAGAAGCGGTAGTACTTCGACTCGTCCGAGACCTGCTCGTAGAAGCTGACGAGGCGGTCGGCGTCGTCGGCGGTGATGGGCCGGATGCGGGCGGTGCCGCCGTCGCGGAGGACGACGTCCGCCTCCCAGTGGTCGGGGTAGTCGTGCTCCGGTGAGGCCGGTGGTTCCGCCGCTTCCGACTGCTCCGACGCGCTCTGCATGGGGTCAGCCTACGGCCGCGACACGACTGCAGCACCGGTCGCGCGGCGGGGGTGCTCGATGCAAGGTGTTGCCAGGCAGGACGGGCCGAAGGGCGGTCCGATCCGGGCCGAAGGGCGGCGCGAGCACCGCGCGACCCGTGAGAGACTGGTCTAGACAACCCGCTTGAGACTTGAAGGGCAACACCATGGCTGAGCGCCGCGTCAACGTCGGCTGGGCCGAGGGCCTGCACGCCCGCCCCGCGTCCATCTTCGTCCGTGCCGCCACGGCCTCCGGCGTGCCGGTGACGATCGCCAAGTCCGACGGCACCCCCGTGAACGCCGCCTCCATGCTCGCGGTGCTCGGCCTGGGCGCGCAGGGCGGCGAGGAGATCGTGCTCGCGTCGGAGGCCGACGGCGCCGAGGCCGCGCTCGACCGCCTGGCGAAGCTGGTCGCCGAGGGTCTGGACGAGCTCCCCGAGACCGTCTGATCCGGTCCCCCGTACGACGAATGGCCGTGGTCGCCGGAATTCCGGCGGCCACGGCCATTCTCATTGCTCCGCCTCGATTCCGGGCAGCACGAAATACCCGGGACGAATACCGGGTCGAATTCCTGTTCTTTGTATACGGCGCGCGCGTTAATTCCGGGCACTCGATGTGTTGACGGCATGTTGCGAAACCCTCACACGGCCGCGCTCCGGCCTTTTGAGCCGGTGCAGCGACAACGAGCGCTCCGCGTGCAGCGCGGTCAGCGCCCTCGCCCGCTCGGCGTCGCCGCGCGCCACGGCGTCCACGATCGCGCCGTGCTCGGCCCAGGCCTCGACCGGCAGGGCCGGCTGATCCACCACGTACGTCCAGGCGATCTTGTGCCGCAGCTGGGTGAGCAGCGCCGTCAGGGCCGGGCTCCCGGACGCCTGCGCGAGCGTCTCGTGGAACCAGCCGCCGAGCGAGCGCAGATCCTCGCCCTGGCCGCGCCTGGCCCGCTCCTGCCCCAGCCTGACCAGGCCGCGCAGCACCTTGAGGTGGGCTTCGGTGCGCCGCTGCGCGGCCCGCGCGGCGCCCAGCGGTTCGAGCAGCGCCCGCATGTCGAGCAGATCGGCCGCCTCCTGCTCGGTCGGCTCGGCGACATGGGCGCCCGCGTGGCGCCGGGTGACGACGAAGCCCTCGGACTCCAGGGTGCGCAGCGCCTCGCGGACCGGGACGCGGGAGACGCCGTACCGGCGGGCGAGCTGCTCCTCGGTCAGCCGAGCACCCCGCTCGAACGCGCCGGAGACGATGTCGTCCCGGATCGCCGTGCATACCGAGTGCGCGGGAATGCGCATGTCCGACCTCCGCCTTGGTCCGCGTGAGTCCATTCGATCAGCGCCTGTTCTGCGCCCGGTCTGCGACTCTATTGCAGCCTGCCGGAATTTCCGATGCCCCAGCGGAATTCATGGCCGTCTTTGACCGCCCTTGGCTGTCTTTTGATCAGCGAAAAGCCCCGGCTCAGTACGAGCCGGGGCTTTTGCGACGCGGTGCGCGGCGGGGATCCGGGCCGACGGCCCGGTCCGGGTCAGACGTTGACGCCGCGGGCGCGGAGGTACGCGACCGGGTTGATGTCCGAGCCGTAGTCGGGGCTCGTGCGCGCCTCGAAGTGGAGGTGCGGGCCCGTGGAGTTGCCGGAGGAGCCCGAGACGCCTATCTGCTGGCCGGGCTCGACGCTCTGGCCGACGTAGACCCCGATGGAGGAGAGGTGCCCGTACTGGGTGTACGTGCCGTCGTTCATCCGGACGACGATGTTGTTGCCGTACGCGCCGCCCCAGCCGGCCTCGACGACGGTGCCGGAGCCGACGGAGACGACCTGGGTGCCGTAGGCGGCGTGGAAGTCGACGCCGGAGTGGCTGCCGGAGGACCAGAGCGAGCCGCCGGTCTTGTAGCCGGTGGAGACGTACGAGCCGGCGACGGGGAGCTGGAAGGAGGCCAGGCGGCGGCGCTCGGCCTCGCGGGCGGCGCGCTCACGCTCCAGCCGGATCTCCTTGGCGCGGGCCTCGGCCTTGCGCTTGGCCTCGGCCTTGGCCTTCGCCTTGGCGATGGCCTCGACGGCCTCCTGCTCCTGGGCGGCGGCCTGGGCGTTGATCCGGTCCACAAGGGAGTCCTCGGTGATCACCTGGGTGAGACCGGTGTCCTCGGGGGAGCGGTTGTCCGTGTCCGCGGCGAGCGCCGGGGAGGCGAGGGATCCAATGACGCCGGTGGTGGCGAGCGTCGCGGCGCCGGCGATGCCCACGCTGCGGCGCGCCATCCGGCTCGGACCACGATGCTTCCCGGTGGCACGGGTGAACGCCATGTAGGGGCTGATCCTTTCCTTCCTTCTCGCCTACCGGGTTAGCTGACGGGTTCGGAGCAGGAAGGTCTCCTACGAGCCCCTCCGTCGAGACGAAGGCGCCCGATTCACCCCAGGGACTACGTGTGGGTCCCCGGCTCCCCAGGCTCGCGCCTGACGGGGACTCGGCGATGACTGTCCGATGCCGCGGCTGCGGCACGTGCAACTGACGAACAGCCGCCCCGACGCTATGCGGATCGTCTTTCAATCACCAACCAGACACGTCTTTTGTAAGACATGCCACAGGGCAAATAATCACCTTGCCCTCAATACGGACAAAGCGGAGGACCCCGACGAACTGGCCCGTCGGGGTCCTCCCGTTGTCGCGCGGTGGCCGGAATCAGCCGGTCACGACGGTCACTTCACCGATGCCGAGCGCCCGCACCGGCTCCGCGATCTGTGCCGCGTCACCGACGAGCACGGTGACGAGCCGGTCCACCGGGAACGCGCTGACCACGGCGGCCGTCGCCTCGACCGTGCCGGTCTCGGCCAGGCGCGCGTACAACTGCGCCTGGAAGTCGTCCGGCAGGTGCTGCTCCACCTGGTCGGCGAGCGTCCCGGCGACGGAGGCGGCCGTCTCGTACTTGAGGGGCGCCACGCCCACCAGGTTCTGCACGGCCGTCTCGCGCTCGGCGTCGGTCAGACCCTCGGCGGCCAGCGTGCGCAGCACCGCGAAGAGGTCCTCAAGTGCCGGACCCGTGTTCGGGGTGTCGAAGGATCCGCTGATGGCGAGCATCGCGGCGCCGTTCCCCCCGGCGTCCGAGCGGAGCACCTGACCGAAGGCCCGCACGCCGTACGTGTAGCCCTTCTCCTCGCGCAGGACCCGGTCCAGACGCGAGGTCAGGGTGCCACCGAGGCAGTACGTGCCGAGGATCCGGGCCGGCCAGACACGGTCGTGCCGGTCGGCGCCGATCCGGCCGATGAGCAGCTGCGTCTGCACCGCGCCGGGACGGTCCACGATGACGACCCGACCGGTGTCGTCGGCGGTGATCGGCGGCATCGGGAGCGGCTCGGCCGGCTCACCGGTCCAGGCGCCCAGCGTCTCGGCGAGGACCTTGTCCAGGTCGACGCCCGTCAGGTCGCCGACGACCACGGCGGTGGCCGTGCCGGGCCGGACGTGCGCGTCGAAGAAGGCGCGGACGGCGGCGGCGTCGATCGCGGCGACGGTCTCCTCGGTGCCCTGGCGCGGCCGGGACATCCGGGACTCGGCCGGGAACAGCTCCTTGGAGAGCTGCTTGGCGGCGCGGCGGGCCGGGTTGGCCGTCTCGTGCGGGATCTCGTCGAGACGGTTGCGCACCAGGCGCTCGACCTCGGTCTCCAGGAACGCCGGGGCGATCAGGGCCTCGGAGAGCAGCCCGAGCGCCTTGGGCAGCCGGGAGGCCGGGACCTCCAGGGAGACCCGTACGCCCGGGTGGTCGGCGTGCGCGTCGAGCGTGGCGCCGCAGCGCTCCAGCTCGGCCGCGAACTCCTCGGCACTGTGCTGGTCGGTGCCCTCGGAGAGCGCGCGGGCCATGATGGTGGCCACACCGTCGAGACCGGCCGGCTCGGCGTCCAGCGGGGCGGGCAGGAAGATCTCCACGGCGACGACCTGCTGGCCGGGGCGGTGGCTGGTGAGCAGGGTCAGACCGTTGTCCAGCTTCCCGCGGTCCGGGGCCGGGAAGGCCCACGGCTTCGCGGTGCCCGGCTGGGGCTGCGGGTGGAAGTCCATGCTCGTCAAGGACACGGCGGCGTCGGTCACTGGTCCGCTCCCTCTTCGTCGTCTTCGCCGTCGGCGCTGTCGCTCTGCTCGGTCGCCAGGGGCTCGTAGACGAGCACCGCGCGGTTGTCGGGGCGCAGCTTGGCCGCGGCGACCTCGCGCACCTCCTCGGCGGTGATCTCCAGGACGCGGTCGACGGCGGTCAGGGCGAGCTGCGGGTCGCCGAACAGCACGGCGAACCGGCACAGTTCGTCCGCGCGGCCCGCGACGGTGCCGAGCCGGTCCAGCCACTCGCGCTCCAACTGGGCCTGCGCGCGCTCCATCTCCTCGGGCGTGGGGCCCTCGGCGGCGAACCGGGCGAGCTCCTCGTCGACGGCCGCCTCGATCTGCGGGACCTCGACGCCCCCGGAGGTCTTGACGTCCAGCCAGCCCAGCGAGGGCGCCCCGGCGAGCCGCAGCAGGCCGAAGCCGGCGGCGACGGCCGTGCGGTCACGGCGGACCAGGCGGTTGTGCAGGCGGGAGGACTCCCCGCCGCCCAGGACCGTCAGGGCCAGGTCGGCGGCGTCGCACGCGCGCGTGCCGTCGTGCGGCAGACGGTAGGCGGCCATCAGCGCGCGCGCCGGGACCTCCTCCTCGACGACCTCACGGAGCTGCTCGCCGATGACCTCGGGCAGCTCGCCGGAGCGCGGCTCGGGCTTGCCGTCGTGGGCGGGGATCGAGCCGAAGTACTTCTCGACCCAGGCGAGCGTCTGCGCCGGGTCGATGTCTCCGACGACGGACAGCACGGCGTTGTTCGGGGCGTAGTACGTGCGGAAGAAGTTCCGCGCGTCCTCCAGGGTCGCCGCGTCCAGGTCGGCCATGGAGCCGATCGGCGTGTGGTGGTACGGGTGGCCCTCCGGGTAGGCGAGGGCGGTCAGCTTCTCGAAGGCCGTGCCGTACGGCACGTTGTCGTAGCGCTGGCGGCGCTCGTTCTTGACGACGTCCCGCTGGTTCTCCATGGACTCGTCGTCCAGGGCGGCGAGCAGCGATCCCATGCGGTCGGCCTCCAGCCAGAGCGCGAGCTCCAGCTGGTGCGTGGGCATGGTCTCGAAGTAGTTGGTGCGCTCGAAGCTCGTCGTGCCGTTGAGCGAGCCGCCGGCGCCCTGCACCAGCTCGAAGTGGCCGTTGCCGTGCACCTGCTTCGAGCCCTGGAACATCAGGTGCTCGAAGAGGTGGGCGAGGCCCGTGCGGCCCTTGACCTCGTGACGCGAGCCGACGTCGTACCAGAGGCAGACCGCGGCGACCGGGGTCAGGTGGTCCTCCGAGAGCACCACGCGCAGGCCGTTCGCCAACCGGTGCTCGGTCGCTGTCAGGCCGCCGGAGCCGGCCTCGGCCGTGGCCGTGTGACCCATGGGCATGTACGTCCCTTCGATCGCGATGTGAAAAAGTCCTGCCACTGTATGCAAGCGCGCCGACACCTGGCGAAGTTCCCGAGCCTTCGCGATGTCCCTCTTCCGGGTCGCGGTCGGCGTTGTCGGTGACACGGTCCACAATGGTCCGCGTCAGATCAACCTTGTTGGTGAAGGAGCCGCAGCCGCGATGGCCCGCCGCAGCACGAAGACACCGCCGCCGGACGACGCGTACGAGGAGAGGATCCTCGACATCGACGTGGTCGACGAGATGCAGGGCTCCTTCCTCGAGTACGCGTACTCGGTGATCTACTCGCGCGCCCTCCCCGACGCCCGCGACGGCATGAAGCCCGTCCAGCGCCGCATCGTCTACCAGATGGGCGAGATGGGGCTCCGCCCCGACCGCGGCTTCGTCAAGTGCGCCCGCGTCGTCGGCGAGGTGATGGGCAAGCTCCACCCGCACGGCGACGCGTCGATCTACGACGCGATGGTCCGCATGGCACAGCCCTTCTCCATGCGGCTCCCCCTCGTCGACGGCCACGGCAACTTCGGTTCCCTGGGCAACGACGACCCGCCGGCCGCCATGCGGTACACCGAGTCGCGGATGGCCCCGGCCGCACTCCTCATGACCGAGTCCATCGACGAGGACACGGTCGACTTCTCGCCGAACTACGACGGCCAGGAGCAGGAGCCGGTGGCACTCCCCGCCGCCTACCCGAACCTGCTGGTCAACGGCGCGTCCGGGATCGCGGTCGGCATGGCGACGAACATGCCCCCGCACAACCTCGGCGAGGTCGTCGCGGCCGCCCGTCACCTGATCCGGCACCCGAACGCCGACCTCGAGACGCTGATGCGCTTCGTACCGGGCCCCGACCTGCCCACCGGCGGCCGGATCGTCGGGCTCTCGGGCATCAAGGACGCGTACGAGTCGGGCCGCGGCTCCTTCAAGATCCGCGCCACCACGACCGTGGAGACCGTGACGGCCCGCCGCAAGGGCATCATCGTGACCGAGCTGCCGTTCACGGTCGGTCCCGAGAAGGTCATCTCCAAGATCAAGGACCTGGTCGGCTCGAAGAAGCTCCAGGGCATCGCGGACGTCAAGGACCTCACCGACCGCAGCCACGGCCTGCGCCTGGTCATCGAGATCAAGAACGGCTTCGTACCCGAGGCGGTCCTGGAGCAGCTCTACAAGCTGACGCCGATGGAGGAGTCCTTCGGCATCAACAACGTGGCGCTGGTCGACGGGCAGCCGCTCACCCTCGGTCTCAAGGAGCTCCTGGAGGTCTACCTCGACCACCGCTTCGAGGTGGTCAGGCGCCGCTCCGAGTTCCGCCGCACCAAGAAGCGGGACCGCCTCCACCTGGTCGAGGGCCTCCTCGTCGCACTGCTCGACATCGACGAGGTCATCCGGCTCATCCGGGAGAGCGAGAACTCCGCCCAGGCCAAGGAGCGCCTGATGGAGCGCTTCTCGCTGAGCGAGATCCAGACGCAGTACATCCTGGACACCCCGCTGCGCCGCCTCACCAAGTTCGACCGCCTTGAACTGGAGACCGAGCGCGACCGTCTGAACGGCGAGATCGACGAGCTGACCGGGATCCTCGACTCCGACGCCGAGCTGCGCAAGCTGGTCTCCGCGGAACTGGCTTCCGTCGCCAAGAAGTTCGCCACCGACCGGCGGACGGTCCTGCTGGAGTCTGCGGGCGCGCCCGTCGCGGCCGTATCCCTGGAGGTCGCGGACGACCCGTGCCGCGTGCTGCTCTCCTCGACCGGCCTCCTCGCCCGTACGGCGACGGCGGAGCTGCCCGCGGCCGACCCGGACGCGAAGCGCGCCAAGCACGACGTGATCGTGTCGGCGGTGCCGGCCACCCAGCGCGGCGACGTCGGCGCGGTGACCTCGTCCGGCCGGCTGCTGCGGATCGCCGTGATCGACCTGCCGCAGCTCCCGGACACCGCGACCGCCCCGAACCTGGCGGGCGGCGCGCCGCTGTCCGAGTTCCTCTCCCTGGAGGGGGACGAGACGGTCGTCTGCCTGACCACGCTCGACGAGTCCTCGCCCGGCCTCGCCCTCGGCACGCTGCAGGGCGTGGTCAAGCGCGTGGTGCCGGACTATCCGGCGAACAAGGACGAGCTGGAGGTCATCACCCTCAAGGACGGTGACCGGATCGTCGGCGGGACGGAGCTGCGGACCGGCGACGAGGACCTGGTCTTCATCACCTCCGACGCCCAGCTGCTGCGCTACCAGGCCTCGCAGGTGCGGCCCCAGGGCCGCCCGGCGGGCGGCATGGCGGGCATCAAGCTCACCGCGGGCGCCGAGGTGATCTCGTTCACGGCGGTGGACCCGGCCGCGGAGGCCGTCGTCTTCACCGTCGCGGGCTCCACGGGCACCCTGGACTCCTCGACGGGTACGTCGGCGAAGCTGACCCCGTTCGACCAGTACCCGCGCAAGGGACGCGCGACCGGCGGCGTCCGGTGCCAGCGCTTCCTGAAGGGCGAGGACGTCCTGCTCCTGGCCTGGGCGGGCGCCACCCCGGCCCGCGCGGCCCAGAAGACCGGTGCCCCGGTGTCCCTCCCGGACCCCGACCCGCGCCGTGACGGCTCGGGCACCCCGCTCCCCCAGGCGGTCGAGGTGGTGGCAGGACCGGCGAGCTAGGCCCGGTCGTCAAACTCCCGTCGTCGCCCGAAGGGCGGCCCCGCGGCGTCAGGTGCGTGCTCTCGGCGTGCCGGGCGCGAGCCCTCGTACTGGACGTACTCGGGCTTGTGCCCGGTGCGGCGAGAGCGCGTGCATGGCGTCGCGGGGCAGGCGGGAGTTTGACGACAGGGCCTAGGTGTATTGATCACGAGCGTTGTTGACACGGGTCTGGTCTTGAACATGGCGAAGACCTCCGGTGGGGTGGGAGCTGTCTAGGAACTCACCGCACGGAGGTCTTCGTGCCCCACGTAATGCCCGGCTGACCGTCTTCGGTAGAAGACTGCTGGTCGAACGTGTCTGCTCAGGCCGTCCGGTCGCTCATGTGGCCGCCGAGATGGGCATCTCCCGGGCCACGGCCCACAAATGGATCCGCAGGTGGCGGGCCGAGGGAGACGCGGACCTGCACGACCGCTCCAGCCGGCCTCGCACGACACCGCACCGGACTGCGGCCGCGGTGGAAGACCGTGTCTGCGACCTGCGGCAGAGCCGCAAGCTCGGGCCGGCCCGGATCGGCCCGATCCTGGGCCTGCCCGCCTCGACCGTGCACCGGATCCTGACCCGCCACCGGCTCAACCGACTGGCCTGGCTCGACCGGCCGACCGGCACGGTGATCCGCCGCTACGAGCGCGACCGGCCCGGCGAGCTGATCCACGTGGACGTGAAAAAACTCGGCCGGATCCCCGACGGCGGCGGCCACAAGACCAACGGCCGCCAGGCCGGCCGTCCGATCCGCGGCATGGGCTACGACTACATCCACTCCGCCGTCGACGACCACAGCCGGCTGGCCTACAGCGAGATCCACCCCGACGAGAAGGTGGCGACCTGCGCGGGTTTCCTGGCCCGCGCGGCCGCCTTCTTCCACTGCCAGGGCATCGACCGGATCGAGCGGGTCCTGACCGACAATGCCTGGGCCTACCGCAAGGGCCTGGCCTGGAAGAACGTCCTGGCCGAGCTCGGCGCGACCGGCAAGCTCACCCGGCCCTACCGGCCCCAGACCAACGGCAAGGTCGAGCGCTTCAACCGCACCCTGCTCGACGAGTGGGCCTACCTACGGCCCTACACCTCCAACACCGAGCGGACCGAAGCCCTGGCAGACTTCCTCCACACCTACAACCACCACCGCTGCCACACCGCACTCGACGGACACCCACCCATCAGCCGCGTCAACAACCCTGCGGGTCAATACACCTAGGCCCGGTCCGGTTCCTCCTCGGAACGCTGCACGTACCGCAGGACGCCCCACATGCTGTGCTCGTCGGGGGCGTCCTGCGGGCCGTTCAGCTCGCAGGAGGCCAGTTCCTTGCGCAGTCCGGCCGCGTCGACGCCGGAGCCGATCAGGACGAGCTGGGTGAGCCGCTCCTCACCGGCGGGCCAGGGCTCGGGGTAGAAGCGCAGGAATCGGCCGACGGCGTGCACCGCGTAGCGGTTGGCCGGGTCGGCGGCGCCGAGGTCGACGAAGCCCTTGATCCGGTAGAGGCCCTCGGGGCGCGAGTCGAGGAAGGCCATCAGCCGGCGCGGGTGCAGCGGCGTCGAGGCCGTCACGGAGAGGCTCTCGTAGGCCGCGTGCGGATGGTCGTGGTCCTCGGCCCCGGAGCCGTACAGGATGTCCTCGATCGACATCTGGCCCTCGATCTCGCCCTCCGGCACGACCCGGTCGAAGAGCAGCTCCGGATCGACGCGCCCGTGGGAGGCCTCGACCACGGCGGCGCGCCCGGCGAGTCCGGCCACCGTCTCCCGTACGCCCCGCAGCTCGTCCGCGGACACCCGGTCCGCCTTGTTGACGACGACGAGGTCGGCGAGGGCGAGGTGCCGGTCGGTCCCGGGATGCCGCTGCCGGGTGGCGGCGAACTCGGACGCGTCGACGACCTGGACGAGTCCTCCGTACACGACCCGCTCGTTCTCGCTGGCGAGGACCATGCGGACCAGCTCCTCCGGCTCCGCGAGCCCGCTCGCCTCGATCACGATCACGTCGAGCCGGGACTCGGGCCGGGTCAGGACCTCCAGGTACTCGTCGAGCTCGCCGGCGTCGACGGCGCAGCACAGGCAGCCGTTGCCGAGGGAGACGGTGGAGCCGACCTGGCCGGCCACCGTCATCGCGTCGATGCCGATGTCACCGAAGTCGTTGACCATGACCCCGATACGGGTGCCCCGGGCGCTGCGCAGCAGGTGATTGAGGAGCGTGGTCTTCCCCGCCCCGAGAAACCCGGCCAGGACGACGACGGGGATCTGCTGCGTGGTCACGGGACGTACCTCCGGTTCCTTGGGCCCCACGGCCGTGGGAAACCCCCAGAATAGGCGCCCGGTCCGTCACCATTTCCGGTCACGGCGCGCGGCCGTCTACCTTTTCGGACATGAGCCCCGCACAGAGCAGCCCGCCGCGCCCCCGCGCGCGCCGTCGGCGGTTCGGGTGGCCACAGCGGGTGTTCTCGCAGGTCCTGCTGATGCAGCTGGCCATCGCGACCGGTGTGACCGTCCTCGCCACCGGCCTCTTCCTCGCCCCGCTGAGCGCCCAGCTCGACGACCAGGCCATGCGGCGCGCCTTGGCCATCGCCGGGACCACCGCCTCGCCCCGGCTGGCCGCGGACCTCACCGGCAGCCGGCCGTCCGCGCGGGGCCCGGTGCAGGCGGAGTCCGAGCGGATCAGGACCTCGACGGGCGCCGAGTACGTCGTGGTCATGGACACCCGCGGAGTGCGCTGGTCGCACACCGACCCCGCGCAGATCGGCCGGGTCGTCTCGACGGACCCGAGCGCCGTCCTCGCCGGGAACGAGGTCATGGAGATCGACAGCGGCACGCTCGGCCGCTCCGCGCGCGGCAAGGCACCCCTGCGGGACGCCGGCGGGCGGATCGTCGGCGCGGTCTCCGTCGGCATCGAGTACGACAGCGTCCGCGACCGGCTCCTCGCCGCCATCCCCGGCCTCCTCGCCTACGCCGGCGGCGCGCTCGCCGCCGGAGCACTCGCCGCGTACCTGATCTCCCGGCGGCTCCAGCGGCAGACCCACGACCTGGCCTTCTCCGACATCTCCGCGCTGCTCGCCGAACGCGAGGCCATGCTCCACGGCATCCGCGAGGGCGTCGTGGCCCTCGACCGCCACGGCTCCGTCCGGCTCATGAACGACGAGGCGCAGCGACTCCTCGGCGTCGGCCCCGAGGCGGCGGGCCGGCCACTCGACGAGGTCCTCGGCGGGGGCCGCACGGCCGACGTCCTCGCGGGCCGGGTCACCGGCGAGGACCTGCTCACCGTCCGGGGTCACCGGGTGCTGATCGCCAACCGGATGCCCACGGACGACGGCGGCGCCGTGGCGACCCTCCGCGACCGCACCGAGCTGGAACGCCTCGGCCGCGAGCTCGACTCCACCCGCGGCCTGATCGACGCGCTCCGCGCCCAGGACCACGAGCACGCCAACCGGCTGCACACCCTCCTCGGCCTCCTGGAGCTGGAGATGCACGAGGAGGCGGTCGAGTTCGTCACCGAGGTCGTCGGCGTGCACCGGGCCACCGCCGAGCAGGTCACGGAGAAGGTCCACGACCCGCTTCTCGCCGCGCTCCTGGTCGGGAAGGCGACCGTCGCCGCCGAGCGCGGCGTCTCGCTGCGGCTCGCGCCCGACTCCCTGCTCCCGGACCGGCTGGTCGACCCGCGCGAGCTGGTCACCGTCGTCGGCAACCTGGTCGACAACGCCCTGGACGCCGTCGCGGGCACCCCCGGCGCCCGCATCGAGGTCTCCTTCCGCGCCGAGGGCCGTACGGTGGTGCTGCGGGTCTCGGACAGCGGCCCGGGCGTCCCCGAGGACCGCCGCGAGCTGATCTTCACCGAGGGCTGGACGACGAAGGCACTGCCGTCCCACGGGAAGCGCGGCCTCGGCCTCGCCCTGGTGCGCCGGCTCGCCGAGCGCCGGGGCGGCACCGCCGGGGTCGTCGACGGCAGCGAGGGCGGCGCCGTGTTCACGGTCGTCCTCCCGGACGCCCTGACGGACCCGGAGCCCGCGACGGACGTGCCCGCGCCGCTCGCGGACAACGCCGAGGAGGCGACGCGATGATCGACGTCCTCGTGGTCGACGACGACACGCGTGTGGCGCGGATCAACGCCGCCTACGTCGCCAAGGTGCCCGGCTTCCGGGTCGTCGCCACAGCCCACTCGACCGCCGAGGCGCTCGCCGCCCTGGACGGACAGCCGGTGGACCTGATCCTCCTGGACCACTACCTGCCCGACGAGAACGGGCTCGCGGCGGTACGGGAGCTCCGCGCCCGCGGCCACCAGTGCGACGTGATCATGGTGACTGCGGCCCGTGACGTGGCCACGGTGCAGTCGGCGATGCGGCACGGGGCGCTCCAGTACCTGGTCAAGCCGTTCAACTTCGCCGGACTGCGCGCCAAGCTGGAGGCGTACGCGACGCTCCGCCGCACCCTGGAGAGCGGCGGCGAGGCGGAACAGGCCGAGGTGGACCGGATCTTCGGGGTCCTGTCGGCGGGCGCCGTCGCCCCCGACCTGCCCAAGGGACACTCCCCCACCACGGCCGAACTGGTCCGGCAGGTACTGCTCGCGGCCGACGGCCCGCTCTCCGCACAGGAGATCGCCGAGCGGGCCGGTGTCAGCCGCCAGACCGCCCAGCGCTATCTGAAGCTCCTGGAGCGCACCGGCCGGGTGCGTCTCTCCCTCCGGTACGGCGAGACGGGCCGCCCCGAGCACCGGTACGCCTGGGCGAGCTCACCGTCCGCCGGCTGAGGCCCGGCCCGGGAGCACCGGACCGGGCTCCCGCACGCGGGGCGGTCAGACGGCTCCCGCACCCGTCAGGGCCCGCACCTCGGTCTCCGCGTGCCGGGCCTCGTCGGGCGGCTCGGACGAGGTGACCGTACCGATCCATCCGGCGAGGAATCCGAGCGGGATGGACACCACTCCCGGGTTCTGCAACGGGAAGAGATGGAAGTCGACGCCGGGGAACAGCGATTCCGGGCTGCCGGAGACGACCGGGGAGAGCAGCACGAGCAGCACGGCCGGGATCAGGCCGCCGTACACCGACCAGACCGCGCCCCGGGTGGTGAACTTCCGCCAGAACAGTGAGTAGAGCAGCACCGGCAGATTGGCGGAGGCGGCGACCGCGAAGGCCAGGCCCACGAGGAACGCCACGTTGAGGTCGCGGGCGAGCAGCCCGAGACCGATGGCCGCCGCGCCGATCCCCGCGGCGGCGACCCGTGCCACGGCCACCTCGCTGTACTGCTTCGCGTGCCGGCGGCGCAGTGAGCTGTACAGGTCGTGGGCGACGGAGGCCGAGGAGGCCAGCGTGATCCCCGCGACGACGGCGAGGATGGTCGCGAAGGCGACGGCCGCGACGATCGCGAAGAGCACCGTGCCGCCGGTGGAGCCCGCGCCGCCCCCGAGGTCGAGGGCGAGCAGCGGTACCGCGGTGTTCCCGGAGGCGTTGGACGCCCGGACCTCGTCGGGGCCGATCAGCGCGGCCGCGCCGAAGCCGAGCACGATGGTCATCAGGTAGAAGCTGCCGATGAGCCCGATGGACCAGACGACGGAGCGCCGGGCGGCGCGGGCGGTCGGCACGGTGTAGAAGCGCGACAGGATGTGCGGCAGTCCCGCGGTGCCCAGGACGAGGGCGAGGCCGAGGCTGATGAAGTCGAGGCGGGCCGTCCAGTCCCCGCCGTAGCGCAGCCCGGGCGCCAGGAAGCCCAGACCGTGCCCGCTGCGCTCCGCCGCGGTGGAGAGCAGGCTGTTCACGTCGCCGTGGAACCGGAGCAGGACGAGGACGGTGAGCGTGACCGTCCCCGCCATGAGCAGGACCGCCTTGACGATCTGGATCCAGGTGGTGGCCCGCATGCCGCCGAGCGACACGTAGATCACCATCAGCGCGCCCACGCCGATCACCGTCCACGAGCGCGCCGCCTCGCTCGACCCCCCGAGCAGCAGCGCGACCAGGCTTCCGGCCCCCACCATCTGGGCCACGAGGTACAGCACGGAGACGGCCACCGAGGACGTCCCGGCGGCGATCCGCACCGGCCGCTCCGCCATCCGCGCGGCGACGACGTCGGCCAGCGTGAACCGCCCGCAGTTCCGGACCAGTTCGGCGACCAGCAGGAGCACGACCAGCCAGGCGACGAGGAAGCCGACGGAGTACAGCATGCCGTCGTAGCCGTACAGCGCGATCAGCCCGGAGATACCGAGGAAGGAGGCCGCGGACATGTAGTCCCCGGCGATCGCGAATCCGTTCTCCAGGGGCGAGAACAGCCGCCCTCCGGCGTAGAACTCCTCCGCCGAACCGTGCCGGTGACGGCTCACCCAGGTCGTGATCGCCAGGGTCACGGCGACGAACACGCTGAACAGCACGAGGGCCAGGGTCTGGTGGTCTCCGGTCACGACTGGGCCACCCCTCGGGTCATCTCCTGCGTGTCCCAGCGCAGTTCGAGGGCGGCCCGGTCCCTCCGCAGCCGAGCGTGGCGCGCGTACGCCCAGGTCAGCAGGAAGGTGGTGAGGAACTGTCCGAGCCCCGCGACCATCGCCACGTTCACCGCTCCGGCCACCGGCCGGGCCATGAGCCCGGGTGCGGCGGTCGCCGCCACCACATAGGCGAGGTACCAGAGGAGGAACGCCAGGGTGGCGGGGAAGACGAACCGGCGGTAGCGGCCGCGCACTTCCTGGAACGCGGGGCTCCGCTGCACTTCCAGATAGATCTCCGCCGTGCCGTGGACCCGCTGCCGCGGCACCGCGTCGTGCCGACCGTCACCGGGCCGACCGTGGCCGGGGAGGCCGTGGCCGGGGAGGCTTCCGCCGGGCGCACGGGCCGCCGCCTCCTCACCCCAACCGGAGGCCGTCGCGTCGTACCAGGGGTCGCCGACCGCCATCGCCGCGGCGTCACGCCCCTTCTGCTTGTCCACCTGCTCCACCGACCAACTCTCCTTGTCAGCGAACCGTTTCGGCCGCATGCACAAGGATGGACAGAGCGGGAAGATCCAGGACTCTTCTCCTCCCTCACTTCACCCCATCAGGTGACTCCTCTCCCAGGTGCCCTGACCAGACCGTGCTGATATGCGTACCGCACGGCCTGGACCCGGTCTCGTACTCCCGTCTTGGCGAAGAGATTGTTGATGTGAGTCTTCACGGTGGCCGTGGAGATCCTCAGCCGTTTGGCGATCTCCGGATTCGACAGCCCGTCCGCGACCAGCACGAGCACCTCCGTCTCCCGCTCCGTCAGACCGACGCCGTCCGGCCCGTCCGACCCGTCCGGCCCGGACGCCCCGCCCGGACCCGCCCGACGGTCCTGGCGGTCCGGGTGCTCCCGCCGATCCTGGTGGTCCGGGTGGTCCGGGTGGTCCGGGTGGTCCTGCCGGTCCCCGTCTTCCCGGCCTTCCCGGCCTTCCCCTTCGATCAGCCGCTCAAGGAGCCGCCGCTGCACGGAGGGGGAGAGCCCGGCCCGCCCGTCGATCACGTCCCGGACGGCCCGCTGGATCTCCTCCCCGCCGGCGTCCTTGGTGAGGTACCCGCGGGCCCCGGCCCGCAGCGCCGGGAACAGCGAGTCGTCGTCGGCGTAGGTGGTGAGCACGACGACCTCCGTCCCGGGGTGCCGGTCACGGATCCTGCGCGTGGCCTCGACGCCGTCGCAGCGGGGCATCCGCAGGTCCATCAGGACGACGTCGGGACCGAGCTCGGCGGTGAGCGCGACCGCCTCCTCCCCGTCCCGTGCCGCCCCGACGACCTCGATCCCGGGAAGCAGGCCGAGCAGCATCACGATCCCCTCACGCACGACGGCCTGGTCATCGGCGACGACGACCCGTGCGACGCGGTCGCGGTCCGCGGCGCTCACGCCGGCACCCGCAGCCGCACCGTGAACCCGGGTCCCTCTGGACCGGCGTCCAGGCTGCCGCCGAGCAGTTCGGCCCGCTCTCTCATGCCCAGCAGCCCGTACCCGGAGCCGGACGACCCGAGCTCCTCCCCCACCCGCGCGTCATCGTCCGTCCGGGGCGGCCCGGAGTCACGTATCTCCAAGGAGACGTCCTCCGTCCCGTAGGCGAGCAGGATCCGGGTCCTGGCACCCGGGGCGTGCTTGCGGACATTGGTGAGGGCCTCCTGCGCGACCCGCCGCACCGCCTGCGAGGCCTCGGCGGGCAGGTCCCGGCGCCGGCCGGTGACGTCGACCTCGGCGCGGTCCTCCCGCGCGAGCTCACGCAGATAGTCCTCGACCGGAGCCATGTCCCCTCTCAGGGCCGAGAGTGCGTGGCGGGTCTCGGCGAGCCCCTCCCTGGCCATGGACCGGGCCGAGGTCACGAGCTTGAGGATGTCCGCGCCGTCCGCCCCGGCCTCGATCTGGAGCCGAGCGACCTCCAGGTGCACCATCTGGGCCGAGAGGCTGTGCGCGAGCACGTCATGTATCTCCCGGGCGATCCTGGCCCGTTCGGCGAGCGCCGCCGAGGCGGCCTCCGCCTCCCGGGCGAGCCGCTCCTGGGCAAGCAGCTGGAACCCGGCCCCGCGCGCCTCGGCGTCCAGCCGGAGCGAGTAGCCGGCGAGCAGCACGGCCGCCGTGGTGACACCGGCCCCGAGGATCCCGGTCTCGTCGGCCTCCGCGAACCCGGCCGCGAGAACCGCCACGGTGGCCAGCCCCATGGGAAGCGGCAGCCGCTCCATCGCCGTGACCGAGACGACGATCCAGATCACCGTCGCCGGCGTCGGGGCACCCGCCGCGTAGGCGCCGAGGCCGCACAGCGCGATCACCCCGAGCAGCCCCAGCGAGGCCCCCAGCCGATGGCCGAGGGTCGTGTGGTGATAGCGCAGCGCCGCCGCCACGCAGAGCCCGAACCCCAGCGGGGGCAACGGCGCGTACCAGCCGTCGAAGGCCCCCGAGGTGTAGCAGCCGGTCACCACCAGGATGCTCAGGCCCGCGATCATGGTGTAGTCGAGGACGATCCGTCCCCGTGGCACCCCGACCCGGGTGAGTGCCTCCCGCGAGGGCCAGGAGGGCCCGTGCGCCACCGCGCCCGTCGCCCCTACCTGCTCGGTCGTTCCCGCCCAGGTCTTCGTACCCGCACTCGCCGACCCCGGCCCCGTGGCCGACCCCGACCCCGACGCCGCGGATCCTCGGCCGCGCATCTCGCCCATGTCCGTCCCCCTCCGACATCTTCATGTTACGGAGAGTCGTCGGCCGTGGGATCGGCCCGTGGGTGGAGCGTGTGGCTCCACCCACGGGTGGAGGCCGTCAGGCGTCGATGCGTGACCGGTCGAGGGTCGCCGCCGAGCCGGTGATGAACTCCTTGCGGGGCGCCACGTCGTTGCCCATGAGGAGATCGAAGACCTGCTCCGCCGCGTCCAGGTCGCCGATGTTGATCCGGCGCAGGGTGCGGTGACGCGGGTCCATCGTGGTCTCCGCGAGCTGGTCGGCGTCCATCTCGCCCAGACCCTTGTAGCGCTGGATGGAGTCCTTGTAGCGGACTCCCTTGCGCTGGAACTCCAGGAGGGTCTGCCGCAGCTCGTTGTCCGAGTACGTGTAGACGTACTTGTCCTGGCCCTTCTTGGGCTGGACGAGCTCGATCCGGTGCAGCGGCGGCACCGCGGCGAAGACCCGGCCGGACTCGACCATGGGCCGCATGTACCGCTGGAAGAGCGTCAGCAGCAGGCACCGGATGTGGGCGCCGTCGACGTCGGCGTCGACCAGGAGGACGATCTTGCCGTAGCGGGCGGCGTCGATGTCGAAGGTGCGGCCCGAGCCCGCTCCTATGACCTGGATGATCGCGCCGCACTCGGCGTTCTTGAGCATGTCCGAGACGGACGACTTCTGGACGTTGAGGATCTTGCCGCGGATCGGCAGCAGTGCCTGGAACTCGCTGTTCCGGGCGAGCTTGGCCGTACCGAGGGCCGAGTCTCCCTCGACGATGAAGAGCTCGCTGCGCTCCACGTCGTCGCTGCGGCAGTCGGCCAGCTTGGCCGGCAGGGAGGAGGACTCGAGCGCGGTCTTCCGGCGCTGCGCGTCCTTGTGCTGCCGGGCCGCGATCCGGGTGCGGGCCGCGGCGACGGCCTTCTCCAGGACGGCGCGGGCCTGCGCCTTGTCATCCCGCTTGGTCGAGGTGAGGAAGGTCTTGAGCTCCTTGGCCACCACGTTCGCCACGATCCTGCGGGCGGCGGAGGTGCCGAGGATCTCCTTGGTCTGCCCCTCGAACTGCGGCTCGGCGAGGCGGACCGTCACGACGGCCGTAAGCCCTTCCAGGGCGTCGTCCTTGACGATGTCGTCCTCGGCGACGCGCAGCATCTTGGCCGAGCGCAGCACCTCGTTCACCGTCTTGGTGATGGCCTGCTCGAAGCCGGAGACGTGGGTGCCGCCCTTGGGGGTGGCGATGATGTTGACGAAGGACTTGACCGTGCTGTCGTAGCCCGTGCCCCAGCGCAGGGCGACGTCGACGGCGAGTTCACGGGTGACCTCGGTCGGGGTCATGTGGCCGCGCTCGTCGAGGACCGGGACGGTCTCCTTGAAGGTGCCCTGGCCGGTGAGGCGCTGGATGTCGCAGACAGCCTTGTCCTGCGCGAGGTACTCGCAGAACTCGCTGATGCCGCCGTCGAAGCGGAAGGTCTCCTCGCTCTTGCCTACGCCGGCCAGGTCCCGCTCGTCGCGGACGACGATGGTGAGGCCCGGGACGAGGAAGGCGGTCTGCCGGGCGCGCTGGTGGAGCGTCTCCAGGGAGAGCTTGGCGTCCTTGAGGAAGATCTGCCGGTCCGCCCAGTAGCGGACGCGCGTGCCGGTGCGGGTCTTGGGGACGCGCTTGCCCTTGATCAGGCCGTTGGCCGGATCGAAGGGGCTGTCGGGGCCCTGCTCGGTGAAGATGCCGGGAACACCGCGGCGGAAGGAGATCGCGTGCGTCGCGCTGTTCCGGTCGACCTCGACGTCGAGGCGGGCCGACAGGGCGTTCACCACGGAGGCGCCGACGCCGTGCAGACCGCCGGACGCCGCGTACGAGCCGCCGCCGAACTTTCCGCCGGCGTGCAGCTTGGTCATGACGACCTCGACGCCGGAGAGCCCGGTCTTCGGCTCGACGTCGACCGGGATGCCGCGGCCGTTGTCCTGGACCTCGACGGAGCCGTCGTCGTGGAGGATGACTTCGATGTGGTCGCAGTAGCCACCGAGAGCCTCGTCGACGGAGTTGTCGATGATCTCCCAGATGCAGTGCATCAGGCCGCGGCTGTCGGTGGACCCGATGTACATACCGGGGCGCTTGCGGACCGCTTCGAGCCCTTCCAGTACGAGCAGGTGCCGCGCGGTGTAGTTGGAACCGTCACGGTCTGCGGTCAGCAGCGCACTGGACGGCACGGACGTCTCGGCGGTCACGCGGTTCGCTCCTCGCTGAATTTGAAATCTGGCCCGGTGGGGTAAGGCCCGGCATCGGTCACCGCACAGAGGGTACCGATGCCTGGTAGAGCCGTTGTAACGCCACCCTCCCCGATTCCTCATGCTAGTCCAGCCTCGTATGGATGTTCGATCCCTCGATGGGGTGACGTGAACATCACGTTCCCTTCCAGGCATGAACCATTTAGGCTCCGGGCACGTCCTCATGAACAACCGGCAACCGCCGGGAGGGCCAACCGACACAAGCAACGCGAAATCCGTAGAGCGACGCAATACGGCTCATTCGCCGCCAACCGGCAGCAGACAGCCACCTTGGGAAGAAGTTTCAAGGAAAAGCCACGAGCGGGAACGTTTTCGGCCTGGTTGGATGTTGACCCTGGTACGACAGCTCGTCGAGCTAGAGAAGAGGCGACGTGACTACTGTTCTGACCCCCGCGAGCCCCCTGACGGCCGCTGACCGCTGCGACCGCTGCGGCGCCCAGGCATACCTGCGTGTCGTCCTGACCAGCGGAGGTGACTTGCTCTTCTGCGCCCACCACGGACGCAAGTTCGAGCCGGAACTCAAGAAGATCGCCGTTGAGATACAGGATGAGACGGACCGGCTGACGGACGTGCCGGCCCGCACGATGGGCGAGGACCACGCCTGACGCGCCATCCACGACGAGCCCAGGGCCGGTCATTGATCGGACGGCGGGCGGTCACCCCCTTCGCGGGGTGACCGCCCGTTCTCGTACCCGTCGATGCCGTGTCCGGCATCGTCGTACCCGAAGGCCCTGTATCCGGCAGCCCGGCATTCAGGCGACCTCGCATCCGGCTCAGAAGCGCGCCGGAAGCACCTCGGAGACGCGCGTGTAGACGCCAGGGTTCTCGGCCTGCCCGCAGCCGCTCCCCCACGACACCAGGCCGACAAGCAGCCCCTTGGCCACCAGCGGACCCCCGCTGTCGCCCTGGCACGCGTCCTTCCCGCCCTGCGGGTCGCCGGCGCACAGCATCGTCCTGCGCTGGTAGCGGACACCGAAACCGCCCGGGTACGCACGCTCGCACGCCGTGTGCGGCAGCACCTGGACGCCCGCCGTCCGCAGCGTGGAGGCATAGGCCCCGTTGCCGGTGGTGTCGCCCCAGCCGTAGACGTCCGCCTCCGTCCCCGGTGCGTACGCCGCGTCTCCCGAGCGGGCGACGCCGATCACGTACGACTGCGGCAGCGCGCTCACGAGCGTCAGCACGGCCAGATCGCCCGAGTTGGTCGTCGGGTCGTAGTCCGGGTTGACCCAGGTGTCCGAGATCCGGACCTCCTGGCCCTCCTGTCCGCCCAGCGCCGCACGGCCCGCGATGACCACGAAGTCGCGGACCTCCCACGGCTCGCCGCCGAGCACCTCACGGCCCATGCAGTGAGCCGCCGTGAGCACCTTGGTCGGCGCGACGACCACACCCCCGCAGAACTGCCCCGCGCGCGTACCCCCGAACCGGTCACGGCTGGACAGCGCCACGACCCACGGCGCGTCCGTGATCTGGGCCGGCCGGCCGCCCACCACGACGCTGTCGGCGGCCACGGGACCGGCGGTGGCAAGCTGTCCCGCCGCCGCGGTGATCAGGCCCAGAGCACCCGTCAATGCTCGGGTGAGGGAACCACGCATGGAGCCTCCTGACTCTCCGGTGATGTCGGTTCACCCAGCGTCCAGCACGAGTCCCCGCCGTGCACCCGCGCAAAGCCGGAGGGCCCGGCTCCCCCTCTCGGGGAACCGGGCCCTTCCGTGTGCCGATGCCTACCTCGTACGGATCAGTCGAGGTAGTCGCGCAGGACCTGCGAGCGCGACGGATGACGGAGCTTCGACATCGTCTTCGACTCGATCTGACGGATCCGCTCGCGCGTCACGCCGTAGACCTTGCCGATCTCGTCCAGCGTCTTCGGCTGGCCGTCGGTGAGGCCGAAGCGCATGGAGACGACGCCCGCCTCACGCTCGGAGAGCGTGTCGAGGACGGAGTGCAGCTGCTCCTGGAGCAGGGTGAAGCTGACCGCGTCGGCCGGCACGACCGCCTCGGAGTCCTCGATGAGGTCACCGAACTCGCTGTCGCCGTCCTCACCCAGGGGGGTGTGGAGGGAGATCGGCTCACGGCCGTACTTCTGGACCTCGATGACCTTCTCAGGGGTCATGTCGAGCTCCTTGGCCAGCTCCTCCGGGGTGGGCTCACGGCCCAGGTCCTGGAGCATCTGGCGCTGGACGCGCGCGAGCTTGTTGATGACCTCGACCATGTGCACCGGGATACGGATGGTGCGGGCCTGGTCGGCCATGGCGCGGGTGATCGCCTGACGGATCCACCAGGTGGCGTACGTGGAGAACTTGTAGCCCTTGGTGTAGTCGAACTTCTCGACGGCGCGGATCAGACCCAGGTTGCCCTCCTGGATCAGGTCCAGGAAGAGCATGCCGCGGCCGGTGTAGCGCTTGGCCAGCGAGACCACCAGACGGAGGTTGGCCTCCAGGAGGTGGTTCTTGGCCCGGCGGCCGTCCTCGGCGATGATCTCCAGCTCGCGCTTGAGCTTCGGGGCGAGCTTGTCGGAGTTGGCGAGCTTGTCCTCGGCGAACAGACCGGCCTCGATGCGCTTGGCGAGCTCGACCTCCTGCTCGGCGTTGAGCAGCGGGACCTTGCCGATCTGCTTGAGGTAGTCCTTGACCGGGTCGGCGGTGGCACCGGCGACGGCGACCTGCTGCGCCGGAGCGTCGTCCTCGTCCTCGTCGGACAGGACGAAGCCCTTGCTCTCGCCCTCGGTCTCCTCTTCCTCACCCTTGCCGGGCGCCACGTCCTCGATGAGCTCCTCGCCCTCGGCGAGCTCGTCGTCCTTCTTGGACGTGGTCTTCTTGGCCGCCGTCTTCTTGGCGACGGTCTTCTTGGCGACCGCCTTCTTCGCGACGGTCTTCTTCGCGGCCGCCTTCTTGGCGGGCGATCCGGCCTCGTCGGCCGGGTCGGTGCCCTCTGCCGCGGAGGCCGTGGAGGCCGAGACGGTGGTCTTCGTCACGGTCGTCCTGGCGGTGACGGTCTTGGTGGCGGTGCGCTTGGCCGGGCTCTTCGCCGCGACGCTCTTGCGGGCGCGCTTCGGCGACTCCGCTGCACTGACCATCAGCGTCACACCCTCTTCCTCGAGGATCTGATTGAGGCTGCGCAGAACATTCTTCCACTGGGTTGGCGGAATCTGGTCAGCTTCGAAGGCCCGACGCACGTCATCGCCGGCGATCTGCCCATCAGCCTTTCCCCGCTCGATGAGCGCCATCACAGACTCGGACTCGGCGATCTCCGGCGGGAGCGTACGGGATGTGCTGGCCGACACGAACAACCTCTCGGAACGATGGAAACGGCTTCCGGCCCCGCCCTGGATCGGGTTGGAGCCGACGACCGTCGACGGGGAATGTGTCGACGGCGCGGGTTGGACCGGGGAACTGCACAGCGCCTCCACGGGCTGCTGTATTCCTTCCTCGGCTGTCACCTCTTAGGTCATCGCACGGCTCGGAGGAGTGTTACGCCCAATCTTCGTGGCCCGAGTCACACCTCATTTGCGACGTAACACCCAGAGCGTCCGATCACTACACATTGTGCCGCCGGAACCCGGGCGCCACCCGGGGAGACCCTCTCGGCCCCCCGGGTGGTGCTCGGACCCGGCGGCACGCGGTGCGTGCACCTCCGCGCTCCCGGCCACGGCTCGCGAATCAGTGTTCGCGAGGGGCGGGGACGACGCGCTCCACCTCGGGATGGACCGTGAGCAGCTGCCGCATGGCGCTCTCGGCGCCGTGCGCGTCCCCGGCGGCGAGGGCGTCCACGATCCGGGCGTGGTGCGCGAGGCAGGCCTCACTCGGACGGTCACAGCCGGTGGCGGGGCCTCCGGAGACCTGGAGGGCGGCGGCGACGATGCCGGAGAGGTGCTCCAGCATGCGGTTCCCGGCCAGCTGGATGAGGAGGGAGTGGAACTCCGTGTCGGCCCGGGAGAAGGTGATGCCGTCGCCCTGGGCGAACGCGTGCCCCATGATCTCGACCATGTCGGCGAGGCGCTGCTGCACGTCCTCACGGCCGTGCCCGGCGGCGAGGCGGGCGGCGAGGGGCTCGATGGTCCACCGCAGCTCGTTCAGCTCACGGCGCTGGTCGTCGCGCTGCGGGCCGAAGGCGCGCCATTCGATGATGTCGGGGTCGAGGAGGTTCCAGTCGCTGACGGGCCTGACCCGCGTCCCGACGTTCGGGCGGGCACTGACGAGCCCCTTCGCCTCCAGTACGCGCAGCGACTCGCGCACGACGGTGCGCGAGACCTCGAAGCGCTGACCGATCTCCTCGGGGACGAGCGGGCGGTCGGCTCCGAGGTCGCCGGAGACGATCATCTGACCGAGCTGCTGGACGAGCTGCCCGTGCAGCCCGCGGCCCCTGTTGCCGGTGGTCCGGCGGCCGACACGGCCGAGGTCGGTGTCCACCCCCTCCCAGGAGGGCGGGCCCACACGGCCGGCGGCGGGCGCCTCCGCGTAGGGGTAGCGGTCGAGATCGCCCGGGGCGCCGAGGCCGGTGTCGACGGGGCGGGCGGCGGTCATCATGGTGTGCGCAAGGGTACTCACGCATCCTTTGTCGGCGTTGCCTCCGTGACCCTTGAGGTCTTTGGTGAAAAGCACACGAAAGGGTGATCGGCACCCCCTACACAATTGACGATTAATCGGACATACGAGGCAGAGTTCAAGGGAGTTGACGGCAAACCGGAACCTCTTGATCCGAAAGTGGTCACCAACGGGCCCTGCGTCGAAGGCCGGTGAACACATAGGCGCAGAGCAGGCCCGTCAACGTCAGCGAGAGCGCCACCCCCGCAGGCTGGGCGACCACCTTCAGCGCCCCCGCCAGCCACCGATCGAGGGCCGGGGCCCACTGCGGCCCCGCGAACTCGCGCAGCCGCGCAGGAAGTCCGGCAGCCGAGCGCACCGACGGCCCCGTCAGCACCTTCTGCAGCACCGGAACGATGGCGACCGGCACCGCGAGCACCGCCGCCACCCCGGCGGCGGCGGCCCTGAACACCCCGGCGCCGAGCACTCCGGCCCATGCGCAGCCGACCACCAAGCACAGCCAACTCGCGCAGAGATTCGGCCAGTTCTTCGGTAGGGGGATCAACTCACCCCCGTGGATGAAGCGCAGGGCCTCCAGGTCCACCGCCACGACGAGCACCCCGAGCACCAGGGCGACGCCGGCGGCCACGGCGAGCTTCGCGAGCAGCAGACCCGGCCTGCGGGGCACGGCCCCGCGCCCCGTGGTGAGCGCGGGATAGCGGTACTCCTCGCCGAAGGAGAAGGCACCGAGCAGCCCTGCGCCGAGAGCCGCGGGCGGCAGCGGGGAAAGCGCGGGCCAGCCGGTCAGGACCGCGGGCAGCTCGGCCCGGCCGCTGCGGCCCAGGAGCAGGGCGAGCGTCAGGGAGACGAGCAGGACGGCAGCCAGGACGAGCGGGGTGGAGGGCACGCCCAGGAGCCGGTGGAGCTCGTACCGCAGCGGACGCAGGGGCGAACGCGCCGGCCTCCGCGCGGCACATCGGCCGGTGTCCGAGGCCCGGGAACCTCGGCCGATGTCCGGGGGCACGGCTGCCCGTCCGGGGCCTGAGGTCGCGGAACCCCGCCCGGGGTCTGAAGCCTCGGCGCTTCGCCCGGAGCCCGAGGCCGCGGCAGTTCCTCCGGGGCCCGAGGCCTTCCCCGCGGCCCCGGAGGGCTGTCCGGCACCCTTCGGGGCCACCGGGCGGCTCTCCGGGGTCCCGGACCCTTCGCCCGCCGCCGTCCGCCGCACCTCCCCTCCCACGGCACGGCCGCGCCCGGGAGCGGCGTCTCGTTCGCCCCCTCTCTCGTCGGCGAGCCGGTGGATCGGTACACCGTGCCGGAACGCGGTGTCACCGACGGCCGCGCAGTCGCTGCCGTAGACGGACAGCCGGTTGCCGCCCTCGGCGACCACCTCGACCGGGCGGCGGGCGGCCCTGGCCTCCTGGGTCACGGCCGCGGCCAGGCGCGCCGCGTGCGGGGTACGGACGACGACCCTGGGGCGCAGGCGGGTGCGGGCGAACTCGACGGCGTCCTGGTCGGCGACGAGCCGGCCGCCGCCGAGCGTGACGACGCGGTCGGCGTTGCACGCCGCGTCCCTGGGGTCCGCCGTGGTGTAGAGGACGGTTCCCCCGTCGGCGGCGTGCGCCCGCAGCAGCTCGTGCAGCCACGCACTCTCGGGTACGGAGAGACCCGCGGCCGGTTCGTCCAGCAGGAGGGTGTGGGGGGTGCCCAACAGGGCTGACGCGAGCCCGAGTCGACGGTCCGCGCCGATCGACAGGGTGCCGATCCGGCGACGCTCCAGGCCGCTGAGGCCCACGGTCCGGACCAGCTCCTCGGCCCGCGCGGGGGGCACCCCGGTGGCCGCGCAGAGCATCCGGAGCTGGCCCCGGAGCGTGCGGGAGGGGTGCCCGGGGACGTCACCGAGGAGCACGCCGACCTCGCGCGGGGGGTGCGCGATGCGGTGCAGCGGCCGACCGCGGAAGTAGGTGATCCCCCGGCCCGGCTCGAGTTCGAGCATGAGCCGGAGAGCGGTGGTCTTGCCGGCGCCCCGCGGGCCGAGCAGGGCGGTCACGGCACCCGGCCGCGCCTCGAAGGTCAGATCGTCCACGGCGGGCGGGCGATCGCGGCGGGGAGTGCTGGTCAGTCCGATTGCCTGGAGCATCGCTTCTCTCGCGGTAGATGACACCGCTCCGCGGCAGGGCGGCGCTTCCGCAGCAAGATAACGCTCTATTTCGGACTTTCGGCGCAGGGTCGGAACGCAGGGGCGCCGGTGCGCCCGGGTATCAGACCTCGGGGCGCAGCATCGGCGGGTTGAGAAGGGTCGCCCCACCTGCCCGGAAGAGCTGCGCGGGGCGCCCTCCCTGACGGGTCGTGGTTCCTCCGGCCGGTACCAGGAAGCCGGGCGTGCCGGTCACCTTGCGGTGGAAGTTCCGCGGGTCGAGGGACACGCCCCAGACGGCCTCGTAGACGCGCCGCAGCTCTCCGACCGTGAACTCCGGCGGACAGAAGGCCGTGGCGAGGGAGGAGTATTCGATCTTGGAGCGGGCGCGCTCCACCCCGTCGGCGAGGATCCGGGCGTGGTCGAAGGCGAGCGCCCCCGGCCCTCCGTCCCCGGCCCTGGCGGTCTCGTCCTCGCCCAGGAGCTCTTCGACCGGGGCCCAGCGGGCGCTGTTCGCGTCGCCGCCCGCGCGCGGTGCGGGGAGGTCGGGTGCCAGCGCCAGGTGGGCGACGCTCACGACCCGCATGCGCGGGTCGCGGTCGGGTGCCCCGTACGTCGCAAGCTGCTCCAGGTGCGCGCCGTTGCTCGGCACGGGCGGCGGGGCGGCCGGGTCGTGCGCGCAGAGGCCCGTCTCCTCGACCAGTTCGCGCGCGGCCGCGGTCCCGAGGTCCTCCTCCGCCTGCACGAAACCGCCGGGCAGCGCCCAACGACCCTGGTACGGCGACTCTCCCCGCCGAACGACCAGGGTGCACAGTGCGTGGCGCCGCACGGTGAGCACGACCAGATCGACGGTCACGGCGAAGGGAGGAAAGGCCGACGGGTCGTAGGGAGGCATGCCGCGATCATAGTCGTCTTCCTGACGATAAACACGTCCCGCGGAAGCATCGGCCGCGACTTCCTCACCGCGCCGCGAGGCTTCCCTCGTCTCCGTGCCCGGCATCCCGTCACACCCCCAGTTGAAGGCCCTCAGCGGCCTCCTCGACCATACCGAGACCCAGCCTGCCGACCCGCACGGCGAACGGTTCGCCGGCGACCACGAGCCCCGAGAACCTGATGGCGCCGAGCGGGGCCGAGCCCAGCGGGTACACCGCCACGGACCGGCCCGGGACATCGGGTCTGACGCCCGCGAGGGCGAGCAGCGCGTGGACCGCCCCGGCGGCCGCGACGGCCGCGGGACGGCACGCCGCCGGGTGAGGCACCGGGCGTCCCCCCGTCGTCCGCTGCTCACCCGCGTACATCTCGGGGAGCCGGTACGTGAAGGCCGCCGCCGCGTCGAGCAGCCCCCGCAGGAGGGAGGCGGCCTCCTTCTCGTGACCCGCGGCGGCGAGACCGGCCACGGCGACCGCCGTCTCGTGCACCCGGACCGCACCGGCCCGGTGCCCGAACGGGTTGTGGCCCGGTTCCTTGGCGCCGAGACCGCGCAGCCCCCAGCCGGAGTCGAGCGCCGGGGTGCCGAGCAGCCTCGCCACCTGTTCGGTCTCCGTCCGGTCCAGGAGGCCCGCCGCGTACCGCCCGCCGCCCAGCAACCCGGTGTCGAGCAGATGCGCCGCCCAACCGCCCTGGTGGGGCCAGGTCCGGCCGTCCGGACCGCGGGCCACGGCGGGGCGTCCACCCGCCGGGTCGTCGAGCCAGAACTCGCGCCGGAACCGCTCGCGCAGGGTCCGCGCCCCGTCGCGCAGGGCGTCGCCTCCGGGCCGCCCACAGCCGTCGAGGAGGTCGGCGCCGAGCAGGGCGGCGCGGTGCGCGTGGGCCTGGGTCTCGGCCCGCCAGGGCCCGGCGGGCCCCGGGTCCGGAACGAATCCGTCCCGGCCTGCGGTACGCCGGAGCCAGTCGAGGCAGCGCTCCGCCACGGGAAGCAGCTCCTCCAGATCCGCGGCCGGAAGCCCCCAGCGGCGGGCCTCGGCGAGCACAGCGGGAAAGGCGAGGGTGGCTTCGATGCCGGTGCAGCGGGGCGGAAGGTGCGGGCCGGCGTCCCTGAGGGGCCCCTGGAGGCGACCGGACTCGGGTCCGCCACCGGAGAGTTGGGTGTGTCCGAGGGCGCGGAGGGTGGTGGCGGCGAGCCGGGTGCCGAGGGGCAGGGCCATGCGGGCCGCCCAGAGCGCCTCGGCGGTGACCGGTCCGCAGCGCCAGGGCACGCCGGCCGCGAGGTGGACGTCCGCGGGGCGGGCGGGGTCACGTTGGAGCAGGGCCCGCAGGTCCTCGACCGAGCTGCGAAGCAGGTCCCCCGGTCGCGGGTCGTCGCCCTCGGCGCGGGCTTCGGCGAGCAGGTGGCCGCCGGGCCGTCCGGAGCCCGCACCCGTGGAGGTGGTGGGGCGGCCCGCCAACTCCCCTCGCACCCGCAGCCGGACCGTGAACGCCGCTCCCGGCGCCAGCTCGGCTTCCCAGCGGAGCACTCCCGCCGCCGCCAGGGAGTCCATGGGCGGCGGGTCCGCCGTGACGGCGGCGGATCGGCCGTCGGCGCCGGTCCACCGCAGTCCGGTGCCGTGGACGCTGGCGGCGAGTTCCGGGCCGGTTCTCCCCGACGCCACGGCGCCCAGGTCCGCGAGATCCGTGCCCAGAGCGACTTCCACCGAGAGCCGGAGGGGCCGTGCCGCGGCGCTGCGCAGGGTGATCCGCTCGGTTCCGTCGGCGCTCCGCGTGCGTTCGACGGTGAGGGCGGGGTCGGGCCCGGTGTCCCCGGGGACGCGGACGGCGCCGAGAAACACCGCCCGGTCGGCGGTCGCCATGCGTCCCTGGAGTGCGACGGGTTCACGGCCGGCGACCCGCAGGACGCAGCGGGACAGGAGCCGTCGCCCGGTGTCGTACACCCCCTCGGGTCCTTCTCCGGTGAGCTGGCCGTGCTCGGCGCAGACGGCGAGGGCGGGCAGGGCCACGCAGAGGAGCGCTCCGTGCACCGAGGGGAGTTCCGCAGGACGCGGCGCTCGCGGGAGTGCGATGCCGGCGCCGGACGTGTGTCCGGAGGCGGGTCCGGACGGCTGGGCGGTGGGCCGGCCGGGGGCCGGGACGGGGCTGGGAGCCATGGCGGGTACGGGCTGCTCTCTGTGCGAACCGGGCGGCCGGCGGGGCGGCGGCGGGACGGTTCGTGCGACTCCGCCAGAGAGCTGAACGCGCTCGCGGGCGGCGGGGTCACGGTCGTCATCGGCCGCTCCTGGAGCCGCGCGTCCCGCCGGGCCGCGGAGTCCCGCTCCCCGGCCTCCCCTTCGCGGGTCCGCCGGGGCGGACTCCCGCCGTCGTCCGGCGCTCGTTCCCGCCGGTCTGGCGCCCCGGCTTCCTGAGGGTCGGCGGGGTGCCTGGGCGGCGGCCGGCGCGCATCCGGATCCGCCGGGAGGGCGGCGGAGCCTCCTGGTCCGGGGCCGACCGGGCGTCCCGCTCGCTCCTCAGACAGGAGCGGAGCGACTCGGGGTCCAGCCCTTCGTTGCACGCCTGGTGCAGCAGCCGGGCGAAGACGTATTCGGGGTCGGCGTCGAGCGCGAGCCCGAGGGCGACCCGGGCGGTCGGCTCGTCGCCCGTGGACCAGGCCGTCCAGCCCGCGAGGGTGAGGGGCGCGGCGGCGTGCTCCTGGTAGGGCGTGACGCAGCGCCGGGCCAGGACGCGCCACAGCCGCAGGGCGGCGGTGCCCTCCCAGCCCTCCATCCACTCGGCGGCGCGGTCCCGGGTGACGCGGTCCTGGAGACCGAGGACCAGGGCGGCGGCCTCCTCGGTGGTGACCAGTGCGTCGTCGGCCGCGTCGTCCTTCGCCGTCGAACCGACGGGCCGTCCCGGGAGGACCGACCGCACCGGCCCTACCGTGCTCGGCGGGGCCGCCACACCGACCTGGCCGCTCGCAACCCCCGGCCGCTCCGGGCTCCGACCGTTCCTGGTGCCGGCGAAGCGGCGGAGGATCTCGCGGGCGAGGCCCAGGGTCGTCTCGCGCACCTCCAAGCGGCCCTGTTCTTCGGGCCCTTCCAGGACGCGGGGGACGATCGAGCGGGCGGCCGCGTCCAGGGCGGCCCGCTGCTCCTCGTCCCGGGGCCCGCCGCGCGGCTTCAGACGGGCCTCCATCTCGCGCTGGGTGCCGCGTACCTGCACGCCCGCGTACGCGGCGGTCGCCGCCATGACCGAGGTGCCGTTGAGCGCGAGCGGGGTGCCGTCCGGCGGGCAGCAGCGCTGGTCGGGGCAGCAGTAGGAGAAGTAGAGCCCGTCGGTGATGCAGAGGGCCTCGTAGACGGGGATGTCGAGGGCGCCGCAGGCGGTCCGCAGTCGCTGGGCGAAGGGTCGCAGTCGCTCCATGACCCTGCGGCCCGTCTCGCCGGGGGCGGGGTCCTGGCAGAGGAAGACGACGATGCCGTCCGGCCGGGCGCCGGATCGGGCGCCTCCCTCGGCAAGGCACTCGGCGAGGTGGTCCGCGGTGGACGCCCACTCCCGGGGCGAGCGCGGGATCCCGAGCCTGACCCGGCCGCCGAAGCGGCCGAGCTCGCCGTGGAGGGCGACCAGGACGACGGAGTCGGTGGGATGGAAGCCCAGCACGAACGGCAGGGCGTCGGCCAGTTCCGCCGGGCCGCGCAGGGTGATCTGCTGGGGACGGGCAGGGCTGCTGGATTCGTGGTGATTCGCGTTCATGGTCAGGACGGTCTCGTGATCTCCCGAAATCCGAAACCCCTGTGGATAACTCCCGGATCGCGGCATCCGCCGTCCTGCCGAGTTGTCCACAGGTTCGATGTCTCATTCGCGCGATGTCCGAGGCATCGGGTTGCATGGGGGCATGACCCAAGCAGCCCCGCAGGAAGACCGCGCCGCCCTCCGAGCCGCCGCCGATGCCGTGCTCGCCCGTCTCGTCTCCGACCCGACGGGCAGGGCCAGACTGCGCGAGGACCAGTGGCGGGCCATCGAGGCGCTGGTCGCCGACCGGCGCCGGGCGCTGGTGGTGCAGCGGACCGGGTGGGGCAAGTCGGCCGTGTACTTCGTGGCGACCTCGCTCCTCCGTGAGCGCGGCAGTGGCCCGACCGTGATCGTCTCCCCCCTGCTCGCGCTGATGCGCAACCAGGTGGAGGCGGCGGCCCGGGCGGGCATCCGCGCCCGGACGATCAACTCGTCGAACACCGAGGAGTGGGACACGGTCCAGGAGGAGGTCGCCGCCGGCGAGGTGGACGTGCTCCTGGTGAGCCCGGAGCGGCTCAACAATCCCGACTTCCGCGACCAGGTGCTCCCCCGGCTGGCCGCCGCCACCGGTCTGCTCGTGGTCGACGAGGCGCACTGCATCTCGGACTGGGGTCACGACTTCCGGCCCGACTACCGCCGACTGCGGACGATGCTGGCCGACCTGCCGTCCGGCGTCCCGGTGCTGGCCACCACGGCGACGGCGAACGCGCGGGTGACCGCGGACGTGGCCGAGCAGCTCGGCACCGGTGCGGGCACGGACGCCCTGGTCCTGCGCGGGCCCCTCGACCGGGAGAGCCTGAGCCTGGGTGTGGTCAGGCTTCCGGACGCGGCTCACCGGCTGGCCTGGCTCGCCGACCACCTCGGTGAGCTGCCCGGCTCCGGCATCATCTACACCCTGACGGTCGCCGCGGCCGACGAGGTCACCGCCTATCTGCGCCAGTGCGGGCACACCGTCTCCTCGTACACCGGCCGTACGGAGAACGCCGACCGGCAGCAGGCGGAGGACGACCTGCAGGCCAACCGGGTCAAGGCGCTCGTCGCGACCTCGGCCCTCGGCATGGGCTTCGACAAGCCGGACCTGGGGTTCGTGGTGCACCTCGGGTCGCCTTCCTCCCCCATCGCGTACTACCAGCAGGTCGGCCGGGCCGGGCGCGGGGTGGAGCACGCCGAGGTGCTGCTGCTGCCCGGGCAGGAGGACGAGGCGATCTGGCGCTACTTCGCCTCGGTGGCCTTTCCGCCCGAGGAGCAGGTGCGTCGCACGATCGACGTGCTCGCGCAGGCGGGGCGGCCCCTGTCCCTGCCCGCCCTGGAGCCGCTGGTCGAGCTGCGCAGGACCCGGCTGGAGACCATGCTCAAGGTCCTGGACGTCGACGGCGCCGTGCATCGGGTGAAGGGCGGCTGGGAGAGCACCGGGCAGCCGTGGGTGTACGACACCGAGCGGTACGCCTGGGTGGCCCGGCAGCGGTCGGCCGAGCAGCAGGCGATGCGCGACTACGCGGCGACGACCGGGTGCCGGATGGAGTTCCTGCGGCGCCAGTTGGACGACGAGGAGGCCGCTCCGTGCGGCCGTTGCGACAACTGCGCGGGGAACCGCTTCGACCCGAAGGTTTCCGTGGCCGCTCTGGACGCCGCCAAGGGCGAGCTGGGACGGCCCGGCGTGGAGGTCGAGCCCCGGAAGATGTGGCCCACCGGGCTCGCCGCGGTCGGGGTCGACCTCAAGGGCCGCATTCCCCCCGGGGAGCAGTCGTTCGGCGGCCGGGCCCTGGGACGGCTGTCCGACATCGGCTGGGGCAACCGGCTGCGGCCGCTGTTGGCGGACGGCACGCCGGACGGGCCCGTGCCGGACGACGTGGTGCAGGCCGTGGTGCACGTGCTCGCGGACTGGGCCAAGGGACCCGGCGGCTGGGCCTCCGGGGCGCCGGACGCACCGGCCCGGCCCGCCGGTGTGGTCACCGTCGCCTCGCACCGCAAGCCGCAGCTGGTCGGCTCGCTCGGGCAGCGGATCGCCGAGATCGGCAGGATGCCCCTCCTCGGAGTGGTGGAGTACGCGCCGGAGGCTGAGGAACTCCGGCTCTCGCGGACCAACAGCGCCCAGCGGGTCGTCGGTCTCCAGCGCACGCTGACGGTCCCTCCGGAGCTGGCCGGGCAGCTGGCGGGCGCGGGCGGGCCGGTTCTCCTCGTGGACGATCTCTCGGACACCGGCTGGACGTTGGCGGTGGCATCGCGGCTGCTGCGCCGGGCCGGAGCGGAAGGGGTGTTTCCGCTGGTGCTCGCCGTCCAGGGGTGAAACAGGAGAGAGAACGGGGAGTGAACAGTGGGCAACTGGGCAGGGATATGAGTGGCATACCTACTCATTACCGTCAGCGGTCTCAATTGCTCGTTGCCGCCCGCGCACGGGCCCGCAAGAATTGGGAAACCGCCCCGCACGGCCCGTCAGCGGTCCGGAAGGACTGTGCTGTGGTGCGCCCTCACCCGACCTTGCCCGCCCAGCGGGCGCGTATCCGAAGGGAGGACCGTGACCCTCGGATTCGCTCCGCCCACAGCCGCCTCGCTCAGATCGTCGTCCCAGTCCGCCAGCCGCCTCGCTCGGATGGTCGAACCGTCCGAGTGGACCGCGGCGGGGATTCCCTTGCTGCGCAACCCGCGTGAGGTCGTCAGCGGCCTCCACTCGCGGCACGCGCCCACGCCCTCGACGGCGGTCCTCGCCGTCCTGGACCACGAGGAGCGGCTCGCCGCCAGCGCCTCGTTCGTCCGCCGCCCCGTCGCGGCGGACGGCTGGGAGTTCCGCAACGCGCTGCTCGCGCATCTGCGGCGGGTCATTCCGCACGACCTCCGGAGACGGGCGCCCGTGCGGACCGCGGTCCTGCTGTACTGCCGTGAGGGCGACGAGCGGTGGACGGAGGAGGACGGGGCCTGGATGTGGGGGCTCCGGGACGCCTGCACGCTGCACGGGCTCCGCTGCGGCGCGTACATCACGCTGACCGGAGGGGGCTGGCAGGTGCTCGGCGAGGGCCGGGGCGGCCGTCGGCCGAGCTCTGACTCGCTCCCCCTGCCGCTGGGTGACGGGCCGGCCGAGCTCGGCCTGCTCGCACCGAGAACCGCGAGCGGCGCGACCGAACCCCTGCGGCGGGCGGCCGCACGCTGATCGCGCACGAAGCCCTCGTGCGGCGGGTCGGCGCACGCTGATCGCGAAGGCCTCGCATGCCGGACCGGCACACTCTGATCGCGAAGGCCTCGTGTGGCGCCGCCGCACGCTGATTGCGAGAGTCTCGCGCGGCAGGGCCGGACGGCCTCCGCCCGACCTCCGCCGGTCCCCGTGGGGTCCGGCGGAGGAGCGGTCGGTCAGACGCCGGCGCCGGCTCCGAGGAGCGCCGTGGCGCCCTGCGCGTCACCGCACACGACGAGCAGCGCGCCCGCGCGGGCCATCGCCGACGGAAGGGTCCTGGCAGCCGTCTCCTCGTCGCCGCCGTTGACGGCGACGATCACCACGGGACGGGCGGTGGCCCGCTCCACGGCGGAGGCGTCCGCGAAGAACACGTCGTCGCCGGTGTCCTGCTGGGCCCAGTAGGCGGCCTCGCCGAAGGACAGCTCGTGAGCCGCCCACGGGTGCGGGTCGCCGGTGGTGAGCACCAGGATCTCGCCGGGCGCGCGTCCGCTCTCCAGGAGCAGGTCCAGGGCCTCCTCGGCGGCGTCGAGCGCGCCGTCGACCGGGGCCGGGATCAGCTGGAGCTGCGGGGTGGATCGCTGGTCGGAACGATTCTCCGGGCGCTTGGCCGGAGACTGTCCGGCACCGGGGTGCGGCGCCGGCGCCGCGGGTCCGGCCGGACCGGGACCGGGGCGCCCGGGGCGCGGAGAGGCCGCGGAACGCGGGCCGGGTACGGGACGGGGGGTCGACGCGGGGCGGCCGGCGGCCGCGGTGGCGCGGGGACCCTGGGCGCTCTCGTGAATCTGAGGCTCCTCGGGGATGAGAGGCATGAATGGATGTCTATCAAACGCCGCTGCGCGAGGCACCGGCGGGTGGGCACACATGTGCACCCCGACCGCGTGGGCGGCCGTTGGACGGGCCCCCCGCGACCGGAAGTTCAGAAGTCGAAGCCGAGTTGGCCCCCGCTTTCCAGCGCGGCCGCCTCGGCGGAGAGGCGGACCTTCTTGAGGTGGCGCCACTGGGGCAGCGCGTCCAGGTACGACCAGGAGAGTCGGTGGTACGGGGTCGGCCCCAGCTCTTCGAGCGCCGCCTTGTGGACCGGCGAAGGGTAGCCCGCGTTGGCACCGAAGGCGTACGCGGCGTACGGGCCGCCCTCGGCCTCCAGCTCCGCCATGAGGGCGTCACGCCGGACCTTCGCGATGACGGAGGCGGCCGCGACGGCGATGCAGGACTGGTCGCCCTTGATCACCGTACGGACCCGCCAGGGGCTGCCGAGGTAGTCGTGCTTGCCGTCCAGGATCACCGCGTCGGGCCGCACGGGAAGGCCTTCGAGGGCCCGGACCGCCGCGAGCCGCAGCGCCGCGGTCATCCCGAGGTCGTCGATCTCCTGCGGGGAGGCGTCGCCGAGCGCGTACGCGGTGACCCACCCCTCCAGCTCCGCGGCCAGCACGTTCCGGCGCTTGGGGGTGATCAGCTTCGAGTCGGTGAGCCCTTCCGGGGGGCGGCGCAGGCCGGTGACGGCCGCGCACACCGTGACGGGGCCGGCCCACGCCCCGCGTCCGACCTCGTCGACCCCGGCGACGATCTTGGCGCCGGTGGTGGCTCGGAGCGACCGCTCGACAGTGTGGGTGGGAGGTTCATACGGCATGGCGCCAGACAGGTTACGCCGCCTGACGCCACCCGCGATACCCGGTTTCGCCCCAGCCACCCGAAGTCCCGTGCGATCACGCGCCGAAGACCGGGAAACCCGTCGTCCGGCGACCCGCCCAACAGCCCACACGGCAGCCCGCCCACCGACCACACCGCGGCCCGCCCACCGACCGCGCCGCGACCCGTCCCCCGACCGCGCCGCAGCCCGCCCACCGTCCCGCGCCGCAGCCCGTTCACCGACCCGCGCCGGGGCCCATCCCCGTACCCTCGCACGCCCCGTTCCGGCCTCAGGCGCGCAGCAGCGGCACCATGATCCGGTCGATCACATCGGCGATCTCACTGTCCGGCCATTCGCTTCCGCACACCTTGGATCGGTACATCATCATCGCGGGAATGACATCGAGTACGAGATCGTCGATCGCGTCATGGCGCACCTCTCCCCGCGAGATTCCACGCCACAGCACCTCCCGGAAGAGGCTCTTCGACGGTTCGACCACGCCCGTCTCGATCAGCCCGTGGAAGCGCGCGGCGGCCTCGGCATCGCATTCGTGAAGCACAGCACGAAGGGCGAAACCGGGCTTGGAATACATCACGTCCCGGACCCGGAGGCATAGCTGGTACAGGTCTTCACGCACGCGACCGGTGTCCGGAGCCTCGTCGAGCCTCGGCAGCCCGGCCTGGAGAGCGTCCGCGACGAGGTCTTCCTTCGACGGCCACCGCCGGTACACCGCGGCTTTGCCGGTCTGCGCGCCGACCGCGACACCCTCCATCGTGAGGCCGCTCCAGCCGACACTGCTCAGCTGGTCGAGCGCGGCCTCCAGGATCGCCCGCTCGAGCACGGGGCCGCGGCGCCGTAGCGCCACCCCCTCCGGCCGGGCGGCGGCCGTGGAGCGCGAAGTAACCATCAGGATCTCTCCGTTGACGCGATTCGATTCTTCGGCAGTGCTCAGTGAACGGTTGCGTTCACTGAGGGGGACTCACTACCGTGGCGAAAAGTGAACGGGTGCGTTCACTAATTCTTCCGTGGGGGATCCATAGTGACAACTTCTCCGGTGGACACACAGACCAAGGACGAGCCAGCTCGCGCCGCAGGTCGGCCGGGCATCGCCTTGACCGTCATCGCCGCCTGCCAGCTGATGGTCGTCCTCGACGCCACCATCGTGAACATCGCGCTGCCGCACATCCAGGACGCGCTGTCCTTCTCGACCACCGACCTGTCGTGGGTGCTCAGCGCCTACACGCTCACCTTCGGCGGCCTCCTGCTCCTCGGCGGCCGCGCCGGCGACATCCTGGGCCGCCGCCGGGTGTTCATGGCCGGAATCCTGCTCTTCACGTTCGCCTCGCTGCTCGGCGGCTTCGCCCAGGAGCCCTGGCAGCTGCTCGCGGCGCGCGCCCTGCAGGGCGTGGGTGGCGCGATCGCGTCGCCCACCTCGCTCGCGCTGATCACCACGACGTTCCCCGAAGGACCGGAGCGCAACCGGGCGTTCGGCGTGTTCGCCGCGGTCTCCGCCGGTGGCGGCGCGATCGGTCTGCTCGCCGGCGGAGCGCTCACGGAGTGGCTCGACTGGCGCTGGGTCTTCTTCGTCAACGTGCCGATCGGCCTGCTGATCGCCTTCCTCACCCCGCGCTACATCGCGGAGTCCGAGCGCCACCCGGGCCGGTTCGACATCGCGGGCGCCGCGACGTCGACGCTGGGCATGGCGGCACTGGTCTACGGCTTCATCAGGGCTTCCGAGAAGGGCTGGAAGGACAGCCTGACCATCGGCTCCTTCGTCGCCGCGGTGGTCCTGCTCGTGGCGTTCGCCGTCGTCGAGTCGCGGGCCAGGGAACCGATCACGCCGCTGCGCATGTTCGCGGACCGCAACCGCTCGGGCACGTACGTCATCATGCTCAGCCTGTCGGCCGCGATGTTCGGCATGTTCTTCTTCATCGTGCTGTGGGTGCAGAACGTCCTGGGCTACAGCCCGGTCCAGGCCGGACTCGCCTTCCTTCCGGTGACCGTCGCGATCGGTGGCGGCGCGGGGCTCGCCCAGCGGCTGCTGCCGGTCCTCGGCCCCAAGCCGTTCATGGTGGCCGGGGCGACGCTCACCGGCGTCGGCCTCTTCTGGCTGACGTTCATCTCCTCGGGCAGCAGTTACGTCGGCGGGGTCCTCGGCCCGATGGTCGTGTTCGGCTTCGGCATGGGCCTCAACTTCGTGACGCTGACGCTCACCGCGGTCTCCGGGGTCGCCCAGCACGAGGCGGGCGCCGCCTCGGGTCTGCTCAACGCGACCCAGCAGGTCGGCGGCTCGCTCGGCCTCTCCATCCTGGTCACCGTCTTCGGCACGGCCAGCCGTGAGGAGGGCGAGAAGCAGCTGCCCGACTTCCTCGCGCACTCCACGCCCGAGCAGCAGGCCGAGGCGCTGAAGACGAAGGAGCTGCCCGCGCCCTGGGGCCACGAGGTGCTGACCTCCGGCATCTCCTCGGCCTTCACCGCCGCCGTCGGCATGGTGCTGATCGCGCTGGTCACGGCCGTCCTGGTGATCCGGGTCCGCAAGAGCGACCTGGAGGCGCTGAGCGGCCGTGCCGAGGCCGCCGGTCCGGTGGCCTGAGCACACAACCACCTGCAGTCCGGTGGCCTGAGCACACACACCTGCGGTCCGGCGACCTGAGCACACACCACCTGCAGTCCGGTGGCCTGAGAACGCACCACTACAGACCGGTGGCCTGAGCACACACCGCCCGATCCGCACCCGTGCGGCCTATGTCCCCTGTGCCCCCGAAACGGGGCCCAGGGGACATCGCGCTCACCAGGGCCCCAGGGCCGCCGCGCCGCGTCAGACCTTGCCGTCCGGGACCCACCCCGGAAGCTCCTCCGTCTGCCGCAGCCAGTCCTCCGGCGGCGCGCCGGCCGCCGCGGAGGCGACCACGCCCCCGGCGATGGCGCAGGTCGTGTCGACGTCGCCGCCGACCTGCGCGGTCGTCCAGAACACCCGCTCGAAGTCGCCGAGCCCGCGGGCGGCCGACCACAGCGCGAAGGGGACCGTGTCGTGCGCGCTCGTGCGGCGTCCGCTGCCGAGCACCGCGGCGACCGTGCTCGCGTCGCCGTAGTCGAGCATGTCCCGGGCCCTGCGCAGGCCCGCCCCGACCGCGCTGCGCGGGACCAGGGCGATGACTCCGTCGAGCAGCGCCTCGGGCGTCGGCGGTCCGGCGGGGTCGGCGGCGATCGCGGCCGCGGCGGCGACGGCCATGGCTCCCACCACGGCCTCCCGGTGCTGGTGCGTCGTGTAGGCGGAGATCTCGGCCTGGTGCGTCGCCTGCTCGGGGTCGTCGGCGTACCAGGCGCCCAGCGGGGCGATCCGCATCGCGGCGCCGTTGCCCCAGGACCCCTGGCCCTTGAAGAGCGCGGCGGCGAGTTCCCGCCAGTCGCCACCCTCCCGGATGAGCCGGAGCATCCGGTTGACCGCCGGGCCGTAGCCCCGGTCGAAGTCGTGGTGATGTGCGAAGGACAGGGCCAGGGCGTCCTGGTCGATCCGGTCGTGGTGGACGAGGACGGCCAGGACGGAGCAGGCCATCTCGGTGTCGTCGGTCCACTGCCAGGGGCCGGCGGGCAGCTCGCGCCGCTTCAGCAGGGGGTAGTGGGCGGGTACGAAGAACTGGGAGCCCAGGGCGTCTCCCACGGACAGCCCGCGCAGGCTGGCCAGGGCGCGGTCGAAGCGCCGGTCGGGTGAGGAGTCAGCGGTCATCGGTCTGCCACTCTATCCGGTGGGGCCGTACGGTTCCGGGGTACGCCAGCGTTCGAACGGCCGGTCCAGGCTGTACCGGCCGTCCTCTCCGAGCAGGAGCGTGCGGGTCTCGGCGTTGCCGGGATTCGACAGCGACTCGAAGTCCGCGACCGTCCAGTGGAACCAGCGCATGCAGAACAGCCGCATGGTCAGCCCGTGGGTGACAAGGAGGACGTTGGGCGGGTGGTCGGGCGCCTCGAAGCTGCGGTACAGACTCTCCAGGAAGGCGCCGACCCGGTCGTACACGTCGGCACCGGACTCGCCCTGGGCGAAGCGGTAGAAGAAGTGCCCGTACGCGTCCCGGTAGACCTTCTGCAGGCGTACGTCCTCCCGTTCCTGCCAGTTGCCCCAGTCCTGCTCCCGCAGCCGCGGCTCCTCCCGCACCCTGACCTGCTCCGCGGGGAGCCGGAAGGCCCGGAGGGTCTCATGCGTGCGGCGGTACGGCGAGACGTAGACGCTGACCGGCTCCTCCCCGAAGAGCTCCCGCAGCCTCTCCCCCGTCTCCTCGGCCTGCCGCCACCCGGTCTCGGTCATCCTCAGGGCGTGGTCGGGCTCGCGCTCGTACACCGTGTCATCGGCATTGCCCTCGGACTCTCCGTGCCGTACGAGAACGATGCGCCGCGGTCGTGCCATACCCCGACCCTAGAACGCCGCTCTCCGGCAGGCTCAGCCGAGGCGGTGCCCGGGCGCCATCCGGGGGAGGAGCGGGCGTTCGGAGGCGCGGGAGGGATCAGACCGTCCAGGCCGCTTCGAGCTGCACGACGTCCCCGTTCAGCGCCGCCACGTCGGCCGCGGTCCGGGCCCGCAGCCCGAGCCGCTCCACGCGCTCGACCCGGTATTTTCCGTGCTCGGCGGCCGACTGCCACATCGAGAGGACCAGGAACTCGCTGCCGGGCGCCTCGCCGAACAGGCCCCGCAGCATGCCGGGAGACCCGGCCATGGCGGGGTTCCACACCTTCTCCTGCATGAGCGCGAAGTGCTCGGCACGGTCCTCGTGGACCCGGCAGTGCGCCACCCTCGCCACGTCGGCGTCGGCGAACCGCGGCTCGAACCCCGTCTTCACGTCGAAACGGTGGTCGAAGAGCTTGACCTGGATGTCCTTGAACGTGCCCACCTGGGCGGCCGCCAGACGATCGTGCGACCGCGCCATGAACGAGTCGTAGAAGGCCCGGCTCTCCCAGAACCCGAAGATGTGGGCGACGTCCGGGCGACCCCGGCTCCACCCGCCGCCCTGTCCCCGGAATCCCGGCTCACCGAGCAGCCCCGCCCATTTCCGCTGTCCCCGCTCGAACCCTCGACGGTCCACCACGGTGCAGCGAATCCACTTGACCAGCACCGCGCCATCGTACGGGGCGGGAGAGCGCCCCGGCAGACCCTGTCAGGCTCCCGCCGCGTGCACGTGCTCCAGGCCCGTGCGCTCCTCGTCGTCCAGTTCGATTCCGAACTCGGTCTTGAGCGCCTCCGCCAACTCGGCCACGCCGACGTTCCGTTCCCCGGTGGTGCCGTCCACGTGCACGGCGGACAGCCTCTCGCGCAGCAGTGACCTGCGCACGTCCGCGCCGGGCTGCTGGACCACGACCTGGCCGAGGAAGCGGGACAGCGGATGGCTGGAGCTGTAGTGGTTCATGATGAGGAAGTCCCCGGGGTAGAGGCTCTGCGGCGAGAACGCGTACAGATCGGTCCAGCCCTCCGGCCGCAGCGAGCGCAGCACGTGGATGCCCTCGTCCTCGACGGTGATCCCGAACGTCCACCCGCTCTGTTCCACGCGCGCGCCGTCCCGCAGAGGCACGGGCTCCAGTGGGCCCTGCCAGCCGAACCCGACGTCGGCGAGCCACTGTTCGCCCTCGATGGTGACGGCGAGGAGCGCGTGCGTGACCGGCGGCAGCGTGGCGCCTCGTGAGCGGTTGCGCGCGCCGCGACCGGCCACCTGGAAGCCGATCCGTTCGAGGACCGCCGCGAAGAGGGAGTTCTGCTCGTAGCAGCAGCCTCCTCTGCGCCGCTCGACGAGCTTCGCCTGAAGGCTCTTCAGGTCCAGGGGGATGTGCCGTCCGAGGGCGACGTCGAGGTTCTCGAACGGAACGGCCGTGACGTGCGCCCGGTGAAGGGCCGTCAAGGTGCGCAGATCGGGGCCGAGTTCCCCGCCCCGTGCGCTGTCGTAACCGATTCGAGCCAGATATGCGTCGAGATCCAGCTCCTCACCGCTCCACAAACCGCTCTCCCCCTCCAGCGCCGGGTCCTCTGTCGTAGGCACATGACACCATGAGCAACCGGCCCACGACCACGGGCTTTTGAACGGGTCGACGGTACGAGGCGAGGCGCGCGCGGGGGCGTGCGCGGAGAGGGGAAGCACCATGAGCGGACTCAACAAAGGGGTGGGACGCATCGAGGTCACGCTCAAGTGGGACCCCGCCCCGGCCGGAAGCCCGGCCCACGACCTGGACCTGGTCGCCGGGGTGTTCCCCGCCGGCGACCCGCACGGTGCCCCGGCCCATCTGGTGTACTTCGGCAGCCGCTCCCCGGACGGCACGATCACGCTGCACCGCGACAGCCGCACGGGCCAGGGCTTCGGCTACGACGAGGCCATGACCCTGGAGCTGGACCGGCTGGACGCGCGGTACGCGCGCGTGGTGGTGGGCGTGGCCATACAGCAGGGCGGCGGGCGGCTGACCTTCGGCGACGTGGTGAACACGGGCATACGGGTCCGCGAGGGCTACACCGACCTGCTGACCCATGACTTCGCGGACGTCCCCGGTGCCCGTGCGGCGACGGTCGTCGAGTTCACCCGTGACGGAGCGGACGGCTGGGCGTACCGCTCGATCAGCCGCGGCTTCGACGCCGATCCGCAGACCTTCGGCACGCTCATGGGCTCCGCACCCTCCTGAGCCCACCGGCCCCACGCGAAAAGGGGCGCCGACCGGTGGTCGGCGCCCCCTCACGGGCGGTCCGGTGCGCTCAGCGGCTTCCGCCGCTCAGCGCACCGGGCGGCGTCAGCTGCAGCCGCTGGTCGAGCCGCAGCCCTCGCAGATGTAGCAGGAGCCGGCTCGCTGCATCTTCGTGCCGCAGGAGAAGCAGAGCGGGGCGTCGGCGCTGATGCCGAGCTGCATCTCGACGAGTTCCGCGGAGGTGTGGGCCTGCTTCGGGGCCGGGACCTCGACCTTCGGGGCCGGGACCGCGACGGCCTTCAGCTCCTGGGTGCGGGGCGCGGACTGGGCCAGGGCCTCGACGTCGACGTCCTCGTCCTCGGACTGCTCGTACGAGCCGGTGTCGAGGTGACGCTGGCGCTCCTCGGCCGAGTGGATGCCGAGGGCGGAACGGGTCTCGAAGGGCAGGAAGTCGAGCGCCAGGCGGCGGAAGATGTAGTCGACGATCGACTGCGCCATCCGCACGTCCGGGTCGTCCGTCATGCCGGCCGGCTCGAAGCGCATGTTGGTGAACTTCGAGACGTACGTCTCCAGCGGGACGCCGTACTGCAGACCGACGGAGACGGCGATGGAGAAGGCGTCCATCATGCCCGCGAGGGTCGAACCCTGCTTCGACATCTTCAGGAAGACCTCGCCGAGACCGTCGTCCGGGTAGGAGTTGGCGGTCATGTAGCCCTCGGCGCCACCAACGGTGAAGGAGGTGGTGATCCCCGGGCGGCCCTTGGGCAGACGCTTGCGGACCGGACGGTACTCGACGACCTTCTCGACGGCCTCGCGGATCGTCGCCTCGGTCTTCGCGGTGACCTCGGCCTTCTCCTCCTCCTTCTTCTTGGCGGAGAGGGGCTGGCCGACCTTGCAGTTGTCGCGGTAGATGGCGAGCGCCTTGACGCCCATCTTCCAGGCCTCGAAGTAGACCTCTTCGACGTCCTCGACCGTGGCCGTCTCCGGCAGGTTCACGGTCTTGGAGAGAGCGCCGGAGATCCACGGCTGGATGGCGGCCATCATGCGGACGTGGCCCATCGCGGAGATGGAGCGCTCGCCCATGGCGCAGTCGAAGACCTCGTAGTGCTCGGTCTTCAGGCCGGGGGCGTCGATCACATTGCCGTTCTCGGCGATGTGGGCGACGATCGCCTCGATCTGCTCCTCCTGGTAGCCCAGGCGGCGCAGGGCCTGCGGGACGGTGCCGTTGACGATCTGCATCGAGCCGCCGCCGACGAGCTTCTTGAACTTGACCAGGGCGAGGTCGGGCTCGAGGCCGGTGGTGTCGCAGGACATCGCGAGACCGATGGTGCCGGTGGGGGCGATGACCGAGGCCTGGGCGTTGCGGAAGCCGTTCTTGGCGCCGAGGCGGATCACGTCCTGCCAGGCCTCCGTGGCGGCGGCCCAGATCGGCGAGTCCAGGTCGTCGACGCGGACGGCCTTGGTGTTCTCGTCGGCGTGCTGCTGCATGACGCGCTGGTGCGGCTCGGCGTTGAGGGCGTAGCCGTCGTACGCGCCGACGACCGCGGCGAGCTCGGCGGAGCGCTTGTACGAGGTGCCGGTCATCAGGGAGGTGATGGCGCCGGCGAGGGCGCGGCCGCCGTCGGAGTCGTACGCGTGGCCGGTCGCCATCAGCAGGGCGCCGAGGTTGGCGTAGCCGATGCCGAGCTGGCGGTAGGCGCGGGTGTTCTCACCGATCTTCTGGGTGGGGAAGTCGGCGAAGCAGATGGAGATGTCCATCGCGGTGATGACGAGCTCGACGACCTTGGCGAAGCGCTCGACGTCGAAGGACTGGTTGCCCTTGCCGTCGTCCTTGAGGAACTTCATCAGGTTCAGCGAGGCGAGGTTGCAGGACGTGTTGTCCAGGTGCATGTACTCGCTGCACGGGTTCGAGCCGTTGATGCGGCCGGACTCGGGGCAGGTGTGCCAGTGGTTGATCGTGTCGTCGTACTGGATGCCCGGGTCGGCACAGGCCCACGCGGCCTCGGCCATCTTGCGGAAGAGCGACTTGGCGTCGACCTCCTCGATGACCTCGCCGGTCATGCGCGAGGTGAGGCCGAACTTCCCGCCGGACTCGACGGCCTTCATGAACGTGTCGTTCACGCGGACGGAGTTGTTGGCGTTCTGGTACTGGACGGACGTGATGTCGTCGCCGCCCAGGTCCATGTCGAAGCCCGCGTCACGGAGGGCGCGGATCTTCTCCTCCTCCTTGACCTTGGTCTCGATGAAGTCCTCGATGTCGGGGTGGTCGACGTCGAGGATGACCATCTTGGCCGCGCGGCGGGTGGCGCCGCCCGACTTGATGGTTCCCGCGGAGGCGTCGGCGCCGCGCATGAAGGAGACCGGGCCGGAGGCGTTGCCGCCGGAGGAGAGCAGCTCCTTGGAGGAGCGGATGCGGGAGAGGTTCAGGCCGGCGCCGGAGCCGCCCTTGAAGATCATGCCCTCTTCCTTGTACCAGTCGAGGATGGACTCCATGGAGTCGTCGACGGACAGGATGAAGCAGGCGGAGACCTGCTGGGGCTGCGGGGTGCCGACGTTGAACCAGACCGGCGAGTTGAAGCTGAAGATCTGGTGCAGGAGGGCGTAGGCCAGCTCGTGCTCGAAGATCTCGGCGTCGGCGGGCGAGGCGAAGTAGCCGTAGTCCTCGCCGGCCTTCGTGTACGTCTTCACGATCCGGTCGATGAGCTGCTTGAGACCGGTCTCGCGCTGCGGGGTGCCGACGGCCCCGCGGAAGTACTTGCTGGTGACGATGTTGACCGCGTTCACCGACCAGAAGTCGGGGAACTCGACGCCACGCTGCTCGAAGTTGATCGAGCCGTCGCGCCAGTTGGTCATGACGACGTCACGGCGCTCCCACGCCACCTCGTCGTACGGATGCACGCCGGGGGTGGTGTGGATGCGCTCGATACGCAGGCCCTTGCTCGCCGACTTGGCTCCCTTGGTGCGGGAACCACGTGCCGGGCCGCTCGCCGTCTCTGTCATGCCGCCTCCCATATACGGGCAAAACACACTTTGGCGCCCAGATAGTCCCAGGGCACCGTCTTCTGTACGCACTTCTGTACTGCTGCCACGGGGACCACAGGGGTCGCCCGGGGCACGTCTGCCGGGCCGCACGGCGGCCGATCGCCGGGCCGTCGAGCGGCCCGGTCCGCCGGTCAGTCGGCGGCGGTGGCGGGAACGGGGACCTCGGGGGTCGCACCGGTCCCGCGGTTCTCAGCGGGAGGCCGCACGCGGAGTTCCGCGATGGCGGCCTCGAAGTCTTCGAGGCTGTCGAAGGCCTTGTACACGGACGCGAAGCGCAGGTACGCGACGAGGTCGAGCTCCTGCAAGGGGCCGAGGATGGCCAGGCCCACGTCGTGGGTGGTCAGCTCGGCGCTTCCGGTGGCGCGCACCGCCTCCTCGACCCGCTGGCCGAGCTTGGCGAGGGCGTCCTCGGTGACCGGTCGCCCCTGGCACGCCTTGCGCACGCCGGAGATGACCTTGTTACGACTGAAGGGTTCGGTGACACCGGAGCGCTTCACCACCATGAGCGAGCACGTCTCCACCGTCGTGAAACGACGGGAGCAGTCGGGGCACTGGCGGCGGCGTCGGATCGACGTCCCGTCGTCCGTGGTGCGACTGTCGACGACACGGCTGTCGGGGTGCCTGCAGAAGGGGCAGTGCATAGGTTCCGACCCTCCTCACGGCACGACTGACGAGCCTCACCGGCCCGTCAAGGCCCTGCGAAGCGACCTCCAGCATAGGCGATGCGAGCACCCCCGGCAGACCGGGGACCACTACCCCTGGGTGGTCGATGCCATCCAACCACTAGATCTTGGGTTGTGGCCTATTCGGGGCCCTCCGCGTGTCGCGGCCCGGGCGCTCCCGCGGATCCACGCGCGCGGGTGCGACACTGGGACGGCGCACCGGCCCCTCGCGGTCCAGCGGCGAAGGCTACCGTAACGGCAGATTCGGGACGCCCGAGTGAGCGTGCTCATACACCCCCGCACATACACGCGTAAGGCAATCCGCGAATTTTCACTCGAACGTGTGTTTGGCGCAACCTTTCGAAAGCCACTACCGTTGTGCCAGCCAGGGAGACCATTCGAGAGGGGCCGACGACGTGACCACCACCGCAGACAGTGCCACCATCACCGCCCAGGACCGCTCCCAGGGCCGACTCGAGCCGGTGCACGCCATGAATGACGCAAGCATGAACGGCGAGGAGCCCGGGCGACCCGCCCGCGCCCTCCCCGGGCGACCTCCAGGCATCCGCGCCGACAGCTCCGGACTCACCGACCGGCAGCGCAGGGTCATCGAAGTCATCCGCGACTCGGTCCAGCGCCGCGGCTACCCGCCGTCGATGCGGGAGATCGGGCAGGCGGTCGGCCTCTCCAGCACCTCCTCCGTGGCGCACCAGCTCATGGCCCTGGAGCGCAAGGGCTTCCTCCGCCGCGACCCTCACCGGCCCCGCGCCTACGAGGTCCGCGGCTCCGACCAGCCGAGCACCCAGCCGACCGACACCACCGGCAAGCCGGCCGCGTCGTACGTCCCGCTGGTCGGCCGCATCGCGGCCGGTGGCCCGATCCTGGCCGAGGAGTCCGTCGAGGACGTCTTCCCCCTCCCCCGGCAGCTGGTCGGCGACGGCGAGCTGTTCGTCCTGAAGGTCGTCGGCGACTCGATGATCGAGGCCGCCATCTGTGACGGCGACTGGGTCACCGTCCGCCGCCAGCCCGTCGCGGAGAACGGCGACATCGTCGCCGCGATGCTCGACGGCGAGGCCACCGTCAAGCGCTTCAAGCGCGAGGACGGCCACGTCTGGCTGCTCCCGCACAACGCGGCGTACCAGCCCATCCCCGGCGACGAGGCCACCATCCTCGGCAAGGTCGTGGCGGTGCTGCGGCGGGTGTGACGCACCCGCCGGCTCTGACCGGGCCCCGGGACCCACTGCGCCGGTCCCGGGGCCCTGCCGTGTCCCGACGAGCACGGCCTCCCTGCTCGCCAGGCGTGTCCTGGCGGGCAGGGCCTACGCACCGGCCGTCGCAGGGCCTACGCGCCGGCCGTCTTCGAGGCCGCGTCGATGGCCGCGAGCGACTTCCGCACCTGGTTGCGGTCCGTGGTGTACCAGAAGTCCGGCAGCGAGGCCTTCAGATAGCTGCCGTACCGGGCGGTGGCCAGCCGGGGATCGAGGACCGCCACGACGCCCCGGTCACCCGTGGCCCGCACCAGCCGGCCGGCCCCCTGGGCCATCAGCAGGGCCGCGTGGGTCGCCGCGACCGCCATGAAGCCGTTCCCACCGGCCTCCTCCACGGCCTTCTGCCGTGCGCTCATCAGCGGGTCGTCCGGGCGCGGGAACGGGATCTTGTCCATGACGACGAGCTGACAGCTGGCCCCCGGGACGTCCACTCCCTGCCAGAGCGAGAGCGTGCCGAACAGGCAGGTCTTCGGGTCGGCCGCGAAGTTCTTGATCAGCTCGCCCAGGGTGTCTTCGCCCTGGAGCAGGATCGGCAGCTCCGGGATCCGGGTCCGCAGCTCCTCCGCGGCCTGCTGCGCGGCACGCATGGAGGAGAAGAGACCGAGCGTGCGCCCGCCGGCCGCCTGCATCAGTTCGGTGAGCTCGTCGAGCATGTCGCTCCGCTCCCCGTCGCGCGCGGGGCGCGAGAGGTGCTTGGCGACGTACAGGATGCCCTGCTTCGGGTAGTCGAACGGGGAGCCGACGTCGATGCCCTTCCAGACGGGCAGGTCGTCGCCCTTGGTGCCCTCCGGGGCCAGCCCGAGAGAGGCCCCGACGCCGTTGAAGTCGCCGCCCAGCTTGAGCGTGGCCGAGGCCAGCACCACGGACCGCTCCGTGAAGAGCTTCTCCCGCAGCAGGCCCGAGACGGTCAGCGGCGCGACCCGCAGCGAGGCCCCGAAACGGTCATGACGCTCGTACCAGACGACGTCGTACTCCGAACCCTGCGTGATCCGCTCCGCCACGCCGTGCACGGTCTCCACCGAGGCCATGGCCTGCTTGCGCACCGCGTCCTCGTCCTGCACGGCCCGGTCCCGGGTGTTGCCCAGGGCCGTGATCACCGCGCGGGCCGCGTCGCGCAGCGCCATCAGCGCGTACGCGAGGTCCTCCGGGATCTCCTCCAGGCGGCCCGGCAGCGCCAGCTCCATGACCCGCTCGAAGCCCTCCGCGGCGGTCTGCAGCTGGTCGGCCGTCTTCTCGTCCACGAGCTTCGCGGAGCGCCGTACGGCGCGGTTGACCTGGCCCGGCGTGAGCTCGCCGGTGGCGACGCCGGTGACCCGGGAGACCAGCTCATGCGCCTCGTCGACGATCAGCACCTCGTGCTGCGGGAGCACCGGGGCGCCCTCGATGGCGTCGATGGCGAGCAGGGCGTGGTTCGTCACGACGACGTCCGCGAGCTTGGCGCGCTCGCGGGCCGCCTCGGCGAAGCACTCCGGCCCGTACGCGCACTTGCTCGCGCCGAGGCACTCGCGGGAGGAGACCGAGACCTGGGCCCATGCCTTGTCGGAGACGCCCGGCGTCAGGTCGTCCCGGTCGCCTGTCTCCGTCTCGTCCGACCAGTCCCGGAGGCGCAGCAGGTCCTGGCCGAGCTTGCTCGTGGGCGCCGCCGCCTCGAAGGGGTCGAAGAGGCCGTCCTCCTCGTCCTGCGGGACGCCTTCGTGCAGCCGGTGCAGGCAGAGGTAGTTCGACCGGCCCTTGAGCATGGCGAACTGCGGGCGGCGGCGCAGCTGCGGGTGCAGCGCGTCGACCGTCCGGGGAAGATCGCGCTCGACGAGCTGGCGCTGGAGCGCCAGGGTGGCCGTGGCCACCACCACCCGCTCGCCCTGGGCCAGTGCCGGCACGAGATAGCCGAGCGACTTGCCCGTGCCGGTGCCGGCCTGGACGAGGAGGTGGGAGTTGTCGTCGATGGCCTCGGCCACGGCCTCGGCCATGGTGACCTGGCCGGGCCGCTCCGTGCCGCCGACGGCGGAGACGGCGGCGTGGAGGAGGTCGGGGAGGGATGGCTTCGTCATAGCGCTTCCACCCTACGGGGCGGCACTGACAGCCGGGTCACACGAGCACCTCACGCGAGCGGGTTGGGGACGGTCCCGTGGACGGCCGCGTGCGGACGCTCGGGCCGGTCCCGGTAGCCGTCCAGGTGCAGACGGTTGCGGTTGAGGCAGAGCCGCTCGATGCGCGGGGTGAGGAGGTCGAAGAGCTCGAACCGTTCCTTCAGCTCGGGGAAGCGGGCCTGGTGCCGCAGGATCTCCGCCCGGACGAGGCCCCAGAAGTCTTCCTCCGGCACTCCGAGTTGTTCCTCGCAGAGCGGTGCCAGGTAGCGGAAGACGCCGACGAAGAGCCCCGAATGGATGAACTGGATCAGGAATTCGGGTTCCTCGGTGAGGAGGACGGCGCGGACGTCGTCGGGCAGCGTGTCGTGCTCGGGGAGCGGCTGGGCGCTGATGTTGACGTCGTCGACGAAGTCCTTGATCGCGAGGCGGACGGGGACGTCCTCGCCGTCGTAGACGACGATGGCGTTCTCGCCGTGCGGGGAGAAGACCGTGCCGTAGCGGTACAGGAAGTGCAGCAGCGGCGGCAGCAGGGCGGCGAAGAGGCGCTGGAGCCAGACGGTGGGGGCGAGCCCCGAGCGCTCGACGAGTTCGGCGACGAAGGCCCGCCCCTCGGGGTCGGTGTGCAGGAGGGAGGCGAGGGTGCGGGCCCGCTCGCCCGGGGGCAGTCGCAACGGCTCGCGCCAGATCGCGCCGAGGAGTTCCTTGTACTGGTACGGGACTTCGGGCAGCCGGTCGTACAGGGGGTGCTCGACCGTGACGGAGGCGACCTCGCCGAGGAGGATCACTCCGCACTCGTCCCGCAGGAACGGGTCGGTTTCGCGCAGGCCGTGGACCCAGGCGGTCACGGCGGGCGCGGCGAGGGTCCGCTCGGTGGGCAGTCCGCGCCAGACGAGGGTGTTGAGCACGGACAGCGGCAGTTTGACGGTGTGCCGGTCGGGGCGGCTGGTGTTGAGGAAGGTACGGACGGACTGCTGCGGCAGGCGGAGGTCGCCGTCGGCGGGGAGCGGGACGACGGTCCCGGCCGCGATGGCCGGGGCGTAGAGCGGCAGCAGGATCTCGTCCCACTGCCAGGGGTGGACGGGCAGCAGGAGGTAGTCGTCGGGTTCGTGGCCGCGGGCGGTCAGCGCGGCGCGGAATGCGGCGTGCACCTCGGGGTCGAGCTCCCGGGCGTACAGCAGGTCGGGGGTGCCGAGGCCGGACACGCCCCGGTAGGCGGCGAGGTGGTTGCTGACGGCGATCCAGGGCAGCCGGGTCTCGCGACGGGCCTCGGGGGCCCAGCGGGCGGCGTCGGCGGCGGAGAAGCCGATGCGGCCCTTGTTGAGGACGAGCCAGGGGTGGCCGGTCTGGTGGCCTTCGAGTTCCGCGTAGGAGAGCTGGGCGAGGCCGGCGGCGGGGAGGGCCGTGTGGTCGAGGCGGGCGTCGGCGGCGAGGGTGGCGGACAGCTCGCGGATCAGGTGGCCGAGGGTGGCGCCGTCGAGCCGGAGGAGGTGGCGCGCCCGGACCAGGAAGTCGAAGGGGTCGGTGAGGGGGCGGCCCTCGTGGGTGACCGAGCCGGCGGTGACGTGCCAGCTGCCGTAGGCGCCGCGGCGGGCACGGAAGGTGAGCGTGGTGCCGTCGTCGAGCCGCAGGGCGTGACGGTCGGGTTCGCCACCGGCCGCGGGGACGGGTTCGACGATCTCCTCGTAGGCGAACTCGGAGAGGGCCTTGGCGAGGAGCCGGGCGGACGCCCGGGCCCAGGCCTCGGCGTTGAGCTCGGGCGGCGCGAGCAGCTCGGGGGGTGTTTCGGGCCCGGTGCCCGGCTCCGGAGCGGGCGGGGTGGGTGGTGCGGAGTCGTGAGGTGCAGGGGACGTCGACACGAGGACTCCTCGGGGTGGGAACCGCTGTGGGTCGAGCGGTGTATTTAAGACAGAGGTGTTCACAGAACGTGACGGAGGGCCCGGTCACGGATCATGAGCGCGGCTCTTTTGTCGGGGAGGTCGACTTCCGCCGCGTAGCGGAAGCCGCCGCTGAGGAACGCGGAGACGGAGGGGGTGTTGCGGATGTCGGGTTCGGCGACGACGCGGGTGCAGCGGGGACGGTGGTCGAGGACGAGGTCGGCGACGGCGCGCAGGAGTGTGGTGCCGACGCCACGGCCCCGGTCGGTGACGCCTCCGATCAGCAGGTGGATACCCGTGTCGTGGGGCAGCGCCGGGTAGTACCGGGCGATCGGGTCGAGATCGGCGCGGTAGATCTCGAAGTAGCTCATGGGCGTGCCGTCGAGGACGCCGAGGCAGGGGACACTCCGGCCGTCGCCTTCGAGCTGGGCGAGGACGTGCTCGGCGGTGACGGTGTCGGGTCCCGCGAGCTCCCAGAAGGCGGCGACGGCGGGGTCGTTCATCCATCCGGTGATCAGCGGCAGATCCCGTTCGAGTCGCACGGGTTCGAGGCGGAAGGAGCCGGCGGTGGTGTCGGCGGGGCTCCAGGCGGCGACGGAGTCCAGCAGGTCGCCGTCGAGGAGGGCGACGAGGTCGTCGACTCTCAGGTCCAGGGTGTCGTCCCCGGGCGGGTCGACCGGTGGGCGGGTGGGTGACACGGTGTCGCTCTCCTCTCGGCGGTGTGGTCGGGGTGCGGCGCTCCGGCGGGTTCAGGTACGGAGGGGGTTGGTGACGGTGACGTAGACGGACTGGGTGTCGACGGGTCCGACGAGCTCGTCCAGGCCGTGCAGGCGGGTGAGGAGATTGGCCTTGCTGCGCAGGGTCGCCGCTTCCAGGAGCCGGTGCGGAAGGGGCGAGCCCAGGCTGGTGGCGGAGGTGAGGAAGCTGCGGAAGGCGGCGAGCAGGACGCGTTCGTCGGCGAGGTGCTGGGCGCCGAAGGCGCCGATCAGACCGAGGACGTTGTTGATGCCGAGGTAGTAGGCGAAGCGCTCGTCGGTGACCTGGTCGGAGACGAAGGTGTCGCTGTCGTCGCCGATGCCGGGGAGGCGGCTCTCCAGCTCGCCGCGGTGGGACTCGCGGAAGTAGTAGCCCTGGTTGTCGCGGTAGCGGCCGCCGACCGGCCAGCCGTCCGGGTCCAGGAGCACCAGGGTGTTCTGCTGGTGGGCCTCCAGGGCGATGCCGGCGTGGCCGTCGAGCCAGAGGACGGGGCGGACGACCTGGTCGAGGTAGCGGAGGAACCACTCGGCGGCGACGGCGGTCGTGGGGCGGCCGGTGCGGGCGGCGAGGCGTCCGATGACGTCGGCGAGCCGGGAGCGCATGGTGGTGGCTCCGGGCCAGGGGCGGGGCGCCGTGAGGGAGGCGATGCAGACGGCGTCGTCGCCGGGACCGAAGGGGTTGTGGCGGACCATGACGTCGAGGCCGGGGACGGGGGTGCCGTCCGGGGCGTCGACGGCGAGCCAGGCGGGGTCGCGGACGATGTCGAAACCGGGGTGGGCGGCCTGCCACTCGTCGACGAGGCCGGTGCGGAGGAGCCGGTGGACCTCGACGCCACGGTGGAGCTCCTTGCGGAGGTTCTCGCGGCGGGAGTTGGTGATGCGCAGGCCGAGGGAGAGTTTGAGCATCGCCCGGGCTCCGGGGCGGTGCACGGTGCGGACGGAGGAGGTGGGGTGCCAGGGGCTGCCGTGGAGGCCGAGGTCGTGGAGGAGACCCGCGTCCAGGAGGGCCCGGACGTCGGGGCGGTGCAGGAGTTCGCGAGCCTGCCAGGGGTGCACGGGCAGTGGTGCCGTTCCGGCGGGGAGTGCCAGCCCTTCGGCGAGGCCGGAGGCGAGTTGTTCGGCGGTGACGGGCCGGCCCTGTTCGGTCCAGGCGGAGTCGGTGGCGAGGAGGGTGTGGTCGACGGCGATCCAGTGGAGGGGGAAGGAGCCGTGGAGTTCGGGTGAGTAGAGCCGGCCCTCGGCCTCGGACAGTCCTTCGCGGCTCTTGGGGGTGGGGTGGAGCGGGTGGCCGAGCAGCAGGGACTGTTCGGCGGCGAGGAAGAGGTCGGCGTCCGGGTGCGGCTCGGGGTGGCGGCGGCGCTCGGTGAGGAAGTCGGCGGTGCGGCGGGCGGAGTCGGCGACGCGGCCGACGAGATCCGTGCCCTCGGAGCGGCCGCTCTCCCGGCTGAGCAGGGCGGCCACCGTGACGGCGTCGGCGGCCGGCGCTGTGGCCGGGAGCCCTTCGAGGGCGGGGGCGCCGAACCGGTGCCAGCCGGTGGGCGACCAGTAGCGGACGGGGACGAGGAGGGCGGTGCCGCTGGCGTCGAGGGGGATGCGCAGGATGCTGGATCCGGGGGCCGGCAGGTTCTTCTCCCGGACCCAGCAGCGGAGGAGGTTCTCGACGGCGGCGGCGTCGGCGGCGCGCTGGGGGTCGAGGTCGTCCAGGGGGTCGGGGGCGCCGGCCGGGCGCTGGGGCCGGGGCTCGTGCAGTCCGGTGTGCTGGCGCGGGACGGTCGGTTCCACGGAGCCGAACGGATCCGCTCCGGCCTCCTCGACGCCGAACGGAGCCTGCCCGAACGGCGCCTGCCCGAACTGCTCGGCACCGAACGGCTCGGCGCCGAACGGGGCCGGGCCCAGGGCCTCGGGGTCGTACGGGGCCGTGGCCAGGGCTTCGGACCTGAGCGTTGCCGGGAGGGGGGCCTGGGTGCTCTGTCGCTCGCTGTGGAGGGGTTCCGTGTGGTGGGGGGCCAGGGTGTGGGGGTGTCCGGGGTGGGGTGGTTCGGTCGTGGGGGCCGGAGTGGTGGGGGTGGCGTTCACGGGGGCTTCCTTGGGGGTGGGGCCGGGGCGGTCCGGGGTCAGTGGGACGGTCCGGAGGCGTTCCGGGGGGCCGTGGCCCGGTGGGAGGCGGACAGGTGGGGGGTGTGCGCCCGTTCGGCCGCGGCCAGGGCGTCGGCGAAGCGGTCCAGGACGGCGGTGGCCTGCTCGTCGGTGAGGGTGAGCGGGGGCAGGAGCCGGACCACGGCGGAGTGGCGGCCGCCGAGTTCGACGATGAGCCCGCGGGCAAGGCACTCCTGCTGGACGGCGAGGGCCAGGGCGGGGGCGGGCGGCGGGACGGGGTCGTCCGGTCCGGCCGCTTCGGGGTCGACGAGTTCGACGCCGATCATCAGGCCCCGGCCGCGGACGTCGCCGACGCAGGGGTGGGCGGCGGCAAGGCCCTGGAGTCGGCCGAGGATACGGGCGCCGAGGGTGCCGGCCCGTTCGGCGAGCTTGTTCTCGCGGACGTACGCGAGGGTGGCCGCTCCGGCGGCCATGGCGAGCTGGTTGCCGCGGAAGGTGCCGGCGTGGGCGCCGGGTTCCCAGGCGTCGAGCTCCGACCTGTAGACGATGACCGCGAGCGGGAGGGAGCCGCCGATGGCCTTGGAGAGGACCATCACGTCGGGGACGACGCCGCTGTGCTCGACGGCCCAGAAGGTGCCGGTGCGGCCGACGCCGGTCTGGACCTCGTCGACGATCAGGGGCACGGAGCGGTCGGCGGTGATCCGGCGCATCCGGCGCATCCAGTCGTCGGGCGCGGGGATGACCCCGCCCTCGCCCTGGACGGCCTCGACGATCATTCCAGCGGGGGTGGTGACACCGCTCTTGGGGTCGTCGAGGAGGTTCTCGGTCCAGCGCGCGGCCAGTTCGGCGCCGCGCTCGCCGCCGACTCCGAAGGGGCAGCGGTACTGCTGGGGGTAGGGCAGCCGGGTCACGCGGACGTCCGTCGCCCCTCCGGAGGCGTCGAGGGCTCCGGCCGTCATGCCGTGGTAGGCGCCGGTGAAGGCGAGGAGCCCGCTCCGGCCGGTGGCCGTCCGGACGAGCTTGAGGGCCGCCTCGACCGCGTCCGTGCCCGCGGGTCCGCAGAACTGGATGCGGGCGTCGTCGGCGAGTCCGCCGGGGAGGGTGGCGAAGAGTTCGGTGGTGAAGGCGTCCTTGACGGGGGTGGCGAGGTCGAGGACGTGGAGGGGCGCCCCCGAGTCGAGGACCTTCCTGATGGCTTCCAGGACCACGGGGTGGTTGTGGCCGAGGGCGAGTGTCCCGGCGCCGGACAGACAGTCCAGGTAGCGGCGGCCGTCGGCTCCCTCGATGGTCAGCCCCCGGGCCCGCACGGGGACGATCGGCAGGGAGCGGGCGTAGGTGCGTGCGGCGGACTCGCGCTGGGCCTGGCGGCGCAGGATTCCCTCGTACTCGCCACCCCCTTGCCGCCCCCTCTGGTCCTGCCGGTCCCCCAGTTCCCGCTGCTCCTGCCGGTCCCCCAGTACCCTCTGGACCTGCCGGTCCCTCTGGTCCTGCTGGTCCTGCCGGCCCCTCTGGTCCGCCTCGTCGCACGGGTCGCGCTGATCCGTCGGCCGGGTCTGCGTGCGCGCGGCCGGTGGGACGGCCGGAGCTGGTTCGGTCACGGCCACGGCTCGGTGTCCTCCCGCTGTAACAGTTGCGTTGCACATCGGGGCGTCGTGGAGCCGCCTCAAGGGCCGCCCAGAACGCCTCCGTTGTGTCCCCCGTACGTACCAACGACGGGAACTGCCGGGGATCACGGGCCGGGAGGCGGGAACTTGGCGTGTCCCGGATCACGGCACGGCAACGGCTGATCGATGCCCGGAACCGTGGACGGGGCGCGTACCGTCCCCTCCGGCACCGGCATAGTGGGGCCGTCGGTCGAGTCCGCGAGGGCCCGGCCGCTGTTCGTCCCGGCAAGAAGATGCACAAGTAGACGTAGTCCCAGGGGGATCACGAGATGCGATCGATTCGTCCGCTGCTGATGGCGGCTTCCGCCGTCGCGGCGCTGACGCTCACCGTCACGGCCTGCGGTCCGAGCGAGGAGAACGCGGGTGGGGACAAGCCCGTCGCGCCCGTCAGCCTGGACCCGGACAAGATCAAGATTCCGGAGGACCTGAAGGAGCGCCTGAAGGAACACGGGATCGACCTCGACAAGTGGCGGAACGGCGACTGGAAGAACTGGGACCGCGACAAGTGGCTGCGTGAGGCCAAGGACTTCGTCAACCCGATCATCGAGGACCTCTGGGACCCGGACCGGATGCGCGAGGCCGAGCGGCCGGACAAGCCGGTCGAGGAGGAGGACATCTCGGGCGACAAGGGTGTCACCGACCCGACGCCCGAGCCGGTGAAGGCGAAGGCCGTCGCGGCGAAGTACCACGACAGCGCACCCGAGTCGGGCAAGGTCTTCTTCGACAGCCCCGAGGGCTCGATGGTCTGCTCGGCCACGGTCGTGCAGGACCCGGCGCACCCGGGCAAGTCCAACCTGGTCTGGACGGCCGGCCACTGCGTGCACAAGGGCAAGCAGGGCGGCTGGTACCGCAACATCGCCTTCGTGCCCTCGTACAACGACGCGGCGATGGAGACCGCCCAGCTGGAGAAGGCGACGCGGGAGCAGATCGCCCCGTACGGCGTGTGGTGGGCTGACTGGGTCAAGACCTCCGACCAGTGGATCTCCGAGGGCGCGTCCACCGGCGGTGCCGGTGCCCCCTACGACTTCGCGGTCATCAAGGTGACCCCGGAGAAGGGTTCCTCGGGGAAGTCGCTGGAGGAGACGGTCGGTTCGGCGCTCCCGGTCGACTTCAACGCCCCCGCCGTGCCGAAGATCGCGAGCATGACGGCGACCGGCTACCCGGCGGCGCCGCCGTTCGACGGCCAGAAGGCGTTCCAGTGCCAGGACAAGCCGGGCCGGCTGTCCCTGAAGGCCGAGCAGCCGACGATGTACCGGATCGGCTGCACGATGACCGGTGGTTCGTCCGGTGGCGGCTGGGTCGCCAAGGGCAGTGACGGCAAGCCGGCGCTGGTGTCGAACACCTCGATCGGCCCGTCGACGGCCGGTTGGCTCGCGGGCCCGCGCTTCGGTCCCGAGGCCAAGGCCATCTACGACGAGGTCAGCAAGAAGTACGCCGGCCAGTAGGCACGGCACCGCACGGCACACCGCGCCGTACCGCACGGCACGGCACCGCACGGAGGCGGGACCGCAGGGTCCCGCCTCCCCCCGTGCCCGGCCCGACCGGCATACTGTGCACCGCTCATGACACGTCCATGGCAACACCAACGGGGAATACATCCATGCGTTCCGTACGACTCATACCCGCTGCCCTCGGCCTGGTCACCGCGCTCGCGCTGACCGCCACGGCCTGCGGCCCCACCGAAACGCCGGCGGCCGACGCCAAGCCGTCCGCCGGAGCGAGCAGCTCCGCACCCGCCACCGACGGCGGCGACGCCGGCACCGACCTCACCAAGGACCTCGCCGACACGCTCAAGAAGCACGGCGTCGACCTGGACAAGTGGAAGGGCGGCGAGTGGAAGAACTGGGACCAGGACACCTGGCTCCGTGAGGCCCAGGACTTCGTCAACCCCGTGATCGAGGGCCTCTGGGACCCCGCTCGCATGCAGTCGGCGAAGAGCCCGGACCAGACGATCACCGCGCAGGCCGGCTCCGGCGGCACCGACCCGACGCCCCGGCCCGTCAAGGCACAGCGCGAGAAGACGCCGTACCACAGCAACGCGGCCCCGGTCGGCAAGATCTTCTTCGACTCGCCCGAGGGCTCCATGGTCTGCTCCGGCACCATCGTGAAGGACCCGCGCCGCCCCGGGAAGTCGAACCTGGTCTGGACGGCCGGCCACTGCGTCCACGCCGGCAAGAAGGGCGGCTGGTACCGCAACATCACCTTCGTCCCGGCCTTCAACGACCTGGGCAAGTCCCCCGCCGCGCTGCAGAACGCGCAGCCGCACGAGGTGTACCCGTACGGCCAGTTCTGGGCCGACTGGGCCGTGACCTCGGGCGAGTGGATCAACGCGGGCGGCACCAACCAGGCCTGGCCGTACGACTACGCCGTGCTGCACGTGCAGCCGGAGCGCGGCGGCAAGTCCCTGGAGGAGACGGTCGGTGCGGCCCTGCCGGTCGACTTCTCCGCGCCGACGGCCGCGCAGTCCGGGACGATGGGCGCCTGGGGCTACCCGGCGGCGCCGCCGTACAACGGCATGATCATGCACAAGTGCCTCGACCGGCCGACGCGGCTCACCACGGCCGCGGCCACGCCGACGATGTACCGGATCGGCTGCACGATGACCGGCGGTTCCTCGGGCGGCGGCTGGTTCCGCGTGCTGCCGAACGGCAAGACGGCCCTGGTGTCGAACACCTCGATCGGCCCGGCCGGTGGCAACGGCTGGCTCGCCGGACCGCAGCTGGGACGCGGCGGCAAGGCCGTGCACGAGATGGTCAGCAAGAAGTTCGCGCGCTGACCCGGACCACACCGGGAAGCACAGCGAAGGGCGCTGCCCCCTCCCCGTCGGGGAGGGGGCAGCGCCCTTCGGTCGTACGGCCGTGGATCAGTGCGCGGCCGGAACGTACGGCGCGAGCAGCGCCGCCAGCTCCTCGTGGACGCGGGCCTTGAGCAGGGTGCCCTCCGGGGTGTGCTCCTCGGACTCCACCTCGCCCTCGGCGTGCACGCGCGAGACGAGACCGCCCTGCGTGTACGGCACGAGGACCTCCAGCTCGACCTCCGGGCGCGGCAGCTCGGAGTCGATGAGCGCGAGGAGCTCGTCGATGCCCTGGCCCGACCGGGCCGAGACCACGATGGAGTGCTTCTCCATGCGCAGCAGGCGCTGGAGCACCAGCGGGTCGGCCGCGTCCGCCTTGTTGACGACGACGATCTCCGGCACGTTCACCGCGCCGACGTCGCGGAAGACCTCGCGCACGGCGGCCAGCTGCTCCTCCGGAGCCGGGTGCGAGCCGTCCACCACGTGCAGGATGAGGTCGGACTCGGCGACCTCCTCCATGGTGGAGCGGAACGCCTCGACCAGGTGGTGCGGCAGGTGCCGGACGAAGCCGACGGTGTCGGCCAGGGTGTAGATCCGGCCGGTGGGCGTCTCGGCCCGGCGGACGGTCGGGTCGAGGGTGGCGAACAGCGCGTTCTCCACGAGGACGCCCGCGCCCGTGAGCCGGTTGAGCAGGGAGGACTTGCCGGCGTTGGTGTATCCGGCGATGGCTACCGACGGGACCTTGTTCCGGCGGCGCTCCTGCCGCTTGATGTCACGGCCGGTCTTCATGTCCGCGATCTCCCGGCGCATCTTCGCCATCTTCTCGCGGATGCGGCGCCGGTCGGTCTCGATCTTGGTCTCACCGGGGCCACGGGTGGCCATGCCGCCACCGCCGCCGCCACCCATCTGACGGGAGAGCGACTGACCCCAGCCGCGCAGTCGCGGCAGCATGTACTGCATCTGCGCGAGTGCGACCTGCGCCTTGCCCTCTCGGGACTTGGCGTGCTGGGCGAAGATGTCGAGGATGAGGGCGGTCCGGTCGACCACCTTCACCTTGACGACGTCTTCGAGGGCGATGAGCTGGCCGGGGCTGAGCTCGCCGTCGCAGACGACGGTGTCGGCGCCGGTCTCGAGCACGATGTCGCGCAGCTCGCGCGCCTTGCCCGAACCGATGAAGGTGGCCGGGTCCGGCTTGTCACGGCGCTGGATCACGCCGTCGAGCACGAGGGCGCCCGCCGTCTCGGCGAGGGCCGCGAGCTCCGCGAGGGAGTTCTCCGCGTCCTGGACGGTCCCGGAGGTCCAGACACCGACCAGCACGACGCGCTCCAGGCGCAGCTGGCGGTACTCGACCTCGGTGACGTCCTCGAGCTCGGTGGAGAGGCCCGCGACACGGCGCAGGGCCGCACGCTCGGAGCGGTCGAACTGCTCGCCGTCCCGCTCTCCGTCGATCTCGTGGCTCCAGGCGACGTCCTCTTCCATCAGGGCATCGGCCCGAAGGCTCTCGGTACGGCTCGTCTCCGCGAAGCTCTGCTCGTCCTGGGAAGGGGAAGAAGAGGAGGTCATTGGATCCTTACGTCGATGAGGTGATGTCTGTCTGTGCCGGTCACAACGTCCGCGGGCGCCGGAAGATTCCCGGTCGCGGCACGTCCTGGGGCCCCGGAACGTTCCCGGTCGTGGCCGCGTCGCCGACCTGAAGATGGTGACACGGCCCCGCCGGGCCCGTCACCCGGGTTTCGGCGCGGTCCTCGCTGCCCCGGCGGGGCGGCTGCGCCAGTCCGGGTGCCCGGGCATCGCCGGGGTCTTCGCCTGGTACAGCCAGCCGTGGAGGAAGGCGGTGAGGTCCCGGCCCGCGGCCTCTCCGGCGAGGGCGATGAAGTCGGCGGTGGTGGCGGTCCCGTCCCGGTGCTCGGCGACCCAGCGGCGTTCCAGGCGCTGGAAGGCCTCGGTGCCGATCTCCTGGCGGAGCGCGTAGAGGACGAGGGCGCTGCCGTCGTAGACGACGGGCCGGAAGAGGCTGATCTTGTGGTCGGGGGTGGGGGGTTCCGGGGCGGCCGGCGGGCCGCCGTCGGCGCGCCAGCCGTCGGAGGCGGCGTAGGCGGCCTTCATGCGCCGCTCCAGGGACTTGCCGGCCGTCTCCTCGGCGTACAGCGCCTCGTACCAGCTGGCGTGTCCCTCGTTGAGCCACAGGTCGGACCAGGTGCGGGGCGAGACGCTGTCGCCGAACCACTGGTGGGCCAGCTCGTGGACCATGACGGAGTCCACGTACCACTCGGGGTAGGCGGGCTCGGTGAAGAGGCCGCGCTCGAAGAGCGAGAGGGTCTGGGTCTCCAGCTCGAAGCCGGTGTCCGCGTCGGCGATGAGCACGCCGTACGTCTCGAAGGGGTACGGGCCGACCTGCCGTTCCATCCACTCCAGGTGGCCGGGGGTGCGGCGGAGCCAGGGCTCCATGCGCTGCCGGTCGGCGGTGGCCACCACGTCCCGTACGGGAAGCCCGTGGGGGCCGGCGCGGTGGACGACGGTGGAGCGGCCGATGGAGACCTGGGCGAGCTCCGTGGCCATGGGGTGCCGGCTGCGGTACGTCCAGGTGGTGGTGGGGCCGTGGTCGACGCGGCCTTCGGGGAGCCCGTTGGCGACCACGGTGAGGTCGCTGGGGGCGGTGATCCGGAAGGTGAACCAGGCCTTGTCGGCCGGGTGGTCGTTGGAGGGGAAGACCCGGTGGGCGGCGTCGGCCTGGTTGGCCATGGCGAGCCCGTCGCCGGTGCGGACCCAGCCACCGGTGGCGGCGGGGCCGGCGGGGTCGCTGGTGTGGGTGACGGTGATCCTGACCTCCTCCCCGGCGTCGATCGGGGCGACCGGGGTGACGACCAGGTCCTCGCCGCTCGTGGCGTACTCGGCGGGCACCCCGTCGACGGTGACGGCGGAGACCGTGCCGTGGGTGAAGTCGAGGTTGAGCCGCTCCAGGTCCTGGGTGGCGCGGGCGTCGATCCGGGTGACCGCGGCGAGGGGCTTCGTGTTGACGCCCGGATAGGTGAGGTCGAGCGTGTACGCGAGGACGTCGTATCCGGGGTTGCCGAGGTACGGGAAGAGCGGGTCCCCGATGCCGAGCGGTGCCGGGGCGGGCAGCGCGGCGGCGACGAGTCCGGCCGAGGCGGCGACCAGGACGGCGGAGCGGAGCCACCGTGCGCGGGGCAGGGGGGTTCGGACGAGCGGCATGGGCCAGGGCCTTTCCGGAGGAATGGCCCTACGGCTACCAGGGCCGCCGCCGCACGCCGGGGCGACGCGCGCGCCGGACACCCGAAGGGGGTCACCTGAGGGGTCACCCGAGGGCGGTCACCGGAAGGACGTGTCCCGGGGGTCGTGTCGAGGACCGTGTCCGGAGGGAGGTCGCCCGGAGGCCGTGTCCCGGACCCGGCGCCTCAGCCCAGGCCGCCCGAGTGGCGGGCGCGGCTGACGTCGTACACCCCGGGCACGTCCCGCATGGCCCGGATGAGCGCGGCGAGGCCCGCCGCGTCGGGGAGGTGGAGGGTGTACGTGTGGCGGACCCGCTGCTCGCTGGGCGGCTCGACGTTCGCCGAGACGACGGCCGCCCCGAAGCCCGCGATGGCCTCGGTGAGGTCGGCGAGCAGCCCCGGCCGTCCGAAGGACTCGGCGACGAGGGTGACCCGGCCCTGGGGGGTGTCGCCCCAGCGGACGGTGACGGGCTCGCGGCCGAGACCGCGCATGGCGTCGACGGCCGAGCAGCGCGCGCGGTGGACGGTCACCGATCCGCCGCGCACCCGGAAGCCGGTGATCTCGTCGGGCGGTACGGGGGTGCAGCAGCCCGCGGGGCGGGCGGCCGCGGGCGGCTCGCCGTCGACGGGCTCGGCGTGGAGCTCGGCGCCGGTGCGGCGGTCGGCGGGAACGCTGACCTGGGGGCGGGGGTCCCGGGGGGCGGCGGGGGGCGCGGCGCTCTCGGGGTGGGCCCGGAGCCAGCCGGTGATCGCGATCCGCGCGGCGGGGGTGCGGGCGTGGTCGAGCCACTCCGGGGACGGTCCGGACACCGTGTCCTGGGCGAGCAGCAGCTGGACGGTGTCCCCGTCGCCGAGGACGGTGCTCAGCGGCGCGAGGCGGCCGTTGACGCGGGCGCCGAGGCAGGCGTGGGCGGCCTCGCCGTGCTGTGCGTACGCGGCGTCGACGCAGCTGGCTCCGGCGGGCAGGCTGATCGTGCCGGGGGCGCTGCCGTCGGCGCGGAAGACGGTGATCTCGTCGTCCTCGGCGAGGTCGGCGCGGAGCGAGGTCCAGAAGGTGTCGGGGTCGGGGGCGGACTGCTGCCAGTCGAGGAGCCGGGAGAGCCAGCCGGGGCGGGTGGGGTCGACGCGTTCGCCGTCGTCGGTCCCCGTCCCCGGGGCGGCGGCGCCGTCCGGCTCGTGGCCCACGTGGGGGTTGCCGAGGGCGACGACGCCGGCCTCGGCGACCTTGTGCATGCGGTGGGTCCGGATGAGGATCTCGGCGACGGCGCCGTCGGGGGCGGCGATCGCGGTGTGCAGCGACTGGTACAGGTTGAACTTGGGGGCCGCGATGAAGTCCTTGAACTCGGAGATCACCGGGGTGAAACAGGTGTGGAGCTCGCCGAGGACGGCGTAGCAGTCGGCGTCCTCGGCGACGAGGACGAGGAGCCGTCCGAAGTCGCAGCCGCGCAGCTCGCCGCGCTTGAGGCGGACCCGGTGGACGGAGACGAAGTGCCGTGGGCGGACGAGGACTTCGGCGCCGATGTCCGCCTCGCGCAGGACGGCGGTGACCTGATCGGCGACGCCGTCGAGCGCGGTCGCGGCGCCGGGGTTGTCCGCGATGAGCGCGCGGGTGGTCGCGTACTCCTCGGGGTGGAGGATCGAGAAGACCAGGTCCTCCAGCTCGGTCTTGAGGGCCTGGACGCCGAGCCGCTCGGCGAGCGGGATGAGGACGTCCCTGGTGACCTTGGCGATCCGGGCCTGTTTCTCGGGGCGCATCACGCCGAGGGTGCGCATGTTGTGCAGGCGGTCGGCGAGTTTGATCGACATGACCCGGACGTCGCTGCCGGTGGCGACGAGCATCTTGCGGAAGGTCTCGGGCTCCGCGGCGGCGCCGTAGTCGATCTTCTCGACCTTGGTGACGCCGTCGACGAGGTAGGCGACCTCGTCACCGAACTCGCGGCGCACCTGGTCGAGCGTCACCTCGGTGTCCTCGACGGTGTCGTGGAGGAGGGAGGCGGTCAGGGTGGTGGTCTCCGCGCCGAGTTCGGCGAGGAGGAGGGTGACCGCGAGCGGGTGGGTGATGTACGCCTCGCCGCTCTTGCGGAACTGGCCGCGGTGCGAGGACTCGGCGAGGACGTACGCCCGGCCGAGCACCGTCAGGTCGGCCTCGGGATGGTGGGCGCGGTGCGCTTCCGCCACATGGCCGATGGCGTCGGGCAGCCGGTCACGGGGCGCCGGTCCGGCGGTGGCGCCGAGCAGGGCGGCGCGGCCGAGGCGGCGCAGGTCGATCCGGGCGCGTCCGCGTCTGCGGACGGCCACGTCGGTGGTGGCGGCCTCGGCCGCACTCACGGGGTTGGTGGCCTCTGCGCTCATGGGGCACCTCCGGCAACGTCGACCGGCGGTGGGCGGGCCAGGCGTGCCCGGGGGGCCGGTGCTTGATGCTACCGACCCCACCACGCGGCGCAGTCACGCTCTCGCCCAGCGTGAATCGGATCACCCATTCGAGCGACAGATCAGTCGTTGACAGTTTCGATTCCGTCGCGCGTGATCACGGCGTCCCGGCGTCCTGCCCGAGCCACGCCGGGTCGACGGTGCCCTCGGCGACGATGACGGCGGGGCCCGTCATGTCGATCCGGCCGTCGGGGTGCTCGGTGATGACCAGGGTCCCGCCGAGGACGTCGACGGTGTACGTGACGGGGGTGCCGCTCTCGGCGGGGTCGAAGCCGTCCCGGCGGGCGGTGGCGACGGCGACGGCGCACGCGCCGGTGCCGCAGGAGCGGGTCTCGGCGGCGCCGCGCTCGTGGACGCGCATCGCGACGTGGCGGGGGCCCCGGTCGGCGACGAACTCGATGTTGACCCCGTCCGGGTAGACCGCGGCGGGCTCGTAGGGCGGCTCGGTGAACAGGTTGCCCGCGTGGTCGAGCTCCTCGACGAAGGCGACCGCGTGCGGGTTGCCCATGTTCACGTTGCGCGCGGGCCAGCTGCGGCCGTCGACGGTGACGGTGACGCCGGGCTCGGGGAGCACCGCGCGGCCCATGGCGACGGTGACGGAGCCGTCCTTGTCCAGGTGGACGTGCTTGACTCCGCCCCGGGTGGCGACGGCGACCTCGCCCGCGGTGACGTGGCCCGCGTGCTCCAGGTACCGGGCGAAGACCCGGACCCCGTTCCCGCACATCTCGGCGACGGAGCCGTCGGCGTTGCGGTAGTCCATGAACCACTCGGCCTCGTCGGCCAGGTGGCGCGCCTCGGGGTGGGCGGCGCTGCGCACGACGTGCAGCAGCCCGTCGCCCCCGATGCCGGCCCGCCGGTCGCAGAGCCGCGCCACGACGGCGGGCGGCAGGTCGACGGCGTTCTCCGCGTCGGGGACGATCACGAAGTCGTTCTCGGTGCCGTGGCCCTTGAGGAACTTGAGGAAGGGGAGCGGCGAGGTCTGCGTGCTGGTCACGCGATCAACTGTACGGGGCGGGCCCGACAGGCCGCCCGCCCTGTCCACGACCCGGCCCACGGGCACGGCCACACCCGGCCCTCCCCCACCCCGGGCCCCACTCCGCCCGGGGCCGGGCCGGGGCGGATACGGGGCGAGGGACTCCGGACGGCGTGTGGGCGCCGCCGCGCGCCGGGGCGGGAGTCAGCGCAGGCGGGCGACTCGCCAGACCGCGAGGGCGACCAGGGCCGCGATCGTCGACAGGTACAGGGCGAGGACGCGCCAGTTCGGGCGCTCGCCCGAGCCGCGCGGCGGGAGTCCCGGCCAGGTGTAGCCGACCTTGCGGGCGGCCATCATGCCCCAGCCCGCCGCGCAGGAGCTGATGAGCAGTCCGAGCATGGCGACGACCGCGCCGCCGTCCCCCGAACCGAAGGCCAGCGGAAAGGCGAACATCAGCGAGCCGACGGCCGCCAGCCCCACGATCGGGGCGAGCTGCCAGATCCGCAGTCGGCGCTGGGGACGGAGCTCGACCTCGACCTCGTCGGCGTCGATCTCGACGGCGGTGCCCACGGCATCGTCGGGACCGTCCGTGGCCAGCCCGGGGGCACCGGCGGAGGTGTCGTCCGTCGGATGGCCCGGTGTGTCGCCCGATGGATCCGCCGTCGGGTCACCCAGGGCCGCCTCGTGCTGTTCTCTGTCGCGAGGGCCGGCCTCCATCGCCACGCGCCCTCCCCACTCGGACTCCACTTGGTCGATCGATGCTCGATGATGGCACGCTCATGACCGCCGAAATGACGGGCAGTGCGTCCCGATGCCATCACGTGATCAGGCTGTAACCGCTCGTTCGACCAACGACAGCGCCTCCCGCGGGAGTTCCCCGCGGTGATCCGCGGCTCCGCTGAGCCAGTGCACGCGCGGGTCGCGGCGGAACCACGAGTCCTGGCGGCGGGCGAAGCGCTTCGTGGCCCGCACGGTCTCGGCGCGCGCCTCGTCCTCGGTGCACTCCCCCGCGAGCGCCGCGAGCACCTGCTGGTAGCCGAGGGCGCGGGCCGCCGTACGGCCCTCGCGCAGCCCCCGCGCCTCCAGGGCGCGCACCTCGTCGACGAGACCGGCCTCCCACATCCGGTCCACGCGCGTGGTGATCCGCTCGTCGAGCTCGGGGCGGGCCACGTCGACGCCGATCTGGACGGTGTCGTAGACCGAGTCGGGACCCGGGAGGTTGGCGGTGAACGGCTTGCCGGTGATCTCGATCACCTCAAGCGCCCGGACGATGCGCCGGCCGTTGCTGGGCAGGATCGCGCGGGCCGCCTCGGGGTCGGCCGCGGCGAGCCGGGCGTGCAGGACGCCGGAGCCGCGCTCCTCGAGTTCGGCCTCCAGGCGGGCCCTGACGGCCGGGTCGGTGCCGGGGAACTCGAGGGCGTCGACGGCCCCCCGTACGTACAGGCCCGAGCCGCCGACGAGGACCGGGGTGCGCCCCGTGGCGAGCAGCCGGTCGATCTCGGCGCGGGCGAGGCGCTGGTACTCGGCGACGCTGGCGGCCTCGGTCACGTCCCAGATGTCGAGGAGGTGGTGCGGGACTCCGCCGCGTTCCTCCGGCGTCAGCTTGGCGGTCCCGATGTCCATCCCCCGGTACAGCTGCATCGAGTCGGCGTTGACGACCTCGCCGCCGAGCTGCTGCGCCAGGAATACACCCAGATCGGACTTTCCGGCTGCCGTGGGGCCGACGACGGCGATGACCCGCGGGGCGGGAGCTGCGCTTCTCACCGTCCCAGTCTCGCAAACCTCGGGGCCGGTCCCCGAACGAGCTACGTGACGGGCCCCATCCGGGTTCGTTGCCTGTTGCGAGGTTCCGACCGTCGATCACCGCGGATTCCGGCCGTCGAACATCACGGAACCCCTCCCATCCGAGTACGCTATGGAGTGAATATGGGCGTTTTTGCAATGTTTCGCCGTAAGAAGCAGGACGCGGTCGAAACCTCCGCCGAGGAGACCGGGGCCGGGACCGAAGCCGGGGCGGACCTCACGGCGGAGGCCCCGAAGGCTCCGGTGGAGGACGGGACCGGCGTCGCGGACGGCACGGACGGTGCGGAGGACGTCGAGACGGGCGAGGTGACGGCCGGCGCGGCCGCCGAGTCCGTGGAGATCCCGAAGCAGCAGTCGGCCGAGGCCGCCGCCGACAACGAGGCGGGCGACGGCGCCCGCAGGTAGCCCCCCGGGGTCCTGGGGGCAGAAGCAGGACACGGAACGCGACACGGAACACGGACCCCCGGGGTCCGCGGAGGGAAGGTGCCCCATGGGTCTCCTGGATTCGCTGAAGGCCAAGCTCGCCCCGGCCAAGGACAAGGTCGCCGACCTCGCGCAGCAGCACGGCGAGAAGATCGACCACGGTCTGGACAAGGCCGCGAAGATGGTCGACGAGAAGACCAAGGGCAAGTACAGCGACAAGATCCAGTCCGGTACCGGCAAGGCGAAGGACGCCATCGACCGGATCGGTCACGGTCACAAGGACGACGGCACGCCCGGGAGCGGTGGCGCCACGCCGCCGCCGGCCGCCTGACGAACGGCGTCACCCCACCCGGCGGTTCCACCGTCGGTCCCTCCGCACGGCGGACGGCCGCGGAGCATCGCGCTCCGCGGCCGTCCGCCGTTCTCGTGCCCGCGGCTGCTCAGGACCAGGCCGCCACGAAGTACCCCACGCCGTACGGGGCGTCCTCGAAGAGCAGGCGGCCGTCGAGCCCGGCGCCCTCGGCGGCGCCCGCCAGGACCTGCCAGGGGGCGCGGCCGGCCGCCCGCAGCTCCGCCGCGAGCCCGGCGTCCAGCGCGAGCAGCGCAGCGACATCGGCCGTGCCGAGGGCCCGGGCGGCCTCGGCGTCGAAGCCGGCGGCCCGCTCGTCCAGGTAGCCCGGCGCCTTCACGGTCCGGCAGGCGCTGCCGTCGCCCAGCACCAGGAGGGCGACGCGCTCGGCGGAGGCGGCGAGCTCACGGCCGGACGCGGCGCAGTCGTCCGCCGTCGTCGCCCCGGCCACGGCCAGGCCCTCGATCGGGGCGTCGGCCCAGGCGGCGCGGGTCAGGAGCCAGGCGCCGACGGCGAGGGAGGCAGGCAGGGGGCGGTCGCCGTCCGGGCCTTCTCCCAGCCGTACGTCGAGGTCGACGCCGAATCCGGCGAAGGAGCCGCGGGCGCCGGCCGGGAAGACGCCCTGCGCGCCCTCGTCGGCGGGTCCGACGACGTACAGCCGGTCCGGGCGGGCGGCGGCGAGCAGCCCGACGGCGTCCGCGCAGGCCGCCCGCGCGGCGTCCAGCTCGGGGGCGGCGCCGGTCGCGACGTAGGGGAGGAGGAGGGGCGGGCAGGGGGTGACGGCTGCGGCGACAAGCATGATCGGCAGCCTACTGTGCGACGCCGGCGTGGTCCGGGTGCGGCTCGGGGCGGCCGTCGTCGGGGCTGCGCCCCGTCCGTTGCCCTTGCCGGTGCCGGAGGCTTACGGGCCTGCCCCCGCACCCCTGGTGACGGCACCTGGTGGTGCGGGTCCGGGCACAGGGAGCCGAGGCGCCCGCCAAGCGCGCCGTCCCGTGTGCCCACCCGTCCCGCCCTGCGGGACGGGTGGGCACACGGGGGTGGGCGACGGCCCACACGGCACGGCCGACGCGCCGCCCCGCGCGGGCGGCACCGCCCCGGCCCGGGCGCGGGCGGTGGGGTGTCGCCCGGCGGAGGCGTGGCGTCAGTGCGTGCCGCAGGCCGGGGTTTCCATCGGCGGGAGGGGGGCCGGGGCGCCGATCTGGGGGAGGCCCAGGAGGACGCCCGTCGGCTTCGGGGCGGCCGTGCGCTTCTCCCAGGCGTCGCCCGCGCGCGTACGGCGGACCGAGGAGACCGGGCCCTCGGCGAGCAGGTGGTGCGGGGCGGCGTAGGTGATCTCGACGGTGACGACGTCGCCGGGGCGGACGTCCTCGTCCGGCTTGGTGAAGTGGACGAGCCGGTTGTCGGGGGCGCGGCCCGAGAGCCGGTCGGTGGCGCCGTCCTTGCGGCCCTCGCCCTCGGCGACCATGACCTCCAGCGTGCGGCCGACCTGCTTCTTGTTCTCCTCCCAGGAGATCTCCTCCTGGAGGGCCACCAGGCGCATGTAGCGGTCCTGGACGACCTCCTTGGGGATCTGTCCCTCCATGTCGGCGGCAGGCGTGCCGGGGCGCTTGGAGTACTGGAAGGTGAAGGCGTTCGCGAAGCGGGCCTCGCGCACGGCGTGCATCGTCTGCTCGAAGTCCTCCTCGGTCTCGCCGGGGAAGCCCACGATGATGTCGGTGGAGATCGCCGCGTGCGGGATCGCGGCGCGGACCTTCTCGATGATGCCGAGGAAGCGCTCCTGCCGGTACGAGCGGCGCATCGCCTTCAGGATCGTGTCCGATCCGGACTGCATGGGCATGTGCAGCTGCGGCATGACGTTCGGCGTCTCGGCCATGGCCGCGATGACGTCGTCCGTGAAGTCGCGCGGGTGCGGGGAGGTGAAGCGGACGCGCTCCAGGCCCTCGATCTGGCCGCAGGCGCGCAGCAGCTTGCTGAAGGCCTCGCGGTCGCCGAGGTCGGAGCCGTACGCGTTGACGTTCTGGCCGAGCAGGGTGATCTCGGAGACGCCCTCGGCGACCAGCGCCTCGATCTCGGCGAGGATGTCGCCGGGCCGGCGGTCCTCCTCCTTGCCGCGCAGGGCCGGGACGATGCAGAAGGTGCAGGTGTTGTTGCAGCCGACGGAGATCGAGACCCAGGCGGCGTAGGCGGACTCGCGGCGGGTCGGCAGCGTGGAGGGGAAGGCCTCCAGGGACTCGGCGATCTCGATCTGCGCCTCCTCCTGCACGCGGGCGCGCTCCAGGAGGACCGGCAGCTTGCCGATGTTGTGGGTGCCGAAGACCACGTCGACCCAGGGGGCCTTCTTGACGATGGTGTCGCGGTCCTTCTGGGCGAGACAGCCGCCGACGGCGATCTGCATGCCGGGGCGCGTGGTCTTCATGGGGGCGAGCCGGCCGAGGTTGCCGTACAGCTTGTTGTCGGCGTTCTCGCGGACCGCGCAGGTGTTGAAGACGACGACGTCGGCGTCGCCGTCCGCGCCCTTGGGGGCCCGGACGTAACCCGCCTCTTCCAGCAGACCGGAGAGCCGCTCGGAGTCGTGGACGTTCATCTGGCACCCATAGGTGCGGATCTCGTAGGTCTTGGTGCCGTCAACGCTCACTGCGGTGCTCCGGTCGCTGCTGCTCGTCATGCGTCCAAGGGTAGGCGGTCCGGCGGACCGCCCCGTCCCGTCGGCCCGGAGGCGGGAACTCCACCGCACGCTCTCATTCGCACATGCCGATGTTCATTCGGACATCGGAGTGATAGAAAGGGGCGCATGGGTGTCGCCAATCGTCTGGACCTGACCCTGCGATTGGTGCAGGGCTCCGACCGGGTCTCCGTGTCGGAGCTCTCCCTTCGCCTGGGAGTCTCCGAGATGACCGTCCGCAGGGACCTCGACGCGCTGGAGCGCCAGGGGCTCGTGCGCAGGGTGCACGGCGGCGCCGTCGCCACGCGCGCACGTGAGGAACAGGCCGGGTTCGCCGCCCGGGAGCCGTGGCAGGCCACGACCAAGGACCGTCTCGGCGCGGCCGCGGCCGCGCTCGTGGAGCCCGGTTCGCGCGTGCTCCTCGACGCGGGGACCACGACCGTGCACGTCGCCGAGCACCTCGCCGCCCGTGGCCCGCTGACCGTCGCCGTGCTCAGTCTCCAGGCGGCCGTGGCCCTGGCCGACCGGCCCGGGATCGAACTCCTCGTCGTGGGCGGCCGGTCCCGTCCCGGCGAGCGCTCCCTCGTCGGCCCGCTCGCGCTGCGCACCCTCGAAGCCCTGGCCTTCGACTGCTTCGTGATGTCCATCGGCGGGGTGCACGCCGAGCACGGCTGGTCGGAGTTCTCCCTGGACGACGCGGCCGTCAAGCAGGCCGGACTCGACCGGGCCGCCCGCACGGTCGCGGTCGCGGACGCGACCAAGCTGGGCGTGCGCGCGTTCAGCAGGGTCGCTCCTCTCGACGCGGTGGACCGGTTCGTGACCGACCGGGCCGCCGGGGACCCCGCCACCCACCCGGGTGGCCCCCGGACCCTGGAGGCCCTGCGCGACGCGGGTGTCGAGACGGTGCTCGCCTGAGCCGGGACGCACCCCGGCCGTCCCCGCCCCCGCCCCGTACCCGTACCCCTGAGCAAGGAGTGATGCGGTCGTGATCCCCGCACCCCGGCCCCTGATGATCCTCGTCGCCGGCCCCTACCGGTCCGGCACCGGCGACGACCCCCACAAGCTGGCCGCCCACGTGCGGGCCATGAACGAGGCCGCACTCGTGCTCTTCCGCGCCGGGCACCTGCCCGTGACCGGCGAGGCCCTCGCGCTGCCGCTCCTGGAGACGGCCGGCGGCGCCCTCCCCGGCGAGCCGCTCTTCGACGAGATCTTCCACCCCGTCGCCGAACGGCTGCTGTCCCGCTGCGACGCGGTACTGCGGATCAGCGGCCCCTCCGAGGGCGCCGACCGGATGGTCGCCCTGGCCCGCGCGCGGGGCTCGGCCGTCTACGGCGACATCGCCGACGTCCCGGCCGCCCGGTGACCGCCGGCATCGACACCCCCGACCGCCGCGGCCGGACCGGGCTCGACCGGCACGGCCGCGACCTGACCGGCAACCCGGACGTGCGGATCCGCGACGTCGAGGTGCTGTCCTGCGACTGGTACGTCCTGCGGAAGACCAGCTTCGACCAGCGGCACCGCGACGGGCACTGGAGCCGCGAACAGCGCGAGACCTACGACCGCGGTGACGGGGCGACCGTCCTGCTCCACGACACCGTGCGCCGCACCGTGCTGCTGGTCCGCCAGTTCCGCCTCCCCGCCTACGTCAACGGACACCCCGACGGCATGCTCCTCGAGACCGCCGCGGGCCTCCTCGACGACGAGAGCCCCGAGGAGGCGATCCGCCGCGAGGCCCAGGAGGAGACCGGGCACCTCATCGGCGTCCCCGAGCGGGTCTTCGAGGTCTACATGAGTCCCGGCTCGGTCACCGAGCGCCTGCACTTCTTCGCCGCTCCGTACGACCGGGCGCACTCCCGCGGCGACGCCCACGGTGTCGCGGCCGAGGGCGAGGACATCACCACGGTCGAGCTCCCCTTCGACGAAGCCCTCGCCATGGTCCGCGACGGCAGGATCGCCGACGCGAAGACCGTCATGCTGCTCCAGTGGGCCGCGCTCCACGGCCCGTTCCGCGCCGGGGCCTGATCCCGGTGGCCCGGCACCCTGCGGTTTTCCGCAGGGGGGCCGGGCGGGAAGCCTCGTACCGGGGCGGAGCTGGGATTTCTAGCGTGGAGGGGTGCCGGGGCGACCGCCTCGGGAAGCCTGCTCGTCCCTTGGAGACCCCCTGTGCTCGTCTCTCATCCGACCCTGCCCCTCGCCCTGGCCGGGGAGCCCGCCGACGGGTTCGCCGGGTGGGCCGCCGGGCTCGTCGACACGATGGGCGGGCCCGGTGCCGGGCTCGCCATCGCGCTGGAGAACCTCTTCCCTCCGCTGCCCAGCGAGGTGATCCTGCCGCTGACCGGCTTCGCCGCCGGGCAGGGCGTACTCAGCCTGGCGTCCGCGCTGTTCTGGACGACGCTGGGTTCGGTGGTCGGGGCGGTGGCGCTCTACTGGATCGGCGCGCTCTTCGGACGGCAGCGGATGCACGCGCTCTGGGCCCGGCTGCCGCTGGTGAAGGTCTCCGATCTGGAGCGCACCGAGCGGTGGTTCGCCCGGCACGGCACCAAGGCGGTGTTCCTGGGCCGGATGGTGCCGATCTTCCGGAGTCTCATCTCGGTCCCGGCGGGCGTCGAGCGGATGCCGATGCACGTCTTCGTCACGCTCACGACGCTCGGCAGTCTCCTGTGGAACAGCGTGCTCGTGATGGCCGGCTACTGGCTCGGGGACCGCTGGGACCTGGTCGAGGGGTACGTGGGCGTGCTGTCCAGGATCGTCCTGGTGCTCGTGGTGGTGGCGCTGGCCGCGTTCCTCGCCGTACGCCTCCGGGGGCGCGGGCGGGGTGCCGGCCACGACCGGGGGCGCGCCCAGCACCGCCGTACCCCGTGAGCGGGGGGCCGTTCCCCGTACCGTACGGACGATCTTGTCCGGGGCAGGAGCCGGAACTAGGCTCCGGGACCGTGCGAGGGGACGAGGAGGAGGTCGGGGCGGGCCGGCGGCTGGCGGGTGTGCTGCTCGGCTGTCTGAGCGCCCTCCTCGGCGCCCTGTTCTTCCTGGCCGCCGGAGCCCTGCTCGGCCCGTTCCTTCTGTGGCCCCGCACCCGGCCCCGCGCGCGAGAGGTCCTGATGGCCGGGGGCCGGCGGCTGGTGGCCCTGGAGCGGAGCCGCCGCTCGGTCTTCTTCGGCGACCGTTTCCCCGGTCCGTACGAGGTCCCCGACCGGCGTCTCCTGCGGTACCTCGCCGCCCGCGTCGGCACCGGTCTCGTGTCCGGGATCGTCCTCGGGCTCCTCGTCTTCGGCGAGGTCCTGGCCGTCCTGCTCGTCCGGGGCATCGTCCGGGGCTCGCTCGGCTGGACCGAACTCCTCACCCAGCTCCTGCTCGGCGGCGTCCTGCTCTTCCTGGACGTCCAGGGCCTGTACGCGCTGAGCGCGCTCGACGCCCGCCTCGCGCGCGCGTGCTTCGGGCCCTCCGAGCAGGAGCTGCTGCGCCGGCGCATCGACGAACTCGCGCTCAGCCGGGCCGCCGTGGTCCAGGCCGTCGACACCGAGCGGCGGCGGATCGAACGCGACCTCCACGACGGCGTCCAGCAGCGGCTCGTGGCCCTGGCCATGCTGCTCGGCCGGGCGCGCCGGGGTCGCGCGCGCGACCCCGAACAGGCCGACGCCCTGCTGCGGCAGGCCCACGCGGAGGCCCAGGACGTGCTGGCCGAGCTGCGGGACGTGGCCTGGCGGGTCTACCCCGCGGCCCTCGACAGCCTCGGACTGGAAGAGGCGCTCGGCGGGGTGGCGCAGCGCTGCGGGATCCCGCTGCGGGTCCGGTTCGAGGCGGGGGACGCGCCACTGCCGCCGCCGGTGGAGGCCGCCGCGTACTTCGTGGTCTCGGAGGCCGTCACGAACGCCGCCAAGCACTCCTCCGCCTCCGCCGTCTCCGTGCGCGTGACCCGCGCCGGCCCGCTGCTCACCGTGCGGGTCGAGGACGACGGCCGGGGCGGCGCGGACCCGGCCGGCAGCGGGCTCACCGGGCTGCGCAGCCGGGTCGCCGCGCTCGACGGGACCCTGCACGTCGAAAGCCCCCTCGGGGGACCCACCACTCTTGTCGCGGAGCTGCCGTGCGCGTGATCCTGGCCGAGGACTCGACCCTGCTGCGGGAGGGCCTGGTGCGGCTGCTCGTCGAGGAGGGCCACGAGGTGCTCGCCTCGTTCGGCGACGCGGAGGGCCTCGTCGACGAGGTGGCGGCGCGGCGCCCGGACGTCGTGGTCGCCGACATCCGGATGCCGCCGACCCACACCGACGAGGGGCTGCGGGCCGCCGTGGAGATCCGCGAGCGGCTGCCGGAGACGGGGGTGCTCGTGCTCTCCCAGTACGTCGAACGCAGCTACGCGGCCCGGCTGCTCACCGCCGGCGCGGAACGGGTCGGCTACCTCCTCAAGGACCGGGTGGCCCAGGTCGAGGAGTTCCTCGACGCGCTGGAACGGATCCACGCGGGCGGGGCGGCGATCGATCCGGAGGTCGTGCACCAGCTCGTCGTGCGCAGCACGCACGCAGACCCCCTGGCCCGGCTCACCCCGCGCGAGCGGGAGGTGCTGGAGGTGCTGGCCCAGGGGTACACGAACGCGGCCATCGCGCGGCAGCTGCACCTCTCGCTGAGCGCGGTGGAGAAGTACCTCAACGCCGTCTTCGACAAGCTGGAGCTCCACCGGACCGACGGCTACAGCCGCCGGATCCTGGCCGTGCTGCGCTACCTGGAGGCCTGAGCCCATGCGGCCAGCACCTCGTCGGTGTGCTCGCCGGGGAGCGGGGCGCGGCCCGGCGCCCCGGCCGGGGTGCGGCCGAAGCGGGAGGCGGGGGCCGGCTGGAGGCTGTCGCCGACCTCCACGAAGGCCCCGCGCGCGGCCAGCTGGTGGTGCTCGGCCGCCTCGGCGGCGGTCAGGACCGGGGCCACTCCGGCGTCCACGGCGTCGAAGACCTTGACCCAGTGCGCGCGGTCGCGGGTCGCGAACCGGGCGGCGATCAGGGCACGGAGCTCGGGCCAGGCGGCCGGGTCGGCTCGGTCGGGAAGACCGTCGTCGCCCGAGAGGCCCAGCTGCTCCAGGAGGTTCTGGTAGAGCCGGGGTTCGATGGCGGCGACGGCGAGGTGCAGGCCGTCGGCGGCCGCGTAGAAGGAGTAGTGCGGGGCGTCGGTCACCGTGTGGTTGCCGGGGACGGCCCGCCACTGGTGGATCAGGGTCGCGATCAGGGCTGCGCCGTCGGCGAGCGCGGTGTCGACGACCTGGCCCCGGCCGGAGCGCTCCCGCTCGTGGAGCGCGGCGAGCAGCCCGTGCACATGGGCGTTGGCGCCGCCGGCGAAGCTGGAGAGGTACGCGGTCGGGGGCGGCACCGGCGCCCCGGTCGCCGGGTCGGTGTCGAGTGCGCCGGTGAGGGCGAGGACCGCGAGGTCGTGGGCGGCGCGCCCGGCCCACTCGCCCTGGCCGCCCCAGCCGCTGAGCCGCCCGTACACGAGGCGCGGGTTGCGGGCGAGGGCCGCCTCGGGGCCGATGCCGAGGCGGTCGGCGACACCGGGCCGGAAGCCCTCGACGAGGAGGTCGGCGTGCTCGGCGAGCCGGAGCGCCGCTTCGATGCCCTCGGGGCTCTTGAGGTCCAGGGCGACCGAACGGCGGCCGCGGGAGAGCGGGTTCTCCGCGGGGCGCTCCGCGTCGGGGCCGGGTGCGGTGGCGGGCGCCCGGTCGACGCGTACGACATCGGCGCCGAGACCGGACAGGACGGTGCCGACGAACGCGGTGGGCGCCGAGCCCGCGAATTCCAGTACGCGTACTCCGGTCAGCGGTCCGGCCATGGCCAACTCCCTTGAATTCATGCGTCGGTGAGGCTTCACACGCTATTCGGCGACGTCCCGGAAAGGACTGCGGAGATCCGTAGCGCCGGGAATTCGGGGGCGCCGGAGACTGGGGGAATTCCCCTTCGCCCCTTTCGAAAGGCATGAAATGGCCGTCGTCTACACCGCCGAGGTCGCTTCCACCGGGGACGGGCGCAACGGCGCCGTGCGCTCCTCCGACGGGCTCCTCGACCTGCCGCTGTCGAGCCCCAAGGCCGTAGGGGGCTCCGGCACCGCGACCAACCCCGAGCAGCTCTTCGCCGCCGGCTACGCCGCCTGCTTCCACAGCGCGCTCCGGGTCTCCGCGCGCGAGTCCAGGACCGCGCTGTCGGACGACACCGTGACCGCGGAGGTGGCGCTGCACAAGGAGGAGGGCGGCTTCCACCTGTCGGTGGTCCTCACCGTCGAGCTGCCCGGGCTCGACGCCGCCGAGGCCCGGCGGCTCGCCGACGCCGCCCACGGCCGCTGCCCGTACTCGAGGGCGATCCGGGGGAACGTCGAGGTGCGGATCGATCTCGCCGGCTGACACGCGGAACCGGAAAAGGGAAGAGCCCCCGTGGTCCACGGGGGCTCTTCCCTTTCCGATGTGCCGTCAGCTCTTCGCCGCCGCCGCGGCCGCCGCCGCGGCCGGGAGCGCCTCGACCACCCGGCTCACGGCCCGGTCGTCGTGCGAGGCCGAGATGAACCAGGCCTCGAACGGCGAGGGCGGCAGATAGACGCCCTGCCGCAGCAGTTCGTGGAAGAACGGGGTGTAGCGGTACGCCTCGGTGGCGCGGACGCCGTCGAAGTCCACCACCTCGTCCTCGCCGAAGAAGACCGAGAACATGGTGCCGGAGTACTGCAGCCGGTGCGCGACGCCCTCCTTGGCGAGGGCGGCGGAGACCTCGGCGCCGATCGTGGTCGAGACCTGGTCGAGCCGCTCGTACACCTCGGGGGTGCTGTGCCGCAGGGTGGCGAGGCCCGCGGCGGTGGCGACCGGGTTCCCCGAGAGGGTGCCCGCCTGGTAGACGGGGCCCGCCGGGGCGAGGTGGGCCATGACGTCCGCCCGTCCGCCGAAGGCGGCCGCCGGGAAGCCGCCGCCCATGACCTTGCCGAAGGTCAGCAGGTCGGGGGCGACGCCGTCCCGTCCGTACCAGCCGGAGCGGCTGGCGCGGAAGCCGGTCATGACCTCGTCGGAGATGAACAGCGCGCCGCGGCGGGCGGTGATCTCCTTGAGGCCGGCGTTGAAGCCGGGCAGCGGGGGGACGGCGCCCATGTTCCCGGGGGCCGCCTCGGTGATGACGGCGGCGATCTCGCCGCCGATCTCGGCGAAGACCTTCTCGACGGCCGGCAGGTCGTTGTACGGCAGGACGATCGTGTCGCTCGCCTGCGCGCCGGTGACGCCCGGGGTGTCGGGCAGCGCGAAGGTCGCGAGGCCGGAGCCGGCCGAGGCGAGCAGGGCGTCCACGTGGCCGTGGTAGCAGCCCGCGAACTTCACGATCTTGCTGCGGCCGGTGAAGCCGCGTGCGAGCCGGATCGCGGACATCGTCGCCTCGGTTCCGGAGCTGACCAGGCGGACCTGCTCGACCGGGGCGACGCGGTCGACGATCTCCTCGGCGAGTTCGACCTCGCCGGTGGACGGCGCCCCGAAGGAGGTGCCCCGCTCCAGGGCCCGGGTGACGGCCTCGACGACGGCCGGGTGCCGGTGGCCGAGGATCATCGGACCCCAGGAGCAGATGAGGTCCACGTACTCGTTGCCGTCGCTGTCGGTGAGGTACGGGCCCTCGGCGGAGGCGATGAAGCGGGGGGTGCCGCCGACGGCGCCGAAGGCGCGGACGGGCGAGTTGACTCCGCCGGGGGTGACCTTGCGGGCGCGCTCGAAGAGGGCCTCGCTGTTCGTCTGTCCTGCGCTCATCGCGCGGCCTCCTCGGCGGACTCGAAGCTGAGGGCGGCGTCCAGGACGACCGCGCCCTTCGTGAGGACCCGCACCGGGTTGAGGTCGAGGGCGAAGCCCGCCGGCCAGTCCTGGACCAGGTCGCCGACCTTGTGGAGGAGTGCGGCGGCGGCTTCGACGTCCACGGCGTCCCGGCCGCGGGTGCCGGCGAGTATCTTCGAGCCGCGCAGCCCGGCGAGGAGCTCGGCGCCCTCGCCCGGGGCGAGCGGCAGGAGCCGGTGGCCGACGTCGTCGAGGACCTCGGTGAAGATCCCGCCGAGACCGGCGGTGAGGACCGGGCCCAGGTCGGTGGTGTGGACGCCCACGATCAACTCGACGCCCTCTCCGACGAGTTCCTCGACGAGCACCTGGCCGCCGAGCGCGGCGAGCCGGTCGTACGCCTCGGGCGCGGTGTCGGCGGTGACGCCGATCTCGACGCCGCCGGCCTCCGTCTTGTGCAGCAGGCCGGGGACGACGGCCTTGAGCACGGCCGTGCCGCCGGCCTCGGTGACGGCCGCCGCCGCGTGCTCGGCGCTCGTGGCGAGGCGGCCCTGGGGCACGGCGATCCCGGCCTCGGCGAGGAGCGCCTTGAGCTGCGGCTCCGTGGCGTCGGCGCCCGGGCCGGGCACGGTGCCGGGGCGCGGGGCCTCCGGCAGGGTGCGGGGGCGGCTGACCTCCCAGAGGGCGGCGGCGGCGCGCAGGGCGCGGGCCGGCGTCGGGTACTCGGGGAGGCCGGCCTCGCGCAGGTCGCGCGGGGCGTCGGGGGCGAGGAAGTCGGCTCCGGTGCGGGCGACGAGGATGGGCTTGCCCCCCTTCACGGCGGCCCGGGAGAGGGCGTTGACGGCCTTCTCGACGTCCGGTCCCGCCATCACGCAGAAGGCGGCGACGATGATGTCGACGGTCTCGTCGGCGATCAGGACGTCGAGGGAGCGGTCGAACAGGGACGGGTCGCTGAGGACGGTGGCCGTGATGTCGACCGGGTTGTCGATGGCGCCGAACGCGGGGACGATCTCGGCGAGAGCCTCCTTGCTGCGGGGCTCCAGGGCGCTGAGCTCCAGGCCGTGGGCCTCGACGGCGTCGGCGGCGAGGATGCCGGAGCCGCCGGAGGTGGTGACGACGGCGACGCGGTTGCCGGTGGGGCGCCGCTCGGACTCGAAGACCCGCGCCACGTCGAGGAGTTCGTCGATGTCGTCGACGCGGACGATGCCGAGGCCGCGCAGGGCGGCGTCGAGGACCCGGTCGTCGGTGGCGAGGGCTCCGGTGTGCGAGGCGGCGGCGCGGCCCCCCGCCTCCGTACGGCCGGACTTCAGGAGGGCGACGGGCTTGCCGGAGCCGGCCAGCTCGCGGAGGGTCCCGATGTCCGGGGTGTCCTCCAGGTAGCCGAGGAGGCCCGTGACCTCGGGGACGGTGGCCAGTTCGCGGAGGACTTCGAGGGCGGTGACGTCGGCGTCGTTGCCGGTGCTGACGACCCAGCCGGGGCGCAGGCCCCGCTCCAGGGCGAGGCTGGCGGCGCCGAAGCCGAGGGCGCCGCTCTGGCTGACGAAGGCGAGGGTGCCGGGCTCGAAGGGCACGGACTCGGCGCCGAAGAGGGGGCTGAAGGTGGCGAGGACCCGGTTCTCGTAGGCGACGGCCCCGATGCAGTTGGGGCCGATGATCCGCAGGCCGCCGGCGCGGGCCTTGGCGACGACCTCCGCCTGGAGGCGGGCGCCGTCCTCGCCGGTCTCGGCGAAGCCGGAGGAGGCGATGACGGCGAGCTTGACGCCGGCGGCGACGCAGTCGTCGACGGCGCCGGGGACCCGCTCGGCGGAGACCATGATGAGGGCCAGGTCGACGGGGCCGGGGGCGTCCTTGACGCTGGGGTAGGCGGGGACGCCGAGGATCTCCGGGGAGCGCGGGTTGACCGGCAGGATGCGGCCCTTGTAGCCGTACCGGAGCAGGTAGTCGAGCGGCTTGCGGCCCAGGGCGCCGGGGCGCTCGCTGGCGCCGATGACGGCGATGGATTCGGCTTCCCAGAGGGCCGAGATGTCACTCATGCGATGGCCTCGATCTTCTTCTCGTTCGGGTCGTTCGTCCGGTCGGCGCCGTCGGTGGACTCGGCGGCGGCGAAGAGGCGGGTGAAGGCGGCGATGTGGCGGGCGCCGTCCGGGTCGGCCGCGAGCTCGCGCACCAGGACGGTGGGCTGGTGCAGGGCCTTGTCGACGATGCGGCGGACGCTGCGGCCGATCTCCTGCCGCGCGGCGCCGTCGAGCCCGTCGAGGCGGCGGGCGAGCCGGTCGAGCTCGGCCTCGGCGGCCTCGGTGGCGGCGGTGCGCAGGGCGGTGAGGACGGGCTTGGCGCCGGCGAGCCGGAGGCCGGTGCGGAACTGTTCGACCTCGGCGTCGATGAGCTCGTGCGCGGCCTGGACGCTGGCGGCGGAGATCTCGTCCTCCTGGCCCTCCTCCGCGATGCGGCGCAGGTCGACGAAGGTGACGCCGGGCAGTTCCGCGGCCGTGGGGGCGATGTTGTGCGGCAGCGACAGGTCGAGCAGGAACAGTTCGCGGCCGTCGCGGGCGGCGAGCGCCTCCTCGACGTCCCGGGCGGTGACGAGGTGGCCGGTGGCGGCGGTGGCGCCGACGACGACGTCGACCTCGGTGAGGAGCCGGGGCAGGTCCGTGAGGTCGTACCCCACTCCCCCGGTGGTCTCGGCGAGGCGCTGGGCCTTCTCCGGGGTGCGGTTGGCGACGTGCACCCGGTCGAGGCCGGAGCGGCGCAGGGCCGCGACGACGACGCCGGCGAAGGCTCCGGCGCCGATGACGAGGGCCGTCTTGCCGTGCAGGGAGCCGACCCGGCGCTCGAAGAAGCCGAGTCCGGCGGTGGCGAGGGAGCGGCCGGCCTCGTTGAGTCCGGTCTCGTTGCGGGCCCGTTTGCCGACCCGCAGGGCGGTCTGGACGGCCTTGGCGAGGACCCGGCCGGTGCGGTCGAGCCGCTGGGACCGTTCGAGGCCGAGTTTCACCTGGCCGAGGATCTGGTCCTCGCCGACGACGACCGATTCGAGTCCGGAGGCCACGGCGAAGAGGTGGCGTACGGCTCCGTCGGCGTGGTGGCTGTAGAGGTGGGGGGCGATCTCGGCGCGGTCGACGCCGGTGTGCTGGGCGAACAGCTCGCCCAGGTCGCCGAGTTCGGCGGGGTCGGGGTTGGTGCCGCGGGTCTCGGCGTAGATCTCCAGGCGGTTGCAGGTGGAGACGACGACGGCGGCGTCGATGCCGTCGACGGAGGTCACGTCGGAGACGAGGTCCTCGGCGGGCCGGTCGGTGCCGGCGAGTCTCTCCAGGAGGTCGAGCGGGGCGCTGGCATGGCTGATGCCGAGGACCAGCATGGTGGAGGACGAGGTCACCGGGTCACCGGTCCAGGGTCTGGGCGAACTCGGAGGCCCAGTAGGTGATGATCTGGGTGGCGCCCGCGCGGTGGATGGAGGCGAGGCTCTCCCGGACGACCTGGTCGCGGTCGATCCAGCCCTTGGCGGCGGCGGCCTCGACCATGGAGTACTCGCCGGAGACCTGGTAGGCGGAGACGGGCACCTGCACGTGGTCGGCGATGAGCCGGACGATGTCGAGGTAGGCGAGGGCGGGCTTGACCATGACGAGGTCGGCGCCCTCGGCGACGTCGAGCGAGACCTCCAGGAGGGATTCGCGGATGTTGCCGGGGAACTGCTGGTAGCCCTTGCGGTCGCCGCGCAGGGTGGACTCGACGGCGTCGCGGAAGGGGCCGTAGAAGTGCGAGGCGTACTTGGCGGAGTAGCCGAGGATGGCGACGGACTGGTGTCCGGCCCGGTCGAGGGCCTCGCGGATGCGGCGGACCTGGCCGTCCATCATGCCGCTGGGGGCGACGATCTGGGCGCCGGCGTCGGCCTGGACGACGGCGGCCTGGGCGTACAGCTCGATGCTGGCGTCGTTGTCGACGTCGCCGTCGGCGTCGAGGACGCCGGTGTGGCCGTGGTCGGTGTACTCGTCGAGGTTGATGTCGCCGATGATCACGGTGGAGTCGCCGACCTCGGCGGCGACGTCGCGCAGGGCGACCTGGAGGATGCCGTCGGGGTCGACGGCGCCGGTGCCGGTGGGGTCCTTGTGTTCGGGGATGCCGAAGAGGATGAGTCCGCCGACCCCGTTGGCGACGGCCTCGGATGCGGCCTTGCGGAGGGTGTCGCGGGTGTGCTGGAAGACGCCGGGCATGGAGGGGATCTCACGCGGTTCGGTGAGGCCCTCGCGGAGGAAGAGGGGCTGGACGAGGTTGGCGGGGCCGACGCGGGTCTCGGCGGCGAAGCGGCGCAGGGCGGGCGTGCGGCGGAGCCGGCGCGGGCGGTAGTAGGGGGCGGCGGGGTCGGTGGCCGCGGTGTTGCGGCCGTAGGCGTCGTACGTCATGGGCGTGACTCCCTCGAAGGCGTGGCGGCGTGCGGTGCGTGACGGTGGGGGTACGGGCGCGGGGCGTGGTGCCGGGCGCGGAGGGCCCGGGACCGGGCCGGGGACACGGCGGGTCCTGCGGACACGGCATCTCCTAGAGGGCCGAGCCGAGGAAGACCTGCTCCAGGTGCTTGGCGACGGGCTCGTCGGGGCGGCTGAACCAGTAGCCGTGGCCGCTGCGCTGGAAGAGCTTCAGCTCGCCCAGCTGGACGAGGGTCTCGGCGAGTTTCACGGCGAGTCCGGCGGGGTCGATCACGGGCAGGCCGTGGAGTTCGTGGATGCCGAGGTGCCAGAGGATCTCGTTGGGGATGCCCTCGGCGGGGATGATGACCTCGGCCCCGGCCTTGGCGGCGCGCAGGGCGGCCGCCGAGTAGATCTCGACGAACTCGTCGAAGTCGCCCTCCAGGGACCGGTGCACGGAGTCCCAGCCGCCGGGCACGACCTCGTACGAGCTGAGCGAGGACTCCAGGCGGTACTGGCGGATGTTGGCCCTGATGGGCTCCTCGAGGGGCGGCATGAAGCCGAGGACGCCGAAGCGCTGGCCGGTGAGCGCCGACAGGAAGAAGGCCGTCTCGCCGTAGCCGAGGGTGGGGATGGAGGCGAGGTGGCGGGCGTCGCGCAGGCCGGGGTCCTGGCCGGCGGCGATCACCCAGGCGTCGTAGCCCTCCCGCTCCGCGACGAGTGCGGACTCGGAGAAGTGCCGGCTGAAGAGCACCTGGGCGGAGTGGTGGCCGACGAGCCCGAAGGGGGTGCGGTCGGGGTAGGTGTCGGCCGGCAGGGTCTTGATGTCGACGGTGGTGCCGGGAGCGGCGATCGCGTCGAGGTGTTCGCGGTACCACTGGTCGAGCAGCGGCAGGCGTCCCTCAACGGTGTGCTTGTGAAACCAGATCCGCATGTGCGTCACCTTTCAGGGGTCGTGGTGCGACGTCGAGAAGTGAGGCCTTGAGCAGGTAGTCGGTGGCCGCGCGGGGGTCCGCGGCGGTGCGCCGCAGGCCGTCGATCCGGGCGGCGAGTTCGGCCGGGCTGTCCAGACCGGCGGTGCGGGCCTCGCTGCGCGGCAGGACCGCCGTCTCGACGACGGTGCGGCGCCGGCCGAGGGCCGTGTCGAGGGGGGTCTCGTCGCCCGTTCCCGTCCGCAGGACGTCGGCGAGGGCCCGGGCGGTCTCCACGGCGTCGTGGAGACCGCAGTTCATGTTCAGGCCGCCGGCGGTGGAGGTGAGGTGGGCCGCGTCCCCGGCGAACAGGACCCGGCCGTCCCGGTAGCGCGGCAGCAGGAACCGCGCGAGCCGGTAGGTGTGCGCGTCCGTGACGCGTACGGCCCGTCCGGCGCCGCCCGGCAGGGCCAGGTCGACCCGGGCGCGTACGGCCTCCGGCGCGAGGACCTCGTCGCGGGGCGTCCCGCGCCGGATCCGGAAGATGAGCCGCCAGTGGTCGGGCATCCCGAGCACGCTGACCGAGCCTCGCGGGTCGCGGACGTACGTCAGCGCGGCCATCCCGGGGAGCAGTGCGTCGAGCGGGGTGTCGGTGACCACGCGGAGCGCGTAGTCCGGGTACTCCTCGGCCGTGCCGGGCAGCCCGGCGATGTCGCGGAGCCTGCTGCGGCTGCCGTCGGCCGCCAGGACGTACGGGTGGTGGGTGACGGTCGCCCGTCCCGCCGCGTCCTCGGTGCGCAGCCGCACCCCGCCCGCGGTCTGCTCGGCGCCGGTGACGGTGGCCCCGAACCGTACGTCGGCGAGGCCGGTCGCGGTCAGCGCGTCGAGCAGCAGCGGGGTGAGCCGGGCCTGTTCGACGTGGAGCCGGTACGGGTGGCCGGTGTGCCCGGTGAGCAGGGCGTAGTCCAGCTCGGCGTGCACGCCGCCGTCCAGGTCGCGCCACTGGACGCGGTCGACGGTGCGGCCCTGGCGGCGCAGGGCGGCCGCCACGCCGAGTTCGTCGAGCAGGTCGAGGGTGGCGGGGTGGAAGGTGGAGGCGCGGGACTCGGTGGCCAGTTCGCTCCGGGACTCCAGGACGGTCACCGGGACCCCGGCGCGGGCGAGGACGAGCGCGGCGGTCAGGCCGACCGGCCCCGCGCCGGCGACGGCGACCGTTCCGTGCTCCGCCGGGCGGCCGCTCACGACACGGCCACGGCGGCGGTCCGCTCCGCGAGCCGGCGGAGCAGCGGGTGCGCGTCCGGTCCGTCGGCCGGGAGGCCGAGGGTGTCCCGGGCCCACCAGGCGCTGGCCAGGTTGGAGGTGAGCAGGGTGCGCCCGTTGTCCCGGCCCAGTTCGGCGAGTGCGTCGAAGGTGAACATGCCGGTGCCCGTGAACAGCAGCGTGGCGTCCTCGGGGAGTTCGGCCTCGCGGACCTGGGCGACGAGTTCGTCGGTGGTCACGTCGTACGGGGAGAAGCGTGCGCCGGCCCTGATCTTGACGATCCGGTCGACCTTGAGCCCTGCCGACTCCCAGTAGGCGTGGGAGAGTTCGGTGAGCCACGGCTCGTACGGCGAGACGAGGACCAGGCTCTCGGCGCCCACGGCCCGCGCGGTGTCGAGGATGGCCAGGGCGGCGGACCGCACGGGCGCCCCGACGCTCTCGGAGAGCTCGGCGCAGAGCGCGCGGTCGCCTTCGGGCGTGAGCAGGTAATGCGATCCGGTGCAGGAGACGACGGCCGCGTCGAGGCGCAGTCCGCCGAAATTCCCCAGAACTTCGGGGAGCACGTCGTTGTACTTCTCGAGACGACCGCGCAGGTCTTTTCCGGGAAGTACCGGGAATCGCGAAGTGTGGACATTTAATGCGGGGCTTACGAGGCTGCCGATCTCGGGTTCGGCGGCGGCGTTCCCGGACGGAACCACCACACCGAGTCGCGGCGCCGATTGCAGAGCCATGAGCGAGTCTCTCCCATCCGTCGGTGCCATTGACATCACCGTACGGGCGGGGCGAACCGTACATCGATACGGGAATCCGCACCCCTTTCAGGACGCCTGGCCCCGGAAATGCGAACGGCGCCGCACCGTGAATACGGTGCGGCGCCGCGGCCGGGAGGAATGCGGAATTCAGCTGCCGGTGGCGGCCTCGGCGACGAGTTCGTCGATCTTCGCCCGGCGGGTCAGCGCGCCGTTGACGGCCCAGTTCCCCTCCGGAATCTCGTTCACGACGAGCCAGACGACGGTGTCGGGCCCGGTCGCCTCGTGCACGTGCCGGGTGACCTCGGCGGACAGCGCCTCGTTGCGCTCGGGGGTGAGGAAGCCCTCCAGGGGCGTGACCACGACCAGTACGCCCGGGGGCCGGCCGGCGCCCGTGGTCGCGAGCCCCTTGGCGGCCTCGCGGACGTACACCCAGGTGGCGGCGGCGAAGAACTCGGTGCCGGGCAGCTCCATGGCCGTCAGCACGGAGTCGGCGACCTGCTGCTGCAGGACCTCCGCGGCGGCCTCGGAGAGGGTGCCCTCGGGAACGGTTATCTCGACCAGCGGCATGGTGACTCCCATCATCGGTGTGTGCGTGCGGAGGTGCGGATCAGCAGGCCAGCGCGGCTTCGAACCGGTCGATGGCAGCGGCCAGTTGGGCACGCCTGCGAATGTCGAGCTTCCGGTAGATCCGGGTGATGTGCAGCTCCACGGCCCGGGTGGAGACCGTGAAGGACTCCGCGATCTGCTTGTTGGTCAGGCCGTCGAGCATCATCGTGGCGATGCGCCGCTCGTGGGCGGTCAGCTCCTCACGGGCGCTCGGCGGGGCGGGCGGCAGGGCGGGGGCCGGCACGCCCCCGCGTATTCGCTCGTGGGTCCCGGCTCCGCCCGTGGACCGTTCGAGGCCGGCGAGCACCACGTGCCCCATGACGGCGTTCCATTCCCGGACCCTCAGCTCGCCGATGACCTGCGCCTGTGCGTACGGGTCGGCGTAGAGCACCCGTAAGAGGGTGCGGCGGTCGGGGGCCTCACAGACCAGGAACTCCCCGGTGCCGTCCCGCCAGGGTCCACCGCCGAGCAGGATGCCGCGCGCGGCCATTTTCTTCCAGTAGGTCCGGTGCGCCTCTCCGAAACTCAACCGGTCCGTCTCATTGCCTCGGAAAACGAGTTCGACCACAAAAGCCACGTACGACTCCCCCATTAAGGCCGGGTGTTTCCACTTGCGACGCTACCATCCACCACCCGCCCATTGAATGAACACAATGTTGCGGACGGCGGCCCGGCATTTCATGGGTCGGGGCCGTGCGGGAACGGCTTACGCCCGGCCGCCGAGAACGGCCGGGTTTCGCCTTGCATTGCCGAAATTCGACGCCGCTAAGGACGGTCCGCCGCCGGCGCCGGTACGGGCGCCGCCCCGGAAGCCGGTTCGGCTGCCGCCTCGGCGGCTGGTTCCGCGGCCGCTTCCGCCGCAGGGCGGGGCTTGCGACGGAGCAGACCCGTGGCGGCGAGCACCGCCACCGCGCCCAGCCACACGGTCCAGCCGAGCGGCTCGCGCAGCACGACGGCACCGAGCACGACGGCCACCGCGGTCATCAGATACGTGACGGTCGAGGCCACGGTGGGCCCGTCCTTGATGATCAGCTCGAAGTTGAGGAGCGCGGCGAAGCCGGTGCAGACCACGCCCAGGACGAGGACCGAGATCACCGAGTCGGCGCGCCAGGTCACGGTCTGGAGGCCCAGGAACGGGAAGGCCGCGAGGAGCAGCACGGTCGCCACGCTGAGCTGCCCGCCCGCCAGCATCAGCGGCGGGATGCCCTTGCCCACGAGGAACTTGCCCATGTACGCGAAGCTGGCGCCGAAGCTGATCGAACCGAGGACGAAGCAGAGGATGCTCCAACCGGTGCCCGCCGAGGCGGAGTTCCAGGGGGAGGCGATGAGCGCGGTGCCGCCGAGGCCGAGCAGCACGCCGCCGGCCTTGTAGCCGGAGACCCGCTTCTCCTGGCCGAGGAGCAGCGCGGCGGCCAGGGTCCAGATCGGTGCGCTGCCGTTGACCACGGCGGCGACGCTGCTGGAGCCGTCGATCTCACCCTCGGCGTACAGGGTCCAGGGGACGGCGTTGCCGAGCAGCGCGGCGACCGTCAGATGGCCCCACGTGGCGCGCTCCTTGGGCAGCCGGAGCCCCTTCGCGTAACCGATGGCGAGGATGACGACGGCGCCGAGGGCGAGCCGGATGAGCACCATCTGCACGGGGGAGAAGCCGTAACCGGCGATCTTGATCCACAGGAAGACGGAGCCCCAGATGAGGCTCAGCGCGGCCAGCCGCGTGTACGTGGCTTTGGACATGGGTGTTCCTGCTCCAGGAGAAGGCATGGGGAGATCGAACGGGGAAGGAAGGAGGGGTGGGGGACGCGCGAAGTGGTCCGCGGTACGGGAACGAGCCTCGCAGCGGTGGCCGGGCGGGTCCAGCAACGGCTCGTGGACGGTACCGTCCACGAGCCGTGGCGAATCGCGTTCCGCCAGGTCAGGCGGCGACGGCCGCCCGGGCCACCGTGCGGAGCGCGTCCAGGACGGCGGCGATCTCCGGGGAGGTCTGGCTGCCCTCCCGTACGGCCGCGAAGACCGTGCGGGACGGGGCCTGCTCGCTGAACGCGCGGATCGTCACCTCGGGACGCGGCGCCGGCTTGGCCATCCGCGGGACGAGCGCGACCCCGAGGCCGAGCCGCACCGCCGCGAGCGTGGCGTCCCAGTCGCCGATGGCGTGGGAGGCCTGCGGGGTGAACCCGGCGGCCGTACAGGCGGCGACCCCGATGTCGTGACACATGCCGGTCGTCGCGAAGATCCAGGTCTCCTCGGCGAGGTCGGCGAGGAGCAGCCGGGGGCTGTCGAGGAGCCGGTGCCCCTCGGGCAGGGCGATGTCGAACGGGTCGTCGCAGAGCGCGACCCGGTGGAACCGCGCGTCCGGGCGCCCGTCGTCGGCCCCCGGGCCCGGGCGGTGCGTGGTGTCCGCGGAGATGACGACGTCCGTCTCCCCGCGGTGCAGCAGCGAGAAGCTCTCCGGCGGGTCGACCTCGGCGAGCGAGGTCCGCAGCAGCGGCCGGGTCTCCCGCAGCCGGGCCACGGCGGGCAGGATCAGCGCCGAGAGGGTGGTGGAGAACCCGGCCACGGCCACCTCGCCGCGCTCGCCGCTCTCGTGGGCGGCGAGCTCCGCGCGCATCTGCTCGACCTGGGTGAACACGGCGTCGGCGTGCCGGAGCACGATCCGCGCCGCGCCGGTGAGGCGCAGCCGGCGCCCGGACGGTTCGGTGAGCGGGACGCCCAACTCCCGTCCCAGGGCGCTGATCTGCTGGGAGACGGCCTGAGGGGTGAGGTGGAGGGCCCGGGCGGCCGCGCTGACGGTGCCGCGCTCGCTGAGCTCCCTGAGCACGCGCAGCTTCCGCAGGTCCAGATCGGTCACGTCCCGCACTCCCTCCCCCTCTCCCCACGGCTCGGTGTCAGCGTCTCGTCATCGTACGCAGCCGGTGTCCACGTCGATGACCTCCTTGACCAGTGTCTCCAGGACGTCCAGGTCCCGCGCGGTGCGTCCCGCCTCCCGTCGGTCGCCCGGGTAGGTGGGGTCGAGGACGACGGCGCTCGCCCCCAGGTCCTGGAGCAGTCCGAGGTCGTCGGCGATCTGCGCCCGGGTGCCCTCGCCGAGCAGCCGTCCGGGGCCCAGCGGGCGGGGCGTGACGCGCAGTTTGATCCGGGGAACGAGGTCGGGCACGGGCCGTTCCTGCTCCTCGGCGACCTGACGGAGCGTGGGGAGCCCCACGCCGAGGAGCCAGTCGCCGGAGACGGACGTGGGGTGCCAGGCGTCGCCGAGGCGGACGGCCCGGCGCAGCGCCCCGTAGCTGTGGCCGCCGACCCAGACGGGCGGGCCGGGCCGCTGCACGGGCAGCGGCCCGGTGTGGACCTCGCGGAAGGAGACGTGGGCGCCGTCGAAGGAGGCCACCTCGTCGGCCCAGCAGGCCTTGATCGCGGCGAGGTACTCGTCGCTGATCGCGCCGCGCTTGCGGTACGGCACGTCGAGGACGGCGAACTCCCGGGCGGCCCAGCCCGCCGCCGCGCCGAACACCAGACGGCCGTTGCTGAACCGGTCGATGTTGGCGGCGACACGGGCGGTGTGCACGGGATGCCGGTACGGGAGGATCGTCACGGTCGTGCCGAGCCCCACGGTCCTGGTGACCCCGGCGAGCCAGGCGAGGGTCGCGAACGGGTCGTAGAACGGGGCCGGGAAGAGGTGCTGGACGTCCGGGGTGAGCGCCACGTGGTCGGAGACCATGGCGTAGTCGTAGCCCATCGCCTCGACCCGCAGCGCCCAGTCGGCGAGGGCGTCGGGAGTGGCTTCGGGCCCGTAGTTGGGCAGATTGACGCCGAATTTCATGAGGCGTTCCTTTCGGGAGCCGCGGCCGTGCCGGCGGCTGCGGCCCCGTGGGCATGGTCCGTGGTGCGGGCGTCGCGCCGGACGACCCCCCGGGCCACGGTGAGGTGGAAGAGGACTCCCGCGAGCGCGACCCCGGCGGCGAGGAGCGGGAGCTGGCGGGCGTCGAGCCCGTGGGCGAGGGCGAGGCCGCCGAGCGCGGAGCCGACGGCGCCGCCGAGGTAGGTGGCGGAGCTGTTGAGGCCGACGGCGGCGGCCCCCGCGCTGCCGCCGGAGCCGTCCCCGGCGAGGAGCCGGTGCTGCTGCGGGACGACGAAGGCCCAGCCGACCGCGCCCCAGACGAGGAGGGGCAGCAGGACGAGGCCGGGCACGGCGCCGGTCCACGGCAGCAGCGCCAGGGCGCCGCCGAGGATGCCGAGGAGCGTGACCGCGAGGCGGGCGGGCCGCCCGGTGCGGTCGACGAGGGTCCCGGCGAGGAAGCTGCCGCAGACCCCGCCGATGCCCCAGACCCAGAGGTACGGCACCGCGCTGTCCACGTCGGCGATTCGGTGCAGCACGGGTTCGAGGTAGGTGTAGAGCCCGAGGCTCGCGACGGTCTGGGTGAAGGTGACGGCGACGACGACGGCGACGCGGGGCCGGGCGAGGGCGCCGAGCCGGGCCCGCAGCGAGGGCGCGGCGGCTCCCCGGACGGGCGGCAGGGCCGTCGCGACGCCGGTCAGCGCGGCGAGGCCGAGCACGGTGATCAGCCACAGGGCCGTCCGCCAGCCGGAGCCGGCCGCGACGAGCAGCCCGAGCGGCACGCCGAGCACGGTGCCCGCGCTCATCCCGCCGAGGACCAGGCCGAGGGCGCGCCCGCGCCGCTCGGGCGGGACGAGCGCGACGGCGGCGGTGGCCGCGGCCGGGGTGAAGAGGCCCGCTCCGGCGCCGGCGAGGGCCCGGGTGCCGAGGAGTTCGGCGTACGAACCGGCCAGGGCCGTACCGGCGTTGGCGAGGACGAAGACGACGAGCGCGGTGACGAGGACGGTCCGGGTGCCCCAGCGGGCGAGGACGGCCGAGAAGAGCGGCGCGGCCAGGGCGTAGCAGAGGGTGAAGGCGGTGACGGACTGGCCCGCGAGGGAGACGGAGACGTCCAGGTCGGCGCCGATGTCCGGAAGCAGTCCGGCCATCGCGTAGGCGTCGGTCCCCATGGCGAAGGAGCCCAGTGCCAGCAGGCCCACCGCGCGCGTGCCGCCCATCACACCCCCCTGTGGTCGTCGTACGGAACGGTCCTCGGGACGCTACTGACCGGGCATGCCTCCCGCAGCCCACAACGCCCAAGAGAGTTCGGAGTTCCGCAGCCTCGCGCCCTCGCACCCCTCGAATCGGCCGGTCACCGGCCTACGGTGGATCTCTCCAGGAACCCCAGGAGGGAGTCCACCGTGCTCGACCTGTCCGTCATCAACGCGATGTTCCCGCCCGATCTCCCGGAACCGGCCGAATGGGAGCGGCGGTTCGGGCCGCGCGCCCTGCCGGACGGCGCCGAGGTCACGCGCTTCGCCCCGAGCCCCACCGGACACCTGCACATCGGCGGCCTCTACACGGCGGCCGTGGCGCGGGCGCTCGCCCGCCAGTCGGGCGGCACGCACGTGCTGCGCGTCGAGGACACCGACCGGTCCCGGCAGGTGGCGGGCGCGGCCGAGGAGTTCTCGCGGCTGCTCGGGGCCTTCGGGCTCGCCCCGGACGAGGGCGGTGTCGCCGGGGACGGGGCGTGGGGACCGTACCTCCAGTCGGAGCGCCGGGAGATCTACCTCACCCATGTGCGGGACCTGCTGCGCCGCGACCGCGCGTACCCCTGCTTCTGCGGCAAGGAGCTCCTGGCCCGGAGCGCGGAGGAGCAGCGCGCGGGCCGCTCGCCGCTGGGCTACTACGGGCGCTGGGCGCCGTGCCGGACGCTCGCGCCGGAGGAGGCGGCGCGGCGCCTCGCGGCGGGCGAGCCGTACGTGGTGCGGTTCCGCTGCCCGTACGAGTTCCCCGGCCGGGTCCGGTTCACGGACCGCATCCGGGCCTCGGTCACCATGCAGGACAACGGCAACGACATCGTCCTCCTCAAGTCGTCCCAGGAGGAACTGCCGCTGCCCACCTACCACTTCGCGCACGTCGTGGACGACCACCTGATGCGGGTGACGCTGGTGGTGCGCGGCGAGGAGTGGCTGTCCTCGACCCCGGTCCATCTGCAGCTGCACACGGCGCTGGGCTTCGAACCGCCCGCGTACGCGCACCTCGCCCCGCTCATGAAGGCGGAGGGGCCGTCGCGCCGCAAGCTCAGCAAGCGCAAGGACCCCGAGGCGTCGGTGGACTACTACCTGTCCGCCGGCTATCCGCCGGCCGCCGTCCAGCACTATCTGCGGGGCCTCGCCAACATCCGGCTCATGGACGTCCCCACCGCCGAGGCGCTCGGCGCCGACGTCCGGCTCGACGGCATGCGTCCCTCGGGCCCCCTGCTCGACCTGCCCAAACTGCACTCCCTGAGCCGGGAGTTCATCGCCTCACTGCCCCCGGACGAGCTGTACGCGCAGCTCCTCGCCTGGGCGGAGGAGTACGACCCGGAGCTCGCCTCCGTCCTCGCCCGCCACGAGGACCTCGCTCTCGCCGCGGTGGCCACGGGCCGTCCGGAGGGCGCGCCCGCCCGCAAGGACCTGGAGCGCTGGTCGTGCTTCCGCGACCGGTACGGCTTCTTCTTCGCGGAGCTCTTCGGTCGGGCTCCGGCGCCGGGGGACGACCGGTACGGCGGTCTCGCCCCGGAGCTGGTGCGGAGGATCGCCGCGGACTTCGCCGCGCTCTCCCCCGACGCGTGGTTCGCGCGGCTCGGGGAGATCGCCGTACGGCACGGCTTCGCCCCGGACACGGTCTCCTGGCGCCGGGACCCGGGGCGCTGGGCGGGGCCGCCGAGGGCCGTCGCGAACGTGGTCCGGGTCGCCCTCACGGGAGCCACCCGCAGCCCGGACCTGTCCGCCGTGGCCCGCGCCCTGGGCCGGGACGAGGTGGTGCGCCGCCTCACCGCCGTGGCGGGGTGAGGCGGCGCGGACCTGGGGCTACTTCAGCGTCAGGGTGCGGGCCGCGGCACGGTCGGCCGGCGCCTGTGTCCTGAGGAGGCCCTTGTCGCTGGAGCTCGCGGGCGCGTCCGCGCCCACGGGGGTGGTGGTCATGGGACGGGCGGCGGCGCAGCGCTGCTTCTCGGCCTCGGACATGGGGCCGGTGCGCTGGAGCAGCCGGTCGGGCACGGCGCGCGAGGGCCCGTCGACGACGGCGTGCAGCCGGTAGTCGTCCTTCTTGCTGACGAACCAGCCCTCGACCCGCTCGCGGCTCGGCTGCAGCTCGACCCAGCTGACCTCGCCGGGCTGGATCCGCTCCACGACGGTCCGCTGGTCGCTGCTGAACCACTGCCAGGCCCGCTGCCAGCCCTTCTCGTACGCCTGGGAGAACTGGGCCGCCATGGGCCGTTCCTTGATCCGCTTCTCGTCCTCCGTCCGGTCGCCGCTCGTGGGCAGCCGGGCGACTTCGGGGAGTGCGAGGCCGGCGTCGGCGTACGTCTGCGCGATGCTGTCGTAGCTGCGCTCGGAGTACGAGAGGACCCGGCTGTGCTCCAGGGCGTTGCGGGTGCAGTTGACGTACGCCTCGCCGACGACCCGCGCCTCGTCGTAGTAGCGGAAGGACGTGCGGGTGTCCGGCCGGAACGTGCAGGCGTTCTCGCCGTTGCAGGCGGCGGCCGCGTTGTGGAGGGTGCTCTCGCGGTCGTTGCCCTTGTACGCCTCCGAGGTGCCGAGGCGCGTCTTGTCGACGGTCTTGTCGACGGCGGGCGGCACCTCGACGGCGCGGATGCGGGCGATCATCGGCGAACAGGTCACGTGGGTGCGGGAGTCGGTGACCCGTGAGGTGAAGGTGAGCACCGGCTCGTTCTCGCCGGCGGTGAACACGTAGGCGCGGCCGGTCCAACGGCCCTTGCCGGGCGTGCCCTTCACCCGGTCGGGGTCGCCGGCGGTGGTGACCTCCTGGACCGGGCCGCCGGATCCGGTGACCGCGTACGGCTGGCCGTCGGCGACCTGTTCGCCGGTGCACTCCTTGGAGACGGCGGGGCTGTCCTCGTAGGTGACGGTCACCCGCGCCCCGGCACGGACCCCGCGCAGCCGCTGGCGGAGGCTGTTGCCGTCCTTCTGGAGGGCGACGCCGTGGGAGGTGTCGGTGCGGCCGGAGGCGGTGGGCGAGTAGCGCTGGTTGAGCCCGGTCCAGAAGTCGATGCCGACGGTGGTGGGGCCGTCGCCCTTCATGACGGGGTCGGCGAAGTCGCCGTTGAGGACGGGGACGGCCTGCTCGGCGGGGGCGGCCGACGCCGGGAGCACGGGCAGCAGCAGTCCGGCGGCGCCGAGGACGGCGAGAGCCGGGAGCGTGGTGCGGTTCATGGCGGGGGACTCCTCCGGGTCAGCGGGCGGCGGGCGACAGGACGACTTCGCGCTTGGGGTCGGCGCCCGACGGCACCGCCCGGACGGCGGGCACCTCGCGCGGGACGTTCCGGAGCCCGTTGTTGTCCCCGTCGGGCTGGGTGTCGGTGGCGGGGCGCTTGCGGCCGCAGAGCCTGTCGGGGACGGCGTACGTCTGGGCGACGAACGTGCTCGTGTTGACCATGGAAGGGCTGTCGACACGGATGCCGATGATCTTCTGCCCGTTGTCCGCGACCAGGTTGCCGACCACCCGCCGCATGGCCGCGCTCGCCCCGAACACCAGCATGTCGTAGGGCTTGACGGTGGTCTTGTACGTGGTGGTCTCGGTGTTGTCGATCGTCCAGGACTTGGAGTACGTGGCCTTGAACGCGGCCTCGAAGGCGAGCTTGGCGCTCAGCGAGCCGGCCACCTTGCCGCCGGCGGCGACGCTGGTCTTGGTGCCGTTCGTCGAGGTCGGTCCGTCCTTGAGGTTGGGCGTCTTGTTCTCGCTGGTGATGTCGTTGGTGAGGTTCGTGGTGACCTCGCCGGAGGCGCTGACGGTGCCCTCGGCGGCGATCTTTCCGGAGATCTCACCGCCGATGTTGTCGGTGCTGCTGGTGCGCAGCGTGACGGTCCGGTCGACGCTCATGTCGCTCGCGGTGCAGTTGACCACCGCGTTCCCCAGGGACTTGACGGCGGTGGCGTACTCGCGGTCCTGCTTGGGGTCGATCGCGAAGGTGCAGGCCGTGCGCTTGGTCCCGCAGTACTCCAGGACGTCGGCGATCTTCGCGGGGCGGCCGGCGGCGGAGACGGCGCGGGGCGCGGGGGTCTCGCCCGGCCCCTCCTCGGCGGTGGCGGCGGGCGGGGCGAGCAGGGTGAGCGGCGCGGTGAGGCCGAGGACGAGCACGGGCAGGACGGCGCGGGGACGGCGCGGAGACATGGCGGAAGAACCCTTCGGGACGCGGGTGGGGGGGACGGGCGGGGGTCAGGAGCCGAGCAGGGAGCAGAGCTGCGAGGCCGGGAAGGGGGACGTTCCCGGGTCGTTCGATCCCTGCGGCAGGGAGCCGGGGAAGCCCGCGCAGGTGGAGGTCACGGCGGACTGGGCGTTGTCGGGGGGCTCCGGCTGGAAGCCGGAGAGGGTGTCGGTCATGTCCTTCACCCCCTTCTCCTCGGCCGCGCCCTTGCCCGAGGTGAGCTTGCCCATGCAGGAGGAGGAGCTGGGCGGGCACTCGTCGAGCTTCTTGCCGACGTCCTTGATGTCCTTGTCCGCCTGGCCGGCCGCCTCCTCGGTCTTCTTCTGCTTCTCCTCGATCTCCTTGGCCTCCTTGGCGTTGGCCTCCTTGTCCAGACAGGCCTGGTCGTCGGGTTTGCACTCCTCGGCGTGAGCGACGGCGGCCGTCGGCAGGGCCAGGGCGGCGGCGAGCAGGACGGCGCCGAGGGCGCGGCGCGCCTTCAGTGCGGGCATGGGAACTCCCTTGGGACATAGGTGAGTTGAGCGACTCGGAAGGGGACGCCAGGGGCGGACAGGGGACTGTCCTCAAGATCACCGAGCGCGCTTCGACGCTAGCCGCCGGGGCCCCGGCACCCCGCCACGACACACGGCGCGGCGCGCGCCGACGGGCCCGCTCACCACTTCGGCGGAGCGCACTCGGGGCCGCCGCGAGGGGCCGGACCGGGGGCGTTCACGGGTGGCTCCCCGGGCCTGCCGGTCCACCCGTTCGTAGGGAATCCGGGGCGTGCGCGAGAGGCCGGGCGACCGGGCGCGACGGGGGCCCTCACTCCCCCGGCCGCCGCCGTTCGGCGGCCCGCCGGATCCCGTCGCGCGGAGCCGCTCCGGGTCCGCCCGGCAGGTGAACGCGCCCCCGGGACCACGTCCCCGAACGGGCGTCCGTCAGACGGGTGTTTCAGCGGTTCCGGCTCGCTCCGGTGATCGTTTTCGGTCAGTCTGATCTTGTGCCCGACGGCCCGTCCCGGCCGTCGCACCCGGCCGTGGGCGCCCCATGCCCAGAGGCCCGGCACGGCCTGTCCGCATGACCCGCGCCCGGCCCGCGTACGCTCCGCCCTCCCCGGCGGGGCCACCGGCCGACCGGGCGCAGCGCTCCCGTATGTCCCCATCGAAGGAGAGCAGAGCCATGTCCCGTACACGCCGCAGTCCCCTGCGTACCCGCTTCCGAGGCCTGGCCGTCCTCACGGTCGCGGCCCTCGCCGCCGTCCCGGCCACCCTCGCGAGCGCCAACGAGGGCAATCCGACCGTCCTGAGCTGGGGCGCCGGCCGCACCGGCCAGCTCGGCAACGGCACCCTCGCCGACAGCCTCAGCCCCACCTCGGTCACCAGCCTCTTCCGCGGCGACGTCGATCAGATGTCCGCCGGCGGCACGTCCTCGGCCGACTCGTTCGTGCTCGCCAGGACCGACAAGACGGTCAAGTCCTGGGGCCACAACTCCTCCGGCCAGCTCGGCAACGGAGGCAACACCAACCAGACCGTGCCCACGACCGTCCCGCGCCTGACCAACATCAAGGACATCGCGGCCGGCGGGAAGCACGCCCTGGCCCTCGACACCAGCGGCCAGGTCTACTCCTGGGGCGACAACGCCTACGGCCAGCTCGGCAACAACCGCACCGGTGACAGCCGTACGGTCCCGGACCGCGTCCAGGGCATGCCCAAGGTGAAGCAGATCTCGGCGGGCTGCGACTTCAGCCTCGCCCTCCTGGAGAACGGCAAGGTGTACGCGTGGGGCCGCGGCATCCACGGCCAGCTCGGCAACGGCAGCCGCGCCACCAGCTCCGTACCCCGGCAGGTGCAGGGCCTGGAGAACATCGTGGAGATCGACGCGGGCTGCTACCACGCCCTCGCGCTGACCGCCGACGACACGGTCAAGTCCTGGGGCTACAACCTCTACGGCCAGCTCGGCAACTCCTCCACCAAGTCCTCCACCGTCCCCGTCGACGTCGACTGGATCGAGGGCGTCTCCGACATCGAGGCGGGCGCCTTCCACAACTACGCCAAGACGAGCGACAGCCACGTCTGGGGCTGGGGCAACAACCAGTACGGCCAGCTCCTGGAGGGCGACGAGGCCTTCGGCGACAACATCTCCCGCACCAACCGCACCGCCCCCGTCGAGATCCCGCGGCTGGAGGGCGTCCAGCACCTCGCGGCGGGCGCCCGGCACGGCGTCGCGGTCACGGCGGACGACGTCTTCGCCTGGGGACACAACGGCGAGGGCCAGCTCGGCAACGGCACGACAATCGCCCGCTTCGAGTCGGTGAAGATCCTGAACGAGGGCTCGGCGATCAAGGACGTGGCCGCCTCGCTGGGCGGCAACACAACGTACGCGTACTGATCGGGGGCGTGCTCCCATGACGTACGCGTACGTGCGCGGTGCCGCCGTCGGCCTCGCGCTCCTCGGCCTCGCCGTCTCCCCGGCGCACGCCGAGCCCCGTGACCCATGGGTGCGGGCGTGGGGCCTGAACACGGCGGGCCAGCTCGGCAACGGCGGCACACTCGACCAGCAGACCCCGTCCGCCGTCCAGGGGCTCGCACGGTCCGATGTGCGCGAGCTCTCCGGAGGCGGCGGCAACAACGGCAACTCTTTCGCCCTCGCCCTGCTCGACGACGGCACCGTCCAGGCCTGGGGCGGCAACTCCAACGGACAGCTCGGCAACGGCACCACCACCTCCCAGGGCTTCCCGGCCACCGTCGCGGGCCTCTCGGGCGTGTCCCGGATCGCAGCCGGCGTCCACTTCGCCTTCGCCGTGCGCGGCGGCCGCGTCCTGGCCTGGGGCGACAACGCCTTCGGACAACTGGGGAACGGCGCCACCGACGCCACCGCGACGACCCGCCCGGTCGCGGTCCAGAGCCTGGACAAGGTGAAGGACATCGCCGCGGGCTGCTACCACGCCGCCGCCCTCCGCGAGGACGGCACGGTCTGGACCTGGGGCCGGAACACCGACGGCCAACTCGGCATCGGCTCGGCGACCGACCAGAACACCCCGAAGAAGGTCCCGGACCTGGTGGACGCCGTGGCGATCTCCATCGGCTGCTACCACACCCTCGCTCTCACGGCCGACGGCACGGTCAAGGCCTGGGGCCGCGGCTCCTACGGCCAGCTCGGCAACGACGGCACGGGCTCCAGCCAGTCCCCCGTGGAGGTCAGACACCTCGACGGCGTCGCGAGGATCCACTCCGGCGGCTACCACAACTTCGCCGTCCTCGACGACGGCAGTGTCCGCGCCTGGGGGTGGAACACGGCCGGACAGCTCGGCGACGGCACCACCGTCGACCGGACCACCCCGGTGCCGGCCCCCGCCCTGAGCGGCGTCCAGGCACTGGCCGGCGGCTGGAAACACACCCTCGCCGTCCTCGACGACGGTTCCGTCCTCGCCTGGGGCGACAACGCCTCCGGCCAGCTCGGCGACGGCACCACCAACGCCTCCCTCACCCCCGTCGTCGCCCTGCCCCCGGGCAGCGGCGCGACCCGCGTGGCGACCTCCACCGTCTGGAAGTCCAGCTACGCCTACTGACCCGAAAGGTCCCCATGAAACCCCCCGTACGCACCTCCCTGCTCGCCGCGCTGTCCCTCGCGGCCCTCACCGCCTCCGCCCTCCCCGCCCACGCCGGCACCGACCCCTGGGTCCGCGCCTGGGGCGAGAACGCCCAGGGGCAGCTCGGCAACGGCAGCGTGGTCGCCCAGCAGACCCCCGCCGCCGTCACCGGCATCACCCGGGACGACGTCCGCGAGCTCTCCGGCGGCGGAGGCGGCGCGGCCGCGGCCGCCAACCCGTTCGCCGTCGCCCTCCTCAAGGACGGCACCGTGAAGAGCTGGGGCAACAACGCCACCGGCCAGCTCGGCAACGGCACCCTCACCGCCCAGTCCTTCCCCGCCACCGTCTCCGGGCTCTCCGGCGTGAGCGAGGTCTCCGCCGGCCTCAACCACGCCCTCGCCGTCAAGGGCGGCCGGGTCCTCGCCTGGGGCAGCAACGCCTCCAAGCAGCTCGGCACCGGCCAGGACACCACCAACCCGTACAAGAACCCGATCCCCGTGCAGAGCCTGGACAAGGTCAAGGACGTCGTCGCGGGCTGCGACTTCAGCGTGGCGCTGCGGCAGGACGGCACGGTCTGGACCTGGGGCAAGGGCGACAACGGACGCCTGGGCACCGGCAACAACACCACCCGCGAGACCCCGCAGAAGGTCCCCGACCTCGTCGACGTCGAGTCGATCGCCGTGGGCTGCGACCACGTCCTCGCACTCACCGCCGACGGCGTCGTCAAGGCCTGGGGCAAGGGCGCCGAGGGCCAGCTCGGCAACGACTCGACCACGGACAGCAACAAGCCGGTCGACGTCGCCTACCTCGACGCCGTGGCCAGGATCTTCGCCACCTCCGCGTCCGGCTTCGCCGTCCTCGACGACGGCAGTCTGGCGGGCTGGGGCAAGAACACCGACCGGCAGCTGGGCGACGGCACGAACGCCAACCGCACCACCCCGGTCGTCCTGGACGCGCTCAAGGGCGTCCAGAGCATCGCGGGCGGCGCCGACTTCACGGTGGCCGCGCTCGACGACGGCTCGGTGATCGGCTGGGGCGCCAACGCGGCGGCCCAGCTCGGCGACGGCACCACCACGAACCCCACGGGGACCACCGTGGCGCTGCCGCCGGGCAGCGGGATCACCCAGGTCGCCTCGACCATGACGGGCAAGTCCGCGTACGCCTACTGACGCGGTCCCACGGGTACGGAGGCCCGCGCGCGCACCCGCGCGGGTCTCCGTCACGGCCGAGCCTGGCCAGGGACGGCGGTGAGCTGGCAGGATCGGGCGCATGTTCGCCTCGCTCTCCCGTGCCGCCCGCCGCCGTGTCCTGGCGGTCTCGGCCGCGCTGCTCGCGCTGTGCGGGGTGCTCGCGTGGTGGCTGATTCCCTTCGGTTCCCCCGCCCCGAGCGGCTCGATCACCTTCAGTACGGGCGTTCCCACCGGTGTCTACCAGCGGTACGGGAAGCTCCTCAAGAACGCCCTGGCCACGGATCTGCCCGAGGTGTCGATAACGCTCACGGACAGCGAGGGCTCCCGGGAGAACCTGACCCGCGTCGCGACGGGCAAAGCCGACTTCACCGTCGCGACCGCCGACGCGGTGGCCCAGTACCTGCGCGAGCGCAGGCCCGGCTTCGAGCGGCTGCGGGGCTGCGCACGGCTCTACGACGACTACGTCCAGCTCGTCGTGCCCAAGGGCTCCACGGTGCAGAAGGTCCACGACCTGCGCGGGCTGCGGGTCGGCGTGGGCCAGCCCGGGTCCGGCGTCCGGCTGATCGCCGACCGGGTGCTCGCGGCGGCCGGCCTGACCCCCGACCGGGACGTGGAACCGGTCTCGGCGGGGATCGACACGATGCCGTCCCACCTGGAGTCCGGCGACCTCGACGCCTTCTTCTGGTCGGGCGGGCTGCCCACCGAGGCGGTGCAGAAGCTGTCCGAGCGCTTCAAGATCCGGCTCGTCCCGCTCGACGCGCACCTGGTCGACCGGCTGCACGACGTCGGCGACTCGACCCGGCACTACCGGTCGGCGGTGATCCCGGCGGACGCGTACGCGAAGGCCCAGGACGGCCTGCCGGTCGAGACCCTGGCGGTGGCGAACCTGCTGGTCACCACGGTGGACGCCGACGAGGACCTGGTGGAGGGCTTCACCCGTACGGTGATCAGGAGCCGGGACGGCATCGGCCGCCAGGTCCACCCGGCCCAGCTCGTGGACCTGCGCACCGCCGTCTACACGGAGCCGCTGCCCCTCCACGACGGCGCCCGCCGCTACTACCGCTCGGTGAAGCCCTGACGCGAGGCCCCACGCGGCGGGCCCGTACGGCTACCGCTGCGTGAAGCCCTGACCCGGTTCCCGCTCCGTCGGCGCGTGGCGCGGGACCGTGACCGTCACCCGCAGGCCGTGCGGCTCGTTCGGGGCGAAGGTCACGCCTCCCCCGCCCGCTGTGAGCAGCACGCGCGCGATGGAGAGGCCGAGGCCCGAGCCCTTGACATTCTGGTGCCGGCCCGAGCGCCAGAAGCGGTCGCCGACCCGGCCGAGCTCCTCCTCGGTGAGGCCCGGCCCGTGGTCGGCGACGACGACGGAGACGGTCGACCGGCCGGGGACGACCGTGACCGTGACCTCCTCCCCGGCGGGGGTGAACTTCAGCGCGTTGTCGATCACCGCGTCGAGGGCGCTGGAGAGGGCCACCGGGTCGGCCCAGGCGGTGACCGCCGCGCACTCCCCGGTCAGCGTGACGCCCTTGTCCTCGGCGACGGGCCGCCAGGACCCGACCCGCTCGGCGGTGAGCGCGCCGACGTCGGTGAGCCGCAGCTCGGCCGCCGCGTGCTCGGCGAGCGCCAGGTCGAGGAGGTCGTCGAGGACCCGGGCGAGTCGCTTGCCCTCGGTCCGTACGGAGGCGATCTCCTCGTTGCCCTCGGGGAGCTCCAGGGCGAGCAGCTCGATGCGGAGGAGCAGCGCGGCCAGCGGGTTGCGGAGCTGGTGGGAGGCGTCGGCGACGAAGGCCCGCTGCTGTTCGAGCGCGTCCTCGACGTTGTCGGCCATCTCGTTGAAGGAGCGGGCGAGGCGCCGCAGTTCCGGTGGTCCGCCGGTGGCGGCGACGCGGGAGTTCATCCGCCCGGTGGCGATGTCGTGGGTGACGGCGTCGAGGACGCGGACCGGGCGCAGCACCCAGCCGGTGAGCCGGAACGCGGCGCCGACGGCGAGCAGCATCGCGGCCGCCTCGCCCGCGAAGATCAGCAGCCAGCCGCGCAGGATGCGGGAGCGGAGCTGTCCGGTGGGCGAGTCGGTGACGACGACGGCGACGACGTCCCCGTCGCGGACGACCGGGGAGGCGATGGTGAGCCGCGCGTCGGACTGCCAGGGCCAGACCTGGGGCGGGTCGTGGCTGCGGCGGCCGAGCAGTGCCTCGTTGAAGGCACGCCGGCCCTCGCCGTCGTACGGGACGACCCAGTCCTCGGGGGCGGCGGCCATGGCGCGGTTGTCGCGGAAGAAGATCCCGGCGCGGATGCCGTACACGTCGTGGTAGCTGGCGAGTTCACCGCTGAGGGTGGCCTGCCGCTCGTCGGTGCCGGGGCTGCTCTCGCTGACGAACTGGGCGAGGGCGGCGAAGCGCGCGGCGTCGTCGAGGCGGTCGACGACGACCCGCTGCTGCTCGGACGCGGCGAGGCTGGCGGCGAGCGGGAAGCCGAGGGCGAGCAGCACGCCGGCCATCAGCACGATGAGCAGCGGAAGCAGTCGGGTGCGCACGTCAGGAGCCGTCCGGGGTTACGCGACGGGGGCGACCAGGCGGTAGCCGACGCCCCGTACGGTCTCGATCAGGGCGGGCATCCGCAGCTTGGAGCGCAGGGAGGCGACGTGCACCTCCAGGGTGCGGCCGGTCCCCTCCCAACTGGTGTGCCAGACCTCGCTGATGATCTGCTCGCGGCGGAAGACGACGCCGGGCCGCTGCGCGAGGAGGGCGAGGAGGTCGAACTCCTTGCGGGTGAGCGGGACGCTGGCGCCTTCGACGCTGACCCTGCGGGTGGGCAGCTCGATGGTGACGGCGCCGAGCCGCAGCAGGGTGCCGTCGACGGAGCCCGCGGTCCCGGGGGTCTCCTCGGCTCCGGCGCGGCGCCGGCTGACGGCGTGGATGCGCGCGAGGAGCTCACCGGGGTCGTAGGGCTTGACGACGTAGTCGTCGGCGCCGAGGTTGAGCCCGTGGATCCGGGAGCGCACGTCGCCGCGCGCGGTCACCATGATCACCGGGGTGGTGGTGAGCTTCCGGATGCGGCCGCAGACCTGGTAGCCGTCCTGGTCGGGCAGGCCGAGGTCGAGCAGGATCACGCCGTACGAGGGCCGGTCGCCCTGGGCGGTGGGCAGGACGGCCTGGAGGGCCTCCTCGCCGTTGCGGGCGTGCGTGACCGTGAAGCCGTGCTTCGCGAGGATCGCGGAGAGGGCGGCGGCGACGTGGTCGTCGTCCTCGACGAGCAGCAGTCGCATGCGTACCTCCTCCGTGATGAATGTCCGCTGATGGCGGCTCTCTGTGTACCAGGTGGTACCAGGGCATGAACACCGAACATGGGTGTCACAGTCAAGTGTCCCCCTGTTACACCGCCGTTTCCGTTATGGACCCGGTACGGCACGGGGCGCCGCCTTCACACGCTGTGTCCGGTCGCGGCCGTATCGTTATCCTCAATTTCCGCTCAGATGTGATGACGCTCGTCACATCGGGTCTCTAGTGTCCTCCCCAACCGAGGAGGACGGAGCAAGAGGCCGATGAGCGGAGAGTCAGTGTCCAAGTCCGTGCCCAGGGGGCCCGAGGACACCCCGCGTGCCGCGGACGACCTGGTCGTACTGTCCGACGTGAACAAGCACTTCGGCGCACTGCATGTCCTCCAGGACATCGATCTGACGATCACCCGCGGCGAGGTCGTGGTCGTCATCGGACCCTCCGGGTCCGGCAAGTCGACGCTGTGCCGCACGATCAACCGGCTGGAGAGCGTCGATTCCGGCACCATCACCATCGACGGCAAGCCGCTGCCGCAGGAGGGCAAGGAGCTCGCCAGGCTGCGTTCCGACGTCGGCATGGTCTTCCAGTCCTTCAACCTCTTCGCGCACAAGACGGTGCTCGAGAACGTGATGCTGGGCCAGATCAAGGTCCGCAAGACGGAGAGGAAGGCCGCCGAGGCCAAGGCCCGGGCCCTTCTCGACCGGGTCGGGGTCGGCACCCAGGCGGACAAGTACCCCGCTCAGCTCTCCGGTGGCCAGCAGCAGCGCGTGGCGATCGCCCGCGCGCTCGCGATGGACCCGAAGGTCATGCTCTTCGACGAGCCGACCTCGGCCCTGGACCCGGAGATGATCAACGAGGTCCTGGAGGTCATGCAGCAACTGGCCCGGGACGGCATGACGATGGTGGTCGTGACCCACGAGATGGGCTTCGCGCGCTCCGCCGCCAACCGCGTCGTCTTCATGGCCGACGGAAAGATCGTCGAGCAGGCGACCCCCGAGGAGTTCTTCAGCAACCCGCGCAGCGACCGGGCGAAGGACTTCCTGTCCAAAATCCTTCACCACTGAGCGGGTCGACGACCTAGTCTTCCCAACTCACGCCTACTCAAGGGACTTTCCTCCATGAAGCTTCGCAACGTCTCCGCCGCCGCGGCGGCCGCCGTCGTCCTCGCCCTGACCGCCACCGCCTGTGGCAGCGGCTCCGACTCCGGCAGCAACGGCGACAAGATCAACATCGGCATCAAGTTCGACCAGCCGGGCCTCGGTCTGAAGACCCCGGACGGCACGTACGCCGGTTTCGACGTCGACGTCGCCAAGTACGTGGCCAAGGAGCTCGGTTACTCCGAGGACAAGATCAACTTCAAGCAGGCGCCGAGCGCCGAGCGCGAGAACCTGATCAAGAACGGTGACGTGAAGTTCGTCGTCGCCAGCTACTCGATCAACGACAAGCGCAAGAAGGAGGTCGACTTCGCGGGTCCGTACTTCCTGACCCACCAGGACCTCCTCGTCCGCGCCGACGACACCTCGATCACCAAGGTCGACGACCTCAACTCCAAGAAGCTCTGCTCGGTCACCGGCTCGACCTCCGCGCAGAACGTCAAGGAGAAGCTCGCCCCGAAGGCCGACCTCCAGCAGCTCGGCGGTTACTCCGAGTGCCTCACCGGCCTGGAGAACAAGGCCGTCGACGCCCTGACCACGGACGCCTCGATCCTCGCGGGCTACGCCTCGCAGAAGGAGCTCCAGGGCAAGTTCAAGCTCGTCGGCCTGAAGATGAGCGACGAGAACTACGGCATCGGCCTGAAGAAGGGCGACGACGAGCTGCGCGGCAAGATCAACAAGGCGCTGGAGAAGATGGTCTCCGACGGCACCTGGGAGACGCTCGTCAAGAAGAACTTCGGCCCCTCGGGCTACAAGTACGAGCCCGCGCCGAAGGTCGCGAACTGACCCACCCCGCCCGACGCCGTGACGGCCGCCCCGCGCACGGGCGGCCGTCGCACCGGCACCGGCCACCGCCCACGCGGCGGCCTCCACACCGACCGACCACCAGGGGAGAGCGCGGGGCATCGTGTTCGACTTTCTTGATTCCGGGCAGTACGACCTGCTCGGCGCCTTCTGGGTGACGGCTCAGCTCGCCCTCTACTCGGCGATCGGCTCGCTGATCTGGGGCACGGCCCTGGTCGCGATGCGGGTCAGCCCGGTCCCGCTGATGCGGGGCTTCGCCACCGCGTACGTGAACGTCGTCCGGAACACTCCGCTGACGGTCGTGCTCGTGGCCTGCCTGCTGGGCCTGAACCAGACCCTCCGCGTCACGCTCGGCGCGGACCGCTCCGACGAGATCGGCTTCCGGCTCGCCGTCCTCGGCCTCGTCGCCTACACCGGCACCTTCGTCTGCGAGGCGCTGCGCTCGGGCATCAACACCGTCCCGCCGGGCCAGGCCGAGGCCGCCCGCGCACTGGGCCTGAGCTTCAGCCAGGTCCTCCGCCTCGTGGTCCTCCCCCAGGCCTTCCGCGCCGCGGTGACCCCGCTCGCCAACGTCCTGATCGCCCTCACCAAGAACACCACCGTGGCGGCCGCGATCGGAGCCGCCGACGCGTCGCTCCTGATGAAGACGATGATGGAGAACGAGACCGACGCGCTCTTCGTCGTCTTCGCGATCTTCGCCTTCGGCTTCATCGTCCTCACCCTCCCCACCGGCCTGATCCTCGGCTGGGCGGCCAAGCGACTGGCGGTGAAGCGATGAGCTCCGTCCTGTACGACACCCCCGGCCCGCGCGCGAAGCGGCGCAACGTCGTCTACACGATCGGCTTCCTGGTGGCCCTCGCCCTGGTGGCCTGGTGGGTGCTGGGAGCCCTGGACGACAAGCACCAGCTGGACGCGGAGAAGTGGAGTCCGTTCGTCACCGACTCCAAGGTCTGGACGACGTACCTGCTGCCCGGCCTCACCGAGACCCTCAGGGCCGCCGCCCTCTCCATCGTCATCGCCCTGCCGCTCGGCGCGGCCCTCGGCATCGGCCGGCTCTCCGACCACCGCTGGGTGCGCGTGCCGGTCGGCGCGGTCGTGGAGTTCTTCCGCGCCATCCCGGTCCTGCTCCTGATGATGTTCGCGAGCGCCCTCTACCGCGAGTTCACGACGGTCAGCTCCGACTTCCGCCCGCTGTACGCGGTCGTCACCGGCCTGGTGCTCTACAACGCCTCGGTCATCGCCGAGGTCGTCCGGGCCGGTGTGCTCTCGCTGCCCCGGGGCCAGGGGGACGCCGCCGTCGCGCTCGGCATGCGCAAGGGCCAGACCATGCTGTACGTCCTGCTGCCGCAGGCCGTGACCGTCATGCTGCCCGCCCTGGTCAGCCAGCTCGTCGTCATCGTCAAGGACACCGCGCTCGGCGGCGCCCTGCTCGGCTTCGAGGAGCTGCTCAGCCAGAACCGGCAGATCACGGCCAACTACGGCGCCAACACGATCGCCACCCTCGTGGTCATCGCCCTGATCTACATCGCCCTCAACTTCCTCCTCACCACCCTCGCGAGCCGCCTGGAGCAGCGCCTGCGACGGGGCAGGAAGACCCCCTCGGTAGCCCTCCCGGCCCAGGCCGGAGCCACCGACGTGAAGTCGGAAGCCGTCAGCGGCGCCTGACTCCACAGGGGTCCGTGGGACAACAGGGGTGGGCCGGAGCGGTACTGACTTCAGGTCAGCCGCACCGCGCCCACCCCGTCGCTTGACGCAAGCACCCTCAGTGGGTTGCATACGGTCTGTGATCAACCACCGGGCTCGTGCCACACTCAGCTGTGCTGCCCCCATGACCGTCCGGCCTTCAGGAGCCGCGCCGTGGACCCGGTGATCATCGTGGGCGCGGGGCCGGTCGGCCTCGCGCTCTCCCTCGCGCTCGCCGCGCAGGGCGTGCCCAGCGTCGTCCTCGACGAGGGCGCCGGCAAGGAGGAGTCCCGCCCGGCGCGCAGCGTCGTCCTGCGCGCCGACATGGCCGCGATGGTCGAGCGCCTCGGCTGCACGACCCTCCGTGACGAGGGCGTCCGCTGGATCGGCTGGCGCGGGATGCGCCGCCGCCAGGAGGTGCGCCGGCTCACCCTCGACCTGGGCCTCGGCGGAACCGAGGAGTGGTCCGAGGACCCCGCCGCGCCCGCCTCCCCGGCCGCCCCCCTGCACATCCCCCAGCACTCCCTGGCCCGCGGACTGCGCGACGCCGTCTCCCGGCAGAAGCTGATCCGGCTCGTCACCGAGTCCCGGCTCGACACCATCGAGCAGGACCGGGACGGGGTCGTCGCCCACACCCGCGGCCCGGCGGGCACCTGGTGGCGCGGCAGCCATCTCGTCGGCTGCGACGGGGCCCGCTCGACGGTACGCAAGCTGCTCGGGATCCGCTTCCCCGGCCGCACCGCGGTGGAACGCCACGCGGTCGCGGCGCTGCGCACCGAACTCCCCTGGCCCGGCGAGGCCCTGTCGCACCGTCAGCCGCCGTGGCGGGGCGCGGCCGACGAGATCACCGCGCGCCCGCTGCCCGACGGGGTGTGGCGCATCGACTGGCTGCTGCCGCCCCGCGGCGACCTGGTCACCCCGGACGCCCTGGTCGCCCGGATCCGCGAGACCCTGGCCGGCTGGTGCGACGGCGTGACACCCCCGTACGAACTCATCGACACCGGCGTCCACACCCTGCACCACCGGCTCGCCCGCCGCTGGCGGGTGGACCGGGTCCTGCTCGCCGGGGACGCGGCGCACCTGCTCGGCGCGGTCGGCACCCAGGGCCTCGACGAGGGGCTGCGGGACGTGGACAACCTCGCGTGGAAACTCGCCCACGCCTGGCACCACGGCGGCAGCGGCTCGGAGCGGCTGCTCGACAGCTACCAGAGCGAGCGGCGGACGGCCGTCGCGACCCGGCTGCGCGCCGCGGACCAGTCCCTGCCGGTCCTGCGCGGCGGCGGGGGCCTGCGGACGTACCTCCCCGGGGCCACGCGCGGCCACGACGCCCTGCTGACCGACGGCCACGTGGGGCGCGGCCCGCTCGGGGCGCCCCCGGCGTACCCCCACTCCCCCCTCGCACCTCCGTACACCGAGGGGCAGACGCCCGTGGGCACCCCGGCGGGCGCCCCGGTCGAGGACGTCCGCGTGACCGCTCCGGACGGCACGACCGTACGGCTCCGGGACCGGCTCGGCCTGGGCCGCCTCCTGGTCCTCCTCGTCGCCCCCGGCACCGGGGTGTGGGACCGGCGCCACTGGCGGACGGCGGGGGTGATGCCCCGGCTCGAAGAGGCCGTCGACGCGCTCCCGGTGAAGGCCGAGGTCCTGGTGACGGAGGCCTACCCGGGCGCTCCGGCCCACGCCGTCCTGCTCGTACGGCCCGACGGGCACCTCGTCGCCGCCTTCTCCGGGGTCCGTCCGGAGGAGCTGTACGCGGCGGCGGACGCGACCCGCGGCGGCTCGGACACCGACGGGGATCCCGTGGAGGAGGCCCCCGAGGAGGCCTCCGAGGTGTCCGTACCGAGCGACCGCACGGCGGACATGCATTGATTCCCGCGGGCGCGCATGGTGTACTCCGGAGCGTGACCGACACCGATGTGCGCCTGTGGCGGAGGGTCCACATGGACCTCGTCCGCTATGCGGGCTGCGTGTGTCGCCCGTCCTGCTGATCTCGCCCCTCTCCCCGCGCGCGCCCCGCCACTGACGCACGTCCGTGTGCCGTGTGCCGTCGCGCGCGCTTCCGCGAACCCCAGGACGGTCACCCGTGCCACAGCACGCCTCCTCCCTTCCCCCTGCCCTCCCGCCCTCCCCCGCCGCCTCCTCCTCCGTCCCCGCCTCTGCCTCCGCCGCCGCCTCTGCCGCCGCCTCCGTCCCCGCCTCCACCTCCGCCCCGACCTCGGCGGAACTCCTCGACTTCGTCCGGCGCACGGCTGCCGACCAGGCACTGGTCGACTCCCTGCCGCTCGACCCCGAGGGCCGTACCTGGGTACGGCTCGACGGCCCCGGCGGCAGCGAGGCCTGGCTCATCGGCTGGCCGCCGGGCACCGGCACCGGCTGGCACGACCACGCCGAGTCGCTCGGCGCCTTCGCGACCGCCCGCGGCACGCTGACCGAGAACGCGCTCGCGGTCCGGCTGCCGGCGAGCGGCTGGAAGACCCTGGAACTGGCCGACGGCCTCGACCGCTCCCGGCGCCTCTCGGAGGGCACCGGCCGGGCCTTCGGCCGCCACCATGTGCACGAGGTGCTCAACGAGTCCACGGACACCCACGCGGTGTCGGTGCACGCCTACCATCCGCCGCTCCCGCTGATCCGGCGGTTCAGCCGGACGGGCCCGGTGCTGCGCCTGGAGCAGGTCGAGCGTCCGGAGGACTGGCAGTGAGCGAGGAGCGGGTGGGCATCGACGAACTCCTGGAGCGGGTCAGGTCGGGCCTCGACCGGATCGAGCCCCGGGCCGCCTACGAGGCGTACGAGGCGGGTGACGCGCTCCTGGTGGACACGCGCTACGCCGCCCTGCGGGAGCGGGACGGCCTGATCCCGGGCGCGCTGGTCGTGGAGCGCAACGAGCTGGAGTGGCGGCTCGACCCCCTGGGCAGCCACCGCGCGGCGGAGGCGGACAGCCACGACCTGCGGGTGGTGGTCCTCTGCAACGAGGGCTACGCCTCCTCCCTCGCGGCCGAGTCCCTGCGCCGCCTGGGCCTGCACCGGGCGACGGACCTCGTCGGCGGCTTCCAGGCCTGGAAGGCCGCCGGCCTCCCGGTCCTCCTCCCGTCGACCCGCACCTGACGGGACCCGCCACGCCGGCGCGGGCCGGGTCCCGAAGATCGACTTCGGGACCTGGCCCGCCGGCACGTCGAAGCCGGATGCCGACCGGCTCGGCGTGGACAGGCGGCGCCTGGGGCGCGAAAGCCCCGGCCGCGTGCCCGCCCGGACCGCGCGTCAGACCACGGCGAGCCGGTCCACCAGCAGCTCCACCCTCTGCGCGGCGTCCTCCGGCAGTATCCGTCCCGCCCGGGTCAGGGTCGCGAGACCGTGCAGGGACGCCCAGAAGACCTCGGTGAACAGCCCCGGGTGGACACCGTCCCCGGCCACCTCGCCCAGGCTCTCCATCAGCGCGGCGAAGGCGTCCTTCAGCGACTCCGGGGTGTCCTCCCGCGCGTACGGCAGGCCGCCGTCGAGCTGGAACAAGGCGTCGTAGACCGCCGGGTTGCGCTCGGCGAAGTCGAGGTAGGCGCCGGCGAGCGCGGCGGCCCGGTCGCGCGGGCCGTCCGCGGCGGCGGCCGCGGCCCGCACCGCCGCCGCCATCTCGGCGGCGCCCTCCAGGGCGACGGCGCCGATGATCTCGCGCTTCCCACGGAAGTGGCTGTAGAGGACGGGCTGGCTGTACTCGATGCGCTCGGCGAGCCGGCGGGTGGTGACCGCGTCCCAGCCCTGCTGCTCGGCGAGTTCACGGGCCGTCGCCACGATGAGGCGCTCACGCTCCGCCCGTTCGCGCTGCTTGCGTTCCTGTACCGACATGATTCGAATTCTAGCACCGCTAGACAATCAAGCGGCAGCAGTACTAGCGTTGCCCACATCGGCTAGCAGCGCTAGATCCCGGGAGGGACACCATGCTCAGCACACTTGAGGTCATCACCACCGTGGCCGTCGGCCTGATGGTGGGGGTGGAGTTCTCCGTCGCCTTCGTCATGAACCCGATCTTCAACGCCCTCCCGGAGGACAGCGGCCAGCTCGGCCGCGCCCACGGGGGCCGGATGCTGGGCGCCGTGATGCCGTTCTGGTACATCGGCTCACTCGTCCTCGTCGCGGTCTGGGCCATCGCCGGATGGAGCCACGACGGCGCCGGACTCGTGGTCACCGCCGGCGCGCTGCTCATCGTCAGCGTGCTCATGTCGGTCCTTCTGCTCGTCCCGATCAACAACCGGGGCAAGACCTGGACCCCGGAGAACCGGCCCGCCGACTGGAAGGAGCAGATGAACCGCTGGGACCGCTACCACTACGCCCGCGTCGCCGTCATCGTCGCCGCGTTCACCCTGCTGGTCACCGCCCTCGTCTGACACCAGAACCGCCCCTGCGCACCCACCGAAGCCGCGAGGAGCAGAACCATGTCACTGAAGAAGTGCAACACCGTCCTGGCCGCCGCCTTCGTCCTCTTCATCCTCTGGTTCGGGACGGAGTTCATCCTGAGCCCGGAGACGACGGCACCGGGCTTCGGCCTGCCGACGTGGCCGTCCGGCGACGGCGGCGGCTTCCTGGTCGTCAAGGGGATCCGTGACGTCGTCATGGCCCTGGTCCTGGGCGTCCTGCTGGTGACGGGCCACCGCAGGGCGCTGGGCTGGGCGCTGCTGGTGGAGGCCCTCGCCGCGTACGGCGACATGACCACCGTGCTGGCCCACCACGGCTCCCTGGCCATCGCGCTCGGCATCCACTGCCTGACCGCGACCCTGATGGTGTTCAACGGCCTGCTGATCCTGCGCGAGACCCGCGAGACCGCCCCCACGCCGGCAAGCCCCACCCCGCAGCCCGCCTGACGCCCCGTCGGCACCGCCACACTCCCCCAGGGCCCACCCCCGACAGCACCAACGTGGGCCCCGGCCCCATCCGACGGTCAACCCGGAACCCGGCCCCGTCAGGCGCCCAGCCTGGAACCGGCGCCATCCGACGCCCGGCCTGGAACCGCGGCCATCCGACGCCCGGCCTGGAACCCCGGCCATCCGACGCCCGGCCTGAGCCCCCCGCTCAAACCGACACCCGGCCCTGGACCCGCCCCATCCGGCGTCCCGCCCGGGAACCCGGCCCCCTCCGCCGCGCCGCCCTGCCCGCGGACCCCGGCTGGGCCAGTCCTTCTGTCCCCCCGCGTCAGAAGGACTCGTCCAGCCCGTCCGTGTCCTCGCCCTCGGCCTCCAGCGCCTGGCGGACGACGCGGAGGGCCATGCCCTCGGGGTACCCCTTGCGGGCCAGCATCCCCGCAAGTCGTCTCAGGCGCCGGTCGCGGTCGAGGCCGCGGGTGGCGCGCAGCTTGCGGTCCACGAGCTCGCGCGCCGTGGCTTCCTCCCGCTCGGAGTCGAGCTGCTCCACCGCCTCCTGGATGAGGGTCGGCTCGACCCCTTTGGTCCGCAGCTCCCGGGCGAGCGCCCGGCGGGCGAGGCCCCGGCCGTGGTGGCGGGACTCCACCCAGGCCCCCGCGAAGGCGGCGTCGTCGATGAGACCGACGTCCTCGAAGCGGGAGAGGACCTCCTCCGCCACCTCGTCGGGGATCTCCCGCTTGCGCAGCGCGTCGGCGAGCTGCTTGCGCGTGCGGGGGCTTCCGGTGAGCAGGCGCAGGCAGATCGCGCGCGCCCGCTCGGCCGGATCCTGGGGTGACAGCTCCTTCTCGGCCCTCGACGAGTCGGAGCTGTCACCCGGCCATTCGGTGCGCCCGGTCACCGGTTCAGCTCTTGACCGCGGTGGCCTTGGTCGCCTTCGCGGTCTTGCTCACGGGAGCCGGGACGCTCTTGCCGGCGTCGTCCGCACCGGCCGCGTCGGCGGCGGTCGCCGCGTCCGCACCCGGCTCGGCCGACGGAGCCTCGGGCCGGACGCCGACGCCCAGCTTCTCCTTGATCTTCTTCTCGATCTCGTTGGCGAGGTCGGGGTTGTCCTTCAGGAAGTTACGGGCGTTCTCCTTGCCCTGGCCGAGCTGGTCGCCCTCGTACGTGTACCAGGCGCCCGCCTTGCGCACGAAGCCGTGCTCGACGCCCATGTCGATCAGGCCGCCCTCGCGGCTGATGCCCTGGCCGTAGAGGATGTCGAACTCGGCCTGCTTGAAGGGGGGCGCGACCTTGTTCTTGACGACCTTGACGCGGGTGCGGTTGCCGACCGCCTCGGTGCCGTCCTTGAGGGTCTCGATGCGGCGGATGTCGAGGCGCACCGAGGCGTAGAACTTCAGGGCGCGGCCACCGGTCGTGGTCTCCGGCGAGCCGAACATCACGCCGATCTTCTCGCGGAGCTGGTTGATGAAGATCGCGGTGGTCTTGGACTGGTTGAGCGCGCTGGTGATCTTCCGGAGGGCCTGGCTCATCAGACGGGCCTGGAGGCCGACGTGCGAGTCGCCCATCTCGCCCTCGATCTCCGCACGCGGGACGAGCGCGGCGACGGAGTCGATGACGATCAGGTCGAGGGCGCCGGAGCGGACCAGCATGTCGACGATCTCGAGGGCCTGCTCACCGTTGTCCGGCTGGGACAGGATGAGGTTGTCGATGTCGACGCCGAGCTTCTTGGCGTACTCGGGGTCGAGGGCGTGCTCGGCGTCCACGAAGGCGACCTGGCCGCCGGCCTTCTGGGCGTTGGCCACGGCGTGCAGGGTCAGGGTCGTCTTACCGGAGGACTCCGGTCCGTAGACCTCCACGACACGGCCGCGCGGCAGGCCGCCGACGCCGAGGGCGACGTCGAGGGCGGTCGATCCGGTGGAGATCACCTCGATCGGCTCCTGGACGCGGTCACCCATGCGCATCACGGCGCCCTTGCCGAATTGGCGTTCAATCTGTGCGAGCGCGGCGTCGAGCGCCTTCTCGCGGTCGGTTCCTGCCATGGGTTCCACCCGGTTTGCTTGAGTCGATCGCTTCATGTGAAAGACGCTAACCCCTGCCACTGACAATGGGCCCCGGCGTCCCCTCCGACCTGTGGACAACTCGGCTACAAGCCCGTGATTCCAAGGGTCGGGCTTCCATGAGAATGGATGTTCGATTTTAGTGTCAAGCGCGCCACGCGCTCTCGGGAGAGCGCGCCGGCCCGGTGCTCGCGGCCTCCGCACACACCCCGGACCCGTATCTAGGATCGCCCTCATGACGCTGCGACCCGTCCTGGTGAACATCAAGGCCCTCGACGACTCGGCGGTCGGCCGCTTCTGGGCGGAGGCGCTCGGCTGGGAGGTCTCCGGCCCCGGACCCGGCGAGACGAACGTCAGGCCCGCCGGCTTCGACCGGCGGGACCCGGCCACCGTGGGCATCGACGTCGTCGCCGTCCCCGAGCCCAGGACGGCGGCCAAGAACCGGGTGCACCTCGATCTCGCCACGGCCTCCGCCGCCCATCAGGCGGAACTGGTCGCGCGTCTCGGGGCCCTGGGCGCGACGCCCGTCGACATCGGCCAGGGCGACGTGCCGTGGACCGTCCTGGCCGATCCGGAGGGCAACGAGTTCTGCGTACTGGAGCCCCGGGAGGTCTACCGGGACACGGGCCCGATCGCCGCGGTGGTCGTCGACTGCGCGGACCCGCGGGCCATGGCCCGATTCTGGGACGAGGCGCTGGACTGGACCCTGCACGAGGTGGCCGACGACCGCGCGGTGCTGCGTTCCGCCGAGGGCGTCGGCCCGTATCTCGAGTTCCTCCGCAACCCCGACGCGAAGACCGTGCCGGACCGCGTCCGCATCGACCTGCTGCACTGCCCCGGCGACGATCACGAGGCGGAGGCGGCCCGGCTGCGAGCCCTCGGCGCCACCGATCTCGACGCCGGCCGCGGCGACGTCCCGTGGACGGGCATGTCCGACCCGGAGGGCCACGACTTCCGCATCCTCACCCGCCGGCCCTGACACGAAGCCGGACGGCACACCCACCGCCCCTGACACGAAGCCGGACGGCACACCCACCGCCCCTGACACGAAGCCGGACGGCACACCCATCGGCCCCGGCACGGCGTCCGGGAGGAGCGGCCCCCGGGGCGCGCCGATGTTCGGTGTCCCGTGCTGCCAGAAGACGGTCGACCGTTCCCCGGCTCCGGTGTCGTACACGCGCGGCACGCGCCCGTCGTCCAGCTCCAGACCGGTCCCGCTCACGACCGAGCCCCCTCCCGCCGCGTCCTCCGGCGACACGCGCCTACCGGGGACGTGCGGTCACCGGCAGAAGCTCCGGTCGCTTGGCCCGCCGGTCGTCGCCGGACGAGCGCCCGCGCAGGCGCCGGCCGAGCCAGGGCCCGAGGAAGGAGCCGGCCCAGCGGAGTTCGGCGGTCACCGCTCCCAGGCCCGTGGGACGGGCCTGCGGGGGCAGGGGGCGGGTCCAGGAGTCGTCGGAGCCGGGCAGCGCGAGCGCGTGGGCGACGGCGGCGGCGATGCGCGCGTGGCCGACGGGTCCGGCGTGCAGCCGGTCCGCGCTCCACAGCCGGGGGTCGTTGACGACGCGGTGCGCGGAGGCTTCGACGACCACGACGCCGTGCCGGCGCGAGGCGGCGCGGATCCGCTCGTTGAGGGCCTCGACGCGGGGGCCGAGCGGGCGGGCGAGCGGGGTGATCCGGCCGACGTCGGGGAAGGTGAGGGTGGCGACACGGGCCCCCTGTCCGGTCAGCGCGGCGAACATCGCCTCCAGGTGCCCGGCCGTCACGTCCGCGTCGAAGCGCGGCCGCAGCACGTCGTTGACGCCGGCGACGACCGTGGCGAGGTCCGGTCGGAGCGCGAGGGCGGGGCCGAGCTGCTCGGCGTGGACCTGCCCGGCGAGACGGCCGCGTACGGCCAGGTTGGCGTAGCGCACGCCGGGCTGTTCGCGGGCGAGCGACTCCGCGAGCCGGTCCGCCCAGCCGCGCAGCCCGACGGTGTCGTCGCCGTCACCGACCCCTTCGGTCTGACTGTCCCCCAGGGCGACGTACCGCAGAAACGTGCCGTCCGACATGGACCTCCGCCTTCCTCGACCACCGGTGGTGCACCACCAGCGCACCACCGGTGCACCGACCACCCCATCATCCTAGTCACTTTTTTTACTAGACAACTCCGCCAGCAAGGTCCGGAACGGTCCTCCGGCCTATCCTTCGACGCATGTCCCACCCCCTCCGCGCCCCCGGCGGCGGCCGTCTGTCGCCCAGGGCCGCCGACGCCCTCGTGGCGGGACTCGTCCTGCTCGTCGTCGCGGTCTGGACGCTCGTCTCCGCCCGGTACACGAGCGAGCCCGCGGTCCGCACGGCGCTCGGCTGGGCCCTGATCCTGGGCGGCTGCGGGGCGCTGTACTTCCGGCGGCGGCAGCCCGTCGCCGTGGCCGTGGTCACGCTGCTCGCCTGCGTCGTCTACTACCCGCTGTCCGCCCAGGACGGCCCGCTCATGATCGCGTTCGCCCTCGCGCTGTACACGACCGCCGCCGAGGGCCGGTTCGCCGCCGCCGTCGCGCTCGCGGCCGTCACGCTGCTCGCGGTCGGGTTCGGCGAGATCCGGCAGCAGCCCGGGCACCGGCAGATCGACGACACCTCGCTCGCCATGCTGGCCGGCTGGCTGATCAGCCTGGTCGCCGTCGGCCGGGCCCAGCGCACCCGGATCGCCTACCTCCACGAGGTGGAGCAGCGGGCGCTCGCCGCGGAGCGGGAGCAGGAGGCCCGCGCCCGGCAGTCGGCGACCGAGGAGCGGCTGCGGATCGCGCGTGAGGTGCACGACGTGCTCGGGCACAGCATCTCGCTGATCAACGTCCAGTCCGGTGCGGCCCTGCACCGGCTCGGCAAGAAGCCGGCGCCGGAGGCCGGGCTCCTCACCGCCACCGAGGCCCTGGAGGCGGTGAAGGCGACCAGCAAGGACGCGCTGCGCGAGCTGCGGGCGACCCTCGGGGTGCTGCGCCGGGCCGACGAGGCCACGCCGACGACGCCGTCCTCCGGTCTGGCGCTCCTCGGCGACCTCGCCGCGCGCGCCCGGAGCGCCGGCCTCGACGTCGGTACGCACACCACGGGAACGCCCGTACCGCTGCCGCCGCCGGTCGACCTGGCCGCGTACCGGATCGTGCAGGAGTCGCTGACGAACGTCACCCGTCACGCGGGCGCGAGGACCGTGTCGATCACCCTGGACTGGGGCGCCGACGCGGTGCGGCTGCGGATCGCGGACGACGGCGGGGGCGCCCCGGAGAGCCGGCCACCGGGCAGCGGCATCCGGGGCATGGCCGAGCGGGCCCGCGCGTCCGGCGGCGAGCTCACCGCCCGGAACGACGGCGACGGCTTCCTGGTGGAAGCCCGCCTCCCCCTGACCCGACCCACCGAACCCGAACGCGAACCCGAACCGCCCGAGGGGGAATCCCGATGATCCGTGTCGTGCTCGCCGACGACCAGACCCTGGTCCGGGCCGGCTTCCGGTCGATCCTCTCCGACGAGGAGGACATCGAGGTCGTCGGCGAGGCCGGGGACGGGGAGCGGGCGATCGGGCTCGCCCGCGAACTGCGCCCGGACGTGGTCCTGATGGACATCCGGATGCCGGTGCTCGACGGCCTCGAGGCCACCCGCCGCATCACCGCCGACGCGCGGCTCGAAGGCGTACGCGTGGTCATCCTGACCACGTTCGACGCGGACGACCACGTGTACGGGGCGCTGCGCGCGGGCGCCTCGGGCTTCCTGGTCAAGGACACCGAGCCGATGGAACTGCTGCACGCGGTACGGGTCGTGGCGCGCGGCGACGCCCTGATCTCCCCGGCGGTGACCCGGCGCCTGATCTCCGAGTTCGCCGGTCTGCCCGGGCGGCAGCCGGATCCGAGCCCCCGTCTGAACGCGCTCACCGAGCGGGAGCGCGAGGTGCTGGGACTGGTGGGAGCCGGGCTCTCCAACGACGAGATCGCCGGCCGGCTCGTCCTCTCCCCCGCCACCGCCAAGACCCACGTCAGCCGCATCATGACGAAGCTGGCCGTGCGCGACCGCGCGCAGCTGGTGATCCTGGCGTACGAGTCCGGGATGATCACCCCGGGCTGGCTGGCCTGACGTCCCCTACGGGTGGGAGCGCCCCGGGCGCAACTCACGGAGTACGCGCGCGGGGGCAGGCACAACCGCCGGGGTACGGCCGGTGTCCACCCCGGGGTGACGCCGGGCCCCTGACCCTACGCCCACGCTGACCGGGTGAATCAGGACGTACTCGATCTCGCGCGGCTGCAGTTCGCCCTCACCGCGGGCGGCCACTTCCTCTTCGTCGCCCTCACCCTGGGGCTCGCGACCGTCGTCGCCGTGCTCCAGACCAGGGCGACGTTCAGCCGGAATCCGCTGCACGCGCGCATGGTGCGGTTCTGGGGCCAGCTGTACGTGATCAACTACGCGGTCGGCATCGTCACGGGCCTCGTGATGGAGTTCCAGTTCGGCATGGCGTGGAGCGGACTCACGCACGAGGCGGGCAATGTTCTCGGGGCCTCGCTCGCCGTCGAGACGATCGTGGCGTTCTTCGTCGAGTCGACCTTCCTCGGCCTGTGGATCTTCGGCTGGAACCGGCTCAACCGCTGGGCCCACCTGGCCGCGATCTGGATCGTGGTCCTGACCGCCTACGTCTCGGCGTACTGGATCCTCGTCTCCAACGGCTTCCTCAACCACCCCGTGGGCTACTCCTCCGAGGGCGGGGAGCTGGTCCTCGACGACCCGGTCGCAGTGCTCACCAACCCCTCCGCGCTGCTCGCCTTCGGGCACGTCCTGGCGGGCGCGCTGCTGACCGCGGGGTTCTTCATGGCCGGGGTGAGCGCGTACCACCTCTTCCGGCGCAGCCCGGAGTGGGAGTTCTTCGGCCGCAGCCTGCGCATCGGGGTCTTCCTGTCGGCGCCCGCGCTGATGGCCGCGGCCGTCTTCGGCGGGCTGCAGTTCGGCACCCTCACGACCTTCCAGCCCATGAAGTCCGCCGTCTTCGCCGGGAAGGCGGCCGAGATCGCGCGGATCCAGGCCGAGATGACGGACCGCTTCGGGCCGGGCGACTACGTGCCCTCGGAGGCGTGGACCCGGGGCGGCGGCCTGGTGATGCTGATCAGCTTCGCGCTGATGATGTACCTGTGCTTCGCCGGGGTGATCCTGGCCTGCTTCAAGAAGGCCGTCTTCCGGTTCCGGCTCTGGCACCTCGTCCTGATGGCGGCCGTGCCCCTGCCGTACCTCGCGATGATCAGCGGCTGGGTCTTCCGGGAGGCGGGGCGGCAGCCGTGGGTGGTCTACGGGCTCCTCAGGACGGAGGACGCCGTCTCGGACCTCTCGCCGGGCACCATGCGCCTCTCCCTCACCGTCTTCACCACGGTCTTCGTCCTGCTCGCGCTCCTCAACGCCTGGCTCCTCGCACGGCACGCCCGCCGCGGCCCCGTCGAGTCCGGCCTCGGCCACGACGAACGCCCGGACGCCGCCGACGGGGAGGGAGGCGCGCCGCCGGCCGACCCGGCGGACTCGCTGCCGGCTCCCCGCTACTGAACCGTCCGTACCGCCGAGAAACGAGGAGCCCTCGTGGAGACCCTGGCCATCGCCCTGCTCGCCTTCTTCGCCGTGGGCTGGTCCGTCCTCGCGGGGGCGGACCTGGGCACCGGCATGCTCGCCCCCTGGCTCGGCCGGGACGACCCCGAGCGGCGCCTCGTCCTCGCGTCCTTCGCCCCCTTCTTCCTGGGCAACGAGGTCTGGCTGGTCGCCACCGCCGGCGTCCTCGTCGGCTGCTTCCCCACCCTCGAAGGGGAGCTCCTGAGCGGCCAGGTCCCGGTCCTCGTGGCCCTCCTGGCCGGCTGGATCGTCCGGGACGCGGGGCTCTGGTCGCGCGGCCGGGGCCCCGGGCCCCGCTGGCGCGCGGGCTGCGACGCCGCCGTGGCCTGCGGCAGCTGGACCGTCGCGCTCTCCTGGGGGTGGCTGCTCGCGGCCCTGCTGACCGGGCGCCCGTACGTCCCCGCGACGGGTCCCACGGCGGTGCTCACCGCGCTCGCCGTGGCCGCGCTGTTCGCGGCGCACGGGCTCGGCTTCGCCGCCCTGCGCCTCACGGGCGTGCCGTACGAGCGGGCCCGCCGGCTCGTCGGACGCTCCGGGCGCCCCTGGCAGTCCTTCGCGCTCACCGGTGTCCTGCTCGCCGGGCTGCCGCTCTGGGCGGGCACGGCGCTGCCCCTGGCCGGGCGGACGGCCGCGCCCGCCACGCTCGGCGTGCTGGTGCCGACCCTGCTGGTCGTCACCCCGCTGCTCGTGGCCGTCCAGGCGTGGATCTGGCACGCCTTCCGGCACCGGGTGACCGGCCCCTCGTACCTCTGACCGCGCGCGGGATCGGGGCTTCGGTGGGGCTCCAGATCGGGGCTCCGAATCAGGGCTCCGGATCAGAACTCCAGAAGCAGGCTCCGGATCAGGACTCCCCCTGCGAGGACTCCTTCTTGTGGTGCAGGGCCTTCTGCAGCCGGGCGACGACCGCCTCGCCGTATCTCCGGTGGCCGTGGACGCGCGGGTCGTCCGTCACGTCGTACCGCTTCACGTACGCGCCGAGGAAGGCCTGGAGGGTGGCGACGGCCGGGATGGCGATCAGCGCGCCGACCGCCCCGAGCAGCGCCGTGCCCGCGATGACCGAGCCGAAGGCGACCGCAGGGTGGATGTCCACGGTCTTCGAGGTGAGCTTGGGCTGGAGCACGTAGTTCTCGAACTGCTGGTAGATCACGACGAAGCCGAGCACCCACAGCGCGTACCAGGGGTTGACCGTGAAGGCGATCAGCATCGGCAGGGCACCGGCCAGATAGGTGCCGATGGTCGGGATGAACTGCGAGACCAGGCCGACCCACACGGCGAGCGCCGGGGCGTACGGCACGCCCAGGATCTCGAAGAGCACGAAGTGCGCGATGCCCGAGATGAGCGCCATCAGACCGCGCGAGTAGAGGTAGCCGCCTGTCTTGTCGACGGCGATCTCCCAGGCCCGCAGGACCTCGGTCTGCCGGGCCGGCGGCAGGACGGAGCAGAGCGCGCGCCGCAGCCGGGGCCCGTCGGCCGCGAAGTAGAACGAGAACAGGAAGATCGTGAGGAGCCGGAAGAGCCCGCCGAGGACGGTGGCGGAGACGTCGAGGACGCCGGACGCGCTGTTCTGCACGTACTTCTGGAGCCAGTCGGAGCTCAGGACGCTGTCCTGGACCTCGACCCTCGACAGGTCCGTGTGGAAGTTCTGGTTGATCCAGTTGATCAACGAGTCGAGGTACTTCGGGAAGTTCTCGACCATGTCCACGATCTGGCCGGCCAGCATCGAACCGAGGAGGACGACGAAGCCGACGCCGAAGACCGTGACGGCGAAGAAGACGAGGAAGGTGGCGAGGCCGCGCCGCATCCCGCGCGCCGCCATACGTCCGACCGCCGGCTCGATGGCGAGGGCGAGGAAGAAGGCCAGCAGGATGTTGACGAGGAGGCCGATGATCTGGTGGAAGGCCCAGTTGCCCAGCTGGAAGACGGCGTAGAGCGCGAGGGCGAGCACGAGCGCGCGGGGCAGCCAGCGCGGCATCCGCGCGGACCCCGCCGCCGGTCCGGCCCCGGGGTCCGACGGGACGGCGGCCGGGGCCGCGGGCCCGTCGGCCGCCGCTCTCGGGGCGGGGGCCTGCGCCGCGGCGGCGGCCGGGGCTTGGACCGGGGCCGGGGCAGGGGTCTGAGCCGGGGTCGCGGAAGCCGTCACGCCGGCGGTGTCGGGCACGTCGTTCGGTTCGGTCTTGTCGGTGTCGTCAGTCGGGGCCACCCCGCCAGTCTCGCGCACCGCACGGACATTCCACCCGGGGCCCCGCACATCCCCTCCTGTCACCCCGCGGTTCGCCTTCCGGTCACCGCTTGTCGGCCGGGACGCCGACGGCCGCGCAGACGGCACGCCACACGTCCTTCGCCTCCCAGCCGGCGTCCAGCGCCTCGTGCACCGTCCGGCCCCCGAGCTCCGCCATCACGTGATCGCGAGCGAAGGACTCGGCGTAGTGCGCACCGAAGTGGTCGGCCATCCGTTCCCAGAAAATCGTCAACCGCATGACCCCAGTATCCCGCTCCCAAGAGTGCAGCCCGCTCCGCAGACCTTGTCACCGCGCTTTTCCGCCCTACGGTCGGAGCATGGCCGAAAATCCCCTCCACTCCCCGCCCTCGACTCCCCTGGCACGCGCCGAGCGCTTCGTCTGGCTGACGGCCCGCGTCCTCGAACAGCACCGGTTCGCCTACCACTTCCTGCGCGGCGGCCCGGACCGGGTCGAGACGGCCCTCATGGCGTACCTCAACGAGGACGGCGGCTACGGACACGCGCTCGAACCGGATCTGCGCGGCCCGGTGAGCCAGCCGCTGCACACCGCGCACGGGCTGCGGATCCTGGACTCCATCGGCCGCTGCGGCGGCCTGCGCGTGGAGCGGATCTGCCGCTACCTCACGGAGGTGTCCACCCACGACGGGGCGCTCCCCGCGATCCACCCGTCCCAGCGCGGCTACCCCTCCGCGCCCTTCGTGCCGGTCGTCGACTCCCCGCCGAGCGCGCTGCTCTCGACCGGCCCGGTGGTCGGCGTGCTGCACCGCAACCAGGTGTGGCACGCGTGGCTGTTCCGGGCCACCGAGTTCTGCTGGTCGGCCGTGGAGTCGCTGGAGAAGTCCCATCCGTACGAGATCCAGGCGGCCGTCGCCTTCCTGGACTCGGCCCCCGACCGCCCGCGTGCCGAGGCGGCGGCGGACAGGCTCGGCCGGCTCGTCCGAGAGCAGGGCCTCGCGGTCCTGGACCCCGACCGGCCGGAGGACCACCCGCTCGCGGACGGCTACGCGCCCGGCGAGTACCACCACCCCCACGACTACGCGCGCGTGCCGGACTCCCTGGCCGGACGCTGGTTCACGGAGGAGGAGATGACACGCTCCCTCGACCGGCTCCAGGCCGACCAGCAGGAGGACGGCGGCTGGCCGGTCCGGTGGCGCGCCTGGGCGCCCGGCTCGGCTCTGGAGTGGCGCCCGATCGTCACCGTCGAGGCCCTGCGCACCCTCCGCGCGCACGGCCGCGCGATCGACTGACGGGCAGGGCCGGCGGCCAGGGTCCCGGGCGGGCACCCGCGCGGGGCCGGCCTCCGCCCTACCCCTCCGGGGCCTCGCGCAGCAGCAGCGCCGCGAGGGCGGTGGCCGTGCCCCTCGGCGTCGCCAGGTCGATGCCGGTCCGCTCGGTGGTGCGGGCGAGCCGGTTGTCGACGGTGTTGGGGTGCAGCCCGAGCGCGGCGGCCGTGGCGCGCCGGTCCTGGCCGTGGGCGAGGTGGACGCGCAGAGTCTCCAGGAGCTCGGGGCGGTCGGCGACCGGGTCGAGGAGGGCGGCGATGCGACGGCCGCTCTCCCCGGGCCGGGACAGGTGGTACTCCAGGAGCACGTCGTCGAGCCGGTGCAGTCCGGGCGGCAGGCCGCACCCCGCAGCGACCCGCAGGACCTCTCCGGCGGTACGGGAGGCCTCGGGCACCGCCTCCGGGCCCGCGGCGGGCACGACGGCGACCCGCAGCGTGGTGCCGGCGGCCCGGGAGAGCCGCTCCGCCAGGTCCTCGGGCGGCTCGGTCGCACCGGGGACGATCGCCCGCCCCGGCTCCGTACCGGTGTCGATGAGGGCGGGCACCTCCACGCCGAAGCCGTGGTCGAGCGCCGTCCGGACGCGGCGCAGCCGCCGCCGTGCCGCCACCTCGCCCTCGTCGGGCGGTGCGACGGCGCCGACGGCGAGCACCAGGCAGGGGCCGTCGATGCCGAAGGGGGCCGCCGCGAGCCGGGCCGGGGGCAGCGTCCCGTCGAGGAGCCCGCGCAGCAGGGAGCGGAGCTGGGCCCGCCGCTCGGTCTCCAGGGCCGAGCGCTCGTCGAGGTAGGTCTCGGCGACGGCGCCGACGATGCCCGGCTGGGACGCGAAGAGGAGGTCGGCGAGCTCGACGAGGGCCGCCTCGTCGCCGGGGAGGGCCGCCTCGCGCAGCGCCCGCCACAGCATGTACGCGCCGAGGCTGTGACTGCGGAGCAGCAGGTGGAGCGGCATGCCCTCCTCGGCGCGCTGCGCGGCGCGCTCGCGGAACAGGCGCGTGTCACCGGCCTCACGGCCCCCGGGTGCGAGGGCGCTGCGGAGGAAGAGCCGTACGCCGTGGCGTACGGTCGCCGCGATCTCGATGTCCTTCATCTCGTCGGGCAGCCGGTCGTAGCCGGGCAGCCGTGCGAAGGAGTCCCTGGTCATCCGGCGTGCGAGCTCGTTGACCCGGGCCTCGCATCGCAGCGCGAGCGCCCGGGCCTCCGCGGAGACCTCCGTCACGACGGCTCCTCTCCTCCGCACCTGCGGACTGTGACGGGTCACAGTACCGACCGTCGAAGGATGTGACGGCGCGGGATGTCGTGCCACGCCTGACGGGCCGAAACTCGGTGCCCAGGCGTTCCGCCGCACCGCACCGAAGGAGCCGCTGGTATGACCGAGCACACCCCCCGTACGTATCTCGACTACACCGACCGGGTGTGGCGGGGCGAGGAGACCCTGCTGCCTCACCTCACGGGCGCGTTCACCTCGGAGGAGCTGGTCCGGGTCCGCGACCGGATCGGGTTCTTCCCGGCGTTCGCGAACGTCGCCGTCTTCGACAGCGGCGACGGGCTCGTCCTGGTGGACTCGGGCGACGTGCGCACGGCGGAGCTGCTGCACAGGGCGGTGCGCGCGTTCAGCCAGGACCCGGTACGGGCGGTCGTCTTCACGCACGGCCATGTCGACCATGTCTTCGGGGTGGCGCCGTTCGACGCCGAGCGGGTCCGCCCGGAGGTGATCGCGCACGAGGCGGTGGCCGCCCGCTTCGAACGGTACGTGGAGACCGCGGGCTACAACGCGTGGATCAACCGGCGCCAGTTCGGCGTACCGGGCCTGGAGTGGCCCACCGCGTACCGCCACCCGGACACGACGTACCGCGACCGGTTGACCGTGCGTCACGGCGAGTTGACGTTCGAGCTGTTCCACGCGCGCGGGGAGACGGACGACCACACCTACGTGTGGGTGCCGGAGCTCAGGACCCTGTGCACGGGCGACCTCTTCATCTGGAACTCCCCCAACGCCGGCAACCCGCAGAAGGTGCAGCGCTACCCGGAGGAGTGGGCGCGGGCCCTGCGCGCCATGGGCGAGCTCGGCGCCGAGGTGCTGCTGCCGGGCCACGGCATCCCGATCGTCGGCGCGGACCGGGTGGCACGCGCGCTCGACGACACGGCGGCCCTCCTGGAGTCGCTGTGCGCGCAGACGCGGGAGCTGATGAACGCGGGGCTGCGTCTGGACGCCGTCATCCACGGGGTGAAGGTCCCGGAGGAGCTGCTCGCGAAGCCGTACCTGCACCCGGCCTACGACGAGCCGGAGTTCGTCGTACGGAACCTGTGGCGCCTGTGGGGCGGCTGGTACGACCAGAACCCCGCCCATCTGAAGCCGGCCCCCGAGGCGGCCGTCGCGGCCGAGTTCGCGGAGGCGGCGGGCGGCGCGCTCGCCCTCGCCGAGCGGGCGGCCCGCCTCCTGGACGAGGGCGAGCTGCGGCTCGCCTCGCACCTGGCGGAGACGGCGGCCCTGGCCGCACCCGCGGACGCCGTGGTGGCCCGGATCCGGGCCCGGGTGTACGAGACGCGGGCCGGGCGCGAGACGTCGACGATGGCGCGCGGGGTCTTCCACTGGGCGGCGGCGGAGTCCGCGGCGGTGGCGGAGGGCACGGACGTCACGACGGAGCTGACCCGTTCCGCCGCGGGCCGGGAGCGGGCCGCCGGGGCGATCAGCGTGGGCGTCGTCGCCGAAGAGGACCCGTGCTGCGGATGAGCGGGGCCGGCAGCGTGACGGGAGGCGGGGCCCGGAGCGCGGCGGCGGTCCGCACGGCCGGGAAGCGGGGCGCCTGGGGCACCACCTGGCTGCTGCTCGCGTTCATGCTGGTCAACTTCGCGGACAAGACCGTCCTCGGTCTCGCCGGGCCGGACATCATGCGCGAGTTCGGCATCTCCCGGCAGGAGTTCGGGGCGTCGCAGGCGGCGTTCTTCGCGCTGTTCTCGGTGTCGGCGCTCGCCGTGTCGGCGCTGACCCGGAAGGTGCGGACGTCCGTCCTGCTGCTCGGGATGGCGCTCCTGTGGTCGGTGGCGCAGCTGCCGATGGTGTGGGCCGCGGCCGGATTCGGGACGCTGGTGCTGACCCGTGTGCTGCTCGGCGCGGCGGAGGGTCCGGCGGCGCCGGTCGCGGTCCACCACCTGCACGGCTGGTTCGGCCAGCGGGACCGGAACCTGCCGACGGCCGTCCTGATGGTCGGCGCCGCGGCCGGGGTGGCGGTCGCCGCACCCCTCCTGTCGGCGGTGATCTCGGAGTGGGGCTGGCGCTGGGCCTTCGGCGCGGTCGGCGTGACCGGCCTGGTGTGGGCGGCCGTCTGGCGCCGGTACGGCTCCGAGGGCCCGCTCGCGCCCCCGGTGGGCGGGACGCGGGGCCCCGAGGACGCGGGGGTCACGGAGGTCCCGCTGCGCCGGGTCCTGCTGAGCGGCACGTTCCTGACGGCGTGCGCGGGCTCGTTCGCCGCGTACTGGCTGATGAGCTCGAAGCTGACCTGGCTGCCGGACTACCTGGAGGCGGTCCTCGGCTGGGACGCGCACCGGGCCGGTCTGATGGTCGGCGCGGGCGCCGTCGCCAACGGCGTGGTCCTGCTGGTCCACGGGGTGGTCGCCCAGCGGGCGGCCCGGCGCGGCAGGCCGGGACGGCTGCCGGCGGGCGCGGGTGCGGGGGTGCTGCTCCTGCTCTCCGCGGTGGCCGTGACGGTCTTCGCGACGGCGGGCGCGGACTGGCTGCGGGTGCCGATGATGTTCGGTCCGATGGCGCTGGCGCTGCCGATGATGACGGTGGGCCAGACCGCGGTCGCCCGGATCACCCCGCCCGCGCAGCGCGGGGTGGTGCTCGGCGCGGTGGTCTGCGTCTTCGCGCTGGGCGGGGTGCTCGCGCCGCTGGTCCTCGGCGGCATCGTGGACGCGGGCGCGACGACGGCCCGTGGGTACGAGAACGGCTGGCTGTTCACGGCCGGGCTGCTCGCGGTCGCCGGCGTCCTGACGGCGCTGTTCCTGCGCCCGGAGCGGGACGCGGAGCGCCTGGGCGTCCCGGAGACCCCACCGGTGGGGGTGCCGGTGGCGCACTGAGCAGGCGCGGTACGGGACCGGTGGGCGGTACGGGACCGGTGGGCGGTACGGGCCCGATGGCCGTACGGGATCGATGGCCGTACGGCGTCACCGGCCCCGTGAAGGTCCTGCCGTCACCACCCCAGGGCCCGGACCCCCGCCGTGACGGCGACGGCCGCGCCCACCACGACCAGGAACGGCGCGCGCAGGACGAGCGCGACGGCGGCCGCGGCGAGCCCGGCGGCCCGGGCGTCCAGGACGAGGTCGCCGCCCGTGCTGAAGGTCTGCTGCGCGGTGAGCGCGGCGAGCAGCGCGACGGGGAGCAGGGCGGCGAGCCGCTGGACGAGGGGGCGTTCCAGCGCTCCGGCGGGTACGAGCAGGCCGATCAGCTTGACGAGGTAGCAGCCGCCGGCGGTGAGGGCGATCGCGATCCAGACGTTCATCGGGAGTCCTTCTCTCCGGTGGGGGCCGTGCGGCGGCCCTGGGCCCAGAGCACGGCGGGCGCGGCGAGGGCCGCGGCGAGGACCGGGACCCCGGCGGGCAGGACGGGCAGCAGGCCGAGGCCCAGCAGGACGGCGATGCCGGCGGTGGCGCGCTCGGTCGTGGACTTCAGCATGGGGGCGAGCAGGGCCAGGAAGACGGCGGGGCCCGCGGCGTCGAGCCCCCAGGCCGCGGTGTCGCCGATCGCCTCGGCGCCGAGCGCCCCGAGGAACGTGGTCAGGTTCCACAGGACGTACAGGGTGAGGCCGGTGACGGTGAAGCCGATCCGGGCGGCGCGGCGGGACGGCTGCGCGAGGGCGACGGCCGTGGTCTCGTCGATCACCCAGTGCGCGGCGAGGGGCCGGACGGCCTTCGGTACCGCGAGGAGCTGGGAGAGCCGCAGTCCGTAGAAGGCGTTGCGGGTGCCCAGGAAGAAGGCGCCGGCGGCGGCCGTGAAGGGGTTGCCGCCCGCGGCGAGCGCTCCGACCAGGGCGAACTGCGAGGCGCCGGTGAAGACGAGCAGGCTGAGGACGCAGGTCTGGAGGAGGCTCAGGCCGGAGCCCGCGGAGGTCACGCCGAAGGCGAAGCCGGAGAGCCCGACGGCGACGCCGACGCCGAGCGCGTCGCGGACGACGGCCGCGTCGGGCTTGACCGGGGTGCCGTCGCGTATGACGGGAGGTGCTGTCTGTTCTGCCACGTCAGAGACGGTACGGCGCCGGTTCGGGTCAGGTCTTGTACGTTCTTGCGCGGGGAGGGCCCGGTGCCTCCCGGGCCGCGCCCCGCGCGCGCTGGTAGGCGCCCGGCGGCACCCCGACGCTGCGGGTGAAGTGCCGGCTGAGGTGCGACTGGTCGGTGAAGCCGACGGCGGCGGCCGCCTCCGCAGGGGGCGTCCCCGTGTCGAGGAGCCTGCGGGCCCGCCGTACGCGCGCGTCGGTGAGCCAGGTGTGCGGAGGCATCCCGTACGCCTCGCGGAAGGCCCGGAGCAGCGCGAACGGGCTGGTGCCCAGGTCGGCGGCGAGGCGCTCCAGGGTCGGCGGCTCGACCATCCCGGCCTCCAGGACCTCACGCGCGCGTGCCGCGTTCCGGGCTCCTGCCGAACGGAGCGGGAGCGGGGTGACGAGACCGCCGTGGCTGCGCAGCATCCGGGCGGTGACCAGGCGCAGCAGGCTGTCCGCGGCGAGCGCGTTGCCCTCCTCGGCGGCCCGGTGGACGCCGACGACGAGCCGGGCGGCGTGCGGGTCGTCGACGACGGGCGAGGTGAAGCCCGCCTCGCCGCGCAGGGCGAAGGTGTCGGCGGCGATCGACCGGACGATCTCCGCGTCCGGGTAGATCGTCCGGTAGGTCCAGCCCTCGGGCACTCCGGCGTGCCCGGTGTGCGGGGTGTCCGGGTTGACGAGGGCGATCTGTCCGGGGCCGGCCTGGACGAGCTCGTCGCGGTAGTGGAAGGCCTCGACACCCTCGGTGATCGCGGCGAAGACGAAGGTCTCGTGGGTGTGCCGGGCGAAGGCCTTGCGGATGTAGTGGGCGTGCAGCAGGTCGACCCCGGGCAGCTCGGCGTACTGCCAGTACCGGGCCCGCTCCCCGCTCGCTCCGTCCCCCGTCGCGCCCGTCACCATTCCCCCATTCTGCGCCCCGGCGGCGCCCCGCGACGATCGGGTTCGCCCAGGTCCGGACGGTTGTCAGTGGTCGGGTGCACGATGGGGGGCATGGTCAGGTCCGCGCTCGACTCGTTCTCCCCCGCGACCCGTGGTTGGTTCACCGGGGCCTTCACCGCGCCCACCGCCGCGCAGGAGGGCGCCTGGAAGGCCATCGGCGCGGGCTCCGACGTGCTCGTCGTCGCGCCGACCGGCTCGGGCAAGACCCTGGCGGCCTTCCTCGCCTCCCTGGACCGGCTGGCGTCCTCGCCGCCGCCGGCCGAGGCGAAGAAGCGCTGCCGCGTGCTGTACGTGTCGCCGCTGAAGGCCCTGGCCGTGGACGTCGAGCGAAACCTCCGCTCGCCGCTGACCGGCATCCGCCAGGAGTCGGTCCGGCTCGGTCTGCCCGAGCCGGACGTCCGGGTCGGGATCCGCTCCGGGGACACCCCGCCGGCCGAGCGCCGGGCGCTCGCGACCCGGCCGCCGGACATCCTGATCACCACGCCCGAGTCCCTGTTCCTGATGCTGACCTCCGCCACGCGCGAGGCCCTGTCGGGCGTGGAGACGGTCATCCTGGACGAGGTCCACGCGGTCGCGGGCACGAAGCGGGGCGCGCACCTGGCCCTCACCCTGGAGCGGCTCGACGAGCTCCTGCCCCGCCCCGCGCGCCGGATCGGCCTGTCCGCCACGGTCCGCCCGGTCGACGAGGTGGCCCGCTACCTCTCGCCGGGGCGGGCCGTGGAGATCGTGCAGCCGCCGTCGGGCAAGGAGTTCGACCTGTCCGTCGTCGTCCCCGTCGAGGACATGGGCGAGCTCGGCGGCTCCCCCGCCTCCGAGGGGAAGGACGGCGGGGACAAGCCGTCGATCTGGCCGCACGTCGAGGAGCGGATCGCCGACCTCGTGCAGTCCCACCGCTCCACGATCGTCTTCGCGAACTCCCGCCGGCTCGCCGAGCGCCTGTGCAACCGGCTCAACGAGATCGCGTACGAGCGGGCGACCGGCGAACCGCTCCCGGAGGGGGCTCCTCCGGCCCAGGTCATGGCCCAGTCGGGGGCGGCGCAGGGCGCCCCGCCGCTGCTCGCGCGGGCCCACCACGGTTCGGTGTCGAAGGAGCAGCGCGCCCAGGTGGAGGAGGACCTGAAGGCGGGCCGGCTGCCCGCCGTGGTGGCCACCTCCAGCCTGGAGCTGGGCATCGACATGGGCGCGGTCGACCTGGTGGTGCAGGTCGAGTCGCCGCCGTCCGTGGCCTCCGGGCTCCAGCGCGTGGGGCGCGCGGGCCACCAGGTGGGAGCGGTCTCCACGGGCGTGGTCTTCCCCAAGTACCGCGGCGACCTGGTGCAGGCCGCCGTGGTCACCGAGCGGATGCGTTCCGGCGCGATCGAGTCGATGCGGATCCCCGCCAATCCTCTGGACGTCCTCGCGCAGCAGCTCGTCGCGATGGTCGCGCTCGACACCTGGCAGGTGGACGACCTGCTGGCCGTGGTGCGCCGCTCGGCCCCGTTCTCCTCGCTGCCGGAGTCGGCGTTCACCGGCGTCCTGGACATGCTGGCCGGCCGCTACCCCTCGGACGCCTTCGCCGAGCTGCGCCCGCGCGTGGTCTGGGACCGGGTCGCCGGGACGGTCACGGGACGGCCCGGCGCCCAGCGGCTCGCCGTCACCTCGGGCGGCACGATCCCCGACCGCGGTCTGTTCGGCGTCTTCCTCGCGGGCTCGGACCCCAAGAAGGGCGGGGGCCGGGTCGGCGAGCTCGACGAGGAGATGGTGTACGAGTCGCGGGTCGGCGACGTCTTCACGCTCGGCACCACCTCCTGGCGGATCGAGGACATCACCCGGGACCGGGTGCTCGTCTCCCCCGCGCCCGGCGTGCCGGGACGGCTGCCGTTCTGGAAGGGCGACCAGCTGGGCCGCCCGCTCGAACTGGGGCGGGCGGTGGGCGCGTTCCTCCGCGAGGTCGGCGCCCTCGGGGACGAGGACGCGCGCCTGCGGCTGCTCGCCGCGGGCCTGGACGCCTGGGCCGCGGAGAACGTCCTCGCGTACCTCAAGGAGCAGCGCGAGGCCTGCGGCCACGTGCCGGACGACCGGACGATCCTGGTCGAGCGCTTCCGCGACGAGCTCGGGGACTGGCGGGTCGTCATCCACTCCCCGTTCGGGGCGCAGGTGCACGCCCCATGGGCGCTGGCGCTCGGCGCGCGGCTCGCCGAGCGGTACGGCATGGACGCGCAGGTGATGCACGCCGACGACGGCATCGTGCTGCGCCTGCCCGACGCCGACCTGATGGGCCTGGACATGGGCCTGGACCTCCTCGACCACGAGCCGGTCGACCCGAGCCGGCACCTGGACACGGCGTACGACGCGGACAAGGCTCCCGTGGGTGCGGCCGACGCCCTCTTCGACCAGGGCGAGATCGGGCAGATCGTCACCGACCAGGTGGGCGGCTCAGCGCTGTTCGCCTCCCGGTTCCGCGAGTGCGCCGCCCGCGCCCTGCTGCTGCCGAAGCGCAACCCGGGCAAGCGCACCCCGCTGTGGCAGCAGCGGCAGCGCGCGGCCCAGCTCCTCCAGGTGGCGAGCGAGTTCGGCTCGTTCCCGATCGTCCTGGAGGCCGTCCGCGAGTGCCTCCAGGACGTCTTCGACCTCCCCGGCCTGACGGAGCTCATGGGGGACATCGAGGCCCGCCGGGTCCGGCTGGTCGAGGTCACCACCCCGGAGCCGTCGCCCTTCGCCCGCTCGCTGCTCCTCGGGTACGTGGCGCAGTTCCTGTACGAAGGCGACTCCCCGCTCGCGGAGCGGCGGGCGGCCGCCCTCTCGCTGGACTCCCGGCTGCTCGCGGAGCTCCTCGGCCAGGCCGAGCTGCGGGAGCTGCTCGACCCGGAGGTGCTGACGGAGCTGGAGCGGGAGCTCCAGTGGCTGACGGAGGACCGCCGGATCAAGGACGTGGAGGGCGTCGCCGACCTGCTGCGGGTCCTCGGCCCGCTGACGGAAACGGAGCTGGCCGAGCGGGGCGCCGAGCCGGGGTGGGCGCCCGACCTCGGGGCCGCCCGCCGCGCGATCCGGGTGCGGATCGGCGGCCGGGACCACTGGGCGGCGATCGAGGACGCGGGGCGCCTCCGGGACGCCCTGGGAACGGCGCTGCCGGTCGGCGTGCCCGAGGCCTTCACCGAGCCGGTCAAGGACCCGCTGGGCGACCTGCTCGCGCGGTACGCGCGCACGCACGGCCCGTTCACCTCCTCCCAGGCCGCCGGCCGCTTCGGACTCGGCGCGGCCGTCACGGACGGCGGGCTCCAGCGTCTCGCCGCCTCGGGCAGGGTCGTCCAGGGCGAGTTCCACCCCTCGGGCATCGGCCAGGAGTGGTGCGACGCGACCGTCCTGCGCCGGCTGCGGCGCCGCTCCCTTGCGGCCCTGCGCCACGAGCTGGAGCCGGTGCCCCCGGCGGCCCTCGCCACGTTCCTGCCGCAGTGGCAGCACGTGGGGAGCAGCGGTCTGCGCGGCATCGACGGCCTCGCGCGCGCGATCGAGCAGCTCCAGGGCGCGCCGGTCCCGGCCTCGGCCCTGGAGAAGCTGATCCTGCCCTCCCGGGTCCGGGACTACTCCCCGGCGCTCCTGGACGAACTGACGACGACCGGCGAGGTCGTCTGGGCGGGCGCGGGCTCGCTCCCGGGCAAGGACGGCTGGGTCTCCCTCTACCTGGCGGACGCGGCCCCGCTGCTCCTCCCGCCGCCGCACCCCCTGGAGCTGTCCGCGCTGCACGCATCCGTCCTCACGGCCCTCTCCGGCGGGTACGGGCTGTTCTTCCGGCAGATCGCCGACCAGATCCGGGCCACCACCCACCCGGACGCCACCGATCCGCAGCTGGCCGACGCCCTCTGGGACCTGGCCTGGTCGGGCCGGCTGACCAACGACACCCTGGCCCCGCTGCGCGCGCTCCTCGGTTCGGGCCGCACGGCGGGCTCCACCGCGCACCGCGCGCGCCGCACGGTCCCGCGCGGCCGGTACGGGGCGCTGACGGCCGCGGCCCGCCCGGTCTCACGCACGGGCCCGCCGACGGTCTCCGGCCGCTGGTCCCTCCTGCCTCCCCCCGAGCCGGAGCCGACGCACCGGGCGCACGCCCTGGCCCGCACCCTCCTGGACCGGCACGGCGTGGTCACCCGGGGCGCGGTGGCCGCCGAGGGCGTCGAAGGCGGCTTCTCCGCCACGTACCGGATCCTGGCCGCCTTCGAGGACAGCGGACAGGCCCGGCGCGGCTACGTCGTGGAGGGGCTCGGCGCGGCCCAGTTCGCGATGGACGGGGCGGTGGACCGGCTGCGGGCGGCCGCGACGGCCCGCGACCGCGGCGCCGAGGCCGCGGCGGGCCCCCGCGCCCTCGTCCTCGCCGCCGCGGACCCGGCGAACGCCTACGGTGCGGCCCTGCCCTGGCCCGAGCCGCCGGCGGGCGCCGGTCACCGGCCGGGCCGCAAGGCGGGCGCGATGGTGGTCCTGGTCGACGGCGAGCTCACGCTCTACATGGAGCGCGGCGGCAAGACGCTCCTCTCCTGGCCGACGGACCCCGACGACCCGGCGCTGAGCGCGGCGGCGGAGGCCCTGGCGGCGTCGGCGAAGGCGGGGTCGCTGGGCACGGTCACGGTGGAGCGGGTCAACGGCACGGCGTCCCTGACGTCCCCCCTGGCCCGCCCCCTGGAAGCCACCGGCTTCCTGGCCACCCCCAGAGGCCTCCGCCTCCGCCCCTGACCCGCCGCCACCCCCGTTGTGGGCATGCGTCCCGCCGGAGCGGTGCCCACGCCTGCCCACACGGCAGCGGGCGACGGGCCCACACCGGGTGCGGGTCACCGCCCGAGCCCACACCGGGCGCGGGCACCGCGTGCAAAGGCCCCGCCCCACCAGGCACCGGCCCACAATGGACCCGTGCCCGAAGGAGATACCGTCTGGCAGGCCGCTCACCGCCTGCACACCGCGCTCGCCGGCCAGGTCCTCACCCGCGCGGACCTCCGCGTGCCCCGGTTCGCGACCGCCGACCTCACCGGCCGCACGCTCCTCGACGTCACCCCGCGCGGCAAACACCTCCTCGCCCGGATCGAGGGCGGGCTCACCCTCCACTCGCACCTGCGGATGGACGGCGCCTGGCGGGTGTACGCCACCGGGGAGCGCCCGCGCGGCGGTCCCGAGCACCAGATCCGCGCGGTCCTCGGGAACGCCGAGTCCACCGCGTACGGCTACCGCCTCCCCGTCCTGGAGCTGATCCGTACCGCCGAGGAGGCGAACGCCGTGGGCCATCTGGGGCCGGACCTGCTCGGCCCGGACTGGGATCCCGACGAGGCCGTGCGGCGTCTCGTCGCCGACCCCGCGCGCCCCCTCGGTGCCGCCCTCCTCGACCAGCGCAACCTGGCCGGCATCGGCAACGTGTACAAGTCGGAACTGGCCTTCCTCGCCGCCGTCACCCCGTGGCTCCCGGTCGGCGAGCTCGCCCCGGACGTCCCGGCCCGTCTGGTCGCCACGGCCCACCGCCTGCTCGACGCGAACAAGGACCGTCCGGACCGCCGCACCACGACCACGCGGCGCCCGGGCACCCCGCTCCACGTCTACGGCCGCGAGGGCCGCCCCTGCCTGCGCTGCGGCACCGCGATCCGCAAGGCGGAGCTCGGCGACCGGGTCACGTACTGGTGCCCGGGCTGCCAGCGGGGCCCGGACGGAATCCGCCCCGACAATTGACGATCCGTCAGATCCGGTCGTACGGTCCGGACATGACGACGACGATGACTCTCCCGGCGTACGACCTGACCGGCCGCACCGCGTTCGTCACCGGCGCCGCGAGCGGTATCGGCCGCGCCTCCGCGGCTCTCCTCGCCCGGGCCGGTGCCACCGTCCACTGCGCCGACCGCGACGAGGCGGGCCTGAAGGAGACGGCGGCCCTGATCGCCCGTGAGGGCGGCACCGCGCACACCCACACCCTGGACGTCACCGACCGGCCCGCCCTCGCGGCGGCCGTCCGCGCCGCCGGGCCCCTCCACGTCATGGCCGCCATCGCGGGGATCATGCACACGAGCACGGTCCTGGAGACCCGGGACGAGGACCTCGACCGCGTCCTCGCCGTGAACTTCAAGGGCGTGCTCCACGCCTGCCAGGAAGCGGCCCGTTCGATGATCGACGCCGGCGTCCGCGGTTCGATCGTGACGATGGCCTCGGGCGCGATGGACACCGCGAGCCCGGGCCTGCTCTGTTACAGCGTCACCAAGGCGGCCGTCGTCCAGCTGACGAAGACCCTGGCCACGGAGGCGGGTCCGCACGGCATCCGCGTCAACGCGATCGCCCCGGGCTGGATCCGCACCCCGATGACGGACCGCCACGAGCCGGCGGCCCAGGAGCAGGCCGAGGCGGCGATGGTCCGTCACTCACCGCTCAGGCGGGTCGGCGAGGCCGAGGACATCGCCCACGCGGTGCTGCACCTGGCGTCCGACGCGTCCGCGTTCACGACCGGTCAGATCCTCCGCCCCAACGGCGGCGTCGCGATGCCCTGGTGACCCTTCGGGCCGCCTCGCCCGGAAGCCCCGGCGCGACGAGCACCCCGGACCGTACGGAGGCCGGCACCACACGCCGTCGCCCCGACGAGGCCGCGACGTGCACCGGCAGCAGGCTGAGTCCCCAGCCGCCCGCGGCCACCGCCCCCTCGACGGGCCCGGTCTCCCCCGGCACGAGGAGCAGCCGCAGCACCGCCCACCACCAGAGCCCTCCGGCCGCGAGACCGCACGCGAGCAACGCGAGCGTCACCAGCGGAACCCGTCGCCGTACCATGGCCGCCTCCTGCGGTCGACGCTAGACCGGCAGGATCACCCTGCGGGAGGGCGCACCGGGGGCAGACCCGGCGCACACGGCCCAGTCGTACGTCCCTCCCACCATGGCACGGCACCCCGGAACCCGGCATCTCCAGCGGAAGCGCCCCCGCTCCCCCGGGCATGAGAAAAGCCCCGGTCAGCGCCCCACGATGAGGGCACCGACCGGGGCTTCGCCCCACTTCGGTTCAGGCAGCGACGACGTCCACCGCTTCGGCAGGGGCCTTGATGGTCACCCGCCCGGTGGGCACTCCGGCCACCGACGTCACCGACACCGAATTGAGCATCGGGCGTACCGGCGTCGGGACCGGTTCGCTCGCCGCTGCCGACTCGGCCAGTTCGGCCAGCGACAGCTCGTCGCTCACTTCGCGCATGAGCTCGGACATCCGTACGTCCAGCGCGTCGCAGATCGCGGAGAGCAGCTCGGAGGAAGCCTCCTTCTGCCCCCGCTCCACCTCGGAGAGATAGCCGAGCGAGACTCGGGCCGACGAGGAGACTTCGCGCAGAGTACGGCCCTGGCGCTGGCGCTGCCGACGCAGCACGTCACCCAGCAGGCGACGGAGCAGAATCATCGGTGGCTCCCTCCTCGGACCGCGTAGCCGCATCCTTCTCGCCCCACCGTACCGCCTCGCGCTGCGGCCGTGCGGGGAGCGATGTCGTGTTCACTCAGGGCTGCAAACATCAATTCCCCCCGTTGTGTTCCGTATCCTGTGCCCGCGCATTTCCCGAGAGTTCCTCATGGAGCAGTTCCAGCACGCTCCGTACGCTCTCTCTACGGATTTCCGTACGATCGCCGTTCAACCTCAACGACACCACTTTCCCGGCGCGGGCGCTCGTCGCGGCCGGGCCGGCGACGGCCACGTAGACGGTTCCGACGGGCTGGCCGTCCTGCGGCGTCGGCCCCGCGACGCCGGTCGTCGAGATCCCCCAGTCGGCGCCGAGCCGGTCCCGCACACCGGCCGCCATCTGCAGCGCGACCTCGGGATCCACCGCTCCGCGCTCCGCGAGGAGGGACCCGTCGACACCGAGGAGCTCGCGCTTGAGGGTCGTGGCGTAGGCCGTGACCGACCCCAGGAAGGACACCGAGGCGCCCGGTACGCCGGTGAGCTCGGCGGCCACCAGTCCGCCCGTGAGCGACTCCGCGGCGGCCAGCGTCTGATCACGCTCCGCGAGCAGCGCCAGCACCCGGGCGGCCTCGGTCATCGCGTCGCCGTCTCCGACCGCGCGGCTTCCCGCTCCGCCGCGAGCCCCTGTCGGCGCAGGACGACGGCCTGCCGGACGTAGTCCAGACCGGTCACGACCGTCAGCACGACGGCCACCGCCATCACCCAGAAGCGGAAGGAGGCCAGCGCGCCGGTGAGCATGAGGACGTACATGCCCACGGCGGTGCCCTGGGCGAGCGTCTTCATCTTGCCGCCGCGGCTGGCGGGGATGACCCCGTGCCGGATGACCCAGAACCGCATCAGGGTGATGCCGAGCTCGCGGGCCAGGATGACGCCGGTCACCCACCAGGGCAGGTCGCCGAGCGAGGACAGTGAGATCAGTCCGGCCGCCATGATCGCCTTGTCGGCGATGGGGTCGGCGATCTTCCCGAAGTCGGTGACCAGGTTGTACGTGCGGGCGAGGTGCCCGTCGAAGACGTCCGTGATCATGGCCACCGCGAACGCCGCCCAGGCCCAGGCACGCCATACGGGGTCGTGCCCGCCGTCCTGGAGCAGCAGCAGCACGAAGCCCGGCACGAGAACGAGCCGGATCATCGTGAGGATGTTCGCGATGTTCCACAGGCTGGCCTGGTTGACGGCCGCCGTGCCCAGCTTGCCGCGCGGCGCCGGCCTACCGGTCCCGCCCGTCGCGGATGCCGGGACTCCGGTCATCTGCCCGCCTCCTCGAAAAGACACTCGGCCACCAGGTCGACGCCCTCCGTGCCGACGACCTTCGCCCTGACCATACGGCCCGGGGCCAGGTCGGAGCCCGCACCGCCGTCCGTGGTGAGCAGCAGGACCTGTCCGTCGGTCTCGGGCGCCTGGTGGGCCGCGCGGCCGATCCAGCCGCCCTCCTCGTCCTCGTCGTCCGACTCGGACTCGACGAGTACTTCCAGGGTCTCTCCGATCCGCTCCTCCGCGCGCTGCGCGGTGAGCTCCTCGGCGAGCCGGGAGAGGTGGGCGAGGCGCTCGTCGACGACGTCCTGGTCGAGCTTGTGCTCGTACGTGGCGGCTTCGGTGCCGTCCTCGTCGGAGTAGCCGAAGACGCCGATGGCGTCGAGGCGCGCGTGGGTGATGAAGCGTTCCAGCTCGGCGAAGTCCGCCTCGGTCTCGCCGGGGAAGCCGACGATGAAGTTGGACCGGGCGCCGGCGGTGGGCGCCTTGGAGCGGATGGTCTCCAGGAGCTCCAGGAAGCGGTCGGTGTCGCCGAAGCGGCGCATGGCCCGCAGCACGTCCGGGGCGCTGTGCTGGAAGGACAGGTCGAAGTAGGGCACGACCTTGTCCGTCGACGTGAGGACGTCGATCAGGCCGGGGCGCATCTCGGCGGGCTGGAGGTAGCTGACGCGGACGCGCTCGATGCCGTCGACCGAGGCCAGCTCGGGCAGCAGGCTCTCCAGGAGCCGGATGTCGCCGAGGTCCTTGCCGTACGAGGTGTTGTTCTCGGAGACCAGCATGACCTCCTTCACACCCTGCTCGGCGAGCCAGCGCGTCTCGTTGAGCACGTCCGAGGGACGGCGCGAGACGAAGGAGCCGCGGAAGGAGGGGATGGCGCAGAAGGAGCAGCGGCGATCGCAGCCTGAGGCGAGCTTTACGGAGGCGACAGGGCTGGTGTCCAGACGGCGCCGGAGCGGCGCGCGGGGCCCGGAGGCGGGCGCGAGGCCGTCGGGCAGGTCGCTCGGCACGTTCTCGGGGGCGTCCACGGTGCCGTGTCCCGGCAGGGCCACGGCCGCGGCGGCCTCCTGGCGCTCCACGGGCGACAGCGGCAGCAGCTTGCGCCGGTCACGCGGGGTGTGCGCCTCGACACTGCCACCGTTGAGGATGGTCTGGAGGCGGTTGGAGATGTCGGCGTAGTCGTCGAAGCCCAGGACGCCGTCGGCTTCCGGGAGGGCCTCGGCGAGCTCCTTGCCGTACCGCTCGGCCATGCAGCCGACGGCGACCACGGCCTGGGTCTTGCCGTGGTCCTTCAGGTCATTGGCTTCGAGCAGGGCGTCGACGGAGTCCTTCTTGGCGGCTTCGACGAATCCGCAGGTGTTGACGACGGCGACGTCCGCTTCCTCGGCGTTCTCGACGAGCTCCCAGCCGTCCGCTGCCAAGCGGCCTGCGAGCTCCTCCGAGTCCACCTCGTTACGGGCGCAGCCAAGAGTGACAAGGGCGACGGTACGGCGTTCGGGCATGGACTCAAGACTACTTCGTCCCGGCAGTTACCCCGTCGCGCAGGGTTCACCTGCGCGACAGAGGCCACATCGCGGGCCTCGGGGCCCGTCTCACGGCGGGTCTCAGCCGGCCTCGGGGTCGCCCTTGGTGTAGCTGAGCCGCTCGACCTGGCCGGATTCGAACTTGTCGTCGAGCTTCTTGCCGTTCACGTAGAGCTCGATGGCGCCGGCGTTGCCGAGGACCAGATCGACGCGCTCGTCGTCCTGGAAGGTCTTGGACTCGCCCTTGAGGAGGAGCCCGTCGAAGAGGAGCTTGCCGTCGTGCGCCTTGGCGGAGATCCAGCTCTTGTCGTCGATCGCGGAGAGCTTGACCGTGACCTTGTCCTGCGGGACCGCGGCGATCGCGCTCTCGGTGGGCTTGGGCGCGGGCTTGACCGGCTTCGGCTTGGCGGCGGAGGTCGCCTTCTCCGGGGCGGGGGCCGGGCCGCCGTCGGCGACCGTGGTCCCCTTCGGGGCGTCGTTCCCGTTGAACATCGTGAAGCCGACGAAACCGACGACGGCGACGATGGCCGCGACCATCGCGGCGGTCCAGTTGGGCCTGCGCGGCTCGGGGCGGATACGTTCCGCCTCGAAGAGCGGGGCGGCGGGGGTGGGCGCGGGACGGCCACCGTGCTCGGCGTCGTACTGCTCGATCAGGTCGGCCGGATCGAGACCGACGGCGCGCGCGAGGGTACGGATGTGGCCGCGGGCGTAGACGTCGCCGCCACAGCGCGAGAAGTCGTCCTCCTCGATCGCGTGCACGATCGGGATCCGGACACGGGTGGAGGCACTGACCTCTTCGACGGTGAGACCGGCGGCGATACGGGCCTGCTGGAGAGCGCGACCGATCGAGTCCCGGTCGTCTGCCGGGAAGGTCCGGTCGTCTTCGGGGGAGTTGCCGATGGACACGAGAGCGCCTTTCGAGCGTGTAGCCACCTGCTGGACGTTCAGTCTATGGGTGGTACGAAAGGGTGGGGCAACCGGGCGGGTGCTGTTTGTACGCCATGAGGCTGGGACATCCTTCTGTCCCTCCCTCCAACTTGACGTACGGCCAGGGGAAACGGTTGCCCACCGTTCCCTTACGAGTGAGTCTCGGCCAGGTCTCGAACCGGGTACCCGGACTCCCCGCCGCTATGCTCCCGACTCGCCCCGGATCACGGCGAGGACCCCGTCCAGCTCGTCCGGCTTCACGAGCACGTCCCGCGCCTTGGAGCCCTCGCTCGGTCCGACGATGCTCCGCGACTCCATCAGGTCCATCAGCCGGCCGGCCTTCGCGAAGCCCACGCGCAGCTTCCGCTGGAGCATCGAGGTGGAGCCGAACTGCGTCGAGACGACCAGCTCGGCCGCCTGGCACAGCAGGTCGAGGTCGTCGCCGATGTCCTCGTCGATCTCCTTCTTCTGCTTGGTCCCGACGGTGACGTCGTCCCGGAAGACCGGCGTCATCTGGTCCTTGCAGTGCTGCACGATGGCCGCGACCTCGTCCTCGGTGACGAAGGCGCCCTGCATGCGGACGGGCTTGTTGGCGCCCATCGGGAGGAAGAGCCCGTCACCCTTGCCGATCAGCTTCTCGGCGCCGGGCTGGTCGAGGATGACCCGGCTGTCGGCGAGCGACGAGGTGGCGAAGGCCAGCCGCGAGGGCACGTTCGCCTTGATCAGGCCGGTGACGACGTCCACGGACGGCCGCTGGGTGGCGAGCACGAGGTGGATGCCGGCGGCGCGGGCCAACTGGGTGATCCGGACGATCGAGTCCTCGACGTCGCGCGGCGCGACCATCATCAGGTCGGCGAGCTCGTCGACGATCACCAGGAGGTACGGGTACGGGTTGAGCTCGCGCTCGCTGCCCTCGGGCAGTTTGATCTTGCCGTCCCGGATGGCCTGGTTGAAGTCGTCGATGTGCCGGTAGCCGAAGGCGGCCAGGTCGTCGTAGCGCAGGTCCATCTCGCGCACCACCCACTGGAGCGCCTCGGCGGCCCGCTTGGGGTTGGTGATGATCGGGGTGATCAGGTGCGGGATGCCCTCGTAGGCGGTGAGCTCGACCCGCTTGGGGTCGACGAGCACCATCCGGACGTCCTCGGGGGTCGCCCTTATCATGACCGACGTGATCAGGCAGTTGATGCACGAGGACTTTCCGGAGCCCGTGGCACCGGCGACCAGGACGTGCGGCATCTTCGCCAGGTTCGCCATCACGTAGCCGCCCTCGACGTCCTTGCCGAGCGCCACGAGCATCGGGTGCTCGTCGCCGGCCGCGTCCGCGAGCCGCAGCACGTCCCCGAGGTTGACCATCTCGCGGTCGCTGTTCGGGATCTCGATGCCGACGGCGGACTTGCCGGGGATCGGCGAGATGATCCGCACGTCGGGCGAGGCCACGGCGTAGGCGATGTTCTTGGTCAGGGCCGTGATCTTCTCGACCTTCACGGCCGGGCCGAGCTCGACCTCGTACCGCGTGACCGTCGGACCACGGGTGAAGCCGGTGACGGCCGCGTCGACCTTGAACTCGGTGAAGACGTTGGAGAGCGCGTCGACGACCGCGTCGTTGGCGGCACTGCGCGTCTTGCCGGGCCCGCCGCGCTCCAGGAGGTCGAGCGAGGGCAGGGAGTACGTGATGTCGCCCGCGAGCTGGAGCTGCTCGGCCCGGGGCGGCAGGTCGGCCGGCTCGGGCGCCGGCTTCGTCAGATCCGGTACGCCGCCACCGGGGCGGTCCGCCCCGCGGGCCGGCGGTACCGGAGCGGCCTTCTCGACGGGGGCGGACGCCGCCACGGCCGCGTTCCGCTCGGCGGTGACGTCCTTGGTGAGGTCGGCGACGATCGGCGAGGGCGGCATGCCGTTCAGCACGGCGCCGTCGAGCGCGGCGGCCGCCGCAGCGGCGACGTCCACCGGGTCGAGACCGGAGTCGACGTCGTCGCGCGCGGAGGTCCTGCGGCCCGGGCGGCCGCGCCGCTCCAGCATCTCCGCCTCGGCCCGGTCCACGTCGTACGGCTCCGCCGGCCCGGCCGCGCGGCGCCGGACGGGCCGCGCGGGACGCGCCGCCGCGTCCCGCCACTCCTCGTCGTAGGCCTCGTGGTCCGGGTGCCCGGGATGGCCCTCGGCCTCGGCCGGGTCGTACGGGAGCTCGACGATGCCCAGCTTCGCACCGAGGGCGCGCAGCCGCTGCGGGATCGCGTTGACCGGGGTGGCGGTGACCACGAGCAGCCCGAAGACCGTGAGCAGCACCAGCATCGGTACGGCGAGGACCTCGCCCATCATGAAGACGAGGGGCTGGGACGCGGCCCAGCCGATGAGCCCGCCGGCGTCCTGCATGGCCGCGCTGCCGTCGCCGCGCCCCGGCGAGCCGCAGGCGATGTGCACCTGGCCGAGGACGCCGATGACGAGTGCGGAGAGGCCGATGCTGATCCGGCCGTTGGCCTCGGGCTTCTCCGGGTAGAGGATCAGCCGGATGCCGATCGCCCCGAGCAGCAGCGGTACGAGCAGGTCGAGCCGGCCGAAGGAGCCGGTCACGAGCATCTCGACGAGGTCGCCGACCGGGCCGCGCAGGTTGGACCAGGTGCCGGCGGCGACGATCAGCGCGAGCCCGAGGAGGAGCAGCGCGAGCCCGTCCTTGCGGTGGGCGGGGTCGAGCCCCTTGGCGCCGCGCCCTATCCCCCGGAACATCGCGCCGATCGCGTGGGCGAGGCCGAGCCAGGCGCCGCGCGCGAGCCGGTAGACGCCCCCGGTCGGGGACGGGGCGGGCCGCGGTGCGGGCTTCTTCGCGGCGGTCTTCCGTGCGGGGGCCCGCTTGGCGGGCGCGGCCTTCTTGGCCGGCGCCTTCTTCGCGGGCGGCTTGGCGGGGGACTTCGCGGGCGCCGCTTTCTTCGCGGCACCCGTCGTCCGGCCGGCGCGCGGTTTTGCGGTGTTCGCCGTGCCCTGGGAACCCTTGCCGGACGTACGTGAAGCCATGATGCCGAGGTTACCGGTGTGGAGACCGCCTGTCCGCCTCACCCGTTCGTGTCGTCCGCGCCGGGGCCCAACGCTGACGCCGCATCACGACGGCCCCCGCAGTGCGGGAACCGATCCCCGTCGTCCGGGACGGAGAATGACGGTGCGTCAGCTCTGGGCGGGCAGCGTCGGCGCGGCACCCGTCCCCGGCTCCAGCGCGTCGAGCGCCCGCCGCAGCCCCGTGAGCTTGCGCTCCAGGTGTGCGGCGGTGGCGACCGCGGCCGCGTCGGCGGAGTCGTCGTCGAGCTGCTTCGACAGGGCCTCGGCCTGCTCCTCGACGGCCGCGAGCCGCGCCGAGAGCTCGGCGAGCAGCCCGGCGGACTCCTTGCCGTGACCGCCCTCGCCGCCGCCCTCCAACTGCAGCCGCAGCAGGGCGGCCTGCTCGCGGAGCTTGCAGTTCTTCATGTAGAGCTCGACGAAGACGGAGACCTTCGCGCGCAGCACCCACGGGTCGAAGGGCTTCGAGATGTAGTCGACCGCCCCGGCCGCGTACCCCCGGAAGGTGTGGTGGGGGCCGTGGTTGATGGCGGTGAGGAAGATGATCGGGATGTCCCGGGTCCGCTCCCGCCGCTTGATGTGGGCGGCGGTCTCGAAACCGTCCATGCCCGGCATCTGGACGTCGAGCAGGATGACCGCGAAGTCGTCCGTCAACAGCGCCTTGAGCGCTTCCTCCCCGGACGATGCCCGCACCAGCGTCTGATCGAGCGCGGAGAGAATGGCCTCCAGCGCCAGCAGATTCTCCGGCCTGTCATCGACCAGGAGGATCTTGGCCTTCTGCACCATGCCCCGTCCTCCTCGTCCCGGCAACGGCTCTCCCCGGTCCCCCGAACCGGGGGAAGCACCGGGAGCCGCCCCAGAAGACGACTCCCTAGCGCCGTCCGTCCTTGTGCCGGTCATCGTAGCCGCACCCCGCCCGTCGCCACACCCTGTCACCGCGATGTCACTGTGCACGTACCGGAAACGCGGTGGGAGACCAGAAGGTTCCCCGTATCCCGGCCTCTCACACGCCCCTGGCGACAGTCCGTCAGCGGGCACCCCCGGAGCCCGGGGGTCCGCGCCGGGCGCGGCGCGGACCCCCGCCGCGGAGTCACTGCCCCCGCATCCAGCCCTCCATGACCGACAGCAGGTGATCGGGGTCGACCGGCTTCGTCACGTAGTCCGACGCACCGGACTCGATCGCCTTCTCCCGGTCCCCCTTCATCGCCTTCGCCGTCAGCGCGATGATCGGCAGCCCGGCGAACTGCGGCATCCGCCGGATCGCGGTCGTCGTCGCGTACCCGTCCATCTCCGGCATCATGATGTCCATCAGGACGACCGTCACGTCGTCGTGCTGCTCCAGGACCTCGATGCCCTCCCGCCCGTTCTCGGCGTAGAGCACCGCGAGCCCGTGCTGCTCCAGGACACTGGTGAGCGCGAAGACGTTGCGGATGTCGTCGTCGACGATGAGCACCTTCTCCCCGGAGAACGCGAACGTACGGCGCGGCTCTGCCTCCGGCTCCTCCCGGTCCACCGCCGGCTGACCCGGCTGCCCGGGGACCGCGCCCCGCGCCCCGGTCGCCTCCGCCGCGGCCTTCCGCCGGTGCCGGAACAGCGCCCCGGCCCCGGACCGCGCCTCCGTCCGCACGGGCGGCGGCGGGAAGTGCGGGAACGGGTGGACGGCACCGGCCATGCCCTCCTCGACCCCCTGGTGCGGGTCGTCGGCGTCCTGCGCGCCCTGCCCGTAGCCGTTCGACGGCAGCTCCGTCGGGCTCAGCGGCAGATAGAGCGTGAACGTCGACCCCCGACCGGGCTCGCTCGCCGCGAAGATCTCGCCGCCGAGCAGCCGCGCGATCTCCCGGCTGATCGAGAGCCCCAGACCCGTACCGCCGTACTTCCGGCTGGTCGTGCCGTCGGCCTGCTTGAACGCCTCGAAGATGACCCGCATCTTGCTCGCCGCGATCCCGATCCCGGTGTCGGTGACCGAGAACGCGATGAGGTCGGCCTCCGGATCGCGCAGCGACCCGGCCTCCAGGAGCTGCTCGCGGATCGACTGCGGCACGTCCGCTCCGGCCGGCCGGATCACCAGCTCCACCGCGCCCGTGTCCGTGAACTTCACCGCGTTGGACAGCAGGTTGCGCAGGACCTGGAGCAGCCGCTGCTCGTCGGTGTGGAGCGTGGCCGGCAGCTCGGGCGAGACCCGCACCGAGAAGTCGAGACCCTTCTCCGCCGTGAGCGGCCGGAACGTCGCCTCCACGTAGTCGACGAGCTGGACGAGCGCGATGCGGGTCGGCGAGACGTCCATCTTGCCCGCCTCGACCTTCGACAGGTCGAGGATGTCGTTGATCAGCTGGAGCAGGTCCGACCCGGCACCGTGGATGGTCTCGGCGAACTCGACCTGCTTCGGCGTCAGGTTCGTCTCGGCGTTGTCCGCGAGCAACTTGGCCAGGATCAGCAGCGAGTTGAGCGGCGTGCGCAGCTCGTGCGACATGTTGGCGAGGAACTCCGACTTGTACCGCATGGAGACGGCGAGCTGCTCCGCGCGCTCCTCCAGGACCTGCCGGGCCTCCTCGATCTCGGTGTTCTTCACCTCGATGTCGCGGTTCTGCCGGGCGAGCAGCTCGGCCTTCTCCTCCAGCTCCAGGTTGGAGCCCTGGAGCTCCTTCTGCCGGTGCTCCAGCTCGGCCGACCGCTCCTTGAGCTGTTCGGTGAGCTTCTGCGACTGCTGGAGCAGCACCTCGGTCTTGGTGTTGACGCTGATGGTGTTGACCGTGGTCGCGATCAGCTCGGCGAGCTGGTTGAGGAAGTCGCGCTGGATCTGCGTGAACGGCTGGAAGGACGCCAGCTCGATCACCCCGAGGACCTTCCCCTCGAAGAGGACCGGCAGCACGATCACGTGCGCGGGCGCGGCCTCGCCGAGCCCGGACGAGATCTTCAGATAGCCCGGCGGCACGTTGACCTGGATGGTCCGCTTCTCCTCCGCGGCCGTCCCGATGAGCGTCTCGCCGGGGCGGAACGAGGTCGGCATGGACCCGGCGGAGTATCCGTAACTCCCGCGCATCCGCAGCTCGTACGCGCCGTCGCCCTCGCCGACGAGTTCGGCGTCGCTGTGCGCGAAGGCCGTCGGCATGGCCACGAAGAAGGCGCCGTGCTGGGCCGAGACCACCGGGGTCAGCTCGCTCATGATGAGCGAGGCCACGTCGTCCAGGTCCCGCCGGCCCTGCATGAGACCGGAGATGCGCGCCAGGTTGCCCTTGAGCCAGTCCTGCTCCTCGTTGGCGAGGGTCGTGTCGCGCAGGTTGGCGATCATGGTGTTGATGTTCTCCTGGAGGGCCTGGATCTCGCCCGCCGCGTCGACACCGTCGATCTTCAGGTTGAGGTCGCCGCGGGTGACCGCCGTGGCGACGGCCGCGATCGCCCGCACCTGACGGGTCAGGTTCCCGGCCATCTCGTTCACGGACTCCGTCAGGTCCCGCCAGGTGCCGTCCACGTCACGGACCCGGGCCTGACCGCCCAGCTGGCCGTCCGTACCCACCTCGCGGGCGACCCGGGTGACCTCCTCGGCGAAGTTCGACAGCTGGTCGACCATCGTGTTGATGGTGCTCTTCAGCTCCTGGATCTCACCGCGCGCGTCGATGTCGATCTTCTTGGTGAGGTCGCCCTTGGCGATGGCGGTCGTGACGGCGGCGATCTGGCGCACCTGACCGGTGAGGTTGTCGGCCATGCCGTTCACCGAGTCCGTCAGGTCGCGCCAGGTGCCCGACACCCCCGGCACCCGCGCCTGGCCGCCCAGGATGCCGTCCGTGCCCACCTCGCGGGCCACCCGGGTCACCTCGTCGGCGAACGACGACAGCGTCGTCACCATCGTGTTGACGGTGTCGGCGAGCTCGGCGACCTCGCCGCGCGCCTCGACGGTGACCTTCTTCGTCAGGTCGCCGTTGGCGACGGCCGCGGAGACCCGGGAGATGTTGCGCACCTGGCTGGTCAGGTTGTTGGCCATCAGGTTCACGTTGTCGCTGAGGTCCTTCCACGTGCCGGTGACACCGCGCACGCGTGCCTGGCCGCCGAGGATGCCCTCCGTACCCACCTCACGGGCCACGCGCGTGACCTCGTCGGCGAAGTTCGACAGCTGGTCGACCATGGTGTTGACGGTCGTCACCAGCTCCAGGATCTCGCCCTTGGCGTCGACCGTGATCTTCTTCGACAGGTCGCCCGTGGCGACCGCCGTGGTGACCTCGGCGATGTTCCGCACCTGGATGGTGAGGTTGTTCGCCATGAAGTTCACCGACTGGGTGAGGTCCTTCCAGGTGCCGGAGACCCCCTGCACCTCCGCCTGACCGCCCAGCATGCCCTCGGTGCCCACCTCGCGGGCCACCCGGGTCACCTGCTCCGCGAAGTTCGAGAGCTGGTCCACCATCGTGTTGAGGGTGTTCTTCAGCTCCAGGATCTCGCCGCGCGCGTCCACGTCGATCTTCTGCGACAGGTCACCGCGCGCCACCGCCGTGGCGACCTGCGCGATGTTGCGGACCTGGGTGGTGAGGTTGCCGGCCATGCCGTTCACCGAGTCCGTCAGGTCGCGCCACACACCGGCCACGCCGGGGACCTGCGCCTGACCGCCGAGCCGGCCGTCCGTGCCCACCTCACGGGCCACCCGGGTCACCTGGTCCGCGAAGGCGGACAGCTGGTCCACCATCGTGTTGATGGTGTTCTTCAGCTCCAGGATCTCGCCGCGCGCGTCCACGTCGATCTTCTGCGACAGGTCACCGCGCGCCACCGCCGTCGTCACCTGCGCGATCTGCCGCACCTGCGAGGTCAGGTTGCCGGCCATGAAGTTCACGGAGTCCGTGAGCTCCCGCCAGCGCCCGGACACCCCGTCGACCCGCGCCTGACCGCCGAGCCGGCCCTCGGTGCCCACGTCCCGGGCCATCCGGGTCACCTGGTCCGCGAAGGACGACAGCTGCGACACCATCGTGTTGACGGTGTTCTTCAGCTCCAGCATCTCGCCGGCCACGTCCACCGTGACCTTCTGCGACAGATCACCGTTGGCCACCGCCGTCGTCACCTGCGCGATGTCCCGCACCTGGCCCGTCAGGTTGCGGAAGGCCGTGTTCACCGAGTCGGTGAGGTCCTTCCACGTCCCCGCCGCACCCGGCACCTCGGCCTGACCGCCGAGCAGACCCTCGACGCCGACCTCCCGGGCCACCCGGGTCACCTCGGAACCGAACGCGGACAGCTGGTCCACCATCGTGTTGACGGTGTTCTTCAGCTCCAGCATCTCGCCGGCCACGTCCACCGTGACCTTCTGCGACAGATCACCGTTGGCCACGGCCGTCGTCACCTGCGCGATGTCCCGCACCTGCGTGGTGATGTTCCGGAACACCGTGTTGACGGAGTCCGTGAGGTCCTTCCACGTCCCCGCCGCACCCGGCACCTGCGCCTGACCGCCGAGCAGACCCTGCGCGCCGACCTCGCCCGACACACGGGTCACCTCGTCGGCGAACGTCCGCAGCGTCTCGGTCATCTGATTGATGGTGTCCGCGAGTTGGGCGATCTCACCGCGCGCGGAGACCCGCACCTTCTGCGACAGGTCACCGTTGGCGACCGCCGTCGTCACCTCGGCGATGCCTCTCACCTGATTGGTGAGATTGCCCGCCATCGTGTTCACGGAATCGGTGAGGTCCTTCCACACACCGGCGACCCCGGCGACCTCGGCCTGACCGCCGAGCTCGCCCTCCGTACCCACCTCGCGCGCGACACGGGTGACCTCGGAGGAGAACGACGACAGCTGGTCCACCATCCGGTTGACGGTGTTCTTCAGCTCCAGCATCTCGCCGGCCACGTTCGCCGTGACCTTCTGCGACAGATCACCGTCGGCGACCGCCGTCGTCACCAGCGCGATGTCCCGCACCTGCGCGGTCAGCCGGTTCGCCATGGTGTTGACGGAGTCCGTGAGGTCCTTCCACGAACCGGACACCCCGCGCACCTGCGCCTGACCGCCCAGCTTGCCGTCCGTACCCACCTCGACGGCGACCCTGGTCACCTCGGACGCGAACACCGACAGCTGGTCGACCAGGTTGTTGGCCGTACGCGCGACCTTCAGGAACTCCCCGCGCAGCGGCCGCACGGTGCCGTCCGCACTCTCCGAACGCAGGTCCATCCGCTGGTCCAGATCACCCTCGGCCACCGCCGACAGGACCCGCCCCACCTCGGACACCGGCCGCGCCAGATCGTCGACGAGCGCGTTCGCGGCCTCGATCGCCGCCGCCCACGCCCCCTCGCTGGGCCCCGCCTCGAGCCGCTCGGACAGCTTGCCCTCACGGCCGACCACCCGCCGCACCCGGGACAGCTCCCCCGTCACGTGCATCTGCCGGTCGGCGACCTCGTTGAACACGGCGGAGATCTCCGCCATGACCCCGTCACCGGACACCGTAAGACGCTTGCGGAAGTTGCCGTCCCGCATCGACGCCAGCGCGGCCAGCAACCGCTCCAGCGCCGCCGCGTCCACCTGGACCGTCCCCCCACGGGAACGTCCGCCCCTCGCGCGCGTGCCACTGCCTCCGCCGCGCCGCGCCGCCGTGCCAGACTCCACCGTGTCCCTCCCGAAAGGGGTCGACCGTTCCGCTCCGGCTCTCGCCGTCAGCCTGCCCAGTGTTTCACCGTGACCGAACCAGGCGATAACAGTTCGGCAGCTTCGCACAGCGTCCCTACCCCCGAGGGACGGAATCAACGGTGACCGGCATCCGCTCGGACAGTGAAGGTAAGTAACCTGGCATCCGGCTGTCCAACCGCCCCGGTCCGCCCGGCGGGGGCGGTGTGGTGTGCACACGATCACCGGGCAGCGGGAGGGACAGACCGAGCATGGCAGAGCCGGGCGTCGAGACGCGTACGAGGAGTGCTGTGATCACCGCGCGGGCGACTGCCAGCTTCGAGCCCGTCGGGCGGTCCGTCGCGGCCGCCCGCGCCTTCGTCAGGGACACCCTCCAGGGCTGGGGACACCCCGAACTCGTCGACGACGCCGTCGTCCTCACCAGCGAGCTCGTCACCAACGCCGTCATCCACGCCGGCACCGCCGCCGAGGTCCTCTGCCTCCGCTCCGACGACAGCGTCCGCGTCGAGGTCTCCGACCGGTACCCCGAGCGCGAGATCCCCGTCCAGACCGGCCGCTCCCTCGGCAGCCCGGACCGCGAGAACGGCCGCGGCCTGCTCCTCTGCGCGGCACTCGCCCACCGCTGGGGCGTCGACTACTCCCCCACCCGCAAGCACGTCTGGTTCCACCTGAACCTCCCCCAGCGCCCCGTCGGCACCCGCTCCGCCGGCCCCGTCCTCCCCGACGCCCTCCTCCCGGTCGCCGAGACCCGCGTCCGCGTCGCCGTCGCCCAGATCGACCGCGGCGGCACGATCACCGCCTGGAACGAGGACGCCGAGGAACTCTTCGGCTACGGCTCCGAGCAGGTCACCGGCAAACCCCTCGGCGACCTCGCCGCCTGGCCCCACACCCCCGGCATCGGCACCGGCCTCGCCGAGGCCCTCCGCCTCTCCCGCTGGGAGGGCAGCTACGGCATCCGCTGCGCCGACGGCCGCGTGATCCCCGTCTACGCCTCCCACCTCCGGGTCCGCGACGCTCAGGGCGAGCCCTCCACCGTCTGCCTCCTGGTGCGGGAGCACGAGCGCGCCGTCCTCCAGACCCCCCAGCGCCCCGTCGCCGAGCCGGGCGCCGAGAGCCGCGCCGCCGACCCCTTCGAGGTCTTCATCGGCTCCCCCGCCCCCGACGACCTCGACGGCCTCCTCCAGCGCACGGTCGAGCGCGCCCGCGACATGCTCGACGGCGACGCCGCCTTCCTCCTCCTCGCCACCGACGACGAGACGGAACTGGAGGTACGGGCCACCACCGGGCTCCCGGCCGCCCGCCAGCGCTTCGCCCGCGTCCCCGTGGAGACCGGCGCCAGCCGCTACGGCTCCGCCCGCATGCCCGCCGTCCACGAGGACCTGGCCGCCGTCCCCGGCGCCGTGCCCCTCCTCGAAGGCACCGGCATGCGCTCGGTCGTCACCGTCCCGCTCAAGGTCGAGGGCCGCCTCACCGGCTCCCTCGGCGTGGCCGCCGAGTCCGCGAACCGCTACTCCAACGAGGAGGCCCTGCGCCTCCAGTTCGCCGCCGACCGCATCGCCCTGGCCGTCGAATCGGCTCGCCTCGGCGAACTCGAACGGCTCCGCCGTGGCTCCCTCAGCTTCCTCGTCGAGGCCTCCGACCTCCTGGCCGGCACCCTCGACCGCGACCAGACCCTGGCCCTCATGGCCCAGATGACGGTCCCCACCCTCGCCACCTGGTGCGCGGTCTACACGATCGCCGACCAGGCCTCCGACCCGTACCTCTCGTACGTGCTCCACGAGGACGAGGACCGCATCGACGGTCTGAAGGACCTGCTCTCCTCCATCGCCCCGCCCGACCCGGTGCCGACCCTCGGCGCCCGCGTCTGGTCCGCCCCGGGCGACGCCGCGCACCGCGCCGCGCTGACCGCCTCGGTCCGTGCCCTCGACCACCCGACGAGCCCGCTCTCCTCCGGCATCGACACCACCCTGGCGACCGCGAGCGCGGTCGCCGGCGAGACGGTCGTCCTGCCGCTGGTCGCCCGCAACCGGGTCATCGGCATGCTGACCCTCGGCAGGCCCTCGGAGGACCACTTCCGCCAGGAGATCCTGGAGCTCGCCGAGGACCTGTCCCGCCGGGCCGCCCTGGCCCTGGACAACGCCCGCCTGTACTCGGAGCGCGTGGCGATCAGCCAGTCCCTCCAGCGCAGCCTCCTGCCGCCCGGCCTCCCCGTGATCCCGGGCGTCGAGGTCGACGTGATCTACCGCGCGGCGGGCGAGGGCAACGAGGTGGGAGGCGACTTCTACGACGTCTTCCCCATCAGGGACGACGTCTACGGATTCGCCATCGGCGACGTGTGCGGTACGGGCCCGGAGGCGGCCGCCGTCACGGGCCTGGCCCGCCATGCCCTGCGCCTCCTGGCCCGCGAGGGCTTCGGCGGCCCGGCCGTCCTGGAGCGGCTGAACGCGGCGATCCTCGACGAGGGCGCCCGCAGCCGCTTCCTGACCCTGCTGTACGGCGAGATGCGTCCGCAGCAGGACGGCTCGGCGATCCTCAAGGTGGTCTGCGCCGGGCACCCCCTCCCGCTGCGCCTCCGCCCGGACGGCACGGTGGAGCCCGCGGCCGAACCGCAGCCGCTCCTCGGCGTCATGGAAGACCTCGAGCTGTACGAGCAGACGGTCACGCTCGACCCGGGCGACGTCCTCCTGTGCGTCACGGACGGCGTGACGGAGCGCCGCGAGGGCACCCGCATGCTGGGCGACGACGGCCTGGCCGAGGTCCTCAAGACCTGTACGGGGCTGACGGCCGGCGCGGTCGCCTCCCGGGTCCTCCGCGCGGTCGAGCGCTTCGCCCAGGCTCCCGCCTCCGACGACATGGCCATCCTGGCGATGCGCCTCCGGGAGCCGGACCCCAGCTGACGCCACCCGGCGCCTTCCCTTCAGGGGAGGCGCCGGCCCGCATCCGTCCGGGAAACGCGAAAAGGCCCCCGCCAAGAGGCGGGGGCCTTTTCATTTCGGAGCCCTTTAACGGAATCGAACCGTTGACCTTCTCCTTACCATGGAGACGCTCTACCGACTGAGCTAAAAGGGCAGATGTTCGGCGGCGTCCTACTCTCCCACAGGGTCCCCCCTGCAGTACCATCGGCGCTGAAAGGCTTAGCTTCCGGGTTCGGAATGTAACCGGGCGTTTCCCTAACGCTATGACCACCGAAACTCTATGAAGATATGAACCGCCGCACCACCCAAAGGGGGGCGTGTTCGTTACTTCAGAACTAACACAGTGGACGCGAGCAACTGAGGACAAGCCCTCGGCCTATTAGTACCGGTCAGCTCCACCCATTACTGGGCTTCCACATCCGGCCTATCAACCCAGTCGTCTACTGGGAGCCTTACCCTCTCAAGGAGGTGGGAATACTCATCTCGAAGCAGGCTTCCCGCTTAGATGCTTTCAGCGGTTATCCCTCCCGAACGTAGCCAACCAGCCATGCCCTTGGCAGGACAACTGGCACACCAGAGGTTCGTCCGTCCCGGTCCTCTCGTACTAGGGACAGCCCTTCTCAATATTCCTACGCGCACAGCGGATAGGGACCGAACTGTCTCACGACGTTCTAAACCCAGCTCGCGTACCGCTTTAATGGGCGAACAGCCCAACCCTTGGGACCGACTCCAGCCCCAGGATGCGACGAGCCGACATCGAGGTGCCAAACCATCCCGTCGATATGGACTCTTGGGGAAGATCAGCCTGTTATCCCCGGGGTACCTTTTATCCGTTGAGCGACGGCGCTTCCACAAGCCACCGCCGGATCACTAGTCCCGACTTTCGTCCCTGCTCGACCCGTCGGTCTCACAGTCAAGCTCCCTTGTGCACTTACACTCAACACCTGATTGCCAACCAGGCTGAGGGAACCTTTGGGCGCCTCCGTTACCCTTTGGGAGGCAACCGCCCCAGTTAAACTACCCATCAGACACTGTCCCTGATCCGGATCACGGACCGAGGTTAGACATCCAGCACGACCAGAGTGGTATTTCAACGGCGACTCCACCATGACTGGCGTCACGGCTTCAAAGTCTCCCACCTATCCTACACAAGCCGAACCGAACACCAATATCAAACTGTAGTAAAGGTCCCGGGGTCTTTCCGTCCTGCTGCGCGAAACGAGCATCTTTACTCGTAGTGCAATTTCACCGGGCCTATGGTTGAGACAGTCGAGAAGTCGTTACGCCATTCGTGCAGGTCGGAACTTACCCGACAAGGAATTTCGCTACCTTAGGATGGTTATAGTTACCACCGCCGTTTACTGGCGCTTAAGTTCTCAGCTTCGCCCTGTCGAAACAGAGCTAACCGGTCCCCTTAACGTTCCAGCACCGGGCAGGCGTCAGTCCGTATACATCGCCTTACGGCTTCGCACGGACCTGTGTTTTTAGTAAACAGTCGCTTCTCGCTGGTCTCTGCGGCCACCCCCAGCTCACGGAGTAAATCCGATCACCAGACGTGGCCCCCCTTCTCCCGAAGTTACGGGGGCATTTTGCCGAGTTCCTTAACCATAGTTCACCCGAACGCCTCGGTATTCTCTACCTGACCACCTGAGTCGGTTTAGGGTACGGGCCGCCATGAAACTCGCTAGAGGCTTTTCTCGACAGCATAGGATCATCCACTTCACCACAATCGGCTCGGCATCAGGTCTCAGGCTTAATGCGTGACGGATTTGCCTATCACACGCCCTACACCCTTACCCCGGGACAACCACCGCCCGGGCTGGACTACCTTCCTGCGTCACCCCATCGCTTACCTACTACCACCTTGGGTCGACGGCTCCACCACTTTCCTTTCCCCGAAGGGTCCGGAACGGCTTCACGGCCTTAGCATTAATGGGCTCGATATTGGGCGTTTCAAAGCGGGTACCGGAATATCAACCGGTTGTCCATCGACTACGCCTGTCGGCCTCGCCTTAGGTCCCGACTTACCCTGGGCAGATCAGCTTGACCCAGGAACCCTTAGTCAATCGGCGCACACGTTTCTCACGTGTGTATCGCTACTCATGCCTGCATTCTCACTCGTGAACCGTCCACAACTCGCTTCCGCGGCTGCTTCACCCGGCACACGACGCTCCCCTACCCATCACAGTCCCCGTTGGGGGTATGTACTGCAATGACACGACTTCGGCGGTACGCTTGAGCCCCGCTACATTGTCGGCGCGGAATCACTTGACCAGTGAGCTATTACGCACTCTTTCAAGGGTGGCTGCTTCTAAGCCAACCTCCTGGTTGTCTCTGCGACTCCACATCCTTTCCCACTTAGCGTACGCTTAGGGGCCTTAGTCGATGCTCTGGGCTGTTTCCCTCTCGACCATGGAGCTTATCCCCCACAGTCTCACTGCCGCGCTCTCACTTACCGGCATTCGGAGTTTGGCTAAGGTCAGTAACCCGGTAGGGCCCATCGCCTATCCAGTGCTCTACCTCCGGCAAGAAACACACGACGCTGCACCTAAATGCATTTCGGGGAGAACCAGCTATCACGGAGTTTGATTGGCCTTTCACCCCTAACCACAGGTCATCCCCCAGGTTTTCAACCCTGGTGGGTTCGGTCCTCCACGAAGTCTTACCTCCGCTTCAACCTGCCCATGGCTAGATCACTCCGCTTCGGGTCTTGAGCGTGCTACTGAATCGCCCTATTCGGACTCGCTTTCGCTACGGCTTCCCCACACGGGTTAACCTCGCAACACACCGCAAACTCGCAGGCTCATTCTTCAAAAGGCACGCAGTCACGAGATACAGCAAGCTGTATCCGACGCTCCCACGGCTTGTAGGCACACGGTTTCAGGTACTATTTCACTCCGCTCCCGCGGTACTTTTCACCATTCCCTCACGGTACTATCCGCTATCGGTCACCAGGGAATATTTAGGCTTAGCGGGTGGTCCCGCCAGATTCACACGGGATTTCTCGGGCCCCGTGCTACTTGGGTGTCTCTCAAACGAGCCGTACAGATTTCAGCTACGGGGGTCTTACCCTCTACGCCGGACCTTTCGCATGTCCTTCGCCTATCCATACGGTTTCTGACTCGTCTCACAGCCGGCAGACTGTGAAAGAGAGATCCCACAACCCCGCATGCGCAACCCCTGCCGGGTATCACACGCATACGGTTTGGCCTCATCCGGTTTCGCTCGCCACTACTCCCGGAATCACGGTTGTTTTCTCTTCCTGAGGGTACTGAGATGTTTCACTTCCCCTCGTTCCCTCCACATGCCCTATGTGTTCAGGCATGGGTGACAGCCCATGACGACTGCCGGGTTTCCCCATTCGGAAACCCCCGGATCAAAGCCTGGTTGACGGCTCCCCGGGGACTATCGTGGCCTCCCACGTCCTTCATCGGTTCCTGGTGCCAAGGCATCCACCGTGCGCCCTTAAAAACTTGGCCACAGATGCTCGCGTCCACTGTGTAGTTCTCAAACAACGACCAGCCACCCATCACCCTGCTACCGAAGCAACAAGTTCACTGGGGCCGGCATCCTCGAAGATACGAACCTTACGGCCGTACCCTCAGACACCCAACAACGTGCCAAGCACGATCAGTTGAACCATTCTCACGTTCCACGCCGAAGCAGTACTGGTGAGAGATTCTCGTGACCGTGCCAACTAATCAACGTTCCACCCATGAGCTGACCGTGCAGAACGTTTGCCTGCAATCGGTACTGTGCTCCTTAGAAAGGAGGTGATCCAGCCGCACCTTCCGGTACGGCTACCTTGTTACGACTTCGTCCCAATCGCCAGTCCCACCTTCGACAGCTCCCTCCCACAAGGGGTTGGGCCACCGGCTTCGGGTGTTACCGACTTTCGTGACGTGACGGGCGGTGTGTACAAGGCCCGGGAACGTATTCACCGCAGCAATGCTGATCTGCGATTACTAGCAACTCCGACTTCATGGGGTCGAGTTGCAGACCCCAATCCGAACTGAGACCGGCTTTTTGAGATTCGCTCCGCCTCGCGGCATCGCAGCTCTTTGTACCGGCCATTGTAGCACGTGTGCAGCCCAAGACATAAGGGGCATGATGACTTGACGTCGTCCCCACCTTCCTCCGAGTTGACCCCGGCGGTCTCCTGTGAGTCCCCATCACCCCGAAGGGCATGCTGGCAACACAGGACAAGGGTTGCGCTCGTTGCGGGACTTAACCCAACATCTCACGACACGAGCTGACGACAGCCATGCACCACCTGTATACCGACCACAAGGGGGGCACTATCTCTAATGCTTTCCGGTATATGTCAAGCCTTGGTAAGGTTCTTCGCGTTGCGTCGAATTAAGCCACATGCTCCGCTGCTTGTGCGGGCCCCCGTCAATTCCTTTGAGTTTTAGCCTTGCGGCCGTACTCCCCAGGCGGGGAACTTAATGCGTTAGCTGCGGCACCGACGACGTGGAATGTCGCCAACACCTAGTTCCCAACGTTTACGGCGTGGACTACCAGGGTATCTAATCCTGTTCGCTCCCCACGCTTTCGCTCCTCAGCGTCAGTAATGGCCCAGAGATCCGCCTTCGCCACCGGTGTTCCTCCTGATATCTGCGCATTTCACCGCTACACCAGGAATTCCGATCTCCCCTACCACACTCTAGCCTGCCCGTATCGGATGCAGACCCGGGGTTAAGCCCCGGGCTTTCACACCCGACGTGACAAGCCGCCTACGAGCTCTTTACGCCCAATAATTCCGGACAACGCTTGCGCCCTACGTATTACCGCGGCTGCTGGCACGTAGTTAGCCGGCGCTTCTTCTGCAGGTACCGTCACTTTCGCTTCTTCCCTGCTGAAAGAGGTTTACAACCCGAAGGCCGTCATCCCTCACGCGGCGTCGCTGCATCAGGCTTTCGCCCATTGTGCAATATTCCCCACTGCTGCCTCCCGTAGGAGTCTGGGCCGTGTCTCAGTCCCAGTGTGGCCGGTCGCCCTCTCAGGCCGGCTACCCGTCGTCGCCTTGGTAGGCCATTACCCCACCAACAAGCTGATAGGCCGCGGGCTCATCCTTCACCGCCGGAGCTTTTAACCAGCTCCCATGCGGAAGCCGGTGTTATCCGGTATTAGACCCCGTTTCCAGGGCTTGTCCCAGAGTGAAGGGCAGATTGCCCACGTGTTACTCACCCGTTCGCCACTAATCCACCCCGAAGGGCTTCATCGTTCGACTTGCATGTGTTAAGCACGCCGCCAGCGTTCGTCCTGAGCCAGGATCAAACTCTCCGTGAATGTTTACCCGTAATCGGGTGACACTCGCGTTGAGCGGGACAGTCATGCCGGAATATGGCCGACCGTCCACAGCGTCCTCGCTGTGTATGTTGCCTACTCGCCACAAGGGCCAGCAGGACTTTCAAAGGAACCTCGCCATCCGAAGATGGACGGGGTATCAACTAATCTGGCGTTGATTTTTGGCACGCTGTTGAGTTCTCAAGGTGCGGACGCTTCCTTCGTTCCTGTTTCCAGGCCCTCCGGGCGCTTCCTTCGTTTCCGACTCTATCAGATCTTTCCGACCCGATTTCCTCGGTGCTTTCCGGTCCCGAATTATTGTTTCTTCGAGGCCTTCCGGCGTGTTCCGACTTTATCAGAAGTTCTGAGTCGGATTTCCCGCCTCCCGGTTCTTCCTCCTGGCGCACGGCGGCGCCGGGGGCTTCCCGATCTGGCGGAGCCGTAAACGTACTGGAGCGGGGCGCCCCGATGCAAATCGAGGGGCCCCGCTCCGGTGATGCGCTGGTCAGGCGTCTCAGACCTCGATGACGACCGGGAGGATCATCGGGCGCCGGCGGTAGGTGTCGGAGACCCACTTGCCGACGGAGCGGCGGATCAGCTGCTGGAGCTGGTGGGGTTCGACGACGCCGTCCTGCGCCGACCTGTTGAGGGCCTGGTCGATCTTCGGGATCACCGCGTCGAACGCGGAGTCGTCGATCCCGGAGCCGCGGGCGTGGATGTGCGGGCCGGCCGTGATCTTGCCGGTCGAGGAGTCCACCACCACGAAGACCGAGATGATGCCCTCCTCGCCGAGGATCCGGCGGTCCTTGAGGGAGGTCTCGGTGACGTCGCCGACCGAGAGGCCGTCCACGTACACGTAGCCCGCCTGGACCTTGCCGGTGATGCGGGCGCGGCCGTCGACCAGGTCGACGACGACGCCGTCCTCGGCGATGACGATGTGGTCCTTCGGGATACCCGTCATCGCGCCGAGCTCGGCGTTGGCGCGCAGGTGGCGCCATTCGCCGTGGACCGGCATGAGGTTCTTCGGCTTGCAGATGTTGTAGAAGTACAGCAGTTCGCCGGCCGAGGCGTGGCCCGAGACGTGGACCTTGGCGTTGCCCTTGTGGACCACGTTCGCGCCCCAGCGGGTCAGGCCGTTGATCACGCGGTAGACCGCGTTCTCGTTGCCCGGGATCAGGGACGACGCGAGGATCACCGTGTCGCCGGGGACGATCCGGATCTGGTGGTCACGGTTGGCCATGCGGGACAGGGCCGCCATGGGCTCGCCCTGGGAACCCGTGCAGACCAGCACGACCTCGTCGTCCGGCAGGTCGTCCAGGGTCTTCACGTCCACGACGAGACCGGCCGGGACGCGGAGGTAGCCCAGGTCACGGGCGATGCCCATGTTGCGGACCATCGAGCGGCCGACGAAGGCGACCCGGCGGCCGTACTCGTGGGCGGCGTCGATGATCTGCTGGATGCGGTGCACGTGGCTGGCGAAGCTGGCCACGATGATGCGCTTCGGGGCGTTCGCGAAGACGTTCCGCAGGACGTTCGAGATGTCCCGCTCCGGCGGGACGAAGCCCGGGACCTCGGCGTTCGTCGAGTCGGACAGCAGGAGGTCGATGCCCTCCTCGCTGAGCCGCGCGAACGCGTGGAGGTCCGTGAGGCGGCCGTCCATCGGGAGCTGGTCCATCTTGAAGTCGCCGGTGGCGACGGCCATGCCCGCAGGGGTGCGGATGGCGACGGCCAGGGCGTCCGGGATGGAGTGGTTGACCGCGATGAACTCGCAGTCGAAGGGGCCCATCGTCTCGCGGTCGCCCTCCTTCACCTCAAGGGTGTAGGGGCGGATGCGGTGCTCCTGGAGCTTCGCCTCGATCAGCGCGAGGGTCAGCTTGGATCCGATGAGCGGGATGTCCGGCTTCAGCCGGAGCAGGTAGGGGACGGCACCGATGTGGTCCTCGTGGCCGTGCGTGAGCACGATGCCCTCGATGTCGTCGAGGCGGTCCCGGATGATGGTGAAGTCGGGCAGGATCAGGTCGACGCCGGGCTGCTCCTCCTCGGGGAAGAGGACGCCGCAGTCGACGATCAGCAGACGGCCGTCGAACTCGAAGACCGTCATGTTCCGGCCGATCTCACCGAGACCGCCGAGCGGGATGACGCGCAGGCCGCCCTTGGGCAGCTTCGGCGGGGCGCCGAGTTCAGGATGCGGATGACTCAAAAGACTCTCCTCACCATGCACGCCACGTACCGGTCGGGCACGTGGCGCGCATGACAATCGTGCACTTGCTGTTGTCAGTGTTCAGTTGTGAAGTCTGTGGTCAGAGTTCTACCCCGCCGGCGGCCAGGTCGACCTTGAGCTGCTCGGTCTCCTGCGCGGAGAGCTCGACGAGCGGCGGTCGCAGCGGGCCGGCCGGGAGGCCCTGGAGGGCCAGGGCGGCCTTGGTGGTCATGACGCCCTGGGTGCGGAACATGCCGGTGTAGACCGGGAGCAGCTTCTGGTGGATCTCCGTGGCCTTCTGGACCTCGCCGCGGAGGTGGGCGTCGAGGAGGGCGCGGAGCTCCGGGGTGACGAGGTGGCCGACGACGGAGACGAAGCCGCAGGCGCCGACGGAGAGCAGCGGCAGGTTGAGCATGTCGTCGCCGGAGTACCAGGCGAGGCCGGAGCGGGCGATGGCCCAGCTGGCGCGGCCGAGGTCGCCCTTGGCGTCCTTGTTGGCGACGATGCGCGGGTGCTCGGCGAGGCGGACGATCGTCTCGGTGTCGATCGGGACGCCGCTGCGGCCGGGGATGTCGTAGAGCATCACGGGGAGGCCGGTGGCGTCGGCGATGGCCGAGAAGTGCCGGTACAGGCCCTCCTGCGGGGGCTTGTTGTAGTAGGGCGTCACGGCGAGGAGGCCGTGGGCGCCGTCGCGCTCGGCGGTGCGGGCGAGCTCGATGGAGTGGTGGGTGTCGTTGGTGCCGATGCCGGCGACGACGTGGGCGCGGTCGCCGACCGCCTCCAGTACGGCTCGTACGAGGTCCGATTTCTCCGCGTCGCTGGTGGTCGGGGACTCGCCGGTGGTGCCGTTGATGACGAGGCCGTCGTTGCCCGCGTCCACCAGGTGGGTGGCGAGTCGCTGAGCACCGTCGAGGTCGAGTGCGCCGTCCGCCGCGAAGGGCGTGACCATGGCGGTGAGGACCCTCCCGAAGGGGGTCTGCGGAGTGGAGATCGGAGCCATGGGTAACACGCTACTCGCTGCTCAGCACCGGGTGTCCCCTAGGGGGACAGGAGAAAGGGAGCCCGGCGCTGCCTGCTCGGGGGTTCAGGCAGCGCCGGGTCCGTTTGATCAGCCTAGATGAACTTCGTGAAACGTCGCAATACGGACACTTCGCATCGTGCGTTCGGACATGTGTGCCGCATGGGACTGCACAGTCGTCCAACACCCGGTCCCGCCCCTTTCGGCGGCGTCCTACCGGAGGATGAGATTCGGCCGCTTTGATGAAAAAGGGCACCAAAACGTCAGTTCCGTCGTCTCTCCCTGTGACGCATGACGCCGAAGAAGGAGAGTGGCTCTGATGTTCCGCCGAGGAGAGGCCGTACCGTTCGCGTTCGTCGCGGAGGCCGACCACTTCCGCAGTAACGTCACTCCACCGCCCCGGGAGCGCCTCAGCGCCTCGCAGATCGTGGGCCGCACCCTGTTCGGGCTGACCGTCGTGGCCGGCCTCGCCGGGTCCCTCATCTTCGGGATGCCCTCGCTCCAGTCGGGTGACTCGGGCCCGCACCAGCAGCAGTCCGAGGCCTCCGACAACCGCTGAGGTAGCCTCACCGGGCACTGCCCCTTCGAGCGTGCTTGTGAGTGAGGACCTGTCGTGCCCCTGCCCTTCCTGACGGCCGACCGTGCTTTTGACACGACCGACCATGTCGCCCTGCCGTTCGACGACCACGATCAGTGGCGCCGACCGTACCGGCCGGGGTCGTGGCGTGTGGGGTCGGCGGCGCTCGCGCTGCTGCTCGCCTCGTTCGTCCTGCTCGCCGCCGTGATCATCGCGGTGGCCGGTGCCTTCGGCGGCGCGGGCGTCACGTTCGGCATCGCCGCGCTCGTGATCGTCGCCGCCCTGCGGATGCTGCGCGTGGGCACCTGGGTGAGCCGGGCCGGCGTGCGGCGCGTGGGCTTCCTGACGACCGTCACCGTGCCCTGGGCGAAGGTGACGTCCGTACGCACCGCCCAGCAGCCCGTGCGCTGGCTGGGACTCCCCCGTACCGTCCAGGGCCAGGCCCTGGTGCTCGACCGCCGCGGTGGTGACCAGCTGCTGCTGCTCACCACCCACAACGCCGACTTCCTGTCCCGTGTCGAGGCCTTCGACCGGGCGGCCGACACGGTCGAGGCCTGGAACGCCGAGTACGGCACGGCCCCGGCCGCTACGCGCTGACCGCACGCCCCTCGTGGAGCGCGATGGCCCGCTGCATGGCCTTGCGCGCCCGGGGGGTGTCCCGTGCGTCGTGGTAGGCCACCGCGAGCCGGAACCAGCAGCGCCAGTCCCCGGGCGAGTCCTCCGTCTCGGCCTTGCGCCGTGCGAAGACCTCGTCGGCCGAGTCCCGGAGGATCCGGCCGCCCTCGGTGCGCTTCAGCTCGTCGACGGGCAGGCCGCCCTCGGCCTCCAGCTCCGCGGCCAGGCGGTTGGCCCGGCGCGCGAAGCTGGTGTTCTTCCAGAGGAACCAGCCGCCGACGGCGGGCAGCAGGAACGCCACCGCGCCCATGCCCATCGCGGCCGGCTCGCCCGTCAGGAGGAGCAGGACGCCCTCCATCGCCACCACGCCGAAGACGAGCACCAGCACGGTGGCGAGGAAGACGTACGTGATCTTTCCGCCCATGACCGTCAGCCCAGGTCCAGGAAGTGCTCCAGGCCGAAGGTGAGGCCCGGAGTGGTGGTCACGCGGCGGGCGCCCAGGAGGATGCCCGGCATGAAGCTGGAGTGGTGCAGGGAGTCGTGCCGGACGGTGAGGGTCTCGCCCTCGCCGCCGAGCAGCACCTCCTGGTGGGCGAGCAGGCCCCGGAGGCGCACGGCGTGCACGCGGACGCCGTCCACGTCCGCACCGCGCGCCCCGTCGAGGGCGGTGGCCGTGGCGTCGGGCTGCGGGGCGCAGCCTGCCTTCGACCGGGCCTCGGCGATCAGCTGGGCGGTGCGGGTGGCGGTGCCGGACGGCGCGTCGACCTTGTTCGGGTGGTGCAGCTCGACGACCTCGACCGACTCGAAGTACGGGGCCGCGATCTGCGCGAACTTCATGGTGAGGACGGCGCCGATGGAGAAGTTCGGCGCGATGAGGACGCCGGTCTCCGGGGAGGCGGCGAGCCAGCCGTCGAGCTGCGCGAGGCGGTCCTCGGTCCAGCCGGTGGTGCCGACGACCGCGTGGATGCCGTGGCGCACGCAGAAGTCGAGGTTGTCCATCACGGAGGCCGGGGTGGTCAGCTCGACGACGACCTGGGCGCCCGCCTCGGTGAGGGTCTCCAGGTCGTCGCCGCGGCCGAGGGCCGCGACCAGTTCCATGTCCTCGGCGGCATCGACGGCCCTGACGGCCTCGGAGCCGATGCGGCCCTTGGCTCCGAGGACCGCCACGCGCAGCTTGCTCATTGCTCTTCCTTAGGGGACTTGTCGGTCAGGAGACCGCGTGGTGGAGGCGGTCCGCCTGCTTGTCCTTCAGCGGGCCGATCACCGAGAGCGAGGGCCGCTGCTCCAGTACATCGCGGGCGACCTCGCGGACGTCGTCCGGGGTGACCTGCGCGATCCGGGTGAGCATGTCGTCGACCGACACCTGGGTGCCCCAGCACAGCTCGCTCTTGCCGATGCGGTTCATCAGCGCGCCGGTTTCCTCCAGGCCGAGCACGGTCGAGCCGGAGAGCTGCCCGACGGCGCGGTTGATCTCCTCGTCCGTGAGGCCGTCGGAGGCGACCTTGTCGAGCTCGTCGCGGCAGATCTTCAGGACGTCGTGGACCTGGCTGGGACGGCAGCCCGCGTACACCCCGAAGAGGCCGCAGTCGGCGAAGCCCGAGGTGTACGAGTACACGCTGTAGGCCAGGCCGCGCTTCTCCCGGACCTCCTGGAAGAGGCGGGAGGACATGCCGCCGCCGAGGGCCGTGTTCAGCACGCCGAGGGCCCAGCGGCGCTCGTCGGTGCGGGCCAGGCCCGGCATGCCGAGGACCACGTGGGCCTGCTCGGTCTTGCGGTTCAGGAGCTCGACGCGGCCCGCCGTGCGCAGGGTGCGCCGGCCGTCGCGGGGGGCGACGGGGACGGCGTCGGTACGGGTGAGGGCGCCGGCCTTCTCGAAGGCGCGGCGGACCTGGCGCACCACCGTGGCGTGGTCGACGTTGCCCGCGGCGGCGACGACCAGGTGGGTCGGGTCGTAGTGCTTCTTGTAGAAGCGGGCGATCTGGCCGCGGCTGAGCGCGTTGATCGTGTCGACGGTGCCGAGGACCGGGCGGCCCAGCGGGGTGTCGCCGAACATCGTCTGCGCGAACAGCTCGTGCACGACGTCACCGGGGTCGTCCTCGGTCATCGCGATCTCTTCGAGGATGACACCGCGCTCGGCGTCCACGTCCTCGTCGAGGATGAGCGAGCCGGTGAGCATGTCGCAGACGACGTCGATCGCCAGCGGCAGGTCGGTGTCGAGGACCCGGGCGTAGTAGCAGGTGTACTCCTTCGCCGTGAAGGCGTTCATCTCGCCGCCGACCGCGTCGATCGCGGCGGAGATGTCGAGGGCGGACCGCTTGTGGGTGCCCTTGAAGAGGAGGTGCTCCAGGTAGTGGGTCGCGCCGTTGAGCGTCGGGGTCTCGTCGCGGGAGCCGACGTGCGCCCAGATGCCGAAGGTGGCGGAGCGCACGGAGGGGAGGGTCTCGGTGACGATCCGCAGGCCGCCGGGGAGGGTCGTGCGGCGGACCGTGCCGATGCCGTCCTTGCCCGGGAGAAGCGTTTGGGTACGGGCGACGGCCCGCCCCTCCGAAGAGGGGCGGGCCGTCGCGCGGGAACTACGGGACGTCACTTGGCAGCGTCGTCCTTGTCACCCTCGGCAGCGTCCTCGTCCGCCATGACGGGGACGAGGGAGAGCTTGCCGCGCTGGTCGATCTCGGCGATCTCGACCTGGACCTTCGCGCCGATCGCGAGCACGTCCTCGACGTTCTCCACGCGCTTGCCACCGGCGAGCTTGCGGATCTGCGAGATGTGCAGCAGACCGTCCTTGCCGGGCATCAGGGAGACGAAGGCACCGAAGGTGGTGGTCTTGACGACCGTACCCAGGTAGCGCTCGCCGACCTCCGGCATGGTCGGGTTGGCGATGCCGTTGATCGTGGCGCGGGCGGCCTCGGCCTGCGAGCCCTGGGCGGCACCGATGTAGATGGTGCCGTCGTCCTCGATCGTGATGTCGGCGCCGGTGTCCTCCTGGATCTGGTTGATCATCTTGCCCTTGGGGCCGATGACCTCACCGATCTTGTCCACGGGGATCTTGACGGTGATGATCCGCGGGGCGTTCGGGGACATCTCGTCCGGCGTGTCGATCGCTTCCATCATCACGTCGAGGATGTGGAGGCGGGCGTCGCGGGCCTGCTTGAGGGCCGCGGCCAGGACGGAGGCCGGGATGCCGTCCAGCTTGGTGTCGAGCTGGAGGGCGGTGACGAACTCCTTCGTACCGGCGACCTTGAAGTCCATGTCGCCGAAGGCGTCCTCCGCACCGAGGATGTCGGTGAGGGCGACGTAGTGCGTCTGGCCCTCGATCTCCTCGGAGATCAGACCCATGGCGATGCCGGCGACGGGGGCCTTGAGCGGCACACCGGCGTTCAGCAGCGACATGGTGGAGGCGCAGACCGAGCCCATGGACGTCGAACCGTTGGAGCCGAGGGCCTCGGACACCTGGCGGATCGCGTAGGGGAACTCCTCGCGGGTCGGGAGGACCGGCACGAGGGCGCGCTCGGCGAGGGCGCCGTGGCCGATCTCGCGGCGCTTGGGCGAGCCCACGCGGCCGGTCTCGCCGACGGAGTACGGCGGGAAGTTGTAGTTGTGCATGTAGCGCTTGCGGGTCACCGGGGAGAGGGTGTCCAGCTGCTGCTCCATGCGGAGCATGTTGAGGGTGGTGACGCCCAGGATCTGGGTCTCGCCACGCTCGAACAGCGCCGAGCCGTGCACGCGCGGGATGGCCTCGACCTCGGCGGCGAGCGTACGGATGTCCGTGATGCCGCGGCCGTCGATGCGGACCTTGTCCTTGATGATGCGCTCGCGGACCAGCTTCTTGGTCAGCGCGCGGTACGCACCGGAGATCTCCTTCTCGCGGCCCTCGAAGGCCGGGAGGAGCTTCTCGGCGGCGAGCTCCTTGATGCGGTCGAGCTCGGTCTCGCGCTCCTGCTTGCCGGCGATGGTGAGCGCCTGAGCCAGCTCGTCCTTGACGGCGGCGGAGAGCGCCTCCAGGACGTCGTCCTGGTAGTCGAGGAAGACCGGGAACTCGCCGGTGGGCTTGGCGGCCTTGGCGGCGAGGTCCGACTGGGCCTTGCAGAGGACCTTGATGAAGGGCTTCGCGGCCTCGAGACCGGCGGCGACGACCTCCTCGGTCGGCGCCTCGGCGCCGCCCTTCACGAGCTCGATGGTCTTCTCGGTGGCCTCGGCCTCGACCATCATGATCGCGACGTCGCCGTCCTCGAGGACGCGACCGGCGACGACCATGTCGAAGACGGCGTCCTCGAGCTCGGTGTGCGTCGGGAACGCGACCCACTGGCCCTTGATCAGCGCGACACGGGTGCCGCCGATCGGGCCGGAGAAGGGCAGGCCGGCCAGCTGCGTGGAGCAGGAGGCGGCGTTGATCGCGACCACGTCGTACAGGTGGTCGGGGTTGAGCGCCATGATCGTCTCGACGATCTGGATCTCGTTGCGCAGGCCCTTCTTGAAGGAGGGGCGCAGCGGGCGGTCGATCAGGCGACAGGTGAGGACGGCGTCCTCGGAGGGGCGGCCCTCACGGCGGAAGAAGGAGCCGGGGATCTTGCCGGCCGCGTACATCCGCTCCTCGACGTCCACCGTCAGGGGGAAGAAGTCGAGCTGGTCCTTGGGGCGCTTCGAGGCGGTGGTGGCCGAGAGGACCATCGTGTCGTCGTCCAGGTAGGCGACGGCGGAGCCGGCGGCCTGCTTGGCCAGACGGCCGGTCTCGAAGCGGATGGTGCGGGTACCGAAGGCGCCGTTGTCGATGACGGCCTCGGCGTAGTGGGTCTCGTTCTCCACTATGGGTTTCTCCTACGTGTTCGTCTTTGCGTCCTTCGGCCCGTGTGGCCGGGGACGGTGTGTGACGGGGCGGAGAGCTCGCCTAGGGTGCGGGCCGGTCTTCGATCGAAGCACCCGGGCATTCGTTTCCGGGGGCCACTACCGAGGACCGGCGGCTGGCCGGCGGGATCACGCTCGTCGTCATGGGGTTGTGCGACCAGACTAAGTGCCGATGCGCACTTTGTGCACGTACAGCAAAGGGAGCGGCCCCCTGAAAGTGGGAACCGCTCCCTCCGCAGCGCTCACCGTGGAACGGATTACTTGGCGCCGCCGGCCGCACCGCGGCGGATGCCGAGGCGGTCGACCAGCGTACGGAAGCGCTGGATGTCCTTCTTGGCCAGGTACTGCAGCAGGCGGCGGCGCTGGCCGACCAGGATCAGCAGACCACGACGGGAGTGGTGGTCGTGCTTGTGCTGCTTGAGGTGCTCGGTCAGGTCCGAGATGCGGCGGGACAGCATCGCGACCTGGACCTCGGGAGAGCCGGTGTCGCCCTCCTTGGTGCCGAACTCGGCAAAGATCTGCTTCTTGACAGCGGCGTCGAGAGCCACGCGGTTCTCCTCGTTGGTTCGTGCGCCCGCGAGTGCCCCTGGTCTTGATCTCAGGGGAAGCTTCCGTGACTCGACGGGCGAAGGTCCGATGGGCGCAGCTTCCAGAGGCGTCCGAGTGATCTCGGGTGCTTTCCGGGAGCGCGTACACAAACGGCCGTCACACAGCGTACCAGCTCGCCGGAGCACTCCCGTATCGCTTTCCTACTTGCTGGTCAACGCGCGGACCGAGGTGAAGACGTCGAGGACGGCGAGGGAGAGCGGGACGAGGGAGAGCAGGACGAAGCCCTCGGCCAGGTCGAGGAGCCGGCCCCAGAAGGGCGAGAGGCCCTTCCTCGGGATGATCAGGCCGATCGCGGTGATCAGCGCGGCGCCGGCGGCGACGGCGGCGGTGAGCCAGATCGTACGGATGTCGAGGCCGCCCCGGTCCCCGTAGACGAGGAGCTCCCTGACCAGGTCGGCCGGCGGGTTGAGGGAGAGGCCGAGGACGAGCAGCGCGATGGCGGCGAGGCCGGCGACGAGGACGCAGGCGACCTGCGAGGTGTACCGGAAGAGGCGGGCGCGCAGCAGCATCGCGAGGCCGGCGGCGAGGGCGAGGAGCTGGCCCCAGACGTTTCCGGCGAAGCCGAGGACGGCGGCGGAGCCGACGACGACGGCCGCGCAGCCGCCGACGAGGCCGAGGAGCATCTCGTGGCCGCGGCGGGCCTGGAGCGCGATGCGCTCGCCGTCGACGGGCTGCGCCTCCTCGCCCTGCTGCGGGTCGCCGGAGAACTCGTCGTCGGCGGCGCTGCGCGGGGCGGCGTAGCCGATGGGGAGGCGGGCGAAGCGGGCGGAGAGGCCGGGCAGGAAGGCGACGAGGCCGATGGCGACGGGCGCGCAGGCGGCGGCCGTCTCGGTGGCGGAGGACTCGGTGAGGATCGCCACGAAGGTGGCGAGGGTGCCGACGCCGGCGAGGAAGGTGGCGGCCACGAAGGGGGCGTCGCCGCTGGGGGTGAGCGCGACGAGGGCCACGGAGGCGACGAGGACGGTGACGCTGCCGAGCAGGAACTGCAGGCGGCCGGGGCCCTCGCCGGCGTCGGGCGCGAGGATCCCGGAGCCGGCGATGAGGAGCAGCGGCAGGGCGCCGAGGCCGAGGGCGACGGCGGTCGCCCGGTCCGCGTAGACGCGGGCGCGGACGCCGGCGAAGGCGGTGAGGAGGAAGCCGGCGGCGCCCGCGATGATCCCGGGGAGGCTGTGCATGTCGTGGCGGACCGGGTCGGCGAACCAGAGGACGAAGCCCATGAGGACGAGGAGCAGTACGCCGCCGACGAGTCCGGCGCCGCGCAGCAGCTCGTCGCTCCACAGGTGCCGGTCGCGGGTGACGGCGGAGGCGACGGCGTCGGAGACGTCGTCGTAGACCGCCGGCGGGAGCGACTGGGCGAAGGGGCGCAGGGAGAGCACCTCGCCGTCGAGGACCTGCTGGGCGGCGAGGGTGCGGGCGCCGTCGAGGACGGATCCGTCGCGGCGGACCAGGTGGTAGCCGGTCGGGGTGCCGGGCGCCTGGGTCTGGCCGGTGAGGCGCAGGATCTCCGGGTAGACGTCGGCGACGGCGATGTCCTCGGGGAGCGCGACGTCGATGCGGCTGTCCGGCGCCACGACGGTGACGCGGCAGAAGCCGGTCGCTGCGGTCGTACTCACGTGTGTGGACCCCCTGGTTCGCGGTTGCGCCCGTTCTGATTCGCGGTTGCGCACGATGCGCGCGCCACCCTACCGGGGACGGCCGGTGGGGGCTGCAAGTAGGATCGCCGTCCCATGGGGGAAGTCCGCGCACTCGGCTGCCGACAGGGGTCGCGTGCGGATGCTCCCGCCACGAGCCCGCCTCCAACGAGGGATTGATGCGCCGGTGAGCCAGATCGTCGTCAAACGCCCGCCGAGGTCTCTTCCTCCGGAAGTGCCCGGTGAGGAACTGGTCCTGGAGTCTCCGCCGGAACTTCCGCGGGGACAGCAGGAGTCGGCGTTGATGCAGCTCCTGCCGATGCTCGGCATGGGCTCCTCGGTCGTCTTCTTCTTCATGACGCCCTCGCCGATCATGCGGATCATGGGCACGCTGATGCTCGCGTCGACGGTCGCGATGGCCGTCGCGCAGTTCGTGAGATTCCGTCGCGGTACGCAGGGGCAAATGGCCGATGTCCGCCGCGACTACCTCAAATACCTCGCGCAGACCCGGCGTACGGTCCGGCGCACGGCGCGCAGGCAGCGGGACGCCCAGCTGTATCTGCACCCGTCTCCCGAGCAGCTGTGGTCGGTGGTGGCCGAGGGTTCCCGGGTGTGGGAGCGCCGGGTCGGCGACCATGACTTCGGGCAGGCGCGGATCGGGCTCGGGGCGCAGCAGTTGGCGACTCCGCTGGTGGCGCCGGACACGGCTCCGGTGGACGAGCTGGAGCCGCTGTGCGCGGGTGCGATGCAGCAGTTCCTCGCGGTGCACGGCACCTTGGACGGGTTGCCGATGGCGGTCTCGATGCGGGCGTTCTACCACGTGACGGTGTCGGGCGAGCCGGAGTCGGCGCAGGCCGCGGCGCGCGCGCTGGTGTCGCAGCTGGTGACGCTGCACTCCCCCGACGACCTGATGCTCGCCGTGGTGGCGGCGCGGCCGGCGCAGGAGCGCTGGGACTGGACGAAGTGGCTCCCGCACACGCAGGTTCCCGGGCAGGTCGACGGGGCGGGCACGAAGCGTCTGTTCGGCGACGACCTCGGTGAGCTGGAGAACCTGGTCCGTTCGAAGCTGGACGGGCGGACGCGGTTCTCCCGGGAGAGCCAGCCGGTGCTGGACCAGCCGCACGTGGTGGTGGTCCTGGACGGTGGGATGGTGCCGCCGGACTCGCTGCTCGCGGCCCCCGAGGGCCTGCAGGGCGTGACGATCGTGGAGGTCGTCTCCGGTGAGCTGGACGAGCCGCGCGGTGGCCTCTCGGTGGTGGTACGGCCGGGCCGGCTGCGTCTGGAGTCGGGGGGCGGCTTCGCGTACGAGGGGCTGCCGGACGGCATCTCGCTCCCGGCGGCCGAGGCGCTGGCCCGGCAGCTGGCGCCGCTGCGGATGGGCGGCGGGGACGACGACGAGCCGCTGCTCGCCAACCTGGACTTCACGGATCTTCTGAACCTGGGCGACGCGGCCTCGGTGGACGTGACGCGGACGTGGCGGCCCCGGTCGGTGGCCGAGCGGCTCCGGGTGCCGATCGGTGTCGGCGAGGACGGCGCGCCGGTCATGCTGGACCTGAAGGAGGCGGCGCAGGAGGGCATGGGCCCGCACGGTCTGTGCGTCGGCGCGACGGGTTCCGGAAAGTCGGAGCTGCTGCGCACGCTGGTGCTCGGTCTGGCGGTGACGCACTCCTCGGAGACGCTGAACTTCGTCCTCGCGGACTTCAAGGGCGGTGCGACCTTCGCGGGCATGTCGCAGATGCCGCACGTGGCTGCGGTCATCACCAACCTGTCGGACGACCTGACGCTGGTCGACCGCATGGGCGACGCGATCCGCGGCGAGCTGCAGCGGCGGCAGGAGCTGCTGCGCTCCGCGGGCAACTACGCGAACATCCACGACTACGAGAAGGCGCGCGCGGCGGGTGCCCCGCTGGAGCCGCTGGCCTCGCTGGTCCTGGTGATCGACGAGTTCTCCGAGCTCCTCACGGCCAAGCCGGACTTCATCGACATGTTCATCCAGATCGGCCGCATCGGCCGTTCGCTGGGCGTGCACCTGCTGCTGGCCTCGCAGCGCCTGGAGGAGGGCAAGCTGCGCGGCCTGGACACGTACCTCTCGTACCGGATCGGTCTGCGGACCTTCTCGGCGGCGGAGTCGCGGACGGCGATCGGCGTGCCGGACGCGTACCACCTGCCGTCGGTGCCGGGTTCGGGCTATCTGAAGTTCGGTACGGACGAGATGACCCGCTTCAAGGCGGCGTACGTCTCGGGGACCTACCGGACGGGCGGGCCGCGTCTGGAGATCGGGCAGCTGCCGGTGGAGCGGCGGCCCGCGGTGTTCACCGCCGCGCCGGTGCCGGTGGTGTACGCGGCGCCGGACCCGGCCTATCTGACGGCGCAGCGCGCCGAGGAGGACGACGCGCTCGCGGACACGGTCCTCGACGTGATCGTGCGAAGGCTGGAGGGCCAGGGGGTGCCGGCGCACCAGGTGTGGCTGCCGCCGCTCGACCAGGCGCCCTCGCTGGACCAGCTGCTGCCGGGGCTCGCGCAGACGGCGGACCGGGGGCTCACGGCGACGGAGTACACGCGTCAGGGCGGGCTCACGGTGCCGCTCGGTCTCATCGACAAGCCGTTCGAGCAGCGGCGCGAGGTGCTGTACCGGGACTTCTCCGGCGCGGCCGGTCACATGATGGTGGTCGGCGGTCCGCAGTCCGGCAAGTCGACGATCATGCGCACGCTCGTGTCGTCGTTCGCGCTCACCCACACCCCGGCCGAAGTGCAGTTCTACTGCCTGGACTTCGGTGGCGGCGGCCTGATCTCGCTGGCCGACCTGCCGCACGTCGGCGGGGTGGCCTCGCGGCTCGACCCGGAGCGGGTGCGCCGGACGGTCGCGGAGGTCATGGGCGTCCTGAACCGCCGGGAGGAGTTCTTCCGCTCGAACTCGATCGACTCGATCGCGACGTACCGGCGCAAGCGGGCCGCGGGCGAACTGCCGGGCGAGGCCTGGGGCGACGTCTTCCTGATCGTGGACGGCTGGGGCGGCTTCCGCAACGACTACGACACGCTGGAGCCGATCGTCGCCGACATCGCGGCGCGCGGTCTGGGCTACGGCATCCACGTGGTGATCACCGCCGCCCGGTACATGGAGGTGCGGGCGGCGCTCAAGGACCAGATGCTGGGCCGGCTCGAACTGCGGCTCGGTGACGTCATGGACTCCGAGTTCGACCGCAAGGTCGCGGCGAACGTGCCGACCGGTGTGCCGGGCCGCGGCCAGGTGCCGGAGAAGCTGCACTTCATGGGGGCGCTGCCGCGGATCGACGGGTCGAGCTCCTCGGCCGATCTGGCGGACGGCACGGCGGCGTTCGTGCAGGCGGTGAAGGCGAGCTGGACCGGGGCCCCGGCGCCGGCGGTGCGGCTGCTGCCGCGCAGGCTGCCGGCGGAGCAGCTGCCGAAGGGCTTCGAGTACCCGCAGCACGGCATCGCGATCGGCATCGACGAGACGAACCTGGAGCCGGTGTTCGTCGACTTCGAGTCGGATCCGTTCTTCATGATCTTCGGCGAGAGCGAGTCCGGCAAGACGGCGCTGCTCCGGCTGATCGCCAAGCAGCTGTGCGAGCGGTACACGCCGGAGCAGGCGCGGATCGTGGTGGGCGACTACCGGCGGACGATGCTGGAGGCGGTGGCGCCCTCGCACCTCCTGGAGTACGCGCCGATGGCCTCGGCCATGCAGATGCACATGGACGCCATCAACACGGTGATGACGAAGCGGGCGCCGAAGCCCGACATCACGCCGCAGCAGCTGCGCGACCGCAGCTGGTGGTCGGGTCCGCAGCTGTTCGTCCTGGTCGACGACTTCGAGCTGGTGGCCACGAACTCGGGCAACCCGCTGGCGGTCCTGGTGGAGAACCTGCCGTTCGCCCGGGACGTCGGCATCCGGTTCATCGTGGCGCGCAGCCAGGCGGGTGCCTCCCGGGCGATGTACGAGCCGTTCATGCAGCGGATGCGGGAGCTGGGCGCGCAGGGCGTGCTCCTCTCCGGCGACCCGCAGGAAGGCGACATCCTCGGCGGCGTCCGGGCGCGGCCGATGCCGCCGGGCCGGGGCACGTTCGTGTCGCGGAAGCGCGGTACGCCGCTGGTGCAGCTGGGCTGGCTGCCTGAGCAGCACTGAGCTGCCGGAACAACCCTGAGCGGAGCGGTCCCTCCCACTACTGTGGGAGGGACCGCTCCGTCGTACCACCGCGAAGGGAAAGCGCCGATGACCGACGCCGCCGAGACCACCACCGAGAGCGCGGACGCCGCCATGGCCGCCGAGAAGGAGCGCCAGAAGGAGGAGCTGTACGCGCTCGACATCTCGGGCGTCGAGTGGGAGGGCGCTCCGGGGACGAGCCCGGACGAGGAGCGCGTGGAGATCGCGCGGCTGCCCGAGGGGGCGGTGGCGATGCGCTCGTCCCTCGACAAGGGGACGGTGCTGCGCTACACGAAGGCCGAGTGGGACGCGTTCGTCCTGGGTGCCAGGGACGGCGAGTTCGATCTGCGCTGAGGCACGCACGCGCGTGAGGGGTGGCCCGTCGGAACGGGCCACCCCTCACGCGTGCTGACGAGGACTCACATCATGCGGAACCGGGCCGCGTTGCCCTTGTCGGTGTCCTGGTAGCCGGTGACCGACTCGTCGAGGAGCTGGGCGATGCGCGCCAGGTCCTGGTTCATGCCGGCCATGTCGCGGGTCAGGCGGTCCTGGCTCTCGCGGTACGCGACCTTCGCCTCGCCCTCCCAGTTGGAGGCGACGCGGTTGACCTCGGCCATGAGGTCGTCGAGCTTCTGGGTCAGCGTGCTGGAGGTGAGGCGGGTGTCGGCCGCCGCCTGCGTCACGGTGTCGTAATTGACCGCAGTGGTCATGGTGATGACTCCTGGAGTGAGAGTGGCGCGGAGGACTGGTCGGGTCGGACGGCTCAGACGCCGAGGATGGCGCTCTGGCCACCACCGGAGCTGCTGTCCATCTGACGGAAGGACCGCAGACGGTCCTCCTCCTCCTGCGAGAACCCGTCGGCGCTCATGCGCATGATCTCCTCGAGCTTCGAGAGCTCGGCGCGCATGCTGCGCAGGCGCTGGTTCAGGTCGTTCTGGACCCGGTCGTACTCCTTGCTCGCAGCGCCCTGCCAGCCCGCCTGAACGCGGTCCACCACGCTGTTGAGGGAGGTGATGCGGGCCTGAAGCTCGTCGGAGAAGTCCTGGATCCGGCCGGCGAGCTTGACTTGTTCGGCACTGGTTACGTTCAGGTCTTTCGACATCTTGCCCCTTCTTCCTTCGGTGGCTGCGACGGACCGGCCGTCGTGCCTTCCGGTCTTGATGCGGACGGGAATCTTCTGATGCCGCCCCCGTGCTGGGTTCGCACTGCCGTGCCCCCAGCGGTCACTGTAGCCATTGACGGCGGCAGTTCCAACTGCAAAGGAAGGTCCCGATACTTGACCGATACGCGCGTCACCGGACCTCCCTCCTGCGGCGGCTGTCGCGGATCACGGTGGCGGTCCCGGCGACCACGGCCACCAGGACACCTCCGATCCCCAACGTGTAGGTGGCGAGCCGTTCGGAGCGCTCCTGGGGCGTCTCCGACAGCGCCAGACGGGCCGGCTCGGGCGCCGGCGGTTTGGGCGGGCCCGGGTCGGGCACGGGCGAGGACGCGGGCGTGCCGGGCTGGTCGGCGAGCGCCCGCACCGGGTCGACCACGCCCCAACCGACGTATCCGTCCCGTCCGTTGATCGAGCGGACCGCGGTCTGCTCGATACGTGTGACGATCTGGGCGGCGCTCCAGTCCGGGTACTTGGCGCGGAGCAGGGCGGCGACGCCGGCGACGTACGGAGCCGAGAAGCTGGTGCCGTTGTCGACGCACTGGCCGCCGCCGGGGACGGTGGAGACGATGTCGACGCCGGGCGCCGCCACGCCGACGAAGTCCCCCGGCTGGGAGAAGACGGCGCGCTCGTTGTTGCGGTCGGAGGAGGCGACGGCGAGGACGCCGGGGAAGGCGGCGGGATAGGTCTTCTTGAACTTTCCGTCCGTGCCGTCGTTGCCCGCGGAGGCGACGACGACGACGCCCTTCTCGATCGCCTTGGCCACCGACCTGGCCATGGGCGAGTCCGGGCCCAGCGGCTGGGTGGTGTCCTGCGAGATGTTGATGACGTCGGCGCCCTTGGCCACGGCGTGGTCGATCGCCTGCGCCATGGTGTCGGACTTGCCGCTGTTCTTCTCGTCGTTCTGCCGGATCGGGATGATCGTGGCCTCGGGGGCGAGGCCGACGAAGCCGGTGCCCTTGCGGGGGCGGGCCGCGATGATGCCGGCGACCTTGGTGCCGTGTCCGACCTCGTCGACGGTGCCGTCGGTCTTGCCGCGCTTGTCGTCGCCGACGGAGGGGTTGTCCTTGTCGGGCTTGAGGTAGTCCTTGCCCGCCTTGGCGTCGACGGCGGGGGCGCGCAGCTGCGGGTTGACGTCGTCGACGCCGGTGTCGATGACGGCGACCCGGACGCCCTTGCCCTTGGTGTCCTGCCACAGCTCGTCCAGGAGGACCCGCTGGAGCGGCCAGGGGATGCCCTCGATCTGCTTCTTCATGGGGAAGGTGCACTCGCCGCTGCCGTCGAGGGCCGGGCCGTCCTGTCCCCGCGGGGCGGGTGCGGCGGCCGCGGCGGGGGCGGCGAGCAGGGCGGCGAGGGTGCCCGCGGCGAGCAGGCCGGCCGCTCGGTACGTCGTCGTCACCGGTGCCACCCTTTCAGGAACCCTGCGGCTGACGCGCGCTGTTGGTGTCGAGTCGCGGACCCTTCGAGAGGAACTCCGACCATTCGATCGGGACGAGGACCGGCGTGACCTTCTCGTACCCGAGACGCTTCTGGGCGTCGCTGGGTTCCGGGCGCCCGTCGGTCTGCGGCTGTTCGCCGGCGCCGATCTCGGAGTGGGCGGAGTCGCTGTCGCCGTTGGCCTGGACGGCGTACCGCAGGCCGGTGTCGGTGACGAGGAAGAGGGAGCCGTCGGGCGTCTTCTGCTTGCCCTGGATCTGCGTGTAGAGCAGGCCGGTGCCGGGGGTGACGTACGTGCTGGTGCCGCCGGCCGTGATGTCGGCGGGGTACTCGGTGCCGGCCCAGGTGGTGAGCGTGGTGCCGCCCTTCTCGTCGACGGCGGTGAGCACGTTGCACACCGTGTCGCGGGCACCGCTGCCGGTGGAGGCGTTGATCGGCTTGGACTGCAGCGTCGGCCAGTGGGCGCCGCCGTGGAAGACCGTGGGGTCCGGGACGAAGGAGGAGGCGTCGACGGTGCCGGCCTTGCCGTCCATGTCGAGGTCGCCGGTCTCCGGGGAGTTGATGAGCAGCCAGGCCGTGAAGGGCGTGACGGGCTGGACCTTGCCGGCGAGCACTACGTAGTCCTGGGGTCCGGCGCCGGTCTGGGCGCGGAGGACCATGCCGATCCGGTTCTCGGTCCCGGTGAGGGTGTTGCCGGGGATGCCGGCGGAGTCGCCGACCCTGCCGTCGATGTGCGGGAAGTCGATCTCGTCGCCGGTCTTCAGGGTGGCGAGCCAGTCGTCGGTGACGGCCTGCGGTTCCTTGCCGAGTCCCACGAGGGCGGTCAGGAGCCCGGGCCGGTCGGCCTTCACCGGGTACTTGGTGCCGGTGTGGTCGATGAGGAACTGGGCGTTCCCCTTCTGACCCTTGACGTACAGGACCTGCCCGTCCTTCAGCTGGTTGCCGCCCGCGGTCCGCTTGGCGTCCCGCTCGGCGAAGAGGAAGGTCGCCTTCTGGACGCTGGCGCCCTTCCCGCCGCCGGGCTGCTCGCAGACGGCCCACTGCTTGGCCTTGCCGGCGTCCTCCGCGACGGGCAACCGGTCGGGGGCGTACGGGATGCCGAGGATGGGGCCGCGCGGCGGCGTGCCCTCGTCCAGCTTCTTGTCGTCGACCTGGATCACCTGGAACTGGTCGGGGTTGAGCAGCAGCCGGGCGGAGGCGAGGTTGAGGACGGGGTGGAGCAGGGTCTTCCTGTCCTTGCCCTTGCCGGTCTCCAGGACGACGTACCGGGTCGTCGACTGCTTGCCGACGATGACCCGGGTGCCGGGGGTGTCCCAGCCCTTGGGGGCGGTCGGCTTGAACATGCCCCAGGCGCCGAATCCGGCGACGACGAGCGCGGCGGCGATCAGGCCGGGGACGACGGCACGCAGCGGCTTCGGCGCCCCCTCCTCCGTACCGGAGGGCGAGGGTTGGAGGAATGCCGCCACCGTGCGCTTCTTCGCAAAGGTGTACGCGTTGAGCTCGTCCCGCCGCGATGCCATGAGTCCCCATTCTCGTCAGGCGCGATCTTCGCTCGGGGCCCCGGGGTGGTGACACCCGGGCCCCGGCCTTCGGACCGGCCCCCTACTATGCCTGCTGTCCCGTGGGGTTCGTGGGGCGGGTAGGGTGATCCGGCCGCCAATGCCCTGGCGGGCCAGGGTCATCGGGACGAATTGAGGGGGATTCTCCATCATGGCTTCCGCGAGGCGGAGGCGGCCCGGCGCGGCCGCTGCCTCCACACCCCCTTCCACGGGGCCTGCCCCCGCGGTCTCACCGAGACTCCAGGCACGTCCCGGACACTTCGGTTCGTTCCGATTGCAACAGCTCGTACTGATCGAGGTGGCCGCGGCGCTGCTGCTGCTCGCCTGGGTCGTCGAGCCGATGCTCCTCGTGCCCGCGGGCGTGGTCGCCGTCGTGCTGGTGCTGCTCGCCGTCGTACGCCGGCACCGGCGCTCGCTGCCCGAGTGGCTCGGCACCTTCCTCGCGCTGCGCGCCCGTTCGCGCCGGGCCTCGTCGTTCTCGGTGCCGGAGGGCACGGAGCCGGGGCTCGCACCGCTCGTGGAGTGCGACCCCGCGCTGCGGACGTACGCCTACAGCGACCGTGACCGGCGTCCGGTCGGCATGGTCGGGGACGGCACCTTCCTGACCGCCGTCCTGCGCGTCGAGTCGGACGGCACGGCGCTGCGTCCGGACCGCGCGGCACGGCCGCTGCCCGTCGGGCTCGTCCGGGACGTCCTCAGCGTGGACGGCATCCGGCTGGAGTCGGCGCAGATCGTGCAGCACACGCAGCCGGCGCCCGCGCCGCACCTGCCCGCGCAGTCGATGGCCGCCCGTAACTACGGGCCCCTCCAGGCGCAGACGGGGTCACCCGCGGTCCGGATCACCTGGATCGCGCTCAAGCTCGACCCCGAGCTCTGCCCGGAGGCGGTCGCCGCGCGCGGCGGCGGCATGACCGGCGCGCAGAAGTGCGTGGTACGGGCGGCGGACCAGCTGGCGAGCCGCCTCGCGGGCGCCGGGTTCCGGGCGAGCGTGCTGACGGAGCAGGAGCTGACCGGCGCGCTGGCCACGTCGAGCTGCGCGAGCCCGATGGCGATCGCGCAGGCGGGCCGGGGGCAGGCGCAGGGGCGCAGGACCCAGGAGACCGCGCGGACCTGGCGGGTGGACGACCGGCGGCACACGACGTACTGGGTGGGGCGCTGGCCCCAGTTGGGCGGCCGGAGCGGCGGCGCGGGCGCGTCGATGCCGCAGCTGGTGGCCCTGCTGACCTCGCTGCCCGCGCTCGCGACGACGTTCAGCCTGACGCTGAGCGGCGGGGACAGGCAGGAGGTGACGGTGACCGGACACGTGCGGATCACCGGGCGCAGCGACGAGGAACTGGTGGCCGCGCGGCACGAGCTGGAGCGTGCGGCGCGCGGAGTGAGGACGGGTCTGGTGCGCCTCGACCGTGAACAGGTGCCCGGCATCCTGGCGACGCTTCCGCTGGGGGGTGCGCGCTGATGTCCACCGCCTCCTTCGGTACGTCACCGGCCTCGGGCGCGCCTTCCGCCCGGCGTGCGGGGCGGGGCACGCGGCCCCGGTTCGGCTTCGGGCTCGTCGGGCCGCGCCGCGACCGGCACTCCGTCCCCCTGGAACAGCTGGAGGCGCTGGCCCTGCCGGTCGGCGACGACGGCATGGTGATCGGCGTGGACGCCGAGAGCCGCCCGGCGGTGCTCGGCATCAACCGGCCCGTCCCGTACGACGTGACCCTCATCGGCGGTCTGTGGACCGCGCAGGTACTGGCCCTGCGGGCGGCCGCGACGGGCGCCCGGGTGGCGGTCGAGACCGGCCGGGCGCAGGCGTGGACGGCGCTCGCGCAGGCCGCGGGCGGCGGCCAGCCGTGCATCACGCTGCACGACGTGGGCCGGGTGCCGCCGCAGGGCGCGTCCGCCGGCAGTCCGGTGGTCGTGGTGCGCGACTGCGGCATGCGGCCGCCGCGCGGCCGTGTGGTGTCGGCGCCCTGGCAGTCGGTGGTGACGCTGCTGCCGTACCTGAGCCCGGTCGCGCCCCGGCTCCTGGAGAAGTCCTCACTCGTCGGGGTCCAGCGGGTGTCCCCCGACGAGGCGGCCCAGATCGGCCGCATCATGAGCCTGCCGCAGCACGAGTACGAGGCGCTGTCCACGCTCGCCGACGGGGTGACCCTCTGGTGCACGCCGAGCGACCGCCAGTTCGTGATGACGCAGGCGACGGACGCCGAGACCGGATTGTTGGGCGGCGCGCGCCGGATGGACTGAGCGGCGACGCCATGGCCCGAGATCGCTCAAGTACGTCCGCTTTTGCATCGTTTTGAACGGTGCGGGTTCTCACTCTGCGGCGCGGCCGGGTCACTTGGGGCCCGGAACGGGTCGCGGAGGCGGGCGCGGAGGGGCCGTCGGCCCTGCCCGGGGGCGGCTCACGGCGATTAGGGTGGAAGGGCCCCGCCCACAACGGCACAAGGGTGCTCGACCACACCAGGAGGCAAAGTGAACGGCGATCGCGACGAGATCCACGGGGGTTGGAATCCGCCCGCCGACGATCAGTCCGACGCGGATCCCGCCGAGATGACGGGTGAGTTCACCATCGACTACACCCCGCCCGCCTGGTACACGCAGAACGCGTCGGGCGGTGCGGGGGCGGGCGGTGCCACTCCCCCGCCGCCGAGCGGCGCGCCGGTCGCCGTGCCGGGCGTCCCGGCGGGCAGCGGCTTCGAGCCCGGCTGGAACGTCGCGCCGCCGGCCCCGCCGGTGGTCCCTGCGGCTCCCGCACCGGCGCCCGCCCCGCCGGCCCCGCAGCAGGTCACGCCCGTCGCCCCCACCCCGTTCCAGCAGACCGGCGCGGTTCCTCCGGTGGGGGTCCCGCCGGTGGCCGTTCCCCCCGCGGGTGTTCCCGTTCCCGGTGCGGGTGTCCCTCCGGTCGGCGCGCCTGGTGTGGCGGTGCCTGGGACGCCCGTGCCTGGTGTGGCAGTGCCTGGTGTGCCCGCGCCGGACGCCTCCGTGGCCGGTGGATCGCTGCCGCCCGCCTCCGTGCCGCCCGTCCCGGCGCCCGCGCCGGAGACGCCCGCGCCCGCGGCCTCGTTCGGGGGCGGGGACGTCGAGAGCGGCGCCACCGTGCGCTTCTCCCCCGCCGCCCTCCAGCGCGAGATCGAGGAGCGCACGGCGGAGAACGCGGCGAATGCAGAAGGCACCGAGGCCACGGAGAACACGGAGAGCCCTGACGCCGCCGAGGACTCCGCCGAGTCCACCGGTGCGGGGGACTCCGCTCCGGACTCCCCCGCCGCTCCCGGCGAGTTCGCCGCCACGGAAGCGGAGGAGACCGGAACCGCCGCCGACGGCACGGACGAGGACCCGGCCGTCGACGCGTCGAGCACCTCGGACGCCGAGGAGACGGCCGAGGCCGCCGGCGACACCGCCGGCCCGCACGACGAGCCCGCCGCGCCCGCCGCCGAGCCGGAGACGGCCACGGCGCCGGTCGCCGACGCGGAGACCGGGGCGGGCGTCGCCGCCGCTTCCCTCCCCGCCGCCCAGCCCTTCGCCGACGTCCCGCAGGGCTCCGGTCCCGGCGTGGCCCCCGGCCCTGGCGGCACCCCCGCTCCGTACGGCACCGCGGGGCAGCAGGCCGGCGGCGCCCCGGGGCCGTACCCCGGCACCCCGTACCCGGCCCCCCAGGCGGCCGCGCCCGGGCCGTACCCCGCGCCGTACCCGGTCCCGGGCGCCCCCGCCGGCGCCGGGCTGCCGCCGCTGCCCCCGTCCTTCCAGCCGGCCGCGCCCGAGCCCGCCCAGCAGTGGCCCGCGCAGCCCGCCCCGGGTGCCCAGCCGCTGCCGCCCACCGCCGCCTGGCCGGCGCAGGAGGCCCCCGTGCCGGGCGCGCCCGGCCCCGTACCGCCGCAGGCCCAGCCCCAGGCGCCGGGCGCCTACGGCTACCCGCAGACCCCGCAGGAGCACCAGGCCCCGCAGCCCCCGGCCCAGGCCCCGCAGGGCGGTTACGGCTTCCCGCAGCCCGGGACGCCTCCGCAGCAGGCCGGTTACGGCTACCCGCAGCAGCCCGGAGTGCCCGGCGGTGTCCCGCCGCAGGCGCAGGCGCCCGGCGGCTACGGCTACCCGCACCCCGGAGCCGTACCCCCGCAGGCCGCCCAGGCCCCGCAGCCGCCGTACGACGGTCAGCCGCCGGTGGATCCGCGGACCGGTGCCGCCTGGCCCTCGCCCGTGACGCACGACCAGCGGGAGCGCTCCGTGCCGGGCGCCCCGCTCGGGTACAACGCGGCCGTCGAGCTCTCCTCCGACCGGCTGCTGCGCAACAACAAGCAGAAGCCCAAGTCCAGCCGGAACCCCGGGGCCGCCAACCGCTTCAAGCTCGGCGGCAAGAAGGAGGAGGCGGAGCGGCAGCGGAAGCTCGACCTGATCCGTACGCCGGTCCTCTCCTGCTACCGGATCGCGGTCATCTCCCTCAAGGGCGGTGTCGGCAAGACGACGACCACCACCGCGCTCGGCGCGACCCTCGCCATCGAGCGGCAGGACAAGATCCTGGCGATCGACGCGAACCCGGATGCCGGCACGCTGGGCCGCCGGGTGCGGCGCGAGACCGGGGCGACCATCCGCGACCTGGTGCAGGCGATCCCGTACCTGAACTCGTACATGGACATCCGCCGGTTCACCTCGCAGGCCCCGTCGGGTCTGGAGATCCTCGCCAACGACGTGGACCCGGCCGTCTCGACGACGTTCAACGACGAGGACTACCGGCGCGCGATCGACGTCCTCGGCAAGCAGTACCCGATCATCCTCACCGACTCGGGCACCGGTCTGCTCTACAGCGCCATGCGCGGGGTCCTCGACCTCGCCGACCAGCTGATCATCATCTCCACGCCCTCCGTGGACGGTGCGTCCAGCGCCTCGACGACCCTGGACTGGCTCTCGGCGCACGGCTACGCGGACCTGGTGCAGCGCTCCATCACGGTCATCTCGGGAGTCCGCGAGACCGGCAAGATGATCAAGGTCGAGGACATCGTGCAGCACTTCCAGACCCGCTGCCGCGGTGTCGTGGTCGTGCCCTTCGACGAGCACCTGGCGGCCGGCGCCGAGGTGGACCTCGACATGATGCGGCCGAAGACCCGGGAGGCGTACTTCCACCTCTCGGCGATGGTCGCCGAGGACTTCGTACGGGCGCAGCAGGCGCAGGGACTGTGGACCGGTGACGCCCAGGGCGCGATGCCGCCGCACCTGGCCCCGCCCATGCCAGGGCAGCAGGGCCCGGGCCAGCCGATGCCCGGACAGCCCATGCCGGGACAGCCCATGCCGGGACAGTTCGCTCCCGGCCAGCCGATGCCGGGGCAGTTCGCCCCCGGCCAGCCGATGCCGGGACAGTTCGCGCCGGGGCAGCCGATGCCCGGGCAGGTCCCGGCTCAGCCGGTGCCCGGTCAGTTCGCGCCCGGACAGCCCGCTCCCGGGCAGCCGTACGCTCCCCAGGCGCCGCAGCCCGGTCAGCCGTATCCGCCGCAGCCGGGCCAGCCCCATCCGCCGCAGGGGTACCCGCAGCCGGGACAGCCGATGCCGGGTCAGATGCCGGGGCAGGCGGGTCCGATGCCGGGTCAGATCGCGCCCGGTCAGCCCGCCCCGGGTCAGCCGTACGGCCCCCCGGCGGGTCAGCCGTACCCGCCGCAGCCGGGGCAGCCCGGCATGCCTCCGGCCTGGCAGCAGCCGCAGGACGGCGGTGAGTCGCAGCCGGGGCAGCCGCTGCCCCCGCAGGCGGACCCGCAGGGCCCGCCGCAGGCGCCGCCAGCCCCTCAGCAGTAGGGCGTCACAGGATTAGACCAATGAGGCTCCGTATCGGCTCACCGATACGGAGCCTCTTGGCGTTCCCGCAGCCCACAAGGGGTTTGAGCGATCGTTGACGACGGCAGACCACCGCTGATACACCTTCGCTTCACTCATCGTCAGCCCAAGATCCACGACAGAAACTCCGACGCGAGGTCACGTCCCATGGTCATGGTCACGAAGGTTCCACCCCGTCCCACCCCTGCCCGCAGAGCCGTCCGCCTGCTGCTCGCCACCGGTCTCGCCGCCGGCTCCCTCGTCGTCGTCCCCGGCACCGCGCAGGCGGAGGACGGGAAGTCCGGCGGCACCACCCTCACCGTCGCCGTCTCCCAGAGCATCGACTCGCTGAGCCCGTTCCTCGCCCAGAAGCTCACCTCGACCAGCATCCACCGGCTGGCGTACGAGTACCTCACCAACTACGACCCGAAGGACGCCCACACCGTCCCGGGTCTGGCGACCGCGTGGACGTCGTCGGCCGACAAGCTGACGTGGACGTACACGATCCGCAAGGACTCGACCTGGTCCGACGGGCAGCAGGCCACCGCCGAGGACGCGGCCTGGACCTTCAACAAGATGATGACCGACCCGAACGCCGCCACCGCCAACGGCAGCTTCACGGCCAACTTCGCCGAGGTCACCGCACCCGACCCGCAGACCCTGGTCATCCGGCTGAAGAAGCCCCAGGCGACGATGACGGCCCTCGACGTGCCGATCGTGCCGAAGCACGTCTGGGAGAAGGTCACCGACTTCTCGAAGTTCAACAACGACAAGACCTTCCCGATCGTCGGGAACGGGCCCTTCGTCATCACGGACTTCAAGGTCGACCAGTACATCAAGCTCAAGCCGAACAAGAAGTTCTGGCGGGGCGCCCCCAAGTTCGACGAGCTGGTCTTCAAGTACTACAAGGACGGCGACGCCGCCGTCGCCGCCCTGCAGAAGGGCGAGGTCTCCTTCGTACCGAACCTGACGCCCGCCCAGGCCGCCGCGCTGAAGACCCAGAAGGACATCAAGGTCAACGACGCCCCCGGCCGCCGCTTCTACGCCCTCGCCACCAACCCGGGCGCGAAGGCCCAGGACGGAAAGACCTTCGGCAACGGCAGCAAGGCGCTCCTCGACCCGGAGGTGCGCAAGGCGCTCTTCCTCGCCGTCGACCGCACCACGCTCGTCGACAAGGTCTTCCAGGGCCACGCCGTCGAGGGCGAGGGGTACATCCCGCCGCGCTTCGGCTCGTACTTCTGGAAGCCGGAGACCGCGCAGAAGCGCGCGTACGACCCGGCCGCGGCGGAGAAGGTCCTCGACGCCGCCGGATACCGGAAGAACGCCGACGGCAAGCGGCTCGGCAAGGACGGCAAGCCGCTCGACCTGCGGATCCTCTGTCACGCCACCGACCCCAACGACAAGGCGGTCGGCAAGTACCTCCAGGAGTGGTGGGGCAAGCTCGGCATCGGCCTGAAGGTCGAGTGCCTGGACAGCGTCTCCGACCCCTGGGTCAAGGGCGACTACGACCTCGCCTTCGACGGCTGGTCGGTCAACCCCGACCCCGACTACGTCCTCTCGATCCACACCTGCGGCACCCTCCCGGCGACCCCGAAGGACTCCGGAGCCACCGACAACTTCATCTGCGACAAGCAGTTCGACGGGCTCTACGCGCAGCAGGCGGTGGAGTACGACGCCGCCAAGCGGGCGGATCTCGTGAAGCGGATGCAGTCCCTGCTGTACGACACGGGGTACATGAACGTCATGGCCTACCCGAACGCCCTGGAGGCGTACCGCACCGACCAGATCAAGTCCATCACGACCATGCCCGAGGCCGCGGGGAACCTGTGGGGCCAGGACGGCTACTGGAGCTGGTGGTCCGCCGTGCCCACGGCGCAGGCCGAGGACTCCGACGGCGGCTCGTCCACCGGAGTGGTCATCGGCATCGTCGCGGCCGTGGTGGTCGTGGTCGGCGCCGGCGTGTTCCTCGGGATGCGGCGCCGCTCCACCGCCGACGACCGCGAGTAGTACGTGACGACGGCAAGCACCCCCGCCGACGTGGCGCGGGCCGAGAAGGCCCGCGCCGCGGACGGCGCACACCGCACCGGTTCCTCCCTCGGCTATCTCCGCCACGCGGCGGGGAAGCTGGGCGGCGCGCTCGTCTCGCTCCTCGCCGTCCTGGTCACCAGCTTCTTCCTCTTCCGGATCATTCCCGGTGACCCGGTGAAGGCGATGACCCACGGCGTCCCCACCTCGGCCGAACAACTCGCCACACTGCGACGCCAGTTCGGTCTCGACCTGCCGCTGTGGCAGCAGTTCACCGACTACTGCGCGAAGGCGCTCAGCGGCGACCTCGGCACCTCCTTCCAGTTCCGCGCCCCCGTCGGGGACCTCATCGCGGAGAAGCTCCCGGCGACGCTGCTGCTCACCGGGGTGGCCGTGGTGATCTACTCGGCACTCGGGCTGTGGCTGGGCACCCGCTCGGCCTGGCGGCACGGCGGACTCGGCGACCGGCTGAACACCGGGATCGCCCTGACCCTGTGGTCGGTGCCGTCCTTCTGGCTCGGACTGCTCCTCATCATCGTCTTCTCGGTGGGCATGGGCCCGATCCCGGGGCTGTTCCCGACCGGCGGCATGGAGTCGGGGACGGGCGAGACCGGCTTCGCGTACGTCCTGGACGTCGCCCACCACCTGGTCCTGCCCGTGGTCACGCTCGTCGCCGTCGGCTACGCGCAGACCCTCCTCGTCATGCGCTCCTCGCTGCTCGACGAGATGGGCGGCGACTACCTGACGACGGCACGGGCCAAGGGCCTGCGGGACGACGCCGTGCGGCGCCGGCACGCCGTGCCGAACGCGCTGCTGCCGACCGTCACCATGATCTTCATCAACCTGGGTCATGTGGCGGCCGGATCGATCCTGGTGGAGACGGTGTTCTCCTGGCCGGGGCTCGGCGGACTCTTCTACCAGGCGCTGAGCGTGCCCGATCTGCCGCTCGTGCAGGGCCTGTTCGTGGTCTTCGCCGGCGCGATGATCCTTATGAACCTGATCGCCGACCTGCTCTATCCGCTGCTCGACCCCCGGGTGGGCCGATGACCTCTCTCGCATGGGAGCGCCGCAAGGGTTCGGCCGCGCGCTTCTGGACGTCGTACCGGACCCACCGCGCGGGGCTGTACGGTCTCGTCGGCCTCGCCCTGATCGCCCTGCTCGCGCTCGCCGCGCCGCTGATCGTCGGCTCCGACGTGCAGTCGGTCACGGAGGCGCCGGGCACGGCCCTGGAGCCGCCGAGCGCCGAGTTCCCGCTCGGCACCGACCAGTTCGGGCGCTCCCTGCTCGGCCTGCTGATCTGGGGCGCCCGGATCTCGCTGCTCGTCGGGCTGCTCGCGGCGACGCTCTCGGTCGCCATCGGAACCCTGGTGGGCATCGTCGCCGGGCACTACGGAGGCTGGTTCTCGACCGTCGTCATGCGGATCACCGACTGGTTCCTGGTGATGCCGACGCTGGTGCTCGCGATCGTCCTCGCCACGGTCATGTCCCGGTCGATGTGGACGGTGGTCCTGGCGATCGGCGTGACCTCCTGGCCGACCACCGCCCGCCTCGTACGGGCGCAGACCATCGCGGTGGAGTCCCGCCCGTACATCGAACGGGCGACCGCCCTGGGCGGCGGGCACCGGCACGTCATGACGCGGCACGTGCTGCCGAACGTGATGCCGCTGGTGCTCGCGCAGACCACCCTCGGCATCTCGACCGCCATCCTCACCGAGGCGACCCTCGCCTTCCTCGGCCTCGGCGACCCCACGGTGGTCTCGTGGGGCGGGATGCTCCAGGACGCCCGGGAGGCGGGCGCCGTCTCCTCCGGGCACTGGTGGTACCTGGCCCCGCCCGGGATCGCGATCGCCCTGGTCGCGCTCGCGTTCACGCTGTGCGGCCGGGCCGTGGAATCCGTACTGAACCCGAAGCTGGGGGTGGGGCGATGAGCCTCCTGGAGGTGCGGGACCTGAGGGTGACGTACGGCTCGGGCGTGAGCGCCGTGCCCGCCGTGCGCGGGGTCGACCTGACCCTGCAGCCGGGGACCAAGCTGGGCGTAGCCGGCGAGTCGGGCTGCGGCAAGTCCACGCTCGCGCTGGCGCTGCTGCGGCTGCTCCCGGCCTCGGCGCGGATCGAGGGCGAGATCCTGCTCGACGGCGACGACGTCCTCGCCATGTCGTGGGGCCGCCTGCGGGCGGTGCGCTGGGCGGGCGCGTCGATCGTCTTCCAGGGCGCGATGCACTCGCTGAACGCGGTGCACCGCATCGGGGAGCAGATCGCCGAGCCGCTGCTCGTGCACGGCCGGGCGACCCCCGCGGTGGCCCGCACCCGGGTCGGTGAGCTGCTCGAACACGTCGGACTCCCGGCCGCCCGGGCCGCCGCCTATCCGCACGAGCTGTCCGGCGGGCAGCGGCAGCGCGTGATGATCGCGATGGCACTCGCCTGCGACCCGCGCCTGATCGTCGCGGACGAGCCGACGACCGCGCTCGACGTGATGATCCAGGCGCAGATCCTGCGGCTGATCGAGCGGCTCGTCGCCGAGCAGTCCATCAGCCTCCTGATGATCAGCCACGACCTGGCGGTCCTCGCCGACACCTGCGACCGGCTCGCCGTGATGTACGCGGGCCGGGTCGTCGAGGAGGGACCCGCCCGGGCGGTGTACGAGGCGGCCGAGCACCCGTACGGGCGGGCGCTGTCCTCGGCGTTCCCCCGCATCGGGGACCTCGCGTCCCGGCGGGCGCCGCGCGGCCTGCCCGGCGACCCGCCGGACCCGGCGGACCTGCCCGGCGGCTGCACCTTCCATCCGCGCTGCCCGGTGGCGGTGGACGCCTGCGCGGAGCTCGATCAGGAACTGCGGGAGGCGGGCGCGGGGCGTCGGGCCGCCTGCGTACACGTGGGGAGCACGTCATGAGCACCGAGGCCCCCGCACGCCCCCTGCTGTCGGCGCGCGGGCTGCACGTCACCTTCCCGGGGCGGCGGGGCGCGCCGCCCGCCCGCGCGGTGGACGGCGTGGACCTGGACATCGGCGCCGGCGAGATCGTGGCTCTGGTCGGCGAGTCCGGCTGCGGCAAGACGACGCTGGCCCGCTCCCTGCTCGGCCTCGTCCGGCCCACGGCGGGCGCGGTCGCCTTCGACGGGCAGCCCCTCGCGTACTCCTCCGGAGCGCTCCGGGCCTACCGGAAGCGGGCCCAGCTGGTCCTCCAGGACCCGAGCGGCTCGCTGAACCCCCGGCACACCGTGTACGACGCGGTGGCGGAGGGGCTGCGGATCCACGGCTACGCGGGGGACGAGCGGACGGCGGTCGCCGAGGCCCTCTCCCGGGCCGGGCTGCGGCCCCCGGAGCGCTTCTTCCTGCGCTACCCGCACGAGCTGTCGGGCGGTCAGCGCCAGCGCGTGGTCATCGCGGGCGCGCTGGTCCTGGAGCCCGAACTGATCGTCGCCGACGAGCCGGTGGCTTCCCTGGACGCGTCCGTACGGGGCGAGATCCTGGCTCTGCTGCTGCGGCTGCGCGACGAGCTCGGCCTGTCCGCGCTGGTGGTGACGCACGACCTCGGGCTCGCGTGGAACATCGCGGACCGGGTGGCGGTGATGTACCTGGGCCGGGTCGTGGAGACCGGCACGGTGGAGTCCGTACTGACGAGCCCTCAGCATCCGTACACACGTGCGCTGTTGTCGGTGCTGCCCGAGTCGGAGGGCGCCCCGGTGGTGCTGACCGGCGAGCCGCCGGACCCCGCCCGCATCCCGTCGGGCTGCCGTTTCCACGCCCGCTGCCAGCTCCTCCTTTCGGGAGAGGCGGCGGCTGTCGCGGACCGCTGCCGCGGCGAGGACCTGCCGGTCCTGGACGGCGGCGCGGAGCAGGCGGTGGCGTGCCACTGGGTGACGCGGACCTGAGCCGCCCCGTTGTGGGCCCGCGCGCCCCGTTGCGGGCGGTGCCCACACCCGGGCGCGGGCGCACCCGGCCGCGGGCGCGGGCGGGGTGTCAGGCGCGGTCGTACTCCTCCGTCAGCTCCCGGCAGCGCTTCACGTCGCCCGCCATCGCCTGCAGCAGATCGTCCAGCGTGTCGAACTTGAGCATGCCGCGCACGTACGCCAGGAAGTCCACGGCCACGTGCAGTCCGTACAGGTCGAGGCCCTCGCGGTCGATCGCGTACGCCTCGACGGTCCGCTCCGTGCCGTCGAACTGCGGGTTGGTGCCGACCGAGATCGCCGCCGGCATCCGCTCCCCCGCGGCCGTCAGCCAGCCCGCGTACACGCCGTCCGCCGGGATCGCGGTGTGGGGCAGGGTCTCGACGTTGGCCGTCGGGAAGCCGAGCTCACGGCCGCGCTGGGCGCCGCGGACGACGATGCCCTCGACCCGGTGCGGGCGGCCGAGGATCTCGGCCGCGCCGGCCATGTCGCCCTCGGCGACGAGGCGGCGGGTGAGGGTGGAGGAGAAGGGCTGGCCGCCGCCGGCGGCCCCGCTGACGTACAGGTCGATGACCTCGACCTCGTAGTCGTAGGTGGCGCCGAGCTCGGTCAGGAACGCGACGTTGCCCGCGGCCCGGTGCCCGAAGCGGAAGTTGGGGCCCTCGATGACGGCCTTCGCGTGCAGCTTGTCGACGAGCACCTTCACGATGAAGTCGGCCGGGGACAGCTGCGAGAACTCGGCGGTGAACGGCAGCACGAGCACCGCGTCCACGCCCAGCTCCGCGATCAGCTCGGCCCGCCGGTGGTGCGGGGCGAGCAGCGGCGGGTGGCTGCCGGGCCGCACGACCTCGGAGGGGTGCGGGTCGAAGGTGACGACGACGGAGGGGACACCCAGCTCACGGGCGCGCTCGACGGCACGCCCGATGATCAGCTGGTGCCCGCGGTGCACCCCGTCGTAGGAGCCGATGGTGACGACGCTGCGTCCCCAGTCCTGGGGAATGTCCTCCAAGCCACGCCAGCGCTGCACTGTGACCGCTCCTCGTCCGCCTGTTCGCCCTGTTCGCCTTACGCAGGTCTAAGACTGCCATGTCCACGGCCGTCGGTACGCATCGGCATGGCAGTGCCGGGACTCCGCAGGGCCTGAACGGTCTCCGGGCCGAGCAGCGGCGCCCAGTCTCCCGGGGCGGCGACGATCCAGCCGGCGAGGAGCTCCGTGAAGGCGGGCAGCTCGCGGACGGCACCGGACAGGGCCCGGTCGAACCGCCAGGCGCCCTCGGGGGTACGGGCGCACAGCGCGCCGACCCGGTGCGTGAGCTCCCGGGTGCGCGGCACGCTGCGTCGCTCCGCACCCTCCGCCGCGGCCCGCAGGAGGGCCTCGAGGACGGCCTGCTCCCCGGCCTCGGCCTCGTACCGCTCGTGCTCGAGGAGTACGTCGAGCAGCTCGGCCCGCAGATGGCGGGAGGCCCCGGTGCCGGGGGCCGCGAGGACGGGCGCGAGGGCACGCCTGAGCGGCACGGGGCGGCCCCGGATCAGCCCGGTGACCAGGGGGAAGAGGACCGCCCTCGCCGCCGGGCCGTCCTCGAGGCGGCGGTCGACGAAGGCGGCGACGAGCGGGGCGGCCTCGGGGTGGCGGGCGGCGTGGTCGCGGACGAGGGCGGCGATCCGGCGGGCGAGGGCGGGCGCGTCGACCTCGGCGAGGGCCCGCAGGGCGGCGGCGGGCGCCTCGCCGCCGCCCTGCAGCCTGGCCCGGAAGGCGCCGAGGACCTCCTCGGGGTGGGTGGCGAGGGCCTCGGCGAGGGCGGTGGCGGGCACCTGGGGCTCGGCCAGTGCGCGGGGCAGGTGGCGGGCGCGGCTGTGCGGGTCGCGGACGAGGAGGCCGAGGGCGGCGCCGTGGAGGGCCTGGTCCCCGGGGCGGGCGAGCAGGGCGAGGGCGGCGTAGCGGAGGAGCTCGCGGTCGGCGGAGGTGGTGGCGTGCCGGGCGACCAGGTGTCCGTACGCGGCCGCGGCGACGCGCCGCTCCGGGCGCCCGTCGTCGTGGGCCCAGCGGTCGACGGCCCGGCAGAGCGCGGAGGGCTCGTCCTCGGCGAGCGCGGCGAGGAGGGCGTCGGCGAGCGGGTGGGCGGTGGCGACGAGCGCCTCGCACAGGTCGTCGACGGCGAGCCGCCGGTGGGTGTGCAGGAGGGTCTGGGCGGCGGTGGCGACGGCGGGCCTGTCGTCGCCGAACCAGCGGCAGAGGAGCGGCTGGACGCCCCTGGGGTCGGCGACGAGCCGCTCGGCGACGGCGTCGAGGCTGCGGTCCCCGCGGGGTGCGGCACCCGGCGGCGGGTCGGCGGGGACGAGGCGGCGCAGCAGGTCGATCCGCTCGTCCTCGCCGAGCGGCAGGGCCAGCCAGAACGCGGGCCCGAAGGGGGCGAAGACCGGGTGCGGTTCCCGGCGGGCCCCGACGAGGTCGGCGAGCAGCCGCAGGGCGGGCAGGTAGGGCCGCGGGTCCGGCACCCGCCGCACGCTCTCCCGGAACAGCCGGGCGGCCCACCAGGCCCTGTCCCCGCCGGGTCCCTCGGCGGCGAACCGCCCGAGCGCCTCGGCGAGCGCGGCGAGCCGGGGCCCGAGCCCGTCGGGTCCCTGCTCCCGGTGGAGCAGCAGCAGTGCCTGGAGCACGGGCCCGATCCGGTGCCGGGGAACGGGCGGCTGCCCGCCGGTCCCCCGCGCCTCCGGGTCCCGTTGGCGGGGGACGGAGTGGGGCTCCCGGGCGCCTGCCCTGGGCCCGGCGGATCCTCCGGTGGTGGCGGCCGGCGCGGGTGCCGGCGGCACGCCGGGGCCGCGGGGCCCGCCCGGAGCGCCGGGGGTGCCCGGCGGGGTGTCCGCACCGGGTGCGGCGCCCACCGGGCCGGGCCGCGGAGACCCGGCCGGTACCCCCGGACCGGCGGCGTGGGGCCCGGTCGGCGGGGAGGGCGGTCTCGTTCCGGGGGCGTCCTCGGGGCCTCCCGGCGGGGTCTCGCCGCGGCCGTGGACCAGGGCGTCGAGCGCCGTGTCCAGGTCCAGGTGGGACGCCTGGACCCAGTCGGCGAGTTCTTCGTGGGCGAAGCGGTAGCCGGAGCCGGCCGGGACGAGGAGGCCCTCGGTGAGGACGGCCGGGGCCCAGCCCTCCCGCCAGGGGAACAGTTCCTCGAAGGAGTCCCGGTCGAGGACGCCGTGGCCGGGGCCGAGGCACCGGCGGGCCGCCTCGTGCACCCGGCCGGTCACGCGCGCGGCGAGCCGGCGGACGGCCGTCCCCCGGACGAGGGGCCGGGCGCCCGCGGCGATCCGGACGGCGGCCCGTAGGCACACCAGGTCGAGGTAGGCCGTGAAGATCTCCTCGCGCCCGGGGCGCCCCGGCACCTCGCCCGGCAGCGCGGCCCGCACCTCGGCGAGCAGGCGCAGGGCGAGCGGGTGCCGGGCGTCCGCCGGGGCGAGGTCCGCCTCCCCGATCCCGTACCCCTCCCGTACGGCACGGGCCTCCGTCGCGGAGTACGGCCCGAGGACGACGGCGGCGGGGAGCCCGTCGGCGGAGCCGGGGTCCCGCGCCGGGCGGTGCAGGGCGCCCGGGGTGTAGAGCGCGCCGGCCTGTTCCCAGTGCTCGGGGCGGCAGGCGGTGACGAGGTGGGCCTGGTGGGTGCGTAGCCACCGCTCGGTGGCCGTGCTCCAGTCGGCGAGCCGGTGGGCGAGGAGGGGCGGCATCTCCTCGGGGCCGTCGAGGACGACGAGGAGCGGCCGGCCCGCATCCCGGGCGAGGGCGGCGGCGCGCTCCGGGGTGGCGGTCGTGGTGTCGCCGAGCGCCCCGGACGCGGCGACGATCCGGCCGGCCTGGTGCAGGGCGCGGCCGACGGCGTCGGCGAGCGAGCGGTCCTCGGCGCGCAGGTCGGCCCCGCGCAGCCGGACGGTGGGGGCGGGGGCCACGCCCCGGGCGCGGCGGGCGCAGAGCGCTGCGAGGGCGGTGGTGCGGCCGGTGCCGGGGGCGCCGACGAGGGCGAGGACGGGGGAGTGACCGGCGGTGAAGCGGGCGAACTCGCGGACGCAGTCGGGGCGTTCGACGGGTTCGGGCCAGGGGTCGGGCTCCCGTACGGGTCCGGTGGAGGTGGCGGTGAGCTCCAGGATCGCGGCGAGGTTGAGGTCGGGGCCGTAGGCGGGGACGGTGGCGGCGTTGCGCCGCAGGAGGGCGGTGAGCGGCCCGGCGGGCCTCAGCGGTACGGCGTACCCGGCGGCCCGGCGGTCGCCGCGCAGCGTGGTGCCGAGGACGGCGAGGACGGTGCCGGTGACGGTGTCGAGGACGGGGCCGCCGGCGGCCTGTCCGCCGCGCCGGAGCGCCTCGGCGCCCTCGGTGCCGATGGCCAGTTCGAGGGCGTCGGCGAGGGCGTGGAAGCGGTCGGCGGCGGTGTACGTGACAGAGGCGGGGCCGAGGACGCGGGCCTCGCGCCAGCCCTGGGCGGCGATCCGCACGTAGGTGCCGGGTTCGATCTCGGGCCGGGTCGCGAGCGGCAGCGGCCGGCCGCCGAGTCCTTCGGTCCGTACGAGCGCGAGGCCGCTCTCGGGCAGGGGGGTGACGGCCTCGGCCTCGGCGAGCCAGCTCCGGCCCCCGGGGGCGTGCAGGACGACGCGGCTGAGCCCGTCGACGGCTTCGTGGCTGGTGACCACCGTTCCGTGGTGGTCGGCGAGGAAACCGGTGCCGCGTGGCCGGCCCGCCGGATCGCAGATGCGCACCAGCGTCGCCAGGTCCCCGCTTCCCATGGGGTCGACGGTAGGCGGCCGGTGATCACCCGGAGGCGCTCACAGGGAAACGCGCCCCCCGACACTCCCCCGTTCACTCCGAGCGCCTCCCTGATGGGGTGAATTTCGGCGGCTCGGCGGGACAGGGATGGTGCGGGGGAAACCGAGGGGGGAAAGGGGTGGGGCGGGCACGCGCGTGCGTGCCCGCCCCACGACGGAGTTCTTCGCTCAGCCGAAGACGGCGAGGCTCTTCGCCTTGCCCCGCTGGTCCTCGACGAGCGCCAGGAGCTTCCCCCCGGGTCCGAAGACCGCGACGGCCCCCTTCGGGTACTCCGGCATCTCCAGGCGGACGCCGTTGAGCAGCAGCTTGGCCCGCTTCTCGTCGACGTCCCAGCGCGGGAACGCCGCAGCGGCCGCCTCGGCGACCGGCATGACCGTGAGGTCCTCCTGGAGCTGGTCCAGGGTCCTCGCGGAGTCCAGCCTGTACGGGCCGACCCGGGTGCGGCGCAGCGCGGTCAGGTGGCCGCCGACGCCGAGGCCGGCGCCGAGGTCCCGGGCGAGCGCCCGGATGTACGTACCGGAGGAGCAGACGACCGACACGACCAGGTCGACGACGGGCGTGCCGTCCTCGGCGGTCGCCTCGCGGACGTCGTACACCCGGAAGGAGGAGACGGTGACCGGGCGGGCCGGGATCTCGAACTCCTCGCCGCCCCGCACGCGCGCGTAGGACCGCTTGCCGTCGATCTTGATCGCGGAGACCTTCGACGGCACCTGCATGATGGCGCCGGTCAGCTCGGCGACGCCCGCGTCGATCTGCTCGCGGGTGACCTTCGAAGCGTCGACCGACGCCGTGATCTCGCCCTCGGCGTCGTCGGTGATCGTCGTCTGGCCCAGGCGGATGGTGCCCAGGTACTCCTTCTCGGTCAGCGCGAGGTGACCGAGGAGCTTGGTGGCCCGCTCCACGCCGAGGACGAGGACGCCCGTGGCCATGGGGTCGAGCGTGCCGGCGTGGCCGACGCGGCGGGTCCTGGCGATCCCGCGCATCTTGGCCACGACGTCGTGCGAAGTGAAGCCCGACGGCTTGTCGACGATGACAAGGCCGTCGGGCGTCTTCTCTACGGTGCTCATTCGGCGGCTTCGTCCTCGCCCGGCTTCTTGTAGGGGTCGGCCTCGCCCGCGAAGGCGGCGCCCGAGGACGCCTCCCGCACCTGGGCGTCGGAGGCACGCGCCTTGTCGAGGAGGTCCTCGATCGTCTTGGCGTTCTCCGGGAGGGCGTCGGCCACGAAGGTCAGGGTCGGGGTGAACTTGGTTCCCGCCGCCCGGCCCACGGCAGAACGGAGGATGCCCTTGGCGCTCTCCAGGCCGGCCGCGGCGCTCGCGCGCTCCTCGTCGTCGCCGTAGACCGTGTAGAAGACCGTGGCCTCCCGCAGGTCGCCGGTGACGCGGGTGTCCGTGATGGTCACGTGCGTACCCAGGCGGGGGTCCTTGATGCCGCGCTGCAGCTTCTCGGCGACCACCTCCCGGATGAGGTCTGCCAGCTTCTTCGCCCGCGCGTTGTCGGCCACTGGTCCTTCTCCTTCTTTGCCTTGCTCAAATCAGTCTTCATCAGTGTGGAGCCTGCGGCGCACCGAAAGCAGCTCCACCTCCGGGCGTGCGGCGACGAGCCGCTCACAGCGGTCGAGCACGTCCGATACGAACCCCGCGTCCCCGGCCACCAGCGCGACGCCCAGCCGGGCCCTGCGATGGAGGTCCTGGTCGCCCACCTCGGCCGCGCTCACGGAGAACTTGCGCTGGAGCTCGGCGACGATGGGCCGGACGACGGAGCGTTTCTCCTTCAACGAATGAACGTCGCCGAGGAGCAGGTCGAAGGACAGAGTCCCCACGTACATGTGGTGCCGGATGTCCCGCCGGTTCGGGTTCGGTGGCCTGCCACGCCGTCGCTTGGCAGGGACACCAGAACCGTACACGCAACGGCCGGGGCCGATCGACGGAATAAGTTCCGCCGACCGGCCCCGACTCAGTGCTGCGATCGGACGCGATCAGGCGCGCGGCTTCTCGCGCATCTCGTACGTCGCGATGACGTCGTCGATCTTGATGTCGTTGAAGTTTCCGAGGTTGATACCGCCCTCGAAGCCTTCGCGGATCTCGGTGACGTCGTCCTTGAAGCGGCGCAGACCGTGGATCGTGAGGTCCTCGGCGATGACCTTGCCGTCGCGGACGAGGCGCGCCTTGGTGTTGCGCTTGACCTCGCCGGAGCGGATGAGGACACCGGCGATGTTGCCCAGCTTGGACGAGCGGAAGACCTCGCGGATCTCCGCCGTACCGAGCTCGACCTCTTCGTACTCCGGCTTGAGGAGACCCTTCAGGGCCGCCTCGATCTCCTCGATGGCCTGGTAGATCACCGAGTAGTACCGGACGTCGACGCCCTCGCGCTCCGCCATCTGCGCGGCACGGCCGGCCGCACGGACGTTGTAGCCGATGACGATGGCGTCGGAGCCCATCGCCAGGTCGATGTCGGACTCGGTGACCGCACCCACACCGCGGTGCAGGACCCGGATGTCGACCTCTTCACCGACGTCGAGCTGGAGCAGCGAGGCTTCGAGGGCCTCGACCGCACCGGACGCGTCGCCCTTGATGATGAGGTTGAGTTCCTGGACCAGACCGGCCTTGAGCACCTTGTCGAGGTCCTCGAGGGACACCCGGCGGACGCGCTTGGCGAAGGCGGCGTTGCGCTCACGCGCAGCGCGCTTCTCGGCGATCTGGCGGGCCGTACGGTCCTCGTCGACGACCAGGAGGTTGTCGCCGGCACCCGGCACGTTGGTGAGACCGAGCACCAGGACGGGAGTCGACGGGGTCGCCTCCTCGACGTTGTTGCCCTTGTCGTCGAGCATCGCCCGGACGCGGCCGTACGCGTCGCCGACCACCACGGTGTCGCCGATGCGCAGCGTTCCGCGCTGGACCAGGACGGTCGAGACGGCACCGCGACCGCGGTCGAGGTGGGACTCGATCGCAATACCCTGCGCGTCCTGGTTCGGGTTGGCCCGAAGGTCGAGCGAGGCGTCGGCGGTGAGGATCACGGCCTCCAGCAGGGAGTCGATGTGCAGACCCTGCTTGGCGGAGATGTCGACGAACATCGTGTCGCCGCCGTACTCCTCGGCCACCAGACCGAACTCGGTCAGCTGACCGCGGACCTTGGTCGGGTCCGCACCCTCGACGTCGATCTTGTTGACCGCGACGACGATCGGGACGCCGGCGGCCTTGGCGTGGTTGAGCGCCTCGATCGTCTGCGGCATGACGCCGTCGTTGGCCGCGACCACGAGGATCGCGATGTCGGTCGACTTCGCACCACGGGCACGCATGGCGGTGAACGCCTCGTGACCCGGGGTGTCGATGAAGGTGATGCGACGCTCTTCGCCGTTGACCTCGGTACCCACCTGGTAGGCACCGATGTGCTGGGTGATGCCACCGGCCTCGCCCGCGACGACGTTCGTCTTGCGGATCGCGTCGAGCAGTCGGGTCTTTCCGTGGTCGACGTGACCCATGACGGTGACGACCGGCGGACGGGAGACAAGAGCCTCTTCGCCGCCCTCGTCCTCGCCGAACTCGATGTCGAAGGACTCGAGGAGCTCGCGGTCCTCCTCCTCCGGGGAGACGATCTGAACCTGGTAGTTCATCTCGTCGCCGAGCATCTGCAGCGTGTCGTCGGAGACGGACTGCGTCGCCGTGACCATCTCGCCGAGGTTCATCATCACCGCGACGAGCGACGCCGGGTTGGCGCCGATCTTCTCGGCGAAGTCGGTGAGGGAGGCACCGCGCGACAGGCGGATGACCTCGCCGCCACCGCGGGGAAGCATCACGCCGCCCACGGACGGGGCCTGCATGGCCTCGTACTCCTGGCGCCTCTGACGCTTCGACTTGCGACCACGACGCGCGGGACCGCCGGGACGACCGAAGGCGCCCTGCGTGCCACCACGGCCACCCGGACCGCCGGGACGGCCACCGAAGCCACCGGGACGACCGCCGAAGCCGCCGCCACCGCCGCCGGGACCACCCGGACGACCGCCGCCGCCACCGGGACCACCGGGACGACCGGCGAAGCCGCCGCCGCCACCGCCGGGACCGGCCGGACGACCGGCGAAGCCGGGACGACCGCCGCCGCCACCGCCGGGACCACCCGGACGACCGCCGGGGCCACCGGGGCCACGACCGCCGGGGCCGGGACGCGGGCCGGCAGCGGGACGCTGCGGCATCATGCCCGGGTTCGGACGGTTACCGCCGGGCGCGCCGCCCGGACGGGGAGCCTGCGGACGAGGCATGCCACCGGGGGTGGGACGGGCACCGCCCTGACCCTGCGGACGCGGGGCGCCACCGGGGCCACCCTGCGGACGCGGGGCGCCCGGAACGGCACCGGGGCCGCCGGGACGGGGAGCGCCGCCACCCGGACGGGGCGCCTGCGGGCGCGCCATTCCGGTGGAGCCACCCGAGGTGAAGGGGTTGTTGCCCGGACGGGGACCGGCCGGGCGGGCACCGCCCGGACGGGGGGCCTGCTGGCCGCCGGGGCGCGGAGCACCCTGGCGCTCCTGGCCCTGCGGGCGGGGGGAACCCTGACCCGGGCGGGCGGGGCGCTCGCCGGTGGGACGGGGACCCTGGGCGGAGCCACCGGGACGCGGACCGGCGGCGGGAGCCGACGGAGGCGCGGTGAACTCCGGTGCGGCCGGAGCCGGGGTGACCGGCTTGGGCGCGGGCTTCGGGCCCGGGCGGGGGCCCGAGGCGGCCGGAGCCGGAGAGGGGGTGCTGCTCGCGGGCGCGGCCGGCGTGACCGGGGCCGCAGGCGCGGCGGGGGCCGGCTTGGGGGCCGGGGCGCCGGGCTTCGGGGCAGCGGGACGAGCCGCGGCGGCCGGAGACGGCGCCGCGGGGGAGGGCGCCGCCTTGCGGGGCGCGCCGGGCTTGGCAGCGGTCTTGCCGGCGTTGCCGCCGGGACCCTGCAAAGCGTCAGTCAACTTGCGCACGACCGGCGCCTCGATCGTCGAGGACGCCGAACGGACGAATTCACCGAGTTCTTGGAGCTTGGCCATGACGACCTTGCTCTCCACACCGAACTCCTTGGCGAGTTCGTATACCCGGACCTTAGCCACTTTGCTCCTTTGTGAGGTCCGGGTTACCGCCGGACCGTCGCTACTTCATGGGCGTACTCATCGCGTACTCATCGAGTGCTCATCGCAATCTCGACCTACTTCCAACTCGCGAGGTACCTGACCGCACGGTGTTCCGTGCCGTACTTCTTGTTCACTGCGGTGCCGGCTGTTCGATGTGATGACGTAGTTCCGCTGTTTCGAGCGGCCCCTGGACCTTGAAGGCCCTCGGGAACGCTCGGCGGCGGACCGCCAGATCGAGACAAGCCACGGCGGGGTGCAGGTACGCACCCCGGCCGGGCAGCGTACCGCGATGATCAGGAACGCACTCGTCCTTATCCATCACGATCCGCAGCAGATCGCTCTTGGCCGCTCGCTCCCGGCATCCCACGCAGGTTCGCTCAGGGCACGCGCAGGCATGCGTCCGGCCAGACACGATTAAGTCTACCTCCCCGTACCGACCTCACCTGTTTGGGGCAAGAATCGAACAGTTGTTGGCCAAAAACGGTCTCAGTCCTGGGGCTCCGCCGGCTCGGTGTCCGGACGGATGTCGATCCGCCAGCCGGTGAGACGCGCGGCGAGGCGGGCGTTCTGGCCCTCCTTGCCGATCGCCAGCGACAGCTGGTAGTCCGGCACCGTCACCCGCGCGGAGCGGGCGGCCATGTCGACGACCTCGACCTTGGAGACCCGCGCCGGGGAGAGCGCGTTCGCCACCATCTCGGCCGGGTCGTCCGACCAGTCGACGATGTCGATCTTCTCGCCGAGCAGCTCCGCCATCACGTTGCGGACGCGGCTGCCCATCGGGCCGATGCAGGCGCCCTTGGGGTTCAGGCCCGAACGGGTGGAACGGACGGCGATCTTCGTGCGGTGACCGGCCTCACGGGCGATCGCCGCGATCTCGACCGAACCGTCGGCGATCTCCGGCACCTCCAGGGCGAAGAGCTTCTTCACCAGGTTGGGGTGCGTGCGCGAAAGGGTGACGGACGGACCGCGGACACCCTTCGCCACCCGGACGACGTACGTCCGCAGGCGCAGGCCGTGCGTGTAGTCCTCGCCCGGCACCTGCTCCTGGACCGGGAGGATGGCCTCCAGCTTGTCGTCCAGGCGGACCAGGACGTTCTTCGGGTCCTTGCCCTGCTGCACCACACCGGCGACGACATCGCCCTCACGGCGCGCGTACTCGCCGAAGGTCACGTCGTTCTCGGCGTCCCGCAGACGCTGCTGGATGACCTGACGGGCGGTGCTCGCCGCGATCCTGCCGAAGTCCGACGGGGTGTCGTCGAAGTCCTTGGGCTCCTGGCCCTCCTCCAGGTCGGAGGGGTCCTCCTTCGCCCACACCGTCACGTGACCGGTGGCCCGGTTCAGCTCCACGCGCGCGTGGCGACGGGCGTCGGGGGTCCGGTGGTACGCGATGAGGAGGGCCGACTCGATCGCCTCGACCAGCATCTCGAAGGAGATTTCCTTCTCCTGTGCCAAGCCCTTCAGGAGCTTCACGTCGATGTCCACGGCTACGCCTCCTCTTCCTTCTTGTCCTTGCGGCTGAACTCGATCTCGACACGCGCCTTCGTGATGTCGGCGAACGCGACCCTGCGGGCGGTGGGCTTGCGCCCCTTCACGCCCGGCACCTCGGTGTCGAGGCCCTCCTCGTCCACGGCGAGGATGCGCGTGACCAGGTCCCCGCCCTCAGCGAGCTGGAGCTTCACCAGACGGCCGGTGGCGCGCACGTAGTGGCGGTGCTCGGTGAGGGGGCGGTCGGCGCCCGGGGAGCTGACTTCGAGGACGTACTCGCCCTCGCCCATCGCGTCGGTCTCGTCGAGCTTCTCGGAGATCGCGCGGCTCAGCTCGGCGCAGACGTCGAGCTCCACGCCCTCGTCCGAGTCGACGACGATCCGCAGCAGCCCGCGGCGGCCGGCCCGGGACACCTCGATCTCTTCCAGATCCAGGTCCTTCGCGGCGACGAGCGGCTCCACGAGTCCGCGCAGCCTGTCGCTCTGGGTGGTGCTCATCCGGGTGACTCCTCGGCCGCGTGTGCTGTTGTGGGTTTCGTCGCGTGTCAGACCAAAGGGTATCCGGTCCGGGAGGGTGTTGCCGTCCACCGCCCCGGGGGCCGCGGGTACGCTCGCCTGCGGTGATCTCGACGATCTTCGACGACGGACGACAGACGGGGAGAGCAGGCGTGGGGACGACGGGCAGACGCGCACTCCTCGTGGCGGGTGCGGCGGCGGGCGCGACCGCCCTCGCGGGCTGCACCTCACCCTCCGGCGGGCAGGCCCGCCGGCCGAGCGCCGCCGAGCTCGCGGCCGAGCGGGCGGCGCGCGCCGAGGCGGCCCTGCGGCTGCGGGCCGTGACCGCCGCGCGCGGTCTGCTGGAACGTTACGACGCCACGCTCGCCGCGCATCCCGCCCTGGCGCCCCGCCTGACCCCGCTGCGGGGCGCGGTGGCCGCGCACGTGAAGGCCCTCGGCGAGGGCGGCACGACGGTGGGACCGACGCCGGGGGCCACCCCGGCGGCCTCCGGCCCGGCCACGGCTCCCGGCCCCGCGACGGCCGCCGGCTCCGACCCGGTCCCTCGCTCCGCCGGCGCCACCACGTCCGGCCCGGCCCGGGCCTCCGGGTCCGCCTCCGGATCAGCCACCGCCTCCGCGACCCCCAAGGCGTCCGCCCCCGCCGCGCGGAAGTCCGCGGGCTCCCCCGCGCCCGTACGGGTGGCGGCCGACCCCCGGGCCGCGCTCAGGGAGCTCGCCGCCGCCGAACGCGCGTCCTCCGACGGCCACACGGCCGCCCTGCTCACGGCCCCGCCCGAGTACGCCCGGCTGCTCGCCTCCGTGGCGGCCTCCGGCGCCGCCCACGCCTACCTGCTGACTGAAGGAGCCCGCGCATGAGCGCCCTCGTCGCGACCCAGGCCGCGCTGGCCGCCGAGCATGCCGCGGTGTACGGGTACGGGGTCGTCGGCGGCCGGATCGGCACCGAACGGCGGGCCGAGGCCACGGCCGCGTACGAGGCGCACCGGGCGCGGCGGGACGCGCTGCGCCGGACCGTGCGGGACCTCGGCGGGGCGCCGGTGGCGGCGGAGGCCGCGTACGAGCTGCCGTTCCGGGTCGAGGACCCGGCCGGGGCCGTACGGCTCGCGGCGGTCCTGGAGGACCGGGTGGCCGGGGTGTACTCCGATCTCGTCCGGGCCGCCGAGGGCCGTGCGCGGGGCGAGGCGGCCGCCGCGCTCCGGGAGGCGGCGGTACGCGCGGTCCGCTGGCGCGGCAGCGACGTAACCTTTCCTGGGCTCGCCGAGCGGGTGTAGTCCCGCCCCGACCGAGTGCCGACCCGACCGAAGGAACAACGTACGCATGGGTTTCGAACCGCCGCAGCGACTGGCCAGGACGCTCGGTGCGGCGTACGGGGAGGCCGTGGCGGCCGAGTGGCTCGGGAAGCTGCCCGGGCTCGCCGAGCAGGCGCTCGCCCACGCCTCCCTCGACGCCGAACGGGTGATGGCCCCCGGCGGCCGGAGCAGTCTGGTCGTGCTCGTCCGGCGCTCCGACGGCTCCCCCGCCGCGCTCAAGATCGCACCCCCGTTCACCCGGCCTGACCTCGAACGGGACGCGCTGGCGCACTGGAACGGCTGGGGCGCGGTCCAGCTCCTCGACGGGGCGGGTGAGGGCGCGCTCGTCCTCGAACGGCTGCACCCCGAGGTCTCCCTGCGGTCCCTGCCGGAGGCCAAGGCGCTCCTGGAGGCCGCGGGCACCGTACGGAAACTGTGGGTCGAGCCCCCGGCGGAGCACGGCTTCGAGACGGTGGCGGACCGGACGGCCGAGCAGGCCGCGGCCATGGATCGCCACCGGGCCGACGCGGCGGCCGGCGCGCCGGTGGCCGCGGCGCTCGCGGCCCGCGAGGAGCTGGTGGCGGCCGACTCGGAGACGGTGCTGCTGCACGGGAACTTCCGGCAGGGCAAGGTGCTCGCCGGCGACCGGACGCCCTGGCTGGCCGTCGGTCCCGAGCCGCTGGTCGGCGAGCGGGCCTACGACCTCGCCCGGCTCGTACGGGACCGGGTCGAGGACCTGGTGGCCGCGTCCTCGGGGGCCTCGGCGGCCCGGCGGCGGGTCAACAAGCTGGCGGACTCCCTGGACCTGGACCGGGAGCGGCTGCGGGGCTGGACCCTGTTCCGCGCGGTGGAGTCGGCGACGCGGGCGCTGACGGCGGGGCGGCGGCAGGATGCCGAGCTGCTCCTGGAGTTCGCGAGCTGGCTGTAGGGGAATACCCTCTTTGTAACGTTCGGCTCGATTCCAGGGGGCCGTGATGATCGAAGAGGTACTGGTGGCGGCGGCCGGCGCGGCCGCGGCGATCGCCGTGTACGCGGCCGCCGCGGCGCGGGTGGTCAAGCAGTACGAGCGCGGTGTCGTCTTCCGCTTCGGCAGGCTGCGCAGCGACGTCCGGTCTCCCGGTTTCACGATGATCGTTCCGCTCGTCGACCGCCTGCACAAGGTGAACATGCAGATCGTCACGATGCCGGTGCCCGCGCAGGAGGGCATCACCCGGGACAACGTGACGGTGCGGGTGGACGCGGTCGTGTACTTCAAGGTCGTCGACGCGGCGGACGCGGTGGTGCGGGTCGAGGACTACAAGTTCGCGGTCTCGCAGATGGCGCAGACCTCGCTGCGGTCGATCATCGGCAAGAGCGATCTCGACGACCTGCTGTCGAACCGCGAGAAGCTCAACCAGGGTCTCGAGCTGATGCTCGACAGCCCGGCGATGGGCTGGGGCGTCGCGATCGACCGGGTCGAGATCAAGGACGTGTCACTGCCGGAGACGATGAAGCGCTCGATGGCCCGGCAGGCGGAGGCGGACCGGGAGCGGCGGGCGCGGGTCATCAACGCGGACGCGGAGCTCCAGGCCTCGAAGAAGCTCGCGGAGGCGGCGGGCGTGATGTCGGCGGAGCCGGCGGCGCTGCAACTCCGGCTGCTGCAGACGGTGATGGCGGTGTCGGCGGAGAAGAACTCGACGCTGGTCCTGCCGATCCCGGTGGAACTGCTGCGCTTCCTGGAACGGGCGACGCCGGCGGCCCCGGCGGAGGCGGAGCAGGCGACTCCGGCGGCCGCGGCGGAGGCGGGGCGGATCACGGCGCCGCTGAGCGAGGCGTACCTGAAGGGCCGGGCGGCGGCGGAGGAGTCCGTCGACGACCTGACGGGCACCTCGGTCGAACCGTCTCCCCGCGAGAGCGACCGCTGACCCCCACGCGCACGGAAGAGGGCGGGACCCCGTGGGTCCCGCCCTCCCTTCGCGCTACGCCGTCAGGCGGGCGAGCGCCTCGTCGACGGTGAGCTCCTCGCGCTCGCCCGTCCGGCGGTCCTTCAGCTCGACCACGCCCTCGCCCGAGCGGCGGCCCGCGACGAGGATCTTCGGGACGCCCATGAGCTCGGCGTCGGTGAACTTCACGCCCGGGGAGACGCCCGCGCGGTCGTCGACCAGGACGCGGAGGCCGGCCGCGGAGAGCTTCTCCGAGACCTCCAGGGCCAGCTCGATCTGGAGCGCCTTGCCGGCGGCGACGACGTGGACGTCGGCCGGGGCGACCTCGGCGGGCCAGCACAGGCCCTTCTCGTCGGCGGTCTGCTCGGCGAGCGCCGCGACCGCGCGGGAGACGCCGATGCCGTACGAGCCCATGGTGACGCGGACCGGCTTGCCGTTCTGGCCGAGGACGTCGAGCTTGAGGGCGTCGGCGTACTTGCGGCCCAGCTGGAAGATGTGGCCGATCTCGATGGCGCGGTCCAGCTTGAGGCCGGTGCCGCACTTGGGGCACGGGTCGCCCTCCTGGACGACGACGACGTCGACGTACGCGTCGACCTCGAAGTCACGGCCCGCGACGACGTTCTTCGCGTGCATGCCGTCCTTGTTGGCGCCCGTGATCCAGGAGGTGCCGGGGGCCACGCGCGGGTCGGCGAGGTACGTGACCTTGTCGAGGCCCTGCGGGCCGACGTAGCCGCGGACCAGGTCGGGGCGGGCCACGAAGTCCGTCTCCGTGACCATCTCGACCGTGGCCGGGGCGAAGTGCGCCTCGACCTTGTCCAGGTCGACCTCGCGGTCGCCGGGGACGCCGACCGCGACGATCTCGCCGTCGACCTTCACCAGGAGGTTCTTGAGGGTCGCGGAGGCCGGCACGCCGAGGGAGGCCGCAAGGGTCTCGATCGTCGGGGTGTCGGGGGTGGGGATCTCCTCGGCGGCGGCGACGGCGGAGCCGTCGACCGGCTTGAGCTCGTAGGTGATCGCCTCGGTGTTCGCGGCGAAGTCGCAGTTCGGGCAGTCGGCGAAGGTGTCCTCGCCGGCCTCGGCCGGGGCGAGGAACTCCTCGGACTTCGAGCCGCCCATCGCGCCCGCGGTGGCGGCGCAGATGCGGTAGTCGAGGCCGAGGCGCTCGAAGACGCGCTGGTAGGCGGCGCGGTGCAGGGCGTACGAGTGGGCGAGGCCCTCGTCCTCCGTGTCGAAGGAGTACGAGTCCTTCATGAGGAACTCGCGGCCGCGCAGGATGCCGGCGCGGGGGCGGGCCTCGTCGCGGAACTTGTTCTGGATCTGGTAGAGGATCACCGGCAGGTCCTTGTAGGACGAGCACTGGTCCTTCACCAGGAGCGTGAAGATCTCCTCGTGGGTCGGGCCGAGGAGGTAGTCGCCGCCCTTGCGGTCCTGGAGGCGGAAGAGCTCGGCACCGTACTCGTCCCAGCGGCCGGTCGCCTCGTACGGCTCGCGGGGCAGCAGCGCGGGGAGGGTGACCTCCTGGGCGCCGATGGCGTCCATCTCCTCGCGGACGATCCGCTCGACGTTGGAGAGGACCTTCTTGCCCAGCGGCAGCCAGCTCCAGATGCCGGCGGCGGTGCGCCGGACGTAGCCGGCGCGGACGAGGAGCTTGTGGCTGAGGACCTCGGCGTCCGCCGGGTCGTCGCGCAGCGTCTTCGCCATCAACTGGGACATGCGCTGGACCGGTGCGTTGGCCATGGTTCTCGTACTCCTGCCGGAACTGGGGGTCCCCCCTGCTCGAACGCAGCCGAGAGCTTGGGGGAGGTGATGGCCCCGAGGTTATCCGGGCCGCCCCTGACAGGAGAAATCAGTTCCGGCGCTTGAGCGGCAGGGGGGCGCCCATGACCGCGTACGGGCGAGGGGCGCTCGGGAAGTGCACCTGGCGGGCGAGGTCCTGGTAGCCGAGGGCCCGGTAGAGGCCGCGGGCCGGGCTGTCGGTGTCGATCGCGGAGAGGATCGAGCGCGGCTCGGCGGCGCCGTCGGTGATGGTGGTGATCAGCCCGCGGCCCACGCCGCGGCCCTGGAAGTCGGGGTGGACGTGGAGTTCGGTGATGACGAAGGAGTCGTCGAGCCAGTCTGCGGTGCCGGTGGCGCGCAGGTACGTCTCGACGACGGTGGACCACCAGTGGGTGCGGTCGTTGGGCATCCCGTACACGAAGCCGACGAGCCGCCCGTCGGGGGTGGTGGCCCCGTAGCTACGGGCGCCGGGGCTGAGGAGGTGGCGCAGCACGATGTGTCGGCGCACGGCGACCTCGCCCGCGTCCAGGCCGAAGGCGACCGCCTGCACGGCGAGGGCCTCGTCCACCCGGGCGGCCAGATTGACCGGACCGATCACGACCTCTGCGTCATCCATGCGGCGCACCCTACAAGCCCCGCCCGCCGTGGACGTCACGTTCAGAACAGCACGCTCATGAAGGCGCCGGTCTCGCGGAAGCCGACGCGGCGGTACGCGGCCCGCGCCGGGGCGTTGAAGTCGTTGACGTACAGGCTGACGACGGGCGCGACGTCGGCCAGGGCGTACTGGAGGACGGCGGCCATGCCGGTCTCGGAGAGGCCCTTGCCGCGGTGTTCGGGGGCGACCCAGACGCCCTGGATCTGGCAGGCCAGGCGGGTGGCGGCGCCGATCTCGGCCTTGAAGACGACCTTGCCGTCCTCGATGCGGGCGAAGGAGCGGCCGGCGCCGACGAGCTCGGCGACGCGGGCCTGGTAGAGCAGCCCGCCGTCGTTGGCGAGCGGGGAGACGCCGACCTCCTCGGTGAACATGGCCACGCAGGCGGGCATGATCGCCTCCATCTCGTCCTTGCGGACGCGGCGCACCAGCGGGTCGGGCGCGACGGTGACGGAGGGCTCCTCGGCGACCATCAGGGGCTGGCGGGCGCGGACGTCCCTCGCGGGGCCCCAGCTGGGCTCCAGGAGCCGCCACAGCTCACTGGTGGCCTCGACGGGGCCGACGATCGAGGAGCAGCGGCGGCCGATCCTGCGGGCCCGGTCGGCGAAGGCGCGGACGGCTTCGGGGGTGGCGCAGAGGGGGACGAGGTTGGCGCCGGAGTAGCAGAGCGAGCGGAGTCTGCCCTCGGTGTACCAGCCCCACATCTCGCCGCCGAGGCGCCAGGGATCGAGTCCGGCGACCTGGACGCGGGCGGTCACGAAGGCGTTCTCGACGGGGGCGCTCTCCAGGACGGCGAGCGCGGCGCCGAGGTCGGCGGGTTCGAGGACCCGAGTGGTGGTCTCTGTCAGCACGAGGGGGCCTCACGGGACGGATCTGCTGGTCTCCGCACTGTACCCCCGTGCCCTGTGGCGGGGCCCGTCACAGGCGAGAAGCCCCTCCGCCCGGTGGGGCGGAGAGGCTTCTCGCACGGGGATGCCGGGCGGTCAGGCGCCGATGGCGACCGTCGGCTCGCCGCTGGGTCAGGCGCCGATGGCGACCGTCGGCTCGCCGCTGGCGACGCCGTCCTTCTCCATCTGCTCGGCGATCTTGAGCGCCTCCTCGATGAGGGTCTCGACGATCTTCGACTCGGGGACGGTCTTGATGACCTCGCCCTTGACGAAGATCTGGCCCTTGCCGTTGCCGGAGGCGACGCCGAGGTCGGCCTCGCGGGCCTCGCCGGGGCCGTTGACGACGCAGCCCATGACGGCGACGCGCAGCGGGACGGTCATGCCGTCGAGGCCGGCGGTGACCTCCTCGGCGAGCTTGTAGACATCGACCTGGGCGCGGCCGCAGGACGGGCAGGAGACGATCTCCAGGCGGCGCTGGCGCAGGTTCAGCGACTCCAGGATCTGCATGCCGACCTTGATCTCCTCGACCGGCGGCGCGGAGAGCGAGACGCGGATGGTGTCGCCGATGCCCTGGGAGAGCAGGGCGCCGAAGGCGACGGCCGACTTGATGGTGCCCTGGAAGGCCGGGCCCGCCTCGGTGACGCCGAGGTGCAGCGGGTAGTCGCACTGGGCGGCGAGCTGGCGGTAGGCCTCGACCATGATGACCGGGTCGTTGTGCTTGACCGAGATCTTGATGTCGCGGAAGCCGTGCTCCTCGAAGAGGGAGGCCTCCCAGAGGGCGGACTCGACGAGCGCCTCGGGGGTGGCCCGGCCGTACTTCTTCAGGAGGCGGGCGTCGAGCGAGCCGGCGTTGACGCCGATCCGGATCGGCGTGCGGGCGTCGGAGGCCGCCTTGGCGATCTCCTTGACCTTGTCGTCGAACTGCTTGATGTTGCCCGGGTTGACGCGGACGGCGGCGCAGCCGGCGTCGATCGCGGCGAACACGTACTTCGGCTGGAAGTGGATGTCGGCGATGACCGGGATCGAGGACTTCCGGGCGATCGTGGCGAGCGCGTCGGCGTCGTCCTGGGTCGGGCAGGCCACGCGCACGATCTGGCAGCCGGAGGCGGTGAGCTCGGCGATCTGCTGGAGCGTGGCGCCGATGTCGGAGGTGCGGGTCGTCGTCATCGACTGGACGGAGACGGGCGCGTCACCGCCGACGGCCACGCTGCCGACCTGGATCTGGCGGCTCTTGCGCCGCTCGGCGAGCCGGGTCGGAACGGTCGGGATACCGAGAGAAATCGCGGTCATCTGAAGTGCAACCTCAAGGTTGTGCGTCGGCGGGCTCAGGTCTCCGAGGTTACCGCCCCGGGGGCGGGGGGCCGGACACCACCGGGTGCGGCCCCCCTGGGAGCTACGTGATCTTCACCGGGTTGACGATGTCGGCGGCGAGGACGAGCAGCGTGAAACAGACGAAGACACCGGCCACCACGTAGGCGGCGGGCATCAGCTTGGCCACGTCGAACGGGCCGGGGTCGGGGCGCCTGAAGATCCGGGCCGTGTGGCGGCGGACGGACTCCCACAGGGCGCCCGCGATGTGGCCGCCGTCGAGCGGCAGCAGCGGGAGCATGTTGAACAGGAACAGCGAGACGTTGAACATGACCAGCAGGTTCATGAACCACACGAGGATCGTCGTGGGCGGGGCCTCGACGGTCATCAGCTCGCCGGTGATGCGGGCGGCGCCGACGACGCCGACGGGCGAGTCGTCGGCGCGCTCGCCGTCACCGAAGGTGGCGTCCCACAGGCCGGGGATCTTGCCCGGGAGGGCGATGACCGAGTGGACGCCGTTCTCCAGGAGGTCGGTCATCCGCTCGGTGGTCTCGCCGAAGGTGAGCGGCGCGACCTCGGTCTTGGAGGCGAAGCCGAGGTAGCCGGCCTTGATGTACCGCACCGGCTGGACGAGCTTGCCGTCCGCGTCCTTCAGCGGCACCTCGTTCGAGACGAGGGTGGGGTGCAGGTCGACGCGCTGTCCGGCCCGCTCGACGGTGACCGTCGCCGGGCCGATGGTGGCGCGGATGCGGTCCGAGAGGGTGTCCCAGTCGCTCACCGGGGCCCCGTTGAAGGCGACGATCTTGTCGCCCTCCTTCAGGCCCGCCTTGAACGCCGGGGAGACGGGGTCGCCCGCCTTGCACTTCTCGCGCTTCTCGCTCTGCTCGATGACGCACTTCTGGACGCCCGCGACCGACGTCGTCTGCCCCTCGGTGCCGATCGTCATCATCGAGCCGAAGAACAGCGCCGCCGCCAGGACCAGGTTCATGAACGGTCCGGCGAACATCACGATCACGCGCTTCCACGGCTTGCGCGTGTAGAACAGCCGCGTCTCGTCGCCCGGCTGGAGCTCCTCGTACGAGGCCTCGCGGGCGTCCTCGATCATCGAGCGCCAGGGCGAGGTGGAGCGGGCCTCGATCTTGCCGTCCTCGCCCGGCGGGAACATGCCGATCATGCGGATGTAGCCGCCGGCCGGGATCGCCTTGAGGCCGTACTCGGTGTCGCCGCGCTTCTTCGACCAGATGGTGGGGCCGAAGCCGACCATGTACTGCGGCACGCGGATGCCGAAGAGCTTGGCCGTGGAGAGGTGTCCGAGCTCGTGCCACGCGATGGAGACGAGGAGGCCGAGGGCGAACAGCACGATGCCCAGGGCGTACAGGAGCAATTCGGTCATGCGCGGGCCTCCGCTGTTGCCTTCGCTGCGAGCTCTCGGGCCCGGGCGCGCGCCCAGGTCTCCGCTTCGAGGACGTCCGGAACGGTGAGGGAAGTTCCCTCGGCGGGAACGCCGTGCTCCGTGACGACCGCAGTGACCGTATCCATGATTCCGTTGAACGGCAGCCGGCCTGCGAGAAACGCCTCGACGCACTCCTCGTTCGCGGCGTTGAAGACGGCCGGGGCGGTGCCGCCCAGCTCGCCCACGTGCCGGGCCAGGCCCACGGACGGGAAGGCCTCGGTGTCGAGCGGGAAGAACTCCCAGGTGGAGGCCTTGGTCCAGTCGAAGGCGGGGGCGGCGTCCGGGACCCGCTCGGGCCAGCCGATGCCGATGGCGATCGGGCCGCGCATGTCCGGCGGGGTGGCCTGGGCGAGCGTGGAGCCGTCCGTGAACTCGACCATCGAGTGGACGTACGACTGCGGGTGGACGACGACCTCGATGCGGTCGAACGGGATGTCGTAGAGCAGGTGGGCCTCGATGACCTCCAGGCCCTTGTTCACCAGGGTCGCGCTGTTCACCGTGATCACCGGGCCCATCGCCCAGGTCGGGTGGGCGAGCGCGTCCTCACGGGTGACGTGCGCCAGCTGCTCGCGCGTACGGCCGCGGAACGGGCCGCCGGAGGCCGTCACGACCAGCTTGCGGACGTCGGCGCGGGTGCCGGCGGCGAGCGCCTGGAAGAGGGCCGCGTGCTCGGAGTCGACCGGGATGATCTGGCCCGGCTTCGCGAGTGCCTTCACCAGGGGGCCGCCGACGATCAGCGACTCCTTGTTGGCGAGGGCGAGGGTGCGGCCCGCTTCGAGGGCGGCGAGGGTCGGCGCGAGGCCGATGGAGCCGGTGATGCCGTTGAGGACGGTGTGGCACGGGGAGGCCGCGAGCTGCGTCGCGGCGTCCGGCCCCGCCAGGAGCTCGGGCAGGGGCTCGGAGCCGTACAGCGCCTTCAGCGCCTCGCGCAGCTCGGGCAGCGCCTCCTCGCGGGCCACGGCGACCGCGGCGACCTTCAGCCGGTGCGCCTGCTCGGCGAGCAGTCCGATCCGGCCGCCGGAGGCGGCCAGGGCGGTGACCCGGAAGCGGTCGGGGTTGCGCAGCACCAGGTCGATGGCCTGGGTGCCGATGGACCCGGTCGAGCCGAGGACGACGATGTCCCGGCGTCCTTCGGAGACATCGAAGGCGATGTGCGGGTCGGCGAGAGGAGAGGGGCGGTCGCTCATGCCCCCCATTCTTGCCGCAAAGACCGGGCGGTCTTCACGGGGTGCGGGCGAAAGCGTCGAACACGCGGTGGAAGTCGGGGAACGTCTTCTTCACGCAGCCGGGGTCGTCGAAGGTGATGCCCGGGGTGCGCAGCGCGGTGACCGCGAAGGACATGACGATCCTGTGGTCGCCGTGGGTGGCGATCTCGACGGGTCCGGCCGGGGTGCCGGGGTGGATCTCGATCCAGTCCGGGCCGGTCTCGACGGTGATGCCGAGGCGGCGGAGGTTCTCGGCGCAGGCGTCGAGACGGTCGCACTCCTTGACCCGGGTGTTGGCGACGTCCTCGATGCGGACGGGCCCGTCGGCGAACGGCGCGATCGCGGCGAGCGTCGGCATGGTGTCCGAGATGTCCCGCATGTTGACGGTGAGTCCGCGCAGGGTGCCGGTGGAGCGGACGGTCGTCCCGGCGGCGGTGGTCTCGACGTCGGCGCCCATGCGGCGCAGCACGTCGACGAAGGCCAGGTCGCCCTGGAGCGCGCCGGTCCCGAGGCCGGGGACGGTGACGGAACGGCCCGGTTCGAGGGCCGCGGCCGCGAAGAAGTAGCTGGACGTGGAGGCGTCGGGCTCGATGCCGTAGGTGAGCGCCCGGTAGCCCGTCGGGGCGACGCGGTAGGTGCGCCCCTCCCGCGTGACCTCGGCGCCGAAGGACCGCATCATCGCGAGGGTGATCTCGACGTACGGCTCCGAGACCAGGTCCGTGACGATGATGTCGAGGCCCTCGGCGGTCAGCGGACCCAGCATCAGCAGGGCCGTCAGGTACTGGGAGGACTGCCCGGCGTCGAGGGTCAGCGCGCCGCCCTTCACGCCGGAGGCGTGGACGTCGAGCGGGTGGTGCCCCTCCTGCTCGCCGTGCCGGAGGTCGACGCCGAGGTCGCGCAGGGCGGTGCTGAGCGGGCCGAGGGGACGGCGGCGCATCTGCGCGGAGGCGTCGAAGCGGTACGTGCCGTGGCCGGCGGCGGCGAGGGTCGGCAGGAAGCGGGCGGTGGTGGCGCCGTCACGGCAGTACACGTCGGCGGTCTCCACGCCGGGACCGGCGGGACGGCCCTCGATGTGCCAGGCGTCGGGCTCGCGGCGGACGGCGTAGCCGAGGGCGCTGAGGCCCTCGGCGAATCCCTCGGTGTCGTCGGAGACGAGCGGGCGCAGGAGGGTGGTGGTGCCCTCCGCGGCGGCGGCGAGGAAGAGCGCGCGGGCGGTGACGGACTTGGAGCCGGGGATGTCGATGACGGTCACGCGGTCATTGTGTCGGGCCTCGCCGACCTGGTGGGCGGGCGTTCCGCATGGCGGAACGCCCATGGGGTGCCTCGTCGGTCGGGCCGGATCAGGGACGTGCCTCGACCGGGTCGCCCAGCCGCACCTCGGCCCAGCGGGCCGGGGCACCCTCCTGGGCCTCCACGCACAGGTAGAGGCGGCAGGTCACGGCGTCGTCGCTGAGGACGGCGAGCTGGCCGAGCCGTCCCGCCCCGGGCAGGCGCGCGGGGGTGTCCGGGGCGGTGGCCGGAATCGGCGCGAGTTCGATCTGGGCGCCCTGCACGGAGGTGAAGAGGCCCGCCACCTCCGCGTGGGACTCGGCGCGGAGGCCGACGTCGCTCTTGCCCGCCGCGATGACTCCGGGGCCCTCCTCGCTCTCCCCGACGACACCCGCGCCGGTGGCCCGCGACACCCCGTGGACGCCTTCGTTGAAGAGGGTCTCGCCCAGCACGCCGGTCTCGCCCCGGCCGCGCACACCGCACTGGGACCCGCGGCCGATCACACCGGTCTCACCGAATCCGGCCACTCCGGGGGAGTGGGTGGACGGCTCGCCGACGCCGAGCACGCCCGCGCGTGTCTCCAGCTCCTTCTGTACGTCCCGAGGCGCCGGCCGGGCGTACCCCGCGACGCCGGTCACCCCCTGTCCGAACACGCCGCTGCTCTCCCCGGAGGCTGTCTCGGCCATCGCGTCGGTGTGCGCCATCGTGGGTCTCTCTCCTGGTGTCCCGGTTCCCGTGGAACTGCCCCGCTCACGCTAGGAGCGGCCCCGGGCCGCGACCAGCGGGGCTGCTCCAAGCGGCCGAGCCGCGCGCCGGGCCGCGCGCCCAGGACCTGGTCGCCGCCCGTGTGGTCAGGGGATCCGGCGGTGGACGTTCTCCTCCGTCGTCGGGCCCGGGGTCGCGTCCGCGATCCAGGGGCCCTCGCCGCTGGGGTCCACGATGCCCGCCTCCAGCCAGGTGTAGCGGCCCGCGAGGACGCCGTCGACGATCCGCCGGTCCAGGTCGTCCGTGTTCGACCAGAGCCGGCCGAAGAGCTCCTCGATCCGGAGCCGCGCCTGGTGGCAGAAGGCGTCCGCGAGCCGGTGGGCCTCGGTGCCGTGCTCCCCCGTGCTGCGGAGGAGTTCGGCCCGTACGCACGCCGCGCTCATCGCGAACAGCTCCGCCCCGATGTCGACGATCCGCCCGAGGAAGGCCTGTTTGAGCTCCATGCGGCCCTGCCAGCGGGACATCCCGTAGAAGGTGGAGCGGGCCAGCTTGCGGGAGGTCCGCTCGACGTACCGGAGGTGTCCCGCGAGGTCGCCGAACTCCCCGTACGCCCCGGGGAGCTGTCCGGCGCCGGTGACGAGTCCCGGCAGCCAGCGGGCGTAGAAGCCGCCGGCCCGGACGCCCGCGCGCGCCTTGTCGCCGAGGGACTTCTCGGGGTCGATGAGGTCCCCGGCGACGGAGAGGTGGGCGTCGACGGCCTCGCGGGCGATCAGCAGGTGCATGATCTCGGTCGAGCCCTCGAAGATCCGGTTGATCCGCAGGTCGCGCAGGACCTGTTCGGCCGGGACGGCCCGTTCGCCGCGGGCGGCGAGCGAGTCGGCGGTCTCGTAGCCGCGTCCGCCCCGGATCTGGACGAGCTCGTCGGCGATCAGCCAGGCCTTCTCGGAGCCGTACAACTTGGCGAGGGCGGCCTCGATGCGGATGTCGTTGCGGTCCTCGTCGGCCATCTGGGACGCGAGGTCGACGACGGCCTCCAGGGCGAAGGCGGTGGCCGCGATGAAGGAGATCTTGGTGCCGACGGCCTCGTGCCGGGCGACGGGCCTGCCCCACTGCTCGCGCTCCCCCGACCACTCCCGGGCGATCTTCAGGCACCACTTGGCGGCGCCCGCGCAGGCGGCGGGGAGGGAGAGCCGGCCGGTGTTGAGGGTGGTGAGGGCGATCTTGAGGCCGGCGCCCTCGGGGCCGATGCGGTTCGCCGCCGGGACCCGGACGCGGTGGAAGCGGGTGACGCCGTTCTCCAGGCCGCGCAGGCCCATGAAGGCGTTGCGGTGCTCGACGGTGATGCCGGGCGCGTCGGCCTCGACCACGAAGGCGGTGATGCCTCCGGGGTGACCTTCGGAGGCGGGGACGCGGGCCATGACGACGAGCAGGTCGGCGACGACGCCGTTGGTGGTCCAGAGCTTGACCCCGTCGAGGACGTAGTCGGCGCCGTCGGGTACGGCGGAGGTGGCGAGCCGGGCCGGGTCGGAGCCGACGTCGGGCTCGGTGAGCAGGAAGGCCGAGAGGGCGGTGCGGGCGAGCCGGGGCAGGAAGGCGTCCTTCTGCTCCTGGGTGCCAAAGAGCTTCAGCGGCTGCGGTACGCCGATCGACTGATGCGCGGAGAGCAGGGCGCCGACGGCGGGGCTCGCGGAGCCGACGAGGGCGAGCGCCCGGTTGTAGTACAGCTGGGTGAGGCCGAGCCCGCCGTACGCCGGGTCGATCTTCATCCCGAGCGCGCCGAGCTCCTTGAGTCCGGTGATCGTCTCGTCGGGGATGCGGGCCTCGCGCTCGATGCGGGCGCCGTCGATCCGGGTCTCGCAGAAGTCGCGCAGGACGGCGAGGAAGGCCTCGCCGCGGCGGACGTCCTCGGCGGCGGGGAGCGGGTGCGGATGGACGAGGTCGAGGCGGAAACGGCCGAGGAACAGCTCCTTGGCGAAGCTGGGTCTGTGCCAGTCCCGCTCGCGCGCGGCCTCGGCGACCTGCCGGGCCTCGCGCTCGGTGACCTTGGGCCGCTGGGTGGGTGCGGACATGGACACCTCCTTGGGCTTCCTGTCCGTCGTACCCGATTCCGGCCGGTCCGGAAAGAGGAGGGGATTCCTCCGGGTACGTCCTCCAGGTGAGACGCCCCGCCCTCCCGGGGCGGCCCGGGCGTAGGGTCCGCGGCATGTCTCAGCCGATCAAGCTCATCGTCCTCGTCGCCACCCTGCCCGGCCGGGGCGCGGAACAGCTCGCCGCCTTCGAGGCCCTCGCACCCCTGGTGCGGGCCGAGGAGGGCTGCCTGCAGTACGACCTGCACCGCGTGGCCGACGACCCCGACCGTTTCGCGCTGATCGAGCGCTGGGCCTCGGCCGAGGCCCTCGCCGCGCACGACGCCGCCCCGCACATGGTCGCGGCCGACGCCGCGAACAAGGCCTTCCGCGCGGGGCCGGCCGAGGTCGTCCGTCTCGTGGACGCCCCCGTCGCATGAGAACCGGATGCCCCGTCGCATGAGAACCGGACGCCCCGCCGCATGAGAAAAGGCGGCCCGAGCCCCCGCACAGTGGGCTCGGACCGCCTGGTCTTGGTGGGGCGTGCGCCTTACAGCGCGAGGCCCGTCAGGACGAGGACACGCTCGTAGGTGTAGTCGTCCATCGCGTACTTGACGCCCTCGCGGCCCACGCCGGAGCGCTTGGCGCCGCCGTACGGCATCTGGTCGGCGCGGTACGAGGGGACGTCGCCGACGATCACGCCGCCGACCTCCAGCGCGCGGTGGGCGCGGAAGGCGGTCTGCAGGTCGTGGGTGAAGACGCCGGCCTGGAGGCCGAAGTCCGAGTCGTTGACCGCGGCGAAGGCCTCGGCCTCGCCGTCGACCTTGGCGATGGTCAGGACCGGGCCGAAAACCTCGGCGCGGGCCAGGGTGACGTCGGCCGGGAGGTCGGTGAGGACGGTCGGGGCGTAGGTGGCGCCCTCGCGCTTGCCGCCGGTGAGGAGCTTCGCGCCGGCCGCGACGGCCTCGTCGACCCAGGACTCGACGCGCTGGGCTGCGGCCTCGTCGACGAGCGGGCCGACGTCGGTGGCGTCGTCCGCCGGGTCACCGGTGACCTGCGTCTCGACGGCGGCGACGATCTTCGGCACCAGGCGGTCGTAGACCGAGGCGTCGGCGATCACGCGCTGCACGGAGATGCAGGACTGGCCGCCCTGGTAGTTGGAGAAGGTCGCGATGCGGGTCGCGGCCCAGTCCAGGTCGGCCTCGGAGGACCAGTCGGGCAGGACGACGGCCGCGGCGTTGCCGCCGAGCTCCAGGGTGCAGTGCTTGTGGGGCACCGACTGCTGGATGGCGTAGCCGACCTTGTCGGAGCCTGTGAAGGAGATGACCGGGAGGCGCTCGTCCTGGACGAGGGCGGGCATGCGGTCGTTCGGCACGGTCAGGATCGACCAGGAGCCGGCCGGCAGGTCGGTCTCGGCCAGGATCTCGCCCAGGACCAGGGAGGAGATCGGGGTCGACGGGGCCGGCTTGAGGATGATCGGGGCGCCGACGGCGATGGCCGGGGCGACCTTGTGGGCGCTGAGGTTCAGCGGGAAGTTGAACGGCGCGATGCCGAGGACGACGCCGGTGGGGATGCGGCGGGTGAGGGCGAGGCGGCCCGCGCCGCCGGCCTCGGTGTCCAGGCGCTGGGCCTCGCCGGCGTTCCAGCGGCGGGCCTCCTCGGCGGCGAAACGGAAGACGGAGACGGCACGGCCGACCTCGCCGCGGGCCCACTTGATGGGCTTGCCGTTCTCGGCGGAGATCAGCAGGGCGATCTCCTCGGTGCGCTCGGCGAGCCGCTTCGACACGTGGTCGAGGGCGGCGGCGCGGACGTGCGCCGGGGTCGCGGCGAACTCGTCGACGACGGCGTGCGCGGCGGCGACGGCCTCTTCGACCTGGGCCTCGGTGGGCACGCTGACCTTGCCGACCAGACGTCCGTCGTACGAGTTCGTGACGTCGAAGGTGGCGTCGCCGGTGGCCTCACGGCCGGCGAGCCAGAAGGCGTGGGTGGTCGTCATTGCGTCCCGGCCCTTTCCGTTTCGGGGAGCGAGCGATTGCTCTGGTGACACGTTAGGGCCGGGGCGGCGGGCGCGGGCTTGTCCGGTATGGAGTAGTGGGGGTGGGGACTCTGTCCGCTTCGGCCGAAGAGGGCGGAGGGCCGAGGGGCGGTCACGGACGGGCGGCCCGTGATCACCGGCGCCGCTCGGTCGAGACGATGAGGCAGACGCCGCCGACGACGATCGCGCCGCCGAGGAGGATCGGCCAGGTCAGGGCCTCGTCGAGGACGAGGGCGCCGAGGAGGACGGCGACGACCGGGTTCACGTACGCGTAGGTGGCGGCGAGGGAGACCGGGGCGGTCTGGAGCAGCCAGGCGTACGCGGTGAAGGCGACGAGCGAGCCGAAGACGACGAGGTACGCGAGGGCGGCCCAGGAGCGGCCGGAGACGGCGCCCAGGTCGAGGCCGTGGTGCTCGCCGCGCACGAGGCCGACGGTGAGCGCGGCGAGGCCGCCGGCCAGCATCTCGTACGCGCTCGCCGTGAAGGGGTTGGCCGGCATGGTCAGCCGGGCGGAGGAGACCGAGCCCGCGGACCACAGCAGGGCCGCGACGAGGACGAGCACGACGCCGCCGATCTTCACTTCTCCGCTGAGGCCCGGGACGGTCAGGACGCCGAGGCCCGCGAAGCCGAGCAGGACGCCGCCGAAGGCGCCGAGTCCGGGGCGGTCGCCGAGCACCGTGCGGAGCAGGACGACCCAGACGGGGACGGCGGCGACGAGGAGCGCGGCGAGGCCGGAGGGTATGGAGGTCTCGGCGAGGACGACGAGGCCGTTGCCGCCGAGGATGAGGAGCAGGCCGACGAGGACGGCGGAGCCGAGCTCCCGGCGGGTGACCTTGAGGGCCGCGGGGCCCTGTCGCCAGGCGACGATCGCGGCGAGGAGCAGGCCGGCGGTGACGAAGCGGGCGCCGCCGGAGAGGAACGGCGGGAGGGTCTCGACGACGATCCGGATGCCGAGGTACGTGGACCCCCAGACGACGTACACGATGCCGAGCGCGGCCCAGACGGCGCCGGTGATCCGGCGGGCCGGTGCGGCCGGTGCGGCCGGTGCGGCGGCGGAGGAGGGGGCGGTACGGAGATCGGGGGCGGCCGGGAGCGTCTCGGGGGCCGGGTCGACGGCAGGGCTTGTCATGAGCAGGAGATTAGGGAGTGCGACCCCGGACGACCAACAGAACTGCCCGGATCCGGGCAGGCTCAGCGGATTTCGGACGGCGTGACAGCCCTGGGGGGCCTTGCGGAGGGGTGGGAGGATGACCGGGACCGTACGACCCCAGGGGGAAAGCATGATCCTTTACGTACTGATCGGAGTCCTGGTCGTCGCCGTCGCCGGCTGCGCCAGCGTGGTGTGGGCGTCCCGCGGCGGCCCGCGCTGGGTGCGGGCCGTGGCCACGGTGACCCTGCTGGGCGGCGAGGTGGTCCGCGCCGGACAGCGCCGCAACAAGAGTCGGACGAGCGGCGACACGTTCACCGGCGACTACGGCGGCGGCTCGGACTAGGCCGCTTCGCGCTCCCCGAGGCGCTATTCCGCGCCCTCGCCCGTCGCCTTCAGGGCCAGCCACAGCTCCATCCGTACGTCCGGATCGTCCAGGGAACGGCCGAGGATCTCCTCCACCCGGCGCATCCGGTACCGCAGCGTGTGCCGGTGGACGCCCAGGTCCGCCGCCGCCGCGTCCCACTGACCGTGCCGGGAGAGCCAGGCGCGCAGCGAGGCCACCAGGTCGCCGCGCCCGGTCGCGTCGTGCTCCCGCAGCGCGCGGAGCATCCCGTCGGCGAAGGCGCGGACGGCGTCGTCGGCGAGGAGCGGAAGCACCGAGCCCGCCGCCAGGTCCTCGTGCTCGACGAGCGCCCTGCCCCGCCGCCGGGCGACCGAGAGGGCCTGCTCGGCCTGCTTGTACGCGGCTGCCGCGGCGCTCGGGCCCGCCGGAGCGGAGAGGCCGACGACGACACCGGCGTCCTCCGCCTCCCGCTCGGCGTACCCCTCGCAGGCGGCGACGACCGCGCCCCCGTCGGCGGCCAGGACGACGAGCCGCTGCGCGCTCTCGGCGACGGTGAGCACCGCCTCGCCCGCACGGGCGGCGGCGGCCTCCAGGGACTCGGCGAGGACGGGCAGCGGGGGCTCGCCCGCGGTGTCTCCCCCGGCGGGCTCGGCGACCAGCAGCCGGTAGGGGGCGTCGAGCAGGCCTCCGTAGAGGTCTCCGGCCACCGCGCGGGCGGGCTCCGGCTGACCGGCGAGCATGAGGCGCAGCACCGCCGCGCCGAGCCGCTGCTCCGCTTCCTGGAGCGAGCGGGAACGTTCCGTCGTGAGGGTGAGCAGGGCGATCGCCGAGTGCACGGCGTACCGCTCGGCCGTGCCGAGGGGCGCGCCCGTGCCGACGGCGAGGGCGCCGCGGACCCGGCGGCCGGTGCCGAGCGACTGGAGCTCGACGCGGTCGTCCGTACCGCCGACGACGGCGCTGGCGGGCGCGGGCCGCTCGCGCAGCCGCTCGACGTCGGGGGTGAGGCGGGCGGCGCGGCGCGCGGCCCACTCGGGCGCGACGGCGACGACGGCGCCGGAGGCGTCGTACAGCGCGGCCCAGCCGTCGACGTGGGCGGCGAGCCGCGCGACGACGGCCTCGGGGCCCTCGGCGAGCGCGGCGCGGGTCAGCTCGCGCTGGGCCTCGAAACCGGCGGTGACGGCCCGGTACTGGTCGGCGGAGATGGCGGCCGACACGGCCTTGCTGATGGCGAGGAACGGCGTCCGGCGCGGCACTTCGAGCAGCGGCAGGTGCTCCTCGCGGGCCGCTTCGAGCAGGGCCGGCGGGATCTCCTCGTAGTTGACGCCCACGGCGAACCCGAGCCCGACGACCCCGGCACCGAGCAGCCGCCGCACATAGCGGCGCATCGCCTCCAGGTCCTCCGCGTCGAGGGTGAGCGCGGTGGTGAGGAGGAGCTCGCCGCCCTCCATGTACGGGACGGGGTCGGCGAGCTCGCTGACGTGCGCCCAGCGGACGGGGGTGTCGAGGCGGTCCTCACCGGCGCGGACGATGAGCTTGAGGGCGGAGTGCTGTACGAGCGAGGCGAGGGTGGGCGGCATTGGGGACCGTCGGACCTTTGAGCGAGGACCGCACGCGGGGGGAGCCGTGCACGGCCGGGGGAGGCGCCGCTCAGCCGAGCGGCGCCCCCGATTGTGCCAGCCCCACCGGGAGCCCGCTCAGCCGCGCGAGCCGTGAGACGGCTCGGCCACGGGGGCCGCGCGGGGCGCCGGGTGCACGGTCAGCCGCGCAGGTCGACGAGGACCGGTGGTGTGTGCGCGCCCTGGGCCGTGGTCAGGGACACGACGGCGTGACCGGGCGGCACGGCGTGCGCGAGCTCGGAGGCGGACCACCGCTCGCGCTCGACCTTCCGGGTCGTGACCGCGTCCGTGGTGACGGCCTTTCCGGTGACCTTCTTGCGCAGGGCGTGGATGAAACGGGTCATCGGCTGGTCGGCGAAGACCGTGTGGTGGGCCACCTCCGTGGTCTCCACCCACTCCTTGCCCCAGGTCTCGGCGAACCCCCGGCCGTCCCAGGTCGTGATGCCGGAGAGCGCGACCCGGCAGCCGACGGCGCCGAGCAGCGGGCCGTGCAGGGCCTCGGGCACCTCGCCGAGGGTGCGCAGTCCCAGGACGACACCCGCGTGGTGCGGGCGCAGCCGCTGGAGGGAGCGGACGGTGCCCGTGGTGAGCGCCCCGGTGGCGTCGTCGAGGACGAGGGCGAGGAAGTGCCCGCGCTTCGCGCCCGTCCTGGCCGCCGCCGTGAACTGGGCGAGGACCAGCCGGGCGAGGAGCCGCGAGGCCTCCTCGTGGCCGCGCTCGGGCAGCTTGATCCGCACCCGCAGCGGGTGGTGCACGACGGACTTCAGCGAGAAGGGCCGTACCTCGCTCCCGTCGGCGCCGAAGAACTCGGCGAACGCCGGCCGGTCGAGGAGCGACAGGCGGTCCGCGAGGGGCGGCCCCGCGTCGGCGGCGGTGCCGGCCTGCCGGATCCGGGCCTCCAGCTCACGGCGCATGGCCGCGGCGTCGGCCGGGAGCCGTTCGAGGAGGGCCGTCAGCGTCTCCGGGCCCGCTTCGAGGAGCTCACGGAGCACCGGCACGGACGGGAAGCGGCCGTGGACCGCCCTGTAGGGGCCGATGAGCTGGGCGAGGACGGTGGCGGCCCGCCGGGCGTCGAGGTGCTCGACGTCGCCCACCAGGCCCTCCGCGAGCAGCGCGGCCGCCTCGTCGGGGTCGCCGAGGCCGGCGTACAGGTCGAGGTCGTACGGCGAGGCCGGGTCGCCCGGGCGGATCACGACGTCGTACGCCCCGTCCGGGCCGAGCGGTGCGTCGGCCGTGCCCACGGCGACGACCGCGCACGCGCCGGTGAGGGCCTGCAGGGTGAGCGACTCGGCGACCGGGCCGGTCAGGCGGGTGGTCTTCCCCGCGCCGGAGGGGCCGACGACCAGCAGGGAGGTGGCGAGCGCGGCCGGTTCGAGGGCGAGGCCGACGCCCCGGTAGGCGGCCGGGTTCCGCTCCTCGGCCGCGCAGCGGCCGATCCGGACCTGGCCGAGGAGGAGGTCGTGGGTGGCGGCGCGGCCCGGCAGGTCGCGGTCGCCGGAGGGGTGCGCCCCGGCCGCGGCGCCCTGCCGGAGCACGGTGCCCGCGAAGGAGGCGAGGCCGCCGGCGTGCGTCCGTGCGCGCTCCAGGTCGCGGCGGACCCGGGCGCAGTCCACGTCGTTCATGCGGCCGGCGGACAGTTCGGCGGCGAGCAGGTCCGCCGCCTGCCGCTCCCCCGCCGCCCGCAGCTCGGGCCACTGCGAGAGGGGTACGGGCGCTTCCGGGTCGAGCGGCGGCGGGGTGCCGTCCGCCGGGGCGGCGGCGCGGGCCTTGAGCCACCCGCGGATCAGGGCGGGCCAGCCGCCGAGGCGCGCGAAGGGCCAGAGCACGGCGGCCGTGATCAGCGCGTACAGGGTGTAGACGAGGACCGGCGAGGCGAGGACGTCGTACCCGCCGCCGAGGAGCACCACGAGGGAGAGCAGCGGGCCGACGACCGGCAGCGCGTCCCAGCCGACGCCGGGGAAGGCGTCCGGCCAGACGAACGTCAGCGCGATCAGCGCGGCGGCGGCCGTGAACGCGGCGCGCACGGGCGGGCGGCGGTCGGCCAGGAGGTGCCGGGCGAGTTCGGCCCAGGCGCCGAGGCGGGCCATCGCGTAGAGGAGGACGGCGAAGAAGACCCCGTCGTAGACGACGTGGGCCTCGCCGCCGTGCCAGTCGCGGGGCGAGGTGCCTCCGGCGTACCACCAGTCGGCGGGGGTGAAGGTGGCGAGCGGGATCCACTGGTAGGGGACGGCGCCGCGGCGCCAGGCCGACCAGAGCAGCAGCCCCACGACGAGCGGGATCAGCAGCCCGGCCACGGTGACGGGCGCGAGCTTCCGCGCCTCCCGGGGCGGCGGCGGTGGTACGTGCCGGAACCGCCAGATCCCGGGCGCGGCCTCGGGCCGGGGGGCGTCGAGCCAGGCGACGGCGGGCGTGGCGGCGGGCACCGCGCCGTGGGAGCCCCCGGGAGCGGCGGCCCCCGGAACGGTGGCGCCGGGCGCGGCCGCCGGCCGCGGCGGCACCCGCGGCGGAGCCGGGACATGCGGCGGAGCCGGGGCATGCGGCGGAGCCGGTACGTGGTGCGGCGGAGCCGGGACGGGCGCGGGGGTGCCGGGGGACGTCGGCCGGCCGTCGGTCGGCGGCGCCGTCGGGCGCGGGACCGCGCCCCCCCTGGTGTCGCGTGACTCGTACGTGCCGTCGGTCTCCATGAAACCCCTGCCCCCTGACCAGCCAGGTCGCCGCGTCTGTGCCACCGTCAATCTAGTGGGCCCCGGGCCGCCGGGAGGGGATTCGACCACCCGTGCGGCCGAACGGCCTCCCGTTCGTCCGGGGGCGGTCCGCGCCGCGGAAGCGGAGCCGTCATGTCCAACCCGGACAACGACACACCCGTCACCACTCCCGATCGGCGCATGCCTCCGCCCCTCCCCCGCGCCTAGCCTGCGGAGGAAACCCGCAAGTGCGTCCAGAACACCCCCAGGAGCCCCGCATGAACGCTGTCCCGCAGGAGCGGCGCATCGTCACCGCCATCCCCGGTCCGAAGTCGCAGGAGCTTCAGGCCCGCCGTCTCGACACGGTCGCCGGTGGCGTCGGCTCCACGCTGCCCGTCTTCACCGCGCGGGCCGGTGGCGGCATCATCGAGGACGTCGACGGCAACCGCCTGATCGACTTCGGCTCCGGCATCGCCGTGACCTCGGTCGGCGCGTCCGCCGAGGCCGTCGTACGCCGCGCCGCCGCGCAGCTGCAGGACTTCACCCACACCTGTTTCATGGTGACGCCGTACGAGGGTTACGTGGAGGTCTGCGAGGCGCTCGCCGAGCTGACCCCGGGCGACCACGCCAAGAAGTCCGCGCTGTTCAACTCCGGCGCCGAGGCCGTCGAGAACGCGGTGAAGATCGCCCGCTCGTACACCAAGCGCCAGGCCGTCGTCGTCTTCGACCACGGCTACCACGGCCGCACCAACCTCACCATGGGCATGACGGCGAAGAACATGCCGTACAAGCAGGGCTTCGGTCCGTTCGCGCCCGAGGTCTACCGCGTGCCGGTCGCCTACGGCTACCGCTGGCCCACCGGTGCCGAGAACTGCGGCCCCGAGGCCGCCGCGCAGGCGATCGACAACATCACCAAGCAGATCGGCGCCGAGAACGTCGCCGCGATCGTCATCGAGCCGGTCCTCGGCGAGGGCGGCTTCATCGAGCCGGCCAAGGGCTTCCTGCCGGCGATCGTGAAGTTCGCCAACGACAACGGCATCGTCTTCGTCGCGGACGAGATCCAGGCCGGCTTCTGCCGTACCGGCCAGTGGTTCGCCTGCGAGGACGAGGGCATCGTCCCGGACCTCATCACCACCGCCAAGGGCATCGCGGGCGGTCTGCCGCTCGCCGCCGTCACGGGCCGCGCCGAGATCATGGACTCCGTCCACGGCGGCGGTCTGGGTGGCACCTACGGCGGCAACCCGGTGGCCTGCGCCGGTGCGCTCGGCTCCATCGAGACGATGAAGGAGCTCGACCTCAACGGCAAGGCCAAGCGCATCGAGGAGGTCATGAAGGGCCGCCTCACCGCAATGCAGGAGAAGTTCCCGGTCATCGGTGACATCCGCGGCCGCGGCGCCATGATCGCCATCGAGCTCGTGAAGGACCCGGTCACCAAGGAGCCGCACGCGGAGGCCGCCGGCGCGCTCGCCAAGTACTGCCACAACGAGGGCGTGCTCGTCCTGACCTGCGGCACCTACGGCAACGTGCTGCGCTTCCTGCCGCCGCTGGTCATGGGCGAGGACCTGCTGAACGAGGGTCTGGACGTCATCGAGGCCGCGCTCGCGCAGATCTGACCGGCGGTCGGATCGCGGGCCGGATCACCGATCTGACACTCCGTGTGAAGACTCTGTGGGGGGCCGATGGTGGGATACGTTTCCCGCTGTCGGCCCCCCTTTCCGTGACGTACGGTTTCTGCAGATGAGAGAAACACCCCGGGCGGAGCCTCCCCAGCCCCGTCCACACCGTGCCTTCGCGCACACCACCGGGGCCTCGTGCCCCGGGACTCCTCACCGATCGGATGGCCGCCCGCCCCACACCCCCCGGGGCGCGCGGCAGCCCGATCCCCTCGGCCGCCCTGGAACCACCCCCCCTGTTCCAGGGCGGCCGGCTCTCTTCTCGGCGCTCGTCGCCCTCGCCGTCGTGACCTGGCAGGTGCTCGTCCACGGCCCCTTGGCCAGGCTCGACGAGCGGGTGTCCCGGTCCCTGGTGGACACGGCCCCCCGGCGCCTGACCGAACTCGCCTCCGACCTCGGCGACATGGCCGTCGCCCTGCCCGTCCTCGCCTGCGCGATGGCGTACGCGGTGTGGCGCGGGCGCCGCGCCGCCGCACTGCGCGCGGGCCTCGCGATGGCCGCCGTACCCCTCCTGGTGATACCGCTGAAGGAGTGGACCGCGCGCCCCGGCCCGCTGGAGCCCTGGGCCCAGGGCTACTTCCCCTCGGGCCACACGGCCACCGCGGCGGTCGCCTACTTCGGAGCGGCGTTCCTCGTCTCGAACCGCCTGATCCCCGTCGCCGCCGTGCTGACGGCGGTGACGGGGACCGGGCTGGTCCTGCGGGGTTTCCACTGGCCGCTGGACGTGTTCGCCAGCCTCTGTCTCTCGCTGATCGTGCTGGGCGTCAGCTCCCGTTGGCGGCGTTCCCGAAGTACGTGTCGAAGTTCTGCGAGAACTGCCACTGGTTGTAGCGGTCCCAGTTGATCGACCAGGTCATCAGGCCGCGCAGGGACGGCCACGTCCCGTGGGTCTGGTAGCTGCCGCAGTTCGTCTTCTTCGTGAGGCAGTCCAGGGCCTTGTTCACCTCGGCCGGGGCGGTGTGGCCGTTGCCCGCCTGGGTGGAGGCGGGGAGGCCGATGGCGACCTGCTCGGGGCGGAGGGCCGGGAAGAAGCGGTCCGTGTTGCCGGCGACCGGGAAGCCCGTGAGGAGCATGTCGGTCATGGCGATGTGGAAGTCGGCGCCGCCCATCGAGTGGTACTGGTTGTCGAGGCCCATGATGGAGCCCGAGTTGTAGTCCTGGACGTGGAGCAGGGTCAGGTCGTCGCGCAGGGCGTGGATGACCGGCAGGTAGGCGCCGGCGCGGGGGTCCTGGCCGCCCCAGGGGCCGGAGCCGTAGTACTGGTAGCCGAGCTGGACGAAGAAGGTCTCGGGGGCCATCGTCAGGACGAACTTCTCCCCGTACTTGGCCTTGAGGGTCTTGACCGCCTGGATCAGGTTGACCACGACCGGGCTGGTCGGGTTCCGGAAGTCGGTGTCGCCGGTCTGGAGCGAGAGCGAGTGGCCCTCGAAGTCGATGTCGAGGCCGTCGAGTCCGTACTCGTCGATGATCTTCGAGACGGAGGAGACGAAGGTGTCGCGGGCCGCGGAGGTGGCGAGCTGCACCTGGCCGTTCTGGCCGCCGATGGAGATGAGGACCTTCTTGCCGGCGGCCTGCTTGGCCTTGATCGCGGCCTTGAACTCGGCGGGGGACTCGACGCCGGGGCATTCGGTCGCCGGGCAGAGGCTGAAGCGGATGTCGCCGGAGGTCACCGAGGTCGGTTCGCCGAAGGCGAGGTCGATGACGTCCCAGGAGTCGGGGACGTCGGCCATGCGCGTGTAGCCGGAGCCGTTGGCGAAGCTCGCGTGGAGGTAGCCGACGAGGGCGTGCGCGGGGAGGCCGCCCCCGCCTCCGCCGCCTCCGGAGGTGGTGGTCGCGGTGACCGCGGCGGACTTCGGGGATTCTCCGGCGCTGTTCACGGCGGTGACCTGGAAGGTGTACGGGGTGGAGGCGGTGAGGCCGGAGACGGTGGCCGAGGGGGCGGTGACCGTCTGGACCCTGGTGGACCCCTGGTAGACGTTGTACGAGGTGGCGCCGGAGACCGCCGTCCAGGTGAGCGGCACGGAGGTGGAGGCCGGGGAGCCGGCCGTGAGGCCGGTGGGGGCGGCGGGGAGCTGGACCGGGTCGCCGCCGGGGCCGTACAGGGAGAGGTCGTCGGCCTGGTAGGCGGGGGTGCCGTACCAGCCGTGGGTGTAGATCGTGACCGAGGTGGTCGAGGCGCCCGTGGTGAACGAGGTGGTGAGCTTCTGCCAGTCGGGGGCGGAGCCCGTCCAGGTGGAGACGTCGGTGGTGCCGGTGCCGGAGGCGCCGAGGTAGACGTAGCTGCCGCGCACCCAGCCGCTGAGCGTGTAGCTGGAGTTGGGCTTCACCGTCACGGTCTGGGAGCACTTGGCGTTGTCGCTGCCGGCCGGGGTCGCCTGGAGCGCTTTCGTCCCGCCGTGCACGGGTGACGGGACGACGGCGCCGCTGCCCGCCGTGCAGGTCCAGCCGTCGAGGCCGGTCTCGAAGCCGCCGTTGCGGGCGAGTTCGGTGTCGGCGGCCTGCGCCGCCGGGGTGAGTGCGAGGAGCCCGCCGGCGGCGAGGGAGCCCGCCAACAGCAGGGTGAGGGGTCTGGTGCGGTCCACAACTGCCTCCGGGGGTGGGGGAATCGAGGTGGAGCGCGCCACAGCATGGTCCAGACCAATCAAGTGGTCAAGACCTCTGTACGGCCCGGAGCTCTGCTCAGATCCCGCTCGGCCCCCTTCCGTCCCTTGCCAGCCCGCCTGCCGCCTCGTGCATCGCCAGCTCCAGGAGCGAGGCGTCGGTGAGGGTACCCAGGCCGTCCGGCGCCACCAGCCAGCGCGCGGCACCGGTCACCCGCCCCGGGTACGGGACGACGATCCAGGTGCCGGAGCCCGCGCCGCGCACCCCGGTGCCGAGCCAGCGGGCGGCGGTTCCCGGCGGGACGAAGAAGCCCGTCCGGGCGTCACCGAAGTCGGCCAGGACCGGGCCCGGCCGGTCCACGAGACGGGTCAGCACGTCGAGCGTGGGATGCCCGAGCTCCCCCGGCAGGATCAGTACGTCCCAGCGCCTGCCGGCCGGCAGCAGGGCGACCCCGTGGGGGTTGCGCTCCCACTCCCACCGGCAGGCCTCGGGATCCGGTGCGACCGCGGCCAGCCACTCCACCGCGGCCCTGACGCCCGAAGCCCCCGTACCAGTCATCGCGACGATCTCCTCTCCGTGTGGACACGGTGTCCACACGGAGAGAGCGGGTACGGGGGCTTCTCTTACGCGACTTCGACTACTCGCCGGTTGTGACCTGCGTCACACGGCCGTCAGCTGTCGAAGCCGAGGCCGAGCCGGTCCATGGCCTTCAGCCACAGGTTGCGCCGGCCGCCGTTCTCGTCGGCGCGGGCGAGCGACCACTTGGTGATGCCGATGCCGGCCCAGGCGACCGGCTCGGGCGGGAACGGCAGCGGCTTCGAGCGGACCATCTCCAGGTCGGTGCGCTCGGTGCGCTCCCCCGCCAGCAGGTCGAGCATCACGTCCCCGCCGAAGCGGGTGGCGCCGACGCCGAGGCCGGTGAACCCGGCCGCGTACGCCACCTTCCCCTGGTGGGCCGTGCCGAAGAAGGCCGAGAAGCGCGAGCAGGTGTCGATCGCGCCGCCCCAGGCGTGGCTGAAGCGGAGCCCCTCCAGCTGCGGGAAGCAGCGGAAGAAGTGCTCGGCGAGCCTGAGGTACGTCTCCGGGCGGTGGTCCATCTCGGCGCTGACCTTGCCGCCGAACGGGTAGATGGCGTCGTAGCCGCCCCACAGGATGCGGTGGTCGGCGGTGATCCGGAAGTAGTGGAACTGGTTCGCGGAGTCGCCGAGTCCCTGCCGGTTCTTCCAGCCGATCGAGGCGAGCTGCTCAGGACTGAGGGGCTCGGTCATCAGGGCGTAGTCGTAGACCGGGACGGTGTACGCCCGGACCCGCTTGACCAGCGACGGGAAGACGTTGGTGCCGAGCGCGACCCGGCCGGCGACGACCTTGCCGTACGGGGTGCGGACGCCCATCCCGGCACCGACCGACACCAGCTGGAGGCCGGGGGTGTTCTCGTAGATCCGGACGCCCAGGTCGAGGCAGGCCCGCTTCAGGCCCCAGGCCAGCTTGGCCGGGTGGAGCATGGCGACGCCGCGCTTGTCCCACATGCCGCCGAGGAAGGTGGGCGAGTCGACCTCGGCCCGTACGGCGTCCCGGTCGAGGAGTTCGACGCCGTCCGCGAGCCCGAGCCGGTCGAGCTCCGCGTACACCTCGGCCAGTTCCTCGACCTGGTACGGCTCGGTGGCGACGTCGATCTCGCCGGTGCGCTCGAACTCGCAGTCCAGCGCGTAGCGGGCGACGGTCTCCTCGATGGCGTCGAGGTTCCGCTCGCCGAGCTCCTCCAGCTTCGCCAGCTCGCCCGGCCAGCGGGCGAGGCCGTTGCCGAAGCCGTGCGTGAGGGAGGCCGCGCAGAAGCCTCCGTTGCGGCCCGAGGCGGCCCAGCCCACCTCGCGGCCTTCGATCAGTACGACATCCCGGGAGGGGTCGCGCTCCTTGGCGAGGAGCGCGGTCCACAGTCCGCTGTATCCGCCGCCGACCACGAGGAGATCGCACTTCTCGGTGCCGGTGAGGGCGGGCAGGGCTCCGGGCTTGCCGGGGTCTTCCAGCCAGAAGGGGACGGGCTGGGCGTCGGAGAGAGATTGTGCAGCGAGACGCATGGCGACTGGGGCCATGGTTTCCAACTCCTTCGGTGCCTGAGACGGCTTTCGCTCAGGCTGTTGCTGTTTTCTTGCGCCGGTTCGTAATGATCTGCCCGGCCACGACCACCAGTACCGCGAGGACGAACATCGCGGTGCCGATGACGTTGATCTGAACGGGGGTTCCGCGCTGCGCCGAGCCCCAGACGAACATGGGGAAGGTGACGGTGGAGCCCGCGTTGAAGTTGGTGATGATGAAGTCGTCGAACGAGAGCGCGAAGGCGAGCAGCGCGCCGGCGGCGATGCCGGGCGCGGCGATCGGCAGGGTCACGCGCAGGAAGGTCTGCGTCGGCCCCGCGTAGAGGTCGCGCGCGGCCTCCTCCAGGCGCGGGTCCATGGACATGACGCGGGCCTTGACCGCCGTCACGACGAACGACAGGCAGAACATGATGTGGGCGATCAGGACCGTCCAGAAGCCCAGCTCGATGCCCATGTTGAGGAAGAGCGTCAGCAGCGAGGCGGCCATGACGACCTCGGGCATCGCCATCGGCAGGAAGATCAGCGAGTTGATCGCGCCGCGCGCCCGGAAGCGGTAGCGGACCAGTGCGAAGGCGATCATCGTGCCGAGGACGACCGCGCCGACCGTCGCCCAGGCGGCGAGCTGGAGCGAGAGCGAGAGTGACTCGCACATGTCGGCGACGCCGCAGGGGTCCTTCCAGGCGTCGAGCGAGAACTCCTGCCAGGAGTAGTTGAAGCGTCCCTTCGGCCTGTTGAAGGAGAACGCCATCACCACGAGGTTCGGCAGGATCATGTACGCGAGCGTCAGCAGGCCCGCGATGACGACGAGGTTGCGTCGTATCCAGCGCATCAGACCAGGTCCTCCGTTCCGGCGCGGCGGATGTACACGGTGACCATGCCCAGCACGATCGCCATGAGGATGAAGGAGAGCGCGGCCGCCGTCGGGTAGTCGAGGACCCGCAGGAACTGCGACTGGATGACGTTGCCGACCATCTTGGTGTCCGTCGAGCCGAGCAGTTCGGCGTTGACGTAGTCGCCGCTCGCCGGGATGAAGGTGAGCAGGGTGCCGGAGACGACACCGGGCATCGACAGCGGGAAGGTCACCTTGCGGAAGGTGGTGGCCGGGGAGGCGTACAGGTCCTGCGCGGCCTCGTGCAGCCGGCCGTCGATCCGCTCCAGGGAGGTGTAGAGGGGCAGGATCATGAACGGCAGGAAGTTGTACGTCAGACCGCAGACCACCGCCATCGGGGTGGCGAGGACACGGTCGCCCTCGGTCCAGCCGAGCCAGCTGGTGACGTCCAGGAAGTGGAGGGCGTTGAGCGCCTCGACCACCACGCTGTCGTCGGCCAGGATCGTCTTCCACGCGAGCGTGCGGATGAGGAAACTGGTGAAGAAGGGGGCGATGACGAGGACGAGGAGCAGGTTCCGCCAGCGGCCGGCCTTGAAGGCGATCAGGTACGCCAGCGGGTAGCCGAGCAGGAGGCAGAGGAGGGTCGCGGTCCCGGCGTACAGCAGGGAGCGGACGAACTGCGGCCAGTACTCCTGGAAGGCCTCCCAGTACGTCTGGAAGTGCCAGGTGACCGCGAAGCCCTGCTCCAGGGAGCCGGTCTGCACCGAGGTCGAGGCCTGGTAGACCATGGGCAGCGCGAAGAAGACGACCAGCCAGATGATGCCGGGAAGCAGCAGCCAGTACGGGACGAGCCGCTTGCGGGTGGAGGGCTTGCGCAGAACCGGTTCCTCCGCCGGAGGAGCGGCTTTCTCCAGGGTTGTCGTCACGAGGCGTCCTCCACCGTCTCCACGCCCGCGTCGATGTCCTGCGCGGCGTCGAGGCCGAAGGTGTGGGCCGGGTTCCAGTGCAGGACGACCTCGGCGCCGGGACGCAGTCGCGCGTCCCTCTCGATGTTCTGCTCGTAGACCTGGAGCTCCGCGCCCGCCGGGCTGTTCACCACGTACTGGGTGGAGACGCCGATGAAGGAGGAGTCGACGATCCGGCCGGTCACCCGGTTGCGGCCGTCGGCTATCGAGCCCGCGTCGTCGGCGTGCGCGAGCGAGATCTTCTCGGGGCGGACTCCCACGAGCACCTTGCCGCCCCGTCGGACGGCGGAGGTACAGCGGTCCCCGGGCACCTTGAGCTTGCCGCCGCCGGCCGTGACGATCACGTCGGCGCCGGTCTCGGCGACCTCGGCCTCGATCAGGTTCGAGGTGCCGAGGAAGTTGGCGACGAAGGTGGTCTGCGGGTTCTCGTACAGGTCGGCGGGGGCGCCGAGCTGCTCGACACGGCCGCCGTTCATGACCGCGACCTGGTCGGCCATGGTCATGGCCTCCTCCTGGTCGTGGGTGACGTGCACGAAGGTGATGCCGACCTCGGTCTGGATCCGCTTGAGCTCCAGCTGCATCTGGCGGCGCAGCTTGAGGTCGAGGGCGCCGAGCGGCTCGTCGAGGAGCAGCACCTGCGGGTGGTTGATGAGCGCGCGGGCCACGGCGACGCGCTGCTGCTGGCCGCCGGAGAGCTGGTGCGGCTTGTGGTGGGCCTTGTCGCCGAGCTGGACGAGCTCCAGCATGTCGTCGACCTGCTTCTTCACCGACTTGACGCCGCGGCGGCGCAGGCCGAAGGCGATGTTCTCGGAGATGTCCATGTGCGGGAAGAGCGCGTAGGACTGGAAGACGGTGTTGACCGGCCGCTTGTACGGCGGGAGGTCGGTGACGTCCTTGTCGCCGAGGAAGACGGTGCCGGTGCTGGGGTCCTCCAGGCCGGCGATCATGCGCAGGGTGGTGGTCTTGCCGCAGCCGGAGGCGCCGAGCAGGGCGAAGAAGGAACCCTGCGGGACGGTCAGGTCCAGCGGGTGGACGGCGGTGAACGAGCCGTACGACTTGCTGATCCCGGTGAGACGGACGTCGCCGCCGCCCGCGTTCGTTCCAGTGTGAGCAGTCTTGTCAGTCATGGGTTGTGGTCCCAGGGAGTGAGAGAGGTGGACGAGGCCGGACTCAGGCGCCGATGAGCTTGGCGAACTTCTCCTCGTACGCCGTCTCCTCCGCGCTGGTGAGCGAGCGGAAGGCGTGCGACTTCTTGGCCATGGCCTTGTCCGGAAGGATCAGCGTGTTGTCCGCGAGCTCGGGGTCGATCTTGGCGAGCTCGTCCTTGACCCCGTCGACGGGGCACACGTAGTTGATGTAGGCGGCGAGCTGGGCCGCGACGGGAAGCTCGTAGTAGTAGTCGATGAGCTTCTCGGCGTTCGTCTTGTGCCGGGACTGCGCGGGGACGAGCAGGTTGTCGCTGGAGGTGATGTATCCGGCGGACGGTATGGAGTACTTGATGTCCGGGTTGTCGGCCTGGAGCTGGATGATGTCGCCGGCCCAGGCCAGACAGGCCGCGATGTCGCCCTTGTCCAGGTCGGAGGTGTAGTCGTTGCCGGTGAAGCGGCGGATCTGCTTCGTGTCGACGCCCTTCTGGAGGCGCCCGATCGCCGCGTCGAAGTCGGCGTCCGTGAACTTCCCCGGGTCCTTGCCCAGGTCGAGCAGGGTCATGCCGACGGAGTCGCGCATCTCGGTGAGGAAGCCGACCCGGCCCTTGAGCGAGGGGTCGTCGAGGAGCTGCGTGACCGAGTCGACCTTCTTGCCGCCGGTCGCCTTGGAGTTGTACGCGATGACGGTGGATATGCCCGTCCACGGGTACGAGTAGGACCGGCCCGGGTCCCAGTCGGGGCGGCGGAACTGCCCGGACAGGTTCGCGTACGCGTTGGGCAGGTTCGCCGGGTCGAGCTTCTGCGCCCACCCGAGCCGGATGATGCGGGCGGCGAGCCAGTCGGTGACGCATATCAGGTCGCGGCCGGTGTCCTGGCCGGCCGCGAGCTGCGGCTTGATCTTGCCGAAGAACTCGACGTTGTCGTTGATGTCCTCGGTGTACTTGACCTTGATCCCGGTGCGTTTCGCGAACGCCTCCAGGGTCGGGCGGGACTTCTCGTCCTCGCTGACGTCCATGTACTCGGTCCAGTTGGAGAAGGCGACGCTCTTCTCCTTGGCCGAGTCGTCGGTGGAGGCGGGGCCCTGGCCCTCCCGCTTGGCGGGCGGGATGCCACAGGCGCTCAGGCCGGCGAGACCGCCGACCGTGAGCGCGCCGACGCCGCCCGCGCGCAGCATCGAACGGCGGCTGAGGGCGCCCCGGCCGCTCGTCAGGCTGCGGCGTATCGCCGCCAGCTGCGCGGCCGACAGGCTGTCGGGCTCGTACTGCTCCATGCGCTGTGCCCTTTCGGGATGGGTGGGCCGCTGGTCGGGCGGCAGTCTGTTATCGGTCCCCGAAGATCGTGCGGTGCCAGTCCTTCGCAGCCACCGCGGTGTTGTCGAACATCACGTGCTTGACCTGCGTGTACTCCTCGAAGGAGTACGCCGACATGTCCTTTCCGTACCCGGAGGCCTTGGTGCCGCCGTGGGGCATCTCGCTGATGATCGGGATGTGGTCGTTGACCCACACACATCCCGCCTTGATCTCCCGCGTGGCACGGTTGGCCCGGTAGACGTCACGGCTCCAGGCGGAGGCGGCGAGGCCGTACGGGGTGTCGTTGGCGAGCCGGATGCCCTCGTCGTCGCCGTCGAAGGGCAGGGCCACCAGGACCGGACCGAAGATCTCCGACTGCACGACCTCGCTGTCCTGTGCGGCGCCGGTGATCAGGGTGGGTCGGTAGTATGCGCCGTTCTTGAGCTCTCCACCAGGGGCTTCGCCTCCGGTGACGACGGTGGCGTAGCCGCGGGCGCGCTCGACGAAGCCGGCGACGCTGTCGCGGTGGCGGTGACTGACGAGCGGTCCGAGGTCGGTGCCGGGCGCGAAGGGGTCGCCGACGCGGACGGTCTCCATGAGCTCGGCGACCCGGGCGACGAAGGCGTCGAAGAGCGGGCGCTGGACGTACGCGCGCGTGGCGGCGGTGCAGTCCTGGCCGCTGTTGATGAGGGAGGCGGCGACGGCGCCCCGGGCGGCGGCCTCCAGGTCGGCGTCGTCGAAGACGAGGAACGGGGCCTTGCCGCCGAGTTCGAGGTGGAGCCGCTTCACGGTGGCGGTGGCGACCTCGGCGACCCGCTTGCCGACGGGGGTGGAGCCGGTGAAGGAGGTCATGACGACGTCGGGGTGGCCGACGAGGTGCTCGCCGACGACCCTCCCGGAGCCGCTGACGATGTTGATCACGCCGTCGGGAAGGCCCGCCTCCTTCGCCGCCATCGCGAACATCAGCGAGGTCAGCGGGGTCAGCTCGGCCGGCTTCAGGACGATCGTGTTGCCCGCGGCGATCGCCGGGAGGATCTTCCACGCGGCCATCTGGAGCGGGTAGTTCCAGGGGGCGATGGAGCCGACGACGCCGAGCGGCTCGCGCCGGATGTACGAGGTGTGGTCGGCGGAGTACTCGGCGGCCGACTGGCCCTGGAGGTGGCGGGCGGCGCCCGCGAAGAAGGACGTGTTGTCGATCGTGCCGGGCACGTCGAACTCGGTGGTGAGCTTGAGGGGCTTGCCGCACTGGAGCGACTCGACCCGGGCGATGTCCTCGGCCCAGTCGGCGAGCACGCCCGCGAGGCGGTGCAGCGCGTCGGAGCGCTCGCCGGGGGTGGCTCCCGCCCAGGCGGGGAAGGCGGCCTTGGCCGCGGCGACGGCCTCGTCCACGTCGGCGGTGGAGGCGAGCGCGTACGTGTAGACGCTCTCCCCCGTCGCCGGGTCGATCACGCTGTGTTCCTGACCTGAGGTTCCGGCGCGGAGCTTTCCGCCGATGTACTGCGCGCCGTCCGCGAAGCGGTCCGTCACCTGGAAGCGGTTGCTCATGACGCTCTCCGTTGTCCCAGCTCGAATTGAGTGCCGATCCTGGCATGGGGATAGTGGTCCAACAAGTGATTCCGTTGTTGCCTTTTGGTTACGCGACGGATTCGGTCGACCATGTGTCGAGGCGGCCGGAAAATCTCCGTACGGAGTGTCCGTGGCGGATGCCAGACTCGCATGTATGACCAAGATCGAAGAGCTGACACAGCAGGTCACCAGGGGTGACCGGGTGAAGTGGCTGCATTTCTGGGGCCACCGTCCGCACCCCGACGGCCGCCTTTCGGCGAGCTGTCTGAGCCAGTGGTGGCCGGCACCCTTCGTGGTCGACGGCGTGGGCTACGCGACCGCCGAGCACTGGATGATGGCGGCCAAGGCCCGCCTCTTCCGGGACGCCGACGCCGAGCGGGCCGCGCTGACCGCCCGTACCCCCGCGGAGGCCAAGAAGGCGGGCCGGCTGGTGCGGGGCTTCGACGACGCCGTCTGGGAGCGGGAGCGCTACGGGATCGTCGTCGAGGGCAGCGTCCACAAGTTCTCCTCGGACGAGGCCCTGCGCGCGTACCTCCTGGGCACCGGCGAGCGCGTCCTGGTGGAGGCCAGCCCGCTGGACCGGATCTGGGGCATCGGGCTCGCCGCGGACGCCCCCGGGGCGCACGACCCGGCGCGCTGGCGCGGGCTCAATCTGCTCGGGTTCGCCCTGATGGAGGCGCGGGAGCGGCTGCGCACCGCCTGACGCATGCGCGAGGGGCCCCGCACCGTCGGTGCGGGGCCCCTTCACACGGCTGCGCTCAGTGGCCGTCGCCCTCGATCTGGAGGACCGAGGCGAACGGGTCGTCGGACCCGGAGTCCTCGAAGGACGTGGAGTCCTGGGAGATCGCCCAGATCATGAAGCCCAGGAACACGGCGCTCACCAGCGTGCCGATCGAGCCGAGCACGATGCCCGCGATCGCCATGCCCCGGTTCGTCGCCTCGCCCCGGCCAGCCTTCTTCAGGCCTATGATGCCGAAGATCAGCGCCAGGATGCCGAGGATCACGCCCAGGCCGTACATGCAGAAGCCCGCGACGGCGATGATGCCGAGCACCATCGCGGCCGTGCCCATGCCGTTGGACGGGGACTGCTGCCAGCCGGGCTGGCCGTACGGCGATGCGTATCCGGGGTAGCCGTAGCCGCCGGACGTGTCCGCCGGGTAGCCGTAGCCGGAGGCGCCCGGGGCCGGGGCCGCGGCCGGGTAGCCGTAGCCGCCGGGCGTGTCCGCGGGGTAGCCGTAGCCGGGCGTGGCCGCCGGGCCGCCGGGGGCGACCGGGGGCGGCGGGACGTCGCCCGCCGGGGCTCCCGGCGCGGCCGGGAAGGACGTCATCGTCGGCTGGTCGTGCACCGGCGGGGGCGACGGCGTCGCCGGCTTGCTCAGTTCCACCCCGTCGCGGTTCGGCGGAGCCCAGGGGTCCGCCGGGTCGTAGCCGCCCTGCGGCCGGTCTCGGTTGTCAGACATGGGCCTCCCCCATCGTGGTCACGCCATGCTACGACCTCACCCCGGAGGGGGATCCGCCCGGCCTACGATGATCCGATGACCGATCTCCACCCTTTCATCGCGGGGCTCCCCAAGGCCGAGCTGCACGTCCACCACGTCGGTTCCGCCTCGCCGCGGATCGTCGCCGAGCTCGCGGCCCGGCACCCCGACTCCAAGGTCCCCACGGACCCCGAGGCGCTCACCGACTACTTCACGTTCACGGACTTCGCCCACTTCATCGACGTCTACCTGTCGGTCGTCGACCTGGTCCGCACCCCCGAGGACGTCCGGCTGCTGACCTTCGAGGTCGCCCGGGACATGGCCCGGCAGAACATCCGGTACGCCGAGCTGACCATCACCCCGTACTCCTCCACCCGCCGCGGCATCGACGAGCACGCCTTCATGGCGGCCATCGAGGACGCCCGCAAGGCCGCCGAGACCGAGTTCGGCACGATCCTGCGCTGGTGCTTCGACATCCCCGGCGAGGCCGGCCTCGTCTCCGCCGAGGAGACCGCGCGGCTCGCCACCACCGACGGGCTGCGCCCCGAGGGCCTGGTCTCCTTCGGCCTCGGCGGCCCGGAGATCGGCGTGCCGCGCCCGCAGTTCAAGCCGTACTTCGACCTGGCCCGCGCGGCCGGCCTGCACTCCGTCCCGCACGCGGGCGAGACGACCGGCCCGGAGACCGTCTGGGACGCGATCCGCGACCTGGGCGCCGAGCGCATCGGCCACGGCACCAGCTCGGTCCGGGACCCGGAGCTCCTCGCGTACCTCGCCGAGCACCGGATCGCCCTGGAGGTCTGCCCGACGTCGAACATCGCGACCCGGGCCGTCGCCACCCTGGAGGAGCACCCGGTCCGGCAGATGGTCGACGCCGGGGTCCTCGTCACGATCAACAGCGACGACCCGCCCATGTTCGGCACGGACCTCAACAACGAGTACGCCGTCGCCGCCCGTCTCCTCGGCCTCGACGAGCGCGGTGTCGCCGCCCTCGCCAAGAACGCCGTGGAGGCCTCCTTCCTCGACGCGGCCGGCAAGGCGGGGATCATGGCCGAGATCGACACGTACACGAACGACTGGCTGGCGCGCTGACGCCGACGAGAATGGGGCCATGCGCCCTGTCACTGCCGTAGGCCACCGCGGCGACCCGTACCGCGTCCGTGAGAACACGCTCCCCTCGATCGCCTCGGCGATCGAGCAGGGGGCGGACGCGGTCGAGATCGACGTCCGGCTGACGGGGGACGGGGTGCCCGTCCTCCTCCACGACGACACCCTGAAGCGCCTGTGGGGTCACGACCGGCCCCTCTCGGGCCTCACGCACGAGCTGCTGCGCGAGCTGACCGGCGGCGGGGTGCCGACCCTCCGCGACGCCCTGCTCACCGCCGGGGACCACCGGCTGATGCTCGACCTGCCGGGCGGGAACGAGGACTCGGTCCGGGAGATCGTCCGCACGGTCCGCGAGTGCGGGGCCGGGGAGCGCGTCTATTACTGCGCGGGCGCCGTGGCGATGCTCCAGGTGCGGGCCGCCGATCCGTCCGCCGAGATCGCCCTGACGTGGACCTCGCTCGCCCCGCCCCGGCCCGTGCTCCTCGACGCCGTCCGGCCGAAGTGGCTCAACTACCGCTTCGGTCTGGTGAGTCGGGCCCTGACCGAGCGGGTCCACCGGGACGGGCTGCTCGTCTCGGCCTGGACCGCGGACACACGGCGCACGATGCGTAAGCTGATCGGGAACGGGGTCGACTCGGTCACCACGAACCGGGTCGACGCACTCGCCGCCGTGCTCCGAAGGACACAGACATGAACGACCGGATCCGGACCGACATCGCCCACAACGCCCGGGTGTGGAACTACTGGCTGGGCGGCAAGGACAACTATCCGGTGGACCGGGCGGTCGGCGACCAGGTCACCGGCTTCTACCCGAGCATCGGCGAAGTGGCCCGCGCGGACCGGGCGTTCCTCGGGCGGGCGGTCACGCATCTGGCGGCCGAGGCGGGCGTCCGCCAGTTCCTGGACATCGGTACGGGCCTGCCGACCGCCGACAACACCCACGAGGTGGCGCAGCGGGTCGCCCCCGACGCCCGGATCGTCTACGTCGACAACGACCCGATCGTCCTCACGCACGCGCGTGCGCTCCTGACGAGCGCGCCCGAGGGCGTCACGGAGTACGTCGACGCCGACGCCCACGACCCGGAGCGGATCGTCGCGGCGGCCGTCGGGACGCTCGACCTCTCCCGTCCGGTCGCGGTGATGATGCTCGGCATCCTCAACTTCGTCCTGGACACCGACAAGGCCCGGTCGATCGTGCGGACCCTGATGGCCGCCATGCCCTCCGGCAGTCATCTGGTGCTCACCCACCCGACCCTGGAGCCGGAGCTCGGCGGCGAGGGCAACAAGGCCGCGATGGACTTCTGGAACGAGAACGCGACCCCGCCGATCACCGCCCGCACCCGCGAGGAGTTCACCTCCTTCTTCGACGGACTCGACCTCCTGGAGCCGGGCGTCGTCTCCTGCTCCCGCTGGCGCTCCGGGGCGGGCGCCGTGGTCGCGCAGTTCGGTGCGGTGGGCCGCAAGCCGTAATGGGCATACGGGGGATGCGGGAGCTGCGGGAGCTCCGCACATGGGGGGCCGCCCATCCACGGGCGGTGGACATCGGCCTGGCGCTCGTCGTGCAGGCCGCGATGACGATGCCGTTCGTGGTGCCGCGCGGGCCCGAGCTCGAACCGGCGACCTGGCCCGCGTACGGGCTGACGACGCTGACCGTGGTGCCGCTGGTGTGGCGGCGGCGCGCGCCGATGGCGGTGCTGCTCGCGATCCTGGCGACGAGCGCGCTGTACAAGCTGGCGGTCGAGGGGCCGGGGCAGCCGCTGCCGTACACGGGCCTGGTGAGCGTCTACACGATCGCGGTGCTCGCGCCGCCGTGGCAGCGGCTGGTGACGGCGGGACTCATGCTGGTCGCGGTGCCGGCGTCGGTGTGGCTCAACACCCAGTCCGCGCGCGAACTGACCTTCTCGCTCTTCGTGTTCGGCGCGGCCTACGCGTTCGGGCGGCTGACCGATGCCCGGCAGCGGGCGCAGGCCGTGGAGTCGGAGCGGGCGGCGGCGCGTGAACGGGCCAGGATCGCCCGGGAGATGCACGACATCCTCTCGCACGCGGTGAGCCTGATGATCGTGCAGGCGGAGGCCGGACCGCTGGCCGTGCGGGCCGCGCCGGAGCGGGCGGAGGCCGCGTTCGACGCGATCTCGGCCGCGGGCCGCGACGCGATGACCCAACTGCGCGGGATGCTGGGCGTGCTGCGGGAGGGCGAGGACGCGCCGAGGGCGCCGCAGCCCGGGATCGGCGACCTCCCCGTGCTCCTGGAGCGGGTGCGGGACGGCGGTCTGGCCGTCGGGTACGCGACGGAGGGCGGGGTGCGGGCGCTGCCCGCGGCGACCGGCGCGAGCGTCTACCGGATCGTGCAGGAGGCGCTGACGAACGTGGTGAAGCACGCGAAGGCCCGTACGGCCGACGTCCGGCTCGCCCACGCCGACGGGATCCTGCGGGTCACCGTCACCGACGACGGGCGCGGCCCGCAGGGCGGCCCCGGCGGGCACGGACTCGTGGGCATCCGGGAACGGGCCGCCGCGCACGGCGGGACGGCGGAGACGGGCCCGGGACCGGGCGGCCGGGGATTCGAGGTGCGGGTCCTGCTGCCCGTGGGGGAGGAGAAGAGATGACGATCCGGGTGGTGGTCGCGGACGACCAGGAACTGGTGCGCAGCGGCTTCGCGATGATCCTGGACGCGCAGCCCGACATCGAGGTGGTGGCGGAGGCCGGGGACGGGGCGGAGGCCGTCGAGGCGGTGCGCCGGCTCGCGCCGGACGTGGCGCTGCTCGACATCCGGATGCCCCGGACGGACGGCATCGAGGCCTGCCGGGCGATCAGCGCGGAGTCCGGCTGCCGGACCGTGATGCTGACGACCTTCGACACCGACGCGTACGTGTACGAGGCGCTGCACGCGGGCGCGAGCGGCTTCCTCCTCAAGGACGTGCGGCGGGACGACCTGGTGCACGCGGTACGGGTGGTGGCGGCCGGCGACTCGCTGCTCGCGCCGTCCGTGGCGCGGCGGCTCGTGGAGCAGTACACGGCGGGCGGGCCCCGCAGGTCCGACCCCCGGCTCGACGTCCTCACGGGCCGGGAGCGCGAGACGCTGCTGCTGCTCGCCCGGGGTCTCTCGAACGCGGAGATCGCGGCGGAGTTGGTGGTCAGCGACCACACGGTGAAGACGCACGTGGGGAACGTGCTGGCCAAGCTGGGGCTGCGGGACCGGATCCAGGCGGTGATCTGCGCGTACGAGACGGGCCTGGTCGCGGCGGGCTCTCCCCCGCCCGGGGGAGGCGCCGGGGACGCTCCCTCCCCCGCGCCGGGGAGGAACTGACCGGCCGAAGACCGCCGGTGCGGGCGATCCGCCGATCGCCGCAGGTCAGCAGGATGGAGCCACCGAGAACAACGGCTCACACCCACGGAGTTGACCATGAGGACGTCCACCCGCACCCTGCTCGCCGCCGCCCTGGTCCTGGGAGTCGCGGCGGGCCCGGCGCTCACCCCGGCCTTCGCGGCGCCCGGTCCCGCGATCTCCGCCTCCGAGTCCCGGACCGCCGACCTGTCGGCGGTGATCGCGGGGCTGCCCCGGGCCGACGCCACCGCCGCGCTGGTCCGGGTCGGCGGCACCGAGGGGTCCTGGCAGGGCAGCGCGGGCGTGCACGACCTGGAGACGAAGGCCCCGGCGGACCCGGCGGCCCGCTTCCGGGCCGGTTCGGTGACCAAGGTGTTCACGGCGGCGACCGTCCTCCAGCTGGCCGCCGAGGGCCGGATCGATCTGGACCGGCCGGCCCGCGCGTACCTGCCGGACCTGATCCCCGGCCGCTACGCCACGGTGACGGTTCGCCAGCTCCTGAACCACACCCACGGCATACCGGCGGCCGGCATACCGGGCGAGACGGTCGAGGAGTGGTACGCGAACCGCTTCGTGGTCCACACCCCGGAGGAGCTGGTGCGCTCGGCGACGGCGCAGCCGCGGGAGTTCCGGCCGGGCACGAGGCAGCATTACCTGAACATCGGCTACACGATCGCCGGACTGATCGTGGAGCGGGTCACGGGCGACTCGTACGAGCACCAGGTGGAGCGGCGGATCCTGCGCCCGCTCGGGCTGCGGGACACGTACTTCCCGGGCGCGGACCCGGAGATCAGGGGCCCGTACAACCACGGCTACCAGACGATGCGGCTCGACGACGGCTCGACGGGACTGCGGGACGTCTCGGTGTGGGGGGCGACGGACGGCTGGGCGGCCGGTGACCTCGTGTCGACCACCGCCGACCTGGAGCGCTTCACCCGGGCCCTGTTCAAGGGCCGCGTGGTGCGCGGTCCGCTCCTGGAGGAGATGTTCACGCTCCCCAAGGTCCCGGACCTCTCTTCCGGCGACCCGGCCGCGTACTCCGCCGGTCTGTCGATGAAGCGCCTGGGCGGCCGCGAGGTCTGGGGCAAGACGGGCGGCCGCTGGGGCTACAACACGGCGATCGCGTCGACCCGCGACGGCTCCCGCACCCTCGTCTACAGCGTCAACGCCACCGACGCCAAGGGCCAGGACATGAACCCGACGGCCCTGCGCCTGATGGTGGCGGCCTACGGCCTGCCGGACTGAACGGGGCTCAGGGCCTCGAGTCGCCTGATCAGCCGGTGTACGTGGAGGAGCGGCAGGATGCCGATGACGCCGAAGGACATGTCGATGACGGACCACCAGAAGGGGATGTCCCGGATCGGGCCGCAGATCAGGGCGAGCGGGATGATGCCGACGCAGGCGATCATGCCGAACTCGATGACCCAGATGTTGCGGACGGGGTCGCGGTAGGGACCGTAGAAGGCGACCGCGATGACGAGGTGGGCGAAGGCCAGCCAGTCGGTGCCGTACAGCAGGTACGGGGCCTGCTCGTCGGCGGTCGTCAGCCCGCCCCGCACCCGGTGGATCCACTCGGCGAGGCCGGGCAGGAGATCGCCGACGGGTGCGGCCCAGCCGGTCGACGCGGAGTCGAGGAGGCGGAGTTCGGTGACGAGCGGGAAGGCGGTGGCCCCGCTCAGGACCAGGCAGACGACGAAGACGATCAGCCATGTGCGGATGCGCGTGAGAAGGGCTCTCGGCCCGTTCGTGTCGCTCATGGGAACAACGTACACCCCTCTTGAACGTGTTCAGAAAGGCAGGGTGGTTGTTTTTGAGCGCGTTCAGAAGCGGGCGGCGATCCGGCTCCCCACGGCGTGCGAGACCACCGTCGCCCCCGCCGCCACCGCGAGGCCGGCCACCACTCCCCCGAGCCGGACGGGCCGCAGCACGCCCGCCCGCCGCAGCCGGCCGCGGGCCCACAGGGAGAAGGGGATGACGACGAGCGGCGAGGTGACCGAGCCCGGGGTCACGTCCCGTACGGCGGCGGCCTGGGCGAGGTGGACGAGCCCGTGCAGCCCGAAGCCGGTCACCGCCCCCTGGTAGAAGGCGGACCTGCCGCCGGAGCGGACACCCGCCGCGGCGGCCGCGGCGACGATCACCGCCATCACCCCGACGGCCGCGGCGAATTCACGCTCGTCGATCCTCCCGGCCGCCCGCCACACCGCCTCCGGCACGTCGGGGAAGCGCTCGCGAAGCCCCGGCAGGTTCTCCCGGAGCCAGCGCGGACCGCGCGCCAGCTCCTCGGCGTCGTGCACCGCCCAGGCGAGGAACAGACCGTACGTGGCGAGCGGGTTCAGGCGCGTGTCCGTCATGATCGTGCAACTCACAGCCCGACGATCGAGTTCCACCTCTTCGCGAACTCCTGGCGCTCCTCGGCGGTGATGTCACGGGCGATGGCCAGCCGGCTCCGCATGTCGGCGTCCGGGAAGATCAGCGGGTCCTCGGCGAGCGCCACGAGCTCCTCGTCGCCGGAGTCCGCGAGGACGTTCTGGGCGGCGGGCACGGGGCAGACGTAGTTGACCCAGGCGGCGAGTTCGGCGGCGACCTCGGGCTCGTAGTAGTAGTCGACGAGCTTCTCGGCGTTGGACTTGTGCTGGGCGAGGTTGGGGATCATGAGGGACTCGGCCCAGAGTTCGGCCCCCTCCTCGGGGACGACGAACTCGATGTCCGGGTTGTCGGCCTGGAGCTGGATGACGTCGCCGGAGTACGCCTGACAGGCCAGGACGTCACCGGTGGACAGGTCCTTGATGTAGTCGTTGCCGGTGAAGCGCCGGATGTGCTTCGTCCGGACCAGCCCCTCGATCTGCTCGCACAGGCCGTGGAAGTCGTCGCCGGTCCACCTGGTCACGTCGACGCCGTTGCCCAGCATCAGCAGGGCGAAGGACTCGTCGAGCCCGGAGAGCAGGGTGACCTTGCCGCGCAGGTCGTCGGCCCACAGCTCCTTGGTGGAGCGCAGTTCCCTGCCGAGCTTCTTCCGGTTGTACGCGATGCCGGTGATCCCGGACTGCCAGGGCACGCTGTGCAGCCGGCCCGGGTCGAAGGCGGGCGACGTGAGCTGCGGGCTGAGGTTCTTCGCGACGTGCGGCTGGGCGGCGCGGTCCATCTCCTGGACCCAGCCGAGGCGGACGAAGCGGGCGGCCATCCAGTCGCTGACGACGATCAGGTCGCGGCCGGTCTCCTGGTGGTTCATCAGGGACGGGCTGATCTTGCCGAAGAACTCGTCGTTGTCGTTGATCTCCTCGGTGTACCGCACGGATATCCCGGTCCGCTTCCGGAAGGCGTCCAGGGTGGGCCGCTTCGACGTGTTCTCGTCGTCGGTGTCGATGTACAGCGGCCAGTTCGCGAAGTCGAGCGTGCGGTCGCGCGCCGAGAGGTCCCGGCCGGCCCGGTCGCCCTCCTCTACGAAGGCGGCGGGGACCCCGCAGCCGGCGAGCAGGGACGCGGCCCCGACACCGCCGATGCCGCGCAGCAGGGACCGGCGGGACATGTCTTTCCTGGCTGTCGCTCTCACCCGGTCAGCATCCCGTCCCCGCGCGACCTGCGGCAATGGACGGTCCGTCGAGCGACGGACCGCGGCCCCGACACCCTGTCGATCAGAGTGCCGGGGCCGCGGCGGGGCCTGGCTCGGATCAGCCCAGCGAGGTCATGACGTGCTTGATGCGCGTGTAGTCCTCGAAGCCGTAGGCGGAGAGGTCCTTGCCGTAGCCGGACTTCTTGTAGCCGCCGTGCGGCATCTCGGCGACGAGCGGGATGTGGGTGTTGATCCACACGCAGCCGAAGTCGAGGGCCTTGGACATGCGCATCGCGCGCGCGTGGTCCTTGGTCCAGACGGAGGAGGCGAGGGCGTACTCGACGCCGTTCGCGAACTCCAGGGCCTGGGCCTCGTCCGTGAAGGACTGGACGGTGATGACCGGGCCGAAGACCTCGTTCTGGACGATCTCGTCGTCCTGGTTGAGGCCGGAGACGACGGTCGGGGCGTAGAAGTAGCCCTTGTCGCCGACGCGGTGACCGCCGGCCTCGACCTTGGCGTGGGCCGGGAGGCGCTCGATGAAGCCGGTGACCTGCTTCAGCTGGTTGGCGTTGTTGAGCGGGCCGTAGAGCACGTCCTCGTCGTCCGGCTGGCCGGTCTTCGTCTCGGCGGCGGCCTTGGCGAGGGCGGCGACGAACTCGTCGTGGATGGACTCGTGCACGAGGACACGGGTCGCGGCCGTACAGTCCTGGCCGGCGTTGAAGAAGCCCGCGACCGCGATGTCGCCGACGGCGGCCTCGATGTCGGTGTCCTCGAAGACGACGACCGGGGCCTTGCCGCCCAGCTCCAGGTGGACGCGCTTGACGTCCTTGGCCGCGGACTCGGCGACCTGCATGCCGGCGCGGACCGAACCGGTGATGGAGGCCATCGCCGGGGTCGGGTGCTCGACCATGGCCTTGCCCGTCTCGCGGTCGCCGCAGACGACGTTGAAGACGCCCTTGGGCACGATCTGCCCGATGATCTCGGCCATCAGGAGCGTCGACGCGGGGGTCGTGTCCGAGGGCTTGAGGACGACGGTGTTGCCCGCGGCGAGGGCCGGGGCGAACTTCCACACGGCCATCATCATGGGGTAGTTCCACGGCGCCACCTGGGCGCAGACGCCGACCGGCTCGCGGCGGATGATGGAGGTCATGCCCTCCATGTACTCGCCGGCCGAGCGGCCCTCGAGCATCCGGGCGGCACCCGCGAAGAAGCGGATCTGGTCCACCATCGGCGGGACCTCCTCGCTCGCGACGAGGGCGGTCGGCTTGCCGGTGTTCAGCACCTCGGCGGCGATGAGGTCCTCGGCACGCTCCTCGAACGCGTCCGCGATCTTGAGGAGTACCTTCTGGCGCTCGGACGGCGTGCTGTCACGCCAGGCGGGGAAGGCCGCCGCGGCGGCCTCCATGGCGGCGTCGACGTCGGCCTGCCCGGAAAGCGGGGAGGTGGCGTACACCTCGCCGGTGGCCGGGTTGACCACCTCGATGGTGCGGCCGTCGGCCGCGTCGCGGAACTCCCCGTTGATGTAGTTACGCAGCCGGCGCAGCTCGGTGGTCACTTGCCACCCCTCCTGTCACGTTCTGTCTTCGCACGTCCTTGTGCGGTGTCCCGATGGGCGAGACACCTCAGCCTAATCGCTCGACAGACGCTTTCAACAGCCCCGGCCCCCCGCAACTTCGGATTCGGTGAGATCTGGACCCCATCACAACGAATTTCATCGCTCCCGGCTTGCATGACGGCCCATCTCGGTGCACAGTGAAGGCGTGGCCAGTCGAAGCACAGACTCCAGAACCGGAACCGGTTCGTCCCCGACGATCGATGCCGTCTCCCTGGCAATCATCGAGCAGCTCCAGCAGGACGGTCGCCGTCCCTACGCGGCGATAGGCAAGGCCGTGGGCCTCTCCGAAGCCGCCGTGAGGCAGCGCGTCCAGAAGCTCCTCGACCAGGGCGTCATGCAGATCGTCGCCGTCACCGACCCTCTCACCGTGGGATTCCGGCGGCAGGCGATGGTCGGCATCAACGTCGAGGGTGACCTGGATCCGGTGGCGGAGGCGCTCACGGCCATGGCCGAGTGCGAGTACGTGGTGATGACCGCGGGCTCCTTCGACCTGATGGTGGAGATCGTCTGTGAGGACGACGATCACCTGCTGGATGTGATCAACAAGCGCATCCGCACCCTGCCCGGCGTGCGCTCCACCGAGAGCTTCGTCTACCTCAAGCTCAAGAAGCAGACCTACATGTGGGGAACCCGATAATCGTGACCCAGGACCTCTCCAAGACCGCGTACGACCACCTGTGGATGCACTTCACCCGCATGTCGTCCTACGAGAACTCGCCCGTTCCCACCATCGTGCGTGGTGAGGGCACCTACATCTTCGACGACAAGGGCAAGCGCTACCTCGACGGTCTCGCGGGTCTCTTCGTGGTCAACGCCGGACACGGCCGCGAGGAGCTGGCCGAGGTCGCGTACAAGCAGGCCAAGGAGCTCGCGTTCTTCCCCGTGTGGTCGTACGCGCACCCCAAGGCCGTGGAGCTCGCCGAGCGTCTCGCCGACTACGCGCCGGGCGACCTGAACAAGGTCTTCTTCACCACCGGTGGCGGCGAGGCCGTCGAGACCGCCTGGAAGCTCGCCAAGCAGTACTTCAAGCTGCAGGGCAAGCACACCAAGTACAAGGTCATCTCGCGTGCGGTCGCCTACCACGGCACCCCGCAGGGCGCCCTGTCCATCACCGGCCTGCCGGCCCTGAAGGCCCCCTTCGAGCCGCTGGTCCCCGGCGCGCACAAGGTGCCGAACACCAACATCTACCGCGCCCCGATCCACGGCGACGACCCCGAGGCCTTCGGCCGCTGGGCCGCCGACCAGATCGAGCAGCAGATCCTCTTCGAGGGCCCCGACACCGTCGCGGCCGTCTTCCTGGAGCCGGTGCAGAACGCCGGTGGCTGCTTCCCGCCGCCGCCCGGCTACTTCCAGCGCGTCCGCGAGATCTGCGACCAGTACGACGTGCTGCTCGTCTCCGACGAGACGATCTGCGCCTTCGGCCGCCTCGGCACGATGTTCGCCTGTGACAAGTTCGGCTACGTGCCGGACATGATCACCTGCGCCAAGGGCATGACCTCGGGCTACTCCCCGATCGGTGCCTGCATCGTCTCGGACCGCATCGCGGAGCCGTTCTACAAGGGTGACAACACCTTCCTGCACGGCTACACCTTCGGTGGCCACCCGGTGTCCTCGGCGGTCGCGATCGCCAACCTGGACATCTTCGACAAGGAAGGCCTGAACCAGCACGTCCTCGACCAGGAGGGCAACTTCTTCAACACCCTGAAGAAGCTGCACGACCTCCCGATCGTCGGCGACGTCCGCGGCAACGGCTTCTTCTACGGCATCGAGCTCGTCAAGGACAAGGTCACCAAGGAGTCCTTCACGGACGAGGAGACCGAGCGCGTCCTGTACGGCTTCCTCTCCAAGGCGCTGTTCGAGAACGGTCTGTACTGCCGTGCCGACGACCGTGGCGACCCGGTCATCCAGCTGGCCCCGCCGCTGATCGCCGACCAGGGCACCTTCGACGAGATCGAGGGAATCCTGCGCAACGTGCTCACCGAGGCCTGGACCAAGCTCTAGAGGTCCCTCAGCATCACGCCGCCCTCACGGCGTGACCCCGGCCCGGGTGTGCGGCCATCCGAGTGGATGGTCGCCGCCCGGGCCGTGTGCTGTCCGTACAACCGGATCTGAATCCTTACGGTGCCGAGTGACCGACAGGCCCGTCCCTTCGTTCCCCCGGACGGGGGAAGGCGAGTATCGGATCCGACACGAGGTGTACGCGATGGCCCCACCGGACAACGACGTGCTCTGGGCGCGTTCCCTGCACTGCGCCCTGGGCGGTTCGGACGCGCTCAGCGGCGTCTCCCTCGGCGTCCGCGAGGGCGAGATCCTCGCCGTCGTCGGCCCCCGCGGCAGCGGCAAGACCACCCTCCTGCGCTGCCTCTCCGGCCAGCTCGTCGCCCAGCAGGGCGAGGTCTGGTTCAACAGCGGCCCCGTGCACACCCTGGGCCCCGCCCAGCGCGAACGGCTCCGCCGCGACCGCTTCGGCTGGATCGACCCCGAGCCCGGCCTCGTCCCCGAGCTCACCGGCTGGGAGAACACCGCCCTGCCGCTGCTGCTGCGCGGGGCCTCCCACCGGGCCGCCAAGACGGCCGCCCTGGAGTGGCTGGAGCGGCTCGACATCGGCGACTGCGCCCGCAGACGGCCGCACGCCCTCACCCAGTCCCAGCGCCAGCGGATCGCGATCACCCGCGCCCTGGTCACCACCCCGTCGGTCCTCTTCGCCGACGAACCCACCGCCACCCTGCACCGGGCCGACGGCGCACAGGTCCTGCGCACCCTCACGGCCGCGGCCCGCTCGCACGGCATCACGGTGGTGCTCGCCACCCACGACGGCGAGGTCGCGGCGCTCGCCGACCGCACCGTCGCCCTCCTCGACGGACGCAGGGTCGGCGCCGTACCCCCGGTGTCAGGGGCGGAGGGCGTCGCCGCGTGCTCGCTCTCCGTCTAGCCCGCGGGACCCACCCCCTCGTGCTCACGCGCCGGCTCCTGGTCGCCGCCGCGGCCGCGGGGGTGGGTTTCCTCCTGCTCTGCACCCTCGGATACGCCGTCGGGCACCCGGAGCGGTCCTCCGCCTCGGTGCTGCGGCTCCTCTGGTGCGCCCTGCCCCTCGCCGCCACCGTCCAGTTCGCCGTCGCGGTGGCCCGCACCGACCCCAGCACCCGGCCGCGCCCCGGACTCTCCGCCATCGGCCTCGGCCCCGCCCGCCTCACGGCGATCGCCGCCGCGTCGACGGCCGTCGCCTGCACGCTCGGCTCCGTGGTCGCGCTCCTGTTCTACCTGCACCTGCGCGGCGACATCACGGGCCTGCCCTTCGACGGGGCGGCCGCCGACCTCCTCGCCGCCGACCAGCCGGTGCCGCTCGCCGCCGCCCTCACCCTGCTCGCCGTGCTCCCCGTCGTCGCCGCCACGGCGGCCGGTCTGGCCCTGCGCCCCCGCACCGCGCCCGCCGCGCCCGAGGGCGCCGAGACGACGATGCCGTCCGGGCTGCCCTGGGGCGTCGCGCTCGTCGCGGTCGGCCTCGCGATCGAGACGTACGCCGCACAGAGCGGCGCCGGGAGCGGACTCCCCCTGCCGGGCCGCTTCGACGGCAACCCGGCGGGCGTCCTCGCCGGCTGGGTCCTCACCGCCGTGGGCCTCGCCCTGGCGGGACCCGGCCTCACCCACGGCTGCGGGCGGCTCCTCCAGGCCGTCCGGCCGGGCGCCACCCGGCTGCTCGCCGGCCGTGTCCTGACGGACGAGGCCCGCCGCATCGGCCGCCCGCTCGGCGTGGTCAGCGCGGTGCTCTCCGGCACCCTCGCGGCGGCGTCCCTGTACGACGCGGACGCGGGCTCCGACGCCTTCGGCCCCCTCACCGGCCTCGGCGCGGCCCTCATCCTGGCCTGCACCACCGCCACGCTCCTGACCGCCGCGCTGGAGTCCCGGCAGGGCCGCGCCCACACCACCGAGGCACTCCTGCGCATCGGCGCCCCGCCCACCGTCCTGCGCACGGCGGCCCTGCTGCGCGCCGGCGTGCTCCTCGCCGTCTTCCTCCCGCTGACCTGGGCGGTCGCGGCCCTGGCGGCACTGCCGCTGACCGCCTGACCCACCCGCACGAGGGGCCGCCCGGTGCGGCGGCCCCTATCGTGGGCCCATGGCGACGCCTCCCCCGGAACCCCGCCCGCCCGGACCGCGCGAGCCCGGACGCGAGATCCACACCCTCGCCGACTTCGACGCCGCCCTCGCCCGTCCCGGCTCCCTCGCCGGACACCGGATCCAGTCGGTCGACCTCACCGGACGGACCTTCGCCCTGCTCAGTGCGGTCACCGCCGAGGCCGTCTTCCTCGGCTGCCGGATGGAGCCCGAGGCCGCGGCGAAGGTCCGCGCGGACGGCGCGCTCGTCTTCCCGCCCGTCCCCGAGCTGCCCTTCGACCCCTACCGGGCCCGGCTCTACACCCCCGACGAGCTCTTCGAGGGGATCGCCGGGACCGGGTACGAGTCCACGCCCGACTTCCTCGCCTACACGTGGTTCGGCCGGACCAGGTCGGACGGCGACATCCTCTCCTCGATGCTCCGCTCCCTCCACGACGACGCCGTCTCCGACGCCCTCGGCGAACTCCTCGACGGAGCCCGGGTCGTCGGCGTCATGGGCGGACACGCGATGGGCCGGGGCACCGAGGCGTACGCGGGCGCGGCCCGGCTCGGCAGGTCCCTGGCCCGCGCCGGTCTCACCGTCGCGACCGGCGGCGGACCGGGCGCGATGGAGGCCGCGAACCTCGGCGCGTACCTCGCACCCCACGAGGACGCGGCCCTCCCCGAGTCGCTGGGCTTCCTCACCAGGGCCCCGTCCTTCGTCCCGTCGGTGACGGAGTGGGCCCGCGCCGCCTTCGCCGTACGGGCCCTGTGGCCGGACGGCGGGGAATCGGTCGGCATCCCCACCTGGTTCTACGGCCACGAGCCGCCGAACCCCTTCGCCTCCCACATCGCCAAGTACTTCGCCAACGCCACCCGCGAGGACGGCCTCCTCGCCCGCTCCACGGCGGGCATCGTGTTCCTGCCGGGCGCGGCGGGCACGGTCCAGGAGATCTTCGACAACGCGACCCCGAACTACTACGCGTCCCGGACCGCCCCGACCCCGATGGTCCTGGTGAACCGCGCCCACTGGACCACCCGCCTCCCGGCCTGGCCGCTGCTCCGGGCCCTCGCCGCGGACCGCCCGATGGAAGCCCGGATCGCCCTGGTGGACTCGATCGACGAGGCCCCGGCGGCGCTGGAGCGACTCTCGGCGTAGCCGGGCTCCGCCGTGCGGGGGAGGCGGTGGCGACCGGGGGCCGACGCCGGCGGGACCCTCCGGCGGGACGCTCGGGCCATGACACCCACTCGGACCATGACCCCGAAGAGACTCCTGGCCGCTTGGCCGTCCTGGGCCGGCCGTGCGGCCCTCGTCTGGTCGCTGCTGTACGCGGCGGGCGCGGCCCTCGCCGCCCTCACCGGCCCCGCCTTCGGCTACGCGCTCCTGGCCAAGGGCACCGGCACGGGCGCGGAGGCGGGCGCGGCGGTGCTGTACGGGGCCGCCGCCGTCCTCGCGTACGCGATGCTCCGCCGCCCCGGCGTCCGACAGCTGTCGACGGCGGCCTGGGCGGTCGTCGCGCTCTGCCTGACCTCCGGCTTCCCCGCTCTCCTCAGCCCCACCCACCTGCTGTTCTTCCTGTCCCGGAACCAGGACCCGGTCGACTGGGCGGCCCTGGTGAACCAGTCGCTCGCCGTCCTGGGCGCGGTGCTGTGGGGCCGCGCGGCCCTCGCCCACCGCCGCCGGACGCTCGGCACGTGCCCGTACTGCGGCGGGCGCGGCCACACCTCCACGGGCACGGAGGGGACGCCCGCCACCCGCGCCGGTCTCGTCGCGGTCGCCGCCCTCGCCCCGTACACCGTCCTCAAGACCGCCTGGGCCCTGGGCGTCACCCCCGGCTACACGGGCACGGGCCGGCCCGGCGCCGACCCGGAGTACACCAGCGACCTGGGCCTCTGGCTGTACGACCACGGGGTGGACGTCACCGCCGTCCTCGCTCTCGTCGGCATGAGCCTCGCGCTGGCGCTGACCCGCCCCTGGGGACGGCGGCTGCCCCGGCTGCCGTTGCTCGCGCTCGGCTGGGCCGGGGCGGGCGCGCTCGCCCCGTTCGGCGCCTTCCTGGCCGCGCTGGGTGTCCTCACCTGGACGGGTGCTGTCGACGCCGGGATCGCGGACCACGCCCCCTGGGTCGTCGCCGTCGCCTACGGCGGCTTCTGCGCCTACGGGCTCGCGCTCGGACGGGCCACCCGTGTGTACCAGCGGGCGACCCGTACGGCGTGCGGGCGCTGCTAGCCGGTCACTTCCGCCAGTAGAGGTGGTGCGTCACGGTGCCGCCCGGGCTGGGCACGACGTCGCGGTGGAAGCGGTCGAGGAGGTCGTCGGGCGAGTCCCAGAAGCGCACCCCGGCGCCGAGCTTCACCGGCGAGACCGCGACGTGCAGGGTGTCGACGAGGTCGGCGTCGAGGAACTCCCGGATCGTGGTGGCGCCGCCGCCGAGCCGGACGTCCTTCCCCTGCGCCGCCTCCCTCGCCTTCGCGAGGGCGGTCGCCGGGTCGGCGTCGATGAAGTGGAACGTGGTGTCGGAGAGCGTGAACGAGGGGCGGGGATGGTGGGTCAGGACGAACACCGGCGTGTGGAACGGCGGCTCGTCGCCCCACCAGCCGCGCCAGTCCTCGTTCTCCCAGGGCCCGCGCAGCGGGGAGAACTTGTTGCGGCCCATGATCTCGGCGCCGATGTTCCGGGCGAAGTCCCGGGTGAAGTAGTCGTCGAGGCCCCGGCTGCCCCCGGGGTCGGTGCGGTTCGGCCAGCTCGCCGTGGCGCCCGCCCACGAGAACATCGCCGCGGGGTCCGCGTGCCCGAACGGCCGCTCCAGGCTCTGCCCCTCCCCCGTGCCGAATCCGTCGGACGAGACCATGAAGTTCTGCACTCTGAGCAACTGGCCCATGACTGTTCCTCCCGCGTGGTGGGCAATGACGCCGTACGAACAGGAGACTCCCCCGGCCGGGAAAACTCATCGCATCCCCTACGGCATGTCGTCCCCCAGCACCACCACGTCCTCCACCCGGAACTCCACCCCCACCGGGGCGCCCTCCTCCGGCGCCTCCCGCAGCGGCAGCTCGGCCTCCAGCGCGGGCCCCTCGGCCGGGCGGAGCCGTACGACGACATGGCTGCCCCGGAAGGTCCGGGTCTCCACCGTCCAGACCGGGTCCTCCGCCACCAGCCGCACGCCGCCCGGGCGGACGAGGAGCCGCCGCTCCCCCTCCGGCGAGCCGTCCGGGACGGGGATCTTCCCCCACACGGTCTGCGCGGCACCGCCGGTCACCCGCGCCGCCACCACGTTGTCGAAACCGAGGAACCGCGCGACGAACTCCGACGCGGGCCGCCGCCACACGTCGACCGGCGTCCCCGACTGGGCGATCCGCCCGTCCCGCATGACCACGACCCGGTCGGCGAGCGCGAAGGCCTCGCCCTGGTCGTGGGTGACGGCGAGGACCGTCGTCCCGAGCCGCCCGAAGAGCTGCCGCAGCTCCACGACGAGCCGCTCCCGCAGCCCCCGGTCGAGCTGGCCGAGCGGCTCGTCGAGCATCAGGAGCCGGGGCCGGGGCGCGAGGGCGCGGGCCAGCGCCACCCGCTGCTGCTCGCCGCCGGAGAGCGCGGCGACGGACCGCCGCTCGGCCCCGGGGAGGCCGACGAGGTCGAGCAGCTCCCGCACCCGCCCGGCCTGCTCGGTCTTCCGGGCGCCCCGCATCCGCAGCCCGAAGGCGACGTTGCCGGCGACGTCCCGCTGCGGGAACAGCTGGTGGTCCTGGAACATCAGGCCGACGCCCCGCCGGTGCACCGGCACCCCGGCCTGGTCGGCGCCGCCGAGCAGCACCCGGCCGCCGTCGAGCGCCTGGAGCCCGGCGACGGACCGCAGCATCGTGGACTTGCCGCTGCCGCTGGGGCCGAGCACGCACACGATCTCGTGCTCGGCGACCTCCAGGTCCACGGCGTCCAGCACGGCCCGCTCCCCGAACCGTACGGTCGCGTCCTCGATCGAAAGCATCAGAACTCCCCGGAGGTCCGGTCGGTGCGCAGCCGTTCGAGCAGCAGCAGGGACACCGCGCACACCACCATCAGAATCGTCGAGAGGGCCATCGCCTGCCCGTAGTTGAGCTCGCCGGGCCGGCCGAGCAGCCGGGCCACCGCCACTGGCAGCGTCGGGCTGTCGGGCCGGGCGATGAACACGGTCGCCCCGAACTCGCCGAGCGACACCGCGAAGGCGAACCCGGCGGCGATGAGCAGCGCCCGCCGCACCAGCGGCAGGTCCACCTCCCGCCAGGCCCGCCACGGCGAGGCGCCGAGCACGGCCGCCGCCTCGCGCAGCCGCTCGTCGACCGCGCGGAGCACCGGCAGCATGGTCCGTACGACGAAGGGCACGCCGACCAGGGCCTGCGCGAGCGGTACGAGGATCCAGCTGGCCCGCAGGTCGAACGGCGGCTCGTCGAGCGTGATGAGGAAGCCGAAGCCGACGGTCACGGCGGAGACCCCGAGCGGCAGCATGAGCAGCGCGTCGAAGCCCCGGGTGAGACGCCCGGCCCGCCGGGTGAGCGCCGCCGCGGCGAGCCCGCCGATGACCACCGCGAGGGCGGTGGCGGCCACCGCGTACCGCAGCGAGTTCCCGATGGCCTCCAGCGGCGGGACGAGGAAGGTCCCGGACTCGTCGAGCGAGCCGAGCGCACGGTAGTAGCGCAGCCCGTACCCGTCGGGCCCCGCGAAGGAGCGCTCCACGAGCACCCCCAGCGGCAGCAGGATCAGCAGCGCCACCGAGACGAGGACGCCCGCGAGCAGCGCCCACTGCCCGGCGCCGCGCGGCCGGCGCGCGGTCGACTCCGGCGCCACGAGCCGCAGCGCGGTCTCCCGCCGCCGTACCGTCCAGGCGTGCACGCCCAGGATCGCGCCGACGGCGACGAACTGGACGAGGGTGAGGACGGCCGCCGTCCGCAGGTCGAGCAGCCGGGCGGTCTGCCGGTAGATCTCGGCCTCCAGGGTGGAGTACGCGTCCCCGCCGAGGATCTGTACGACGCCGAAGGAGGTGAAGGTGAAGAGGAAGACCATCAGGGCGGCCGCCGCCACCGCCGGCCCGAGCGCGGGCAGCGTCACCGTCCGCCAGGCCGTCCAGCGCGAGGCGCCGAGGACCCGGGCGGCCTCCTCCTGGCGGGGGTCGAGCTGCGACCAGAGGCCGCCGACGGTCCGGACGACGACCGCGTAGTTGAAGAAGACGTGCGCGAGGAGGATCGCCCACACGCTGGTGTCGAGGCGCAGTCCCCACAGCTCGTCGGTGAGCCCGTGCCGGCCGACGAGCGCCAGGAACGCGGTGCCGACGAGGACGGTCGGCAGCACGAACGGCACCGTGACGACGGCCCGCAGCACGCTCTTGCCGGGGAAGTCGAAGCGGGCGAAGACGTACGCCCCCGGTAGCGCGACCAGCAGGGTCAGGCCGGTGGAGGCGAGCGCCTGCCAGACGGTGAAGCCGAGCACGTCGAGGATGTCCGGCCGGGTCAGCGTCTCGCCGATCCGGTCGAACCGCCAGGTGCCGTCGGGCCGCAGCCCCCGGTCCACGATGGACACGACGGGCCAGGCGAAGAAGACCCCGAAGAACGCGACGGGCAGGGCCATGAGACCGAGCCGCGCCGCGCTCCCCTTGAGGTCGCGGGTCGCCCCGGGACGTGTCACTTCAGGACGAGCGACGACCACTGCTGGATCCACGGGTCACGCTTCTCGGCGATCTTCTCGGGCGCCATGGTCTCCGGCTTGTCGATCACGACGCCGTGCTTGGTGAAGAGCTCCGGCAGGGCCGCGTCCTTCGCCACCGGGTTGACGAACATCTGGAGCGGCATGTCCTCCTGGAACTTCTTGGAGATCAGGAAGTCGATCAGCGCCTTGCCGCCCTCGGGGTTCTTCGCGCCGTCCAGCAGGCCCGCGAACTCGGTCTGCCGGAAGCAGGTGCCGGTGGAGACGCCGGTGGGCGCCACCTTCGGCTGCGGCTCGCCGTACAGCACCTCGACGGGCGGGCTGGAGGCGTACGAGACGACCAGCGGCCGGTCGCCCTTGGCCTGCTTGCCGCCGGCCGAGCCGGAGAACTCCTGGTTGTAGGCGAGCTCCCAGCTGTCGACGGTCTTCACGCCGTTGGCCTTGAGCTCCTTCCAGTAGTCCTGCCAGCCCTCGTCGCCGTACTTCGCCGCCGTACCGAGGAGGAAGCCGAGGCCCGGGGAGGACCGCTCGGGGTTCTCCACGACCAGCAGGTCCTTGTACGCCGGCTTCGCGAGGTCGTCGAAGGTGACCGGCGGCGCCAGCTTCTTGTCGGCGAAGTACTTCTTGTCGTAGTTGACGCAGATGTCGCCGGAGTCGATCGGGGTGACCCGGTGCTCCTTGTCGAGCTGGTACGCGGCCGGGATCCGGTCCAGGCCCTTCGCCTCGTACGGGACGAAGATCCCGTTGTCGAGGGCGCGGGACAGCAGCGTGTTGTCGACGCCGAAGAAGACGTCGCCCTGCGGGGAGCCCTTGGTCAGGATCTCCTTGTTGACGGCCTCGCCGGCGTCGCCGCTCTTCAGGACCTTGACCGTGAAGCCGGTCTGCTTCGTGAACGCCGCCAGCACCTCCTTGGAGGCGTTGAACGAGTCGTGGCTCACCAGCGTCACCGTCTTCGGTGCGGGCTCGCCGGTCTTGCCGGCCGCGCCCCGGACCTCATCGGTGCCGCAGGCGGCCAGGCTGGTGACGCCGAGCGCCGCGACGAGCGCGGCGGCGGCGGCCTTCTTGATGCTCACTGGACTTTCCTCCTGGGTGTGACCAGGAAGAGACGCGGCCCTGCCCACGTCCGTCGGACGTGGGCAGGGCGCAACAGCTTGAGTTGCGACCGAACTTCCTACCCAGAATGACCTGGGCAAGGTTCAGAGGGTCTGCGGTCTACGGTTACCGCACTCTCAGCGCTGTGGCGCTCCCCTGTCGGAATATGGAGATGTGTTCGACCTCAGACTACAAGGTCAGCGTTCGGCGGCTGCGAGCTGCCCACAGGCACCGTCGATCTCCTGGCCCCGGGTGTCCCGCACGGTCACCGGGACGCCGTGGCGGGCGATCGCCTCGACGAAGGCCTTCTCGTCCTCCGGGCGGGAGGCCGTCCACTTCGAACCGGGCGTCGGGTTCAGCGGGATCAGGTTGACGTGCACCCGCTTGCCCTTGAGGAGCCTGCCGAGCAGGTCACCGCGCCAGGCCTGGTCGTTGATGTCCCGGATGAGGGCGTACTCGATGGAGATCCGGCGCCCGGACTTCTCCGCGTACTCCCAGGCCGCGTCGAGGACCTCCCGCACCTTCCAGCGCGTGTTGACGGGCACGAGGGTGTCCCGGAGCTCGTCGTCGGGCGCGTGCAGCGAGACGGCGAGACGGCACTTGAAGCCCTCGTCGGCGAAGCGCAGCATCGCGGGCACGAGACCGACGGTGGAGACGGTGATGCCGCGCTGCGAGAGACCGAGCCCGTCGGGCTCGGGGTCGGTCAGCCGCCGGATGGCGCCGACGACCCGCTTGTAGTTGGCGAGCGGCTCGCCCATGCCCATGAACACGATGTTGGAGAGCCGCGCCGGTCCCCCGGGCACCTCCCCGTCGCGCAGCGAGCGCATGCCGTCCACGATCTGGTGCACGATCTCGGCGGTCGACAGGTTCCGGTCGAGGCCCGCCTGCCCGGTCGCGCAGAACGGGCAGTTCATCCCGCAGCCGGCCTGCGAGGAGATGCACATGGTCACCCGGTCCGGGTAGCGCATGAGCACCGACTCCACGAGCGTGCCGTCGTGCAGCCGCCACAGGGTCTTGCGGGTGGTGTCGTCGTCGCACGAGATGTGCCGCACCACGGACATCAGATCGGGCAGCAGCTCGCCGGCCAGCTTCTCCCGCGAGGCGGCCGGGATGTCGGTCCACTCGGCGGGGTCGTGCGCGTACCGCGCGAAGTAGTGCGTGGACAGCTGCTTGGCGCGGAACGGCTTCTCGCCGATCGCGGCGACGGCCTCCTTCCGCTCGGCGGGCGTGAGGTCGGCCAGGTGCCGCGGCGGCTTCTTGGCTCCGCGGGGGGCGACGAAAGTGAGTTCTCCGGGCTTGGGCATGGTGGTACCAGTGTCGCAGAGATACGAGGAAGGGCCCGCCGTCCTGTGGACAGCGGGCCCTTCCGTACGAAAGCCCTGGTCAGGTAGTACCGACGAACAGGGCCAGCAGCAGCCACACCACCGGAGCGGTCGGCAGCAGCGAGTCCAGCCGGTCCATGATGCCGCCGTGGCCCGGCAGCAGCGTGCCCATGTCCTTGATGCCCAGGTCACGCTTGATCATGGACTCGCCGAGGTCGCCGAGCGTCGCGCTCGCCGCCACCGCGAGACCGAGGATCAGGCCCTGCCACCAGGCCCCGTCGTCGATCATGAACTCCATGCACAGCGCGCCCGCCGCCATCGCGAACGTCACCGCGCCGACCAGGCCCTCGCGGGTCTTGCCGGGGCTGATCCTCGGGGCCAGCTTGTGCTTGCCGAAGCGCCAGCCGATCGCGTACGCCCCGGTGTCGCTGACCACGGTCAGGATCAGGAAGGCCAGCACCCGCTGCGGCCCGTCGTCCGCGGCCAGCAGCATCGCCACGAACGTCGCCAGGAACGGCACGTAGAACGCGGCGAACACGCCCGCCGTGACGTCCTTGAGGTAGCCCTCGGGCGGCTCCGTCATCCGCCAGACGAGCACCGCGAGCGCCGTCAGGGCCATCGCCACCCAGGCGCCCTCGGCGCCCCGGACGTAGCCGGCGACGACCATCGCCGCGCCGCCGACCGCGAGCGGGACCAGCGGAGCCTTGATCCCCTTGCGCTCCTGGAGGCGGGAGGTGAGCTCCCAGAGGCCGACGACCACGGCGACCGCTATCACTCCGACGAACGCGGGTGCCCAGATGTACAGCGACGCGATGATGACGGCGCCGAGTCCGACTCCGACCCCTATGGCCGCGCCCAGGTTGCGCCCCGCGCTCTTCTTCTGCCGTGGCGCCGGCGGCGCGGGCGGCGGAGGCGGGGTGGGGCTGGACATGGGCTCCTGCGGGTGCTCGTGCGGCGTCTCGTCACGGAACAGGGGACCGCTCGGGTGAGCGGCCCCCCGGCCGTGACCGTCCTGGAATCCGCCGGCGGGAACGTCGGGCACGATGGGCATGGGCCGAGTCTGCGCCGCCTGATGCCGATCGTATGCGGGACCCGCCGGGGCGGGCCCCTGGTCGGGTCCCCCGCGGCCTGAACCGGCCGGGGCCCCCCAGGAAGAGTCGTTCATCAGACCTCGAGCAGCTCGGCTTCCTTGTGCTTGAGCAGCTCGTCCACCTGCGCGACGTACTTCGCGGTGGTGTCGTCGAGCTCCTTCTCGGCGCGGCGGCCCTCGTCCTCGCCGACCTCGCCGTCCTTGACGAGCTTGTCGATGGTCTCCTTGGCCTTGCGGCGCACCGAGCGGATCGAGATCTTCGAGTCCTCGGCCTTGCCCTTGGCGACCTTGATGTACTCCCGGCGGCGCTCCTCGGTCAGCTCGGGGAACACCACACGGATGATGTTGCCGTCGTTGCTCGGGTTGACCCCGAGGTCCGAGTCCCGGATCGCCTGCTCGATGTTGCGCAGCGCGCTCTTGTCGAACGGCGTCACCACGGCCATGCGCGGCTCCGGGACGGAGAAGGACGCCAGCTGGTTGATGGGGGTGATGGCACCGTAGTAGTCGGCCACGATCTTGTTGAACATCGCCGGGTGCGCACGGCCGGTGCGGATCGCGGCGAAGTCCTCCTTGGCGACCACGACGGCCTTCTCCATCTTCTCCTCGGCCTCGAGGAGGGTCTCTTCGATCACCACATGCTCCTGCGTGTCGTCGCGTTGTGTCCTGCACGGTGTACGACCGGCAGGGCTCTGTCCATCCCCTTGCGGGGCGGTTCCCCGGTTCGGGTCAGGCCCGGGTGCCCTGGTCGCTCACGAGCGTGCCGATCTTCTCACCCTTCACCGCGCGAGCGATATTGCCCTCGGTGAGCAGTTCGAAGACGAGGATCGGGAGGTTGTTGTCCCGGCACAGGGTGATGGCGGTGGCGTCGGCGACCTTGAGGTCGCGGGACAGCACCTCGCCGTACTCGAGCGCGTCGAACTTGACCGCGTCGGGGTTGCGCTTCGGGTCGGAGTCGTAGACGCCGTCCACGCCGTTCTTGCCCATGAGCAGGGCCTCGGCGTCGATCTCCAGGGCACGCTGGGCAGCGGTGGTGTCCGTGGAGAAGTACGGCATGCCCATGCCCGCACCGAAGATGACCACGCGGCCCTTCTCCAGGTGGCGCACGGCGCGGAGCGGGATGTACGGCTCGGCGACCTGGCCCATGGTGATGGCGGTCTGGACGCGGGAGTCGATGCCCTCCTTCTCCAGGAAGTCCTGGAGTGCGAGGCAGTTCATCACGGTGCCGAGCATGCCCATGTAGTCGGAGCGGGCCCGGTCCATGCCGCGCTGCTGGAGCTCGGCGCCACGGAAGAAGTTGCCGCCGCCGATCACAATCGCGATCTCCGCGCCGTCGCGGACGACGGCCGCGATCTCACGCGCGATGGCGTGCACGACATCGGGGTCGACGCCCAGGCCGGTACCGCCGGAGAAGGCTTCTCCGGACAGCTTCAGCATGTAGCGGCCGACCTGCTTGCCGTTGTTGTCGTCGCCCTGTACGGCGCCCTGATTCATGGAGATCTCCTCGTGCACATACGAAGGAGGCCATTGCCTTGGGTCCTCGCGGTATCCCGTACGGCAATGGCCTCCTCGTCAGATCTGCGGTCGTCCTGCGCGTGCGCGGACGACTGCCTCAGACCCTACCGGGGTCCGGCGTCCGTCGCGTTCGCGTACGGACTCAGATGCCGACCTTGATGCGGGTGAAGCGCTTCAGGGTGACACCGGCCTCGTCCAGGACCTTCTGGACGGACTTCTTGTTGTCAAGGGCGTACGGCTGGCCGAGCAGCGTGGCGTCCTTGAAGAAGCCGTTGACGCGACCCTCGACGATCTTGGCGATCGCGGCCTCGGGCTTGCCCTCGGCGCGGGTGGTCTCCTCGGCGACGCGGCGCTCGGTCTCGACGACCTCGGCCGGAACGTCTTCCTTGGTGAGGTACTTCGGCGCGAAGGCGGCGATGTGCTGCGCAATGCCCTTGGCGACGTCGGCGTCGGCCTTGTCGAACTCGACGAGGACACCGATCTGCGGCGGGAGGTCCGGCATCGTGCGGTGCATGTACGCGAAGACGAAGCCGTCGGCGAACTGCGCGAAGCGGTCCAGGACGATCTTCTCGCCGAGGTTGGCGTTGGCCTCGTCGACGAACGCCTGCACGGTCTTGCCGGCCTCGATCTCGGAGGCGAGCAGCGCCTCCAGGTCGGCCGGGGCGGTGGCGGCGACGTGCTCGGCCAGCTGGGCGGCGACGGCCTGGAACTTGTCACCCTTGGCGACGAAGTCCGTCTCGCACTTCAGCTCGACGAGAACGCCCGAGGTGTTGTCGTCGGCGATGAGGGAGACCACGGCACCGTTCTCGGCAGAGCGGCCCTCGCGCTTGGCGACGCCCTTCTGGCCCTTGATACGGAGCGCCTCGACGGCCTTGTCGACGTTGCCGTCGGCCTCGTCCAGGGCCTTCTTGCAGTCCATCATGCCGGCGCCGGTGAGCTCGCGGAGCTTCTTGACGTCAGCGGCGGTGTAGTTCGCCATGAGTCTGTTTCTCTCTCGAAGTCTGAAAGATCGGGCGGGTCCACGGGTGGACGGCGGGGGCTTCGTGGGCCCCCGCCGTCGTCACCCGAAGGTCCTGAAGGGTCAGGCCTGCTCGGCGTCCGCGGCCGGAGCCTCGGCGGCCGGAGCCTCGACAGCGGCCTCGGCCGGAGCGGCCTCGGCGGCGGGGGCCTCGGCGGCGGGGGCCTCGGCAGCCTCGTCGGCCTTCTTCTCACCCTCGAGCAGGTCGCGCTCCCACTCGGCGAGGGGCTCGCCGGCGGCCTTCTCGCCCGGCTTCGAGTCGCCGGTCGCGGCGCCGGAGCGGGCGATGAGGCCCTCGGCGACGGCGTCGGCGATCACGCGGGTGAGCAGGGTGACGGAGCGGATCGCGTCGTCGTTGCCCGGGATCTTGTAGTCGACCTCGTCGGGGTCGCAGTTGGTGTCGAGGATCGCGACGACCGGGATCTTCAGCTTGCGCGCCTCGCCGACGGCGATGTGCTCCTTCTTGGTGTCCACGATCCAGACGGCGCTGGGCACCTTGGACATCTCGCGGATACCACCGAGGGTCTTCTCCAGCTTGGCCTTCTCGCGCGAGAGCACGAGAAGCTCCTTCTTGGTGAGACCGGAAGCGGCGACGTCCTCGAAGTCGATCTGCTCGAGCTCCTTGAGGCGCTGCAGACGCTTGTAGACGGTGGAGAAGTTGGTGAGCATGCCACCGAGCCAACGCTGGTTGACGTACGGCATGCCGACACGCGTCGCCTGCTCGGCGATGGCCTCCTGGGCCTGCTTCTTCGTACCGACGAACATGATGGAGCCGCCGTGGGCAACGGTCTCCTTGACGAACTCGAAGGCGCGGTCGATGTACGACAGCGACTGGAGCAGGTCGATGATGTAGATGCCGTTGCGCTCGGTGAAGATGAAGCGCTTCATCTTCGGGTTCCAGCGACGGGTCTGGTGACCGAAGTGGACGCCGCTCTCCAGCAGCTCCCGCATCGTGACGACGGCCATGGCCGTATCTCCTTGGGTTTCTCGGTTGTGTTCCTGACGCCCCGGCGCGCCGTGCCACGAAGGACCGAAAGGCGCTGCCACCCGCCGCGAGGACTGGTGGCGGGGCGTGCGAAGTCGACCCGGTGTCCCGAGTCGCCATAGGAAGTGTACGGGACCCCGGGAGCGCCGGGTGACGGCACTGTCCACAACCGGCAGGTAGTCCACAGATACCGTCCGTTACCGGAACGAACCGATCATCCGGGGAACGGTTTCCCCCATGCACCTGACGATCCTGCTCGCGACCCTGACCCTGCTCTGGCCCGTGGGCCCGCCCCCGCCGGAGATCGTCCGGGGCTGGGAGCCCCCGCCCGGCCCGTACGCCGCGGGTCACCGCGGCGTCGACCTCGCCGCACCCCCGGGCACCCCGGTCCTGGCGCCGGCCGCGGGGACGGTGACCTTCGCGGGCCCGGTGGGCGGACGCGGCGCCGTGTCCCTCACCCTGCCGGGCACGGGCGCTCCCCCGCTCCGCATGACGTTCACCCCGGTGACCCCGCTGGTGCCGCCCGGCACCCGGGTCGCACCGGGCACCCCGATCGGGAAGGTCGCGGAGGGCCCCCACTGCCCCGTGACCTGCCTCCACTGGGGCCTCCTGAGGGGGGAGGAGTATCTGAACCCCCTCCTCCTGACGAGGAGAGCCCCTTCGCGGCTGCTTCCGCTCGCCGGCGGCCGGGCCCCGCGAGCCCGGCATGATCCGGAAGGCGGGCGGCCCTAGGCCGAGGGGCCCGTGACGCCGTGGAGGGCCATCGTGACGGCCGCCTCGGCGATGTCCGCCGGGTCCTCGGCCGCGCCGAGCTCGATGCGGCGGACGGCGGCGTCGACGACGCCCTGGAGCAGCATGGCGCCCAGGCGGGGCTGGGGCTGGCCCAGGGCCGCGAGGGCTTCGACGATCATGGCGACGAGGCCGCCGTGGGCGGCGCGGATCTTCTCGCGGGCGCCGTCGTCCAGTTCGCTCGCCGAGATGGCGACGACCGCCCGGTGGCGCCGGTCCCCGACGAGGTCCAGCTGCTTGCGGACGTACGCCTCGACCTTGCCGCCCGGCGTCTCGGCGCCGGCCATGGCGGCCTCGACCTCGGCGGCCCAGACCGGGAAGTCGACGGCGCAGAGCTCTTCGACGACGGCCGCGCGGGACCGGAAGTACTCGTAGACCGACGAGCGGGCGAGGCCCGTGCGCTCGGCGAGGGCGGGGAAGGTCAGCGCCTCCGTACCGCCCTCCGACAGCAGGGAACGCGCGGCGTCCAGGAGGGCGCCGCGCTGCATGGTCCGGTGCTCGGCCACCGAGGCCGCTCGAATCCTGGGCACGGCTCCACTCTACGACCGGCCCGCAAGGGTCAGCGGCCGACGTCGGCCAGCTTGGCGCGGAGCTGGAGGACGGACTTGGTGTGGATCTGGCTGACGCGGCTCTCGGTGACACCGAGGACGTGGCCGATCTCAGCCAGGGTGAGGCCCTCGTAGTAGTAGAGCGTGACGACGGTCTTCTCCCGCTCGGGGAGCGTGTTGATGGCGCGGGCGAGCAGCCGGCGCAGCTCGCGGTCCTCGGCGATCTCGACGGGGTTGTCGGCGGCGGTGTCCTCGAGGGTGTCCATGAGGGAGAGCCGGTCGCCGCCCTCGCCGCCGACGTGCAGCAGCTCCTCCAGGGCGACCACGTTCGCCAGGGACAACTGGCTGAAGACCGCGTGCAGTTCCTCCAGCGTGACCTCCATCTCCGCGGCGACCTCGCTCTCCGAGGGGGTCCGCCGGAGCTGGGCTTCGAGGGTGGCGTAGGCCCGCTCGACGTTGCGGGCCTTCTGGCGGACGGAGCGCGGGATCCAGTCCAGGGCGCGGAGCTCGTCGATCATGGCGCCGCGGATGCGGGTGATCGCGTAGGTCTCGAACTTGATCGCCCGCTCGACGTCGAACTTCTCGATGGCGTCGATGAGGCCGAAGACGCCGGAGGAGACGAAGTCGGCCTGTTCCACGTTGGACGGCAGCCCCACGCTGACCCGGCCGGCGACGTACTTGACGAGCGGCGAGTAGTGCAGGATCAGCTGCTCCCGCAGCCGCTCGTCGCCGGTGTCCTTGTACGAGCGCCACAGCTCGTCGAGTGAGGTCGGTGCGGGCGGTCGCACGGCGCCCCGGGCTGCTGGGGGCGCCGCAGCGCGGTCAGACCCGGAGGTGTGCTGGGGCATGCGTCGCCTTGAGCCGTTCTGGTTTCGAGTGTGCCGGTGCGGTTGTCCTGTAGTGAATTCTCGTGAGCGTAGCGTGAGTGTGCTGTCGCGGTGAGCGAACATCGGCGGATCGCGCCGCTCCGGGTGGACGCCGTCGGCCACATCTTCGAACCCGGGCCGTGGCGCGTGTCGGCCCCTCGGGTGCGGCCGAGAGAACTCGATTGTTCATCGCCGTCACCCTTTCACCCGAATGCTCCAGGTCAAGTACCGCCTCGCCGCGCGTTCGACGCCTCTGTCGCGGTGTTCGTCAACTGCCATCCCTCCCCGTGCCGTTCGACGAAGCCGAGCGAGTGGAGTTCGTACAGCTTGGCGAGGGTGTCGTCGGGGGTGGTTCCGGCCCGGCGGGCGATGACGGTGGTGGGCGTGGGGCCGCGGGCGGGGACGGCTTCGAGGACGTGCGCGGTGGCGCGGGCGAGGAGGTCGCGGGGCAGGACGGGGCCCCGGCGCACGGGGGCGAGCTGACCGATGTCGCCGACGAGCTCGACGATCTCGTCGGCGTCGGTGACGAGGTGGGCGTCGCCGCGCAGGAGCTCGTGGACGCCGGCGGAGAGCGCGCTGGTCACGGGTCCTGGGACGCCCATGGTGTGGCGGCCGAGACGCCCGGCGGCGCGGGCCGTGACGAGGGAGCCGCTGCGGTGCTGGGCCTCGACGACGACGGTGCCGCGGGTGAGGGCGGCGATGACGCGGTTGCGGAGGATGAACCGGCTGGGCGTGGGGTGGCTGTCGGGTGGCAGCTCTCCGACGACGAGCCCCTGCTCCGCGACGCGCCGGATGAGCCGGTCGTGGCCGCGGGGGTACGGCGTGTCGACGCCACAGGCGAGGACGGCGACGGTGGCCCCGCCGGCGGCGAGGGCGCCCCGGTGGGCGGCGCCGTCGATGCCGTAGGCGGCTCCGGAGACGACGACCCAGCCCTTGCGGCTGAGGCCCGCGGCGAGGTCGGCCGCGGTGTGGGCACCGTACGGGGTGCAGGCTCGGGCACCGACGAGGGCGACGGAGCGCAGCGCCCAGGTGCGCAGGTCGGCCGGGCCGCGGACCCAGAGCCCGATGGGGCGGGCGTCGCCGAGGTCGTCGAGTTGACGCGGCCATTCGGTGTCGCCCGGGACGAGGAAGCGTCCGCCGAGGCCGTGGACGGTGTCGAGGTCGTGGTGGGGGCGGGCGGCGGTGGCGCGTCGCCGCCAGGAGGCGACGCGTGGGGCTCCGGTGCCGGGGAAGGAGGAGCTGTCGTCCCCGGCGTGGAGGAGGCGGTCGAGGAATCCGGCGGCGCCGTACCGGCGCAGCCAGCGCCCGGCGTGCTCGTCACCGGGCTCGACGGACCGACTGAGAACCGCCCGCGCCAGGTGCTCACCGGCGGGAGCGGGTCCGCTTGGCGCGACGGAACCGGTCGCGCCCGGCCCGGGCGCGATGGGCCCGGATGCGACGGGCCCGGGCGCGATGGGCCCGGATGCGACGGGCCCGGGCGCGATGGGCCCGGATGCGAGGGGCCCAGATGCGGGGCGGGCGGACGTGGCGGGCCCGGGCGAGGCAGACGCCGCCGTGGCGGGCCCGGGCGAGGCAGACCCGGCCGTGACAGATCCAGGCGCGGTCGGCCCGGATGGGGTGGCCCCAAGCTCGGTGGGGTCGGGGGCAGTCGGGTCCGATGCGGTGGGGTCCGGAGTGGTGGGGTCCGGGGTGGTGGGGTCCGGGGTGGTGGGGTCCGGGGTGGTGGTCATGCGTGGCTCCCCGCTCCGACGGGTACGCCGCGGGCGACGCCGGTGCGCAGCTCCAGGGCGAGGGCGATGTCCTCGCTGCCGGGACGGTCGCGCCCGTCCAGGTCGGCGACGGTCCAGGCGACGCGGAGCACGCGGTCGAGGCCGCGGGCGGTGAGAAGTCCGCGTTCGACGTCGCGTTCGGCGGCGGCGAGGGCTCCGGGTGCGGCGAGGTGGCGGGTGCGGAGCTCGTGTCCGGGGATCTCGCTGTTCACCCGCCAGGGGGTGTCGGCGAGGCGCGCGGCGGCCCGCTCCCGGGCCTCGCGGACGCGGGCGGCGACGGTGGCCGTGGTGTCGCCCCGGCCGCCCTGGCCGAGGAGGTCGGCCCGGGTGACGGGCTCGACCTCCACACGGAGGTCGACGCGGTCGAGGAGGGGTCCGGAGAGCCGTGCCTGGTACCGGCGGACGACGGAGGCGGGGCATTCGCAGCCGGCGCCGTACAGGGTGTGCCGGCCGCAGGGGCAGGGATTGGCCGCGATGGCGAGGAGGAAGCGGGCGGGGAGGCGGACGACGCCGGCGGCGCGGGCGATGACGACGTGCCCGGATTCGAGGGGCTGGCGCAGCGCGTCGAGCACCTTGCCGGAGAACTCCGGGGCCTCGTCGAGGAAGAGGACCCCGCGGTGGGCCAGGGAGACGGCGCCCGGCCTGGGGAGGCCGTTCCCGCCGCCGACGAGGGACTGCATCGTGGCGGAGTGGTGGGGTGCGCAGTAGGGGGCGCTGCGGACCAGGGGCTCCCCGGGCGGGAGGATGCCGGCGACGGAGTGGACGGCGGTGACCTCCAGGGACTCCTGCCGGGTGAGGGGCGGGAGGAGTCCGGGGAGCCGCTCGGCGAGCATCGTCTTGCCCGCGCCGGGCGGACCGGAGAGGAGCAGGTGGTGGCCGCCCGCGGCGGCGACCTCCAGGGCGAGCCGGGCCCGCTGCTGGCCGGCGACGTCGGCGAGTTCGGGTCCTTCGGCGGGCCCGGCGGCGAGTCCGGTGCCGATGCCGGCGCCGGGGACGAGGAGTCCGGAGAGCATCGCGTCGGGCCGGCCCTCCTCGGCGGCCTCCTCGTCGGGGACGGGTTCGTCGGTGAGGACGGCGATGAGCTGGCCGAGGGTACGGACGCCGAGGACGGAGACGCCGGGGACGAGCGAGGCCTCTCCGGCGGTCTGTTCCGGGACGACGACCTGGCTGTATCCGGCGTCGGCGGCGGCGAGGACGGCCGGCAGGACGCCGCGGACGGGCCGGACGCGTCCGTCGAGGCCGAGTTCGCCGATGAGGACGAGGTCGGCGATGGCGCGCGGGTCGATCCGTTCGGCTGCGCTGAGGACGGCGGCGGCGACGGCGAGGTCGAATCCCGAGCCGCCCTTCGGGACGGATGCCGGGCTGAGGCCGACGGTCAGCTTCTTCTGGGGCCATTCGGCACCGGAGTTGACGACGGCGGCGCGGACCCGGTCGCGGCTCTCGCTGAGGCTCTTGTCGGGGAGGCCGACGAGGGTGAAGGCGGCGACTCCGGGTTCGAGGTCGGCCTGGACCTCGACGACGACGCCTTCGACGCCGACGAGGGCGACGGAGCAGGTGCGGGCGAATCCCATCAGGCCACCCCCCGGGCGTGGGTGAGGACGGGGGCGCCCTTGCGCGGCAGGACGATGCCGACGAGGTCGATGCGGACGCCGCCGGCGGGGGCCGGGGTGCCGTTGCGGTCCAGCCAGCAGGCGGCGAGGCGGCGGAGCCGCTCGGCCTTGCGGGGCGTGACGGCGGCCATCGGATGTTCGTAGGCGCCGTCGCGCCGGGTCTTGACCTCGCAGATGACGAGGGTGTCGCCGTCACGGGCGACGATGTCGATCTCCCCGCTCCGGCCGCAGCGCCAGTTGCGGGCGAGGATGTGCATGCCGTGCGTGGTGAGCCGGCGGGTCGCCAGCTCCTCCCCGTACCGTCCGAGGGCTTGGGTCCTCTTCATGCGGTACCACCTCCGTCACCGACTGTGACGGAGCGTGGCGGGCCGCGTGCGGCGCTGTGTACGGCCGGGAGGCTGTGGAGAACGTCGTCACCCCTGGGGGTGGTTTCCGCCGAGAAGGGTGCGCGAGCGGGCTCAGCTGCCGGGAAGTTCGAGGTCGCTCTTGTTGAGCTCCTCGATGTTCACGTCCTTGAAGGTCAGGACGCGGACCTGCTTGACGAACCTGGCGGGCCTGTACATGTCCCAGACCCAGGCGTCAGCCATGCTGACCTCGAAGAAGACCTCACCCTGCACCGAGTGCACCTGCATCTCGTAGTCGTTGGTGAGGTAGAAACGCCGCTCGGTTTCGATCACGTATTTGAACAGCCCGACGACGTCGCGGTACTCCCGGTAGAGCTTCAGCTCCATCTCGGTCTCGTACTTCTCGAGGTCCTCGGCGCTCATGGCATGTTCCCCTTCAGCCGTGCGTCCCCCTATTGTGCGCCAGTCGTACGCGCCCCTAAACGATTTCCGGGGCGAGAACCACCGGCACACTCGGAGGTCCCTCGTCGAGCAGCGCCTTGAGCAGCTCGGCGAGTCTGGTCGGGTACACCGTCTCACGCGCCGCCGACAGTTCGGCGGAGGTCCACCATCTCAGGCCCGCGAGGCTGCGGGTCTCCAGTTCCGTGAGGGCCTGCGGCCGGGGCGCGGCCTCGGTCCGGCGGGTGCGGGCCAGGTAGTACCACTCGTCCTGGTCCCAGCGGCGCCCGTCGAAGGGGAAGGAGCAGTACCGCTTCCAGAGCACCGGGCCGAGGTCGACCTCGGTGATGCCGGTCTCCTCCGCGAGTTCGCGCAGCGCGGCCTCCTCCCGGGTCTCGTCGCCCTCCAGGCCGCCGCCCGGGGTGAACCACCAGGTGTCGTCCGGGTCGGCGGGCTCGTATCCGTGCATGAGCAGGATGCGGTCGTCGGGGTCGAGCAGCACGACGCGCGCGACCCGCCGCCGCAGGCGCTCCGGCTCGGGGCCCGGCCTCGCGGCGGCCTCCGGGCTGCCCGTGTCCGTCATGCCCCCACCTTCTCGCGTGCGCCGGGCCGCGGCCCTGCGGACCGGCGCCCGGTCAGGAGGCGCGCCACCGGTCCGTACGCGGCCCCCAGGAGGATCAGCGCCGTGCCGGCCGCGACGGCCGTGAGGAGCGCCTTGAACGGTCCCGGCTGCGAGATGCCGCCCGGGAGTCCGGCGAAGCCCTCGGGGGGCGTCAGGAGGCCCTTGGCGGGCCAGACGACGGCGTCGACCCTGCCGACGACCGTGGAGCGCGGCACGGAGCCCTGTCCGGCCTCCTCCATGTGCGTACGGGAGTCGAGCGAGGTGTGGCGGTCGTCGCCGAGCAGGAAGAGGTTGCCCTCGGGGACGGTCACGGAGAAGTCCTGGCCCGAGGCCACCGTGCGGCCGCCGGGTCCGGGCCGCAGGTACGGCTCGTCGACGGGCCGGCCGTTCACGGTGAGCCGCCCGTCCCGGTCGCAGCAGGCGACGGTGTCGCCGCCGACGGCGGCGACCCGCTTGACCATGGGCGAGGAGCCCCAGAGGGGGTCCTCGAAGACGACCACGTCACCGCGCCGCACCTCGTCGCCGTCGATCCGCTGGGCGAAGATCTTGGATCCGACGTCGAGGGTCGGGGTCATGGAGTCGGTGGGGACGGTGTACGGCTGGTAGAGCACGGCTCCCCAGACGAATCCGCCGAGGAAGAGCACACAGCCGACGGCCACGGCCAGCCCCGACAGCACGCTGCCGAGGCGGCCGTGGCCGCCCTTGGTCCGTATGGTTCCGCTCATGTGCGCACCCCGTAGGTCTGTCGGCGGACCGTAGCCCTGTCGACGGTCCGGGACGGCACCCTACCCGCGGGTCGCTACTCGGCGGTATGCCGTGCGGCCTGCTTCTTCCGGCGCCACAGCACGATCGGGAGCGCTCCGGCGAGACCGGCCGCTCCGGCCGGGACCGCGGCCATGGCCTTGTTCAGGGCCGGCTGGTCGAAGACCTCGGGGACGGGGAGCGTGGCCCAGCGGGTGACGGGCCAGGCGATCACGACGGCGCGGCCCACGACCTCGTCGTCGGAGACGGTGCCGCCGCCGGGGAGCTGCTGGTGGAAGCGGGAGTCCAGGGAGTTCTGGCGGTTGTCGCCCATGACCCAGATCCGGTCCTTGGGGACCTTGATCGGGCCGAAGGAGTCCTGGCAGGGCACCGCGCCGGGGGCGAGGTACGCGCTCTCGTCCAGCGCCACGCCGTTGAGGACGACCTTGCCGCCCTCCTTGCAGGAGACGGTGTCGCCGCCGACCGCGATGACGCGCTTGATGAGGTCCTTCTCCTCGGCGGACGGCATGAGGCCGATGAAGCTGAGGAACTTCTGCACGACGTTCGGCTTGGGGGTCTCCTGGCCCTCCAGCCAGCCGCCCGGGTCGTGGAAGACGACGACCTCGCCGCGCTCGGGCTCGGAGCCGAACCAGGGGGTGAGTTTGTCGACGAGGACCCGGTCGCCCTTCTGGAGGGTGTTCATCATCGATTCCGAGGGGATCGAGAACGCCTGCACCAGGAAGGTCTTGATCAGCAGGGCGAGCACCAGGGCGATGCCGACGAGGAGGGGCAGTTCCTTCCAGAAGGAACGCTGCTTCTTCGGGCCCCTGTCGGACCCGCTCGCCGCGTCGTCGCCGCCATCGCCCGGCGTCCCGCCGTTCGGCGGCTGCGCCTGCTCGTCACCCGTCACGTCGCCACCCGCCGTGTCATCGCCGAAGGCCCCGTCGGCCCTCTTCTCGGGCCCATCGTGTCCGGATCGTGCGCCGACGGCCAAATCCCCCACATCCACTCCTCAGTCCGTGCGAACGCCCGCCCCGGGTCAGGGACAGGCCCACCACTCCCATAACGAGCAGAAGTTCCGCAGGGGTCGGGAGCCCGGGCAATCCGTTCAGATTCCGCTGGGACACACTATGCGACAGATCGGATGCGGTCCCGGTACCCGCACGGGCGTCCGGCACGTCGGCGAAGGTGTCCCGCTCCTCCAGGCCGCGCCAGTGTCCGAAGGGCCAGGCGATCACCACGGCACGCCCCACGACCTGCTCCTCCGAGACGGTGCCGTGGCCCTCCTCGTCGAGGTGGTAGCGGGAGTCGGCCGAGTCGGAGCGGTGGTCGCCGAGGACGAAGATGCGGCCCTCGGGGACCTTCACCTCGAAGGGGATCGAGGACGGCGGGTTCCCGGGATGCAGGTACGGCTCGTCCAGCGGCACGCCGTTGACGCTGATCCGCCCGTCCTTGCCGCAGCAGCGGACGGTGTCGCCGCCGACCGCGACGACCCGCTTGATGAGGTCCCGGTCGTCGGCCGAGGGCAGCAGTCCGATGAAGGTCAGGGCCTGCTTGGCCTGCTTGACGCCGATCGGGTCGTCGGCGGGCGGCGCGGCCTCCTGCCGGAGCCAGGTGCCGGGGTCCTTGAAGACGACGACGTCGCCGCGCTGCGGGCGGGCGCCGAACCAGGGCGTGAGCTTGTCGACGAGGACCCGGTCCTCGATGCGGATCGTCTGCTCCATGGAACCGGAGGGGATGACGAACGCCTGGACCAGGAAGGTCTTGAGGACGAGCGCGATGAACACGGCCACGACGATCAGGACCGGGATCTCGCGGAGCGCGGAGCGCTGCCGGCGCCGCCTGACCCTGCGGGCCAGCCTGCGCCGCTCGGCCCGTCCCGGCCGGGCGGCACCCTGTCCGGCCTCGGGGGCCTGTGCGGACCCGCCGGGCGGACGGCCCCGGCTACCCATGGGCTCCGGCTCCGTGTCCGCCGGCCGGCACGGCCGGCACGGCGTCGAAGACGTCGGTGCCCGGCACGGTGGACCAGCGGCCGAAGGGCCAGGCGATCCAGTCGGCGCGGCCGACGACCTTGTCGACGGGGACCATGCCGCCGCCCGGGTTGCCCAGGTGGTCGCGGGAGTCGCTGGACTGGCTGCGGTGGTCGCCCATGACCCAGAGCCTGTCCTGCGGGACGACGATGTCGAAGGGCACGCTGGAGGGCCGGTCGCCGAGCATCACGTACCGCTCCTGGACGGGGACGCCGTTGACGGTGAGCCGGCCGTCCTTGTCGCAGCAGACGACCCGGTCGCCGCCGACGCCGACGACCCGCTTCACGAAGTCCGTCTCGTCGGGCTCGGCCAGGCCGAGGGCGGCCGCCCCGTCGTGCAGGAGTCCGGTGACCGGATTGCCCTCGGGCTGCTCCCGTACGAAGGAGCCGGTGCCGTCGAAGACGACGACGTCGCCCCGGGCGGGCGCGCTGCCGAAACGGTACGCCAGCTTGTTCACGAGGATGCGGTCACCGACCTGGAGCGTCGGCTCCATCGACCGGCTGGGGATCAGGAACGGCTGGATCACGAAGTGACTCAGGAGCAGCAGGAACGTCACGAAGACGCCGCCCACGAGGGCGGTGCGCCGCCAGGAGGGGGCCCGCCCGGACTCCTCGGGGACGCGCGCCGAGTCCTCGGACTCGCGCCCGGCGTCTTCGGGGGCCCGCAGGGAATCGTCGGAAACGCGCGCGGAGCGCGACCCCTCCTCCGTGTCGGAAGAGGGATCGCGCTCCGTGTGCTGTGCTTCGGTGTCCATCGCTGGCAGAGCCTATCCGGCCTGTCTGTGCGGGGAGTCGGAAGCGTGGCGCGTGCCGGGAGCCGGGGCTCAGCGGTCGCGCTTCTCCTTGATCTTGGCAGCCTTGCCGCGCAGCTCGCGCAGGTAGTAGAGCTTGGCGCGACGGACGTCACCGCGGGTCACGAGCTCGATCTTCTCGAAGATCGGGCTGTTCACCGGGAAGGTGCGCTCGACGCCGACGGAGAACGAGACCTTGCGGACCGTGAAGGTCTCGCTGACGCCCGAACCCTGGCGACGGATGACGACGCCCTTGAACTGCTGGATACGGGAGCGGTTGCCCTCGATGACGCGCACGTGGACGTTCACGGTGTCGCCGGGACGGAAGGCGGGGAGGTCGGAGCGGATGGAACCCGCGTTGACCTGGTCGAGCAGGGAGGCCATGGAGGTCTCTTTCCTCGCTGATGCCACAGGTCATCAGCGGTACGTTCGAATGATTCGGGACGTCGTCCGTTACTGGCGGCGTCGTTCCCCCTGTGGCAGGGGCGCGCGCCGGACGGACGACAGCGGCCTATTCTTCCACGCCCTCGACCCTGCGCCAAAATCGGCCGCCGGGCTCGGGCGCCCACCCCATCATCGAGAGGATCTCGCGGTCCTTCTTGTCGAAGGCGGACGGGTCGCAGCGCTCGATGAGATCGGGCCGGTTGGCGGCGGTGCGCCGGAAGGCCTCGTCGCGCCGCCAGCGGGCGATCTTGCCGTGGTGCCCGCTGAGCAGGACGTCGGGGATGCCCCGGCCGCGCCACTCCGGGGGCTTGGTGTAGACGGGGCCCTCCAGGAGGTTGGCCATCGCGCCCGGGGCGAAGGAGTCGTCCCGGTGGGACTCGGCGTTGCCGAGGACGCCGGGCAGCAGGCGGGCGACGGCCTCGGTGACGACGAGGACGGCCGCCTCCCCGCCGGCGAGGACGTAGTCGCCGATGGAGACCTCGTAGACGGGCATCCGGGTCGCGTACTCGTCCATGACGCGGCGGTCGATGCCCTCATAGCGGGCCGGCGTGAAGATCAGCCAGGGCCGCTCGGAGAGTTCGACGGCGAGCTCCTGGGTGAAGGGGCGGCCGCTGGGGGTCGGGACGACGAGGACCGGTCCGTGCGCGCCGGCCTCGTAGCCGTCGGCGAGCGTCTGGTCGAGCGCGTCGCCCCAGGGCTCGGTCTTCATGACCATGCCGGGGCCGCCGCCGTAGGGGGTGTCGTCGACCGTGTTGTGCCGGTCGTACGTCCAGTCGCGCAGGTGGTGCACGTGGACGTCGAGCTGTCCGCGCGCGCGTGCCTTGCCGACGAGGGAGACGTTCAGCGGTTCCAGGTACTCGGGGAAGATCGTGACGACGTCGAGCCTCATGCCGTCTCCCCGGCGGACTCGTCACCGGACGCCTCGCCGTCGTCCCGGGAGGAGACGATCTCGGCGCGGTCGTCGATCAGACCGGGCGGCGGGTCGATGACGGCCCGCTGCTCCTCCAGGTCGATCTCGGTGACGATCGACGACACGAAGGGGATCATCAGCTCGGTGCCGTCGGGGCGCTCGACGATGAAGAGGTCCTGGGACGGCAGGTGGGAGATCTCGGTGATCCGGCCGATCTCGGTGCCGTCGGCGAGGACGACGTCGAGGTCCATGAGCTGGTGGTCGTAGTACTCGTCCTCCTCCTCCGGTAGTTCCTCGGGGTCGATCTCGGCGATGAGGAGGGTGTTGCGCAGGGCCTCGGCGGCGTTGCGGTCGCGGACGCCCTCGAAGCGCAGCAACAGCCGGCCGCTGTGGACCTTGCCGGACTCGATGGTCAGCGGCCCGGCGGAGGCCGGGTCGGTGAGCAGTACGGCACCGGGGCCGAGCCTGAGCTCCGGCTCGTCCGTCCGCACCTCGACGGTGACCTCGCCCTTGATCCCGTGGGCGCGGCCGACCCGCGCGACTACCAACTGCACTGCTCCACACTCTCCTGTCACACAGCTCGTACGTACGACAACGGGCCGGGGTGGGCTCTTCAGCCCTCCCCGGCCCGTGCCGGCACAACTAAGGTGATGCTGCCGGCCTGCTCAGCGGACCTGGTCCACGTCGACGAGGTCGACGCGGATCCCCCGGCCGCCGATGGCGCCCACGACGGTGCGCAGCGCACGCGCGGTGCGGCCGTTGCGGCCGATCACCTTGCCGAGGTCGTCGGGGTGGACCCGGACCTCCAGCACGCGGCCCCGGCGCAGGTTGCGCGAGGCCACCTGCACCTCGTCGGGGTTGTCGACGATGCCCTTCACGAGGTGCTCGAGAGCCTCCTCGAGCATGATCAGGCCTCGGTCGACTCGGTGGACGCGGCCTCGGCCTCGTCCGCCTTCTTGTCGGCCTTCTTGGCCTTCGGGGTGATGGCCTCACCCTTGTCGTCGCCGCCCTCGAGGGTCTTCGCGAACTCGTCGAACGAGGCGCGCTTCGCCTCCTTCGTGGCGGGGACGAGCAGAGCCTTCTCGGGGGCCGGCAGGCCCTTGGCCTTCTGCCAGTCGCCGGTGAGCTTCAGGATGGCGAGAACCGGCTCGGTCGGCTGGGCGCCGACGGACAGCCAGTACTGCGCACGCTCGGAGTCGACCTCGATACGCGACGGGTTGTACGTCGGGTGGTAGAGGCCGATCTCCTCGATCGCGCGACCGTCACGACGGGTGCGCGAGTCGGCGACGACGATGCGGTAGTGGGGCTGGCGGATCTTGCCGAGGCGCTTGAGCTTGATCTTGACTGCCACTGGAGTGGTGTCTCCTGGTCTTGACGTGGTTGGGCACTTGAGATGCCACGTGGGGTTGCGGTACTCGGGTGCCCGATGGACGCGTCAGCCGGAGGAGAGAGGGGTCCTATGCGACTGTCGAGTACAGCTAGCCATTGTGCCACACGCCGCCGGCTCAGTTGGCGGCGCCCACCGTCTCGGGGATGCGGAAGGGCTTGCCGCAGCCGCCGCAGACGATCGGGGCCTGGGCCAGCACCGATGGCACCACGCGCACGTTCCGCCCGCAGTCGCAGACGGCCTTGACGCGGACGCCTCCGCCCGAGGAACCGTGCCGGGCGGCCGGTCCGCGGAAGGAGCGCTTGGTGTCGGCGGCCGTGGCGACCGTGTGGGCCTTGAGGGCGCGCTGGAGCCGCTCGATGGTGGGCCGGTAGCGGCGCCTGGCCTCGGGGTTGAGCGTGACCAGGGAGAAACCGCTGCTGGCGTGCGGCTCCTCGGGATGGTCGAGGCCCATCTCCTCGGCGATCGCGAGGAATCTGCGGTTGTGGTAGCGGCCGGCACGGGAGGTGTCGCGGACACCTCGGGCGGCGGCGATGCCGTGGACTGCCTCGTGGAGCAGTCGTTCGAAGGAGAGCTCGGCGCCGCAGGCGGACGAGGATTCTCCGATCAGGGACTCGGGCGCGGCAAGGTCGGGCAGCTCGGGGTGGTGCCGCTGAATGTCGGCCCACGCCTGTGCCAGCTCTGCGGCGAGAACAGGTGGTGTCGTGCTCACGTCGCGTACAACGAGCCGACGTGCCCCCGGGTTCCATTCCGGGGCATCCCAAATATTTTGCACGTACCCGTCAGTTGCCTTGATGCGTACCGACGCGGGCCAGTGCCCCGATCTGCGGAGAAGTCACGCAGGGAACGTCAAGCCGGTGCGTAGTGGCGCATACGCCCCGGCGCGTGGCCGCGGTGCGCGCGCCCCCGAGGGGCCGGAGCGGCCCGGGGACTTTTGCGAGGACATTACCCGGTGCGGACGCAAGGCGGCGCACCGCCCCTCCCCCGGACGAATCCGTCCGGCGCGAGCACTGGACGCGGCCGGGGATGCGCAGTTCCCTGACTACGGGGGGCTGTCGTCCGAGCACGGATTGGGGCGCTTTTCCATGACACCTACGCTCGTCCCGCACCACCCCGCGCGCGATTGGGCCGAGATCCAGGAACGGATGCTGGTCCCGCTCTACGAGGCGGTGTACGACCGCGTCGGTGTGGGCGCGGGATCCCGGCTGCTCGGCCTGGGCTGCGGCTCCGGCCTGGCCCTTCTGATGGCGGCGGCGCGGGGCGCGCGGGTGGCCGGCGCTGACCGCGACCACGCGCGCGTGGAGCTGGCCAGGGAGCGGCTGCCGGAGGGCGTCACGGTCACCGAGGAGCTCCCGGAGGACCTTCCGTACGACGTGATCACGGCCTTCCACACGACGGACACGGTGGTCCCGGAGCTCCGGGCACTCACCCGTTCGGCGCAATCGGGCACGGCGGTCGTGCTCGCCGGCTGGGGGCCGCCGGAGCGGTGCGCCACGGAGCCGGTGCTGCGGGTGGCGGCCCGGCTCGCGGACCGCGGGCCGGTGCCGGGACCCGATCTGGACGCGCTGGTGGCGGACGCGGGACTGCGGCCGGCCGGTTCGGGCCGGGTGGCCTGCCCCTTCGGGTACGCGGACGAGTCCAGCGCGGTGCGCGGGCTGCTCTCCACGGGCGTCTTCGACGAGGCGGTGCGGGCGACGGACCTGTCGCAGGTGGAGAAGGAGATCGAGGAGGCACTCGCCCCGTACGTCCGCCCGGACGGGACGGTGTGGATGCCGAACGTCTTCCGGTACGTCGTCGCCCGGGTGCGATAGGCCCGGCACGGCCGGCCGCGGCGTCACGAGCCCGGCCACGAGCCGCCACCGTCGTGGGGCCGGCCGTGAGCCCGGCCATGAGCCCCAACCGCGGACCCGGCCGCGAGCTCCCACCGCGACCCGGCCATGGACCCGGCCGTGCCCCCCTCAGAGCTCCTTCTTCACCCGCGGGATGCCCGCGGCGCGGTAGGCCGCGTCCTCCTCCAGGGTCTCGTTGGCCAGGAGGGCCTCGGCGAGGGTGTCCAGCTGGTCGCGGTGCTCGCGGAGCTGCCGTACCGCGCTCTCGTAGCACTCGTCGACGATGCGGCGCATCTCCTCGTCGACGGTGTCGAGGGTCGCGGGGGCGGCCGAGAGCCCGTACGCCTGCTGGGCGTCGCCCGGGATGGCGGTGAGGCGGCCGACGCGCTCGCTCATGCCCCAGCGGCCCACCATGCCCCGGGCGATGTTGGTGACCTGTTCGAGGTCGCTCTCGGCGCCGGTGGTGATGACGCCGAAGACGACGTGCTCGGCCGCCATGCCGCCGAGGGCGCCGATGATCCGGCCCCGCAGGTAGTCCTCGGTGTAGGCGTACTTGTCGGCGTCGGGGGTCGACAGGGTGACGCCGAGGGCCCGGCCGCGGGGCACGATGGTGATCTTGCGGACCGGGTCGGCGCCGGGCTGGAGCATGCCGAGCAGGGCGTGCCCGCTCTCGTGGTACGCGGTCCTGCGCCGCTCCTCCGCGGGCATCACGAGCGGCCGTTCGGCGCCGAGCTGGACCTTCTCCAGGGCGTCGGACAGATCGGACTGGGTGACGGCCTTCTGGTCGCGCTTGACCGCGAGGAGGGCGGCCTCGTTGGCGAGGTTGGCGAGCTCGGCGCCGGTCATGCCGGGAGTGGTCCGGGCCACGTGCTCCAGGTCGACGTCCTGGGCGAGCGGGATCTCCCGGGTGTGGATCTTCAGGATGGCCTCGCGGCCGCCGCGGTCGGGCGGGTTGACGTGGACGATCCGGTCGAAGCGGCCCGGCCGGGTGAGGGCCGGGTCGAGCACGTCGGCGCGGTTGGTGGCGGCGAGGACGATGACCCCCTCGGAGCCGGTGAAGCCGTCCATCTCGGTGAGGATCTGGTTGAGGGTCTGCTCGCGCTCGTCGTGCCCGCCCATCCCGGAGCCGCCGCCGCGGGCCCGGCCGATGGTGTCGATCTCGTCGATGAAGATGATCGCGGGGGCGACCTTGCGGGCCTCGGCGAACAGTTCGCGGACCCGGGAGGCGCCGACGCCCACGATCATCTCGATGAACTCGGAGGCGGAGGCGGAGAAGAACGGCACCCCCGCCTCGCCCGCGACGGCCCGGGCGAGCAGCGTCTTGCCGGTGCCGGGAGGGCCCGCGAGGAGCACGCCGCGGGGCATCTTGGCGCCCATCTCGCGGTAGGCCTGCGGGTTCTTCAGGAAGTCGACGACGTCGTTGAGCTCGCCCTCGACCTCGTCGATGCCGGCGACGTCCTGGAAGGTGGTGCGCCGGCCGCCCTCCAGTTCGACGGGTTTCGGCGGCTGCTTGCGGCCGAGCATGCCGCCGGCGCCGCCCATGCCCGCGCTCATCCGGCGGGCGATGAACACCCACAGCACGACGAGCAGCAGCATCGGCGCCAGGGAGATCAGGAGGTTGGCGAGGAAGCTGCGCTCCTGGACGACGGGCTGGGCGGTGACGACGACGTTCTGCTTGGTCAGCTGCGCCCACAGGTCGTCGTCGGCGAAGGCGGGCCGCTGGGTCTGGAACTTGGTGTAGTCGCCGTCGCCGTCCGGGACGGGCTGCTTGTTCTTCAGCTGCCCCTGGATCGCGTCGCCCTTGGAGTAGATCTTGGTGACGTTCCCGGCGGCGACCTGCTTGTCGAACTCGGTGTACGAGATCGTCGGCCCGTCGCCCTCGTTGAAGAACGAGAGCACGAGGTTGGCGATCAGGTACACGACGAGCGCGGTGAGGATGAGGCTGCCCCAGCCGCCGGGCATCCGCTTCTTCGGCGACGGGGGCGACGGTGCCCCTTCCGAGCGCCAGGGCTGGTCGGTCCGTTCGCGCGGGGGTACGGGGTTGGCCACGTGGCTCTCCTCGGGGCGGCAGTGGCCCCAGTATCGAAGAGCTGGACGAACCGGGCATCGCGGGCGGCGTGGAGGAGTGAAAAGGGGCCCGGGGCGGTTTCGCACCGCTCCGGGCCCCTTCTCGTACGCGTGTCAGCCCATGAACTTCTTGAACTCGTCGGGGAGCTCGAAGTCCTTCGGGGTCTGCCCGGCCGCCGGGAGACCGAAGGCGCCGCCGGCCTGGGCCTGCTCGCGGCGCTCGGCCTCGGCCTGCTCCTCGGCCTTCCGCTTCATCGGGTTGCCGCTCTTGCGCTTGCCCTTGGCCTGCTTGACCTGCTTCTTCTGCCGGCCGGGGCCGCCGCCCATGCCCGGGATGCCCGGCATCCCCGGCATGCCGCCGCCCTGCGCCATGCGGGACATCATCTTGCGGGCCTCGAAGAACCGCTCGACCAGGCCCTTGACCGCGCTGACCTCGACGCCGGAACCCTTGGCGATACGGGCCCGCCGGGAGCCGTTGATGATGGTCGGGTCCTGGCGCTCGGCCGGGGTCATCGACTTGATGATGGCGCCGACGCGGTCGACCTCGCGCTCGTCGATGTTAGCGATCTGCTCCTTCATCTGGCCCATGCCGGGCAGCATCCCGAGGAGCTTCGAGATGGAGCCCATCTTGCGGACCTGCTCCATCTGCGCCAGGAAGTCGTCGAGCGTGAAGCCCTCGCCCTTCTTCGAGGCGAGCTTCGAGGCCATCTTGGCGGCCTCTTCCTCGTCGAAGGTCTGCTGCGCCTTCTCGATGAGGGAGAGCATGTCGCCCATGCCGAGGATGCGGGACGCCATGCGGTCCGGGTGGAACGCGTCGAAGTCGTCCAGCTTCTCGCCGTTGGAGGCGAACATGATCTGCTTGCCGGTGACGTGCGCGATGGAGAGCGCGGCACCACCGCGGGCGTCGCCGTCGAGCTTGGACAGCACCACGCCGTCGAAGCCGACGCCGTCGCGGAAGGCCTCGGCGGTGTTGACCGCGTCCTGACCGATCATGGCGTCGACGACGAAGAGGACCTCGTCGGGGCTGACGGCGTCGCGGATGTCCGCGGCCTGCTGCATCAGCTCCTGGTCGATGCCGAGGCGGCCGGCGGTGTCGACGACGACGACGTCGTACAGCTTGGTCCGCGCGTACTCGATGGAGTCCTTCGCGACCTGGACCGGGTCGCCGACGCCGTTGCCCGGCTGCGGGCCGTAGAAGGCCACGCCCGCGCGGTCCGCGACGACGGAGAGCTGGTTGACGGCGTTGGGGCGCTGGAGGTCGCAGGCGACGAGCAGCGGGGAGTGGCCCTGGCTCTTCAGCCAGACGCCCAGCTTTCCGGCGAGGGTGGTCTTACCGGCACCCTGGAGACCGGCGAGCATGATCACGGTCGGCGCGGTCTTGGCGAAGCGCAGGCGGCGGGTCTCGCCACCGAGGATGCCGATGAGCTCCTCGTTGACGATCTTGATGACCTGCTGGGCCGGGTTGAGGGCGTGGGAGACCTCCGCGCCCAGCGAGCGCTCCTTGACCTGCTTGATGAAGGCGCGGACGACCGGAAGGGCGACATCCGCTTCGAGCAGCGCGATACGGATCTCGCGCGCGGTGGCGTCGATGTCCGCCTCGGACAGACGGCCCTTGCCGCGGAGGTTCTTGAAGGTCGCTGCAAGGCGGTCGGAGAGGGTATCGAACACGGCGGTCGCGGATCCTCGGTGTCGGGGGCGGTCGGATTGCCCTCCAGGGTATCGGGCCGCTCGAAGTGTGTGCCCCCGCCCGCCGAATCCGGCGCGCGGGGGTGGTGCCGTACGGGCCGGATCAGGCGGTCACCGCAGCGCCTCCTCCAGGGCGCGGGCCAGGTCGATCGCCTCCTCGTCGGGCAGGAGGGAGCCGTCCGGGCGGGTCACGTACAGGGTGTCGACGGCGTTGGCGCCCAGGGTGGAGACGTGCGCGCTCCGCACCCGTACGGCCGCGCCCTCCAGGGCCCGGCCGATGCGGTGCAGCAGGCCGGGGGCGTCCTGGGCGCGGACCTCGATGACGGTGGCGAGGCGGGAGTCCGCGGCGGCGACGGTGACCCGGGGCGGCGGGGCGGCGAGGCCCCGGCGGCGGGGGTAGGCGGCCTCGCGCTCGGCGAGCCGGGCGGGGATGTCGAGGGAGCCGTCCAGGGCGCGCACGAGGTCGGCGCGGAGCCGGGCGGCCTCGGGCAGGGAGCCGTACTCGGCGGCGACCCTCCAGTCGAGGACCAGGACCGAGCCGGAACCGAGGCCGCCGGGCAGGTCCACGGCGCGGAGGTCCGCGGCGCGGACGGTGAGCCGGTGGAGGGCGAGGACGCCCGCGACGGCGGGGAGGACCCCGGGCTGGTCGGGCAGGGCGATGAGGAGTTCGACGCCGACGGGCTCGGGTTCCTCCTCGTCGAGGGGCTGCTCGTCGCGGGTGTGGAGGGCGAGGACGGGTTCGCCGGTGCGCAGGGCCTCCATCGCGAGCCGTTCCTGCTCGGCGCTGGGCGCGGCGGCCTCGGGGTCGGGCAGGGGTGCGCCCGTGAGGACGCCGGCGACCCGTTTGACCAGGTCGGCGACGAGCGAGGCCCGCCAGGAGGACCAGGCGGCGGGGCCGGTGGCGAGGGCGTCGGCCTCGGTGAGGGCGTGCAGGAGCTCCAGGGTGCCGAGGCTGCCGACGGCGGCGGCGACGGACTGGACGGTGGCGGGGTCGTCGAGGTCGCGCCGGGTGGCGGTCTCGACGAGGAGCAGGTGGTGGCGGACGACGGTGGCGACGACGGCGGTGTCGGTGCGGTCGAAGCCGATGCGGGCGGCGAGGTCGCGGGCGATGGTCTCGCCGGCGACGGAGTGGTCGCCGGGCCAGCCCTTGCCGATGTCGTGGAGGAGGGCGGCGACGAGGAGGAGGTCGGGGCGGCCGACGCGGCGGGTGAGCGAGGAGGCCCGTACGGCGGTCTCGACGAGGTGCCGGTCGACGGTCCAGGTGTGGACGGGGTTGCGCTGGGGCCGGCAGCGGACGCGCTCCCAGTCGGGCAGGAGCCGTGTGACGAGTCCCTCGGCCTCCAGGGCCTCCCAGACGGGGACGGTGGCCTCGCCCGCGCCGAGGAGGGTGACGAGCTCCTCGCGGGCCTCGGCGGGCCAGGGCACGGGCAGGGGCCCGGCGGCGGCCGCGAGGCGGCGTACGGCGTGCAGGGAGAGCGGGAGCGCGGACTGGGCGGCCGCGGCGGCGGCCCGCAGCGGCAGGACGGGGTCGCGTTCCGGCCGGGCGCTGCGGGCGAGGACGGCCTCGCCGTCCATCTCGACGACGCCCTCGGCGAGCGGGGTCCGCTCGACGGGGGGTTTCGTGCCGCCGCGGCCGAGGAGGGTGCGCAGCCGCGGACGGACCGAGCGGGCCCTGAGGACGCGGTTGACCTCGCGCCAGGTGACGTCGGAGGCGTACGAGACCGTCCGGGCGGCCTCGTACACCTCGCGGAGCAGGGTGTCGGCGTCGAGGAGGCCGAGTTCGGCGGCGACGGCGTCCTGTTCCTGGAGGGCCAGCCGGTCGGTGGCGCGGCCGGTGGCGAGGTGGAGGGCGTCGCGGGCGTCGAGGAGGCGGCGGCGGGCGGTGTCGAGGCCCTCGCGGGGGGCGTCGGCGAGCCAGGACGCGGCGACGGCACGGAGGACCTGGGTGTCGCGGAGGCCGCCCCTGGCCTCCTTGAGGTCGGGTTCCAGGAGGTACTGCAGCTCCCCCGTGCGCTCGGCGCGTTCCCGGCAGAGCTCGTCGAGTTCGGGGAGCCGCCGGGGGGCCTGGTTGCGCCAGTCGGCGAGGACGGTGGTGCGCAGGGCGGCGACGAGGCCGTGGTCGCCGGCGAGGGGCCGGGCGTCGAGGAGGCCGAGGTGGGCCTTGAGGTCGTCGGCGGCGGTGGCGCGGGCCTCGGCGGGGGTGCGGACGGAGTGGTCGAGGGCGAGGCCGAGGTCCCAGACGGGGTACCAGATCCGGTCGGCGAGGGCCGCGACGGCGGCCTGGTCGGCGGTGCCGTCGTGGAGCAGGAGGAGGTCGAGGTCGCTGCGCGGGGAGAGTTCGCCGCGCCCGTAGCCGCCGACGGCGACGAGGGCGGTCCCGCGGGGCGGCGCGACGGCGGCGAAGAGGCCGGCCAGCCAGTCGTCGGTGAGCCGGGCCAGGGCGGCACGGCGCGGCGGCCCGGGCCGCTCCTTCTCCTGGAGGAGGAGCAGCCGGGCCGCCGCGTAACCGCCGGGTCCCGATTCTTCGGTCGTGTCGCTCGTGTCGAGGTTCGTCACCCGGCGGCTCCCATCCGTGCTTACAGTGCGTCCGGCCCGCGCTCGCCGGTGCGGACCCGTACGGCGGTCTCGACCGGCACGCTCCACACCTTGCCGTCTCCGATCTTGCCGGTCCGGGCGGCCTTCACGACGACGTCGATGAGCTGTTCGGCGTCCTCGTCCTCGACGAGGACCTCGATGCGGATCTTGGGGACCAGGTCGACGGTGTACTCGGCGCCCCGGTAGACCTCGGTGTGGCCGCGCTGGCGGCCGTAGCCGCTGGCCTCGGTGACGGTGAGTCCGTGGACGCCGAACGCCTGGAGGGCCTCCTTGATCTCGTCGAGCCGGTGCGGCTTCACGACCGCGGTGATGAGCTTCATGCGTCCACCTTCTTGTTCTCGCTCAGGGCGGGCGTGGCCACGGAGGTGGTGCGTCCCGTGATGCCGCCGCCGGCGCCGCTGAAGTCGTACGCGGTCTCGGCGTGCTCGACCTGGTCGATGCCGGAGACCTCGTCGTCCTCGCTGACCCGCATCCCCATCGTCCTGTCGATGATCAGGGCGAGGAGCGCGGAGGCGATCAGAGAGTAGGCGAGGACGGCGAAGACGCCCACGGCCTGCTTGCCGAGCTGCTCCAGGCCGCCGCCGTAGAAGAGGCCCTTGGCGTCGGACTGGACGCCGCCGGTGGCGAAGAGGCCGACGAGGAGGGAGCCGGCGACACCGCCGACGAGGTGGACGCCGACGACGTCGAGGGAGTCGTCGTAGCCGAACTTGTACTTGAGGCCGACGGCCATGGCGCAGAGGAGACCGGCGATGGCGCCGACGGCGATCGCGCCGAGCGGGCTGACGGCGCCGCCGGACGGGGTGATGGCGACGAGTCCGGCGACCGCGCCGGAGGCGGCGCCGAGGGTGGTGAAGGAGCCGTGGCGGATCTTCTCGTACGCGAGCCAGGCGAGCATGGCGGCGGCGGTGGCGACCTGGGTGTTGACGAACATCACGGCGCCGACGCCGTCGTCGTTGCCGAGCCAGGAGCCCGCGTTGAAGCCGAACCAGCCGAACCAGAGGAGACCGGCGCCGAGCATGACCAGCGGAAGGCTGTGCGGGCGCATCGGGTCCTTCTTGAAGCCGACGCGCTTGCCGATGACGAGGATCACGCCGAGGGCGGCGGCGCCCGCGTTGATGTGGACGGCGGTGCCGCCGGCGAAGTCGATGACGCCCATCTCGAAGAGCCAGCCGCCCGCGCCCCAGACCCAGTGGGCGACGGGGAAGTAGACGATCGTGACCCAGAGGGTGATGAAGAGGGCCCAGGCGGTGAACTTGACGCGGTCGGCGAGGGCGCCGCTGATGAGCGCGGGCGTGATGATCGCGAACATCAGCTGGAAGACGGCGAAGACGTACACCGGGATGGTGTAGCCGTCCCAGAGCTCGGTGATGCCGATGCCGCTGAGGCCGACGTAGTCGGAGGACCAGCCGATGAGCGAGCCCGAGTCGGTGCCGAAGGCGAGGCTGAAGCCGAAGACCACCCAGAGGATCGTGACGATCCCGAGGCTGATGAAGCTCATCATCAGCATGTTGAGGGTGGACTTGACGCGGACCATGCCTCCGTAGAAGAAGGCGAGCGCCGGGGTCATCAGCATGACCAGGGCGGAGCAGATGAGCATGAACCCGGTGTTGGCGGCAGACAGCTCGGGGGCGTCTGCTGCCAGGGTCGTGATGGCTGGTGCCATCGGCGTCTCCTCGTCGTCGAATGCGGCCTGTGCGGGGCGGGGCCGGGGAGCGTCCGGCCGTGAGGGGTGGCCGGTTATGCGCCAGAGATTCGCGCAGCGCGGTTTCCGCCGATGCCGCTCGATGTTTCGGCCCAGTGACGAAGGGGTCGGGCGTGTTACGCGACCGTGAACGGTCGTGTCGGTCCGGGGAGACGCCCGGGGAAACGGACCGGCCGCGCCGGGCGTCCGTGTGACCTTGCGGCGGGGGAGCCGAGTCGGGCTTTACGGGACGTCCGGCGCGGCCGGGGTCTGTGCGGGCTCGCGGGGTGCGAGCGGGGGGGTCAGACCGCCTCGGCGGCCTCGGGCAGGAGCTGGGTGAGCCGGTCGGTGAGCTGGACGACCTCGGCGACGTCGCTGTAGTTGCGGGCGGCGTGGTCGACGGTCTTGCGGAGCCGGGTGTTGACCCGCTCGGAGCGGATGCTGCGGGCGACCCCGAGTGCCTTCTCGGCGAGGACCACGGACTGCTCGGGCTCGCGCTTGAGGAGGTGCACGGTGGCCATGCCGATCAGGTTGAGCGCGTACGACCGCTGGTGGTCGGGGTCCTTCTCGAAGAGCTCGACGGCCCGCTCCATGACGGGCTCGGCGAGCGAGGCGTAGGTCGGGGACCGGCCCGCGACATAGGCGAGGTCGCGGTAGGAGTGGGAGTTCTCGCCGTTGAGCTCGGCCTCGGAGAAGAAGCCGATCCAGTCGGGCTCGGGCTCGCCGTCGAGGCCGACGTCGGCGAAGGTGTCCTCGGCCATCCGGACGGCCCGCTTGCACTTGGAGGGCTGCCCCATGTTGGCGTAGGCGCGGGCCTCCATCGCATACAGCATGGCCTGGGTGCGGGCGGTGGCGCAGTCCCGACTGCCGTACTGGGCGAGGTGGATGAGTTCGAGGGCGTCGTCGGGCCGGCCGAGGTGGATCATCTGGCGGCTCATGGACGAGAGGATGTACGAGCCGAGGGGCTTGTCGCCGGCCTCCTTGGCGGCGTGCAGGGCGAGCACGAAGTACTTCTGGGCCGTGGGCTGGAGGCCGACGTCGTAGCTCATCCAGCCGGCCAGTTCGGCGAGTTCGGCGGCGCAGGTGAAGAGGCGTTTGGCGGTGGCGGCGGGCTGGGACTCCTGGAGGAGGTCGGTGACCTCGTGGAGCTGGCCGACGACGGCCTTGCGGCGCAGTCCGCCGCCGCACTGGGCGTCCCACTTGCGGAACATGGCGGTGGTGGACTCCAGGAGGTCGAGCTCGATCTCGGAGAGTCGGTTCGGGCGGCGGGCGTCGACGAGGGGCTCGGGCCGCTCGATGTCGGCGACCGGGGTGGGCACGAGCCAGCGCTGCATCGGTTCGATGAGGGCGGGTCCGGCGGCGAGCGACAGGGAGGAGCCGAGGAAGCCCCGGCGGGCGAGCATGAGGTCGCTGCGGGAGAACTCGCTGAGCAGGGCGACCGTCTGCGGTCCCGCCCAGGGAAGGTCGACGCCGGAGACCGAGGGCGACTGGTGCGCGGTGCGCAGGCCGAGGTCCTCGACGGCGACGACGGAGCCGAAGCGCTCCGAGAAGAGCTCGGAGAGGATCCGCGGGATGGGCTCGCGGGGCTGCTCTCCGTCGAGCCAGCGCCGCACGCGCGAGGTGTCCGTGGAGATGTGGTGCGCGCCCATCTGGCGCGCACGGCGGTTCACCTGGCGTGCCAGTTCGCCCTTCGACCAGCCGCTGCGCACGAACCACGAGCCCAGCTGCTCGTTCGGGCGCTTGCCGGCAGTCGTACCGTCTGCGCCGTTGCCGCTCACTGGAACGCCCCCATCCACCTGAAAACCTGTCGTCCGAACCCCTATCAGAATGCCGTGTCTCGGGGCACCCGTCCGGCGTTCGCACTCCTTCGAGCTGGAAACCGGGTTGCCTCCGGCATACCCACGCGTGCACGGCGGTCCCGGGTTCGAGTACCGAAAGTAACCCTACGATCACCCCTCCACGAGGGCGATTCAAGAAACGCCACCATTCGCCACCCCTTCGAATGAACTCACCTGGCGTGGAACGCGATTCACTTGACATGCGACGAACCGGAGTCGGCGGACGGAAGCGCGGAGAGGCGCGTGTCCCGGCCCGCACCACCCCTTCCACGACCGTGCGCCACATTCCGTGACGGACCGTGACGAAGGGTGACGGCGGTGCTCCGGGTCGTAACCACCGGCGCGCTCGACCCGTTGGAGGGGGCATGGGTTTCACGATCGGCGGCATTCGTGAGATGCGGTCCGGCGCACGCCGCCGCGTACGCACCACGGAGTGCACAGCGGTGGCCGAGTACACGGGACTGTGGGGCTGGGACGTCGTCCCCGGCGCGCGTGCCGTCTCCGGCCAGTGCTCCTGCGGGGACCGGGCGTGCGCGGCCCCGGGCGCCCACCCCCTCTCCTTCGCGGAACCGGTCCCGGCGGGCGCCGGCCTGGACGACGCCACCAAGGCCTGGTCCGAGTACCCCGGCGCGACGCTGCTCCTCCCGGTCGGCCGGGCCTTCGACGTGATCGAGGTCGCCGAGGCGGCGGGCCGGCGGGCGCTGGTGCGCCTGGAGCGCATGGGGCTGCCGCTCGGCCCGGTGTGCGCGACCCCGACCGGCCGGGCGCGGTTCTTCGTGGCCCCGGGCGCGGCGGCCGAGCTGCCGCAGCTGCTGTACCGGATGGGCTGGGACGACGCCGATCTGGACCTGCACTGTCTGGGTCCCGGCTCCCACGTCACCGCTCCCCCGTCGGACCTGGGCGGGCACGGGCCGGTGCGCTGGCTGCGGCCGCCGACGCTGGACACGGCGGGCGCGCCGCCGCAGGCCCGGCTGCTGCTCGGCACCCTGGCGTACATCTGCCACCGGACGCACTTCTGAGTCCTGGTACGAGGAAGGGCCCCCGCCACGTCGTGGCGGGGGCCCTTCCTCGTGCCGTACGGGGTGTCAGTCGCCGATGAGGGCGTCGACGAAGGCGCCCGGCTCGAAGGGCGCCAGGTCGTCCGGGCCCTCACCGAGACCGACCAGCTTGACCGGGACGCCCAGCTCGCGCTGGACGGCGACGACGATGCCGCCCTTGGCGGTGCCGTCGAGCTTGGTCAGCACGATGCCGGTGATGTCGACGACCTCGGCGAAGACGCGGGCCTGGATCAGGCCGTTCTGGCCGGTGGTGGCGTCGAGGACGAGGAGGATCTCGTCGAGCGGGCCGTGCTTCTCGACGACGCGCTTGACCTTGCCGAGCTCGTCCATGAGGCCGGTCTTGGTGTGGAGCCGGCCGGCGGTGTCGATGAGGACGACATCGGCCTTCTCGGCGATGCCCTCCTTGACCGCGTCGAAGGCGATCGACGCCGGGTCGCCGCCCTCCGGTCCGCGCACGGTGCGGGCGCCGACGCGCTCGCCCCAGGTCTGGAGCTGGTCGGCGGCGGCGGCGCGGAAGGTGTCGGCGGCGCCGAGGACGACGGACTTGCCGTCGGCGACCAGGACACGGGCCAGCTTGCCCGTGGTGGTGGTCTTGCCGGTGCCGTTGACGCCGACGACCATGACCACGCCCGGAGTGTCCTCGGGGCTCTCGGTCTTCACCGAGCGGTCGAAGTCGCCGAGCAGGGCGACGAGCTCCTCGTGGAGCAGGCCGCGCAGCTCGTCGGGGGTGCGGGTGCCGAGCACCTTGACGCGCTCGCGCAGCCGGTCGACGAGCTCCTGGGTGGGGGCGACACCGACGTCGGCCGTGAGAAGCGTCTCCTCGATCTCCTCCCAGGTGTCCTCGTCGAGGTGCTCGCGGGACAGGAGCGTGAGCAGCCCCTTGCCGAGCGAGTTCTGGGAGCGGGCGAGGCGGGCCCGGAGCCGCACGAGGCGGCCGGCCGTGGGCTCGGGGACCTCGATCTCGGGAGCGGCGGGCTCCTCGACGGCGGGTTCCTCGACGGCGACCGGGACCTCGGGGGCCGCCTCGGCGGGGAGTTCGACCTCCTCGACCGTGCGGCGTGGTTCCTCCCGCGGTGTCTCCGCCTCCTCGCCGACGTGCGGTTCGGCGGGCGGAGCGGTGATGGTCGGCGTGGTGGACGGCGGCTCGGCCGGCGGCAGCTGCTTCTTCTTGCGACCGCTGATCACGAGCCCGCTCGTCACGGCGACCGCGACGACCAGAGCGATGACTACAGCAAGGATGAGTTCCATAACCCGACCAGTATCGGCCACGAGGGGGCCGTTGGAGGAGCACGTACGCTGGGTGGGTCCCCCCACATCTGTACGGAGTACCCCCATGCCCCACGACGCCTCCGAAGCCGCAGGCGCGACGCACGACGGTGCCATGGAGACCCGCGGTCTCGAACCCGTCCCCGACGCCGAGCGGACCGGCCGGGTCCGCGAGCTCTTCCCGACCTGGGTCGCGGCGAACATCAGTGTGCTGCTGCTCACGATGGGCGCGGGCCTGATCGTCTTCAACGGCCTGAACTTCTGGCAGGTCCTGACCGTGGCGATCGCCGCGCCGGTCCTGTCGTACGGGATCGTCGGCCTGATCTCGATCGCGGGGAAGCGGGGCGGCGCGCCCGGCATGGCGCTGTCGCGGGCCGTGTTCGGTCAGCGCGGAAACCTCTTTCCCGGTGCGCTGATCTGGGTGGCCCGCTGGGGCTGGGAGACCATCAACGCGGTCACCGGCGCGTACGCGGTGCTGACCGTCCTCGATCTGCTCTTCGGCGTGAAGTCGAACACGCTCCTCATCGTCGTGACGCTTGCGCTCTTCGTGACCTGCACGTTCCTGGTCTCGGGCCTCGGCATCAACGCCCTGCGGGTGTGCAGCAAGTGGTCGACGTACCTCTTCGGCGCCTTCTCCGTGCTCGTCCTGGTCTACCTGGTGGCGAACACCGACTGGTCGGCGGTCTTCGACAAGCCTGCCGGTTCGACGGCGATGATGGTCGCGGGCATCGGCACGATCGCGGCCGGCGGCATCAGCTGGGTGCCCTCGGGGCCCGACTTCACCCGCTACCTGCCGCGTACGGCCTCGTCGCGGGCGATGGTCGGGTCCACGATCGGCGGCGCCGGGATCGTGGTGCTGCCCATGGTGCTGATGGGTGCCGTGATGGCGGTGTCGACGCCGGACCTGGCCTCGGCACAGGACCCGGTCTCCTTCATCGGCGAGCTGCTGCCCCTGTGGATCTCGGTGCCGTACCTGGTGATCGCCCTGATCGGGATGCTGCTGATCAACTCGATGTCGATGTACTCGGCCGGGTTCACGGCGCAGACCCTGGGCATCAAGGTGTCCCGGGCGGCGGCGGTGAGCGTGAACGCCGTGATCAGCCTGGTCTTCGGGTTCCTCCTGATGGTCGTGGCGACCAGCTTCATCGGCTCGTTCATCTCCTTCCTGACCCTGCTCGCGGTGGCGTTCTCGGCGTGGATCGGGGTCTTCGGCGTGGACATGCTGCGCCGGAGGTCGTACGACGCGAAGGCGCTGATGGACACCACCCGGACCAGCGCCTACTGGTACCGGGGCGGTTTCGCCTGGCAGGCGATGACGGCGTGGGCCGTGGCGCTGCTCGCGGGGCTGCTGTTCACGAAGGTGGACTGGTTCTCCGGTCCGCTCGCCTCGTCCTGGATCGGTGAGAACGGTCTGGGCTGGGCGGCGACGATCGTGGTCGCGGGCGCGCTGTACGCGGTGCTGCCGCGCACTCCCGCGCGGGTTCCGACCGAGCCGGCCGCCGAGGTCCGCGAGACCGTTTCCATCTGACGCTCCGTCAGCTACTGTCCCCCTTCCGCGCACCAGCGAAGGGGGACTTCCCATGCCGTTCAGCGTCGTACGGTTCAACCTCGTCGATCCGCAGGCGACCCCGGAGTCCCTCTCGGAGCGCTACCGGGCCGCGCTCGCCATGGCCGCGTACGCCGACGGGCACGGGGTCGACACCGTGCAGACCGAGGAACACCACGGGGTCGAGAACAACTGGCTCCCCTCCCCCTTCGCCTTCGCCGGCGCGGTCTTCGGCGCGACCCGCAGGATCGCGGTCACGGTCTCGGCGATCATCGGCCCGCTGCACGATCCGCTGCGCCTGGCCGAGGACATCGCGGTCCTGGACCTGCTGAGCGGGGGCCGGCTCGTGACGGTGGCCGGGATCGGCTACCGCCCGGAGGAGTACGAGGAGCGCGGGGTCGACTGGGGACGGCGGGGCAAGCTCCAGGACCTGCTCCTGGAGACCCTGCTCACGGCCTGGACCGGGGAGCCGTTCACCTACCAGGGCCGTACGGTACGGGTCACCCCGCGTCCCTTCACCCGGCCGCATCCGATGCTCCTGGTCGGCGGCTCCTCGCGGGCGGCGGCACGGCGGGCGGCCCGGCTCGGGCTGCCGTTCTTCCCCAGCGCGCACCTGCCGGAGCTGGAGACGTACTACCGGGAGCGGTGCGCGGAGTACGGCACGGAGGGCTGGACGATGATGCCGGCGGAGGAGACCCCGCTGCTGCACGTGTCGGAGGATCCGGACCGGACCTGGGCGGAGCACGGGGAGCACTTCCTGCACGAGGCGCGGACGTACGCCTCCTGGCAGTCGAAGGACATCCGCTCGGCGGTGCGTTCCGCGGCGACGACGGTGGCGGAGCTGCGGGCGGAGGGCGTCTACCGGGTCGTCACCCCGGAGGAGTGCCTGGCGCTCGGCCTGGAGAGCCTGGTGCTGCACCCGCTGTGCGGCGGGATGCCGGTGGAGGAGGGGTGGCGGAGTCTGCGGTTGTTCTGCGACCGCGTACTGCCCGGACTCCCGGCCTGAGAACGGCGTCCCGCCCCGGCACTCGGCCCGGAGACGGCGTACCGCCCCGGCCGGAGGCGTGGGGCCTCGGCCGGGGCGGTCGTCGTGAGGAGAGGGGCAGCGGGGATTAGCCCATCTCCTCCAACGCCTTGCCCTTCGTCTCCTTGACGTACCGGAGCACGAAGGGGATCGAGAGCACGGCGAAGACCGCGTAGATGACATAGGTGCCGGAGAGGTTCCAGTCCGCGAGGGACGGGAAGCTGGCGGTGATGGCCCAGTTGGCGATCCACTGGGCGGAGGCGGCGACGCCGAGGGCCGCGGCGCGGATCCGGTTGGGGAACATCTCGCCGAGGAAGACCCAGACGACCACGCCCCACGAGAGGGCGAAGAAGAGCACGAAGACGTGGGCGGCGACGAGGGCCACCACGCCCTGGGTCTCCGGCAGCTTGCCGTCGACGAGGTCGGCGGAGAAGGCCCAGGCCTCGAAGGCGAGGGCGATCGCCATGCCGACGGAGCCGACGAGGGCGAGCGGCTTGCGGCCGACCCGGTCGACCAGGACCATCGCGATCACGGTGCCGATGATGTTGATGATCGACGTGGTGAACGAGTAGAAGAACGAGCTGGACGGGTCGATGCCGACGGACTGCCAGAGGGTCGCGGAGTAGTAGAAGGCGACGTTGATGCCGACGAGCTGCTGGAAGACCGAGAGTCCGATGCCGACCCAGACGATGGGCAGCAGCTTGAACCTGCTTCCGGCGGTGAGCAGGTCCTTGAAGGTGGACTTGTGCTCGCTGCGCATGGCGCGGTCGATCTCGGCGACGCGGTGGTCGAGGTCGACGCCCTTGCCCTCGACCTCGGCCAGGACCTCCTTGGCCCGGTCGGTCTTCCCGACGGAGATGAGGAAGCGGGGCGACTCGGGGATCGCGAAGGACAGCATGCCGTAGAGGAGCGCGGGCACGACCATCACGCCGAGCATCCACTGCCAGGCCTCCAGGCCGCCGATCTCGCCGCGCTGGTCGCCGTCGGCGAGCTGGAGGATCCCGTAGTTGACGAGCTGCGAGATGGCGATGCCGATGACGATCGCGGCCTGCTGGAAGGAGCCGAGGCGGCCGCGGTAGGCGGCGGGGGCGACCTCGGCGATGTACGCGGGGCCGATGACGGAGGCCATGCCGATGGCGAAGCCGCCGATGATCCGCCAGAGGGCGAGGTCCCAGAGGGCGAAGGGCAGCGCGGAGCCGACGGCGCTGACGGCGAAGAGCACCGCGGAGATCTGCATGCAGCGGATGCGGCCGATGCGGTCGGCGATCCGGCCGGCGGTGGCGGCGCCGATGGCGCAGCCGATCAGGGCGATGGCGATGACCTGCGCGAGGGTGCCGGAGCCGATGTCGTAGCGGTCGCGGATCGCCTCGACGGCGCCGTTGATGACGGAGCTGTCGTATCCGAAGAGGAAGCCGCCCATCGCGGCGGAGGCCGTGATGAAGATGACGTGGCCGAGGTGGTCCGGGTGAGCGGCTCGGCCTTCGGAAGGCGGCGGCGTGGGCGCCTGCGCAGTGCTGGTCACATGGACTCCTCGGTGGGGGGCGAGCCCTTCCAGTGGCGCACAACTTCACGCCGCCCACCACGTGAAGGTAAAAGCAACGTTGCAGAGACTATGCCTTCAAGTTTCTAAGTCAATAGTCGATGTCGTGTGACTTTATAAGTGACACGAGGGCGCTTGAGTTCAATAGTTGAACGATGGGGCCTCAGCGCAGTCGCTGGCTGATCACCTTGGAGACGCCGTCGCCCTGCATGGAGACGCCGTACAGCGCGTCCGCGACCTCCATCGTCCGCTTCTGGTGCGTGATCACGATCAGCTGCGAGGACTCCTGGAGCTCCCGCATGATCCGGATCAGCCGCTGGAGGTTGGTGTCGTCGAGTGCCGCCTCGACCTCGTCCATCACGTAGAACGGGCTGGGCCTGGCCTTGAAGATCGAGACCAGCAGCGCCACGGCGGTGAGGGAGCGCTCCCCTCCGGAGAGCAGCGAGAGCCGCTTGACCTTCTTGCCCGGCGGGCGGGCCTCCACCTCGACGCCGGTGGTGAGCATGTTGTCCGGGTCGGTGAGGACGAGCCGGCCCTCGCCGCCGGGGAAGAGCCGGGAGAAGACCCCCTCGAACTCGCGGGCGGTGTCCCGGTACGCCTCGGTGAAGACCTGCTCGACGCGCAGGTCGACCTCCTTCACGACCTGAAGCAGGTCCGTGCGGGTCTTCTTGAGGTCCTCCAGCTGCTCCGAGAGGAACCGGTGCCGCTCCTCCAGGGCCGCGAACTCCTCCAGGGCCAGCGGATTGACCTTGCCGAGCTGGTGGTACGCCCGTTCGGCGGCCTTCAACCGCTTCTCCTGCTCCGAACGGACGAACGGCCGCGGGCGAACCCCGGACGCCTCCTCCGGGTCCCCCTCCACCGCGGGCGACGGGGGCACGGGCTGGTCAGGGCCGTACTCGGCGACCAGGGCGGTCGCCTCCACGCCGAACTCCTCCAGCGCCTTCGCCTCCAGCTGCTCGATCCGCAGCCGCTTCTCGGCGCCGAGCACCTCGCCCCGGTGCACCGAGTCCGTGAGCTTGTCGAGTTCGGCCTTGAGGTCCCGGCCCCGGGACCGGGCGACCGTCAGGCCCTTCTCCCGGTCGGCCCGCGCCGCCTCGGCCACCACCCGCTCCCGCTCGGCGCGGACCAGGGAGACCTCGACATGGGCCAGGAGGGTGCGGGCACCGGCGGCGACCGCGCCCGCGACCCGCTCCTCGTGGCGCAGCCGGGCCCGGCGCTGCTCGGCACGCGCGCGTGCCTCCCGTTCGGCGCGGGCGGCCCGGTCGAGCGAGTCGGCCCGTCCGGCGAGGCCCTTGACCCGCTCCTCGTGGGTACGGACCTGGAGCCGCGCCTCCATCTCGGTCTGGCGCGCGTGGGAACCGTCGATCGCGAGCCGGTCGCGCGTGGAGGTGTCGGGCTCGTCCTCGGCCGGCATCTCCTCGGCCACGAGGAGCCGTTCGGTCAGCTCCTCGGCCTCGGCGGTGGCCTTCTCCAGGGCGTCCTGCGCGCGGGCGGCGGCCGCCGCCGTCCGCTCGGCCTCACCCGCCGCTCCCCTGGCCTGCCCGGCGAGCCGGCCGAGCCGCTGGGCGACGGCGGACCTCTCGCGTTCGCCGGCCCGGCGGCGGGTGTCGAGCTCCTCGACGAGCGCCCCCGCGGTGCGGCGCCGCTCGACCGCCTCGTCCCGCGCCGCGGACGACTCCTCGCACAGTACGGCCAGTTCGTCGAGCTCGGCGGCGGCCTCGGCGACCGAGGCCTGGACTTCGAGGAGGCTGGGCGCGCCCGCGGAGCCGCCCTGCGCGAAGTGCGCCCCGAGCAGGTCGCCCTCGGCGGTGACGGCGGTCAGCGCCGGCCGGGTCCTGACCAGATCGGCGGCCTCGTCGAGGTCGGCCACGACCACGATTCCCGTGAGCAGGCGGCGGACGGCGCCCAGGAGTTCGGCGGGGCCCCGGACGAGGTCGGCCGCGTACGGGTGCGCCTCGGGCGCCGCCGGGGGCTGCGGCTCTGGGGCTCCGGTGAGGATCAGGGAGGCCCGGCCCGCGTCCTGCTTGCGCAGGTGCCGCAGGGCTTCGGCGGCGGCCGAGGGGCCGTCGGCGGCGAGCGCGTCGGCGGCGGCGCCGAGGGCGGCGGCGACGGGGATCTCGTACCCCGGGGTGACGGTGAGGAGTTCGGCCGCGGGGCCGAGAAGTCCGGTGAGCCCGGCGGAGAGCAGCGCGCCCGTGCCGTCCTTGCGGCGCAGCCCGAGGGCGAGGGCGTCGTGCCGGGCCCGGGTCGCGGCGCGGCGGCGCTCGGCGTCGGCGGCGGCCTCGCGGGCGGCGCCCAGGGCGGCCTCCGCGTCGGCGAGTTCACGGCGGGCGGCCTCGTACCGCTCGCTCTGCTCGGCGTCCTCCGCGTCGAGGCCGTCGACCTCGGCCCTGAGCTGCTCGTACTCCTCCTGGGCGGCGGCCGACCGCTCGGCGGCCTCGTCGCGGGCGGCGGCGAGCCGGTCGATCTCGGCCTGGGCGGAGGCGGCGCGGGAGCGGGCCGCGTTCACCTGGCCGTGGAGCCGGGCGAGGCCCTCGCGCCGGTCGGCGATCGCGCGGGCCAGGTCCTTGAGGCGGCGTTCCTCGGCCGCGAGGGTCCGTTCCAGGTCGGCGCGGTGGACGACGGTGTCCTCCAGGGCGCGCTCGGCGGCCTCCAGGGCGGCTTCGAGCTCCGCCTCCTGTTCGCGGACGCGGGCCGCCTCCCGCTCCAGGTCCTCCGGGTCGCGGCCGCGCCGTTCCTCGGCGGGTGCGGTGGTGGCGCTCTTCACGCGCGCGTCGGCCAGGGAGACGGTGCCCCGCACGCGTTCGGCGAGTTGGGAGAGGGCGTACCAGTTCTGCTGGGCGCGCTCCAGGCGGGGCACCAGCGAGCGGGCCTCCGCTTCGAGCTCGGCCTCCTCGGCGAGGGCGGCGCGGAGCTCGGCCTCGGTGGCCTCCTTGCGGGCGAGCAGCGCCGCCTCGTCGGCGACCTCGGCCGTGAGCGCCGCCTGGAGCCGGACGAGGTCGTCGGCGAGGAGGCGGAGCCGCGCGTCGCGCAGGTCGGCCTGGATGACGACGGCGCGGCGGGCGACGGCCGCCTGCCGGCCCAGGGGCTTGAGCTGGCGGCGGAGTTCGTCGGTGAGGTCCTGCACGCGCGCGAGGTTGGCCTGCATCGCGTCCAGCTTCCGCAGCGCCTTCTCTTTCCGCTTGCGGTGCTTGAGGACTCCGGCGGCCTCCTCGATGAAGGCGCGGCGGCCCATCGGGTCGGCGTGCAGCACGGAGTCGAGCTGTCCCTGTCCGACGATGACGTGCATCTCGCGGCCGATGCCGGAGTCGGAGAGCAGGTCCTGGAAGTCGAGGAGGCGGCAGGTGTCGCCGTTGATCTGGTACTCGCTGCTGCCGCCGCGGAACATGATCCGGGTGAGGGTGACCTCGGCGTAGTCGATGGGGAGGGCGCCGTCGGAGTTGTCGATGGTCAGCGAGACCTCCGCGCGCCCGAGCGGGGGGCGCCCGGTCGTGCCGGCGAAGATGACGTCCTCCATCTTGCCGCCGCGCAGCGACTTGGCGCCCTGCTCGCCCATCACCCAGGACAGGGCGTCCACGACGTTGGACTTGCCCGACCCGTTGGGCCCCACGACACAGGTGATTCCGGGTTCGAACCGCAGCGTGGTGGCCGAGGCGAACGACTTGAATCCGCGGAGCGTCAGGGCCTTGAGGTGCACCCCGGGGACTCTACCGGGGTGCGCGCGTTTCACCCGCGACGGCGTGGGGCAGATCCTCGGATGAGGAGGGGTGGTACGCGGGGGAAACAGCGGGTGAAAGAGAGAAGGGACGCCGAGGCGCCCCTTGCAGGTCCAGCTGCCGTGCGCGTGCGTCGATCCGCACGATCAGCTGTGTGGGTGTCCGGCTGCGCCGACTGAGAATGCTTTCCACCTGGCCCCTGGGGGCTGGGTTGTCAGGTGAGCGCAGGCTCTGCCTGGGGTACGTCGAGGTCGATGCTGTTCAGCAGCGACTCTCCCTGGTGATGAGCGGCGGCAGCGGCGAGCGTGTCGTTCTCGGACTGGATCCGTACCAGCTCGGATTCGAGGTCCTGGACGCGCTGCTGAAGCCGTCGCATCTCGGCGAGGAGTCGCGGGTCGGAGCCGCCGACGTAACCGAGAAGCGCCTTTGCCATGATGGATGGTCCTCCACAATGAGTGACCGACCGAAGCGGTGTGGGTCGTGAGGGATTCGCACCCGCGGTGCTCGGCAGTACTGCTTGTCGTGCCGGTTCCACTGCCAAACAGCTAAGGTGCGCGGGGATTCCAGCGTCTCACCAAAAAGTTTGACGGTCAACACGATCACGCCCCGTTTGAAGGGCTACCGAGGAGTCCACGGCCGCTCAGCGGGCGGCGGGGCCTTCGAACTCGGTGCCTCGGGGGCGTCGCGATCATCCTTACGGGGCAGCCTCGCACGCTCGGCGTCCGTTGGCAACCATCAGGCGGTTCGCTGGTCACGCCCCTGTTACCGCGTGTCCGCCCGGTGCCCCTCTCGGTCACCGGGCGGAGTGTCGGAGCGTGATCGTCAGCGGATGGCGAAGCCGTCGTAACCACCGCGCGGGGTGTCCCAGATCTCAGTGACACCGTCCACGCGTCCGGGTGTGTCGTCGGACCGGAGCCAGTCGAGGAGACGGTGGCAATTCTCACGCGGCCCCTCGGCCACCACCTGCACCCGGCCGTCGTCGAGGTTGAGGGCGAAGCCCACCAGGCCGCCGATCTCCAAGGCGTTTGCCCTGGTGAACCAGCGGAAGCCCACTCCCTGTACCCGGCCGCGCACCCAGGCGGTCATCCGTACGTCGTCACTCATGGCTGCACGCTAACGGGCGGATTGCCAGATGAGCACATCGCCCCCGCTTCTCATGGACTACAGTCCCGACCGAACACGCCTCACCCGTTCGGACGCGCACCGTTCGACTGCCGATCCGGAACGGTACCGACAGCAAAGATCAGCAAAGTCCGGCAAAGATCCAGCGAAGACCAGCAGAGGAAGGCAGAGCAGATGGGACGCCACCGTCGCTCCGGCGCCGCACCCGCCGCAGAAGACTATGCGGCCGGTTCGGACCGCCCTCACAAGGGTGCCCGCCGCCGCCGGCCCGTGCGCAACGGCCTGCTCGGCGCCTCGGCGGCCGTCGCGGTCGGCGCCGTCGCCGTCGCCTCGGGTCTGCTCCCCGGCGGGGACACGTTCACCGTCGGCAGTGCCGGTACGAGCGAGCAGCAGGTCCAGACCCGGCAGGCCCCGGAGCTGACGACGCAGGGCGGATCCACCCGCACTCCGGCCTTCACGGGCACGGAGGCGAGCGCGGGGAACACCCGGACCACGCCCTCGGCGACCCCGTCCGCCAAGCCCAAGCCCAAGCCGAAGCCGAAGGCCACTCCGTCGGAGAAGCCGAAGCCGAAGCCCACCCCGACGAGGTCGAAGACGCCCGCGGTGAAGCCCGCTCCGGCCAGGACCTCGGCCGCGCCCACGACGAAGGCGCCCGCGCCGAAGCCGGACCCGACCACCGCCGCGCCGACCGAGAAGGCCCGGGTCACCTCCACCGCCGACCGGGGCGAGGCCGCCGAGGCCGAGGTCATCCGCCTGGTGAACACCGAACGCGCCAAGGTGGGCTGCAGCCCGGTCCGCTCGGACGCGAAGCTGTCGGCCCTGGCCGGCGCGTTCAGCGCGGACATGGCCGCCCGCGGCTTCTTCGACCACACGGACCCGGACGGCGACACCCCGTGGGTCCGGGCGGAACAGGCGGGCGTCACCGGCATGGGCGGCGAGAACATCGCCCGCGGCCAGGTGGACGCGGCGGCGGTGATGGCGTCCTGGATGAACAGCGACGGCCACCGCGCCAACATCCTGAACTGCGACTTCACCACCCTGGGCGTGGGCGTCGTCTTCGGCGACGGCGGCCCGTGGTGGACCCAGGACTTCGGCTACTGAGTCTCCGGCGGGGCACCCGCCTCGTGAAGTGGGCCGTCCCGGGCCGTGATCGGCGCCGGGGCGGCCCCTCTCGTTTCCCGGCCACGGCCGAGCTGCGGGGTGCCGCAGCGCGTGTGAACCTGCCCCTGTGAACGTCCAGGAACATGGTGCTGCACCCAAGGACCCCGGCACGTCCGCTCCGGTCGCCGTGCTCATCGCGACGTGCGTCTCGACCCTGGTCGTCAACGCGAACACCTCGGCGGTGAGCATCCTGCTCCCGGCGATCAGCGAGGACACCGGCACCTCGCTGGACACCCTGCAGTGGGCCGTCACCGGGTACTCGCTGGTGGGAGCGGCGGTGATCGTCACCTCGGGGGCCCTCGGCGACGTGTTCGGACGGCGGCTGGTCTTCCTGGGGGGCCTGGCGCTGTTCATCGTCTCGTGCGTACTCATCGCGCTCTCCGACAGCGGCGCCGGGGTGATCGCCGGCCGGGCGATCCAGGGCGCTTCGGGCGCGACGATCCTGGCCTGCGGAATGAGCCTGCTGTCCGTGGCCACCTCGGGGGAAGGGCAGGTCCGGGCGGTGACGCTGTGGGGCGGCGCGTCGGCGGTGGGCGCCGCGGCCGGGCCATTGGTCGGTGGCGTGCTGGTCGACGGCACGGGCTGGCAGGGCCTCTTCTGGATCGACGCGGGCCTTGCGCTCGCCTGTGTGCCGGTCACGCTGAAGGGCATCGCCGAGTCCCGTGATCCGGAGCGCAGTCGCTCGATCGACTTCGCGGGTACCGCACTGATCGCCGCCATCCTCGCCCCGGCCCTCCTCGCCCTCAGCGAGGGGGCGAACTGGGGCTGGACGTCGGCCGCGGTGCTGGGCTGCTTCGCGGTGGCGGCGGTGGCGTGCGTGGCGTTCGTCGCGGTGGAGCGGCGGGTCCAGGCCCCCTTGGTCGACCTGCGGCTCCTGAAGGACCGCGTACTGATCGGGGCGACGGTCGGGATCCTGCTGAGCGCGGGCGTCATCAACGGTCTGATGTATCTGGTCAGTCTCTACTTCCAGAACCCCGCCACCCTCGCGCTGAGCCCGTTCGAGGCGGGCCTGGCGACGCTGCCGGCGACCGTGGGCCTGATCGCGGTCACGCCGCTCGTCCCCCGGATGGTCCAACTGCTGGGCATCGGACCCGTGATCGCCCTCGGCTTCGCGGCGGCGACGGCCGGCTGCCTGCTGCTGTTCTTCGTCCAGGGCGACTGGCGGTACGCGGCGTTCGTCCTGCCGCTCGTGCTCCTGGCCGCGGGTCTGGGGCTCGTCAACGGCCCGGCGAGTTCGGCGTCCACCTCGTCGGTGTCCGCCGCCGATGTCGGCGCGGCGTCGGGCATTTCGAACATGGCGCGGTACATCGGTGCCGCGGCGTTCACGGCGGCCGTGGCGACGGTCAACGCCACGGTGGGAGCGTCGCGGCAGGCGGAAGGGGACGGGGCGGCGGACGCTCTGGCGGCGGGCCTGTCCAGCGCGTGTCTGCTGCTCGCGATCGCGTCCGGGGTGGGCATGCTGCTGTCGGTCCTGGCCGTTCGGGCCCGCCGGCGCCGGGCCGGGCCGGGCCGGGTGCCTACGGTGCGGCCGCGGCGTCGCACGCGCACACCGTCCACGTCGAGAGCCGGTGACCGTGTGAACGCCCGAGGGCCCCGTCACCTGCGCGGTGACGGGGCCCTCGGGCGTGACGCGCGGGGGTCAGACGGCGGCCTTGCCGGCGGCGAAGGTGCGGGCCGTGGCGGCGACTCGGCGGCCGAGGTGTTCGGCGGTGGCGACGTCGGCCTTGTGGACGCCCTCGGGGCCCTGGTCCGTGTGGGTCTGGGCGCCGGCGCCGGAGAAGAAGCCGAGGCGGTTGAGGTCGTTCTCGGAGGCCTCGCTGCTGTTCCAGCCGGGCTTCAGGCCCAGGTTGACCCAGGTCATGCCGTGCTGGCCGGCGAGGGTCTGGAAGAACTGGAGGGTGTGCAGCTTGTCGCCGCTCTTGGAGCCGGAGTTGGTGAAGCCCGCGGCGAGCTTGTCCAGCCAGGCGTCGGTGAACCAGCGCTTCGAGGTGGCCTCGGCGAACTGGTGGAAGGCGCCGGAGGCGGTGCCCATGTAGGTCGGCGAGCCGAAGACGATCGCGTCGGAGGCGTCGAGCAGCTCCCACTCGGCGTCGGTGATGCCGTCGACCTTGATCAGGTGGACGGTGGCGCCCGCGTCGGCGGCGCCGTCACGGACGGCCTCGGCCAGGACCGCGGTGTGGCCGTAGCCGGAGTGGTAGGCGATGGAGACGACGGGCGTGGTCACGAGAACTCCTCGAAGAGGTGTGCAGGGGTATGACCAGAAGTAGAGCACTAACTTTTGGAAAGCGCAAGCGACTGGATAGCGCACACCTGGTCGTAAGCGCTGTGCGGGAGTACGGTGGACCCATGACTGACGACCTCGCCTACGACGTGTTCGCGCGCGCGTGTCCCTCGCGCGGCACACTGGAGCACGTGACGGGCCGCTGGGGCAGCCTCACCCTGGGCGCCCTGCACGAAGGGACGTTCCGCTTCAACGAGCTGCGGCGCCGGGTCGACGGCGTGAGCGAGAAGATGCTGTCGCAGACCCTGCACGCCCTGGAGCGCGACGGCCTGGTCCATCGCGAGGCCCAGCCCACGAACCCGCCGCGGGTCGACTACCGGCTCACCCCGCTCGGCCGCGAGATCGCGGAGCGGCTGATCGGTCTGATCGAGCTGGTGGAGGGGCGGATGCCCCAGGTGGAGGCCGCCCGCGAGAGTTACGACGCGGAGCGCGCGACCCCCGTCACGACCTGAGAACCGCGACCCCCGTCACGACCTGAGAACCGCGGCCCCCCTCACGGCCTGAGAGCCGCCACCCCCCTCACGGCCTGAAGGCCGCCGTCCCTCTCCGTGCCCAGCGCTCAGGCGGTGGTGCGCGGCGGGCGCTGGCAGCGCGGGCAGAAGTAGCTGGACCGGTTCATCCAGGCCCGTCGCCGCATCGGCGTGCCGCAACGGCGGCAGGGCTCGTCCTCGCGTCCGTACGCGTCGAGCGAGCGGTCGAAGTAGCCGGACTCGCCGTTGACGTTCACGTACAGGCTGTCGAAGCTGGTGCCGCCGGCGTCGAGCGCCGCGTTCATCACGTCCCGGACGTGGGCGAGCAGCTCGGCCGAACGCGGCCGGGTCAGGGTGGCGGTCGGCCGGTCGTAGTGCAGCTTCGAGCGCCAGAGCGCCTCGTCCGCGTAGATGTTCCCGACGCCGCTGATCAGCGACTGGTCGAGCAGCGCCCGCTTGATCGTCGTACGGCGCAGTCGCAGCGCGCTCTGGAAGGCGGCGTCGTCGAACGCCGGGTCCAGCGGGTCGCGGGCGATGTGCGCGATGACGTCCGGGAGCCCGTCGGTGCCGTCCGGGGCCTGGTCGTGGAGCGAGAGGCCACCGAAGGTGCGCTGGTCGACGAAGCGCAGCTCGGTGCCGGCGGAGTCGTCGAAGCGGACACGGATCCTGAGGTGCTTCTCGTCCGGGGCGCCCTCCGGCTGTACGAGCAGCTGGCCGCTCATGCCGAGGTGCCCCAGCACCGAGGTCCCGGTCTCCGCCAGCGGCACCCACAGGTACTTGCCGCGCCGCCGCGCCACCTCGAAGCGCTGCCCCTTCAGCCGGGCCGCGAAGTCTTCGCCGCCCGCCGGGTGGCGCCGTACGGCCCTGGGGTGCAGCACCTCGACCTCGGTCACGGTCCGTCCGGCGACCCAGCGCTCCAGTCCGCGCCGTACGACCTCGACCTCGGGCAGCTCGGGCACGGGACTCCTCCGGAGGGGTACGGGGTGGTGGTCCCGGGGTTTTCCGCTCCTGGTCCACCGGGCAGGCCCGGCCAGCCTACCGCCCGGTGCCGGCCCGCCCCGCTCCCCGGAAACGGCTCCGCCCGCCCCTGGCTGGGGCGGGCGGGAAGGCTCCGCTGAAGGAGTGCGGCAGTACGCGGGGTCGCGGTCAGGCGGTGGCCGCCGGAGCGGCCCCGTCCTTCCGGGCCGGCTCGTCGGCGTCGGCCGCGGCCTTCGCCGCCGCCGCGCGCTCGTCCGCGGCCGCGCGGATCGCGCGCCACGCGGATTCCGCCGCCTGCTGTTCCGCTTCCTTCTTGCTGCGGCCGGTGCCGGTGCCGTACGAGACACCACCGACGCGGGCGGCAGCAGTAAAGGTCTTCTCGTGGTCCGGACCCTCTTCGGAGACGAGGTACTCCGGGACACCCAGCCCCTCGGCCGCGGTGAGTTCCTGGAGACTGGTCTTCCAGTCCAGGCCGGCACCGAGGTTCGAGGACTTCTCGATCAGCGGGTCGAAGAGCCGGTGCACCAGCTCGGACGCCGCGTCGAGGCCCTGGTCGAGATAGACCGCGCCGATCACCGCTTCAAGGGTGTCGGCGAGGATGGACGCCTTGTCCCGGCCGCCCGTGCCCTCTTCGCCCCGGCCGAGCCGGATGAAGGAGCCGAGTTCGAGGCCGCGGCCGACCTCCGCCAGTGCACGCGAGTTGACCACCGCGGCCCGCAGTTTGGCCAGCTGGCCTTCCGGCAGGTCGGGGTGGGTGCGGTACAGCGTGTCCGTGACCACCAGGCCGAGCACGGAGTCCCCGAGGAACTCCAGTCGCTCGTTGGTGGGCAGACCGCCGTTCTCGTACGCGTACGAGCGGTGGGTCAGCGCACGCACCAGAAGGGCGGACTCGAGCTGATACCCGAGCCGCCCTTCCAGAAGCGTGTGGGACGAGGCTGCGCTGATGTTCTCAGACATCGTGCCTCTCACCAGCCACTCAGACCGAGAGGACCTGGCGCTTGTTGTAGGTGCCGCAGCTCGGGCACGCGATGTGCTGCAGCTTCGGCTCCTGGCAACGCTCACACGAAACCAGGGTGGGGACCGCAGCCTTCCACTGCGACCGGCGGTGGCGCGTGTTGCTGCGCGACATCTTCCGCTTCGGAACAGCCACGGCTACTTCTCCTGCTTCTCGGCGGCGCTTCGGACGTCCCCGTCAGAGGCTTTGCCGCTCATGTTGTCCTTCTCATCGGTTCCCAGCGAACCGGCGAGTCCCTGCAGTGCCGCCCAACGAGCGTCGACGGCGTCATGGTGGTGGTCGGGGTTCTCGTTCAGGTTGGTTCCACACTCGGAACACAGACCCGCACAGTCCTCCCGGCACACCGGCTGCATCGGCAGTGCGAGCACCACCGCATCACGCAGCACGGGTTCGAGGTCGAACATGCCGTCCTCGAGGGGGATCATGTCCTCGTCTGCCTCGGCTTCGTCGTCCGCGGCCGCCCTGGAGCGGCCCCGGTCGTCGGAGTCGGGGTACGAGAACATCTCCTGGAAGTCCACGTCGAGCTCCAGCTCGACGGGCTCCAGACACCTTACGCACTCCCCCTCGGCCGATGCACGGGCGGTGCCTGTGACAAGCACCCCTTCCATGACCGACTCAAGACGGAGATCGATTTCCACCGGAGCGCCCTCGGGCACTCCGATCACTCCTTCGACGCCCAGGTCCCGGGGGGCCTCGATCGAACGGGAGATCCTCTGGAGGGCACCAGGACGCCGCCCCAGCTCGTGCGTGTCGAACACGAGGGGGTTGCGGTGGTCGAGGCGCGTGCTCAGGGCTCTTCCTGCTTTCGGATCGTTCTGCTGCGTGGAGGAGGCTGCCAGCCGTGGGCAGCAAGGATCGCGGACGTAGCGCGACCGAAGAGCCAGGATACTGGACGCTTCGCTCAGGGCCCAATCCGGGCCCCGTGCCCCTTACTGTCCCTGTTCGTACCGGCGCAACTGCTCCAGGTCGATCATGCTCGTGTCGAAGAAGCTGGTCTCGTCGAGCGCGGCGGCCTGCTGCGGCTGATGGGACTGGTGGGGCTGGGCGTGGACCTGGCCCCGGGGGTCGTACTGCTGCTGCTCGTAGCCGTACTGCCCCTGGTACGCGTAGGGGTCCTGCTGCTGGTAACCGTAGGCGTCCTGCTGCTGGTACGCATAGGCGGGGTCCTGCTGGGGCTGCTGGGGGTAGCCGTACGGGTCGGGCTGCTGCGCCGGGATCTGCGGGGCCTGCGGGGCCTGCGGGGCCTGCGCCGGCGCGAGGTCGGAGAGCTCCGCGAGCCCGGCGAGGTAGTCGGCGTCACTGGTGTGCACCGTGCCGCCCAGACCGTCCTGCGCGGCCATGTGCTCACCGAGGGCGTCGGTGGCGATCCGGCCGTGCAGCTTCTGCCGGCCCCGGCCGACGGCCTCCAGGGTCTTGCTGAGGACGGCCTCGAAGGCGCCCAGCTTGGCGTCCACGTACTCGTCGGCCCGCTGGATCAGGGTCTGCGGGTCGGCGCTGTACTCGGGGGCGTCCGCGTCGGCGTAGCCGTCCTGGTCGAGGCCCGGGCCGCGGCCGAGGAGCTTCTCGCGCCCGCGGTCGACGGAGCCGATGGTCTTGTTGAGGACGACCTCGAAGTTGGCGAGCTTGGAGTCGACGTAGTCGTCGGCCTCGGCCTTGACCTCCTCGGCCTCGCGGCGGGCCTCGGAGAGGATCCGGTCGGCCTCGTCCTGCGACTCGCGGGCGACCTGGGTGTCGGAGACGATCGAGCCCCGCTCGGCGTGGGCGGCCTCGATGATCCGCTCGGCCTCCTGGCGGGCCTGCTCCACCATCTGCTCGCGGCCGCCGATCAGCTCCTGGGCCTGCGCGAGGGAGCCGGGCAGGGCCTCTCGCACCTCTTCGAGCAAGGCGAGCAGATCGGCGCGGTTGACCACGCAGGACGCCGACATGGGCATGGAGCGGGCGCCCTGCACGGTCGCGACGATCTCGTCGAGCTTCTTCTGCACGTCCACCTGGTGCTCGCCACTCTCTACAGCTGGATGGAGACGGACGGGACGACTGTAAGGGCAGTCGGCGCCCGTCCGACACCAGGTGACGGAGCGTCAGCGGCGGTGGCCGCGCGTCACTTCTGCGCGAGCCGCTCGGTGAGCCGGCCGAGGACCAGCGGCGGGACGAGGTGCGAGACGTCGCCGCCCCAGGCCGCCACCTCCTTGACCAGGGAGGAGGAGAGGAAGCTGTAGGTCGGGTTGGTGGGGACGAACAGGGTCTCCACGCCCGAGAGGCCGTTGTTCATCTGGGCCATCTGCAGCTCGTAGTCGAAGTCGCTGACGGCGCGCAGGCCCTTGACGATCGCGGGGATGTCGCGCTGCTTGCAGAAGTCGACGAGGAGGCCGTGGAAGGACTCCACCTCGACGTTGCCGAAGTCGGCGGTGACCTCACGGATCAGCTCGATCCGCTCGTCGACCGTGAACAGGCCCTTCTTCGACTGGTTGATCATCACCGCGACGTGCACGACGTCGTACAGCTTGGACGCGCGGGCGATGATGTCGAGGTGTCCGTTGGTGATGGGGTCGAATGACCCCGGACAGACGGCGCGGCGCAACTTGGGTCCCTCGCTCTCCGGTCCGGTCATCGTGCGTCTTCGCACGTAGAGGCGGCGCGACCGTACCAAAACGTTCCCTCGCCGTAGCGACGGGACCGCAGGGCCTCGAATCCGGCCGGCCAGCCGAACTCCCCGCCTCGGGTGCTGCGCTCCACGGTGACGAGGGCATCCTCGCTCAGCCAGCCCCCGGAGCGCAGTGTGAGGAGAATCTCGCGGAGTTCGTCGTCCCCGACGGCGTAGGGCGGGTCGAGGAAGACGAGGTCGTACGGATCGGCCGGGGCCGGACCCGTGACGATCTGCTCGGCCTTTCCGGTGCGGAGTTCGGCGCCGGGCAGACCGATCGACCGGACGTTGTCCCGGATCGTCTTCGCGGCGCGGGGCTCGGCCTCGACGAGGAGGGCGTGGACGGCTCCCCGGGACAGCGCCTCCAGTCCGACCGCGCCGGAGCCCGCGTACAGGTCGGCGACCCGGGCGCCGGCCAGGCCGTGGAACGCCTCCCAGGTGGAGAAGAGGCCCTCCCGCGCCCGGTCGGAGGTGGGGCGGGTGCCGTTGCCGGGGGGCACGGCCAGGCGCCGTCCGCCGGCGGTACCGGCGATCACGCGGGTCATCGGTGTCCTCGTCCTGCGTCGTCCAATGCGTAGGTCCCAGGATATGGCCGCGGGCCGGACCCCCGGCCCGTTCCCAGGACGCTTCCCGGACCCTGCCCGTCCTCGTCAGCCCTTCTCCAGGTACTCCTCCCGCTCCTCGCTGAGGAGGGCGTCCAGCGCGGTGCGCAGGCCCGGGTGGGCGGTGAGGTCGGGGTCGGCGAGGACGAGGGCGGTGGCCTCCTCGCGGGCGGCGGCGATGACCTCCTCGTCGTCGATGACGGTGAGGACCCGCAGGGAGGAGCGGACGCCGGACTGGGCCTGGCCGAGGACGTCGCCCTCGCGCCGCTGTTCGAGGTCGATGCGGGAGAGTTCGAAGCCGTCGAGGGTGGTGGCGACGGCGTTCAACCGCTGGCGGGCGGGGCTCGCCTCGGGCATCTCGCTGACCAGGAGGCAGAGGCCGGGGGCGGAGCCGCGGCCGACACGGCCGCGCAGCTGGTGGAGCTGGGAGACGCCGAAGCGGTCGGCGTCCATGATCACCATCGCGGTGGCGTTGGGCACGTTGACGCCGACCTCGATGACGGTGGTGGCGACGAGGACGTCCAGCTCGCCGGCGGCGAAGCGGCGCATCACGTCGTCCTTGTCGTCCGGGTGCATGCGGCCGTGCAGGACGGCGATGCGCAGGCCCGCGAGGGGGCCGGTGCGGAGCTTCTCGGCGACGTCGAGGACGGCGAGCGGCGGGCGCTTCTCCGCCTCGTCCTCGGGGGACGCCTTGGACTTCTTCTTCTGGTCCTCCTCGTCGCCGATGCGGGGGCAGACGACGTACGCCTGGTGCCCGTTCCCGACCTCCTCGCGGACCCGCTCCCAGGCACGCGCGAGGAAGTGCGGCTTGTCGGCGGCGGGCACGACGTGGCTGGCGATCGGCGAGCGCCCGGCGGGCAGCTGGTCGAGGACGGAGGTCTCCAGGTCGCCGAAGACCGTCATGGCGACCGTGCGCGGGATGGGGGTGGCGGTCATCACCAGGAGGTGCGGGGGCTGCTTCCCCTTGCCCCTGAGGGCGTCGCGCTGCTCGACGCCGAAGCGGTGCTGCTCGTCGACGACGACGAGCCCGAGGTCGTGGAACTGGACCTTGTCCTCGATCAGCGCGTGCGTGCCGATGACGAGGCCGGCCTCGCCGGTGACGAGATCGAGCAGCGCCTGGCGGCGGGCGGCGGCGCCCATGGAGCCGGTGAGCAGGACGACCTTGGTGGCGCGCTCGGCGCCGCCGAGCATGCCACCCTCGGCGAGTTCGCCCATCATCTCGGTGACGGAGCGGTGGTGCTGCTGGGCGAGGACCTCGGTGGGCGCGAGCATCGCGGCCTGCCCGCCGGTGTCGACGACGGCGAGCATGGCGCGCAGGGCGACCATCGTCTTCCCGCTGCCGACCTCGCCCTGGAGGAGGCGGTGCATGGGGTGTTCGGTGGCGAGGTCGTCGAAGATCTCCTGCGAGACCTTCGTCTGGCCGTCGGTGAGGGTGAAGGGCAGCTTGGCGTCGAAGGCGTCGAGGATGCCGTCGGGGGCGGGGCGCCGGGCGACGGCGGGCAGTTGGGTGTCGGCGTGCCGGCGGCGGGCCAGCGCGACCTGGAGCACGAAGGCCTCGTCCCACTTGAGCCGCTCGCGGGCGTCGGCGATGTCCGCCTTGGTACGGGGGCGGTGGATCATCCGCAGGGCCTCGGGCAGCTCGGTGAGGCCGCGTCCCTCGCGCAGGGCGGGCGGCAGCGGGTCGACGGCGTCCCCGGCGCTCGGCAGGACGGCGTCGACGGCCTTGGCGATCTTCCAGGACTCCAGCTTGGTGGTGGCCGGGTAGATCGGGATGAGGGCGCCGGCCCAGGTGACCACGCTGTCGGCGGGCTCGTCGCCGTCGCCCCGGAGGAGTTCGTACGCGGGATGGGCGAGCTGGAGACGGCGGTTGAAGAGCGAGACCTTGCCGGCGAACATCGCGCGGGTGCCGGGCAGCAGGTCCTTGTGCGGCTTGTGGACGCCCTTGCCGAAGAAGACCAGCTGCAGGCGGCCGCTGCCGTCGGTGATGGTCACTTCGAGGCGCTGGCCGCGCCCCTTGGAGCCGTTGAAGGTGTGCACACGGGCGTCGGCGACCTGCGCGACCACCGTGACGTGCTCGTCGAGCGGCAGGTCGGAGAGCGTGGTCAGCTCCCCGCGCTCGGCGTACCGGCGGGGGTAGTGGTGGAGCAGGTCCCCGACCGTGTGCAGGTCGAGTGCCTCGGCCATGACCTTGGCGGTGGCGGGGCCGAGGGACTTCTTGAGTGGTTCGTCGAGCGCGGGCACGCCTTCCATTGAAGACCACGGGACCGACAGCCGTGGCGAAGGCTGTGGACAACCGCCGGGATCGGGGCCTATTCCACCCCGATGAGCAGCGGCGGGGCGCCCGCGCCCGCGTGGTACGTGGTGGTGTCGACGGCCAGGTAGCCGCGCCGGACGTGGCGTTCCAGGTCGGGGGCGAGGCCGGGCGGGGTGTCGTCGGCGACGACGAGCGTGACGAGTTCGCCGCCGGCCGAGAGCATGCGGTCCAGGACGGTGCGGGCGGTCTCCGTGAGGTCCTTGCCGATGACGGCGACGTCGCCCTCGATGAGGCCGAGGACGTCGCCCGCCTGGCAGACGCCCGCCGAGGTGAAGGACTGGCGTTCGGCGACGGCGAGTTCGGCGTAGCGGGTGGCTCCGGCGGCGGCCGTCATGGCGACGACGTCCTCGTCGAAGCGGCGGTCGGGTTCGTGGACGGCGAGGGCGGCGATGCCCTGGACGGCGGCCCGGGTCGGGATGATGGCGACGCGGATGCCCTCGGCCCTCGCCCGTTCCGCGGCGGCGGCCGCGGTCTGGCGCAGGTCGGTGTCGTTGGGCAGCAGGACGACCTCGCGCGCGTGTGCCCGGCGGATCGCCTCGACGAGCTCGTCCCGGGCGGGCGGTTCGCCGGGCCTGCTGCGGACGGTGGTCGCGCCGGCCTCTGCGCAGAGTCCGGCGAGGCCCTCGCCGGGGACGACGGCGACGACGGCGCGCTGGGCGCGTTCCCCGCGTCCGGCGCCGGGCCGCGCTCCGGCCGCGGCGTCGGCCGCGAAGTGGGTGATGCGGATGCGGTGGGGCCGGCCGGCCTCGACGCCGGCCTCGACGGCGGCGCCCGCGTCGTCGACGTGGACGTGGACGTTCCACAGGCCGTCGCCGCCGACGACGACGAGGGAGTCGCCGAGGGCGTCGAGCCGGGCCCGCAGCAGGTCCACGGCGGTGTCCCCGGCCTCCAGGAGGTAGATCACCTCGTAGGCGGGTCCCGCCTCGCCGTCGCAGGTTCCCTCCGGAGCGGCCGGCACGGCCCGTACGTCCCCGAGGAGCCGTACTCCGTCCTTCGGGGTCTCGACGCGCTCCGGCACCCCGCCGCCGACGGTCTCCAGGAGCGCTCCGAGGACGGCCACCAGGCCGCGTCCCCCGGCGTCCACGACGCCGGCGCGGCCGAGCACGTCCAGCAGGCCGGGGGTCGCCGCCAGGGCGTTCATGGCCCCGTCGTGGGCCCGTGCGGCCACCTCGGCGAGCGTGCCGCCGCCCGCGCAGCCGTCCGCGGCGGCCGAGGCCACGGTGAGGACGGTGCCCTCCACGGGGTGGGCGACGGCCCGCCGGGCGGCGGCGGCCGCCTCGGCGAGGGCGCGGGCGAGGTGATCACCGTCACGTCCTTCGGCGAGGACGGCGGCCATGCCGCGCAGGAGCTGGGCGAGGATCGTGCCGGAGTTGCCGCGGGCGCCGAGCAGGGCGCCGTGCGCCATGGCGCGTACGGTCTCGGCGGTGTCGGGCACGGAGGCCGCGAAGACGGCTTCGACGGCCCGGTGGGCGGCCTCGGCCGTCAGGTACAGGTTGGTGCCGGTGTCCCCGTCCGCGACCGGGTAGACGTTGATCGCGTCGATCTCCTCGCGCTCCCGTCCGAGGGCGTCGAGGGCCCTCGCGCACCAGGTCCGGACCGCTTCGGCGTCGAGCTCGACGAGCTCCTCGTCAGGCTGAAGGGCTCGCGACAACGGGGGGTCCTCCTTCGGCGGTGAGCTCACCGCAGGGTAGACCGGGGGTCACCCGCTCGTGACCGGGGCCCGGGGAGAGGTCCGCGGAGACCATGGTAGTTTCGTTCCACGGAAGCAGGCGTTGTATGCTGCTTCGGTTGCCCGGTTCAAACCGGGCCATCCCCCGGCAAGCCACTTCAGACTCCTGATTCCGGTGCGCCGGATTTCACTGTAATTCTGAAGTCTTTGGAGTGACCCGTGGCTGCCAACTGCGACGTCTGCGGCAAGGGGCCGGGCTTCGGCAACAACATTTCGCACTCGCACCGCCGTACGTCCCGTCGCTGGAACCCGAACATCCAGCGCGTGCGTGCCGTGGTCGGTCGGACGCCGAAGCGGCTCAACGTCTGCACCTCGTGCATCAAGGCCGGCAAGGTCTCGCGCTAATTGCGACGTTCTGTCGTAGCGCAGCCCCTGCGGTTGCCTTGAGAGGCCGGTTCACCTCGGTGAACCGGCCTCTTGCCATGCCCGGGAACAGGTCCGGAAGCAGATCTCGAAGCAGATCCGGAAACGGGTCCGGACACAGGTCCGGAAGCGGCTGAGCCGCCCCCGGACCGCTCAGCGCGTCCGCCAGCCGTGGTCGACCGGGCCGATGCCCGAACCCAGGGCGAATCCGGCGGCGATGGCGCCCGTCACATACTCCTTCGCCTGCCGTACGGCCTCCGGCACCGCCAGGCCCTTGGCGAGGCCCGAGGCGACCGCCGAGGCGAGCGTGCAGCCCGTGCCGTGGGTGTGCCGGTTGTCGTGGCGCGGGGCGCGCAGCCAGTGCTGCTCAGTGCCGTCGGTGAGCAGGTCCACGGCCTCCTGGCCGGTGGGCAGGTGCCCGCCCTTGATCAGGACCCACTCCGGCCCGTACGACAGGACCGCCTCCGCCGCGACCCGCATGTCGCTCTCGTCCACGACGTGCACGCCCGTGAGCTGCGTCACCTCGTCGAGGTTCGGGGTGGCGACGGTCGCCCGGGGCAGCAGCCGCCGGCGTACGGAGTCGAGCGCGCTCTCCGCGAGCAGCGGGTCACCGTGCTTGGAGACGCCGACGGGGTCGACGACGACGGGGGCGCCGGTGTCCGCGAGGAGGTCGGCGACGGTCTCCACGAGCGCGGCGGAGGCGAGCATGCCGGTCTTCACCGCGTGGACGCCGATGTCGTCGACGACGGCCCGGTACTGGGCGCGCACGGCCTCGGCCGGGAGTTCCCAGACGCCTTGGACGCCCCGCGAGTTCTGGGCGGTGACGGCGGTCAGCACGCTCATGCCGTGGACGCCGAGCGCCAGCATCGTCTTCAGGTCGGCCTGGATGCCCGCGCCGCCGCCGGAGTCCGATCCGGCGACGGTGAGCACCAGCGGCGGAGGGAAGCTCACTCGGTCTCGCCGAAGTGGTCCCAGCCGCCCACGCTGTGCCAGGGCGCGCCGTCCACGGTGACCTGGGGCAGCGCCGAGGGGTGGAGGACCTCGCCGATGACCTTCCAGCGGGCGGGGAGCTTCACGTCCGGCGGGAAGGTGGCCACGATGGCGTGGTCCTCTCCCCCGGTGAGCACCCACTGCATGGGGTCGACGCCGACGGCCTGGCCGATGTCGTTCATCTGGGTGGGGATGTCGATGAGTCCCGAGCGCAGGTCGATGCGGACCTTGCTGGCCTCGGCGATGTGCCCGAGGTCGGCGATGAGGCCGTCACTGACGTCGCACATGGCGGTGGCGCCGAGGCCGGCCGCGGCCGGGCCCGCGTGGTACGGCGGCTCGGGCCTGCGGTGGGCCTCGACGAAGGCGCGCGGGGAGCGGAAGCCGCGGGAGAGGACCGCGTATCCGGCGGCGGACCAGCCGAGCCAGCCGGTGTAGGCCACGACGTCGCCGGGCTGGGCGCCGCCGCGGGTGACCGGGTCGTGGTTGCGGAGGTCGCCGAGGGCGGTGATGGAGACCATGATCGTGTCGCCGCGTACGACGTCGCCCCCGACCACGGCCGCGCCCGCGACCTGACATTCGTCGCGCAGGCCGTCCATGAGTTCGGTGGGCCAGGTGACCGGCAGTTCGGCCGGGACGACGAGGCCGAGGAGGAGCGCGGTGGGGACCGCGCCCATGGCCGCGATGTCCGCGAGGTTCTGCGCGGCGGCCTTGCGGCCGACGTCGTACGCCGTCGACCAGTCGCGGCGGAAGTGACGTCCTTCGAGGAGGATGTCCGTGCTGGCCACCACGCGCCGGTCGGGGGCGGACACGACCGCGGCGTCGTCGCCGGGCCCGATCCGTACCGCCGGGGTGGAGGTGAGCCGGGACGTGAGCTCCCTGATGAGCCCGAACTCGCCCAGCTCTCCGACTGTGCCCTTCACCGCGTCTCACCTCGTGTCTTCGTGCCGGCCGGCGGGCGGGGGCGCGTGGTCTCGCGCCGCGGGTCGCGGGCCGTCACCGTGCTGGGTACCGTCAAGTAGACCGTCAACTTCTGTCCTGCGTACGCCACACCCCGAGCGCCTCCGGACGCGCGGGTCTCCCCGTGGCCCGCGGCGACGCGGTACCGTGGCGTCCCTTTCTCCCACAAGATCCTCGTGGTCGCCCTGGAGGTTCCGTGGTTCAGGCGTACATCCTCATCCAGACCGAGGTGGGCAAGGCGTCGACCGTCGCCGACACCATCTCCAAGATCCAGGGGGTCATCCAGGCCGAAGACGTGACCGGTCCGTACGACGTGATCGTGCGCGCGCAGGCGGACACCGTCGACGAGCTGGGCCGCATGGTGGTCGCCAAGGTCCAGCAAGTGGACGGCATCACGCGCACCCTCACCTGCCCGGTCGTTCATCTGTAGCCCCCGTCTACGCTTGGCCGGTGATGTCTTCCCACCGGCCCTTCGGCCTGCCCGCCGCCGTCACGGCCGCCGTCCTGCTGTCGGCCGTCGCCGGCTGTTCCTCGCCGGACGCCTCGGCGTCCGTCGTGGTCCCGAGCCCGCCGGCGGAGGAGGCGTCCTACTGCCAGGCCCTGGCGAAGGAGCTTCCCGACACCGTGGCGGGGCTTCGGCGGAGTGACCCGGAGCCCGGCTCCGAGTTGACCGCCGGGTGGGGTGACGGTGCGATCGTACTGCGCTGCGGGGTCCCCCGGCCCGAAAAGATGAGCGACCCGAAGGCGCAGGGCGTCTCCGCGAACGGCGTGCGCTGGATGCTGGAGGAGCGCGCGGGTGACGGGCCGCGTTTCACCTCGGTGTACCGGAAGACGTACGTCGAGGTGACGCTGGACGCGCGGTACGCGCACGACGCCGGCCCGCTCACGGATCTCGCGATCCCCGTGGAGCGGGCCGTTCCGTGCGCCCTGGAGCCGGAGTGCGCCTGATGGCACCCCGGCGCCACCGGTCGCCTAGCGCAGGCCCGTGGAGCGGGTCAGCGCGGCCTGGATGAGCCGGTCGACGAGCTCGGGGTAGCTCACGCCGCTCTCCTGCCACATGCGCGGGTACATGGAGATGGGCGTGAAGCCCGGCATGGTGTTGATCTCGTTGATGACGAAGTCGCCGTCCTCGGTGAGGAAGAAGTCGGCGCGGACCAGGCCCTCGCAGGACACGGCCTCGTAGGCGGCGACGGCGAGGCGCTGGACCTCGGCGGTGGCCTCGTCCCCGATGGGGGCGGGCACGATGCCGGAGGCCGAGTCGATGTACTTGGCCTCGAAGTCGTAGAAGTCGTGGTTCGTGACCGGCGGGATCTCGGCCGGGACGCTGGCGCGCGGGCCGTCCTCGAACTCCAGGACGCCGCACTCGATCTCACGGCCGCGCAGCAGCGACTCGACGAGGATCTTGGGGTCGTGGCGGCGGGCCTCCTCGATGGCCTCGTCCAGGCCGGAGAGGTCGTCGACCTTGGTGATGCCCATGGAGGAGCCGCCGCGGGCCGGCTTCACGAAGAGCGGCCAGCCGTGCTCGGCGGCGAACTCGACGATCTTCTTGCGGGCGGCAGCGGGGTTCTGCTCCCACTCGCGCGGCCGGATGACCTCGTAGGGGCCGACCGGGAGGCCGAAGGAGACGAAGACCCGCTTCATGTACTCCTTGTCCTGGCCGACGGCGGAGGCGAGGACGCCCGCGCCGACGTAGGGGACGCCGGAGAGCTCCAGGAGGCCCTGGAGGGTGCCGTCCTCGCCGTACGGGCCGTGGAGCATCGGGAAGACCACGTCGACCTCGCCGAGGGCCCTGGGCACGTTGCCGGGCTCGGTGAGGACGACCTCGCGGTTGGCGGGGTCGACGGAGAGGACGACGCCGCCCTCCGCGGACTCGGCCAGGTCGGCCACGTTCGGCAGGGCGCGGTCGGCGATGGCCATCCGCTCCGGGGCGTCGGCGGTGAGCGCCCAGCGCCCGTCCGTCGTGATGCCGATGGGCAGCACGTCGTACTTGTCCCGGTCGATGGCGCTCAGGACGGCGCCCGCCGTGACGACGGAGATGGCGTGCTCGGAGCTGCGGCCGCCGAAGACGACGGCCACGCGCGGCTTGCGGGGGCTCTGGGTGTTCTCGCTCATATCGCGATGAGCGTACCTTGCGACTCCCGAACTCCTGAGCGCCCCGCTCGTGCCTTGCGCGTTCGGCTCAGCGGCGCTCGGGCTTGGCCGAGCGGGACATGAGCTCCTTGAGCGCGACGACCGGCGGCTTGCCGTCGTGGACGATGGAGACGACGGTCTCGGTGATGGGCATGTCGACGCCGTGGCGGCGGCCCAGATCGAGCACGGACTCGCAGGACTTGACGCCCTCGGCGGTCTGCCTGGTGGCCGCGATGGTCTCCTGGAGGGTCATCCCGCGGCCGAGGTTGGTGCCGAAGGTGTTGTTCCGGGAGAGCGGCGAGGAGCAGGTGGCGACGAGGTCGCCGAGGCCCGCGAGACCGGAGAAGGTGAGCGGGTCGGCGCCCATGGCGAGGCCCAGGCGGGTGGTCTCGGCGAGGCCGCGGGTGATGAGCGTGGCCTTGGAGTTGTCGCCGAGGCCCATGCCGTTGGCGATGCCGACGGCGAGGCCGATGACGTTCTTCACGGCCCCGCCGAGCTCGCAGCCCACCACGTCGGTGTTGGTGTACGGGCGGAAGTACGGGGTCATGCAGGCGGTCTGGAGCCGCTGGGCGACCGTCTCGTCGGAGCAGGCGACCACGGCGGCCGCGGGCTGCCGGGCGGCGATCTCCTTGGCCAGGTTGGGGCCGGTGAGGACGGCGACGCGGTCGGCGGGCACGTCGGCGACCTCGGTGATGACCTCGCTCATGCGCTTGGCGGTGCCGAGTTCGACGCCCTTCATGAGGGAGACGAGCACGGTGTCCGGGGCGAGCACCGGCCGCCAGGCGGCGAGGTTGCCGCGCAGGGTCTGGGAGGGGACGACGAGGACGGTGAAGTCGGCGTCCGCGGCGGCCTCGGCGGGGTCCGCGGTGGCCGTGATCCCCCGCGGGAGTTCGACGCCCGGCAGGTAGTCGGGGTTGACCCGGGAGGTGTTGATCTCCTTGGCGAGTTCGGCCCGGCGGCCCCAGAGGCTCACCTCGCAGCCCGCGTCGGCGAGCACCATCGCGAAGGCGGTGCCCCAGGATCCGTTGCCGAAGACGGCTGCCCTGGTCACTTGGTGCCCTCCCCGGCGGCCTTGCGCCGCTGCTCCAGGCGGGCCCTGCGGTGGTCGTACGGCTCGGCGGGCGCCTTCTCCCCGCGGACCTCCTCCAGGAGGGCGGTGATGGCGGCCATGATGACCTCGGTGGCCTCGCGGAGCACCTCGGGCGTCGCCTCGAGGCCGTCGAAGCGGGAGAGGTCGACGGGCGGGCCGGCCTGCACGGTCAGCGTCTTGCGCGGGAACAGCCGGAACTTGTTCTCCTTGGCGTACGGCGGCATCGCGAGGTTGGCGCCCCACTGGGCCACCGGGATGACGGGGACCTTGGTGAGCAGCGCGACGCGGGCGGCGCCGGTCTTGCCGGCCATGGGCCACATGTCGGGGTCCCGGGTGAGGGTGCCCTCGGGGTAGAAGGCGACGCACTCGCCGCGCTCGATGGCGTCGACGGCGGCGCGGAAGGCGTCCAGCGCGTTGGTCGTCTCGCGGTAGACGGGGATCTGGCCGGTGCCGCGGAGCATCATGCCGACGAAGGGGGCCTTGAAGAGGGCCGCCTTGGCCAGGAGGCGCGGAACACGACCGGTGTTGTACTGGTAGTGCGCGTAGGACAGCGGGTCCAGGTAGGAGTTGTGGTTGACGGCGGTGATGAATCCGCCGTCGGCCGGAATGTGCTCCATACCGCGCCAGTCCCGCTTGAACAGAACCACCAGGGGGGGTTTGGCGATGACCGCCGCGAGGCGGTACCAGAAGCCGATTCTGCGGCGGGGCACTCGGACACCTTTCTCCGGGACTGGCTGGCAGGGGGTCAAGTGTCGCCCCATGCTCCTGCTCTGTCGAGTGACACCGTACGCCCCGGGCCCTCCGGCGGGCCGCGTGGGCGGGACAGAATGGGCCCCGATGAAGCAGCTGCACCCGACGCACACCGACGCCGACGCCGGCTGGTCCCTGGTCGTACCCCTGAAGCCCCTTGCCCTGGCGAAGAGCAGACTCGCCGCGGCGGCGGGAGCGCGGCTGCGCCCCCGGCTCGCGCTGGCGTTCGCCGAGGACACGGTGGGCGCGGTGCTGGAGTGCGCGTGCGTGCGCGATGTGGCGGTCGTCACGGACGATCCCGCGGCCGGCGCGGCCCTCGCGGCCCTGGGGGCGCGGATCGTGCCGGACTCCCCGGCGGCGGGGCTCAACGCGGCGCTCGCGCACGGGGCCCGTGCCGTGCGGGCGGGGCGACCGCACGCGCGCGTGGCGGCGCTCAACGCGGACCTTCCGGCACTGCGGTCCGCGGAGCTGGCCCGGGTCCTGGAGGCGGCCGGCAATTTTCCGAGGGCATTTCTCGCGGATGCCGCCGAAATCGGTACGACATTCCTCTCGGCGGCGCCGGGTGTGGAATTGGAACCGGCATTCGGGGGCGCGTCGAGGCTGCGGCATTTGTCTTCGGGGGCGGTGGAAATCCGGCTCGACGGGGTGGATTCCGTACGCCGGGACGTCGACACCGGGGAGGATCTGGCGGCGGCCCAGGCCCTCGGACTCGGCCCGCGGACGGCCGCCCGGTGGCTGACGGCGGCCGGATAGGCTGCGGTCCATGCAGGCGACCGCGTTCACGTACGACCCCGAGACCCGCAGCGGCAGTGTGCTGCTCGACGACGGCACCCCCGTGGAGTTCGGGGCGGAGGCCTTCGAGGCGGGCGGGCTCCGGCTGCTGCGGCCGGGGCAGCGGGTGCGGATCGAGGCCGAACCGGGCACGTCGGGTGCGGGCCTGCGGATCACCCTGGTGACGCTGCAGACGTTCTGAGACGCCCGGCCGGGCCGTCCGGACGCGCCGCGGGCCGGGCTCCCCGAGGGGAGCCCGGCCCGGCGGGTCGGTACCGCGCGTCCTACTTCTTGGCGGCGGTCTTCTTGGCGGTGGTCTTGCGCGCCGTCGTCTTCTTGGCGGGCGCCTTCGTCGCCGTGGCCTTCTTCGCGGCCGGCGCGGTCTTCTTGGCCGTGGCCTTCGTCGCCTTCTTGGCGGCGGCCGTGGTGGTCTTCTTGGCGGCGGCGGAGGTCTTCTTCGCCGCGGCCGTGGTGGCCTTCTTCGCCGGCGTCGCCTTCTTGGCGGCCGTCGTGGCCTTCTTCGCGGGGGTCGCCTTCTTGACGGCGGCCGTGGTCTTCTTCGCCGGGGTCGCCTTCTTCGCGGCGGCCTTCTTGGCGGTGGTGGCCTTCTTGGCGGCGGCCTTCTTCACGGTCGCGGAGGCGCCACCGGTGAGGCTGCCCTTGGGGGCCTTCTTGACGGAGACCTCGCCGCCCTTGGGGAGCTTCTTCGAGCCGCTGACCAGGTCCTTGAAGCCCTGACCTGCACGGAAGCGCGGGACGGAGGTCTTCTTGACCCGGACGCGCTCACCCGTCTGCGGGTTGCGGGCGTAGCGGGCCGGCCGGTCGACCTTCTCGAACGAGCCGAAACCCGTGACCGAGACCCGGTCACCGGCCACCACGGCACGCACGATGGCGTCGAGCACGTGGTCGACGGCTTCGGCGGCCTGCTGACGACCGCCCATCTTGTCGGCAATCGCTTCTACGAGCTGCGCCTTGTTCACGTCTTCCCCTTCGGAGACATTGCCAGAACGAAAGTGTTCAAGCTTTTTCGCACGTTAGGCATGTATATACCGCAAATCAAACACGAAACGGTCTAATCACCCTAGTGCCGCAACGCAGAAGTCCCGTTGCGGAGTTCCTGGTGTCAGTCGTCCTCTGGGAATCGGCCCTCGTCGAGGTCCTTCATCAACCGGTCGAGACGCGTTGCCGCGTCCTTGAGATCGTGCTTCGCCGCTGCCGTGACGACCAGCAGCTTCCGGGACAGCGCCATCCTTACGCCCTCCGGGACTTGCAGTGAGCGCACTCTTGTGTGCGCTTCCTTCAATCGGGCGGCGACTGCCTCGTAGAGCTCGAGTTGGCTGTCGCGTTCCATGCACCGATTGTGCCATCTAGGGCGAGTTGTCGCCCGACAGGGTCTCAACAAGCGACTGCGCCCCCCACCGGGCGGTGGGGGGCGCAGTCTTGGAAAAGCGCTGCTCAGACCGTAATTGTACGGGGCTTGAAGGCCGGTCGAGCCGCCTCGAAGGCCGCGATGTCGGCTTCGTTCTGAAGGGTGAGGCTGATGTCGTCCAGGCCGTTCAGCAGACGCCAGCGGGCGTTCTCGTCGAGCTCGAAGTCGGCGTCGATCCCGGCGGCCAGGACCTTGCGCGCCTCCAGGTCGACGGTGATCTCGGCGGTCGGGTCGGCCTCGGTCAGCTCCCAGAGGGCGTCCACCGTCTCCTGCGGGAGGACGACGGTCAGCAGGCCGTTCTTCAGCGAGTTGCCGCGGAAGATGTCGGCGAAGCGGGCGGAGATGACCGCCTGGAAGCCGTAGTTCTGGAGCGCCCAGACGGCGTGCTCGCGGGAGGAGCCGGTGCCGAAGTCGGGGCCGGCGACCAGGACCGAGGCGCCCTGCCGCTCCGGGCGGTTGAGGACGAACTCGGAGTCCTTGCGCCAGGCCTCGAAGAGACCGTCCTCGAAGCCGTCGCGGGTGACCTTCTTCAGCCAGTGCGCCGGGATGATCTGGTCGGTGTCGACGTTGCTGCGGCGCAGCGGGACGGCCCGGCCGGTGTGCGTGGTGAAAGCTTCCATGGTTCCTCAGACCCCCGCGGTGGTGGCGACGTCGGACAGATCGGCCGGGGAGGCCAGGTGGCCCAGGACGGCGGTGGCGGCGGCGACCTGCGGGGAGACCAGGTGCGTCCGGCCGCCCTTGCCCTGCCGGCCCTCGAAGTTGCGGTTGGAGGTGGACGCGGAGCGCTCACCGGGAGCCAGTTGGTCGGGGTTCATGCCCAGGCACATCGAGCAGCCCGCGTGCCGCCATTCGGCGCCGGCCTCCTTGAAGACCTTGTCCAGGCCCTCCTCGACGGCCTGCAGGGCGACCCGGACCGAGCCGGGGACGACCAGCATGCGGACGCCGTCGGCGACCTTGCGGCCCTCCAGCAGGGACGCCGCGTTCCGCAGGTCCTCGATGCGGCCGTTGGTGCAGGAGCCTACGAAGACGGTGTCGACCTTGATGTCCCGCAGCGGCTGCCCGGCGGTCAACCCCATGTACTCCAGGGCCTTTTCGGCGGCCAGGCGCTCCGAAGCGTCTTCGTACGAAGCCGGGTCGGGGACGTTCGCCGAAAGCGGCGCGCCCTGGCCGGGGTTGGTGCCCCAGGTGACGAACGGCGCCAGGGAGGCGGCGTCGATGACGACCTCGGCGTCGAAGACCGCGTCCTCGTCGGACTTCAGGGTCTTCCAGTACGCGACGGCGGCGTCCCAGTCCTCGCCCTCGGGGGCGTGGGCGCGGCCCTCCAGGTAGGCGAAGGTGGTCTCGTCGGGGGCGATCATGCCCGCGCGGGCGCCGGCCTCGATCGACATGTTGCAGATGGTCATCCGGGCCTCCATCGAGAGCTTCTCGATGGCGGAGCCGCGGTACTCCAGGATGTAGCCCTGGCCGCCGCCGGTGCCGATCTTGGCGATGATCGCCAGGATCAGGTCCTTCGCGGTGACGTCCTCGGGCAGCTCGCCGTCGACCGTGATCGCCATGGTCTTCGGGCGGGCCAGCGGCAGCGTCTGGGTGGCGAGCACGTGCTCGACCTGGCTGGTGCCGATGCCGAACGCCAGCGCGCCGAAGGCGCCGTGCGTGGAGGTGTGCGAGTCGCCGCAGACCACGGTGGTGCCGGGCTGGGTCAGGCCCAGCTGCGGTCCCACGACGTGGACGACGCCCTGCTCGACGTCGCCCAGCGGGTGCAGCCGGACACCGAACTCGGCACAGTTCTTGCGGAGGGTCTCCAGCTGCGCGCGGGAGACCGGGTCCGCGATCGGCTTGTCGATGTCGAGGGTCGGGGTGTTGTGGTCCTCGGTGGCGATGGTGAGGTCGAGGCGCCGCACCTGCCGGCCGTTCTGCCGGAGGCCGTCGAAGGCCTGGGGGCTGGTCACCTCGTGCAGCAGGTGCAGATCGATGAAGAGGAGGTCGGGCTCGCCCTCGGCGCGCCGGACGACGTGGTCGTCCCAGACCTTCTCCGCGAGTGTCCTACCCATCGCTTTCCCTCCGGCCGACGTCTACGCCGGCACAACTAGAGACCCGTTTCGCGGGCCGTTGTGCGGCCGCGTCACCAGGGTCACAGGTTCCGAGAAAAATTGAACTTGCGTTTCACAGAGTGAGACGCGAATATCGTTGCATGGACAACTCTAGCGGCGTAGGCGTTCTCGACAAGGCAGCCCTTGTCCTGAGCGCCCTGGAGTCCGGTCCGGCCACCCTCGCAGGACTGGTCGCGGCGACGGGACTCGCACGACCCACGGCACACCGACTGGCCGTGGCACTGGAACACCACCGGATGGTGGCGCGTGACATGCAGGGCCGGTTCATCCTCGGACCGCGCCTGGCGGAGCTCGCCGCCGCGGCCGGCGAGGACCGCCTGCTCGCGACCGCGGGCCCGGTTCTGACGCATCTGCGCGACGTCACCGGCGAGAGCGCCCAGCTCTACCGGCGCCAGGGCGACATGCGCATCTGCGTGGCGGCGGCCGAGCGGCTCTCGGGCCTGCGGGACACGGTCCCGGTCGGCTCGACGCTGACCATGAAGGCCGGCTCGTCCGCGCAGATCCTGATGGCCTGGGAGGAGCCCGAGCGGCTGCACCGCGGCCTCCAGGGAGCCCGCTTCACGGCGACGGCCCTGTCGGGCGTACGGCGCCGCGGATGGGCCCAGTCGATCGGTGAGCGGGAGCCGGGCGTCGCGTCCGTCTCCGCGCCCGTACGCGGCCCCTCGAACCGCGTGGTGGCCGCCGTGTCGGTCTCGGGTCCGATCGAGCGCCTGACGCGCCACCCGGGCCGTATGCACGCCCAGGCGGTCATCGACGCCGCCGCCCGTCTCTCCGAGGCGCTCCGCCGCAACGGCTGAGCTCCTCCGTCCCTCCTGTTCGTACCGGCCCACCGCTCCAACGCCGCAGCGGTGGGCCGGAGTTGTGTGCCGGGACACGAACAGCGAAGAAGCCCTCCCCCGAAGGGAAGGGCTTCCTCATGTGGTACCCCCGACCGGATTCGAACCGGCGCTACCGCCTTGAGAGGGCGGCGTGCTAGGCCGCTACACAACGGGGGCCTTGCGGATCAGATCCGCGGTGCAGATGAGCTCTGCGAGCTGGCCTACCTGGACTCGAACCAAGAATGACGGTACCAGAAACCGTAGTGTTGCCAATTACACCATAGGCCATGGTGGTTACACCGTACCCCCGACCGGATTCGAACCGGCGCTACCGCCTTGAGAGGGCGGCGTGCTAGGCCGCTACACAACGGGGGCCCTAGCGATCCTGCATCGGGTTCACCGGGTGCGACCCAGGTGATCCCGCGGGAAGGATCTGTACCCCCGACCGGATTCGAACCGGCGCTACCGCCTTGAGAGGGCGGCGTGCTAGGCCGCTACACAACGGGGGCTTTGCGGATGAGATCCGCGTACATTGCAGATGAGCTCTGCGAGCTGGCCTACCTGGACTCGAACCAAGACTAACGGAACCAGAAACCGTCGTGCTGCCAATTACACCATAGGCCACCGGGGCGTGATCACTTCGAGAGGCGATCTTGCTCGGCTTGCGCTTTCGGGGCTTTCCGGCCTTTCGGCCCGTTCCCCTCGGCGCAGAAAGAACATTACCCGAAGGTGGACGGTGCTCCAAAACGCGTATCCGCACGCAGCAGCCCGGGCAGCTGGTGGAGGTCGGTGATCCGGGACAGCTCGGGCCTCCCGCCGGTCCCCGCACGGTCCAGCCAGATCCCCCGGAGCCCCGCCTCCACGGCCCCCCTGGCGTCGATGTCCGGCTGGTCCCCCACGTACGCCACCTCGTGGGGGCGCAGGTCAAGGGCGGTACAGGCGGCGTGGAAGGCCTCCGGGGCGGGCTTGGCCACGCCGAGCTCGGCGGCGCACAGCACGGCCTCGAAGCGGTCCCGTACGCCCAGGGCGCGGAGCTTGTGCTCCTGGTTGTGGATGCTGGAGTTGGACAGAACTCCGTGACGGTAGTCACGAGCCAGCAGGTCGAGGACGGGCACGGTGTCGGGGAACAGCTCCCAGGCGGCCTCGTAGTGGACCACGTACCGGTCGGACCAGTCGTCGGCCTCGGCGGCGGTCAGCGCCGGCCGGCCGAGGAAGTCCCGCACGCGCGCGCGTCGCTGGTCCCGGAAGTCCCCGCCCTCCGCCTCGTACCGGCGCCAGTGCAGCTCCGTGAGCTCCTTCCAGCGCCGCAGGGCCTCCTCGGCGGAGCCCCACGCGTCGAGCAGTCCCTCGGCGACGAGATGGGCCCGCATCCCGGCCCGGTCGGCACTCGCGTAGTCGAAGATCGTGTCGTCGATGTCCCAGAGCACCGCGCGGATGGCCATGGAGACGACGGTACCCCCGTCCCGGGCTCGGGACGGGGGTACCGGTGCGTGCGGTGCGGATCAGGCGGCGAGCTTCGCCAGGGCCGCGTCGATGCGGGCCAGGGTCTTCTCCTTGCCCAGGATCTCCAGGGACTCGAAGAGCGGCAGGCCGACCGTGCGGCCGGTGACGGCGACGCGGACCGGGGCCTGCGCCTTGCCGAGCTTGAGGCCGTGGGCCTCGCCGGCGGCCAGGACCGCGTTCTTCAGGGACTCGGGGTCGCTCCAGTCGGCCGCGTCGAGCCTCTCGCGGGCGGTGGTGAGCAGGGCCGCGGGCTCGCCCTTCATCGCCTTGTCCCACGAGGGCTGGTCGAAGACCGGCTCGGCCAGGAAGAGGAAGTCCACGTTGGCCGTGATGTCCGAGAGGACGGTCACCCGGGTCTGGGCGTGCGGCGCGATGGCCTCCCAGGCGGCCTGGTCGAAGTCCTCCGGCGCCCAGGGGGCGTGCGGGGCGCGGAGCCAGGGCTCGCAGGCCGCGGCGAAGGCCTTCACGTCCAGCATCCGGATGTGGTCGGCGTTGATCGACTCGGCCTTCTTGAGGTCGAACCGCGCCGGGTTGGCGTTGACGTCGGCGATGTCGAACTTCGCCACCATCTCGGGGATGGTGAAGATGTCCTGGTCGGCCGAGAAGGACCAGCCGAGGAGCGACAGGTAGTTCAGGAGGCCCTCGGGGAGGAAGCCGCGCTCCCGGTAGAGGTTGAGGGAGGCCTGCGGGTCGCGCTTGGAGAGCTTCTTGTTGCCCTCTCCCATGACGTACGGCAGGTGGCCGAAGGAGGGGATCTCCTTGGCGACGCCCAGCTCGATCAGCGCCTTGTAGAGCGCGACCTGGCGCGGGGTGGAGGAGAGCAGGTCCTCGCCGCGCAGGACGTGGGTGATCTCCATCAGGGCGTCGTCGACCGGGTTGACCAGGGTGTAGAGCGGGGCGCCGTTGGCCCGGAGGATGCCGTAGTCCGGCACGTTCTCCGGGGTGAAGGTGAGCTCTCCGCGGACCAGGTCGGTGAAGGTGATCGGCTCGTCGGGCATCCGGAAGCGGACGATCGACGCGCGGCCCTCGGCCTCGTAGGCCGCCTTCTGCTCGTCGGTGAGGTCGCGGCAGTGGCCGTCGTAGCCGGAGGGGCGGCCAGCGGCGCGGGCGGCCTCGCGGCGCTCGTCGAGCTCCTCGGTGGTGCAGTAGCAGGGGTACGCGTATCCGCCGGCGAGCAGCTTGTCCGCGACGTCCTTGTAGATGTCCATCCGCTGGGACTGGCGGTACGGCTCGTGGGGGCCGCCGACCTCGGGGCCCTCGTCCCAGTCGAGGCCCAGCCACTTGAGGGAGTCGAGCAGCTGGTTGTACGACTCCTCGGAGTCGCGCGCAGCGTCGGTGTCCTCGATGCGGAAGACCATGGTGCCCTCGTTGTGCCGGGCGAAGGCCCAGTTGAAGAGAGCGGTGCGGACCAGGCCCACGTGGGGGTTGCCGGTCGGCGACGGACAGAAACGGACGCGGATTTTCGCGTTAGCCACGCTTGATCACCTTATTGGTGAGAGTGCCGATGCCTTCGATGGTGACGGCGACCTCGTCGCCGACGTTGAGGGGGCCGACCCCGGCGGGGGTGCCGGTGAGGATGACGTCGCCGGGGAGCAGCGTCATGGCCTCGGTGATGTGGACGACCAGGTCCTCGATGGAGCGGATCATGTCGCTCGTCCGACCCAGCTGGCGCTGCTCGCCGTTGACCGTGGCCTGGATGGTCAGGTCGCTCGGGTCGAGGTCGGTCTCCACCCAGGGGCCCAGGGGGCAGGAGGTGTCGAAGCCCTTGGCGCGGGCCCACTGCTTCTCGCGCTGCTGGGCGTCGCGGGCGGTGACGTCGTTGGCGCAGGTGTAGCCGAAGACGACGTCCTTCACGCGCTCGCGGGGCACCTCGCGGCACATGCGGCCGATGACCACGGCCAGTTCGGCCTCGTGGTGCAGCTCGTTCGAGAAGGAGGGGTACTCGATGGCGTCGCCGGAGCCGATCACCGAGGTGGTGGGCTTGAAGAAGGCGACGGGGACGTCGGGGACCTCGTTGCCGAGTTCGGCGGCGTGCTCGGCGTAGTTGCGGCCGATGGCCACGACCTTGTTGGGGAGCACGGGCGGCAGGAGCCGTACCTTGCTCAGCGGGACCTTGGTGCCGCTGAGCTCGAAGTCGGTGTACGGGATGCCCTTGATGATGTCGAGGACGAGGCCGCCGGACTCGACGGTTCCCTCGCCCTCGACGGCGCCGAAGGCCACATTGCCGTCGATGGAGAATCTGGCGATGCGCACGAGTGCTGTCGCCCCTCACTTGGTACTGGCTGGAGTCTGACGCTCCAGGCTAACGCGGCGAGGGGGCGGCCGACCGGCGATATCACCGGGGGTGATGGAAGGTGATGACGAGCGGGACGCGGGTGGTGTCCCGCGTCACGTCAGCGGGACGCGGTGGCGTACGGCTGGGGCTGGTGCGGGGCCGGGGCCTGCATCAGGACGGTGCGGCGCGGGTTGGCCGTGTTGCCCGGGAGCTCGACCGCGTACTCCGGCTGGGCTCCCCGGCCGAGTTCTGCGGCGTCCGAGAGGTGGACGAGGGTGGAGCGGCGGGGGTTGGCCGTGGTGCGGAGCGTCGTCGTCTTCATCGCGGTGATCAGACCTTGTTCCGGGACGGGCGCCCGTACGGGCGCGAAGGGGTGTAAAGCGTCAGGCTAAACATGCGATTCCCTTCGAATGCATGGCTGAGACATCGATTCGCGTGTGAGTTTGCTCACCACACGCGACACATTCCGGGCATTACGGACCGTCGCCGGTCACCACGGAAAGGGACATTCCGCCACTGAATGAGCTATTCCGCTCCTGATCATGGCGACTGGGACACACGGGGATGCCCGCTCATTGGGCAGGAAAAGTCCGAATCCTCCGTGATCATCTTCTACATGGGGTGACATCCCGTGCACGCGTTGTCATACCCCTCCCGCCACGACACGCGGCCCTTGTTGGAGATCCGGCACTGTGCTGGAATTCCACGCACCGCCGCGGGTTTCAAGCCGGCGCGCAGGAGGCGCGACGCAGCGCCGGCCGAGTGGCGGGGAAGGGGGAACTGCGCCGGTCACCGACGACCACCTGGAGCGCTCCACGCGCTCCGATTGACGCCGACACCGTCCTCTCCGTTCACCCGGAAGGACGCCTGGTCCAGAGGTTGCGACGCTAGTGCAGGGACGTTTCAAGAGGGATGGCTCGGGGTCTCCCCAGGCCCGCCAGGGCCGGGCGGATGCTCCGGAGCAGGAACCGCGTGCCGGGACCGACCGCGGTCCCTCGGCCCCGCACACCCCGAACCAGGGTCAGGGTCCGTCCGGCGAGGGCGGTGAGACCGGCAGGCGTGCGAGCGCCAAGGCCAAGTCCGCCGAGCCCTCCGCCACGCCCCCCAAGGCCCGGGCCGAGAACGAGGTCGGACCTCGAATAGCCCTGCGCAACTGGCGCATCTCCACGCGCCTGGTCGCGCTCCTCACCCTCCCCGTGGTCGCCGCGACCACGCTGGGCGGCATCCGCATCAGCGACTCGCTCCAGGACATGGAGCAGCTCGACCACATGCAGCTGCTGACCAAGCTGACCCGTGAGGCGACGGACCTCGCGCAGGCCCTGCAGGCCGAGCGCGACCTGTCCGCCGGCCCGCTGGCCAACGGCCGCCCGGTCAGCGACTACCAGGTCGCCAACCCGCGCCGCAAGACGGACCGCGAGTACAAGGCCTTCCTCGACGCCACCGAGGACATCCCGGCCACCGAGGGCGACGAGGCGCTGCGCAGCATCCGCCAGAACGTCAGCCAGATCGCCTCGCAGGTCACCGAGCTCCACTCCATCCGGGGCAGCGCCTACGAGAAGGGCGTGTCCCACTCGGTGACGGTCGAGGCGTACAGCCGCCTCATCCGCTCGCTCCTCAGCCTGTCCCAGGACATGGCGCAGGCGACCAGCAACCCCGAGATGATCAAGCGGACCCGCGCGCTCGCCGCGTTCTCGTCCGCCAAGGAGTACGCCTCCATCCAGCAGGCGATCATCGCGGCCGCGCTCCCGCCGAGCGACCGGACCAAGGGCCGGATCCAGCAGGGTGACCGCCTCTACGGCGAGGCCGCCCTCAACAGTGAGGGCGTCGAGCTCAAGTCCTTCCAGGCGATCTACGAGTCGACCGGCGGTGACGCCGCCGAGCGGACCGAGTCGCTGAACAACGGCGACCCGTCGATCAACGCCGCCAACAAGTACGCCGAGCGCGTGCTGAACTCGGACACCGCGATGCCGGAAGGCGCGCCGCGCGGTCACCTGAACTTCACCGACGAGTACAGCACCAAGATCACCGCCATGAACCGCATCGAGCGAGGTCTGCTCGGTGACATGGAGACCATGGCCCGTGAGCTGAAGCAGGAGTCGCAGCGCGACGCCATCATCAACGGTGCGCTGATCCTCCTCGTCCTCGGCGTCTCGCTCATCGGCGCCTTCGTCGTGGCCCGGTCCATGATCCGCTCGCTGCGCCGGCTCCAGGACACCGCGACCAAGGTCGCCCAGGACCGTCTGCCCGAGCTCGTCAAGCAGCTCTCCGAGTCCGACCCGCAGGACGTCGACACCTCCGTCGAGTCCGTCGGTGTGCACTCCCGGGACGAGATCGGCCAGGTGGCCGCGGCCTTCGACGACGTGCACCGCGAGGCCGTCCGCCTCGCCGCCGAGCAGGCCCTCCTCCGGGGCAACGTCAACGCGATGTTCACCAACCTCTCGCGCCGTTCCCAGGGCCTCATCCAGCGTCAGCTCTCGCTCATCTCCGAGCTGGAGTCCCGCGAGGCCGACCCGGACCAGCTCTCCTCGCTGTTCAAGCTCGACCACCTCGCGACCCGTATGCGCCGGAACGGCGAGAACCTCCTCGTCCTCGCCGGCGAGGAGCCGGGCCGCCGCTGGACCCGCCCCGTCCCGCTGGTCGACGTCCTCCGTGCCGCCGCCTCCGAGGTGGAGCAGTACGAGCGCATCGAACTGGCCGCGGTCCCGGCGACCGAGGTCGCCGGCCGGGTCGTCAACGACCTCGTGCACCTCCTCGCCGAGCTGCTCGAGAACGCCACCTCGTTCTCCTCCCCGCAGACCAAGGTCCGGGTCACCGGTCACGCGCTGCCCGACGGCCGTGTGCTCGTCGAGATCCACGACACCGGCATCGGCCTCTCCCCCGAGGACCTCGCCGCGATCAACGAGCGGCTCGCCTCGCCGCCCACCGTGGACGTCTCCGTCTCCCGCCGCATGGGTCTGTTCGTGGTCGGCCGCCTGTCCCTGCGACACGGCATCCGGATCCAGCTGCGCCCGTCCGACTCGGGCGGCACCACCGCGCTCGTCATGCTCCCGGTCGACGTCGCCCAGGGCGGCAAGAAGCCCATGCCCAAGCCGGGCGCGGGCGGCCAGGGACAGATGCCGCAGGGTGCGTCCGCCCCCGGCGGCCGTCTCCCCGGCGGTCCCGGCGCGGCCGGTGGCCCCGGTGGCGGACGTCCGGGCCAGGGCGGTGCCCCGTCCTCGGCGGCCGGCCGCCTCGGCGCCGGTGCCACGCGCGGCCAGGTCGGTACGAGCGGTCCGCGGGCCGCGCTGCCCGCCCGTGACGGTGCCCCGCTCGCCGGCGGCCCGCAGGGCGCCCCGCAGTCCCGGACCCCGCAGCCGCAGAACGCGCAGCTGGAGCAGACCGGCCAGCTGCCGCAGATCCCGCAGGCCCCCCAGTCGCCGGACGCGATGCGTCCGGGCCCCGGCGGGGGCGGCCTCATCGGCGGCGCCGCGAGCGCCATCCCGTCCCGCACGGACGTGTGGGGCAACCAGCCGGGCCCGCAGGCGGGACCCGGCCAGCAGCAGCCGCAGCAGCAGCAGGGCAACCAGCAGGGCGGGTACGACTTCCCGCGCGCCGAGCTGCCCGGCGGCAACCCGCAGCCGCAGCGCCCGCAGGCCACGAGCTGGGGCAACGACCCGCAGCAGCCGGTCCGGCGCCCGCAGCAGGAGATGTCCCCGCTGGACGCCCCGCGCGGTCACGAGGAGCCGGAGGCCGCGAGCCAGTTCGGCGCGCCGCAGGGCCCTGGCTCCACGGGCCAGTTCCCGCGTCCGGACTTCGGCGCCCCCCAGCAGCCGCAGCAGGGCCGGCCGCAGCAGCCGCAGGCCCCGCAGGCGTACCAGGGCGGTGGCCAGGACCCGGCGTCGACGGCGCAGTTCCCGCGCCCCGACTTCGGCGCCCCGCAGGGTCCCGGCTCCACCGGCCAGTTCCCGCGCCCGGACTTCGGCGCCCCGCAGCAGCAGCCGCAGCAGCCGCAGGCCCCCCAGCCCCAGGCGTACCAGGGCCAGCAGCAGCAGTTCGGCCAGCAGCCCTACGTACCGCAGGCGCAGCAGCAGGCTCCGCAGGGCCAGGCCCCGGCGCCGCGTCAGCGGACCGGCGACGACTTCGGCGCCCCGCGCCCGGCCGAGCCGGTGCGTCAGCAGCAGCCGCAGCAGCCGCAGCTCCAGCAGCCGCGCCGTCCGGAGGCCCTGCCGCCGGCCGGTGGCGCGGGCGACGGTCGTACCCCGCTGTACGACAACCTGGAGACCAACTGGTTCCACCAGGAGCAGGCCCAGCAGCAGGCCCAGCAGCAGGCGGACCTGACGCAGACGACGCAGACCCCGGTCGTGTCGCAGCCGTCCGCTCCGGCGCCCCGTCCGGCCGGAGACCCGGCCGGCGACGGCCGCCAGAACGGCGGGGCCGCCTGGCGGACCTCGCCCAACGACGAGCTGGTGCGCCAGGCGGAGCGGGTGCGCAAGCCCGCGGCCGGCGGCGTCACCACCTCCGGTCTTCCGCGCCGTGTGCCGAAGGCCAACCTCGTACCCGGGACCGCACAGGAGCAGGCCCACTCGGCCGGCCCCCAGGTCTCGCGTGCACCCGACGACGTCCGCGGCCGGCTCACCAATCTGCGCCGCGGCATCCAGCAGGGCCGCCAGGCCGGCAACTCGACCACGGGTAGCCACCACCTCGGTCCGAACCATCAGCAGGAGCGTTAGTTGAACGCGATGAGCCAGGCGGCGCAGAATCTGAACTGGTTGATCACCAACTTCGTGGACAACACCCCCGGGGTGTCCCACACGGTGGTGGTCTCCGCCGACGGACTCCTGCTGGCCATGTCCGAAGGATTCCCCCGCGACCGCGCCGACCAGCTGGCGGCGGTCGCATCCGGACTGACCTCGCTGACCGCGGGCGCGTCCCGGATCTTCGAGGGCGGACCCGTCGCGCAGACCGTGGTGGAGATGGAGCGCGGCTTCCTCTTCCTGATGTCCGTCTCCGACGGCTCCTCGCTGGCCGTGCTCGCCCACCCCGAGTGCGACATCGGCCTCGTGGGCTACGAGATGGCGCTGCTGGTCGACCGGGCCGGCAGCGTGCTCACCCCGGATCTCCGTGCGGAGCTCCAGGGCAGCCTGCTCCACTAGCGGTCACGTACACCGGACACCCGACCGACCGACCGACACCGACAGGGCGGTACGCCCCTCCGTACCGCTCTGCGCACCGTTCACCGTCCGGCCGCCCCACCCGGCCCCCCACCGGCCCCATCAGACGGCAGAAGTCTTGCTGTCACGCCCGGAGGATTCATGACCCCGCCCCCCGCCTCTCACGATCCGTACGGCGCCTCAGTCGACGAGTACGGACATGAGGGCGACCAGCCGCTGGTGCGTCCTTACGCGATGACCGGCGGCCGGACCCGGCCGCGCTACCAGCTCGCCATCGAGGCACTGGTCAGCACCACGGCCGACCCGGCACACCTCGCCACGCTCCTGCCGGAGCACCAGCGGATCTGCCACCTCTGCCGCGAGGTCAAGTCGGTGGCCGAGGTGTCGGCCCTCCTGTCGATGCCGCTCGGCGTCGCCCGGATCCTCGTGGCCGACCTGGCGGAGGCCGGCATGGTGGCGATCCACCAGCCGGGCAACGGAGAGACCGGCGGCACGCCGGACGTGACACTGCTCGAAAGGGTGCTCAGTGGACTTCGCAAGCTCTAGCGGCGGCGCGGCCAGATCGACCACCAGCGCGAAGATCGTGGTGGCGGGCGGCTTCGGCGTGGGCAAGACCACGTTCGTCGGCGCCGTCTCGGAGATCAACCCGCTGCGTACCGAAGCCGTCATGACCTCCGCGTCGGCCGGCATCGACGATCTGACGCACACCGGTGGCAAGACGACGACGACCGTCGCCATGGACTTCGGCCGCATCACGCTCGACCAGGACCTGATCCTGTACCTGTTCGGCACCCCCGGACAGGACCGCTTCTGGTTCATGTGGGACGACCTGGTCCGCGGCGCCATCGGCGCCGTCGTCCTCGTCGACACCCGCCGCCTCGCCGACTGCTTCCCCGCCGTCGACTACTTCGAGAACTCCGGCCTCCCCTTCGTCATCGCCCTCAACGGCTTCGACGGAGCCCAGCCCTACCAGCCCGAAGAAGTCCGCGAGGCCCTCCAGATCGGCCCGGACACCCCCATCATCACCACCGACGCCCGCCACCGCGCCGACGCCAAGAGCGCCCTCATCACGCTCGTCGAGCACGCCCTCATGGCACGGCTCAAGTAGAGGATCGGGCCAGGACAGTTGTCATATGCCTCCGTCGGGGGCGGTCTGTGTCGTTCGACACGGCCGCCCTCGCGTTCATAACATTTCGACAGAGAATTGGGGCGCCTCGGACACCCGACGCATCCGATCGGTGTCGCTGCGCTCACCTGAGCCCCGCCATTTGGCGGGGCTCGCTCTTTATGCCCGTTTTATGTGAGGCCTGGACCACTGGAAGAGGCCGCTTCCCACTGTTTGGAACGGACCCCCTTCACGTGCTGCAATTCATGAACTCCCGAGTAGTACGGCCCTGAACGAAACACCGGCACAACGTAGGTGCCGACGCCGAGAGGTTGTTGGTCGAGTGAGGCGAAGCAAGGAAAGCTCCGCGGAGCAGGAGACGCGGGGCAACTTCACGCCGCCGTCGCGTACAGCGGTGTCGCCCGCGGACGTTCCCGTGACGCCGCCCCCCACAGAGGCACCCAAGGGAAGCTCCAGCAAGCTGTCGCCCCGCAACTGGCGGGTGCCCACCCGTCTGAACGCGATCCTCTGCATACCCGTGCTCGTCGGCCTCGTCATGGGCAGCTTCCAGGTCAAGTCGGCGATCGACACCTGGCAGGAGGCGCAGGACGCCGAGAAGACGGCGCTCATCGTGCGCGCCGCCTCGGAGTACGGCACCGCCCTGCTCAACGAGCGCGACCTCACCGCGGGCCCGCTGCTCGTCGCGAAGACCCCCGAGGACCGCAAGGTCGACGACGTCACCCGGGCGTACGCCGCGACGGACGCCGCCAAGGCGAAGTTCGACGAGGCCGTCAAGGACATGCCGTCGGGCCAGGGCCTGGAGCGCCGCCTGCGGCTGTTCCAGGACGAGGAGCCCAAGCTGGAGACGCTGCGCAAGGCCGCGTACACCCGCTCCCTCGACCCGGTGAACACGCAGCTCGGCTACACGGGCGTGCAGCACTACCTGATGGAGTTCTCCAACGAGCTCGGCCTGGGCACCGGCAACATCACCAGCTACGGCCGCACGGTCTACGCGATCCAGCTCTCGAAGGGCGCGGAGTCCCTCCAGCGCTCCATCGGTACGCAGCTCCTGGTCCGGCCCAGCCACGGCGAGGCCGTCTTCGCCCAGCAGTCGGTGGCGTTCAACTCGTACAACTACCTGGAGCAGATCGCCCTCGGCGAGTTCAACTCCGGCGGTCTGCCCGAGGACGTCGAGCTGCTCAAGAAGGTCATGGCCGGCAAGGCCGCCGACGGCGAGAAGAAGATGGCCGCGGCCGGCGTCGAGCTCCCCAAGGGCAAGGACGGCTCCGTCTACTCCGGCGTGGCCTCCCAGATCGGCACCGCCAAGAGCGCCGAGGGCATCGCGGACCTGAAGGGCAAGGGCATCACGCCCGAGACCTGGATGGCCGTCGCCACCGCCAAGTTCGACGGCTACAGCGAGGTCGAGAAGACCCTCGTCGACAAGGCCGTGACCGAGGCCGCCGACATCTCCGACGAGGCCAAGACCGACGCCTGGGTCAACGGCGGCATCGTCGTCGTCGCCCTGCTGGCCGCTTTCATCCTCGCCGGGATGATGGCGCGCCAGATGAGCCGCTCGATGCGCCAGCTGCGGACCGCCGCCTTCGGCATCGCCGAGCAGCGCCTGCCGATGCTCGTCGACCAGCTCTCCCGTACGGAGCCGGGCCGGGTCGACACCCGCGTCCAGCCCATCCCGATCGACTCGCAGGACGAGATCGGCGAGGTCGCCCGCGCCTTCGACCAGGTCCACCGCGAGGCCGTCCGGCTCGCCGCCGAGCAGGCCATGCTCCGCGGCAACGTCAACGCGATCTTCACCAACCTCTCGCGCCGCAACCAGTCGCTGATCGAGGGCCAGCTGACCCTCATCACCGACCTGGAGAACAACGAGGCCGACCCGGACCAGCTGGAGAACCTCTTCCGCCTGGACCACCTGGCCACCCGTATGCGCCGCAACGGCGAGAACCTCCTCGTCCTCGCCGGCGAGGAGCCGGGCCGCCGCTGGGACCAGCCGGTCCCGCTGGTCGACGTCATGCGCGCCGCCTCCTCCGAGGTGGAGCAGTACGAGCGCATCGAGCTGGCCGGCGTGCCGGAGGCCGAGATCCACGGCCAGGCCGTGACCGACCTCGTGCACCTGCTCGCCGAGCTCCTGGAGAACGCCACCACGTTCTCCTCCCCGCAGACCAAGGTGCGCGTCACCGCGACCCGTCTCCCCGACGGCCGCGTGATGGTCGAGATCCACGACAAGGGCATCGGCCTCACCGCCGAGGACTTCGCGGACATCAACCACAAGCTGGCGAACCCGCCGACCGTGGACGCCGCCGTCTCGCAGCGCATGGGCCTCTTCGTGGTCGGCCGGCTCGCCGACCGGCACGGCATCCGGGTCCAGCTCCGCCCCTCGGGCGAGCAGGCCGGGACGACCTCGCTGGTCATGCTGCCGGACGCGATCACGCACGGTGGCGGCGGCGAGCAGCCGCTCCAGGACGACTTCACCGTCTCTCAGATCATGCCGCAGCAGCAGCCGAACGCCTTCGAGGCCGCTCCGCCGCAGCAGATGCTCACCGCGGCCGACCTCGGCTTCGACGACTCGCGCTACGAGCAGCCGGCCGAGGAGGAGCGTCAGCTCGACCCGGTCAACCGCTCGCTCCAGCGCGGGGGGCGGCGTGCCGCCCTGGAGGCCCAGGCGCAGGGCGGCGACACCCCGCCCTTCCAGGAGGAGGCGGAGCAGTACGACCGGGCCCAGGAGTACGACCAGGGCCAGGAGTACGGGCAGCAGCAGGCGCAGGAGTACCCGGCGGAGCAGCAGTACCAGGCGGAGCAGCAGTACCAGGGGGAGCAGCAGTACCCGGCTCAGGAGTACGGCCAGGAGTACGCGGCCGGCTACCCGCAGCAGGACGGCTACGCCTACCCGCAGCAGGGCTACGAGACGTACCCGCAGCAGGGCTATGCGGAAGGCTCGTACGAGACCTCGGGAACCGAACACCAGCAGTACGACAATGCGTTCGATCCCCAGTCCCACCAGGCACAGTGGCCCGATCAGAGCGCGTACCAGGGTGGCTACGGGCAGGATTTCGGAGCGGAATCGGAATCTGCTCCGAGCGCTCCCGAACAGGCCCCCGAGCGCGTAGGCTTCGACCGTCCGGGTCCGACCGCGAGTCCCTCCCCGGACGCCGGACACGCGCTGACAGACGCAGGTCTGCCGCGCCGCGGCAGCGTCGCCCCGCCGACGCAGCAGGTGCCGCAGCAGGCGCCGCAGCAGCCGAAGCCCGCGCAGCCGGTGCAGCAGCAGGACGAAGCCGAAGGCTCCGACGCATGGCGCTCGACCAACGACGAGCGCTGGCAGCGGGCCGGCAAGCTCAAGGACCCCAAGGCGGGCGGGGTCACCTCGTCCGGTCTTCCCCGGCGGGTCCCGAAGGCCAACCTGGTCGAGGGCACGGCTGAGCAGACTCCGCAGGGCGGCCCCCAGGTCTCCCGCGCCCCCGAGGACGTACGGGGCAGGTTGAGCAACCTGCGCCGGGGCGTCCAGCAGGGACGCAACGCGGGAACGGACACGAACGGATCGGGCCTCGGCCCGGGCAGTACCTACAACCAGGAGCGTTAGTGTGAGCATGAGCCAGGCGGCGCAGAATCTGAACTGGTTGATCACCAACTTCGTGGACAACACCCCCGGGGTGTCGCACACGGTGGTGGTCTCCGCCGACGGACTCCTGCTGGCGATGTCCGAGGGCTTCCCTCGTGACCGCGCCGACCAGCTGGCGGCCGTCGCCTCCGGACTGACCTCGCTGACCGCGGGCGCGTCCAGGATCTTCGAGGGTGGTGCGGTCAACCAGACCGTGGTGGAGATGGAGCGCGGCTTCCTCTTCATCATGTCGGTCTCGGACGGCTCCTCGCTGGCCGTCCTCGCGCACCCGGAGGCCGACATCGGTCTCGTGGGCTACGAGATGGCCCTGCTCGTGGACCGCGCGGGCACCGTCCTGACACCTGACCTCCGGGCGGAACTTCAGGGAAGTCTGCTCAACTAACAGACGGACAGTGCGTTTCGTGCCACCGCACCGTAAGGTGCGGTGGCGCGGTTCAAGGGACATGGACCGCGAGGCAGTCGGAGGAGGAGACGTGGGTACACCCCCGGGCGCGAGCCCTTACAACGGTTATGGCGCGCACCAGGCGCCGCTGGGCGACGCCGCGCAGAACCGGTTCAACTTTCCCTCCACCCCGAGCAGACAGGGCGTGTCGCAGCCCTACGCGCAGCCTCAGGTCCCGTCGGCCGCGGGTTCGCCGTCCGCCTCGCGCGGGCCGTCCTCCTCGGGCGGCTCCGGTGGGCACAACCCGCTGGTGCGTCCGTACGCGATGACCGGTGGCCGGACCCGGCCGCGTTACCAGCTCGCCATCGAGGCGCTGGTCAGTACGACGGCCGATCCGGCCCGGCTGCAGGGGCAGTTGCCCGAGCACCAGCGGATCTGCCGGCTCTGCTTCGAGATCAAGTCGGTCGCGGAGATCTCGGCACTTCTCTCCATTCCCCTCGGCGTCGCCCGAATCCTCGTCGCCGACCTGGCCGAGGCCGGACTCGTCGCCATCCACCAGCCGGGCGGCGACGAGGCCGCCGGCGGTCAGCCAGACGTGACACTGCTCGAAAGGGTGCTCAGTGGACTTCGCAAGCTCTAGCGGCGGCGCGGCCCGTTCAACCACCAGCGCGAAGATCGTGGTGGCGGGCGGCTTCGGCGTGGGCAAGACCACGTTCGTCGGCGCCGTCTCGGAGATCAACCCGCTGCGTACCGAAGCCGTCATGACCTCCGCCTCCGCGGGCATCGACGACCTCACCCACACCGGCGACAAGAAGACGACGACCGTCGCCATGGACTTCGGCCGCATCACGCTCGACCAGGACCTGATCCTGTACCTGTTCGGCACCCCCGGACAGGACCGCTTCTGGTTCATGTGGGACGACCTGGTCCGCGGCGCCATCGGCGCCGTCGTCCTCGTCGACACCCGCCGCCTCGCCGACTGCTTCCCCGCCGTCGACTACTTCGAGAACTCCGGCCTCCCCTTCGTCATCGCCCTCAACGGCTTCGACGGAGCCCAGCCCTACCAGCCCGAGGAAGTCCGCGAGGCCCTCCAGATCGGCCCGGACACCCCCATCATCACCACCGACGCCCGCCACCGCGCCGACGCCAAGAGCGCCCTCATCACGCTCGTCGAGCACGCCCTCATGGCACGCCTGCGGTAGTCCCGACGGACGCACGGCAGAAGGCCCCGCACCTCGATCGGTGCGGGGCCTTCAGCATGCCGTGGGCACTCCCCCCGCAGGGCGGAACGGGTGGGCACAACGGAACGGCGCCCTCGCGGGCGCGTCCGCCCCTGTGCCGACGGCGAAGGGCCCCGCACCGATGTCGGTGCGGGGCCCTTCGTACGGCGGTCGCGTCAGCGCCAGCTGTGGGGCGCGCGGAAGCCGTGCTCGCGCTCCAGGCGGCGCCAGCCGGCCGCGGTGCGGCCGTGCGTGGCGGTCTCGGTGGGCTGGGAGGCCGCGCGGGCGAGCAGCACCGCGGTGATGGCGGCGAGCTCCTCGGGGTCGGCGGTGCCCTTCTCGACGCGGAGAAGGTTGGCGGGGCTGGTCACGTGGATGACTCCTCTTACTGAGGCGGGTTGCCGTGCTTGCGGGACGGCAGGTCGGCGTGCTTGGTGCGGAGCATCGCGAGAGACCTGATGAGCACCTGGCGGGTGTCGGCGGGGTCGATGACGTCGTCGACCAGGCCGCGCTCCGCCGCGTAGTACGGGTGCATCAGCTCGGCCTTGTACTCCTTGACCATGCGGGCCCGCATGGCCTCGGGGTCCTCGGCCTCCGCGATCTGCTTGCGGAAGATGACGTTGGCGGCGCCTTCGGCGCCCATGACCGCGATTTCGTTGGTGGGCCAGGCGTACGTCAGGTCGGCGCCGATGGACTGGGAGTCCATCACGATGTATGCGCCGCCGTAGGCCTTGCGCAGGATCAGGGAGATCCGGGGCACGGTCGCGTTGCAGTACGCGTACAGCAGCTTCGCGCCGTGCCTGATGATTCCACCGTGCTCCTGGTCGACGCCCGGCAGGAAGCCGGGTACGTCCAGAAGGGTGATGATCGGAATGTTGAAGGCGTCGCACATCTGCACGAAGCGCGCGGCCTTCTCGGACGCCTCGATGTCGAGGACGCCGGCGAGCGACTGGGGCTGGTTGGCGACGATGCCGACGACCTGGCCGTCGAGCCGGGCCAGCGCGCAGATGATGTTGCGGGCCCAGCGCTCGTGGATCTCCAGGTAGTCGCCGTCGTCGACGAGCTCCTCGATGACCTTGTGCATGTCGTACGGGCGGTTGCCGTCGGCGGGCACGAGGTCGAGGAGGACGTCGGAGCGGCGGTCGGCCGGGTCCTCGGAGGCGACGGTCGGCGGGTTCTCGCGGTTGTTCTGCGGGAGCATCGAGAGGAGGTAGCGGACCTCGGCGATGCAGGTCTCCTCGTCGTCGTACGCGAAGTGCGCGACGCCCGAGGTCTCGGCGTGCACGTCGGCGCCGCCGAGGCCGTTCTGGGTGATCTCCTCACCGGTGACCGCCTTGACGACGTCCGGACCGGTGATGAACATCTGCGAGGTCTCGCGGACCATGAAGACGAAGTCCGTCAGGGCGGGGCTGTAGGCCGCGCCGCCGGCGCACGGGCCGAGCATCACCGAGATCTGCGGGATGACGCCCGAGGCCTTGGTGTTGCGCTGGAAGATGCCGCCGTAGCCGGCGAGCGCGGAGACGCCCTCCTGGATGCGGGCGCCGGCGCCGTCGTTCAGGGAGACCAGCGGGGCACCGGCCGCGATGGCCATGTCCATGATCTTGTGGATCTTCGTGGCGTGGGCCTCGCCCAGCGCGCCGCCGAAGATCCGGAAGTCGTGCGCGTACACGAAGACCGTGCGGCCCTCGACCGTGCCCCAGCCGGTGATGACACCGTCGGTGTACGGCTTCTTGGCCTCCAGGCCGAAGCCCTGGGCGCGGTGCCTGCGCAGCTGCTCGACCTCGTTGAAGGAACCCGGGTCGACGAGCAGCTCGATGCGCTCGCGCGCGGTCAGCTTGCCCTTCGCGTGCTGCGCCTCGGTCGCGCGCTCACTCGGGCCACGCAGCGCCTGCTCGCGCAGGACGTGCAGCTCGGCCACTCGGCCACGGGCGTCGGCGGGCTCGCTCGGGATCTGGTCCACAACGGTCATGTACCGACCCTACGAAGTCACACAAGGAAACCCCGCCGTCGACTCCGTACAGTCTCGCGTGTCGAATCCTGGTGGGGCTGGACAGAACCCTGCCCCGTCCAGCCCGAGTCAACAGCCAGACACCCCCCGTGTTTGTGGGGTGTCGACATAGACCTAGAGGAGGACCTCGCAACCGTGGGTCGCGCCCCCGGTACCCGGGGTGACGCGAAGCCGCAGCGTGGACCCGGTGGCGAGGACCTCCACCGAGGGGTCGTGGCGCACCACGCGGCGGACGGGGTGGTTCCACACCAGCTCCAGGGGCTGTCCGGTGCGGAGCGGCTCGGACACCCTCAGGTCGAGCACGGAGCGGCGGCGCCGGACGAGGACGCTCGCGGGCGCGGTGACCGTGAGGGGCCCCACCGTACCGGCCTGCCAGAAGTTCGCCGCGGTCAGTCCGAGGGACGGGACCGCGATCGCCTGCCGCTCGGCGGTGTTGTCGAGAACGTGCAGCCAGCCGCGGTCGGCGGCACGGGCGGCGAGCGTGCGCCGGGAGGCGCCCGGCATGAGGAGGTACGCGTACGAGGCGGCCACCGGGTCGGTGCCGTGGTCCAGCCAGAGGGTCTGGTAGCGGCGGGTGCGGCGCTCGGTGGAGCTGGTGGTGTTGATGTCGCTCCAGGCGCCGGTGCGGTCCTCGCGCAGGGTGCGGAGGTCTCCGGCGCCGGCCGGGAAGACCCAGCCGCCGTGCCCCTCCAGGTGCGCCCAGCGCTCGCCGGTGGTGAAGGCCTGGGTGCCCGCCTCCCCCAGGAGGCGGTTGTCGACGACCGTCTCGACGGGCACGCCGTCGCTCGCGGTGATCCCCGCGCCGAGGCAGACGACCGCGTCCGCGGCGCAGAACCAGGACTTGCGGGCCTCCAGGGTGGAGCCGAGGCCCTTGAGGTGCTGGCCGACGGCCGCGTACTCGCCGTCGGTGGCCCCGCCGACCCAGCGGACGGCCGGCCTGGCTGCGCCCCACTCGCCGCCCGCCCGGTCGGCGAGGCGCTTGGTGGAGACGGTGGTGCCGGGAAGGCGGTACGGGTCGACGGTGGGCCAGAACCAGTCGGTGTACTGGTCGCCGAGGTCCGGAGTCCACCAGGAGAGCATTCCGGCGCCGGTGTGCCAGCCGCGCGGGTTCTCGCCGTTGCCGCACTCGTAGTACGTGATCCGGTTCGAGGCCATCGCGAGGTTCGCGGCCCAGCCGGGGCGGCGGTGGACGGCCCGGTCCATGGCGGCGAAGAGCCGGTGGCCGGTGGGTTCGGGGGCAGCGGGGACGGGGGCGGCGGCCACGGCGTGCAGCCGGGCGAGGTCGGCGACGCCGAACTGGCGGGCGGCGAGGATCGGGGAGACGGTGTCGCGCTCGATCCAGCCCTTCACGCGCGCGTGCCACCGGTCCCGCTCGGCGGCGGACGCCCCGCCCGCGAGGAGGGCGACGGCGGCGATGACGCCCTGGCCGTGGAAGTGGTCGGAGCGCATGATCCGCCGGTCGTCGTTCTTGAGGAAGCCGCGGCTGATGGCGCGCCCGTTGACGCTGTCCATCATCAGGCCGTCGTAGATCAGGGGCGCGTAGGCCTTCTCGACGCTGTCAAGGACGATCTGCCGGTTCGGGTCGGTGACGGCCCAGGTGGATCCGGCGAGGAGGGAGAAGAGCCGGCCGAGGCCGTCGAGCATGACCTGACCGTAGGTGCCGGAGTAGGCGACCCAGGTGTGCTGGACGAAGGAGCCGTCGGCGTAGAGGCCGTCGCCCTGGGAGACGTACGGGAAGACGGGCGAGAGGGCGTCCCGGGCGAGGGCGATCTTGGCGGGATTCGCGCCGAGGACCCCGCGCAGCGCGACCGAGCGGCAGAGGTCGACGCGGTTGGCGCCGGTGGAGGTGCCGGAGTAGTCCAGGAGGACCGAGTCGGGCACGAAGTGGTCGACGGCGGCGCAGGCGGCGGCGATCCGCTCGGCGCCGAGGCGGGGGTGGAGCGCGGCCACGACGTCCATGAGGAGGCGGGGGCTGCCGATCTGCCACTCCCACCAGTTGCCGTAGCGCGGGGCGCCCGCGCGGTAGACCGTGGCGGAGAGGTGGTCGAGGCCGCGCAGCACGTCGGCGAGGAGGCCCTCGTCGCCGGTGAGGCCGGTGCCGGGCTGTGCGTACGCCTGGGTCATGGTCCACAGGCGGCTGTAGCTCTGGGTGATGCCGGCCGGCGGGTCGAAGGGGGCGTCGGGCCAGAGCGAGCCGGCGGTGGCGGCCATGCCCGCGCGGAAGGTGCGCGCGAGCGTGCCCGTCTCGGCCAGCCGGCCGGCGTAGGGCTCGGCCCCGGCGTCGAAGCCGGAGCCGAGCTGGAGGTCGAGCCAGCGGAGCCGCAGTGTCTCGAACTCGTCCGCCGCGTCGGCCGCGTGGGCCCGGGGGGCGAGTGCGAGGGCGGCCGCGGCGGCGGCTGTCGTGCTCAGGAAGGTGCGGCGGGACCAGAGGGGCAGGGACACGGGAGCCTCCCGGGGGAAGTGGTGGAGAGCCGGTCGGCGCCCGGTGTAACACCCTGTTTCCGACGCAATCAATGAGCACAGCAAGCGCTTACCGCATTGCGGTTCCCGTCAGCTGCCGCAGTGGAGGCGGGCGCTCCCCCAGTCCGCGTGGTCGTTGCCGTTGCCGTCGCCGCCGTCGCCGACCACCAGGTCGACGTAGGAGGCGCCGGTGACGTCGGCGGTGAGCGACCAGGCGGGGTCCGCGGCCTTGAGGACCGGGGACTTCACCTTCTCCGCGCCGTCCGCGAGGACGCTGAACTGCACGCTGCCGCGGCTGGTCTGGACGTCGTCCACCCCGACCTCGGCGGTGAGCGAGGTGCACCGGCCGCCGAGGTAGTAGCGGACCTTGGCCGGTGCGTGGGTGCCCAGGCCCTTGGCGTGCGCCACGCCGCCGATCCGCAGCGGGGAGCCGTCCCCGGTGCCGGTCTCGCCGTTGGAGAGGTCGCGCTCGACGGGTCCCCAGCCGTTCTCCGCCGAGGTCCAGTCGAGGTCGCTGACCCAGCTGTCGGTGGTGGGCGGCGGGGGCAGGGTGCGGACGGTGGCGGCGGCGGTGAGCTTCCGCTCCCCTCCCCCGACGCCGTACGTGACGGTGGCGCCCAGCGGGTACGACCGGTAGGCCGCGTCCGCCGGCGGTGTCACCTGCCAGGTGGCGGTGGCCTTGGCGCCCGGGGCGACCGTGCCGAGGCCGACGGGCGCGGCGGGTTCGGCGGTCCAGCCCTCGGGGAGGGCGAGGACGGCCAGGGCGCCGGTGACGTCGGTGGCCTCGTCGTTGCCGAAGGTGGCCGTGACCTGGTTCGGGCGGCCCGGCTCCAGCGTCTCGGGTGCGGTGACGGTGAGCGTGCCGCAGGCGGCGCGCTCGGCGGACGGGCCGAGGTCGGTGACGGTGAAGCCGTCGAGGGCGAAGTCGGCGCCCTCCGGGGCGTCCCCGCGCTTGCGCAGGCCGGTCCAGGTGTCGCCACAGCCGGCGGTGACGGTCTCGGCGAAGTGGCCGGTGGTCCGCTGCTGCCCGATCGGGGTGCGGCGGGTCTCGACGGCCGCCCCGGTGCCGCCGGTGCGGTCGTAGCCGGTGACCCACTCGTACGCGCCGGCGTGGCTGGACTGGTAGTCGTACTCCACGCGGTAGTCGTGGCCGTCCTTCATCGGGACGGTCCAGGGTGCGGTCCGGTAGACGAGTCCGCTGTTCTCGTCGTGCGACTTGAGGCTCTCGGCGCCGTCGATGACGTCGTCGATCAGCTTTCCGTTCCAGCCCGCCCGGGTGTACGGGGCGTGCAGCTGGGCGATGTGGGTGCGCGGGTCGGTGGTGCCGCCGGCGTCGCCCTTGAGGAAGGGCCCCCAGCCCTGGTCGACGGCCTCGAAGTCCTCGTACGAGACCGGTCCGGCCTTCGTCGCGGGGGCATCGGGCACGATCCGCACGTCGTCGATCCGGACGGTCGCCGTGCTGCCGCCGGCGGCCTGGATCCGCAGCGGGACGGTGCCGGAGGCGGGCGCGGTGAAGGTGACCCTGGCGCGCTGGAGGCGGGTGCCGTTCCAGTCGGAGGCGGCGACCCGGTCCTCCAGGGAGGAGCGCTCGACGGTGACGGAGGCGGCGCCGGCGGAGAGGGTGGTCGGGCGGGTCTTCCCGGGCTCGACCTCGACGAGGGCGGAGGCGGTGTACCGCTTGCCGGGGGTGAGGCGGGTGATCTGCTGCCGGACCGAGGCGGTGGCGGTGCCGCCGAGCTTCGCGCTGTTGCGGCCCTGGTCGTCGGTGTCACGGGTGACGGTGCCGGCCTTGGTCCAGGCGCCGAGCTTCGCGTCGTTGAAGCCGGGGTCCTTCACCGGGGTGCCCTGGCCCCAGCGCGGGGCGGCCTGGGCGGGGGCGCTGTCGGGGTAGAGGACGTAGGGCTGTCCGGCGACGGCGTCGAGGGTGATCCGTCCGCCGGAGGGGCGTACGGTCGCGGTCCTCACGCGGCCGTTGTCGGTCAGCTTGTACACGGTGTACGCGCGCGTGCCGCCGGGGACGGCCCAACTGGTCGTGCCGCCGGACTTGTTGTAGTGGTAGAGCTTCTTGCCGCCGTCCCAGGGGAGCAGGTAGCCGTCGCCGTCGAGGACCTTGCGGCCGTTCTCGTAGAAGGTGCGGCGGCCGTTCTCGACGGTGCCGCGGACGCCGCCGGTGAAGGTGATGTCGGTGCCGTTCCAGCGGGTGATCTTCTGCTGCTGGAGGTACTTGGCGGGCAGGTTCCGCTGCCAGATGTTGGCGGAGAAGGCGTTCCAGTCGGTCTCGCCGGTCCAGCCCTCGAAGTCGACCAGGGCGGTCTGGCCGAGGACCGGGTCGTTGTTCCAGACGTCCTTCTCGCCGTTGCGGATGAAGCGGATGATCTGCGAGTTGAGGCCCTTGTTGGTGGCGCCGCCGTAGTCGAGGTCGTTGGCCCAGTGGGACCAGAGGGAGGCCCGCTCGAACTTCTCGGCCCACTCCGTGGCGACGTTCCAGCCCTGCCCCTGGACGGCCTGCATCGTCTTGTCGGCGATCCAGCCGTGCGTGTAGTAGACGTCGATGTAGATCATCGACAGGTTGGGGTCGGTCTCGTCGCGGAGCTGCTGGAAGCGGCGGGCGAGGTCGCCGCTGTTCACGTCCCTGCGCTGGTCGATGTAGTAGCTCTGGTTGAGCCAGTTCCAGCCGGGCCTGCTCTTGTCGACGAGGGTCTCGCTGAAGTTCTTCGCCTCGGGGTACGCCTCGGTGGCGTTCACGTGGACGCCGAAGCCGGCGCCCCACTTCCTGCCCTCGCGGAGCAGGGTGTTGAGGTCGGCGAGGCCGCCGGCCCGCTTGTTGTAGTTGCCGCCGTAGTCGGGGTGGGCCGAGTCGTGGCCCTCGGAGGCGTACCCCTTGAGCAGCGCGAACTGGCCGAGTCCGTCCGTGGAGAGCGAGATCCGCTTGACGTCGTCGAGGGTACGCAGGAAGGGGTGGGTGGCCTGGGACGCGAAGTTGAACGGGATGTGGGCGACGACCCGGTCCGGCGTCTGCTCGCTGCCGGGGGCCTTGATCCCGATGGCACGGAAGGCGACGGCGCCGTCCTGCCAGTCGGTGGTGCCGTCGGCGTTGGCGTCGGGGGTGACGACGACCTTGGCCCAGGGCAGGTTGTCGCCGCTCTCGGGCTTCGGGGCTCCTTCGCCGCGGTAGGTCCACTGGCCGGACCAGACGCCGACGCGGGTCTCCGTGCCGTTCTTCCGGGCCTGGTGCCAGAAGCGGGCGCCGTCGCGGGCGGAGGCGCCGGAGGGCTTGTCGTAGCTGGAGTTGGACTCGACGGCGGCGGCGAGCTGCCCGGTGTTGACGATCGCGTAGCTCGCGCCGACCGGGTTCGCCTCGGCGGCGGTGGCGTCGGTGACCCGGCCGAAGACGTCGGCGGTACGGGTGGAGTCCGGGTCCAGCCGGGTGAAGGCGGTCGCGGCGCCGGTGTCCGACGAGCCGACGGAGACCAGGTCGTGGCCGGGCACGTCGATGGTGCCGACGCGGAAGGCCTCGGTGTCGCGGACGGCGGTCACCTTGAAGGTGGTGGTCCGGCCGTCCACGCTCAGCCGGGCGTCGATCTCGACGCCGGGCAGGTCGGGGAAGGCCAGGGTGTACGCGGCGGAGCCGGCGGTCAGGACGGGGGCGGCCTTGACCTGGACGGCGTGGGCGGTGCCGTTCAGCACGACCCGCGTGACCGGGGCCGTACTGCCGAGGAGACGGGCTCCGCTCGCGCGGTCGGTGTACGACAGGACGCGGGGGAAGTCCTCGGCGACGGCGACGGAGAGCTGCCCGGAGCCGATGACGGGGCCGGCGGCCGTGGCCGCGGGGGACGTGGGGGCGGCGGCCGTGCCGGCGTCGGCGAGGGCGGGCCCGGACAGGGCGAACACCGTGGCCGACGCGGCCGCGAGCGCACAGGCCGCACGGAGTCTGGAGGTGAGGGGGAGGGACATGCGGACCAGTCAGCCGCGCCCCGGCGGCACCGTCAACGAGATCGCGCCGTGCGGGCCTCTCCAGTCCAAGAACCCCCTTCGGTTAGTCCAAGTGGACCGCCGAAGGGGGGCCTTGGGGAGCGGTGCGGTCGACCTTGGGGAGCGGTGCGGGTCGGCCTTGGGGAGCGGTGCGGTCGGCCTTGGGGAGCGGTGCGGGTCAGCAGCCGCCGCAGTTGTAGAAGGTCACGTCCCAGTGGTTGCCCTCGTCGGCGTAGACGTTGCCCGCGCCGGACTTCCACTGCGGGGCTCCGTCACCGCGCAGACCGATGTAGGTGAAGGTGTTCTTCACGTAGTTGGTCACGCAGGTGGCCTTGCCGAAGTCGAGCTTGTAGCCGTTCCAGTGCGAGTAGGTGCCGCTCGCGTGGCCGGTCTCGGTGCCGCCGGTGATGTTGAGGGCGCAGCCGCTGGCGCTCCTGAGGGTCTGGGCGCCCTGCGCCGTGGCGAGGTTGAGCTGCTCGAAGGACGTGCAGGTGGGGTTGTTGCGGTCCGAGCAGCCGCCGGACGAGGACCAGGTGATCCCGGAGGAGCGGAACATCGAGGTCGCGGTGGCGTGGCTGATCTTGGTGACCGCGTGGGCGTCGGTGGCGGTGGAGAGGGCGCCGAATCCGGGGGCGAAGAGGGCGCCCAGGACGAGGGCGACTGCGGTGAGGACGGAGCGGAGCTTCACGGGGGTTGCCTCCTGCTGGTGACCGTGTCGGGTGGGACGGCTGTGCAGGTGGTGCTCGTCGCGCAGGGAGATGGTGCCGTAGTTCTACGCGCGTCCGCCAGAGGGCGTCGGTGTCGGTGTGACGCCGTTCGGGTGAACAGCCTCCATAGATGTTGAATGTTGAACGGAATAGGGCTACAGTCGTTCTCGTTGAAGGTTCAACAAACACCGACAAGGAGCACGTCATGGGTCTCTTCGGCCGCAAGAACACCGAGTCCGCCGCCACCACCGCCACCGCCACCGCCACCCTGCCGGTCGACCCGGCCCTGGCCGCGCTGACCGGCGACTACACCATCGACCCGGCGCACAGCAGCATCGGCTTCACCGTCCGTCACGCGATGGTCACCAACGTCCGCGGTACCTTCGCCGAGCACGAGGGCGCGCTGAAGCTCGACGGCTCGAACCCCCACGCCTCCTCCGCCTCGATCGACGTCAAGATCGCTTCCATCGACACCGGCATCGGCGACCGCGACGGCCACCTGCGCAGCGGTGACTTCTTCGACGCCGAGCAGTTCCCCCTGATGACCTTCCGCTCCACGGGCGCCGAGCAGCTGGGCGGCGACAAGTACCGGATCAACGGCGACCTGACGATCAAGGACGTCACCAAGCCGCTCGCCATCGACCTGGAGTTCAACGGCACCGCGACGGACGTCTACGGCAACGAGCGCGTCGGCTTCGAGGGCTCCGCCGAGATCCTGCGCTCGGCGTGGGGCCTGACCTGGAACGCGGCCCTGGAGACGGGTGGCGTCATGGTCAGCGACAAGGTCAAGCTGAACTTCGACATCTCCGCGATCAAGAACGCCGCCTGATCCCTTCCGGCCCCCCGGACACACGAGCGCGCCCGCCCTCCGCAGCAGCGGAAGGCGGGCGCTCGGCGTTCCCCGGCCCGGAGGTTCAGCCGCGCTTCTCGGCGGCGGCCCGGAAGGCGAGAGTGGTCCTCGCGTCCTCGGCGAGGTCGCCGTCGCCCGCCGGCGCCCCTGTCTGTGGCACGCACGTCACCGCGGCCTCGGCGAGCGGGAGGGGCGCGGCGGACCCGCGGCGGTGACGATCTCGCATCGCCCGGCACCGCGATCGCGCAGGTCAGACGGCCTTCGTCGCCGCCTCGACGACCGCCTGGACCAGCCGGTCGTTCTCGGGGGCGCCCGGGCCGGCCAGGAAGCCGAAGCGGCGGCGGGCGTAGCTGTAGGCGAGGCCGGTGGCCGGGTCGGCGAAGGCCTGCGAGCCGGGGGCGCCGCTGTGACCGATCGCGGTGGGGCCCAGGGACGGGTAGCGGGTGGCGAGCGGGACGAAGCCGAGGCCGAAGGCGTTCTCCGCGCCCGTGACGAGGTCGGTCCCCTTCGAGTGGATCCGGGCGAACTCGGCCAGGGTGCCGGGGGCGAGGAGCGGAGGGCGGCCGTCGAGCTCGCCGGCGATCGCCGCGTACATCCGGGAGAGGCCGCGGGCGGAGCCGATGCCCCCGCCGGAGAGCGGGGCCTGGGCGCGGACGGCCCGGGAGTTGGCGTACGCGACGTCGTCGAACGGCGGATCGGCGTGGAGGTTGAACGCGATCGCCAGGAAGCTGTCCGGTGCGATCGGGTTCTCGGCGAGGACGGCCTGCTGGGCCGGGGTGGGCAGGAGCGGGAGGGCCGTACGGAAGCGGGGTTCGAGCTCCTCGGGCAGGCCGAGGTAGTAGTCGAGGGCGTACGGGGCGCGGACCCGCTCCTCGTACAGCTCCTGGGCCGTGCGGCCGGTGGCCCGCAGCACCACCTCGCCGACGAGGGCGCCGATGACCGTGCCGTGGTAGCCGTGGGCGGTGTCCGGCTCCCAGAAGGGGCGCTGCCCGGCGAGGCGCGCGGCGATGAGACGGTCGTCGGCGATCTCCTCGGGCGTGAGGCCGTCGTCCGCGCCGATCACTCCGGACCGGTGGGACAGCACCTGCCGCAGGGTGACCCTCTCCTTGCCCTCCGCGGCGAACTCGGGCCACCAGGAGGCGACCTCGCGGTCCAGGTCGAGGACGCCGTCCTGGACGAGGAGGGCGACGACCAGGGCCATGGCGCCCTTGGAGGAGGAGTAGAGCCCGAGCAGGGAGTCTCCGTCGACGCCGTCACCGCCCCAGAGGTCGACGACGAGCCGGCCGTGGTGGTGGACGGCGAGCTGCGCGCCGCCGTCCCGGGCCTCGTTCGCGGCGACCCCCGCGAACACCTCTCGTACGGACTCGAACCCGGGCTCCACCGTGCCGTGGACGTCGGTCATGACGCTGCTCCCCCTGTGTGTCGCTGTCGCCTTGAGACAGCAGAACGATCAAGGGAGGGATTCTCTTCCCGTCCGCGGGAGTTCGGCACGCCGCCTGGGGGTCGAGCGGGCGGCCGGCTTGCGCTCGGACACCTCGAAACCGCTGGTCAACCCCCCTGTCAGTGGCGGCCGCTAGCGTCGTCGGCATGGAATTCCGTATCGACAGCGCCGTGTTGACCGACGCCGTGGCCTGGGCCGCGCGCGTGCTGCCGGCCCGCTCCCCGATGCCCGTCCTCGGCGGTCTGCTCCTGGAGGCGGGCCCCGGCGGACTGCGCGTCTCAGGCCTCGACCACGAGGCCTCGGCCCGTGTCGAGGTCGAGGCCGACACCGCCGTCGAGGGCCGGGCGCTGGTCCTCGGTCGGCGTCTGCTCGACATCTGCAAGGTGCTGCCCAAGGGCGTCACCGAGCTCGCCGTGGAGGGCGCCCGCCTCTCGGTGACCTCGGGCGACGCCCGCTTCGGCCTGTCCCTGCTGCCACTCGACGACTACCCGGCCGCGCCCGCGCTGCCCGCGGTGCGCGGACTCGTGGACGGGGACGCCTTCGCGGCGGCGGTCGGCCAGGTCGCCGTGGCCGCGGGCCGGGACGACTCGCTGCCCGTCCTGACCGGGATACGGCTGGCCCTGGACGGCGCCACCCTGACCCTGGCCGCCACCGACCGCTACCGGTACGCGGTCCGCACCCTGGAGTGGCGGCCGGAGGCCGGCGCCCCTGCGGAGGGTGCGGACGTGGTCGTGCCGGCCCGCCGGCTCACCGAGATCGCCCGCTCCCTCGCCGGCGCGGGCCCGGCGCGCCTCGCCCTCGACTCCGGCTCCCTCGGCTTCGAGAGCGCGGGCACCCGCACCACCACGCGGCTGCTCGACGGCCGGCTGCCCCGCCACGACAAGCTCTTCGCCCTGGGCGAGCACGCCCTCGCGGTCACCGGGCGGGCCCCGCTGACCGAGGCCGTCAAACGGGTCGCGGTCGTCGCGGAGGGCGACAGCCCGGTCCAGCTGGCCTTCTCCCCCACCGGCCTCCACCTCCAGGCGGGTTACGAGGACGACGTGGCCTCCCAGCACCTCCCCGCGACCCTCACGGGCTCGGAGTCCCTGACGGTCGCCTTCAACCCCGACTACCTCCTGGACGCGCTGGGCTCACTGGACTCCCCCGAGATCCGCTTCCACCTCCTGGGCCCCGGCCAGCGCGCCCTCCTCACCGACGCCCCTCAGCCCACCCACCGCCACCTCCTGATGTCGGTGAAGCCGCTGGTCTAGCACCCGCCCCGGAGGCTTCGGAGCAGCAGCAACCAGCGTGTCAGGAAGTGCCGTTGGGGCTATCCTGAGCGCCGCAGCGCGGAGTGCCATAGGTTCACTCGACGACATCATCAGGGGGATTCTTGTCGACGGATGCGGCAACATCGACGGCCGAGCACGTGCCACTCGTCCTGGTCGCCGGTTTCGCCGGCTCGGGCAAGTCGGAAGCGGGGAAGATGCTCTCCCTGGCGACGGGCTGGTCGCTGCTCGACAAGGACACCCTGACGCGTCCCCTCACCGAGTCGCTCCTGTCGGCCCTGGGCGGAGACCCCGACGACCGGCAGTCCCCGCTCTACGGGGAGCAGGTCCGCCCTCTCGAGTACGACTGTCTGATGAAGACCTGCTGGGAGAACCTGGAGCACGGGGTCCCGGTCATCGCCGTCGCTCCCTTCCTCAAGGAGGTGGCCGACACGCAGTGGATCACGCGGACGCTCCGTCGGTGCGGCCGGATCGGTGCCGGCGCCGAGATCCTGTGGGTGGACAGCGACGAGTCCTCCATGCAGGAGCGCCTGACCGCGCGCAACGCCCGCCGGGACACATGGAAGCTGGCCAACTGGCGCGAGTACCTCAGCACCATCACGCTGGACCAGCGCCCGGTGCGGGAGCACCTCCTCATCGACAACCGGGTCACCGCACCCACACCGCTGGCGGAGCAGGTCGAGGCCGCCGCGCTCACGTTGACCGCTCGTTACGGTGGGGGCACGGCATGACGGCGACCCCCACCGGCGGCGTGCTCCTCTTCGGTCCCCCGGCCGCCGGAAAGGACACCGTCAGCGCCGAACTGCACGCGCTCGACCCCCGGTTCTCCCAACTGGTCAAGGTGAAGGTCGGCTCCGGACGCTCCACCGGATACCGGATGGCCTCGGAGTCCCAGCTCGCCGAACTGAGGCATGCCGGGCGGATCGTCCTGGAGACCGAGCGCTACGGGAACACCTACGCCGTCGACCGCGCCGACCTCGACGCCCTGCGGGCCGCGGGAGGCGTTCCTGTGGTGCACGTCGGCAGCCTCGCGCACCTCAGGTCGTTCCTGGCAGCGGTGGACGAACCGTGGCTGTCCGTCCTGCTGTGGCTGCCACGGGCCGAGTGCGCGCGCAGGTCGGCGGGGCGGGGCGACCGCGACACCCGGGACCGTCTGTCCGTCTGGGACACGACACTCGAGGACCTGGCGGGCTCGGACCCGGACGAGAACCCCTTCCACCTCCTTCTGCGCACCGACCTGCGGCCCCCGGAGAACACGGCGAGAACCGTCCGGGAGGCCTTCGTGTCGGGCCACGCGCGGTCGGCGAGCGGGCGGGAGCTCGTCGACTTCCTCCGGCAGGAAGCACCAGCCGGCCACTGACGAGGCGGCAGGGGTGCGGTACGGCCCTGGACGGAAGCGCGTACCTGAGTCACCGGGGGGAAGAGACTCGTGATCAGCAATCTCAGAGCGCTGGCTCTGGCCGTGGGCGTGACGCCCGGCGAGGGCGACCGTGATCTGCTCGTACGGCAGCGGGACGTGGACGGTCCGCTGCATCTCGACCGCGTCTCCGCGGACCGGCTCGAACTGGTCCACGTCGACACGGCCGGAATCCTGGCGGTCCGCTCGTGCGTCATCGAGGAGCTCGTCCTCGACCACTGCGCGGCGGACGCCATCCTCATCACCAACTCGAGGATCGGGCGGCTGACCGTCCGCAACGCCCCGGCCACCTGCGAGATCTCACTCACCGAGTCGACGGCGGACGTGGTCGACGTGCACTCGTGCGGGCCGCTCCGGGTGCACAACGTCCGGGTCGCCGAATCGGTCCAGATCGCCGCCCTCCGCGGTGGCATCCGCCTCAAGGGCCTGCGGACCTCCGTACTCGCCGTCCGCAGCCAGACCTCGTCCGGACGGCGGGGGCGCCCCGATGCCCGCCTCGAGAACGTCCGGGTGACGGAGTCCCTCGTCTTCGACGACCTGTGGCTCTCCTCGCTCGCGCTCCAGGACATCGACGCGGCCTCACTGGAGCTTCGGCGGGTCCGGCTGGACGCTCCGCTGGCCGGGTCCGGTGTCCACTGCCGGGACTTCCTACGGATCAACGGCATGGTGGTGACCGGCGGGGCGGGTTGCCTCGAGGACAGCAACGTCCAGGGGATCGTCGAGGTCAAGGGCGTGCGCCGGATCGCCGCGACGGTCCCGCGGCAGCGCCCGAGGCAAGGGGGCGCCCCGGATCCGGACGGCGGACCTCCGGCGGCCGCCGAACCCCTGGAGCTGACGTTCCGCTCGTCCACCGTGTGCCGGGTCCGCGTCTCGGCCGAGGACGGGGCACCGCTCGTCGTCGGCCTGGACAACTCGGTCGTGACCGAGGCCCTGTCCATGCCGTCGGGTCCCGCCCGTTTCCGGCTGGACGGTGACTCGACAGTTCAGGAAGTCGACCTGGGCAACGCGGTGTTCCGGCGTGCCGCACATGTCAACGGCTTCCTGGAGCGCGTGTTCACCCGCGTGACGGCCAACTCCCTGGAGGCTGTTCGCGCCACGCTGGAACGGCAGCGCCGCACTTCCGAGGCGGACGAGCTGTACTACCGGATCAGGCAGCGCGAAACGGAACAGGCCCCGTGGCCGCGCCGGATCCTGGGGCACGGCGTCCTGGGCGGGATCCTCGGCTGGGGCGTCCGCGCGCGCAATCCCGCCCGGGCTCTCCTGCTCGGCATCCTGTCCACCGCGGTGGGGTTACGCCTGACGGGCGCGCCGCCCGGCCTGGGTTCGGAGAGGCTGGTGGACGTCTCCGCGGCGGCGAGGTCCCTGGCGATGGCCTGTGCGCTGTGGCTGAACGTCGGTGTCGGCGCCCCGTCCGAGGTGAAGACGTACGCCTGGACGGCGACCGCGGTGTGCTTCACGATCGGTGGAATGGTCTTCACGACGCTGACGGTCGGCATCGTGATCCGCAAGCTGGTCCGGTAGGGCCTGCCCGGTCCCTATCCGACCGGACAGGCCTTGTCCGCCTCGCCCCGTCAGGTCCCGGCGTCCCGCAGAGAGCGCAGGGCCTCGGCGATGTCGAGCGGTCGGCCACTCTCCGGTGACCACCGTTCCAGCGTCTCCGCCGCAGCGCGTACGGTCTGGGCGGGCAGGCCGGCCGCGGCCAGCAGGTCGGCCGCGTCGGCGAGGTCGGGAGCCCATCGCCAGGCGCGGTCGGCGGTCTTGGGCAGGTACTCGGTCTCCACGAGGTAGCTGCGCGTGCGCCGCCCCGCGATGTCGAGGAGCTCGTCCGTGACTCCGTACGCGTCGGCGGCACCGTACGCCAGGGCGGCGACCAGACGGGACGTCTTCTGATAGGCCGAGTAGATCAGCTTCAGGACGGAGGCCTGGCCGAGCTCCTCTCCCACCGCGCGCGCTTCGACGTCCGTACCGTCGAAGAGCCCCGCGACCCGTTCCACCGCCGCGCCCGGCCCGGCGAGGAACAGGAAGGGCGACTTGCCTCCGACGGGAGGAGACCCCACGACGGCACCGTCGACCACCGTCGCGGGCCTCAACCGGTCCGCGACGGCGGACAGCCGCGCCGGTCCCAGGGGGTTCGCCTCCACGAAGACCGTTCCCTCCGCGAGCCCGTTGACGGCGACGAGTTCCGCGACGTCCTCGGCGCCGCCAGGAGCACAGAGGGACAGCACGACGTCGGCACGGCGTATCCCGTCCGCCAGGGACACGCCTTCCAGCCCCGCCTCGTGCGCGCGCCGGCGCGTGGCGTCGCTGCGGCCCTCGGGGCACCAGAGCACGGTGATCCCGCGGGATCGAAGCTGGGCACCGACGGCGGCTCCCATGCTGCCGGGGTGCAGAAGTGTGACGACGGGCGCCATCGAGATCTCCAGAGTGCGTGGGTGCGGTCGTGGACCGGCCGAAGACCGGCAGGTCAGGCCAGCACGGCGACCTTGAGACGTCCGGGAACGCGCTGCGCGTAGAGCTCGTACGCCTCCGGGGCCGCGTCGAACGGGACGGTGTGGGTGATCAGCCGGGCCAGGAAGTCCGTGTGGAGCTCCACCAGAGCCCTGGCCTTGGTGAGGTACTCCCGCCACGGCGGTCCGACCGAGCTGACGAGCGCGACGTTGCGCCTGAAGGCCTCCTCCAGGGGCAGGACCGCTCCAGGCCTCGGCACCCCCATCACCAGGACCGTGCCCCGCGGCCGGACGAGCCGGATCGCGTCCGCGACGGCGTCCTGTCCGTGGCCCACGATCTCGACGACGATGTCCGGAGCCCGGTCGAGATCGGCCCCGGACAGTCCCGCCGCCGCGACGTCGAAGTGGCGCTCCGAACCCCAGGTGGCCGCTTCCGGCTCCGGTACGGGGTCGACGGTGGCCACCTCAGCACCCCGCAGTCTCAGCAGCCAGGCCGCCAGGTGCCCCAGCGCGCCGAAGCCGAGGATCAAGACCGAACGCCCGGACACATCGCCGAGCCGCTCGACGGCGTAGACGACGGTGGAGAGGGGCTGCACGATCGCGGCGACGGCCGGAGGCACATCGTCCGGGACGACCACGGCCGCCTCGTCCGACGCCACGAACATCTCCTGTACACCCCTGTCGTGCTGCGGGATGCCGACGATCCTGCTGCCGACAGGCAGGCGATCACTACGGCTGTGCACCACACGTCCCACGGCCTCGTGCAGGGGGAAGCCGGGGGCGGCCGGGAAGCCGGACCATTCGGATCCGTCCCAGCGCGGGATGTCACTGCCGCACACGACCCCGGATTCCAGTCGCACGACGGCGTGCCCGGCCTTCAGGTCCTGTGGGTCCGGCAGGTCGAGGGCGACGGCCTCGAACGTTCTCGGCCCGGTCAGTCGGTGTGCTCTGTAGGTGGCCACGCGGCCCCCTCCCCCCGTGAGCGGCATCGTCCCGGGGAGCCTACCGGCGCCCGCTCGGTGATCGACAGTCCCTAGAACCCGCCGCCCCCGTCGAATCCCCCGCCGCCGCCGAAGTCGCCGCCGCCGCCTCCGAAGTCGCCCGAGCCGAAGTCGCCCGCGCTGAAGTCGCCGCCGGAGAAGTCGCCGCCGCCGTACTCGGAGGCGTAGGCCGGGGTGGAGAGCATGGAGCCGAGCATGGTGCCCACGAGGAGGCCGGGGAGCATGCCGCCGCCGAAGTAGCCGCCGGCCCAGGGGCCGTAGGCGGGGCCGGCCTCCCAGTAGGGGCGGCGGCCGGTGTCGGTGTCGACGGTGCGGGCCGCGGGGTCGAGGCCGTCGTCGAGGCGGGCCGCGTCGGCCGCGCAGACCGGGACCTGGCGGGGGGCGCCGCCGGCCGGGGTCCAGGTCCGGTCGTCGGCGGCGGGACCGTGGCGCGGGTCGAAGAAGCACGGGGGCCGGCGCTCGGGGAGCGGGCGGGACTCGCGGCGGGCGGCCAGGACGGCGAGGGAGAAGCGGCCGTCCTCCAGGGCCTCGGTGACGCCCCGGACCTCGTGCGGCCGGGTGACCGCGCCCATGAGGGACTTGGCCCTGTCGTACGAGTCGAGGGCGCGCTCGTAGTCGCCGCGCATGGCGTCGTCGGCGCCGCGCTCGGCGGGGTGGAAGTCGAGGCGTTCGAGTTCCTCGCCGAAGGCGGTGATGTCCTCGTCGACGACGACCCGGAGCCGGTCGAGGGCGGCGCGTTCCTCGGTCTCCTTGCGGAGCCGGTTGCGGCGGACGACGGCGTAGGCGCCCGCGCCGCCCGCGACGACGACCGCTCCGAGGGTGACGAGCCCTGCGACGGGCACTCCGGAGTCCTCGCCCGTGGCGCCCCAGGAGGAGGGGGCGTGGCCGCGCATCGCGGGCAGGGCCTGGTCGGCGAAGTTGTTGAGCTCGGTGGCGGCGTCGACGTCCGGCGCGCGTACGGAGGTGACGAGGTTCTGCACGGCGGCCGGGGACATCACGGACGGGTCGACGCCCGCGTCGAAGCGGTCGCCGAGGCGCACCGCGTACAGGCCGGCGACGCCGGTCTGGGCGCGCAGGTTGTCGATGAGGCCCTTGGGCGGGAACTGCGCGTTCGCGGGGAGCACCGCCACGAAGAGCGGCTTGTCCGCGTCCTTGATCTTCTGCGCGAGGGCTTTGGCGTCGGCCGTGGAGAGCTGGCCGGCGGCGCCGGGGTCGACGTACACCGGGCCCTGTCTCAGGGCGGCGGCGGCGTCGGACACGCCCGTGGCCCTGGCGCCCGCGGTGGGCGCCAGGGCCAGGAGCAGCAGCAGAGCCAGCCCGGCGAGGGCCGACCACACGGACATCGCCCTGGTCCTCATGGTTCGACGCTACCCGAACCGGACCAACGGGGATATAGAGGGACTATTCCGCGGGGTCGACCCCGGCCCTCAGGAGGCCGTAGGTGAAGGCGTCCTCCAGGGCCTGCCAGGACGCGGCGATGACGTTCTCGCCGACGCCGACCGTGGACCACTCGCCGTTGCCGTCGCTGGTGGTGACCAGGACCCGGGTCGTGGACTCGGTGCCGTGGCGGCCCTCCAGGATGCGGACCTTGTAGTCGACCAGCTCGAACTTGGCGAGCTGGGGGTAGATCCGCTCCAGGCCGACCCGGATTGCCTTGTCGAGGGCGTTGACCGGGCCGTTGCCCTCGGCGGTGGCGACGATCCGCTCGCCCTTGGCCCAGAGCTTCACGGTCGCCTCGTTGGCGTGGGTGCCGTCGGGCCGGTCCTCGACGATCGCGCGCCAGGACTCCGTACGGAAGTAGCGGCGGGCGCGGCCCTCGGCCTCCTCGCGGAGCAGCAGCTCGAAGGAGGCGTCGGCGGCCTCGTACGTGTAGCCCTTGAGCTCGCGCTCCTTGACCCGCTCGACGACCCGGGCGACGAGCGCGCGGTCGCCGCCCAGGTCGACGCCGAGCTCCTTGCCCTTGAGCTCGATGGAGGCGCGTCCTGCCATGTCGGAGACCAGCATCCGCATGGTGTTGCCGACGAGCTCGGGGTCGATGTGCTGGTAGAGGTCGGGGTCCACCTTGATCGCGGAGGCGTGCAGTCCGGCCTTGTGGGCGAAGGCGGAGACGCCGACGTACGGCTGGTGGGTGGAGGGGGTGAGGTTGACGACCTCGGCGATGGCGTGCGAGATCCGGGTCATCTCGGCGAGGGCGCCCTCGGGGAGGACCCGCTTGCCGTACTTGAGCTCCAGGGCCGCGACGACCGGGAAGAGGTTGGCGTTGCCGACGCGCTCGCCGTAGCCGTTGGCGGTGCACTGGACGTGGGTCGCGCCCGCGTCGACGGCGGCGAGGGTGTTGGCGACGGCGCAGCCGGTGTCGTCCTGGGCGTGGATGCCGAGGCGGGCGCCGGTGTCGGCGATGACGGTGGCGACGACGGCCTGGATCTGGGCGGGGAGCATGCCGCCGTTGGTGTCACAGAGGATGACGACGTCGGCGCCGGACTCGTGCGCGGCGCGGACGACGGCCTTGGCGTAGTCGGGGTTCGCCTTGTAGCCGTCGAAGAAGTGCTCGCAGTCGACGAAGACGCGGCGGCCCTGGGAGGTCAGGTACGAGACGGTGTCGCGGACCATCTCCAGGTTCTCGTCGAGGGTGGTGCGCAGGGCGAGCTCGACGTGCCGGTCGTGCGACTTGGCGACGAGGGTGATGACCGGAGCGCCGGAGTCGAGGAGCGCCTTGACCTGCGGGTCCTCGGCGGCCTTGCCGCCGGCCCGCCGGGTGGCGCCGAAGGCGACGAGCTGCGCGTTCTTGAACGCGATCTCCTGCCGGGCACGGGCGAAGAACTCCGTGTCGCGCGGGTTGGCACCGGGCCAGCCGCCCTCGATGAAGCCCACGCCGAAGTCGTCGAGGTGCCGGGCGATGGTCAGCTTGTCCGCGACGGTGAGGTTGATGCCTTCACGCTGCGCCCCGTCGCGCAGCGTCGTGTCGAAGACGTGGAAGCTGTCGTCGAGGCGCGAGCCCTCGGCGTTCTCCGTGGTCATGGCTGTGATGGCTCCTGTCGGATGTGGCTCCGGAAGGTATGGATCCACTTGCCCCCATTCTCACGCGTCGTCCGCTTCCGGCGTGGGTGGGGCCGGAAAACGAAAAAACCCCTCGCGGGTGCGAGAGGTCTGCGCGCGGGTCTGGGGCACGGTGTCCACTGCCGCGGGGGTAAGTGCCGCGATTCAGTGGCCACTGCGGACCGGCGCGCCGCTGCCGATAATCATCGTGGTAGCAAGCACGCCGGAAGTCTGACACAGGTCGCGTTTCAGCGGGACGGGAGTCTCACGATACGGGCAGTCGATCTCGCTTCGAGGCGGCGGAGGCGGCGCCGACCCGGCCGAGGTCGATGTCGCGGGTCTCCCGCATCGCGAGGTAGACGACCAGGGAGACGGCCGCGCAGCCGGCCACGTACCAGGAGAAGCCCGACTCGACGCCGGCGTCCTTGAACCAGAGCGCCACGTACTCCGCGGTGCCGCCGAAGAGGGCGTTGGCGATCGCGTACGGCAGGGCGACGCCGAGGGCGCGGATGCCGGTCGGGAAGAGCTCGGCCTTCACGCAGGCGTTGATGGAGGTGTAGCCGGTGACGACGACGAGCGCGAGCAGGGAGAGGCCGAGGGCGGGCCAGAAGGAGCCGGCGTGCCGGAGCATCGTCAGGATCGGGACGGTGAGGAGGGTGGAGCCGACCGCGAAGGTGATGAGGAGCGGGCGGCGCCCGATCCGGTCGGAGAGCCGGCCGGCGAGGGGCTGCAGACAGGCGAAGACGATCAGGGCGCAGAGGGAGACCAGGGTGGCGGTCCGCTTGGGCAGCCCGGCGGAGTTGGACAGGTACTTGGTGAGGTAGGTGGTGTACGTGTAGTACGCCACGGTCCCGCCCATGGTGAGCGCGACGACGAGGAAGGCCTCCCGCTTGTGCGCCCACAGGGCCTTGAGGGTGCCCTGCTGCCCCTGCGCGACCCCTGAGCCGGCGGTCTCCTCGTACACCTCGGTCTCCAGCATGTTCCGGCGCAGGTAGAAGACGACGGCCGCGCCGAGGGCCCCGACGACGAACGGGATGCGCCAGCCCCAGGCGTGCAGGGCCTCGTCGGAGAGGGTGTGCTGGAGGAGGAGCAGCAGGGCGAGGCCGAGGACCTGTCCCGCGGTCATGGACACGTACTGGAAGCTGGAGGCGAAGCCGCGGTGCTCCGGCGCGGAGGCCTCGGTGAGGTAGGTGGCGCTGGCCGCGTACTCGCCGCCGACGGAGAGGCCCTGGAGGAGGCGGGCGAGGAGGAGGACGGCGGCGCCGCCGTACCCGGCGACGGCGTACGTCGGCGCGACGGCGATCAGCACGGCGGAGGCGGACATCAGCGTCACGGTGAGGGTGAGCGCCGCCTTGCGGCCCTTCCGGTCGCCGACCCGACCGAGGAGCCAGCCGCCGACGGGGCGCATGAAGAAGCCGACGGCGAAGATGCCGGCGGTGTTCATGAGCTTGGCGGTGTCGTCGCCCTCGGGGAAGAAGGCCCCCGCGAAGTAGGTGGCGAAGCTCGCGTAGACGAACCAGTCGAACCACTCGACCATGTTGCCCGCGGAGCCGACCCAGATCTTCTTCCAGTGCTCTCGTCCCATGGGCAGGAACCGTGCCGGAACCGCCGCGGGGGCCACAAGGCGGTGGGGGCAACGATCGGGAGTACTTGCGTGCCTTACGGTCGCGAGATCAGCGTTTCGGCGACGAACTCCCTTACGTGGTCGATGACTTGCTCGCGGCCCGTGCCCGGGATGCCGACGGCGACGTGCACGCTGAAGCCGTCGAGCAGGGCCCGCATCCGGGTGGCGAGGCGGTCCGGGTCGACCGGGCGGAACTCGCCCCGCGAGACGCCCTCGGCGAGGATCGCGACCAGGTCCCGGTGCCAGGCGCCCTCGATGGCGGCCTGCCGGGCGCGGGCGTCGTCGTCGGCGTTCTGGGACCGGTTCCAGACCTCCAGCCAGAGGGTCCAGTGCGGGTCGCGCGGGCCGTCGGGCACGTACACGTCGATGTACCCGTCGAGCCGGTCGCGGGCCGTCCCCGGCCGCGACAGCAGGGCGCTGCGCTCGGCCCCGAGCCGCCCCTCGCTCCACTCCAGGGTCTGCAGCAGCAGCTCGTCCTTGGTGCGGAAGTAGTAGAGGAGGTGCCCGCTGCTCATCCCCACCTGGCGCCCGAGGCCGGCCATGGTGAGCCCGTCGAGCCCGCGCTCGGCGATCGTGCCCATGGCCGCGGCGAGCACGTCCTCCCGCGGCGGGGCGGCCTGGTTGCGCCGGCGGGGAGGGGAGGGGCTCGGGTTGCTGCTCTGACTCACTCGTACGTTCTACAGGATGCGGCCGTCGGGCCCATCCCCGAAGGCCGCCATCCAGCAGGAGACGGCCGACGGGACCGATCTCGCGCTCGTCGCCGCCTGCGTCTCCGCCCTCGGAGGCGCGTGCAGCGGCGTCGCGGCCATCATGGTGGCGCGACGCCGGCCCCCGTCGGACGAGTGATCCGACGGGGGCCGGCCGGGTCACACCGCCGGCTGCTGCTGCGTGATGCAGTGGATGCCGCCGCCGCCCGCGAAGATCGTGCGGGCGTCGACCAGGACGACCTCGCGCTCCGGGAAGAGGCGGCGGAAGATCTCCGCGGCGAGCTCGTCGTGCGGGTCGTCGAAGGCGCAGAGGACGACGCCGCCGTTGCACAGGTAGTGGTTGATGTACGAGTAGTCGACCCAGTCGCCCTCCTCGTCCTTGAGGACGGTCGGGGCGGGGACCTCGACGACCTCCAGGGGGCGGCCCTGGGCGTCGGTCTGGCCGCGCAGGATGTTCACGTACATCTTGGAGCGCTCGTAGTCGGGGTGGGCCGGGTCCTGCTGGCTGTGGACGAGGACCGTGCCGGGGCGGGCGAAGGCGGCGACGATGTCGACGTGGCCCTGGGTGCCGTAGACGCCGTAGTCGCCGGCGAGGCCGTGCGGGAGCCAGATCGCCTTCGTCGTGCCGAGCTTGGCGTGGATCTCGTTCTCGACCTGCTCGCGGGTCCACTCGGGGTTGCGTCCGGCGCCGAGCTGGACGGTGTCGGTCAGCAGGACCGTGCCCTCGCCGTCGACGTGGATCGCGCCGCCCTCGTTCACCAGGGGGGAGGTGAGTACGGGGACGTCCGCCACGTCCGCGACATGGCGGGCGATCTTCGAGTCGTGCTCCCAGCGGGCCCAGTCCTGGGCGCCCCAGCCGTTGAACACCCAGTCCACGGCGGCGAGTGCCGTGCCGTTCGTGACGAAGGTCGGGCCGATGTCGCGCATCCAGGCGTCGTCGAGCTCGCGCTCGACCAGGTCGATCTCCGGGCCGAGGAGCGCGGCGGCCGACTCCGAGTCGCCGGGTGCGACGACCATGGTGACCGGCTCGAAGCGGCGGACGGCGCGGGCCACCGACGCCCAGGCGGCACGGGCCCCGGCGAGCTCCTCCTCGTTGGTGAAGGTGGGGTTGGCGCCGGGCCAGGCCATCCAGGTGCGCTCGTGCGGCATCCACTCGGCGGGCATGCGGAAGGTCATGAGTCAGGTCCTAGAGGAAGTAGAGGCGGTTGAGGGAGACGGACTCGGCCGCCTCGGAGCGGATCGGCGAGCCGTCGAGCGAGACGAGGCCCGTCCGGTCGTCGACCTGCACGTCGCCGACGCGGGAGTTGAACCGCAGGTCGGCGGGGCCGATGCCGCGGGTGCCGCGCACGGCGACCCGGCGGCGGCGGGTCGGCATCCCGTCGGAGCCGAGGTCGACGGCGGCCCGCGCGACGAACGCGACGGAGAGCTCGGCGGCCGTGGCGCCGTGGGCGCCGAACAGCGGCCCGAGGACGAGCGGCTCGCAGGTGTCGGTGGCGGCGTTGGGATCGCCCACGACCCCCCACGCGGGGAAGCCGGACTTCAGCACCAGCTGCGGCTTGGCGCCGAAGAACTCCGGGCGCCACAGCACGATGTCGGCGAGCTTGCCGACCTCGATCGAGCCGATCTCGTGCGCGAGGCCGTGGGCGATCGCCGGGTTGATGGTGAGCTTGGCCATGTAGCGGAGCACGCGCGCGTTGTCGTCGTGCGCGCCGTCGCCCTCCAGCGGGCCCAGCTCGGCCTTCATCTTCCCGGCCATGGCGAAGGTCCGGCGTACGGTCTCGCCGGCCCTTCCCATCCCCTGCGCGTCGGAGGAGGTGATCCCGATCGCGCCGAGGTCGTGCAGGACGTCCTCCGCGCCCATCGTCCCGGCCCGGATCCGGTCGCGCGCCATGGCGGCGTCGCCCGGGAGGTCGGTCTTCAGGTCGTGGACGGAGACGATCATCCCGTAGTGCTCGGCGACCGCGTCGCGGCCGAAGGGCAGGGTGGGGTTGGTGGAGGAGCCGATGACGTTCGGCACGCCCGCCATCTTCAGGACGTTGGGCACGTGTCCGCCGCCGCAGCCCTCGATGTGGAAGGCGTGGATCGTACGGCCGTCCAGGACCCGGAGGGTGTCCTCCACCGACAGGCACTCGTTGAGGCCGTCGCTGTGCAGCGCCACCTGGACGTCGTGCTCCTCGGCGACCCGCAGGGCGGTGTCCAGGGCCCGGGTGTGGGCGCCCATGTCCTCGTGGACCTTGAAGCCCGACGCCCCGCCCTCGGCGAGGGCCTCCACCAGCGGCGCGGGGTCGGAGGACGAGCCGCGGGCCAGGAAGCCGATGTTGACCGGCCACGCGTCGAAGGCGTTGAAGGCGTGCTTCAGGGCCCAGGGCGAGTTGACGCCGACGCCCCACACGGGACCGAACTCCTGGCCGATGATCGTGGTGACGCCGCTCGCGAGCGAGGCCTCCATGATCCGGGGCGACAGGAGGTGGACGTGGGTGTCGATCGCGCCGGCGGTGGCGATGAGGCCCTCGCCGGAGACGATCGAGGTGCCGGTGCCGACGACGACGTCGACGCCGTCGAGGGTGTCGGGGTTGCCGGCCCGTCCGACGGCGTGGATGCGGCCCTCGCGGATGCCGATGGACACCTTGCGGATGCCCTGCACGGCGTCGATCACCAGGACGTTGCTGATGACGACGTCGCAGGTCTCGCGGACGGCCGCGGCCTTGAGGTGGAGGCCGTCGCGGGCGGTCTTGCCGAAGCCGGCGAGGAACTCGTCGCCGGGCTTCTGGGAGTCCGACTCGACGCGGACGACGAGTCCGGAGTCGCCGAGGACGACACGGTCGCCGGCGCGGGGGCCGTGCACGGACGCGTACTCGTAGGGGTCCATCAGTCGTCCTCGATTCCCAGGTAGCCGCACGCCTTCGCCCTGCGCAGGGCCTCTTCCCGCGCGCCGGGCGCGTCCAGCGGGCCGTCGACCAGGCCGGCGAAGCCGATGGCGACGCGGGCGCCGCCGATCGGCACGAGCCCGACCTCGGCCTCGCCGCCCGGGTCGAAGCGGAAGGAGGCTCCGGCCGGGATGGCGAGGCGCATGCCGTAGGAGGCGGCCCGGTCGAAGTCGAGGCGCGGGTTGACCTCGAAGAAGTGGAAGTGGGAGGTGACGCTCACCGGGACCGTCGCCGTGTTCCGTACGAGGAGGGTGAGCGCCGGTTCGGTCTCGGGGTGTCCGGGGCCGGGCAGCAGCGCGCCCGGCGCCCCGGGGCCCAGGCGGCCGCCGCCGATCGGGTCGGAGACGACCGCGAGGCGCGAGCCGTCGTCGAAGACGGCCTCGACGTGGACCTCGGTGACGACGTCGGCGACACCGGGCAGGACGTCGTCGGGGCCGAGGACGGAGCGGGCCGCCTCGATCGCCTCGGCGAGTCGCTTGCCGTCGCGGGCCGCCTCGCAGACGGTGTCCGCGACGAGCGCGGTCGCCTCGGGCACATTGAGCCTCAGGCCCCGGGCCCGGCGGGCGCGGGCCAGCTCGGCGGCACCGAAGAGGAGCAGCCGGTCGCGTTCCGTGGGGGTCAGTCGCACTCCCCAAACACCTCCTGCAATTGCGACACGTTTGAGCGACACTCTAAATGTTGAGACGCCCGCTTCCAAGCATTGACGTCACCGACAGGCGTAGGTCACATTGAGCGCCGCTCTAAAACTGTCCCGTCCGCCCCCGCAGGGAGTCCTCATGCCGATCGAACAGCGTGGCGTCGACACCATCCCCGAGGCCGAACGCACCAGCGGCCCCCGCGATCTGATGTCGATCCTGCTCGGATCCAACCTCTGTCTGGGGGTGATCGTCTTCGGCTGGCTTCCGGTGTCCTTCGGGCTCGGTTTCTGGGCCTCGGTGACCTCCGTCGTCGCCGGCACCCTCGTCGGCGTCGCGGTCACCGCCCCGCTCGCGCTGGTGTCCCTCCGCACCGCGACCAACCTCTCCACCTCCTCCGGCGCCTTCTTCGGCGTCCGCGGCCGGCTCGTCGGCTCGGTGGTCGGGCTGCTGCTCTCGCTCGGCTACACCGCGCTGACCCTCTGGATCGGCGGCGACGTGATGGTGGGCACGCTCGCCCGCCTGATCGGCCTGCCGACCGGCGGCGCGGCGCACGCCGCCGTCTACGCGGTCCTGGCCGCCTGCACCGTGGTGGGCGCGGTGTACGGCTACCGGCTGCTGCTCCGGCTGAGCAAGGCGCTCGCGGTCGTCATGACGGTGCTCCTCGCCGTCGGCCTGGCCGCCTACGCCGGGGACTTCACGACGGCGGCGGTGCCGGACACCCCGTACCTGCTCGGGTCCTTCTGGCCGACCTGGCTCCTCGCGGCCGTCGCGGCGGGCCTCAGCGGACCGGTCGCCTTCATCACCCTGCTCGGCGACTACACCCGGTACGTCTCCCCCGAGCGGTACAGCGCGAGGACCGTGTGGCGGGCCACCTGTCTGGGCCTGACCGTGGGCCTGCTCGTCCCGCAGCTCTTCGGCACGTTCACCGCCCTGGCGGCCCGCGGCGGCCTGGACTACGCGGGACCGCTCGTCGACGCGTCGCCCGGCTGGTACCTCGTACCGCTGCTGATCGCCGCCACCGCCGGCTCCGTCGGCAACGCCGGCCTGATGCTGTACTCGATGGGGCTCGACCTCGACGCGATCCTGCCGAAGGCCACGCGCGCGCGTGCCACCCTCGTGGTCGCGGCGGTCGCGACGGCCTTCGTCTTCGCCGGCCACTTCGCCTCGGACGCCCAGACGGCGATGACCTCGTTCGTCCTGCTGCTGACCGCGATCGGCACCCCGTGGGCGGTGATCACCCTCATCGGGCACGCGCGCTGCGGCGGGAGGTACGACCCCGAGGCGCTCCAGGTCTTCAACAACCGCTCGCGCGGCGGGATCTACTGGTTCTCGGCGGGCTGGCACCCGCGGGCCACGTTCTCCTGGGCGGTCGGCGCGGCGGTCGGCCTGGCCGCGGTGTCGACGCCGCTCTACGAGGGGCCGCTGCTCGCCCTCACCGGCGGGATCGACTGCAGCTTCGTCCTCTCCGGGATCGTGGGCGGCGCGCTGTACGCCGTCCTGACGCCGAACAGGGCTCCCGAGACCGTGACGACGGCCCCGGAAGCCCTGGCGGCGACGGAGTAGTTACTTGCTGCCGAGCTCGTGCATCCAGCCGTGGACGTCCTCGGACTTGCCGGTCTGGATCGCGAGCAGCGCCTCGCGCAGCTTCATCGTGACCTCGCCGGGCTCGCCGCCCGACTGCTGCCACTCGCCCCGGGCGGACTTGACCGTGCCGACCGGGGTGATGACGGCGGCGGTGCCGCAGGCGAAGACCTCGGTGAGGGTGCCGTTCTCGGTGTCGGCCTGCCACTGGTCGATGGAGACGCGGGACTCCTCGGACTCGTAGCCGAGGTCCTTCGCGACCTTGAGGAGCGAGTCGCGGGTGATGCCGGCGAGCAGCGAACCGGTGAGGGTCGGGGTGACGATCCTGTTGCCGTACACGAAGTACAGGTTCATGCCGCCGAGTTCCTCGACCCACTTGTGCTCGACCGCGTCGAGGTAGCAGACCTGGTCGCAGCCCTTGGCCGCCGCCTCGGCCTGCGCGAGCAGGGAGGCCGCGTAGTTGCCGCCGGTCTTGGCGTCGCCCACACCGCCGGGGACGGCGCGGACGCGGTCCTCGGAGGCCCAGATGGAGACCGGCTTCACGCCGCCGGGGAAGTACGGGCCGGCCGGCGAGGCGATGACGACGAAGAGGTACTCGTTGGCCGGGCGGACGCCCAGGCCGACCTCGGTGGCGATCATGAACGGGCGCAGGTAGAGCGAGTCCTCGCCGCCGTGCGCCGGGACCCAGGCCTCGTCGTGCCGGACGAGGACGTCACAGGCCTCGACGAAGGTCTCGACCGGCAGCTCGGGCATGCCGAGCCGGCGGGCGGAGGACTGGAAGCGGCGGGCGTTGGCGTCGGGGCGGAACGTGGCGACCGAGCCGTCGGGGCGGCGGTAGGCCTTCAGGCCCTCGAAGATCTCCTGCGCGTAGTGCAGGACGTTCGTGGCCGGGTCCAGGGAGAGCGGACCGTACGGCACGAGCTGGGCGTCGTGCCAGCCGCGGCCCTCGGTCCACCGGATGGTGACCATGTGGTCGGTGAAGTGGCGGCCGAATCCCGGGTTGGCCAGGATCGCCTCGCGCTCCGCGGCGGACAGCGGGCTGGAGGAGGGCTTGAGCTCGATCGTGGGCGTCGTCATGAGTGCGTGTCCTTCACCGGTTGTGTGGAGAGGACCGCGCGCGTACGTCGCTGTCGGGGACGGCTGTCCCTGACGAGGCGGCGTCCGGGCATGCCCGTATGCCGCGGCCCCACGTTCGATTATCGCCCGTGGGGACCTGTGCGGAAAACGGGTGGGCGCGGTCCGGAGTTCGGGGGGGCGCCCCGCGGCCGCGCAAGGGACAGCCGCCGGGCGCTGGTGCGACCCGGCGGCTGCTGCTGATGTCAGTCGGCGCGGGTCAGCTCGCTACTCGCGCGGCGAGCGCGTCGCCGATCTCGTCCGTGGTGCGGACGGAGTCGCCGCGCTCGGTGAGGTCGGCGGCGACGGCCTCCTCGACCCGGGCGGCCTCGGTCTCGTAGCCGAGGTGGCGGAGGAGGAGGGCGACGGAGAGGACGGTGGCCGTGGGGTCGGCCTTGCCCTGGCCCGCGATGTCCGGCGCGGAGCCGTGGACCGGCTCGAACATGGACGGGAAGTCGCCGCTCGGGTTGATGTTGCCGGAGGCGGCGACGCCGATGCCGCCGGAGACGGCAGCGGCGAGGTCGGTGATGATGTCGCCGAAGAGGTTGTCGGTGACGATCACGTCGAAGCGGGCCGGGTCGGTGACGAGGAAGATCGTCGCGGCGTCGACGTGCAGGTAGTCGGTCGTGACCTCGGGAAACTCGGCCGCGACCTTCTGGAAGATGTCGGTCCAGAGGTGGCCGGCGAAGGTCAGCACGTTGTTCTTGTGGACCAGCGTCAGCTTCTTGCGCGGGCGGGCCTGGGCGCGGGCGAAGGCGTCCCGGACCACGCGCTCGACACCGAAGGCGGTGTTCACCGAGACCTCGGTGGCGACCTCGTGCTCGGTGCCCTTGCGGATGGTGCCGCCGTTGCCCGTGTACGGACCCTCGGTGCCCTCGCGGACCACGACGAAGTCGATCTCGGGCTGTCCGGCGAGCGGGGTGGCGACGCCGGGGAGCAGCTTCGAGGGCCGCAGGTTCACGTGGTGGTCGAAGGCGAAGCGGAGCTTCAGCAGGAAGCCGCGCTCCAGGACGCCGGACGGCACCGACGGGTCGCCGATGGCGCCGAGCAGGATGGCGTCGTGCTTCTTGAGCGAGTCGAGGTCGGCGTCGGTGAGGGTCTCACCGGTGGCGTGGTAGCGCTTGGCGCCGAAGTCGTACTCCTCGGTCTCCAGCTTCACGTCCTGGGGAAGGACGGCCGCGAGGATCTTGAGGCCCTGGGCCACGACCTCCTGGCCGATGCCGTCGCCGGGAATGACTGCGAGATTGATGCTGTGAGACATGTCGGCACCCTACTCTTCGTCCCATCGTCTGACACGTTCCGTCCGCCATGTGGACGAAGCGCCATGTCGGGACGGGGGGTCGGACCAGGGGTCAGTGGCCGGTCGAGCCGCCGTTGTCACGGCGGTCGAGGGCGCGCTGGAGGGCTGCGGCGGCGTTCTGCCGGGCCTCGTCGCTGGGACGGTTGGCGGAGTGGCGGACGCGGCGGGCGGTCTGAGCGGCCATGAGGGATCGACTCCTTGAGATCAGTGGTGATCCGGATGTGCGGAGATCAGTGATGATCGAAGGCGCCGGAAGGGGCGGGGAGCGCCGCCGCAGGGGTTGCCTGCACAGGGCGTCGCGCTCTCGGCCGCCATTCGCTTGATGAAGCGAGACGTTCGGCTCCTACAAAGCTAGGTCAGACCTCCTCATCTGTCTCCACAATTACTCGGACTTCCTACTATCTGAGACGGCGACCATCCTTCCGCGCCTACATAGATTGCATTCCTACCTAGGTAGTGATGGGATGTGCCCATGGCCGTAGACCGCAGATCCAGCTGGCTCAAGGGAGTCCTCGACCTGCTCGTCCTCTCCCGCCTGACCGACGGGGAGAGCTACGGGTACGAGATCGCCAAGGCGCTCGCCGAGGCGGGGCTCGGCGAGATCAAGGGCGGGACGCTGTACCCCGTCCTGAACCGCCTGGAGGAGGCGGGCCTGGTGGAGGCCGAGTTCCGCGCCGCCGAACGCGGGCCGGGTCGCCGCTACTACCGGCTCACGCCGCTCGGCCGCGAGCGCCTCGCCGCCGAGACCGGCGCGTGGCTGACCTTCCACCGCGCCGTACAGACCATGCTCAGCCCAGGGGGAACCACACCATGACCACCGACGCCTACTTCGCCGAGCTCTCCGGCTCGCTGCGCGCCGCGCACGTGCCGGAGGAGCAGATCGCCGCGACCGCCGAGGACCTGCGGGCTCACCTCGCGGAGACCGGGACGGCCCCGGAGGAGGAGTTCGGTCCCGCCGCCGCGTTCGCCGCGCAGCTCGGCGGCCTCGCGCCCGCGCCCGGCGAGCCCGACGAGCGCGCGGAGTCCTGGACCTGGACCGCCGACCTCTTCAACGACCGCCGGATGCTGGCCGTCCACGGCGACCAGGGCTGGGAGGTGGAGTCGCTGGACGCGATCGGCCGGTTCGTCTGCCGCCGGACGCCGGGGTCCGCGCTGCGCTGGGAGTACCGCCGTGACGTGATCGCCGGGCGCCGGCGGAGCCGCGTCCTCGACGAGCTCACGCCGGAGGGCTGGGAGCTGTGCGGGGAGTGGCTGGTGTACGGCTACTTCAAGCGGCCGCGCGCGGCGACCGCGGGCCCGGCCGGCACCGTGGGCGCCCCGCCGGCCGCTCCGCAGCGGTGGCTGTTCCTGAGCCGCCGGGGCCGGGCGGTGCTCGCCGCCTGGCTCCTCCTGGTCGGCGGCGCGATGGCGGCGTTCTTCATCGGGGTGCTCGGCACGGGCGGTCTGGCGATCACGATCGCCCTCACCTCCATGTTCTCCGCCATCTACACCTCCCACCTGGAGACGGCCACGGGCCGCGCCCGACAGAAGACCGGCACCGGTACCGGCATGGCCGACCGGGACTGACACCGGCTCACATGACGTCGCCGTCCCGCCAGTCGAAGACCAGCGGGGCGGCGGGGTCCGGCAGCGCCCGGCCCTCCGCCGGGCGCAGGAAGACGGAGCCCTCGTCCTCGGCGAGCCGGACGACCCCCTCGGGGCCGAGCGCTTCGAGGCGCCCCTCCCAGACGCGCCAGCCGCGCGCGCGGTAGAGCGCGGCCCCCTCGTCGGAGGCGCTGAGCGCCCCGAAGGCGTAGGCCCCGTCGATCACCCGCTCCAGGCCGGCCATCACGGCGCCGCCGAGCCCCCGCCGCCGGAGGTCCTCCCGGACGGCGACCCCTTCGACGTATCCGACGCGGAGCGAGCGGCCCCGGTGGCGGGGCCCGCGCGGCACGACGGCGCCGTGGGCGGCGATGCCCCGCTCGTCCTCGATCCAGGCGTGGACGCCGCCGAGGGTGTGCTCCCAGTCGTCGTCGGAGAAGTCGCCCGCGAAGGCACTGTCGAGCATCTCCCGTACGGAGCGGAGCCGGGCGGCGCCGAGTTCACGGGTGGGCGCGATCCTCAGGGTCATACCCCTCACCCTAACCCCTCACGATCCATTGACAGGTTACTCCGACCCTGATTGAGTTCACTCATAACCAGTCAAGTCGACTTAAGGGGTTAGAACGATGTCCGTGCTGCCGACCCACCACCGCACCGTCACCGTCCGGGGCCACGAGATCGCCTACCGCGAGGCCGGCCCGGCCGACGCGCCCGCGCTTCTCCTGCTGCACGGCTTCCCGACCAGCTCGCACATGTTCCGCGACCTGATCCCGCTGCTCGCCGACCGGTACCGCCTCATCGCCCCCGACCACCTGGGGTTCGGCCGGAGCGCCGCGCCCTCCGCGGCCGACTTCGACTACACCTTCGCCGAACTGGCCTCGCTCACCGCCGGGTTCACCGAGACCCTAGGCCTGGACCGGTTCGCGCTCTACATCCAGGACTACGGCGCCCCCATCGGCCTGCGCCTCGCCCTCGCCCACCCCGAGCGGATCACCGCGATCGTCACCCAGAACGGCAACGCCTACGAGGAGGGCCTCGGCGCCGAGGCCTGGGCCCCCGTCCTCGCCCTGATCGAGGAGCGCACCCCCGAGACGGAGGAGCCCGTCCGCGCGATCCGCTCCCTGGACGGCGTCCGGTGGCAGTACGAGACGGGTGTCCCCGCCGCGTACCGCGACCTGCTCAGCCCCGACGCCTGGCACCACGACGCCGCCCTCATGGCCCGCGAGGGCCAGGACGACATCCAGCTGGGCCTGATCGCCGACTACGGCTCCAACTTCGCCCTCTACCCGGCCTTCCAGGAGTACTTCCGCACCTCCGGGATCCCGCTCCTCGCCGTCTGGGGCGAGGGCGACCAGGTCTTCGTACCGGCGGGCGCCGAGGCCTTCCGCCGCGACCTCCCGGACGCCGAGGTCCACCTCCTGCCCACGGGCCACTTCGCCCTGGAGACCCACGCGCCGGCGATCGCGGAGCTGATCGGCGACTTCCTGGCCCGGCGCGTCCTCCTCAGGCCGTAGCCCTCTCCAGGTCGCGGGCGACGCGCTCCACCCAGGCGGTGAACTCCTCCCGGGTGCGGCCCTCGCCTCCGCCCAGGGCCGCGGCCTGCGCGTCCGAGAGCCGGTCGGGTCCCGGCGCGGTCAGCAGCCGGTGCAGCTCCTTCATCAGGGACAGCGTCCGCAGAGCGTCGGTGTGCTCGATCGCGTCGACCCCGTGCCCGGGGCCGAGGGTCGTCGAACCGGGCATGGCGTGCCTCCTCACCGAACCCCCTCCCAGCAGCGTAAGCCCACCGCATGAGAACCGCCCCCGTCCTCAATTGGGGGAAGAGGAGGGGGGCGGTGTCAGGGGGCCTCTACGAGGCGGGCGGGCGTCAGCCCATGTGCGGGTAGCCGTACTCGGTCGGCGGGACCAGCGTCTCCTTGATCGCGCGGGTCAGCGTCCAGCGCATCAGGTTCTGCGGGGCACCGGCCTTGTCGTTGGTGCCGGAGGCGCGGCCGCCGCCGAAGGGCTGCTGGCCGACGACGGCGCCGGTCGACTTGTCGTTGATGTAGAAGTTGCCCGCGGCGAAGCGGAGCTTCTCCATCGTGTACGCGGCGGCGGCACGGTCGCCGGAGATGACCGAACCGGTGAGGGCGTAGTCCGAGACCGACTCCATCTGGGTCAGCATCGCGTCGTAGTTCTCGTCCTCGTACACGTGGATCGCGAGGATCGGACCGAAGTACTCGGCCTTGAAGACCTCGTTCTCCGGGTCGGTGCAGGCGATGACGGTCGGGCGGACGAAGTAGCCCACCGAGTCGTCGTACGTGCCGCCGGCGATGATCGTGCAGCTCGGGTCGGCCGCGGCACGGTCGATCGCCGCCTTGTTCTTGGCGAACGAGCGCTCGTCGATGACGGCGCCGATGAAGTTCGACAGGTCGGTGACGTCACCCATGGTGATGCCGTCGACCTCGGCAGCGAACTCCTCCTTGAAGCCGTCGTTCCAGATGGACGCCGGGACGTAGGCGCGGGAGGACGCGGAGCACTTCTGGCCCTGGAACTCGAAGGAGCCGCGGGTCAGCGCGGTCTTCAGGATCGCGCGGTCGGCGCTGGGGTGGGCGACGACGAAGTCCTTGCCGCCGGTCTCGCCGACGATCCGCGGGTACGAGCGGTACTTCTCGATGTTGTTGCCGACCGTCTTCCACAGGTGCTGGAAGGTCCTGGTCGAGCCGGTGAAGTGGATGCCGGCCAGGTCGCGGTGGTTCAGCGCCACCTCGGAGACGGCGATGCCGTCGCCGGTCACCAGGTTGATGACACCCTTCGGCAGGCCGGCCTCCTCCAGGAGCTCCATGAGGAGCACGGCGGAGTGGGTCTGCGTCGGGGACGGCTTCCAGACCACCACGTTGCCCATGAGGGCGGGAGCGGTGGGCAGGTTGCCCGCGATGGCCGTGAAGTTGAACGGCGTGATCGCGTAGACGAAGCCCTCCAGCGGGCGGTGGTCCAGACGGTTCCACACACCCGGGGAGTTCGCCGGCGGCTGCTCGGCGAGGATCTGGCGGGCGTACGCCACGTTGAAGCGCCAGAAGTCGACGAGCTCGCACGGGGTGTCGATCTCGGCCTGCTGGGCGGTCTTCGACTGGCCGAGCATCGTGGACGCGGCCAGCGTCTCGCGCCACGGGCCGGCGAGCAGCTCGGCGGCGCGCAGGATGATCGCGGCGCGGTCGTCGAAGGACATCGCGCGCCAGGCCGGGGCCGCGGCCAGGGCCGCGTCGATCGCGTCCTGGGCGTCCTGCTCGGTGGCGCCGCGGAAGGTGCCGATGACGGCCGCGTGGTTGTGCGGCTGGACGACCTTGAACTCCTCGCCACCGCCGAGGCGCTTCACGCCGCCGATGGTCATCGGCAGCTCGCGCGGGTTCTCGGCCAGCTCCTTGAGCTTGGTCTCCAGGCGGGAGCGCTCGGGGGAACCGGGGGCGTAGCTGTGCACCGGCTCGTTGACCGGAGCGGGGACCTGGGTGACAGCGTCCATGAGTCTCGTAACTCCTTGTGAGAGGTGGGCTCAGCCCTTGGTGAGGATGGAGCGGACGAAGAAGAGGAGGTTGGCCGGCTTCTCCGCGAGGCGGCGCATGAAGTAGCCGTACCAGTCGGTGCCGTACGCGGTGTAGACGCGCATGCGGTGGCCCTCGGCGGCGAGCCGGTTCTGCTCCTCGCTGCGGATGCCGTACAGCATCTGGAACTCGTACTCGTCCAGCTTGCGCCCGGCGCGGCGGGCGAGCTCCTGGCCGATGGAGATCAGGCGCGGGTCGTGCGAGCCGATCATCGGGTAGCCCTCGCCGTCCATCAGGATCTTCATGATCCGGACGTACGCCTTGTCGATCTCGGGCTTGTCCTGGATGGCGACCTCGGCGGGCTCCTTGTAGGCGCCCTTCACGATCCGGACGCGGGAGCCGTTCGCGGCGAGGCGGCGGGCGTCGTCCTCGGTGCGGAACAGGTACGCCTGGATGACGCAGCCGGTCTGCGGGAAGTCCTTCCGCAGCTCCTCGTGGATGGCGAACATCGAGTCGAGGGTGGTGTGGTCCTCGGCGTCCAGGGTGACGGTGGTGCCGATCTCGGCGGCGGCCTCGACGACCGGCCGGACGTTCGCCAGGGCCAGCTCGTGGCCGTTCTCCAGGGACTGGCCGAACATCGACAGCTTGACGGACATCTCGGCGCGCTCACCGAGGCCCAGCTCCTTGAGACGGCCGATGAGCTCCAGGTAGGCGTCCCGGGCGGCGTACGACTGCTCGACGGTGGTGATGTCCTCGCCGACGACGTCGAGGGTGACCTCCAGGCCGCGGCCGCTCAGCTCGGAGACGATCGGGACGACGTCCTCGACCGTCTCACCGGCGATGAAGCGGGCGACGACCTGCTTGGTCCCGGGGGCGGCCGAAACGAGACGGCGCATCTTGTCGCTGCGCGACGCGGCGAGGATCACGGGACCCAGCACGGGGACCTCCAGAAGGACAGGGTGACGAAGGGTGCCGTACCCGGTCTTTCGGAAGAAAGCGGGAACAGCACGAAGAACCACCGTGAAACCTATGGATCGCTCCGATCGTCCGCCATCTACAGCTGTCACGCATCCGTGCCCGGCATCTCATACATATGTCTGAGAGGGTGCGAGAATGGCGCTGTGAAGGGCGATTACCAAGAACTGGTGGACGAGATCTCCGCGCTCCTCGGCGCGCCGGCGACGCTGGAGAACCGCGACTTCGGGCTGATCGCCTTCGGCGCCCACGACAGCGACGACGACACCGCGATGGACCCCGTCCGGACCCGGTCGATCCTCACCCGGAAGTCGACCCCGGCCGTGCGCGCCTGGTTCGAGGGCTTCGGCATCACCCGGGCGACGGGTCCGGTCCGCATCCCCGCCGCCCCTGACGCCGGGGTGTTCCGCGACCGCCTCTGCCTGCCCGTACGCCATCGGGGCGTCGTCCTCGGATACGTCTGGCTCCTCGACGCCGAGCCCGGCCCCACGCCCGCCCAGCTCACGGCCGCGATGGAGGTCGCCACCCGGATCGGGGACCTCCTCGCCGACGAGGAGCGCGCGGACGCCGACCTCTCGCGCGAGTTCGCGGCCGTCCTGACCGCCGGGCGCGGCTGGCAGAGCGACATGGCCGTCGCGGCGCTCCGGGTGGCCCTGGGTCCCAGCGCGGACGGTCTGCACGCCGTCGTCTGCGTGACCCCCTGGCGGGGCGAGGCCCCGTCGATCCGGGCGGTCCCCGGTGCGGCGGCGGTCGCCGTGCTCCCCGAGGGCGAATCCCTCGCCGTCCTCGTACGGCTGCGCACGGCCGAGGACCTCTCCCCCGCCCACACGGCCGCCGACCGGCTGCGCGCCGCCGCCCCCGCCGGCATCGCGAACCCCCGCCGGGGCCTCACGGAGCTCCCGGCGGCCTGGCGCGAGGCCAACACGGCGGCCCGCGCCGCGACGGCGCAGCCGACGCTCGGTCCGGTCGCCGAGTGGGCCGGGATCGGCCCGTACCGGCTGCTCGCGGCGCTCTACCACCCCGAGATCGACCCCGCCGTCGCCCCGCTGATCACCCCCGCCCACGCGGAACTGGCCCGCACCGCCGAGGTGTTCCTCGACAACGCGGGCCAGGCGGGCCGCACGGCGGCGGCCCTGGGCATCCACCGCCAGACCCTCTACTACCGGCTGTCGCGCGTCGAGCAGCTCACGGGCCTGGACCTGGACGACGGCGAGGACCGGCTGCTGCTGCACATGTCCCTGAAGTCGGCCCGGCTCTGAGACGTCCCGCAGGGTCAGGGGACCGTGGTGCGGGATGAGCGCGCCCCGGGAGGGCCGCGCCACGTCCTGCGTGATGGGCCGGCGGCTCGACGAACGCTTCCGCAAGGGGATGTGAGCCCGGCGACGGGTCAGCCCCGCTCCCCCATCAGCACCCGGAGCCCCTCGGTGAGGTCGTCGGCGCTCGGCGCGGTGTCCGGGTCGACCATCCACTGGATCATGACCCCGGTCGCGAGGGCCTGGCAGAGCAGACCGGCGACGCGGGCCTTCTCCGGGTCCTTCTCCGGGTCGATGCCGAGGAAGCCCTGCGCCATGCCGAGGCGGCCCTCGCGCTGCGGTTCCTTGATGGCCTCGCGGAGCTTCTCGTCGTCGTCGATGCGGGTGACGACCTCGGTCTGGAGCTTCCAGACCGGCCGGCTGGGCCCGGCGGCGGCGATGACCTGTTCCCAGACGGCGTGGAAGCGGTCGTACGGGTCGGCCGGCAGTGCCTCTTCGCCCTCGGCTCCGGCCGCCCCCGCCCGGTCCCCCCACTCCTCGGTGAGCGCGAGGAAGGCCTGCTGGAGCAGGGCGTCCTTGGAGCCGTAGTGGTAGCCGATGGAGGCGAGGTTGGTGCCCGACGCGGCGACGATGTCGCGCGCCGTGGTGCGCCCGTACCCCTTCTCCAGGAGGCAGCGCTTGGCGCCTTCGAGCAGGTCTTCCTTGTGTCCCATGACAGCACTGTACCCGGCCACTAGACGCTTGTGTAAGACGAGCGTCTAGCAACCGGGTACGGGGCGTGCGGGGTGCGTCAGACCAGGTTGACCGAGCGGGCCGAGGCCGCGCCGATCTCCGAGGCGATCTCCGCGAGCACGGGAGCCGGGACCGTGTCGTCCACGGTGAGGACGACGAGCGCCTCGCCACCCTCCTCCGCACGCGCCACCTGCATGCCGGCGATGTTCAGACCGGCCTCGCCGAGGATCCGGCCGACCGTGCCGACGACGCCCGGACGGTCCTCGTAGCGCAGCACGACCATGTGGTCGGCGAGCGCCACGTCCACGTCGTAGTCGCCGACCGCGACGATCTTCTGGAGGTGCTTCGGGCCGGCCAGCGTGCCGGAGACCGCGACCTCCTCGCCGTTCGAGAGCGTGCCGCGCACGGTCACCACGTTGCGGTGGTCGGGCGACTCGGAGCTCGTCGTCAGACGGACCTCGACACCGCGCTCCTGCGCGAACAGCGGGGCGTTGACGTACGACACCGTCTCGTCGACCACGTCCTCGAACACACCCTTGAGCGCGGAGAGTTCGAGCACCTTCACGTCGTGCTGGGTGATCTCGCCGTAGACCTCGACGTCGAGACGGGCCGCGACCTCGCCCGCGAGGGCGGTGAAGATCCGGCCGAGCTTCTCGGCGAGCGGCAGACCCGGCTTCACGTCCTCGGCGATGACACCGCCCTGGACGTTGACCGCGTCCGGGACCAGCTCGCCCGCGAGCGCCAGGCGCACCGACCTGGCGACCGCGATGCCGGCCTTCTCCTGGGCCTCGTCCGTGGAGGCGCCGAGGTGCGGGGTGCAGACGACCTGGTCGAGCTCGAAGAGCGGGGAGTCCGTGCAGGGCTCCTTCGCGTACACGTCGAGGCCCGCGCCGGCGACCCGGCCCTCCTTCAGCGCCGAGTACAGCGCCGCCTCGTCCACGATCCCGCCGCGCGCGGCGTTGACGATGCGGACCGAGGGCTTGACCTTGTGCAGCGCCTCGTCGCCGATGAGACCGAGGGTCTCCGGGGTCTTCGGCAGGTGGACGGTGATGAAGTCGGCGACCTCCAGCAGCTCGTCCAGGGCGAGGAGCTTCACGCCCATCTGGGCGGCGCGGGCCGGCTGCACGTAGGGGTCGTACGCGACGATCTTCATGCCGAAGGCGGACATGCGCTGGGCGACCAGGACGCCGATGCGGCCGAGGCCGACGACACCGAGGGTCTTCTCGCTGAGCTCGACGCCGGTGTACTTGTTGCGCTTCCACTCGCCGTTCTTCAGGGCGGTGTTGGCCTGCGGGATGTTGCGCGCGGTGGCGACGAGCAGACCGCAGGCGAGCTCGGCGGCGGTGACGATGTTCGAGGTCGGGGCGTTCACGACCATGACGCCGGCCTTGGTGGCGGCGGAGACGTCGACGTTGTCCAGACCGACGCCGGCACGGGCGACGACCCGGAGCTTGTTCGCGGCGGCGAGCGCCTCGGCGTCGACCTTGGTCGCGGAGCGGACCAGGATCGCGTCCACATCGGCGATGGCGGGGATCAGCTCGGCCCGGTCGGCACCGTTGCAGTGCCGGATCTCGAAGTCCGGGCCCAGGGCGTCGACGGTGGCGGGCGACAGCTCTTCAGCGATGAGTACGACAGGTTTCGAGCTCACGTGAGTCCTCACAGGTCCAGTGCGGACGGCCGTCCCGACGGCCGCAGGCGGTGGAGGGGGCTTGCCGCGTGAAAGCGCACGACGCTGTGGGCCTGACGCGTATGTTGTTGAGAAGTGTAGTGGTGCACCGGCGCACTTCATGCGCCTCGTTGGAAGGATCACCCGTCCGTGGTTGGACGGGGTGTCCAACGATGTGGGAAGGGGCCGGACACACTGTCCGGCCCCTGCCCGGAAGGCTTACGCCTCCTCGTCGTTCACCCAGCTCATGAGCTTGCGCAGCTCCTTGCCGGTGGTCTCCAGGAGGTGGTTGGCGTCCTGGGTCTTGTACTCGTTGTACTTCTTCAGGCCGCCGTGGTACTCCGCCATCCACTCCTTGGCGAAGGTGCCGTCCTGGATCTCCGCGAGGACCTTCTTCATCTCGGCCTTGGTGTCGGCCGTGATGATCCGCGGGCCGGTGACGTAGTCGCCCCACTCGGCGGTCTCGGAGACCGACCAGCGCATCTTCTCCAGGCCGCCCTCGTACATGAGGTCGACGATGAGCTTCAGCTCGTGGAGGCACTCGAAGTAGGCGATCTCCGGCTGGTAGCCGGCCTCGGTCAGGGTCTCGAAGCCCGCCTTGACCAGAGCCGCGGTGCCACCGCAGAGGACGGCCTGCTCACCGAACAGGTCGGTCTCGGTCTCCTCGGTGAAGGTCGTCTTGATGACGCCGGCGCGGGTGCCGCCGATGCCCTTGGCGTACGAGAGCGCCAGCGCGAAGGCGTTGCCCGTCGCGTCCTGCTCGACGGCCGCGATGCACGGAACGCCGCGGCCCTCCTCGTACTGACGGCGGACCAGGTGGCCCGGGCCCTTCGGGGCGACGAGGGCGACGTCGATGCCCTCGGGCACCTTGATGAAGCCGTAGCGGACGTTCAGACCGTGGCCGAAGAAGAGCGCGTCGCCCTCCTTCAGGTGGTCCTTGATGGACTCCTCGTAGACCTGGGCCTGGATCGGGTCCGGCGTCAGGATCATGATGAGGTCGGCCTCTTCCGCCGCCTGGGCGACGGAGACGACCCGCAGGCCCTGCTCCTCGGCCTTGGCCTTGGACTTCGAGCCCTCCTGCAGACCGACACGGACGTCGACACCGGAGTCACGGAGCGACAGCGCGTGGGCGTGGCCCTGGCTGCCGTAGCCGATCACAGCGACCTTGCGGCCCTGGATGATGGACAGGTCGGCGTCGGCGTCGTAGAACAGCTCGGCCACTGGGATTCTCCTTGAGGTGCTGGTGTTGCGTCCCACCGTACGGCGGGGAGCGGGAGGAAAGTTTTCGGGTCTCGTCAGTCGGACCGGCGGATGGACCCGCGGTCGGCCGGCGAGGACTCAGGCGCTGCGGTCGAGGGCCCGCAGGGACCGGTCCGTGATGGACCGGGAACCACGCCCTATGGCGATCGTGCCGGACTGCACGAGCTCCTTGACGCCGAACTGCTCCAGCATCTTGAGCATGGCGTCGAGCTTGTCACTCGAACCGGTGGCCTCGATGGTGACCGCCTCGGGCGAGACGTCCACGGTCTTGGCGCGGAACAGCTGCACGATCTCGACGATCTGGGAGCGGGTCTCGTTGTCGGCGCGGACCTTCACCAGGACGAGCTCGCGCTGGATCGCAGCGCTGGGCTCGAGTTCGACGATCTTCAGGACGTTGACCAGCTTGTTGAGCTGCTTGGTCACCTGCTCCAGGGGCAGGTCCTCGACATTGACCACGATGGTGATGCGGGAGATGTCGGGGTGCTCGGTGACGCCCACGGCGAGCGAGTCGATGTTGAAGCCGCGGCGGGAGAACAGGGCGGCGATCCGGGCGAGGATGCCGGGCGTGTTCTCGACGAGAACGGAGAGCGTGTGCTTGGTGGACATGTCTGGGTCTCTTCCTTTTCGCTCTTCGCCTCAGTCGTCTTCGCCGTCGCCGAAGTCGGGGCGGACGCCCCGCGCGGCCATGACCTCGTCGTTCGAGGTGCCGGCGGCGACCATCGGCCAGACCTGGGCGTCCTCGTGGACGATGAAGTCGATCACGACCGGGCGGTCGTTGATGGCGTTGGCCTCGGCGATGACCTTGTCCAGGTCGGCCGGGTCCTCACAGCGCAGGGCGACACAGCCCATGGCCTCCGACAGCTTGACGAAGTCGGGGACGCGGGTGCCCTTGTTCGCCTGGATGTCGTCCGGGCCGGAGTGCAGGACGGTGTTCGAGTAGCGCTGGTTGTAGAAGAGCGTCTGCCACTGCCGGACCATGCCGAGGGCGCCGTTGTTGATGATGGCGACCTTGATCGGGATGTTGTTCAGGGCGCAGGTGGTGAGCTCCTGATTGGTCATCTGGAAGCAGCCGTCGCCGTCGACCGCCCAGACCGTGCGGTCCGGCATGCCGGCCTTGGCGCCCATCGCGGCGGGGACCGCGTAGCCCATCGTCCCGGCGCCGCCGGAGTTCAGCCAGGTGGCGGGCTGCTCGTAGTCGATGAAGTGGGCGGCCCACATCTGGTGCTGGCCGACGCCCGCGGCGAAGATCGTGCCCTCCGGGGCGAGCTGGCCGATGCGCTGGATGACCTGCTGCGGCGAGAGGCTGCCGTCCTCCGGCAGGTCGTAGCCGAGCGGGTAGGTCTCGCGCCAGCGGCTCAGGTCGCTCCACCAGGCGGTGTAGTCACCCTTGTTGCCCTCGCTGTGCTCGGCCTGGACGGCCTGGACCAGGTCGGCGATGACCTCGCGGGCGTCACCGACGATCGGGACGTCGGCGGCGCGGTTCTTGCCGATCTCGGCCGGGTCGATGTCCGCGTGGACGATCTTGGCGAACGGGGCGAAGCTGTCGAGCTTGCCGGTGACGCGGTCGTCGAAGCGGGCGCCGAGGGCGACGATCAGGTCGGCCTTCTGCAGCGCGGTGACGGCGGTGACGGCACCGTGCATGCCGGGCATGCCGACGTGCAGCGGGTGGCTGTCGGGGAACGCGCCGAGCGCCATCAGGGTGGTGGTGACCGGGGCGCCGGTGAGCTCGGCGAGGATCTTCAGCTCGGCGGTGGCGCCGGCCTTGATGACGCCGCCGCCGACGTACAGGACGGGCCGCTTGGCGGCGCTGATCAGCTTGGCGGCCTCGCGGATCTGCTTGGCGTGCGGCTTGGTCACCGGGCGGTAGCCGGGCAGGTCGGTCTGCGGCGGCCAGCTGAAGGTGGTCTTCGCCTGCAGGGCGTCCTTGGCGATGTCGACCAGGACCGGGCCCGGGCGGCCGGTGGAGGCGATGTGGAAGGCCTCGGCGATCGTCCGCGGGATGTCCTCGGCCTTGGTCACGAGGAAGTTGTGCTTGGTGATCGGCATCGTGATGCCGCAGATGTCCGCCTCCTGGAAGGCGTCCGTGCCGATCGCCTTCGAGGCGACCTGGCCGGTGATCGCGACGAGCGGGACCGAGTCCATGTGCGCGTCGGCGATCGGGGTGACCAGGTTGGTGGCACCGGGGCCCGAGGTCGCCATGCAGACGCCGACCTTGCCGGTGGCCTGGGCGTAACCGGTGGCGGCGTGGCCCGCCCCCTGCTCGTGGCGCACGAGGATGTGACGCACCCGCTTCGAGTCCATCATCGGGTCGTAGGCGGGGAGGATCGCGCCGCCGGGGATGCCGAAGACGGTGTCGGCGCCCACTTCCTCGAGAGAACGGATGAGGGACTGCGCACCCGTGACGTGCTCGACGGTGGCGGCGGGCTGCGCGCCGTTACGGGGCCGCGGCTGCGGATGGTGCCCGTTGGCCTGCTCGGTCATCATCATCTCTTCTCGAAGCAGAGGGTTTTTGCGAGGTGTTTTGCAGGGGTTTGCGACGTTTTTGGGGGGAGCCAGTGCAACAAAAAACCCCTCGTGCCGTGAGGCAAGCGAGGGGAGCGCGTCGGGTGCGTTCTCAGCGGGGCCTACGGGGGCCCTGCCTCAGCCGACGCGCTTTCCAAGTACGAGAATTCGGGTGCGCATGGCACTGACCCTCCCTCTCCGCCCTCACCACTGTCAAGTGGGTGGGACAGGCGTCTCAGTATTTGAGCGGATCGGGGGACGGTTTCCGACACGCACGGGGACCGCTCCGGGCAGCGGATACTCGTCCCGTACGAGGGCCCTGCGCAGGCGGTACTCGTCGAGCGGGCCCGAGAAGGCCATGCCCTGGGCGTGGCTGCATCCCATCGCGCGCAGGGCGACGACCTGCTCCGGGACGTCGACGCCCTCGGCGACGGTCTGCATGCCGAGCTCGCCGGCGATGCGCAGCACCCCGCGCGTGATCTTGCGGAGCCGGGCCGACTCGACGACGCCTTCGACGAGCCCGCGGTCCAGCTTCAGTATGTCGACGGGGAGCCTCCGCAGGGCGTTGATCGCCACATGTCCGCTGCCGAACCCGTCGAGCGCGATCCGCACCCCGAGCCGGCGCAGCGTGACCAGCCGCTGCTCCAGCTCGTCGAGCGAGGTCCGGGGGTCGCTGTCGGCGAGCTCGACGATCAGCGAGCCGGACGGCAGCCCGTGCCGGGTGAGCAGCGACTCGACCGAGCCGAGCGGCAGCGAGCGGTCGAGGAGGCGCCGGGCGGAGAGCCGGATGGACACGGGCGTACGGTGGCCGATTCCCGCCCGCTCGGCGGCCTGCTCCACGGCTTCTTCGAGGAGCCAGCGGCCGAGCTCGGCGGTGCGCTCGCCGTCGTCGGTGACCCGGAGGTACTCGGCCGGGGTGAAGAGGATGCCCTGGGACGAGCGCCAGCGCGCCTGGGCGCTGACGGCGGAGATCCGGCCGGTGGCGAGGTCGACGACCGGCTGGTGGAGCAGGGCGAACTCGCCGTCGTGGAGGGCCGTGCGCAGCCGGGCGGCGAGCTCGGTCCGCCGGACCACCTCGGCCTGCATCTGCGGGGCGTAGAGCTCGACGCGGTCCTTGCCGGCGGCCTTGGCCCGGTACATGGCCAGGTCCGCGTTGCGCAGCAGGTCGCCGGCCTCGATGCCGGGTTCGGCGAAGGCGACGCCGATGGAGGCGGCGACCCGCACCTCGTTGCCGCCGTCGACGCGGTAGGGCTGGGAGAGCGTGAGCCGGAGGCGGTCGGCGATCTCCTGGACCTGGTTCCGCCGGGCGGTCCGGTCGCGCCCGCCGTCGCCGAGGATGAGGGCGGCGAACTCGTCGCCGCCGAGCCGGGCCGCGGTGTCCCCGGCCCGTACGGAGTCGTGGAGGCGGCGGGCGGCCTGGACGAGGAGGTCGTCCCCCGCCTGGTGGCCGAGGCGGTCGTTGACCCCCTTGAAGCCGTCGAGGTCGATGAAGAGCACGGCGGTGCCCTGGTCGGAGGAGCGGCGGCCGCTGAGGGCCTGCCGGACGCGCCGGGTGAAGAGGGCGCGGTTGGGCAGGTCGGTGAGCGGGTCGTGCTCGGCGTTGTGCTGCAACTGGGCCTGGAGCCGGACGCGTTCGGTGACGTCCCGGCTGTTGAAGATCAGGCCGCCCTGGTGCCGGTTGACGGTCGACTCGACGTTGAGCCAGTCTCCGCGGCCCGAGCGGAAGCGGCACTCGATCCGGGTGGTGGGCTCCTCGGCGGGCGAGGCGGCCAGGAAGCGGCGTACCTCGTGGACGACGGCGCCGAGGTCCTCGGGGTGGATGAGGGAGGCGAGCTCGGAGCCGATGAGCTCGTCGGCGTCCCGTCCGTACACGCCGGAGGCGGCCGGGCTGACGTAGCGGAGCGTCCCGGTGGGCGCGGCGATCATGATGACGTCGCTGGAGCCCTGCACGAGCGACCTGAAGTGGTTCTCCTTCTGGGCCAGTTCGTGGGTGAGGGCGATGTTGTCGAGGAGCATGATGCCCTGGCGCACGACGAGGGCGAGCACCACCGTGCAGCCGGTGAGGACGACGACGCGGTCGACCCGGCGGCCCTCGACGACGTTGTACAGGATGCCGAGGGTGCAGACCGCGGCGGCGAGGTACGGGGTGAGGGCGGCGAGCGAGCCGGCGACCGGGCGGCTGTGGAGCCACGCGCCGCGCGGGACGGCCGCGGTGTCCGGCGGACGGCGGACGCCCCAGGGCGCGTAGGCGAGCAGCAGCGAGCCGGCGAACCAGCCGGCGTCGAGCAGCTGCCCGGAGGCGTAGTTCTCGCGGAGCAGCGGCGAGGTGAACAGGGCGTCGCACAGCACGGTCAGGGCGAGTGCCGCGATTGCGGTGTTCGTCGCCGAGCGGTTCGCCTGCGAGCGGCGGAAGTGCAGGACGAGGACCATGCTGACGAGCACGATGTCGAGCAGCGGGTACGCGAGCGACAGCGCGGCCTGGGCGACGGACTCACCCTCGAAGTGCGCGGTGCGGGCGAGGGCCAGGCTCCAGGAGAGCGTGAGCAGGGAGCCCCCGATGAGCCAGGCGTCGAGTCCCAGGCACACCCAGCCGGCCCGGGTGACGGGCTTCTTGGCGAGGACGAGGAGGCCCACGATGGCGGGCGGCGCGAAGAGTAAGAAGAAGAGGTCGGCGACGGAGGAGTCCGGCACCTCGGTGCGGAGCACCACCTCGTACCAGCCCCACACGGCGTTCCCCGCGGCCGCCATGAAGGAGGAGAAGGCGAAGAGCAGCCAGGCGGGCCGGGCGCTGCCGCCGTGGCCGCGGCCGTAGAGGAAGCAGGAGACCGCCGCGGTGAACGCGGCGGCGCTGAGCCCGAAGTCGCCCATGAAGAGCGCCAGTCGGGGGGAGCCCCAGCCGAGGGAGGCGCCGGTGGTGTAGCCCGCGCAGACGAGCCCGAGGGCGATCTGGGCGGCGGCCCCGCCGAGGCGGGGGCGGTCGGGGTCCGGGTGTCCGGAGTCGCGGCCGCCGACGGGACGGCGCGTGAGGACCGCCCCGGGCGCGCTCACCGGATCCTCCGGTGCCGCGCCGCCGCACCCGGCCGCGTCGTGCGGCCGCGCCGCCGGTTCGCCGGGGCCCCCGGGAGCGTGCCCGCCGCGGTCGTGGGCGTCGTGGCCGTGGATGTCGCGGCCGGTGTCCGGCGGCGCGGCAGCGTGTGGCGCGCGGTGCGGCGCCGCCTGGTCCGGCACCGAGCGCCCGAGACCGGCGGCGAGGGGTGGCAGGCTCGCCGCCGGCGGCGTCGCCGCGTCGGATCGTCGGTCCTCCGGCCGTGCTTCACCCGTCGCCCCCCTCGGAATCTGATGACCCGTCACTTCGCTCCCCAGCGTCAGCCCGTTCTCGACGCAGTCCCCCGCCACGGGACGATACACCAGGTTGGTCACTCAGGGACAGGGTCGCAGTACTCTCCGTGACGATCAGGGGGCTTGTGCGCGGCGCGTGTCGGGGCGCACCTCACCCGCCCGGCCGAACGCGGCCCTCCGGTCAGCCGGTGGTGAGGAGGACGTTGGCCAGCTCCTCGCCCGCCGCGAACCGCCGCAGCTGTCCCGAGATCAGCCGCTTCGCCCTCGGCATGAAGGCCGAAGTGGAACCTCCCACATGGGGACTGATCAGGACACCGGGAGCGTGCCACAAGGGGTGCCCGGCCGGCAGCGGTTCCGGGTCGGTGACGTCGAGCGCCGCCGTGATCCTGCCGCTCTCGACCTCCTTGAGCAGCGCGGACGTGTCGACGACCGGACCCCGGGCGACGTTCACGAGCAGCGCCCCGTCCTTCATCCGCGCGAGGAACCCGGCGTCGGCGAGACCGGTGGTCCCGGGCGTGAGCGGAGTGGAGAGCACGACCACGTCCGCCTCGGGGAGCAGCGCGGGCAGCTCCGCCAGGGCGTGCACCGGGCCGCGCCCTGTGGTGCGCGCGGAGCGCGCGACGCGCGCCACCCGCGCGCACTCGAAGGGCGCGAGCCGGTCCTCGATGGCGGCGCCGATCGATCCGTACCCGACGATCAGGACGGACTTGTCGGCGAGGGCCGGGTAGAAGCCCGCCCGCCACTCCTCGGCGTCCTGGCCGCGCACGAATCCGGGGATGCCGCGCAGCGAGGCGAGGATCAGGGCGAGCGTGAGCTCCGCGGTGCTGGCCTCGTGGACGCCCTTCGCGTTGCAGACGGCGACCCCGGGGCGCAGCGAGCCGATGCCCGGCGTGACGTGGTCGATGCCCGCGGAGAGGGTCTGCACGACCCGGAGGGAGGTCATGGCGGCCAGCGGCCGTACGGCGATCTCCGACCCCTTCATGTACGGGACGACGTAGAAGGCGCAGTGCGCCGGATCGGCGGGGAATGCGGGACCGCCGTCCCAGAAGCGGTAGTTCAGGCCCGACTCCCCCGGTGCGGGCAGCCCCTCGATCTCGTCGGCGGGAACGGGAAGCCACACGTCAGCGGTCGCGTCTTCGAATCTCATGACCGGGAGGCTATGCGAAGAATCCCGGGCGCCATTGGTTACTTTGGGGGACGGCACAGGGAGGGGTACCGGCAGGTGGAGCGCAGGACTATCGGGGCGACGGCGCTCGACGTGGGTGCCGTCGGCCTGGGGTGCATGCCGATGAGCTGGGCGTACAGCCGTTCGGAACAGCGGGGGGACCGCTCGCTGCGGACCGTGCACGCGGCGCTCGACGCCGGGGTGAGCCTGCTCGACACCGCCGACATGTACGGACCGTTCACCAACGAGCTGCTGCTGGGACGGGTGTTGAAGGAGCGGCGGTCCGAGGCCTTCGTCTCGACGAAGTGCGGGCTGCTCGTCGGCGACGGCGGAGAGCGGCGGCACGTGGTCGCCAACGGCAGGCCGGGATACGTGCGGCGGGCCTGCGACGCCTCGCTGCGGCGGCTCCAGACCGACGTGATCGACCTCTACCAGCTGCACCGGGCGGACCCCGAGGTGCCGGTCGAGGAGACCTGGGGCGCCATGGCCGACCTGGTGTCGGCGGGCAAGGTCCGGGCGCTCGGCCTCTGCGCCGTCGGCGCCCGGACGGCCCGCAGGGGTGCGACGGGTGCCGGGCGGGACGGGTACGAGGGAACGATCCGGCAACTGGACCGGATCCAGCAGGTCTTCCCCGTGGCGGCGGTGGAGGCGGAGCTGTCGGTGTGGTCGCGGGAGGCCCTGGTGCGCCTCCTGCCCTGGTGCGCGGCGCGCGGGGTCGGCTTCCTCGCGGCGATGCCGCTGGGCAACGGCTTCCTGACCGGGACGCTGACCCCGGGCGGCGGCTTCGAGCCGGAGGACCCGCGGGCCCGGCACCCCCGGTTCACGGCCGAGATGATGGCGGCGAACCAGCCGATCGTGGCGGGGCTGCGCCGGGTCGCCGCACGGCACGGGGCGGAGGTCACCCCGGCGCAGGTGGCGCTCGCGTGGGTGCTCGGACTCGGGCGGCACGTCGTGCCGGTGCCGGGGGCGAAGCGGGAGCGGTGGGCGGTGGAGAACGCCGGGGCGGCCTCGCTGCGGCTCACGGCGGCGGACCTGGCGGAGATCGCGGCGCTTCCGGCGCCACGAGGGTCCTGGGACTGAACCCGGGAACCTGATCGGGGCGAGCGGTGTATCAAGGGTGTGGGGATGCCGCTCGACTCGTCGGAGGGGACCGTGACCATGCGCCGTCCTGTTGTTGTGAACGCCCTGTGGGGCGCCGTCGCGCTGGTGCTCATGGCCGGCTGCTCCTCGGGGACCACCGAGGAGCAGCCGGGCACGGCTCCGCCGACGTCGGTCTCCTCGTCCTCGTCCGCCTCGTCCGCCTCGCCTTCCTCGTCGCCTTCGGCCTCCACCGCCGGCCGGGTGTCGGTGACCGGCACGCTCACCGAGGGGCTGAAGTCGCCCTGGGGACTCGCGGAGCTGCCCGGCGGGGACCTGCTCGTCTCCTCACGGGACGAGCGGACGATCACCCGCATCGACGGGCGGACCGGCGCGAAGACCGTGCTCGGCGAGGTGCCGGGAGTGGTACTGGGCGGCGAGGGCGGACTCCTGGGGCTCGCCGTCCACGACGGCTGGGTGTACGCCTATCTGACGGCAGCCTCGGACAACCGGATCGTGCGCATGCGGTACGGCGGCGGTGAGGGCGACCGTCTCGGCCCTCCGGAGCCGGTGCTCACCGGCATCCCGAAGGGGTTCGTGCACAACGGCGGACGGATCGAGTTCGGGCCGGACGGCATGCTGTACGCGGGGACGGGCGAGACGGGCCGGACCGGTCTCGCCCAGGACCGGGCGTCCCTGGGCGGGAAGATCCTGCGGATGACACCGGAGGGCAGACCGGCGCCGGGCAATCCCTTCCCCGGCTCGGTGGTCTATTCGTACGGGCACCGCAACGTGCAGGGACTGGCCTGGGACCCGGAGGGCCGGCTCTGGGCGTCCGAGTTCGGGCAGAACACCTGGGACGAGCTGAACCTGGTGGAGCCCGGGCGGAACTACGGCTGGCCGGAGGCCGAGGGGCGGGCCGGAAAGGCCGGGTTCGTCGACCCGGTGGCCCAGTGGCCGACCTCGGAGGCCTCCCCGAGCGGCATCGCGTACGCCCGGGGCGCGATCTGGATGGCCGGGCTCAGGGGCGAGCGGCTGTGGCGCGTGCCGCTCTCCGGCGCGGAACGATCCGGGGAGCCCGAGGCGTTCCTGACAGGTGAGTACGGACGCCTGCGCACGGTTCTCGCGGCGGGTGGCGACCGGCTCTGGCTGGTGACCAGCGAGACCGACACCCGGGGCACGCCCGGGCCCGGGGACGACCGGATCCTCCGGCTGGAGGTGAGGTAGGGAGGCGGTGACCGTGTTCGGCGGACTGGACGAGTTCTTCGCGCCGGGGCGCAGGCACATCGAGGAGGAGCGGCGCCGTGAGGCGCTGACCCGGGAGGATCCCGGGGACGCGGACCCGGGGCGCGGCCCGGTGGACCTCGCCTCGGGCCGGGTGACGATACGGCTCCCCCGCCCGGCGGACGGCTCCGGCGGGGCGGGGGAAACGGCTCCCGGTGCGGGGACCGAGGGGTCAGTGGAGTCAGAGGGGGCGGAGGGGGCTGAGGCCTCAGAGGGCCGAGTCGAGGAGGTGGAGGCGGTGCGCCAGGGCGGCGGCCTCGCCCCGGCCGGCGACGCCGAGCTTGGCCAGGATGTTGGAGACGTGGACGCTGGCCGTCTTCGGTGAGATGAACAGCTCCTCGGCGATCTGACGGTTGGTGCGGCCGGCCGCGACCAGGCGCAGGACGTCCTGCTCCCGGGGCGTCAGGCCGAAGCCGTCCTCCCCGGGCTCGGCGGGGGCCGGGGCCTGCTTCTCCCGGGTGAGGGAGAGGCGGGCGCGGGCGGCGAGGAGTTCCACGTCCTCGCGGAGCGGGCGGGCGCCGAGGCGGACGGCGGTGGCCTGGGCCTCGCGGAGCAGGGCCGCGGCCTCCTCACGGCGGCCGCCCTCGACGAGCAGGGCGTCGGCGAGACGGTGGCGGGCGACGGCCAGCTGGTGGGGGCGTTCGAGCGGCTCGAAGGCGGCGACGACCTCGGCCCAGCGGGCGGCGGTCTCGCGCCCCTCGGCGCGGGCGAGCTCCTCGTACACCTGCTGGGAGTAGGCCTCCCAGAGCGGGGCCGGGGTGGCGAGGCCGCGGACGCAGCGGCGGACGAGAGCGAGCGCCTCGGCACGGCCCTCGTCGGCGGCGGGCAGCCCCCTGCTGTCGGCCTCGGCGGTGACGGCGGTGAGGACGAGCGGCCAGCCGTAGCGGTGGGTGCCGGGCGGGAAGCCGGTCTCCGCGGTGGCGGCGAGCTGTTCGCGTACGTCCGCGAGACGTCCCTCGGCGGCGGCGATGGTGATCGCGACCTGGGACATCGGCAGGGTGTACTGCGGGATCGGGTCGCGGGTGCCGTAGCGGGTGCGGGCCTCGGCGAGGTGCTCGGCGGCCCTGGTCGGCTCGCCGCGGGCCGCGGCGAGGTGGGCGAGCTGGAGGAGGGCCGTGCCGCCCGGCTTGGTGCTGCTCGCCCCGGAGCGGAGCAGCCGCTCGGCCTCCTCCTTGCTCCGGTCCCACTCACCGAGCGAGAGGAGCGACTCGGCGAGGTTGGCGCGGATCCAGCCCGCGCTGTCGACGAGGCCGCGGGAGCGGGCCAGTTCGATGCCGGTGGTGGCGATCTCCACGGCCTCGCGGGAGCGGCCGAGCGCCTCCATGGAGGAGGAGAGGTTCACATGGGCGCGGGCGGCCTCGTGGAACTGACCGAGGGCGATGGTCCGTTCGCGGGCCTCGTGCATGGCGGCGAGTCCGCCCTCGGGGTCGCCGGCGGACACCAGGATGGTGCCGAGGGTGATCCGGGCGTTCAGCTCGATCGGTTCGGCCTTGACGAAGCGCGCGTACTCGACGGCGCGTTCGGCGGCGGCGATCGCCTCGGGTCCGGGGTTGCGGAGCATGCCCCAGCCGGCCGCGCCGACGAGGACGGTGGCGTGGACGGCGGACGGCGGGAGGCCCTTGACCAGTTCCTGGGCGCGGGCGATCTCCGGCCAGCCGTCGCCCCGGCCGAGGTTGGACTGGAGCCGGGCCATCTCCGTCCAGAACCAGGCGGCGCGCAGCGGGTCGTTCTCGGCGTCGTCGAGGATCCGCAGGGCCGTCTTGCAGATCTTCGCGGCCCGTTCCCGCTCGCCGCTGAGCCGGGCGGCGACGGCGGCCTCGGCGAGCAGGTCGAGGTAGCGCAGCGAGGAGGTCTCGGGGTCGCAGCCGCAGGCGGGGTAGGCGTCGGCGTAGTCGATGGGGCGCACCGAGTCGCGGGTCTCGGCGGGCACCTTGTCCCACAGCTCCATGGCCCGTTCGAGGAGGCTGAGCTGCTCGGCGTAGGCGTGGCGCTTGCGGGTCTCGACGGAGGCCTGGAGGACGGCGGGGAGGGCCTTCTCCGGGGCGTGCGCGTGGTACCAGTACGTGGCGAGCCGGGTGGTCCGCTCGTGCGCGCGGACGAGCCCGGGGTCGGCCTCCAGGGCCTCGGCGTAGCGCCGGTTGAGGCGGGAGCGTTCGCCGGGCAGCAGGTCGTCGCTGACGGCCTCGCGGACGAGGGAGTGGCGGAAGCGGTAGCCGTCGCCGTCGGGGACGGCGAGCAGGATGTTGGCGCCGACGGCGGCCCGCAGCGCCTCGATGAGTTCGTCCTCGGTGAGCCGGGCGACGGCGGCGAGCAGGCCGTACTCGACGGTGGAGCCGCCCTCGGCGACGATCCTGGCGACCCGCTGGGCGGCTTCGGGGAGCGTCTCGACCCGGACGAGCAGGAGGTCGCGCAGGGAGTCGCTGAGCTGGCCCGCGGCGCAGCCGGCCTCGTGGGAGACGACGAGTTCCTCGACGAAGAAGGCGTTGCCGTCGGAGCGTTCGAAGACCTCTTCGACGAGTCCGGGGTCGGGTTCGGCGGCGAGGATGCCGGTGAGCTGGCGGTGCACCTCGGTGCGGGTGAAGCGGGAGAGTTCGATGCGGCGGATGGTGCGGAGCCGGTCGAGCTCGGCGAGGAGGGGGCGCAGCGGGTGGCGGCGGTGGATGTCGTCGGCGCGGTAGCTGGCGACGACCACGATCCGGCCGCGCCGCAGGGTGCGCAGGAGGTAGGTGAGCAGGTGCCGGGTGGAGGCGTCGGCCCAGTGCAGGTCTTCCAGGACGAGCACGATCGTACGGTCGGCGGCGAGCCGCTCCAGGAGCCGTACGGTCAGTTCGAAGAGGCGGCCGGTGGAGTCCTCGTCGGAGGGCTCGTGGCTGCCGGGGTCGCCCAGTTCGGGCAGCAGACGGGCGAGTTCGCCCTCGTGGCCGTCGGCGGCGGCGTCGAGTTCGTCGGGGAGGCGGCGGCGGAGCGCGCGCAGAGCGGCGGAGAAGGGGGCGAAGGGCAGTCCGTCGGCGCCGAGCTCGACGCAGCCTCCGAGGGCCACGACGGCGCCCCGGTCGCAGGCCGTGTCGAGGAACTCCTCGATGAGCCGGGTCTTGCCGACGCCGGCCTCACCGCCGATGAGGAGGGCCTGGGGCTCTCCCGCGGTCGCGCGGGAGAGCGCCTCGGTGAGGGCGGTGAACTCGCCGGCGCGGCCGACGAAGACGGGACTGACTGACCTGGTCTCCACGGCGCCGAGCATCGCACAGACTTCCTTGCCGTCGCTCATACGGGGGTCACGCGGCCCGGACGAAGCGACCGCGACCGCCGTCGGTCACCTGCCCCTCGGTGTCGTGGCCCGCGTGACGGCGGCCGAAGAGGTGGAGGCCCCTGCGGGTCACCGCGGCCTCCTGGGCGAGGCGGTGGGCGGCGGCCTCGGCGATGAGCTCGGCGTGGTGCATGGTGTGGAGTTCGTACTCGAACATGGTGTGCTCCCCTGGGTTTCCCCGGTTTCGGTATCGCTCTCTGCGATGCCTCTACTTTCGTTTCCCAGGGGGTGCCGTCACATCGGGCGAGTGCCGCATGTTCGGGGTACGGGGGGCCTTAGGCGGGTCCTAGGGGGGCCTTAGGCGACGCCCCGGGGGCCTCAGGACCCGGTCGTCGGGAGGCTCAGGAAGAGGTCGAAGTAGGTACCCACCGAGAGGAGCAGGCCCAGACCGCCCAGGACGGCACCCGCCACGGCGACGGCGCGGACCCAGGCGGGGCGCCGGGGCAGGGTGAGCACGAGGACGCCGACGATCAGGGCGAGGAGCGCGAAGACGCCGTTCACCAGGGCGGTGCTGTGCCAGGCGTCGCCGTAGATCTCGCTGATCTGCTGGGCCGGGGTGCCGCCGTTGGAGGTCTTGATCTGGCCGACGAGCGTCTCGCGCTCGGCGACGATCTTGCCGGTCCAGGTGCCGGTGAGGGCGACGGCGGCGAGGGCGGCGGAGACCACGGCCGCGGCGCCGGCGCCGATGCCGGTGGCGGCCTGCCCGGAGGCCGCCACCTCGTCGTCGTCCTGCTCGTCGTCCTCGTCGTCCGGCTCGTCGCCCGTCGCCTCGTCCGCCTCGTCCGCCTCGTCGCGCGGGGCGGCGGCTTCGGCGGCCGGGGTGGTCCCGGCGTCCGGGGTGGTCTCCGCGGCCTCGGCGGTCGTGCTCTCCGCGACCTCGTCGTGCTTCTCGGTCGCGGTCTTCTCGGTCGTCTTGGTGTCCATGCGGCGCACGCTAGGGCGCCCACATGAGAAGCGGCTTAAGACGTCTTCGCCGCGCGCCACTCGGGGGCGAGGACGGCCCAGATCTCGGTGTCGGAGCGGGTGCCCCGGTAGAGGTAGTTCTCCCGTACGACGCCCTCCTTCGTCATCCCGAGGCGGCGGGCGACGGCGACGCTGGCCAGGTTCTTCGTGGAGGCGTACCACTCGACGCGGTGGATGCCGCGCTCCTCGATCGCCCAGTCGATGATGACCCGGCAGGCCCGGGTGATCAGGCCCTTCCCGGCGGCGGCGGGCTCCAGCCAGCAGCCCGCCTCGGCGGTGCCGTTCTCGGCGTCGAAGGTCCGGAAGAGGACGCCGCCGACGAGGGTGCCCTCGCTCCAGAGGCCGTAGAGGCGTCCGGCGTCGTTCGCGGCCTTCTCGGCGTACGAGCGGAGGTAGGCGCGGGCGGATTCGAGGTCCGAGACGACGTCGGGGAGGCCGATGTGCTGCCCGATGAACTCCCGGCCCCGGTCCATGTGGGCGAGCAGCTCCTCGGCCTGCCAGGGCTCCAGGGGCCTCAGCTCGGCGCCGTCGTCACCCAGCGATATCGCGAACATCCTCGTTCCTCTCCTCCGCGGCCGAAGCCGTCAGACGCTGTACGGGGATCTTCGCACGCTCGTCGGCGGCCTCCCGGCACTCCGGCGGTTCGATGCTGATCCGGGGCAGCAGGCGGTCGAGCCACTTCGGGAGCCACCAGTTCGCGCCGCCGAGCAGGTGCATGAGCGCGGGCACGAGGAGGGTGCGCAGGACGAAGGCGTCGAGGGCGACGGCCGCCGCGAGCGCGATGCCGAACATCGCGATGACCCGGTCGCCGCTCAGGACGAAGGCCAGGAAGACGGCGATCATGATGACCGCCGCGGAGTTGATCACGCGGCTGGTCTCGGCGAGGCCGACCCGGACCGCCCGCCGGTTGTCGCCGGTCTCCAGCCACTCCTCGTACATCCGGCTGACCAGGAAGACCTGGTAGTCCATGGAGAGGCCGAAGAGGACGGAGACCATGATCACGGGGAGGAAGGGTTCGATCGGTCCGGCACTGCCGAGGCCGAGCAGCTCGCTCCCCCAGCCCCACTGGAAGATCGCGACGACGATGCCGAAGGCGCCGGCGACGGCGGCGACGTTCATGACGGCGGCCTTGAGCGGGATGCCGAGCGACCGGAACGCGAGCAGGAGCAGCAGACAGCCGAGCGCGATCACGACGCCGACGAAGAGCGGCAGCTTGCCGACGATGATCTCGGCGAAGTCGTCGTACGAGGCGGTGACGCCGCCCACGTGGACGTCGAGGGAGGTGCCGCCCTCGGCCTTCGGGATGACGTCCGCGCGGAGCCGGTCGACGAGCTCGCTGGTCGCCTTGGACTGCGGCGCGGAGTCGGGCACGACGGTGAGGACGGCGGTGTCGCCCGCGCTGTTGTACGTGACCGGGGAGACGGACGCGACGCCCTTGGTGGCGGCGAGCGCGGCCGGCAGCTGGTCGAGGGCGACCCGGTCGTCGGCGCCGTCGAGGCCGGCGACGAGGGCGAGGGGCCCGTTGACGCCCGGCCCGAAGCCGTCGGCGAGCATGTCATAGGCCTGGCGGGTGGTCGCGGTGGCCGCGCCGTTGCCCTGGTCGGAGGTGCCGAGGTGGAGCGAGAGCGTCGGCAGCGCCAGGACGCCCATGACGACGACGGCGACGGCGCCGAGGAGCTTGGGGTGCCGCTCGACGAAGGCGGACCAGCGGGCGGCGAAGCCGGTGGGCAGTTCGGGCTGCGGCCCGCGCTCGGCGAGCACCCGGCGTTCGCGCCGGGAGAGCGCCCGCATGCCGATGAAGGAGAGCAGCGCGGGCAGCAGGGTGACGGAGGCGGCGACCGTGAGGAGCACGGTGAGGGAGGCGGCGATGGCGACGCCGTTGAGGAAGCCGAGCCTCAGGATCAGCATGCCGAGCAGGGCGATACAGACGGTGGCGCCGGCGAAGACGACGGCGCGTCCGGTGGTGGCGACGGCGGTCTCGGCGGCCTCGGGGACGGAGAGGCCGCGTTTGAGGCCTCTGCGGTGCCGGGTGACGATGAAGAGGGCGTAGTCGATGCCGACGCCGAGACCGACGAGCATGCCCAGCATGGGGGCGAAGTCGGCGACGGTCATCAGATGGCCGAGGAGGACGATCCCGGAGTACGCGATGCCGACGCTGACGAGCGCGGTCGCGAGGGGGAGCGCGGAGGCGGCGAGCGAGCCGAAGGCGAGGAAGAGGACGACGCCCGCGACGGCGACGCCGACGATCTCGGCGATGTGCCCGCCCGGGGCCTCGGTGAGGGCGACGGCGCTGCCGCCCAGCTCGACCCGCAGGTCGTCGGTGGCGGCCGCCTTGGCGGTGTCGACGAGGGCCCGGGCCTGGGCCTCGGGGATGTCGTCGGCCTGGGCGTCGAAGGTGACGGTGGCGTAGGCGGTGTGCCCGTCCTCGCTGACCTGGCCCCGCGTGTCGCCGTACGGGGAGGTGACGGCGGCGATGCCGGGGAGGTCGGCGACCTTGTCGAGCATCGCGGTCGTGCGCTGTTCGACGGCGTCGGCGCGGACGCTGCCGCGGTCGGTGTGCCAGACGATGGTGTCGCTGTCGCCGCCGAGGCCGTGGAAGCCCCGGTCGAGGAGGGCGGTGGCCCGGCCGGACTCGGTGCCGGGGGCCTCGTAGTCGTTGGAGTACGCGCTGCCGGCCAGGGTCGCGCCGGCGGCGGTGCCACCGAGCGCGAGGAGCCACAGGAGAACGACGACGAGACGGTGCCGGATGCACCACCGTGCGATTGCGGCCAAAGGAGGGGCTCCTGACTGGATCTGTACTCGCGCCCCACTGTTGCAGCCAAACGTGATCGTTTGCCCGTTTCGTGGCGATCCTCACAGGGTGTCGGGCGGCGCCCGTGACGGCCCTCCGCCTCCCCGACCTGGCGTCCTGACGTGCTTGCTTGGGCCCGTTTCCAGGCAAAGGGCGGTACCGCCGTCTCACGACAGTGGTACCGCCCCCTGTACGGAACCCCTCGACGTGACCGTGAACTGGCGCCGCACGGCGAACCGCGCCACCTCGGGGACGCCTGGGACGACCTCGTGGCCCGCCTCGGCCCGCACCAGCGCGTATGTCCTTCCGTAGGGCCTCGTCGGCCCCGTCCGCCCAGCCGGACGCGGGCGAATTCCGGAACGGCATGTCGGGCGTGTACGGCCGTTCCAGGGGCCAGGCCTCCTCGTGGAGCACCGGTTCCCTCCCCGGCTCCACCGGGGTCGACGGAGCGGAGCGGAGCCTCTCACATGGCGGCGCAGGCGATCGTCGTGGTTCTCCCTCGTTTGACGGGCGGGGTTGGCGAGCATCCTGAGCGCGACACACGGCCACGGTGCGGCATGAGGGGAAGTCGTATGGCCAGACGCAAGGTCATCACGGTCGAAGTCAGCAGGCGGGTGCTCTGGATCGGCGCCGAGGCGTATCCCCTGCAGAACATCGCCCGCGCGACGACGGTGAGGATCAAGCCCCAGCGGGCGAAGGCCGTGGGGCGCTTCCTGAAGTCCGTGCTGGTCACGGGCATCCTCGCGGTCGCCGGGCTCGCCGTCGCCCAGTCCGGTGAGGTGTCGGGCGACGACCAGGAGCTGATCACCAGAGGGGTGGCCGTCACCGCGAGCGTGCTCGTGGCGGCCTTCCTCCTCCCATTGATCGTCGTCCTGCTCACGCGGACGTACTACGCGCTGGTCATCGAAACCTCGGGGAACCCGCGCACGCTGCTGGCCAGCCTGGACCGGAACGAGGTGCACGAGCTCGTACGCGACATCATGCGAGCCATCGAGGACCCGGCCTTCGCCGGCTTCACCAAGCACATGACCACCTACAACATCGGCAGCATGCGGGACTTCTACAACGCGTCCGGTGCAGGCAGCGTGGGGAGGATGGGGACGTGACCGCCAACGGAGAGTTCCACATCAGCAACATGCGCGACTTCTACAACGCCTCGGGAGACGGGGCCGTCGGTCGGATCGACCACAACCAGCAAGGCGCGCAGGACCCGCAGGCAGTCTACGAGGCCGTGATCCGCGCGATCGAAACCCTCCGGGGCCAGGTGTCCGCCGAGGACCGCGCGGTCCTCGACACGTCCCTGGCGACCATCCGCCAGGCCGACGACGCACCGCCCGGCGCTTTCCGCCGGGCCCTCGGCACCGTCTCCGGCGTCGCCGCACTCGTCGGCGAGGTCGGCCTCCCGGTGGCGGAGGCCGTCCGCCGACTCCTCGCCCTGCTGACCGGCTAGGGGGTGTCTTGTCGATCAGGCCGGATCAGGGAGCGGCGTCTGGTGCCGTGCATCGCAAGGCGGAGGAGGGAGGCAACGCGGAGCGTTGTCGACCGACGACAACGCGGCGAGGCACGGCACCAGACGCCGCGAGCCCGGCCTGATCGGCAAGACACCCCCTAGCTAGGACCACGCGCGCCGGCAGCCGGCACCTCACCCTGGCGCCGATGGCTCCCCCGGCCGCGTGGACGTGCGCCGTGCGACGGCGAGCGGCCCCGCACCGGAACTCCGGTGCGGGGCCGCTGTGATACGCGCACGAGTGAGGGTCAGCCCTCGGTGACGCCCAGCTTCTCCAGGATCAGGTCCTTGACCTTCGCCGCGTCCGCCTGGCCACGGGTGGCCTTCATGACCGCGCCGACCAGGGCGCCGACCGCCGCGACCTTGCCGCCGCGGATCTTGTCGGCGATGGCCGCGTTGCCCGCGATGGCCTCGTCGACCGCCGTGCCGAGCGCGCCGTCGTCGGAGACGACCTTCAGACCGCGCTTCTCGACGACCTCGTCCGGGGTGCCCTCGCCGGCGAGGACGCCCTCGATGACCTGACGTGCCAGCTTGTCGTTGAGGTCGCCGCCGGCGACCAGGGCCGAGACCCGGGCCACGTCCGCCGGCGTGATGGGCAGCTCCTCCAGGGAGACGCCCTGCTCGTTGGCGTTGCGGGCCAGCTCGCCCATCCACCACTTGCGGGCCGAGGCCGCGTCCGCGCCCGCCTCGGTGGTGGCGACGATCGCGTCGACCGCGCCCGCGTTGAGGATGGCCTGCATCTCCACCTCGGAGACGCCCCACTCCTCACGGAGCCGGTTGCGGCGCACGCGCGGCAGCTCGGGCAGACCGCCACGCAGCTCCTCGACCCACGCACGGGCCGGGGCCACGGGGACGAGGTCGGGCTCCGGGAAGTACCGGTAGTCCTCGGCGTTGTCCTTGATGCGGCCGGAGGTGGTGGAGCCGTCGTCCTCGTGGAAGTGACGGGTCTCCTGCACGATCGTCCCGCCGGAGGACAGGACGGCCGCGTGGCGCTGGATCTCGAAGCGCGCGGCGCGCTCCACCGAACGGAGCGAGTTGACGTTCTTCGTCTCCGAGCGGGTGCCGAAGGTCTTCCTGCCGTGCGGGCGCAGCGACAGGTTCACGTCGCAGCGCATCTGGCCCTTGTCCATGCGCGCCTCGGAGACGCCCAGGGCGCGGATCAGCTCGCGCAGCTCGGCGACGTACGCCTTGGCGACCTCGGGGGCCCGCTCGCCCGCGCCCTCGATCGGCTTGGTGACGATCTCGATGAGCGGGATGCCGGCCCGGTTGTAGTCGAGCAGCGAGTGCGAGGCGCCGTGGATGCGGCCGGTCGCGCCACCGATGTGGGTGGACTTGCCGGTGTCCTCCTCCATGTGGGCGCGCTCGATCTCCACGCGGAAGACCTCGCCGTCCTCCAGCTGGACGTCCAGGTAGCCGTTGAAGGCGATCGGCTCGTCGTACTGGGAGGTCTGGAAGTTCTTCGGCATGTCCGGATAGAAGTAGTTCTTCCGGGCGAAGCGGCACCACTCGGCGATCTCGCAGTTCAGCGCGAGGCCGATCTTGATCGCGGACTCGACGCCGATCGCGTTGACCACCGGCAGGGAGCCGGGCAGACCGAGGCAGGTCGGGCAGGTCTGCGAGTTCGGCTCCGCGCCCAGCTCGGTCGAGCAGCCGCAGAACATCTTCGTCTTGGTGCCGAGCTCGACATGGACCTCCAGGCCCATGACGGGGTCGTACTCGGCGAGCGCCGCTTCGTACGACAGCAGTTCAGTGACAGTCACGGTGGAACTTCCCTCTCAGCCCAGCAGGACGTCGTCGTCGCCGAGCCGCTTCAGCTCGCGGTACAGGATGGCGAGGCCGGTGACGATGGCGGCGGCGGACACGACCGCGTCGACGAGCTTGAGCGTGTCGTGCTCGTTGCGGGCCTTCTTGATCTGCTTCGTCACAGCGATGGCGCCGAACGCGGTGGTACCCATGGAGAGGTACGTACCGGTCTTGGACTTCTTGAAGCCCTTGGCCTTCTGCAGTGCACTGGTACTCACAGCGACGGAGCCTCCTCGAGCAGCGGGTGTCCCCACTTTTCCACGAAGGCGGCCTCGACGGCGGCACCGACCTTGTAGAGCCGGTCGTCCTTCATGGCGGGGGCGATGATCTGCAGACCGACCGGGAGGCCGTCCTCGGGCGCGAGGCCGCAGGGCAGCGACATGGCGGCGTTGCCGGCCAGGTTGGTCGGGATGGTGCACAGGTCCGCGAGGTACATCGCCATCGGGTCGTCGGCTCGCTCGCCGATCGGGAAGGCGGTGGTGGGGGTCGTCGGGGAGACGATCACGTCCACCTCCTCGAAGGCCTTCTCGAACTCGCGGGTGATGAGGGTGCGGACCTTCTGCGCCGAGCCGTAGTACGCGTCGTAGTAGCCGGAGCTCAGCGCGTACGTACCGAGGATGATGCGGCGCTTGACCTCGTCGCCGAAGCCGGCCTCGCGGGTGAGGGCGGTGACGTCCTCGGCGGACCGCGTGCCGTCGTCGCCGACCCGCAGGCCGTAGCGCATGGCGTCGAAGCGGGCCAGGTTGGAGGAGCACTCCGACGGCGCGATCAGGTAGTACGCGGAGAGCGCGAGGTCGAAGGTCGGGCAGTCCAGCTCGACGATCTCGGCGCCCAGCGACTTCAGCAGCTCGACGGACTCGTCGAAGCGCTGCACGACGCCGGCCTGGTAGCCCTCGCCGCGGAACTGCTTGACGACGCCGACGCGCATGCCGGCCACCGAGCCGTTGCGCGCGGCCTCGACGACCGGCGGGACCGGGGCGTCGATGGAGGTCGAGTCGAGCGGGTCGTGCCCGGCGATCGCCTCGTGGAGGAGGGCCGCGTCCAGGACCGTACGGGCGCAGGGGCCGCCCTGGTCGAGGGAGGACGAGAAGGCCACCATGCCGAAGCGGGAGACGCCGCCGTAGGTCGGCTTGACGCCCACCGTGCCGGTGACGGCGGCGGGCTGGCGGATGGAGCCGCCGGTGTCCGTGCCGATGGCGAGCGGGGCCTCGTACGCGGCGAGGGCGGCCGAGGAGCCGCCGCCGGATCCGCCGGGGATCCGGGTCAGGTCCCAGGGGTTGCCGGTCGGGCCGTAGGCGCTGTTCTCCGTGGAGGAGCCCATCGCGAACTCGTCCATGTTGGTCTTGCCGAGGATGACGACGTCGGCGGCCTTGAGGTTCTTGACCAGGGTCGCGTCGTACGGCGGGATCCAGCCCTCAAGGATCTTCGAGCCCACGGTCGTCGGCATGCCGGCGGTGGTGAAGATGTCCTTGAGTGCGAGCGGCACACCGGCGAGCGGGCCGAGCTTCTCGCCCCGGGCACGCTTCTCGTCGACGGCACGGGCCTGGGCGAGGGCGCCCTCGCGGTCGACGTGCAGGAAGGCGTGGACCTTCTCGTCCACGGCCTCGATGCGCGCGAGGTGGGCCTCGGTGACCTCGACGGCGGTGAGCTCGCCGGCGGCGATCTTCCCGGCGATCTCGGCCGCGGTGAGCTTGATGATGGTGTTGTCCGTCATGACTTGTTAGTCCTCCCCCAGGATCTGCGGCACCTTGAAACGCTGCTGCTCCTGGGCCGGGGCGCCGGAGAGCGCCTGCTCGGGGGTGAGCGACGGACGGACCTCGTCCGCGCGCATGACATTGGTCAGCGGCAGCGGGTGGGAGGTCGGCGGTACGTCTTGGTCGGCGACCTCGGAGACGCGGGCGACCGCGCCGATGATGTCGTCGAGCTGGCCGGCGAAGTGATCGAGTTCTTCGCCCTTCAGCTCCAGACGCGCCAGCCGTGCGAGGTGGGCGACCTCCTCGCGCGTGATGCCAGGCATGCGGATCCTCACGGGGTGAGCTTGATGGTGTCGGACCATCCTATGGCGCCGGTGCCGCTGCCCGTTAAACGGTTTGCCCCGGGAGGGTGCGGGTCACTGCACGACCTGGCTCGAAGGCTGGTCCAGGTCGACCTCGGCGGCGATGTCGGCGGGGCGCCGCCAGCCGTGCTCGCCGCGGGCCAGGAGCCAGGCGGTGGCCTCGCCGGGCGGCATCGCGGCGGCGACCAGCCAGCCCTGGACGGCGTCGCAGCCCAGGTCGCGCAGGCGCTCCCAGGTCTCGTCGTCCTCGACGCCCTCGGCGACGACGAGGAGGCCGAGCGAGTGGGCGAGGTCGAGGGTGCAGCGGACGATCTCGGCGTCCTCGGTGTCGACGGCGAGCCGGGCCACGAACGAGCGGTCGATCTTCAGTTCGCTGACGGGCAGCCTGCGCAGGTGGACGAGGGAGGAGTAGCCGGTGCCGAAGTCGTCGAGGGACATCTTGACGCCGTGGCCGGTGAGGCCGTTCAGCGTGTCGGCGGCCCGCTGGGGGTCCTCCAGGAGCACGTGCTCCGTTATCTCCAGCTGGAGGGCGCCGGCCGGGACGCCGTGGCGGGCGAGCCGGGCGGCGACGGCGCCGGCGAAGCCGGGGGTGTGGACGTCGCGGGGCGAGACGTTGACGGCGACCGGGACGTTGAGGCCCTGGGCGCGCCAGCGGGCGACCTGGGCGAGGGCGGTCTCCAGGACGTACTCGGTGAGGTGGGGCATCAGGCCGGAGGACTCGGCGATGGCGATGAACTCGTCCGGCGGGACCTTGCCGCGCTCGGGGTGGACCCAGCGGACGAGCGCCTCCAGACCGGCGACCTGACCGTCGAAGCGGACCTTGGGCTGGTAGTGGAGTTCGACCTCGCCGGCGTCGAGGGCGCGGCGGAGGTCGCCGAGGAGGCCGAGCCGGTCGGGGGTGTTGGAGTCGCGCTTGGACTCGTACACCTCGACGCCGGTGCGGTCGCGCTTGGCCTGGTACATGGCGACGTCGGCGCGGCGCAGCAGGCCCTCGGCGTCGAGGGCGTGGTCGGGGAAGACGGCGACGCCGGCGCTGGCCTCCAGGACGAGGGTGAGCCCGTCGAGGTCGAGCGGGGAGGACAGCTCGGCGACGAGGTGGCGGGCGACCCGCTGGGCGCTGGTGGTGGAGTCGCAGGTGGGCAGCAGGACGGCGAACTCGTCGCCGCCGAGCCGGGCGGCCTCGGCGCCGCGGGGCAGGGCGAGGCGGAGCCGTTCGGCGATCTGGAGGAGCAGTCGGTCGCCGGCGAGGTGGCCGAGGGTGTCGTTGACCGAGCGGAAGCGGTCGAGGTCGATGAGGACGAGGGCGGCGCGGGCCCCCTCGCCCTCGGCCTCCTCCAGGGCGGTCCAGGCCCGCTCCAGGAGCCACTGGCGGTTGGGGAGCCCGGTGAGCGGGTCGCGGAGCTGTTCCTCGGCGCGGGCGCGGGCGATCCAGAGGGTGGAGTCGAGGGCGATGAGGGGGACGGCGAAGAGCGGCAGGAGGACCGGCCGGGTGGCGGCGACGACGCAGAGGAGCGGGGCGATGCCGAGGAGGGCGACGGCGACGAGGCCCTGCCGGAGGAGTGCGGTGCGGGCGACGGTGGGCAGTCCGCGGCCCTGGGGGGCGAGCGTGTACCACAGGAGGAGGCGGGTGACCACGAGGTAGGTGCCCGCGGCGAGGACGACTTCCGGGAGGTCCCCGATCGTCCAGTCGAGGGGCTGCCAGGGCTGTTCGACGGTCGGTACGTCTCCGAAGAGGGCGAGGAGGAGGGCGGCGGCGCCGACTCCGAGGACGTCGGCGGCGCCGTGCAGCAGGCTCTGGCGCCACCGGTGCCGGCGGGCGGCGCCGACCAGGGCGACGACGGTCAGCGAGACGAGTCCGGCGGGCACCCAGCCGTACAGCAGGAGGACGGCGAGGGTGAGGGCGGCGCCGGAGCCGGTGCCGCCCCACCAGCGGTCCCGGCCGAGGGCGACCAGGTGGCCGACGATGAGGCCGGTGAGGACGGCGAGGGACCATCCGGTGATGCCGCCGGGGAAGAGTCCGTGTCCGCCGCCGACGGCTTGCTGGAGCCCGGCGACGAGCACGACGGCGGCGATGCCCACCACGGCTGCGGACAGCCGGGAGGGGAAGCCCAGGGGGACCACACGGCCGTGCGGCCGTGGGACCGGGGCGGCGCTCTCGGTCGGTTCCATTCCCGTCCCTCTCACAGGCGGCGGTGCCGTCGGTGTGCGATGGGCCGCGCTGCCGCGGCCGTCCGTGGTCCGGTCCGTCGTCCGGCGTGCGGTCGCCCGCGGGCGGCCGCTCCCGGTGTCACGGGGCCGTTGTCCTGACGCCACGCCGGCAGAGCCCTCGCGCGGGCGTGCAGGACTGGACGCACGGTCACCACACTAGGCCGCCGAGGGCCCCGACGGGCAGCGCTCTCCCTCTCTTGCCCGAATGCGACCTGGCCACCCGTAACGATCTGGTATGCGCCGAACGGGTGAGCTTCCGCGGGGTGTCCGGGGGCTACTCGGCGACGGGTACCGCGGCCTCCCGAGCTGCGTCGGGCCCCTGTTCGAGCAGGACGGAGAAGCCTTCCTCGTCCAGAACCGGAACCTTCAGCTGCATCGCCTTGTCGTACTTCGAACCAGGGTTTTCACCCACGACCACGAAGGCGGTCTTCTTCGAAACGGAACCGGTCACCTTCGCTCCGAGCCTCTGGAGCGATTCTTTTGCGCCATCCCTGGTGAACTTCTCCAGGGTGCCGGTCACCACGACCGTCAGACCTTCCAGCGGACGCGGGCCCTCGTCCTCTCCGGCCCCCTCGTCCTCCAGGCTGACCCCCGCGGCGCGCCACTTGCGCACGATCTCGCGGTGCCACTCCTCGGAGAACCACTGCTTCACGGCGGCCGCGATGATCCCGCCGACGCCGTCGACGGCCGCCAGCTCCTCCTCGCTCGCCTGCTCGATCCGCTCCAGGGAGCGGAACTCGCGGGCCAGCGCCTCGGCCGCGACCGGCCCCACGTGCCGGATGGAGAGCCCGTTGATGAAGCGGGCGAGCGGGCGCGTCCTCGCCGCCGCGATGTTCTCCAGCATGGCGAGCGCGTTCTTCTTCGGCTCGCCCTTCTGGTTCGCGAAGACCGTGACGATCTTCTCCTCGCCGGTCTTCGGGTCCCGCTTGGGCAGTCCGCTGTCCTGGTCGAGGACGTACGCCTTGATCGGGAGGAGCTGCTCGATGGTGAGGTCGAAGAGGTCGCCCTCGTCCGCGAGCGGCGGTTCGGCGGGCTCCAGCGGCCGGGTCAGGGCCGCGGCGGCGACGGCGCCGAAGTTCTCGATGTCCAGGCACTGGCGCCCGGCGAGGAAGAAGAGACGTTCACGCAGCTGGGCCGGGCAGGTCCGGGCGTTCGGGCAGCGGAGGTCGATGTCGCCCTCCTTCATCGCCTTCAGCGGCGTCCCGCACTCCGGGCACTCGGCGGGCATCACGAACTCCCGCTCGGTGCCGTCCCGCAGGTCGGCGACCGGCCCGAGGATCTCGGGGATGACGTCGCCTGCCTTGCGCAGCACGACGGTGTCGCCGATCAGCACGCCCTTGGCCTTGACGACCTCCTGGTTGTGGAGGGTCGCGAACTCGACCTCGGAGCCGGCCACGGTCACCGGCTCGACCTGCGCGTACGGGGTGACGCGCCCGGTGCGGCCGACGCCGACCTTGATGTCGATCAGCCTGGTGTTGACCTCCTCCGGCGCGTACTTCCAGGCGATCGCCCAGCGCGGGGCGCGCGCGGTGGAGCCCAGCCGCCCCTGGAGGGGGATCTCGTCGAGCTTGACGACGACGCCGTCGATCTCGTGCTCCACGGAGTGACGGTTCTCCCCGAAGTACGCGATGAACTCGCGCACCTCGTCGAGCGAGCCGACCACCCTGTTGTGCCGGGCGGTGGGCAGGCCCCACTCGCGCAGCAGCTCGTACGCGTGCGAGAGGCAGTCGATGTCGAAGCCCTCGCGGGCGCCGATGCCGTGGACGACCATGTGGAGCGGGCGGGACGCGGTGGCCTTCGGGTCCTTCTGCCGGAGCGAACCCGCGGCCGCGTTGCGCGGGTTGGCGAAGGGCTTGTCGCCGGCCTCCACCAGGCGGGCGTTGAGCCCCTCGAAGGCCTCCATCGGGAAGTAGACCTCGCCGCGGATCTCCACGAGGTCCGGAATCCGGTCGCCGTGCAGCCGGTCCGGGATGTCGGCGATCGTCCGGACGTTGGGCGTGATGTCCTCGCCGGTGCGGCCGTCGCCGCGGGTGGCGGCGCGGGTCAGCCGCCCGTGCTCGTACGTGAGGTTGACCGCGAGGCCGTCGACCTTGAGCTCGCACAGGTAGTGGTAGCCGGGCGTGCCGACGTCCCGCGCGACGCGCTCGGCCCAGGTGGCGAGCTCCTCGTCGTCGAAGGCGTTGTCCAGGGAGAGCATGCGCTCCCGGTGCTCGACGGAGGTGAACTCGGTCTCGTACTGCCCGGCGACCTTCTGGGTCGGCGAGTCCGGCGTCCGCAGCTCCGGGTACTCCTCCTCCAGCGCTTCGAGCGCGCGCAGGAGCCTGTCGAAGTCGCCGTCGCTGATGACCGGCTGGTCCTTCACGTAGTACCGGAAGCGGTGCTCCTCGACCTGCTCGGCCAGCTCGGCGTGCTTCTCCCGTGCCTCGGCGGGCAGGGCCCCCTGTTCGACTGCCACCGTTTCGTCCTCCCGTTACTCAGGGTTGTCCGCGAGCGACCGTGCCGCTCTGACGCAATGGGCGAGCGCCGCCCGGGCGTAGGCGGGCGAAGCACCCGCGAGCCCGCACGAGGGCGTGACCACGACGGACTCCGCCAGAGTCCCCGGATTCAGCCCCAGCCTGCGCCACAGCGTCCTGACACCCATGACGCTACCGCCCGGGTCGGACAATGCCGTGTCGGTGGACGGCACCACACCGGCGAAGAGCTTCGTCCCGGCCTCCACGGCCTCGCCGATCGTCTCCTCGTCACGTTCGGTGAGGAGCGAGAAATCGAACGAGACGCCCGAGGCCCCGGCCCGCCGCAGCAGGGCGAACGGCACGTCGGGCGCGCAGGAGTGGACGACCACCGGGCCGTCGTGGACGGCCATGACGTCCCGCAGGGCGCTCTCCACGACCTGCCGGTCGACGGCCCGGTGGGTGCGGTAGCCGCTGGCGGTACGGACGTGGCCGCGCAGCACGGCGGTGAGCGAGGGCTCGTCGAGCTGGAGCACGATCCGCGCGCCGGGGATCCGCTTGGCGAGCTCCGCGAGGTGCGCGCGCAGGCCCTCCGCGAGGGAGCCGGCCAGGTCGCGGCAGGCGCCGGCGTCGCCGAGGGCTGCCTCGCCGCCGCGCAGCTCCAGGGCCGCGGCGAGCGTCCAGGGGCCGACGGCCTGGACCTTCAGCGGACCCTCGTACCCCTGGGTGAACTCCTCCAGGGCGTCGAGGTCCTCGCCGAGCCAGGAGCGGGCCCGCTTGGTGTCGCGGCCGGGCCGGTCGCTGATCCGCCAGCCGCTCGGCTCCACGTGCGCGTACAGGTCGACGAGCATCCCGATCGTCCGGCCGATCATGTCGGCGCCGGGGCCGCGGGCGGGCAGCTCCGCGAGGAACGGGAAGTCCTCGAAGGACCCGGTGACCGTCTTCGCCGCCTCGCGCGCGTCGCCGCCGGGCAGGGAGCCGACGCCGGTGGCGGGGCCCCAGAGCTTCGTGTCGTCCATGTCCACCGTCCTACCGCCCCGGGCGCACGGTGAGGTCGTTGATCTCCGCGTCGCGCGGGAGGTCGATCGCCGTGAGGATCGCCGTCGCGACGGACTCGGGATCGATCCAGCGGGAGGCGTCGTACTCCTTGCCCTCCTGCTGGTGGACCTTCGCCTGCATGGGGCTGGCGGTGCGGCCGGGGTAGACCGAGGTCACCCGGACCCCGTTGGCGTGCTCCTCGTGGCGCAGGGAGTCCGCGAGGGCCTTCAGGCCGTGCTTGGAGGCGGCGTACGCGCCCCACTCGGCGTGCGCGTTGAGCCCGGCGCCGGAGTTCACGAAGACCACGTGCCCCTGGGAGACCCGCAGCTGGGGCAGGAAGTGACGGGTCAGCTCGGCCGGGGCGACCAGGTTGACGTTGAGCTGGTGGTGCCAGGTCTTCGGGGTGAGCTCCCCGATCGGGCCGAGGTCGACGACTCCGGCGATGTGCAGCAGGCTGTCCACCCGGTCGGGGAGGCTCTGGTGCGAGAAGGCCCAGGACAGCCGGCCCGGGTCGGCGAGGTCCCCGACGAGCGTCCGCGCGCCGGGGAACAGCGCGGCGAGCTCCTTCGCCCGCCCCGCGTCGCGCGCGTGGAGCACGAGCTCGTCCCCGCGCGCGTGAAGGCGGCGCGCGACGGCCGCGCCGATGCCGGAACCCGCTCCGGTGATCACATGTGTAGCCATGGGCACCATGCTCGCATCAGCGGGAGGCGATCTCCGCCTCCAGGTGGGCCAGGGCCGAAGGGGCGTCGTCCGCGAAGAGAACGAGGTCGGCGAGGGGGATCGGGAGGAAGCCCTCGTCCTCCATGCGGCGGAACTGGGTCTTCAGGCCATCGTAGAAACCGGCCGTGTTCAGGAGGACGACCGGCTTGGTGTGCTTGCCGTGCTTCTTGAGCTCCAGGATCTCGGTGGCCTCGTCGAGGGTGCCCGTGCCGCCGACCATGACCACGATCGCGTCGGACTTGGCGAGGAGCAGCGCCTTGCGCTCGGCCAGGTCCCCGGCGATCACCATCTCGTCCGCGTCCGGCCGGGCCTTGTGGGCGAGGAAGTCCACGGAGACGCCGACGAGCCGCCCGCCCGCGTCCTGGACGCCGTCCGCGACGACCTTCATGAGGCCGGTGTCGGAGCCGCCCCAGACGAGGGTGTGGCCGGCCTTGCCGAGGAGCGTGGCGAACTCGCGGGCGGGGGCCGTGTAGCGCTCGTCGAGGTCGGCGGCGGAAAGGAAGACGCAGATGTTCATGGCGTCCACCGTAGGGGGTCGCGGAAAAAGTCCGGCGGGCGGCGATGAGTTCCGGCGACGGCCCCGGTCTGCCCTGCCATGGACGTGGTGAGCAGGGGTCGTGTCGTGTCGCGGGACGGTACGGAGATCGCGTACGAGCGGTACGGGGAAGGGCGGGCCGTCGTACTGGTGGACGGCCCGGACGGCGCCGGGCGGGCGCTCGCCGGGCTGCTCGCCCGGCGCTTCACCGTCGTGACGTACGAGCGGCGCCGCGCCGCCGCGCTGGAGCGGGAGATCGAGGACCTCGCGGCCGTCCTGGAGGCGGCGGGCCCGGGCGCGGCCGTGCACGGCACGGAGACCGGCGGCGCGCTCGCGCTCGCGGGCGCGGCGGCGGGGCTCCCGGTGGGCGCGGTGTCGGTGTACGAGCCGGAGCCGCTCGCGGACGGGCTCGTACGGGCGGTCCACGCGCGCGTGCTCGTGGTCGACGGGGGCGCGAGCCCGGCGGCGACCCGACAGGCGGCCCGTGCCCTGACGGCGGCCCTCCCCCGGGCCCGGCACCGCACCCTGACGGGCCAGACGCACGAGGTGGCCCCGCACGTCCTGGCCCCGGTCCTGGAGGACTTCCTGGACGAACCCGTCTAGGCGGTGGCGGTGGCCGTCGCGGCCGTGCGTCGGGTGGTCGTCGCGATCGTCGCCGAGCCCACCACGCGCGTGCCGTCGTACAGGACGATCGCCTGGCCGGGCGCCACGCCGCGGACGGGCTCGTCGAAGGCGACCTTCAGCCCGCCGTCCTCCATCGCCGCGCTCACCGGCGTCTCGCCACCGTGGGCGCGGAGCTGGGCGGTGTAGCGTCCGGGGCCCTCGGGGGCGGTGCCGCACCAGCGGGGCTTGATCGCGGTGAGCGCGGTGACGTCGAGCGCCTCGGCGGGGCCGACCGTGACGGTGTTGTCCACGGGCGAGATGTCGAGGACGTAGCGGGGCTTGCCGTCCGCCGCCGGGTGGCCGATCCGCAGGCCCTTGCGCTGGCCGATGGTGAAGCCGTACGCGCCCTCGTGGCTGCCGACCTTCGTCCCGGCCTCGTCGACGATGTCGCCCTCCGCCTTGCCCAGACGGGCGGCGAGGAAGCCCTGGGTGTCGCCGTCGGCGATGAAGCAGATGTCGTGGCTGTCGGGCTTCTTCGCGACCGCGAGCCCGCGCCGCTCGGCCTCCGCCCGGATCTCGTCCTTGGTGGTGAGGGTGTCGCCGAGCGGGAACATCGCGTGGGCGAGCTGCTTCTCGTCGAGCACGCCGAGGACGTACGACTGGTCCTTGGCCATGTCGGAGGCCCGGTGCAGCTCGCGGGTGCCGTCCTCGTTCAGGACGACGGTCGCGTAGTGGCCGGTGCAGACGGCGTCGAAGCCGAGGGCGAGCGCCTTGTCGAGGAGCGCCGCGAACTTGATCTTCTCGTTGCAGCGCAGGCACGGGTTGGGCGTGCGGCCCGCCTCGTACTCCGCGACGAAGTCGTCGACGACGTCCTCGCGGAACCGCTCGGCGAGGTCCCACACGTAGAAGGGGATGCCGATGACGTCGGCCGCCCGGCGCGCGTCGCGCGAGTCCTCGATCGTGCAACAGCCGCGTGCCCCGGTGCGGAACGACTGCGGGTTCGCGGAGAGGGCCAGGTGCACGCCGGTGACGTCGTGGCCGGCTTCGGCGGCGCGGGCGGCGGCGACGGCGGAGTCCACTCCGCCCGACATGGCGGCGAGAACGCGGAGAGTCTTAGTCATAGCCCTACCAGGGTACGGGGCTCCGGGAACCGCGATCGCGGTGGTGAGCGTTCTCGGTGGCATGGGGAGCAAGTCGAAGGGCACGGGGAGCGGGGCGGACGGCCGGCGGGTGGGGCGGCGGGCCGTGCTGATCGGCGGCGCCGCCGCCGCGGTGGGCACGGCCGCGCTGGCCAGGGACGAGCTGGGGCGCCTCTGGTGGCGGCTGCCGGGAATGGAGAAGAAGCGGGTCGAGGGGGAGCTCGACCACAAGGGCGCCGAGTGGACCTCGGCGGCGCGGGCGAACTGGAGGCGGGCCGACCGGCCGGACGACTACACGGTCGACCGGGTCGTGATCCATGTCGTCCAGGGCAGCTACGCCTCCGCCCTGAAGGTCTTCAAGGACCCGTCGCACCAGGCTGCCGCGCACTACGTGGTCCGCAAGGACGGCCATGTGGCGCAGATGATCCGGGAGCTCGACGTCGCCTTCCACGCCGGGAACCGCGACATGAACGAGCGGAGCATCGGCATCGAGCACGAGGGCTTCGTCGACCGGCCGCAGGACTTCACGACGGCGATGTACGAGGGCTCGGCCCGTCTCACGGCCGACATATGCGCCCGGTACGGGATACCCGTGGACCGGGAGCACATCATCGGGCACGTCGAGGTCGAGGGCACCGACCACACCGATCCCGGTCCGCACTGGGACTGGGACCGGTACATGGCGCTCGTACGGAAGGCCCGCTCGCGGCTCAGCTGAGGCCGGCGGTGCGGGCGCGGTCGACGGCCGGGCCGATCGCCCCGGCGACCGCCGCCACGTCCTCCTTGGTGGAGGTGTGGCCGAGGGAGAAGCGCAGGGTGCCCCGGGCCAGGTCGGGGTCCGTTCCGGTGGCGAGCAGGACGTGGCTCGGCTGGGCGATGCCGGCGGTGCAGGCCGAGCCGGTGGAGCAGGCGATGCCGGCCGCGTCGAGCAGCAGGAGCAGGGAGTCGCCCTCGCAGCCGGGGAAGGTGAAGTGGGCGTTGGCGGGGAGCCGGCCGACCGGGTCGCCGCCGAGGATCGCGTCGGGCACGAGCTCCCGGACGGCGGTCACGAGCTCGTCGCGCAGGGCGCCGACCTCGCGGGCGAACTCCTCCTGCCGCTCGGCGGCGAGCCGGGCGGCGACGGCGAAGGCGGCGACGGCGGGCACGTCGAGGGTGCCGGAGCGGACGTGCCGCTCCTGACCGCCGCCGTGCAGCACGGGTACGGGGGTGTGCTCGCGGCCCAGGAGCAGGGCGCCGATGCCGTACGGGCCGCCGATCTTGTGGCCGGACACCGTCATCGCGGCGAGGCCCGAGGCGGCGAAGTCGACCGGGATCTGACCCACCGCCTGGACGGCGTCGGCGTGCAGGGGGACGCCGAACCCGGCCGCGACGTCGGCGAGTTCACGGACCGGCATGATCGTGCCGATCTCGTTGTTCGCCCACATGACGGTGGCCAGGGCGACGGATTCGGGGTCGCGGGCGATCGCCTCGCGCAGGGCGTCGGGGTGGACGCGCCCGTGGGCGTCGACGGGGAGGTACTCGACGGTGGCGCCCTCGTGGGTGGCGAGCCAGTCGACGGCGTCGAGGACGGCGTGGTGCTCGACCGGACTGGCCAGGACGCGGGTGCGGCGGGGGTCGGCGGCGCGGCGGGCCCAGTACAGGCCCTTCACGGCGAGGTTGTCGGCCTCGGTCCCGCCGGAGGTGAAGACGACCTCGCTCGGCCGCGCGCCGAGCGCGGCGGCGAGGGTCTCGCGCCCCTCCTCGACGGTCCGCCGGGCGCGCCGTCCGGCGGCGTGCAGGGAGGAGGCGTTGCCCGTGACGGCGAGCTGGGCGGTCATCGCCTCGATCGCCTCGGGCAGCATGGGCGTGGTCGCGGCGTGGTCGAGGTAAGCCATGGTGGGTCGATTCTACGAGCCCGGGCAGGCGGGGCCGCCGCCTGGCCCGTTCTGGGGGCGGTTCTCGGCCGTGACGCTGGCGGGGGCCCGTTGTGGCGCGAGCTCCGCGGGGGCGGTGCCCCACCCCGCTGTGGCGCGAGCTCCGCGAGGGCGGTGCCCGCCCCACTCCGTTGTGGGCAGGCGTTCCGCAAGGGGCGATGGGGGTCCCCCCCTGCTCGAGCGAAGCCGAGAGCTTGGGGGAGGGTGGGCACAACGGAACGGCGCCCTTGCCGGCGCCAGAGGCTTACGTGCCCGAACCCGCACCCGTTGCGCACCGAGCAAGGGGTGCGGGTCCAGGCACAGGGAGCGGAGGCGCCGCACAGGGCGCCGTCCCGTGTGCCCACCCGTCCCGCCCAGCGGGACGATTGCCCACACGGCAGCGGGCGAAGGCCCACACGGGCAGCGGGCACACACGGCAGCGGGCGACGGGCACCGCCCCCACAGCGCGGAGACCACACGGCGGTGGGCACCGCCCGGCCACGGCGCGGGCACACACGGCAACGGGCGCGGGCCCACTCGCGGTGGGTGTGTCAGGTGCGGGGGGCTCGGGCCAGTTGGCGGGATTGGGCTACCAGGCGGTTCGCGCTGTCCCAGACCTCGGCGTCCTCCTCCAGGAAGCCGCCCGCGAGGTTCTGCGTGGTGATCGAGATCCGCAGCGGGCCGGGGGCCGGGCGGCAGCGCACGTGGGTCGTGAGCTCCACCGTCGGCGTCCAGCCCTTGAGGCCCAGCTCGAAGGAGGTCGGCGGCAGCGCGTCGACCGCGAGCAGGAGCGAGAGGGCGTCGGGCTCGCGGCCGTCGGCCAGGCCGAACCACGCGCGCATCTCGCCCTTGCCCGAGGGCGCGCCGACCGCCCAGCCGACGCAGGCCGGGTCGAGGCGGAGGTCGAGGCGGTCGGCGATCGCGGAGGAGCCGGGGATCCTCGGGGCCGGGTTGTCCGCCGCGCTGAAGCAGTTCTCGATCGCGGCCATCGCCGGCGGCGTCGCGGAGGTGCGGACGTCGTCGGGGAGGGCGTCGAGGTCTCCGTACGAGGCGAGGACGCGGATGCGCTCGACCTCGGTGCCGTCCTCGGCGTACTGGAAGAGCGAGGCCTGGCCGGTGGAGAGGGTCCGGCCGGCGCGGACGGTCTGCGTCCGGATCACCGCGGGGCCCGGCACGGACGGCGTGAGGTAGTGCGCCGAGATCGTGAACGGGTCCGGGTGCGGGAGGTGGTCACCGAGGGCGCGGCCGAGCAGGGCGAGGAGGTAGCCGCCGTTGACGGCCTGGATGATGGTCCAGCCGGCGGAGAGGTCGGCGTCGTAGACACCGGTTTCCCTGAGGGTGACGGCGGTGTCGCGGTCGAACTCGCTCGTGACGGCTGCTGTCTCGGTGCTCGTGCTCATGGTTCCGACGGTACCGCAGCTAGCTACTGAGCGGTAGCTTTTTCGAGTTCCTCGCTCGCGGACGAGCGGCGGTTCCACGCGCGGGGCGCGCGCCAGTGGAAGCGCATCGCCAGGAGCCGCAGCACGAAGGCGGTCAGGACGGCGGCGCCGCTCGTGAACGCGTTGAGCGTGTCGAACCGGATGCACAGCACGACCATCGTCGCGCCCACGATCGCCGGCACCGCGTACAGGTCGCGGTCCCAGCGCAGCAGCGACGGCACCTCGTTCGCCAGCACGTCCCGCAGCACACCGCCGCCCACGGCGGTCGCGAGGCCCAGCGCGGCGGAGGAGGTGAGGCCGAGGCCGTAGTCGTACGCCTTGGTCGTGCCGGTCACGCAGAAGAGCCCGAGGCCGGCCGCGTCGAAGACGTTCACCGCGGTCTGGGTGCGCTCGACCTCCGGGTGGAGGAAGAAGACGAGGACCGCCGCGATCAGCGGCATCAGGAAGTAGCCGAGATCGGTGAAGGCGGCGGGGGGTACGGCGCCGATGATCAGGTCGCGGAAGAGACCGCCGCCGAGGGCGGTGACCTCGGCGAGGACGGCGATGCCGAAGACGTCGAAGTTCTTGCGGACGGCGAGGAGTGCGCCGGAGATGGCGAAGACGAAGATGCCGACGAGGTCGAGGGCGTGTTGGACGGAGGGGGTGAACAATTCGTGGAGCACGGCCCCATTGTCCCGGCTGTCCCGGTGCGGTCCGCGCGCCGCCCGGCCGTCCACGGAAGAGGCCCCCGCCACCGGAGGGTGGCGGGGGCCCCGGCCGTGCGCTATGCCTTCGGCGCGTCGTCCTCGGCGGCCGTCGCGGAGGGGGACTCGGCCTCGGCCGGCTCCTTCGGCTCCGTCGGCTCGGGCTCCGTCGGCTTCGGGGCCTTGGTGATCGTCACGTCCACCGCTTCGCGGGCGGCCGGGATCGTGATGCCGTCCGCGTTCTCCGGGTGGTGGCACGCCACGCGCTGGCCCGGGCGGAGTTCCAGCAGCGGGGGCTCCTGGGTCCGGCAGACGTCCGTGGCCTTCCAGCAGCGGGTGTGGAAGCGGCAGCCCGGCGGCGGGGCGATCGGGGACGGGACGTCGCCCTTCAGCAGGATCCGGTCGCTCTTGGCGCCCCGGCGGCGCGGGTCCGGGATCGGGACCGCGGACATCAGGGCCCGGGTGTACGGGTGCATGGGCGACTCGTACAGGGACTTCCGGTCCGCCAGCTCCACGACCTTGCCCAGGTACATCACCGCGATGCGGTCCGAGACGTGCCGGATCACGGAGAGGTCGTGGGCGATGATCACGTACGTGAGGCCGAGCTCCTGCTGGAGGTCGTCCAGGAGGTTGACCACCTGCGCCTGGATGGAGACGTCCAGGGCCGAGACGGGCTCGTCCGCGACGACCAGCTTCGGCTTCAGGGCCAGGGCGCGGGCGATGCCGATGCGCTGGCGCTGGCCGCCGGAGAACTCGTGCGGGTAGCGGTTGTAGTGCTCGGGGTTGAGGCCGACCAGGCCCAGCAGGCGCTGGACCTCCTTCTTCACGCCGCCCTCGGGCTCGACGCCCTGGAGCTTGAAGGGGGCCGAGACGATCGAGCCGACCGTGTGGCGCGGGTTCAGCGAGCCGTACGGGTCCTGGAAGATCATCTGGATGTCCCGGCGGAACGGGCGCATGCCCGAGACGCCGAGGTGCGAGATGTCCTTGCCCTGGAACTCGATGGTGCCGTCGGTCGGTTCGAGGAGCCGGGTGATGAGCCGGCCCATCGTCGACTTGCCGCAGCCGGACTCGCCGACCACGCCGAGGGTCTCACCGGGGTAGACCTCGAAGTCGAGGCCGTCGACCGCCTTGACCGCACCGGTCTGGCGCTGGAGCAGCCCCTTCTTGATGGGGAAGTGCTTCTTCAGGCCGGTGACCTTGAGCAGGGGCTCCATGTTGTCGCTCACAGTTTCGGCGCAATCTCTTCGGTCCAGATGCGGGTCCGCTCCTCCTGCGGCATGTGGCATGCCGAGAAGTGGCGGTCCCCGGCCGGCGCCAGCTCCGGCCGCTGGGTGCGCGTGATGCCGCCCTTGGGGACGTCCGCGTACGGGCAGCGGGGGTTGAAGGCGCAGCCGCTCGGGATGTTGATGAGGCTGGGCGGGTTGCCCTTGACCGGGATGAGCCGCTCGGTCTGCTCGCGGTCGATCCTCGGCATCGAGCCGAGCAGGCCCCAGGTGTAGGGATGCTGGGGCTCGTAGAAGACGGAGTCCGCCGGTCCGCGCTCGACGCAGCGCCCGCCGTACATGACGAGGATGTCGTCGGCGAGCTCGGCGACGACGCCGAGGTCGTGGGTGATGATGACGACCGCGGAGCCGAACTCCTTCTGGAGGTCCCGCATCAGGTCGAGGATCTGTGCCTGCACGGTGACGTCGAGCGCGGTGGTCGGCTCGTCGGCGATGAGCAGTTCGGGGTTGTTGACGAGCGCCATGGCGATCATCGCGCGCTGGCGCATGCCGCCGGAGAACTCGTGCGGGTAGTTGTCGAACCGCTTGGCGGGCTCGGGGATGCCGACCCGGTCGAGGAGTTCGACGGCCCGCTTCTTCGCCGTCTTCTTGTCGACGGCGTTGTGGATGCGGTACGCCTCCACGATCTGGTTGCCGACCGAGTAGTACGGGTGCATCGCGGACAGCGGGTCCTGGAAGATCATCGCCATCTCGCGGCCGCGCATCCGGCGGACCTCGTCCGGGTCCGCGGAGAGCAGCTCGCGGCCGTTCAGCCAGATCTCGCCGGAGATCCGCGCCTTCTGCCGGCCGTACTGCCCGACGGTGTGCAGGCCCATGATGCCGAGCGAGGTGACCGACTTGCCGGAGCCGGACTCGCCCACGATGCCGAGGGTCTTGCCCTTCTCCAGCTGGAAGCTGAGGCCGTCGACCGACTTGACCAGACCGTCGTCGGTCGGGAAGTGGATCTTCAGGTCGCGTACGTCGAGGAAGGCCTCGGACGGGGCGGACTTCCCGGTGTCGACGGGCTCTCCCACGGCCGCGCCCGTCTTCGTCAGCTTGTCCGTCATGCGAGCCTCACTCGGGGGTCGATCACCGCGTACAGCAGGTCCACGACGAGGTTGGCGATGACGACGCAGGAGGCCGTGATGAGGGTGACGGCCAGGATCAGCGGCAGGTCACGCTCGCTCACGCCCTTGATGGCGAGGCCGCCGAGGCCGTGGAGGCTGAACGCGGTCTCGGTCAGGATCGCGCCGCCGATGAGGGCGCCGAGGTCCATGCCGAAGATGGTCAGGATGGGGGTCATGGTGGAGCGCATGGCGTGCTTGCCGAGCACGACGGGTTCCGGCAGACCCTTGGCCCGCGCGGTGCGGATGTAGTCCTCGCCGAGGACCTCCAGCATGGTGGCGCGGGTGAGTCGCGCGTACATCGCCGCGTACAGGAAGGCGAGGGTGACCCAGGGAAGGAGCAGTCCGCCGAACCAGCCGCCGAAGGACTCGGTGATCGGCACGTACGAGGCGTCGACCCAGTGGAGCTGGGTGCGGAAGACGAGCATCGCCAGCATGGCGGTGAAGAAGATGGGGAGCGAGACGCCGGCGAGCGCCGTGATCATCGCGGCGCGGTCGATGATCGTGCCCCGCTTGAGCGCGGAGACCACGCCCGTGGAGACGCCGAGGACCAGCCACAGCACGGCCGCGCCGACGACCATGGAAAGGGTGACCGGGAAGGCGTCGACCAGCATGCTCCAGACGTCCTGCTCGGTACGGAACGAGTACCCGAAGCAGGGCGCGGCGCAGTGGATGGTGTCGCCGCCGCCGGTGTAGTCCCGGCCGACGAAGATGCCGGAGACGAAGTGCCAGAACTGCACCAGGATCGGCTCGTCCAGGCCCAGCTTCTGCCGGATGGCCTCGATGGAAGCCGGATCCGCCTGCTTGCCGACGAACATCGCGGCAGGGTCGCTGCCGGTCATCTTGGGGATGAGGAAGAAGATGCTGAGCGTCACCAGTGTGACGACGAGCAGCATCACGACGACTGCGAAGAGCCGTCGGACTATGTATGCAAGCATGCGGTCGGCCGGCCGGCGGCCGGGGAACCCGATCGGGTTCCCCGGCCGCCGCCAACGGCCATCACCTGCCCTTCGGACCTGGCGGCGGGTGGTGCGCCGGTGAAGCGGGTCGGATTACTTGACGACGCCGAGCGACGCGTAGTCGTAGCGGCCGTTGTAGGCGTCCGCCGTGTAGACGTTGGTCAGCCGGGAGCTGCGCCAGATGATGTTCTTCTCGTGGGTGAAGGGCAGGTAGACCGCGGCCTCCGACACCTTCGTGTTGATCTGCTTGTAGAGCTCGCCGGCCTTGGCCGGGTCGGTCTCCTTCAGCGCCTGGTCGAACAGGCCGTTGACGGCCTTGTCGTTCAGCTCCGAGAAGTTGTTGTTACCGCTCTGGAGGATGAAGCGGCCGTCGACCAGCGGCTGGAGGAAGCCCTGACCGGTCGGGAAGTCGGCGCCCCAGCCCATGATGATGATGCCGTAGCCCTTCTCCTTGACCACCTTCGGCGAACCGATGATGCCCGAGGTCTGGGCTCCGTCGAACTGGTCGATCTGGGCGTCGATGCCGACGGCCTTCAGCGACTGCTGGAGGGACTCGGCGGTCGCGATCTCGATCTTCTTGTTGTTGCGGACCGCGATCGTGGTCTTGAAGCCGCCCGGCTTACCGCACTTCTTCAGCGCCTCCTTGGCCTTGGCCAGGTCCGGGGCGCCACCGAGCTTGCCGTACGGGTCGGCCTTCGGGTCGGCACCCTTGATCGCCGGCGGCAGCATGTTGGAGGCGATGTCGCCACCGGCCTGCGGGCCACCACGGGCGGTCTGGAGGGACTTCGAGTCGGCGGCGTAGATGATCGCCTTGCGGCACTCGATGTTGGGGATCACCGTCTGCGGGAAGACCGCGTAGCGGATGAAGCCCGTCTGCGGGTTGTCGACGTTGTCCTTGTGCTGCTGGAGGACCTTCTGGCGCGCGGCGGCGCCGACGCCCGTCGCGTTGATGTCGAGGTCGTACTCGCCCTCGACCAGACGGTTGTCCATGTCGTCGGCGTTCGTGGTGAACGTGACGCTGATCTTGTCCGGCAGGGCCTTGCGGACGGTGTCCGTCTTGGCGTCCCACTTGTCGTTGCGGACGAGCTTGATGGACTTGTTGGGGGTGTAGGAGTCCCACTTGTACGGGCCGGAGGAGAAGGGCTTCAGGCCGTACTTGGCCTTGGTGTCCTTGTCCTGGCGGACCGGGGAGGCGGCCGGCATGGCCAGCATCTGCAGGAAGTCACCGTTGGCGACCGGCAGCTTGAAGACGATGGTCTTGTCGTCCGGGGTCTCGATCGCCTTCAGGCCGAGCTTGTCCGCGGAGGTGTCCTTGTACGGACCCTTGTACTCGCCCTTGGGGTCGAGGACCTGCTGGAGGTAGATCGGGCCGCCGGAGATGACGTCCTGGGCCCAGATGCGCTCGATGCCGTACTTGATGTCCTTGGAGGTGATCGGCTTGCCGTCCTCCCAGGTCACCCCGTCCTTCAGCGTGAAGGTGTAGGTGAGGCCGTCGGCCGAGACCTTGCCGGCGTCGGTGGCGAGGTCCGGGACCAGCTCGGTGGAGGCGGCGCCCGGCTCGGCCTTGAAGGTGACGAGCTGGCGGGTGTAGTAGCGGGCGAAGTCCCACACGAAGCCGTAGTAGCCGCGCTGCGGGTCCCAGTTGTCGGCCTCCTGCGAGCCGATGAACTTCAGCTCGCCGCCCTTCTTGTCGGACGCGTTGGCGACCTTGTTCACGGCGGCGTTGAAGCCGGCCGCGCCCGCCTTGCCCTTGTCGCCACCGTCGCCGTTGCCGCCGCCACAGGCGGTGGTGACGACCATCGTGGCCGCGGCAAGCAGCGCGCCCGCGGCGATTCTGCGCTGAGAGCTCTTCAGCATGGGTCCAGCAACCTCCGGGATAGTGGCGGGGCCGTCACGGCGGTCCGCCGATTGGGGTGGGCCTCCTGTCGCCTGCGGCAGGGGCGGTCTTGCGTGTCGTCGGCGAACGATCAGCGGGAGCCCTTCGGGTCGAGCGCGTCACGCACGCCGTCGCCGAAGAGGTTGAACGCCAGAACGGTGATGAAGATCGCGAGGCCGGGAATCACCATGAACAGGGGATCCGACTCGTAGGTGGTGATGGCCGTCGACAGCATCTGGCCCCAGGAAGCGGTGGGAGGCTTCACACCCGCGCCGAGGAAGCTGAGCGCCGCTTCGGTGAGGATGTTGGTGGGGATCATCAGGGTCGCGTAGACCATGATCGGGGCGAGCAGGTTGGGCAGCAGCTCGCGGCGCAGGATGTAGAAGCGTCCCGCGCCCAGGCTCTGGGCGGCCTCGACGTACTCGCGGTTGCGCAGCGAGAGGGTCTGGCCGCGGACGATGCGGCCGACGTACGGCCAGCCGAAGAAGCCGATCACGACGACGAGCGCCGCGATGCGCACGCCCGATCCGTCCAGGCCGAGGAGCTCGTTGGGAAGCACCGAGACCAGGGCGATCGTGAAGAGCAGCTGCGGGAACGCGAGCATGACGTCCATGATCCGGCTGAGGGCCGCGTCGACCCAGCCGCCGAAGTAACCGGCGATGACGCCGAGGACGGTGCCGAGGAAGACCGCGAAGACCGCAGCGAGGAAGGCGACGAGCAGCGAGATCCGGGCGCCGTAGACGATCCGGCTGAAGACGTCGCGGCCGTTGACGGGCTCGACGCCGAAGAGGAAGTCGGAACTGACGCCGCCCCAGGAGCCGATCGGCGTACCGAACAGCGGGTCGATCTGGTCCTCGTGGAACTCGTCCGGCGGGTGGCCGAGGAGGCCCACGATGACCGGCGCGAAGATCGCGACGAGGATGAGGAAGACGACGACGAAGGCGCCCGCGAGGGCCAGCTTGTCGCGCTTGAGACGGGTCCAGGCGATCTTCCAGGGCGAACGCCCCTCGATCGCCGTGCCGGAGTTGTCCGGAGTGCCGGGAGCGTCGGGCGCGCCGTCGACGGTGGCGGTCGCCTCGCCCGCACTCGTCTCGTGCAGTGGTGCCGTCATCGTGGTGAGGACCCCTCTCGGCCGCCGGTAGCCGGCCCTTGCCCGCCGCGGGTAGCGGCTCGGTGGAACAACATGCTGGGCACCTGCTCGAAAGGAGCCGAACGCCCGGTGTTCCGGGGAGTCTTCAATGCGCTTGTGATCACCCGCCAGCCCTGACGGGGAATGTTTGCTCAAACGTGATGCGGTGCTGCGACTTCCGTTATCCGGACGTCGCGATCATGTGAGCGGACCAACCGGGGCCCTCTTCCCCGCAATCGGACATGCCGCTCAACTCGTGCCGTGTCCTGCCGTATCGGGGTGAACGAAGGCCTCCGGAGCGGACTCCGGAGGCCTTTGCCGACAAGGGGGACACGAGGGACGTCTCAGTATCCGGACGGGGTCTGTGGCGGGTATCCGTACCCCGGCGCGGCGGCCGAACCGCGCCCGGCGTGCGCCTCGCGGTCGTAGAAGGGACGCGCGTTCGCCCGCAGCCAGAGCGCCACCGGGTCGTACGCGTCGGAGAGGGCGACCGTCGAGACGGGTAGCCCGTCGGGGACGGAGCCGATCGACTGCCGCATCATCGAGCGGACCGTGTCGACGGCCGCGGCGGAGGTGTCGTACAGGTCGAGACCGATGGCGAGGTACGGGGAGCCGAGCGCCGGCTGCACCCAGCCGCGGCGCAGTGCCCGGACGGCCGGGGTGCGGTGCGCGTTCTGCGTGAGCAGGGCGTAGAACTGGGGCATCTCCAGGGCGGGCTCGGTGACGCGCAGCGGCCCGGCGGGCATCCGGTCGAGACCGGTGGCGATGCGCCGCAGGTCGGCCCAGGGGATGCCGACGCCGCCGTTGGGGGCGTGCGGATTCAGCCAGACTCCCCAGCGGTCGGGGTAGAGCGCGCGGGCGATGTCACGGCCGGTGACGAGCTCGTGGGCGCGGTTCCAGCCGGAGGCGGCGAGTTCCTGGGCGGAGGTGACGCAGGGCGCGTAGCCGAAGCCGTCGACCTCCATGTTCCCGTACTGGGCGTCGGGCGCGCCGGGGGCACCCTGCCAGAGCAGCATCCAGAGCTCGCCGTCGGCGAGGGCGTGCAGCAACTGCTCGTACGCGTCGTAGCGTCCGGGTGCCACCTGCCCCAGCATGTGCTCGACCGTCCCGGTCGAAGCGGTGCCTGACGCGCTCACCCTGGGTCCCGCCCCTCTTCCGTCCACCACGTACGTCTGTCCAGCGATCCAGTCAGTTCAGCTTAAACAGGGGGCCGCTCACACGGCGGCGCGCTGGTAGAAGGGACGCACCCGCTCCAGCATCCAGTCGCCGACCGGGTCCTGCGCCATGTCGAGCAGGATCAGGTTGACCGGCCAGGCGACCTCGACCCGGCCGAGGGCCCGGCCCAGGGCGTCCAGGGGGGCGTTGCGGTCGACGCCGTCCCAGCCGGCCAGCTGGACGCCGACGAAGAGGGCCGGTTCGGTGCCCTCGACGCTGGCGAGGGCGCGGCGGGCGGTGACGACGACCCCGGTGGCCTCGAACTCCGCGGAGGCGGCTGCGAGGAAGTCGACCGGGTCGTCCTGCCAGTCGGGCTCGAAGAGCCGGACGCGGCCGCCGCTGGCGGGGCCGTCGAGCGGGGTGCGGCCCGCGCGGCAGAGCTCGGCGACGGCGGGCGGGGGCAGCGGGACGCCGACGGTGCCGCCGGGGTTCACGGCGATGCCGAGCTGCGGGGGCAGGCCGCGGGCGAAGTCACGGGCGGGGGCGACGGTGAAGGACATGTGGTCGCCGACGCACGCGAGGAACTGCTGCTCGGAGCTGAAGACGGGGACGTAGGCCGCGCCGTCGATCTCCAGGGTGGCGAGGTCGAGGCCGGGGCTGTCGGGGCCGCCGCCGTTGGGCAGGGGCACCCAGACCGGGCTGCGGCCCAGCACCTCGACCAGCCGGCCGCCGGCCCCGGGGTTGCCGAGTGAGGCGGCAAGGACCTCTTCGAGCTCGTTGCCCGGCCACGTCACGTCCACGGTCGCGTTTCCCCTTCTCGCACAGCCTGCCGCACCGGCCGCCGGGCAGCACCCTAACGCCGCCCCGGTGCCGCCGTGGCCAAAAGGGAAGGGTACGGGCGTCCCGGGACGGGCCGGGACGCCGGCCGCGCCCGGGACGCCGTCTCGGGCGGACGCCGTCTCGGGCGGACGCCGTCTCGGGCGGACGCCGTCTCGGGCCACCTCGCCCGCCTCGGCCCGGCCCCGTCTCGGGCGGGCGCCGTCTCGGGCCGCCTCGCCTCTCGGCCCGGCCCGGCCTGAGACGGGCCGCCCCGTCTCAGGCCGCCTCGCGGAAGCCGATCCGGTGGAGGGAGTCGGCCGCGTCCCGGTCGAGGAGGGTCACCGAGGCGCAGCCGTGCGGCAGGCTGCCGGACTCGGCGGCCCGCAGGAGCCGGCCGACGGCCCGCCGGTGGCGCGCGAAGGCGTACACGGAGACGCCCCGGCCCCGGGCGTGCTGGCCGGCCCGCGCGGTGTCCGGGGTGACGTCGAGGAGGACCAGGTGCAGGGCCCGCCCGCGCCGTCTCGCCTCGCGGGCGAGCCAGCCGCGCACCCAGGACTGGGTGCCGCAGTCGTGGACGATCACGCTCGCGCCGGAGCGCAGGACGCGGCGCAGCCCGGCGTAGTGCGCGATCCGGACGAGGGGACGGTAGAGGGCGTACGGGAGGAGGCGCGGCATGCGGGCCTCCCAGCGCTCGCGGGCGTCCTGGGAGTCGATGCCGCTGTCCTCGGCGGCGCGCCTCATCAGGGTGGACTTGCCGCTGCCGGGCAGCCCGGAGACGACGACGAGGTCGCCGGCGGCGAAGGTGAGGGCGCGGGGGCCGCGGCCGCCGCGCTCGCGCAGGTCCCGCAGGAGGCGGCCGCGGCGGCTCCGGGCGCGGGCCCGCTGGGACGGTATGCCGGTACTGGTCGCGTATGCGCCGGTGTGCTGGATCCTCATCGCGCTCTCCCCCTGTCGGGTCTCAGGAGACCTGAGGAGACCCTTGCCCACGAAGTGTAAAGAATCGGTAATGCGACACAAGCGATTTGCCCCGCCGACACCGCGTGCAATGATGTGCGCGCCAGGCGCGCACAGTCGCCGCACAATCGCATACCGGCCGCTCGAATCCGCGCGGGAGAGTTCCGGACCGCCGAGCGCGTCCGGACGCCGAAGGAGCAAGACCCTCCCTTGAATCTCTCAGGCCCCGTACCGCGTGGATGAGGCAGATCTGAAAAGCGGGACACCCTGCCGTGTCCCCACCCAAGGTGCAAGCCGAGGATGCCCTCGGTGAACCTCTCAGGTTCCATGACAGATGGGGAGGACGTCCTCGCCCGTCATGTGTTTTCGTCACCGATCACGCCCTTGGGACCCGGGAGCCACCCCATGAGCACTGCCCCCCGTCTGACCGCCCTCGACGAGCTGCACCGTTCGCTGGGCGCGACCATGACCGACTTCGCCGGCTGGGACATGCCGCTCCGGTACGCCAGCGAGCGCGACGAGCACAACGCCGTCCGCACCAAGGCCGGTCTCTTCGACCTCTCGCACATGGGTGAGATCACGGTCACCGGTCCGCAGGCCGTGGAGCTCCTCGACCACGCCCTCGTCGGCAACATCTCGACCGTGGGCAACGGCCGCGCCCGCTACACGATGATCTGCCGGGAGGACGGCGGCATCCTCGACGACCTGATCGTCTACCGCCTCGGCGAGACGGAGTACATGGTCGTCGCCAACGCCTCCAACGCCCAGGTCGTCCTCGACGCCCTGACCGAGCGCGCGGCCGGCTTCGACGCCGAGGTGCGCGACGACCGTGACGCGTACGCCCTGATCGCGGTCCAGGGCCCGGAGTCCCCCGGCATCCTGAAGTCGGTCACCGACGCCGACCTGGACGGCCTGAAGTACTACGCGGGCCTGCCCGGCACCGTCGCGGGCGTGCCGGCGCTGATCGCCCGCACCGGCTACACCGGCGAGGACGGCTTCGAGCTGTTCCTGAAGCCCGAGCACGCCGAGGGCGTGTGGCGGGCGCTGACCGAGGCGGGCGAGGGCGTCGGCCTGATCCCCTGCGGCCTGTCCTGCCGCGACACGCTCCGCCTGGAGGCGGGCATGCCGCTGTACGGCCACGAGCTGACCACCGCCCTCACCCCCTTCGACGCGGGCCTCGGCCGGGTCGTGAAGTTCGAGAAGACGACCAACGAGGGCCGCTTCGTCGGCCGCGAGGCGCTGGAGAAGGCCGCCGAGCGCGCCGAGAGCGCCCCGCCGCGCAAGCTCGTCGGTCTGGTCGCCGAGGGCCGCAGGGTCCCGCGCGCCGGCTTCCAGGTCGTCAAGGACGGCGAGGTCATCGGCGAGGTCACCTCCGGCGCCCCGTCCCCGACCCTCGGAAAGCCGATCGCGATGGCGTACGTGGACGCGGCGCACGCCACGCCCGGCACCCCGGGTGTCGGTGTGGACATCCGCGGCACCCACGAGGCCTACGAGGTCGTGGCGCTGCCGTTCTACAAGCGCCAGAAGTGACGCAGTCGTCTCACCCCCGGTCTCATCCCGCGAGACCGACGTTCATCAGTACTCCCCCGATCCAGGAGAATCAGGTCATGAGCAACCCCCAGCAGCTGCGCTACACCAAGGAGCACGAGTGGCTGTCGGACGCCGAGGACGGCGTCTCGACCGTCGGCATCACGGAGTTCGCGGCCAACGCGCTCGGTGACGTCGTCTACGCCCAGCTCCCCGAGGTCGGCGACACCGTCACCGCGGGCGAGACCTGTGGCGAGCTGGAGTCGACGAAGTCCGTGAGCGACCTGTACTCCCCCGTCACGGGTGAGGTCGTCGCCGCCAACCAGGACGTGGTCGACGACCCGTCGCTGGTGAACACGGCTCCGTTCGAGGGTGGCTGGCTGTTCAAGGTGCGCGTCACCGGTGAGCCGGAGGAGCTGCTCACCGCCGACGAGTACACCGCGTTCTCCGCCGGCTGAGACCGGGCCCGAGACCCCTAGGGATCGATTCATGTCGCTTCTGAACACTCCCCTCCACGAGCTGGACCCCGACGTCGCCGCCGCCGTCGACGCCGAGCTCCGCCGTCAGCAGTCCACCCTCGAGATGATCGCCTCGGAGAACTTCGCTCCGGTCGCGGTCATGGAGGCCCAGGGCTCCGTCCTCACCAACAAGTACGCCGAGGGCTACCCGGGCCGCCGCTACTACGGCGGCTGCGAGCACGTCGACGTGGCCGAGCAGATCGCCATCGACCGGATCAAGGACCTGTTCGGCGCCGAGTACGCCAACGTCCAGCCGCACTCCGGCGCCTCCGCGAACCAGGCCGCCCTCTTCGCGATCGCCCAGCCCGGCGACACGATCCTGGGTCTGGACCTGGCGCACGGCGGTCACCTCACCCACGGCATGCGCCTGAACTTCTCCGGCAAGCAGTTCAACGTGGTCGCGTACCACGTGGACGAGGCCGGTCTGGTCGACATGGCCGAGGTCGAGCGCCTCGCCAAGGAGCACCGCCCCAAGGTGATCATCGCGGGCTGGTCCGCCTACCCGCGCCAGCTGGACTTCGCCGAGTTCCGCCGGATCGCCGACGAGGTCGAGGCCTACCTGTGGGTCGACATGGCCCACTTCGCGGGCCTGGTCGCCGCCGGTCTGCACCCGAACCCGGTCGAGTACGCGGACGTGGTGACCTCCACCACGCACAAGACGCTCGGCGGCCCGCGCGGCGGCATCATCCTGGCGAAGAAGGAGTTCGCGAAGAAGCTGAACTCCTCCGTCTTCCCCGGATTCCAGGGCGGCCCGCTCGAGCACGTGATCGCGGCCAAGGCCGTCTCCTTCAAGGTCGCGGCCTCGGAGGAGTTCAAGGAGCGCCAGCAGCGCACCCTGGACGGCGCCCGCGCGCTCGCCGAGCGCCTGGTCCAGGACGACGTCACCGCCCACGGTGTCTCCGTCCTGTCCGGCGGCACGGACGTCCACCTGGTCCTGGTGGACCTGCGCGACTCCGAGCTCGACGGCCAGCAGGCCGAGGACCGTCTCCACGAGGTCGGCATCACGGTCAACCGGAACGCCGTTCCGAACGACCCGCGCCCGCCGATGGTCACCTCGGGTCTGCGCATCGGCACGCCGGCGCTCGCCACCCGCGGCTTCCAGGCCGACGACTTCGCCGAGGTCGCCGACGTCATCGCCGAGACCCTGAAGCCGGGCTTCGACGCGGACAAGGCCGCCGCCCTCAAGGCCCGGGTGACCGCGCTGGCGGACAAGCACCCGCTGTACCCCGGCCTGAAGTAAATTTCGTACCCTTTTGTTCTGCGGCCCGTCTGCGGTCGTTCGCACGAAAGCTCCGGGGCACCGCGCACACTGGACAGTGGGCGCGGTGCCCCGCCCCTTGCTCAGCCCTCGCTGCTCCACCCCGGCAGACAACGGCGTCCAGCCCCCACAAGGAGTCCTCCCGTGGCCATCTCGGTCTTCGACCTGTTCTCGATCGGCATCGGTCCGTCGAGCTCCCACACGGTGGGCCCCATGAGGGCTGCCCGGATGTTCGGCCGCCGGCTGAAGAACGAGGGCCTGCTCGCCCACACGGCGAAGATACGAGCGGAGCTGTACGGCTCGCTCGGCGCCACCGGCCACGGCCACGGCACCCCGAAGGCGGTCCTGCTGGGCCTGGAGGGCAACTCCCCGCGCACGGTGAACGTGGAGACCGCCGACGCCGAGTTCGAGCGGATCAAGGCGGGCGGCCGGATCAACCTGCTCGGCGCGCACGAGATCCCCTTCGACTTCGACGCCGACCTGATCCTGCACCGGCGCAAGGCGCTCCCGTACCACGCCAACGGCATGACCGTCTTCGCGTACGACGCGGAGGGCGGCCTCGTCCTGGAGAAGACCTACTACTCGGTCGGCGGCGGCTTCGTCGTCGACGAGGACGCGGTGGCCGGCGAGAACCCGATCGTCCCCGACGACACCGTCCTGAAGTACCCCTTCCGCACCGGCGACGAGCTGCTGCGCCTCGCGAAGGAGACCGGCCTGTCGATCTCCGCGCTGATGCTGGAGAACGAGAAGGCCTGGCGCACCGAGGACGAGATCCGCGCCGGTCTCCTGGAGATCTGGCGGGTCATGCAGTCCTGCGTCTCGCGCGGCATGTCCCGCGAGGGCATCCTGCCCGGCGGCCTGAAGGTCCGCCGCCGCGCCGCGAACCTGGCCCGCAAGCTGCGCTCCGAGGGCGACCCGAAGATGCACGCCATGGAGTGGATCACGCTCTACGCCATGGCCGTGAACGAGGAGAACGCGGCGGGCGGCCGGGTGGTCACCGCCCCGACGAACGGCGCGGCCGGCATCATCCCCGCCGTCCTGCACTACTACACGAACTTCGTGCCGGGCGCCGACGACGACGGCATCGTCCGCTTCATGCTGGCGGCGGGCGCGGTCGGCATGCTCTTCAAGGAGAACGCCTCGATCTCCGGCGCCGAGGTCGGCTGCCAGGGCGAGGTCGGCTCGGCCTGCTCGATGGCGGCGGGCGCGCTCGCCGAGGTCCTCGGCGGCTCCCCGGAGCAGGTGGAGAACGCCGCCGAGATCGGCATGGAGCACAACCTGGGCCTGACCTGCGACCCGGTCGGCGGCCTGGTGCAGATCCCGTGCATCGAGCGGAACGGCATGGCGGCGGTCAAGGCCGTCACGGCGGCGAAGATGTCGATGCGCGGCGACGGCAGCCACCTGGTCTCCCTCGACAAGGTCATCAAGACCATGAAGGAGACGGGCGCCGACATGAGCGTGAAGTACAAGGAGACGGCGCGCGGCGGTCTCGCGGTGAACATCATCGAGTGCTGAGGTCGTAGGCCCTGACCAGCGCGTTTCCATCTTCGGCGCGGTCAGGGCCTTCCCCGCCCGCACGGCGGAGGGTCCCCGGGACCGGCCGTTTCCGTTTCCGTCGTGCCGCCGCTCACGCCGGGGCCGGCACCACGCTCCGGCCCGTCTCGTGGGCGTACAGCATCGCCCGGTCGCGCAGGGCCGCGTGGACCGCCATGCGGGCGTCCCTGCGGCGCTGCGCCGGGCCGTCGGGCAGGTGCAGGATGCCGGCGTTGCCGCGCGAGCCGCGCTGGATCTCGGCCGTGCGCGGGATCCGCAGCGCCTGGTAGCGGTCGAGCCGGGCCGCGGTGGTCGCCGCCGCCGGGTCCGCCAGGCAGGCCGCCAGGTCCATCGCGTCCTCGACCGCCTGGTTGGCGCCCTGCGCCATGAACGGCAGCATCGGGTGCGCCGCGTCGCCGAGCAGGGTGAGCCGGCGCGAGGACCAGACGTCCAGCGGCGGACGGTCGTGCAGCGCCCACTGGTGCGTCGACCCGACGGCGGCCACGACGTCCGCGACCAGACCGGTCCAGCCGCCGAAGACCGCGCGCAGCGCCTCCGGGTCGCCCGGGGCCGACCAGGACTCGCCGGGCGACTCCGTCATCGGCACGGTGGCCGCGAAGCTCAGGTACTCCCCCGCCGCGACCGGGTAGCAGACGAAGTGCCCGCCGGGGCCGAGCCAGAGGCGCACCAGGGGCTCGCGGGCCGTGTCCGGGAGGGCGTCCACCGGCACCAGGCCCCGGTAGATGCCGAGCCCGGCGAACTCCGGGTCGTCGCGCCGGAAGGCCTCGCGGACCGTGGAGTGGATGCCGTCGGCGCCGACCACCAGCTCCGCCCCGCGGACCGTCCCGTCCTCGAAGGTCAGCCGGACGCCCTCGGGCCCGGTCTCCCGTGCCTCGCTCAGCCGCTCGCCGAGCTTGAGGGCGCCGGGGTCGACCAGGGACAGCAGCGCGTCGTGGAGGTGGGCGCGGTGCACCGCGTAGTACGGGGCGCCGAACATCCGCTCGCACTCCGCGCCCAGCGGCGTCCGCGCGATCGGGCGCCCGCTCCACCCCCGTACCTCCATGGCCTCGATCGCGACCGCCCGCTCCCGCAGGGCCGGGCCGAGGCCGAGCCGCAGCAGCGGCCGGACGGCGTTCGGCGAGAGCTGGACGCCCGCCCCCACCTCGGCGAGCCGCCGCGCCTGCTCGTACACCGTGTACGGAACGCCCAGGGAGGAGAGCGCACCGGCCAGGGCCAGGCCGCCGATGCCGGCGCCGACCACCGAGACGTGCGGCCGCTCCTCCGCCCCCCACTCGTCCAGATCTCCGAACCGCACCTTGGGACCGCCTTCCGCGTCGCTGCTGTGTCGGCACCGCCGGCGTCGCCGGCCGCGGTCTCCCCCGGGTCCGGCCGTCCGCCGCATCCCGAGCATGGGCGGGCCCCCCGCCCCCGGCAACGCGGGTCACGGTCCGCGCTGACAACTGTCGCGGCTTCCATGACGTCCGTCACCGGCGCCCCGGCGCGCCCGCCCGGGGGCCCCGCCCCGCGCCTAACGTCGAGGCCGCGCCCCGGAGTCCGTCTGCGGGCGACGACCCCACGACGTCCCACGACACCGGGAGAGACAGATGACACGAGCCGAGGGACCGCGGTGACCGCCGCGGTGGCCGTCGAAGGCCTGCAGAAGCGGTACGGCGACCACGAGGCCGTACGCGGAGTCGACTTCACCGTCTCCGAGGGCGAGATCTTCGCCCTGCTCGGGCCGAACGGCGCGGGCAAGACCACCACCCTGGAGATCCTGGAGGGCTTCCGCGACCGCGACGGCGGCCGCGTGGAGGTCCTCGGCCGCGACCCCGGCGTCAAGGCCGACGGGCACTGGCTGCGCGGCCAGGTCGGCCTGGTCCTCCAGGACATCGCCGTCGAGCCGTACCTGTCGGTGCGGGAGACCGTCGCGCGGAACGCCGGCTACTACCCGGACCCGCGGAACGTCGACGAGCTCCTCGACCTCGTCGGTCTGGACGAGAAGAAGGGCGCCAAGGTCAAGGACCTGTCCGGCGGCCAGAAGCGCCGCCTCGACCTGGCCCTCGGCGTCGTCGGCCGGCCGCGGCTGCTCTTCCTCGACGAGCCGACCACCGGCTTCGACCCGAACGCCCGCCGCGGCGCCTGGGACGTCGTGCGCAACCTGCGCGACGACGGCACCACCATCGTCCTCACCACCCACTACATGGACGAGGCGCAGGCCCTCGCCGACTCGGTCGTGGTGATCGCCGAGGGCCGGATCGTCGCCTCCGGCACGCCGGACACGCTCGGCGGACGCGACAGCGCCCAGACCCGGATCCGCTTCGCGCTGCCGGCCGGCGCCTCGCTCGCCGACGTGCCCCTGCCGGTGAACGACGTGGAGGACGGCCTCGTGACGGCCGAGACGACGGAGCCGACGGCCGCGCTGCACCGGCTGACCGGCTGGGCCCTGGACCGGGGCGCGCCGCTGGACCGGCTGACCGTCGAGCAGCCGACCCTCGAGGACGTCTACCTGAGCCTGACCAGCGAGTACGTACAGCAGGAAGCCTCCTCGCCGTCGTCCGCGCGGGGGCGCAAGGCGCCCGCGGGACGTGGGCGCCGACCCGGACGGAGCCGCTCATGACCACCCTGATCCCCCCGACCGCCGAGACCGCCGCGGCGGCCCCGTCCGTCCGCGCGGACGCGCCCCGCGAGCGGAACCCGCTCGCCCTGCTCGGCCACCAGATCCGCTACGAACAGCTGTCGTTCTGGCGCAACCCTCAGTCGATGGTCTTCACGTTCGTGCTGCCGATCGTCATCATCGGCATCTTCGGCGCCGTCTTCAGCGGCAGCGAGGGCCAGGACTTCTTCTTCGGCCTCACCGGCATGCAGTACTACACGCCGGTCATCGCCGCCGTGTCCGTACTCGGCGCCTGCTACGGCCAGTTGGCGATCGTGCTCGCGATGCGCCGGCAGACCGGCGTCCTCAAGCGGCTGCACGCCACCCCGCTGCCCGCCTGGGTGTACTTCGCGGGTCTGCTCGTGCACTGCGTGGTCGTCAGCATCGTGGACGTCGCCCTCGTCTTCGGCATCGGCGCCCTCTACGGCGTCGACCTGCCCACGCACTGGGGCGCGGTGCTCCTCACCCTGGTGCTCGGCGCGGCCAGCTTCTGCGCGCTCGGCGTCGGCGTGGCCCCGCTGATCAAGAACTCGGAGGCGGCCCCGGCCGTCGTGCAGTTCATCCAGTTCCCGCTGGTCTTCATCTCGGGCAGCTACTTCCCGATCCACGCCGAGCTCCTGAACACCATCGCGGGCCTGCTGCCCGTGAAGCCGTTCAACGACGCGATGCTGGCGCTGTTCACGCACGACGCCGGCTTCCAGTGGCGCGACGTCCCCGGGAACCGGGAACCCGCCGGAAACGACACCGGGCCCCGGGCGGGCGGCAACACGGGGTTGCTGCGCCCACCGGGACCCGGTGGAGGGGCCTGGCGTCAGGCGCCGGCTCAGGCCTTGCTGTAGTGCGCCCAGAACTCGTCCCAGGACAGCACACCGTCGCCGTTGTCGTCGCGCTGCTTGATGAGCACCGCGGCGACCGTCTCGGTGACGTTGAAGTCGCCGTGCTTCGCCATGAGGCTCTTGTACTCCGCGGCGGTGATGAAACCGTCCCCGTCGGTGTCGAAACTGTTGAATGCCCTGCGTGCGTCGTCGATGTCCGCCACTGCGTCCGCCCCTTCTCGGTGCTTGTCTGACGGGGGTCAGATTAGCTGGCTCCCCGGTGCCGGATGATGGGGGCATGAACGACGACGTGGCACGGATCCTGGCAGCGGCCGCCCACGGGGAGTTCCCCCCGCCGGACGGAGCGACGACGGTGGTGCCCCAGCCGGGGCCCCGGGACGCGGGAGTGCTCGCCTTCACGGCCCATTCGGTGGTCTTCACGGACGCCGACCCCGAGTGGGTGCGGGCCGAGCTGGCCGCCACGTCCGCCGACCCGCTGGCGGCGAGCATGAACCCGGCCTTCCTGCTGGCGCTGATGGCCCGCACCGGCCGCCGCATGAACACGATCGACCTGCTCACGGTCGCCGACGCGCTGCCGGGCCCGCCCCCGCTGGAGCTCCGTGAGATCGACGACCCCTCGCATCCCCGGGTGGCGCGGGCCCTGAAGTACCGCGACGACGTCCGGGTGTGGGCGGCGGACGGCGGGGTCCTGATCCTGGGCCGGGGTGTCGCGGGCCGCTGGGAGGCGGCCATAGAGGTGGACGAGGAGGTGCGCCACCGGGGCCTGGGCCGGGCCCTGGCGACGGCCGCCCGCCACCTCACCCCGGGCGACGTGGTGTGGGCCCAGCAGGCTCCGGGCAACGCCCGCAGCGTCCGCGTCTTCCAGGCGGCCGGCTACCGCCCGGTGGCCTCGGAGGCGCTCCTGACGGCCGTCTGACCGGCCCGGCCCCCGGCCGGCCGACCGCCGACCCCGACCCCGACCCGACCCGACCCGGCCCCGACACGCCGACCCCGACCGCCGACCCCGACCCGGCCCGCCCCGGCCCCGGCCCGCTACCGGAAGATGCCGGTGTGGCCGAGGGAGTAGCGGCCGGGCTGGGGGTAGACGGCGAGGCCGTGGGGGCCGCTGCCGACGGGGATGCGGGCGAGCTGCTTCCCCGTCGTGGTGTCGATCGCGTAGACCTCGGAGTCGTAGCGTCCGGCGAGCCACAGGACCTTGCCGTCGGCGGAGACGCCGCCCATGTCGGGGGAGCCGCCGTCCGGGAGCCACCACTTCTTGGTGAGCTTGTTCTGCCCGAAGTCGAAGACGGAGACCGAGCCCTCCCCGCGGTTGGAGACGTACATCTCGCGCGAGTCCCGGCTGATGTAGAGGCCGTGGCAGCCCTTGCCGGTGGGGAGCAGGGTGGGGGTGGTGAACTTCTCGCCGTCCAGGACCCACATGCCGTGGGCCATCATGTCGGCGATGTAGAAGGTCTTGCCGTCGGGGGAGATCTTCACGTCCTGCGGCATGGCGCCGTCGAAGGGCAGTTTCTGCTGGCCGATCACCTCCATCTTCTCGGTGTCGACCTTGAGGAGTTCGCCGGAGAACTCGCAGGAGACGACGAAGTAGCGTCCGTCGGCGGAGAAGTCGGCGTGGTTGACGCCGTAGCAGCTGACCGGGACGGACTTCTTCCGTTCCATGGTGTGCGGGTCGCGGAAGACGAGTTCGCGGTCGAGCGAGGCCATCACGATGGCGTACTTGCCGTTCGGCGTGAAGTAGAGGTTGTACGGGTCGTGGACCTCGACGGGCTTGCCGGCGATGCCGGTGGCGGGGTCGATGGGGGTGAGCGTGTGGCCCCGGTTGTTGTTGACCCACAGGGTCTTCATGTCCCAGGAGGGGACGACGTGCTGGGGCTGGACGCCGACCGGGATGGTCTCGACGACCTGGTAGGTCGTGGGGTCGATGACGGAGACCGTGTTGGAGTTGGTGTTGGGGACGTAGACCCGGGAGGGGAAGTTCCGCACCACCGGGGAGAGCTGGTTCGGCCGGTCGGCGGCGTAGACGTCGTGGGCGTCGAGCGGGGGAGGCATCCCCGGCAGTCCGGCGGGGGCGGCGGCCGGCTTGGGCACGGCGGGGGCGGCCTTCTTCACGGGGGTGGCGCCCTCGGGGTGGTGGGCGCTGCCGCAGCCGGCGAGGCCGGCGAGGAGGGCGGCGGCGAGGAGGGTGCGTGTTCTCTTCGTGACGTGTGCCATCAGCTCAGCAGCTCCGTGGTGGTGACCGCGCTCAGGCCGCGGCGGTCGAGGTCGGCGAGGAGGAGGGGCAGCGCGGCGGCGGTGTCGGGGTAGCCGAAGTGGAGGCTGACGACGGATCCGGCGCGGACCGGCCCGGTGACGTTGCGGACGACGGCCGCGGCGCCGGGTGAGGTGAAGTCGAGGGAGTCGACGTCGTACGAGAGGACGTGCGGGTATCCGGCGCGGCGGGCGGCGCGCAGGACGGCGGGGCCGGCGTGCTGGGTGCGGGAGGGGCGGAACCAGGTGCCGACGGAGCCGGTGAGCCGGCGCAGCCGGGCGGCGCAGGCCTCGATCTCGGTGAGAGCCTCGGCCTCGGTCATGGCGTTGATGTCGATGTGGCGCTGGGTGTGGTTGCCGAGGTCGTGGCCGCCGTCGAGGACGCGGCGGGCCAGGGCGGGGTGTTCGTCGAGCCAGCTGCCGACGGCGAGGACGGTGACGCGGGCGCCGGCCTTCTCCGCCTCGGTGAGGAGCCGGGTGGCGAGGGCGGGGTCTCCCTGGCCGTGGAAGGTGAGGGCGACCCGGGGCCGGTCGCGCGGGCCGTGGGCGATCTCGTCCGGCTGTCCGGGGAAGCGCCGGGGGGCCGGGGCTGCGGCGGGCGCGGGGGCGGGGCTGCGCCCGGCGGCGGGGGCGGGGCGGGGGTCCGTGCCGCAGGCGGTGGCGAGGGCTCCCGCGAGGGCGGCGGCCGCGCCCGCCCGGAGGGCTCCTCGGCGGTCGGTCGGCTTCACGCGACCATTTAAGGGGGATTGCGCCCGATTGGTCATGATTAGGCCAATTCAGGACGTTTACGGGCGCGCGCAGGGCGTCCAGCATGCGGACGACCCCGGGAAACAATCGATGAACCGCATAGCCATTCACTATTTACAAGGCGAGTGCTGCACGTCACCAACGATTCACTGTTGAACTGTCCGTTTTTGACCCACCTTGCCCCGGTAGGGACTTTTGGCGGCAAGGCCACCTGTCTGCCATAGTCGGAGACACGACCCCCATTGACCCGGGCCAGGTCGACATAGCGGCCGTGGATACACCCCCCCGTCCACGGCGCACCACACGAAAGCCCCCACGCGCCTCACCACGGCGCACGGGGGCTTCCGTGCGTCCGGGGCCACGGGGATCAGGGGCGGTCCGCGACCCGCATCTCGAACCACGTCGTCTTGCCGCGGGGCGCCAGGTCGACGCCCCAGCGGTCCGCGAGCTTGTCGACCAGGAAGAGCCCCCGTCCGCTGATGTCGAGCTCGTGCACCGGCATCAGACAGGGCAGTCCGCGCGAGGGGTCGCGCACCTCGATCCGGATCCAGCCGCGGCGCCGCTGTAACCGGAGGGCGAAGACCCGGGCGCCGGTGTGCCGGACGGCGTTCCCGACGAGCTCGGAGACGAGGAGCACCGCGTGCTCGGCGATCTGCGGGCCCAGCCCCCACTGCCGGAGCACCACGTGCTGGGTGAGCCTGCGGGCCACCCACGCGGACTCGGGGCGGGACGGCAGCCGGACGTCCTCATCGGCGGGGTTGCCGTACAACTCCACCTGTTCGGCGGCCTGTTCGTCATCCGCGGCCGGTGACCACCGCGGCGCGGCGGCGCTCGCGCGCTGCCGCGGTTGTTCCCTACCCTCCAGGCCCGACATGCCCCCCATCATGGCCGCACGGAGCGGTCCGCGGGGGCCGTTCCGGTGGAATCGGCCCCCACTCGTGAAGGAACGTCACCCGTCCCGTGAAGGATCACCGTCCGCCCCGTGAGGGAGCGTCAGGCGAACTTCGCCTTGCCCGGGCCCTCCTCGACGAAGCTGCGCATCCCCCGCTCGCGGTCCTCGGTGGCGAACAGTCCGGCGAACCAGGTGCGCTCGATGGCGAGACCGGTGTCGATGTCGGCCTCGAGACCCTGGTCGATCGCCTCCTTCGCGGCCCGCAGGGCGACCGCCGGGCCCTGCGCGAGCTTCGCGGCCCAGGCGTGCGCCTGCTCGTACACCTCGGCGGCCGGGACGACCCGGTCGACCAGGCCGAGCGTGAGGGCCTCGTCGGCCTTCACCATCCGGCCGGTGAAGATGAGGTCCTTGGCCTTGGAGGGGCCGACGAGACGGGACAGGCGCTGGGTGCCGCCCGCGCCGGGGATCAGGCCGAGGAGGATCTCCGGCTGGCCCAGCTTGGCGTTGTCGGCGGCGATCCGGTAGTCGGCGCAGAGCGCCAGCTCGCAGCCGCCGCCGAGCGCGTAGCCGGTGATCGCGGCGACGACCGGCTTGGGGATGCGGGCGACGGCGGTGAAGGAGTCCTGGAGGGCGCGCGAGCGCTTGACCATGGCCACGTGGTCCATGACCTGCATCTCCTTGATGTCCGCGCCGGCCGCGAACACCTTCTCGCCGCCGTACAGGACAACGGCCCGCACGTCGTCGCGGTCGGTCGCCTCCTGGGCCAGCTCGCGCAGCCGGTCCTGGGTGGCGACGTCCAGGGCGTTCATCGGGGGGCGGTCGAGGCGGATCGTGCCGACGCCTTCGGCGACTTCGAGGTTCACAGTCATGGGGAAAGGTTAGTGTCCGTTAACGCCGACGGGCCCGGTGCTGTTGCTCACAGCACCGGGCCCGCACTCAGTCGCGTACGACTAGGCGATCCACTCCGACCAGTCCATGTTCCAGCCGTTGAGGCCGTTCTCCGGGGTGATCTGCTTGTCCTTGGAGTTCTTCACGACCACGACGTCGCCGATGATCGAGCTGTCGTAGAACCAGGCCGCCGGCATCGAGCTGTCGCCCGCACCCCGCGCGTCCTGCAGACCGACGCAGCCGTGGCTGACGTTCGCCGAGCCGAAGGTGGAGGAAGAGGCCCAGTAGTTGCCGTGGACGAAGGTGCCCGAGTTCGACAGACGCATCGCGTGCGGCACGTCCTTGATGTCGTACTCGCCGCCGAAGCCGACCGTGGCCCCGTTCATGCGGGTCACCTTGTACTTCTCGCTGATGACCATCTGACCGTTGTACGTGGTCGTGGACGGCGCGCCCGCGGTGATCGGCAGCGTCTTGATGATCTTGCCGTCGCGCTCGATCCTCATCGTCTTGGCGCTCGCGTCGACGGTGGAGACCTGGCGGCGGCCGATGGTGAAGGAGATCGTCTTCTTCTGCTTGCCGTAGACGCCCGGGCGGCCCTCGACGCCGTCCAGGTTCAGCGCGACCGTCACCTTGGTGCCGGCGGCCCAGTAGTCCTTGGGACGGAAGTCGAGGCGGTCGTTGCCGAACCAGTGGCCCTCGATGTCGACGGCCGGGACGGCCGTCACCTTGATGGCCTTCTCGACGGCCTCGGGGTCGGTGATGCCCCGGGTGAAGTTGATGGACACCGGCATGCCGACGCCGACGGTCGAACCGTCCTCGGGCGTGTACTGGCCGATGAAGGTGTTCTTCGGGACGAGCGTGGTGAAGGTGGTGTCCTTCGCCGACTCGCGGCCGTCGGCGTCCTTCGCGATCGCGTGGACCTTGTACTGCGTGGCCGCGGACAGGTGCGCGGTCGGCGACCAGCTCGCGCCGTCCGCGGCGAGCTTGCCCTCGACCTCGGCGCCCTTGGAGTCGGCGACCGTGACCGTGGTCAGCTTGCCCTGCTCGGCGGTGACCTTGAGGACCCCGCTGGTGGCGACCGAGTCGGCGCCGTCCTTCGGAAGGATCGTCACGACCGCCTGGGAGGCCGCGTTCTCCTGCTTGCCGCCGCCCTGGGCCGCCGGCGCCTGGCCCCCCGCACCCCCGCCGCCGGTGGCGGTCTCGCCGCCGCCGCAGGCGGTCAGCACCAGGAGCATCGCCCCCGCCGTCAGGGCCTGCAGCGTGACGCCCCCGCGCCGCCGCCGCCCGCTCTTGACCGATGCCCCCGATATCGGCTGCCCGTTCACTGTGGTCGTCTCCCCTCGCACGGCCTGGCTGCGCCACGGCCCCACCCCCGTGCGCATCCATCCGCGCACACAGCGCTAGATAATCACACCGCAGGACACGAAAGTTCTTCGTGAATGTCACCGTTCCGTCCCGATCGGCGTGCTAGGGGGGGGTGTCTTGTCGATCAGGCCGGATCAGGGAGCGGCGTCTGGTGCCGTGCATCGCAAGGCGGAGGAGGGAGGCAACGCGGAGCGTTGTCGACCGACGACAACGCGGCGAGGCGCGGCACCAGACGCCGCGAGCCCGGCCTGATCGGCAAGACACCCCCTAGGGCCCCCGGGGACGTGCGCGGGCGGACGCGCCGGGATCAGCGCAGCGCGGAGCCCGCCTTCCACCCGCTCCAGTCCAGGTTCCAGCCGCCGAGGCCGTTGTCGGGGGCGACCTCCTTGTCGCGGGAGTTGACCACCTCCACCACGTCGCCGATGAGCGTCCGGTCGAAGAACCAGCCCGCCGGCGAGGTCGCGCTGCCGCCCTTCTCGTCCCGTAGGCCCACGCAGCCGTGGCTGACGTTCGCGGAGCCGAAGGTGGACGCGTCGGCCCAGTAGTTGCCGTGCAGGAAGGTGCCCGAGTCGGTCAGGCGGATCGCGTGCGGCACGTCCTTGATGTCGTACTCGCCGCCGAAGCCGACCGTCCTGCCGTCCATCCGCGTCACGTCGTACAGCTCGGTGACGACCATCTTCCCGTTGTACGTGGTGGTCTTCGGCGCGCCCGCGGTGATCGGCACGGTGGCGAGGACCTCGCCGTTCCTGCGGACCTCCATGGTGTGCTCCGCGGCGTCGACCAGGGACATCTGGGAGCGCCCGACGGTGAACCCGACCGTCTTGCGCTGGATGCCGTACACCCCGGGCGCCCCCTCGACGTCCCGCAGACCGAGCTCGACGGTGACCTCGGTGCCGGGCCGCCAGTACGCGGCGGGACGGAAGTCGAGCCGCTCCTTGCCGAACCAGTGGCCTACGACCTCCACCGGTGGGTCCGAGGTGACGCGGATGGCGCGCTCGACCTCGGCCCGGTTCTCGATCGGCATGTTGAAACCGAAGGAGACGATCATGCCGGTGCCGACCGTGGAACGGTTCTCCGGCTTGAAGTAGCCGATGAAGCGGGACTCGGGGACCACCGTGGTGAAGGTGGTGTGCCGGGCCGAGCGGCGCCCGTGCCCGTCGAGCGCGACGGCGTCCACGCTGTACTTGGCGGCCAGCGCGAGGCGTGTGTCCGGCCGGGGCCGCCAGCGCAGCCCGTCCGTCGAGATCTCCCCCGCGACCTCGGCCCGCCGGCCGTCCTCGACCTGGGCGACGGTGACCCGTTCGAGCCGCCCGCTGTCCACCCGCACCTCGACCGGCCCGTCCGACGGCACCGCCCGGCTGCCGTCCTCCGGACTCACCCGGATGACATCGCCCGGGGCCCGCGCCGTGCCCGGCAGGCCGATCCCGTCGCCCCTTCCACCACCCCCGCCGCCGTCCGCTCCAAAGCAGCCCGCGAGCCCCGCCGCCAGCCCCGCCGTCAGTCCCGCCGCCACGAGGGCGCGCCTCGCCCGCTTCCATACAAGTCTCACGCTCGGCCCAACGACAGCCACCCTCCAGGGGAAACGTGCGTGCGGGTCATGTTGGGAGGACGGCCGTGCGGGCAGAACAGGGGGAGAACCACGCGCGGGAGCGGCGGCCGGGACGCCGCCGCTTCCCCGGGTGCGGGCCCGACGAGCCGCGGGAGGCCGGGACGGTGGCGAGCGCAGCCGAGCAGGAGGCGGTACCGGAGCATGCCCTGAAGCGGGCCGGGCCACCGGTGTGGCCCGGGGCGCCGACCCCGCTGGGAGCCCGCTGCCGGGTCGGCCCCGACGGGGTGACGGGCACCAACTTCGCCCTGTGGGCGGGCGGTGCGGAGGCCGTGGAGCTGTGCCTCTTCGACGACTCCGGGACGGAGACGCGGCTCCCGCTGACCGAGCTCACGCACGAGATCTGGCACGGCTTCGTGCCGGGCGTCGGACCGGGGCAGCGGTACGGCTACCGGGTGCACGGCCGCTGGGACCCGTGGACGGGCGCCCGGTGGAACCCGGCGAAGCTGCTCCTCGACCCGTACGCGCGGGCCGTCGACGGCGACTTCGCGGCGCTGCCCCCGGAGGCGTACGGACACGTCCGGGACTGGCCGCAGCAGCACGTGGCCGACACCGTCCGCGACGACCGGGACTCCGCCCCGTACGTCCCGAAGGGCGTCGTCGTCCATGACGACGACGACTGGTCCGACGACCGCAGGCCCAAGACGCCCTGGCAGGACTCCGTCATCTACGAACTGCACGTCAAGGGATTCACCCGGCTGCACCCGGGCATCCCCGAGCACCTGCGGGGCACGTACGCCGGGCTCGCGCACCCCGCCGCGATCGACCACCTGGTCCGGCTCGGCGTGACCGCGGTCGAACTGCTCCCCGTGCACCAGTTCGCGCACGAGGACCACCTGCTGCGGCGCGGGCTGCGCAACTACTGGGGCTACAACTCCCTCGGCTACTTCGCCCCGCACGCCGGCTACTCCTCCTCGGGGACCGCCGGGCAGCAGGTCGGCGAGTTCAAGCGGATGGTGCGGGCGCTGCACGCGGCCGGGATCGAGGTCATCCTCGACGTCGTCTACAACCACACCGCGGAGGCGGGCGAGCTGGGCCCCACCCTCTCCCTGAAGGGCATCGACAACCGCGGCTACTACCGGCTCCAGTCCGACGCCCGCCGCTACGCCGACTACACCGGCTGCGGCAACACCCTGCACGTCGTGCAGCCGCAGGTCCTCCGCCTCATCACCGACTCCCTGCGGTACTGGGTGACCGAGATGGGCGTGGACGGCTTCCGCTTCGACCTGGCGGCGGCGCTGGCCCGCTCGATGCACGACGTCGACATGCTCTCCCCCTTCCTGGCGGTCATCGCCCAGGACCCGGTCCTGCGCCGCGTGAAGCTCATCGCGGAACCCTGGGACGTGGGCAACGGCGGCTATCAGGTGGGGGCCTTCCCGCCGCTCTGGACCGAGTGGAACGACCGCTACCGGGACGCCGTGCGGGACTTCTGGCGCGGGGCGCTGCCCGACGTACGGGACCTCGGCTACCGGCTGTCCGGCTCCAGCGACCTGTACGCCTGGGGCGGGCGCCGCCCGTACGCCTCCGTCAACTTCGTCACCGCCCACGACGGCTTCACCCTCCGCGACCTCGTCACGTACGAGCGCAAGCACAACGAGGCCAACGGCGAGGGCAACCGGGACGGCACCCACGACAACCGCTCCTGGAACTGCGGGACGGAGGGCGAGACCGACGACCCCGCGATCAACGCGCTGCGCCTGCGCCAGCAGCGCAACCTCCTCACCACCCTGCTCCTGTCCACCGGGGTCCCCATGCTCGTCGCCGGCGACGAGACCGGCCGCACGCAGGGCGGCAACAACAACGCGTACTGCCAGGACAACGAGCTCAGCTGGCTCGACTGGTCGCTGCCGGACGACCCGGGCCGGGGCGGCCTCCTCGCCCTGACCCGCCGGCTCCTCGCACTGCGCCACCGCCACCCCGTCCTGCGCCGCCGGGCCTTCTTCTCCGGCCGGCCGCAGGGCGCGGACGGGCTGCGGGACCTGGCCTGGTTCACCGCCGAGGGCGCCGAGATGACGGAACGCGACTGGTACGCGCCGACGGCCACGCTCGGCCTCTACCTGTCGGGCCGGGACATCCCGGGCCGGGACGAGCGGGGCGAGCAGATCACCGACGACAGCTTCCTCGCGGTCCTGCACGCGGGCTCCCGCCCCCTGGAGTTCCGCCTCCCGGGCCCGCCCTGGGCGGAGACGTACGAACTCGTCGTCGACACGGCGAGGGAGGACCAGTCGGAGGCACCGGCCACGTCGCACCCGGGCGGCGGGACGATCACGGTGGGGGCGCGGTCGATGGTGCTGCTACGGGTGAGGGCGTAGCCCTGCGTCGTGGCCGGCGCCCCCCGTTGTGGGCGGTGCCCACCCCGTTGTGGGCCGGCGCCCACCCCCGTTGTGGGCATGCGTTCCGCCGGGGCGATGGGGGTCCCCCCTGCTCGAGCGAAGCCGAGAGCTTGGGGGAGGGTGGGCACAACGGAACGGCGCCCCTGCCGGCGCCCGAGGCTTACGCGCCCGGACCCGCACCCGTTGCGCACCGAGCAAGGGGTGCGGGTCCAGGCCCAGGGAGCGGAGGCGCCGCACAGGGCGCCGTCCCGTGTGCCCACCCGTCCCGCCCAGCGGGACGATTGCCCACACGGCAGCGGGCGAAGGCCCACACGGGCAGCGGGCGACGGGCACGCGCATGGCAGCGGGCGACGGGCACCGCCCGCCAGGGCGCGGGTCCCACGCGACGGCGGGGCACCGCCAGGGCGCGGGCCCGGGCGACAGGCACCGCCCGGCGCGGGCGCACGCGGCGGTGCGGCCCACACGGGCAGCGGGCGCGGGACCACGCGACGGCGCGGCCGCGGGCTGGTTCTTCAGGGGCCGCCCAGGATTCCTCGGTCGTAGGCCGTGGCGACGGCCGACGCGCGGTCGTTCACGCCGAGCTTCGCGTAGATGTGGGTGAGGTGCGTCTTCACCGTCGCCTCGCTGATGAACAGCTCCGCCGCGATCGCCCGGTTCGCCGTGCCCTTCGCGACGAGGGCGAGGATCTCGCCCTCCCGGGCGGAGAGCGCGGCGCCGGCAGCGGCCGGCGCGCGGACGGCGGTGACGAGCCGGGAGGCGACGGCCGGGGAGAGGACCGTGCGGCCCTCGGCGGCGGCCCGTACCGCCGCGAACAGCTCCTCGCGGGGCGCGTCCTTCAGGAGGTAGCCGGTGGCGCCGGCCTCGATCGCCGGGAGGGTGTCGGTGTCGGTGTCGTACGTGGTGAGGACGAGGACCCGGGAGCGGGCGCCGCGCCGGCCGAGCTCGGCGATCGCGTCCACTCCGCCGCCGCCGGGCATGCGCAGGTCCATGAGGACGACGTCGGGGTCGAGTTCCAGGGCGAGTTCGACGCCGTGGACGCCGTCGGGGGCTTCGCCGAGGACGCGGAAGCCGGAGCCCTCGGCGTCGAACATGCCGCGCAGGCCGTCCCTTACGACGGGGTGGTCGTCGACGATGAGGAGCGTGATGTCGGTCATGGCCCGCCCAACGGTACGCGAGCGGAGATCGCCGTGCCCTCGCCGGGCGCGGTCTCCACGGCGACCGTGCCGGCGAGGCGCTCGGCGCGGGCCCGCATGCCGTCGAGTCCGAACCCGCCGCCGTCGCCCCGGCGTTCGCGGCGGGCGAGGGGATCGAAGCCGCGGCCGTCGTCCCGTACGTCGAGGGTGATCTCGTCGCCCATGTAGGAGAGGGTGACGCCGGCCCGGGCGGCCCCGGAGTGGCGCGCGGCGTTGGACAGGGCCTCCTGGGCGATCCGCAGCAGGGTCGCGGCGACCTCGTCGTGCAGCGGCGCCTCGGTGCCGGTCACGGTGAACCGGGTGTCGACACCGGTGCGTTCGGCCCAGTCGGCGACCGTCTTGCGGAGGGCCTCCGGGAGCTCGTCGTGCTCCAGGGCGACCGGGCCGAGGTTCCGCACGGACCGGCGGGCCTCGCCGAGGCTGTGCCGGGCGAGGTCCGCGGCCCGGCGCAGGTGTGCCTCGGCGCGCTCCCCGTCGGGCGCGGCGGACGCCGCCTGGAGCTGGGTGACGATCCCGGTGAGGCCCTGGGCGATGGTGTCGTGGATCTCGGCGGCGAGCCGGCGCCGCTCGTCGGCGACCCCGGCCTCGCGGGCCTGGAGGAGGAGTTGGGCCTGGAGGGTCGAGTTCTCGGCGAGGGCCTGTTCGAGGCGGGTGTTGGTGCGGCCGAGTTCGGCGATGGTGGCGGCCCGCTCGGCGGCCTTCTCGGCGTCCTTCTCGGCGAGGTGGGAGAAGCCGAGGGAGAGGACGCCGTTGAGGCCGAGGAGGCCGCCGAAGGCGAGCCACTGGACGAGGGAGGTGGGCGGCAGGCCGCCGGACTGGGAGCCGGCCATGGTGACGGCGGTGACGAGGATCCCGGCGTGGGAGAGGCGGCGCGGCAGCAGCTGGACGGCGTCGAAGTAGCCGACGCAGGCGTAGATCGCGAAGAACGGGTTGAGCCAGGTGAGGGCGAACGCGATCCCGGTGCGGACGGCGAAGTGGGTGACGGAGGCGGGCCCGGGAGCGCCCGGCACGAGCACGAGCGCGGCCCCGGGGGTGCCGTCGTCCCATCCGGAGGCCGCGACGATCCGCGCGCACCGCACGTGCCACACCACCTGGAGGAGGAGGGCCGCCCCGACCAGCGCGGCGGCGGTCACCCGCTCCGTACGGTCCATGAACAGGTCCGCCGACCCCACGGCGATCACGGTGGCGACGCCGAGCAGTCCGTACGGTCCCCAGCGGAAGAACTGCCGCCAGCGTTCCTCGACGGTGGTGGGCACCCCGCCGCCCCCTCTCTACTCCCAGCGGAACCAGCGCACCGCGGCACCGGTCAGCGCGGCCGTCCACAGGGCCATCACCCCGAGCGCGGCCCAGCCGGGCCAGCCGCCCGCGGCGGCCGCGTCGAGGGCCTCGGACGCGGCGCCCAGCGGGGTGAACCCGACGATCCGCTGCAGCGTATCGGGCATGGACTGGACCGGGACCCAGACGCCGGCCGTGAACATGGAGGGGAAGAAGACGGCCGAGCCGACGGCGGTGGCGATCTTCTGGGTCCGGGACACCGCGCACACGGCCGCGCCGAGGGCCAGGACGCCGGCGACGGCGAGCAGCAGGGCGAGCGCGTATCCCGCGAGGTTCTCCGGCAGGGCGACGCCGAAGGCGAGCCGGCCCACCGTGATCGCGAGCAGCGCGGAGACGAGCGCGGCGGCGCCGTGCAGCACGAGCTGGGCGGTGAGCAGCGTCCCGGGCCGGACGGGGGTGGTGGACATCCGGCGGAGGATGCCGCGTTCGCGGTAGGCGGCGAGGACCGGGGGCATGGCCTGGAGCCCGGACATGATCAGTGCGAAGAGCACGGACACGGGGACGTACACGTCGATGACCCGGCGCCCCCCGAGGTCCTCGGACGCCTCCCGGAAGGAGGGGATCAGGCCGAGGATCACGAGCAGCACCGTGGGCGAGATCATCACCCAGAACAGGGCGCCGGGTTCACGGCCGAAGAGGCGGAACTCGGTGCGCAGGACGGTCACGGCGGGGCTTGAGGTGCTCATCGGTCGGTTCCCGTCAGGTCGAGGTAGGCGTCGTCGAGGGTGGCGTCGGCGACCCGCAGCTGGCCGGCCATGACGCCCTCGCGGGCGAGGAGGGAGACGAAGGAGGCGACGGTCTCCTCCGTGCCGGCGACGACCGTCCGGCCGTCCGCCGTCGTGACGGACACCGCGCCGGGCAGGGCGCGCAGTGCCTCCGGGTCGAGCGGGGTGTCCGCGTCGAAGGAGATCTCCCTGGCGGCCGAGGCGCGCCCGATCAGCCCGTCCGGGGTGTCGAGCGCGGCGATCCGCCCGCGGTCGAGGACGGCGATCCGGTCGCAGAGCCGCTGCGCCTCCTCCATGAAGTGCGTGACGAGCAGCACGGTCACCCCGGAGTCCCGGAGGGACTCCACGAGCGACCACACCTCGCGGCGGGCCCGCGGGTCGAGGCCGGTGGTGAGTTCGTCGAGGACGACGACCCGGGGGTCGCCGAGGAGCGCGAGGGCGATGAACAGGCGCTGCTTCTGCCCCCCGGACAGCTTCCCGAACCGGGTCCGCAGGTGCGGGAGGAGCCCGAGCCGCTCGGCGAGCTCCTGCCGGTCGGCGGGCCGCTCGTAGAAGGAGGCGTACAGGTCGAACGCCTCGCGGACGGTCAGCTTGGCCTGGAGTTCGCTCTCCTGGAGCTGCACCCCGAGCACCCGGGTGAGCTCGTCGCGCCGGGTGCCGGGGTCGTACCCGCACACCCGGACCGTCCCGGCGTCGGGGGTCCGCAGTCCCTCGACGCATTCCACCGTGGTGGTCTTGCCGGCGCCGTTGGGGCCGAGGATCCCGAAGATCTCCCCCTCGCCGACCTCGAACGAAACCCCGTCGACGACCTTCCGGCCGCCGTACGTCTTGTGCAGTCCCCGCACCTCGATCGCTGTCATGTCCCCAGCCTGCCGAGCGGGCGCGTTCCCGCCCATCGGCCATCGCGCTCGAACCGGCATCAACCGATCGGCTGATGCCGGGGTACGACCGAAAACCGGATGAGCCGCGACAGGCGTGAACCGTATGGTCGGACCTGATGCCCGAGAAACCGAAGCCCCCGCGCCCCGACCGGTCGACAGTCCGCGTCCTGCTCCGCCTCTGGCCGTACGTGCGGCCCGTCCGGGGCCGGCTGTTCACGGCCGCGATCGTCGCGATCGTCGCGTCCTGTCTGTCGCTGGTGATCCCGCTCGTCCTGAAGTGGCTGGTGGACGGCCCCGTCGCGGACCGGGACCCGGGGGGCGTGTGGCTCGGGGCGCTGTACCTGCTGCTCCTCGGGATCACCGAGGCCGTCCTGTTCGGCTACCGCCGCTGGCTGGTGGCGCGCCCGCTGTCCTCCGTGGAGGCCCGGATGCGCGCCGACCTGTACGGCAGGCTCCAGCGCCTGCCGATCGCCTTCCACGACCGCTGGGCGTCCGGACAGCTGCTCTCGCGCGGTACGACGGACCTGATGCTGGTCCGCATGTTCCTGGCCTTCCCGCTGACCTTCCTCCTGGTCAACGCCGTGACGATCCTCGCCGGTTACGTCCTCCTGATGGCCCAGGACTGGTCCCTGGGCCTGCTGCTGCTCACGCCCGTGCTCCCCCTGGTGCTCGTGTCCAACCTCTTCGAGCGGCGGTACGGGGCGGTGGCGCGCACCGCGCAGGACCAGGTCGGCGACCTGACGACGGTCGTCGAGGAGAGCGTCCTCGGCATCCGGATCGTGAAGGGCTTCGGCCGGCACCGCAGCCAGGCGCGGGCGTTCCGCGAACTCGCCGGACAGCTGCGCGGCACGGAACTGGCCAAGGCCCGGCTGCTCGCCATGATCTGGGCGGTCATCACCGCCGTACCGGAACTGGCCATCGGCGCGGCCCTCGTGCTGGGCACGGTGCAGGTCGCCGACGGGGACCTGTCGGCGGGCACCCTCGTCGCGTTCCTGTCGACGGCCCTGGCACTGCGCTGGCCGGTCGAGTCGATCGGCTTCCTGCTCGCGATGAGCCAGGAGGCGGCCACCGCGACGGAACGCTACTTCGAGGTGATGGACGCGGCGGAGGAGCCGGAGACGGCCGGGATCGCCGGGACCGGCGGCACCCCCGACGGGGTCCGCTTCGAGAACGTCACCTTCCGCTACCCGGACGCCCCCGACGGGACACCGCCCGTCCTGGACGGCATCGACCTGCACATCCGCCCCGGCGAGACCCTGGCCCTGGTCGGCGGCACGGGCTCCGGCAAGACGACGCTCACGGCCCTCGTCCCGCGCCTGCACGAGGCGACGGCCGGCCGCATCCTCCTCGACGGCGAGGACATCGCCCTCATGGAACGGCAGAGGCTCCGCGCCCTCGTCTCGATGGCCTTCGAGGAGCCGACGCTGTTCTCGGCGAGCGTCGGCGAGAACGTCCTGATGGGCGCGGAGGGAGCCGGCGACCCGGAACTCCGCCGCGCCCTGGACGTCGCCCAGGCGGACGGCTTCGTGGACCGGCTCCCGGACGGCACGGCGACCCAGGTCGGCGAGCAGGGCCTCAGCCTGTCGGGCGGCCAGCGCCAGCGCCTCGCCCTGGCCCGCGCGGTGGTCGGCCGGCCCCGGTTCCTGGTCCTGGACGACCCGCTCTCGGCGCTCGACGTCCACACGGAGGCCCGGGTCGAGGCGGCCCTGCGCGAGGTGCTCCGGGAGACGACGGCCCTGGTCGTGGCGCACCGCCCGTCGACGGTGATGCTCGCCGACCGGGTCGCGCTGCTCTCGCGGGGCAGGATCACGGCCGTGGGCACCCATCAGGAACTGCTGCGCTCCAGCACCGAGTACGCCTGGCTGATGTCCGGCGAAGGGACCGAGAACCGATGACGGACACCCCGGCCGACCCCTTCGACCGCGACGACCTCCCGGCGCCCCGGGGAGCGACGGGCGCCCTGCTCGGCTCCCTGCTGCGCACCCACCGCTCCCGTCTCGTGATCGCGGCCCTGATCCTGCTGCTCCGGGAGGCGGCGCTCCAGGCGGGACCGCTGCTCGTCGCGTACGCCATCGACCGGGGGGTCCCGGCGTTCCGCGCCGGTGACCACGGCCCGGTGATCGCCGTGGCGCTCGGCTACCTGCTCTGCGCGAGCCTCTCGGGCGTCCTGCAGTACGCGTTCGTGCGCGGCGCGGCCAGGATCAACCAGGACGTGCTGCTGGATCTGCGCGGCAGGATCTTCCGCCACGCGCAGCTCCTGAGCGTCGACTTCCACGAGCGGTACACCTCGGGCCGGCTGATCTCCCGCTCGACCACGGACGTCGAGTCGCTGCGCGAACTGCTCCAGGAGGGCCTCCAGGAGCTGATCGGCGTGGTCCTCTCCTTCGCGTCGATCTCCCTGATCCTCCTCTGGCTCGACCGGGGCATCGGAGCGGTGGCGGTGGCCAGCTTCCTCCCGCTGTACCTCCTCGTCCGCGTCTACCAGGCACGCGCGGGCAGGGTGTACGCGGCGCGTTCCACGGCGATCGCGGGCGTGATCGTGAAGTTCGCGGAGACGATGAACGGCATCCGCCCGGTCCGCGCGTTCCGCCGCGAACGGGCCAACGACGCCGAGTTCGCGAGGCTGAACCACCGCCACGAGCGCAGCAACGGCGACGCCCTCCTCGAAATGGCCCGTTACGTGGTCGGCTCCCGCCTGGTGGCGAACACGGCGGTCGCCGGCATGTGCCTGTGGGGTGCGTACCGCGTGGCGGCGGGATCGCTCGAACTGGGCGTCCTCGCGGCGGCGGTGCTCTACATGCGCCGCCTGTACGACCCGATCGACCGCCTCGGCATGTTCCTGAACTCGTACGAGTCGGCCGCGGCGTCCCTCGCCAAGATCGCCGGCCTCCTCGCGCAGGAACCGGGGGTCCCGGAGACCACCGCGCCCAAGGAGCTGCCGCCCCGCTCGGGCGGTCGCGCGATCACCTTCTCCGGCGTCGGCTTCGGCTACCGGACGGGCGGCGAGGTCCTGCCCGCGTTCGACCTGACGATCCCGGCGGGCCAGACGGTGGCGGTCGTGGGCGCGACGGGCGCGGGCAAGTCGACCCTGGCGAAGCTCCTGGCCCGCTTCTACGACCCGACCGCGGGCCGCGTGGAGCTGGACGGTGTGGACCTCCGCGACCTCACCACTCCCGACCTGCGGCGCAGCGTGGTGATGGTGACGCAGGAGGCCTTCCTGTTCTCGGGCACGGTCGCGGACAACATCGCGATCGGCCGCCCGGACGCGACGCGCGCGGAGATCGAGAACGCGGCGAAGGCGATCGGGGCGCACGACTTCATCACCACGCTCCCGGACGGCTACGACACGGACGTCCGCAAGCGCGGCGGCCGCATCTCGGCCGGCCAGCGCCAGCTGGTGGCCTTCGCCCGCGCGCTCCTGGCGGACCCGGCGGTCCTGATCCTGGACGAGGCCACGAGCTCCCTCGACGTGCCGGGGGAACGGGCGGTGCAGCGGGCGATGGACACGGTCCTGGCGGGCCGTACGGCGGTGGTGATCGCCCACCGCCTGTCCACGGTCGAGGTGGCGGACCGGGTCCTGGTGATGGAGGCGGGCCGGATCGTCGAGGACGGCCACCCGTCGGCCCTGGTGCAGGGCGACGGCCACTACGCGGGCCTGCACCAGGCCTGGCGGGACAGCCTGGTGGGGTGAGGGTCAGCGGCCGGCCGGGCCGCTGACCCGCACCACGACCAGTGACACGACGGCGGCCGCCACCATGAGCAGGGCGGCCCCCAGGGCGGCCCCGGACATGGCCTCGACGAACGCGGAGCGCGCGGCCTCGACGACGTCCGGGGCCGAGCCGAGCGCACCGCCCAGCGTCTCCCGGGCGGCGGCGGGCGCGGCGGCGGGCATCGCCGACGTGTAGACGGCGGCCCCCACCGCGCCCAGCAGGGCCATGCCGAGCGCCCCGCCGAGTTCCGAGCCCGATTCGAGGACGGCGGCGGCGGCACCGGCCCGCTCGGGCGGCGCGGCTCCGAGGGCGAGCTCGTTGGCGAGGGTCATCGCCGAGACGAGCCCGGAGGCGTAGACGGCGCCGGCCACGAGGACGGCCCAGAAGGGCGTGGCGCGGTCGACGGTGGCGAGCCACCCGAACCCGGCGGCGGCCACGAGGAACCCGCCGGCCATGACGTGGGCCCGGTCGACCCGCTGGGCGAGGGCGGCGGCGACGGGCGCGGCGACCATGACGCCACCGGCGGGGACGAGGCTCCACAGGGCCGCTTCGAGCGGGCTCTGCCCGAGCACGGACTGCAGGTACTGGGTGAGGAAGACGGCGAACCCCACGGTGGCGGCCATGGCGAGCAGATTGACGACGAGGGACCCCCCGTAGGCGGGGTTCCGGACGAGCCGGAGATCGACCATGGGGTGGTCGAGCCGCGCCTGCCGCCGTACGAAGACGAGCCCGAGGAGCAGGCCCACGGCGATCCCGAGGCCCGGCAGGGGGTCCCACCCGTCCTTGGCGAGCTCCTTGATGCCGTACACGACGGGCAGGAGCGCGCCGAGGGACAGTACGGCGCTCACGAGGTCGAACCTTCCGGGACCCCCGGAGCCCTTGGACTCGGCGAGCAGCGGCGGCGCGAGGACCAGCAGCAGCACCATCGCGGGCAGGTTGATCAGGAACACGGATCCCCACCAGAAGTGTTCGAGGAGGGCGCCGCTGACGACGGGTCCGAGGGAGATGCCGGCGGCCATGACGGTGGTCCACAGGGTGACGGCCCCGGCCGCTGGGCCGGGTCCTGGAAGAGGGTGCGGATCAGGGCGAGGGTGGACGGCATGAGGCAGGCTCCGGCGACGCCGAGGAGCGCGCGTGCGCCGATGAGGGCCCCGGGGCTGTGGGCGTAGGCGGCGGCGACGGAGGCGGCGCCGAAGAGGGCGGCGCCGGAGAGCAGGAGCCTGCGGCGCCCGGCGCGGTCGCCGAGGGCGCCCATGGTGACGAGGAGTCCGGCGAGCACGAAGCCGTACATGTCGAGGATCCACAGCTGCTGGACCGCGCCGGGCCGGAGGTCGGCCGCGATGGAGGGGATCGCGAAGTAGAGGACGGAGACGTCCATGGAGACGAGGAGGAGCGGCAGCATGAGGACGCCGAGGGCGGTCCATTCACGCCGGCCGGCGCGGGTGGGCCCGGACGTCTGCCGGGGGTCTGCGGTGAGTGCCATGGGAGCACCGAAGCGACTCCGGGGCGTACGGCGCCACGGTCGCCCTAGTGCACCGCCATCGACTGTCGTGAAGCCCCAGGTCATACGGATGTACGCCGCTCAGGTGCACTAGTACACTCCCGCCCCGTGACCATGGAGCCGCCCTACCTGGGCATCGCCGCCGAGATCCGGCGCCGTGTCCGGGCCGGGGAACTGGCCCCGGGCGGCCGGGTGCCGTCCACGCGGGCGATCACGCGGGAGTGGGGCGTGGCGATGGCGACGGCGACGAAGGCGCTGGCGGTGCTGCGCCAGGAGGGCCTGGTCCGGATGGAGCCGGGGGTGGGCACGGTGGTCGTGGACCCGGCGCGGCACCCGGGGACGCCGTCCCTCACGCGGGCCCGGATCGTCCGGGCGGCGCTCGAACTGGCCGACTCCGAGGGCCTGAACGCCCTGACGATGCGCCGGCTCGCGACGCTGCTGGGCACGTCGGCGATGGCGCTCTACCGGCATGTTCCGGGCAAGGGCGAGCTGGTGCGGCTGATGGCGGACGAGGCGTGCGGGGAGGTGCCGCTGGGTCCGGTGCCGGCGCACTGGCGGCCGGGCCTGGAGCGGGCGGCGCGCTGGCTGCGCGGGGTGTACGCGCGGCACCGCTGGATGGCGCAGGCGATGGCGTCGTTCACGCGCCCGGTGGCCTCGCCGAACGCGATGGCGTACACGGAGTGGGTGCTCGCGGTGCTGCGGGGGACGCCGTTGACGTCGTCGCAGAAGCTGCACACGCATCTGACGCTGTTCGCGTTCGTCCAGGGACTGGCGCTGGCGGACGACCTGGAGGAGCAGGCGCGGCTCGACACGGGACTGTCGGACGACGAGTGGATGGAACAGAACGAGCCACGCTTCGACGCGATGCAGTCGGCCCGCCCGTATCCCCTCCTCGACGCGGTCACCCGTGACGGCGGCTTCGAGCTGAGCCTGGAGACGCTCTTCGAATTCGGGCTCCGGCGAACGTTGGACGGCATCGGGACCATGATCGACGAAACGTCCGGTTAACGAACACGGTCATACGAGCAGCGGACGATTTCCGGCCAACTTCCTGACGCGGTCCTGACAGGTCCCCGTCATTCCTGCCACTCTCTCCCCGGTTGTTCGCACCACAGTTCACCGCTTCACCCGAACGTGCTCCACAGCTCTCCGTGCACCGCCCGGACGGACTCACCCAAGGCCGCCGGTACCCCCCTCGCATTAGGAGTCTGCGTGAGATCCACGCCCAGCCGCCGCGCCACCGCGACCGGCGCTCTGATCGCCGCCGCCGCCATGCTCACCATCGGTGTGCAGGCCGGCACCGCATCCGCCGGCACCGACACCTTCGCCGCGGCCCCCAAGGCGCTGTCCGCCGGCAAGGCCAACCCCGGCAAGCTCCCGGCCGACCTCTCCCCCGCCCAGCGCTCCGCGCTCATCAAGGCGGCGGACGCGGACAAGGCCGCCACGGCCAAGTCCCTCGGCCTCGGCGCCCAGGAGAAGCTGGTCGTCCGCGACGTCGTCCAGGACCGCGACGGCACGACCCACACGCGCTACGAGCGCACCTACGCCGGACTGCCCGTCCTCGGCGGTGACCTGATCGTCGCCGAGACCAAGGCCGGCGCCACCACCGGCGTGATCAAGTCCAACCGCGCCGAGCTCAAGGGCGTCGACCTCTCCGCCGCCGTGGCCCCGGCCGCCGCGGAGAAGCAGGCCCTCGGCCGCGCCGCCGCGGAGGGCTCGAAGAAGGCCGCCGCCGACCGCGCCCCGCGCAAGGTCGTCTGGATGGCCCAGGGCGCGCCCGTCCTCGCGTACGAGACCGTCGTCGGCGGCCTCCAGCACGACGGCACCCCGAACGAGCTGCACGTCGTGACGGACGCCAAGACCGGCGCGAAGCTCTACGAGTGGCAGGGCGTCGAGAACGGCATCGGCAACACGCAGTACAGCGGCCAGGTGACCCTCGGCACCGCGCCCTCGTACACGCTGACCGACACCGGCCGCGGCAACCACAAGACGTACAACCTCAACGGTGGTTCGTCCGGCACCGGGACGCTGTTCACCAACACCACGGACACGTGGGGCAACGGCCTCCCCTCCAACAAGGAGACGGCCGGCGCCGACGCCCACTACGGCGCCGCGCTCACCTGGGACTACTACAAGAACGTGCACGGCCGCTCCGGCATCCGCGGTGACGGCGTCGGCGCGTACTCCCGGGTCCACTACGGCAACGCCTACGTCAACGCGTTCTGGCAGGACAGCTGCTTCTGCATGACGTACGGCGACGGCTCGGGCAACAGCAAGCCGCTCACGTCCATCGACGTGGCCGCGCACGAGATGACCCACGGCGTCACGGCCGCCACGGCCAACCTGACCTACAGCGGCGAGTCCGGCGGCCTCAACGAGGCCACCTCGGACATCTTCGCCGCGGCGGTCGAGTTCTACGCCAACAACGCCAACGACAAGGGCGACTACCTCGTCGGCGAGAAGATCGACATCAACGGCGACGGCACCCCGCTGCGCTACATGGACAAGCCGAGCAAGGACGGCGCGTCCAAGGACTCGTGGTACTCGGGCATCGGCTCCGTCGACGTCCACTACTCCTCGGGCCCGGCGAACCACTTCTTCTACCTGCTCTCCGAGGGCAGCGGCGCCAAGGTCGTCAACGGCGTGAGCTACAACTCGCCGACCTCCGACGGCCTGCCGGTCACCGGCATAGGCATCGACAAGGCCCGCCTGATCTGGTTCAAGGCGCTCACCACCAAGTTCGGCTCGTCGACCAACTACGCCGGCGCCCGCACGGGCACCGTCGCGGCGGCCACCGAGCTGTACGGCGCGGGCAGCGCCGAGGTCACGGCCGTCGAGAACGCCTGGGCCGCGATCAACGTCGGCTCCCGCCCCGGCGGCCCCGGCGGCGGCACCGTCTTCACCAACGACGCCGACGTCTCCATCCCGGACAACGGCGCCGCGGTCACCTCGTCGCTGACGGTCTCCGGTGTCGCGGGCAACGCGCCCTCGACGCTCAAGGTCGGCGTGGACATCGTCCACACCTACATCGGTGACCTGGTCGTCGACCTGATCGCCCCCGACGGCTCGGTCTACAGCCTGAGCAACCGGGCCGGCGGCAGCGCGGACAACATCAACCAGACCTACACCGTGAACGCCTCCTCGGAGGTCGCCAACGGCGTCTGGAAGCTCCGCGTCCAGGACAAGGCGTCGATCGACACCGGCTACATCAACAGCTTCAAGCTGACCTTCCCGTAAGGCCGGAACGAAGCAACGGGCGCCCGGAGGGAACCTTCCCTCCGGGCGCCCGCCCGTCTGCATACCCTGAACGGCATGATCAGGGTGCTGCTTGCCGACGACGAGACGATGATCAGGGCCGGGGTGCGCGCCATCCTCGCCACCGACCCCGGGATCGAGGTGGTGGCCGAGGCCGGCGACGGACACGAGGCCGTGGAGCTCGCCCGCGAGCACCGCCCCGACGTGGTCCTGCTCGACATCCGGATGCCCCGGCTCGACGGGCTCGTCGCGGCCGAGGAGCTGCGCGCGACGGTCCCCGGCGCGGCCGTCGTCATGCTCACCACCTTCTCCGAGGACGCCTACATCGCGCGGGCGCTGGGCAGCGGCGTGAGCGGCTTCCTCCTCAAGTCCGGGGACCCCCGGGAACTGATCGCCGGGATCCGGGCGGTGGCCGGGGGCGGCGCGGCCCTCTCCCCCACGGTCGCCCGGCGGGTCATCGACACCCTCGGCGGCGAGAGGTTCACGCGCGCCGCCGAGGCGCGCTCCCGCCTCGAACCGCTCACCGGCCGCGAGCGCGAGGTCGTCGCGCTGCTCTGCGCCGGACTCTCCAACCAGGAGATCGCCGACCGCATGTACGTCGTCGAGGGCACGGTCAAGGCCCACGTGAGCGCCGTCCTCGGCAGGCTCGGTCTGCGCAACCGGGTCCAGCTGGCCGTCCTCGCGTACGAGGCGGGCCTGGTCCCCGATGCGTGAACGGGCCCGGGAGCACCTCTTCGACCTGGGGCTCTGGCTGCTGCTCTGCGTGCCCGTACTGCTGAAGTCGGACCCGAACGACGGCGGGAGCCGGCCGGAGGTCGTCGTCGGCGTGGCACTCCTCGGCGGCTGTGTCGCGGCCGCCCGGCGGTGGCCGCCGGTGCCGATCGCCGTCGTGGTCGCGGTGAGCCTGTCCTCCACCCTGGAACTGTTCACCGCCTCGTACAGCCTGGCGCTGATCGCCTTCGGCTATCTCGCGGGCAGGCGGGAGGAGCGGACCCGGGCGGCGCTGTGGCTGTTCGGCGCGGTCGCCGCGGCGGGACTGCTCCTGGCGACGGTCACGGGCACCTCCCTCGGCCAGTGGTTCACGCTGCTGCTCACCCTGGCCCTCGCGGTCGTGGCGCCCTGGCTGATCGGCCGGTACGTGCGGCAGTACGACCGGCTGGTGCGCAGCGGCTGGCAGCTGGCCGACCGGATGGAACGGGAGCAGGCGGCCGTCGCCGACCGGGAGCGGCTGCGGGAGCGGTCCAGGATCGCCGGCGACATGCACGACTCCCTCGGCCACGACCTGGCCCTGATCGCGGTCCGCGCGGGCGCCCTGGAGGTCGATCCGGTGCTCGGCCCCGACCAGCAGGACGCGGCCGGCGAGCTGCGGCGCGCTGCTGCGGACGCGACCGCCCGGCTGCGGGACATCATCGGTGTGCTGCGCGAGGACGACGCCGGGGCGCCGACGACCCCGTCCGGGGAGACCGTCGAGGAGCTGACGGCCCGGGCCCGCGCGTCGGGCCTCGACGTGACGCTCGCCCCGACGCCGGTACCGAAGCTGCCGGGGATGTCGGGCCTGGCCCTGCACCGGGTCGTCCAGGAGGGTCTGACGAACGCGGCCAAGCACGCGCCGGGCGCGGCGGTCTCGGTCGAGGTCGCCCAGGACGCGGCGGAGGTGCGGGTCCGGGTGGTCAGCGGCCCCGGCACGGCGGGCGTGCCGGGGCCCTCCGGCGGGAGCGGGCTCGTCGGGCTCGCCGAGCGGGTGCGGCTGGCGGGCGGTGCGCTGGCCCACGGGGTCACCGGGGACGGCGGGTTCCGTCTGGAGGCCGCCCTGCCCCGGAACCCCCCGGCACCACTGCCGGCCGCGCCCACCTCGGCGCGGGAGCTGGACCGGGCCCGCCGCGAGGTCCGCAAGGGCCTCGCGCGGGCGATCTGGATCCCGCTGGCGCTCCTCGTCGCACTCGGCTTCCTGATGGCGGGGGTCGCCCTCTGGACCCAGCACCAGTCGTACCTGGAGCCGGAGGACTACGCCCGGATGCGGATCGGCCAGTCGCTCCCGGAGCTCTCCGAGGACCTGCCCGACCGCCCGCTGGACGGCCCGCCGCAGCGCGTCCCGGCGGAGCCGCCCGGCATGGACGAGTGCCGGTACTACCGGTCCACGATGCTGGCCGCGATCCCCGTGTACCGGCTCTGCTTCACCGGCGGGCACCTCGCCGACAGGGCCGAGGTGCCGTAGGGGGTGCCCCTGCCGGTCAGGCCGGGCGGACGCCGCCGCTACCTCAGCAGTACCCCCGCCCCCTCCCCCGACGTCTCCTCCGGAAGGGCGGCGAGGCCGAGTTCGGCCGGGTGGGCGAGCAGCGGGTGGGCGGGCAGGACGCGGACAGTGCAGCCGAAGAAGCCGGTCCGGTCGAGCTCCAGGGTGCCCGCGTAGGGCAGCCGTCCCTCCAGGTCGGGGCCGCCCGCCGGCTTGAGGGTGACGGTGCGGGTGGCGGCGAGGGTGTCGTCGGCGTCGACGCGGCCGGTGACGGCCTGCACCTCGACGTCGTCGGGGCCGAGCGCGCCGAGCGCGACCCGGACCCGGACGACGGGCGTGGCGCCCAGCTCGGCGTCGGCGAGGTCGTCCGCGAGCCCGTCGCCGACCTCGACGTGGTCGACGGCCACCTTGGACCAGGCCTCCCGGACCCTGGCCTTCCAGCCGGCGAGTTCCCGCGCCCGGTCCGGGGTCAGCGCCCGGCGGGCGCCGGCGGCGGGCACGTACAGCCGCTCGACGTACTCGCGGACCATGCGGTCGGCGAGCACCTTCGGGACGAGGTCGGCGAGGGTGCGCCGGACCATGGCCGTCCAGCCGGCCGGCACCCCGTCGGGGCCCCGGTCGTAGAAGCGGGGGGCGACCCGGCGTTCGATCAGCTCGTAGAGGGCGGCGGCCTCCAGGTCGTCGCGGCGGTCCTCGTCGGCGGCGGCCGCGCCGTCGGCGGTGGGGATGGCCCAGCCGAAGTCGGGCCCGAACCACTCGTCCCACCAGCCGTCGAGGACGGACAGGTTGAGGCAGCCGTTGAGGGCGGCCTTCATGCCGCTGGTGCCGCAGGCCTCCAGGGGGCGCAGCGGGTTGTTGAGCCACACGTCACAGCCGGGGTAGAGGCCGCGGGCCATCTCCATCCCGTAGTCGGGCAGGAAGACGATCCGGTGGCGGACCCGGGGGTCGTCGGCGAACCGGACGAGTTCCTGCACGAGCCGCTTCCCGCCGTCGTCGGCGGGGTGGGCCTTGCCCGCGACGACGAGCTGCACGGGCCGCTCGGGGTGGAGGAGCAGCGCTCGCAGCCGGTCCTTGTCCCGCAGCATCAGGGTGAGCCGCTTGTACGAGGGGACGCGGCGGGCGAAGCCGATGGTGAGGACGTCGGGGTCGAGGACGGATTCGGTCCAGCCGAGTTCGGCGGCGGCGGCGCCGCGCTGCCGCCAGGAGGCCCGCAGCCGCTCCCGTACGTCGGTGACGAGCCGTTCGCGGAGGGTGCGGCGCAGCTCCCACAGCTCCCGGTCGTCCGCGTCCGGGGAGAGCCGGGTGACCTCGGGGGCGACCCAGGTGGGGGCGTGGACGCCGTTGGTGACGGAGGTGATGGGGACCTCGTCGGTGTCGAAGCCCGGCCAGAGTCCGGCGAACATGGAGCGGCTGACGGCGCCGTGGAGGGTGGAGACGCCGTTCGCGCGCTGGGCGAGGCGCAGGCCCATGGCGGCCATGTTGAAGACGCCGGGTTCGCCGCCGAGCGGGGTCTCGTCGCCGAGGGCGAGGATCCGGCCGAGGTCGACGCCGGGGAGGGCGCCGTCGTCGCCGAGGTGGCGGGCGACGAGGGACCGGTCGAAGCGGTCGATGCCCGCCGGGACGGGCGTGTGGGTGGTGAAGACGGTCCCGGCCCGGACGGTCTCCAGGGCACTGTCGAAGTCGAGCCCCTCGCCCTGGAGTTCACGGACGCGTTCGAGGCCGAGGAATCCGGCGTGGCCCTCGTTGGTGTGGAAGACCTCGGGCGCGGGGTGGCCGGTGAGCCGGGTGTAGGTGCGGACGGCACGGACGCCGCCGATGCCGAGGAGCATCTCCTGGAGGAGCCGGTGCTCGCTGCCGCCGCCGTACAGCCGGTCGGTGACGGACCGTTCGCCGGGGGCGTTCTCCTCGACGTCGGAGTCGAGCATGAGGAGCGGTACGCGGCCGACCCGGGCGATCCACAGGTGGGCGTGGAGGCTGCGACCGCCGGGCAGGGCGAGGGTGATCCGGGCGGGGGTGCCGTCGGCCTCGCGGAGCAGGCCGACGGGCAGCTCGCCGGGGTCGAGGACGGGGTACTGCTCCTGCTGCCAGCCGTCCCGGCCGAGGGACTGCCGGAAGTAGCCGTGCCGGTAGAGCAGGCCGACGCCGATCAGCGGGACGCCGAGGTCGCTCGCGGACTTGAGGTGGTCGCCGGCGAGGATGCCGAGGCCGCCGGAGTACTGGGGCAGGGCGGCGGCGACGCCGAACTCGGGCGAGAAGTAGGCGACGGCGGCCGGGGCGTCGCCGGGCCGGCCCTGGTACCAGCGGGGGGCGTGCAGATAGCGGTCGAGGTCCTCGGCGGCGGCGCGCAGCCGGGCCAGGAACTCCTGGTCGGCGGCGAGGGCGGAGAGCCGGGGCGCTTCGAGGGCGCCCAGGACCCGGACGGGATCGGTGCCGGCCGGGCCCTCGGGGGCCAGGGACGCGAAGAGCTCCCGGGTCGGCTCGTGCCAGGACCACCGCAGGTTGTGCGCGAGGTCGGCGAGGGGTCGAAGGGTGTCGGGGAGGACGGGACGCACGGTGAATCGACGGATTGCCTTCACGTTGTCCACCTTCGCAGGCGAGTACGGAGCGGAGCGGGCGCACCACGCTGTGTGCCACCAAGACGGTAGGGCCTGTCCGCCCGGCGGGCCACGGGGCGTCAGGGGGAGGGGACGGCGGCCTCGTACGGGGAGCCCTGGTTGACGGTGACCGGGTCGAAGGCGCCGGTGGCGGCGTACCGTCCGGCGATGGCGGCGAGCTCCTCGGCGGGGATGACCTGGTGGATGTCGGTGAAGCCGTGGGGGGCGCGCGCGTGGGCGAGGTTGATGACGGCCTCGGGGCCGAGCTGCCGGTTGGCGTGCTGGAGGGCGGTCATGGCGGGGCGGCGCTCGCGTTCGTACGCGGCGAGGCCCTCGGCGGGGTCGGGGTGCCGGGCGAGGGCGTGGGCGAGGGCTCGGGCGTCGACGATCGACTGGGTGGCCCCGTTGGAGCCGATGGGGTACATGGCGTGGGCGGCGTCGCCGATGAGGGTGGTGCGGCCGTGGGTCCACCGGTCGAGGGGTTCGCGGTCGACCATCGGGTACTCGTGCGCGGTGTCGGCGGCGCGCAGCACGTCGGGGAGGCTGACGCCGTCGAACTCCCAGCCCTCGTAGTACGGGAGGAAGGTGTCGACGGGGACGGCGCGGTTCCAGTCGCCGCGCGGGCCGTCCTCTCGGACGGCGCCGGGGGTGTCGGCGGGGCGGGCGAGCGCCCAGTTGACGAGGACCTCCCGGCCCGGTCCGGTGGGCCGGCCCATGGGGTAGACGACGGCCTTCTGACGGTCGTCGCCGGCGATGAGCATGAAGGAGCCGACGGCCCGTGCGGGCATGCGGGACACTCCCCGCCACACGAGCATCCCGTTCCACGGGGGCCCGCCCTCCGCCGGGTTCAGCGCGGCGCGGACGGCGGAGCGGATGCCGTCGGCGCCGACGAGGACGTCGGGTTCGAGGGAGGCCCGGCCGCGGACGGGCCCGTCGCGGTGTTCCAGGCGGAGCCGGGGCCGGCCGTCCGGGAGCAGTTCGAGGCCGGTCACCTTGACGCCGGTGACCAGGGCGGCGGTGCCGAGCCGGGCGCGGACGGCGCCGGCGAGGACCTGCTGGAGGTGGCCGCGGTGGATGGACAGCTGGGGCCAGCGGTAGCCGGCGCCGAGGCCGCGCGGTTCGCGGGATATGAGGCCGCCGGAGCGGTGGTAGTAGCGCAGTTCGCGGGTGCGCAGTGCGCCGGCCTCCAGGGCGTCGAGCAGGCCGAGCGCGTCGAGTTCGCGGACGGCGTTCGGCATCAGGTTGAGTCCGGCGCCGACGGGGCGGACGGCCGCGGCGGCCTCGACGACCGTGACCCGCTCGAATCCGGCGGCGTGCAGCGCGAGGGCGGCGGTGAGTCCGGCGATGCCGCCGCCGGCGATCACGATGTGCGGGCTGTGACCGTAGGGGGTTCCGTACGGGGTGTGGGGGGACATCTCGACTGCTCCTTCGCGCCGGTGGGGCCTGTCCTACGCGGCCGTCGGGCCGACGGGAGCCCCGGCGGGAGTGCGCCGCGCGGTCGCGCGGCGCACCATGGTCTCGTTCTCCCTGGTCAGGTCCAGGATCGAGCGCAGCAGCGCGACGGGGGCCCCGCCGCTGCCCTCCTCGTACAGGCGCACCTCGTCGCTGTACGCCTTGCGGGCGATGCCGAGGTGCCGGGCCCGGAAGGTCTTCAGGATCCGAAGGACGCGGCCGAGCGCCTCGGCCGAGTCGGCGAGCGCTGGCGGCAAACTGTCGGCGCCCTCCCAGCTGACGGCCGCCGACAGTTTGCCGACGGCGGAGATCCCGCCGCGGTGCCGGGCGTGGAAGGCGCGCCAGGACGGCAGGGCGTACGGCAGGGACTCGGCGAGGAAGGCGTCGTAGGCGGCGTCGGAGCGGTCGCACTGCCAGAGCGTCAGGTCGACCAGCCAGAGCGGGACCTGCGCGGCGGCCGGGCCGAGGTAGGCGCGGCCGTCGATCTCGACCTCCTCGAAGTACGGGCGGAGGGTGACGGCGAAGTAGGCGGGCGGGACCTTCGCGACGGTGAGGTCGATGGAGTCCACCATCGCGCGCACGTGGCCGGCGATGCGGTCGAGGGCGGCAGCGAAGCCGGGGTCGTACGGTTCGAGGCGGGCGACGCGGGCGCAGTCGTCGAGGGCGGCGACGAGTCCGGGGAAGACCATCCGTACCGCGTCCTGGAGGAGGGCCTCGGTGGGGTGGCCGGTGTAGGTGCGGCGGCGGGGGCCCTTGGGGTTCCAGGTCGTGTAGTGGTGGACGGTGTCCCGGGGGATCATGTCCGTGCGGCGGCCGAGGAGTTCCAGGACGGGCAGCGCCTCGGGCACGGCGGCGAGGGGCTGTACGCCGTGCCGTTTGAGGGAGCCGAGGAGGATGCCGAGGTCCCGCATCGCGGCGAGGGCGCCGCCGACGTTCCAGTGCGCGGCCCGTTCGAGGTCGGGGACCAGGGCGCGCAGGGCGACGGTCAGCGCGGCGGCGTCGGCACGCGCGTTCATGGCGGGCACCGCGGCGAGCAGGGCGTCGGCGCCCAGCGGGTCGGCCGCGCGTATCTCCTCGGTCGTGTGACGCGGGTCGCCGAGCAAGTCGGGGCTCCTTCTTCCGGGGGCTGGTCGTGGGCGTCGCGCTGCCGGTCCGGTCGGGACGGGTCCGGGCGGTGCCGGAACGGGCGGTGCCGGTCCGGGTGGTGCGGCGCCGGTCAGTACGGATCGGGCACCCGGTCCTCGGGTGCAGCGGCCCGCTCGGGGAGGTGGAGGCGTACGGAGAGCAGGGCGGCCAGGGCTGCGAGGGCCGCGCCGGTGAGCAGGGCGGCGCGGAAGCCGGCGGTCTCGGCGGCGGCCCGGGCCCCGGCCCCGGCGGTGTCTCCGGTACGGCTGGTGGCGACGGCGACGAGGACGGCGAGGCCGAGGACGGAGCCGAACTGCTGGCCGGTGTTGACGAGTCCGGAGGCGAGTCCGGTCTCCTCGGGCGCGGCCTCGGCCGTCGCGGCCACGTTGGTGGTGACCATGACCAGCGGCAGCGCGGCGCCGAGGAGGAGGCTGGGAGCGAGGACGGTGCTCGCGAACGTGCCGTCCGGGGTGAGGGCCAGGGCCAGCCAGAGGGTCCCGGCGCACAGCAGGACGAAACCGAGGGTCATGGCCCGGTGCAGGCCGATGCGGAAGATGATCCGGCCGGTCTGCGGGGCGACCGCGACGACGACGAGGGAGAGCGGCAGGAGTCCGAGGCCGCCGCCGAGGGGCGCGTACCCGAGGACGCTCTGGAGGTAGAGGCTGACCAGGAAGAACATCGGGAACAGCGTGGTCTGGGCGAGCGCGGCGAGCACGTTGGCCAGGCGGAGCGCGGGCCGGGCGAGGACGGACGGCGGGACGAGCGGGGCGGCGGCCCGGGTCTCGACGGCGGCGAAGGCGAGCAGCAGCGCCAGGCCCGCTCCGCCGGCGCCGAGGGTGCGGGCGGAGAGCCATCCGGCCCCGGCGCCGCCGACGAGGGCGTAGGCGACGAGGCCGAGGCCGGCGGTGGCGGTGAGTGCCCCGGTGAGGTCGAAGCCGCCGCCGGACGCCGCTCCCGTGCGGGGGGCGAGGACGCGGACGGCGAGGACGGCGAGGACGGCGGCGAGGAGCACGTTCAGCCAGAACGTGGCGCGCCAGCCGAGGAGGTCGGTGAGGACGCCGCCGAGGACCGTGCCGAGGACCCCGCCGAGACCGCCCATGGCGGCGAAGGCGCCGAGGGCCTTGTGCCGGGCGGGGCCGTCGGGGAAGAGCAGGAGCAGCAGCGCGAAGGCGGCGGCCGCGGCGAGCGCGGCGCCGACGCCCTGGGCGGCGCGGGCCGCGACGAGGGCGTCGGCGCCGGGCGCGAGACCACCGGCGGCGGAGGCGACGGCGAGCAGGCCGAGGCCGCCGAGGAAGACCCGCCGGTGGCCGAGGAGGTCGGCGACGCGTCCGCCGAGGAGGAGGAGCCCGCCGAAGGTGATGAGGTAGGCGTTGGCGACCCAGGAGAGGCCGTCGGCGCCGGAGCCGAGGTCCTCGCCGACGGACGGCAGGGCGACGTTGACGATCGCGGTGTCCATGATCAGCAGCAGTTGGGTGGAGGCGAGCAGGGCGAGCGCCCCGCGCCGCGGGCCCGGTGGTGGCGTCGTCACCGGGTCGTCCCCAGGCCGTAGCCGTCGAGGCAGGCCTGGGCGAGGCTCTCGCACTCCCCCGCCGAGCCGGCCCAGGTCTGCATGGTCAGGTAGACGTGCGGGGCGCCGTGGTAGAAGCGCTCGTACTGCTCGTGGCGGCCGGCGAACTCCGAACCGAGGGCGTCCCAGGCGAGTTTGAGGAGTTTGACGCGGTCCTCGGCGGGGTGGCCGGGCGTCGCGAAGTAGCGCCGGACCAGCGGCCCGAGTTCGGGGTGCAGGAGGTCGCGGCCGCTCGCCGGGAGCTGGACGAGGGCGCCGCCGGCGAGGAGCCTGATGTCCTGGACGGCGCGCGGGTGGAGCTCGCCGGCCATGATCCGCTGGGCGAAGGAGATCTCCTGTCCGGGGCGGACGCCGCCGCGCCCGCCGTCGACCTGCTCGTAGGAGGCCTCGGCCGCCAGGACGAAGGCCTTGGCCTGGGCGACCATGCCGAGCAGCCGGCCGACGGCCTGGGTGACGGCCGGCAGTTTCTCGGTGCCGTTCGAGCGGGTGAGGAGGATCGCGAGGCCGGTGAGGAACTCCAGTTTGGTCCAGAAGCGGGTGGCGGACTGGTGGACCAGGTTGAGGTAGGCGGGGGTCTGCCACCAGATCGCGCCGGTGGTGGCCGGGTCCCGGTAGGTGAGGACCCGTTCCCAGGGCACGAAGACGTCCTCGCAGACGAGCATCGCGTCGTTCTCGTCGTACCGGGAGGAGAGCGGCTGGTCGAAGACGGAGCGGGCGCGTTCCTCGTAGGAGGTGCGGGAGATCAGCTTGAGGCCCGGGGTGTCGAGCCGTACGGAGAAGGTGACGGCGTGCTCGGTGTCGTCGGGGGCGAGCGGCTCGATGGTGCCGACGAGGAGTTCGTCGGCGAATACCGCGCCGGTGCCGATGGTCTTGGCGCCGCGGACGACGATCCCGCCGTCGCCTTCCTCGACCACGCGCAGGGTGAGGTCGTCCCCGCCGTGGCCGGAGGGCGGGTTGGTGAGGGTGAACGCGGTGTGCAGGTCGGCCTCGGTGAGCCGTCGGTGGAAGGCGAGGGCGTGCTCGGCGCCGTCGAAGTCCCCGCCGGTGAAGACGGCGGGCGCGGCGGCGAATCCGGCCGCGCCGGCGGCCATGTAGTCGGGGGTGCGGCCGAGGAAGCCGTAGCTCGCCCGCGCCGTGGTGCGGAAGGCGCGGCGGCGGGCCACGAGGTCCTCGTACGAGCGGGGCACGGTGCCGGCGCGGCGCACCCCGCCCCGGACGAGGACGGGGCGGTGCACGGGGTCGTCGGCGAGGTCGTACAGGCCGGCGAAGGAGGCGGCGGAGGCCCGGAAGGCGGGGTGGGCGGTGACGTCCTCGACCCGCTCTCCGTCGAGCCAGACCTCGCGCCCGTCGCGCAGCCCCTCCAGATACTCCTGCCCGGACCTCGTCACCGGTGTCGCCTCTCCTCGGGTGCCACGGCTGTGCCGGTCCCGAGCCTGTCCGGGGGCGCACCGGCCGGACAATGAACGTCCGTCCAGGTGTCCTTAAGATCCGTCCAGGGGCTCCCGAAGATGTCAGGTCGGGCGGATCAGGCGGCCCTGGCCTCCCCCGCCCTGTACTCGCCGGGGGTCACCCCGAACCACTTGCGGAACGCGAGGTGGAAGCCGACGGCGCTGCGGTAGCCGACGCGGGCGGGCACGGCCGACTGCGGGAGGGACGTCTCGGTGAGCAGCCGGCCGGCCTCCTGCATGCGGCGGCCGGCGAGGTACCGGGCCGGGGAGTCGCCGACCAGGTCGCGGAAGGCGGCGGTGAACGCGGAGCGGGACATGCCGACCTCCCGGGCGAGGGCGTCGATCGTCCACGGTTCGGCGAAGCGGGTCGCCATCATGACGACGGCGCGGCTGATCCCGGGGTGGCGGAGCAGCGGCAGCGAGGCCGGGTTCCCGGCGACTTCGCGGAGCAGCGGGCGGAGCGCGAGGACGAGCGCCATCTCGAAGGCGCGCAGCGTGATGAGGCGGTCGCCGGGGCCGACCGGCCGGTCGGGTGCGGCGAGCAGCCGGAGGGTGTCGCGGAGCAGCGGTTCGCGGTCGACCTGGGGGCCGTCGAGGACGAGGGCCCAGGGCAGCGAGGTGTAGAGCCCGGTGGCGGCGCTGGCGTCGTAGTGGAGCCCGGCGCACAGGAGGCGGCTCTCGGGTCCGCTGCCGTCGATGACGATCTCGCCGGAGGTGCCGGGCTGCCGTTCGGGCAGGACGGCCTTGAGCGGGACGCCCTGGCGTTCGGGCCGGTCGGAGAGGCGGTGCGCGGCGCCGGTGGGGAAGACCACGAGGTCGCCGGCGTGGAGTTCGACGGGGGTCTCGTCGTCGGTGGTGATCCAGCAGTCGCCCTCGACGACGTAGTGGAGGACGGCGCAGCTGCGTTCGGCGTCGCCCTCGATGGCCCAGGGGGCGCGGACGTGCCAGCGGCTGTCGAAGACGCCGGTGAGCCGCAGGGGTTTGAGGAGTTCGCTCAGGAGGTCCTCGTGCTCGCCCCCGTCCAGGGGGTCGCCGGTGTCGTGCCGGTCGTGACGGTCGGTTCCCACGGTTTCCATGGACGATCCTTCAACTTCCGCCCCGGTTTGTTAATTGAACGGCCGAAGCCACCGCGGCGAGCCTGGAGGGACGCCGACACGGCAGCGGTGACAGCCTATCGAAGGGCCTCAGACACACATGTCCAGTGAGATTCCGATGCGGGTGGCGGTCGTGGGCGCGACCGGCTTCCAGGGCGGCGCGGTGGCGCGCCTCCTCGCCGAGCGGCACCACCGGGTGCGGACCCTGACCCGGCGCCCGGAGGCGGACCGGCCGCCGCTCCCCGGGGCCTTCTTCCTCTCCGGGGACCTGGGGGTCCCGGGCGACGTGCGGCGGCTCTTCGCGGGGTGCACGCACGCGTTCGTCACGATGCCGCTGGTGTACGACGAGACGCGGGTCGAGGCGTACGCGCGGAACATCGCGGAGGCGGCGCTCGCGGCGGGCACGTCCCGAGTCGTGTTCAACGCCAACACCCGTCTCCCGCTGGGTCCGACGGACGTCGCGGCCTTCGAGACGCGGCGGCTCGCGGAGCGGGTGCTGCGGGACAGCGGCGTGCCGCTGGTGGTGGTCAGGCCGCCGGTGTACCTGGACAACCTGTTCTCGCCGTGGAACGGGCCGGCCCTCGTGGACGACGGCGTCCTCGCCTATCCGCTGCCGGAGTCCGCGCGGACGGCGTGGATCTCGCACCGGGGCCTCGCGGAGGCGGCGCTCGCCGCGCTGTCCCGGGAGGACCTGGAGGGCCGGACCTTCGACATCGGCGGCGAGCGCGCCCTGACGGGCCGGGAGCTCGCGGCGGCGTTCGGCCGGGGACTCGGACGGGCGGTGCGGTACGAGGAGCTGGATCCGGCCGTGTTCGAGCGGGGCCTCGCGCAGCTGCTCGGCCCCGAGTCGGCGGCCGGGGTCGCCGGGGTCTACCACTACATGGCGACCGGGGCGGACCCGCTCCTCATGGCGGACGACGACGGGGTGTCGTCGGAGGTCCTCGGCCTGGAACAGGCCCCGGTGGAGGAGTGGGTGGCCCGCCAGCCCTGGCAGGTGTGGTCCACGGAGGCGGACACCCCGGACACCTCGCCGCGCCCCTGACCCCGGACCCCGGATCGAGCCCCGCCCCACAAAGGCGGGGCTTCTTTCTTGTCCGGGTCGCGTGCTTGCCGATGTGCCTACGCCCGAGTAGTTAACAAAGCGCCGGATTGCCCACCCGAGAACCGGGGGAAGGCTCCTCCGGTACCCCCGTCCGAACCGCCGCCTCCGAGCGATCCGTACATCCCGGTTCATCCCTGTGGACCCGCCATCCGAGTGAACGCGGACAGGAGCCGTCATGCCCGCAACCCGCCGGCCGCCGACGGAGCTAGAAAGAGCGAACCACCACCCGCACCCCCGTAACCCGTCAGGTGATGCTGTGAATCCGCTCATGGGACGCATTCCCGTACTGGACGTCCGCCCGTTGGTCGACTGTGGCCGGCGGCCCGCGAAGGCGGTGGCCGGAGAGACCTTCGAGGTGACGGCCACCGTCTTCCGCGAAGGGCACGACGCGGTCGCCGCCAACGTCGTGCTGCGCGGCCCGTCGGGCCGCCCCGGTCCCTGGACGCCGATGCGTGAACTGGCCCCGGGCACCGACCGGTGGGGTGCCGAGGTCACCCCGGACGCCGAGGGCTCGTGGACGTACACCGTGGAGGCGTGGAGCGACCCGGTGGCGACGTGGCGCCACACGGCCAGGATCAAGATCCCGGCCGGGATCGACTCCGAACTGGTCCTCGCCGAAGGCGCCGAGCTCCACGAGCGGGCCGCCAAGGGCGTCCCGAAGAAGGGCGGCGGCCGGGAGGCGGTGCTCGCGGCGGCGGACGCCCTGCGCGACGGTTCGCGCCCGGCGGCGGTGCGGCTCGCGGCGGCGCTCGCCCCGCGCGTGGTCGACGCCCTGGAGCGCCACCCGCTGCGCGAACTGCTGTCCTCCTCCCCCGCGTTGCCGCTCCAGGTGGAGCGCGAGCGGGCCCTGTTCGGCTCCTGGTACGAGTTCTTCCCGCGCTCGGAGGGCGTACGGAAGGTGAAGGGCCGTACGGTCCCCGGGAACTTCCGCACCGCCGCCGAACGGCTCCCCGCGATCGCGGCGATGGGCTTCGACGTCGTCTACCTGCCGCCGGTGCATCCGATCGGCGAGACCCACCGCAAGGGCCCGAACAACTCCCTTTCGGCGGCGCCGCACGACGTCGGCGTGCCGTGGGCGATCGGCTCCCCGGAGGGCGGGCACGACGCGCTCCACCCGGACCTGGGCACCTTCGAGGACTTCGACGCCTTCGTGGCGCGGGCCCGGGAGCTGCGGATGGAGGTCGCGCTCGACTTCGCGCTCCAGTGCTCCCCGGACCACCCGTGGGTGGAGAAGCACCCGGAGTGGTTCCACCACCGTCCGGACGGTTCGATCGCGTACGCGGAGAACCCGCCGAAGAAGTACCAGGACATCTACCCGATCGCGTTCGACGCCGACATGGACGGGATCGTCGCCGAGACCGTGCGGGTGCTGCGGCACTGGATGGACCACGGGATCCGGATCTTCCGCGTGGACAACCCGCACACCAAGCCGGTGGTGTTCTGGGAGAGGGTGATCGGTGAGGTCAACCGGGCGGACCCGGACGTGATCTTCCTGGCGGAGGCGTTCACCCGGCCCGCGATGATGCGGACGCTCGGCGCGATCGGCTTCCAGCAGTCGTACACGTACTTCACCTGGCGCAACACCAAGGAGGAGCTGACGGAGTACCTGACCGAGCTGTCCGGGGAGACGGCCGCGCAGATGCGGCCGAACTTCTTCGTGAACACCCCCGACATCCTGCACGCCTACCTCCAGGAGGGCGGCCGGCCCGCGTTCGAGGCGCGGGCGGTTCTCGCGGCGACGCTGTCGCCGTCCTGGGGCATGTACGCCGGGTACGAGCTGTGCGAGAACACCGCGCTGCGGGACGGCAGCGAGGAGTACCTCGACTCGGAGAAGTACGAACTGCGCCCGAGGGACTGGGAGTCGGCGGAGCGTGCGGGGGCGACGATCACCCCGCTCATCACCGCCCTGAACCGGATCAGGCGCCGCCACCCGGCCCTTCGCCGGCTGCGGAACCTGTCCTTCCACGAGACCGACAACCCGCAGGTGATCGCGTACTCGAAGCGCTCGGGTTCGAACATCGTTCTGGTGGTCGTCAACCTCGACCCGCACCACACCCAGGAGGCTTCACTCTCGTTGAACATGCCGGAACTCGGCCTCGACTGGCACGAGACCGTGCCGGTGCGCGACGAGCTCACCGGCGAGACCTATCACTGGGGCAGGGCCAGTTACGTGCGCCTGGAACCGGGTGTCACACCCGCGCACGTCCTCGTCCTGCGACCGTCCCCGCAGACCGGAGGGTCACCCACATCATGACTGTCAACGAGCCCGTCCCCGACACCTTCGAGGACACCCCCGCCAAGGACCGCGATCCCGACTGGTTCAAGCGGGCCGTGTTCTACGAGGTCCTGGTCCGCTCCTTCCAGGACAGCAACGGCGACGGCGTCGGCGACCTGAAGGGCATCACGTCCAAACTGGACTACCTCCAGTGGCTGGGCGTCGACTGCCTCTGGCTTCCGCCGTTCTTCAAGTCCCCGCTGCGGGACGGAGGCTACGACGTCGCCGACTACACCTCGGTGCTCCCCGAGTTCGGCGACCTGGCCGACTTCGTGGAGTTCGTCGACGCCGCCCACCAGCGCGGCATGCGCGTGGTCATCGACTTCGTCATGAACCACACCAGCGACCAGCACCCGTGGTTCCAGGAGTCGCGGCGCGACCCGGACGGCCCGTACGGCGACTACTACGTCTGGGCCGACGACGACAAGCAGTACGCGGACGCCCGGATCATCTTCGTCGACACCGAGTCCTCCAACTGGACCTTCGACCCGGTCCGCAAGCAGTACTACTGGCACCGGTTCTTCTCGCACCAGCCGGACCTCAACTACGAGAACCCGGCCGTGCAGGAGGAGATCCTCTCCTCGCTGAAGTTCTGGCTGGACCTGGGGATCGACGGCTTCCGGCTCGACGCGGTGCCGTACCTGTACCAGCAGGAGGGCACCAACTGCGAGAACCTCCCCGCCACCCACGCCTTCCTGAAGCGGGTCCGCAAGGAGATCGACGACCACTACCCGGACACGGTGCTGCTCGCCGAGGCCAACCAGTGGCCGGAGGACGTCGTCGACTACTTCGGCGACTTCCGCTCGGGCGGCGACGAGTGCCACATGGCCTTCCACTTCCCGGTCATGCCGCGCATCTTCATGGCCGTGCGGCGCGAGTCCCGCTACCCGGTCTCCGAGATCCTGGCGAAGACCCCGGAGATCCCGTCCGGCTGCCAGTGGGGCATCTTCCTGCGCAACCACGACGAGCTCACGCTCGAGATGGTCACGGACGAAGAGCGCGACTACATGTACGCCGAGTACGCCAAGGACCCGCGCATGCGGGCCAACATCGGCATCCGGCGGCGGCTCGCCCCGCTCCTCGACAACGACCGCAAGCAGATGGAGCTGTTCACCGCGCTGCTGTTCTCGCTGCCCGGCTCGCCGGTGCTCTACTACGGCGACGAGATCGGCATGGGCGACAACATCTGGCTCGGCGACCGGGACGGGGTGCGGACCCCGATGCAGTGGACCCCCGACCGGAACGCGGGCTTCTCCTCCTGCGACCCGGGGCGGCTGTACCTGCCGGCCATCATGGACCCGGTCCACGGCTACCAGGTGACGAACGTCGAGGCCGGGATGGCGTCCCCGTCCTCGCTGCTGCACTGGACGAAGCGGATGATCGAGATCCGTAAGCAGAACCGGGCCTTCGGGACGGGGACGTACACGGAACTCCCGGCCTCCAACCCGGCGGTGCTCGCGTTCCTGCGGGAGGACGGCGACGACCTGGTCCTCTGCGTGAACAACTTCTCGCGGTTCGCTCAGCCGACCGAGCTCGACCTGCGCCGCTTCGACGGCACCCGGCCCGTGGAGCTCATCGGCGGGGTGCGGTTCCCGGCCATCGGTCAGTTGCCGTACCTCCTGACCCTTGCGGGACACGGCTTCTACTGGTTCCGTCTCAAGAAGGCCTGAGCGGGCGCCAGTTCCCGCTCGAACCGGGGTGGGACGGTTTCCCCCGTCCCACTCTGGGCACTGTGAACGACACACGATCCACGCCACGATTCAGGTCCATCCGGGCCTTCTTGCCGGGCCCATACGGATCTTCCCTTTCCGACACGTCCCGCACATCCGGACAGCCATAGCCGCAATCCGGGACACTCTGCGCATTTGAACGCACATGAAAGCCACTTGCGCGCCCCGGGGAAAGGACGCGATGCCATGCCGGAGACCGCATCCACCACCCGGGCCCCGGACGCCCTCCTTCCGTCCCTCGCCCCCCTGCTCCACGAATGGCTGCCACGGCAGCGCTGGTTCGCGGGCAAGGGCCGCCGGGTCACCGGATTCACGCTGGACGCGGCCACCGAGCTGCTGCCCCTGGACGGCGCGGGACCCGGTCTGCTCCATCTGCTCGTACGGGTCGAACAACCCGGCCGCCCGGCCGGGACGCCCGCCGACTGCTACCAACTCCTCCTGGGCGTACGGAGCCAGCTCCCGCCCCGCCTCGCCCCCGCCCTGATCGGGCGGATCCGGCAGGGCCCGCTCGCCGGACGGGCGGTGTACGAGGGGCTGCGCGACCCGCGCCTCGCGGGCCTCCTGTACGAGCGCCTGCGCTCCCCGGGCCGCACGGGCCCGCTGCGCTTCCACGCCACCACGGCCCTGCCGCCCGCACTGGCCCCCCGCATGCTCGACGCCGAGCAGTCCAACTCGTCGCTGGTCTACGGAGATTCGTTCATCCTGAAGATCTTCCGGCGGGTCAGCCCGGGAGCCAACCCGGACCTGGAACTGCCGCTCGCCCTCGCCGGGGCAGGCTGCGCCCGGGTCCCGGCCCCGGTCGCCTGGTTCGAATCGGGGGCCGCCACCCTCGGCGTCCTCCAGCCCTACCTGCGGGACTCCCGGGACGGCTGGCGGCTCGCCCTCGACGCGCTCGCCGACGGACGGGAGTTCACGACGGAGGCGCGGGCCCTGGGCCGTGCGACGGCGGAGGTCCACCTGGCCCTCGCCACCGCCCTGCCGACCCGGCGCCTCGCCCGCTCCGAGACCGAGCAGCTGGCCGCCGCGATGGACCGCCGGCTGCACGCGGCGGCGCAGGCCGTCCCGGCGCTGCTGCCGTACGTGCCCGGCCTGCGGGCCGTGTTCGCGGCGGCGAGCGGCGGGGCGGCGGTCCAGCGCATCCACGGCGACCTGCACCTCGGACAGACCCTGCGCGGCTCCGACGGCGGATGGGCGGTCATCGACTTCGAGGGCGAACCGGCGAAGCCGCTGGACGAGCGGCGCAGCCCCCAGCCGACCGTCCGGGACGTCGCCGGGATGCTCCGGTCCTTCGACTACGCGGCCCGCACCCACCGGCCCTGGAACGCGGACTGGGCGGCGCGGTGCCGGGCGGCGTACTGCACGGGCTACGCGGAGGCGGCAGGGGCGGATCCGCGGGCCGACCCCGCACTCCTGCGGGCCTACGAGACGGACAAGGCGGTGTACGAGGTCGTGTACGAGGCCCGGCACCGGCCGGACTGGCTCCCGGTCCCGATGTCGGCGATCGAACGTCTGTCGGCCACCACCCCATGACCCGTCCCACGCGAGCCCGCGCCCCCTGCGGGCCCGCACCACCCACACCGCCGTGCCCGTCGCCCACCGCGGTGCGGGCAGGGCGCCGCCCGCGGCCGTGCCGCCCCCCGTTCGGCCGAGTTTCCCCCTGCCCCGCAGCACCGTTGCGCAGACGTACCCCCCGTACCCCCCAGGAGGCCCCCCCGTGACCGCCCGATCCGCAGGCAAGACGGCCGGCAAGACGCCCCGTAAGGCGCCCCCGCTCGACCCCGGCGACCGGGCCCGGCTGCTCGCCGGGGAGCACCACGACCCGCACGGCGTGCTCGGCGCGCACCCCGTGAAGGGCGGGGTCGTCGTCCGGGCGCTGCGCCCGTGGGCGAAGGAGGTCGCGGTCCTGGCCAAGGGCAAGCGGCTCCTGATGGACGACGACGGCGACGGCCTGTTCTCGGTGCTCGTCCCGCTGCTCCGCAAGGTGCCCGCGTACGAGCTGCGGGTGCGCTACGACGGCGACGAGCTCGCGGTCCAGGACCCGTACCGCTTCCTGCCGTCGCTCGGCGAGCTGGACCTGCACCTGATCGGCGAGGGGCGGCACGAGGAGCTGTGGACGGCGCTCGGCTCCCGCCCCATGACGCACGAGGGGGTCGCCGGCACCCGGTTCGCCGTGTGGGCGCCGAACGCGCGCGGGGTGCGGGTCACGGGTGACTTCACGCACTGGGACGGCACGGCGCTGCCGATGCGGTCGCTGGGTTCGACGGGCGTGTGGGAGCTGTTCGTGCCGGGGGTCGGCGAGGGCGCCGTCTACAAGTACGACATCGCGCGGCCCGACGGCTCGCACACGGTCCGCGCGGACCCGATGGCCCGCCGAACGGAGTGCCCGCCGAACACCGCGTCGATCGTGACCGAGTCGCACTACACGTGGGACGACGCGGAGTGGATGGAGCGGCGCGGATCGCGCCCGCCGCACGAGGCGCCGATCTCCGTCTACGAGGTGCACCTGCCGTCCTGGCGGCCGGGTCTCACCTACCGGCAGCTGGCCGAGCAGCTTCCCGCGTACGTCCGCGACCTCGGCTTCACGCACGTGGAGCTGATGCCGGTCACCGAGCACCCCTTCGGCGGGTCGTGGGGCTACCAGGTCACCGGCTTCTACGCGCCGACCGCCCGCATGGGCACCCCGGACGACTTCCGGTTCCTGGTGGACGCGCTGCACCGGGCCGGGATCGGCGTGCTGATGGACTGGGTCCCCGCGCACTTCCCGAAGGACGACTGGGCGCTGGCGGAGTTCGACGGGCGTCCGCTGTACGAGCACGAGGACCCGCGCCGCTCGCACCATCCCGACTGGGGGACGCTGGAGTTCGACTACGGCCGCAAGGAGGTGCGGAACTTCCTCGTCGCCAACGCCGTGTACTGGTGCCAGGAGTTCCACGTGGACGGGCTGCGGGTCGACGCGGTGGCGTCGATGCTCTACCTGGACTACTCGCGGGAGCACGGCGAGTGGCTGCCGAACGAGTTCGGGGGCCGGGAGAACCTGGACGCGGTGCGTTTCCTGCAGGAGATGAACGCGACCGTCTACCGCCGCTGCCCCGGTGTCGTCACCTTCGCCGAGGAGTCGACGGCCTGGGACGGGGTGACGCGGGCGACGGACCAGGTGGGTCCGGGCGGCCACGGCGGTCTGGGCTTCGGGATGAAGTGGAACATGGGCTGGATGCACGACTCGCTGGAGTACGTGCAGAAGGAGCCGGTGCACCGCAAGTACCACCACCACGAGATGACGTTCTCCATGGTGTACGCGTACAGCGAGAACTACATCCTGCCGATCTCGCACGACGAGGTGGTGCACGGCAAGCGGTCCCTCGTGTCGAAGATGCCGGGCGACTGGTGGCAGCAGCGGGCGAACCACCGCGCCTATCTGGGCTTCATGTGGGCGCATCCCGGCAAACAGCTGCTCTACATGGGGCAGGAGTTCGCGCAGGGCGGCGAGTGGTCGGCGGACCACGGCCCGGACTGGTGGCTGCTGGATCCGGCGTACGGGGCGGAGGCGGACCACCGGGGGGTGCGGGATCTGGTCCGGGACCTGAACACGCTGTACGCGGCGACGCCCTCGCTGTGGGAGCGGGACACCGTCCCGGACGGTTTCCAGTGGGTGGTGGGGGACGCGGCCGAGGACAACGTCTTCGCGTTCCTGCGGTTCGACGCCTTCGGTTCGCCGCTGCTCGCGGTGTCCAACTTCTCGCCGGTGGTGCGGCACGACTACCGGCTCGGCGTCCCGGACGCGTTCGCGGCCTGGGCGGAGGTCCTGAACACGGACGCGGCGCGGTACGGCGGCTCGGACGTGGTGGGCACCGACCCGGTGAAGACCGAGTCGGTGCCCTGGCACGGCCGTGAGGCGAGCGTACGGATGACGCTGCCGCCGCTGGCGACGGTGTGGCTCAGGCCCGCGTGACGGCCGGCGTGACGGCCCGTGTGACGGCCGGCCTGATCACGCCCAGCCGCTGAGTCGCCCGGGTGAGCGCCACGTACAGGTCGTTGGTCCCGTGCGTGGCGCTCTCCCGGATGCCGTCGGGGTCGACGACGAGGACCGTGTCGAACTCGAGGCCCTTGGCCTGCCGGGGGTCGAGGAGGACGACCGGCCGGGTCAGGTCGGGCTTCGGGCCGTACGAGGCGTCCGGCAGGGCGGCGATCAGGCCGGGGTGGAACTCCGGCGGGGCGATGACGGCGGTCCGGCCCTCCTCGCGGAGTTCGGCGGCGACCGCGTCGGCGGCCTCCTTGACCGGGTCCTCGACGGTCCGGTCCCAGGGTTCGACACCGGTGGAGCGCACCGAGCGGGGCGGTTCGAAGCCGGGGTCGGCGGCCCGCCGGGCCTCGGCGGCGACGGCCATGATCTCTGCGGGCGTGCGGTAGTTGACGCCGAGGCGGACGTGGTCCCAGCGGTCCTCGACGTACGGGCCGAGGATGCGCTCCCAGGCGCCGACGCCGGCCGGGTCGCCGGTCTGGGCGGGGTCTCCGACCAGGGTCATGGAGCGGCTGGGGCTGCGGCGCATGAGGAGCCGCCAGGCCATGGCGGAGAGCTCCTGGGCCTCGTCGACGATGATGTGGCCGAAGGCCCAGGTGCGGTCGGCGGCGGCCCGCTCGGCAGCGGTGCGGTGGTCGGCCTCCTCGTGGCGTTCGGCGAAGCGTTCGGCGTCGATGATGTCGTGGGCGGAGAGGACCTCGGAGGCGTCCTTGTCGAGTTCCTCCTTGTCCTCGAACTCGTAGGTGCGGGAGGCGAAGGAGACGTCGAGGACGCCCTGCGCGTACTGGATCTGCTTCTGGCGTTCGGCCTCCTCGGCGGCCCGGGCGGCGGAGTCGTCCTCGCCGAGGAGTTCGGCGGCCTCGTCGAGCAGCGGTACGTCGGCGGGGGTCCAGGGGCCGCCGTCGCGCCGGATCGCGGCGGCGTCGGCCCCGGTGAGGTGGGTGGGGTCGGCGAGGTAGCCGGCGAGGAAGGCCTGCGGGGTGAGCGCGGGCCAGAGGGTGTCGACGGCCGCGTGGACCTCGGGGTTGGCGGCGATGCCCTTGGCGAGCAGGGCGATGTCGTCGGGGCCGAGGAAGTTGGGGCCGCCGTAGGGGTCCGCGCCGATGCGGTCGGCGAGCTGTTCGGCGAGCGCGTCGAGGATCCGGAAGACGAAGTAGGGGCGGGCGAGGTTGTGCGGGAGGGCGGTCTCGCGGGCCTTGTGCCGGGCTTCGAGGGCCATGTCCCAGTCGATGACCAGGTCGCCGTCCTCGTGCGGGACGATCAGCGGTTCGCCGCGCTCGGGGACCCGCTGGTGATCGCGTACGGCCGCGGCGAGGGCCTCGGCCATGGCGGCGGCGCCCTTGACGGCGGCGGCGCGGGGGTTGTCGGTGCCGGTGGCGCGGACGCCGGGGAAGAGCTCGGCGGGGGTGGCGAGGAGGACGCCGGTCTCGCCGAGGGAGGGCAGGACGTTGCCGATGTAGCCGAGGAAGGCGGGGTTGGGGCCGACGATGAGGACGGCCCGCTTGGCGAGCTGCTCGCGGTGCGCGTAGAGGAGGTACGCGGCGCGGTGCAGGGCGACGGCGGTCTTGCCGGTGCCGGGGCCGCCCTCGACGACGATGACCCCCTGGTGCGGGGAGCGGATGATGGCGTCCTGCTCGGCCTGGATGGTCTGCACGATGTCGTGCATGCGGCCGGTGCGGGCGGCGTCGAGCGCGGCGAGCAGCACCTCGTCGGCGTTCCGGCTCTCGTGGCCGGTACGGGTGGCGTCGGCGAGGTCGAGGACCTCGTCGTGGAGGGAGACGACCTCGCGGCCCCGGGTGGTGATGTGGCGGCGGCGGGTGAGGCCCATCGGTTCGTACCCGGTGGCGAGGTAGAAGGGGCGGGCGATCTCGGCGCGCCAGTCGACGACGAGCGGGGTGCGGTTCGGGTCGTCCTCGCGGATGCCGAGCCGGCCGATGTGGTGGTCGCGGCCGTCCTTGAAGACGAGCCGGCCGAAGCAGAGCCCGCTCTCCCCCGCGTTGAACGCGGCGAGCAGTCCGGACTGCTCGGCGACCATCACGTCCCGTTCGAGCCGCCCCTGGCTGCTGCCGACCCCGGGGGTGCGCAGGGCCTGCTCGACGGCGGCCTCGGCCTGGTCCCTGAGGTCGTCGAGTCGTGCGTAGAGATCGGTGATGAATTGCTGTTCATTCCGAAATTCCTCGGTTGACAATTCGACTCCCGGCGCGATACAGTGCGTTTATTGAACTTCTCCGTGTTCGTGGTCTGTCCGGACACGGAATCCTCAAATATACGCGAGACAAAGCCCCGACTGTCCATTCTAGTCGGGGCTTTTCCGTATGCCCTGCGGAGCCGGGCGGGGACTGCGGGGTCAGCGTGCCGCCGGGGGCAGCAGGGGTTTGCGGACCACCGGGGAGGACAGCACGATCGAGGTCGTCGTCCGGCCGAGGGCCGAGGTCTGCTCCAGGACCTCCTCCAGGTGGATCGTGTCGGTGACCGCGACCTTCAGGATCCAGCAGTCCTCACCGACCACGTGGTGCACCTCCAGGACCTCGGGGCGCGCGGTGAGCTCCAGCGTGCGGGGGTGCTTCAGGGTGTAGCCACCGTGCGGGTTCACCCGGATGAAGGCCTGGATGCCGTAGCCGAGCAGGGCGGGCGAGACGTGGGCGCCGTAGCCGGTGACCGCACCGCTCGCCTCCAGGCGCCGGACGCGCTCGGTGACGGCCGCGGGGCTCAGCCGGACGCGGCGGCCGAGCTCGCTGAGCTTGATGCGGCCGTCGCCCTGCAGGAGGTCCAGGATCTGCCGGTCGATGGGGTCGAAAGCGGCCGCCGAGGTTTCGTCGGCGGCGGCGCGCGAATGCCGTGGTTCCTTCGGCGGGACGGCCTGCACTCCCATGTTTCCCCCTTCGATCGGCGAGCGCACAACGTAACACTTGACCCCTGAAGCAAGGGAGTTGAGATTCATGGACATTCTGGTCATCGGCGGCAGTCGCTATTTCGGAAAGCGGCTCATCGCGCTGCTCCGGGAATCCGGGCACCGGCTCACGGTGCTCAACCGGGGGTCCTCGCCCGCCCCGGAGGGAATCGAGCAGCTGGTCGCCGACCGCGACGACGAGAACGCGCTCGCGTCCGTTCTCGCGGGCCGCTCCTTCGACGTCGTCGTGGACCAGGTCTGCTACACCCCGCGCCAGGCCGAGATCGCCCGGCGGGTGTTCGCGACACGCACCCGGCGCTATGTGACGACCTCGACCGTGGAGGTGTACGAGTACGAGGACTCGGCCGTGCCCGTCGCCGAGTCGGCCCTCGACCTGGCCTCGGTGACCGTCGACACCGGCCTGCCCTGGGAGGACCCGGAGTTCCTGGAGGCGCACTACGGGGAGGGGAAGCGGCAGGCCGAGGCGGTCTTCGCGGCGGCCGGCTCCCCGTTCGCCTGGGCCTCGGTTCGGGTGGCCCATGTCCTCGGCGGCGCGGACGACTTCACCGGCCGGATCGGCCACTACGCGGGGCGGATCCGCGCGGGCGAGCCGATCGCCGTTCCGGTCGTCAACCACCCGGCGACCTACGTGTACGTGGAGGAGATCGCCGCGTTCCTCGCCTGGGCGGTCGCGGCCGACTTCACCGGACCGGTGAACGCGCACTCCCACGGGCCGCTCACCACGGCCGACATCTGCGCGGAGATCGAGAAGCTGGTGGGCGGCCGGAGCGTCTTCCAGGAGGTGGAGGTCGGCGAGGTCTCGCCGTTCTCCTTCGCCCGCTCGTACGGCATGGACAACTCCCGCGCCGTCGGCCTTGGTTACTCGTTCACCGACTCGGCCGAGTGGCTCGCGCGGGCGGTCTCGGAGACCCTCGGGGGGCAGCGCTGATGCGGTACAGGACGCTGGGAGGCGTACGGGTCGGGGCGATCGGCTTCGGCACCATGCCGCTCTCCATCGAGGGGCGGCCGGACGAGGCGCGGGCCGTCGCCACCGTGCACGCGGCCCTGGACGCGGGGGTGACCCTCCTCGACACCGCCGACTCCTACCACCCGCCGGGCGGCACGCCCGGCGAGGGCGAACTCCTCGTGGCCCGGGCCCTCGCCTCGTACGGCGGCGGCACGGACGGCGTGCTCGTGGCGACGAAGGGCGGCCGGGGGCGCACGGACGACGGCGGCTGGACCGTGGACGGCCGGCCCGGACACCTGCGGCGGGCGGCGGAGGGCTCGGCGCGGCGGCTCGGCGGCGGCGCGATCGGGCTCTACCAGCTGCACAAGCCGGACCCGGCCGTCCCGTACGCCGAATCCCTCGGAGCCGTACGGGAGTTGCTGGACGCGGGCACGGTCCGGCTGGCGGGGATCTCCAACGTGGACACCTCGCAGATCCTGCTGGCCCGCGAGATCCTCGGCGACCGGCTGGTCTCCGTACAGAACCGCTACTCGCCGGCGGTGCGGGACAGCGAGGCGGAACTGCGGCTCTGCGCGGAGCTCGGCCTCGCCTTCCTGCCGTGGAGCCCCCTGGGCGGGATCTCGCGGAGCTCCCTGGACGGGACGTCCGCCCAGGAGGAGGACGCGGAGTTCGGGGCGTTCCACCGGGTGGCCCGCGCGCACGGGGTCAGCCCGCAACGGGTCGCCCTCGCCTGGCTGCTGACCCGCTCGGAAACGGTGCTCCCGATCCCGGGCGCGAGCCGCCCGGAGACGGTCCGGGACTCGGCGGACGCGGTGTCGCTGACGCTGACGGCCTCGGAGCGGGCGTCGCTGGACGGCGGCCGCTGAGTACGGGGAGGGCGGCCCCGGCCACTGCCGGTGCCGCCCTCCCCTCCGACCCCCGGATCCGGCTCAAGACCCGGGACCCGGAACCTACGACGCGCCCGTTGCAGGCAGGCGTTCCCCCGGGGCGATGCCCACCTGTGGGCAGGCGTTCCGCCGGCGCGATGCCCACCCTCGTTGTGGGCAGGCGTTCCGCCGGGGCGATGCCCACCCCGTTGTGGGCAGGCGTTCCGCCGGGGCGATGGGGGTCCCCCCTGCTCGAGCGAAGCCGAGAGCTTGGGGGAGGGTGGGCACAACGGAACGGCGCCCTTGCCGGCGCCAGAGGCTTACGCGCCCGGACCCGCACCCCGTGCACCGTCACCGGGGTGCGGGTCCAGGCCCAGGGAGCGGAGGCGCCGCGAAGGGCGCCGTCCCGTGTGCCCACCCGTCCCGCCCAGCGGGACGATTGCCCACACGGGCAGCGGGCGGCGGGCCCCACGGAACGGGCGCGGGTCCCGCGGGACGGGGCACCGCCGGGCGCGGGTCCCGCGGGACGGGGCACCGCCGGGCGCGGGGCCCGCGGGACGGGCACCGCCGACCCGGGCGCGGGCCCCACAGGACGCCGCCGACCCGGGCGCGGGGCCCGCGGGGCGGGCGCCGCCCGGCACCGCGGGGCTCGGGTCAGACGCCCGCTCGGGCTCGTTCCTCGCCCTCCTCCGCGCGCTGGTCCGGCACCGCCGTCCCCCCGTGGTCGTCGACCAGGGTCGTCTCGTCGAAGGGGACCCGCCCCGCCAGGACCTCCGCGGCCCGCGCCTTGTCGATCTCCTTCGTCCACGTGCCGACGAGCACCGTCGCGACCGCGTTGCCCGCGAAGTTGGTGAGGGCGCGCGCCTCGCTCATGAAGCGGTCGATGCCGACGATCAGGCCCACGCCGTCGACCAGTTCGGGCCGGTGCGACTGGAGGCCGCCCGCGAGGGTGGCGAGCCCGGCGCCGGTGACGCCCGCGGCACCCTTCGAGGCGATGATCATGAAGACGAGGAGCGAGATCTGCTCGCCGATCGACAGCGGGTCGCCCATGGCCTCGGCGGTGAAGAGCGAGGCCATCGTCAGGTAGATCGCGGTGCCGTCGAGGTTGAAGGAGTAGCCGGTCGGGACGGTGATGCCGACGACCGGCTTGCTGACGCCCAGGTGCTCCATCTTCGCGATGAGCCGCGGCAGCGCGGACTCGGAGGAGGAGGTGGAGAGGATCAGGAGGAACTCGCGGCCCAGGTACTTCAGGAGCGACCAGATGTTGATCCCGGCGATCAGGCGGAGCAGCGTGCCGAGGACCACGAAGACGAAGAGCCCGCAGGTCACGTAGAAGCCGATCATGATGACGGCCAGCGACTTCAGGGCCGCGGCGCCGGTCGCGCCGACGACGGCCGCGATCGCGCCGAACGCGCCGACCGGCGCGGCCCACATGATCATGCCGAGGATGCGGAAGACGAGCCGCTGGATGTGCCCGATGCCGCGCAGGACGGGCTCCCCGGAGGCGCCCATCGCCTGGAGCGCGAAGCCGGCGAGGAGGGCGACGAGGAGGGTCTGGAGGACCTCGCCGCCGGTGAAGGCGGAGACGAGGGTGGTCGGGATGATCCCGAGCAGGAAGTCGGACGTCGACTCGCTCGCACCCTCGGCCTGCTTCGCGCCGGCCTCCGCGATCTCCTTGGTGAGGTGGAGTCCGGAGCCGGGCTCCAGGAGGTTGCCGACGAGCAGACCGATCGCGAGTGCGACGGTCGACATCACGAGGAAGTAGCCGAGGGCGAGGCCGCCGACGGCGCCGACCTTAGCGGCCTTCCGGACCGAGCCGACGCCGAGCACGATCGTGCAGAAGATGATCGGCGAGATCATCATCTTGATCAGGTTGACGAAGCCGGTGCCGAGCGGCTTGAGCTCGACGGCGACGCCCGGTGCCAGGAATCCGACCGCGATGCCGAGCAGTACGGCGCCGATGACGGCCAGATACAGATAGTGGGTACGGTCCCGGCGTGCGGCCACGGGGTCCTCCTCGTGCTGATGGGTGTCCACGTCCCGGTGGACCTCCGCGACTATCCATCAGCCTGTGACCCGGGTCACGGTTGCGTACGTTTCGTTCACGACCGAAGCGACGGACCCCCTCCGGGAACAGCACGATTCGGGAACGGGGTGCCGCCCGCGGACGTTCCCACGTGCACACTTACCCGCATGCGTCTCCGCCTCCCCCGCCCCCGCAGCCTGGCCGGCCAGCTCTTCGCCATGCAGGTCGTGCTCGTGGCCGTCGTCGTGGCGGGGTGCGCGGCCTTCGCGTACGTCACGGACCGCGCGCAGGCCGAGGAGACCGCGCGGCGCCAGGCCACGGCGACCGCCGCCGCCGTGGCCGACTCCCCGTCCGTGGCCGCCGCCGCCCGGACCGCCGACCCGTCCGCCGCGCTCCAGCCGTACGCGGAGTCGCTGCGCCGCCACGCGGGCGTCGCCTTCGTGGTGATCATGGCCCCGGACGGCACCCGCTGGACTCATCCGGAGCCGGCGCAGATCGGCCGCACGTACCTCGGTCACATCGAGGAGGCGCGGCAGGGGCGGCTCTACTCGGAGACGCACCTGGGTGTCCTCGGCCCCTCCGTCCGGACGGTGGCGCCGGTCTTCGACGGCGGGCGGGTCGTCGCCCTGGTCAGCGCGGGCATCACGATCGACAAGATCAGCGAGCAGGTACGGGAGCAGGTGACCGCCCTGCTCGTCATGGCGGGCGCGGCGCTCGCGCTCGGCGGAGCGGGGACGTACGTCGTGAACGCCCGCCTGCGCCGCCACACGCACGGCATGAACGCGACCGAGCTGAGCCGGATGCACGACTACCACGAGGCCGCGCTGCACGCGGTGCGGGAGGGGCTCGTGATGCTCGACGGGCGGCGGAGGATCGCCCTCATGAACGACGGTGCCCGGGAGCTCCTCGGTCTGGACGACGGGGCCGTCGGACGGCCCGCCGCCGAGCTCGGCCTGCCCGCACCGCTGACCGGCGCGCTGCTCTCCTCGGAGCCGCGCGTCGACGAGACGCACCTGACGGCCGACCGGGTCCTCGTGGTCAACACCCGCCCGGTGGTGGGCGGGGAGCGGCGCGGCACCGTCGTCACGCTCCGGGACCGCACCGAACTCCAGGCGCTCTCCGGCGAGCTGGACTCCGAGCGGGGCTTCACGGAGGCGCTCCGCTCCCAGGCCCACGAGGCGGCGAACCGACTGCACACGGTCGTGTCGCTGATCGAACTGGGGCGCGTGGCCGAGGCCGTGGAGTTCGCGACGGCGGAGCTGGAGCTCGCCCAGGCGCTCACCGACCGGGTCGTCGACGCCGTCGGCGAACCGGTCCTCGCCGCACTGCTGCTCGGCAAGGCGGCGCAGGCCAACGAGCGGGGCGTGGAGCTGGTCCTCACCGAGGACAGCCGCATCGACGACGGCCGGGTGCCGGCGGCCCTGCCCTCCCGGGACCTGGTGACGATCCTGGGCAACCTCATCGACAACGCCGTGGAGGCGGCCGGCGGGAACCCGCACGCACGCGTGACGGTCACGGTCGCGGCCCCCGCGGGCGGCGGCGAACTGCTGCTCCGGGTCGGCGACAGCGGCCCGGGAGTCCGCGCCGCCGACCGGGAGGCGGTCCTCGGACGCGGCTGGTCCACCCGGGGCCCCGGCCGCGGCCTCGGTCTCGCCCTGGTGGGGCAGGCGGTCACGCGCGCCTCGGGGACGCTGACCGTGACGGACGCGGAGGAGGGCGGCGCCGAGTTCACCGTCCGGCTGCCCCTGCCGGAGGTGTCGCCGGCGCGGGAGGCGGTGCCTGAGAGGGTGCCCGTGCGCGTGCCCCGGGAAGACGGAGCCCGCGGTGCCGCCGGCGCGGACGAGGAGGTGACCGGGTGACCACGAGCCCCCTCCGCGTCCTCGTCGTCGAGGACGATCCCGTCGCGGCCGACGCCCACGCGCTCTACGCCGGGCGCGTCGAGGGCTTCCGGGTCGTCGGGGTCGCGCACTCGCGGGCCGCCGCCGTGCGGATCCTCGACCGGACGCCGGTCGACCTGATCCTGCTCGACCTCTACCTGCCCGACGGCCACGGCCTCCAGCTCCTGCGCGCCCTGCGGGCCGCCGGGCACTCCGCCGACGTCATCGCCGTGACGTCCGCCCGCGACCTGGCGGTCGTCCGCGAGGGCGTGTCCCTCGGGGTCGTCCAGTACGTCCTGAAGCCGTTCGCCTTCGCCACGCTCCGGGACCGGCTCGTCCGGTACGCCGAGTTCCGCGCCGCGGCCGGCGAGGCCTCCGGGCAGGACGAGGTGGACCGGGCCCTCGCCACCCTCCGGGCCCCGCACCCCGCCACGCTCCCCAAGGGGCTCAGCGGCCCGACACTCGAAGCGGTCACCCGCACCCTGCGCGCCACCCCGGCGGGACTCACGGCCGCCGAGGCCGGCACGGCCGTCGGGATCTCCCGGATCACGGCCCGCCGCTATCTGGAACACCTGGTCACGGAGGGGCGGGCCGTGCGGGCCCCGCAGTACGGTCAGATCGGGCGGCCCGAGCTCCAGTACCGGTGGCTCGACGGCCCGGCGCGCGGCCACTGAAACGGCCCTGTTACTGATCAGTTCCCCTCTTCCTACGACTTCGCACGTTTGGGCGAACGCACCGTAGCCAGCCGTCACTTTTTGTACCTACCGTGGCCGCGTGCACCAACCCTCCCCACCCTTCGACGCCCAGGCCGCGCGCCGGCTCCGCGAGGGCCTCGGCATGGCCCCCGGGCATGTCGCCTACGGCCTGCGGGCGCAGTACGGCATCCTCGTCGACCCCGACACCGTGGTCGCCTGGGAACGCGGCACGGCGGTCCCGAGCGAGCAGGAGCTCACGGCCCTCGCGGGCGTCCTGTGGTGCGCCCCCGCGGACCTGATCGCCGCCGCGTCCACCCTGCGCGAGCACCGGGTGGCCCGCGGGCTCCCCGCCGAGGAGCTCGCCCGGCGGATCGGCGTGTCGGCGTCCGCGTACCAGCGGATGGAGGAGGAGGGCCGCTGGCGCGGCAGCGAACGCCAGACCGCCTCCCTCGCCGAGGTGCTCGGCCTCGGGCCGCGCGAGCTGATCACCGCGACCGGCGGCGACGAGGCACTCGCCGAGACGCTGCGGGACGCGGCGACCACGCGCTGGCAGGCGTACGTGAAACCGACCGTGAAGCTGGTGCCGCTGCCCAAGCGGATCGTGGAGTCCGCGCTCCAGCTCCTCCACACCGAGTACCACGCGCGGATGGTGGCGACCAGCAGCTGGGGCGCCTCCGGGGCGACCGGCGACGAGGGACGCGCCTACCTGGAGGAGATCAGCGCGCACTTCTGGGCGGCGGTGGGACCGTAACGGCCGTGCGGTCGCCGTACATTGGCGCGGTGAGACGACACATATCCTTCGACCGACTCCACAACTTCCGTGACCTGGGCGGCTATCGGACCACCGACGGCGGGACCGTGCGGTGGGAGACCCTCTACCGCTCCGACTCGCTCGGCAAGCTCGCGGACGCCGGCCCCGCCGACCTGGAGCGCTTCCGCGCGCTGGGCGTGGGCACGGTGATCGACCTGCGCTACCCGTGGGAGATCGCCGGCAAGGGCCGCCTCCCGGAGACCGAGGGGGTCTCCTGGCACAACCTCTCCATCGAGCACCGCCCCTACGACCAGGAGGCGATCGACCCGGCCCTGGACCCCTGGCGCTACCTGGCCGACCGGTTCGCCGAGGTCGCCGAGGACGGGGCGGAGGAGCTCCGTACGGCCCTGGAGGTGATCGCCGCCGCCGGGGAGCCGCTCGTCTTCCACTGCGCCTCGGGGAAGGACCGTACGGGTCTGCTCGCGGCCGTCGTCCTCGCCCTCCTGGACGTCCCGGACGAGGAGATCCTCGCGGACTTCGCGCTCACGGAGCTGGCCACGGAGCGGCTGATCGGCGACTGGCGGGCCGCCCACCCCGGCCGGGAGCCGCGCTGGCCGGGCTACGGCCGGGCGCCCGCCGACATCATCCGGCTGTTCCTCGCGGACCTGCGCGAGCGGTACGGCTCGGTGTACGGGTACGTCACCGGCCACGTCGGCCTCGACCCGGCGGTGGTGACGGCGCTCAGGGCCCGTCTGGTGGAGGCCCCCTAGGGGCGCCCGTTCCCCGTCAGTCCCGCCGGTCGAAGTCGAAGAGCTGGCCGGCCGCGTCCGGCGCGCAGGGCGCCTGGGCGAGCCGTGCCCAGGCGGCCGAGCGGTCACCGACGACGGTGACGCAGGTGCCGGGGGTCGCGGAGCCCACCGGGACGATCCGGTACCCCTCGACCGGGGTGCCGAACGCCTCCAGGGCGAAGGACTCGACCCGGGTCGGGTCGCCGCACTCGGAGTCCTCGTACGCGGCGTCGGGTATCCGGCCGCCGGAGGGTATGCCGGAGCAGCCGGGGCCGAAGTCGGGATGGTCCGAAACGATCCTCCACCGGCCGCCGCCCGCCTCGGCCAGCGAGTAGCGGGGGACGCCCGCGGCGGCGCAGGGCAGCTGGTGGACCTGGCCGGTGCGGGTGCCGCGCCGCTCGCCGAGGCAGAACTCGGTGCCGGTCACCCGGATGCGGACGTCCCCGGCGGCGGGCGCGGTGGGGGTACGGGGCGGGTGCCCGGCGTGGCCGTCCTTCAGGAAGGCGACGACGCTGACGCCGGCGAGCACGAGCCCGGCGAACGCGACCGCCGCGACGAGGCCGCGCCCTATCCGGGACCGCGGCCCGGGCCGGTCCGCACCCGCGCCGGCCCCCTCGGCGGCACCGGGCCAGACGGGCACCACTCCGGTACGTCCGGGGGCGTCCCCACCCGGACCCTCGCCGTCGCCCTCGCCGTCGCCGTCGCCGTCACCGGAAGCCGCACCCGAATCGTCACCGTCCCGGCCCTCACCGTCACCCTCCGCGCGGTCGGGCTCCAGGTCCTGCGCGGGCGCGTGGCCCGGGTCCTGCGCTTCGGAGCCGTACACCCCCCGTACCGCGAGCTCCCCGCGTACCGTCCGCCAGGCCTCGATCTCGTCCGGTGGGACCCCGCACGCGCGGACGAACGCGGTGAGGAGCTCCTCGCGGGGCAGGGTCGGGCGGGACAGCATGTTCGCCACCGTGGACCGGGGCAGGACGTCGCCGCTCGCCTCCGCGCGTGCCGACAGCTCGCGGTAGGTCAGGCCCGACCGGTCCTTGAGGGTCTGGAGGCGCGCGAGGAACTCGGCGGGGCTCCGTGCCTCCCGTGGATCAGGAGCGTGCTCCCCCGGCGTCATCCGCGCCTCCCCCTTCCGCCGGACAGGCTCGGGACATGTCCGGGACAGGCCCCCAGCCTTGTTGATCTCGCGCCGGGGCTCAAGAGTGGAAACCGGCATTTCCGGGGGTGATGCCGTGCACGCCGAGTGGCCCCGACCGTCCACGGGGGGACGGTCGGGGCCACTCGGGTCGTTCCGGGTCCCGGAGGCGATACGGGGGAGGCCCGGGCCTTCGGGCTAGAAGACCGACTCGGCCTCGCGCATGCGGTCCAGCGGGACCGTCTTCAGCTGGGTCACCGCCTCGGCCAGCGGCACCATCTCGACGTTCGTGCCGCGCAGCGCCGTCATCCGGCCGAAGTCGCCGCGGTGCGCCGCCTCCACCGCGTGCCAGCCGAAGCGGGTCGCGAGCACCCGGTCGTACGCGGTGGGCGTGCCGCCGCGCTGGACGTGGCCGAGGATGACCGGGCGGGCCTCCTTGCCGAGGCGCCGCTCCAGCTCGACGGCGAGCTGGTTGCCGATGCCCTGGAAGCGCTCGTGGCCGAACTGGTCGATCTCGCCCTTCGCGTAGTCCATGGAGCCCTCGGCCGGGTGGGCGCCCTCGGCGACGCAGATGACGGCGAACTTCTTGCCGCGGGCGAAGCGCTCCTCGACCATCTTGACGAGGTCGTCGACCTGGAAGGGGCGCTCGGGGAGGCAGATGCCGTGGGCGCCGCCGGCCATGCCGGACTCCAGGGCGATCCAGCCGGCGTGGCGGCCCATCACCTCGACGACCATCACCCGCTGGTGGGACTCGGCGGTGGTCTTGAGGCGGTCCATGGCCTCGGTGGCGACGCCGACGGCGGTGTCGAAGCCGAAGGTGCGGTCCGTGGAGGAGATGTCGTTGTCGATCGTCTTCGGGACGCCGACGACGGGCATGCCGGCGTCGGAGAGCATCCGCGCGGCGGTCAGGGTGCCTTCGCCGCCGATCGGGATGAGGACGTCGATGCCGTACTCCCGGGCCAGGTCGGAGGCGGAGTCGGCGGCCTCGCGGAGCCGGTTCCGCTCCAGGCGGGCCGAGCCGAGGATGGTGCCGCCGCGGGCCAGGATGCCGCTGACGGCGTCGAGGTCGAGGGGCCGGAAGTGGCCGTCGAGGAGACCCTTGAACCCGTCCTCGAAGCCGATGACTTCGTCGTTGTGGCCGGTCAGCGCCCGGTGCACGACCGACCGGATCACTGCGTTCAGGCCGGGGCAGTCGCCGCCTGCGGTGAGAACTCCGATGCGCATCGTGCTGTGTCTCCTGCTCGGTCGCGGTCCTTGGTGAGCCACCGCAATTCTCACACGGTCCGCCTGACGGCCGCGCTCGTCACCTCTCCGCGCGTCCCTCCCGGCGGCCCGGCGGAGGCCTTTCGTCCCAGGTCCGCGGGCCCTTCGTCCGGCGGGCGACCTAACCAGTGGCGGGGGTATTGTCAAGGGGGTAATGCCGCCCTATCGGGGCTTTCTGAGCACTGTCGATTGACGCACGGGCCGCGCAGAGGTGCCGCGAGGGCACCGCTCGGCCCCTTCCGCAGGACTGGACAGGAGACCACGGCGTGACGCGCAGCGTGTACGTGACCGGGATCGACCGCGGTGACGGCCGCCAGGTCGTCGAGCTGGGAGTCATGGAGCTCCTGACCCGCCAGGTGGACCGGGTGGGGGTGTTCCGGCCGCTGGTGCACGACGGCCCGGACCGGCTCTTCGACCTGCTGCGCGCCCGCTACCGGCTCTCCCAGGACGCCGCGACGGTCTACGGCATGGACTATCACGAGGCCTCCGCGCTCCAGGCCGAGCGGGGCACCGACGAGCTGGTGTCCCGGCTCGTCGACCGTTTCCACGACGTGGCGCGCGACTACGAGGTCGTCCTCGTCCTGGGCACCGACTTCGCCGCCACCCAGCTCCCCGACGAGCTCGCGCTCAACGCGCGCCTCGCCAACGAGTTCGGCGCCTCCGTCATACCGGTGGTCGGCGGCAAGGGCCAGACCGCCGAGTCCGTGCGGGCCGAGACGCGCAACGCGTTCCGGGCGTACGACGGGCTCGGCTGCGACGTGCTCGCGATGGTCGTCAACCGGGTGGCCGGCGAGGACCGCGAGTCCATCGCCGAGCGGCTCACGGCCCGGCTCCCCGTGCCCTGCTACGTCCTGCCGGACGAGCCGGCGCTCGCCGCGCCGACGGTCGCCCAGATCACCCACGCGCTCGGCGCCACCGTCGTCCTCGGCGACGACGCGGGGCTCGCGCGCGACGCGCTCGACTTCGTCTTCGGCGGTGCGATGCTGCCGAACTTCCTCAACGCGCTGACGCCGGGCTGTCTGGTCGTCACCCCCGGGGACCGGGCCGACCTGGTCGTCGGCGCGCTCGCCGCGCACTCGGCGGGCACCCCGCCGATCGCCGGTGTGCTGCTCACCCTGAACGAGCGGCCCAGCGAGGAGATCCTGACCCTGGCGGCCCGCCTCGCGCCCGGCACCCCGGTCATCTCCGTGGCCGGCAACAGCTTCCCGACCGCGGCCGAGCTGTTCGCCCTGGAGGGCAAGCTGAACGCCGCCACCCCGCGGAAGGCGGAGACCGCCCTCGGCCTCTTCGAGCGGCACGTGGACACCGCCGACCTCCTCAAGCGGGTCTCGGTCGCGCGCAGCGGCCGGGTGACCCCGATGATGTTCGAGCACGAGCTGCTCGAACAGGCGCGGGCCGACCGGCGCCGGGTGGTGCTCCCGGAGGGCGTCGAGGAGCGGGTGCTGCGCGCCGCCGACGTGCTGATCCGCCGTGACGTCTGCGACCTGACGCTGCTCGGCGACGTCGAGGCCATCCGCAAGAAGGCCGCCGACCTGAGCGTGAACCTGGGCGACACGCAGCTGATCGACCCGCAGACCTCGGAGCTGCGCGACGCGTTCGCCGAGAAGTACGCGGCGCTGCGGGCCCACAAGGGCGTCACCGTCGAGCTGGCGTACGACGTCGTCTCCGACGTGAACTACTTCGGCACGCTGATGGTGCAGGAGGGGCTCGCCGACGGCATGGTCTCGGGGTCGGTGCACTCCACGGCGGCGACGATCCGGCCCGCGTTCGAGATCATCAAGACGAAGCCGGACGCGTCGATCGTCTCCTCGGTGTTCTTCATGTGCCTCGCCGACAAGGTGCTCGTGTACGGCGACTGCGCGGTGAACCCGGACCCGAACGCCGAGCAGCTCGCGGACATCGCCGCCCAGTCGGCGGCGACGGCGGCCCGCTTCGGCGTGGAGCCGCGGATCGCGATGCTCTCGTACTCCACCGGCACCTCGGGCTCGGGCGCCGACGTCGACAAGGTCCGGGAGGCGACGAAGCTGGTCCGCGAGGCGCATCCGGAGCTGCGGATCGAGGGGCCGATCCAGTACGACGCGGCCGTCGAGCCGTCGGTCGCGGCGACGAAGCTGCCGGGTTCGGAGGTGGCGGGCCAGGCGACCGTGCTGATCTTCCCGGACCTCAACACGGGCAACAACACCTACAAGGCCGTGCAGCGTTCGGCCGGCGCCGTGGCCGTCGGCCCGGTGCTCCAGGGTCTGCGCAAGCCCGTGAACGACCTCTCGCGCGGCGCGCTCGTCAGCGACATCGTCAACACGGTCGCCATCACGGCGATCCAGTCCCAGGCCCAGGAGCTGCCGGCATGACGCCCCCCACCCGTGTACTCGTCCTCAACTCCGGTTCCTCGTCGGTCAAGTACCAGCTGCTCGACATGAACGACGACAGCCGGCTCGCGCAGGGCCTCGTCGAGCGGATCGGCGAGGAGACCTCCCGGCTCGTCCACACGCCGCTCCAGGGCGGCGGTGGCCAGAAGCGGGAGAAGAACGGGCCGATCGCGGACCACGCGGCGGCGCTGAAGGCGGTCGCCGAGGAGCTGGCGGCCGACGGTCTGGGCCTGGACTCCCCCGAACTGGCGGCGATCGGCCACCGGGTGGTGCACGGCGGGCTGCGGTTCACCGAGCCGACGGTCATCGACGAGGAGGTGCTCGCGGAGATCGAGCGGCTCGTGCCGGTGGCGCCGCTGCACAACCCGGCGAACCTGGTCGGGATCCGTACGGCGATGACGCTGCGTCCGGACCTGCCGCAGGTGGCGGTCTTCGACACGGCGTTCCACACGACGATGCCGGAGTCGGCCGCGCGGTACGCGATCGACGTGGAGACCGCCGACGCGCACAGGATCCGCCGGTACGGCTTCCACGGCACCTCGCACGCGTACGTCTCGCGGGAGACGGCGCGGCTGCTCGGCAAGGAGCCGGAGGAGGTGAACGTGATCGTGCTGCACCTGGGGAACGGCGCCTCCGCCTCGGCGGTGCGGGGCGGCCGGTGCGTGGACACCTCGATGGGCCTGACGCCGCTGGAGGGCCTGGTCATGGGCACCCGCTCGGGCGACATCGACCCGGCGGTGACGTTCCACCTGAAGCGTGTGGCGGGCATGTCGGCGGACGAGATCGACGTGCTCCTGAACAAGAAGTCCGGTCTGGTGGGGCTCTGCGGCGACAACGACATGCGGGAGATCCGCCGGCGGATCGACGAGGGCGACCAGCGGGCGGCGCTCGCCTTCGACATCTACGTCCACCGCCTGAAGAAGTACATCGGGGCGTACTACGCGGTGCTCGGCCGGGTGGACGCGGTGGCGTTCACGGCGGGGGTCGGCGAAAACGCCGCACCGGTGCGGGAGGCTGCGATCGCGGGCCTGGAGGAGCTGGGGCTCGCGGTGGACGCGGACCTGAACGCTGTGCGTTCCGACGAGGCCCGGATCATCTCGCCGGTGTACGCGCGGGTGGCGGTCGCGGTGGTGCCGACGGACGAGGAGCTGGAGATCGCGCGCCAGAGTTACGCGCTCGTTCTGGACGGGGCGAGCTCGAACGAGTGAACGCTTGAGCGGGCCCGCGCCCATTTGTACTTTCCGCCAGACGGAATATTCCGCAGTGAAACAAACCGATAGGATCCGCCTCATGCGCCGTTCCAAAATCGTCTGCACGCTGGGCCCCGCCGTCGACTCGTATGAGCAGCTGAAGGCTCTCATCGAGGCCGGCATGAACGTGGCCCGATTCAACTTCAGCCACGGGTCCCAGGCAGAGCACCAGGAGCGGTACGACCGCGTCCGGCAGGTCTCCGCGGACACCGGGCGCGCCGTCGGCGTCCTCGCCGACCTCCAGGGCCCGAAGATCCGTCTGGAGACCTTCGCCGAGGGACCGGTCGAGCTGGTGCGCGGTGACGAGTTCACCATCACCACCGACGACGTCCCGGGCGACAAGTCGATCTGCGGCACCACCTACAAGGGTCTGCCCGGCGACGTCTCCAAGGGCGACCAGGTCCTGATCAACGACGGCAACGTCGAGCTGCGGGTCGTCGAGGTCGACGGTCCCCGGGTGAAGACCATCGTCGTCGAGGGCGGTGTCATCTCCGACCACAAGGGCATCAACCTGCCCGGCGCGGCGGTCAACGTCCCCGCCCTGTCCGAGAAGGACGTCGACGACCTCCGCTTCGCCCTGCGGATGGGCTGCGACATGGTCGCCCTGTCGTTCGTCCGCGACGCCGACGACGTCAAGGACGTCCACAAGGTGATGGACGAGGAGGGCCGCCGGGTCCCCGTCATCGCCAAGGTCGAGAAGCCGCAGGCCGTCGAGAACATGGCCGCCGTCGTCGCCGCCTTCGACGCGGTCATGGTGGCCCGTGGCGACCTCGCGGTGGAGTACCCGCTCGAGAAGGTCCCGATGGTGCAGAAGCGCCTCGTGGAGATGTGCCGCCGCAACGCCAAGCCGGTCATCGTCGCCACCCAGATGATGGAGTCGATGATCACCAACTCGCGGCCGACCCGCGCCGAGGCCAGCGACGTCGCCAACGCGATCCTGGACGGCGCGGACGCGGTCATGCTGTCGGCCGAGTCCTCGGTCGGCGCCTACCCGATCGAGACCGTGAAGACGATGTCGAAGATCGTCGCCGCGGCCGAGGAGGAGCTGCTCTCCAAGGGCCTCCAGCCCCTGGTCCCCGGCAAGAAGCCGCGCACCCAGGGCGGCTCCGTCGCCCGTGCGGCCTGCGAGATCGCGGACTTCCTGGACGGCAAGGCGCTGGTGGCCTTCACCCAGTCCGGCGACACGGCCCGCCGTCTCTCCCGTTACCGCACGCAGCAGCAGATCCTCGCCTTCACGACGGACGAGGGCACCCGCAACCAGCTCACCCTGAGCTGGGGCGTCGAGTCCTTCCTCGTCCCGTTCGTGGACAACACCGACGCGATGGTCGACCTCGTGGACGCGGAGCTCCTCAAGCTCCAGCGCTACAACGCGGGCGACACCATGGTCATCACCGCTGGCTCGCCCCCCGGCGTCCCCGGCACCACGAACATGGTCCGCGTCCACCACCTGGGCGGCACCGAGAGCGCCTGACGCTCCGTGTGACGCATGACGAGGGCCCCCGTCCGGATCGGACGGGGGCCCTCGTCGTGTGCGGCTCCCGGAGTGGTACGGGGGGTCAGCTGGGCTCGATCGTGTTGCGGAGGTCCTTGACCTTGAGGGTGCCGCCGAACTGGCCCGCCTGCTTCAGCTTCACGCTGGTGAAGAAGGCGAACGGGACGTCCAGGGGCGGCGGGGACTCGGGGGCGAACGTGATCGGGATGAGGCCGAAGAGGTTGCCCTTCAGCTCCTCCGTGTACATCGTCACCGTGCCGTTGCGGATGGTCGAGGTCGAGCCCTTCGCCGAGCGGATGTGCGCGGTGCGCCCCTCGGAGTGCTCGGTCATCTGGTGCAGGTCCTTGATGTCCACCGAGGAGGCGGTGAACTTCAGCACCTTCTTGATCTTGCCGCTGCCGGTCTTCACCTCGACTATGCCGTGGTACTTCAGACCGTTCAGCGTGAGCAGCGAGCTCTCCAGGCGCCACGGCTCGTCCGGCAGCAGCGGGAGGCCCGGCTCCAGGTCGGCCTCGGCGAGCGCCTTCTCGTCGAGCTCGGGGCACGGGAAACGGGGCTTGGCCCCGTCGGGTATGTCCGTGTCCTGCTTGGCGTCGAGGCCCTTGGCGCTCTCGGGGAGCTCCTCGACCTTCGCACCGGCCTCGGCGGCGGCCTTCTCGATCGCCGTCCTCGTCCGCTCCTCGTCCGGGTCCTCCGCCGTCTTCGCCTTCGGCTTCGCCGGGGCGGTCGCGGTGGCGGTCGGTGCCGGTGCGTCGGTCGCGGGCGCCTCGTCGGCGGGGGCCTGCGTCGGCGTCGGGGCGGCCGTCGTCGGCGCCGCCGTCGTGGGCGTGGCCGTCGGTGTCTTGTCCGGGCCGTCGAAGAGGTCCTTCAGGGCGTCGCCCAGGCCCAGCGGGTCCAGCGGGTTCTTGGACTTCGTCGGGGAGGGCGTGGCCGTGGGCGCGGGGGCGGTCGTCGCCTGGGCGAGCGGCTGCGTCTGCGTCTGCGGCACGGCCGTCTGTCCGGTCGCCGTCGCGGTGGGCGTCGGGGTCGCGGAGGGCGTCGCGGTGGCGGACGGCGTCGCGGTCGCCGAGGGCGTGTCCGTCGGGCCGGCCGTGGCGGTCGCGGTGGGCTTGCCGGTCTCCTCCGGCTTCGCCGTCTCCGTCGCCTCCGGTGTCGGCTCGTCCGAGCGCGTCACACAGGGGCCGGGGGCGAAGGGGATGTCCTTGTCGTCCGCGAGGGCGAGTCTGGGCGTCAGGCCCATGCCCACGAGCACCGCGGTCGGCATGGCGGCCAGCGCCATCGCCTTCCCGGCCGGGCCCTGGATCCTGTTCAGCAGCGACTTGCGCGGGGCCGCGTGCCGCGGGCCCTCCTTCGCGAGCGCCGACTGATTCTCGTCACCCCGCACTGTTCCTCCCGCCGTTGGCGTCGGTCGTCGTTTCGGTCGCCTGGTGCTCCGCCTCGCGCTGCTCCGGGACCAGGGCCGCCGGCACGACCGCCGTCTCGGGCTCCGCACCGGCCTCGTAGGAGGCCTCCGGCCGACCTTCGTGCTGTGCGTCCTCGATCTCCTCGACCGGGGGCGCGGGCGCCCAGGCGGCGGACATGGCTCCGCCGATGAGGGCGAAGAGGAATCCGACGACGAGGCCGCCGAAGTTCGACACCGGGATGGAGACGAGTGCCAGGACGATCGACGCGACGCCCGCGAACACCCGCACGACGGGCTGGAACCACATCGTCAGTCCGAGCGTGACGAGCAGGACGCCGATGATCAGGGCGGCCGATCCGGCGGTCGTCTGCATCGCCATGGTGATGTTGCCGAGCCGCAGGTCCCCGTACGGGAGGTAGGCGATCGGTACGCCGCCGATCATGGTGAACAGTCCCGCCCAGAAGGGCCGGCTCTGCCTCCAGACCTTGAACCGGTTCTCCTTTTTGGGGACTTCGCGGGAGGCGGGGATCTCGGCGCTCATGGAACAGCTCCCTGGAAGCGGTGTTGCTGAGAAAGATGAAGAGAAGGAACCTGGCGGGTGGGGCCGCACACGACGGCCCCACCCTCAGGACGGATCGGTCCTACGGACCGGCCGGTCCTAGTAGCACTCGGCGTCCGTGCCCCGGTGCAGCGACAGGTGCAGGTCGGGGAGCTTGAAGGTGCCGGCCGTGGTGGCCCAGGCCTTCTGCTTCACGTTGGACAGCGTCGCCTGGTCGGCGCGCTGGGCGAAGCCGTACGGGTTGGCCTTGGTGTTCGGCTGGATGCCCGGCTTGCCCGGGACCTCCTTGCCGTTGACCACCTTGAGCGAACCGGCGGCGACGCCGATGTCGAGGTTCTTGAACTCGGCGTCGGACTGGAGCTCCGAGACATCGAGGTAGATGTCCTTCGCGTAGACCTTGTCCTCGTCCTTGCCGGACTTGACCGCGTCGGTGCCGGCCTCCAGGCGGAGGGTGACGTCGCCGACGAACGGGATCTTCGGCGTGACGACGGACTGGCACATGTTCGTGATCCAGGCCTCGGAGAAGCCGGACACGGCCACCGGGGCGGCGAAGTCCTTGCCCTCAAGGTCCTTGCCGCCGTCCACGCTGCCGTACTGGACGAAGTCCGTACCGACGAGGCTGTTGGCCTTGACCTTGAATTCCTGGCCGGAAATGCTGAAGGACGCGGCGAGCGCGCCCTGGGCGAGGCCGACACCGATCGCGGCCGTCGCGGCCACGCTCGGGACCATGACGACGGCGAACCGCTTCCATCTGGTCCCGCCACGAACCTGGGACTTCATGAGAATTCCTCCTTCTCGGACGTACATCTCCGAAGGGACCCCCGGGGGGCCACCCTGGGATGGGAGAAGAGCTACGTCCTCGGGAAGGAGAGCGCCGAGGCATCAGGCGGCGCGATGCGCCTCCGAATCACCGGCGATCACCCCCGAGCGACAACCATGGGCCGCGCCTTCGAGCACGACCTGATTGGACAGGCCCCGTTCGGTGAGAGCGGGAACCCCCCTGTCCACGACCGGTGCCGGAACACCGGTCCACTCGGTGGGGACCCTCGCCGCGGACCCGGTTGGTTGCCGGGGTGGTGCGGTTCGGACCGAGCGTGGCCGATCGTGGTCCATTCCGGGCCCCCGCACAAGGGGGTTCGTTACTGGCTAGTAACGGGTGGATAACCACGTCATGGCGGGACGGGACCGAACGGGCACGCTGGGTACGTTCGAGCGACAGGGAATGTCAGGAGATCATCTGATGAATCAGGACAGAACGCCGGGTTCGATTTACTGCAAGTAACAGCGGCCGCGATTACCAAGTTTTGGTAAAGCGCGGCCGCGTTTTGTCACCCTGCTGCCAAATCGTCGGACGATCCGGCACGCCCGGTGAGCTAGAACAGCACCCGGGCGAGGGCCTGCCGGGCCGCCGTCACGCGCGGGTCGTCGGCACCGATCACCTCGAACAGCTCCAGGAGCCGCAGCCGCGCCGCGTCCCGGTCCTCGCCCGCCGTGCGGCGCACGGTCTCCACGAGACGGCCGAAGGCGTCCTGCACATGACCGCCCACGAGGTCGAGGTCGGCGGCGGCGATCTGCGCGGCGACATCGCCCGGATTGTCCGCCGCGTTCTTCCGTGCGGCGCCCGGGTCCAGATCCTGCACCCGGGTGAGCAGTTCGGCCTGCGCCAGGCCGAGCTTGGCCTCCGGGTGGGCCGGGTCGTCGGCGAGCACGTTCTTGTACGCCTGGACGGCGCCCGCCAGATCACCCGCGTCGAGCGCGGACATGGCCGCTTCGAGGAGGGCGTCGTACGGACCGGCCGGCCGCGCGGCGGGGGCCGAGGCGTCGGCGTCCGCGTCCACGGCGATGCCGGTGAGGCCGAAGCGCTCCTCGCCGACCTGGATGAGCTGGTCGAGGGTCTCCCGGATCTGCGCCTCGGGCACCGCACCCTGGAAGAGCGGCAGGGCCTGACCGGCGACCACCGCGAAAACGGCCGGAATTCCCTGGATGCCGAACTGCTGCATCAGCATCTGGTTGGCGTCGACGTCGATCTTCGCGAGCAGGAAGCGGCCGTTGTACTCGACTGCGAGGCGCTCCAGGAGGGGGCCGAGCTGCTTGCAGGGCTCGCACCACTCGGCCCAGAAGTCGAGGACGACCGGGACCTCGGCGGAGCGCTGGAGCACATCGCGCTCGAAGCCGGCCTCGTCGACGTCGATCACCAGGGCCGACGGGGGCACGGCGGCGGAACCGCCCTGCCGGACGGCTTCGGCGCGCACCTGCTCCGCCTTCGCCTTGGCCTCTCCGGCCGCCTTCACCGCGGCGAGGTCGACGACGCCGCTCATGGACATGTTTCGGGGCTGCATGGCTACATCCTCCCCCTTCCGCGCGCGTAACCGGTAAGTCATGGCTGAACCGTGCCGTCCGGGCGCCTCCCGCCGGTGTGCGAGGCGTGCGGACGACACGGTCCTTCGTCTTCGTCGGCACCCGATCCCCATCCGGTGCCTTCTGTCGCGCCGGGTCCCCACCCGGCACTGCGGTTGTCGCTCAGGCCGCTCAATGCCTTTCGCTACAGGTCGTAGCGTAACTCCAGGAGCGGATCCGGCGGGAGGGCGCGGGCGCGATCCGGGCGGTGAACTGCCTCACATCACCGACCTCTGGCGGTATACCTACCGGCGGGTATGGTCGCTTTCCATGTCGTCGATGTGTCGCCGCACCACCCCCAGCAGCAGCCGTACCGGGCGCCCCCGCTCCACCGAGGCCGACGCGGCCATCCTGGAGGCGACCCGCGCGGCCCTGGTCGAGCTGGGCTGGTCCAAGCTCACGATGGGGGACGTGGCTGGCCGCGCCGGGGTTGCGAAGACGACGCTCTACCGCCGCTGGGCCAACAAGAACGAGCTCGTCGTGGACGCGGTCGCCGTCCTCTTCGACGAACTCGAGATGCCCGACCTGGGTTCCCTCCAGGCCGACATCGAGCACGTCGTGCTCCAGTTCGCGGCCCTCCTCGAACGGCCCGAGACGAAGACGGCCCTGATGGCGGTGGTGGCCGAGTCGACCCGGGACGAGCCGCTGCGCGAGCGCATACGCGCCTCCATAGTCGACCGCCAGAAGCGGCTGGTCCTGGCGGGCCGCGAGCGGGCGCAGCTGCGCGGCGAACTCCCGCCGGGCCGTGACCCGCTGGCCGTGGACGCCACCGACGACCTGATCTTCGACGTCATCGCGGGCGCGGTGGTGCACCGGGCGCTGGTCAGCGCCGAGCCGGTGGACGCGCCCTGGGTGGCCCGGCTCTCCGCGCTCCTGGTGGGCGGCCTGGGCGCGGCGGCGACGGCCGGGGCCTGAGACGACGACAGGGGCGGTACGGGGGTTTCCCGTACCGCCCCTGTCGTGTGGCAGGGTGGAGGTCTCCCCCGTACCGCCCCTGTCGTGTGGCGGGGTCCCGGAGGCCCGGAGGCTCCGTGCGAGGGCCTAGAAGCCCGGGGGCTCCGTGTAGACGCCCCACTCGTCGCGCAGGGCGTCGCAGATCTCGCCGAGCGTGGCCTCGGCCCGTACGGCCTCCAGCATCGGGGCGATCATGTTCGAGCCGTCGCGGGCGGCGGCCAGCATCGCGTCGATCGAGGCGCGGACCTTGGCGTCGTCACGGCGGCCCTTGCGCTCGCCGAGGACGCGGACCTGCTCCCACTCGACCTCGTGGCTGACCCGCAGGATCTCCAGGTCGCCGGTGACGGAGCCGTGGTGGACGTTGACGCCGACGACCCGCTTGTCGCCCTTCTCCAGGGAGCGCTGGTACTGGAAGGCGGACTCGGCGATCTCGCCGGTGAACCAGCCGTCCTCGATGCCGCGCAGGATGCCGGAGGTGATGGGGCCGATGGGGTGCTGACCGTCGGGGTGGGCGCGGCGGCCGCGCTCCTTGATCTGGTCGAAGATCTTCTCGGCGTCGGCCTCGATGCGGTCGGTGAGCTGCTCGACGTACCAGGAACCGCCCAGCGGGTCGGCGACGTTGGCGACGCCGGTCTCCTCCATGAGGACCTGCTGGGTGCGGAGCGCGATCTCGGCGGCCTGCTCGCTGGGGAGCGCGAGGGTCTCGTCGAGGGCGTTGGTGTGGAGCGAGTTGGTGCCGCCGAGGACGGCGGAGAGGGCCTCGACCGCGGTCCGTACGACGTTGTTGTACGGCTGCTGGGCGGTGAGGGAGACGCCGGCGGTCTGGGTGTGGAAGCGGAGCCACTGCGCCTTGTCGGTCTTGGCGCCGTACACCTCCTTCATCCAGCGGGCCCAGATGCGGCGGGCGGCGCGGAACTTGGCGATCTCCTCGAAGAAGTCGAGGTGCGCGTCGAAGAAGAAGGAGAGGCCGGGGGCGAAGACGTCGACGTCGAGGCCGCGGGACAGGCCGAGCTCCACGTAGCCGAAGCCGTCGGCGAGGGTGTACGCGAGCTCCTGCGCGGCCGTCGCGCCGGCCTCGCGGATGTGGTAGCCGGAGACGGAGAGCGGCTTGTACGCGGGGATGTTCGCCGCGCAGTGCTCCATCAGGTCGCCGATGAGGCGCAGATGGGGCTCGGGCTCGAAGAGCCACTCCTTCTGCGCGATGTACTCCTTGAAGATGTCGGTCTGGAGCGTGCCGTTGAGGACGCCCGGGTCGACGCCCTGGCGCTCGGCGGCGACCAGGTACATGCAGAAGGCCGGGACGGCGGGCCCGGAGATCGTCATGGACGTCGTGACGTCGCCGAGGGGGATGTCCTTGAAGAGGACCTCCATGTCGGCGGCGGAGTCGATGGCGACGCCGCAGTGGCCGACCTCGCCGAGGGCGCGGGGGTCGTCGGAGTCGCGGCCCATGAGGGTCGGCATGTCGAAGGCGACGGAGAGGCCGCCGCCGCCGGCGGCCAGGATCATCTTGTAGCGCTCGTTGGTCTGCTCGGCGTTGCCGAAGCCGGCGAACTGGCGGATGGTCCAGGTCCGGCCCCGGTAGCCGGTCGGGTGCAGGCCCCGGGTGAAGGGGTACTCACCGGGCCAGCCGATGCGCTCGAACCCCTCGTAGGTGTCGCCGGGCCGGGGCCCGTAGACCGGCTCGACGGCGTCGCCGGAGAGCGTGGTGAAGTCGGCGTCCCGCTTGCGGGCCTTGTCGTAACGGGCCTGCCAGCGACGGCGGCCTTCCTCGATGGCGTCAGCGTCCATGCTTCGAATTTACTAGGACGTCCTAGTAAATGTCGATGGGAAACCCCCGCACATCAGTGCGGGGGTGAGTCCTCAGGCCTTGACCGGCTCCGGGCGCACGCCGCTGACCAGCGGCAGCGTCTCGCGGACGACCTTGCGCTCGACGAAGAAGGCGGCGAGCGGGATGGTCCCGGACAGCAGCACCCACAGGAGCTTGCCGAACGGCCACTTCGCCTTGGAGCCCAGGTCGAAGGCGAAGATCAGGTAGATGATGTAGAGGACGCCGTGGGCCTGGGAGACCGCGAAGGTCACGTCCTCGCCCATCTCGAACCCGTACTTGAAGACCATGCAGGTGCACAGCACGAGCAGCATGACGGCGGTCACGTACGCCATGACGCGGTAGCGGGTCAGCACGCTGGATTTCATGGCTCCGAGCGTAACGGCACGTTCCGGGCGATCTTCGCGGGGGCCCCGTTCCCGGTCAGCCCTCGTCGAAGTCGTGCGCGGAGACCCGCAGCGGGCGCAGCATCGCGAAGATCTCCGCGCACTCCTCGGCGTCGTACGCGCCGAGACCGAAGTCCATCTCCATCAGGTCGCGGGTCGCGGACTCGACCACCTCGCGGCCCTTGTCCGTGATGGAGGCGAGGGTGCCGCGCCCGTCGTTGGGGTTGGGGCGCTTGTCCACGAGGCCCGACCGCACGAGCCGGTCCACCGTGTTCGTCACCGAGGTGGGGTGGACCATCAGCCGCTCGCCGATCTTGGACATCGGCAGCTCGCCCGCCTTGGAGAAGGTGAGCAGGACCAGGGCCTCGTACCGCGCGAAGGTCAGCCCGTACGGCTTCACGACCGCGTCGACCTCCGCGAGGAGGATCTGGTGGGCGCGCATGATCGAGGTGATCGCGGCCATCGAGGGGACCGGGCCCCAGCGCTTCTGCCAGAGTTCGTCGGCTCGGGCGATGGGGTCGAAGGGGAGACTGAGCGGCTTCGGCACCCGTCGACCATACCGACTGGTCATATGCCGGTCAGCCCCGTCTCGCCTTTCGGTCGCCGGGCTCGGTCGCGCGCAGCTCCGCGGCGGCGGCGAGGAGGCAGAGGGTGCCGAGGACTCCGGTACCCGCCACGACGGTGTGCACGGGGGCGAACTCGGCGGCGATCCCCGCCCCGGCCATGCCGACGCCCTGGACGGTCATCATGCCCGCGGTCATCAGCGTCATGGCCCTCCCCCGCTGTTCCTCGGGGACCGCTGCGACGAACCAGGCGTCGAGGCCGAGGGTGTACGCGCCGGTGGCGCCGGCCAGGAAGAGGGCGACGGCCGCGAGGGCGACGCCGGGACGGGGGGCGTACAGGAGGTAGGGCAGGACACCGGTGACGGCGAGCGGAAGGACGATCCGGGAACGGGTCGCGGCGGACAGGAACGATCCGGCGAAGAGCTCGCCCGCGATCGTGCCGACGGGCAGGGCGCACATGAGGAGGCCGAGGGCCGCGGTGGAGACGCCGATCTCGTCGGCGTAGGGGGCGGCGAGCGCCTCGGGGACGACGGCGAAGAGCGGCGGCACCCAGAACATCAGCATCAGGGCCCGCACGCGCCGGTTCCGCAGCACGGCCCAGGTCCCGGAGAGTCCGCTCGCCCCGCCGGCCGCCCTGGCCGGACGGCGGGCGGTCCCGAGACGCAGCAGCAGCGCCGAGACGAGGAACGTGGTGGCGGTGACGGCGAGGGCGCCGCGCGGGGGGACGAGCGTGAGGAGGACGCCGCCGGCCGCGAACCCGGTGAGCAGCGCGCTCTGCGACACGATCCGCAGCAGCGACCGTCCGAGGACGAACAGGTCGCCCTCGCCGAGGATGTCGGCGAGGGTCGCCATGCGGGTGCCGTTGAAGACGGGCGAGACGACGGCGATGGCGCAGCGCAGGACGAGGAGGACGGCGACGGGGGTGGCGGGCACGACCATGACGGCGACGCAGCCGGCGCAGACGAGGTCGCAGACGACGAGGATCCGCCGGGGCGGGAGCCGGTCGGTGAGCCCGGCGAGGAGGGTGCCGCCGAGGAGGTAGGGGAGGAACCCGAGCGCGAAGGTGAGCGAGGAGAGGAGCGGGGAGCGGGTCAGGTCGTAGACGAGGACGGTGAGCGCGAGCTCACTGACGACGACCCCGAGCAACGAGAACAGATGCGCCACGAAGACGACCCGGAACTCCCGCACGCCGAAGACGGCCCGGTAGCCGGGGGCGGCGGCTCCGGAAGCCGTCCCGGCGGGCGCGGTCCCGGCGCGCGCGGTGACGGCGGGCACGGTCACGGCGGGCGCGGTCCCGCACGCGGTCACGGCGGGCGCGGTCCCGCGCGCGGTGACGGCGGGCGCGGCACCGGGCGCGGTGACCGGCGGGGTGCCCTGCTCGTGGGCAGGGGTGGGCGCGGGCGCCTGGGACGGCGCCCGGGTGTCGTTCTCGGGCATGGCGGCAGCGTGCCCGGCGCGACCGCCTCGCCCTAAACTTTCGGCTCCAGGCGAATGTTCCGGTCGTTCCAGGGGGCCCCGTGCCGTACCACCTGCATTTCGGCGAGGCCGACCCGCTGCGGATCCGGTTCGCGATCTCGCCGCTCTGGGAGACGCACTCCGCCGTGCGGGTGCTCGCGCGGCCCTCCAAGCAGGGCTACCACCTGCCGTGGATGCGGCGGATCGCGGACGCCGCGCGCGCGGTCGACCTCGCACCGCTCCAGCTGCTGATGCCGCTGCGCGGGCACAGCCCGGACTTCCTCTATCCGCCGCCGCTCGGCCCCGCCGCCTCCTTCGAGCAGGAGATCGGGGCCGTACGGGAGACCGACCCGGCGCTCGCCCTGACCGACTTCGAGCGGGCGCTCGCCGAGACACCCGGGGCGGCGGACACCGCGGAGGGGCGGCGGATGCTCGCCGATCCCGCCGGGACGGTGGAGCGGCTGGCCGAACTGCTCCGGGCGGCGTGGGAGGCGCTGATCGCCCCGGACTGGCCCCGGCTGCGCGCGCTCCTGGAGGCGGACGTGGCGTACCACTCGCGCCGGCTCGCGGAGGGCGGGCTCGAACGCCTCCTGGACGAACTGCACCCGGCCTTCGCCTGGGACGCGGGGACCTCCACGCTCACCGTCGCGTACCCCGGTGAGCACATCCGGCCGCTGGAGGGGCAGGGCCTCGTCCTGATGCCGTCGGTGTTCACCTGGCCCGACGTGGTGAGCGGCTTCGATCCGCCCTGGCAGCCGACGGTGGTCTACCCGGCGCGCGGGATCGGCGGCCTGTGGTCGGAGGCCGGGGACCGCACCCCGGAGGCGCTGGCCAGGCTGCTCGGGCCGGTGCGGGCCGGCGTCCTGTGCGCCCTGGCCGAGCCGACGGGGACCACGGCGCTCGCCCATCTCCTCGGCCGGGCGCCCTCGTCCGTCTCCTCGCACCTGGCGGTGCTGCGGGACGCGGGGCTGGTGACCTCGCGGCGCTACGGCCACCAGGTGCTGTACGAGCGGACCCCGCTGGGCATCGCGCTGTCGCAGCCCGATCCGGGGTGACCCTCAGGCCTCCAGGCGGCGCCGCAGGGTGTACGTGACCGCCTTCCGCGCCACCGGGTTCAGCTCCTCGACGGCGGCCATCAGCGCGCCGAGCTGTTCGAGCGCGGTGAGCGCGGCCTCCGCGCCCGCCGGGTCGACCCCTTCGTAGAGTTCGAGCCCGACGAAGGAGGCGGCGACCGCGCGGGCGAGCCCGGCGGGGTCGGTGAAGCCGGCGAGCGGGGTCCCGGCGAGGACGCGGACGAGCACCTGTTCGATCTCGGCGATCCACAGGTCGAGCCCGGCGGCGGTGGCCGGGGCGAGCCTGGGGTGGGTCTGGGCGCCGGCGAGCAGCTGCCCGAGGACGGCGACATGGCCGGCGTCCCGCTCCTCGGCGTGCATCTCGCGTCCGAAGGCCAGGAGTTCGGAGAGGCTGGTGACGGAGCGGAGCCGCTCCCGGTGGCGGGCGACCCGCTGCTCGGCGCCGTGCCGGCAGGCGGCGGAGAGCAGTTCGTCGACGGAGCCGAAGTGGTAGAAGACGAGGGCCTGGTTGACCCCGGCGGTGGTCGCGATCGCTCGCGCGGAGGTCTTGGCGATGCCCTGTTCGACGAGGGTGCGCAGGGCGCCGTCGAGGAGCTTGTCCCGGGTCTCCCGGCTCCTGGCGTCCCGCGCCTTCACGTCCTCCGCGGCCCGCCCGCTCATGCCCGTACCTCCTCGCGCACGGGGCGCAGCCCCGCGCGCACCCCGTGGGAGCGTACGTCGGCGTAGGTGGCGGTGAAGGACCCCCGGTAGCCGAAGAGCGGCCCGAAGTACCGGTTGACCACCCGCACGTCGATGCGGAAGCGGCCGGTGCGCTCGTCGAAGGACTCGCGCACCTCGGCCCGGGCGCCGACGAGTTCGGGGACGCGCAGGTCGAGCGGGCCCTCGCGGAAGCGGTGTTCGCCGGAGGTGATGAGGAGCGAGCCGTCGTGTTCGGCGGTCGGGTGCAGGTCGCTCGCGAGGTGCTGGTGGGTGCCGAGGTAGTCGAGGACGCAGTCGCGCTCGGGGCTGTGGACCATGGTGGCGTCGAAGCGCCGGGGGCCGCCGGGCAGGTCGAAGGTGCGGACGAAGGTGACGGTCTCCCGTCCGTACGAGTCGGCGTAGGGGACGTTCTCGATGGTGAAGGGGACGTCGCGGCCGGTGCGGGGCAGCAGGATGTTCCGCAGTCCGCCGAGCGCGAGGAAGGGCTTCACGAAGGCCGGGCCGTGCCAGATGTGGTCCATGACGCCCCGTCCGACGCACAGCTCGCCGCTCGCGATCCCGACCGAGAAGCGTCGCTGGAGCTCGGGGTGCAGCCGCTCGAAGGCGGCGTCCCCCATGGCTTTGCGGAAGATCGAGGTCACGCCTGCTCCAGGGTGGCGAGGAGCCGGGGCTCCCGGTGGCGGGCGGGCGGGGTGCGCAGACAGCGCCGGGCCGCCGGTGCGCGCGAGGACGGCGGTACGAGGACGGCGGCGGCGAGCCCGAGGACGGTGAGCGGCACGGCGTCGAGCGACACGAACCCCAGCGGCAGCCGGGTCAGGGCGAGCGGCACGGCCACGAGCAGCACGCGGGCGACGAGTTCGAGCAGCCAGCGGTTCCGCGAGCGCTCCGGGGTGATGCCCCGTTCGCACCAGAGCCGGAGCCGGTCGAAGGACCAGGCGGTGGCCCAGCCCATGAGGGGCCGGAAGAGGAGCCGGTCGGCGATCCGGCCGGTGCGGCCCCAGCGGGGCCGGTAGTCGTAGCCGGTGAGGAAGCGGACGCCGTCCGGGGTCGGGACGTAGCGCCAGTAGCCGCTGCCCTCGGCGAGGAGCGAGAGCGGGTGCGGCGAGGCGAACCGGAGGGCGGAGACCCGGTCGCCGCCGGCCCGGTGGCGCTCCCCCGCGGAGACACCGGTGCCGGCGACGGCCAGGAAGGGCAGGACGCGGGTCGCGTAGCGGAAGTGCTGGGGCTCGCCGTCGGCACGCGGGAGGTGGGAGATCTCCGTGAACCGCAGGTCCCACCGCTGGTGGCGGTCGGGCTCCTGGGTGCGTTCCCAGAGGGTGTCCAGGTCCGCGCGTATCCGCGTCTCGATGTAGAGACCCATGGCTGTTCCCCCGGCTCGTCCAGCACTTTGAGCGACTGCTCAAAACTGCCTCGGGAGGGAACGTAGCGGATTTTGAGCAGTCGCTCAACCAGTGGGCGCGAAGAAGCCCCCGGCCCTGGACCCAGGACCGGGGGCTTCTTCGTGCGCGGGCGGGGCGTCAGGCCCCGAGGTGGCGCTCCACCGTGTCGACCTTCGAGGTCAGACCGTCCGTCACGCCGGGACGGATGTCGGCCTTCATGACCACCGAGACGCGCGGCGCGCGGGCCTCGACGGCGGCGACGGCGCGCTTCACGACGTCCATGACCTCGTCCCACTCGCCCTCGATCGAGGTGAACATCGCGTCGGTGCGGTTCGGGAGCCCCGACTCACGCACGACCCGGACCGCGTCGGCGACGTACTCGCCGACCTCCTCCCCCACGCCGAGGGGGGTCACGGAGAACGCGACGATCATGCCTTCACCGCACCCTGGGCCTGCTCCGCGCGGGCGCGGGAGGCGATGACCGCGTCCTCGGCCTCGCGCTTCAGCTTCCGCTCGGCGTAGAAGCCGCCGAGCGGCAGCACCGAGAGGACGAAGTAGAGGGCGGCCGTCCCGAAGCTCCACTTGGTGCGGTTCCAGGCGTCCAGCCAGAAGAGGACGTACAGGACGAAGAGGATGCCGTGGATCGCGCCCATGACCGGCACCGCGTTGAAGTCCGTCGTCCGCTTGAGCACCGAGCAGACGAGCAGGAGCAGGAACGAGACGGCCTCCGGCGCGGAGACGAGCCGGAGCCGGTGGAGGGAGGAAGCGGTCTTGATGTCCACGGAGGGGGTCACCTTCGTTCGATCTTGTGAACGGATGCACAAGGGCCCGTCCATTGTGCACGGCGACTTTGCTGTCTCTTTAGCCGGGGGCCCAGTACCTTCCTCGGGTGGCAACGTTCCGACTCCAAGGCAGCAAAGTGCTCGCCGTCTCCATGACCGGCGACGCCGTCAAGGCGAAGAACGGCTCGATGGTCGCCTACGACGGCCAGATGGCGTTCAAGAAGATGAGCGGCGGCGGTGAGGGCCTGCGCGGCATGGTGACCCGCCGGCTCACGGGTGAGCAGATGGAGGTGATGGAGGTCCGCGGCCAGGGGACCTGCTGGTTCGCCGACCGGGCCTCCGAGATCAACCTCGTCTCCCTGCACGGCGACAAGCTCTGGGTCGAGGCGAGCAATCTGCTCTGCACCGACGCGGGACTGCGCACCGGCACCACCTTCACGGGGCTGCGCGGCGGCGCCACCGGCAACGGCCTCTTCACCACGACCGTCGAGGGCACGGGCCAGGCGGCGATCATGTCGGACGGCCCGGCGGTGGTGCTGCGGGTGACCCCGCAGTACCCGCTCCAGGTCGACCCGGGCGCGTACATCGCCCACCAGGGCAACCTCCAGCAGCACTTCCAGTCCGGGGTGACCTTCCGCACCCTCATGGGCGAGGGCGGCGGCGAGGCCTTCCAGATCCGCTTCGAGGGCGACGGGCTCGTCTACGTCCAGCCGAGCGAGCGCAACACGATCGGGGGCGACGTCTGATGCCGTTCCGCGAGATCAACTCGAAGATGGTCGAGGCGACCGTCGTCCCCGGGCAGCGGATGTTCAGTCAGCGCGGCGCGATGCTCGCGTACCGCGGCGACGTCAGTTTCACGCCGAACATGGCGGGCGGTCAGGGCGGCCTGATGTCGATGATCGGCCGCCGGGTGGCCGGCGAGGCGACCCCGCTGATGACCGTCGAGGGCAGCGGCACGGTGATGTTCGGGCACGGCGGACATCACATCCAGGTGATCGCGCTGACGGGCGACACCCTGTACGTCGAGGCCGACCGGCTGCTCGCCTTCGACGGCACCCTGGAGCAGGGCACGATGTTCATGGGCTCACAGGGCGGGGTCATGGGCATGGTCCGCGGCCAGGTGACCGGCCAGGGCCTCTTCACCACGACCCTGAAGGGCCACGGCTCGGTGGCCGTCATGGCGCACGGCGGTGTCATCGAGCTGCCGATCACCCCGGGCCGCCCGGTGCACGTGGACCCGCAGGCGTACGTGGCGCACCACGGCGACGTGCGGAACAAGCTCTCCACGGCGCTCGGCTGGCGCGACATGGTGGGGCGCGGCTCGGGCGAGGCCTTCCAGCTGGAGCTGAGCGGCAGCGGCGCGGTGTACGTCCAGGCCTCGGAGGAGAAGCTGTGAGCACCCCTGTCATCCACGACCCGCACTCCCTGCCGTCGGACGACAACGTCAATCCGTACACCTTCTGCGTGGAGCTCAAGGGCTCCCAGTGGTTCCTGCAGAAGGGGAAGATGATCGCCTACTACGGGCGGATCGAGTTCAACGGCATCGGGCACGGCCGGCTCGACCGGCTGGTGCGGACGTCCTTCCACTCGCCGCTGCACGCGAGCGACTGGGTGGTGGCCGAGGGCAGCGGGAAGATGCTGCTCGCGGACCGGGCCTTCGACGTGAACTCGTACGACCTGGACGAGGGCAATCTGACGATCCGCTCCGGGAACCTGCTGGCCTACCAGCCGACGCTGGCGCTGAAGCAGTCGATCGTGCCGGGCTTCGTGACGCTGATCGGCACGGGCAAGTTCGTGGCGGCGTCGAACGGCCCGGTGGTCTTCATGGAGCCGCCGATGCGGGTGGACCCGCAGGCGCTGGTCGGGTGGGCGGACTGCCCCTCGCCCTGTCACCATTACGACCACGGCTACATGACGGGCGTGATGGGCGGCGTCCGCGCGCTGACGGGCATCGGCGGCACCTCGGGCGAGGAGCACCAGTTCGAGTTCGTCGGGGCGGGTACGGTACTGCTCCAGTCGACGGAGCTGCTGATGCAGGAGCGGGCGGTCGGCGCGCCGCCGGCGCAGGCGGGTGTTCCGGGCGGGCACGGGGCGCCTGGTTCCGGCCAGGGGCCGCTGGGTGCGGTACCGCGCCTTCCCGGCCAGCTCGGTGACCTCCAGCGTCGCTTCGGCCTGTAGCCGGTAGTCTGCGGAGTGTGACGGCCTCGAACGTCTGCGCCGGTTGCGCACGGGGGCGCCCGACGCGGTGCGCGGCGTCACACTCCCATACTTCGTCAAGTATTCAACTTCTTAGGTAGAATCCATACATGGACACCGAGACGGCCACCCCCTGGCTCACCGACGGCGAGCAGTGCGCCTGGCGCACGTTCCTGGACGTCCAGAGAATGCTGACGTACCAGCTGGAGCGGGACCTCCAGCCCTTCGGCCTGACGATGAACGACTACGAGATCCTGGTGAACCTCTCGGAGTCGCCGGAGCGGCGGCTGCGCATGAGCGACCTCGCCGCCGCCACCCTCCAGTCCAAGAGCCGGCTCTCCCACCAGATCACCCGCATGGAGAACGCCGGGCTCGTACGCCGCGAGAACTGCGAGTCCGACCGGCGCGGGCTCTACGCCGTCCTGACCGACGACGGCATGGAGACCATGCGCAAGGTCGCCCCGCACCATGTCGAGTCGGTGCGCAAGCACTTCATCGACCAGCTGACCGGCGAGGCCCTCGGCGACCTCCACGAGTCCCTGAAGCCGGTCGCCGAGCAGCTCCGCGGCCGCCGCGGCAAGCCGTGACCTGACAGAGAACGGGAAGGGCCCCTCCGGTCACCGGAGGGGCCCTTCCGTGCGTACCGGGGTCAGTTTCCGGTCAGGCTCGCCACCAGCTCGTCCGAGGCCGCGTACGGATCGAGAGCGCCCGCCACGATCCGCTCCGCGAGCGCGTCCAGACGCCGGTCGCCGTGCAGGTCGCCGATGCGCTCGCGCAGGGCCGTCACCGCGATGGTCTCCACCTCGCGCGCGGCACGGGCCCGGCGGCGCTCCGCCAGGACCCCGTGCTCCTCCATCCACGCGCGGTGCTTCTCCAGGGCCTCCACGACCTCGTCGATGCCCTCGCCGCGCGCCGCGACCGTCTTGACGATCGGCGGCCGCCAGTCGCCCGCGGCCCGCGCCTCGCCGAGCCCCAGCATGTGGTTGAGCTCCCTGGCGGTGGCGTCCGCGCCATCCCGGTCGGCCTTGTTCACGACGTACAGGTCGCCGATCTCCAGGATGCCCGCCTTCGCGGCCTGGATCCCGTCGCCCATGCCCGGCGCGAGCAGGACGACCGAGGTGTCGGCCTGGGAGGCGATCTCGACCTCCGACTGCCCGACGCCGACGGTCTCCACCAGGATCACCTCGCAGCCCGCCGCGTCCAGGACGCGGATGGCCTGCGGGGCGGACCAGGCGAGCCCGCCCAGATGACCGCGGGTCGCCATGGAGCGGATGTAGACGCCCGGGTCGGAGGCGTGCTCCGACATCCGGACCCGGTCACCGAGGAGCGCTCCCCCGCTGAACGGCGAGGACGGGTCGACGGCCAGGACGCCGACCCGCCTGCCCGCCCTGCGGTACGCGGAGACCAGCGCGGACGTCGACGTGGACTTGCCCACGCCCGGCGAGCCGGTCAGGCCCACCACGTACGCGCCGCCGGTGAGCGGCGCGAGCGCCGCCATCACCTCCCGCAGCTGCGGGGACGCCCCCTCCACCAGCGAGATCAGCCGGGCCACGGCCCGCGGCCTGCCCTCCCGGGCCTGGGCGACGAGTTCGGGGACGTCCACCATCTGCGCTGCTCCTCGGATCGGTGCTTACTTGCCGGACACGCGGACGATCAGGGCGTCGCCCTGGCCGCCGCCGCCGCACAGGGCGGCCGCGCCGATGCCGCCGCCGCGCCGCTTGAGCTCCAGCGCGAGGTGCAGCACGACACGGGCGCCGGACATGCCGATGGGGTGGCCGAGGGCGATCGCGCCGCCGTTGACGTTCACCTTCTCGGGGGTAACGCCCAGGTCCTTCATTGACTGGACGGCGACCGCGGCGAAGGCCTCGTTGATCTCGATCAGGTCGAGGTCCTCGACGCCCAGGCCCTCCTTCTTGAGGGCGTGCAGGATCGCGTTGGACGGCTGCGACTGGAGCGAGTTGTCCGGACCCGCGACATTGCCGTGGGCGCCGATCTCGGCGATCCACTCCAGGCCGAGCTCCTCCGCCTTGGCCTTGCTCATCACGACCACGGCGGCGGCGCCGTCGGAGATCTGCGAGGAGGTGCCGGCGGTGATGGTGCCGTCCTTGGCGAAGGCGGGACGGAGCTTGCCGAGGGACTCGGCGGTGGTCTCCGCGCGGATGCCCTCGTCCTTCGAGAAGATCACCGGGTCGCCCTTGCGCTGCGGGATCTCGACCGGGGTGATCTCGGCCTCGAAGATGCCGTTCTTCTGCGCGGCGGCGGCGCGCTGGTGCGAGAGCGCGGCGATCTCGTCCTGCTCGGGGCGCTGGATGCCCAGGCGGGTGTTGTGCTTCTCGGTGGACTCGCCCATGGCGATGCCCTCGAAGGCGTCCGTGAGGCCGTCGTACGCCATCGCGTCGAGCATCTCGATGGCGCCGTACTTGAAGCCCTCGCGGGACTTCGGCAGCAGGTGCGGGGCGTTCGTCATGGACTCCTGGCCGCCGGCGACGACGACGTCGAACTCACCGGCGCGGATCAGCTGGTCGGCGAGCGCGATGGCGTCGAGACCCGAGAGACACACCTTGTTGATGGTGAGCGCCGGGACGTTCATCGGGATGCCGGCCTTGACGGCGGCCTGACGGGCGGGGATCTGCCCGGCGCCCGCCTGGAGCACCTGGCCCATGATCACGTACTGCACCTGGTCGCCGCCGATGCCGGCCCGGTCCAGGGCGGCCTTGATGGCGAAGCCGCCGAGGTCGGCGCCCGAGAAGGACTTGAGCGAGCCGAGCAGGCGACCCATGGGCGTGCGGGCGCCCGCGACGATCACTGAGGTGGTACCGGTCGTTCCAGACATGAGGCACGGCCCCTTGGGATGAGGAGTGAACGAGGGTTTACCGCCAATGTACTGAGAGGCGCCGCGCGCGGTCACCGGCCGGATGGTGTGATCGCGCGCACGTTGCGTAACCACCCTTCCAGCGGTGCACTGGAGGCATGCTGACGCGTATCGACCACATCGGGATCGCCTGTTTCGACCTGGACAAGACCGTCGAGTTCTACCGTGCCACGTACGGTTTCGAGGTCTACCACTCCGAGGTCAACGAGGAGCAGGGCGTCCGCGAGGCCATGCTCAAGATCAACGCCACCGACGACGGCGGGGCCTCGTACCTCCAGCTCCTGGAGCCGACCCGGGAGGACTCCGCGGTGGGCAAGTGGCTCGCCAAGAACGGCGAGGGCGTGCACCACATCGCCTTCGGCACCGCGGACGTCGACGGGGAGGCCGAGGCCATCCGCGGCAAGGGCGTCCGCGTCCTCTACGACGAGCCCCGGATCGGCTCCATGGGCTCCCGGATCACCTTCCTCCACCCCAAGGACTGCCACGGAGTCCTCACCGAACTGGTCACCTCGGCCGAGCCGTCCGCTGACCACTCCTCAGCGGAGCACTGACCTCCGGATTCCTGGCCCGGTAGAGTGGGCGGCTCCGGGCCGGGGCCGGTCGGGGCCGCTCCGTGCGGCACCGAAGTCGGGATGTCGGGGTCGTCCGATCTGCCACGATTCCCCGGGGGCCCGTCCTCGGCCTGAGGGCGTGCTCGTTGGAGTTGCGACCAGGGTTGGGGTCTCCCCTGCTCGAAGAGCTCGGGGAAGGATGGGACCGCGCAGTGCGGGGCTACGAACGCCAGGAGAGCCACCGAGCTGAAGACGACCATCTCGCCAGGTTCGAAGCCGAGATGGACCGGCTGAAGACCGAACGCGAGAAGGCCGTCCAGCATGCCGAGGACCTGGGCTACCAGGTCGAGGTCTTGCGGGCCAAGCTCCACGAGGCGCGCCGCACCATCGCGTCCCGGCCCGCGTACGACAGCGCCGACATCGGCTACCAGGCCGAGCAGATGCTGCGGAACGCCCAGGCGCAGGCCGAGCAGCTCCGGCAGGACGCCGAGCGCGAGCTGCGCGATGCCCGCGCCCAGACCCAGCGCATCCTCCAGGAGCACGCCGAGCACCAGGCCAGGCTCCAGGCCGAACTGCACAACGAGGCCGTCCAGCGCCGCCAGCAGCTCGACCAGGAGCTCAACGAGCGCCGCCAGACCGTCGAGGCGCACGTCAACGAGAACGTGGCCTGGGCCGAACAGCTGCGCGCCCGCACGGAGTCCCAGGCCCGCCGCCTGATGGAGGAGTCCCGCGCGGAGGCCGAGCAGTCGCTCGCCACCGCCCGCGCCGAGGCCACCCGGCTCGCCGAGGAGACCAGCCGCCGGGTCGGTGCCGAGGCGGAGTCCGCCCGTGCCGAGGCCGAAGCGATTCTCCTGCGCGCGCGCAGGGACGCCGAGCGGCTCATCGGCGCCGCCTCCAGCCAGGCGCAGGAGGCCACCACCCACGCCGAGCAGCTCCGCTCCAGCACCGCCGCCGAGACCGACCAGGCCCGCCGGCAGGCCACCGAGCTCTCCCGCGCCGCCGAGCAGCGCATGCAGGAGGCCGAGGAGAAGCTCCGGCTCGCCCGCGCCGAGGCCGAGAAGACCCTCGCCGAGGCCAAGGAGTCCGCCGCCCGGCAGCTCTCCTCGGCCGAGTCGGTCAACGAGCAGCGCACCCGCACCGCCAAGACCGAGATCGCCCGCCTCGTCGGCGAGGCCACCAAGGAGGCCGAGGCCCTCAAGGCCGAGGCCGAGGAGAAGCTCCGCGAGGCCACCGCCGAGGCCGAGAAGCTCGTCACCGAGGCCTCCGAGAAGGCCGTCACGGCCGCCGCCGAGGACTCCGCTGCCGCGCTCGCCAAGGCCGCCCGCAACGCCGAGGAGATCCTCACCAAGGCGTCCGAGGACGCCCGGGAGACCACCCGCAAGGCCTCCGAGGAGGCCGAGCGGGTCCGCCGCGAAGCCGAGACCGAGGCGGACCGGCTGCGCGCCGAGGCCGGGGAGCAGGCCGACGAGCTGCTCGGCTCCGCGAAGGACGACACCAAGGAGTACCGCGCCAAGACGGTCGAGCTCCAGGAGGAGGCCCGCCGGCTGCGCGGCGAGGCCGAGGCGCTGCGCGCCGAGGCCGTCGACGAGGGCGAGCGGATCCGCGGCGAGGCCCGGCGCGAGGCCCTCCAGCAGATCGAGGAGGCGGCGAAGACCGCCGAGGAGCTCCTCACCACGGCCCGTACGGACGCCGAGGAACAGCGCGCCAAGGCCGGTGCCGAGGGCGAGCGGGTCAAGTCGGAGGCGATGGAGCGCGCCCAGACGCTCCGGACCCAGGCCGAGGAGACCCTGGAGCGCACCCGCGCCGAGGCCGAACGGCTGCGCGCCGAGGCCGAGGAGCAGGCCGAGTCGGTGAAGGCCGCGGCCGAGCAGGCCGCCGCCGGGCTGCGCGCGGACGCCGAGCGGGCCGCCGAGGCCCGCCGCGAGGAGGCCGCCGAGGAGCTGACCCGGCTGCACAACGACGCCGCGGCGAAGGTCGCCGCGGCCGGCGAGGAGCTCAGCGACGCCCGCGCCGAGGGCGAGCGGATCCGGCGGGAGGCCGCCGAGGAGACGGAGCGGCAGCGGACGGAGGCCGCCGAGCGGATCCGTACGCTCCAGGAGCAGGCCGAGCAGGAGGCCGAGCGGCTGCGTGCCGAGGCCGCGTCGGACGCGTCCACCGCGCGCACCGAGGCCGAGTCCGCCGCGGTACGGCTCCGCACCGAGGCCTCCGAGGAGGCCGAGCGCCTGAGGTCCGAGGCCCAGGAGACCGCCGACCGGGTGCGGGCCGAGGCCGCCGCCGCCGCCGAGCGGGTGGCCGCCGAGGCCGCCGAGGCACTGGCCGCCGCGCAGGAGGAGGCCGTCCGGCGCCGCCGGGAGGCCGAGGAGACCCTCGACTCGGCCCGCTCCGAGGCCGGCCGCGAGCGCGAGCACGCCCGCGAGCAGTCCGAGGAGCTCCTCGCCGCCGCCCGCAAGCGGGTCGAGGAGGCCCAGACCGAGGCGCAGCGCCTGGTCGAGGAGGCGGACACGCGGGCGACCGAGATGGTCACCACGGCCTCGCGAGCCGCCCAGGAGGTGCGGGACTCGGTGGCCGGGCTGCGCGAGCAGGCCGAGGAGGAGATCGCCGGGCTGCGCAGCGCCGCCGAGCACGCGGCCGAGCGGACGCGGACCGAGGCGCAGGAGGAGGCGGACCGGGTCCGCGCCGACGCGTACGAGGAGCGGGAGCGGGCGTCCGAGGACGCCGTCCGCACCCGGGAGCGCGCCCAGGAGGAGTCGGAGGCCGCGAAGGCGCTGGCGGAGCGGACCGTCACGGACGCGCTCGCCGAGGCCGAGAAGCTGCGGTCGGACACCGCCGAGTACGCGCAGCGGGTACGGACCGAGGTGACGGACTCGCTCGCCTCGGCGGAGCAGGACGCGGCCCGCACGCGCGCGGACGCCCGGGACGACGCCAACCGGATCCGTTCGGAGGCCGCCGAGCGCGCCGAGACGACGGTCGGCGAGGCGCGTGCCGAGGCCGAGCGGATCGCGGCCGAGGCCGAGCAGGTCCTGGACGAGGCCCGTCAGGTCGCGGACAAGCGGCGCGCGGACGCCGCCGAGCAGGCCGACACCCTCATCGGCGAGGCCACCGCCGAGGCCGAGCGGCTCACCGCCGAGGCCGCCGCGCTGCGCGCCGAGGCCGAGCAGGTCAAGGCGGACGGCGAGGCACAGGCGGAGGCGCTGCGCGCGGAGGCCCGCGCCGAGGGCGAGCAGGTCCTCGACGAGGCCCGCAAGGCCGCCGACAAGCGCCGCACGGACGCCGCCGAGCAGGCCGACACCCTCATCGGCGAGGCCACCGCCGAGGCCGAGCGGCTCACCGCCGAGGCGGTCGAGCTCATGGAGACGACCGAACAGGACGCCCTGCGCCTGCGGGCCGAGGCCGAGCAGGTCAAGGCCGAGGGCGAGGCGCAGGCGGAGGCGCTGCGCGCGGAGGCCCGCGCCGAGGGCGAGCAGGTCCTCGACGAGGCCCGCAAGGCCGCCGACAAGCGCCGCACGGACGCCGCCGAGCAGGCCGACACCCTCATCGGCGAGGCCACCGCCGAGGCCGAGCGGATCGCGGCGGAGGCCGCCGAGCTGCGCGAGACCACCGAGCGGGACTCCCAGCGGCTGCGCGCGGAGGCGGAGCAGGTCAAGGCCGACGGCGAGGCGCACGCGCAGGCCCTGCGCAACGCCGCGCTGGCCGACGCCGACCAGATCCTGGACGAGGCCCGCAAGGCCGCCGACAAGCGCCGCACGGACGCCGCCGAGCAGGCCGACAGCCTCGTCGGCGAGGCGAGCGCCGAAGCCGAGCGGATCGTGAACGAGGCGGCCGAGCTGGCCGATTCGGTCGGCGCGGACGCCCGTGCCGAAGCGGGCCGGACCGTCGGCGCGGCCTCGGAGGAGGCCGAGCGGCTGCGCGCCGAGGGCGCCGCGGCGATCGCCGAGGCCCTGCGGGACGCGGAGCGGATCCGTACCGAGTCGGAGCGGGTCAAGGCCGACGCGGCCGCGGCGGGCGAGCAGATGCGTGCCGAGGCCCGCGAGGAGGCCGACCGGATCCTCGACGAAGCCCGGGAGGCCGGGGCGCGGAAGCGTTCCGACGCGGCCGAGCAGGCCGACCAGCTCGTCGCCAAGGCCCAGGAGGAGGCGCTGCGCGCCACCACGGAGGCCGAGTCGCAGGCGGACACGATGGTCGGCGCGGCCCGCAAGGAGGCCGAGCGGATCGTCGCCGAGTCGACCGTCGAGGGCAACTCGCTGGTGGAGAAGGCCCGAACGGACGCGGACGAGCTCCTGGTCGGTGCCCGCAGCGACGCGACGGCCATAAGGGAGCGGGCCGAGGAGCTGCGGGGCCGGATCGAGAGCGAGATCGAGGAGCTGCACGAGCGGGCGCGGCGCGAGACGTCGGAGCAGATGAAGACGGCCGGCGAGCGCGTCGACAAGCTGGTGAAGGCCGCGACCGAGCAGCGTGCCGAGGCGGAGGAGAAGGCGAAGGAGCTGCTCTCCGACGCGAGTTCGGAGGCGAGCAAGGTCCGGATCGCCGCGGTCCGCAAGGCGGACGGGCTCCTGAAGGAGGCCGCACAGAAGAAGGCCTCGCTGATCGCGGAGGCCGAGGCCATCAAGGCGGAGGCCGAGCGGATCCGCGCGGAGGCCGCCGCCGAGGCCGAGAAGACGGTCGCGGAAGGACAGCGCGAGCTGGAGACCCTGACACGGCGTCGCAAGGACATCAATGCGGAGATCTCCCGTGTCCAGGACGTCCTGGAGGCGTTGGAGTCTTTCGAGACGCCGTCCGCCGGAAAGGACGGGGTCAAGGCGGGTGCGTCGGCGGGGTCCACTCGTACGGGTGGCAAGTCCCAGGACGGCTAGCCACTCAAAAGGCTGGACATTCTCCAGATCAAACGGGCATACGCTCGATGACACGCCGCTTCGGCCCCTAGGATTCCCTCTAACACCTCACCGGTCTCATTCGACAGGAACCCCATGAGCGACACTTCCTCCCCCTTCGGCTTCGAGCTCGTGCGGCGCGGTTACGACCGCGGTCAGGTGGACGACCGCATTACCAAGCTCGTGGCCGACCGCGACAGCGCCCTGTCCCGCATCACCTCCCTGGAGAAGCGGATCGAGGAGCTCCACCTCGAGACGCAGAACGCCCAGGCGCAGGTGACCGACGCCGAGCCGTCGTACGCGGGGCTCGGCGCCCGGGTCGAGAAGATCCTCCGGCTCGCCGAGGAGGAGGCCAAGGACCTGCGTGAGGAGGCCCGTCGCGCCGCCGAGCAGCACCGCGAGCTGGCCGAGTCGGCCGCCCAGCAGGTGCGCAACGACGCGGAGTCGTTCGCGGCCGAGCGCAAGTCGAAGGCCGAGGACGAGGGCGTCCGGATCGTCGAGAAGGCGCAGGGCGAGGCCAACACGCTGCGTGCCGAGGCGCAGAAGGACGCGCAGTCGAAGCGTGAGGAGGCGGACGCCCTCTTCGAGGAGACCCGCGCCAAGGCCGCCCAGGCCGCCGCGGACTTCGAGACGAACCTGGCGAAGCGCCGCGAGCAGTCGGAGCGCGACCTGGCCTCGCGTCAGGCCAAGGCCGAGAAGCGCCTCGCGGAGATCGAGCACCGCGCCGAGCAGCTCCGCCTGGAGGCCGAGAAGCTGCGGACCGACGCGGAGCGCCGGGCCCGTCAGACGGTGGAGACCGCGCAGCGCCAGGCCGAGGACATCGTGGCCGACGCGAACGCCAAGGCCGACCGGATCCGTTCGGAATCGGAGCGCGAGCTCGCGGCGCTGACGAACCGCCGCGACTCGATCAACGCGCAGCTGACCAACGTCCGCGAGATGCTGGCGACGCTGACCGGTGCCGCGGTGGCGGCGGCCGGCTCCCCGATCGACGACGAGCGCACGGCCGGCGTCCCGGCGCAGCAGTCCCGATGACCCGCGCGGCCGCCGCGTAACGAACAGGCGGCATCTGCCAGAACCCTCCGTCATTCCGGTGGCGGAGGGTTTTGCGCGCCCGTAGGTTGGGTCGCATGATCGAGCTTCAGGGCCTGACCAAGCGCTACGGGGCGAAGACCGCGGTCGACCACCTCTCCTTCCAGGTGCGTCCCGGCGTGGTCACCGGCTTCCTCGGGCCGAACGGGGCGGGCAAGTCGACGACGATGCGGATGATGCTCGACCTGGACAACCCGACGAGCGGGACGGTCCGGATCGACGGCAAGCACTACCGGGAGCTGGCGGAGCCCCTGAAGTACATCGGGGCGCTGCTCGACGCCAAGGCGATGCACGGCGGCCGCTCCGCGTACAACAACCTGCTGTGTCTGGCGCAGTCCAACCGCATCCCGGCGAGCCGGGTGGGCGAGGTGCTCGACCTGGTGGGTCTGACGCCGGTCGCGAAGAAGAAGTCCAAGGGATTCTCCCTCGGCATGGGGCAGCGGCTCGGGATCGCGTCGGCGCTCCTCGGGGATCCCGAGATCCTGATGTTCGACGAACCCGTCAATGGTCTGGACCCCGAGGGAATTCACTGGATCCGCAATCTGATGAAGGCGTTGGCGGCCGAGGGCCGGACGATCTTCGTTTCCAGTCATCTGATGAGCGAAATGGCGCTGACGGCCGATCACCTCATCGTGATCGGGCAGGGGAGACTCCTGGCCGACACCTCGATGGCGGATTTCATCCAGCAGAATTCCCGGAGTTATGTGCGGATGCGCTCGCCGCAGCAGGAAAGACTGCGGGACGTGCTCCACGCCAACGGATTCATCGCGGTCGAGGCGGGCAACGGCACCCTTGAGGTGGACGGCGCGACGACCGAGAAGCTGGGCGAGCTGGCGGCGGAGAACGGGCTCGTGCTGCACGAGCTGAGCGCGCAGCGCGCCTCCCTCGAAGAAGCGTTCATGCAGATGACGGCCGGCGCGGTGGAGTACCACGCGCACGGCACCGACGTACACGGCGGCGCCGTGCCGCCCGGCCCCCGCTGGGGCGCGGACGCGGGGACGGACCCCGCGCACTCCACCCACGACTCGTCCCCCGAGGGAGCCTGAACGATGGCAGCGGCATCCGCGGTCCTGCAGTCCGAGTGGACCAAGATCCGGACGGTGTCGTCGACCGTCTGGACGCTGGCGAGCGCCCTCCTCGTCACGGTGGCGATGAGCGCGGCGCTGTGCGCCCTGTTCAAGGGGACCTTCGACGACCTCAGCGAGACGGAGCGGGCCACCTTCGACCCGACGTTCGCCAGTTTCTCCGGGATGGTCCTCGGCCAGCTGGCGATGGTGGTCTTCGGTGTCCTCGTGGTCGGCACCGAGTACTCCTCGGGCATGATCCGCACCTCGCTCGCGGCGGTCCCGCAGCGCGCGTCCTTCCTCTTCTCGAAGATCGCCGTGGCCGGCGGGCTCTCCCTGATCGTGGGCCTGGTGACCAGCTTCCTGTCGTTCTTCCTCGGGCAGGCGCTGCTCGGCGAGCACCGCACCACCCTCGGCGCGGACAACGTGCTGCGCGCGGTGGTCGGCGGCGGCCTCTACATGGGTCTGATCGCGATCTTCTCGATGGGCGTGGCGACGATGCTCCGCTCCTCGATGCTGTCGCTGGGCATCCTGGTGCCGTTCTTCTTCCTCATCTCGCAGATCCTGTCGGCGGTCCCGAAGGCCAAGGAGGTCGCCAAGTACTTCCCCGACCAGGCCGGCTCCAAGATCATGCAGGTGGTGCCGGACGCGATGGGCTCGGACCCGGCGCCGTACGGCCCCTGGGGCGGGCTCGGGATCATGCTGCTCTGGGTCGCGGCCGCGCTGCTCGGCGGCTATCTGGTGCTGAAGCGCCGGGACGCGTAGGCCCCCGCTCACAGGAGGATCACGGTTCCGCTTCGGCGGAACCGTCAACGGCTGGATAAGCTCCTAGCTCATACGGGGGGCTCCGGCCTTCGGCCGCCACGCCCCGACATGGATGCACCGACCTGTCGATGGGGCTGGAGTAATGATCGAGGCAGTCGGCCTGACGAAGCGCTATGGCGCCAAGACGGCCGTGTACAACCTTTCCTTCCGGGTGAGGCCCGGGGTCGTCACCGGGTTCCTGGGGCCCAACGGGTCGGGCAAGTCGACCACGATGCGCATGATCCTCGGGCTCGACCGACCCTCCGCGGGCCATGTCACGATCGGCGGCCACCCCTTCCGGCAGCTGCCGAACGCGCCCCGGCAGGTCGGCGCGCTCCTCGACGCCAAGGCCGTGCACGGCGGCCGGAGCGCGCGCAGCCACCTGCTGTCGCTGGCGCAGCTGGCCGGCATCCCGGCGCAGCGCGTCGACGAGGTCCTCGGGGTCGTCGGCCTCCAGGACGTCGCCAAGCGGCGCTCGAAGGGCTTCTCCCTCGGCATGGGGCAGCGGCTCGGCATCGCGGCGGCCCTGCTCGGCGACCCGCAGGTGCTGCTCTTCGACGAGCCCGTCAACGGCCTGGACCCCGAGGGCATCCTCTGGGTGCGGAACCTGATGAAGAAGCTGGCCGCCGAAGGCCGCACGGTCTTCGTCTCCAGCCACCTCATGAGCGAGATGGCGCTGACGGCCGACCACCTGATCGTGATCGGCCGGGGGCAGCTGCTCGCGGACATGAGCGTCACGGACTTCATCTCGGCGAACTCCGCCGACTTCGCCCGGGTGCGGACCCCGGGGACCGAGCCGGCCCAGCGGGAGAAGCTGACGTCGGTGCTCATGGAGGCCGGCGGGCAGGTGCTGTCCGAGCCGGACGGCGCGCTGCGCGTCACGGGCCTGCCGCTGCCGCGGATCAGCGACCTGGCGCACGGCGCGGACGTACGGCTCTGGGAGCTGTCCCCGCACCAGGCCTCGCTGGAGGAGGCGTACATGCGGCTGACGCAGGGCGCCGTGGACTACCGCTCCACCGACGACCGTCTCGCCCACCTCCAGCCGCCCGTGCAGCCGGGACAGCCGGGGTACGGGATGCCGCCGCAGCCGCAGGTCCACGAGGTGCCGCAGCAGGGCTGGTACGCCCCGCCGCCGCCCGGACAGAACCCGTACGGCGGTGCTCCGCAGGCCCCCTACGCCCCCGCGCCGGGCCCGTACGCCCCTCCGGCCGCCCCGCAGCCGGGTCTCCCGCAGCCGAGCGACACCCCGAAGGACGCCCGATGACCGCCCCCGCGCACCCGCAGCACGCCCCGGCGCCGCACGCCTACGTCTCCCCCATCCCGGTCCGCGCCGCGCACCTCGGTGACGCGCTCGCCTCCGAGTGGACGAAGATCCGCTCGGTGCGTTCGACGATGTGGACGCTCGGGGTCATGATCCTGCTGATGTTCGCCATCGGTCTGGGCGTCGCCGCGATCGCGTCGTCGTCCGAGGCCCCGATGGGCGAGGAGTCCGCGCTCGGCTTCGGCTTCTTCGGGATGCTGCCGGCGTCGATCTGTGTGATCACGCTCGGCGTCCTGACGATCGCCTCCGAGTACGGCACGGGCATGATCCGTACGACCCTGACGGCCTGCCCGAGCCGGGCCCGGGTGCTCGTGGCGAAGGCGATCGTCTTCTTCCTGCTGGTCTTCACGGTCACCACCGTGGTCGCGACGCTCGTGGCGCTGGCGCAGGTCGCGCTCGTGGACACGGCTGCGGCGCCGACGGGTGGCGAGTGGCTGCGGGCGACGGTCGGCGCGGGCGCCTACCTGGCCGTGCTCGGGCTGATGTCGCTCGGCGTGGGGACGCTGATCCGGCACTCGGCCGGCGCGATCACGGTGATGATCGGCCTGCTGCTGCTCCCGCTGGTGGCGGCGCTGTTCATGTTCTCCGAGGCGCTGAAGTCGGTGCAGGAGTTCCTGTTCACCTACGCGATCCCCTCGCAGATGATCGCGCTCTACAGCGAGCGGCCGCCGTTCGGCGACTCGGGCCCGGCGGGCTGGGAGCCGCTGCTGATCATTGCCGCGGCCGCGGCCGTGGCGCTGGGCGGCGCCTTCGCCCTGCTGAACAGCCGCGACGTCTGACCCTCAGTACCTCGGCGCGTTACGGGACCGCTGCACCCTGCTGGTGCGGCGGTCCTTCGCGTTCCAGCAGGCCTTGTGCCAGTGGCGGCGGTCGTCGACCCCGCCCCACTCCGGCCAGGCGACCACGTGCGGGGCGCCGGACGGGATCTCCTGGTCGCAGCCCGGGCAGCGGTAGCGCTTGCCCGGCGCGCTCGCCCCGGCGACGAGCCGGACGTACCACTCCTCGCCCTGCCAGCTCTCGGTGCTCTGCGCACCGCCGTACCGGTCGCCGTGGTCGCCCTGCTGCTCGGGCTTACCGCCACCTTTGGAGCGGTTGTGACGCGGGGACACGGGCACACCTCACGGGGTCTGGGAACACGGACCGTTCTCTCCAGCCTACGGGCCGCCACCCGGTGCCCCGGGCCCCGTCCGGGACGGCTTAGCCGAAAATCGCAAGAACTTCATGAACGGCCGTTGCCTTTGGCACGTGTCAGACGTTGGTGCCAGTGCGAGGGGAGATACGCGTCGGCCGCAAGGAGGCAGAAGGCGATGCGCGTGGGTACGTTCGTTCTGGCAGCCCAGTTCCCGGGCCAGGGCCAGGGGGAGGCACTGCACCGGGCGGTGCGGACCGCCGAGGTGGCCGAGGAGGCGGGGCTCGACTCCGTCTGGCTCGCCGAGCACCACTTCGTGCCGTACGGGGTCTGCCCCTCGGCCGTGACACTGGCCGCGCTGCTGCTCGGCCGCACCCGCCGGCTCCGGGTGGGCACGGCGGTGAGCGTGCTGCCGACCGTCCACCCGGTCGCCCTGGGCGAGCAGGCGGCGCTGCTGCACCTCACCTCGGGCGGCAGGTTCACCCTCGGGGTGGGCAGGGGCGGGCCCTGGGTCGACCTGGAGGTGTTCGGCGCGGGCCTCGAAGCGTACGAGAAGGGGTTCCCCGCATCGCTCGACCTGCTGCTGCGCTGGCTCACCGAGCCGCGCGTGGGTGCCGAGGGGGAACGATTCGCTTTCCGTGAGGTGCCCGTGGTGCCGCGGCCCGACGAGCTGATCGGCGGGGAGTCCTCCCCCGAGGTGGTGGTGGCCTGCACCTCGCCGAAGAGCGTGCGGCTCGCGGCGGAGCGCGGGCTGCCGATGCTGCTCGGCATGCACTGCGGCGACGAGGAGAAGGCCGAGATGGTCGCGGCCTGGGGCCGGTGCGCACGGGAGGCCGGGCGGGACCCTGACGAGATCGCGCGGATCGGCGCCGGCCATGTCTCGGCCGGGGTGACCCAGCTCGCGGACCGGGGGGCGGAGGCGGCGGAGGCGCTGGTGAAGGCGATGCCGGGCTGGCTGAAGCAGGGGCTCGACGCGCACGTGACGGTGGACGGCCGGCACCGGGCGATGCGGGACCCCGTGGCGTACACGGAGCTGCTGTGCGGGCTGCACCCTGTGGGCACGCCCCGGCGCGCGGCGGACCGGCTCGCGGCGACCGCGGAGCGTACGGGCATCACGCGCTTCGCCCTGCTCGCGGAGGGCTCGGGCGACCTCGCGGCGACCGAGGAGAACGTCCGGCGGCTGGGCGCGGAGGTCCTGCCCCTCCTGGTATGAGCGCGGCCCCGTCCGGGACCGCGCTGCCGCTCCGGCACCTGTCGGCGGCGACGCGGGTCGGCTCGCATCGAGCACCTCCTCCCGCGGTGCGGAGCGGCAGCACCATGTCTCAGCAGTCGCGCAGTTCCGGCGACTGGTTCAGCAGCTGTCCCCGTACGGACGTGAAACGGGCGAGCCGCTCGTCCACCGACGGGTCCAGTGGGAAGACCGCCACGCGGTGGCAGTTCTGGAAGGCGAGACGCACCCCGAAGTGCCGCTGCAGCGCACCACGAATGGCATCGCTCGCGAGCGCGCGCAGCAGCTGACCACGTGCCTGCTCATTCGGCGGCGGCGTCTGGTTGTCGGCGAACTCTCCGCCGTCGACCTTCAGCTGTGCCACCAGAGAACTGATCATCTCCCATGCGTAGGGCAGGGAGGTCCGGACGCAGTCGACGAAGTCGGCTTCGTCGACCTCGCCTCGCTCGGCCTGTTCCAACAGTGCCGGTGAGACGTCGAGCGACATGGGTTCTCCTCTCGCGACCCCGCGGACGGGGTCTTGCGGGCAGGGACGAAGGCCGGCCGTACGCCACGCAGCGTGCACGGACGACGACCTCCAGCTTCCACGGTAAGCGCGCAGTCCGGGCCGCACCAGAAGAATGGGCACACAACCGGCTGATAACCGACGGGTGTTCGGCTCACGACGACCCCCACCCGGCGTCCGGCCGATGCCCGAATCGCGCGGAAGAGCGCCCGTCTTGTAGCGTTGGCGACCATGCGTCTCGTCATCGCCCGTTGCTCCGTGGACTACGCGGGCCGGCTCACGGCCCACCTGCCCTCCGCGCCCCGTCTGATCCTCGTCAAGGCAGACGGCAGCGTCTCCATCCACGCGGATGACCGGGCGTACAAACCGCTCAACTGGATGTCGCCGCCGTGCACCCTGAAGGAGGGTGCCGAGGGTGAGGCGGGCATCTGGACCGTGATCAACAAAGCGGGCGAGAAACTGATCATCACGATGGAGGAGATCCTCCACGACTCCTCGCACGAACTGGGCGTGGACCCGGGCCTCATCAAGGACGGCGTCGAGGCGCACCTCCAGGAGCTCCTCGCCGACCGGATCGAGACCCTCGGTGAGGGCTACACCCTGATCCGCCGCGAGTACCCGACCGCGATCGGCCCCGTGGACATCCTGTGCCGGGACGCCGACGGCGCGACGGTCGCGGTGGAGATCAAGCGGCGCGGTGAGATCGACGGCGTCGAGCAGCTGACCCGCTACCTGGAGCTGCTGAACCGCGACCCGCACCTGGCGCCGGTGAAGGGCCTCTTCGCGGCCCAGGAGATCAAGCCGCAGGCGCGGGTCCTCGCGACGGACCGCGGGATCGGCTGCGTGGTCCTCGACTACGACGCGCTGCGCGGCATCGAGGACGACAAGCTGCGGCTGTTCTAGCCGCGGCGGGAGTACGAGTACGGGGACGGCCCCGGGTGCGGTGAGCGCGCCCGGGGCCGTCGTCGTGTCCGTACGGGGTCAGGCGGGCGACTCCGAGCCCTCGGGGCTGCCCGAGGAGGCGCCGAGGGTCGTGGTCTCGCCCGACCCCGGCGGGGCCGTCGTCGTCGGCGGGACCGTCGTGGGCGGCGGAGTGGTGGTGGGCGGCGGGGTGGTGGTCGTCGGCGGCGTCGTCGGCGACGACGTGGTCGGCTTCGGCGACGAGGTGGCCGTCGTCGGCGGCCGGGTCGCCGTGGGCCGGGTCGGCGGTGCCGTGCTCGCCGTCGGCGCCCCGGTCGTCTTTGACGGGCTGTCCGAGGGCGACGGGGAGCCCGACGTCGACGGGTCCGTCGAGGCGGACGGCGAGGCGCTGCCGGAGCCGGAGGGGCTCGGGGAGTCCGAGTGGGTCGCCTTCCCGGTCTCGCCCGGTTCGGCCTCGTCCTCGGCGGGCGGCTCCTCGCCGTCGAGGCCGTCCTCGGTGCCGCTCTCGCTCGCGGTGCTGTCGGAGGTGACGCGGCCGGTGCCGGGGTCCTCGCCGTTGCCGGAGGTGGCGCCGAGGGTCACGACGGTGCCGAGGACGGCGACGAGGAGCGCGCCCGCGCCGACGGCGACGAGGTTGCGGCGGGCGCCGCCGAGGATGCCGCCCCTGAGGCCGGGCCGGCGGCCGTCCTTCTCGGCGGTGTCGTGGCGGGCGATGAGGGTGGGGCCCTCGTCGGCGAAGTCCGGGAAGGCGGGCACCGGGGCCGCCGCCGGGGCCCGGACGGGGCCGCCCGGCAGCGGTGCCGTGACGGGCTCCGGGCGCGGGAGGGCGGGGCGGGCGGCCGGGCCGCGCAGGGCGGGGGTGCCGCGCGGCGGGGAGACGGGCTCCTCGGCGCGGGGGGCGGGGGCGTGGGCGCCGGAGAGGTCGGCGACGAGCGCCAGCGCCCGGCGGCCGGCGACGGTGCCGCGCTTGTCGGCGAGCACCCCGCGCATGCCGATGGAGGCCTCCAGCTCGGCGCGGGCGCGCTCCAGGTTCCCGGCGCAGATCGCGAGGACGCCGAGCTCGTGGTGGAAGTAGGCCTCCTCGGCGACCTCTCCGGCGAGCCGGGCGGCTTCCTGTCCGGCGCGCAGGGCGCGTTCCCAGGCGCCCCAGTGCAGTCCGGCGGCGAAGGCGGGCGCGGCGGCGCGGGCGAGGAGGACGGCGGTGGCCCGGTGCTCGGCCGCGGTGTCGCCGGCGCCGGGGATCAGCGCGGTGAGGGCGGCGAGGAGGGCGTCGGACTCGGCGGCGGCCCGTTCGGGGGTGACGGAGGGGTGGGCGGTCCACCAGGCGTAGTGCTGGGCGACGGTGTGGGCGCGGTCGGAGGCCTCGTGCTCGTAGCCGTGGGCGAGGAGCTGGGTGAGGACGCCGGCGGCGAGCCGGTAGCGGGGGCCGACCGGGGAGAGCAGTCCGCAGGCCATGAGTTCGCCGAGGGCCGCGTCGGCGTGGGTGTCGCCGACGAGGGCCGGGAGGTGGGCCTGGTGCGGGACCTCGCCGCCGAGGGCGACGGCGAAGCGCAGCGCGGTCTGGGCGGAGCGGCTGAGCCGGGAGGCGAGGAGGGCGGCGGGTGCGGCGCCTTCGCCGAGGCTGGGCAGCGGTATCTCGCGCAGCTCGACGTCGGGGTCCTCGACGCCGTCGAAGGCGGCGGCAGCGGCGGCGGCCGCCACCGCCGGGTCGGTGGGGCCGAAGGCCTCTTCGAGGGCGCCGAAGGCGTCGAACTCGGCGGGGGTGACGCGCAGCCGGTCGCGCTGGCGGAGCAGGGCGCCGGCCTGGACGAAGCGGAGCGGGAGGCCTTCGGACTCGAACCACAGGTCGCCGGCCCAGTTGGCCTCCTCGTCGGTGAGGGGGCGGCCGACGGCGCTCTCCAGGAGCGCGAGCGCGGCGCCGCGGCCGAGGCCGGCGAGGAGGACCTCCTCGACGGGGGCGTCGGCGGAGGGGGCGGGTGTCTCGGGGCCTGCGGCGAGGAGGAAGGCGCACTCGGGGGCGGCGGCGAGGAGCTCGTCGAGGGCGGCGCCGCCGAACTCCAGGTCGTCGACGACGACCACGGCGCCGACGTCGCGGAGCCGGTCGAGGAGGCCTGCGCGGTCGGGGCGCTGGTCGGGGGCGTGGCGGACGGCGGTGAACAGCTCGTGGAGCAGTTCGGTGGGGGTGCGGTGGTGGCCGGAGAGGCGGACGACGCCGTCGGGGGGCGAGGCCGGCGCAGTCGGCGGCGACGGCGTCGAGGAGGGCGGTGCGGCCGGATCCGGGGGCGCCGATGAGACGGGCGCAGCGGCCCCTGCCGAGGATGCCGGCGAGCCGCTCGCGCTCCTCCTGGCGTTCGAGTAGGGGCAGCTCGGGTGCGGCGGGGCCCGGCACGGCGGGCGGGGTGGCGGCGCGGTCGGCCTCGGCGCGCTCCTCGGGGGTGCGCGGGCGGGGGGCGGCCGGTTCCTGCCCGGGCGGGCAGGGTTCGATCTCGCTGCCGTCGACGGGGTTGACGGTGAGGAGCAGTTCGCCGGAGACGAGCCGGACGACGCGGGCGCGCGCGGGCGTCTGCGCGGGCACGCCGCGGCCCTGGCGGGCCTCCTCGCCCTCGGTGTCGTGACCGTACTCCTCCGACCCAGGGTTGATCGGGTCCATGGTGCAAGCCCCCAAGAAGCGGTGTCCGGTGCCCGCCGGTGGTTCCGTCCCCGGGCGGGCGGTCCGTCAAGGTGCGGGCGACCGAACCCTAGACCGTGGTCAGACGCTCGGGAACAGCCGGGGTGCTCCCGAGACCAAGACGTCACGGTCTTGTGAGGATTGAGCGTGACGCCTGGTTCACACAGCTGCTTCACAGACGGCGGGGGCGCCGGGGGCGCCCCGGGGGTCACACGCGGGGCAGGGACTCCAGGGCGAGGCCGCCCTCGATGGCGAGGATGCGGTGCAGCCGGGTGGCGACGAGGAGCCGCTGCATCTGGGGCGGCACCCCGCGCAGGACGAGGCGCCGGCCGCAGCGGCCGGCCCTGCGGTGGGCGCCCATGATGACGCCGAGCCCGGTCGCGTCCCAGGAGTCGAGGCCGGTCAGGTCGAGCACCAGGTCGCCGACTCCGTCGTCGACGGCCGAGTGCAGGACCGTACGGGCGTCCGCCGCGCTGCGGACGTCGAGGCGGCCCCCGACGACCAGCTCGACGTGGTCGCCCCTGATGTGCATATGCGCTCCCCGAGAGTGCTCCGTCTTCGCAACAACTGACTGCCGCACCGGCAGATACGTTGCGCCTTGTCAGCGAACCGATACCGAAATTCACCCCACGGAGTGAGGGCGGGGTGGCGGGTCCGGCTCAGTACTTGTAGAAGCCCTGCCCGCTCTTGCGGCCGATGTCACCCGCGTCCACCATCCGGCGCATCAGCTCCGGCGGCGCGAACTTCTCGTCCTGGGACTCGGTGTAGATGTTGTTGGCGGCGTTCACCAGGATGTCGATGCCGGTGAGGTCGGCGGTGGCGAGCGGGCCCATGGCGTGGCCGAAGCCGAGCTTGCAGGCGATGTCGATGTCCTCGGCGGTGGCGACGCCCGACTCGTGGAGCTTGGCGGCCTCGACGACGAGGGCGGAGATGAGGCGGGTGGTGACGAAGCCGGCGACGTCGCGGTTGACGACGATGCAGGTCTTGCCGACGGACTCGGCGAACGCGCGGGCGGTTGCGAGGGTCTCGTCGCTGGTCTTGTAGCCGCGGACCAGCTCGACGAGCTGCATCATCGGGACCGGCGAGAAGAAGTGGACGCCGACGACGGCCTCGGGGCGCTCGGTCACCGCGGCGATCTTGGTGATCGGGATCGCGGAGGTGTTGGAGGCGAGGACGGCACCGTCCTTGGCGAACTTGTCGAGCGAGCGGAAGATCTCGTGCTTGACGTCGAGGTTCTCGAAGACGGCCTCGACGACGATGTCGGCGTCGGCGACGGCTTCGCGGTCGGTGGTGGCGCCGATGCGGCCCAGGGCGGCCTCGGCGTAGGCCTCGGTCAGCTTCCCCTTGGCGACGAACCGGTCGAACGACGCCTTGATGCCGTCGGTGCCGCGGGTCAGGGCGGCGTCGGTGACGTCACTCAGGACGACGTCCCAGCCCGCCTGTGCCGAGACCTGTGCGATGCCGGATCCCATGAGTCCGGCCCCGATGACGGCGAGCTTCCTGGCCACGATCTTCCACCCCTCAACACCTGTTCACTTCTGGCTCTCCGGCGGAGATTAGCGGTCGGGGGGCGCCATGTGACCGCGAAGTAATGCGCGTCACGCCCTCTTTGACGGACGTCACACTCACGACACCCCTCAGCTCTCGCGGACCGCGTACGTGAGGACCTTCTCGCCGAGCAGTTCCTCGATCTCGTCGAGGAGGACGAGGGCCTCGCGGGAGACGGTGGTCGCCTTGCGGCCGGCGGTCATCTCACCCGTGATGTAGCCGACGACGGCGGCCTCGATCCAGGCGAGCTGGCCTCCGACGAGCAGCGGCAGCGGGTCGTCGGCGGCCGCTCCGGTCTCGTCGCGCAGGGTGGCCACGACGGCCTCCTGGACCTGTTCCCGCAGATGGAAGAGGCGGGCCTTCAGGGTGGGCGCGTGCTCGATGACGTTCATGAAGGCGTCGAAGCCGTCCATGAGTCCGTACGCCGGGGAGACGGCCCCGATGTCCTGGCGCAGCTCCCGCAGGACCGCCTGGGCGGCGGATTCACCCCGGTCGCGGCCGCGGATCATCCGGGCGAGGCGCTGGGTGACGCCGTCGAGCCGGTCGAGGAAGAGGTCTTCCTTGGCGGGGAAGTAGTTGTACACGGTGTTGACGGAGACGTCCGCCGCCTCGGCGACGTCCGCGACGGTCACGCTCACGAAGCCGCGCTCCAGGAAGAGCCCGGTCGCGATGTCCGAGATCCGCTGCTTCGTCTCGCGCTTCTTGCGTTCCCTGAGTCCCTCGGCCATGCCTCCATCCTAGGCAATCCTAGGCTCGCTGAAATTTCGGCGCCACTGAAAACTTGGAGACGTTGCAAAATTTCAGTGACTCTGTTTTTGTGGTCGCCATGCCCATCATCAGCACGGCCGGGCTCGCCCGGACCTTCTCGACCAGGAACGGCCCCGTGGAGGCCGTACGCGGGATCGACCTCACCGTCCGGCCCCGCGAGATCCTCGGACTCCTCGGCCCCAACGGCGCCGGCAAGACCACCACCCTCCGGATGCTCACGACGCTCCTCCCGCCCACCGGCGGCGCCGCCACCGTCGCCGGCCACGACCTCGTCGAGGACCCCGCCGCCGTCCGCCGGCGCATCGGATACGTCGCCCAGTCCGGCGGCCTCGACCCCCAGGAGACCGTCCGTTCCGAGCTCGTCATGCAGGGCAGGCTCTACGGCCTGGACCGCGCGACGGCGACGGCCCGCGCCGCGGAGCTCGCCGCCGACCTCGGCCTCACCGAGCTCCTCGACCGGAAGACCCCGGCGCTCTCCGGGGGCCAGCGCCGCCGTCTCGACCTCGCGATGGGGCTCACCCACCGGCCGGAGGTCCTCTTCCTCGACGAGCCGACGACCGGCCTCGACCCCGGGAGCCGCGCCGACCTGTGGGCCCTGGTCCGGCGGCTGCGCGACGAGCACGGCACCACCGTCGTCCTCACCACGCACTACCTCGACGAGGCCGACGCGCTCGCCGACCGGCTCGTGATCGTGGACGAGGGCACGGTCGTCGCCGAGGACAGCCCCGCCGGCCTCAAGGCCACGCACGGCGCGACCACCCTCCAGGAGGCCTTCCTCGCCGTCACCGGCCGCGGCCCCGCGCCCGCCGACACCACCCCCGTAGCCGTCTAGGAGACCCCTGATGCTGCTCCGCGACACCGCCCTCGTCTTCGGGCGCTACGCCCGCCAGACCCTGCGCTCCCCGTTCCAGATCTTCTTCGGCGCGCTCATGCCGCTGCTCTACCTGCTCTTCTTCGGACCGCTGCTCACCGGCCTCCCGCTGGGCCGCGAGGGCGACTCCTGGCAGATCCTCGTCCCCGGGCTGCTGCTTCAGCTGGGCCTCTTCGGCGCCTCGTACGCCGGCTTCTCGATCATCATGGAGAAGGGCTGGGGCGTGTTCGACCGGATGCGCGTCACCCCGGTGAGCCGGCTGGCGCTGCTGCTCGGCCGGGTCCTGCGGGACGCCGCGCTCTTCGTCTTCCAGGCGGTCCTGCTCGTCCTCGCGGCGATCCCCATGGGCCTGCGGGCGCCGGTCGCCGGGGTCCTCGCCGGCTTCGGCTTCGTCGCCCTGCTCTCCGCCGCGCTCGCCTCCCTCTCGTACGCGCTGGCCCTCAGGCTGCGCACCCCGCAGGAGTTCGGCCCCGCGATCAACACGCTCGCCATGCCGGCGATGCTGCTCTCGGGGCTGATGCTGCCGATGGCCCTCGCCCCCGGCTGGCTCGACGTGGTCTCGCACCTGATGCCGTTCCGCTATCTGGTGGACGCGGTACGGGAGGCGTACATCGGCCACTACACGACGCCGGCCATGCTGTACGGGGTGCTCGTCGCCCTCGGACTGACGGCGCTCTCCGTGACGGTCGGCACACGCGCGTTCCGGACCGCCGGTGCGTAACTAGGCTGGACCCATGGTCAATCTGACGCGCATCTACACCCGTACCGGCGACAAGGGCACCACGGCTCTCGGTGACATGAGCCGGACCGCCAAGACGGATCTGCGGATCTCGGCCTACGCCGACGCCAACGAGGCGAACGCCGCCATCGGGACGGCCGTCGCCCTCGGGCAGCTCGACGAGGAGCTCGTCCAGGTCCTCACCCGCATCCAGAACGACCTCTTCGACGTGGGCGCGGACCTCTGCACGCCGGTGGTGGAGAACCCCGAGTACCCGCCGCTGCGCGTCGAGCAGGCCTACGTCGACAAGCTGGAGGCCGACTGCGACCGCTTCCTGGAGCGGCTCGACAAGCTGCGCTCCTTCATCCTGCCGGGCGGCACGCCCGGCGCGGCCCTGCTGCACCAGGCGTGCACGGTGGTCCGTCGGGCGGAGCGGTCCACCTGGGCGGCCCTGGAGGTGCACGGCGAGACGATGAACGCCCTGACCGCCACGTACCTCAACCGCCTATCGGACCTGCTCTTCATCCTCGCGAGGACCGCGAACAAGGAGGTCGGGGACGTGCTCTGGGTCCCGGGCGGCGACCGCTGAACCGGAGTCCGGGTCCTTCTTCCGCCAGACGAGGTAGCTGAGCGCGATAACACCGTGGATGCCGACGGCCCGCCACGCGGCGTACATCCAGCTACGCAGGCTGTCGGTGTTCCCCCCGTCGCCGACGTACCACATGGCCAGGAGCAGCAGGGCGGTGGCGACGGCGCCGCCGACCAGCGTGCCCAGCCAGATCGCGCCCTCGTGGCGGGCGCGCGCCATGCCGTACTTCGGGGGCTTCGGGGGCGGCGGGGCGCCGCCGAGGCGGTGGGCGGCATGGCCGTCGAGCCACTTCACGGTGCGGTGGCCGTGTCCGACGGTGTAGCCGATGTACAGCGCGGCGAGGCCGTGCGTCCAGCTGGGGTCGGCGCCGTTCCTGAGGTCGATCGCGGTGACGACGAGGAGCACGACCTCCAGGAGCGGTTCGCAGAGCAGCAGCGCCATACCCGTCCGGGGCATCTTCAGGAGATAGCGGGCGGCGAGGCCGGCGGCGAGCAGGACCCAGAAGCCGACCTCGCAGAGCACGATCAGCGTGACGATCACGACGGTTCCCCTTTCTTCCCCCTCAGCGTCCCGTGGGCGCGGGCCCGGTTCGTCGTCGCCGGTGACGAAGTGCGTCTACATCCTTCGACGGAGTCGGGCGGGCGCGCGATCGGCCCGGACGAGGAGGTCCGCGCGCGCGGGGGCGTGTTGGATGATGACGTGACGCTCCCCCGCCCGCACCGCACCGACCTGTTCATCGCCGCCACCGGCCTCGTCGGCGGCCTGATCCTGTGGTGGTTCGGGCTGTACGTGACGGGGGACCACGTCTTCGGGCAGCGCTGGGCGACCCTGATCCCGCTGGCCGTGATGGCCGGGGCGGAGGCCGTACGCCGCACCGCCCCCCGGACCGCCCTGGTCGTGGGCACCCTCGCGATCGTCGCCGACCAGTTCACCAACGGGAACCTGGCGACGGTCCTGATGTTCACGGACGTGGCCTACGCGGCCGTCGTGTACGGCCCGCCCGCCTCCGCGCGCCGCATCCCGTACACGACCGGTCTCATCACCGTCGCGGTGACCGCGGTCTTCCTCATCTGGTGGCAGAACGCGTACGGGCTCCTCATCGGCGTGCTCACCGGCATGATCTCCTTCCTCCCGGCCATCACCGGCGCCGTCGTCCGCAACCACCGTGAGGCGGCGGACGCCGCCCGGCTGCGGGCGGAACAGACCGCGCTGCTCGCCGAGATGGACCGGGCGCAGGCGGTGGTGGCCGAGCGCGCCCGGATGGCGCGCGAGCTGCACGACATGGTGGCCAACCACCTCTCGGCGATCGCGATCCACTCCACGGCCGCGCTCTCCCTCGACGAACCGGCCACCACCCGGCAGGCCCTGACGGTGATCCGGGAGAACAGCGTGGCGGGCCTCACCGAGATGCGGCGGCTCATCGGGCTGCTCCGGGACAGCAGCGGCGACGCGGAACCGGGAGCGGTGCCGAGCCTCGACGCGCTGGACGGTCTGGTCGACCGGGCCCGCACGAACGGCTCGTCCGGCGGGCTGGAGTTCGTCCTGGAGGACACCCGTCCCCCGGACGGAGCCGCCCTGCCGGCGCCGGTGGAGCTGGCCGCGTACCGGATCGTGCAGGAGTCGCTGACCAACGCGGTCAAGCACGCCTCGCCCGGTACGGTCACCGTACGGGTCGGTCTCGGCGAAGGGGCCCTGACCGTGGCCGTCGACTCGCCGTGCGGGAGGCGGCCGGGGCCGTCGGCGCCCGGGACGGGCTCGGGTCTGGTCGGGATGCGGGAGCGCGCGGAGCTGCTCGGCGGGGAGTTCATGGCCGCGGCCGCGGGAGCGGTCTGGCAGGTGCGGGCGGTGCTGCCCGCGGACGAGAAGGCGGGGAACGCATGACGATCCGGGTGGTCGTGGCCGAGGACCAGTCGGCGGTGCGGGCGGGGCTCGTACTGATCCTGGGCAGCGCGCCGGACATCGAGGTGGTGGGCGAGGCCGGGGACGGCGAGCGGGCGGTGGAACTGGCGCGCGAACTGCGCCCGGACCTCGTCCTGATGGATGTGCAGATGCCCCGGATGGACGGGGTGACGGCGACCCGTCTGGTGGTGTCGGAGGGGCTCGCCGACGTGCTCGTCCTGACGACGTTCGACCTGGACGAGTACGTCTTCGGGGCGCTGCGGGCCGGGGCCTCGGGCTTCCTGCTGAAGGACACGGATGCGAAGGACCTGATCACGGCGGTACGGACGGTGGGGCGCGGGGAGGGACTGATAGCCCCGGCGGTGACGCGGCGGCTGATCGCGGAGTTCGCGGCCCCGAGCCGTCCGGACCGCCCGGCCGCCGAGTCGGCCGTACTGGACCGGCTGACGCCCCGCGAGCGGGAGGTGCTGTCGGCGCTCGGCCTGGGCCTGTCGAACGCGGAGATCGCGGTACGCCTGGAGATGGCGGAGGCGACGGTGAAGACACACGTCAGCAAGGTGCTGGGGAAGCTGGAGCTGCGGAGCAGGGTCCAAGCGGCCGTGCTGGCACAGGAGTTGGGGGTTTAGAAGAACTTTGCCGACGATGGTCTGGACCTCTTGACGATTGGTCCAGACCTTCCTACGCTCGCGGGGCGCGCGCATCTCCACGGACCACCCCCACCTTGTCCGTCCGCAACTTGAGGAGCACCGTTGAGCACTCAAGCACCGACGCGCAGAGCAGGGTTCAGACACCGGACCGCCGCCGGACTGACCGCCCTGATCCTGCCGCTGGCCGCCATGGTCGGCCTCGCCTCCCCCGCCGAAGCCGCCACCTCGGCCACCGCGACCTACACCAAGACCCAGGACTGGGGCACCGGCTTCGGCGCCAACTGGACCATCAAGAACACCGGCACCACCTCCATCAGCTCCTGGACCGTCGAGTGGGACTACCCCTCCGGTACCGCCGTCACCTCCGCCTGGGACGCCACCGTCACCAGCTCCGGCACCCACTGGACCGCCAAGAACGTCGGCTGGAACGGCACCCTCGCCCCCGGCGCCTCCGTCTCCTTCGGCTACAACGGCTCCGGCCCCGGCGCGCCCACCGGCTGTAAGATCAACGGCGCTCCCTGTGACGGGACCAACGTGCCGGGCGACAACCCGCCCTCGGCCCCCGGCACCCCGGTCGCCTCGAACATCACCGACACCTCGGCGAAGCTCACCTGGACCGCCGCCACCGACGACAAGGGCGTCAAGAACTACGACGTCCTGCGCGACGGCACGAAGGTGACCACCACCACCGCCCTCACCTTCACGGACACCGGCCTCACCGCCGGCACCGACTACTCGTACACCGTCGTCGCCCGCGACACGATCGACCAGACCGGCCCCGCCGCCGGACCGGTCGCCGTCCGCACCACCGGCGGAGGCGGCGGCCAGCCCCTCCCGAACGCCGTGAAGATGGGCTACTTCACCAACTGGGGCGTCTACGGTCGCAACTACCACGTGAAGAACATCGTGACCTCGGGCTCCGCGTCCAAGATCACCCACATCAACTACGCCTTCGGCAACGTCACCGGCGGCAAGTGCACCATCGGTGACGCGTACGCCGACTACGACAAGGCCTACACCGCCGACCAGTCCGTCGACGGCGTCGCCGACACCTGGGACCAGCCGCTGCGCGGCAACTTCAACCAGCTCCGCAAGCTGAAGAAGGCCTACCCGAACATCAAGATCCTCTGGTCCTTCGGCGGCTGGACCTGGTCCGGCGGCTTCGGCCAGGCCGTGCAGAACCCGACCGCCTTCGCCCAGTCCTGCTACGACCTGGTCGAGGACCCGCGCTGGGCCGACGTCTTCGACGGCATCGACCTGGACTGGGAGTACCCGAACGCCTGCGGTCTGTCCTGCGACACCAGCGGCGCGGCCTCCTTCAAGAACATGATGCAGGCCATGCGCGCCAAGTTCGGCGCCAACAACCTGGTCACCGCGGCCGTCACGGCCGACGCCTCCACCGGAGGCAAGATCGACGCCGCCGACTACGCGGGCGCCGCGCAGTACATGAACTGGTTCAACGTCATGACGTACGACTTCTTCGGCGCCTGGGCGGCGCAGGGCCCGACGGCCCCGCACTCCCCGCTCACCTCGTACGCCGGCATCCCGCAGGCGGGCTTCAACTCCGCCGAGGCGATCGCCAAGTTCAAGGCGAAGGGCGTCCCCGCCAACAAGCTGCTGCTCGGCATCGGCTTCTACGGCCGCGGCTGGACCGGCGTCACCCAGGACGCCCCCGGCGGCACGGCGACCGGCCCCGCGCCGGGCACCTACGAGCAGGGCATCGAGGACTACAAGGTCCTCAAGAACTCCTGCCCGGCCACCGGCACCGTCGCGGGCACGGCATACGCCAAGTGCGGCACCAACTGGTGGAGCTACGACACCCCCGCCACCGTGAACTCGAAGATGAGCTGGGCCAAGAACCAGGGCCTCGGCGGAGCGTTCTTCTGGGAGTTCAGCGGTGACACCAGCAACGGCGAGCTGGTCGGCGCGATCAACACCGGCCTGAACTAGCGAGAACGAGAAGCGGGGACGGCGCAGCACGCCGTCCCCGCTTCTTCATGCCCTACGCGACATTGACTCTCTGGCCGGGAGGCGCCGCCTCCAGCCAGGCCATGAAACCCGTCCGGGCGTCCTCGCTCATCGCGAGCTCCAGGCGGACGCCCTCGTACATACAGGGCTGGATCACGGCGTCGGAGAGCAGCGCGAGCTCCTCCTCGCCCTCCGGCATCCGGCGCTCCAGGGCCACGATGGACGAGCGCTCCAGGATCCGGCGCGGGCGGGGCGCGTACGAGAAGACACGGAACCAGGCGATCTCGTCACCGCTGTAGCGGGCGACGCCGTACACCCAGCCCTTGCCGGTCGGATCCGGCTCGTCGGGGATGTCCCAGCGCAGCGAACAGTCGAAGGTGCCGCCGGCGCGCTGGATCAGTCTCCGGCGCAAGCCGAAGACGAAGAGCCCGATCACCACCAGTGCGACGACCAGGCCGCACACGAGCAGAGCGAGGAACATCTTCACCGACCTCCTCGCTGCGTCCCGTAGCCGGCACGGCCGGCAGAACCGAATACAACCTGCATCTGCATCGCCTCAGCCGCGACACGGTCCGGAAAATTCCGGATCGTGCCGCGGCTGAGGGCACTCCTGCTCGGCGCGGTCCGCTAGCGGACCGATACCGCGCGCAGCCGGACCTCGGCGCGCCGCTCGGCGGCGGCGTCGGAGTCCGTCTTCGCACGCTCCAGCGCGCGCTCGGCGCGCTGGGCGTCGATCTCGTCCGCCAGCTCGCAGATCTCCGCGAGCAGAGACAGCTTGTCGTCGGCGAACGAGATGAATCCTCCGTGGACGGCGGCGATCACAGTCGCGCCCTCGCTCGTACGGATGGTCACCGGGCCCGACTCCAGCACACCGAGCAGCGGCTGGTGGCCGGGCATGACGCCGATGTCGCCGGAGGTGGTACGCGCGATGACCAGGGTGGCCTCGCCGGACCAGACACTCCGGTCCGCGGCGACCAGCTCGACGTGCAGCTCAGCAGCCAAGGGTGGCTCCTCGGGTCACCACCCGGCGGTCGTGCCGGGTGTTGGGGTCAATTCTAGGGGGCGTGGAGAGGGGGACGGGACGGATCCCGTCCCCCTCAGTGAGCACGGGGCTCAGGAGACGCCGAGCTCCTTGGCGTTGTTCTTGAGGTCCTCAAGGCCACCGCACATGAAGAACGCCTGCTCCGGGAAGTGGTCGAACTCACCGTCGCAGATCGCGTTGAACGCGGCGATCGACTCGTCGAGCGGAACGTCCGAACCGTCCACACCGGTGAACTGCTTCGCCGCGTGGGTGTTCTGGGACAGGAATCGCTCGACACGGCGGGCGCGGTGGACAGTGATCTTGTCCTCCTCGCTCAGCTCGTCGATACCGAGGATCGCGATGATGTCCTGGAGGTCCTTGTACTTCTGCAGGATTCCCTTGACGCGCGTGGCGGCGTCGTAGTGGTCCTGCGCGATGTAGCGCGGGTCCAGGATCCGGGACGTGGAGTCCAGCGGGTCCACGGCCGGGTAGATGCCCTTCTCGGAGATCGGACGGGAGAGAACCGTCGTCGCGTCGAGGTGGGCGAAGGTGGTCGCCGGCGCCGGGTCCGTGAGGTCGTCGGCGGGGACGTAGATCGCCTGCATCGAGGTGATCGAGTGACCACGGGTCGAGGTGATGCGCTCCTGGAGGAGACCCATCTCGTCGGCCAGGTTCGGCTGGTAACCCACCGCGGAGGGCATACGGCCGAGCAGGGTCGAGACCTCGGAACCGGCCTGCGTGAAGCGGAAGATGTTGTCGATGAAGAACAGCACGTCCTGCTTCTGCACATCGCGGAAGTACTCCGCCATGGTCAGACCGGCGAGGGCGACGCGGAGACGGGTGCCCGGGGGCTCGTCCATCTGGCCGAAGACCAGCGCGGTCTTGTCCAGAACGCCGGACTCTTCCATTTCCGCGATGAGGTCGTTGCCCTCACGGGTGCGCTCGCCGACGCCGGCGAAGACGGAAACGCCCTCGTGCAGCTTGGCCACACGCATGATCATTTCCTGGATCAGAACGGTCTTGCCGACACCGGCACCACCGAACAGACCGATCTTTCCACCCTTGACGTACGGGGTGAGAAGGTCGACGACCTTGAGGCCGGTCTCGAACATCTCGGTCTTCGACTCGAGGTCCGCGAACGCCGGGGCCTTGCGGTGGATGGACCAGCGCTCGCCGACCTCGGACTCGGCCTCGGGCTCGTTCAGGATCTGGCCCAGCGTGTTGAACACGCGACCCTTGGTGACGTCGCCGACGGGCACCGTGATGCCGTCGCCGGTGTCGACCACGGGGGCCTGGCGGACCAGACCGTCGGTGGGCTGCATCGAGATCGTACGGACGATGCCGTCACCGAGGTGCTGCGCGACCTCGAGGGTCAGCGTCTTGAGCGCGCCCTCCTCGGCCGGGTCGGCGACCTGGACGTGCAGGGCGTTGTAGATCTCCGGCATCGCGTCGACGGGGAACTCCACGTCGACGACCGGGCCGATGACCCGGGCGACGCGGCCCGTGGCGGCGGCCGTCTCAACAGTGGTCGTCATTACTTGTCACTCCCCGCGGTCGCGTCGGCCAGGGCTGCGGTGCCACCGACGATCTCGCTGATTTCCTGGGTGATTTCGGCCTGGCGGGCCGCGTTGGCAAGTCGGGAGAGGTTGTTGATCAAGTCTCCCGCGTTGTCGGTCGCCGACTTCATCGCGCGGCGCGTGGCGGCGTGCTTGGAAGCAGCCGACTGGAGCAGCGCGTTGTAGATCCGGCTCTCGACGTAGCGCGGCAGAAGGGCGTCGAGGACGTCCTCCGCCGACGGCTCGAAGTCGTACAGCGGACGGAGGGTGTCCGGCTCGCCGGCCTCCTTCGCCACCTCGTCGAGGCTGAGGGGCAGCAGCCGGGCCTCGACCGCCGTCTGGGTCATCATCGAGACGAACTCGGTGTAGACGATGTGGAGCTCGTCCACACCACCCTCGGCCGTGTCCTTCTCGATCGCCTCGATCAGCGGTGCCGCGATCTTCTTGGCGTCCGCGTACGTGGGCTCGTCCGTGAAGCCGGTCCACGTGTCGCTCAGCTTCCGCTCACGGAAGTTGAAGTGCGCGACACCGCGGCGACCGACGACGTAGACGTCGACCGCGCGGCCCTCGCCCTCCAGCTGCTTGATGAGCTTCTCCGCCGCCTTGATGGCGTTGGAGTTGAAGGCACCGGCCAGACCACGGTCGCTCGAGAGGAGCAGGACCGCGGCACGGCTCGGGTTCTCCGCCTCGGTGGTCAGCGGGTGCTTGTCGTTCGCACCCGTGGCCACCGCCGTGACCGCGCGCGTGAGCTCGGTCGCGTACGGAGTCGACGCCTGCACCTTGCGCTGCGCCTTGACGACACGCGAGGCGGCGATCATCTCCATCGCCTTGGTGATCTTCTTCGTCGCGGTGACGGATTTGATGCGACGCTTGTAGACCCGGAGCTGCGCTCCCATGAGTCAGGTCCCTTCCGTCGTCACTTCGAGACGTTGACGGCGGCAGGGGCGTCCGCGCCGAGCAGCTTGCCGTCAGACGTCTCGAACTGCTGCTTGAACTCCGCGATGGCGTCGGCGACGGCCGTGAGGGTGTCGTTCGACATCTTCTTGCCCTCGCGGATGGAGGTCATCAGGCCGGAGTGGCTCTGGCGCAGGTACGCCAGGAGCTCGGCCTCGAAGCGACGGATGTCGGCGACCGGGACGTCGTCCATCTTGCCGGTGGTGCCGGCCCAGACGGAGACGACCTGGTTCTCGGTGGGCATCGGCTGGTACTGAGCCTGCTTGAGCAGCTCGACCATGCGCTGACCACGCTCCAGCTGCGCCTTCGAGGCAGAGTCCAGGTCGGAACCGAAGGCCGCGAAGGCCTCCAGCTCACGGAACTGGGCCAGGTCCACGCGGAGGCGGCCGGCGATCTGCTTCATGGCCGGGTGCTGGGCGGAGCCACCGACTCGGGAGACCGAGATACCGACGTTCAGGGCCGGGCGCTGGCCGGCGTTGAACAGGTCGGACTCCAGGAAGCACTGGCCGTCGGTGATGGAGATGACGTTGGTCGGGATGAACGCCGAGACGTCGTTGGCCTTCGTCTCGACGATCGGCAGACCGGTCATCGAACCCGCGCCGAGCTCGTCCGAGAGCTTCGCGCAGCGCTCGAGGAGACGGGAGTGCAGGTAGAAGACGTCACCCGGGTAGGCCTCACGGCCCGGCGGGCGGCGCAGCAGAAGCGACACGGCGCGGTAGGCGTCGGCCTGCTTCGACAGGTCGTCGAAGACGATCAGGACGTGCTTGCCCTGGTACATCCAGTGCTGACCGATGGCGGAACCGGTGTACGGCGCCAGGTACTTGAAGCCGGCCGGGTCGGACGCCGGGGCCGCGACGATCGTCGTGTACTCGAGCGCACCGGCCTCTTCCAGGGCGCCGCGAACGGACGCGATGGTCGAGCCCTTCTGGCCGACGGCGACGTAGATGCAGCGGACCTGCTTGTTCACGTCGCCCGAGCGCCAGTTGTCGCGCTGGTTGATGATCGTGTCGATGCACAGCGCGGTCTTGCCGGTCTGACGGTCACCGATGATCAGCTGACGCTGACCACGGCCGACCGGCGTCATGGCGTCGACGGCCTTGTAGCCGGTCTCCATCGGCTCGTGCACCGACTTACGGGCCATAACGCCCGGGGCCTGCAGCTCGAGGGCGCGGCGGCCCTCGGTCGCGATCTCGCCGAGACCGTCGATCGGGTTGCCGAGCGGGTCGACGACGCGACCCAGGTATCCCTCACCGACACCGACGGAGAGGACCTCGCCGGTGCGCTGCACCGACTGTCCCTCCTCGATACCGCTGAACTCGCCGAGGACGATCGCACCGATCTCGCGCTCTTCGAGGTTCAGCGCGAGACCGAGGGTCCCGTCCTCGAACTTCAGCAGCTCGTTCGCCATGGCCGAGGGAAGACCCTCGACCTTCGCGATACCGTCACCGGCCAGGCTGACCGTGCCGACCTCCTCGCGCGAGGCCGCGTCCGGCTGGTACGACTGGACGAAGTTCTCCAGTGCGTCCCGGATCTCCTCCGGCCGGATCGTGAGCTCCGCCATCTGGGTTCCCTGCTCTCCTTGTTGGGCCCGAAGTTTCTTAAGGGGTCTGGGGGCCGACCCCCAGGAATCTTCTGCAATCTCTGCACGGCCCAACCGGGCCGCTGGTGATGCTGTGTTGCTTGGTGCTGCTGTGGTCGCTGCCGTCAGCCGGCCAGTCGACGGGTCGCCTCGCCGAGGCGCTCCGCGATGGATCCGTCGATGACCTCGTCGCCGACGCGCACCGTGATACCGCCGAGGACCGCGGGGTCCACGTCCAGGTTCAGGTGCATCTCGCGGCCGTACAGCTTCGCCAGTACGGCACCGAGGCGCTGCTTCTGCCGGTCCGACAGCGGCACCGCCGAGGTGACGACGGCGACCATCCGGTCCCGGCGCGCCGCGGCGAGCTTGGACAGGGACTCGAGTCCCGCTTCCAGGCTACGTCCCCGGGGCTGGGTCACCAGACGGACGACCAGACGCTCGGTGGTCGCGTGGGCCTTGCCGCCGAGCAGGTCACGCAGCAGCGTGCCCTTGGCGGTGGCCGTGGCGGCCTTGTCCGTCAGCGCCGAGCGGAGCTCGGTGCTGGAGGACACGATCCGGCCGAACCGGAACAGCTCGTCCTCGACGTTGTCGAGGGCGCCCGCCTTCTGCGCCGCGGTGAGGTCGGCGGTGTTCGCCAGCTCCTCGGCCGCGTCGACCAGGTCACGCGAGCGCGACCAGCGGGAACGGACCATGCCCGAGATCAGGTCGACGGTCTCGCCGCCCACCTGTCCGCGCAGGAGTCGCTGCGCGAGCTCGGCCTTGGCCTCACCCGACTGAGCGGGGTCGGTCAGGACCCGGCGCAGCGACACCTCGCGGTCGAGCAGCACGGTGACGGCGGCCAGCTCGTCCGCGAGCTTCGTCGCGTCGACCGGCGTGTTGTCGGTCAGCGCGTCGAGGGACTCACGGGCGGCGGACAGTGCCTCGCGGCTCGCTCCGTTCATCGGACAGCCTCGGCCTTCTCCTCGAGCTCGTCGAGGAAGCGGTCGATGGTGCGGCTCTGGCGGGCGGTGTCCTCGAGGGACTCGCCGACCAGCTTGCCGGCCAGGTCGGTGGCGAGCTTGCCCACGTCCTGGCGCAGCGACGCGGACGCGGCCTTGCGGTCGGCCTCGATCTGCGTGTGGCCGGCCGCGATGATCTCCTCGCGCTGGCGCTGGCCTTCCGCCTTCATCTCCTGGATGATCGCGGTGCCCTGCTCCGTCGCCTCCTGGCGAAGACGCGCGGCCTCGTGGCGGGCCTCGGCGAGCTGGGCCTTGTACTGCTCCAGCACACTCTGAGCCTCGATCTGGGCCGACTCGGCCTTCTCGATGCCACCCTCGATGGCCTCGCGACGCTGCTCCAGAACCTTGTTGATGTTCGGGAGGAGCTTCTTGGCGAGGAAGCCGAAGACGATGACGAAGGCGATCAGGCCGATGACGAGCTCGTCGAGATGCGGGATCAGAGGAGGCTGAGGCTCCTCCGCTGCCGCAAGAAGCAGAGCGTTCACATCAGTGCCTTCCGTAAAAAGAATCGGGCAGTCGGTCCGGCTTACTGGTAGACGAAGCCCATGACGATGCCGATGAGGGCGAGCGCCTCACAGAAGGCGAAGCCCATGATCTGGTTGGTACGGATGAGACCGGCGGCCTCGGGCTGGCGGGCGAGCGCCTGCGTACCGTTACCGAAGATGATGCCGACGCCGACGCCGGGGCCGATCGCGGCGAGGCCGTAACCGATCGAGGCGACGTTGCCGACGACGTTGGTCTTGGCGCTGCCACCTTCGGCGGCGAGGTTGATCATGTCGAGAGCAGCGGACATGCCGTTACTTCCTTCTCTTTCAATGACCCGATGGGGGTTGGCCACCGGACGACTGATGGATTCGGGGGTGGAGCTACGGGGCCGGAACGGCTCAGTGGTGCTCGGAGAGCGCGCCCTGGACGTAGCTGCAGGCCAGGAGGACGAAGACGTACGCCTGGACGGCCTGGATGAAGAGCTCGAAGGCGGTCATCACGAGGACCATCACGAACGAGGCGCCGGCATAGACGAAGCCCAGGCCGTTCATGAGGTACCAGGTGGCCAGCGAGAACATCACGATCAGCAGGTGACCGGCGAACATGTTCGCGAACAGTCGCACCGCGTGCGTGAAGGGCCGGATCAGGAGGTTCGAGAAGAACTCGAGGACGACGACCATCGGGAGAATGGCACCGAGGGACTTGTCGTAGCCGACGATGTTCTTCCAGCCGCCCACGAAGCCGTGCTTCTTGAAGGTGAGCGAGATCCACATGACGTACACGATCAGCGCGAGACCGGCCGGGAAGGCGATCAGCGAGGTGACCGGGAACTGGGCGAGCGGAATGATCGACCAGAGGTTCATGATCCAGACGAAGAAGAACAGCGACACCATGAAGGGGACGTACTTCTCGCCGTCCTTCTTGCCGATGATCTCGTAGACGATGCCGCGGCGCACGAAGTCGTAACCGGCCTCGCCGACCATCTGCATCTTGCCGGGGATCAGCTTGGGCTTGTTGAAGGCGGCCCAGAAGAACCCGACGACCACGATGGAGCCGAGAACGGCGAGCAGCATCGGCTTGGTGATGTCGATGCCCCCCACCGTGGCGATGGGCTCGTACATGAACGTGTGCAGGCCCGGCGCCGGGAAGCCACATCCACTGAAGATGTGGCAATCCGGGTCGAAGGCAAGCGTCTGGTCAGCACTCACCGCGGGCTCCTTCAGCGTGGCGCATAGGTACGGCAACCTCGTTGTGTCGGCGCGGCGCGCAGCCGCGGGTCGGCACTGGACTGGTCTTACGGATAAGGGGGCGGCGGTTCGGCATCGAGCCTCTCGCTGGGACAGGCGCCGTTTCGGATGCCCGCGTCCGCAGTGCCGCAGTTGGCACCGGACGATAGCAGGAAGCCGAACGCGGCTTTATCCCGGCCCTACCCTTCACGACTTCGGCCCCGAGTTTCCGGGGTCGATGTACGTGATCTTGGCCTTCATGTAGGCCCGGGCCTGTGCGGCGACCCACACCACGGTCGTCGCGAGAAGCGTGAAGGCGAAGGCCTTGAAGTCGAACAGCGTCGTGTTCTTGAGCAAGGCCAGAAAGATGAAGAGCACCAGCAGCTGGGCCGTGTAGAGCATCAGCCCCATGGCCTGGAAGAGGTGCGGAAGCGACTTCGCCGTCCGCTGGAGAACCAGCTGCCCGATCCCCATGAAGAGAAGGACCACCAGGGTGCCGACGACGGCACCGAGCGCACCCTTGCCACCGGCGACCACCCCGCTGATGACCGTGGCGAGTGCGCCGACGGCTGCGGTGGGTACGGCGGTGTGCAGAAGGATGCGTGCGTCGTTCGACGGCATGGCGGTGTCTCCGCTTGCTCTTGGAGGGGGCGATGGTGTCGTCATGGACGAGCGTAAGCCCGGTCCGAGGTGGGTCTCGGGGCCAACAGACCGTCGCACTACGGTCTTTCGGCACTGTCGCCGGGTCTCGTGAACCGTATCACAAACTATTTGAATAGGTCTTTACCCATAAGGTGTGCCAACAGTCACACATGAGAGTGACCCTGCGCGTGTGTGCGCGACAGCGGGGCACCTTGAGTGCTAACGACCCCCGATGGGGCATTCGTCAACCGCGCGCCCCGGCCTTACTCCTGTCGGAGAAGCGCGAGCGGTGACCGATGGCGGTCGCCCCGTTGACTCCCGCGGGCACGGGTTCCCGCTCCTCCTCTGCGGCGTCGCCGTCCCCGGCGGACTCCGCGGGCTCGTCGGCGTCGGCTGACCCGACCGCCTCCGCCGGCGCCACGGCCGGCTTGCGGCGCCGGTAGCGGGGCGGCACGACGGACTGGGCCCAGCGGGGAGCGCGCGGCGTGAACCGCGGCAGCAGGAGCAGCACCAGACCGATCGCGCTCAGCGCGACGACCCCGAGCACGATCCACATCGAGGTCGAGTGGACCGAGTAGGCCAGCGTGCCGAAGGCGATCAGCGCCGACCAGAAGTACATGATCAGCACCGCGCGGCTGTGCGAGTGCCCGATCTCCAGGAGCCGGTGGTGCAGGTGCCCGCGGTCGGCCGCGAACGGCGACTGGCCCTTCCACGTACGGCGCACGATCGCGAGGACCAGGTCGGCCATCGGGATCGCGATGATCGTCAGCGGCAGCACGAGCGGGATGAACACGGGCAGGGCGGCGTGCGTGGCCTGCCGCGTCGAGCCCTCGAAGATCTTCAGCGCGTCCGGGTCGACCTGGCCGGTGATCGAGATGGCGGAGGCCGCGAGGATCAGGCCGATCAGCATCGAGCCCGAGTCGCCCATGAAGATCCGCGCCGGGTGCATGTTGTGCGGGAGGAAGCCCAGGCACATGCCCATCAGGATGGCCGCGAACAGGGTCGCGGGGGCGGCCGCCTCGATCGTGTAGCCGTACCAGAGGCGGTACGCGTACAGGAAGAAGGCCGCGGCGGCGATGCAGACCATGCCGGCGGCGAGACCGTCGAGGCCGTCGACGAAGTTCACGGCGTTGATGGTGAGGACCACCAGGGCGACCGTGAGGAGCGTGCCCTGCCAGGGCGTCAGGGCGACCGTGCCGACACCGGGGATCGGCAGCCACAGGATCGTCAGACCCTGCGCCACCATCACGCCCGCCGAGATCATCTGCGCGCCCAGCTTGATGAGCGCGTCCAGCTCGAACTTGTCGTCGAGGACGCCGATCAGCCAGATCAGCGCGGCGCCGGAGAGCAGCGCGCGGGGCTCGTTGGACTGCTCGAAGACGCTGTTCAGGTTCTGCAGGTGGTCGGCGACGAGCAGTCCCGCGCACAGCCCGAAGAACATGGCGATGCCACCGAGCCGCGGAGTCGGTTCTCGGTGTACGTCGCGGGCGCGGATCTCCGGCATCGCCCCGGTCGCGATGGCGAACTTCCGCACCGGACCGGTGAGCAGATAGGTCACCGCGGCCGTGACACAGAGCGTCAGCAGGTAATCACGCACGGGCTGCCCCACAGGAATCGCTGGCCATCTCAGCCCCACACCCTAGCCGTGCCGTCCATGTGCTTGGAGACACCCGTACCCCCGGAACGGTTGCGCCCGGCCTTCCGTCAGGGTCCGTACGGGGGAAATCGGCTGGTCAGCTCCCGTACTTCCGCGCGTACCCGGGCCGTTTCCCCGGGTTCGTCACGCAACGCGACGGTGAACAGTGCGGCAATTCTCGCCATCTCCGGGGAGCCCATGCCCTGGGTGGTGACGGCGGCCGTGCCGAGCCGGATCCCGCGGCTCTCCCCGTGCGGCAGGGCGCAGGTGTCGAGGACCATGCCGGCGGCGGCGAGCCGGGCGCGGGCGGTGCGCCCGTCGACGCCGAGGGGCGCGGGGTCCGCGGTGATGAGATGCGTGTCCGTGCCGCCGGTGGTCAGCGCGAAGCCCTCGGCGGCGAGCGCGGCGGCGAGGACCCGGGCATGTTCGACCACCTGATGGGCGTACGCGGTGAACGCCGGGGTGGACGCTTCGCCGAAGGCCACCGCCTTGGCCGCGATCGTGTGCATCTGGGCGCCGCCCTGCGTGAACGGGAACACCGCCCGGTCGATCCGGTCCGCGAGCTCCTCACCGCACAGGATCATTCCGCCGCGCGGCCCGCGCAGCACCTTGTGCGTGGTCGCGCAGACCACGTCGGCGTACGGCACGGGGTTGGGGGCCGCTCCCCCGGCGACGAGGCCGATGGGATGGGCGGCGTCGGCGATCAGATACGCCCCGACCTCGTCGGCGATCTCGCGGAAGATCGCGTAGTCGAGGTGGCGGGGATAGGAGATCGACCCGCAGACGATCGCCTTGGGGCGGTGGTGGCGGGCGAGTGCGGCGACCTGCTCGTAGTCGACGAGCCCGGTCTCGGCGTCGACGCCGTACGGGACGAAGTCGAACCAGCGGCCGGAGAAGTTCGCGGGCGAACCGTGCGTGAGGTGCCCGCCGTGGCCGAGCCCCATGGCCAGAACCGTGTCACCGGGCCTGAGAAGGGCCGCGTACGCCGCCAGGACGGCCGAGGAGCCGGAGTGGGCCTGTACGTTCGCGTGGTCGGCTCCGAAGAGCGCGGTGGCCCGCTCGACGGCGATCCGCTCGACGGCGTCGGCGTACTCGCAGCCGCCGTGGTGGCGGGCGCCGGGATAGCCCTCGGCGTACTTGTTGGCGAGCGGCGAACCGAGCGCGGCGAGCACCGCCGACGACGTGAAGTTCTCGGCCGCGATCAGCTGCAGGCTGTCGGCCTGCCGCCGCGTCTCACCGAGCAGCACGTCTGCGACCTCGGGGTCCTGCCGGCGCAGGACGTCGAGTTCCTCTTCCGGGGGCGCGGTGACCGGCATGGAACCAATGTAGGCGCGCCCCTGCGCCCCCGCGCGTCGGCTCGTCCGGACGCCCCCCTCCCGCGCCGCTCGTGGCCGTCAGCGCTTGGCGCTGACACCCGTCAGGGCCGTCACCACGGGGTCCAGCGCCTGGTTGATCTCGTCGCCGATCGAGCGGAAGAACGTGATCGGGGCGCCGTACGGGTCGTTCACCTCGTCGGCGTCCACCGACGGGGCCAGGAGCCACCCGCGTAGAGCCGCTGCCGCGCGGACCAGGGACCTGGCGCGTTCCACCATGCCCTCGTCGCGCGGGTCCGGGAGCGTGGCCGGGTCGATCGCGCGGACCAGCCGGGTGAACTCCTTCAGCGTGAAGGTGCGCAGACCCGCCGAGTGGCCCATCGAGATGACCTGCGCGCGGTGGTCGCGGGTGGCCGTCAGGACGAGGTCGGCGCGGATGACGTGCTCGTCGAGGAGCTCGCGGCCGACGAAGCCGCTGTAGTCCGCTCCGAAGTCCGCGAGGACCAGTTCCGCGTTGGCCTCCATGGGGGCGCCCTCGTGGCCCCACGTGCCCGCGCTCTCCACGATGAGGCCGCCGCCGAGGGGGTCGCCGAGGCGGTCGCTCAGGGCGTGGCGGGTCAGCCGCTCGGTGATCGGCGAGCGGCAGACGTTGCCGGTGCTGACGTGGAGGATGCGGAAGGTGCTGCTGTCGTCGTCGAACCCCGCTATGCCACGCCCCTCAGGGGCGGTCAACTGGCCACCTCGAGGTCGGGTACGACCTTCCGGAGCTCCTCCGGGGACAGCGCGCCCTCGCGCAGCAGCACCGGCACCTTGCCCGTGACGTCGACGATGGACGAGGGGACGAGGCCGGGGATCGGGCCGCCGTCGAGGTAGACGGAGACGGAGTCGCCGAGCATGCCCTGCGCCGCGTCGCAGTCCTCCGGCGCCGGGTGGCCGGTGAGGTTGGCCGAGGTGACGGCCATCGGGCCGACCTCGGTGAGCAGTTCGATGGCGACCGGGTGCAGCGGCATCCGGATGGCGACGGTCCCCCGGCTGTCGCCGAGGTCCCACTGGAGCGACGGCTGGTGCTTGGCGACGAGCGTGAGCGGGCCGGGCCAGAAGGCGTCGACGAGCTCCCAGGCCTGCTCGGAGAAGTCCGTCACGAGGCCGTGGAGGGTGTTCGGGGAGCCGATGAGCACGGGCGTGGGCATGTTGCGGCCGCTGCCCTTGGCGGACAGCAGGTCCCCGACGGCCTCGCTGCTGAAGGCGTCCGCCCCGATCCCGTACACGGTGTCGGTGGGCAGCACGACCAGCTCGCCCCGGCGGACGGCGGACGCGGCCTCGCGCAGACCGGTCACGCGATCGGTCGCCTCGTTGCAGTCGTATCGCCGTGCCATCAGTTCCCGGCCTCCTCGTACGCGTGGTTCGTCATGGCGGTCATGGCATCGCCTTGCGGGCGGTCGCGAAACGCGGCCGGTTGTTCAGGTCGGGGTGGTCGGCGGCGTCCGCCCAGCCGGCCTCCTCGTTGAAGATCCACGGCACCTGCCCGCCCTGGGTGTCCGCGTGCTCGATGACGACGAGGCCGCCGGGGCGCAGCAGCCGGTGGGCGGTGCGCTCGATGCCGCGGATGGTGTCGAGGCCGTCCTCGCCGGAGAAGAGGGCCATCTCCGGGTCGTGGTCGCGGGCCTCGGGCGCCACGTACTCCCACTCGGTGAGCGGGATGTACGGCGGGTTGGAGATGACCAGGTCGACCTGGCCGTCCAGCTCGGGGAGCGCGCTGAGCGCGTCGCCCTGGTGGACGGTGACGCGGGAGCCCTCGGCGTTCTTGCGGGTCCACCGGAGGGCGTCGTCGGAGAGCTCGACGGCGTGCACGCGCGAGCGCGGCACCTCCTGGGCCATGGCGAGGGCGATGGCCCCGGAGCCGGTGCACAGGTCGACGATGAGCGGTTCGACGACGTCCATGGCGCGTACGGCGTCTATGGCCCAGCCGACGACCGACTCGGTCTCCGGGCGGGGCACGAAGACGCCGGGCCCCACCTGGAGCTCCAGGTAGCGGAAGAAGGCCCGGCCGGTGATGTGCTGGAGGGGCTCGCGGGCCTCGCGGCGGGCGACGGCCTCCCAGTAGCGGGCGTCGAAGTCCGCGTCCTTGACGTTGTGCAGCTCCCCCCGCTTGACGCCGTGCACGAACGCGGCGAGCTCCTCGGCGTCGAAACGCGGTGAGGGAACGCCGGCGTCGGCCAGCCGCTGGGTGGCCTGGGCCACCTCGGCAAGCAGCAGGTTCACGCTGGTCCTCCGTGGTGCGGGGTGGGGCTTGAGGGGGGCCTTACGCTGCGGCGAGCTTCGCCGCCGAGTCGGCGTCGACGCAGGCCTGGATCATCGGGTCCAGGTCGCCGTCGAGCACCTGGTCCAGGTTGTACGCCTTGAAGCCGACGCGGTGGTCCGAGATCCGGTTCTCCGGGAAGTTGTACGTACGGATCTTCTCGGACCGGTCGACGGTGCGGACCTGGCTGCGGCGCGCGTCCGCGGCCTCGGCCTCGGCCTTCTCCTGGGCGGCGGCGAGGAGCCGGGAGCGCAGGATGCGCATCGCCTGCTCCTTGTTCTGGAGCTGGCTCTTCTCGTTCTGGCAGGAGGCGACGATGCCGGTCGGCAGGTGGGTGATGCGGACCGCGGAGTCGGTGGTGTTGACCGACTGGCCGCCGGGGCCGGACGAGCGGTAGACGTCGATGCGCAGGTCGTTGGCGTGGATCTCGACGTCGACCTCCTCGGCCTCGGGCGTGACGAGCACGCCGGCGGCGGAGGTGTGGATGCGGCCGGCGGACTCGGTGGCGGGCACGCGCTGGACGCGGTGCACCCCGCCCTCGTACTTGAGCCGTGCCCAGACGCCCTGGCCGGGCTCGGTGGCGCCGTTGCCGCCCTTGGTCTTCACGGCGACCTGGACGTCCTTGTAGCCGCCGAGCTCGGACTCGGTGGCGTCGATGATCTCGGTCTTCCAGCCGACGCGCTCGGCGTACCGCAGGTACATCCGGAGGAGGTCGCCGGCGAAGAGCGCGGACTCGTCGCCGCCCGCTCCCGCCTTGATCTCCAGGATGACGTCCTTGTCGTCGCTGGGGTCGCGCGGGACGAGCAGCAGGCGGAGCTTGTCGGTGAGCTCCTCGCGCTGCTTCTCCAGCTCCTTGACCTCGGCGGCGAAGTCGGGGTCGTCGTGCATCAGCTCGCGGGCCGTCTCGATGTCGTCACCGGTCTGCTTCCAGGAGCGGTAGGTGGCGACGATCGGGGTCAGCTCGGCGTAGCGCTTGTTGAGCTTGCGCGCGTTCGCCTGATCGGCGTGGACCGAAGGGTCCGCGAGCTTCGTCTCGAGGCCGGCGTGCTCGCCGACCAGGTCCTCGACCGCCTCGAACATCGGGGGCTCCTGGGGTTTTCGTCAGTTGCTACGGGGACGGCAAAGCGCCGGTCCCGGCCACCCGCGCGGGGCGGCCGAGGACCGGCGCAGGGGCTCGCTACTTTGCGGAGCCGGCCTTGCCGAAGCGGGCCTCGAAGCGGGCCACGCGGCCGCCGGTGTCGAGGATCTTCTGCTTGCCCGTGTAGAACGGGTGGCACTCGGAGCAGACCTCGGCACGGATGGTGCCCTCGGTCAGGGTGCTACGGGTGGTGAACGACGCGCCACAGGTGCAGCTGACCTGGGTCTCGACGTACTCGGGGTGAATCTCGCGCTTCAAGGTGTCTCCTAGTTTCGGGAGGGCTCCGGGTCGCCGCCGCGGTGTTGCGGACAGCGTGAACCGGGGCCGACGTACCAGTCTGCCAGGACCGGCCGCATCTCCCCAAACCGGGGTGGGGCCGGAAGTATTCCCCGGCTACCTGACGACGCCGTCCGCCTTGCCGGTGGCGGTGTCCTTCGTGGCCGAAGCGGGGATCGGCAGATCACCCTTGAGGGCCTTCCAGACCTGCCGGGACTGGGCTTCGAGGGGGACGACGCGGTTGGGGTCCCGCGGGTCGTACTCGACGGGCAGGGTGACCATGTGCACGTTCTGGGCGGCGATGCCGGAGAGGCCCTTGGCGAAGCCCATCAGCTCCTGCACCGAGTCGAGCTCGGAGTCGGGCCTGATGGCCTTGGTGGCGGCGTCGGCGAGACCGTACAGCCTGGCCGGGTTCGTGAGGACGCCGACGTCCTTGACCTGCTCGATGAAGGCCTTCATGAAGGCCTGCTGGAGCTGGATGCGGCCGAGGTCGCTGCCGTCGCCGACGCTCTTGCGGGTGCGCACGAGGCCGAGGGACTGCTCGCCGTCGAGGGTGTGCGTGCCCGGGGCGAGGTCGAGGTGGCTCTTGGGGTCCTCGATGGCCTGCGTGGTGGTGATCTCGACGCCGCCGAGCTCGTCGATGAGCTTCTTGAAGCCGGTGAAGTCGACCTCGATGTAGTGGTCCATGCGGATGCCGGACATCGACTCGACGGTCTTGACGGCGCAGGCGGGGCCGCCGACCTCGTACGCGGTGTTGAACATGGCCCGGTGCTCGCCGGGGACGGCCGTGCCCTTCTCGTCGGCGCAGGAGGGCCGGTCGACGAGGGTGTCGCGGGGTATGGAGACCACGCTCGCCTTCTTGTGGCCCTCGTAGACGTGGACGACCATCGCGGTGTCGGAGCGGGCGCCGCCCTCGTCCTTGCCGTAGGCGCCGTTGTCGCCGGAGCGGGAGTCGGAGCCGAGGACGAGGATGTCGAGGGAGCCGTTGTCGACGTCGTCGGGGCGTTCGGTGCCGAGCTGGGCGTTGATGTCGACGCCCTTGAGGTTGCCGTCGAGCTTGACGTAGACGTAGCCGAGTCCGGCGCCGCCGAGGACGAGGACCGCGGCGGCCGCCGATATCAGGATCGGCGCCTTGCGCCGCTTGGCGCGCTGCTTGCGGCGCCTGCCGCTGCCCGCGCCGCGTGCGCGGCCGCTCTTGCTCTGCTCGGTCATCGTCTTCCCTCAGCCCTAGGATTCACCTTCTGTGACGGCGAAGCACCCGAAAGGGTTGCATACGGGCCTGTGGGGTTTGGGCGATCTTCGCCCGGAAACGGCACTGCGCCCACCGTGCGGGGCACGGCGGGCGCAGTGGTTTACGCAGGTCACGACGGGGTTACGGGACCGGGGTCCGGCTCTCGTCGTGTGACGCAGCTCTCGCGTCAGTCGTTGTTGCCGGCTCCAGGGGTGGTCTTCTGGATCTGGAGCAGGAACTCGCCGTTCGACTTCGTCTGCTTCATCTTGTCGAGCAGCAGCTCGATCGCCTGCTGCTGGTCGAGCGCGTGGAGCACGCGACGCAGCTTCCAGGTGACGGCGAGCTCGTCGCTGCCGAGGAGGATCTCCTCCTTGCGCGTGCCCGAGGCGTCGACGTCGACGGCCGGGAAGATGCGCTTGTCGGCGAGCTTCCGGTCGAGCTTGAGCTCCATGTTGCCGGTGCCCTTGAACTCCTCGAAGATCACCTCGTCCATGCGGGAGCCGGTGTCGACGAGCGCGGTCGCGAGGATGGTCAGCGAGCCGCCGTCCTCGATGTTGCGCGCGGCGCCGAAGAAGCGCTTCGGCGGGTAGAGCGCGGTCGAGTCGACACCACCGGACAGGATGCGGCCGGAGGCCGGCGCCGCGAGGTTGTACGCGCGGCCCAGGCGGGTGATCGAGTCGAGCAGGACGACCACGTCGTGACCCAGCTCCACGAGGCGCTTGGCGCGCTCGATGGCCAGCTCGGCGACGGTGGTGTGGTCCTCGGCCGGACGGTCGAAGGTCGAGGAGATGACCTCGCCCTTGACCGACCGCTGCATGTCGGTGACCTCTTCCGGACGCTCGTCGACCAGGACGACCATCAGGTGGCACTCGGGGTTGTTGTGCGTGATCGCGTTGGCGATGGCCTGCATGATCATGGTCTTGCCGGTCTTCGGCGGGGCCACGATCAGACCGCGCTGGCCCTTGCCGATCGGCGACACGAGGTCGATGATGCGGGTGGTCAGCACGCCCGGGTCCGTCTCCAGACGGAGGCGGTCCTGCGGGTAGAGCGGGGTCAGCTTGTTGAACTCCGGGCGGCCGCGGCCGGAGTCGGCGGCCATGCCGTTCGCGGAGTCCAGTCGGACCAGCGCGTTGAACTTCTCGCGGCGCTCGCCCTCCTTCGGCTGACGCACGGCACCGGTGACGTGGTCACCCTTGCGCAGGCCGTTCTTGCGGACCTGGGCGAGGGAGACGTACACGTCGTTCGGGCCGGGCAGGTAGCCGGAGGTCCGGATGAACGCGTAGTTGTCGAGGATGTCCAGGATGCCCGCGACGGGGATCAGGACGTCGTCGTCGGCGACCTGCGGCTCGCCGGCCTGGAAGTCGTCACGGCCACGACGGCCGCGGCGGTCGCGGTAGCGGCCGCGACGCCCGCGACGGCCGCCCTCGCCGTCGTCGTAGTCGTCCTGCGGGCCGGCCTGCTGGCCACCCTGCTGCCCGCCCTGCTGGCCCTGGCCACCCTGGCCCTGGCCGCCCTGGCGCTGGCGCTGGCCGCCCTGGCCACCGCCCTGCTGCTCGTCGCCCTTGCGGTCGCGCTGACGGTCACGGCGGTCACGGCGGTCGCCGCGCTCCCCGCGCTCGCCCCGCTCACCGCGGTCACGGCGGCCGCGGCCCTCGGCGCCGTCGGCCTCGGCCTTGGCGTCGGCCCCCGGCTCGGCCTTGACCTCACGGGTCTCGGTGCGGGCCTCGGTCTTGACGACCTGCGCGGCCTCGGCCTTGGCCTCGCCCTCCGGAGAACCGGCGGGGGCGGTGGCGCGACGGCGGCGGCGCTCGCCGGCCGGGGCGTCGTCGGAGGCCGGCTGGCCCGGAATGTCGATCTGCTGCTGGGCGACGGCCTTCTCGGCCTTCTCCGCCTTCGGCGCGGCGGCCTCGGCGGTCTCGCCCGTACGGGCCTTGGAGGTGGCGCGGCGCTTCGGCTTGGTGTCGGCGGCGTCGGCGGTCTTGGCGGGGGCGGCGGAGCCGCCACCGGCCTGCGCCTCCTTGATGACCTCGATCAGCTGGCTCTTGCGCATCCGCGCGGTGCCCCTGATGCCGAGGCCGGACGCGACCTGCTGCAGCTCGGCCAGGACCATGCCCTCGAGGCCGGTGCCGGAGCGGCGGCGCCGTGCGGTGCCGGTGGCACCTGCGGCGGGCGCGGCGTTGTCGACACTGTTGTCGGCAGTCACGCCCATCAGATCGGTGGTGTCGCTCACGAAGGGTCCTTCCCTGGAGCGGACGTCGGCCATCTGGCTCGGCGACCGGTTGTGCTGTCCGGCAGGGTCCTGGTTCGTGGACCGTGTCCGGGGCGGTGGTCCCGCCGGGTACGGCGGAGAGAGAAAACGTGCTGTGGGTCCGGCCCGAGCGCCCCCTGCTCGGCCCTCACTGCAGAAGAGCGAGGGGTGTCGTGCCGGTTCCGGAGCGTGCTCGAAACTGCTCAGGCAGGCTGCTCAGGCAGTTGGGGAGGCTCCCGGAAGAATGGGTGGTCCCTGATGGGGACACTCCGCACCGCTCCACAAAGAGGTCGGGTGCAGACTTGAGGTTAACACTACCGGCTCCAACAAACATTCCCCCTCTCCCTCACCGGCAATCTCCTGTCCGAGGCGCTGCCCGACGCCCCGGCCGCCACACGCCTAGGGCACCAGCGGCAGGACGCTCGCTCCGGACGCGTCGAGGTCGAGCCGGTTCGCGGCCCATCCCTCGCCCGCGAGGCGGGCGACCTTGTCGGCCGTCCCGTGTTCGGCCAGCGCGAGGACCGTGGGGCCCGCGCCGGAGATGACCGCGGGGACGCCGTCCGCGCGCAGCCGGTTCACCAGGGCGATGCTCTCCGGCATCGCGGGGGCGCGGTACTCCTGGTGCAGCCGGTCCTCGGTCGCCGAGAGCAGCAGCTCGGGGCGGCGGGTCAGGGCCTCGACGAGGAGGGCGGCGCGCCCGGCGTTGGCGGCGGCGTCCACGTGCGGGACGGTGCGCGGCAGGAGTCCGCGGGCGGTCTCGGTCAGGACCGGCTTCCCGGGGACGAAAACCACCGGAACGATGGAATCCGAGGGATCCATCCTGATCGCCCGCGCGGCACCGGACTCGGTCCAGGCGAGCGTGAATCCGCCGAGGAGACAGGCGGCGACGTTGTCGGGGTGACCCTCGATCTCGGTGGCCAGCTCCAGGAGGGCGGCCTCGTCGAGCTTCGCGTCCCCGCCTATGGTCACGGCGCGGGCGGCGACGATGCCGGCGCAGATGGCGGCGGAGGAGGAGCCGAGGCCGCGGCCGTGCGGGATGCGGTTGGCGCAGACGACCTCGAGGCCGCGCGGCTGTCCGCCGAGCAGGTCGAAGGCCGTGCGCAGGGAGCGTACGAGCAGGTGGCTCTCGTCGCGCGGGAGCGTCTCGGCGCCCTCGCCGGCGATGTCGACGTGCAGCCCGGAGTCGGCGACCCGGACGACGACGTCGTCGTAGAGCCCCAGCGACAGGCCGAAGGCATCGAAGCCCGGGCCGAGGTTGGCGCTGGTGGCGGGGACGCGCACCCGTACGGCGGCGGCGCGGAACGCTGGACCGGCCATCGCTCGATGACTCTCCTTGATTGCGACAACGGGTATTTCAAGAGAAGTACTCGGGGACCCGGGGGCCGTTTCGGCCACGAGGGCGACAACGGCAACGACACCGCGCATATGCGTCGGGGCGGGTTCGGTACAGCCTATCGAAGGAAGGTTCTGTGGCGACATAGGGCGCACAGGAGGCGCACGATGCGTGTCGCGCGCCAACCTGTGCGCCTATGTACGTTCCTGATCGGGTTTCGATCAGTACTGCCGCCCCGTTCGAGGGGTTCGGATCAGGCCAGACCGAGGCGCTCGGCGGCGGTCGCGGCGTCGACCGGGACGGTCACCGGCTGCGGCGCGCCGGCGACGGCCCAGTCGGGGTCCTTGAGGCCGTTGCCGGTGACGGTGCAGACGATCCGCTGGCCGGGGTCGACCTTGCCCTGCGCGGCGGCCTTCAGCAGACCGGCGACCGAGGCGGCCGAGGCGGGCTCGACGAAGACGCCCTCCTGTGCGGCCAACAGGCGGTACGCCTGCAGGATCTCACGGTCCGTCACCTCGTCGATGAAGCCGCCCGACTCGTCGCGCGCGGCGATCGCGTAGTCCCACGAGGCCGGGTTGCCGATGCGGATCGCGGTGGCGATCGTCGACGGGTCCTTGACGACCTCGCCGCGCACGAGCGGGGCGGAGCCGGAGGCCTGGAAGCCCCACATGCGCGGTCGGTGCGTGGCGAGACCGTCGGCGGCGTACTCGCGGTACCCCTTCCAGTACGCCGTGATGTTGCCGGCGTTGCCCACGGGCAGCACGTGGATGTCGGGGGCGTCGCCCAGCATGTCCACGATCTCGAACGCGGCGGTCTTCTGGCCCTCGATGCGGACCGGGTTGACCGAATTGACCAGCGCCACCGGGTAGTTCTCGGAGAGGCTGCGGGCCAGCGTCAGGCAGTCGTCGAAGTTGCCGTCGACCTGGAGGATCTTCGCGCCGTGCACGAGCGCCTGGCCCATCTTGCCGAGCGCGATCTTGCCCTGCGGCACGAGGACGGCCGAGACCATGCCGGCGCGGACCGCGTAGGCGGCGGCCGAGGCGGAGGTGTTGCCGGTGGACGCGCAGATGACGGCCTGCGCGCCCTCCTCCTTGGCCCTGGTGATGGCCATGGTCATGCCCCGGTCCTTGAAGGAGCCGGTGGGATTGGCGCCCTCGACCTTGAGGTGCACCTCGCAGCCCGTGCGCTCGGAGAGGACCTGAGCGGGGACGAGCGGCGTGCCGCCCTCACGGAGCGTGACGACCGGCGTCGTGTCCGTGACCGGAAGGCGGTCCCGGTACTCCTCGATGATGCCGCGCCACTGGTGGGTGCCCTTGTGGGTCATGGGTCCTTACTCCCCTTCAACACGCATGATGCTGGCGACACCGCGCACGGTGTCGAGCTTGCGCAGCGCCTCGACGGTCCCGGAGAGGGCGGCGTCGGGCGCGCGGTGGGTGACGACGACGAGGGAGGCCTCGCCGTCCTTGCCCTGCTGGCGCACCGTATCGATGGATACGCCGTGCTCGGCGAAGACCGTCGCGACCTGGGCGAGGACGCCCGGCTTGTCGGCCACGTCGAGACTGATGTGGTACCGCGTCACGACCTCGCCCATGGAGCTCACGGGCAGCTGGGTGTACGCGGACTCGCCGGGGCCCGTCGCCTCGTTGAGACGGTTGCGGCAGACGGCGACGACGTCGCCGAGAACGGCGGAGGCGGTCGGCGAGCCGCCCGCCCCGGGGCCGTAGAACATGAGCTGCCCGGCGGCGTCCGCCTCGACGAAGACGGCGTTGTACGCCTCGCGGACGGAGGCGAGCGGGTGGCTGAGCGGGATCATCGCGGGGTGCACGCGCGCGGTGACGGACTCGCCGTCGGCGGCCCGCTCACAGATCGCGAGCAGCTTGATGGTGCAGCCCATCTGCTTGGCGGAGGCGAAGTCCGCGGCGGTGACCTCGGTCATGCCCTCGCGGTAGACGTCGTCCAGACGCACGCGCGTGTGGAAGGCGATCCCGGCGAGGATGGCGGCCTTGGCGGCGGCGTCGAAGGCCTCGACGTCGGCGGTCGGGTCGGCCTCGGCGTATCCGAGCGCGGTGGCCTCGTCGAGCGCCTCGGAGTACCCGGCGCCGGAGGTGTCCATCTTGTCGAGGATGAAGTTCGTCGTGCCGTTGACGATGCCCATCACCCGGTTGATCTTGTCGCCGGCGAGGGACTCGCGCAGCGGCCGGATGAGGGGGATGGCCCCGGCGACGGCGGCCTCGTAGTAGAGGTCCTGCCCGTGCTGCTGGGCGGCGGCGTAGAGGCTGGCGCCGTCCTGGGCGAGCAGCGCCTTGTTCGCCGAGACGACGGAGGCGCCGTGCTCGAAGGCGGTGGTGATGAGGGTGCGGGCCGGCTCGATGCCGCCGATGACCTCGACGACGACGTCGATGTCCCCGCGTTTGACGAGGGCGGTCGCGTCGGTGGTGATCAGCTCGGCGGGGACTCCCCCGCGGACCTTGTCGGGCCGGCGGACGGCCACGCCGGCGAGCTCGACCGGCGCGCCGATGCGCGCGGCGAGGTCGTCGGCGTGCGTCGTCATGATGCGCGCCACCTCTGAGCCGACCACTCCACAGCCCAGCAGCGCCACCTTCAGCGGACGCGTACGCATCATCCGACCTCGTTTCTCGTCCTACTTCGTATCTCTACGGTTTCGTATCTCTACGGAGAACCAGTCTCACTCACCGGACGAGGGATTCCGCCCTACGTCCGGATCCTGAGACATCGATTTCATCACTCGACTATTTCACCACGCGACTATTTCATCAGCCCACGTCGAGACGCAGGAGATCTTCCTCCGTCTCGCGCCTGACGATGACCCGCGCCTCGCCGTCGCGCACGGCGACGACCGGCGGCCGGAGCGCGTGGTTGTAGTTGCTGGCCATGGAGCGGCAGTACGCGCCGGTGGCCGGGACGGCGATGAGGTCGCCGGGCGCCAGGTCCGAGGGCAGGAAGGCGTCCCGCACGACGATGTCGCCGCTCTCGCAGTGCTTGCCGACGACGCGGGAGAGCATCGGCTCGGCCTCGCTGGTCCGCGAGACGAGGCTGACGCTGTACTCGGCGTCGTACAGGGCGGTCCGGATGTTGTCCGACATGCCGCCGTCGACGCTCACGTACGTCCGCAGCCCTTCGAGGGGCTTGACGGTGCCGACCCGGTAGAGGGTGAACGCGGTCGGGCCCACGATGGCCCGCCCCGGCTCCACGGAGATCCGCGGCGTCCGCAGCCCCGCGGCCTCGCACTCCCGCGTGACGATCTCGCCCAGCGCCTTCGCGATCTCGTGCGGCTCGCGCGGGTCGTCCTCGGACGTGTACGCGATGCCGAGCCCGCCGCCGAGGTCGATCTCGTGCAGCTCGACGCCGTGCTCGTCGCGCACCTGGGCGAGCAGCTGGACGACACGCCGCGCGGAGACCTCGAAACCGGCCATGTCGAAGATCTGCGAGCCGATGTGGGAGTGGATCCCGATGAGCTCCAGACCGTCGAGCTTGAGCGCCCGGCGCACGGCCTCGGCGGCCTGCCCGCCGGCGAGGGCGATGCCGAACTTCTGGTCCTCGTGGGCGGTGGCGATGAACTCGTGGGTGTGGGCCTCGACGCCGACCGTCACCCGGATCTGCACGCGCTGGCGCTTGCCGAGGGACTGGGCGATGTGGGCGACCCGCACGATCTCCTGGAAGGAGTCGAGGACGATCCGCCCGACGCCGGCCTCCACGGCCGCGCGGATCTCGTCCTCCGACTTGTTGTTCCCGTGGAAGGCGATCCGCTCGGCGGGCATCCCGGCCGACAGCGCGGTGGTCAGCTCACCGCCGGAGCACACGTCGAGGTTCAGCCCCTCCTCCTTGAGCCAGCGCACGATGGCGCGGGAGAGGAAGGCCTTCCCGGCGTAGAAGACGTCGGCGTCCTTGCCGAAGGCCTCGGCCCAGGCGCGGCAGCGGGCGCGGAAGTCGGTCTCGTCGAGGAAGTAGGCGGGCGTGCCGAACTCCTCGGCGAGCGCGTCGACGGCGATCCCGCCGACGGTGGCGACCCCGCGCTCGTCCCGCGTGACGGTCCGGGCCCAGACCTTGGGGTCGAGCCGGTTGAGGTCGGCGGGCGGGGCGGAGTAGTGCCCCTCGGGAAGGACATCGGCGTGGCGGGGCCCGGCGGGGTGGGCGGAACGGCTCATGGTCTGCGTCTTTCAGATCTGGTCGGGTGCGCTGATGCCGAGCAGGGAGAGGCCACCGGCGAGCACCGTCCCGGCGGCTTCGGCGAGCGCGAGCCGGGATCGGTGGGCGGCCGAGGGTTTCTCGTCGCCGAGCGGAAGAACGGTGTGCTGGAACGCGAGCAGCGCGTCGGCGGTGGCTTCGAGGTGCCGGGCGACCCGGTCGGGGGCGCGGTGGCGGGCGGCGGAGAGGAGGACGACGGGGTGGTCGCCGAGGACGCCGAGAAGCTCGGGGGCGTGGATGTCGGTCTCGTACGAGGGCCGGAGGCCGAGCTGCGCGCCGTTGACGAGCAGCCGCCGGACCCGGGCGTGGGCGTAACGGACACGGAAGAGGGAGTTGCGCTCGTGCTGGACGAGGAGGGGCGGCCCGTCGAGGACACGGTCCTGGGGCGCGGCCCGCAGCAGACTCCACCGGGCGGCGTCGACGCCGAGGGTGCCGGGCAGGTAGTCCCCGCCGAGCACGTGGATCCGCTGGTCCCCACCGAACCCGGCGTCGGCCCCCTGGCTTCGCAGCAGCCGGATCACGACATCGGTGACGACCAGGGCCCGGGACTCTGTCACCTCGGCGAACCGGACGACGGTCCCGGCCAGCGCGGAACCGTGCCCGTAAGGGGGCCCGGCGGCTCCGGCGGCTCCGGCGGCTCCGGCGGCTCCGGCGGCTCCGGCGGCTCCGGCGGCGAGGATCGCCCGTACGAGATCACCGCCGGCGTCACGGCGGAGGGTGAAGTTCAGGAAGCCGGGCCCGGTGATGTCGACGGCGAGGATCCCGGGGGCTCCCTGGAGCCGCTCCCTGAGAACCCCGGCGACGTCGAGGGCGCTGCGCCCGGAGGGCCGGGCGAGGCTGAGCGCGATGTTGCTGGCGTAGTCCCCGGTACCGCCGGGACGGGCCCGCTCGACCTTGACGCGCGGGAGGACGTCGACCCGCAGCGCACCGTCGTCGACCGCACGGCGCACGGCGTGCTGCACGGTGAGGGAGAGGTCCGCGGGGGTCACGGGTCAAGCCTAGGGGAGGAGGGGGGTCGGAACGCGAACCGGTTTCGCCATGCGGGCACCGGCAGGACGTCAGGTCACCCGAGGGACCCGCGAGCGCTCCCGGCCCGGCGGGGGTCCTGCTCCGGCAGGGACTCGACTGCGGCGGGTTCCTCTCCCCCGTCGGCCCCGGCGGACCCGGGCCGCTCGCGCCGCTCGCGGTGCATCAACTGCCGCACGACGCGCACGAGCTCCGAGGGCTCGAAGGGCTTGGCGAGGAAGGCGTCGACACCGGAGGGGACCCCACCGACCTCGTGCTCGCCACAGGCGCTGATGATCGCCACGGGCAGATGACTGGTGCGAGGGTCGGCCCGCAGCCGCTCGGCGGTCTTGATCCCGTCCAAGCGGGGCATGACGACGTCCAGGGTGACGACATCAGGACAGACCTGATGTACGACATCCAGACACTCGGCACCATCGGCCGCGGTCACGACCTCGAACCCCTCGAGTTCGAGATTGACCCTGATCAACTGCCGGATCACCTTGTTGTCATCGACAACGAGCACCCGACCGGACACGCCTGACACACGAACGAGAGTAGGGCGCCCTTAGCGGCTGCGTCCGGGTTTTACCCACTTCTGACCCGTGCGGGGGACCCGACCCCTGGTGACGCCCCGGAAATACCTGTTCACAGGCACGCCCGCAGAGCTGGTAGGGTTCTACCCGTCGCCGCCGAACGCGGCGGACGCCCCCGTAGCTCAGGGGATAGAGCAACGGCCTCCGGAGCCGTGTGCGCAGGTTCGAATCCTGCCGGGGGCACTTCGCAAGGAGTGCCACACAGACCCCGTGATCAGCGGAAACGCTGAACGCGGGGTCTTGTTGTATGCCGGGCCGGGTGATGCGGTCCGGCTGGTCGGCGGTCGCCCCTTCTCCCCGGGTGAACTCTCTAAGCGGAGACGCGGCGTGGGCGACCGCGCCGGCAGGTGTCGTCAGGTTCTCGTGTTGCGCAGGTGGGGGCCCAGGTAGCCCACGTAGACCAGGCCCGTCTGGGGGCCGTCGTCGTAGAAGTGGAGGCGGGGTGCGACCGTGTTGCCCAGGCCGATCTTCAGGTGTGCCTGCATGAAGACCGTCCCGGCCGGGTCGACCTCCTTCGGGACCGGCAGCATCCGTTCCGTGCGGAGCTTGTCGTGGTGGGCGACGGTGTCCGACTCCCGCATCGCGACCTTCGCCGCCGGGAACGGGTGGTCCCGTGACTCCTCCCCCTTGCACCAGCTGAGGAAGTCGCCGCCGGCCGCGTTCTTGGCCGAGGCCTCCGCGAAGTGGTTGAGGGCCAGCAGCCCGTCCCATGCGACGGAGAGCCAGTTGTCCACGGACTGGCTGTCGAGTTCGCGCGTGGTCTTCGCCTTGCCGGTGAAGCGGAGGTACGGCAGTTCACCGAACCGGTCGAGCAGGTCCGCGAACGTCTCCGGGTACGTGATGGCGGGGGCGTCGGCGGCCGCGTACGCGATCGCGTGGTGGCCCGCCTCCGCCAGCCTGTTCTGGAGGAAGCGGACCTGCCTCTGCGCCGTGCGGAACTGGTCGTACAACTCCTCGTTCTCACCGCGCAGCTGGTCCGCCGTCAGGTCGGCGTCGTCCAGGTCGGCGTTGAGGTCGCTGATCCTCTTCGCCTGGGCGGCCTCCGTCTCGCCGGCCTCGTCGAGCATCACCTGGAGCGTCGCGTTGTCGCTGGTCAGCCTCTCCAGGTCCGAACCGTGCGCCTGGAGGCGCGGCCGGGTCCGCAGGAGTGGCAGTGATTCCAGCGCCTCCGGCAGCGGGTGCCGCAGGGCCAGGCGCTGCGGCAGTGAGGCGAGCGTCTTGGCCGCGCGCGCCACGTGCGCGTCGATCGTCCTGCGGGACATCACGGGATGCCGCTGCGCGTCGGGCTTCCAGGCCGGGTCGACGCCCGGGAGATACGTGCGGATCCCGCCACCGAACACGGGGTGGAATCCCAGGGCCTCGTTGAAACCCGGCTGGGCCTCGGGCGACAGGACGTACAGCGTGGCGAGCCCGGGAAGGTACTTGAACGCCCTCTCCACGGTCGACTCGGCCCAGCCGTCCGGGTTCACCCCGTACGGGATGCTGGCGATCACGATCGGCAGGCGTCGCTCCGTGTCGCAGAGCTCCTCGATGACCTCCGACACGTCCTCCGGCTCGATGAACGTCGGCCCGGCCTTCACCTCCGCGAGTCCGTCCCGGGCGTCGATCGCGTCGAGGAGCAGTCGCGCGATGCCGGGGGTGTTCGCCGGAGTCGGGAACCGGCCCGGCAGGGAGGGCCTGTTCTCGATGTCGACCTGGATCCACGTGCGGTTCTGGTCGTCCTGCGGGTCCGCCCTGACGACGAGCGTGGACTGCCAGGTTCCGATCTGCGGCGACGGCGTCTCCCGCATCCGCCAGCGGGTGTACGCGCCGTGCCGGCCCGACGAGGAGTCCTGGTCCAGGGTCACGTGGGGGGCGATCTCGTTCCGGCCCTCGTCGAGCGCCGTGACGTCGTAGCGCTTGCCCTCCAGCCAGGCGTGCAACTGGCTCTCCGCGTGGGCGGACGCGGTGACGAAGTCCTGCCGGGTCGATATGACCATGCGGTAGCCGCGAGGCTCCATGGGTGATCCTTTCGAGGCCACGGTCGACAGTGACCGGTGGCCCGGGCAGTGCTGAGCAGGGGTCGATGGATCGGCTCCCCCGAGGGTAGGGGCGGGATGATCGACGCGTACCGCTCTTCGCCCTGATCGCACACGACGACACGGTGGTGACGTGGCCCCGGCTCGGGACGACCTCACCACCGTGTGGTTCGGGGACGCCCGGCGGCCGTGGTGGCGCCGGGCGTCCTCGGTGCGTGTGCGGTTACTTGACGTTGATCCCCGTCCAGGCGGAGGCGACCGCGTTGTACTGGGTGCTGCCCGCGCCGTAGAGGTCCCTGGCCGCGTTCAGGGTGGCCGTACGGGCGCCCGCGTAGGTCGTCGTGGACGTCATGTACGTGGTGAGGGCCTTGTACCAGATCTTGTACGCCGCCTGGCGGCCGATGCCGGTGACCGTGGAGCCGTTCGACGTCGGCGAGTTGTAGGTGACGCCGTTGATCGTCTTCGTGCCGCTGCCCTCGGAGAGCAGGTAGAAGAAGTGGTTCGCCGGGCCCGAGGAGTAGTGGACGTCGAGGCGGCCGACCGACTTCGACCAGTAGTCGGCGGAGCCGCCGTCCTTGCTGGGCTTGTCCATGTAACGGAGCGGCGAGCCGTCGCCGTTGATGTCGATCTTCTCGCCGATCAGGTAGTCGCCCTGGTCCGACGCGTTGTTCGCGTAGAACTCGACCGACGTGCCGAAGATGTCGGACGTCGCCTCGTTCAGGCCGCCGGACTCACCGCTGTACCGGAGGTTGGCGGTGGAGGCCGTCAGGCCGTGCGACATCTCGTGGCCGGCCACGTCCAGGGACGTCAGCGGGTGGGTGTTGCCGATGCCGTCGCCGTACGTCATGCAGAAGCAGGAGTCGTCCCAGAAGGCGTTCACGTACGCGCTGCCGTAGTGGACGCGCGAGTAGGCGGCGACGCCGTCTCCGCGGATGCCGCTGCGGCCCAGCTCGTTCTTGTAGAAGTCCCAGGTCACGGCCGCGCCGTAGTGGGCGTCCGCCGCCGCCGTCGCGCGGTTGCTCGCGAGACCGTTGCCCCACGTGTCCGTGGAGTTGGTGAACAGGCTGCCGGTGCCCGACGTGCCGCCGTTCAGGTCGTACGTCTTGTGGCCACCGCGCGAGGTGTCCGTCAGCGTGTACGAGGGGGCCGTGCCGAGCGTCACCTGCCCGCTGTACATCGTGTTGCCGACGCCGGTCTCGATCGCCTCGTCGGAGAAGAGCTCCTTGCCGGTGGTGGCGTCGGTGACGACGGTGCGGCGGCTCGGGGTGCCGTCGTGCTGGACACCCGTGACGACCGTCTCCCAGGCCAGGACGGGCTTGCCGGTGGCCGCCCAGATCACCTTGCGGGCGCCGGACGCGGACTCGTCGGCGTTCGCGGCGGAGGCGAGGGCGGCCTTCTTCGCGTTGGCCGGGGTGACCGCCGCGGTGGTGGTCGCCACGGATATCCGGGCCGCGGTCGCCTTCGTGGTCGTGCGGGCGCCCGACTTCTTCTCGTGGACGACCAGGTCGCCGCCGAGGACCGGGAGGCCCTGGTAGGTGCGCTCGTAGCGCGTGTGCACGGTGCCGTCCGCGTCCTTGACGACGTCGCGGACGACCAGCTTCTCCTGGGTGGGCAGACCGATCGCGGCGGCGGTGGCGGCGGCCTCGCCCTGGGCCTCGTGGATGGCGGCGGCGCGCTGGGGGCCGGACAGCTGGATCGCGGTGGCACCGGCCTCGCGCTGGGCATCGGCGCTGGCGGATCCGGTCTGGACTCCGACGACGACCATGGCGGCCGATGCGATCAGGGCGGCGGCGCGGGCGGTGGTACGGCGGTGCGAGGACTGCTGGCGGGTCACGCGGGCTCCTTCGCTGAAAAGCGTGGGGGTTGTGGGGGTGGTGGTGCGGGTGTGAGCGTGCCAGCGAAGTCGTCCGTTTGACAGGTCTGCAACAAGGATTTGACCATGTGTTGTCCGAAGGACAGATAACTCTGTTCGTTATGCGGGGAGTTCGGACGCTCTCGCGACCCTCCCTGCCCAGATTCGGGCAAAACTGAGCCCCCTGGCAGGATCACCAGGGGGCTGCGAGCTTTCGGGCTGTTCGGTTGTCTCTGTGGGGAGTCGGGCGATCAGGCCGGGCGCTTCTGGGAGGTCGTCTTCTTCGCGGCCGCCTTCTTCGCGGTCGTCGCCTTCGCCGTCTTCGCCGTCTTCGCCGTCGTCGCCTTCGTGGCCGTCTTCTTCGCCGTCGCCGTCTTCTTCGCCGTCGTCTTCTTCGCCGTCTTCTTCGCCTGTGACTGTTTCGCCGTCGTCTTCTTCGCCGCCCCGCGGGGCTTGAGCTCCGTCACCACCGCGTCCTCCCCGCGCGCCTCCCTCGCCGCCCGGACGCTGTTCTCCAGGGCCGCCATCAGGTCGATGACCCTGCCGCCCGTTTCCTCCTCGCCCGGGGCCGGGGGCGCGACGCCCTCCCCGCCGGCCGCCTTCGCCGCGATCATCTCCTCGACCGCGGTCCGGTAGTCGTCGTGGAGGGTGCTCACGTCGACCTCGCCGAGCGTGGCCATCAGCGCGTCCGCCAGGTCCAGTTCGGCCTCGCGCACGGTGACCGGCGTCTCGGGGGCGACCCCCTCCGGGGCCCGGATCTCGTCCGGCCAGAGCAGGCCGTGCATCGCGATCACGTCGTCCACGACCCGGAGCATGCCGAGCCGCTCCCGGCCCCGCAGCGCGTACTTCGCGAGCGCCACCCGGTCGCTGCGCTTCAGCGCCTCGCGGAGCAGGGTGTACGGCTTGGCCGCCGGCACGCCGTTCGCCGAGAGGTAGTACGCGGCGTCCATCTGGAGCGGATCGATCTGTCCGGCCGGCACGAACGCGACGATCTCGATCGTCTTCGCGGTCGGCAGCGGCAGCGCGGCCAGGTCCTCGTCGGTGACCGGGATCATGGTCCCGTCCGCGTCCTCGTACGCCTTGCCGATCTCCGCCTGCGGGACCTCCTCCCCGTCGAGCTCGCACACCTTCTTGTAACGGACCCGGCCGCCGTCCTCGGTGTGGATCTGACGGAAGGAGACGGACCGGCTCTCGGTGGCGTTCACCAGCTTGATCGGGATGCTGACCAGCCCGAAGGATATGGCGCCGTTCCAGATGGATCGCACGTCTCTTCCCTTTCGAGTCGAATCACCCGCAAACGTGGGATTCTCATCGTATGACGCCGATCACAGAGGTGGAGGGGCGGCGCCTGGCGCTCAGCAACCTGGACAAGGTGCTCCACCCGGTCACCGGCACCACCAAGGGCGAGGTGCTCCACTACTACGCGACCGTCGGAGCCGTGATCCTGCCCCATCTGCGCGACCGCCCGGTGTCCTTCCTCCGCTACCCCGACGGCCCCGACGGGCAGCTCTTCTTCACCAAGAATCCGCCGCCGGGCACACCCTCCTGGGTGAAGACCACCCCCGTGCCCCGCTCCGAGGACCCCCGGGCCCGGCAGGTGGTGATCGAGGACCTGGCCTCCCTCATGTGGGCCGCGAACCTCGTCGTGGAGTTCCACACGCCCCAGTGGCGGGCCTCCTCCCCCGCCGTCGCCGACCGGCTCGTGTTCGACCTCGACCCCGGGCCGCCCGCCGGTGTCGTCGACTGCTGCCGGGTCGCCCTCCACCTGCGCGAGCGGCTCCTGGCGGACGGCCTGGAGGCCTTCGCCAAGACCTCCGGCTCCAAGGGCCTGCACCTGCTCGTCCCCGTGGTGCCGACACCGTCCCCGCGCGTCTCCGCGTACGCCAAGGAGCTCGCCGTCGAGGCGGAGGCGGCGCTGCCGGGCCTCGTCACGCACCGGATGTCCCGGGCGCTGCGGTCCGGGAAGGTCTTCGTCGACCACAGCCAGAACGCCGCCGCGAAGACGACCGCCACCCCCTACACCCTGCGCGCGCGTGCCCTGCCCACCGTCTCGGCGCCCGTCACCTGGGAGGAGGTGGAGGCGTGCGCCGCCCAGGCCGGCCGGGGCGCTCCGTCCAGGGGTCCCGGCGACCCCTTCGATCCCGCGGCGCTTGTCCTTCTCATGGGCGACATCGCGCCACGTCTGGAGCTGTACGGAGACCTCCTGGCGCCCCTCTTCGCTCCCGAGCGGGCGGGAGCCGTGCCGTGAGCGGGGCCCCCGGGGCGGGCGCCACGGGCACACCCCCGGCGGCCGGTGCCGACCCCGCCGCGGTCCCGCTGCTGCCGCCCGTCGACGTCATGCGGCCCCGGGCCGCAGACGAGATCCCCGCGCAGGCGGAGCCGCCCCGGGACCTCCAGTACTCCCTCAAGCTGGACGGCTTCCGCGCCCTCGCCTTCGTCCTCGACGCCGGGCGGGTCGTCCTCCAGTCCCGCTCCCGCCGGGACCTCGCGCCGGAGTTCCCCGGCATCGCCGCCCACCTCCGCGACCAGCTGCCGCCGGGGATCGTCCTCGACGGCGAGCTGTGCGCCTACCGGGACGGGCGGCTGAGCTTCACCGACCTGCTCCGATCGCACGCCGACCGGGTGCGGGCCGGGGTGCCCGTCTCGTACGTCGCCTTCGACCTGCTCGCCGTCCCCGGGCGCGACGTACGGGCGCTGCCGCTCCGCGACCGGTGGGAGCTGCTCGGGGCGGCCCTGCGGGAGGCCGAGCCGCCGCTCCAGCGGGTCCTGGCCACCTCGGACGAGGAGACCGCGCGGGGCTGGTTCCGGGACCTGCGGGACGCGGGCGTCGAGGGGGTCGTCGCGAAGCGGCTCGGCTCGCCCTACCGGGCGGGCTCCACCTGGGCCTGGCGCAAGATCCGGCACTCCGACACGAGCGACGCCCTCCTGATCGGTCTCGTCGGTCCCCCGGAGCGGCCCCGGGCCCTGGTCGTACGGCTCCCCGACGGCACCGAGCTGACCACCTCGCCCCGGCTGACCCCGGCGCAGTCCCGCCAGGTCGGCGACCTGGCGGGCGACCGCGCGGGCCCTCTCGCCGAGGACCCCGAGCACGGGCCGGTGCGGTGGGTCGACCCGCCGCTCCCGGTCGAACTGCGCCAGGTCGCGGGGCGGCACGGGACGGCGGCCTTCGTGCGGGTCCGGTCGGAGGGATGAGGCCGGCGGGGCGGACCGGGGCCGGGGCGCGGTCCCGCCGCCCTCGGCGGCGGGCGGGGCGGGCCCGGGGCGGACATATACCCAGCGCAACTGCCCTGCTCCGCACCGTACATGGCGCAAAGAGACCGCAACAGGCGGCCCGGGCGCGGCAGGTGTCGCCGGTTCGGCTTTGTTGTCGGTCCTGTGGTGCACACTTGCTGCCTGGCACAGCGCTCACGGGGAAGGCGGCCTGGCAATGCTGACGGGGATCGAGGAGGTCGACTGGGCCTCGTTGGGGCACGCGTACGGCCCCGCGGACGACGTGCCGGAGCTGCTCCGCGGACTCGCCTCCGCCGACCCCGCGGAGCGCGAGACCGCACTCGACGGCATGTACGGCGCGGTGCATCACCAGGGCGACGTCTACGACTCGACCCTCGCGTGCATCCCCTTCCTCCTCGAACTCGTCGCCGACCCCGGCGTCCAGGACCGGGGCTGCATCGTCGAGCTGCTCACCAGCATCGGCGGCATCGAGCTCGATGACGACGACGAGGAACTGGACGAACTCGGCTCCGAGGACGAGGAGTTCATCCCCGCCGCGAACTACGCGATGGCCGCCGCCGCCATCGCCGCCGGGGCCGACGTCTTCCTCGGGCTCGTCTCGGACGCCGATCCCGAGGTGCGGCTCGCCGCGCCGTGCGCGCTCGCCTCGCTGCACCCCGAGCCCGCCCGGGTGCTGACCCTGCTGCGGGAGCGGCTCACGGTCGAGCGGGACACCGAGGTGCGGCTCGCCCTGGTGGCCGCCGTCGGACGGATCGCCCTGCGGCACGCCGCGCTGCGCGCCGAGACCATCGAATGGCTCGGCTGGCTCGCCCGCGCCGCCCATGACCCCGGGCTCCGGCTCGCGGCGCTCGCCCAGCGGGCGCGCTGCGCACCCGGTGACATTCCGGACGATGTCGTGCCGTGGGTGACGGGGCTCCTGGAGGAGATCAGGACCTCGGCGGACCGGCCGGCCGGCCCCGGCGGCGAGCGGGCCGCGACGCCGACCCTCATCGGGCAGGTCCGCGAGCTCCTGGAGGAGCACGCCGCCGGCCGGCCCGCACCCTGGACCGAGGAGCTGCTGCGGACCCTGCACGCCGCGCTCGACGACCGCGTCGACGACCGGATCGCGCTGATCGTCGCGCAGCTGCGCAGCCCGGACTGGGGGCAGCGCTCGGACGCGATCTGGTTGTGCGGTGGTCTGATACGGGTCTGGCGCGGGCGGTACGAGGAGGTCGTCCGGCTCGTGGGCGCGCAGCTCCAGGATCCCGAGCCCCGGCTCCGCGAGGCGGCCACGTCCTTCCTGGAGCGGCTCTTCGAGCTGGGCGCGCCCGCCGCCGACGCGCTCGCGGCCCGTCTCGCCGCGGTGCCGTCCGCCGCTCCCCCGGGCCCGAACCAGGCCTTCGTCGGCCGGTCGGGCCGTGACGGGGCGCTGCTCGCGCTGGCCCGCGCCGGGGACACCCGGGCGGTCCCGCTGCTGGCCCGCGCCCTGGAGGAGCCCGAGGTGCGGCGCGAGCTGCTGTACGCCATGGACGGGCTCGGCCCCTCGGCGGCGATGCTCGCGCCGCTGCTGCGGCGCCGGCTGGCCGAGGTGGAGCTCGACGAGCGGTTGTACGACCGGGCGGCGCCGCTGCTGTACGCCCTGGCGGCCGTGCGGGGCGCCCAGGCCCTGCCGGAGGTGCTGCGGGTGCTGCGCGGGGCTCCGGCGCACCGGCGCGACTGGGTGCGGGAGGCGGCCCTGCGGACCCTGGCCGCCTTCGGGCCCGCCGCCCGGGTGGCCCTGCCGGACGTGCGAAGACTCCTGGCCGCCGAGTCGGCCGCGGTCGCCACGGCGGCGGCGCGGGCCCTGTGGGCGGCCGAAGGTGACCGGGGGGACGTGCTGCCGGCGCTGGAGCGGTGGCTGCGGCCGGGTGCGCCGGACGCGGACTGGTGCGCCGCCGCGCAGGCGCTCGGCGAGATCGGCCCGGCGGCGGCCTCGGCGGCCGGCGCGCTGCGGCACGGTCTGGCCTCGCGGGACCTGTGGGTGCGGGTGCGCGGCGCGGCGGCGCTGTGGCGGGTGTCCGGCGACGCCTCGGAGTCGCTCCCGGTGCTGCTCGCGGCCTGGGAGGAGAACCGGCACGCGCGCGTGGACATCGCGGAGTGCCTCGCGGAGATGGGACCGGCGGCCTCGGACGCTCAGCTGGTGATCCTCACGGAGCTGACCCGCAGGCGCCGCCACAACGCCCGTGAGGGCGCTTCCGGCAGCCACGACATCCACGTCGACGAGAAGCTGCTGACCCTCTGCCGGGCGGCGCTGGCCCGGATGGAGCGAGGGACGTTCTGAGCGGGGAGCGTCCCTGGGGGACGTTCCGGACGGCGCCCCGGGCCGTGTGAGGGCCCCTGGCGGTCCGGCGTTCATCCGACGATGAGACAAAAAGGACTTCACTCCGCATAAGGTCTACTGGGAGTCGGCGCGAGCCGGCCCACCCCCACCGACCGAGACCGAGGAGCAGGAGCAGAGTGAGACCGCGCGGAGTCCGGAGCGCCGCGGGCGCGACCCTGTGCGCGCTCGGTCTCGCCGCCGTGCTCACCGGCTGCGGCGGCAGCGAGGGCGGGCTCAAGAGCGCCGGGCCCATGCCCACCGCCGTGGGACCCGTCCGGCTCTGGCCCGATCTGCCGCCCGCCACGAACCCGCCGATCGACTACGGCGAGTCCGACACCCAGCGCGTCCCCGGCGTCGAGGTCCCCGACAACGACGTCCACTCCCTCGACCCGCTGGCGGTCGTCCGCGCCGAGGTGCGCGCCCACCCGGACGCGCGCACCGGGACGGACGGCCTGTACGAGGAGACCGTCCGGGCGATCGAGGCCTGCGGCACGGCCACCGCCACCGCCTGCCCGGTCATGCGGCCGTACTACCGCGACCTGACCGGCAACGGCCGGGACGAGCTGATCGTCGGGATCCGGATGCCGGACCAGCAGGTCGGGGTGCGGGTCTACCTCGCCGAGAACGGCGGCCTGACCCGGATCATGTCCACCGTCGACCAGGTCATCAGCGTGGAGCTGGCCGGCCGGGCCCTGATCCTGCGGGTCGGTTCCGCGGGCATCCCCGGGTACGAGTACCGGACCGCCTGGACCTGGGACGACCAGCAGGGCAGCATGCTGCCCACCCGGGACGAGATCGTCCGGGTGAAGCCGCCGGGCACGGGCCCCTCGACGGTCCCCGCGCCCCGCCTGGTGAGCCCGACGCCCACCCCGCCGGTCACCCCCGCGCCCGCGCTCCCGGAGGCGACGCCGTGAGGGCGCCGCGGCGGCCCGCCTGGACCGCGACCCTCACCTGGAAGGCCGCGGTGTTCATCGCGGTGATGTGCTGCGCCCTCGCCGCGCTGCTCGGCGTCCTCGTCCACGTGTCGGTGACCGGCCAGACGGTGAGCGACTCCCGGGACAAGGCCCTGACGCGGCTCGGCGAGGTGAGCGGTCTCTACGAGGCGGGCGAGCCGCTCCCCCGGTTCGCCGGGGTGGATCCGCCGGGGCTCCCGGCCTCGCTCCGGGCGCTCGCCGTGCGCGGGGAGCGCGGCACGCTGGTCACGGAGTACGAGGGCCGGCCGACGATGTGGGCGGCGGGCCCGGCGGACGGCCGCGCCCTCGCCGTACGCCTCGACTACACCCAGAGCGCCGAGACGATCGACGCGCTGGACCGCTCGATCCTCGGTTCCTCCGTGCTGGCGATCGGGGCGACCCTGCTCGTCGGCGCCTTCGCCGTCACCCGGGTCACCCGCCGGCTGCACCTCACCGCGCAGGTGGCCCGCCGGATCAGCGCCGGCGACCTCGACGCGCGCGTGGACGATCCCCGTACGAAGGACCCCTCGCGCCCGCAGGACGAGGTGGCCACGGTCTCCGGGGCGCTCGACACGATGGCCTCCTCGCTCCAGCGCAAGCTGCAGACCGAGCAGCGGTTCACCGCCGACGTGGCGCACGAGCTGCGGACCCCCCTGACGGGTCTCTCGGCGGCGGCGGAGCTGCTGCCGGAGGGGCGGCCGTCGGAGCTCGTACGGGACAGGGTGCGGGCGATGCGCGGGCTCACCGAGGACCTCCTGGAGATCTCGCGGCTCGACGCCCGCACCGAGACCGTGGACCTGGCGGTGCACGAGCTCGGGCCGCTCGCCGAGCGGGTGGTGCGCGCCTCCGGCACGGACACCGAGGTGCGGGTCGTCCGGGACGCGACGGTGGAGACGGACCGGCGGCGGGTGGAGCGGGTCCTCGGCAATCTGGTGGCCAACGCGCACAGGCACGGGGCGCCGCCGGTGGTGGTGACGGTGGACGGGCCGGTGGTGTCGGTGCGGGACCACGGGCCGGGCTATCCCGCGTACCTCCTGGAGTCGGGGCCGCAGCGGTTCCGTACCGAGAGCGGGGGCAAGGGGCACGGCCTCGGACTGACCATCGCGGTGGGGCAGGCGGAGGTGATCGGCGCCGAGCTGGTGTTCGCCGCCGCCCCGGACGGGGGCGCGGAGGCCCGGCTGCGACTGCCGGAGTACGTACGGCTCGCGCCGTCCGACGCGGAGGAGTGACGGCACACCGTCACACAAAAGGGACATAGGGCATACCGCTTGCTACGTTGCGGCCATGACCGCACCACGGCGCCCGGACGCACCCCCGCCCGGCATCCGTGTCCCGAAGAGGCGCGGCGTGGAGCTGTCGCTCCTGATCGGCGCGGTCCTGATCTCCGTCCTCGGCTACGCGGAGGTCGGCCTCGCCCGCAGCGGCGCCGTGCCGCCCGACGCCGCGCGCTACGGGGCGGGGCTCGGGCTCCTCGCGCTCGTCGCCCATCTCGCGGTCCGGTTCCGCGCCCCGTACGCCGATCCCCTGCTGCTGCCCATCGCGGTCCTCCTCAACGGCCTCGGCCTGGTGCTGATCTACCGCCTCGACCTGGAGACGCCGAAGGACCAGGCGGCGGCGACGCAGCTGGTCTGGTCGACGCTCGGGGTGGCACTGTTCATCGTGGTCGTCGTGCTGCTGCGCGACCATCGCACGCTCCAGGGCTACGCGTACGTGTCGGTGGCCGCCGCGCTCGGCCTGATGATCCTGCCGATCTTCTTCCCCGCGGTGAACGGGGCCAAGATCTGGATCAGGGCCGGCGGGCTCTCCTTCCAGCCGGGCGAGTTCGCCAAGATCCTGCTCGCGGTCTTCTTCGCCGCGTACCTCGCCGCCAACCGCAACGCGCTCGCGTACACCGGCCGCCGCATCTGGAAGTTCCAGTTCCCGACGGGCCGGGTCCTCGGACCGATCGTGGCGATCTGGCTGCTGAGCGTCGGCGTCCTCGTCCTGGAGCGCGACCTGGGCACCTCGCTGCTCTTCTTCGGCCTCTTCGTGATCATGCTGTACGTGGCGACCGGCCGGACCGGCTGGATCGCGGTCGGACTCGTCCTGGCCTCCGCCGGGGCCTTCCTCGTCGGCTCGCTCGAACCGCACGTCCACAGCCGGGTGCAGGACTGGCTCGACCCCTTCGCCTCCATCCGCGCGGGCGACGGGCCGGGGCAGCTCGCCCAGTCGCTCTTCGCGTTCGCCGCCGGCGGGATGCTCGGCACCGGGCTCGGTCTCGGCCGTTCCGTCCTCATCGGCTTCGCCGCCAAGTCCGACTTCATCCTGGCGACGGCCGGCGAGGAGCTGGGGCTCGTCGGCCTCACCGCGCTCTTCCTGCTGTACGCGCTGCTCGTGGCCCGCGGCTACCGCGCCGGCCTCTCGCTGCGCGACCCCTTCGGGCGGCTGCTCGCGATCGGCCTCGCCTCGATCGTGGCGCTCCAGGTCTTCGTGATCGCGGGCGGGGTGATGGGCCTGATCCCGCTGACCGGCATGGCGATGCCGTTCCTGGCCCAGGGAGGTTCGTCCGTGGTGACCAACTGGGTGATCGTCGCCCTCCTGATCCGGGTCAGCGACTCGGCCCGCGCACCCCAGCCGGACGACGCCGGCACCGGGGAGCTCACGAAGGTCGGGGAGGGCGCGCGGTGACGGGGCCCGTCCGGGCGCCGGGAGGGTTGGTGACGAGAGCCTCCGCCCCTACGCCGGGAGGGTTCGTGACGAGGGCGTCCGCCCGTACGCCGGGAGGCGCGCGGTGATCCGGTACATCCGGAGGGCCGCCGCCCTCTGTCTGATCCTCCTCGTCGCGCTGCTCGTCAACGCCGCCCGGGTGATGGTCCTCGAGGCCGAGTCCCTCGACGACAACCCGGCCAACCGCCGCATCGCGATCGACCGGTACGCGAAGCCGCGCGGCGAGATCGTCGTCGACGGGAGACCCGTGACCGGCTCCCGGGACAGCGGGCAGCAGCTGCGCTGGGAACGGACCTACACCCAGGGGCCGTTGTACGCGCCCGTGACCGGCTACGCCTCCCAGACGTACGGCACGACGCTCGTCGAGAACGCCGAGGACGACATCCTCGCGGGCACCGACCCGATGCTGGCCCCGCTGCCCCTCTGGAACGACCTCACCCGCGGCCGGCAGCCCGGCGGCGACGTGGTGACCACGATCCGCGCCCCGATGCAGGAGGCGGCGTTCCGGGGGCTGGACGGGAAGCGGGGCGCGGTCGTGGCGGTCGAGCCGTCCAGCGGCCGCATCCTGGCGCTCGTCAGCTCGCCCTCGTACGACCCGGGGGTCCTCTCCGGGACGGGGCAGGGGGTCAAGGACGCCTGGCGGCGGCTCAACTCCTCGCCGAACCAGCCGATGCTGAACCGGGCGCTGCGGCAGACGTACCCGCCGGGTTCCACCTTCAAGATCGTGACGGCGGCGGCGGCCCTGGACGCGGGGGTGGTGCGGGATCCCGAGGCGCCGACGGACACCCCGGACCCGTTCGTGCTGCCCGGTACGCGGCAGGTGCTGCCGAACGAGGCGACGGGCTGCGGCAACGCCTCCCTGGCGTACGCGATCCAGTGGTCCTGCAACACGGTGATGGCCGGCCTCGGGGTGGAGGTGGGCCTCACGGGGATGGTCGACGCGGTCCAGCGGTTCGGCTTCAACGACACGGGGCTGCGGGTGCCGTCCTGGGTGGCCAAGTCCAACTTCGACCGGGAGATGAGCCCGGACCAGCTGGCGCTGTCGTCGATCGGGCAGTTCGACACGACGGCGACGCCGCTGCAGATGGCGATGGTGGCGGCGGCCGTCGCCAACAACGGGGAGATCGCCCAGCCGTACCTCGTCGACCGCACGACGACCTCCGGCGGCACGACCGTGGACCGGACGGGCCGCCGCAGCTACCGGCAGGCCATGAACCCCGCGACGGCGATGCAGCTCCAGCGGCTGATGCTGCGGGCCGTGGAGGAGGGCACGGGAAGGAACGCGGCGATCCCCGGGGCCCGGGTGGGCGGCAAGACGGGCACCGCCCAGCACGGCTTCGGCAACACGGGCACCCCGTACGCCTGGTTCATCGCCTGGGCGCAGGCGGACGACTCGGCCCAGCCGGCGGTCGCGGTGGCGGTCGTCGTCGAGGACGCGGAGGCCGCCCGCACGGACATCAGCGGGGGCGGCAGCGCGGCGCCGATCGCGAAGGCCGTGATGGAGGAGGCGCTGGGCCTCGAAGCGGAGGCGCGGAACCCGTAGCCGGGCCCTCCGGGCCCCCGCCCCTTGCCGAGCGAGGTCCCGGGTGTCAGCCGATCGGCTTGCGGATCTCGGCGCGGATCCTGACCGTCTTCTCCGCAAGTCCGGCCAGGTCGATGTCCTTCGGGTCGGCCGTGGCCTCCCCGGCGCCGACGAGGGCGATGGCGGCGGCGGTGTTCTCGTCGCCCCAGGCGCACATGGGCAGCGTCGTCGTGCTGAGTCCGTCCTTCGACGTGGTGACCTGGCAGGTGACGGTCACGCCGTACCCGGCGGGTGTGAAGTCCCTGGGCCTGACGGCGAGCGTGGAGCCCTTGTCCGTGGCGGCCCCCCTGAGGATGGACGAGCGGGTGGTACCGGGGTTCTTGATCTGCCCGTACATCCCGGAGAGCACGAGGACGGACCCGTCCTTGCCGCTGTACTGCCCGACCGCCGCCGTCGCGTTCTTCACGGTGAAGTCGGGGGTGTCCTCGATCTCCTTGCCCTGGGTGTCGGAGAGGTCGGACACGAGGGTGAACTCGCCGCCGAGGACGGTCTGCGAGACGACCAGCTTGTGCTTCGCCTCGGGGAAGGGGCCGGTGACGCCGTCGAGCCCGGCCTTCACCCCGTAACCGATGCCGCCGACCACGACCAGGGACCCGACGACGATGGCGACGATCGCCCCGGCCGACAGCTTCTTCTTCGGCGGCAGCCCCAGGGGCGGCTGCCCCCAGGCACCCGCGCCCGGCCCGGGGTACTGCGGCGGGACGCCCTGCGGCGGGTACCCCTGCGGGGCCCCGAACGCCCCGGGCTGCTGCGGGGGCGGTACGGGCCCGCCGTACGGGTGGTGGGGCGGCGGAGTCGGCGAGGGCGGCGGCATGGTCATGACGAGCACGCTACGTCACCCCTGTGACACCTCCGCCGCCCCCTCCTCGATCGCCGCCTCCACCTCCGCGACGCGCTCGGCCTCCTCCGCCGCGAACCGCTCGCGGTCCAGCGCCTCCGCGATCTCCTCGTCCTGACGCATCAGCAGGTCCAGGTTGGAGTCGCCCAGGTCGAAGACGCCCATGTCGAGGTAGGCCTTCTGGAGGCGTTCGCCCCAGAGGCCGATGTCCTTGACGCAGGGGACGATCCGGCTGAAGAGGAGCTTGCGGAAGAGGTGCAGGAACTCGCTCTGCTCGCTGAGCTCCTCGGCCTCCTTCCTCGGGATGCCGAAGTTCTCCAGGACCTCGACCCCGCGCAGCCGGTCGCGCATGAGGTGGCAGCCCTCGATGACGAACTCCTCGCGCTCGCGGAGCTCGGCGTCGGTCAGCTGCCTGTAGTAGTCGCGCAGCGCCATCCGGCCGAAGGCCACGTGCCGGGCCTCGTCCTGCATCACGTACGCGAGGATCTGCTTCGGCAGCGGCTTGTCGGTGGTGTCGCGGATCATGCCGAAGGCGGCGAGGGCGAGGCCCTCGATGAGGACCTGCATGCCGAGGTAGGGCATGTCCCAGCGGGAGTCGCGCAGGGTGTCGTCGAGGAGGCCCCGGAGGTTGTCGTTGACCGGGTAGAGCATGCCGATCTTCTCGTGGAGGAAGCGTCCGTAGATCTCGGCGTGCCGGGCCTCGTCCATGGTCTGGGTGGCGGAGTAGAACTTGGCGTCCAGGTCGGGGACGGACTCGACGATCCGGGCGGCGCAGACCATGGCGCCCTGCTCGCCGTGGAGGAACTGGCTGAACTGCCAGGAGGAGTAGTGCCGGCGCAGGTCGCCCTTGTCCTTCTCGGTCATCTTCGCCCAGTGGCGGGTGCCGTGGAGGGTGAGGACCTCGTCGGGGGTGCCGAGCGGGTCGTACGGGTCGACCTCGATGCCCCAGTCGATCCGGGTGGCGCCGTCCCACTGCTTGTCCTTGCCCTTCTGGTAGAGGGCGAGGAGGCGTTCGCGGCCGTCGTCGTAGTCCCAGGAGAACCGGGCCGCTCCGGCGGCGGGGACCTCCCAGACGGGTTGGGCGGGGGCGTTCACGTAGAGGTCGTGCGTCGACACTGACGACTCCTTCCGTCCGTTTCCAGCAGGCTCACACGGTGGTAGACGGATCGTCAACAAGTCGTACGGAGGGGATTGCGGGATCAGGAAGACCTCCCGGATCCGCCGGCCCGCGGAGACCCCCTCCGCGGTTACGCTGCGGTCCATGACGAGCGCCGCCACCCCCGCGTACCGCAGGCTCAGCGTCGAGGAGCGGCGCGGGCAGCTCCTCGACACCGCCCAGGGGCTCTTCGCCCACCGGGCGCCCGAGGACGTCTCGCTCGACGACGTCGCCGAGGCGGCCGGCGTCTCGCGGCCCCTCGTCTACCGCTACTTCCCCGGCGGCAAGCAGCAGCTGTACGAGGCGGCCCTGCGCTCCTCCGCCGACGCCCTGAACCGCTGCTTCGCCGAACCGCCGGCGGGGCCGCCCACGGAGCGGCTCGGCCGGGTGCTCGACCGCTACCTGGCCTTCGTCGACGAGCACGACGCCGGGTTCAGCGCCCTGCTGCGCGGCGGCAGCGTCGCCGAGACCTCCCGGACCTCCGCGATCGTGGACGAGGTGCGGCGGGCCGCCGCCGAGCAGATCCTCGTCCACCTCGGGGCGGAGCGGCCGGGGCCCCGGCTCGGGATGCTCGTCCGGACGTGGATCGCCGCCGTCGAGGCGGCCTCCCTCATCTGGCTCGACGAGGAGAAGCGGCCGCCCGCGCGGGAGTTGCGGGAGTGGCTCGTCGACCATCTCGTCGCCCTGCTCGCGGCGACCGCGGCGAGCGACGTGGAGACGGCGGACGTCGTGAGGCGGCTGCTCGCGCAGGAGACCCCCGAGGGGCCGGTCGCGACGCTGGCCCGCCGGGTGATCCCGGTGGTGGGCGAGGCGGCGCACCTGCTCCGGGACGGCGGCCGGGAGAGACTGGAGGGGTGAAGAGCGAGAACACCTCCTTCCGCGGCGGCCCCCTCGACGGCCGGACCCTGCCGATCCTGGTCGGCCCGATCGGCCACCCCCCGAAGTGGTACGAGATCCCGGTCCCGGCGCACGACGGGCACCCGCCGACCCTGCACACGTACCGGCGCGAGCCCTCGGGCTACACGAAGCGGCTCGGACTCCAGCGCGGCTGGGTCTACGTGTACGCCCCCGAGGGGCGGGAGCGGCGCGAGGTGAAGTGGCCGTGGTCGAAGCCGACTCCGGGGCCGAACGGGTGACACCACGGGGCGCGCCCCTATTCGTACGGTAATCGGATGAAGTGAGACGTCATCATCCCCGTGGAGGTGATGACGTGTCGCGAAGGCTGCCGCACACGGTCCGCACGGGGGCGCTCGCCGCGGCGACGGCGCTCACGGGGCTGCTCGCGGGGGTGCTCGCGGGGGCCCTGCCCGCCGCGGGCGCGACCCCGGACCCACCCGTGGACCCGCCCGCGGAGGCCCCCATCGCCTGGGCGGACCCGGCGGGGGAACCGGTGGGGCCGGTGGACCCGGATGCGGGCGCGGGTGCGGGCACGGGCACGGGTGCGGTCGCCCCCTCCGCCCCGACGGTGGACACAGATCCGGCCACCCCACTCGACCCGGCGGCGGCCACGGATCCCGCCGCCCCACTCGAACCGGCGGCGACCCCGGTATCCCCCACGGCCCCCGCCGCCCCACCCTCGGCCACTCCCTCCACTCCCTCCGCCGAGGGCGACGCCACCGACAACGGCGCCGCCGAGGACGACGCTTCCGCGCTCCCACCCCCCGGCGGGGACTCCGTCAGCGCGCTGCTCACCCGGCTGCGGACGCTCTACCAGCAGGCCGAGGAGGCGACCGAGCGGTACAACGCCGCCGAGGAGGCGTCGAAGCTCCAGGCCGCCGACACCAAGAAGGTCACCGCGCGGCTCACGGCCGCACGGACCGCCCTGGCCCAGGGCCGTGCCGCGGCCGGCCGGATCGCCCGGGACCAGTACCAGGGCCGGTCCGAATTCTCCTCGTACGTGCGGCTGCTCTTCGCCGCGGACCCCCAGTCGGCGCTGGACGAGGGGCACCTGATGGCCCGCGCGTCCCGCGAGCGCGCCTCCGCCGTCACCCGGCTCACGAGCGCCGAGCGGCAGGCGGGCAGCCTCGCGAGCGCCTCCCGCAGGGCGCTCGACCGGCAGCAACGGCTCGCCACGGCGCAGCGCGTCCGGCGCGACGAGGTGCGGACCAAGCTGCTCGCGGTCGAGAAGCTGCTCGCCGGCCTGTCGCCGGACCAGCTGGCCCGGCTGACCGCGCTCGAACGCACCCAGACGGCCGGTGCGCAGCGCGAGCTGCTCGACTCCGGGGTCCTGGACGGCCTCCGCACCCCGTCGCGGGCGGGCGCGGAGGCCCTGCGCTTCGCGGTGGGGCAGATCGGCAAGCCGTACGAGTGGGGGGCGGAGGGCCCGGCGGCGTACGACTGCTCGGGGCTGACGCAGCAGGCCTGGGCGGCGGCCGGCCGGGAGCTGCCGAGGACGAGCCAGGAGCAGTGGGCGAGCCTGCCCCGGGTGCCGCTCGCAGAGCTCCGCCCGGGCGATCTGGTGGTCTACTTCCCCGGCGCGACCCATGTGGCGCTCTATCTCGGCGAGGGCCTGGTGGTGCAGGCCCCGCGTCCGGGCGGGAAGGTGAAGGTCTCGCCGCTCGCGGCGAACCCGGTGCTCGGGGCCGTACGACCGGATCCGGGGGGAACGGCCCTGGAGGCGTACAGCCCGCCGGCGCTCCCCGAGGGGGCGAGGGAAGGCGGCGACGAGGGGTACGACCGGTCCTGAACTCCCCTTCTCCGTCTCCCCCTTGCCTTCACGCGTAATATCCAACAAGCTTGCGGGGTCCTTACCGATGGCCGATCGCCCCACCGGACACGGAGCCCCGTCATGCCCAGAACGCTTCCGGACACCCGCCCTCAACGCGCCCTCGCCGCCTCCAACTTCGTCAACGCCGTCGGCAGCGGACTCTTCCTGACCGCAGGGGTGCTGTACTTCACCCAGGCCGTACGGCTCCCGGCGGCCGCCGTGGGCCTCGGGCTCGGCATCGCCGGGCTCCTGTCGCTGGCCGTGGGCATCGGCGTCGGGCACCTCGCGGACCGGCGCGGGGCGCGCGGGGTCTACGGGGCCACCCTGGCGGTGCAGGCGTTCGCCACGGCGGCCTTCGTGCTCGCCGACAGCTTCTGGCCGTTCGTGCTCGCCGTCTCCACGGCAACCGGCGCGAAGGCGGCGGGACTCGCCGCCCGGGCGCCGCTCATCCGGCACCACGGAGGGGACCGGCCCCAGGAGTTCCGCGCCTACCTGCGGGCGGTGACCAACGTCGGCATCTCCCTCGGCGCGCTCCTCGCGGGGTGGGCGGTGCAGGTCGGCACGCTCGGGGCGTACCAGGTCCTCGTCGCCGGGAACGCGTGCGCGTTCGCGGCCTCCGCCGCCGTCCTGTTCCTGCTGCCGCCGGTCGCCCCCGCCGCCGCCGCCCGCGGCCCCCGGTGGATCGCGCTGCGGGACCGGCCCTATCTGGCGCTCACCGCGCTCGACGGCGTCATGGCGATCCAGTTCAAGGTGCTCACCGTCGCGATCCCGCTCTGGCTCGTGGGGTCCACCACCGCCCCGCACTGGCTCGTCTCCGGCACCATGCTCGCCAACACCGTCCTCGTCGTCGGCCTCCAGGTGCGGGCGAGCCGCGGCATCGACTCGCCCCGGGCCGGCGGCCGCGCCTACCGGCGGGCCGGTGCGGCCTTCCTCGTCTCCTGCGCCCTCGTCTCGCTCTCCGCGGGCACGCCCGTCGCGGTCGCGGTCGTCCTGCTCCTGACCGGCGTGGTCGTCCACACGGTCGGCGAGCTGTGGCACGCTGCGGGCGGCTTCGAGGTGTCGTACGCGCTCGCGCCGCCGCACGCCACCGGGCAGTACCTGGGCGTCTTCGGCCTGGGCGCCGGTCTCTCCGAGGCCGTCGGCCCCGGCCTGCTCATCGCCCTCTGCATCGGCTGGGGGCGCCCCGGCTGGTTCGCCGTGGGCGCCCTCTTCGCGGTGACCGGCCTGCTGACCCCGCTCGCGGTCCGCCGCGCGGAGGCCCGCTACGCGAAGAGCGCGACGACACCGACCACCCAGACCGCCAGGAAGGCGACGGCCCCGATCAGGCAGCCGAGGCCGGCCAGTACGCCTCCGGCCGTCCAGCCGTCGCCGTCCGGGACGTGCTCCTCGCCGGCGTCCCCCTCGTAGGAGGCGGGGTCGCCCCAGTCGACCGGCCGGCCCAGCTCCTCGGCGAGCCGACGGCGCAGCATCAGGTCGTACGGGAAGGAGGAGACGAGACCGCGCAGCCGCTGACGGGCCAGGGGCGCGCACCCCGCGGCGAGGTCCGCGTCCACGGGGGACAGGGTGTTCTGCTGGGACATGCCCTGATGATCGAACACCGGCCCGGTGCGGTTCGACCCGTTTCACGGGGGGCCGCGCCCCGGACGCGGGGCGCGGCCGTGGGCGGGTCCTAGCCGGCGGCGACCGAGGCCAGGTACGCGTTCGCCTTCTCCGCCTCGAAGAAGAAGTGCTCGAAGTCGGCCGGGTCGTTGAAGCCGTTCGCGAAGCGGTCGGCGACCGGCTGCAGCTGTCCGGCGGCGCCGAGGAGGTTCAGGACGTGCTCCGGCGGGGGCGCCAGCATCGCGTTCGTCCACTTGGTGACGTGCTGGGCCGTCTTCCAGTAGCGGTCGAAGGCGCCCCGCATCCACTCCTCGTCGAAGGGCTTGTCGCCCTGCTCGACGATGGCGGCGAGGTACGCGGCGGCGCACTTGGACGCCGAGTTGGAGCCCTGGCCGGTGATCGGGTCGTTGGCGACGACGACGTCGGCGACACCGAGGACCAGGCCGCCGCCGGGGAGCCGGCCGACAGGGTTGCGGACGGTCGGCGCGTACCGGCCGGCGAGGGTGCCGCCCGCGTCGGTCAGCTCGACCTTCGTCGCCCGCGCGTACTCCCAGGGCGTGAACTTCTCCATCAGCTCCAGCGTCAGCGCCAGGTGCTCGGAGGGGTCCTTGATGCCCTGGAACACGTCGAGCGGGCCGCCGGGGACGCCCTCCCAGAAGAGGATGTCGGCGCGGCCGCCGGTGGTGAGGGTCGGCATGACGAAGAGCTCGCCGACGCCGGGGACGATGTTGCAGCGCACCGCGTCGAAGTCCGGGTGCTCGGGGCGCGGGCCGAGGCCGTGGACGTACGCGACGGCCAGGGCGCGCTGGGGCTCGCCGTACGGCGAACGGGACGCGTCCCGGCCGAACATGGAGACGAGCTCGCCCTTGCCGGCGGCGACGAGCACCAGGTCGTAGCCGCGGGCGAAGTAGTCGAGGTCGCCGACGGCCGCGCCGTGTATCACCAGCTGGCCGCCGCGCTGGGCGAAGGTGTCCATCCAGCCGGCCATCTTCACGCGCTGGTCGACGGACTGGGCGTACCCGCCGAGCTTCCCCACCCAGTCGATCAGGCGGCCCGAGTCGGGGCCGGCGACGGAGACGCCGAGGCCCTCGATCCGCGGGGCCTGGGACTCCCAGAAGTTGAGGCCGAGGTCCCGCTCGTGCTGGAGGGCGGTGTCGAACATGCACTGGGTGGACATGACCCGGCCGTTGCGGATCTCGTCCGCGGTCCGGTTCGACATGAGGGTGACCTCGTACCCCTGCGACTGGAGTCCGAGGGCGAGCTGCAGGCCGGACTGGCCGGCGCCGACTATGAGTATCTTCCGCATGGGCGGGGCTCCTGGCGTGACGGGTCGAACTGTGCGGGGGGGGCGGGCTATTCGGGCGTGGCTTCGAGGGCGTGCGCGACCATCGCGAGCAGGCTCTCGACGACGCTGTACCGCTTGCGCGCGTCCATGATCACCACGGGTACGTGCGCGGGCACGGTCAGGGCCTCCCGGACGTCGTCCGCCTCGAACAACTCGGTGCCCTCGAAGTGGTTGACCGCCACGATGTACGGCAGCCCGCAGCTCTCGAAGTAGTCGAGCGCCGGGAAGCAGTCGGTGAGCCTGCGGGTGTCGGCGAGCACGATCGCCCCGATCGCCCCGCGCACCAGGTCGTCCCACATGAACCAGAAGCGCTGCTGTCCCGGCGTGCCGAAGACGTACAGCACCAGGTCGTTGTCGAGGGTGATCCGCCCGAAGTCCATCGCCACCGTGGTGGTGAGCTTGTCCGGGGTGGCGCTGAGGTCGTCGGTGTCCTCGCTCGCCCGGGTCATCAGCGCCTCGGTCTGGAGCGGGGTGATCTCCGAGACGGCACGGACGAAGGTGGTCTTGCCGACGCCGAACCCGCCCGCGACGACGATCTTCGTGGCGATCGGGGCGCGGGTGTGGTCGAGCTGCCAGTCCTGGGCGCCCTCTTCGGTGTCGCGCACGGGATCCTCGGGACCCGGCTGGGCGGGGATGCCGGCGACCGCCGGGGTTTCGGAGACGGCGGTGGCGTCAGAGACGACGGAGTCCACTCAGCACCCTTTCGAGGAGCGCGCGGTCGGGCTGGCCGGTGCCGTGACCGGTCCCGTACACACGGATCTTTCCCTGGTCGGCCAGGTCGCTGAGCAGCACCCGGACGACTCCCAACGGCATCTTCAGAAGCGCCGAGATCTCCGCGACCGTCCGCATCCGGCGGCAGATCTCGACGATGGCCCGCATCTCCGGCATCAGCCCGCGGGCGGCGGGGCCGCCGTCCGTGAGGACCTTGCGGGCGGCGGGCGCTTCGAGCGCGGCCACGAAGGTCTCGACGAGCAGGATGTGACCGAAGCGGGTACGGCCGCCGGTGAGCGAGTACGGGCGCACGCGCGCGGGGCGCCGTCCCTCGCCGCGTACCGGCAGCTTGAAGGCGTGATGAGCCGAGGACATCGCCGTCACTGGGTGCTCTCCATCGATTTGCGCAGCTCGCTGCGGACTTCGGGGGTGAGTACGTGACCGGCGCGGCCCACGAAGAGCGCCATGTGGTACGCCACGACGCTCATGTCGCAGTCGGGCGTGGCGTGCACGCCGAGCAGCGAGCCGTCGCTGATCGACATGACGAAGACGCTGCCCTCCTCCATCGCGACCATCGTCTGCTTGACGCCGCCGCCGTCCATCAGCCGGGCGGCGCCGATGGTGAGGCTGCCGATCCCGGAGACGATCGTGGCCAGATCGGCGCTGGAGCCGCGCGGCCCGCCGGGACGGCCGGCTTCGGCGGCGAGCGTGCCGGCCTGCTGGGTGGCCGGGTCCGACGAGAGCAGCATCAGGCCGTCGGAGGAGACGACGGCCACCGAGCGGACACCCGGGACCTCCTCCACCAGATTCCCCAGCAGCCATTGCAGGTTGCGGGCTTCCGTGCTCAGTCCGAACGTTCCCGTCGCGGTCAACTGCGTGCCTCCTCGACTGTGTCCCCCGTCATCTCCTCTGTGCGTGTGGTGCTCGCGGCTTCTGTGCGCGCCGTGTCCAGCTCCGCCTCGACGTCCCGGCGCCCCGCCCTGGCGCCCTGGTGGAAGCCGCCGAGCCGGCGGCGCAGGGCCTCCGCGTCCACTCCGCCCTGACGGGGCGTGGTGGGGGCGGAGGGCTGGCGGACGACCTGCGGGGTCCGCTTGGGCAGGCCCTTGTCGGTGACCCGCTCCCACTGCGCGGGACGCGGTCCCGGAACGGCCCCGTCGACGGCGGGCTCCCCGGCCGGGGCCGGGGTCGGGTCCAGGGTCAGGTCAGGGGCCGGAGTCGGGTCCGGGGTCGGGGCCGAAGTCGGCTCCGGGGTCGGGGCCGAAGTCGGCTCCGGGGTCGGCTCCGGGGCCTCGGCGAGGAGCGGCTCGCCGTCGGCGGCGCGCTCGTGCGTGTCGGGCTCCGGCGGCGGGTCGGGCAGCCGGACCTGGAGCGTGGTCTCGGAGACGGACTCGTACGGGGCCGGGTGCGGCTCCTCGTACAACGCCTCGTGCGGCGCCTCGCGCGGCTCCTCGTACGAGGCCGCGTACGGCTCCTCGTGCGAGGCCGCGTACGGCTCCTCGTGCGGCCCTTCCGGCTCGGGGGCGTACGGGGCCTCCGGCTCGTACGCCTCCCCGGGCGCGGGCGCCCGCTCCTGGGCCTGTTCCGTCTCCGCCGCCAGGAACGCGGCCTCCGCCGCCTCCACGAGCGGGTCGCGGGTGCGGGAGGGCAGGGTGTTGGAGTTGGCCTCGGCGGCCGAGCCGGGCAGCTGGAGCACGGGCGCGGCGCCCGCGACCCGTACGGGCTCCGTCACGGCCGTCGGCGGGGTGGTGGGCAGGAGCGGCAGCGGCAGGACCACGACGGCCGCCGTGCCGCCCGGCTTCTGCTCGCGCAGTTCGACGCGCACCCCGTGGCGGGCGGCGAGCAGGGCGATGACCCGCATGCCGAGCCCCTCGCCCTCGAAGGCGTCGGGATCGGCCTCGGCCAGGCGCGCGTTGAGCTCGGCGGACCGGGAGGCGGTCATGCCGATGCCCGCGTCCTGCACGGAGAGCATCACCTCGCCGCTCTCCAGGAGCCAGCCGGAGAGCTGGACCTCGGCGTCGGGCGGCGAGAAGGAGGTGGCGTTCTCCAGGAGTTCCGCGACCAGGTGGCTCAGGTCGTCCGCGGCGAAGCCGGCGACCTGGGCGTGCGGCGGCAGGGACTGGATGGTGACCCGCTCGTACCGCTCGATCTCGCTGACGGCGGCGCGCAGCACGTCGACGAGCGGGACGGGCCCGGCGTGGCCGTGGACGTGCTCGTGGCCGGCGAGGACGAGGAGGTTCTCGCTGTGGCGGCGCATGACGGTCGCCATGTGGTCGAGCTTGAAGAGGGTCGCGAGGCGGTCCGGGTCCTGCTCGCGCTCCTCCAGCTTCTCGATGACGCCGAGCTGCCGCTCGACGAGCCCGAGGCTGCGCAGCGAGAGGTTGACGAAGGTGTGGTGGACGGAGTTCCTGAGCCGTTCGAGGTCGGCGGTCAGGAGCGCGACCCGGCCCTGGAGGTCGGCGCGCTGGGCGGCGAGCTCCGCGGCCGCGGCGTCCTTGGCGGCGACCAGGTCGGCGCGCTCGTCGGTGAGCCGCTCGGTCTGCGCGGCGAGGCCGGAGAGCTTGCCGTGCAGGGCGTTGAGGGAGCGGACGACCTGGGCGAACTCGTCGTTGCGGCCGGTGAAGCGGACCGCTTCCTCCGTGTGCGGCTCCGGGGCGGCGGCGAGCCGGGCGGCGCCGAGGCGGAGCACGGCGAGCGGCCGGGTGAGAGTGCGGGCGACATAGGTGGAGATGCCGATCGCGACGAGGAGGCAGCCGCCGAGGAAGGCGACGCGCAGTTCGAGGGCCTCGACGTCGTCGTCGCGGAGCGTGGCGAGGCGGTCGACGCGCTCGGTGGCGAGGGCGGACTCGACGCCGCGCATCTGCTCGATGCGGGCGGAGAGGGCGGCCTCCAGGCCGGCCGGGTCCGTGCCGCGCTCGGCCTCGGTCAGCCTGGGCTGGTCGGTGAGCGAGGCGAGCGCGAGCTCGGCGCTCTTGACGTCGGGGCCGGTGACGGTGGCCGCGAGGGAGTCGCGGGCGGTGGCTCCGGCGGCCTGGTCGAAGTCTCCGAGGGCGGCGAGTTCGCGGACGCGGGCCTGCTGGGCGGCGGCGGTGAGGCCGTCGCGGGCGCGCTCGGCCTCGGCGGCGCCCTCGGGCTCGTCGGCGACGTAGGTGCCGGTCTGGGGGTCGTAGTGGACGTTCCCGGTGGGCTCCGGCTGCGGTACGGAGAGCGCGGCGAGGAGCAGGCCGCGGGTGGCGGAGGCCTGTTCGACGGCGCGGCCGAGGGCGGCGGGGGCGCGGGTGGCCTCGGTGAGGGCGGCGTCGGAGGCGCGGGCCGGGGTCTTGTCGGCGAGCTCGTCGGCGAGGGCCTGGAGCTTGCCGATGATGTCCGAGTACGCCTTGTGGGCCTCCAGCGCCGTGCCCTTGCCGGTCAGCGCGGTGCGGCGGACGGAGGGGACTCCGGCGAGGTCGCGGCGGAGTTCGGCGGAGGCGGCGGGCCGGATCTCGTCGATCTGGCGGTCGACCCGGGTGGATCGCGCGTCGGTGATCCGCCGCTCGTGCTTGGCGTCGTCGCCCTGGGCGTCGCGTCCGGCGGCGATGTACGCCACGACCTCGTCGCGCTCGTCGGACAGGGAGTGCGCGAGGGTGACGGCCTGCCGGTCGAGTTCGGCGAGGGTGACGAGGCGCTGGGACTCGGTGAGCTCGGTGGAGGCGGCGAGGATCGCGGGGGCTCCGGCGGCGAGGACGGTGACGCCCACGAGGGCGACGCCGGCGACCAGCCGGTTGCGGACGCGCTTGGGCCGGCCGGCGGGGGCCTGCGGCTCACCGGGGGTCTGGCTCTGCGTGCCGTTGTTGCTCCGAGGCCGCTTCTTCTGCACCGGTGCTCGCATTCTTGATTCGTCCGCCGATGAAGCAGAGGTGACGGCCGGTCACATGGAGCGCCCCCACCCCTGGTACGGCTTCCGACCATTCCAGCGCTTCCGGCAAGGGGACGGGCATCGGCCGCTCCGCCACCCGAACGAGTGAACAACACTCAGTAGTTGGCGAACAACTTCCGGCGGCGATTGCCGGGGGCCCGTGCGGGGCGCCGGTTGGATCTTCCGGGCGGGCTTTGGCAGGATGCCCGCCCGCAGCTCCCCGGAGGTGGCCCTTCCGCCTCACGCGCCCGTTCCGCAGGGTTGGTACAGGCCTTTTCCGGTCATTTGCAGGTCCCGTGAAGGAGTTCACCGGGGAACGTACGGGTGCGGGCACACTGGACGCCATGCGCAGCGAAGTCGCCTCCCTTCCCGGCAGCCCCGAACGCCCCAACGAGGACTGGGTGGCCGCCGCTCTGCCCGCCTCGGGGAGCGGGGGGACGGTCGTCCTGCTCGACGGCGTCACGCCGCCCGCCGGTGATGACGGTTGTGTGCACACGGTCCCGTGGTTCACCGCGCGACTGGGCGGGGCTTTGACCGAACTGTCCGGTTCCCACCGGGACATGCCCCTGTCCGAGATCCTGTCGCTGGCCATCCGGCGCACCGCGGACGCCCATCGCGACACCTGTGACCTTTCTCACGTGCGAACGCCGCAGGCGACCGTGGTCCTCGCCCGCTGGGACGAGGCGTCGGTCGAACACCTCGTCCTCTCCGACTCCGTCCTCCTCCTGGAGGGCCCGGACGGGTCGGTGCGGGCCGTGCTCGACGACCGGCTCGACCGGGTGCCGGAGGAGGTGCTGCGCTCCCTGGCGGCGACGGACCGGCTGCGGAACCGCGAGGGCGGCTTCTTCACCGCGGCGGCGGACCCGGCGGTCGCGGAGCGGGCGGTGACCGGGACGAGCCCGCGCGCGGAGGTACGGGCGCTCGCCGCGCTCACGGACGGGGCGAGCCGCTGGGTGGAACGGTTCGCCGAGGGCGGCTGGGCGGACTGCTTCGGCGTGCTGCGCGCGGAGGGGCCGGCCGGCCTGCTGCGCCGCGTGCGGGCCCTGGAGGTGGCCGGCGCGCGGGCGGGCGGGGCCCGGCGCAGCAAGCTGCACGACGACGCGACGGCGGTGTACGCGGAGCTGTCGGACCGCTGACGCCCTCCTGCTCCTCAGCCCTCCGAGCGCAGGTTGAAGTGGTTCAGGAGGCGGGCGAGTTCGGCGACCTCGGCACGGTCCCAGTCGGCGAGTTTGCGGACGTAGCGTTCGCGCCGGGCGTCGCGGACGCTGCGGAAGCGGCTGCGGCCCTCCTCGGTGAGGCGGACGAGCGAGGCGCGGCCGTCGGCGGGGTCGGGGTCGCGGGCGACGAGCCCGAGGTCCTCCAGGGCGCGGAGCTGGCGGCTCATGGTGGCCTTGCCGACGCCGAAGTACCCGGCGAGTTCGGTGGCCCGCTGGGGTCCGGTGTCGTCGAGCCGCACGAAGAGGCCGTAGGCGGCGGGCTCCAGTTCGGGGTGGACCTCGCGGGCCATCTCGCCGGACTGGGCGCGGGCGCGCCTCAGGAAGACCGCCAGTTCCCGTTCGAGGGCGAGGAACTCCTGGTCCACACCACCTCCGGCGGTGACCCGGCCTTCATTTCCCGTACCGCTTCCGTGCACGTCAGCACCTCCCGCGCGCTTTCCGACCGCTGAAAGTTTCTTCCGGCGGCGCCCATCGCCGCAGCTCCTTCAGTATTTCGCAGGCGTAGACCAACGGCGGCAACCAGGCCCCCTTCCATCGGGCGGGTCTACGTGCGTAGCGTCTTGTCCGGCAGCCCTGAATGACATGTCCATTCCAGGCCGTTGTCGCGGGTCCTGCCGTCACCGCTCCCCCACCGAGCCTTTCGGAGGCACGCAATGCGTGTGCACAGATCCGGAACGACCCTCGCCGGCGCCGCCCTCGCGGCCCTGGCCCTCCTCCTCCCCCTCGGCCTCCCCGGCACCGCCGCCGCGGCCCAGGACCCCGGCGCCCGGCAGGCGGTCCCCGCCCGGGGCTCCGCCCACATGGGCATGGGCGTGATCGCGCACGACGGCCAGGGCCCCACGTCCGGCGCCGCGACCCTGGCCGCGCAGACGGAAGGCGTGGACGTCTCCAGCCACAACGGCAACGTGGCCTGGTCCACGCTGTGGAACAGCGGGGTCAAGTGGGCCTACGTCAAGGCGACGGAAGGCACGTACTACAAGAACACGTCCTTCACCCAGCAGTACACCGGCTCCTACAACGTCGGCATGATCCGCGGCACGTACCACTTCGCCACCCCTGACACGACGACCGGAGCCGCCCAGGCCGACTACTTCGTCAACAACGGCGGCGGCTGGTCGAAGGACGGCAGGACGCTCCCGGGCGTGCTCGACATCGAGTGGAACCCGTACGGCGCGGCCTGCTACGGCAAGTCGGCGGCCGGGATGGTCGCGTGGATCCAGGACTTCGTGAACCGCTACAAGGCCCGGACGGGCCGCGACGCGGTGATCTACACGGCCACGAGCTGGTGGAAGCAGTGCACCGGCAACTCCTCGGCCTTCGCCTCCACCAACCCGCTGTGGATCGCCCGGTACGCCTCCGAGGTCGGCGAACTCCCCGCCGGCTGGCCGTACTACACGATCTGGCAGTACACCTCCTCCGGCCCGACGGTCGGCGACCACAACCACTTCAACGGGGACTACTCGCGCGTGCAGGCGCTCGCGAACGGCTGACCTGCCGACCCGTCCCCCCTGGCGGCTTCCCGGGTGTGCGGCGCACCGGGAGGCCGCTTCGGCTTTTTCCACCCACCCCCTTGCCCATTGGTATGGACCAATGCGAGGCTTCCTCCGCCGGTCGCCCGGATTTCAACTTCCGTGCGCCCCACGCGCGTTGCTCGTCCCGTACTCCCCCACGCACGAGAGAGAGCCCCCGCATGCCCTCCTACCGCCGCACCACCGCCGTCGCCGCCTCCGCCCTGTCAGCAGCCGCCCTCGTCGGCCTCACCCCCACCGCGGCCGGTGCCCACGGGGCCGTCTTCAACCCCGTGAGCCGGGTGGCGGCCTGCTACGCCGAGGGCCCCGAGACGCCCAAGTCGCAGGTGTGCAAGGACCTCGTCGCCGACTCCGGCACCCAGCCGCTCTACGACTGGAACGAGGTCAACATCGCCAACGCCGCCGGACAGCACCAGGCCCTGATCCCGGACGGCAAGCTCTGCTCGGCCAACCGCGAGAAGTACCGGGCCCTGGACTGGGCGCGCACCGACTGGCCCTCGACGGCCGTGGCCGCCGGCTCCTTCGACTTCAAGGTCCGGGTGACGGCCGCGCACTCGGGCACGATGACGGTCTACATCACCAAGGCGGGCTTCGACCCGACCAAGCCCCTGAAGTGGTCGGACCTGGACACGACCCCCGTCGCCGTCTACAACACCACCCGCACCGCGACGGACGGCTACTACAACTTCACGGGCAACCTCCCGGCCCGCACCGGGCGCCACATCGTCTACAAGGTGTGGCAGCGCAACGACAGCCCCGAGGCCTTCTACAGCTGCTCGGACGTCACCTTCGGCGGTGCGGCGACGGGGACCCAGGCCCAGAAGCAGGCCCAGGCCCCGACCGAGGCCAAGATCGCGGCGGGCGCCTCGCTCTCCACCGTGAGCCACGCGGGCCACGGCGGCGACGAGCAGCCCCCGGCGCTCTCCGCCGAGACGGCCGAGGCCCCCTCCTCGCCGCTCCCGACGGCCCTCGCCGCCGCGGGCGCCCTCGCCGCCTTCGCCGGAGGCAGCCTGCTCCTGAGCCGCCGCCGGAACTCCTCCGCTTCCTGACGCCCAGGCGTCCTGTCGATCAGGCCGGGCTCACGACGCCCGGCACCGCGCCCCGATCCGGCCCGATCGACAAGACGCCCCTCGGGCCACGGACCCCTCCGGCTGCTACGTGCCGGAGGCGGCGGGCGGGAAGAGGGCGGTGAGCCGGGGTATCGCCAACCCCTCCGGCCGGGACCCCCGGGACTCCTCGTCCTCTTCCCACTCCCCCGCAGCCTCCGCGGCGTCCTCCGCCTCCTCCACGGCGTCGAGGAACTCCTCGCCGTCGTCGCCCTCCTGGCCCGTCAGCTCGTCCCACGCGTCCTGGGCGACGTAGTCGAGCTCCTCCCACTCGGGCCACTCGTCGTCGTCCCACGCGTCGTGGTGCCGGCCCACGAGCGCCCGCACGCCGGGCACGTCGGCCAGCGCGTCCGGGTCGGCGAGGACCGACTCGTACACCTTCCGTCCCTGGCCCACCAGCCACAGGGTGAAGTAGTGGAAGCCGTCGTCCGTGCAGTCGCCGCCCTCGATCCTGTCCGCCGCCTTCCACAGCGCGCGCGTGTCGGCGATCTCGCACGCCCTCTCCAGACGCACCTGGAACTCCACGCTCTCGGCCGCAGGACGCCGGACCAGATCCGCCCGCAGCCACTCCAGCCGCTCGTCCCGGTCACCGGGACGGCGGCTCAACTCGTCGATGAGAGCCCAGAAGGCGTCTTCGTTCATGCGTACGAGCATGCCAGCCCGCAGTGACATCCGGGTACCGGGATACGGCACGCCGGAGCGGGGTGCCCGGACGGCACCCCGCTCCGGCGTACGGGGAGTTACGCGGCCACGTCCACCGGCACCACCGCCGGGGCGAGCGCGATCTCCAGGACCTGGCGGACGTCCGTCACCGGGTGGACCTCCAGCTTCTCCAGGATCTCGGCCGGGACGTCGTCCAGGTCGGCCTCGTTCCGCTTGGGGATCACGACCGTCGTGATGCCCGCCCGGTGCGCGGCGAGCAGCTTCTGCTTCACGCCGCCGATCGGCAGCACGCGGCCGGTGAGGGAGACCTCGCCGGTCATGGCCACGTCCGTGCGGACGAGCCGGCCGCTCAGCAGGGAGGCGAGGGCGGTCGTCATGGTGACGCCCGCGCTCGGCCCGTCCTTGGGCACCGCGCCCGCCGGGAAGTGGATGTGCACACCCCGGTCCTTGAGTCCGGTGACGGGCAGTTCCAGCTCCGCGCCGTGCGAGCGGAGGAAGGAGAGCGCGATCTGCGCCGACTCCTTCATCACGTCGCCCAGCTGACCGGTGAGGGTGAGACCGGCGGCGCCCGTCTCCGGGTCGGCGAGGGACGCCTCCACGAAGAGGACGTCACCGCCCGCGCCGGTCACGGCCAGGCCCGTGGCGACACCCGGCACGGCCGTCCGCCGCTCCGCCGGGTCCTGGGCCGACTCCGGCACGTGGTGCGGCCGCCCGATGAGCTCCCGCAGGCCGTCGGGACCGACGGTGAACGGCAGCTCGCGGTCGCCCAGTTCGTGCTGGGCCGCGACCTTCCGCAGCAGCCGGGCGATCGCCCGCTCCAGGGTGCGGACGCCGGCCTCGCGGGTGTACTCGCCGGCCAGCTTCCGCAGCGCGGACTCCTCCAGGACGACCTCGCCCGCCTCCAGACCGGCCCGTTCCAGCTGGCGCGGGAGCAGGTGGTCACGGGCGATGACGACCTTCTCGTCCTCCGTGTAGCCGTCGAGGCGCACCAGCTCCATGCGGTCGAGGAGCGCCTCGGGGATGGCTTCGAGGACGTTGGCGGTGGCCAGGAAGACGACGTCGGAGAGGTCGAGTTCGACCTCCAGGTAGTGGTCGCGGAAGGTGTGGTTCTGCGCCGGGTCGAGGACTTCGAGGAGAGCCGCCGCGGGGTCGCCGCGGAAGTCGGAGCCGACCTTGTCGATCTCGTCGAGCAGGACCACCGGGTTCATCGACCCGGCCTCCTTGACGGCGCGGACGATCCGGCCGGGCAGGGCGCCGACGTAGGTCCGCCGGTGGCCGCGGATCTCCGCCTCGTCGCGTACGCCGCCGAGGGCGACGCGGACGAACTTCCGGCCCATCGCGTGGGCGACGGACTCGCCGAGGGAGGTCTTGCCGACGCCGGGCGGGCCGACGAGGGCGAGGACGGCTCCGCCGCGGCGGCCGCCGACCACGCCGAGGCCGCGGTCGGAGCGGCGCTTGCGCACCGCCAGGTACTCGGTGATCCGTTCCTTCACGTCGTCGAGGCCGGCGTGCTCGGCGTCCAGGACCGCGCGGGCGCCCCGGATGTCGTACCGGTCCTCGGTCCGCTCGTTCCACGGCAGTTCGAGGACGGTGTCCAGCCAGGTGCGGATCCAGGAGCCCTCCGGGGACTGGTCGCTGGACCGCTCCAGCTTCTCGACCTCCTTGAGGGCGGCCTCGCGCACCTTCTCGGGGAGGTCGGCGGCCTCCACGCGGGCGCGGTAGTCGTCGGACTCGTCGCCCTCGGACTCGCCGTTGAGGTCGCGGAGCTCCTTGCGGACGGCTTCGAGCTGGCGGCGGAGCAGGAACTCGCGCTGCTGCTTGTCGACGCCCTCCTGGACGTCCTTGGCGATGGTCTCGGCGACGTCCTGCTCGGCGAGGTGCTCGCGGAGCTGGGCGGTGGCGAGCTTGAGGCGGGCGACCGGGTCGGCGGTCTCCAGGAGTTCGACCTTCTGCTCGACGCTGAGGAAGGGCGAGTACCCGGAGTTGTCGGCGAGGCTGCCGACGCCGTCGATCTGCTGGACGCGGTCGACGACCTGCCAGGCGCCGCGCTTCTTGAGCCAGCTGGTGGCCAGCGCCTTGTACTCCTTGACCAGTTCGGTCACGGAGCCGGGCAGCGGGTCGGGCAGGGTCTCCTCGACGGTGCTGCCCTCGACCCAGAGGGCGGCTCCGGGGCCGGTGGTGCCGGCGCCGATGCGGACGCGGCCGAGGCCGCGGATGAGCGCGCCGGGGTCGCCGTCGGACAGGCGGCCGACCTGCTCGACGATGCCCAGGACGCCGGTGCCGGCGTAGGTTCCGTCGACCCGCGGCACGAGGAGCACGCGGGGCTTGCCCGCTCCGGTGCGGGCGGCGGCCTGGGCGGCCTCGACGGCGGCCCGTACGTCGTTGTCGGACAGGTCCAGCGGCACCACCATTCCGGGCAGCACGACCTCGTCGTCGAGCGGCAGCACAGGCAGAGTGAGCGGCACAGACGCCATGGACTCAGAAGCCATGATCTCCCCTTCGGCAGTCAAGTTGAGCTATACGCACTCAATGCTTGTGAGCCCGAGGATGTTCCCGGACGTTCGTTCGCTCTGAGCGATCACCCTCGCACGCGCCCGCGTGCAGCCGATGTAATGCCTGGATGGATATAGGAGCCATTACAGATGCCTGGGTGGCGGGCTGGACCGTCTCCCGGGGCACCCCGCCCGCCGTCGCCGAACCCTGGGGCTACCGGATCGACGTCGGCCTGCCCCGGCACGTCGTGCGCCACGTCCTGCCCACCCCCGACGCGGCCTCCGTCGGCGCGCTCTGCGCCCGGCTGACCGCGCCGTACAGCTGGCTCAAGGTCATGGCGGGGCCGGAGGAGGCCGGGTCCTGGATCACCGAGGGGTGGACCGTCCCCGACGACCCGGGCTTCATGATGGTCAAACCGCTGGACCCCGGCGCCCGCCCCGCGCCGCCCGAGGGGTACGCCCGGACCACCGAGGTCGAGGACGGCGTCGTCCGGGTACGGATCCTCGCGCCGGACGGCACCCTCGCCGCCCGCGGCCAGATCGCCCCGACCGGCTCCACCGCCGTCGCCGACCAGATCGAGACCGACCCCGCGCACCGGCGCCGCGGCCTCGGCGCGAACGTCATGCGCACCCTGGAGGCCGCCGCCGCCCAGGCGGGCGCCGTGACCGGCGTCCTCGCCGCCACCACGGACGGCCTCGCCCTCTACGACTCGCTGGACTGGCGCTACCGGGGACCGCTCACGGGCATCGTCCGCACCGGTCCGGCGGGCCGCTGACGACCGAGGGCCACTGACGGCCACACGCCGGCCGACGGCCCCCGGCCCCGGCCGAACCGGCGCCCCGAGGGCCCCCGCCGGGTGGAATCCCGGCCTTCCGGCTGCGCGCGGGACCCCGGAGGGGGCATGCTCGACCCATGGTGCGAGGCGTACGGAGGACGGGGACGTGGTGCGGCGCCCTGCTGCTGGCAGGGGCCCTGGTGGGCGGCGTGAGCGGCTGCGGCCCCGGGGTGCCGCCCGCGCCCGGCGGGCCGCCGTCGAGCACGAGCGCGCCCGCCGTGCCGAGCCCCACGACGGAGCCGGGCACACCGGTGGCGGACCCGCAGCCCGGTGAGGTCCTCGTCGAGGTGGTCGTCAACGGCGGCTTCGCCGGCGTCCGCAACCAGCTCGTCGTCCACTACGACGGTTCCTGGACCAGCCGCTCGGGCACCAAGCCTCCGCGCACCGGCAGGCAGACCCCCGCCGAGGCCGCCGAACTGCGGGCGGCCCTGGAGGACCCCGCGTACGCCCTGGTCCCGGAGCGCCCGACGGGCAGTCCGATCGCGGACGGCTTCCAGTACTACGTGACCTACCGTCACCACCTGGTCGTCGCGGGCGACGGCGAGCGCCCGCCCGCCCTCCAGCGCGTCTTCGCCGCCCTCCCGGAGGGCGGCCCCCCGACAGGCCGGTGAGCCCGCGCACCCCGTGCGCGCGGGTGATCCCGGGGGCGCGTGAACCGGGAGACGGTCTCCCGGCGATAGAGAGGGCGTGAGACTGTCGCGCCCCGCAGGGGGAGGCCCCTCCGGGGGCGACGAGGACGACGACGCGGCGCTGCTGCGCGCGGTCGCCCGGGGGGACACCGAGGCACTGGCCGTGCTCTACGACCGGCACGCCGGCTGGCTGTACGCGCGGCTGGCCCGGCGCTGCCCGGACGAGGAGACCGTACGGGAGGTCCTCCAGGACACCTTCGTCACCGTGTGGCGCTCGGCCGGCGGCCACCGCGGCCGGGGCGAGGCCGGCGGCTGGCTCTGGGTCATCGCCGCACGCCGCCTGGTGGACGCGCGGCGGGCCGGCGCCCGGGCCGAACGGGCCGCGGCCCACCCGGTACCGCCCGCCCCCGCGCCCTCCGCCGAGGACCGGGTGCTCGCGGGCCTGGAGTACGGGGAGGTCGGCGCCGCCCTCGACCGGATCTCGCCGGAACTCGCCGAGGTCCTGCGGGCCACCGTCGTCGACGGGCTCACCACCCGCGAGACCGCCAGGCTGCTCGGCATACCCGAGGGCACCGTCAAGACCCGCGCCCTGCGCGCCCGCCGTGAACTCCGCGCCGCGCTCGGCCCGCACCCCCTGGGAGGCACCGCATGACGGCCCCCTGGCACGTCTCCGGCACCCTGGCCCACCGGTACGCGGCGGGCGCCGCGCCCGAGACGGACGCCTGGTCCCTGGAGAAGCACGTCGAGTCCTGCGCCGCCTGCGCGGCCCTCGTCTCGGCGGCGGTCCGCGCGAGCACGGCGGGCCCGGCCCTGGCGGCGGTGCGCGCGGACCTCCTGACGTCCCTGGGCCACGCCCCGGCAGGAACGGCGACCACGCGCACGCGTGCGGAACCCGGCGGGGTGATCCCACCGCGCGGGATCCACGCGGAGCCCGATGTCCCTGGCACCTACCCGGAAGCCGACGTCACAGGCGCGCGCGTGGAAGTCGACGTCACGGGCGCCCACCCGGAAGCCGGCTTCACAGGCACCCGCCCGGAAGCCGTGTCCGGGACCTCTCCCGGGTCGTCCGCCGCCGGTGGGCCGGCCGGGCGGTGGGTGAGGGTCTGGTGGGCCGCCGGGCCCGCGCTGCGCGGGTCCTGGGTGGTGGCCGTGGTCCTCGTCGTCGGCGGGGCGTTCACCCTCGCCCACGGGGCCGGGTTCCGGGGCGCCCGGGGCTGGCTGCTCGCCGTCTCCCCGCTCCTGCCGCTCGCCGGTGTCGCCGTCTCGTACGGACGCCACGCCGACCCCCTGCACGAGATCACCGCGGCCACCCCCTCGGGCGGTCTGCGGCTGCTGCTCACCCGCACCGCCGCCGTACTCGCCGTGTGCGTACCCCTGCTGACCGCCGGCGGGGCGCTGCTGCCCCCCGTGGCCGGGTTCCCCGGCGCGGCGGCCTGGCTGCTCCCCGGACTCGCGCTGACCCTGGCCGCGCTCGCGCTCGGCTCCTTCGTCGGCTGCCGGGCGGCGGCCGCGACGCTCGGCGGCGGATGGCTGCTCGCGGTGGCCGGCCCCCTGCTCGGACCACAGGGGCAGGGCGCCGCGGGAGTCGCGCGGTACTTCGCCGGCCCCGCGGTGCAGGGGGCCTGGGCGGCCGCCGCCCTCGTCTGCGCCGCCCTCCTCGCGCTCCGGCGCCGTTCCTTCGACCACCTGGAGACGAACCGGTGAACCCCCCGACCACCGTCGCCGTGACCGGACTGACCGTCCGGCACCGCCGCAACGTCGCCCTCGACGCGCTCGACCTCTCCCTCGGCCCGGGCGTGCACGGTCTGCTCGGCCCGAACGGGGCCGGGAAGACCTCCCTCATCCGGGTCCTCGCGACCGTCGCCGCGCCCGCCTCCGGCCGGGTCGAGCTGCTCGGCGCCGACACCTCCGGCCACGGCGCGCGCACCGGGGTCCGGCGCCGGCTCGGCTATCTGCCGCAGGACTTCGGCTTCTATCCGGCCTTCACGGTGCGGGAGTTCGTCGCGTACGTGGCCTGGCTCAAGGAGCTGCCGGCCGACCGCGCCCCGGCGGCCGTGGAGCGGGCCGTGCGGCGGGTCGGGCTCGGGGACAGGATCGACGCGCGCATGAAGACGCTGTCGGGCGGGATGGTGCGGCGTGCCGGGATCGCGCAGGCCATCGTCAACGAGCCGGAGCTGCTGCTGCTCGACGAGCCGACCGCCGGACTCGACCCGGAGCAGCGCGTCGACTTCCGCGCGCTGCTGCGGGAGCTCGGCACACGGGCGACGGTGGTGGTCTCGACCCATCTGGTCGAGGACGTGGCGGCGGCCTGCACCGACGTCGCCCTGATCGAGGCGGGACGGCTGGCCTTCCAGGGATCGACGGCGGAACTCGTCGCGCTGGGCGGCGGGCCGGCCGGCCCGCACGACGCGTCGACGAGCGCCGTGGAGCGCGGCTACACGGCCGCGCTGCGCTCCCACCGGGACGCCTCGGGCCGGAGGACGGAGGTTCTGCGATGAACGGGACCTCCGCCACCCCTCGTACGAAGGAGCCACGCCCGTGACCGGCACCCTCGCCCCGTCCCGTACGGCCGCACCCGCGCGCGTGCGGGCCGTCTCCCCGCTCCGGACCGAGCTGCGGCGCGGCCTCGGGCCGTGGACCGGCGCCGCCGTGGCGGTCGTCGCCCTGGTGGCGATGTACGGCAAGGCTCCTGTGTGGCAGACCCGTTGGACGGATGCCACGGGACTGCTGCACGTGGCCGTCGGGCTGCTGGGCGGCCCCCTCGCGCTCGCGGCGGGCTGCTGGCAGGGCGGCCGGGACCGGCGGCGCGGCACCGTGGAGCTGTGGGAGTCCGTCCCCCGTTCCCCGCTGCGCCGTCTCCTGGTCGCGGTCGCCCCGTCCGCCCTGTGGCCGGTCGCCGGGGCGCTGTTCGCCGACGCCGTGTGCCTGCTCGCGACCTGGCCGTACGTCTCCGGAGGCCGCCCCTACCTCGAACTCCTCGCCTCCGACGCGGTCGCCCTCGCCTCCCTGGGAGCGCTCGGGCATCTCGTCGGGCGGCTGGTCCCCTGGCGGCTGGCGCCCCCGCTCCTCGGCGTCGTCGGATACGTGGCTCTCGGCATCGGCACGTACGCGGGGGGCTGGGCCCGCTGGCTGGGCCCGGCCGTCGAGTACCGGTTTCCCTGGGCCCGGCCCGTGTGGTGGTTCGCGCCCGTGTCGTCGGCGTGGGCCGCGGGGCTCGCGCTCGCCGCGCTCCTCGCCTACGGGGCGCGCACGGCCCGCCCGAGGGCACTCGCGCTGGTCCCCCTGGCCGTCGCGGTCGCCGCCGCCGGGCTGATCCTCCGCCTGCCGGCGGACGAGGGCCCGTGGCGCCCCGACCCGTCCCTGACCCGCCCCGTCTGCGACGGCGGGACTCCGCGGGTGTGCGTGACGACCCTCGACCGGAAGCTGCTCCCGGCCCTGTCGGAAGCGCTCGCCCCGGTCAACGCCCGCCTCAGGGGTCTGCCCGGCGCCCCGGCCCGCTGGGCGGTCGGCCCGCTCGACCCCCGCCCCGGCGACGTACAGCTGCTCGATCCGGCGGCGGACGCGGTGCGGGGCCGGATCGAAGCCGCGGACCTCTACCGGAACTTCGCCGTGATGCAGCTCTTCTCGGACACCTGCCGAGCGGGCGACCTCGCGGGCCCGAACGCCGAGCGGGCGATGACCGTCAACGCCGCCGTCATCGAGTGGCTGGCCCCCACACCGGACGGCTTCGGGCCCGACGTCACGGGCGCGCAGCCCCACATCGACCGCCTGCGCGCCAAGTCCCCCGCCGCGCAGCGCGACTATCTCGCCCGCTACCTCGCGGCGAACACCTGTCACCCGGACGAGGTGCCGATCCCGTGAGTCCCACCAGCCCCGCGGGCACCGCCCCTCCCACCAGGCCCGCAGGATCGGGTAGGCCCGGGAGCCCCGTCCGCGCCCGGCGCCCCCTGGCGCTCTACGCCCGCTCCCGGGCCCTCCCCGGCGGCCTCGCCGTCCTCGTGGGTACCGCGGCCGTCGCCGCCTGGGCGGCCCGGTGGCTGGTGTCGGCACCGGGACTCGGTCACACGGCCCGGCTGCCGGTCGTCGTCCTCGGCCCGCTGCTCGCGGCGGCCGTGATCGGCACGGGCCTGCACACCCCGAGCGACGAGCTGGACCGCACGGCGGTCCGCGCGTGGTGGCCCCGCCGATCGGCCCATCTCCTGGCCGTGACCGCGCTCGCGACGGCCCTGCTCGCCCTCGCGGTGCCGGGCCACCCGGAGGAGTTCGGCCCGCCCGCGGCCGTACGGAACACCCTGGGCCTGGCGGGTGTCGCCGCGGGTGGCGCCGCGCTGCTCGGCGCCCGGCTGAGCTGGCTGCCGCCCCTGCTCCTCGTGGCGGCGGTCTACCTGGCGGCCCCCGCCGAGCCGGGCGGTGCGGCGGCCTGGTGGGCGTGGCCGATGCAGCCGGGCCCGGAGGGCGGGGCGTGGACGGTGGCGGCGGGCGCCTTCACGGCGGGTGGCGCGCTGTACGCCTGGCGCGGCGCACGCCGGGGCACGCCGACGTCCTGAACCGGCCGCGGGGCGCGCCTCGGCCGCGGGCGCCGATCAGCCGCGAGGCCCCGAACAGTCGCGAGGCGCCGATCAGTCGCGAGGCCCCGATCAGTCGCGGGGCGCCGCCATCTCCGCGTACCGGCGTCGGAGGTACGCGCCCACCCGGGCCGGCATGTCCATCGCGGACGGATCCAGGGCCCACTGGATCTGGAGGCCGTCCATGACGGCGAGGTGTTCCTGGGCGACGGCCGGGCAGTCGAGGCCGGCGCGGAGTTCGCCGCTCCGCACGGCCTCCTCCAGGAGGTCGACGGTGTGCCGGAGCACGCGCGCGTAGCGCTCCTTGAAGTACGCGTGGGCGGGGTGCCCGACGTTGCCGGACTCGCCCACCAGGACGTTGAACATGCGGACGATGCCGGGGCGGCGGGTGTTCTCCTCGACCAGGGCGACGAGGGTCTCCAGGTAGTCGGCGTACGAGTCGGGGTCGACGCCGAACAGGCGCTCCTCGTCGTGCTGCTCGCTCTGCGCGAGGACCGAGAGGAGCAGGTCCTCCTTGCTGCGGAAGTGGTGCAGCAGGCCGCCCTGGGTGATCCCGCAGTCGTTCGCGATCCGGGCGAGGGAGGAGGCGTGGAAGCCCCACTGCCCGAAGTGGTCGACGGCGGTGTCCAGGATCTTCTGGCGGCGCGCGTCGCCGACCGCGTAGCTGCCCCTGCCTGCGCTCTTGCGGTTCGTTCGGCCCGTGTTCTCCGGCATGCGGCCACCTTAGTCGGGACCGGAATGCCCGTTTTCGACTGTGATCCAGGACACAATGCAGAAACCTAGTGGTCACTCGGTTTTCACACTTAGCCTGTGGTCGCCCAAGGTCGGCACCGCCGGCCCGTCACCGGTGGCACCCTCCCCACGGCCACCGGTCGATCAGCCCCGGAGCCACCCATGCACCCGTACCAGGACCCCAGCCGCCCCGTCGACGAGCGCGTCGAGGACCTCCTCTCCCGCATGACGCTGGAGGAGAAGGCCGGACAGCTCTTCCACACCATGCTGATGATGAACGCCGACGGCTCCCCGGTGACCGAGGTGGACGGCGAGACCCTGCGGCTCACCACCCCGCAGCTCGTCGAGGAACGGCAGCTGACCCACTTCAACCTGCTCGGCACCTACGGCGCCCGCGAGATGGCCCTCTGGCACAACGCGGTCCAGGAGATGGCGGCCGGCACCCGGCTCGGCATCCCCGTCTCGCTGTCGACCGACCCCCGCCACGCCTTCACCGACAACATCGGCGCCTCCTTCGACTCCGGCGCCTTCTCCGCCTGGCCCGAGGCGCTCGGACTGGCCGCGATCGGCGACCCCGAGCTGGTCTTCGACTTCGCCGACACCGTCCGCCGCGAGTACCTCTCCGTCGGCTTCCGCACCGCGCTCCACCCGCAGATCGACCTCGCGACCGAACCCCGCTGGTCCCGCCAGTCCGGCACCTTCGGCTCCGACGCGAAGCTGACGGGCGAGCTGGTCCGGGCGTACGTGCGAGGGCTCCAGGGTCCCGAGCTCGGCCCGGACTCGGTGGCCGCGATGGTCAAGCACTTCCCCGGCGGCGGCCCGCAGAAGGACGGCGAGGACCCGCACTTCCCGCACGGCAAGGAGCAGGTCTACCCGGGCGGGATGCGGGAGCACCACCTGGAGCCGTTCCGGGCCGCGATCGCCGCCGGCTGCTCGCAGATGATGCCGTACTACGGCCAGCCGGTCGGCACCGACTGGGAGGAGGTCGGCTTCGGCTTCAACAAGGGCGTCATCACGGGCCTGCTCCGCGAGGAGCTCGGCTTCACCGGCATCGTCTGCACGGACTGGGGCCTGCTCCAGGACGCCTCGATCTTCGGCGAGGTGCACGAGGCCCGTGCCTGGGGCGTCGAGCACCTGAGCGTGGCCGAGCGGGCCGCGAAGGCGCTGGACGCGGGCGCGGACCAGTTCGGGGGCGAGGAGTGCCCCGAGGTGATCGTGGAGCTCGTCGGGACGGGCCGGATCTCCGAGGCGCGGATCGACGCGTCCGTACGGCGGCTGCTGCGGGAGAAGTTCCTCCTGGGGCTCTTCGACGAGCGCCGTTACGTCGACCCCGACGAGGCCGCCGAGACGGTCGGCCGCGCCGACTTCGCGGCCGCGGGCGCCGCCGCCCAGCGCCGCTCGCTCACCGTGCTCACCGACGGACCGCTCCCCCTGCCGGGGCGGCCGAGGCTGTACGTGGAGCACGTCGACCCGGCGGTCGCGGCGGCGTACGGCGAGGTCGTCTCCGACCCGGCCGTCGCCGACCTCGCGGTGCTGCGGCTCCGTACCCCGTTCGAGGAGCGGCCGAACAGGTTCGAGTCCTTCTTCCACTCCGGCAGCCTCGCCTTCGGCGAGGAGGAGCTGGCCGGGATCCTCACGCTCCTGCGGGCCGTCCCGACGGTGGTCTGCGTGAACCTGGAGCGGCCGGCCGTCCTGCCGGAGATCGCCGAGCACGCGGCCGCGCTGATCGCCGACTACGGCGCGAGCGACGAGGCCCTCCTCGACGTGGCCTTCGGCCGGGCGAGGCCGGAGGGGAGGCTGCCGTTCGAGCTGCCGCGCTCGATGGCGGCGGTGGCGGCGTCCCGGCCGGACGTCCCGAACGACACGGTGGATCCGGTGTTCGCGCACGGCCACGGCCTGGAGATCTGAGAGATCTCCCACAGACCGCGGGGCATCTGACGGCCCCGCGCACGATCCGGGGCCCTCCCGTGGGGGGCTGGGCCCCGGATCCTCTTCTCCCGCCCGAATGTCATGCTCATGAAGGGACGCCCACGCATGCGCACGTACCTCGCGCTGTCCGCCGCGGCAGCCGTACTCGCCGCCGCCGGAGCCACCGCCTACGCCACCACCCCCGACAGGACCGAGAGGCCCCTCCCGCTCGCCGGGATGCGGATCCTGATCTCCAACGACGACTCGATGCAGGCGGCGAAGGCGAGCAACTCGGACGGTCTCGGCCTGTACGAGCTCCGCCGCGCGATGTGCGCCGCCGGCGCCGACGTCGTCGTGATGGCACCCTGGCAGGTCCAGTCCGGCAAGGGCACCGCCGTCACCAACGGCGGCGTCCTCACCGCCCAGCGCCGCACCGCCCTGCCCGCCGGCTACGAGGACGACTGCGCGCAGGCGCCCGCCCGGGGAGCCGTCTACGGCGTCTGCCTCGCCGACGGCCCCTGCGGCAAGGACTCCCCGTCCGCCACCCCCGCCGACACCGTCAAACTCGCCCTGCGCGCCGGACTCAGAGCCAAGGCCGGCTGGACCGGTGCTCCCGACCTGGTCCTCACCGGCATCAACTCCGGCCCCAACGTCTCCGCGAGCGTGAACGACTCCGGGACCGTCGGCGCCGCCGTCGCCGCGATCGACCAGGACGTGCCCGCGATCGCGTTCTCCTCCTCCGGCGACGAGACGAACACGAGCTTCCCCCGGGTCAACTACCGCGCCAACGCCGAGTTCGGCGCCCGCCTCGTCGCCGGCCTCCGGCAGCGCGCCCTGCTGACCTCCGCGTTCGCCCTCAAGGTCGACTACCCCGACGTCAGCACCGGGCGGCGGGCCGGAGCCCCGGTCTGGACGCGCGTCGGGGACGGGGCCGTCGTCCACCACGCCTTCGAGCAGCGCGGGAACGGCGACTCGTTCGACATCACCCTCGGCCTCTGCCCGTTCGACGGCACGGGCGAGGGCGAGTGCGCCGAGGGCCGGAAGGACGCCGACTCCACCTGGCTGCTCGACAAGGGCCACCTCACGATCGCCCCCGTCACCTGGGACCGCACCTACGGCACCCCGGTCGGCGCGCGCCGCGAGCTGAAGGCGGTCGAGCGGTACGTGGAGCGCGAAGCCCCGCGCCCGTAAGGGCCCGTTAAGCGTTTGTCCCGGCCGTCGCCACCGCACAGGATGGCCGGGACGAACCGTACGCAAGCGAGCCACGGAGTGATCATGACCAGCCCCGTCACCCTCGACCGCCGCGAAGGGCCGTACGGCGAGGTGGTGCTCCGCCGCCGTGCCGAGCACTACGAGATCATCGCGAACGGCACCTTCCTGATGGACACCTCCGACGGGCGCTCCGAGCGGCTCCTGATCGACGCCGCGCTGGCCGCGCTCCCCGAGGAGTCCCGTACCGGCGCCTCCGTCCTCGTCGGCGGCCTCGGCGTCGGCTTCTCCCTCGCCCACGCCGCCGCCGACCCCCGCTGGGGCCGGATCGTGGTCGCCGAGCGCGAGGAGGCGATCATCGACTGGCACCGGAAGGGACCCCTCGCGGCGATCTCCGGGGCCGCACTCGCCGATCCGCGGACAGTGATCCTGCACACGGACCTCGTGGCCCACCTCCGCACCACCTCCGACACCTACGACGCCCTCTGTCTCGACATCGACAACGGCCCCGACTGGACGGTCACCGAGGACAACGAATCCCTGTACTCGGCCGAGGGATTGGCCACCTGCGCGGCCCGGCTGAACCTCGGCGGAATCCTCGCCGTGTGGTCCGCCCGGCCGTCCGCCGATTTCGAAGGGTCGTTGCGGAATGCCGGATTCAGCGGGGTACGGACGGAAGAGATCCCCGTTGCCCGGGGCGTCCCCGACGCGGTCCACCTCGCGGTCCGTCCCGGGTAGCTCCTGGATAGCCGGGACGGCGCCGGTGCCTCTAGGCTGCTGAGCCGACAACGGCGACGCGAGGCGGGGCAATGGAGCAGACACACACCACTCACCACGGTGCGGCGGCCACTCCGGGGGCCCAGCGGCGCGTCCTTGTGGTCGAGGACGACGCCACGATCGTGGAGGCGATCTCCGCGCGGCTGCGCGCCGAGGGCTTCCTCGTGCAGACCGCGACCGACGGCCCCGCGGCCGTCGACGCCGCCGAGGCCTGGCAGCCCGACCTGATGGTCCTGGACGTGATGCTCCCCGGTTTCGACGGCCTGGAGGTGTGCCGCAGGGTCCAGGCCCAGCGCCCCGTCCCGGTCCTCATGCTGACGGCCCGGGACGACGAGACCGACATGCTCGTCGGCCTCGGCGTCGGCGCGGACGACTACATGACCAAGCCGTTCTCGATGCGCGAGCTCGCCGCCCGGGTGCACGTACTGCTGCGCCGGGTGGAGCGGGCCGCGCTCGCGGCGGTCACCCCGCGCAGCGGGATCCTCCGCCTGGGCGAGCTGGAGATCGACCACGCGCAGCGCCGGGTCCGGGTCCGCGCGGAGGACGTGCACCTGACCCCGACCGAGTTCGACCTGCTGGTCTGCCTGGCGAGCACGCCCCGCGCGGTCCTCTCCCGCGAGCAGCTGCTCGCCGAGGTGTGGGACTGGGCGGACGCCTCGGGCACCCGGACCGTGGACAGCCACATCAAGGCGCTGCGCCGGAAGATCGGGGCCGAGCGGATCCGTACGGTCCACGGCGTCGGTTACGCGCTGGAGACCCCGGCGCCGTGAACCGGCCGGGGCCCGGGAGGCCGCACGTGGGACGGAGAGAGCACCGGCCGCGTCGGATCGTGATCTCGATCAAGACCAAGCTGGGCGCCCTGGTCGTCGGGGCGGTCCTGCTGACCTCCTGCCTGGCCCTGGTCGCGATCCGCACGTCCACGGAGTTCCGGTACATCACGATCTTCGCGATGATCGCGACCCTGCTGATCACGCAGTTCGTGGCGCAGTCCCTGACGGCGCCGCTCGACGAGATGAACACGGTGGCCGGGTCGATCTCGCGCGGGGACTTCAGCCGCCGCGTGCGGGGCGCGGACCGGCGGGACGAGCTGGGCGACCTCGCTTCGACGATCAACCGCATGGCGGACGACCTGGAGGCCGTCGACCGGCACCGCAAGGAGCTGGTGGCGAACGTCTCCCACGAGCTGCGCACGCCGATCGCCGCGCTCCGGGCCGTCCTGGAGAACGTGGTGGACGGGGTGTCGGAGGCCGATCCGGAGACCATGCGGTCGGCGCTGAAGCAGACGGAGCGGCTGGGCCGGCTGGTGGAGACCCTGCTGGACCTGTCACGTCTTGACAACGGTGTCGTCGCGCTGCGGGCGGGCCGCTTCGAGGTCTGGCCCTATCTGTCGGGCGTGCTGCGGGAGGCCAACCTGGCGGCGTCCCAGCGCGGCCTCTCGTCCACGTCGGGCCTGCACCGCCGCACGGACGTGCACCTGCACCTGGACGTCTCGCCGCCCGAGCTGGTCGCGGTCGCGGACGCGGAGCGGCTGCACCAGGTGATGGCGAACCTGATCGACAACGCGGTGAAGCACTCCCCGCCGCACGGCCGGGTCACGGTCCGGGCCCGGCGCGGCCCGTATCCGGACTCGCTGGAGCTGGAGGTCGAGGACGAGGGCCCCGGCATCCCGGAGTCGGAGCGGCACAAGGTCTTCGAGCGCTTCAACCGGGGGTCGACCCCGGACCGGCACGGCCCGGGGAGCGACGGCGGCACGGGCCTCGGACTGGCGATCGCCCGGTGGGCGGTGGATCTGCACGGCGGCGGGATCGGAGTGGCCGAATCGTCACGTGGCTGCCGTATCAGAGTCACTCTTCCGGGCAGCCTTCCCCTGCGGGATTGACGTAGGGTTCGAACCGGAAGGGCACGTTCTGCGTGTACGTGAACAGGACGTGGTCAGGGGTGCGGTCGAACAGGGCCGTGCTCGCGCTTTTCCGTACCCTCACACATGCGGAACCACGCTTGTTTCCCGCCATTCACGGCGTCGAAACACCCCGTCAAGTGTGACTTGCGCGACGTTGGCAGTGCCCGGCCTGCACCTCCCGGCCGGACAGGCGTAGCCTTTATTTCCGCTGTCCATCACCTTGCGAAGCGGAAGAGGGCGGTTGCCGCCGTGTCGTCTCAGTCCCCCAGTACCCCGAGCTCCCCGGCCCACCAAGACGGGCAGGGCGTGAGCCCCGCAGCCGCCTTCGGTGCCAATGAGTGGCTCGTCGACGAGATCTACCAGCAGTACCTCCAGGACCCGAATTCGGTCGATCGTGCCTGGTGGGACTTCTTCGCCGACTACAAGCCCGGAGCGTCGGAGACCCCGACCGCCCAGGCCCCCACCACTCAGAGCGCGCCCGTCGCGCAGCAGGCGGGCCCCGCACAGGCCGCGCCTGCCGCTCCGGCGGCCGTTCCGGCCCCCGCGCCCGCCCCGGTCCCGGCCCCGGCTCCCGTGAAGCCCGTCGCGGCTCCCGCGCCGGTCGCCGCGAAGCCCGCCGCCGCCGCTCCGGCGCCGGTGAAGGCCGCTCCGGCCGCCGAGGCCCCCGCCGGCCCCGAGCTGATCACGCTGCGCGGCCCCGCCGCCGCGGTCGCGAAGAACATGAACGCCTCCCTGGAGGTGCCGACGGCCACGTCCGTCCGCGCCGTCCCGGTGAAGCTGCTCTTCGACAACCGGATCGTGATCAACAACCACCTGAAGCGCGCCCGGGGCGGGAAGATCTCCTTCACGCACCTCATCGGCTACGCGATGGTGCAGGCGATCAAGGCCATGCCGTCCATGAACCACTCCTTCGCGGAGAAGGACGGCAAGCCGACCCTGGTCAAGCCGGAGCACGTGAACTTCGGCCTCGCGATCGACCTGGTCAAGCCGAACGGCGACCGCCAGCTCGTCGTCGCGGGCATCAAGAAGGCCGAGACGCTCAACTTCTTCGAGTTCTGGCAGGCCTACGAGGACATCGTCAAGCGCGCCCGCGTGGGCAAGCTGACGATGGACGACTTCTCCGGCGTGACGGTCTCCCTGACCAACCCCGGCGGCCTCGGCACCGTCCACTCCGTGCCGCGTCTGATGCCCGGACAGTCGGTCATCATGGGCGTCGGCTCGATGGACTACCCGGCGGAGTTCCAGGGCACCTCCCAGGACACCCTGAACAAGCTGGGCATCTCCAAGGTCATGACCCTGACCTCGACGTACGACCACCGCGTCATCCAGGGCGCCGCCTCCGGCGAGTTCCTGCGGATCGTGGCGAACCTCCTCCTCGGCGAGGACGGCTTCTACGACGAGATCTTCAAGGCCCTGCGCATCCCCTACGAGCCGGTCCGCTGGCTCAAGGACATCGACGCCTCGCACGACGACGACGTCACCAAGGCCGCGCGCGTCTTCGAGCTGATCCACTCCTACCGGGTCCGCGGCCACGTCATGGCCGACACCGACCCGCTGGAGTACAAGCAGCGCAAGCACCCCGACCTGGACATCACCGAGCACGGCCTCACCCTGTGGGACCTGGAGCGGGAGTTCGCGGTCGGCGGCTTCGCCGGCAAGTCGATGATGAAGCTCCGCGACATCCTCGGCGTGCTCCGCGACTCGTACTGCCGCACCACCGGCGTCGAGTTCATGCACATCCAGGACCCGAAGCAGCGCAAGTGGATCCAGGACCGCGTCGAGCGCCCGCACTCCCGTGTGGAGCGCGAGGAGCAGCTGCGGATCCTGCGCCGGCTGAACGCCGCCGAGGCCTTCGAGACCTTCCTGCAGACGAAGTACGTCGGCCAGAAGCGCTTCTCCCTGGAGGGCGGCGAGTCCGTCATCCCGCTGCTCGACGCGGTCATCGACTCGGCCGCCGAGTCGCGCCTCGACGAGGTCGTCATCGGCATGGCCCACCGCGGCCGTCTGAACGTCCTGGCGAACATCGTCGGCAAGTCGTACGCGCAGATCTTCCGCGAGTTCGAGGGCAACCTCGACCCGAAGTCGATGCACGGCTCCGGCGACGTCAAGTACCACCTGGGCGCCGAGGGCACCTTCACGGGCCTCGACGGCGAGCAGATCAAGGTCTCCCTGGCCGCCAACCCCTCCCACCTGGAGGCGGTCGACCCGGTCCTGGAAGGCATCGTCCGCGCCAAGCAGGACGTCATCAACAAGGGCGGCACGGACTTCACCGTCCTGCCCGTCGCCCTCCACGGCGACGCGGCCTTCGCGGGCCAGGGTGTCGTCGCCGAGACGCTGAACATGTCGCAGCTGCGCGGCTACCGCACCGGCGGCACGGTCCACATCGTCATCAACAACCAGGTCGGCTTCACCGCCGCCCCGGAGTCCTCGCGTTCCTCGATGTACGCGACCGACGTGGCCCGCATGATCGAGGCGCCGATCTTCCACGTGAACGGCGACGACCCGGAGGCCGTGGTCCGCGTCGCGCGGCTCGCCTTCGAGTTCCGCCAGACGTTCAACAAGGACGTCGTGATCGACCTCATCTGCTACCGCCGCCGCGGTCACAACGAGGGCGACAACCCCTCGTTCACCAACCCGCAGATGTACAACCTGATCGACAAGAAGCGTTCGGTGCGCAAGCTGTACACCGAGTCGCTCATCGGTCGCGGCGACATCACCCTCGAAGAGGCGGAGCAGTCGCTCCAGGACTTCCAGGGCCAGCTGGAGAAGGTGTTCGCGGAGGTCCGCGAGGCCACCACCGCCCCGGCGGCGGCGACCGTCCCGGACGCGCAGGCCGAGTTCCCGGTCGGCGTCACCACCGCGGTCTCCCAGGAGGTCGTGAAGCGGATCGCCGAGTCGCAGGTCAGCATCCCGGAGCGGACCACGGTCCACCCGCGTCTGCTCCCGCAGATGCAGCGCCGCGCCGCCTCCATCGACGACGGCACCATCGACTGGGGCTTCGGCGAGACCCTCGCCATCGGCTCCCTGCTGATGGAGGGCACCCCGGTCCGCCTGTCGGGCCAGGACTCCCGCCGCGGCACGTTCGGCCAGCGCCACGCGGTCCTGGTCGACCAGGAGACCGGCGAGGACTACACCCCGCTGCTCTACCTGGCCGAGGACCAGGCCCACTACAACGTCTACGACTCGCTGCTCAGCGAGTACGCGGCGATGGGCTTCGAGTACGGCTACTCGCTGGCCCGCCCGGACTCCCTGGTCATCTGGGAGGCCCAGTTCGGTGACTTCGTCAATGGCGCGCAGACCGTCGTCGACGAGTTCATCTCCTCGGCCGAGCAGAAGTGGGGCCAGACCTCCGGCGTCACGCTGCTCCTGCCGCACGGCTACGAGGGCCAGGGCCCGGACCACTCGTCCGCGCGCCCGGAGCGCTTCCTCCAGATGTGCGCCCAGGACAACATGACGGTCGCCATGCCGACGCTGCCGTCGAACTACTTCCACCTCCTGCGCTGGCAGGTGCACAACCCGCACCACAAGCCGCTCATCGTCTTCACCCCGAAGTCGATGCTGCGTCTGAAGGCCGCGGCGTCCAAGGTGGAGGAGTTCACCACCGGCGGCTTCCGCCCGGTGATCGGCGACTCGACGGTCGACCCGGCGAACGTCCGCAAGGTCGTCTTCTGCGCCGGCAAGGTCTACTACGACCTCGAGGCCGAGCGTCAGAAGCGCGGTGACACGGAGACCGCGATCATCCGTCTGGAGCGCCTGTACCCGCTGCCGGGTGCCGAGCTGCAGGCCGAGATCGCCAAGTACCCGAACGCCGCGAAGTACATCTGGGCCCAGGAGGAGCCGGCGAACCAGGGTGCCTGGCCGTTCATCGCGCTCAACCTGATCGACCACCTGGACCTGGCGGTCGGCGCGGACATCCCGGCGGGCGAGCGCCTGCGCCGGATCTCGCGTCCGCACTCCTCCTCCCCGGCGGTCGGCTCGGCCAAGCGCCACCAGGCGGAGCAGCAGCAGCTGGTCAACGAGGTCTTCGACGCCTGATCGACCACTCCGTACGCGTACGGAAGGAGGCCCGGCACCCCTTGTGGGGTGCCGGGCCTCCGGCGTTCGTGCCGCGTGGGCGGGGGGCTCAGCCCAGGTTGGCCTCGAAGTCCCAGTAGGGCCTGTTCCGCTGCCGGGCCGACAGGGTGTGCGGGTGCTGGGCGCCGAGCGTCCGGGTGAGGCTGAGCAGCGCGTCCTCCTCCAGCTTGCCCGCCTCCTCGGTCTCCCTGAGGCCGCGCAGGTCGGTGGCGAGGGCCACCTGACCCGACAGGGTGAGCGGGTGCTCGTTGCCGAGGGTGTGCCGGGCGCGGCGCAGGGTGTCCCGGCTGAGCTCGGCGGCGTCGTGCACCCGGCCGTTGAAGTTGCGCGCGGCGGAGGCGTTGAGGGCGCAGCCGAGGACCCAGGGGTGGTCGGCGCCGAGCGAGGAGGTCAGTCCGGCGAGCGCGGCCTCCAGGATGGCCAGGGCGTCCGCGCGTTCGCCGGACGCCTGGAGGACGAGGGCGGTGTTGGCGAGGACGCCGGTGGCGACCGGGTGCGCGGGGCCGAGGAGGGAGCGGTAGCCGGCTTCGGCCTCGCGGCTGAGTTCGCGGGCGTGGTCGAGGTCGCCGTGTTCCCGGAGGTAGTTGGCGTAGTTGTTGAGGGAGGAGAGCGTCACGTAGTGGGTGCGGCCGTGCACCTGCTCCAGCTGGTCGAGCAGGCTGGCCATGGTGGCCCCGAGGTCCTGCTGGAAGCCGCCCTCGCGGCGCCTGCACAGGGCCAGCTGGGTGCGGGCGTACAGGGTCTGCAGGTGCTGCGGGCCGAGGACCTGCACGTGGCGCAGGACGTTGGCCTCCTGGCGGGCGAGGGCCTCGCGGTACTGCCCGAGGAGCCGCAGGTCGTGCGCGAGGGCGTTGCTGGAGTTCAGGGTGTGGGAGTGGCGTTTGCCGAGCACCCGCTCGCTGTGGGTGAGGGTCTCGGCGTCGGACTCGTACGCCTCCTGGAAGCGGCCGAGCTGCCGCAGGGTGACGCCGAGGTTGTGCCGGGCGACGAGGGTGGAGAACTCGCTGCCGCCGAGGAGGCGTTCGGCGTCGGCGAGGACCTGGCGCTGGAGCCGTTCCGACTCCTTGTACTGGCCGAGGAAGCGCAGGTCGCTGGAGATGGCGCTGCTGGAGAGCAGGGTGCCGAGCTCGTTGGGGGGCTGGGCGCCGGCGAGGCGTTCCCGCTGGGCGAGGTCGAGGTCGTACGCCTCGCGGAAGCGGCCGAAGGAACGCAGGATGTTGCTCTGCTGGGTGGTCAGGTCGAGCATGGGCTGGTCCAGCGGCTGCATGAAGGTGGACCAGTTGTCGCGGATCTTCTCGGCGAGTTGGATGCCGGCCCTGAACTCGCCGCTGCGGAAGCAGTAGCGCAGACAGTTGAGCACGGCGGTCTGGGTGCGCGGGTTGTGGCTGAGGAGCGCGCCGGAGGGTTCCAGGTGGGGCAGGAGTTCGGCGTATCGGGGCCAGTGCCGGCTGTCCATGGGGTTGCCGGGGTCGGCCTCGGCGAGCAGGGTGCGGACGGCCTGGCGGTGGGCGGCGCGGTGGTCACCCTCGGTGAGCCGGGCGACGATGTCGTGGACGAGCCGGTGCATGTGCACGGACTCCTGGTGCGGGCCCACCTCCGCGTTGTTGACGGGGCCCCGGGTCTCGCGGGTCAGCACCGAGTAGTTGACCAGGGTGTCCAGGGCGCGGGACCAGGCGGCGAGATCGGTGGTCATCCAGCGCAGGTCCTCGGGGAGGTCCGCCTGCGGATAGGCGCGGATGAGGCCGAGCGGGATGCGGCCGGGGGCGAAGGAGGCGCACAGGCTGAGCACGTCGATGGCCTGCGGCTGGGCGCGTCGGAGCCGGTTGATCAGTATCGACCAGGAGGTCAGGGACGCCTGCGGGAAGCCGTCGCCGGAGGGCTCGACGGCGGAGATCCGTCCTTCGCGGACCATGTGGAGGTACTCGGAGACCTCCATGCGGGACTCGCCGAGCCAGGCGGCGGCCTGGACGAGCGGCAGCGGTACGTCCCCGAACTCGGCGGCGACCTCTTCCGCCTCGGGCGCCGTGACGTGCGGCGCGCGGCGCATCAGATAGGCGGTGGACTCGGCGCGGTCGAAGCCGGGGACCTCGAGGATGTCGGTGTAGTCGCCCCAGCCGCGGTTGCGCGAGGTGACGAGGACGTGGCCGGGGCCGTGCGGCAGCATGACGTTCGCGCCGTCCGTGTCGTCCCAGCCGTCGAAGACGATGAGCCAGCGGGAGTGCGGGTCGCCCCGGCGCAGGGCCTCGCGGACGGCGCGGATGCGTTCGCCGGGCTCGTTGCCGGTGGGGAGGGCGAGTTCGGTGGCGAGCTCGCCGAAGCGGTCGCGCTGCACGTTGCGGTCGTCGGAGCTGACCCACCACACGACGTCGTAGTCGGAGCTGAAGCGGTGGGCGTACTCGGCGGCGATCTGGGTCTTGCCGATGCCGGACATGCCGAGCAGCGTGCACGCGGCGCTGCCGCGCTCGGCGTCCATCAGCCGTTCCTGGAGCTCGGTCAGCAGGTCGTCGCGACCGGTGAAGCGCGGGTTGCGGCGCGGGATCTCGCCCCAGACCTCCGGAGGGGTGTCCGGGAAGCGGACGAGTGATCCGGCCGGGATCCGGCGGCCGGTGGCGCGGCGGGGTTCGACGGCGAGCCGGCTGAGCAGCCGGACCTCGGCCTCCTCCTCGCCGACGCCCCAGAGGCTGACGGGTTCGAGGACGGCGGTGGCCGGGAGCAGGGTCCGGTTGGTGAGGTTGACCGCGGCGAACCGCTCGGAATGGGCGGCGACGAAGCCGCGCAGGACGTCGTTCCACTCACCGGCCGCACGCGGGCCGAGCTGGAAGAACCAGTCGTCCAGGACGAGCAGCACCTGGCCGCGGGCGAGCAGCAGGTCGCCGAGCGAGTCCTCCAGGGGCACGTCCCGCGGCGGGTCCCAGCGCTGCAGACTCGCGCGCACCCCGTACGCGTCGAGCCGTTGGTTGATCCAGGTCGCCCACGGGCGGTGATAGCCGGGGAAGACCACGAGGACATGTTCCGGGGCGCTCCTGGCTCCCTGGTCCGCCGCACCGCCCGATCGCTGTTCCGCCATCTGTCGTGTCTCCCGTCCCGCTCCCGCGCAACGCGGTGTCATGTGCCGTGGGCACAGTGTTACCCAGCTGCCAGGGGGCTCGCGCCGAGACTCGCGTGGTGGAGCCTCATGTGTCGCACGAACTCCCGTCCCTCCCCGGTCAGTTCATCGGATTCAAGCAGGATCCGCAGCGCTACGCCCACCTGATCGTGGATGTCGTCGAACTGTTGCCCGGCAGCGTGCCGCCAGGCCGTCGGCACCCCGTCGGCGGTGACCGCGCGCCGCCACAGGTCGGTGAGGGCCATGTGCGCGTAGGCGCCGTGCAGCACTCCGGCGATGGGCCGCGGGTCCGGCCGCCAGCCGACCTGGTGCACGGCGTCCCGCCCGGGCCCGTACAACGGCATGAGTTCGTGGAGCGTCGCCAGCTTGCTGTGGTGCAGCTCGTGCACGAGCGTTTCGACCATTCCCTGCCCCTCGGCGGGCAGCGAGGTCAGCACGGCTCCGGGGGCGGCGCTCAGCGTGGCCCCCAGGTGCCGGGGTCCTCGCGGGAGGACGGGGACGACCGCACGGACGCCGCGGGACACCTCGGCCGCCCGGCCGGGGTCCGTGCGGGCGAGGAGGTCCTGGGCGGCGCGCCAGGTGGCGGACCAGGCGGCGTGGTCGGTGTCGGCGGGATCGGCCGCGATGACCACCGTGCCGCCCGCTCCGGACGGCACGCGGTACGGGTCGAGGTCGTCGAGGCGCGCGGCGCTGCCGTGCAGCGGACGGACCGCGCGCCAGCCGGGCCCACGGCCCGCCAGGACGCCGTGGTGCCCGTCGGCCAGGGTCAGGACGGCGGGTGCGGCATGGCGGGCACCGTCCGGGTGGAACCGTACGGTCCGCTCGCCGGCGCTGACCCGGACGCGGTCCGCGGCCACCTTCAGCCGGCCCACTCCGGGCAGCGGGAAGAGGCCGTCCGGGGTCTCGACGGTCAGGTCGAGCGTGCCGCCGGCGCGCAGGGCCGCGGTGACCGCGAGGTGGTCGAGGTGGCCGAGCAGCCTGTCGAAGGCCGGCCCGGCGGGCTCGGCGAGCGCACCGGCCAGCCAGGCCCCGGTCGTCGGGTAGTCCAGGACGTCACGGACCACGGCGGGACGGCTCCGCTCGACCCGTTCGAGCAGATCCCAGGACCGCTCGAACCGGCCCAGCGCACCCGGCTCGACGGACGCCCGGTGCCGGTGGACGCGCACCAGGAGCGCTTTGAGGAGCAGCAACCGCCGGGTGTGCAGGGCGGACCGCAGCAGCGTGAGCCCGTCCGGGGCCGGACTGAGCCGGGCCAGTCGGGCGACGACGGGCGCGGGCAGGGGCGCGACGCTCACTCCCGCCTCCACGGGCCTGCGGCGGGCGGTGTGCATCTGACCGAAAAGGGTCGGTCGGAGCGGCCACTCCACCGGAGGTCAGCCGTCGACCTTGTCCCCGCCGCTCTCGACGAACCAGGAAGGCTCCAGCTCCTGCGGATCCCAGAGGACCCGCTCGACGGCGGCCGCCAGCTCGGGATCGTCCATGAAGCGCAAGGTCCGCAGGTCCACGGCGGTGAGGTCGGGCAGGCCCCATGGCCGTTCGCCGCCCCGGTCGACGCCTGCGACCCGCTGCGTGTGCTCCAACACCCTCGGCTCCTCCTCACCGACCCTTGTCCCCCACGGTCGTAGCGGCGGAGCGGTTCTTCCCGACGCCCTAAAGGCGGAAACCCGTTCGACTCAACTGCGCCCATGCGCGCCCCCGTTATCCAGCCGTTCCGCATCCTCTTCGCGCCAGGCCCACCAGGGCGGCGCGATCCGGCGCCGTTCCTCGCGGGAGAGGCTGTCCGGCCGGGGGCGGGGGTCGGCGCCGACCTCGGCGAGCAGGGCCCGGGTCCGCTCCACGTCCGCCCAGTCCAGCGGCACCAGCATGCCGTCCAGGCGCCGCCACTGCTCGGCGGCCTCCGCCAGGACGGTCGCGGCGTGGCCGACGCGGTCCATCAGGTAGAGCACCGTCCCCTGGGCGTGGAGCGCCCTCGCCAGGGTGACCGTGCCGGGGGTGTCGCCGCGGGCGGAGCGGCTGTCGTCGGCGGCGCGCCGGAAGGCGGTGAGGGCGTCGACGAGCTGCCCGTCCCTGGCCGCCTCGCTCAGTTGCAGTTGCACCCAGCCCAGCAGGAGCCAGACCTCGGCCCGGGTCGCCGGGGCGCGGGTGGTGCGGACGGCCTCGTCGAGCAGGTGGCGGCTTTCGTACAGGTCCGGCAGGAAGCCCGCGCGGTCGTAGCGCAGGGCGAGCACGCTGCCGATGAGGATCCGGGCCCGCTCGCGGGCGGCGGCGCCGGCGGGGAGACAGGTGAGGGCCTCGCGCAGCACGGACTCGGCGCGGTCGACCGGCCGGGTGCCGGTGCCGGCGGCGGCGCGGCGCAGCAGGGACTCGCCCCAGGTGAGCAGGAGCCGGCCGCGCTGTCCGCTCTCGGCGGGGGCGAGCAGGGTGGCCTCCTCGTACGCCTCGTCCGCCGCCGCGCCGTCGCCGGTGGTCTCGTACAGGCGGGCCCGCGCGGCGGTGTGACGCAGCCTCAGGGCGCGGCCGTCGCCGAGGAGGGCCTCCGCGCGGTCGAGGACGGGGGCGACGCGGTCCGGTCCGGCCTCGGCGAGGTGCAGGGCGTCGGCGAGGTCGAGCAGGGCCGCGGCGCTCTCCCCGAGGGCGAGGGCGGCGGTGAGCTCCTCGGCCGCCGCGGCGCCCTCGCCGCGCGCCAGGAGCAGCCGTCCCCGGCGCAGGTGCAGGGTGGGCCGGGAGGCGGCGGGCCACTGGTCCGTGTCCTCGGCGAGGGCGGCGAGGGCGGTGTCGAGCTGCCGGGGATCCTCGGTCTCCTGCCACAGGGCGTGGTGGACGACGGCCCGTTCGAGGCGGGCCTCGGCCCCGTGCTCGTCTCCGGGCCGGGCCAGCTCCCCGGCCCGTACGAGCGTGTCGGCGGCCTCGGTGAGGAGCTCGTGGCGGCGGCCCGCGCGCCGGGCGGCGCCGGTGCCCGCCTCCGCGTACAGGATGCGGCCGAGGAGGACGCGGGCCGCGACGGGCGCGGTGGGGAGCGCCTCCTCGGCCCGCTCGCGGGCGGCGGCGAGGAGGGCGGGGTCGGACTGGGCGCGCCCCTGGTCGAGGAGGCGGCGGGCCTCGGTGAGGGGGTCGGGGGTGACGAGGTCGGGGTGGTAGAAGCGGAGTACGCGCGCGGGGATGCGGGCGAACAGTTCCGCCTCGGCGTCCTCGGGCCCGGTGGGGTCGTCGGAACCGTCGGCCGGGTTCACGAGGCCGGGACCGTCCTCGCCGTCGGAGCCGGAGCCGGGGCCGTGTCCGGCGAGGCGGGCGGCGGCGAGCGCCGGGAAGTTCCGCATGCCCTGGCCGAAGTTGCGCTCCACATAGGCCGAGCAGTGCTTGAGCACGAGCGCGGCGGCGCCGGGATCGAGCGAGCCGAGCAGGAACTGCTGGATGCCGGGCGGATAGCTGAAGCAGGGGTACGGGACGGGGCCGGGCAGCCGGCGCAGGAGTCCGCTGAGCAGCACCTCGGCCAGTTCCATGGGCCCGGTGTCGGGCAGCATGGCGCGCTGGACGAGCTGCATGACGGGCAGGGTCAGCGGGGCCGCCGCGAGGTGGACGGCGAGCCGGAGCGCCCCCGGTGAGGCGCCGGCCCGGAAGGCGCGCAGGAGTTCCTCGTCGCCGCGCGGGGCACGGGGCGTCCCCGGCGTGCGGGGCCCGGCAGGTTCGGGGTGGAGCCAGGCGGCCCAGCCGCGGACCGTGTTGCCGCCGTGGCCGGTGTGGAGCCGGGCCCAGGAGGCGAAGGCCTCGGGAGTGGGGGTGAGGACGGGGACGGCCCGCCGGGCCGGGTCGGGAACGGCCCAGGGTTCGTCGTCGGAGCGGAAGGCGGCGGGGCTCCCGGGGCTCGCCGAGCGCTGGAAGGTGCCGGGTTCGGCGGGGAGCGCGGTGCGCGGCCAGAGGCGCGGCGGCAGCGGCTGGACGAGGGCGAGCGGGGAGTGGCGGGGCCACTGGCGGAGGAAGCGCTGGGCGGATCCGCGCTGCCAGAGGGGTCCCACGCAGTCGCTGACGACGAGGGTGAGGCGGCGCCCGGTGGGGTCGTGGAGCTGGTCGACGGGGCGGAGGCGGGGGCGCCCGTCGGCACCGGAGGTGGTGGTGACGAGCGGGGGACCCTCGCCCGTGTCGTACAGGCGGTGCACCTGGACGTCGCGGAAGGCGCCGGACTGCTGGCAGGCCTGCCGGAGCTCCTCGACCATGCGGTCCCAGACGACCATGGCGGGGCCGGTGTCCATGAGCAGCTGGATGTCGGGGCGGCGGCTCGCGGCGGGGCGCAGGACGGGCGTCAGGATGCCCGCGGCGGCGCTGCGCTCGGCGGTGGCCTCCTCGTCGAGGGTGCCCTCGTCGGGACGCGGCGGGGCGGGCGCGTACCCCCGCAGCGGGCGCAGGGCCTTCTGGAGGCCGAGGAGTCCGGGCAGGGCGTTGGCGCCGGGCGCGCGGACGGGCAGGGCCGCGCCCCGTCTCGTACCCCCGCCCGCGCCGACGCGCGTCCCGACCCCCGGAGCGGCTCCGGTGCGCATGTGGAGGGCGACGGACTCGCGGCCTCCGGTCCGCGCGGGCGTGCGGGGAGGCACCCCCTCACGATTGGCCGGATCTCGCCCCTCGTCGGAGGGCCGGGCGGCCTCCGTGCTCCCGTCGCCGGTGCTCCCGTCGTCCTTGCTCCGGCCGTCGGCGCCGCTGCCGTCCGTGCGGGACGGCGACTCCGGATCGGGAATCTCCGGTTCCGGCAGCCACTGGGACAGCCACAGCGCGTCCGCGACCGCCTCGGCGGACGGGTCCGCCCCGCCCGCCCGCAGTCTGCGGGTCAGCTCCTCCAGAGGCATCCGGCCCGTCCGGTGCATCCGGTCATCACCTCGGCTGATCGAGCGGCTGCATGAGCATGTCCGCGATGCGTTCCCTGGTCACCCGCTCGGCGCGGAAGGCGTGCTGGGTGAGGTAGAGGGCGTTGAGCAGCTGGTCGGTGGCGATGACCTCGCCCGGCTCACGGTTCAGGAAGCGCTGGACGAGACCCTGCTCGCCTTCGCCCGCGGCGGCCTCGGTCCCGAGGTGGGCCTCGATCATCGCGCCGAGCTGTTCCTCACCGGGCGGTTCGAGCTCCAGGCGGATGCAGCGGCGCAACAGGGCGGCGGGGAAGTCCCGCTCGCCGTTGGACGTGAGCACGATGAAGGGGAAGGTGGAGCAGCGGATCCGGCCGCCGTACACCGGCACCTTGCGGCCGTCGTCGCTGAGCACCTCGACGACGGGCTCCCGGTCGGCGAGACGCTCCAGCTCGGGGATGGCGAACTCGCCCTCCTCCAGGGCGTTCAGGAGGTCGTTGGGCAGGTCGAGGTCGCTCTTGTCGAGCTCGTCGATGAGCAGGACGCGGGGCTGCTCGGAGGGGAGCAGCGCGGTGCCGAGCGGTCCGAGCCGGATGTACGAGCCGATGCCGGCCGGGGCCGCGGCGGCGGAGCCGGAGGCTCCGGCCTGGGCGCGCTCCAGCTGGACGTCCTGGAGGCGACCGATGGCGTCGTAGCGGTAGAGGCCGTCCTGGAGGGTGGAGCGGCTGACGATCGGCCAGCGCAGCACGCGGCCGAGGCGCAGCTCGTGGGCGACGGCGTGCGCGAGCGTCGACTTGCCCGTGCCGGGGTTGCCGGTGACGAGGAGCGGCCGCCGCAGGTACAGGGCTGCGTTGACGGCGTCGGTCTCGGCGGGCCGGGGGTGGTGGTTCTGGACGAGCCTGCGCTTGACGCCGAGCCGCCGGTCGGAGCCGGCCAGGGTGTCGTCGGCGCCGCCCGTCGAGAAGTCGCGCCAGGGCGGTGGCGCGGGCAGGCGCTGTATCTCGTCGTGCGGATGCCCGGCCCCGCGGTAGATCCGCCAATCGTTCACGATGAACTCCTCCTGGCTGTGGTGTGCCGCCCGGGCCCTCCGAAACGTACTGCCCACAACAGCCCCTGCCGACCCCCAAATCGGACGTCCGCGACGGGGTCGTGCGCCGCCGGGCGCGCGGGGCGGACGGAGGTGGAAGGAGGCGGCGTCCGGGCCGGACGCGCCGGGCGGACCGGACGGGACGAACCCTGCGCCCGAACGGCGCCCGCGGGGCGGACCGGACCGGACGGACCCCACGCCCGAGTCGTGCGCACGGGGCGGACCGGACCGGACGGCCGCCGTAACCACGCCGTGCTCGCCGGGCGGACCGGACCGCACGGCCGCCATGCCCCGGCCGTGCTCACGGAGACGACCGGACCCGACGATCGCCACGGCCCGGCCGCGCTCACGGAGACGACCGGACCCGACGATCGCCACGGCCCGGCCGCGCTCGCGGCGTGCCGTGCCGCCGTCACTGGTCGTCCTCGCCGAGCAGTGACGGGGCCTCCAGTTGGCCGCCGTGCGGTGGGCGGTCGGGCGGGTCGTACAGGACGGCGATGGTCTCGGCCCAGGCGAGGTCGGCCCGCTCCGGCGCCAGGGTGCGCAGGGAGCGGACGGGCTTGCCGAGCCCGTGGGCGGTCAGCGCGTCCGTGAGCAGCCGGTCGGCCTGCTCGTGGAAGTCCGCGCAGTCGGTGTGGTCGTGGGCGCCGGTCCGCCAGAGGGCCAGCGGGTGGCCGGCGGTCAGGGCCGCGTTCATCGCCATGAGCCCGTCGCCGCTGCCGACGGGGCCGCAGAAGACGGGAACCGTACCGCCCTCGGACTCCCGGAGCCGGTCGTACGTCTCCGCCCAGGTCTCCCGCCGCACGCGCGGGGTGTGGGCGTCCGGGCCGGCGTCGGGCACCTCGGCGCGGAGCGGGGCCGCGCGCAGCGGGCCCCGCTCCCCGGCCTCCCAGCGCTCGCGCCACTCGGGAGACGGCTCCTTGTCGTGGCGCCGGGCGTCCCTGATGACCACGATGCGGCGCTGCCCGAGGGTGATGGCCCCCCACGCCTCGTCGGGGCCCTGCGGGGGTTCGAGCCGCCAGGTGTCGAGCGGCTCGTCGAAGAGCTCGCGCGGCAGCACCGCCTCCACGGCGGCCAGGTGCGGCCCGTTGTCACCGAGCCGGAGCGCCTCGGCGAGCGGCCCGCGCAGGGTCTGCTTGAGCTGGGCCCGCTCGACGCCGCTGTCGTCGCCCTTGAGCGGGGTGACCATGTGCCCGTCGCGGAGCAGCTTCACGCGCCAGGGGTACCGTCGGCCCCAGCGCGGCGTGTCGATCTCCAGGAGCACGTCCGCGCGGGGGCGGCGTTCACGGACGGCGGCGGGCGTCGCCACCCGGCCCGGGCCGATCAGGTCGTCGATCTCCCGGCGGAGGAACTGGCCCGCGTCGGCGGCCCGGTCGATGAGCCAGCCCCGGAAGGCGGCCGCTTCGCCCAGCCCGCCGGGGCGTCCGGAGACGCGCCGGACGACATGGGCCGCGTACAGGAGAACGGCGTCGAGGCCGGGGTCACCCGGATCGCTGCGGTCCGGCGCGCGCAGCCCGTACAGCAGGGCCGCGCCCTCGCTCCAGGTGCGCGGGTCGTCCTCGAACGCGTCCGGGGTGGTGGTGTTCCTGATCCAGGCCTTGACCCGGTCGACCACGTCCATGATCTCGCCGGGGTTGATCGGCGGGGGCAGCGCGGCGAGCTGTCCCCGCAGGCGGGTGCGCAGCTTCGGGCTGAGCGGGTGCGGGCCGCCGAGCCGTTCCTGCGCGCGCGTCCAGTCGGATCCGTCGTCCAGCGACTGGTGGTAGTGGTCGAGGTGATGACGGTCGTGGTCGCGCAGGGCCTCGGCCCAGAACTCGCCCCCGGGCACGTCGTGGAGGCGGCGCAGGGCGGTGAGGGGGACGAGGGCGCCCTGGTCGGACCAGCGTCCCTTGTTGAAGCCGATCACGGCGCCCGTGGCGTCGTCGACGACCGGGCCGCCGGAGCAGCCCTCGACGGGCAGCACCCCGTCCGTCACGAGGGCTCGGGCGTCCACGCCGCTCAGCTTGCCGTGGACCTGGCGGATGCCCAGCTCTCCGGTCTCCCGGGACCAGCCGTGCAGGCCGATCCTGGTGGTGCGGGCGGGGGGCAGCTCGGCGAGGAGGACGCAGGACGCCTTGCGCGTGCCGGGCACGCGCACGAGTGCGGCGTCGGGGAAGCCCCAGGGCTCGGGGCGCACGTCCGGGTCCTCGGGCCGGGGCAGGGCGAGCACCACGGTGCCGATGGAATGGCGTGTGGTCCTGCCGTCCTGCCAGGTGATGCCGACGGCCGGTTCCTTCCTCCACACCTCGCCACCCCCCTCGGCCACGACATGGGCGCAGGTCAGCACCCAGCCGGGGGCGATGAAGAAGCCGGTGCCCCAGAACCGGTCGCCGTCCAGGTCATACCCGCCGTCGGGAGCGCCGATGCGTACGAGTGCGGGGCGCACGAGAGCGTCGAAGGCGCTCATGCGATCTCATCGGCCGCCGGGCGCGCGCTGGGCACCGGAGGCACGGGCGGCGCGGCGGGCGCGGGCGGCGCCGCGGTCACCGGCGGCGCGCTCGGCGCCGGGGGGACGACGGCGGGGACGACGGCGGGGCCGGGGCCTGCGACCTGTCCCTGCCCGGCTGCCGGACCGGAGGCGGTTGCGGTGGCCTGTCCGGCCGCCGAGCCGGAGGCCGTCGCCGTCCCCTGTCCGGCCGCCGGACCGGAGGGCGTCGGGCCCGGTTCGGTCCAGGTCAGGGAGACGTTCACGGAGGCCTTGCCCGCGCCGTCCGCCAGGACGCCGATCACCTTGCCGGACTGCGCGGACAGTTCGATGCCGAAGCTGACGGCGACCTCCACCTGCCCCTGCGGGTCGAGGCCCGCGCGCAGGGAGCCGACGACCCCGCGCACCACGTCCGTGAGCCCGCCGGCCATCGAGACCACCCGGTCCCTGACTCCGGTGTCCTGGAATCCGCCGCCCCGGCCGAGTTCCTCCGCGTCGCTGACCCGTGCCCAGACGGGTGTGCCGTCGTCCAGTCGAATCCGAGCGATCCCGTGTGCCACAGCGGCCCCCGCTCCCCGAAGCGATGTTGGATCCAGAAGGCTAATCGGTGGGACTGACGGGCGACAGGGGACGTGAGGGGGTACGGCCTATCCTGATCGCATGTACTTCACCGACCGTGGCATCGAGGAACTGGAGAAGCGGCGCGGCGAGGAGGAGGTCACCTTCGAGTGGCTCGCCGAGCAGCTGCGGACGTTCGTCGACCTCAACCCCGACTTCGAGGTGCCCGTCGAGCGCCTCGCGACCTGGCTGGCCCGTCTGGACGACGACGAGGACGACGACGAGTAGGAGAGCCCTCCGGCCGCGGGGTCACCGCTCCCGCAGCCGGTCGTAGGCGAGCCCGAGCGCGCCGTGTGCGACGAGCAGCGCCCCGGCCGCCGCCCAGCCGCCGCTGCGCCGGCCGGCGCCCCAGACCAGCAGCGGAATCCCCACGAGGAGCTGTGCCCCGCCCAGTACGCGCGCCCTCGGGCCGCGCAGGTACGGGCCGAGGGGACCCTCCTCCACCACGTCCAGCTCCGCGCGCACGGCGTCCCGCCAGCCCGCCCATTCGAGCTGTTCCGCGCCCTGGGCGAGGGCGACGGAGCGGAGCCGGTCGGCGCTCTCGCCCGGGACGATCCCGGTGGGCAGGGCGAGTCCGGCGCGGGCGAGGACCGCGACGACGCCGACCAGCCGGGCGTGGGCGTCGGCGGCCGGGTCGGGCTCGGTGAGCGGTTCGAGGGCCTGCACGTCCAGGACGGGATCGAGGGCGAGCCGGGCGGCGAAGGTCCGCATGGCCTCGTCCTCGCCGACGGGGGTGCCGTCCGCGAGCCAGGTGTAGCCGACCGTACGGCGGAAGCCGGCGGCGAGTGTGAGACCCGCTCGGTCCCGGTCCCACCAGAGCGCGACGACGGGCCAGGAGGCCGAGACGGCGAGGGCCGTGGCCCAGCCGGTGACGACCTGTTCGACGGGCTCACCGCCGTGCAGCCAGGGCTTCCCCTCCGGTACGAGCACGCTCCACTCGGTGCCCGCGGGGGCGAGGAGCAGCTGTTCCCGCAGGAGTTGGGCCGGCGGCCGGACCGCCGGGGGCTCGGCGCGGCAGAGCAGGAGGGCTCCGGCGGGGTGCGGTCCGGATGTCGCGTTCATGGGCCCTACGCTAGGCCAATTTGTCCCCGTATGGCCGCGATTACCCCGTGCATATCAGGGATGAGTCGGGGTTGACTTCGCAAGACCGCGATATATCGTGTCTAGCGAGAGACGCGATATGTTGCGTTGCCGATACGGGAGGTCAGCACCATGACAGAGTGGTCCGTCACCGAGCCGACGAAGCTCGCCCCGGCCGACCCCGTGACGCTGCTGCAGGTCCGCATCGTCAACGGCACGGTGAACGTGGTGGGGACGGAGGAGAGTTCCGCCCGGGTGGAGATCTCCGAGATCGAGGGTCCGCCGCTGATCGTGACGCAGAACGGCTCCACGCTGACCGTGACCTACGAGGACCTGCAGTGGAAGAGCATCCTCAAGTGGTTCGAGCGCAAGGAGTACCGGCGCCGGGCCGTCGTCTCGGTCGCCGTCCCGGCGGGCGTCGACGTCGAGGTGGGGGTGGTCGGCGCCGAGGCGGTCGTCACGGGGATCAGAGGGCGTACGGAGGTGCGCGGCGTCACGGGTGACACCACCCTCCTCGGGCTGTCCGGCCCGGTCCGCGCCGAGAGCGTCTCGGGGAACCTGGAGGCCCAGTCGGTCACCGGCGCGCTGCGCGTCAACTCCGTGACCGGCGACGTGACGGTGATCGAGGGCGCCGGCTCCTCGGTGAAGGCCGACACGGTCAGCGGCGACATGGTCATCGACCTCGACCCCGCCAGGCTCGACGGACCGCCCGCCGACATCCGGCTCACCAGCGTCTCCGGCGAGGTCGCCATCCGGCTCCCGCACCCGGCCGACGCACGGGTCGAGGCGAGCACCACGAGCGGCGCCGTGTCGAACGCCTTCGAGGACCTGCGGGTGGGCGGCCAGTGGGGCGCCAAGTCCATCACCGGCACGCTCGGTTCGGGCCGGGGCACCCTCAAGGCGACCACCGTCTCCGGTTCGATCGCCCTGCTCCGCCGGCCCGAGCCCGAGGAGGACGGCGACACCGCCGCCTCGTCCTCCACCCCCACGTCCGCCCCCTCCGCGACCGGAAAGGTGCTCTGACATGCCGCCCGTCTTCGCCCACGGACGCCTCCGCCTCTACCTCCTGAAGCTGCTCGACGAAGCCCCCCGCCACGGGTACGAGGTGATCAGGCTCCTGGAGGAGCGCTTCCAGGGGCTGTACGCCCCGTCGGCCGGCACGGTCTATCCGCGCCTCGCCAAGCTGGAGGCCGAGGGCCTCGTCACCCACGCCAGTGAGGGGGGCCGCAAGGTCTACTCGATCACCGACGCGGGTCGCGCCGAGCTGGCCGGGCGCGGCGCCGAACTGGACGACCTGGAACGGGAGATCCGCGAGTCGGTCTCGGAGCTGGCGGCGGAGATCCGCGACGACGTGCGCGGTGCGGCCGGCCGGGTGCGCAGCGAGATGCGCGCGGCGGCGGGAGAGAACCGCACGGTGGATCCCCCCTCGTTCGCCGAGGCGAAGGAGGAGATGCGCCGCTTCAAGCAGGAGTGGAAGCAGCAGGCCCGCGAGGCCCGCGAGGAGGCCCGGTCGGCGCGGCGCCAGGCGAAGGAGTTCCAGCGGATCGCCCAGCAGGTGCAGGACGAGGTCCAGGACCGGTTCTCGCGGGGTGACTGGCCCAAGGGCGTCTGGGAGGGGATCTCGGGCATCACCGCCCAGCTCGGCGACCTCGTGGCGGGCACGACCCACCCGAAGGCCGCCGCGCCGCAGCCGCCCTTCACGAAGGCCCCGGCCGACGAGGTGCCGGAGTGGGCGCGGGACACGGCGGGCACGGGCGACCCGGCCCGCGACCTCGACCGGCTCCTCGACCGCTTCCGCGACGAGATCCGCGACGCGGCCCGCGACAACGGGGTGACCCAGGACCAGCTGAAGGAGACCCGCCACCACCTGTCGACGGCGGCCCTCGGGATCAGAGCCCTCCTGAACCCCGAACGAAAGGCCTGAGGGGAAAGCCGTCCGGGGCGACCGGGCCTGACGGCTGGTCGGACGGCGGACCGGACGGCTGGTGGGGGCCGGACCGGACGACGGACCGGACGGCTGGTGGGGGCCGAACCGGTCAGCCGGACCGGCCGGCAGACCTGCCCGGACGGCCTGACCGACCGGCCGACCGGACGGCCTGACCGACCGGACCGACCGGACAGGCCGGGCCGCCGGGCCACCGGGCCACCGGGCCACCGGGCCGCCGGGCCGCCGGGCCGCCGGGCCGCCGGTGCGAGGGTGCGAGGGTGCGAGGGTGTGCCGCCCGGCACGGCGGCACCGCCCGGGCCGCAGGCTCGTCAGCCGCGGGTGGCTGTGACGGTCACTCGGGCGTTCGGAGTTGCCAGGATCCAGGCGCGGTTGCGGTCCTTGCGGAGGACCAGTGCGCCGCCGCGGGCGGTCACGTGCCAGTCGCCGGGCGGCAGGGAGAGCTCGGTGACGCGGGAGCCGCGACGGCCGGCCGCGTCGTACGAGAGGCGGTAGACGCCGGCCGCCGGGTCGTACGAGGTGGAGCGGACCGTGCCGGCGACCGCCTCGGCGTACGGCTCGGCGGTCAGCTCCTTGTTCGTGCGGAAGGCTCCGGTGCCGTCCACGGCGCAGTAGCCGCCGCCGTAGCACCACTCCCAGCCGGTCCAGCCGGAGCTGTAGCGGCCGAGGGAGGCCATGGCCTCGCGGTAGAAGCGGTTCATGTTCGGCAGGGAGTTGTTGAGGGGGCCCCACTCCCCCACGACGACCGGCACCTTGTACTTCTCGGGGTACAGGGTGACGGCGGCCTCGTAGTTCTCGATCCAGCGGGCCGAGGGGTCGTAGTCGCCGCCCGCCTCCATCGTGCCGTTGTAGAAGTGCGGGGCGTAGACCACCTTCGGGTCGTCGATCCTCCCCAGTCCGGTGGGCACGCCCTCACCCACGATCGGGGTCGGCTCGACGAAGATCCAGCCGTCCTTGTCGACCGAACGGATCTGGTCCGCGATGCGGTTGTGCATCGGGGTGATCTGGTCGCGTTCGATGCGCTGGGCGGCCGTCGCGAGGTCCTCGCCCTCGCGCAGCTCGCCCATCGGCTCGTTGATCGGGTCGTAGCCGAGCACGGCCGGGTGGTCCTCGAAGCGGTCGGCGAGCACCCGCCACATACGGGCCTGGGCGCGCTGCAGGTCCTCGTCCTCGTACAGGTGGGTGAAGGCGCGCTGGACGGCGGGCTCGAAGTACTCGGAGAACCAGTCGTCGGGGTGCGGGGTGAAGGGCAGCCCGTCGGTCCTGGTGGCCCAGGCGGGCACGCCCCGGGAGCCGAACGCGGGCCCGAAGACGTCCTGGTGGGCGTCGAGGATCACCTTGACGTCGTACTTCCCGGCCCAGTCCAGGACCCGTTCGATCTTGCGCATGTACGCCTGGCTGTACTGGCCGGGGCGGGGTTCCAGGTCGTCCCAGAAGACCAGGAGCCGGGCCGTGTTGTAGCCCTTGGCCCGCATGTCCCGGAGGTGCTTCTCGGTGATCGAGGAGAGGGCGGTGTCGCCGCTGTGCGACTTGTCCGCGAGGTTCCAGCCGCGGAGGGTGAGGACCCGGCCGCGGGAGTCGGTGAGGGCCGGTATCCCGTCACCGCCACCGCCCTTCCCCGCACGGGCGCCGTCCCCCACACGGGCGCCGCCCTCCACACGGGCGCCCCCCGCAAGGACGCCGTCCCCCGCGCGGGCGTCGGTCTCCGCGCGGGCGCCGTCCCCCGTTCGGGCGTCGGTCTCCGCGAGGGCGGCGGTCGGGGCGAGCAGCGAGGCGACGACGACGGTCGCCGCGAGGGTGGTTCGCAACATGGAGGCCTCCGGCACGGCAAAGTGAGAGATGTTCACGTTTCGCGTGCCGGAGATCCCATCAGGTCAAGCGACCTGTATCAAGAGGTCGTCACGAGGTCTTCAGGACGATCTTTCCGAAGAGCTCGCCGGAGGCCATCTTCTCGAAGCCCTCGCGAGCCCGGTCCAGCGGCAGGACCTCGTCGATCACCGGCCGGAGGCCCGTCGCCGCGCAGAACGACAGCAGGTCCTCCAGCTCGTCCTTTGAGCCCATCGTGGAGCCGACGACCTTCAGCTCCAGGAAGAAGATCCGGGTCAGTTCGGCGTGCGAGGGGCGGTCGCCGCTCGTGGCGCCCGAGATGACGAGCGTGCCGCCGGGCCGCAGCGACTTGACCGAGTGGGACCAGGTGGCGGCTCCGACGGTCTCGATGACGGCGTCCACCCGCTGCGGGAGCCGCGCGCCCGGCTCGTACGCCTCGACGGCACCGAGCTCCACGGCCCGCTTGCGCTTGGCCTCGTCGCGGCTGGTGGCGAAGACCCGCAGGCCGGCCGCCTTGCCGAGGGCGATCGCGGCGGTGGCGACGCCGCCGCCCGCGCCCTGTACGAGCACGGAGTCCCCGGGCCGCACACCGGCGTTGGTGAAGAGCATGCGGTACGCGGTCAGCCAGGCGGTGGGGAGGCAGGCGGCCTCCTCGAAGGAGAGCTCCTTCGGCTTGGGCAGCACGTTCCAGCGGGGCACGGTCACCCGCTCGGCGAAGGTGCCCTGATAGCGCTCGGTGAGGATGGACCGGGGCTCGTCCGGGCCCACGCCGTGACCCGTCTGGCCGATCACGGAGTGCAGGACGACCTCGTTGCCGTCCTCGTCGATGCCCGCGGCGTCGCAGCCGAGGATCATCGGCAGCTTCTCCTCGGGCAGCCCGACCCCGCGCAGCGACCACAGGTCGTGGTGGTTGAGGGAGGCGGCCTTGACGGTGACGGTGGTCCAGCCGGGACGCGCCTCGGGCTCGGGGCGTTCGCCCAGTTCGAGGCCGTTCAGGGGCTGGTCGCGGTCGATTCGGGCGGCGTAGGCAGCGAACATGGCCCCGACCCTAGGGGCCCGCGGGCGGCCGGGGGAACCACGCCCCGGTGTGACCCGTGTCGCCTGGACAGCACGCGCCGGTACCGCTCGGCGGGCGCCCTTGTGCCGCTACGCCGAAGGGCCCCGTCCCGGTGTCCGGAACGGGGCCCTTCGGCGTGCCTGGAGCGCGTCAGCGGCGCGCGACACCCTCGGCGCGGGCGGCGGCGGCGACCGCGGCCGCGACGGCCGGGGCGACCCGCTCGTCGAACGGCGACGGGATCACGCAGTCGGCGGCGAGCTGGTCACCGACCACGTCCGCGATGGCGTTGGCCGCGGCGATCTTCATGCCCTCGGTGATCCGGGAGGCCCGGACCTGGAGCGCGCCGGCGAAGATGCCGGGGAACGCGAGGACGTTGTTGATCTGGTTCGGGTAGTCCGAACGGCCGGTCGCCACGACGGCCGCGTACTTGTGCGCGACGTCGGGGTGGACCTCGGGGTTCGGGTTGGCCATGGCGAACACGAACGCGTTCGGGGCCATGGAGGCGACGGCCTCCTCGGGGACCGTGCCGCCGGAGACGCCGACGAAGACGTCCGCGCCGGCCAGGGCGCTCTCCAGGGAGCCGCTGAGGCCCGCCTTGTTGGTGAGCTCGGCGATCTCGCGCTTGACGTCCGTGAGGTCCTCACGGTCGCGGCTGACGATGCCCTTGCGGTCGGCGACGGCGACGTCGCCGAGGCCGGCCTCCAGGAGGAACTTCGCGATGGCGACACCGGCCGCGCCGGCGCCGGAGATGACACCGCGCAGCTCGCCGAGGGTCCGGCCGGTCAGCTTCGCGGCGTTGCGCAGGGCCGCGAGGGTGACGATGGCGGTGCCGTGCTGGTCGTCGTGGAAGACCGGGATGTCGAGGCGCTCCTGGAGCCTGCGCTCGATCTCGAAGCACCGCGGCGCCGAGATGTCCTCCAGGTTCACGCCGCCGAAGGACGGGGCGAGCCGGACGACGGTCTCGACGATCTCGTCGGTGTCGGTGGTCGCGAGGGCGATCGGGACCGCGTCCACGCCGCCGAACTGCTTGAAGAGGATGGCCTTCCCCTCCATGACCGGGAGGGAGGCCTCCGGGCCGATGTCACCGAGGCCGAGCACCGCGGTGCCGTCGGTCACGACGGCGACGACCTGCGACTTCCAGGTGTAGTCGTTGACCAGCTCGGGCTGCTCGGCGATCGCGGTGCACACCTTGGCGACGCCGGGCGTGTACGCGAGGGAAAGGTCGTCCTTGTTCCGGATGGGAACGGTGGCCTGCACGGCCATCTTGCCGCCCCGGTGAAGGGCGAAGACAGGATCGAAGGGCTCCTCGGGAGCTCCTTCCGTACCACTGTCATTGCGAGGATTGACGATCTCCGCTGCCATTGGGTTGACCCCTTAAGTCTGCTTCATTTGAGGGTTGGCCGCTCCTGGTGTGGAGCGGTGGGCGGGTCCCGCGGCCGCCGTGTCTGGCAGCCGCGCGGGCGCGCCGCACAACGCGCCCTGAGCCCCGGATGAGGGGTGTAAGGATCCTTCTTACCGGACGGACGGCACCGCAGACGAGTCCATATCCGCTCGGTGACGCGACTCATACCGAGCGGATACGGACGCGGACGGAGAACGACACGTCACCCGATGTCCCGATAGATGCATTCCGCACCCGATTGGCGGACTTCCATTCGTCCGAATGGCGAGATGAACCGCAGATTTTCCGGTGTCGGGGAAGGGATTCCGCAGAAGATCCGGCCTTGATGTACCGGCCTGTCGGGATTTCGGGGTCACCCGTTACCCGATTTTGACATCCGTGGCCGTCGGTTTGTGGCAGTCCGAATGGCAAGATGCCGTAATCACACGAGGTCGCGACACTCGAAGATGTGTACGCGACCACCTGGCAGCTCCCTCACACGCCGGAGGAACCCGACCATGACCGCACGCTCCACGCGCTGTACGACCGCCAAGACCCGCACCTCCCGTCTTGCCGCGGTCGCCGCCATCGCGGTCGCCGGCTCGATGCTGCTGACCGCCTGCGGCGACCAGACCGAGAGCGCGAACACGCCGAGTGACACCGGCTCCGCGTCCGCCGGCAAGGCCCCGCTCTTCTCGAAGCTCCCCGCCGACATCCAGAAGGCGGGTGTCATCAAGGTCGGCACGGACGCCTCGTACGCCCCGATGGAGTTCACCGAGGGCGGCAAGATCGTCGGTGTCGACCCGGACCTCGGCGAGGCCCTGAGCAAGCAGCTCGGCGTCAAGCTGGACTTCGTGTCGGGCACCTTCGACGGCCTGATCACGTCCATCTACACCGGCCGCCAGCAGCTGATCATGTCCTCGATGACGGACAACAAGAAGCGCCAGGAGGGCCTGGACGACAACGGGAAGAAGATCGGCAAGGGCATCGACTTCGTCGACTACTTCAGCTCCGGCGTCTCCCTGCTGGTCAAGAAGGGCAACCCGCAGGGCATCAACTCCCTCGACGACCTCTGCGGCAAGACCGTCGCCGTCCAGCGCGGCACGATCTACGAGGACACCTTCAAGGCCCAGGCCGCGAAGTGCGGTGACAAGAAGCTGACCATCCAGGCCTTCGACACCGACGCCGAGGCCCAGACCCGTGTGAAGGCCGGCGGCGCGGTCGCCGACCTGAACGACTACCCGGTCGCCGCGTACATCGCGAAGACCTCGGGCGGCGGCAACGACTTCGAGGTCGTCGGCAGCCAGAGCGACGTCGGCCTCTTCGGCATCGGCGTCTCGAAGGAGAACACCCAGCTGCGCGACGCCGTCAAGGAGGCGCTCGACGCCATCATCAAGGACGGCTCCTACGCGGAGGTCCTGAAGAAGTGGGACGTCGAGGACAGCGCGGTCAAGTCGGCCACGATCAACGCCGGCAAGTGACCTCTCCTCGTACCACTGAAGGGCAGTCGTCATGACTGACAAGATCAGCAAGGAACCGGCCGCCGCTCCGGCCGGTCCCTCCCCCTCGGGCGTCCCGTACGAGGCGATCAAGGCCATCCCCGTGCGGCACTACGGCCGCTGGGTCAGCGCCGTCGTGGTCGTCGTGCTCCTCGGGTGGCTCGTCTACGCCTTCTCCCAGGGCGACGTCGTCTGGGCCACGGTGTGGGACAAGGTGTTCGACCCGTCCGTGATCAGCGGCATGTGGAACACCATCATCATCAGCGTCACCTCGATGGCGCTGGGCCTCGTCCTCGGCATCGTCTTCGCCGTGATGCGGCTCTCCAAGAACCCGGTGACCGGTGCGGTCGCCTGGCTCTACATCTGGTTCTTCCGCGGCACGCCGGTCTACGTCCAGCTGCTCGTCTGGTTCAACCTGTCGCTGATCTTCCACTACATCAACCTCGGTCCGATCTACAAGAACGAGACCGTGGACGTCATGACGCCGTTCATGGTGGCCCTGCTCGGCCTCGGCCTGAACGAGGGCGCCTACATGGCGGAGATCGTCCGTGCCGGCATCCAGTCGGTCGACGAGGGCCAGACCGAGGCGGCGCACGCGCTGGGCATGTCCCAGACGAAGACCATGGGCCGCATCGTGCTCCCGCAGGCCATGCGGGTGATCGTGCCCCCGACGGGCAACGAGTTCATCAACATGCTGAAGACCTCGTCGCTGGTCTCGGCCGTGCAGTACACCGAACTCCTGCGGGCCTCGTCGAACATCGGCAACACGGCCGGTGCCGTGATGGAGATGCTGTTCGTCGCCTCCATCTGGTACCTGGCGCTGACCAGCGTGTTCAGCGTCGGCCAGTACTACCTGGAGCGCCGTTTCTCCCGCGGTTCGACCCGTAACCTGCCGCCCACTCCGTTCCAGCGGGTCAAGGCCAACCTGACCACGTTCAAGCGCTCCCCGGAGGCCACGCGATGACCGGCGCACCCATGGTCAAGGCCGAAGGCGTCCACAAGTCCTACGGCGCGGCCCACATCCTCCGCGGCATCGACCTGGAGGTGCAGAACGGCGAGGTCTTCTGCCTCGTCGGCCCCTCCGGATCCGGCAAGTCGACCTTCCTGCGGTGCATCAACCACCTGGAGCGCATCGACGGCGGCAGGCTGTCCGTCGACGGCCAGCTGGTCGGGTACAGGCAGAAGGGCGACAAGCTCTACGAGCTGAAGGACAGCGAGGTCGCGGTCCAGCGCCGTGACATCGGCATGGTCTTCCAGCGGTTCAACCTGTTCCCCCACATGACGGCCCTGGCCAACGTCATGGAGGCACCCATCCAGGTGAAGGGCGACTCCAAGGCGGTGGCGCGCGAGCGGGCCGAGCGCCTGCTCGACCGGGTCGGCCTGCGGGACAAGATGGGGAACTACCCGTCGCAGCTCTCCGGCGGCCAGCAGCAGCGCGTGGCGATCGCCCGCGCGCTGGCGATGGAGCCGAAGCTGATGCTCTTCGACGAGCCGACCTCGGCGCTCGACCCGGAGCTCGTGGGTGACGTCCTCGACGTCATGCGGGACCTGGCCGAGTCGGGCATGACGATGATCGTCGTCACGCACGAGATGGGCTTCGCCCGTGAGGTCGGCGACTCGCTGGTCTTCATGGACGGCGGCGTGGTGGTCGAGTCGGGCAACCCGCGGGACGTCCTGGGCAACCCGCAGCACGACCGGACGAAGGCGTTCCTCTCGAAGGTGCTGTAAGGCGTACGGAAAGGGGCGGTACGGGAGACCCGTACCGCCCCTTTCGGTCATCCCGGCTACTTCACGGCCAGCACGAGGGCGTCCGAGGGCGAGGCCCAGACCGGCCGCGCCTCTCCGAAGCCGGCGGCCAGGAGGGTGTCGGCGTGCCAGCGGGCGGAGGGCGTGTCGCCGTCGGCGTGCTCGCCGTAGATCTCGAAGCGGCGGGCGGTGGGCTCGGCGAGCACCGGGTCCGCGCCGGCGACGGCCCACCACTCGGCCCAGTCGAGGGCGCCGCCGTCCTTGGCGCGGTCCATGGCGGCGTGGCGGTGGGCGCGCTCGGCGGCGTTGATCCGGGGCGTGGTCTCGTCGATCATGTGGTCGGCGTTCATGAAGACCCCGCCGTCCCGGACGAGGCCGGCGAGCTGCCCGTAGAGGGCCGTCAGGGGGCCGCTGTGGAGCCAGTGGAGGGCGGTGGCGGTGAGGACGGCGTCGTACGTGTCGTACGGCAGGCTCGCGGCCCACGCGGGGTCCTTGAGGTCGGCGGTCACGAGGGTGACGCGCTCGTCGTCCGCGAAGGAGCCCTCGGCGATGGCGAGGAGGGCCGGGTCGAGGTCGACTCCGGTGCTCGTCGCGCCGGGGAACCGCTGGAGCAGCCGGCTCGTAATACTCCCCGTACCGCAGGCGAGGTCGAGGACGCGGGGCTTGGGCCCCACCAGTGCCTCGACCATGTCGAGCATCACCCGGAACCGCTCCTCGCGGTCCGGCATGTACCACTCCTGCTGACGGTCCCAGCTCTGCTGCCAGCCCGCCCAGTGGGTTTCGGTCATGGTCGTTCCTCCCCGCGTCAGCCCTACCATTCGTAATACCCTCGAAGGGGAAACAGCCGTTACCCCCTCCGACCGAGACACTAGCCCGCCGAAGTAAGGACTACAAGTGGAACTGGCCCATTACTCGGATTTCGCCGTACGTCTGGTCAACACCGAGGAGCCGGCCCGCGGCAAGGACACCCTGACGTCCGTCGAGGTGCTCCGGGAACTCTTCGGCCCCGCCACCCAGATGGCCCGCAGGGTCACGGAGGCCGACCTGCCGCGCTTCCGCACCGTGCGCGCCCGGCTGCGGGCGGTCTTCGCCGCCGCCGACGAGGGCGATCACACGGGGGCGGTGGACCTGCTGAACTCGCTGCTCCTGGAGTTCCCCGTCAGCCCGCAGATCTCCGGCCACGACACCCTCGACGAGGAGGGCCGGCCCCGCTGGCACATGCACCTCGCCGACCACTCGTCGAACGCGACCACGGGCTACGCCGCCATCTCGGCGATGGGACTCGCCTTCCACCTCACGGAGTTCGGCGCGGACCGGCTCGGCCTCTGCCAGGCGCCGCCCTGCCGCAACGCCTACCTGGACACCTCCACCAACCGCTCCCGCCGCTACTGCTCGGACCGCTGCGCGACCCGGGCCAACGTGGCCGCCTACCGGGCCCGCAAGCGCCTGGAGGCCGCGCGGTCGGACCACACGGGCCGCACCGAGGACACCAGCCAGGCGAGCACCACCCCGGCCGAACGCTGACGTCCCGGCGTCACCGGCCGGTACCGCGCCCGCACCCGCCCGAGAACCAGCTCGGGCGGTACGGCTCCGAAGACCCGGCTGTCCCCCTCGGCGTCCGGGTTGTCTCCGAGCACCCACCAGCCGCCGTCACGTCGCTCGACCAGCCGCTTCACGATGAGCAGATCCTGCTGGAGCGGATGCCGCAGCACGGCCACGCACCCCGGCCGCAGCCGCGCCCCGTACTGCACGAGCAACTGGTCGCCGTGGAGCAGCGTGGGCACCATGGACACCCCCGTCACCTCGGCGATCCCGAACGGGGCACCGGCCTCCCCCACCTGCTCCCGCCCAGACCGCGCCATCCGGCACCTCCCGATCCACTCCTGCGTGGACTCGTCCACTCGTACACGAGTCCCATGGTGACCCTGGACTTTTGACCTAAGCCCCAGGGGGCGCCCGCGAAAACGCCCTTCTCACCGAGTAATGTCCCACCTGAGAAGACGATCACGAGGAAGGACGGCTCAATGCTCTCCCGCCTGTTTGCCCCCAAGGTGAAGGTCAGCGCCCACTGCGACCTCCCGTGCGGCGTGTACGACCCTGCCCAGGCCCGCATCGAGGCCGAGTCCGTCAAGGCTGTCCAGGAGAAGTACCTGGCCAACGAGGACCCGCACTTCCGCGCTCGCGCCACGGTCATCAAGGAGCAGCGCGCGGAGCTCGCCAAGCACCACGTCTCGGTGCTCTGGAGCGACTACTTCAAGGCCCCGCACTTCGAGAAGTACCCCCAGCTCAACCAGCTGGTCAACGACACCCTGAAGGCCCTCTCGGCCGCCAAGGCGTCGACCGACCCGAAGACGGGCGAGAAGGCGCTGGAGCTCATCGCCGAGATCGACCGCATCTTCTGGGAGACCAAGAAGGCCTGATCTCCTCCGGGCCGTGTGATCCGCGCGTTCGCGGGTCGCGCGGCCGGGGTGTCCGCACCCGGTCCGCGGGCCGCCGAGCACGGCGTCCCTCGCGGGCCGGGTGCGTTCTTTTCGGCGTCAGCCGCGGGGCACCGCGACGTACGCCTCCCGGGGCGTGGTGGTCGGCTGGTAGCGGGCCGCGGTGGCCACCCTCGGGTTCAGGTCCCGGTGGATCACCTTGGCGACGGCCTGGATCGTGTTCACGCCGTAGGTCATGGTGCTGTTGCCGTCGGTGAGGACGGTGATGGTGTAGTCGTGACCGGCGTCCTTGAACGTGCCGACGCTGTGCACGCGCCAGCCGCGCGTGGCGCGCTGCAGCCAGCCGTTCTTGACCTGCACGGACAACGTGGAGGGCGCGCCGGCCGGGGTCCCCCACTTCTGCGAGCTGATGACGCGCCCCATGAGCTTGGTGATGTAGGCGCGGGAGTTGTCGCTCAGGACGGAGTTCCTGGCGGTGATCAGCGAGAGCAGCTTCTGCTCGTCGGTGACGTTGATGCGGGTGAGCCCCCAGTAGCCGCCGGACCCGGGCACCGTCCGCGTCATGCCGGCGGCGGCCAGGAAGCCCTTCACCTTGGTGACGCCGAGCTGGTTCCACAGTGCCGTGGTGGACGCGTTGTCCGACTTGGTGATCATGGCGGTGGCGAGGGTGGTCTCGCGCGAGGTCAGGTACCGGTGGGTCTTCTGCGCGTCCCACAGGAGCGTGGCGAGGACGGTCACCTTCACGACGCTGGCCGAGTCGTACGAGGTGGTGGCGCGCAGGGTGCAGGTGGTGTTCGTGGTGCGGTCCCGCAGGCCGACGGCGACGGTGCCGCCGCGCGTGGCGAGGGCGGCGGTGATGTCCTTCTGCAGCTTGGCGGCGAGCCCTGCCCTGCCCGACGTGCAGCTGACCTGCGGCGCGGTGGCCGCGGAGGCGGGTGCCGCGGCCGCGACGACGGGCACGAGCATCCCGGCGACGGCCACGGCCGGAAGCACGCGGGCGCGCAGGGATATGTGGTGAGTCATGTGGTCCCCCTGGAAACGAAACGAGCACGCCTGCGGCGCACTCGTCATCCAGGACGCTCGGAGCGTGCGTATGGTTGTACGAATCCAGCGAAGCCGCCGAAACCGGGAGAGCCCGTGACCGACAGCAAGAACATCAACAACCCCGTGGGCCAGGGCGGCGGCCAGCGCAAGAGGCAGTCCCGCGCCGAGCGGCAGAACAACGGCCCGCACCGCAACCTCGACCGCCAGAACGCGGCGGACAAGAAGGCGGAGCTGCTGCGCAAGATGCGTGAGAAGACGGGCGCGGCCGAGGGCACCGGGCAGGCGGGCGACACACCCGCACAGAGCTGACGCACCACCCCCGCCGGGCGGGCCCGGGCCCTTCCGGCGTCCCGCCCGGGAGGGGAGTGACAGCTACTCGCCGGTCATCCCGTCGCTTCCGCGGCAACGCCCGGCTGCGGCCGGGTCCGCGCGCCCCAGCGGGCAAGAGAGGGGCCGGCAGCGCCCACTGCCGCGAAGAACACCGCCAGCAGCAGCCAGCCCGTCGTGCCGAGGCCGAGCACCACCGTGGTGAGGATCGCGGGGGCGAGGGCCTGGCCCGCGCTGAAGCCGAGACCGAGGACACCTTGGTACTGGCCCTGGGCGTGGTCGGGGGCGAGACCGAAGCCCAGGGCGAAGCACGCCGATGACTCCCAGACCTCTCCCAGGCTGTGGACGAAGATCGCGGCCAGGACCAGTCCTGCCGCGGCCCAGACCGGGGTGTACGCCGCCAGCGCCATCATCGGGCAGCTGACGAGGAAGAGCAGCCCCGCCGTGCGAAACGCCCGGCCGCCGTCGTGCGGGGTCTCGATGCGCGAGCCGATCCTGGTCTGCATCAACACGCAGAAGAGCGAGTTGACGGCGAACAGCGCGGCCACCGTCCAGCGCGGCGCTTCGGTGTGCTCGGAGATCCAGATCGGCAGGAGCAGCGAGACCACCGGGTACTGCAGCCCCATGGCCCCGTAGAGGGCGGTGAACGCCAGGAAGGGACGATCCGCGAGGACGGGCCAGCGCCGCTGTTGCGGCGGTGCCGCCAGTACCGGATAGCGGGGCAGCAGGAGCAGAAGCACCGCGCACAGGGCGAAGCTCGCCGCGTTGCCGAGGATCAGCGTGACATAGGCGCCGCGGGTGTTCGCGGCCAGCGCCAGCCCCGCACCCATCGTTCCCAGGACGACGCCCAGGTTGACGAACGTGCGCAGCTTCGCCCGGAACAGGGCCGGGCGATCACCCCCGACCCGGACCACCAGAGCGCCCCACGCCGCCCCGCCGGCCGCCGCGGCGACCTGGTCGACCGTCGCGATGACGGTGAGCGCGGCCCAGCTCTCGACGAGGACGAGGGCCGCCATCGACACCGCCTGGACCGCGAGGGCCGACATCATGATCGTGCGCGCCCCGCGCCGGTCGGCCAGGTGCCCGCCCGGTATCCCCGCGAACAGGCCGATCACTCCGGCGATGGTCAGCGCGGCGCCGACCTGCACGGCGGGCAGGCCCACGACCAACGTGAAGTAGAGCGCCGCCGCCGCGTTGAACAGACCATTGCCGACTCGGTTGACGAAACTGGCGGCGATCAGCACGCGCTCCGGCCTGCTGTCCCCCACCAAGCGTCCTATTCGGCCTGCCAGGCTGCCCTTGATCATGGACGGCAGGCTAACAGCGGCCGCTGATCCGGCAGCGGTCGCACCGAGATCGCGTTGCGGTTCATGCGCCCGACCGGACCATCGTGATCGTTCTCGCCGGCCGCTGCACCGGTGTTCCCCGAGGCCGGGTACGGCCGCAGTACGTGCCCTCTCGGCGTTCCTACGCCTCCGTGGGGAGGGTGTAGCGGCGCTTCTCCTTCGAGGTGGCGCCCAGGCGGTCGTAGAAGCGGATCGCGCCCTCGTTCCACGCGGGGGTCTGCCACTGGAGTTCCGGGAGGCCCAGAGTCCGGGCCTCCGTGCGCAGGGCCTCCATCAGGAGCGGGCCGAGGCCGTGGCCGCGGGACGCCTCCGTGAGGTAGAGGCAGTCCATGTGGAGGTACTCCGTGCCGTCCCAGGTGGAGAGCTCCGGGGCGCAGGTGGCGTAGCCCGCGAGGGTGCCGTCCGGGAGGGCGGCGACGAAGCAGCGGAGGCGTGGCCGCACGGAGCCGAAGAGGAGGCCGGCCAGGCGGTCGGCGAGGCCGGAGGCCGGGGGCGCGGCCTTCTCGTACGCGGCGTGCTCGGCGATGAGTTCGACGATTCGGGGCAGGTCCTCGGGGTGTGCGTGTCGTACCACGGCCGCGCGTTCGCTCATACGGTCATCATGCACGGTCCCACCGACAGCGTGGCCGTCGCGCCCTGGCGGCGGAGCCACTCGCGGTACGGGGCCGCTCGCAGGGCCACCTCCCGGTAGGCCGCGGCGAGTTCGGCGTACAGCACGTCCAGCGGTGCCCCCGGGCGCGCGTACAGCAGCAGCCGGACGCCCAGCGGGTCGCCGCGCAGGGGCCGGATGGCCATGTCGTCGCGCGGGACCGAGGTGGGCTGGCAGGGCGCGACGGCCTCGCCGAGCGCGATGAGCGAGGCGGCCGTGTGGTAGTCGCCGTGCAGCAGCGGCGGGTCGATGCCGGCGGCGCCGAGGACCCGCCGCAGGCCGTCCCACTCGCCGTCGACCGTCGGGTCGACCATCCAGTGGTCGGTGGCGAGGTCGGCGAGGTCCACGACCGGGCGGGCGGCGGCGGGGTGGTCGTGGGCCATGGAGACGAACTGCGGTTCGCGGGCGACCAGGACCCGGCCGGTGAGGCCCTCGGGGACCCGCAGGGGGCAGCCCTCCACCTCGTGCACGAAGGCCACGTCGAGCTGCCCGGTGGCGACCGTGCGCAGCAGCGCGTTGGCGGAGACGTCCACCCGGAGGCCGACGTCCGTGCCGGGCAGCCGCTGCCGGAGCCGCCGCAGCCAGCCGGGGAGGGCCCGGCTTGCGGTCGAGCCGACGCGGAGTCCGGGCCCGTCGGCGCGGGAGGCCGCGGCCCGGGTCTCGGTGACGAGCGCGGCCATGTCGGCGACCAGCGGGCGGGCCCGGCTGAGCAGGGAGCGGCCGAGCGGAGTGGGGCGGCAGCCGGTGCGGCCGCGGGAGAAGAGCTCGGCACCGAGGGAGTTCTCGATCCGGCGCAGCTGGGTGGTCAACGAGGGCTGGCTCATGCCCAGTTGCCGGGCGGCCTTGTGCAGGCTGCCCGTGTCGGCGATGGCGCAGAGCGCGCGCAGATGTCTCACCTCCAGCTCCATGCCCCGAGGGTAGGGCGGCTCCGTGGGTCGCACCAGACACCCGGAACCCCTCAATCACCTTTGATTCCAAGGGAGTTGAGGGTCTGCGAGGCGGGGTGATGCGGTGGGGCTATCGGCGGTTGACATCATCCCCGCGCGGGCCGGCTCCCCCGAGACTCTCTCCGACCCCAACAGGAGGAGCCCCCCATGCGTCACCCCAAGGTCCTCACCTCCGTGCTGACCGCCGCCCTCGGCCTCGGTCTCGCCGCCTCCGTCGGTACGACACCGGCGGCGGCGGTCGGCACGGCCCCCCACGGCAACGCGGCCGTCGCGTACGCCGGTTCCGCCGAGGAGGCCAAGGCCAACCAGGCCTTCTTCGACGCCGTCGTGAAGTCGGTGGCGAAGAAGCGGGCCGCCACCCCGGGCGCGACCGCCGTCACCGTCGTCTACAGCACCGCCAACGCGCCGAGCTTCCGCTCCCAGATCACGCGCTCCGCCCAGATATGGAACAGCTCGGTGGCGAACGTCCGGCTCGTCGAGGGCGGCAACCCGGACTTCGCGTACTACGAGGGCAACGACTCCCGTGGCTCGTACGCCAGCACCGACGGCCACGGCAGCGGCTACATCTTCCTCGACTACCGGCAGAACCAGCAGTACAACTCGACCCGGGTCACCGCCCACGAGACCGGGCACGTCCTCGGGCTGCCGGACCACTACAGCGGCCCGTGCAGCGAGTTGATGTCGGGCGGCGGCCCCGGCACGTCCTGCCAGAACGCCCAGCCGAACGCGCAGGAGCGGTCCCGCGTCGACCAGCTGTGGCGGTACGGCCTCGCCTCGGCCTTCAAGGGCTGACGCGTAGCCACGCACGACGGCGGCGCCCCCTCCCCGGGGCGCCGCCGTCCCGGCCTCAGGCGGCCTGGAGGAGCCTGCGGCCGAAGTCCGCGCCGGGCGGCAGCTGGCGCCGCACCCGCTCCAGGGCCCCCTCGAAGTCGCCCCCGGCGACACACGCCTCGAAGGCGGCACCACCGTAGTGCAGCGTCAGACTGAGGTCGCCGCGCTCACCGAGCGTCAGCAGGCAGGCCAGCGTGGCCTGCTGGGCGACGCCGTCCACGACGACGGGGAGCGGCAGGTCCCACTCCAGGACGCAGCCCGTGAGGGCCCGGCCGTCCTCGTCGGCGGCGGCGAGCGCGGCGAAACTCTCGCCGGCGTACTCGACGCCCCTGATCCGGGTGGCGACGTGCCGCCCGTCGGCCGTGATGACGATCGCTTCCGCGCCGCTGCGGTCCCGGTACCAACCGGTCCAGACTTCTGTCGACTCCGATGACATGCGCGGACTGTAGCGGTATGACCGGCTCCACCGCGCGTCCGGTCACCCGGCGGCCGGACTTCTCCCGATCTCGCCGTTCTTGCCGGTCACGTGCGGGGTAGCGGCTTCCGCCCCCTCGTGGAGCGGGCACCCGGGATTGCGGCAGGGCTGCACCTCCCACTCCGGCACCCAGGCCCCGAGGACCTTGTGCCGGGTGGCCAGCGTGCCGAGCGGTCCGCCGCAGGCCGGGCAGTGGCGCTCGGCCAGGGGGTCCCGCGTCGTGCGAGGCACCTCGTCACCCATGCATCCAGGGTAGGTCGCCCCGCGCGACGCCGCCCGCCGCCAGGGGGTGTCTTGTCGATCACGCCGCGAGCCCGGCCTGATCGGCAAGACACCCCCTAGCGCTTCCTGGTGTAGGTGCGGACGAGCACGCCGTTGTCGAAGGCGCGCACCGCGCCGAGCTCGAAGTCCCGGGGCTCGAAGCCGGCGCCGAACATCGGCATGCCGGAGCCGTACACCTGCGGGTAGGTCTTGATGATCAGCTCGTCGATCTCCTCGATGAGCTCGCCCGCGATGGTGGAGCCGCCGCAGAGGTAGATGCCCAGGGGGCTGTCCTCGGCCTTGAGCTCGCGGACCCGGCCGACCAGGTCGTCGGCGATCAGCTCGACGTTGGCGTGGGGCGACTCGGCGAGCGAGCGGGTGACCACGAACTCGCGCAGGTGGTTGTACGGGCTGGTGACGCCGATGTCGAGGGCGAGCTGGTACGACAGCCTGCCCTGGATGAGGGTGTCGAAGTGCTTGTTGTCGGCGTCGATCCCGAGCATCTCCCGCGCGTGCGTCGGGACGGTCTCGGGGTACTCGGCGGTCATCGTCGCCATGTACTCCCCGGTCGAGAACGCGAACATGGAGGTGGCGTCGCCCTCGGGGTCGCCGATGAAGCCGTCGATGGTGCACGCGATGTAGTAGGTGAGCTTGCGCAAACCGGTCCTCTTCGTCTCAGGAGAGCGGCTGCAGTCGCAACCACGACAGCTATAGTGCTTCACCTGTAGTGGTTACGCAAGGCAATTCTTCGAGGGAGTCCGACGTGGCGAGAAATCCGGAACGCCGCACGAGCCTGCTCGACGCCGCGATCGAGGTCCTGGCGGACGAAGGTGCCCGCGGGCTGACCTTCCGGGCGGTCGACGCCCGGGCGGGGGTCCCCACGGGCACCTCGTCCAACTACTTCTCCGACCGGGACCAGCTGCTCTCCCAGGTCGGCGACCGGATCTTCGTCCGGCTGACCCCGGCCCCGGGCGCCGTGGAGGCCGCGATGGCCCCCGCACCCAGCCGGGAGCTGGTCCTCGACCTGATGCGCTGGATCGCCCGGCGGCTCGCCGCCGAGCGCACCTGCTACCTGGGGCTCTTCGAACTGCGCCTCGAAGCCGTCCGCCGGCCCGAGCTCAGGACCCAGCTCACCCAGGTGCTCCGCTCCGACCTGGACGCGAACATCGAGGGGCACCTCGCCGCCGGGATGCCGGGCGACGCGGACACGGTACGGCTGCTGTACTTCGCCCTCACCGGACTGCTCCTCGACCACTTCACCGTGCCCGGGATCCTCGGCGACCGGGACCTGGACGACATGATCGAGACCGTGGTCACCCGGATCGTCCCCGAGGCCTGACGGCCCGCGCGCCGGCTCCCGGCTCCCGGTCAGCGCGTGCGGCGGGTCACGAACTCCGCGAGGGCGAGCAGGTCCTCCGCCGCCGCCAGGTCCGGCACCGCCTGGGCCAGGTGCTCGACGGCGCGCCCCATCCGCTCGGCCGCCTGGGCCTGCGCCCAGTCGCGGCCGCCGGCCCGCTCGACGGCGTCCGCCGCCGCCCGCACCGCCGCCGCGTCGAGGGCCGGCCGGGAGTACAGCGCGGCCAGCTCCTCCCCCGCCGGGGTGCCGGAGGTGAGCGCCGCGACCACCGGGAGGGACTTCTTGTGGGCGACGAGGTCGGCACCCGCCGGCTTGCCCGTGCGGTCCGGGTCGCCCCAGATGCCGATGAGGTCGTCGATCAGCTGGAACGCGAGGCCGGCCTCCCGGCCGAAGGCGTCCATCGCCGCGACCTCCTCCTCCCCCGCGCCCGCGTAGAGCGCACCGAGGGCACAGGAGCAGCCGAGCAGGGCACCGGTCTTGGCGGTGGCCATGGCCAGGCACTCGTCGAGGGAGACCGCGCGCGGGTCGCGCCGCTCGAAGGCGCAGTCGGCCTGCTGGCCGGCGCAGAGCTCGATGACGCAGGCGGCGAGGCGCGCGGAGGCCGCCGCGGAGGCGGGGTGGGGATCCTCGGCGAGCAGCCGCAGCGCCAGCGCGCTCATCGCGTCACCGGCCATGAGGGCGTCCGGGACGCCGAAGACGGTCCAGGCGGTGGGCCGGTGCCGCCGGGTCGGGTCCTCGTCGACGATGTCGTCGTGGAGCAGGGTGAAGTTGTGCGCGAGCTCCACGGCCGCCGCGGCGTTCACGGCCCGGGTCTCGTCCGCGCCGAGGGCACGGGCCGCCGCGAGGACCAGGGCGGGCCGGATGGCCTTGCCCGGCCGGCCCGCGTCCGGGGTGCCGTCGGCGCGCTCCCAGCCGAAGTGGTACATCGCCACGCGCCGCAGGGAGTCCGGCAGGGACTCGACGGTCGAGCGCAGTCGGGGGTCGACGGCCGTACGCGTCCGGTCCAGGAGCGTCACGGCCCCCTGGCCGCCGGCGACGGCGTCCGCGCTTGTCATGGTCACGGTCGTTTCCTTCGCATCCTTCGCGGCCGTCCGCCGGGGCGGCGGTCCGGCACGGCGATCGGCCGCCGCGGTCCTTCGCCGCGGCGGACCGGGAGCGCCCGGGGGCGGGCGGGTTCGGCCCCCGCCCCCGGGCGCCGCCGGCTCAGCGCCAGCGGCTGACCTCGACGTTCTCCAGGACGCCGAGGGCGTCCGGGACGAGGACCGCCGCCGAGTAGTAGGCCGTGACCAGGTAGGAGATGATCGCCTGCTCGTCGATGCCCATGAAGCGGACGGAGAGGCTGGGCTCGATCTCGTCGGGGAGACCGGTCTGGTGCAGACCGATGACGCCCTGGTCGGCCTCGCCGGTACGCATGCAGATGATCGAGGTGGTCCGGGCGTCCGAGACCGGGATCTTGTTGCAGGGGTAGATCGGCACACCGCGCCAGGTCGGGATGCGGTTGCCCGCGATCTCGATCGTCTCGGGCACGAGGCCGCGCTTGTTGAGCTCGCGGCCGAAGGCGGCGATGGCGCGCGGGTGGGCGAGGAACATCTTGGAGCCGCGGCGGCGGGAGAGCAGCTCGTCCATGTCGTCCGGGCTGGGGGCGCCGTCGTGCGGCTGGAGCCGCTGCCCGTAGTCGCAGTTGGAGAGGAGGCCGAACTCCTTGTTGTTGATGAGCTCGTGCTCCTGGCGCTCGCGGAGCGCCTCGACCGTGAGCCGCAACTGCTGCTCGGTCTGGTTCATCGGCTGGTTGTAGAGGTCGGCGACGCGGCTGTGGACCTTCAGCACGGTCTGGGCGACGCTCAGCTCGTACTCGCGGGGCGAGGCGTCGTAGTCGACGTAGGTGTGCGGGACGACGGCCTCGCCGACGTGGCCGGCGGAGAGGTCGATGGCGGCCTCGCCGTAGGTGTTGGTGCGCTGGTCGGGGGCCGCCGCCACGCCCGAGAGATGGGCGGAGAGCGAGCCGGCCCGGTCCGCGAGGTTGCGTACGTCGGCGCGGGTGAGCTCCAGGACCGTACAGGCGGTGGCGGCCCGTGCGGTCCACTCCCAGGTGGCGTCCTCGTGGACCAGGGCGGCCTCGCCGAGGTAGGCGCCGTCGGCGAGGACGCCGAGGACGGCCTCGTCGCCGTAGGGTCCCTCGCCGATCTGCTCGATGCGGCCGTGCGCGAGGAGGTACACCCGGTCGGTGGGTGCTCCGGCGACGGCGATGATCTCGCCCGCCGCGTACTCCCGCTGGGTGCAGCGGGCCGCGAGCTCGGTCAGCGCGCTCTCGTCCTCGTAGCCGCGCAGTGCCGGGAGTTCGCCGAGTTCGGCGGGGATCACCGCAACGCGCTCTCCGGTCTGGACGAAGGTGACGCGTCCGTCACCCACGGAGTAGCTGAGCCTCCGGTTCACCCGGTACGTGCCGCCCTGCACCTGGACCCACGGCAGCGTCCGCAGCAGCCACCGGGAGGTGATCTCCTGCATCTGCGGGGCCGACTTGGTGGTCGTGGCGAGGTTCCGCGCGGCGGCGGTGCCGAGACTCTGCTGCGGGGACTGCTGCTCCGCGCGGACGTCGTCGCCAACCGAACCAACGGACATGGAACTCCCTCTCGTATGACTGAGTTGCGAGAGAAAGCCTGTCAGCACGGAACGTGTCGGCGCCATTACACATTCGGGTGGGACTGTTCGACGATCTTCGGGGCATGTCACGCGATTTCCCTCCGAACAGCGCAGCCCCACGCGTCCCCTGACGAACTGTCCGGATCGGCTCGCACACGGACCGAACGGATGGCAGCGGAGTGGCGGAATCCGGTACTCCGGACGTTCACCCCGTCCTCCGGAAGGAGTCGGTCATGGCCTCACCCATGTCCGCGAACAGGTTCCTCACCGCACTGCGCGAGGAGGGCCTCGCGGTCGTCCAGGTCGGCGACTGGTCCACCCACAACCGCAACCACAAGGGCCCCTGGGGCCCGGTGCACGGCGTGATGATCCACCACACCGTGACCCGTGGCACCGCCCGCACCGTCCAGATCTGCCGGGACGGCTACGAAGCCCTGCCGGGGCCGCTCTGCCACGGCGTGATCGCCAAGGACGGCACGGTGCACCTCGTCGGCTACGGGCGCGCCAACCACGCGGGGCTCGGCGACGACGAGGTCCTCCGCGCGGTCATCGCCGAGCGGCGGCTGCCGCCGGACGACGAGGCCACCACGGACGGCAACCGGCACTTCTACGGCTTCGAGTGCGAGAACCTCGGCGACGGCCAGGACCCGTGGCCGAAGGTCCAGCTGGAGGCCATCGCGAAGGCGGCCGCGGCCGTCTGCCGGGCGCACGGCTGGACGCACCGCTCGGTCATCGGGCACAAGGAGTGGCAGCCGGGCAAGGTGGACCCGCGCGGCTTCACGATGGCGTCGATGCGGGAGCGGATCGCCGACCTGCTGCGCTGACACAGACCGACCCGCTGGGCCCGACACAGGCCCGCTGCGCCCGACACCGGCCCGACCCGCTGGGCCCGACACCGGCCGCGTCCTCGCCGCCCCGCGCGGGGCGGCGAGAATGGGCGGGTGAACGCGTTCGACCCGTCCCGCCTGCGACCCCGGCTCCCCTCCCCCCTGGAGCCGGTGGCGGACGAGCGCTTCGCCCGGCGCGGGCTCACGCTGCTGCTGAAGCGCGAGGACCTCATCCACCCCGACCTCCCCGGCAACAAGTGGCGCAAGCTCGCGCTCAACCTGCGCGAGGCGGCCGGCCGGCCCGTGCTCACCTTCGGCGGCGCGTACTCCAACCACCTGCGGGCGACGGCCGCCGCCGGCCGGCTGCTCGGCTTCCCCACGGTCGGCGTGGTCCGGGGCGACGAGCTGGCCGGGCGCCCGCTCAACCCCTCGCTCGCGCGGTGCGCGGCGGACGGGATGCGGCTGGTGTTCGTCGACCGGGCCACGTACCGCGCGAAGAACGACCCGGCCACGCTCGCGGGGCTCCTGGAGCGGGCCCCCGCGGGCGCGTACGTGGTCCCCGAGGGCGGCAGCAACGCGCTCGCCGTCCACGGGTGCGTGGAGCTGGGCCGCGAGCTCGCCGGGGCGGCGGACACGGTCGCGGTCGCCTGCGGCACGGGCGGCACCCTGGCGGGGCTCGCGGCGGGGCTCGCGCCCGGGCAGAAGGCGCTGGGCGTCCCGGTGCTCAAGGGCGGCTTCCTCGGCGAGGAGGTCCGCGCCCTGCAGGAGTCGGCCTTCGGCGGACCGCGCGGCGACTGGTCCCTGGACGAGCGTTTCCACGGCGGGGGCTACGCGCGCGTACCCCCCGCCCTGGAGGCGTTCGCACAGGACTTCGAGGCGCGGCACGGACTCGCCATCGAGCGGCTGTATGTCGCCAAAATGCTGTACGGCCTGACGGCCCTCGCCGAGGAGGGCGCCTTCCCTGCGGGCACCCGGCTCGCGGCCGTGATCACGGGCACGCCGGACACCGCCTAGTCAGTCGGCCTCCCGGAAGGCCGCCGCCTCCTCCAGGTCGAGGCGGCGGAGCAGCGTGCGCATCATCTCGTCGTCGATCCGGCGGGCGTCGCGCAGCTGGACGAAGACCTCGCGCTCGGCGTCGATCATCTCGCGCGACAGACGCCGGTAGGTGTCGTCCACGGTCTCGCCCGTGACCGCGTTGACCGCTCCGAGGCGCTCCCACACGGAGTTCCGGCGCCGCTCCATGACCGTGCGGAGCCGGTCTGCGAGCGGTTTCGGCAGGGCGTTGCGCTCGTCGGCGAGCAGCGCGTCGAGCCGCTCCTCGGCGGCCCGGGAGGCCTCGCTCTGGGCCTGCGCCTCCGCGAGGGTCTCGGCGTACCGGTCACGGCCGGGGAGCTTCAGGAGCCGGATCAGGGGCGGCAGCGTGAGGCCCTGCACCACGAGGGTGCCGATCACGGTGGTGAAGGTGAGGAACAGGACGAGGTTCCGGGCCGGGAAGTCCACCCCGTCGGTGACGACGGGGATGGAGAAGGCGATGGCCAGGGAGACCACCCCGCGCATGCCGGCCCAGCCGACGACGAGCGGCGCCCGCCAGTCCACCTCCGGTTCCCGCTCCCGGATGCCCGAGGACATCCAGCGGGGCAGGAAGGTCGCCGGGTAGACCCAGACGAAGCGGACGACGACCACCGCGACGAAGACCCCGGCCGCGTACCAGGCCGCCTCGCCCATGCCGTACCGGCCGAGTCCCCTGACGACGTACGGCAGCTGGAGGCCGATGAGCGCGAAGACGGCGGACTCCAGGACGAAGGCGACCATCTTCCAGACGGCCTCCTCCTGGAGCCGGGTCGCGAAGTCGACCTTCCAGGCCTTGTGGCCGAGGAAGAGGCCGACCACGACGACGGCGAGCACTCCGGAGGCGCCGACCTCCTCGGCGGCGGCGTACGCGATGAACGGGATCAGCAGGGAGAGGGTGTTCTGGAGCAGGGCCTCGGTCAGGTGGGTGCGGAGCCAGTGGATCGGGACCATCAGGACCAGGCCCACGCCGATGCCGCCGACCGCGGCCAGGGCGAACTCCCACAGGCCGCCGGCCCAGCTGACGCCCGCGCCGACGGCGGCCGCGAGGGCGACCTTGTACGCGGTGATCGCGGTGGCGTCGTTCACGAGGGACTCGCCCTGGAGGATCGTGGTGATCCGGTTCGGCAGGCCGAGCCTGCGGGCGATGGCGGTGGCGGCGACGGCGTCCGGCGGGGCGATCACGGCGCCGAGCACGAGGGCGGCGGTGAGCGGCAGGTCGGGCACGAGGACGTACGCGAGCCAGCCCACGGCCACGGTGGCGAAGAGGACGTACCCGACGGAGAGCAGCGCGACGGGCCTGATGTTGGCCCGCAGATCGAGGTACGAGGAGTCGACCGCGGCCGTGTAGAGGAGCGGGGGCAGGATCAGCGGCAGCACGATGTGCGGGTCGAGGGTGTAGTCGGGGACCCCCGGTACGTACGCGGCGACGAGACCCACGGCGACCAGGAGCAGGGGGGCCGGCACCGGGGTCCTGCGGGCGAACCCCGCCACGGCGGCGCTCGCCGCCACCAGCCCCACCAGCTGCAGTGCGTCCATGCCCGACCCCGTCCCGTGCCGCAACGTAACCTGGCCATCATGAGTGAGTGCCCGCACGTAGCCGAAATGCCGCGCCCCGAACCGGCGCCGCTGGCCGACACCTGTCCCGAGTGCCTGGCGGACGGCACGCACCCGGTCCAGCTGCGGCTCTGTCTGAGCTGCGGGCACGTGGGCTGCTGCGACTCCTCGGCGGGGCGGCACGCGACGGGGCACTTCTCCTCCACCGGGCATCCGGTGATGCGGACCTTCGAGCCGGGCGAGGCCTGGCGCTGGTGCTTCGTCGACGGTTCGATCGTCTGACGGCTGGGTACGTCACCCCTCCGCGGGTTCTCCGCGGCTGCCGGGGCCAGGGCGGGGGACCACCGGGTCTCCAGTGCTCACGGCGACACGGCAGGATGGATCGCGATAGCGTCACGGCGGACCGCGCAGGCTCCCTGCGTACCGCCCGGTCCGGGGCCTCTCCCCCCGGACCCCGAATGAGCTTGTGCCACCTTGGAGGTGAGGGTGTCCCAGATCGCAGGCGAGCCCGGGACCCAGGACTTCGTGGAAGTCCGGCTGCCCGCTGCGGGTGCCTATCTGTCCGTGCTGCGTACGGCCACGGCCGGCCTCGCGGCGCGCTTGGACTTCACCCTCGACGAGATCGAGGACTTGCGGATCGCGGTCGACGAGGCCTGCGCCATCCTGCTCCAGCAGGCCGTGCCGGGGTCCGTCCTCAGCTGTGTCTTCCGGCTGGTCGACGACTCCCTCGACGTGACCGTCTCCGCCCCGACGACGGACGGCAGGGCACCCGAGCGGGACACCTTCGCGTGGACCGTGCTGTCGGCGCTGGCCGGAAAAGTGGAGTCGTCGGTGGCCGAGGACCGTACCGTCTCGATCAGCCTGTACAAACAGCGCGGCGCGGGGCCAGGCCCGGCGTGAGGAGCGGGGACGCGACGGCCGGCATCCCTGAGCAGCAGGCGCGGCCGAACAGGGTCGCTACGGAGCAGGCGGACCACATGAGCGAGCACGAGCAGCACCACGAGGTTCCCGAGACACCAGGAGTCTCCGAGGCCCCGGCGAGTTCCGAGGGCTCCTCCGAGGCTCCCGGGGCGCGGCCGCCCCACGACGCCGAGGCGGCCGGGGCGGCCGCGCCGGCGGACAAGGCCGGGGACGGGGACGAGGACGACGAGGGCCCGGACGCCCACGCCGCCCCGGACCCGCACGACCGGAGCGGCGCCCGCGCCCTCTTCGTCCAGCTGCGCGAGCTGCCCGAGGGCTCTCCGGAGAAGGCCGAGCTGCGCAACCGGCTGGTGCGCATGCACCTGCCGCTGGTGGAGCACCTGGCCCGGCGCTTCCGCAACCGCGGCGAGCCGCTGGACGACCTGACGCAGGTGGCGACGATCGGCCTGATCAAGTCGGTCGACCGGTTCGACCCGGAGCGCGGGGTGGAGTTCTCCACGTACGCGACGCCGACGGTCGTCGGCGAGATCAAGCGCCACTTCCGTGACAAGGGGTGGGCGGTCCGGGTGCCGCGCCGGCTCCAGGAGCTGCGGCTCTCGCTGACCACGGCGACGGCGGAGCTCTCGCAGCAGCACGGCCGGTCGCCGACGGTGCACGAGCTGGCGGAGCGGCTGGGGATCTCCGAGGAGGAGGTCCTGGAGGGTCTGGAGTCGGCCAACGCCTACTCGACGCTCTCCCTGGACGTGCCCGACACGGACGACGAGTCGCCGGCGGTCGCGGACACGCTGGGCGCCGAGGACGAGGCGCTGGAGGGGGTCGAGTACCGGGAGTCGCTCAAGCCGCTCCTGGAGGACCTGCCGCCCCGGGAGAAGCGGATCCTGCTCCTTCGCTTCTTCGGGAACATGACCCAGTCGCAGATCGCGCAGGAGGTCGGCATCTCGCAGATGCACGTCTCCCGGCTGCTGGCCCGGACCCTGGCGTCGCTTCGGGAGAAGCTTCTGGTGGAGGAGTAGTCCCTCGGGCCTACTGGCCGGGGCGCCTGATGCCGAGCGCCTCGGTCGTGGCCGGGTTCACCAGGAGGACGAGCCCGGTCACGGCGAGCGCGGCGAGGGCGATCCCGAAGGGGATCACGCCGTCGGTCTGGAGCATCTGCCAGGCGACCGGCAGGGCGAGGATCTGGGTGATCACGGCCGGGCCGCGGCTCCAGGAGCGCATGCTCCACAGACCGCGGGCGGCGGCGAGCGGAATCAGCCCGAGTGCGACGACCGTCACACCGCCCGTCACGCCGCTGGTGACGTCGCCGCCGTCGACCAGGGTCCGCACCAGCATGTAGACGCCTCCGGCGATGAGCCCGAGGGCCTCGACGAGGGCCACGCCCGCGGCTGCGGCCAGGCGGGCGGGGCGGGGGGTCTGCTCCGTACTGCTCATGAAGGGCAGCGTAACGGGGGTGCCGGGGAACCGGGTCGCACCGGGGGTGAGGGGTCCGGTATCGGGCAGGCTGGGCTGGGCCCGGTACCGTCGGGTAGGTACGCTGGCGACCATGCGCGCACTTCTCGTGGTCAACCCGGCAGCCACCACCACCAGTGCCCGCACCCGTGACGTGCTCATCCACGCGCTGGCCAGCGAGATGAAGCTGGAGGCCGTCACCACCGAGTACCGCGGTCACGCGCGTGACCTGGGCCGGCGGGCCGCCGACAGCGGGAACATCGACCTGGTCGTGGCCCTCGGCGGGGACGGCACGGTGAACGAGGTCGTCAACGGACTGCTGCACGACGGGCCCGATCCGGAGCGGCTGCCGAGCCTCGCGGTCGTCCCCGGCGGGTCGACGAACGTCTTCGCCCGCGCGCTCGGACTGCCGAACGACGCCGTGGAGGCGACCGGGGCCCTGCTCGACGCGTTGCGTGAGCGGCGGACACGGACGGTGAGCCTCGGGCTCGCGTCCGGGACCCCGGGCACCGAGGACGAATCCGTGCCCGAACGCTGGTTCACCTTCTGTGCCGGGCTCGGCTTCGACGCGAGCGTCATCGGCCGGGTCGAACAGCAGCGCGAGCGCGGAAAGAGATCGACGCACGCCCTCTATCTGCGCCAGGTGGTGCGCCAGTTCCTGGAGGAGCCGCACCGCCGGCAGGGCACGATCACCCTGGAGCGCCCCGGCGCGGAGCCGGTCGAGGACCTGGTCCTCTCCATAATCTGCAACACCTCCCCCTGGACCTACCTGGGCAATCGTCCGGTGTACGCGTCCCCGGAGGCGTCCTTCGAGACCGCGCTCGACGTGCTCGGGCTGCGTCGGCTCTCCACTCCGGCGGTGGCCCGTTACGGCACCCAGCTGCTCACCTCGACCCCGGAGCGGGGTCCGCGGGGCAAGCATGCCGTGACTCTGCACGACCTGACCGACTTCACCTTGCATTCGAAGGTTCCCCTCCCTCTGCAGATGGACGGAGACCACCTCGGGCTGCGTACGAGCGTGACGTTCACAGGCGTTCGCCGTGCACTGCGTGTGATTGTGTGAGTGGAAGGGCCCAAAGTCCTTTCACTCGAACGTTTAGACGCGCATCCACCCCTAAGAAGTACGGCTGTGACCTAGCCGACACCGAGGAATCAAAAAAAACTTTCCGGAAGGGGTTGTATCCGCCCCTGGGGTTTGGGAGTCTCTTCTTGGCGATCGGGACGGCCCGCAACACCGGCCTCCACTGAGAGCCAGAACCCCACCCCAAGCAACAGGACCACACCAGTTCAGCTGGCAGTCGGCCCTTCCCTTGCGGAGGGATTCGTGAAAGCGTTCACATTCACAAGCAACTCGCACGAAACACTGAGAGAGGTAGCAGCCATGGACTGGCGTCACAACGCCGTTTGTCGTGAGGAAGACCCCGAGCTGTTCTTCCCCATCGGCAACACCGGTCCTGCGCTGCTGCAGATCGAGGAAGCCAAGGCCGTCTGCCGCCGCTGCCCCGTCATGGAGCAGTGCCTGCAGTGGGCGCTCGAGTCCGGCCAGGACTCCGGCGTCTGGGGTGGCCTCAGCGAGGACGAGCGCCGCGCGATGAAGCGCCGTGCCGCTCGCAACCGGGCGCGTAACGCCAGCGCCTGAGCCACCTGCACAGCCTGAGGCACGCGGCGCGTACACCGCGTACGCATTCACCGCCCCCGAGCCGCAGCGCGCAGCAGTAACCCACAGCATTCGAGCCCCGGACCGATTCCCTTCGGTCCGGGGCTCGCTGCTGTCACGCGCCTCAGGCCGTCACGTGCCGGGCCGTCACTTCCCGGCCGTCACGTGCCGGGCCGTCACTTCCCGGCCGGCACGTGTCGGGCCGTCACTTCCCGGGTCGTCACTTCTGCGACCGTACGGGAATGTCGAGGACCACCTTCGTGCCGCGCTCGGCGCCGGGCAGCATGTCGAACGAACCGCCCAACTCCCCTTCCACCAGGGTCCGTACGATCTGCAGTCCGAGGTTGCCGGCCCGCTGCGGGTCGAAGCCCTCGGGTAGACCGCGGCCGTCGTCCTGGACCGTGATCAGGAGCCGGGCGTCCGTCCGGGTCTCGCCGCGGACGGCGCTGACCTCGACCGTGCCCTGCTCCCCCTGCGTGAAGGCGTGTTCGAGGGCGTTCTGCAGGACCTCGGTGAGGACCATGGAGAGCGGGGTCGCGACCTCGGCGTCGAGGATGCCGAAGCGGCCGTTGCGCCGGCAGGTGACCTTGCCCGGGGAGATCTCGGCGACCATCGCGATGACCCGGTCGGCGATCTCGTCGAACTCCACCCGCTCGTCCAGGTTCTGGGACAGCGTCTCGTGGACGATGGCGATCGAACCGACCCGCCGCACCGCCTCGTTGAGGGCCTCGCGACCCCGGTCGGAGTCCATCCGGCGGGCCTGGAGGCGGAGCAGCGCGGCCACGGTCTGGAGGTTGTTCTTCACCCGGTGGTGGATCTCCCGGATGGTGGCGTCCTTGGTGATCAACTCGCGCTCCCGGCGGCGCAGTTCCGTGACGTCCCGGAGCAGGACGAGCGAACCGATCCGGGTGCCCTTGGGCTTGAGCGGGATCGCCCGCAGCTGGATCACGCCGCCGTTGCCCTCGACCTCGAACTCGCGGGGCGCGTAGCCGGAGGCCAGTTTGACCAGGGCCTCGTCCACCGGGCCCCGGGAGGGGGCGAGTTCGGCGGTGATCTGGCCGAGGTCCTGGCCGACCAGGTCGGCGGCGAGGCCGAGGCGGTGGTAGGCGGAGAGCGCGTTGGGCGAGGCGTACTGGACGACGCCCTCGGCGTCGAGGCGGACGAGACCGTCGCCGGCGCGCGGCGAGGAGTCCATGTCGACCTGCTCGCCGGGGAAGGGGAACGTTCCGGCGGCGATCATCTGGGCGAGGTCGGAGGCCGACTGGAGGTAGGTGAGCTCCAGGCGGGAGGGGGTGCGGACGGTGAGCAGGTTGGTGTTGCGGGCGATGACGCCGAGCACCCGGCCCTCACGGCGCACCGGGATGGACTCGACCCGCACCGGGACCTCCTCGCGCCACTCGGGGTCTCCCTCGCGGACGATCCGTCCCTCGTCGAGGGCGGCGTCGAGCAGCGGACGGCGGCCGCGCGGCACCAGGTGGCCGATCATGTCGTCCTGGTAGGAGGTGGGGCCGGTGTTGGGCCGCATCTGGGCGACGGAGACGTACCGCGTGCCGTCGAGGGTCGGGACCCAGAGCACGAGGTCGGCGAAGGAGAGGTCGGAGAGCAGCTGCCACTCCGACACCAGCAGGTGGAGCCACTCGAGGTCGGAGTCGCTCAGGGCGGTGTGCTGGCGGACGAGGTCGTTCATGGAGGGCACGGTGCGAGCGTACCCGCGGAATTACAGGGGCGGTGAACCTGGATCTCCGGGGCTCCGTGTTGGAGGATGGGCCGGGAAAGACCGTGTTCCTGTGGATGGACAGACAAGAATGGTCTAGTCCACAATGAACGCAACCGAGCCTCCATCCTCCCCGCACAGGAGGATGGACGAGGTACCCGGCGCTCTCTGCCCTGACTGCGCCGAGACCTCCCACACGGCCGAGGGACCGCACACCCCCGGCCGGGCAACTCCGGGCTGCGGTGCCGGACGGGCTGAGGGTCCCGTCAGGCGCCGTAGCCCGCGGGTGCCCCTCGCTCTCCCCGCTCCCGCGCCGCTCGGTCCCGGGGACCTCACACGCTTCGACCGGCCGGCCAGGCGCGCATCGCCGCCTCCGCCACCGCCGTCAGCTCCTCCGCCGTCGCCCCGTCGCGGGCCTGCATCGACATGCCCTGGAGGACGGCGCCGGTCAGCCGGGCCAGCATGCGCGGATCGGTGTCCGGCGGAAGGTCACCGACCTCCATGCCCTCGCGGATGCGGGTCTCGAACGCGGCCAGGTTGGCGTTCCGCCGGTCGCGCAGGGCCTCCTCCACCTCGGGGGTCGAGCAGTTCACCGCGGCGGAGATCATCAGGCAGCCGTGCGGGTGCCCGGGCTCGGTGAAGACCACGGCGGCCTCGCGCAGCATCCTCCCCATGGCCGCGCGGGCGGTCGGCTCCTCGGCGAAGGCGCGGCTGCCGTAGGCCCCGTAGCTGAGCGCGTACGCCTCGACGACCTCCTCGAACAGCGTCTTCTTGTCGCCGAAGGCCGCGTAGAGACTGGGCGCGCTGATGCCCATGACGCGGGTGAGGTCGGAGACGGAGGTCGTCTCGTAGCCGTGCTCCCAGAACGCCATCGTCGCCTGCTCCAGGGCCGTGAGCCGGTCGAAGGAGCGGGGGCGGCCGCGCTGTCTCGTCACCATGGAGTGAATTCTATAGCGCCCACTACGGATCGTGGGGTACGGTCTTTACGTAACGACCACTACAGAAACAGGGGGCGTCGCCATGGGCGTGCTCGACGGAAAGCTGGCCGGGAAGACGGCACTGGTGACGGGCGGCAGCAGGGGCATCGGGCGGGGCATCGCCGAGCGGCTCGGCCGCGAGGGCGCGCGGGTCGCGGTGCACTACGGGACGAACGCGGACGCGGCGAAGGACACGGTCGCCGCGATCGAGGCGGCCGGCGGCTCCGCCTTCGCCCTGGGTCAGGAGCTGGGGGTACCGGGGGACGCGGCGGCGCTGTGGCAGGCCTTCGACGCCCACGCGGACGGCCTGGACATCCTGGTGAACAACGCGGGGATCGGGGCGTCGCAGCCGTTCGCGGCGATCGGCGAAGAGGAGTACGACCGGATCTTCGCGGTCAACACGAAGGCGCCCTTCTTCCTGGCGCAGCTGGGCGCGGAGCGGCTTCGGGACGGCGGCCGGATCATCAACGTCTCGACCGGGCTGAGCAGGGCGGCGGCCATGCCGGACCTCATCACGTACGCGATGTCGAAGGGCGCCCTCGACGTCTTCACCCGCTATCTGTCGAAGGTGCTGGGCCCGCGCGGGATCACGGTCAACGCGGTGGCGCCGGGGATCGTGGACACGGACATCAACGCCGGGTGGCTGCGGGGGAACGAGGAGGCCTGGGCCGGGGCGGCGGCGATGTCGGCGCTGGGCGCGGTCGGGGCGCCGTCGGAGATAGCGGACGTGGTGGCCTTCCTGGCCTCGGACGACGCGCGCTGGGTGACGGGCGACTGGATCGACGCGACGGGAGGCTCGCTGGCCTGACCGCGCGTCCCGCGGGGGCGCGCCGGGCCCCGGGATGCATGGGGTTCGAGTGGCTGGGGGGACAGGGGCGGCCGACGATGGACGGGGTGCCGTCCGCGGGGCGGAACGGCATGAGGAGAAGGCCTCCCCTCTGCTAGATTTGGACTTAGATTGGTCTATACCACACGGTCCTTCACCAGCCCCTCACCAGATCGGCAGGCACAGCGTGGAAGTTGTCATCGTCAAGGACGCCAAGGCCGGCGGCGAACTGATCGCGGACGGCATCGCCGAGCTCCTGCGCCGCAAGCCCGACGCGCTGCTCGGCGTGGCCACGGGGTCGACCCCGATCCCGATCTACGACGCCCTTGTCGCCCAGGTCTCCGCCGGTGCCGTGGACGCCTCCCGCGCGCGGATCGCCCAGCTGGACGAGTACGTCGGCCTGCCCGCGGGGCACCCGGAGTCGTACCGCTCGACCGTGCTCCGCCAGGTCGTCGAGCCGCTCGGGCTCTCCCCCGAGGCCTTCATGGGCCCCGACGGCTCCGCCGAGGACGTCCTGGCGGCCTGCGAGGCGTACGACAGGACGCTGGCCGAGGCCGGTGGCGTGGACCTGCAGATCCTCGGCATCGGCACCGACGGGCACATCGGCTTCAACGAGCCGTGCTCCTCGCTCGCCTCCCGCACCCGGATCAAGACGCTCACCGAGCAGACCCGCGTGGACAACGCCCGCTTCTTCGACAACGACATCGAGCAGGTGCCGCACCACGTCATCACCCAGGGCATCGGCACCATCCTGGAGGCCCGTCACCTGGTGCTGCTCGCCACCGGCGAGGGCAAGGCCGAGGCCGTGGCGCAGACCGTCGAGGGCCCGGTGGCGGCGCTCGTGCCGGCCTCCGCGCTCCAGCTGCACCCGCACGCCACGGTCGTCGTGGACGAGGCGGCCGCCTCCAAGCTGAAGCTCGCGGACTACTTCCGCCACACCTTCGCGAACAAGCCGGACTGGCAGGGCATCTAGGACCCCGTGCGACGACCCCGCACATGAGGAAGGGGCCCGGCACCTGATCCAGGTGCCGGGCCCCTTCGCGTACGTCCCGTCAGGCGCCGGTGCCGACCACGGCCTCGGCCGCCGCGCGGCCGCAGACCCGGGCCGCGCCGTGCGTGGCGATGTGCAGGGCCCCGCGGGGCTCCGCCTCGTTGAGGCCCATCTCGACGACGACGGTGTCCGGGCGGGCCGCGAGGAGGCCGTCCAGGGCCCGGGTCATCCACGGGTGCCGGTGGGCGTCGCGTACGACCGCCACGATCCGCCGCTCCCCCGCGGCGGCCAGGACGGCGTCCGCGGACGACTCGTCGTACGAGCCGGTCTCCGTGCCGGGGAGCAGCCGCTCCAGCTCGGCCGCGATGCCCCAGGGCGTCTCGTCGCCGACCGCGAAGTTCGCGACCGGGGTGAACGAGGCCACGTAGGGAGCGTCGGTCATCGGCGTGTGGGGGTGCTCCCCCCGGGTCACCCTGAGGGCCCGGCGGGCCGCCACGAGTCCGATGTCGGCGCCGGGCGCGGTCCCCTCCTGCACTGCCGCGCCCGGCACCGATTCAGCCCCGCCCCTCGCCCGGTGCGCCTGGGTCCAGGCCGCCAGGGCGCGCACGCGCGCCGCGGCGTCGGCCAGCCGCTCTTCGGGCAGTTCACCGGTCCGTACCGCGCTGACGAGCGCGTCGCGCAGCTGCAGCACGGTGTCCTCGTCGCACAGCCCGCCGCCGACGCAGATGGCGTCGGCGCCCGCGGCGATCGCGAGGACGGATCCGCGCTCGATGCCGTACGTCGCCGCGACGGCCTGCATCTCCATGCCGTCGGTGACGATCAGGCCCTCGAAGCCCAGCTCCTGGCGCAGCAGTCCGGTGAGGATCTGCGGGCTCAGGGTGGCCGGACGGTGGGGGTCGAGCGCGGAGAGCAGAATATGCGCGCTCATGACCGCTTTGGTACCCGCGGCGACGGCGGCGCGGAAAGGTACCAGCTCACGGGCGTGCAGTGTGGCGAGGTCCACATCGATCCGGGGCAGCGCGTCGTGGGAATCCACGTTGGTGTCGCCGTGTCCGGGGAAGTGCTTGGTGCAGGCCGCGACCCCGACGCCCTGGAGGCCGTCGACGTACGCCACGGTGTGCCGGGCGACCAGGTCGGGGTCCGGCCCGAAGGAGCGGACCCCGATGACCGGGTTCTCGGCGTTGGAGTTGACGTCGGCCGAGGGCGCCCAGTTCAGGTCGACGCCGCACTGCACGAGCCGGCGGCCGAGCTCGCGGGCGACGGCCCGGGTGAGCTCGACGTCGTCGACGCTGCCCAGCGCGTAGTTGCCGGGGAAGGACGAGCCCTGCTTGACCTCCAGGCGGGTGACGTCCCCACCCTCCTCGTCGATGGCGACGAGGACGTCGTCCCGCTCGGCGCGCAGCTGCGCGGTGAGCGCGGCGAGCTGGCCGGGGTCGACGATGTTCCGGCCGAACAGGCCGACCGAGGACAGTCCCTCGCCGATGCGGCGGAGCAGCCAGTCGGGGGCGGTCGTGCCGACGAAGCCGGGCTGGAGGACCGTGAGCGCGTCACGGGTCAGGGTGTCCGAGCCGTGTACGAGTGTGGTCATGGGGATCCGTTATCCCTTCACCGCGCCGGCGGTCATGCCGCCGACGGCCTTGCGCTGGAGGAAGAGGAAGACGATGAGCACGGGGAGTGCGAAGAGCGTGGAGGCGGCCATCGTGGCGCCCCAGTCGCTGCCGAACGCGGTCTGGAACTGGGTCAGCCAGAGCGTCAGGGTCTGCGACTCCTTGTCCTTGTTCAGCATGAGGATCATGGCGAACTCGTTCCAGGCGGTGATGAAGCCGAAGAGCGAGGTCGACATGAGGCCGGGGGCGAGCAGCGGGAAGATCACCTTGCGGAACGCCTGGCCCCTGGTGCAGCCGTCGATCTGCGCGGCCTCCTCCAGCTCGACCGGGACGGCGGCGATGAAGCCGCGGAGGGTCCAGATCGTGAAGGGGAGGACCATGACGAAGTAGATGAGCGTGAGCATCGGGATGCTGTTCAGCAGGTCGTTCTCACGCGAGATCATGTACATCGCGATGACCATGACCTCCCAGGGGGCCATCTGCGCCATCATCACGATGAGGACGATGCCCTTGCGCCCCTTGAACTTGAGTCGGGCGATCGCGAAGCTCGCGGCCAGGGCGACGAGCAGGGCGAGCAGCACGGCACCGATGGTGACGGTGAGGCTGTTGGTGACGTACGTCCAGAAGAGGTCGACACCGGTGGCGGTCGAGTAGTTCTCGAACGTCGGCGTGAAGACGAAGACCGGGTCCTTCGTCATGATCTCGTGCTGCGGCTTCAGCGAGGACGAGAACATCCAGTAGACCGGGAAGATGAACACGACCGCGATCAGGAGGGCGCCGACGTTCTTGGCGACCGCCGCGACGGTGAGCGGCTTCCTGGTGCGCAGCTTCTGCGGGGTCGGGGTGGTGGCGGTGGCGCTCACAGCTGCTCCTCCTCCTTCAGGATCAGGCGGAAGTAGAAGGACATGACCGCGATGAGCATCACGATCGTCAGGATGGAGATGGCGGCGGCGACACCGTAGTGGAACTGTCCGACGCCCTCGATGTAGGCGAAGACCGGGAGCGTCTCCGAACCGCGGTCGGGACCACCGAGGTTCATGGCGTAGACCTGGGCGAACGCCTTGAAGATCCAGATGATCTCCAGGAACGTCGTGATCATGAAGAAGGACCGGAGGTTGGGGAAGACCACGGCCCAGAAGGTGCGCCAGCCGCTGGCGCCGTCCATCTTGGCGGCCTCGTACAGCTCGGACCCGATGGTGGTCAGGCCGGCGTACATGTTGAGGGCGACGAAGGGGACCGAGCCCCAGACGAGCAGGATCAGGACGATGACCAGGGTGGAGAAGCCGGTCTCGAACCAGTTGTGCTGGTCGTAGCCGGAGAAGCCCAGCGTGCGCATCAGCCAGTTCACGACGCCGAACTGCTCGTCGAAGAGCCAGCGGAAGACCGTGACGGAGGCGACGATCGGCATGGCCCAGGCGAACATCAGGGCCAGCGAGAGGACCAGTCGCATCTTCTTGCCGAGGCGGTTGAGCAGCAGGCCGATGCCGGTGCCGATCGCCATGATGAGGGCGACGTTGACGGCCGTGAAGACGACGCTTCGGACGACGACGGTCCAGAAGTCGGAGTCACCGAGGAGCTCGGTGTAGTTGTCGAAGCCGGTCCAGACCGTCTCGCGGGTGATGAACTCCTTCCGGTTGAGCTGCTGGAAGGAGAGGATCACATTGCGGATCAGCGGGTAGAGCAGCAGCACCGCCATGGACAGCAGGGCCGGCGCGACGAGCAGGTACGGCAGCACCCCGCTGGGCAGGGAGCGTCTGCCGCGTGGAGGCTGAAGGACTTCCTTCGGGCCCGAAGAGGGTGGCGGAGTCTGAGACTTCCCTGCCGCCCTCCCGGGCGCGTCCTGGGGACCGGCGGTCGCCGTCCCCTGGGAGTCCACGGTCATGGTCTTATTCCTCGCGGTTCTGGGGCTCCCGCGCCCACCGGGGCACGGCCCGGGGGAGCGGGCCGCTGATCACTGCATCGCTGCAACGCGCCGGTGGTGCGGCCGGTGCGACACCGGCCGCACCACCGGGGCTACGGATTACTGCTGGTTGATGCGCTCGTTGATGACCTTGTCGGCCGCCTCGCCGGCCTTCTTGGCGTCCTCACCCTTCAGGACCTTGGTCATGTAGTCCTTGATCGGGTTCGGGGCGGTCTCGACGTTGGCCCAGCCCGGGGTGACCGGGGTGACCTTGCCGGAGGCGGAGGACGCGGCCATGGCCTCGGCGAAGGAGCCCGCGGCCGGCTTGAACTGCGCGGCGTCGGTGTTCGGAAGCAGCGCGCCCTCGGTGGCGGCGGCGTACTTCGTCATGTAGTCCTTGCCGGCGGCGAGGGCCAGCCACTCCTTCGCGAGCTCCTTGTTCTGGGAGCGCTCGGCGATGGCGAGGTTCGAGCCGCCGAGGAAGACGGAGCCCGGCTTGTCGGCCGTCTTGCCCGGGATCGGGAAGTAGCCGAAGTCGGCGGTCTTGCCGGCCTTCTTCATGGCGTCGATGGCGCCGCCGGCCTCCCAGCCGAGACCGATCCAGGACGACACGCCGCCCTTGGGGACGATGTCGGTGGACTGCTGCGGGGTGGCCTCGTCCTTGTCCTTCGGAGCGGTCGAGTAGGACGCCAGCTCCTTGTAGAAGTTCATGGCGCTGACGGCCTCGGGGGAGGACAGGTTGCCCTTCCACTTGTCGCCGTCCTTGACCGCGAGGTCGCTGCCCTCGTCCCAGATGAGACCGGCGAGGACGTACCAGGACTGGCCCGGCAGGTAGATCGCCTGCGACTTCGGGTCGGAGGCCTTGAGCTTCTTCAGGCCCTCGATCCACTCGGCGCGGGTCTTCGGCGGGGTGACACCGGCCTTCTTGAAGGCGGCCTTGTCGTAGACGACGACGCGGTTGGCGGCGTACCACGGGGCGGAGTAGAGCTTGCCGTCCAGCTCGTTGGAGGCGACCATGCCCTTGTTCCAGGCGTCGTAGCCGAGCTTGGCCTTGTCGCCCGACAGGTCGGCGAGACCGCCGGTGACCGCGTATCCGGCGGTCTGCGTGTTGCCGAGCTCCAGGACGTCCGGCGGGGTGTCCTCGGAGAGGGCGGTGGTGACCTTCTCCTGGATGCCGTTCCAGATCTGCTTCTCGACCTTGACCTTGACGCCCGGGTGCTTGGCCTCGAAGGCCTTGTTCACCTCGGTCATCCAGGCGTCCGGCGCGGAGCCGTCCATGACCCAGACGGTCAGGGTCTTGTTGCCGCCGGCCGTGGCCTTGCCGCCGTCCTTGCCACTGTCGCTGTCCGAACCACACGCAGCAATGGAGACCATCATGCCCGCGACGCCGATCGCCGCGATGAGCTTGCGCTTCACGCCACCCTCCTCAGGGATGCCTGCAACCCCTGCCCACCGCGCGAAGACATACGTCGGGTAGTGCTCGTGGGGCTGGGACCTGGTCTTTAATGGTTTAGACCAGTACCCGGAGCTTGGCCTAGACCTTTAGGGGTGTCAAGGGTGTATAAGAAGGGCAGTCGCGTCCGTTATCGGACCGACACCTGAGGGAGGGCGACGACCCGTGACCGGTCCGTGCCACCATGTGAGCCGCGACAGACGGAGGAGCCGGTGACGGCAGCAGCACAGGAGTCGGGAAGGCAGGCCATGGCCACGGACGCGGGCAGTACGGAGACAGAGGGCGGGGCACCCACCCGCACCGCGCGCGTGCCCAAGTACTACCGACTGAAGCGACACCTGCTCGACATGACGGAGACCCTGCCGCCCGGCACCCCGGTCCCGCCCGAGCGGACGCTCGCCGCCGAGTTCGACACGTCGCGCACCACCGTGCGCCAGGCCCTCCAGGAACTGGTCGTCGAGGGCCGCCTGGAGCGCATCCAGGGCAAGGGCACGTTCGTGGCCAAGCCCAAGGTCTCGCAGGCCCTCCAGCTCACCTCGTACACGGAGGACATGCGGGCCCAGGGCCTGGAGCCCACCTCGCAGCTCCTCGACATCGGGTACGTCACAGCAGACGACACCCTCGCCGGGCTGCTCGACATCACGGCCGGCGGCCGGGTGCTCCGCATCGAGCGCCTGCGTCTCGCGAGCGGCGAGCCGATGGCGATCGAGACCACCCACCTGTCGGCGAAGCGCTTCCCCGCGCTGCGCCGCTCGCTCGTGAAGTACACCTCGCTGTACACGGCGCTCGCCGAGGTCTACGACGTCCACCTCGCCGAGGCCGAGGAGACCATCGAGACCTCCCTCGCCACCCCGCGCGAGGCCGGACTGCTCGGCACGGACGTGGGCCTGCCGATGCTGATGCTCTCCCGTCACTCCCTGGACGCCCAGGGCGAGCCCGTGGAGTGGGTCCGGTCCGTCTACCGCGGCGACCGGTACAAGTTCGTGGCGCGCCTCCAGCGCCCCAACGGCTGAGCTCTCGTACGCGACGGACGGCCGCACCCCGGCGGGGGGTGCGGCCGTCCGGCGTTCGCGGGGGCGGTACGAGAGGAGCCGGCGCCTCCTGAGGCGGTACGGCACGCCCGGAACCGTACGCGGCGATCCGGAGCGGTACGGCGACGTGACGGGCCCCCGGCACCTTCCGCCTGGCAGGAACGTGACGCCTCCCGGGAACCCCCTGGTGGGCGGCGCGCGACGGCCCGCGGCAGGCATTGGCCCCTAACGGCCACGCGCTTGGCGCCAGCCGGATTCCGGTGACAGGGCTCCCCCGGCGGGCCAGTCTTGGACCTGTCGAAGCCGCCCGGCGGAGCCCGGGAGCGGCGCCGGGGACCCACCCCCGCGACCCCCACTCCGCACCGTCCAGGAAGGCAGCCCCGCCATGCTCAGCAGCGCCCGTTTCGCCACGTTCGCCCGCATTCAGCTTCGTGCCGCCGTCGCCCTGACCGTCCCCGCCGCGGCCGCCCTGACCCTGGTCCTCGCGGCCCAGCCGGCCACCGCCGCCACGGACGCCGCCACCGCCTCCGGCACGACCGGCACCGCGACCGTCCAGCCCACCGACGCCAACGACGGCTTCTCCTGGGGCTGATCCCCATCTACCTCATCGGCGTCTCGATGAGGGAACCGGACGACGACCCCGCACCGGACACCGACCCCCCACCGGCCCCGTCCGCCGCACGACTCGTCGAGACGCTGCACCGCGTCGCCCGGCCGCAGGACCGCTTCGAGTCCGCCCGGGCGCTGGTCGTCGACCGGACGGTCCGGCTGGCCCTGTACATCCGGGGCCCCGACGAGATCGAGGCCGTCGGCCACGCGCTGCTGCTCTGCCGGCTCCTCCTCGGCCACTCCCCCGAGCTCTCCCGCCACCGCATCGCGGACTTCCGGCTCCTCTGAAGCCCCCACCGACCGGGGAGCCCCCCCCGCCGCAAGGAACCCAAGGAACCCCCATGCCCAGGGCCCGTCCCAGCGTGTCCGTCATCATCCCCAACTACAACTACGAGAAGACCCTGCGTGCCTGCCTCACCTCGGTCTTCGCACAGACCCACGCCCCGCTCGACGTCATCGTCGTGGACGACGCCAGCACGGACCGGTCCCGGGACATCGCCCGCGAGTTCGACGTCGTCCTCATCGCCAACCCCCACAACCGCGGGGTCTCCGCCGCCCGGAACATGGGCGCCGCCGCCGCCCGCGGCGAGGTCCTCTTCTTCCTCGACTCCGACACCGCCCTCCACCCCGAGGCCCTCGCCCACGCCGCCGACCTGCTCCGGGACGACCCGGGCCTCGGCTGTGCGCACGGCGTCCTCGACCCCGAACCGCTCTTCGACGACGGCCCCGTGGAGCGCTATCACGCCCTGCACGCCCACTTCTGGCGCCGCCGCGCCGCCGGCGAGGTCCGCACCGCCTTCTTCGCCCTCGGCGCGATCCGCAAGGAGGTCTTCGAGGAGACCGGCCCCTTCGACGAGAACCTCCGGGACTCGGAGGACGTCGAGTACAGCGGCCGGCTCGTCCGCACGCACCGGATCCTGATGACCGAGGCGATCCGCGGCCGCCACGACGACGTGGACCGGCTCGGGGCGATGCTCTCGGAGCAGTACCGGCGCTCCCAGCTGCTCATCGCGGCGCTCGGGCAGATGCGGGAGGGCGGTCTCACCGCGAACCGGCCGCTCGGCGTCCTCGCCGCCGCGCTGACCCTCCCCACGCTGCTCCTCGGCCTGCTCTCCCCCTGGCTGCTGCTCGTCCCCGCCCTGTGCGCGCTGCTCTTCGCCTGCGCCGATCCGGGCCTGAGCCGGTTCGCGCTGCGGACGCGCGGCCCGGGCTTCCTCCTCTACTTCACCGCCGTGCACTTCGTGCTGCACCAGGCGATCGTCCTCGGCGCGGCCCGCGGCGCCGTCCGCTGGCTCACCGAGCCGGACTTCGGCCCGAGCGTGCGCCGCCGGGCCGCCACCGCCGCCCCCACCACCTCCGTATGACCTCCCGTACGACCCTCCCCACAGGAGTACGTCCATGGCCACGCCCACGCTCACCGGCCGAGAGGCGCCGGCGGCCCGTCCGCCGGCCTCCCGTCCGCCCAGTCGTCTCGCCGACCTCACCGCCCTCGTCCGCCCCGGGCAGTGGACGAAGAACCTGGTCGTCGTCCCCCTCGGCCTGCTCGGCGCCCCCCGTCTCGACGGCGGCGCGCTCGGCGGCGCCCTCGCCGCGATCGCCGTCTTCACCCTCGCGTCCGCGCTGATCTACCTCGTCAACGACATCGGCGACCGGGACCGCGACCGGCGTCACCCGGAGAAGCGGCACCGTCCGATCGCCGCCGGACGGATCGGCGTCGGGACCGCCGTGTCCTTCGCCGCCGTGCTCGCCGCCCTCCTCGTGACGACCGTCGGCCTCACCGCGCTCACCGGCACGGCCGGGCTCGCGGACTGGTGGCCGGTCGCCGCCTACGTCGCGCTGAACGCCGCGTACAGCAAGGGGCTCAAGCACGTCCCGCTGCTCGACGTCTTCATCGTGGCCCTCGGCTTCGTGCTGCGCCTCGCCCAGGGCTGCCTGGCCAGCGGGAACCCGGTGCCGAGCTGGCTCGCGCTCTGCGTCTTCTCCCTGTGCCTGCTGCTCATCCTGGGCAAGCGGCGCCACGAGATGGCGGTCGGCGGGGTGCTGCACCGGCCCGCGCTGCGCGGCTACACCCTCGGCTTCCTCGACCAGCTGCTCGCCTTCACGGCGGTCCTCACGGCGGTGAGTTACGTCCTCCAGGTCCAGGGCAGCCCGGTCTTCGGGGCGCACGGACCGCTCGTCGCGGTCCTCACCGCGCCGTTCGCGCTCTTCGGGCTCGCCCGCTACCTCCAGCTGATCGTCGTGGACGCGGGCGGCGGAAACCCCTCCCGGGCCCTGTTCAGCGACCGGATGACCGTCTCCAACGCCCTGCTCTGGTCGGCGCTGCTCGCCGGCGCCTGGCTGCTCGGCCGCCTCGGGTCATGAGCCCCGTGACGCTCACCACCGCCGCACCCCCGGCTCCCGCCGAGGCGCCCGCCCCGCGCGGCCGCCTGCGCCGCGCCCTGCCCGTCCTCTTCCCCGCCGCCGTCGTCACGGGCATCGGTCTCGCCCTGTACGACCGGGCCGGCGAGCTCGCCGCGCTCGTGCTGCGGCCCGACTCGGTCCCGTACCTCCTCGCGGCGCTCGCCGCCAACGCCGGCGCCGTCCTGCTCTCCCTGGCCACCTGGCGGACCCTCCTGTCCGACCTGGGGCCGCGGGTGCCGGGCCGGACCGCGACCCGGATCTACTTCACCTCCTACCTCGGCAAGTACGTGCCGGGCGCCGTCTGGGGCGTCCTCGCCCAGCTGCGGATGGGCGGCGCGGCCGGGGTGCCCGCGCCGGTCGTGCTCGCCGTCTTCCTGCTCAACCTGATCGTGGCCGTCCTCACCGGCCTCGCCGTCGGCCCGCTCGCCGCGCCCTGGACGATCGGCGCCGAGGCCTGGTGGCTGGTGCTGCCGGGCGCCGTCACCCTCGCCTTCGCCGTCCGGCCGGAACTGCTCCACCGCCTCGCCGCGACGGCCGCGCGCCTGGCCCGCAGGACCGCCCCCGAGACCCGGGCGAGCGACCGGGGCATGCGCCGGGCCCTCGCCTCCGCGACCGGCTCCTGGGCGGTCGGCGGACTCCACCTGTGGGCGCTCGCCGTGATGCTGGGCGCCCCGCCGCTGACCGCCCTGCCGGTCTGCGTGGGCGGCTTCGCCCTGGCCACCGCCGCCGCCAGCCTCGTGGTGGTGCTGCCGGACGGCTGGGGTGCCCGCGAGGCGCTGCTGCTGCTCGCCCTGACCGCCGTCCTGCCCTGGCAGGAGGCGACCGCCGCCGCCGTCGCCAGCCGGGTGGTCTGCACCCTCAGCGAGGTCCTCGTCGGCGGCGCCGCCCTCCTCCTGACCCTCCCCCGCCGCACCGCTCCCCCCACCGACCCGAAGGAACGGACATGACCGCCCTCTACACCGTCGACGACTGCGAGTCGCTGACGACCAAGCAGGTCCACGGCCTGTACAAGGACCACGTCAACAAGAGCCAGGTCTCCCTGATGACCTCGTTCGGCTTCGGCCAGGAGCTCGTGGAGAGCGCCGAAGGCGTCTGGATCACCCAGCGCGACGGCCGCCGCGTCCTCGACTTCACCGGCGGGGTCGGCGTCCTCAACCACGGCCACAACCACCCCCGGATCCTCGCCGCCCGGCAGCGCTTCCAGGAGCGCAGGAGCATGGAGGTCCACAAGACCTACTTCTCGCCGTACGTCGCGGCCCTCGGCCACAACCTGGCGGAGCTGCTGCCCGGCGACCTGAACATGTCGTTCTTCCCCAACTCCGGCGCGGAGGCGGTCGAGGGCGCGGTCAAGCTGGCGTACAAGTACCACGGCGGCCGGCGCTCCCGGGTGCTGCGGGCGGACATCTCCTTCCACGGCAAGCTGCTCGGCTCGGGCAGCCTGACCGGCCAGAACCAGTCCGGTTTCCAGTTCCCGGGCATCCCGGGCGTGGGGATCTTCCGGTACGGGGACCTGGAGTCGGTCCGGAGTCTGGTCGCCGGACTCCGCACCGCCAAGGGCGAGTCCGACGTGTACGCGATCCTCATCGAGCCGCTGTCGGCGTCGACGATGAACGAGTGCTCGGAGGAGTTCCTGCGCGGTCTGCGGGAACTGTGCACCACCGAGAACATCGTGCTGCTCTTCGACGAGATCTACACCGGCTGGGGCAAGACCGGCACCCTCTTCCACTTCATGCGGTACGAGGGCCTGGTCCCCGACATCCTCACCACCTCGAAGTCCTTCGGCGGGGGCAAGTCCTCCATCTCCGCGTTCGTCGCCCGCGAGCCCGTCTTCCGCAAGGCCTACGACAACCTCACGGACGCGCTCCTCCAGTCGACCTCCACCACCTACTACGGCTTCGGCGAGGAGGCGGTCACCGCCATCGAGGCCGTCAACGTGGCCGTCGAGGACGACTATCCGGCCCGCGCCCGGGACATCGAGCGGATCCTCGCCCCCGGTCTGGAGCGGATCGCGAAGCAGTACCCGGACGTGGTGGCGGAGGTCCGCGGCCACGGCGCGCTGCACGGTGTCTTCCTCCACAAGGGCCCGAAGGTCCTGGAGCTGGTGACGAAGCTGGTGCCGGGCGCGATGACGAAGGACCCGCGCTTCCGCACCAAGCTCATCACCTCGTCGGTGGTCAACGCCCTGTACCGGGACCACGGCGTCTACACGTACTACACGCTCAACGGCGACAACCCGCTGATGGTCGCGCCCTCGCTGGTCGCCGAGCCGCACGAGGTCGAGTTCTTCCTGGACTGCCTCGACAAGACCCTGGCCCAGGGTCTGCCCCGTCTGCTCACCCGTTTCGTCAAGGAGAAGGTGTCGTCGCTGTGGTAGAGCGCATCGTGGTCACCGGCGGTGCCGGAATGCTCGGTTCGACCCTGATCGAGCGGCTGCTCGACGAGGGCCGGCAGGTGCACTGCGTGGACCTGCGGGCCCCTCGCACGGAGCACGGGAACCTCACGCACACGGTCTCGGACGTCCGGGACGCCGTGACGATGAAGCGGGTCACGGCGGACGCCGACGTGGTGGTGCACTGCGCGGCAGCCCTGCCCAGCTACCCGGCGGACACCATCCGCTCGGTGATCGTCGGCGGGACGGAGGCGGTCCTGACGGCCGCCGAGGCGAACGCCGTGCCCCGGGTGGTGCACATCTCGTCGACCGCGGTGTACGGGCTGCCGAAGGTGGTGCCGACGCCGGAGGAGTACCCCCGCGAGCCCGTCGACACGTACAGCGCCGCCAAGGCGGAGGCCGAGGAGGTCGCGGAGCGCTTCCGGGGCCGGGAGATGTGCGTGCCGATCCTGCGGCCCAAGACCTTCCTGGGGCCCGGCCGGATGGGGCTCTTCGCGATGCTCTTCGAGTGGGCCGAGGAGGGCCGCGACTTCCCGGTCCTCGGCCGGGGCGACGTCCGCATCCAGATGTTCGACGTGGCCGACCTGGTCGACGCGGTCGTCACCGCGATGGAGGCGCCCGCCGAGCGGGCCGACGACACCTTCAACCTCGGCGCCACCGAGTTCGGCACGCTACGCGAGGACTTCCAGGCCGTCCTGGACGCCGCGGGGCACGGCAAGCGGGTCCGGTCGCTGCCCGCGAGGCCCGCGCTCGCCGCGCTCAGCCTGCTCCAGCGCTCCGGGCTCTCCCCCGTCTACGGACGCCTGCTGCACAAGCTCCTCGACGACAGCTTCGTCTCCACCGACAAGGCGAGGGACGTCCTCGGCTTCCGGCCCCGGCACTCCAACCAGGACGCGATCCTGCGCACCTTCGCCTGGTGGCGCGAGCAGCAGCGCACCGCCGGCGCCCGCCCCGCGAAGAAGAGCGAGGGCGTCACCAGCGTCGAACCGTGGCGGCAGGGGGCCCTCTCCCTCGCCAAGGTCCTCTTCTAGGAGAACCCCTCATGTCCCTCCCCCTGGTCTCCGTCATCGTCCCCAACTACAACTACGGCCGCTCGATCGGCCTGTGCGTCGAGGCCGCCCTCGCCCAGACGTACCCGAACATCGAGGTCCTCGTCGTCGACGACTGCTCCACCGACGACTCCGCGGCGATCGCCGCCGCGGCCGGCGCCCGGGTGGTCTCCACCGGCGTCAACGGCGGGGTCGCGGTCGCCCGCAACCTCGGCGCGGAGCTCTCCTCCGGCGAGATCCTGGTCTTCCTCGACTCCGACGTCGCCATGCACCCCGACGCGGTCGCCAGGTCGGTCGGACTCCTCGCCTCCGGGCAGGGGTACGGCGCGATCTGCGGCACCTACGAGCCCGAGCCGCTGATCCGCGACAGCCTGATCGAGGAGTACCGCTCGCTCCAGCAGTACTACCTGCTGCTGAAGTCGGAGGGGGTCATCGACACCGTCCACACCGCGATCCTGGCCATGCCCCGGCGGGTCTTCGACGAGGTGGGGCCGTTCAACCCGATCCTGCGGCACACCGAGGACCAGGACTACGGGCGGCGGATCTCCGAGCGGTACACGGTGCTCAGCTCCCTGGAGGTGCGCGGCCGGCACGACCACGACGACACCGTGCGGATCGTCCTCGACAAGGTCTTCGCCCGTGCCCGGCTCGCCGTGCCGCTGATCCTCGGCCGACGTCACCTCCAGGGCGGCTTCGTCACGGGACCGCGCGCCGGCGCCAGTCTCGCGGCGCCCCTGACGGTCGCCGCGCTGGCCGCGCCGCTCCTGTGGGGGGCCGGGTGGGCGCTGCTCCCGCTCGCCCTGTTCCTGCTGGGCGTCTGGGGCGACCTGGACATGTACCGGGAGGTGCGGCGGCACCGGGGGCGGCTGTTCCTCGGGTACTTCGTGGCGGTCAACTTCCTGGTGAACCTGACGGTGTTCGCGGCGATCGGGGTCGCGGGCGTGCAGTGGCTGTGCTCGAAGCGGTTCCGGCACCTGTACGACCCGCAGCCGCGCCCCGATCTCGCGCGGGTGACCGTGGGCGCCGACCGTGGCTGACACGCTCGCGCCGCCGGAGGGCGACACCGGGACCCCCGCCCCGCCCCGTCGCCGGAACCGGCTCGTCCTCGGCGCCACCCTGGCCTGGCTCGTCCTGCTCCTCGCCGAGTGGGCGGCGGACGGCCGGATCTGGCTGGGGCACCTGGTCGGCATCGTGCCGCCGGCCGTCTTCGCGCTGGTGCCGCTCGGGCTCGCGGCGCTCGCCCCGCTCGCCCGCGGCGCGGCCCGGTGGCGGGCCCTCGCCGCCGCCGCGCTGGCGCTGGTCCTGGGCTTCGGGCAGTCGGGCTTCGACCCGGCGGCGCTGTGGCGGGCGGAGCCGAGGCCCGGCCCGGACGCCGTACGGGTCTTCGCCTGGAACACCAACTCGTGGAACCAGCTCCTCGGCACCCAGGACCACTTCTACGCCTTCCTGAGGGCGAAGGACGCGGACGTGTACCTGCTGCACGAGTACCAGCACGTCACCGCCGACCGGAAGGGCAGGCTGCCGATCGACGACCTGGCGCGGCTGCGCCGGGAGTTCCCCGGCTACCAGGTGGCGGTGCGGGGTGAGCTGGTGACGCTCTCCCGCTTCCCGATCCTGCGGCAGCCGGCGGTGGGCCCGGCCCGGGACGTGCCGCCCGGCGCGGACTGGGCGACGGAGTACCGCGCGAACAAGGTGCTGCGGACGGACGTGCTGGTCCGGGGGCGCGCGGTGTCCTTCTACAACGTTCACATGCCGGTGTGGAACAGCATGCCGGACGGGCTCCTCTCCGCCGCCTTCTACCGCCACATGCGGGAACGGTTCGCCCCGCGCCGGGCGCAGTACGCGGGTCTGGAGGCCGACCTGGCCGCCAACCGCAACCCGGTGGTGGTGGCCGGCGACTTCAACGCGACGGCCGCGATGTCGGACCTCGACCCGCTGCGGGAGCGCCTGGACGACGCGGCGGAGGTGAGCACCGACCCGTACCCGACGAGCTGGGAGGAGGGCGGCTGGAAGCCCTTCTGGCGGACCGACTGGGCGTTCACCGGGAACGGGGCGCGGGCCGAGCGGTACGCGTTCGGGCCGCCGGAGAAGCTGTCGGACCACGCCGTGCAGGACCTGTGGGTGTCGCTGCCGGGGAGCGGATGACGGCGATGGTCCTGTCCTGCGCCCTCGCCTGGGCGGTGTTCCTGGCCCTGCACCTCGCGTTCAACGGCCGCTGGTGGCCGTGGCTCGCGGTCTCGCTCCTTCCGCCGGTCGCGCTCGCGCTGGTCCCGCTGGTCCTGCTCGCCGCCGCCTCGGTCACGGGCGGCGGACCCGCGGCGGCGCTCGCCGCGGGCTGTCTCCTGGTGGCCTGGCCGCAGAACGGGATCAACCTGCGGGGGCTCCGCGCGCGGGGGCCCGGGGAGGACGGCCTGCGGCTGGTGTCCTGGAACACCCAGCACTGGAACCAGGGCGGCGACCCCGACCGCTTCTACGCCTTCCTGCGCGCGCTCGACGCCGACGTGTACGTCCTCCAGGAGTACCTGAACGGCTTCGAGGGCGGCGAGGTCTGGGACATCGACGACGAGGAGCGGCTGCGGGCCGCGTTCCCCGGTCACCACCTGGCCGTCGGCAACAACTCCGTGACGCTGTCCCGGTTCCCGCCCGCCGGGCCGCCCGTGCCGGTCGGCGCCTGCTCGCTCCGGGTGGACCTGCGGGCCGGGGACGGCGTCCTGTCGACGTACAACGTGCACATCCCGGTCCAGCTCACGGTCATGAACCCGCTGCGGCCGGCGTTCCTCCGGGACATGCGGCGCCGGGCGGCGGCCCGCGACCGGGAGTACGCGGCGCTCGTCGCCGACCTGCGGGGCAACCCGCATCCGGTCCTGGTGACCGGGGACTTCAACACCAGCGCCGCCATCGGCGACATCCGCCGGATGCCCCGGTCGCTGCGCGACGCGATCGGCGCCTGCCGTGCGGTCCTGCCGGCCAGCTGGAACGCCCGCGCCCGGCTGCGGCTGTGGCGGATCGACTGGGCGTTCACCGGCGGCGGCGCCCGGGTCGGCTCGTACCGCTTCCGCGACGCGGAGGGGCTCTCGGACCACCTGGTCCAGGAGCTGACCGTCACCGTCTGAGAGAGAGGGAAGAAACCATGGAGTACACGAACCTGGGCGGCCCCGAGGGCCCTCGCGTGTCCACGCTGTGCCTGGGCGCCCTGCCGTTCGGCACCCGGATCGACGAGGCCGCGGCCTTCGCCGTCCTCGACCGCTTCCACGAGGCCGGCGGCACGTTCATCGACACCGCGAACACGTACGCCTTCTGGGAGCCGGGCGCGACCGGGGCGGAGAGCGAGCTGCTCATCGGCCGGTGGCTGCGCAGCCGGGGCGTCCGGGACGAGATGGTGATCGCGACCAAGGTCGGCGCGCTGCCGGACCCGCCGGGCTCGGCCTGGCCGGAGTGCGCGGAGGGCCTGTCGGCGCCGGTGGTCCGCCGCCAGGTGGAGGAGAGCCTGCGGAATCTGGGCACGGACCGGATCGACCTGTACTACGCGCACATCGACGACCGGAGGACGCCGGTCGCGGAGACGATGGGCGTCTTCGGCGAGCTGGTGGACGTCGGGAAGATCGGCCGGGCCGGCTGCTCGAACTTCGCGGCCTGGCGGATCGAGGAGTCGCGGGGCGCGGCGGCCGCGGCCGACGTGCCGGGCTACGCGGCCGTGCAGCAGCGGTACACGTACCTCCGGCCGCGCCCCGGCGCGGAGTTCGGGGTGAACCCGCACGCCTCGGAGGAGCTGCTCGACTACCTGGGGACGCGGCCGGACCTGACGTTCACCGCGTACACGACGCAGCTGACGGGGGCGTACACCGATCCGGGCAAGGAGATCCCGGAGCAGTACCGGCACGCGGGTTCGGAGCGGCGTCTGAAGGTCCTCGCCGAGGTGGCGGCGGAGCTCGGGGTGACCGCGAACCAGGTGGTGCTCGCCTGGGCGTTGGGCGGCGCGCTGCCCGTCCTGCCGGTGATCGGGGCGAGTGCGCCGGGGCAGCTGGACGAGACGCTGGGCGCGGTGGGGCTGCGTCTGGACGACGAGCTCAGGAAGCGGCTCGACGATGTGGACTGAGCGCGTACGGGCCGCGGTGCTGCGGCACCGGGTGGCGGTCGGGGCGGTGTGGCTGCTCGTGCTGCTGCTCGGCGCGGCGGCGGCGGTGCTCGGTCTGGGACGGCTCGACCAGTCCTTCACCGCCTCCGGCGGGCCGGGCCACGCGGCGAACCGGGCGATCCAGGAGCGGTACGGGAACGGGGCGGCGGTCGCGCCGCTGGTCGCGGTCGTGACCTGGCCGACGGGGACGGACGTACGGGCCGGGGGCGCCCGGCTCGCGGACGCCCTGGACCGGGCGGCGGGTCCGGGCGCGCGGACGGTCTCGTACGCGGCGACTGGCGACGAGGGCTTCCTCGGCGCGGACGGCCGGACCGCGGCGGCCCTGGTCTATCCGGCGGCCGGGAAGCCGGACCTGGCGGGTCTGACGGCGGTCGAGGAGGCGGCGGTCTCGCTGCGCGCGGGGCTGCGGACGGCGCTGCCGGAGGCCCGGACCGAGGTGACGGGGGTGCTGCCGCTCCAGCACGACAGCGCGCTCGCGGGGCCCGGCCCGGTGGCCCTCGGGGCGAAGGCGGCCTGCGCGCTGGGGCTGCTCCTCGTGCTGGTCCTGGCGTTCCGCTCGCCGCTCGGGGTCCTCGCGCCGCTGCTGCTCGCGGGCGTGACCTCGGTGGGGGCGCTGGTCCTGGTGGAGGCGGTGGCCGGCTTCACGGAGATCGGCTTCGTCGTGGTGTACCTGGTGCCGGTGACCGCGCTCGTGGTGTCGGTGCACCGCTGGGCGCAGCCGCCGGGGCCCTGCGCCGCCCGGTCGGCGCTGACGGGCGGTGCGGCGGCCGCGGCGGCCTGCGCGGTCCTGGCGCTGTTCCCCGCCGCGTTCCTGAGGTCGGTGGGGGTGGCGGGCCTCGCGGTCTGCGCGGTGGGCACGGCGGCGGCGCTGACGCTGGCGCCGGTGCTGCGGTCGGTGGCGCGTCCGGCTCCCGTGCGGAGGTCCCGTGCCGCCCACGGTTCGCTGCCCGCTCTCGGTCTCGTCCTTCTCGTCCTGCTCACCGGCGCGGCCACGCAGCTGCGGGTCGGCAACCCGGAGGCTCGGGCGCTGGTGGCGAGCGGTCCGGCCCGGGACGGTCTCGACCGGCTCGCGGCGGCCGGGGTGCCGTCGGGGGTGCTGAACCCGCTGGAGGTCCTGGTGCCGGAGGGCGCGGACGCGGCGGCGGTGGCCGCGCGGGCGGCGCGGGTGCCGGGGGTGCTGCTCGCGGCGGCGCCCGCCGGGTGGCACCGCGCGGGGTCCGCCCTGGTCGTGGTGGTGCCGGTGGAGGAGCCGATGACGGCGGCGGGCGCGGGGACGGTGACGGCGCTGCGGTCGGCGCTCGTGGACACGGGGGCCCTGGTGGGCGGTTCGGGTGTGGTGGACCGCGATCTGGTGGACGGGGTGTACGGGCTGCTGCCGTACGCGGTCCCGGCGGCGGCGCTCGCGGCCTTCGGGGTGCTCGCCCGGCGGCGGGGGCCCGGCCCGGCGGCGCGGGCGGTGCTCGGCGGGCTGCTCGCGGCGGGCGCCTCGGCGGGGGCGCTGGTGGTGGTGTGGCAGTGGGGCCCGGCGGGGACCGGCGCGGTGACGGGCTGGGTGCCGCTGGTGGTGGGCGCCTTCGCGTTCTGTGTGTCGCTGGAGCGGTCGGCGGCCTCGGCGGCGGGCGGGCCCGGGTGGGCGGGTCCGGTGGCGGCGGGCGCGGGCGCGCTCGCGGTGCTCGCGGTGGGGATCGGTCCGCAGGTCGAACTGGCCCTGCTGGTGACCGGGTTCGCGGCGGGCGCGGTGGCCGACGCGGCGGCGGGCCTGTGGGCGGGAGCGCGGCCCGGCGTTCATCATGATTGGTCTAGACCTAGACCGCCCCTCCCCTCTAGCATCGACGACCGCGATCACGAGTTCGACCGGTCGCGCCACGGAAGGTGACGAGGGGGAGATACCTGATGCTGGAGGCGCTCGGCATAAAGGAGTCGACGGAGGCCGTCTACCGCCTGCTCCTGGAGCGGCCCGAGTACGACGTGACGGAGATGGCGGCCCATCTGGGCCGCCCCGAACCAGAGGTCCGCGAGGCGCTCGCCTGCCTCGCGGACCTCAAGCTCGTCCTCATGGACGACTCCTCGGGCGAGGTCGAACCCTTCAACCCGGACGTCGGCTTCTCGTTCCTCCTCTCCCGCGCCGAGGCCGAACTGAGCAAGCGCAGGCGCCAGGTCGAGCGGGCCGGGCGCGCGGTGGCCGGCATCCTCGCCTCGTACGCGGACCACTCCGAACCGGGCGTCCGGCACGACCTCGTGGACCGCATCACCGGGCTCGACAACGTCCGCGAACGCCTGGAGGACCTGGCCGCGAACGCCCGCACCGAGTGCCTCTCGCTGCTGCCCGGCGGCGCCCAGCTCCCCGACACGATGGACGCGAGCCAGCCGCTCGACCAACTCGCCCTGGAGCGCGGGGTGAAGATCCGCTCGATCTACCAGGAGAGCTTCCGCAACGACCCGCCGACCGTCGACTACGTGCGCTGGTACTGCGACCTCGGCGGCGAGGCGCGGACCGTGCCCGTGGTCCCGATGCTCATGGTGATCGTCGACCGCGAGGCCGCGCTCGTCCCCGTCGACCCGGAGGACGGGCGCGCGGGCGCCCTCGAAGTCCGCAGCCCCGGCCTGGTCCACGCGCTCGTGGTGCTCTTCGACCGCCTGTGGGACGCGGGCACCCCCTTCGGCGAGGCCCCGCGCCGCGACGCGCACGACCTCTCCCCGCAGGAACGGGAGTTGCTGATGCTGCTCGGCATCGGCTGCACGGACGACATCGCGGCCCGCCGGCTCGGGGTCTCGCTGCGGACCGTCCGCCGGATGAGCTCCGAACTGATGAACCGCCTGGGCGCGCGCAGCCGGTTCGAGGCCGGCGTACGAGCGGCGAAAGAGGGCTGGCTCTGAGAATTCCCGTCCGTTATCGGGATGGCTCTGACAAAGTCACATCCGTTATGCGGACAGGGGTTCCATGGAGGGGTACCGTCCCCTAGATTTCCCCAGCATTACCGAGGTGATCAGCGAGGGGACGGAATCGCCATGTCAGACACGCCAGATGCGACACAAGGGAAACAACCGACCGTCACACCCCTGCGGGTGGTGATCGCGCTCTGCCTGATCGCCCCGTTCGTGGCGATGCTCTGGGTGAGCTCCTACGCGAAGGCCGAACCGCTCTTCGCCGGAATCCCGTTCTTCTACTGGTACCAGATGCTCTGGGTACTGATCTCCACGGCTCTCACCATGATCGCGTACAAGCTGTGGCAGCTGGACCAGCGTGCCCGCAAGGGAGGTGACGCGCGATGAAGGACGGCGTGAACGGCGTGGCGCTCGGCGTCTTCGTCTTCTTCTTCCTGGCCGTCACGGTCATGGGATTCCTGGCCGCGCGGTGGCGCAAGGCCGACAACGAGCAGAGCCTCGACGAATGGGGCCTGGGCGGCCGGTCGTTCGGCACCTGGGTGACCTGGTTCCTGCTCGGCGGCGACCTCTACACGGCGTACACCTTCGTCGCCGTCCCCGCGGCCATCTACGCGGCGGGCGCGGCCGGCTTCTTCGCCGTCCCGTACACGATCCTGGTGTACCCGCTGATCTTCACCTTCCTGCCGCGCCTCTGGTCGGTCTCGCACAAGCACGGATACGTCACCACCTCGGACTTCGTGCGCGGCCGCTTCGGCTCCAAGGGCCTCTCGCTGGCGGTGGCGGTCACCGGCATCCTCGCCACCATGCCGTACATCGCGCTCCAGCTCGTCGGCATCCAGGCCGTCCTGGACGTGATGGGCGTCGGCGGCGGCGAGAACACCCACTGGTTCGTCAAGGACCTGCCGCTGCTGATCGCCTTCGGCGTCCTCGCGGCGTACACGTACTCCTCGGGCCTGCGCGCCCCCGCGCTCATCGCCTTCGTCAAGGACACCCTGATCTACATCGTCATCGCGGTGGCGATCATCTACATCCCGATCAAGCTGGGCGGCTTCGACGAGATCTTCGCCAAGGCCGGCGAGGCGTACGCGCAGACCAACCCGGCGACCGGCAAACCGCGCGGCGCGCTCGTCCCCGGCGAGGCCGGACAGTGGACGTACGCGACGCTCGCGCTCGGCTCGGCGCTCGCGCTCTTCATGTACCCGCACTCCATCACGGCGACCCTGTCGTCCCGCAGCCGTGAGGTCATCCGCCGCAACACCACGATCCTGCCGCTCTACTCGCTCATGCTGGGCCTGCTCGCGCTGCTCGGCTTCATGGCGATCGCCGCCGGCATCAAGGTCACGAACGGCCAGCTCGCCATCCCGCAGCTCTTCGAGACCATGTTCCCGGACTGGTTCGCGGGCGTCGCGTTCGCCGCCATCGGCATCGGCGCGCTCGTCCCGGCCGCGATCATGTCGATCGCCGCGGCCAACCTCTTCACCCGCAACATCTACAAGGACTTCATCAAACCGGACGCCACCCCGGCCCAGGAGACCAAGGTCTCCAAGCTGGTCTCGCTCCTGGTGAAGGTCGGCGCGCTCGTCTTCGTCCTCACCATGGACAAGACGGTCGCGATCAACTTCCAGCTGCTCGGCGGCATCTGGATCCTGCAGACCTTCCCGGCGCTCGTCGGCGGTCTCTTCACCCGCTGGTTCCACCGCTGGGCGCTGCTCGCCGGCTGGGCCGTCGGCATGATCTACGGCACGGCCGCCGCGTACGGCGTCGCCAGCCCGACCCAGAAGCACTTCGGCGGCTCGGCCGCCGAGATCCCGGGCATCGGCGAGATCGGCTACATCGGCCTCACCGCCTTCACGCTCAACGTCGTCGTCACGGTCGTCCTGACCTTCGTCCTCAAGGCCGTCAAGGCCCCCGAGGGCGTCGACGAGACCTCCCCGGAGGACTACACGGCGGACGCGGGCGACGCCGGCGTCCGCACCGAGGTCCCGAAGGTCGGCACCCCGACGCACTGATCCACGGACGCGCAGACGAAGGGGCCCGGGAAATCCCGGGCCCCTTCGCGTGACCGCGCGGCAGACTGGCGGGCATGGACTTCACGATCAGGGCGGTACGGCCCGAGGAGTACGAGGAGCTCGGTGACCTCACCGGGCTGACCTATCTGAACGACGGGCTGCTGTTGCACGGCGAGGACGACTTCTATCTGGACGTGCTCCGCGACACGGCCCGGCGGGCGCGCGAGAGCGAGGTGCTCGTCGCCGCCGACGCCGAGGACGGGATCATCGGAGGGGTGACCTTCGCCGCCGGCGGCACCACCTGGGCCGACATCGCCGTGCCCGGCGAGGCCGAGTTCCGGATGCTCGTGGTCGCGCCGGCAGCCCGCGGCAGGGGCGTCGGAGAAGCGCTCGTACGCGCCTGCGTGGACCGGGCGCGGGCCCTCCCCGACTGCGCGCGGCTCGTCCTCTCCACGGACGCGAAGATGGTCTCGGCGCACCGGATCTACGAGCGGATGGGCTTCGTCCGCACCCCCGAGCGGGACTGGAACCCGATCCCCGAACACCCGCTGCGGACGTACGCCCTGGAACTGTAACCCCGGGACCGACACAACATGTGGGGGGTGCTCGAAGGGGCGCCCCCCACATGTATGCTCGTGCTCGCTGTCGACGCAGGGGAATCCGGCGCGAATCCGGAACTGTCCCGCAACGGTGTGCTACGTGCGGATTCGTACGGAGTGAGTCCGAGGACCTGCCGGCAGCGCGCCCGGTCCGTCCGTTCCGGGTGCCACAGACGTCCGGGCCTCGCGGAGTGGGCCGGTGGACGCGGCGCGCCCGCGCGTAAGGGTGCCCGCCTGCCCGCCCCCCGCCCTGGCCCCGAGCCGAGCGAGGGAGAGCCCCCACGTGACCATCGCGCCCGCCGATCCGGCCGCAGCGATCGAGAACGACGGCCCCGGGACCGTACTCCTGCGGACCCTGACCGATCTCACCGCCGACCTCCCGGACACCGACCCCGGCAAGGTCGCCGCCGCCGCGCTCCGCGGCCGCAGCGCCCTGTCGGACGAGGCGGAGCTGCGCGAGCTGGCCACCGAGGCCGCCGCCGGCCTGATCGCCGAGGACCCCGCGTACTCCCGGCTCGCCGCCCGGCTCCTCACCCTCACCATCGCCGACGAGGCGGCCGGCCAGGGCGCCGTCTCCTTCTCGGCCTCGGTCGCCGTCGGTCACCGCGAGGGCCTCATCGCCGACCGCACCGCCGAGTTCGCCGCCCTGCACGCCGAGCGCCTCGACGCCACGATCGACCCGGCCGGCGACGACCGCTTCGGCTACTTCGGCCTGCGCACCCTCTACTCGCGCTACCTGCTGCGCCACCCGATCACCCGCAAGGTGGTCGAGACCCCGCAGCACTTCATGCTGCGCGTGGCCTGCGGCCTGGCCGAGGACAACAGCGTCCGCGCCCTGGACGAGGTGGCGTCCCTCTACGGCCTGATGAGCCGCCTGGACTACCTCCCCTCCTCCCCCACGCTCTTCAACTCCGGCACCCGCCACCCGCAGATGTCCTCCTGCTACCTGCTGGACTCCCCGCAGGACGAGCTGGACTCCATCTACGACCGCTACCACCAGGTCGCGCGCCTCTCGAAGCACGCCGGCGGCATCGGCCTCTCGTACTCCCGCATCCGCGCCCGCGGTTCCCTGATCCGCGGCACCAACGGGCACTCCAACGGCATCGTGCCGTTCCTGAAGACCCTGGACGCCTCCGTCGCCGCCGTGAACCAGGGCGGCCGCCGCAAGGGCGCCGCCGCGGTCTACCTGGAGACCTGGCACGCGGACATCGAGGAGTTCCTGGAGCTCCGCGACAACACGGGCGAGGACCAGCGCCGTACGCACAACCTGAACCTGGCGCACTGGATCCCGGACGAGTTCATGCGCCGGGTCAACGCCGACGCCGACTGGTCGCTGTTCTCCCCGTCGGACGTGCCCGAGCTCGTCGACCTGTACGGCGAGGAGTTCGACGCCGCCTACCTCAAGGCCGAGGAGGCGGGCCTCGCCCGCAAGACGATGCCGGCCCGCGACCTGTACGGCCGGATGATGCGGACCCTGGCGCAGACCGGCAACGGCTGGATGACGTTCAAGGACGCCTCGAACCGCACGGCCAACCAGACCGCGCTGCCCGGCCGCGTGGTGCACTCCTCGAACCTGTGCACCGAGATCATCGAGGTCACCAACGACGACGAGACCGCGGTGTGCAACCTCGGCTCGGTCAACCTGGGTGCCTTCGTGGTCGGTTCGGACCTCGACTGGGAGCGGCTCGACGCGACCGTCCGCACGGCCGTCACCTTCCTCGACCGGGTCGTCGACATCAACTTCTACCCGACCGAGCAGGCCGGCCGCTCCAACTCCAAGTGGCGCCCGGTCGGCCTGGGCGCGATGGGCCTCCAGGACGTCTTCTTCCAGCTGAAGCTGCCGTTCGACTCGGCCGAGGCGCGCGCCCTGTCCACCCGCATCGCCGAGCGGATCATGCTCGCCGCGTACGAGGCGTCCGCCGACCTCGCCGAGCGCAACGGCCCGCTGCCGGCCTGGGCCGAGACCCGTACCGCCCAGGGTGTCCTGCACCCCGACCACTACGACGTCGAGCTGAACTGGCCGGAGCGCTGGGCCGCCCTGCGCGAGCGGATCGCCTCCACCGGCATGCGCAACAGCCTCCTCCTCGCCATCGCCCCCACGGCGACCATCGCCTCCATCGCGGGCGTCTACGAGTGCATCGAGCCGCAGGTCTCCAACCTGTTCAAGCGCGAGACGCTGTCCGGCGAGTTCCTCCAGGTCAACTCGTACCTCGTCGACGAGCTGAAGCGGCTCGGCGTCTGGGACGCCCAGACCCGTGAGGCGCTGCGCGACGCCAGCGGCTCGGTGGCCGGCTTCACCTGGATTCCGGCCGAGGTCCGCGAGCTGTACCGCACGGCCTGGGAGATCCCGCAGCGCGGCCTCATCGACATGGCCGCGGCCCGCACCCCCTTCCTGGACCAGTCGCAGTCGCTGAACCTGTTCCTCGAGACGCCGACGATCGGCAAGCTGTCGTCGATGTACGCGTATGCCTGGAAGCAGGGCCTGAAGACGACGTACTACCTGCGCTCCCGTCCGGCGACCCGGATCGCCCGCGCGGCGCAGGCCGCCGCCCCGATCCCCGTCCAGCAGGCGGCCCCCGACGCCGACGCGCTCGCCTGCTCCCTTGAGAACCCCGAGTCCTGCGAGGCCTGCCAGTAATGAGCTCCACCGAGAAGAAGAACCTCCTGGACCCGGGCTTCGAGCTCACGCTCCGTCCCATGCGCTACCCGGACTTCTACGAGCGCTACCGGGACGCCATCAAGAACACCTGGACCGTGGAGGAGGTCGACCTCCACTCGGACGTCGCCGACCTCGCCAAGCTCACCCCCGGTGAGCAGCACATGATCGGCCGGCTGGTCGCGTTCTTCGCGACGGGCGACTCGATCGTGTCGAACAACCTCGTCCTGACGCTGTACAAGCACATCAACTCCCCCGAGGCGCGCCTGTACCTCTCGCGCCAGCTGTTCGAGGAGGCCGTGCACGTCCAGTTCTATCTGACGCTGCTCGACACCTACCTGCCCGACCCGGACGACCGCGCCGCCGCGTTCGACGCGGTCGAGGAGATCCCCTCCATCCGCGAGAAGGCGCAGTTCTGCTTCAAGTGGATGGACTCGGTCGAGAAGATCGAGAAGCTGGAGACGGCCGCCGACCGCCGCCGCTTCCTGCTGAACCTGATCTGCTTCGCGGCGTGCATCGAGGGCCTGTTCTTCTACGGCGCCTTCGCGTACGTCTACTGGTTCCGCTCCCGCGGCCTGCTGCACGGCCTGGCGACCGGCACCAACTGGGTGTTCCGCGACGAGACGATGCACATGAACTTCGCCTTCGAGGTCGTGGACACCGTCCGCAAGGAGGAGCCGGAGCTCTTCGACGACGCGCTGCAGCAGCAGGTCACGGACATGCTGAAGGAGGCCGTCGAGGCGGAGCTGCAGTTCGGCCGCGACCTGTGCGGCGACGGCCTGCCGGGCATGAACACCGAGTCGATGCGCGAGTACCTCCAGTGCGTCGCCGACCAGCGCCTCCAGCGCCTCGGCTTCCCGCCGGTGTACGGCTCGGAGAACCCGTTCGCGTTCATGGAGCTCCAGGGCGTCCAGGAGCTGACCAACTTCTTCGAGCGCCGCCCGTCCGCCTACCAGGTGGCGGTCGAGGGCTCGGTGGACCTGGACGAGGACTTCTAGGTCTTCCGCCGTACGGGAAAGGGCCCCGCTCCTGGACAGGAGCGGGGCCCTTCCGCGTGCGTGCGCGAGGGTCAGTCGTTCGCGACGACCGGGTAGCGCGGGGTGCCCTCCTCCATCTGGCGGAGGGCGTCCTTGCGGTCCCGCTTCGACAGCTTGTCGATGTACAGGAAGCCGTACAGGTGGTCCGTCTCGTGCTGGAGGCAGCGGGCGAAGTAGCCGGTGCCCCGCACCTTGATCGGGTTGCCCTGGGAGTCCTGGCCGTGCACGACGGCGTAGTCCGGGCGGGCCAGCTCGGCGTACGCGGTCGGCACGGAGAGGCAGCCCTCGTTGGACTCGTCGAGGTGGCGCTGCTCGGCCGGCAGCTCCTGGAGGACCGGGTTGACCACGTGGCCGACGTGCCGGACACCCTCGTCGTCCATGCAGTCGTAGACGAAGACCTTCTGGTCCACACCGATCTGGTTCGCGGCGAGGCCGACGCCCTCGGCGGTCTTCTGGCTGGCGAACATGTCGTCGATCAGCTGCGCCAGCTCGTCGCCGAACTCGGTGACGTCCTTGCACTCCCGGTGGAGCACGGGGTTGCCGACGACCGTGATCGGACGCGAGGTGCCCCGCTCGCGGTGCGCGAGCTCACGCGCCTCGCAGTCCTCCGTGTCCACGACGAACTCGTCGTCGATCTGCGTCTGCTCGTCCGTGTCCTGCTGCGCCATGTCCGGCCGCGCCTTCCTGAAAACCCGATTCCGTCGGAGGACAGCCTACGGGGCCGGGGGCCGGAGGCTCAGCAGACCTCTTCGAGATCGCGCCACTCCCGGGAGTCCGGGCTGTCGGCGACCCAGCCGTCGAGGAGCCCGCGCACCAGGCCGGCCGGGGCCGCGATGCCGCACTCCCGCTCGGGGACCCACAGCTCGCCCGGCGAGCGGTGGCCGAGCGGCCCGGGGTGCCCCGGCTCGCTGTGGTCGTGCGGGTCGGAGTGCTCGCCCTCGCCCTCGGCGCTCGGCATGGTCGACTCGGAACAGGCACGGCAGAGCAACCGTACGGAGGACGACCAGTCCTCGGCGGCGAATCCGGCCTCCGCGGCGAGCTGCTCCAGGGCGTCCCGGTCGGCCTCCGTGGCGGCCTCCAGAAGGACGACCCAGGTGGGGACGGGCGAGGGCGCCCACAGCTCGATCTCGTCGAAGACGGGGTAGGAAGGTCCCGCGGTGGTGGTCCGCTCGCCGTTCGGCACCCCGTCGTGGAGGACGACCTCGCCCCAGCGGCGGCCGGAGGACGGCAGCGGGATGGAGAGGACCTCGATGCGGGCCGGGTCGAGCCGGCGGCCCCACACGACCTCCGCCTCGCCCTCGGGCGAGAGCCGGACGGCGGCGCTGCCCAGCTCCATGCCGGCGGGCTCGCCGGTGCCGGCGGCGGCGCCGGGCACCTTCAGTCCGTACGCCTGCCAGGCGCGGCGGGCCAGCGGCCAGTCCTGGAGGGCGGTGGCGGCGATGCCGACGTTCCACCAGTCGGGGGCGCCGGTCTCCTTGTCGAGCAGCGCGACGGCGCGCAGCCCGGCGGCCCGCGCCTGCTCCCAGTCGTGCCGGAACTTGTGCAGCAGCGCCAGGTTGAACCAGGACTCCGAGAGCCAGGGCTCCAGGTCCGCCGCGCGCGTCAGGAGTGCGCCCGCGTCCTCGTACCGGCCGTCGCCGATCAGCGTGAACGCGCGGTCGGTGGCCTGCCGCCACGAGGCGGAGGGCCGATGCCGTACCTTCCCGAAGATCTTCACGATTCCCGCCTGCCGGTCGCTTCACCCTCTTGTTCGCATCCAACCATGCCCGGTCGGACGCGCGCTCATTACCCATGGGTTACCCAGGGACGGCCGGGGTCACCCCAGCGCCTCCGCCCCGCGCCAGGACCCTGGCCAGGCATTCGACGACATCCGGGTGATAGTCGCGGGCGGTGCCGAGCCTGAGCCGCTCAAGGGCGCCGAGGGCGGCACCCGCGCCGTCGCCCGCGAGGTCGTCGTAGGCGTTCACGGCCCGGACGATCCGGGCGGCGGGCGGCTGCTCGCGGTACGGGTCGGCCTGCCGCTCGACGACGACGGCGACGGCCTCGGGGACCCCGGTCCTGCGGACGACCTCGCCGCCCAGGAGGGCGATCCGGCGCTGCTCCTCGGGCGGCAGGAGGGCGGTGGCGCCGCCCGCGACGGGGTCGACGAGGGAGAGCTGCCCGATGTCGTGCATGAGCGCCGCGTGCTCCAGGACGGTCAGCTCGGTCCCGGAGAGGCCCAGCTCACGGCCGACGGCGGCGCTGAGGGCGGCGACCCGGCGGGCGTGGCCGGGCGGGGTGCAGCCGGCGATCTCGGTGGCGCGGGCGAGGGAGGCGATGGTCTGCCGGTTGACGGTCCGCACGGCCGCGTACCGCCGGAAGGAGACCTGGGTGAGCAGGAGCGGGACGGCGAGCACGGGCAGCGCCCACAGTCCGGCGGCGGCGACACCGAGCGCCATGACGGTGCCGGTGGCGCAGACGGCGGAGCCGATGCCGAGGAAGGCGCGGAGTTCGTCGCGCAGGAGGGGGCCGTACGGGAATCCGGTGCGGGCGCGGAGCGTGAGGGCCCCGAGGACGGCGTCGCACAGGGCGGTCAGGACGAGCAGGAGGACGAGGAAGAGGGCGTAGGCCGGGCCCTGGCCGAGGTGCTCGGTGACGGCGCCCGAGTTGTAGAGGGGCTGGAAGCAGAGCGCGGCGAAGCCGACGGTGAGGACGCGGCGGGCGAGCTGGTCGAGGCCGGGGCCGCGGCCGCGGGCGATGTGGGGGACGATCCCGGCGAGGCCCCCGGCGACGACGACGGCGACGGTCTGGAGGACGCCGTGCGTGGTGGCGGTGCCGGCGCTGGTGCCGAGCAGGGCGTACGCGAGGGCTCCGGCGGCGGCGAGCGGCGCGGGCTCGCGCTCGCCGGGTGCGGCGCCCCGGCGGGCGAGCTCGCCGAGGGCGACGAGGGTGCCGAAGGCGAGGGCGTTGCCGGGTTCGTCGAGGCCGTACCAGAGGGTGCCGCCGAAGCCGGCGAGGCCGAGGAGGAGGGCGGCGGCGCGCACGGCGGCGACGGTGAACGCCCCGGGTCTCACGCGAGCTCCTTGGCGGGGGCGGGACGGGGCTCGCGCTGCGGGGGCGTCTGCTCGGGGCGGGGGGCGGGCGGCGCGGGGGGCTCGTCGGCGGTGACGGCGGGCTGCCAGCCGTGCCGGTCCAGGGCCTGGGCGAGGGCGGTGACCATCCGGGGGTCGAACTGGGTGCCGGCGCAGCGCTCCAGTTCGGCGAGGGCGGTGGGCACCGGGCGGGCCCGGCTGTAGGAGCGGGTGGAGGTCATGGCGTCGAAGGCGTCGGCGACGGCCACGACGCGGGCGAACTCGGGGATCTCCTCGCCGTGGAGCCCGTACGGGTAGCCGCTGCCGTCCATGCGTTCGTGGTGGTGGAGGATCGCGGCCCGTGCCTCGCCGAGGAAGCCGATGCCGCGGACCATCTCGTGGCCGTACTCGGGGTGGAGTTCGATGACGCGGCGTTCCTCGGGGGTGAGGGGGCCGTCCTTGCGGAGCACCCGGGTGGGCACGCCGAGTTTGCCGACGTCGTGCAGGATGCCGGCGAAGCGGACGACGTCGAGGCGGTCCTCGGTCATGCCGAGCTCACGGGCGATCAGGACGGAGGCGTGACCGACGCGTTCGCTGTGGCCCCGGGTGTACCGGTCCTTGATGTCGACGGCCTGGACGAGGGCGCGGATGGTGGCCTGGTGGGCGGCGCGCTCGCGGTGGTACTGGGCGAAGACCCAGCAGGAGATGTACATGGGGAGGAGGACGAAGAGCGCCGCGACGGGCCCGTAGGTGCTGCGCCAGAGGACGGCCATCATCAGTCCGGCGAGGCCGTGGACGGCGTGCGGGGCGAGGGCCCGGCCGAGGAGGCCGCGCCAGGCGGCCCGCGGGGGCAGTCCGCTGGCGGTGGCGCGGATGCCGCCGTCGAGGGCGGTGAGGACGAGGCAGAAGGCGAGGGCGGCGGCGGCCGCGGGCAGCAGCGCGTAGGGCAGGTCGGGGGCGTCCGGGCCGCGGCCGAGTGCGGTGGGGCCGCCGAGCGCGCCGGCGGTCAGGGCGGCGGCCCAGACGGCGAGGGCGGTGGCGGCGGCCCGCCAGGCGCGGCGTGGCGCGGCGGGGGGTTCGTCGACGCGGGCGAGGAGACCGCCGGGGATCGCGGTGAGCGCGGCGGCGGCGGGCGGCAGGAGCAGGGCGGCGGCGAGGAGGACGGGGAAGAAGGAGCCGGTGCCGATGGGGACGGCGGCGCCGAGGGCGCGGCCGATGAGCCGGCAGCGGGCGGGCAGCTCGCAGAGCACGTAGAGGGCGGCGAGGAGCGCGACGGTGCCCCAGGGGACGGCGGCGCCGGGGCGCAGCGCGGGCAGGGCGCAGGCCCCGGCGCCGAGCAGGGCGCAGCCGATGTACACGCGGGCCGCTCGCGGAATGACCATCACGCCCATCACGCGTGTCACGCTAGCGAGTGGGGCGGCCGGGGGCGGCGCGGTCCGGGTGATTCGCACCATCGGGTGATACAAGCTGATGTATGCGCGAGGCCGCCGCGAGTGGATCGCGGCGGCCGTTCGCTGCCCGGTACGGGAGCGGCTGTTACTCCTGCGGCGCCGGTGTCGTCGGGGCGCTCACCGTGATGTCCTGCTCGGGCACCAGGTGTCCGGCGCGGATCAGGTCGATCCGGCCCATGACCTTGGCGCGCAGGTCGGTGGGGACGTCGTCACTGCCGCAGCAGCGCTTGACGAGCTTCTTCACCGCCTGCTCCAGGCCGTACTTCTCCAGGCACGGGGAGCACTCCTCGAAGTGCACCTCGAACTTGGTGCAGTCCGTGTCGGGCATCTCGTTGTCGAGGAACTCGTAGAGATGATCCAGGACCTCTGAGCAATCCGTCTCGTGCGGCTCTCCGCAGCTCATGAGCCCGAGCCTTTCAGATCGTTCGACGACTCTCCGGCGCCCGCGGGAACCAGCCCGCGGTCGCGAGCGTAGTCCTCGAGCATGCCGCGCAGCTGGCGGCGGCCCCGGTGCAGTCGGGACATCACCGTACCGATGGGTGTCCCCATGATGTCCGCGATCTCCTTGTACGCAAAGCCCTCGACATCGGCGAGATAGACGGCGATGCGGAACTCCTCGGGAATCGCCTGGAGCGCTTCCTTCACGTCGGAGTCCGGAAGGTGGTCGAGCGCCTGCGACTCGGCGGACCGCAGCCCGGTCGACATGTGCGACTCGGCGCGGGCGAGCTGCCAGTCCTCGATCTCCTCGGCGGCGCTGCGCTGGGGCTCACGCTGCTTCTTGCGGTACGAGTTGATGAAGGTGTTCGTGAGGATGCGGTAGAGCCAGGCCTTGAGGTTCGTGCCCTCGCGGAACTGGTGGAAGGATCCGTACGCCTTGGCGTAGGTCTCCTGCACCAGGTCCTCCGCGTCCGCGGGGTTGCGCGTCATGCGCAGCGCGGCCGAGTACATCTGGTCGAGGTAGCCGAGGGCGTCCCGCTCGAAGCGCGCGTTGCGCTCCTCGGTCGTCTCCTCGGGGCCGTCGTCGGTCCCTGTGTCGGTCCCAGTGACCGGACCCACCTCCTCCAGCGCGGCGGCGAGCCCGAGGGCGGACCCGCTCGTTTCGGAGGATAGACGAGGAACCGCTCCGCCCGCCGCCCGAATCGGGGCGGCCTTGGGCGCGGGCAGCACTGTCCAGTCGAGGTCAGCGCCCTGCGCGCGCTCCGGGCAGATGGTCATACCCATACGACGGACTCCCTCTTCCTTGCTCTCACACCGACGCTCTCCACAACCGTGGTCCCGCGCTCCGCATTCCCGGGGACGGCGGGGAGATCAGCGGAGTGCGGAGATCCACTCGGTGACGCCGCCCACGAGGAGCGCCACGGCCTCGTCCTGGCCGAGCGGCGCCCGCTTGGGGACGGCGAAGCCGTGGTCTCCGTACGGGATCTCCACGAGCCCGTACGGCCCTTCCGGGTACTCCTCGGGCCGTCCGAAGGGGTCGCTGCCGCCCTGGACGACGAGCGTGGGCAGACCGGTGGAGAGGAGCTCCTCGGCGCGGGACCGTTCGGGCCTGCCCGGCGGGTGGAGCGGGAAGCTCAGGGCGAGGACGGCGAGCGCGCCGAGCTCCCGGCCGGTGCGGCAGGCGACCCGGGCGCCGGCGCTGCGGCCGCCCGCGATCACCGGGAGGCCGGGCTTAGCGAGGGCCGGCCAGAGGCCGCGCCAGCCGGTGTCGAGGGTCTTCGGCGCGGGCGCGACCTTCTTGCCGGCGACCCGCCAGGGCTGCTCGACGAGCGCGACGGTCACGCCCCGGGCGGGCAGCGCCCCGGCGAGGGCCTGGAGGTCGCGGGCCTCGACGCCGCCGCCAGCGCCGTGTCCGAGGGCGAGGACGGCCCAGGGCTTCGTCCCGGCGTACCACGTGATGCGTGCCTCACCGGCGTCGGTGGGAACGGTCTCGTACTGTGTCACGTCCCCATCCTGCCGTCCCGGCGGCTCCGGGGGTCAGAACAGCGTTCCCACCTCCGGTCCCGACAACTCCTCCAGGAGCTCGGGGCCGTTGTTACGGACGTTGCTGACGGCGGTCGCGACCGGGTAGGCCCGCATCAGGCCCCCGGGCGGCGGGGTGAGCAGACCGCGGAGCTCCTCGGGGTCGGTGCGCGCCGGGTCGAGCCAGGCGTCCCAGCGGTCCCCGGTCAGCATGAGGGGCATCCGGGGGTGGATGTCGGCGAGCGAGCGCGGGCCGTCGGCCGGGGCGACGCCCAGCGGTCCGGTCTCGGCCTCGGTCGTGACCACCGAGCAGGTCACCCACCAGGCGGACGGGTGCCCGTCGGGGAGGGTGCGGTCGCGCCAGAACTCGTAGAGCCCTGCCATCGCGAAGACGGAGCCGTCCGCCGGGGTCACGAAGTACGGCTGCTTCCTGGCCCGCTTCTTCTTCCCCTCGACCTCCAGGTCGCGCTCGGCGGCCCCGGTCACCCACTCGTAGTAGCCGTCGGCGGGCAGGATGCACCGGCGCGACTGGAAGGCCCGTTTGAAGGAGGGCTTCTCGTCCACGGTCTCCGCGCGCGCGTTGATCATCCGGGCGGCGCCCTCCGGCGACTTCGCCCAGGACGGGACGAGCCCCCATTTCAGCGCGCGCAGCTGGCGAACCGGGCGCGGGGATCCGGCGTCTTTCACAGGACGCTCCAGAACGGCCCAGACCTCTTTGGTGGGGGCCACGTTCCAGTCGGGGGCCAGGGTCTCCTCCGGCTCCCACTTCTCGATCCCGAAGAGACCGACGAGGTCCTCGGGACGCCGACTCGATGCATACCGTCCGCACATACGTGCCACACTGCCACGATCCCCGAGCTCCCGAGGAGCGGCCCGAAAGATGGACCTCGCGATCGACCTCCTCCGTCCGCAGGCCGCCCCGGCCGACTGGATCGTCTGGCTCACGGGTGCCTGCGCGCTGGCCCTGGTGGCGTTCCGGCGGCCCTGGCTCCTGGCCCGGAACGCGATCACCATCGCCCACGAGGGCGGCCACGGACTCGTCGCCCTCACCGCCGGCCGCCGCCTGGAGGCGATCCGGCTGCACTCGGACACCAGCGGCCTGACGGTGACCCGGGGCCGCCCGACCGGTGTCGGCGTGGTCCTCACCCTCGCCGCCGGCTATCCGGCGGCCCCGCTGCTCGGGCTCGGCGGCGCGGCCCTGCTCGGCACGGGCCACGTCACCCTGCTGCTGTGGATCGCGACCGGGCTGCTGCTCGCGCTCCTCGTGATGGTCCGCAACGCGTACGGGATCCTCACCGTCGTCCTGACGGGCGCCGCCTTCCTCCTCGTCTCCTGGCTGACCGGCCCCGAGGTCCAGTCCGTGTTCGCGTACGCGGTGGTCTGGTTCCTGCTGCTCGGCGGTGTCCGGCCGGCCTTCGAGCTCCAGGCGAAACGGCGCCACGGCGGCGCCCCCGACTCGGACGCGGACCAGCTCTCGCGGCTCACCCACGTGCCCGCCGGGGTGTGGCTCCTCTTCTTCCACACGGTCGCGATATCCGCCCTGATCGGCGGCGGGCGCTGGCTCCTGGGTTTCTGACTCCCCCGTACAGTGAGTCCATGACCGCAGCAGCTTCCGCGCACACCGACCCGCCCACCGACCTCTGGCCCGCCCCGTATGCGAGCGGCGCCGTCGACGCGACCGTCACCGTGCCCGGATCGAAGTCGGTCACCAACCGCGCCCTGGTCCTCGCCGCACTCGCGGCCGAGCCCGGCTGGCTGCGCCGCCCGCTGCGCTCCCGCGACACCCTCCTGATGGCCGAGGCGCTGCGCACCCTCGGCGTACGGATCGAGGAGGGCGTGGGCCCGGACGGCTCCGGCGAGGCCTGGCGGATCATCCCCTCCCCGCTGCGCGGACCCGCCACGGTCGACGTCGGCAACGCGGGCACGGTCATGCGCTTCCTGCCCCCGGTCGCGGCCCTGGCCGACGGCCCGGTGCGCTTCGACGGCGACCCCCGCTCCCACGAGCGCCCCCTGCACGGTGTGATCGACGCGCTGCGCGCGCTCGGCGCCCGGATCGACGACGAGAAGCGGGGCGCGCTCCCCCTGACCGTGCACGGCGCCGGCGGCCTCGACGGCGGCACGGTCGAGATCGACGCCTCCTCGTCCTCCCAGTTCGTCAGCGCCCTGCTGCTCTCCGCGCCCCGCTTCAACCAGGGCGTCGAGGTACGGCACGTGGGCACCCGGCTCCCCTCGCTCCCGCACATCCGGATGACGGTCGACATGCTGCGCGCGGTCGGCGCCCGGGTCGACGAGCCGGAGCACGGCGGCGAGCCGAACGTGTGGCGGGTGGCGCCCTCCGCGCTGCGCGGCCGGGACCTCGTCGTCGAGCCCGACCTGTCGAACGCACAGCCGTTCCTGGCGGCCGCCCTGGTGACCGGGGGCCGTGTGACGATCCCCGACTGGCCGGCGCGGACCACCCAGCCGGGCGACGAGCTGCGACGGATCTTCACCGAAATGGGTGGCTCCTGCGAGCTCACCGACGCGGGCCTGACCTTCACCGGCACGGGCCGGATCCACGGCATCGACGTGGACCTGGGCGAGGTCGGCGAGCTCACCCCCGGCATCGCGGCGGTCGCGGCCCTCGCGGACTCGCCCTCGACCCTGCGCGGGGTCGCGCACCTGCGGCTGCACGAGACGGACCGGCTCGCGGCGCTCACCAAGGAGATCAACGAGCTCGGCGGCGACGTGACGGAGACCGAGGACGGTCTCCACATCCGCCCGCGCCCGCTGCACGGCGGCGTCTTCCACACGTACCACGACCACCGCATGGCGACGGCGGGCGCGATCATCGGCCTCGTGGTCGAGGGCGTGGAGATCGAGGACGTGGCGACGACGGCGAAGACCTTGCCGGACTTCCCGACGATGTGGACCGAAATGCTCGGGGTCTGAACCATGCGGCGCTACGGCAAGCACACCGACGAGGACGACATCCGCCAGCGGCCCAACCGCAAGGGCACCCGTCCCCGCACCACCATCCGCCCGAAGCACGAGGACGCCGTCGAGGGCATGGTCCTCACCGTCGACCGGGGCCGGCTGACCGTCCTGGTCGACGACCGGGCGGTGACCGCGATGAAGGCGCGCGAGCTGGGCCGCAAGGCCGCCGTCGTCGGCGACCGGGTCTCCCTCGTCGGCGACCTCTCCGGCGAGAAGGACACGCTGGCCCGGATCGTGCGGATCGGCGAGCGGAGCTCGGTGCTCCGGCGCACGGCCGACGACGACGACCCGTACGAGCGGGTGGTCGTCGCCAACGCCGACCAGCTCGCCATCGTCACCGCGCTCGCCGACCCGGAGCCGCGCCCCCGGCTGATCGACCGCTGCCTGGTGGCGGCGTACGACGGCGGGCTCTCCCCGCTGCTCGTGCTGACCAAGTCCGACCTGGCCCCGGCGGACGACCTTCTGGAGATGTACGGCGCGCTGGGCGTCCCCCATGTGGTGACCACCCGCGACGAATTCGTCGACGGGGTCGCCGCCGAGCGGGTCCACGAGCACCTCAAGGGCCGCACCACCGCGTTCGTCGGCCACTCCGGCGTCGGCAAGACGACCCTGGTGAACGCCCTGGTCCCGGCGGACCGGCGGCGTACGACGGGTGTGGTCAACGCGGTCACGGGCCGCGGCCGGCACACCACGACCTCGGCGCTCGCCCTGCCGCTGAACGACAAGGAGGGCGGCTGGGTCATCGACACCCCGGGCGTGCGCTCCTTCGGTCTGCACCACGTCGACCCGTCCCGGGTGATCCTCGCCTTCCCCGATCTCGTGCCGGGCACGGAGAACTGCCCGCGCGCGTGCAGCCACGACGAGCAGGACTGCGCGCTGGACGCGTTCGTGGCGGAGGGGCACGCCGATCCGGCGCGGCTGTTCTCGCTGCGGCGGCTGCTCGCGACCCGGGAGCGACGCGAGGGCGACTGAGCCGTCGGCGTTTACGCCCGCTCACCGCCGGTAAGTGCATAATCGCACCAAGTGCGACGAAGCAGTCACCGACGGCGTGGGAGGCACTGACGATGGCGTGGCTGCTGGTGGTGATCGCGGGAATCCTGGAGACGGGTTTCGCGGTCTGCCTGAAGCTCTCGCACGGTTTCACCCGGCTGTGGCCGACGGTCGCCTTCGCGGCCTTCGCCCTGGGCAGCTTCGGTCTCCTCACGCTGGCGCTGCGGAAGCTCGACGTGGGTCCGGCGTACGCGGTGTGGACGGGGATCGGCGCGGCCGGGACGGCGATCTACGGCATGGTCTTCCTCGGCGACGTGGTCTCCACGCTCAAGATCGTCTCGATCAGCCTGGTGATCGCGGGCGTGATCGGGCTCCAGCTCTCCGGCTCGGCGCACTGAGGGCCCAGCGGCAGGGCCGGTGCGACGACGTGGCTGAGGGCGATCCGTACGGCGAGTTCGCAGCCGGCCGCCCAGCCCTCCCCCGCGCAGGCCGCGGTCTCCGCCACGAGCTCGCCGGGCGCGGGCGGCCCCGTGTCGGCGCGCCGCTGGGCGGGGACGGGGGCGAGCCGGGCGCCGGGGCGGACCGGGCGGGGCTGGGGCAGTCGCTCGTTCCAGGCGCCGGTGAGCAGGGCCCTGAGTATCGGGCGGACGGCGGTGCGGGCGACGATCCACTCGGCGACGGCGACGAGGTTGCGCTCCGGCGGGGCGGGGGCGGCGAGCAGGCGCCGGACGCCCTGGAGGTAGGCGTCGGCCTCCCTCCGTACGAGCGCGCGGGCCAGTCCGTCCTTGGAGCCGAACTCGTTGTAGAGGGTCTGCCGGGAGACCCGGGCGGAGGCGGCGAGGTCGGCCATCCGCACGGCGGACCAGGGGCGGTGCGCGAGCGCGGCGAGCGCGGCGTCGAGCAGGGCCTCGCGGGCGTTCGCCATCCTCACCTCCGGGAGGGAACGGTTCTCCGCTCAGCGTCGGCAGGTGCCCGCGGCCTGTCAAGGGGCCGTGGTGGACGGCTCCGCGCGGGCTCCCGGCTCGGGGATAGAGTGCCGGGCATGGCCGACTACCACGATGATCTGCGTCTCGCCCACGTCCTCGCGGATGCCGCCGACGCGGCCACCATGGACCGATTCCAGGCGCTCGACCTCCAGGTCGAGACGAAGCCGGACATGACTCCGGTGAGCGAGGCCGACAAGGCGGCGGAGGAGCTGATCCGCGGACAGCTCCAGCGCGCGAGGCCGCGCGACGCGATCCTCGGCGAGGAGTACGGCGTGGAGGGCACCGGCCCGCGCCGCTGGGTGATCGACCCGATCGACGGCACGAAGAACTACGTGCGCGGGGTGCCGGTCTGGGCGACCCTGATCGCGCTGATGGAGGCCGGGGAGACCGGGTTCCAGCCGGTGGTGGGCGTGGTGTCCGCGCCGGCGCTCGGCCGGCGCTGGTGGGCGGCGAAGGGCCTCGGCGCGTACACGGGCCGCAGCCTGGCCTCCGCGACCCGGCTCGGCGTCTCGAAGGTCGCGTCCCTGTCGGACGCGTCCTTCGCGTACTCCTCGCTGAGCGGCTGGGAGGAGCGGGGCCGCCTCGACGGCTTCCTCGACCTCACGCGCGCGTGCTGGCGGACCCGGGCGTACGGCGACTTCTGGCCGTACATGATGGTCGCGGAGGGTTCCGTGGACATCTGCGCGGAGCCGGAGCTCTCGCTGTGGGACATGGCCGCGGTCGCGATCGTGGTCCAGGAGGCCGGCGGCACGTACACGGGCCTCGACGGCCGCCACGGCCCGCACAGCGGAAACGCGGCGGCGTCGAACGGCCTGCTGCACGGGGAGCTGCTCAGCTACCTGAACCAGGAGAACGCCCAGGACTGAGCGCCCGGCCGCCTGAACCGGGAGAAGCCCCGAACCGGGAGAAGCCCCGGGGCGAGCGCCCCGCCGCGCGCCCGGGGGCGCCTCGCGCGCCCCCTTGTCGGCTCCACCCCCCGGTGCCACTCTGAGAGTCCCCCCACTTGTGAACTTGTGAATTCGTTCTCGTAGAAGGCGGGAAGGGTTCACCAAGGAGGTGGCTCCGTCCATGCTCGTCCGTGACGCCATGAGCACGGTGGTCCTCACCATCGGCCCCGCCCACACCCTCCGACAGGCGGCCCGGCTGATGTCGGCGCGCCGCGTCGGCGCCGCCGTCGTCCTCGACACCGACGCCGGCGGCCTCGGGATCCTCACCGAACGGGACATCCTCAACTCCCTCGCCCGGGACCAGGACCCCGACCGGGAGACCGCCGGATCCCACACCACCCGCGACGTCGTCTTCGCCGCGCCCGCCTGGACCCTGGCGGAGGCGGCCGAGGCCATGACGCGCGGCGGCTTCCGGCACCTCGTCGTCCTCGACGACCGCGGACCCGTCGGCATCGTCTCCGTGCGCGACATCATCCGCTGCTGGATCCCGGTGCACAGCGTCGCCGGCTGAGCACGCGAGGGCGGGCCGGACCTCCGTACGGAAGTCCGGCCCGCCCTCTCCTACGGCAAGCGCCCTCAGCCGCGCAGGGCCTGGACCGCGGCCTCCAGCCGCTTGCCGAAGTCGCCGTCCGCCTGGCGGAAGTTGTCGATCGCCCGCTCGGCGATGTCGTCGCGCGAGACCTTGGCGATGAAGCCGGCCAGGTTCTCGACGAGCCGGCCCTTCTCGGCCTCGGACATCAGTCGGTAGAGATCACCCGCCTGCGTGAAGTCGCTGTCCTCGGCGTGCGAGGGGGCGGCGTGGTCGCCGGTCGCGCCGGTGACCGCCGAGCCGACCCAGAGCGGCCGGTCCGTCTGGTGCGGGCCGCCGAAGCTGTTCGGCTCGTAGTTCTTCGCGCCCTTGTGGCGGCCGTCGTAGAGGAAGCCGTCCCGCGCGTGGGTGCGCGCCTCGGTGGCGTGCGGGCGGTTCACCGGCAGGTGGTCGGCGTTGATGCCGACGCGGTAGCGGTGGGCGTCGCCGTACGCGAAGAGGCGGCCCTGGAGCATCTTGTCCGGGGAGGGGCCGATGCCCGGCACGAAGTGCGCGGGGCTGAAGATCGACTGCTCGACCTCGGCGAAGATGTTCTCCGGGTTCCGGTTGAGCTCCAGCCGGCCGATCTCGATCGGCGGGTAGTCCTCGTGCGGCCACACCTTGGTGAGGTCGAACGGGTTGAAGCGGTAGGTCGCCGCGTCGGCCGCGGGCATGATCTGGACCTGCACGGTCCAGGTCGGGAAGTCGCCGCGCTCGATGGCCTCGCGCAGGTCGCGCTGATGCGAGTCCGGGTCCTCGCCGGCGAGGCGGTTGGCCTCGTCCTGGGTGAGGTTCTTGATGCCCTGGTCGGTCTTGAAGTGGTACTTGACCCAGAAGACCTCGCCGGCCTCGTTGTTCCACTGGAAGGTGTGCGAGCCGTAGCCGTTCATGTGGCGGTACGAGGCGGGGATGCCGCGGTCGCCGAAGAGCCACGTGACCTGGTGGGTCGACTCCGGAGAGAGGCCCCAGAAGTCCCAGACGTTGTCCGCCTCCTGCGAGCCCGTGTAGGGGTCGCGCTTCTGGGTGTGGATGAAGTCGGGGAACTTGATGGCGTCCTTGATGAAGAACACCGGGGTGTTGTTGCCGACGAGGTCGTAGTTGCCCTCTTCGGTGTAGAACTTCAGCGCCCAGCCGCGGGGGTCGCGCACCGCGTCCGCCGCGCCGAGGTTGCCCGCGACGGTGGAGAAGCGCAGGAAGGTCTCGGTCTCCTTGCCGACCTCGGAGAGGAACGCGGCGCGCGTCCACCGCGAGACGTCACGGGTCACCGTGAACGTGCCGTAGGCGCCCGCACCGCGCGCGTGGACGACGCGCTCCGGGATGCGCTCACGGTTGAAGTGGGCGAGCTTCTCCAGGAGGAGCTGGTCCTGGACGAGGACCGGACCGCCGACGCCCGCGGTCTCGCTGTTCTGGTTGTCGGCGACCGGAGCTCCGGCCTCCGTGGTGAGCGGTCCCTGCGTCACGTGCGCCTCCTGCGTCATGTCCTGCGTGTCCTGTCCCTCTGCCTAGGCCCTTCACGGAGCCTTGGCCAGTGCCGATTCCGATCCTACAATGGACAATGTCTAAGTCAAGTGAACATCTAAAGTCACACCGGTTCGGGAGCCCGCTCCCCCGACTGTTAGGCTGGCCCCCATGAGTGACCTGTTGGAACGACTGCGCGGACGCGGCTGGCGTATGACCGCACAGCGGCGCGTCGTGGCCGAGGTCCTCGACGGGGACCATGTGCACCTGACCGCCGACGAGGTCCACGCGCGCGCCGTGACGAGGCTGCCCGAGATCTCGCGCGCCACCGTGTACAACACGCTGGGCGAGATGGTCACCCTCGGCGAGGTCATCGAGGTCGCGACCGACGGCCGCGCCAAGCGGTACGACCCCAACGCCCATCGGCCCCACCAGCACCTGGTCTGCGGCCGCTGCGGCGCGATCCGCGACGTGCACCCGGCCGGCGACCCGCTGGCGGACCTGCCGGACGCCGAGCGCTTCGGCTTCACCATCTCGAACGTCGAGGTCACCTACCGGGGCATCTGCCCGAGCTGCGCCACGACGGCCTGACGACCACGAGAAAGCCCCCGCTCCGGCGGGGGCTTTCTCGTGCGGTGCACCCGCACACGCAAACACACGACGAAGGCCCGGATCCAGTGAATGGATCCGGGCCTTCGTTTGCTACTGAGTAGCGGGGACAGGATTTGAACCTGCGACCTCTGGGTTATGAGCCCAGCGAGCTACCGAGCTGCTCCACCCCGCGTCGGTAAACACGACTCTACGGGACGTCCGTCACCAGCGCAAATCCGTTAACGCGCCGCACCAGCGCTACGCCGTGAGCTCCTGGTGCAGCGCCTCGCTCAGGCGGGCCGCCCGCTCGGCGACCTCCGCCGGACCCAGCTCCACCGCGCGGTCGCACCAGCGGCGCCCCTCGGTGAGCTCGCCCCGGCGCGCCGCGAGCAGCGCGAGCCGGAGCGCGGCACGGCCGTGGCCGGCCCGGGCCGCCCGGGTCCACCAGAGCGCGGCCTCCCGCTCGCTGCCCTCACGCGCGAGGAGCAGCCCGAGGTTGAAGGCGCCGTTGCGGCTGCCCGCCTCGGCGGCCTCGCGGTACCAGCGGTCGGCCTCGGCGAGGTCGCCGCGCCCGGCGGCGAGCATCCCGACCCGCACCTGGGCGCGCCGGTGCCCCTGCTGGGCGGCCCGCTCGTACCACTCCTCGCACTCGGACTTCTCCTCGCGGGGCGCGCCGAGCACGGCGGGGCCGGGCTCGGGGCGGCGCGCGTCGAGCACCGAGGCGAGCCGGAAGGCGGCCTCGGCGCTGCCGCCGCCGGCCGCGCACCGCAGGTGCCGCTCGGCGGTCTGCTCGTCGCCGTCCCGCAGGGCGGCGATGCCGACCTGGAGGGCGGCCTCGGTGTGCCCGGCGGCCGCGGCCCGCTCGTACCAGACCAGGGCCGTGCGGTCGTCGTCGCGGCCTGCGTGCAGGATGCCCAGGTTGAAGGCGGCGTCGACGCTGCCGGCCTCGGCGGCCTTGGAGAACCAGGGCTCGGCGCCGTTGGCGTCGCCGGCCTGGAGGAGCAGTACGGCGAGCGCGTTGGCGGCCTCGCGGTGGCCCGCGTAGGCGGCCCGCCGGTACCACTGCTCGGCCTGCGGGATGCGGTCCTGGGCGGCGCAGAGCAGCCCGAGGTTGTAGGCGCCGTTCACGTCGCCGGCGTCCATGGCGGCCCGGTACCAGCGCTCGGCGGTCTGCTGCTCGCCCCGGGCGGCGTGCAGGGCGCCGAGGGCGTTGGCGGCGTTGCCGTCGCCGTCCTGGGCGGCTCGCAGCCACCACACGGCGGCGCTCTCCTCGTCGCCCGCGTCGCGGAGCAGGAAGCCGAGCGCGCAGGCGGCCTTCGCCTCGCCCTCCTTGGCGGAGCTGAGGTACCAGCGGCCGGCCTCCTTGAGCTCGCCCCGGTGCTCCAGGATCGCGCCCAGGTGGAGCGCGGCCCGCCGGTGGCCGCGCGCGGCGGCCTGCCGGAACCACTGCTCGGCCTCGGCGGTCTCGCCCGCGCACTCGCCGGCCGGCTGCCCGGGGACGGCGGCGCCGGTGCCGGTCGCGGGCGCGCCGGCGGGCACGGCCGCCCGGGCGCCCGGGGTCCGGAGCCGGGTGCCGGTCTCGTGCGGTCCGCGGGTGGTCTCGGTGGCTCGGCGCTCCAGGGCGAGGGCGAGGCGGTAGGCGGCCTCGCGGTGGCCCTGTTCGGCGGCGGCGCGCAGCCAGCGCTCGGCGCCGACGTCGCTACGGTGCTCCAGGAGGTCGGCGAGGGCGTAGGCGCCGAGGGCGTGGCCCTGCTCGGCGGCCTGGCGCAGCCAGTACTCGGCGGCCGGCTCGTCGCCGCGCTCGCGGTGGTGGCGGCCGAGGGCGTGTGCGGCGGGCGCGGAACCGGCGACGGCGGCGACCCGCCACCAGCCGGCGGCCTCTTCGGCGTATCCGCGCTGGTGGAGCAGGACGCCCAGGTTGTTGGCGGCGGCCCGGTCCCCCTCGGCCGTGGCGCCGCGCAGGTACGGCTCGGCGCCGTCGAGGTCACCGCGGCGCAGCAGCAGCGCGCCGAGGGCGCTCATCGAGGCGAGGTCGCCGTGCTCGGCGGCGCGCCGGTGACGGGCCTCGGTCTCGGTCTCGTTCTCGGCGTCGGTCTCGGCGGTGGTGTCGACGGCCGCATCGACGGCCCCTACTGCCTCGATGATCTCGTCTGCGGCGTTTCTGGCGTGCCGCTGCACAAACCGCCCTGTCTCCAACAGAGTTGCCCTGTCCCCCATAAATACCATCGTCGCACCACCCGCAACCCGAGCACACCTGGTATACCGCAGCCAGTGAGGTCACTCAGCGTTTTGTCGACATGCCCACAGAGAGACAAGTCAAACACGACTCACGCCAACTCGCCCCTTCCCTACCGCTCTTCGGCACCCCCCGGCACGCCGACACACGACAAGGGCCCGGATCCTTATGGATCCGGGCCCTTGTCCTCTGAGTAGCGGGGACAGGATTTGAACCTGCGACCTCTGGGTTATGAGCCCAGCGAGCTACCGAGCTGCTCCACCCCGCGTCGGTGAAACCACAGTATCACGACGCGGGGGTGGAAAACCTCAGGTCAGCCGCCTGACCCGGGGGTCTTCAGCTTCGCGCCGGCCTGGGCGGCCCGCTCGAGCGCCGCCTGGAGATCCTCCTGGGCCTTGCCGTACGCGGTCCAGTCGCCCTTCTGCAGCGCGGCCTCGCCCGCGTCGTACGCCTTCTGGGCGTCGGCGATCGCCTGCTGCAGCGCGGCGTCGTTCGACGCCGGCGGCTGGGTCGTGCCGGGCGGCTGCGTGGTCCCCGGCGGGGTCGTCGGCGCGGTGGGCGCCTCCACCCCGAAGACCGCGTTGAGCGCCTTGGTGAGGTTGTCCTCGAACACCGTGGTGTCCTTCGTCGTGTCACCGTCCGGCTGGTCCGCGTCCACGTACGACACCGCGACCTTCTTCAGGAGCGGGTAGAGCGCGTTGCGTCCCTGGGCGTACACCGGCTCCACGTACAGGAACCCGCCGTCGAGCGGCACGGTGAGCAGGTTGCCGTACTGGATGTCCGAGTCGGCGCCCTTCATGTCCCGGACGAAGGTGGCCACGGAGGGCAGGCCGTTGAGCTTGCTCTGCACCTGGGCCGGGCCCGGGACGTCCTCGGTGACCCGCAGCAGTCTCAGCCGGCCGTACTCCTTGCTGGTGGCGTCGGCGTCGACCGCCATGAAGGCGCCCAGGTTGGGCCGCCCGTTCGGCGTGAACGTCGTCGTCAGCGAGAAGCGCTGCGCCGTGTCCCCGGGCATCTTCATGCTCAGGTAGTACGGCGGGACCGCGTTGCCGTCCTTGTTGGTCGGGTCGTCCGGCACCTGCCAGGCGTCCGAGCCGCTGTAGAACTGCGCGGGGTCGGTGACGTGGTAGCGGGTCAGCAGCTCGCGCTGGACCTTGAACATGTCCTGCGGGTAGCGCAGGTGTGCGAGCAGGTCGCCCTTGATCTCGGACTTCGGCTGGACCGTGCCGGGGAAGGCCTTCATCCAGGTCTTGAGGACCGGGTCCTGGGTGTCCCACTCGTAGAGCTTCACCGTGCCGTCGTAGGCGTCGACGGTGGCCTTGACCGAGTTGCGGATGTAGTTGACCTGGTTCTGCTGGGCGACGACCGTGCGCTGCTGGTTGCCGACGGTCAGCGAGTCGGCCGTGGTGTCGCCGAGCGTGGTGCGCGAGGCGTACGGGTAGCCGTTGGTCGTCGTGTAGGCGTCGACGATCCACTGGATCCGGCCGTCGACGACCGCCGGGTAGGCGTCGCCGTCGATGGTCAGCCAGGGCGCGACGGCCTCGACGCGCTCCTTGGGCGTGCGGTTGTACAGGATCCGCGAGCCGTCGCCGATGGCTCCCGAGTAGAGGATCTGCGGCTCGCTGAAGGCCACCGCGTACGCGGCGCGGTTGAAGGTGTTGGAGAGGCTGACGCCGCTCTTCTCCTTGTAGCTGGTGGTCTTCTCGCCGTTCTCCTCGTAGTCCAGCTCCTTCTGCGGGCCGCCCACGATCGAGTACTGGTCGGTCTTCTCGCCGTAGTAGATCCGCTGCTGGTACGTGCCCAGCGAGCCGGTCGTCGGCAGTCCGGACTCGGTGAAGACCGGGGAGCCGTTGGCGTCCGTCGACGTGCCCGACGCCATGATCGCGCCGTAGCCGTGGGTGTAGGTGAAGTGGTCGTTGATCCAGTTCCGCTTCGGGATGCCCTTGATGTTGAGCTCACGCAGGCCGACGACGGTGTCCTTGCCGGCGTAGCGGTCCACGTCCAGGGTCGTCGGGAACTGGTAGTACTTCCGCTTCTGCTCCAGCTGCTGGAACGTCGGCGACACGATGTTCGGGTCGAGGACGCGGTAGCTGGCCGCCGTGTCGGCGTCCGCCCGCAGCTTGTCCTTGGACTTGACCGTCGACTTGCCCGAGTAGTTCTCCAGCTTCGTCCCGTCGATCGCGTACGCCTTGCGGGTCGCGTCGATGTTCTTCTGGATGTACTGCGCTTCCTTGGCCTGCTCGTTCGGCTGGACCTGGAACTTCTGCACGATGGCCGGGTACAGGCCGCCGATCAGGATCGCGGAGAGCACCATCAGACCGAAGCCGATCACCGGCAGCTGCCAGGTGCGGCGCCACAGCGTCGCGAAGAACAGCAGCGCGCAGATGATGGCGATGCAGAACAGGATGGTCTTCGCCGGCAGGTACGCGTTGGCGTCGACGTACCGCAGCCCCGTCCAGTTGCCGGTGGCCTTGAAGTCACTGGACTTCACCGCCAGGCCGTACCGGTCGAGCCAGTACGCGACGGCCTTGAGCGCGACGAAGAGGCCGAGCAGCACCGAGAGGTGCCCGGTGGCGGCGGCGGTGGCACGCGCGCCCGGACTGGTGATCCGCAGCCCGCCGTACAGGTAGTGCGTGAGCGCGGCGGCGATCAGCGACAGCACGGCGGCGGCGAAGCCGAACGCCAGCAGGAAGCGGTACCAGGGCAGGTCGAAGGCGTAGAACGACACGTCGAGGTCGAACTGCGGGTCCTTCTGGCCGAACTTCACCCCGTTGACCCACATGAGCCAGGTGCGCCACTGGCCCGACGCGGACGCGCCGGCGATCAGGGCCACCAGGGCGGTGACCGCGAGGAGCACCCACTTCTTGAACGGGGCCAGACCCATCCGGTACCGGTCGAGGCTCTGCTGCTCCAGCGACATCGCGCTGAGCGGCGGCCGCAGCCGGTACGCCAGCCAGATGTTGAAGCCGACGGCGATCCCCATCAGCAGGCCGAAGACCGCGAAGAGGCCGATCTTGGTCCACAGGGTGGTGGTGAACACGGACGAGTACTCGACCGAGCGGTACCACAGCCAGTCCGTCCAGAACCCGGCGAACATCACGAACGCCATGGCCAGGACGGCCAGCACCCCGAGTGTCATGAGCAGGGTGCGGGCCCGCCGGGACGGCCGGCCGACTCTCACCCTCGGCCCGGACGGGCCTTGGCCACGGTCCGGCATCTGGAAAGCCAACGTGCGCCCCTCGATGTTGATGCGTCTGAAAGCAGGCCCCGCGATCGTAGAGCCCACTGGTGCAACTTACTGAGGCTTTACCTAGTTCCCGTCTTCAGGGGAAGAGGAGGCAGGATATTGGTCATGTCCAACCTTTCCCCCTCCGGCCCGGCCATGGCCGCGAGCCCCCTCACCCGCGCCGTGCTCGAGATCGACGAGTACGCGTCGGGCCTCGGCTGGGACCAGCCCGCCCGCCTGTTCGCCCTGGTCGACACCGCACGGCTGCGCGCCCAGGAGCCCAAGCTCGCCTCCCAGCTCGGCCTGGGCGACGACGCCACCGCCTACACCCCGATCGAGCAGGACAAGCTGCCGCGCGGCAAGGCCCTCGACGAGTTCCTCGGCACCATCGCCTGGCCCGCCGGGGTGGCCGGCTGCGCCCTGACCGTGGAGCGGCTCATGCTGCCCCCGTCGGCCGAGGCCCAGGTCCCCCAGGGCCTGAACGAGAAGCAGCTCGCCAAGTGGGTCGCCGCGCACCCGGACCGCCAGGAGGTCCGGATGACCGTGGCGGTGCTGCGGAGCGGCGCCCGCGAGGCGGCGATCCGGCTCCGCGAGAAGGACTCCGCGACCGAGGTCCTCACCGGCCCCGACCTGGTGCCGGGCCTCGCCGAGGCGCTGGCGGCCACCTTCGAGAGCTGAGCCGCTCCCGTACGAGGAACACGCGGAACACGCGGAACACACGGAAGACGAGGAAGGGGCGCCCGGTCGGCCGACCGGGCGCCCCTTCGCGTACGTCCTGACTCAGCTCCTGGAGCAGCTCGGCAGCGACGCCGTGTCGCCCTTGCGGAGCTTCTCCAGGGACTTCGTGGCGTCGTCGATGGTGTCGACCCTGATCAGGGTCAGCCCGTCCGGGGTGTCCGCGGCAGCGGCCTCGCAGTTGTCGGCAGGGGTGAGGAAGTACTGGGCGCCCGCGTCGCGCGCGCCGACCAGCTTCATCTCGATGCCGCCGATCGGGCCGACCTCGCCCTTGTCGTCGATGGTGCCGGTGCCCGCGATGAACCGGCCGCCGGTGAGGCTCTCCGGGGTCAGCTTGTCGACGATGCCGAGGGCGAACATCAGACCGGCGCTGGGGCCGCCGACGTCGGCGAGGTTGATGTCGATCGTGAACGGGAAGACGTGGTCGGTGCCGGCCTGGATGCCGACGACGGCCCGGTCGCCCTCCTCCGACGTCGTGGTCCTGATGACCACCTTCTGCGTGACCTTGGGCTCCTTGCGGGCCTTCTCGGCCGCGGCGGCCTCCTTGGCGGGGACGATCGTGAACTCGACGTCCTGGCCGGGCTTCCGCTTCGTGACCTGCTTGGCGACGTCGCCCTGGTCCTTGACCGGCACGCCGTCGACGGCCTTGATCACGTCCCCGGCGTGCAGTTTGCCCTCGGCCGGGGCGCCCTTGACGACCGTCGCGACGACGACCCGGGCGACCACCGGGATGCCCAGCTCCCCGAGGGCCGCCACCTTGGCGCTCTCCTGGGACTGGCTGAACTCCTCGGCGTTCTCCTGGCTCGACTCCTCCTCGGTCTTGCCGTCCGGGTAGAGGGTGTCGTGCGGCACGACCACGTTGTCGTGGGCGAGCCATCCGTAGACGGCCTCGACGGCGTTCATCTTGTAGTCCGCGCTGGTGACGCGGACCGTCGTCATGTTGAGGTGACCGTCGGTCGGGTAGGTCTTGCGTCCCGAGATCTGCAGGACCGGTTCTCCCCTGGCATCGCCGAGGGTGTTGACCGTGGGGCCGGGGCTCATCTCCGCGTACGGCACCGGGATCAGAACGCCCGCGATGAGCAGACAGATCAGGACCAGGGTGGAGGCGAGCATCGTCGCGGTGCGGCGTGGCATGGAACGACAGTACGGGACTCGACTGTGGGTGCACCCCTGGGGCGGTCCGTACGGGGCGGCCCGCGTCAGCCCGAGGGCGAGGTGGTGACGGCGGAGGCCGTCGCGGCCGGTTCGCGCTCCTCACGAGCGGAATCGGCGGTCGTGGTGTGGGACCGCTCCATGGCGTCCCGGAAGCGTGCGTAGCCGGCGAGTTCCGCCACGTCACCTATGGTCTTGCTCCTCGAAGCCCAGCTTCCCCATATCGCCGCGCCGACGACTGCGAAAAGCGGAATCAGCAACCAGGCCAGCGCTGCCATCCCGACCTCCCATCCCCAGTGAGTTGATCAGCAGACTGTGTCATCTGTGGGATCAACGCTCGCGCCTGGGGGGCGGTTACGCAAATCGGGCGTTCGGCTACGCCCCGTCGGCGCGCCGCCTTGCCCCGCCCGGCAGGCCCCGACCCTCACCCCGGCCGTCGGCCGGGGCGCCCGTGGCCGGGGGCCCCGGGCGAAGGCTCAGCAGGAGCCGACCCACTCTTCCGTCCCGTCGGAGAACGTCTGGTGCTTCCAGATCGGGACCTCGTGCTTGAGGTCGTCGATCAGCTTCCGGCAGGCCTCGAAGGCCTCGGCGCGGTGCGGGCAGGAGACGGCGACGACGACCGCGATGTCCCCCACGCGCAGGTCGCCGACGCGGTGGACGGCCGCCAGGGCGCGGACCGGATAGTTCGCGACGACCTTCTCGGCGACCCGGCGGAGCTCCGCGTCGGCGGTCGGGTGGCAGGAGTAGCCCAGGGCGTCCACGTCCGCGCCGCCGTCGTGGTTGCGCACGGTGCCGACGAAGAGGGTGGTGCCGCCGGAGGCGTCGTCTCCGACGGCCCGGAAGACCTCGTCGACCGAGAGCGGGGTGTCACGGATCGCGAGCAGCTTGATCGGGTCGTCCGCTGCCTGCTCGCCGGGGTGGTCGTGCGTCTGCGCCATGCGCCCATGGTGCCGCACGGCTCCGACATCCGGTAAGGGACCTTTCGACCTGTGGACGGAACCCTCCGTAGGAGGGTCCTACAAACTACAGGCCCCGCCGCTTCCGCATCTGCCTGACCAGGGCCGCCGTGCCGAGCAGCGCCACCGTCGCACCGGCCGCGCCGGCCGCCGTCGCGTCCTTGCGGCCCAGGCGGCGGCCGGCGACGGTGTGGCGGCCCTCGGCCTCCTCCAGGAGCGCGGCGAGCACCTCCTCGTTCGTCCACTTCGGACGCCAGCCGGCGTCGTGCAGCCGTCCGACGCTCACCACCCAGGGGTGCATGGTGTAGGCGAGGTCGCCCGCCGGGGACGGGGTGAGCCCGATCCGGTGCAGGCGGGCCGCCGTGCCGAGGGCGACCGCGGAGGGCAGCTCCATGCGCCGGATCCCGGAGAGCTCCTCGACCTCCTCCTGTTCGAGCCAGCCCTCGCAGCCGACGGCGAACTCCCCGTCGACCTTCTCCAGGGCCGCGTACTCCAGGGCGCTGACCAGGTCCTCGACGTGGCAGAACTGCCAGGTGGGCCGGGATCCGGCGACGACGAGCAGCCGGGGCGACTCGAAGTAGCGGGTGAGCGCCGTGTCCGTACCGCCGACGAGGACGGCGGGGCGGACGACCGTGACGTGGAGGCCGGGGTGGGCGCGGGGGGCGCGGCGGCCGAGGCGCTCGATCTCCAGCATGTCGCCGACGCCGGTGGCCTCGGCCGTCGCCCTGAGCTCGGCGTCCTCGGAGAGCGGGATGTCGTTGTCGGGCAGGGCGCCGTAGACCATCGCGGAGGTGCAGAGCACCACCCGGTGCACCCCGGCCGCGGCGGCGGCGGTCAGGACGGTCTGGGTGCCCCGCACGTTGTAGGCCGTCCGGGCGGCGGGGTCGGTCTCCAGGTCGAGGTCGACGGCGAGGTGCACGACGACGTCCGCGCCGCGCAGCTTCTCGGCGATGGCCGGGTCGCGCACGTCGAGGATGTGCCACTGCGCCTCGGCGACCTCGCCCCGGCGCTCGTCGATGGCGACGACCCGCTTGATCTCGCCGGAGGCGGCGAGACGCCTGGTCAGCAGGTCACCGACGCCGGAAGCGGCGCCGGTGACCGCGACGACGGGGCCGCGCACGGCGGACCGGGTTGAGGGGTTTCGCGCTCCGCGAACCTGTGGATCTGGGGAACTCACCGGGCGTCTCCAGCGGTTGTCTTCAGTACGTACGCGCATGACGCGTGCGGACCAGGTGGCGTCCATCCTGCCGCAGGGCACGGCCCGGCGGAGCACCGAGCCCATTTCCGGCCCGGATGTCTACGCTGGTGGTGTGCGGGGCCTGTCTGGACAGGCCCTGGTCGGGCAGTCGCCGTCGGCAGGAGGCCGGCGGCCCTACGAGCCGAGGAAACCTGTGAGTGACACCCCATTCGGATTCGGCCTTCCGCCGGAGGAGCCGGAGAACGGCGACGAGGGCAAGAAGAAGGACCCCGCCGGAGGTGGCCAGGGGTCCGGCGGCAACCCGTTCGGTGCGAACCCGTTCGGCTTCGGCGGGCTGCCCGGCATGGGCGGTCCCGGGGGCGCGGACAATCCGTTCGCCGCGATGTTCGGCTCCCTGAACCCCAACGACCTGGGCTCGGCCTTCCAGCAGCTCGGGCAGATGCTGAGCTACGAGGGCGGCCCCGTCAACTGGGACATGGCCAAGCAGATCGCGCGCCAGGTGGTGGCCCAGGGCACCGCCGACGGCACCAAGGACGCGAGCGTGGGCCCGGCCGAGAAGTCGGCGGTCGAGGAGGCCGTGCGCCTGGCCGACCTGTGGCTGGACGGCGTGACCTCGCTGCCCTCGGGCGCGAGCACGGCCGTGGCGTGGAGCCGCGCGGAGTGGGTCGAGGCGACCCTGCCGGCGTGGCAGCAGCTCGTGGACCCGGTCGCCGAGCGGGTCGGCACGGCGATGGGCGACGTCCTGCCGCAGGAGATGCAGGCCATGGCCGGCCCGCTGATCGGCATGATGCGCTCCATGGGCGGCGCCATGTTCGGCCAGCAGATCGGGCAGGCCGTGGGCGCGCTCGCCGGTGAGGTCGTCGGCTCGACCGACGTCGGTCTGCCGCTGGGCCCGGCCGGGCGTGCCGCGCTGCTGCCGCTGAACATCGAGGCCTTCGGCAAGGACCTGGGCGTGCCCTCGGACGAGGTGCGGCTCTACCTGGCCCTGCGCGAGGCCGCGCACCAGCGCCTCTTCGCGCACGTGCCGTGGCTGCGGGCGCACCTGTTCGGTGCGGTCGAGGGGTACGCGCGCGGGATCAAGGTCGACACCTCGAAGCTGGAGGAGGCCGTCGGTCAGCTCGACCCGACGCATCCGGAGCAGCTCCAGGAGGCGCTCCAGCAGGGCATGTTCCAGCCGGAGGACACCCCGGAGCAGAAGGCCGCCCTGGCCCGTCTGGAGACGGCGCTCGCGCTGGTCGAGGGCTGGGTGGACGCGGTGGTCCACGAGGCCGCGAAGTCCCGGCTGACCTCGGCGGACGCGCTGCGCGAGACGCTGCGGCGGCGCCGGGCCTCGGGCGGTCCGGCCGAGCAGACCTTCGCGACGCTGATCGGTCTGGAGCTGCGTCCGCGCCGGCTGCGGGACGCGGCCCGCCTGTGGGCCTCGCTCACGGACGCGCGCGGGGTCGACGGCCGGGACGGGCTGTGGGAGCACCCGGACATGCTGCCGACGGCGACCGACCTGGACGACCCGGACGGCTTCGTGCACCGCGAGCACCTGGACTTCTCCGAGCTGGACAAGATGCTCGGCGAGGCGGCCAAGGGCGAGAACCCGGAGAGCGGGGACGGCGAGAAGTGAGCCTGTACGACGACGCGGTCCTCGTCCTGAAGGGGTACGAGGGCCAGCCGGAGCTGCGGGATGTCTACCTGGACCATCTCGCCGGGCATCCGGACGGCATGTACAAGCCCTGCGGGGCCGGTCATCTGACGTCCAGCGCGCTGGTGATCGACCCTTCCCGCGGGCGTGTGCTGCTGACCCTGCACAAGAAGCTGGGCATGTGGCTGCAGATGGGCGGTCACTGCGAGGAGGGTGACCCGACGCTGGAGGCGGCGGCGCTGCGCGAGGCGGCCGAGGAGTCCGGCATCACCACGGGTCTCACCCTGCTGCCGGGCGGTCCGGTGCGGCTGGACCGGCATCCGATCCCGGCGCCCTGCCACTGGCACCTGGACGTGCAGTACGCGGCGCTGGCCCCGGCGGACGCGGTGGCGGAGATCAGCGAGGAGTCGCTGGACCTGCGCTGGTTCGCGTACGAGGACGTGGCGGGCGTGGCCGACACGTCGGTGGTCGAACTGCTGAAGGGCACGCTGGCGCGGCTGGCGTGAGCACGGGCGAGGGCATGACCGAGGGGCGGCCTCCGGTGGAGGCCGCCCCTCGGTCGTGGCTGCTCAGTTCCAGGCGTTGTTCTGGTTCTGGGCGTGGGAGCCGTGCTGGCCGGCGCCGAACTGGGCGGCGATGCCCTGTCCGATGGCGGCGTTCTGCGGGGGCATGACCTCGCTCGGCTGGACGAGCGCGAAGCCCTGTCCGAGGAAGCTGAGCTCCCAGCCCTCGCCGGTGTTTCCCCGGCGGTGGCGGACGCTGGAGTTCGTCGTCTGCGCCTGCATCTGGACGCGGAGTCCGGTGGACCAGGCGACGATGGCGTCGGCGTCGACGCTGACGTACTTGTCGGGCGTGACCTGCATCATCAGCGGCTGACCGGAGGTCATCAGGGCGACCTTGCCGCGGCCGGAGATGTTGAGCTGGTACTTGCCGGTGCCGGAGACCCCGTACTGGCTGTCGACGGCGATGACCTCGGTGTGGAGGGTCGAGTCGAGCGCGAGGACGTAGGCGCTGTCGACCGTGAGGCCCTCCTGCTCGACCTCCACGATGTGGACGTGCTGGGCGAGGTTGGCGAAGTAGACCGTGCCCTGGCCGGAGCAGCGCATCAGGTCCAGGCCCTCACCGGTGCGGGCCTGGGCCCGCCGCTGGTTGGGGGTCTTGTACTCGCCGTCGAAGTCGACGAGTCCCTGGTAGGCGACCATGGCGCCCTTGCGGGCGAGGACGTCGTCCTGCCCGGTGAGGGAGACCCGCAGGAGCTGCGGGTTCTGGATGACGTACCGCTCCTGGCTCTGCTGTTCGGCGTGGTTGAAAAGCGGGCTCTGCATGGTGTGTTCTCGCTCCCCCTCAGCCCCGGACCCGCAGGCGGTCGGTGCTGTCCTCGCTCGGCTGTACGACGACGATGCCCTGGCCCGAGAAGGCCATCTGGTATGCCTCGCCGCTGCCCCGCCCGATGAGGGAGGACGCCTTGAAGCTGCGCTTGCCCTTGACCTTGAGCGCGGGCGACCAGGCGACGAGCGCGTCGGGGTCGACGTACGTCTCGTCCTCGCCGCGGCCGCAGTCGACGACGATCGGCGTGCCGCGCGAGGTGAGCGCGACCCAGCCGGTGCCGGCGATCTCCACGTTGAACAGGCCCTGGCCGGCGAACTTGGCGAGGCCCTTGACCCGCTCGACGCCCCACTGGAGGTGGGCGTCGAAGGCGAGCAGGTTGGTGCCGTTGACGGAGAGCGAGTCGTTCTGGAGGTTGATGACGACGACGTCGGCACCGTAGTCGGCGAGGTAGAGCAGTCCGTCGCCGGTGCACTTCATGACGGGCGCGCCCTCGCCGGTCATCCACTGCTGGGCGACCTGGCGAACGGCGGGCGGGTTGGGCTCGTAGCTGATGAAGCCCTCGTAGGCGACCATCGAGCCGCTCCGGGCGTACAGGTCCTGGCCGGAGGCCATGGCGACCTTGAGCATGGTCCGGCCGTGGTTCTCCATCCGGGCCGCGACGGGGGTCGGGGCGTAGCCCGCGAGTTGCTGGTTCATGACGGGCTCCCTCAGACCTCGTAGGGCTGGACGACGATGAAGTTGCCGGGGGCTCCCCGGAACTGGAGGTTCACGGTCTCCCCGCTGTGGCCCGGGTAGGCGTTGCGGCGGAGCCGCACCTGGCTGGAGAGGATGACCTGGGACGCGGACGACCAGGCGACGACGGCGTTGCAGTCGGCGAACGTCGTCGGCGTGACGGGCAGGACGACGGGGACGCCGTGGGTCTTCACGACGACGGTGCCGGTGCCCTGGAACTGCATGGTGAACAGGGCGCCGCCGGGGATGCCGTGGCCCTCGATGCGGCGGACCTCGTACTGCAGGGACTCGTCGAACGCGAGGACGTTCTCCGCAGAGACGCAGATGCCGTCGCCCTGGAGCTCGATCGGGTGCAGGTGGGCGCCCTGCTCGGCGAGGAAGACCTGGCCGCGGCCGGAGCAGCGCATCAGCTGCATCTCCTGGCCGGTGGCGTTGCCGACGATCCGGCCGGCGAAGCCCGCGCCCTTGTAGCCGAAGTCGACCTTGCCCTGGTACATGACCATGGAGCCCTGCCGGGCGAGGACGGGGACGCCGCCCATGGCGAGGTCGACCCGCATGAGCTGCTGGTTCTGCGGGGTCCAGCGGGCGCCGGTGGCGGTCTCCTTGTACGGCGCGAGCGCGGCGGCGAGCCCCGCTCCCGCGGCCGGGACGCCCTGCGGGACGCCGGGCTGCTGCCCGTACGGGGCGGGCTGCCCGTAGGGGGCCTGCGGCGGCTGTCCCTGACCGGGGTACGGAGTGGGTGCCTGGCCCGGGATCTGCCCCGGGTACTGGCCGGGAGGCTGTCCCGGGACCTGGCCGTACTGCGGCTGCTGCGGCGGCTGCCCGTACGGGGCGGGGGCCGGCGCGGGCGGCGGTACGGGGCCCGGCGGGGCCAGCGGGGCGACCATCGTGGGCGCCGTGTGGACCGGCTGAACGGGCGCGGGCGGGACCGGCGCGGGCGGGCCCGGAGGCGCGCCGAACGCGGGCGCGGGGGCCGGGGCGGGCGCTGCGGGCGCACCGAACGCCGGGGGTGCCGCCGCCTGCGGCGGAGGGGCGAAGCCGGGGGCCGCGGCCTGCTGCTGCGGGGCGGCGGGCTCCTCCTCGGCGACCTCGCCGCCGAAGTTCCGCAGGAGCGCCTCCAGGCCTCCGTCGAAGCCCTGGCCGACGGCGGCGAACCGCCAGACGTCCTTGAGGTAGAAGTCGCCGAGCATCACCGCGCGCTCGGTGGAGAACTCGGCGCCCGTGAACGCGTAGCGCGCGACCTCCTCGCCGCCCGCCACGATCCGCAGGTGGCCGGGACCGACCTGGGACATCTGGCCGGCGCCGTCGATGGTCGCGGTGAACGACAGCTTGTGGATGTTCGCGGGGATGCGGTCGAGGGTGATGCGGAAGGACTCGGTGTCGCCGGACTGCGCACCGAGCAGCTGGATGGACTCCTCGGGCGACTTCGGCTGGTTGAAGAAGACGAAGTAGCGGTCGTCGGAGAGCCGCTCCTCGGCGTCGAGTCCGAAGCAGCTGATGTCGAAAGTGAGTCCGGGCGCCGCGATCTGCACACCGACGTACAGATCGGTTCCCGCGGTCAGATCACTGATCTTGGCCTTGTGGCCGCGTTGGAATTCCCTGGCCATGCGTAACGACCGTCCCCCATCCCGAATGGCGAATGCTCGCGCCAGGCTAACCGGTGGGCACGACATTGAGACAGGCCAGGTCGTTTTCGGTACGGAATCGGGAAACCGGTACGCGCGCGCGGGGCGGCGCCGTCACTCCTCGGGGGCCGCCGGAAGGTGCGGCAGGCGCCCGGCGGCGACCACGCCCTCCAGGTAGCCGCGCGCCCGCTCGGTGCGGGGGTAGGCCTCCAGGAGCTGCCAGAACCGTGGGCCGTGCCCGGGGACGAGGAGGTGGGCCAGTTCGTGCAGGAGGACGTAGTCGACGACGTACTCGGGCATGCCCTGGAGCCGGTGGGAGAGGCGGATGCTGCCCTCGGAGGGGGTGCAGGAGCCCCAGCGGGTGTTCTGGTTGGTCACCCAGCGCACGGAGCCGGGGCGGGCCCGGCCGCCGAAGTACTGCTCCGAGAGGCGCAGCGCCCGCTCGGTGAGCTCCCGGTCGCCGAGGACGCTCCGGCTCTCCTGGGCGGCGAGCTTGTCGAGCATGACGCCGACCCAGCGGCGCTCCTCCGCCTCCGACATGCGGGCCGGGATGAGCACGATGGTCCGGTCGCCCTCGCGGTAGGCCGAGACGGTTCTCCTGCGCCGTGGGCTTCTGCGGACCTCGACCGCACTCGTTCCCGCCCCGCGGGGCGGTTCGCTGGTCACGCTGCGCTGTGGGTCGGCGGGCACGGCCCCGACGTTACCCGCTGCCGGCGCGGGAAGTCCCGCCTCCCGAGTGGTTTCGGGAACGATCCGACCCCACCGCGCACCATTTGAATGACTAATTCCCTGCCCTGTGGACAACTTTCGGCGGCCGTCGTGACGGCCGGGCATTCTCATCCCGGGGCGACGGAATGCCGTTGTCGATCATGAAATGCGGTGCGGAGGACGGACGGGGGCGGGGAAATGCATCCGATGGTGAAACCGGCGCTGCGGCGGGCCTGGCGGAGTCTGCGGTGCGTCCAGTTCGGCGTCGCCCCCGCGCACGCGGTGGTGCTCGGCCCGGTCGACCAGGCGACGGGGGCGGTGCTCGGACTGCTCGACGGCACGCGCGGGACCGCGCTGCTGCGGGCCGAAGCGCGGGCGCTCGGTCTTCCGGACGGACGGCTGGACGCGCTCCTCGGCAGGCTGGAGTCGGCCGGACTCCTCACGGACGCCGCGACAGGGCGGCCGGGGAAGGCGGGTCCGGCCGCGGGCGCGGTGGACGTGGCACTCGATCCGCTCCGCGCGGACCTGGCCTCCCTCTCCGTGGTCCACCCCGGGCCGGAGCGGGCGGCGCGGACCCTGGCGGCCCGGAGGGCCCTGCGCGTCCAGGTCCGGGGCGCGGGACGGGTCGGCTCGACGGTGGCGGCGCTGCTCGCGGCGGCCGGAGTGGGCTCGGTGGAGGTCCTCGACGCGGGCCGGGTCGAGCCCTGGGAGACGGCCCCGGGCGGACTCCCCGCCGAGTCCGTGGGCGAGCGCCGGGCGACGGCGGCCCGGCGCCTGGTCGGCCGCTGGGCCCGGGAGCCCGGCCGCGCCCGGCGCCCGGGCGGACCGGGTGAAGGTCCGGGCGGGGCAGGGCTGTCACTCGTCGTGGTGACACCGCGGGACGGTCTCGGCGCGTACGTCCCCGATCCGGTGCCCGCCGAGCCGTGGCTCTCCACGGGCACCCCCCATCTGTACGCGGGCGTCCTGGAGGCGACCGGGGTCGTCGGCCCGCTCGTGCTGCCCGGCGCCACGGCCTGCGCCCGGTGCCTCCAGGAGGAGCGGACGGACCGGGACCCGGTGACGCCCCGGATGCTGGCCCAGTGGCGGTCCGGTGCCCCGCATCCGCTGCCCGCCTGCGACGTGGGGCTGGCCACGGCGGTGGCCGGGCTGGCCGCCGCGCACGCGCTGGCCTTCCTGGACGGGGACCTCCCGGCGAGCGCGGGCACCCGGTGGGAGGCGTCCCTGCCGCTCCTCGAGTGGCGGGCGGAGCCGCTGAGACCGCACCTGGCCTGCCCTTGCGGCGCGGCGCGCGGCGAAGAAGGGGAGCGCACCTCGGCGGCCGGGGACGCACACGACACAATGGCGGGGTAACGGCCCTGCGCGGCAGTGCAGTCTGGGTTTTGGAGGGGCGCATGTCTGATCTTCCCCGGAAGGCGGTCACCCGGACCGCCAAGTTGGCCGCGTTGCCGTTGGGCTTCGCGGGCCGGGCCACCTGGGGCCTGGGCAAGCGGATCGGCGGCAGATCGGCGGAGCTCGTCGCCCGCGAGCTCCAGCAGCGCACGGCCGAGCAGCTGTTCAAGGTCCTCGGTGAGCTCAAGGGCGGGGCCATGAAGTTCGGACAGGCGCTGTCCGTCTTCGAGTCGGCCCTTCCGGAGGAGGTCGCCGGGCCCTATCGGGCGGCGCTGACGAAGCTTCAGGACGCGGCCCCGCCGATGCCGACGCGCACGGTCCACGCGGTCCTGGAGGAGGGGCTCGGCCCCGACTGGCGTGAGCTGTTCCTGGAGTTCGAGGAGAAGCCGGCGGCGGCCGCCTCGATCGGGCAGGTGCACCGGGCCGTGTGGCACGACGGGCGCGAGGTCGCGGTGAAGGTGCAGTACCCGGGCGCCGGGGAGGCACTGCTCTCGGACCTGACGCAGCTGAGCCGCTTCGCCCGGCTCCTCGGTCCGCTCATCCCGGGCATGGACATCAAGCCGCTGATCGCCGAGATGCGGGACCGGGTCTCGGAGGAGCTGGACTACGCCCTGGAGGCGGAGGCGCAGCGGATCCACGCGGAGGAGTTCGCGGACGATCCCGATGTGGTGGTGCCCGCGGTGGTGCACCAGTCGGAGCAGATCCTCGTGACCGAGTGGATGGACGGGGTCCCGCTCGCGGAGGTGATCGCGGACGGCACCGAGGCCCAGCGGGACCGGGCCGGACAGCTGCTCGCCCGCTTCCTCTTCTCCGGGCCGGCGCGCACGGGTCTGCTGCACGCCGATCCGCACCCGGGGAACTTCCGGCTGCTGCCCGGCGCGGACGAGGAGGAGGGTCCGGAGGGCTGGCGGCTCGGTGTCCTCGACTTCGGCACCGTGGACCGGCTGCCCGGCGGGCTGCCCGAGACGATCGGCACCTGTCTGCGGATGACCGTCGCCGGCGAGGCCGAGACGGTCTACGAACTGCTGTGCGCGGAGGGCTTCGTCAAGGACTCCGTCGCTCTGGACCCGGACGCGGTCCTGGAGTACCTGCTGCCGATCATCGAGCCGGCCGAGGCGGAGGAGTTCGTCTTCACGCGCGGCTGGATGCGCACCCAGGCGGCCCGGATCGCGGACCCCCGCTCCCCCGCCCACCAGCTGGGCAAGCAGTTGAACCTGCCGCCCTCGTACCTGCTGATACACCGTGTGACGCTGAGCACGATCGGGGTGCTGTGCCAGTTGAACGCGACGGTACGGCTGCGGGACGAGCTCGCCGAGTGGCTGCCCGGCTTCGAGGAGCCGGATCCCGTCTAGACCGTGGCCGGCTTGCGCCAGACGAGGGTGTAGCGCCAGAAGAGGCGGCGGCGGATCCGGGCACCGGGAAGGATCCGCCCGGCGACGAGGGCGATCTCGGCCAGGGTCTCCTCGGCGTCGCGGGTCGGGGCGGTCATCGCCACGGGCCGGGGCGCCGGGCGGCCCCGGTTCCTGAGCCAGCCGGTGGCGGCGTTGAGGGGGATCGAGAGCAGGCCGAGGAGGTGGTCGGCCGGGGTGTCGGGGCGGGACAGGCCGAGCACGACGAGGGTCCCGCCGGGCGCCAGCCGCTCCCGGAACCGTTCGAGGGCCGGGGCGAGCGGCAGATGGTGGAGCGTCGCGAGGCAGGTGACGGCGCTGTGGGCGCCGTCGTCCGCGGTGTCCGCGAGGGCGTCCTCGACGGCGAAGGTCACCCGGGCGGCCGGGGCGGTCAGTTCCCGGGCGCGGGCGACGATCGCCGGGTCGGCGTCGACGGCGCGGACGGCCGTGGCGCGGGTGGCGAGCAGCCGGGCGAGGTCGCCGCTGCCGCAGCCGACGTCCAGGGCCCGGTCGAGGCGGCGCGGGAGCTGCCGCAGGATCCACCGGTGGTAGTGGGCGTTGTGGTCCCAGGGGTGGGCGGTGTTGAACCGTTCGAGGGCGCGCAGGACGCGATCCGTGGGGGCTGCCATCGGGGCAGTCCATCACGGGCGGTGCGGCTCACCACCAGGAGGAGTCGAGGCGTCCTTCGATGGCCCGGATGTTGGCGCGGGCGCACTCCTCGCAGAAGTACTCCCGGCGGCCGTTCTCGACGGAGCAGGTCCAGGTCATCGGGAGCGGGTCGGCGGTCCTGCCGCAGCGGGCGCAGGAGACGGGCTCCTCGGGGGCGCGGGCTTCGTTCACCCTCGTGACGATAACCCGGCGCGGGGTCGCGGTGGGGGCAACGCACCGCGGGGGCCGGTCCGTTCCGACCGGCCCCCGCGAGGCCCTGTCCGGGGGACAGGGCCGGGGCATCACGAGGATGCTCAGTGCATGACGGCCATGGCGAGCGCGCGGCGGGCGCGCAGCGAGACGCGCTCGGCGCGGCGCTGCATGCGCCGGGCGGCGACCAGGCGCACGGCCTGGCGTTCCGCGTCGGCCTCACGGTGTCGCTCGTGCATATGGGCACGGGCCAGGGCTTCTGGGATGAGTTGCATTTCACGGGTCCTGTTCTGACGCGCGGTGTACGCGGCGGCGGGGGAGAAGACTGGGGTCGCGGAGCCTGCGGGCTCGCTGGCGGAAGAGGTCATCGGGGCCTGCTTCTGGGGATCGTGCGTGAGGGGGCGGTCGATGGTTCCGGTGGCGCTCATGCCGCGACGACCGGGTTCTTGCGCGGACGGCCACGGGGCCGCTTGCGGGCGACGACCACGCCCTGGACGAAGAGCTCGCCACCCCAGACGCCCCAGGGCTCGCGGCGCTCCTTGGCGCCGGCGAGGCAGGCGGCCATGAGCGGGCAGGTCCGGCAGAGGGACTTCGCGTACTCGACGTCGGCCGGGGACTCCGCGAAGAAGACCTCGGGGTCGTAGGCGCGACAGGGGACGGGGACGCCGAGGTTCTCGATGGCGTCGTCGAGCGCGGTGAGCGCGGTGAGGGGGGTCAAAGCGGGGTCCTCCGTGAGGCCGGGCAGGGGAAGCGATTCGGAATGCGGTACGGACGGGGCGTGCGCTTCGAGTTGCACGGTGGTCTTTCCTCGTCTGGTCGTTCCGGCCTGTTGGCCGGGGTTTCGGCTGGTACCGGGTGGTGTCTTTCCCGAGGCCCCTTCGCGCCGTCGTCCCCGTTCGGGGACAAACAGAAGGGCCGCGGATCCCGGGTGGGGTTCCGCGGCCCTGAAGGCGCCGGTCTGATCATGGATCAGACTGGATCACTCCAGGGTTCGAGCCCACGGAAGGCCCACATCATGTGGTCGTGCGTCGTCGTCTGCTGCTGGGTTCCGGCACCGGTCGCCGCAAAGTCATAGGCCTTGGCCTTGCCTGCTGCTCCTGCTTCCAGTGCCTTGGTCGGTCGCTCATTGCGCCGGACCACGGCGACCGCACCGAGACCGGAAAGACCGGTGACGGGCAGGCCGGCGACGGGCAGACCGGTGCCAATGAGGGCCGAGGCGGAGAGGCCGAGCGAGCAGGCGGAGACGGCCGAGCGATCGGTCATTTTGGCGCTGCTGACGAAGCTGGCGGTGCTGACGGTGCTGGTCTGGATGGTGTAGCTGATCACTGGAATCGCCTCCTCTCGGCGTCTCGGAGGGCTCGGGTGCGAGCCGGACCCTCATGTTTATTTGGACAAGTACAGCACGAAGACAGGGCTTCGAAGAAGCGCTGTTTCCGTGGTTAAGAACCTATGGGGCTTGACGGGGCAGGCGCAAACTATTTTTCCGACGAGTTTTTCTCAGGTCTCGTCGCCGCCCGTCCCGCCCTCCTCACCTGCGCAGATGGCCAGGACCTCGGCTCCGAAGCGGTCGAGCTTGCGGGCGCCGACACCGGCGATCGAGGAGAGCTCGCCGTCGGTGGCGGGGACACGCTCCGCGATCGCCATGAGCGTCTTGTCGGTGAACACGCAATACGCCGGCTGGCCGAGCTCCCTGGCCTGTTCCGATCGCCAGTCCCGGAGCCGCTCGTACAGGGCCTCGTCCATGTCCGAGGGGCAGTCCTCGCAGCGCATCAGCTTCATCGCGCCCGCCTCGGTGAGGGTGGCGCCGCAGACCCGGCACAGGATCGGGCCGCGCGGCCTGCGCCGGACGGGGCCGCTCCCCCGCTCGACGGAGCCGCCGCCGGAGGAGCCCGCGGTGCCGAGGGAGCCGGAGCCGGGCCGCAGCCCCTTGAGGAAGCGGCTGGGGCGCCGGTTGGCGCGGCCCCCCGGGGAGCGGGACAGCGCCCAGGAGAGCGTGAGGTGGAACCGGGCCCGGGTGACGCCCACGTACAGCAGGCGGCGCTCCTCCTCGACCTGTTCGTCGGTCTTGGCGTAGGTGATCGGCATCATGCCCTCGGTGAGGCCGACCAGGAAGACGGCGTCCCATTCGAGGCCCTTGGCCGCGTGCAGCGAGGCCAGGGTGACGCCCTGGACGGTCGGGGCGTGCTGGGCGGCGGCCCGCTCGTCGATCTCGGCGACCAGGTCGGAGAGGGTCGCTCCGGGCTTGGCGCGGGCGAAGTCCTCGGCGAGCCTGACGAGAGCGGCGAGGGACTCCCAGCGGTCGCGGACGGCGCCGGATCCGGCGGGGGCCTGGCTGGTCCAGCCCTTGGTGGAGAGGACGGCCCTGACCTGCGCGGGGAGGTCCTCGACGTCGTCGAGGAGCGAGTCGTTGCCCCCGGCGCGGGCGGCGCCGCGCAGGGCGATGCCCGCCTCCCGCACCTCCTGGCGCTCGAAGAAGCGCTCGGCGCCGCGGAGCTGGTAGGGCACTCCGGCGTCGGCGAGCGCCTGCTCGTAGACCTCGGACTGGGCGTTGATCCGGTAGAGGACGGCGATCTCCCCGGCCGGGACGCCGGCGGCGATGAGGTCGCGGATGCGGCGGGCGGTGCCCTCGGCCTCGGCGGGCTCGTCGGCGTACTCCGTGTAGACCGGCTCGGGGCCGGGGTCGCGCTGGGAGATCAGCTCCAGGCGGTGCTCGGCGGCCCGGCCGCGGGCCTGGCTGAGCAGCCCGTTCGCCAGGTGGACGACCTGCGGGGTGGAGCGGTAGTCGCGGACCAGCTTGACGACCGTGGCGCCCGGGTGCCGGGTGCGGAAGTTCAGGAGGTGGTCGGGGGTGGCGCCGGTGAACGAGTAGATCGTCTGGCTGGCGTCGCCGACGACGCAGAGGTTGTCCCGGTCGCCGAGCCACAGGTCGAGCAGCCGCTGCTGGAGCGGGGAGACGTCCTGGTACTCGTCCACGACGAAGTGCTGGTACTGGCGGCGGATCTGGTCGGCGATGTCGTGCCGGTCCTGGAGGATGCCGACCGTGAGCAGCAGCACGTCCTCGAAGTCGATCACCGAGCGGTCGCGCTTCAGCTGCTCGTACATGGCATAGATCTGGCCGATCTCGGCCGGGTCGCGGGGGGCGTCCCTGACGGACTTGGCGACGGCCGCCGGGTAGTCGGCGGGGACGGTCTGGGTGACCTTGGCCCACTCGATCTCGCTGGTCACGTCCCTGAGCTCGTTGCGGTCGAGCCGGATCCGGCAGCGGCCCGCGGCCTCGGCGACGAGCTGGATCTTCCGCTCCAGGAGCCGGGGCAGGTCGCCACCGACTGCTTTCGGCCAGAAGAACTGGAGCTGGCGGAGGGCCGCGGAGTGGAACGTACGGGCCTGGACGCCGCCCGCGCCGAGCTGCCGGAGCCGGCCGCGCATCTCGCCCGCGGCGCGGTTCGTGAACGTGACGGCCAGCACGCTCGCGGGCTGCAGGATGCTCGCCCGCACCCCGTACGCGATGCGGTGGGTGATGGCGCGCGTCTTGCCCGTCCCGGCTCCCGCGAGGACGCACACCGGACCGTTCAGGGCGAGGGCGACCTCGCGCTGCTCGGGGTCGAGCCCGTCGAGCACCGCGTCGGCCGTCTCCGGGACCTGCGGGAAGAGAGTGGAGTGCGTTGCTGCTGTCACCCCGCCATGCTGCCAGGTCGCCGGGACCGGTGCGGCGGCTCGTCCACAGGCGGGAGACGCCGGTCATACGAATTCCGGGAATGGGGCGGGGAAGGCGTACGTTCTTGCTCTCGGCACCCGTCCGCGAACAAGAGGAGCGCCTGGCCATGCAGGGCACTGTGACGATGTACAGCACCACGTGGTGCGGCTACTGCCGTCGGCTGAAGAGCCAGATGGAGCGCGAGGGCATCGCGTACACGGAGATCAACATCGAGCAGGACCCGGACTCGGCCGCGTTCGTCGAGAAGGCCAACGGCGGCAACCAGACGGTGCCGACCGTCCTCTTCCCGGACGGTTCGACCCTGACGAACCCGAGCCTCGCGCAGGTCAAGCAGAAGATCGGCGTCTGAGCCTTCGCCGCGTGAGACACGAGAGAAGCCCCCGACCACCGGTCGGGGGTTTCTCACATGTGGCTCACACCACGTCGCCCGGCTTCGGCAGCGGCTTGCCGTACCAGCGCTCGATCAGGCGGGACGCGATCGAGATGCCGTACGGGGGCAGCACCTCGCCCGACTCGAATCCGGCGGCCAGGTCCTCCCGGGAGAACCAGCGCGCCTCGTGTATCTCCTCGCCGTCGACGTGTATCTCCGAGGACGTGGCGCGGGCGAAGAAGCCCAGCATCAGGCTGGACGGGAACGGCCACGGCTGGCTCGCGACGTACTCGACCTCGCCGACCGTGACGCCGGCCTCCTCGAAGACCTCGCGGGCCACCGACGCCTCGATGGACTCGCCCGGCTCCACGAAGCCCGCGAGGGTCGAGAAGCGGCCCTCCGGCCAGTGCACCTGGCGGCCGAGCAGCGCCCGGTCCTGGTCGTCGGTGACCAGCATGATGACCGCGGGGTCGGTGCGCGGGTAGTGCTCGGCACCGCAGGCCTGGCAGCGACGGACGTGACCGGCGGCCGCGACGACCGTGCGCTCGCCGCAGCGCGAGCAGAACCGGTGGAGGCGCTGCCAGTTCTCCAGGGCCACCGCGTGCACCATGAGGCCCGCGTCGCGGTCGGAGAGCAGCAGACCGGCCTCGCGCAGCCCGGCGGGGCGGGCGGACTGGTCCATGCGGCCGGGCAGGGAGTCCTTCTGGAGCGCGAAGTACGAGACGCCGTCGGCGTCCGTGCCCAGGAAGTAGCGGTGGGTCTCGGTGACCGGGGCCTCGAAGGCCGGGGTCATCACGAGCCCGGTGGTGCCGTCGGGGAGGTCGTCGATGAGCACCTGGCCCCCGGAGACCACGAAGACCCGGGTGGTGGGGTGGCTCCAGGCCGCCGCCAGCCAGGCCTCGTCGAGGCGGTGGTGCGCGGCGCGGTCGATGCCGCTCGGGGCGGTGAGCGAGATCGGGCGGTCCGCTGACGCGTTCTTCAAGGTGCTCACAGGTGCTTCCAACTCCCCCGGTTCGGTGTGTGGGTTCAGCGGGCGCTGGTGTGGAGGGCGGCGGGCAGGTCGCCCCACAGGTGCGCGGTCGTCTCGACGCCCTTCATGAGGAGATCGAGCTCGATCTTCTCGTTGGGGGCGTGCCAGCCGTCGGACGGTACGGAGATGCCGAGGAACAGCACGGGTGCCTCCAGGACGTCCTGGAGGTCGGCGGCCGGTCCGGAGCCGCCCTCGCGGGTGTACCGGACCTTGGCGCCGTCGAAGGCCCGGCTCATGGCCCCGGCCACCGCCTTGAGGGCGGGGTGGTCGAGGGGGGTGAGGCAGGGGCGGGTCGGGGCGCCGAAGACGATCTCGTACCGGATGCCGGCGGGCACGAGTCCGGCCAGCCAGTCCCGTACCGCGAGCTCGATCTTGGCGGGGTCCTGGCCGGCGACCAGCCGGAACGACAGCTTGAGCTGCGCGGACGCGGGGACGATCGTCTTGCCGCCGGGGCCCTGGTAGCCGCCGCCGATGCCGTTGACCTCGGCGGTGGGCCGGGCCCAGACCCGCTCCAGGGTCGTGAAGCCGGCCTCGCCGAGGGTGCCGTGGGACTTGGCGGTCCGCAGCCAGGCGTCCTCGTCGAAGGGCAGCTCGGCGACGAGGGCGCGCTCGGCGTCGGTGAGTTCCGTCACCCCGTCGTAGAAGCCGGGGATCGCGACGTGCTCGTGCTCGTCGTGGAGGGCGGCGACGATGCGCCCCGCGACGGTGGCCGGGTTGGGCACGGCGCCGCCGAAGGAGCCGGAGTGGATGTCCTGGTCGGGGCCGTACAGCTCGATCTCGCAGTCGGCGACCCCGCGCATGCCGGTGCAGACGGTGGGGGTCGTCTCGGACCACATGCCCGTGTCGGAGACGATCACGGCGTCGGTGGCGAGCCGCCCGGCACGGTCCTCGACCAGCGCGCGGAAGTGCGGGGAGCCGGACTCCTCCTCGCCCTCGACGATCAGCTTGAGGTTCACGGCGGGCGCGGTGCGGCCCGTCGCGGCGAGGTGGGCGCGGACGCCGAGGGTGTGGAAGAACACCTGCCCCTTGTCGTCGGCCGCCCCGCGCGCGTACATCCGGCCGTCGACCACCGTCGGCTCGAACGGGTCCGTGTGCCAGCCGTCCTCGCGGGCCGCGGGCTGCACGTCGTGGTGACCGTAGACGAGGACGGTCGGGGCGTCCGGGTCCCCGGAGGGCCACTCGGCGAAGACGGCGGGGGCGCCGTCGGTCTCCCAGACCTCGACCGTGGGGAAGCCGGTCTCCGTGAGCTTGGCGGCGAGCCACTCGGCGCTGCGCCGTACGTCCCCGGCCCGGTCCGGCCGGGCCGACACGGAGGGGATGCGCAGCCACTCGGCCAGGTCGCCGAGGAAGGCGTCGCGGTGCTGCTCGACGTACGTGCGTACGGTGTGGACGGCGCTGTCCGGGGTCTCGCTCATGCCCCGAGCCTATCCGGCGCCCGGGGGTGCCCCGCCCAGCAGGATCGCCTCCAGACCGGCCCGGCCGGGCAGGCGGGAGGGCCGCGCGACCTCACCCGTCCGGACGTACACGAAGGCCGCGGCCACCTCCTCCGGTTCGAGGCCGTGCTGCTCGGCCCAGGCGAGCCGGTAGATCGCCAGCTGCAGCGGGTCCGCGGAGCGCTCGCGGCTGGTCTTCCAGTCGACGATCTCGTACGCGCCGGTCTCCGGGTCCCGGTAGACGGCGTCGATCCTGCCCCGGACGACCCGGCCCGCGAGGGAGAGGTGCACGGGGACCTCGACGCGGTACGGGGTGCGGTGGGCGTACGGGGTGCGGGCGAAGGCCTCCTTGAGCTCGTCGAGGTCCCGCTCGTCGAGGATCTCCGGCTCCCCCGCGAAGTCCTCGCCGCCGGGCAGCTCCTCCGGGCCGAGGAACGGCAGCGGGAGCTCCTCGAAACGGGACTCCACCCACGCGTGGAAGCGGGTGCCCCGGCGGGCGGCGGGCTGCGGCGCCTTGGGCATGGGCCGGGCCAGCTCCTGGGCGAAGCCGTCGGGGTCGGCGGCGAGGCGCAGGACCTGGGAGGCGGAGAGGTACGCGGGCAGCACGACGTCACGGGTGGTCGCGCGGGCGCGGCGGAGCTCGGTGGTGAGGGCGGTGAGGTCGCGGTCCCAGGAGGCGATGGTCCTCGTGTCCTCGGGGGTGAGTTCCCCGTACGGCTCCGGGGGCCGGGCCTCTTCCCGGGGGGCCGGGACCGCGTCCTTGTGGGTGTCCTCGGGGAGGGTCTCCTCGTCCCAGACCGGCTCCTCCTCGTCCGGCCAGAGGTCCTCGGGGGCGGGGTCCGGGAGGCCGGGCGCCGCACCGGCGGGGTGGGGCTCCTCCGTTCCGTCCTGCGGCGCGTGTGCCCACAACCGGTCCTTGACCAGTTGCGCCGCCTTCCTCCTGCGGGTCAGGGCCTCGTCGTCCAACGGGAGCGGCCACGCCCGGTCCGCGTCTCCGGGGGCGAGCGACGGGTTCTCCGCGTCCTTCTCCGGTTCGTCCGCCCAGGCCTCGATGTCGCCGTGGCCGGCGGCGCAGTGGTCGTACAGCGCGCGGAGGAAGTCCGAGGGGCCCCGGGGCTTCTTCTGCGCCGGGCCCCACCAGTGGGCGGAGCCCAGGAGGAGGGAGCGGGGGCGGGTGAAGGTCACGTAGCCGAGGCGGAGCTCCTCGGTGTGCTGGTGGTCCCGCATCTCGTTCTTGAAGGACGCGAGGGCCTTGGCGTCCCAGGCGTCGATGCCCGGCAGGGTGGCCGCGTCGCCGCGCAGGGCGTGCGGGAGCACCTGGGGCTGCGAGGTCCAGGACTCGCGGGCCCGGGCGCTCGGGAACTGCCCGGTGACCAGGCCGGGGACGGCGACGACGTCCCATTCGAGGCCCTTGGACTTGTGGGCGGTGAGGACCTTCACCGTGTTCTCGCCGCCGGGCAGTGCGCTGTCGAGGCCCTTCTCGAACTGGACGGCCGTCCGCAGGAAGCCGAGGAAGGCGAGGAGGCTGGCCTCGCCGTCGAGGGAGGCGAAGCCGGCGGCGATGTCGAGGAAGTGGCCGAGGGTCTCGCGGCGGCGGGCCGCGAGCGCGTGCGGGGAGGCGGAGAGCTCGACCTCCAGGCCGGTCGCGCCGAGGACCCGGTGCAGCACGTCCATGAGGGGGTCGGCGAGCGAGGTGCGCAGGGCGCGCAGCTCGGTGGCGAGGCGCGCGAAGCGGACGCGGGCCTCGGCGGAGAAGGCCAGGCCGTCGTCGGCGCCGCCGGAGTCGAGGAAGGTGTCGAGCGCGTCGGCGAGGGAGACGACCTCGGCCGGGTCGACGCCCTCGACGGCGGCGGCGAGCCGCTGGTCGGGGTCCGCCTCCTCGCCGCCCCGGTGGACCAGGAGGCGGGCGCGCCGGCCGAGGAGGGCGAGGTCGCGGGCGCCGATGCGCCAGCGGGGGCCGGTCAGGAGGCGGACGAGGGAGGCGTTGGCCCCCGGGTCCTGGAGGACCTCGCAGACGGCGACGAGGTCGGCGATCTCGGGCAGGTGGAGGAGGCCGGAGAGGCCGACGACCTCGACGGGCACGTCACGGGCGACGAGGGCCGCGTGGATGGCGGGGAAGTCGGTGGCGGTCCGGCACAGGACGGCGATCTCGCCGGGCTCCCGGCCGGTCCGTACGAGGTGGGCGAGGGAGTCGGCGAGCCAGTCGATCTCCTCCGCGTGGGTGGGCAGGAGCGCGATCCGTACGGTGCCGTCGGCCTCGGCCCCGGGCGCGGGGCGCAGCGCCTCCACGCCCGCGTGCATGGCGCGCAGGGGGGCGGCGAGGCCGTTGGCGAGGTCCAGGAGGCGGCCGCCGCTGCGCCGGTTCTCGGAGAGGGAGTAGCGGCTCGCGGGGCTGCCGTCGGCGTGCGGGAAGTGCTCGGGGAAGTCGTCCAGGTTCGCGACGGAGGCGCCGCGCCAGCCGTAGATGGCCTGGCAGGGGTCGCCGACGGCGGTCACGGCGTGTCCGGTGGCGCCGCCGGACGGGCCCTGGCCGAAGAGACCGGACAGCAGCAGCCGCTGGGCGACGGAGGTGTCCTGGTACTCGTCGAGGAGGACGACCCGGAACTCCTCGCGGAGGATCGCGCCGACCTCGGGGCGGGTGGTGGCGAGCTCGGCGGAGCGGGCGATCTGGTCGCCGAAGTCGAGCAGGTCGCGGGAGCGCTTGGCGGCGCGGTAGCGGACGACGAGGCCGAGGAGCTCGCGGCGGGCGGCGGCGGCCTCGGGGACCTTGCGCAGCTCGGCGTTGCTGAGCCGGGCGCCGGCGAGGGCGTCGAGGAGCTCGGAGTCGTACGCGTGGAGCCGCTCGGGCGGCACGAGGTGCTCGGCGAGCTCGGCGTCGAGGGCGAGCAGGTCGGTGATGAGCGTCGGGAACGACCGGGTGAGCGCGGGGTACGGGCCGGGGGCCTCGCGCAGCACGCGCGCGGCGAGCTGGTAGCGGGTGGCGTCGGCGAGGAGCCGTGAGGTGGGCTCCAGGCCGATGCGGAGGCCGTGGTCGGTCAGGAGCTGCCCGGCGAAGGCGTGGTACGTGGAGATGCGGGGCTCGCCGGGGGGATCGTCCGGGTCGATGACGTCGGGGTCGGTGACGCCGGCGCGGACGAGGGCGGTGCGGACGCGCTCGGCGAGCTCGCCGGCCGCCTTGTTGGTGAAGGTGAGACCGAGGACCTGCTCGGGGGCGACCTGGCCCGTGCCGACCAGCCACACCACCCGGGCGGCCATCACCGTCGTCTTGCCGGAGCCGGCTCCGGCCACGACGACCTGCGGGGCGAGCGGCGCGGTGATGCAGGCCGTCTGCTCCGGCGTGAACGGGATGCCGAGGAGCTCCTTGAGCTGCTCGGGGTCGGTGAGGTGTGCGGTCACCAGAAAGAGGCTAACGGGGCGGACCGACATTCCCACCCCGTACGCCTCTGACCTGCGACGTTACGCGGGGACTCCGCCGTCCAGCCTGGAGAGGTCCACCGTCTCGTCGGCCGGTGGGGCCTTCACCACGACCGGCTTGTCGTAGTCGCGGAAGAGCATCGTGCCGGGCTCGTCGCCACCGGCCTTCACCAGCTTCAGGATGTACGGCTTGCCCTGCTCGGAGACGGACACCGTGGTCGTCTCGCCGCCGGCCCTCTTCTTCACCAGCGTCGCGACGGGCGTGCCGGCCACCGTGCCGTCCGGGCCGCGGGTCAGTCCGCTGCGCTGCTCCTCGTCCTTGCCCAGGTCGGCGAGGAGCGACTTCAGGTCGCAGACGCCGCCGAGGGCCTCGCTGCCCGCCTGCCCCTGGGCGATCTTCAGCCAGCGGCCCTTGATCAGTTCGAGGGTGGCCGTGATCTGCGGCTCCGGTACGCCCTGGGAGGTCATGGAGACCCGCCAGAAGGCCTCGTCGCCCTTCATGTAGGTGACGTCGTCGACCCGGCGGAGTTCGGCGGTGCCGCCCTTGATCCTCATCAGGCCGGTGCACTCGTCGTGGTCGTTGACGGCGAAGTCGATGTCGAGCGGCTGTCCCTCGCTGACGACCCGGCCGGTCATGCGCAGGGACGTCGCGGACTGCGTGGCCGTCACGGCGCGCTCGCCGATCTCGTCGGCGGTGAGGTGGGCGAAGGGGTCCGGGGAGGGGGCGGGGGCCGCGGCGCCGGGTGGGGCGGCTGCCGGGCCGGCGGTCGCCGCCCAGGCGGCGACCGGCGCGGGCCCGGTGGCGACGACGGCGGCACAGACGACCGCCGCGGCGCGGAGCTTTCGGTGGGACGCCATGCGAGCCTCCTCGCGTTCCCGGACACCACCCCTGTCCACCAGGGTCGCCCCGCGCGCGCGTGCCCGCTACTCCGCGCGGGTGAGGCCAGGGAGCGGTGCTGCGGGTCAGTCGACGACCTGGCGGCCCTCCGGCCGGGCGCTGCAGGAGGCCCGGAAGGAGCAGGTCGTGCAGTGCTGGCCGGTGCTCGGGGTGAACCGCTCGTCGAGGACCCGGCCCGCCGCTGCGGCGAGCAGCTCGCCGACCCACTCCCCTGTCAGGGGCTCCTGCGCCTGGACCTTGGGCAGGGCGTCGCCGCCCTCCTTCTTCGGGGCGGCCTGCCGCAGCTGGACGAGCTCGGCGCCGCCGGGCTCGGGGCGGTCGCCGCCGAAGACCTCGTCGAGGGCGCCCTCCCGCACGGCGAGCTGGTAGACGGCGAGCTGGGGGTGGTGGGCCACCTCGTCCTTGGTGGGGGCGGACTTGCCGGTCTTGAAGTCGACGACGTACGCGCGCCCGTGCTCGTCGGTCTCGACCCGGTCCATGGAGCCCCGGATGCGGACCTCGTACGCGCCGGCCTCCAGGGTCACGTCGAATCCGTGCTCGGTCGCGGCGGGGGTGCGGCCGCCGCGGTCCATGACGTGCCAGCTCAGGAAGCGTTCGAGGGCCACGCGCGCGTGCTGCTTCTCCTGCGCCGACTTCCAGGGCGCGTCGAAGGCCAGGGCGTCCCAGACGGAGTCCAGCCGGGCCATGAGGACGTCGAGGTCGGCCGGGGTGCGCCCGGAGGCGACCTCGTCGGCGAGGACGTGCACGACGTTCCCGAAGCCCTGGGCGGCGGTGGCGGGGGCCGCCGCCTTGACCTCGCGGCCCAGGAACCACTGGAGGGAGCAGGTGCCGACGAGGTTCTCCAGGGAGCTCGGCGACAGGGCCACCGGCCGGTCGCGGTCGCGCAGCGGCTCCGGGCTCCGGGTCGGCTCGAACAGGCCCCACCAGCGGTCGGGGTGCGCGGCCGGGACGAGCGGCTGACCGTCCTCGTCGGTGAGCGCGGCCAGCCGGGCGAGCCGGTCGGCGGCGGCCTCACGGAGCTCGGGCGAGGCCTCCGGGTCGACGGTCGTGGCGCGGAGCTCGGCGACCAGGGCGGAGACCGCGAGCGGGCGGCGGGGGCGGCCGGGGACGTCCTTCGGCTCGGCGCCGAGCTCGGTGAGGAAGCGGGACGGCTGGTCCCCGTCCTCGGCGGCGGCCTTCACCGCGGTGACGACGAGCCGGTCACGCGCGCGGGTGGCGGCGACGTAGAAGAGGCGGCGCTCCTCGGCGAGGAGGGCGCCGGGGGTGAGGGGTTCGGCGAGGCCGTCGCGGCCGATGCGGTCGGCTTCGAGGAGGGAGCCGCGGCGGCGGAGGTCCGGCCAGAGGCCCTCCTGCATGCCGGCGACGACGACGAAGCTCCACTCCAGGCCCTTGGAGCGGTGGGCGGTCATCAGGCGGACGGCGTCGGGGCGGGTGTGCCGGCGGGTGAGGGTGTCGGCGGCGATGTCCTGGGCGTCGAGCTCTTCGAGGAAGTTGAGGACGCCCCGGCCGCCGACGCGTTCCTCGGCGCGGGCGGCGGTCTCGAAGAGCGCGCAGACGGCGTCGAGGTCGCGGTCGGCGTTGCGTCCGGCGGGGCCGCCACGCAGGGCGGCGCGCTCCAGGCGGCCGGGCCAGGGGGTGCCCTTCCAGAGCACCCAGAGGGCCTCCTCGGCGGTGCCGCCGGCGGCGAGGAGGGTGCGGGTCTCCTGGAGGAGCAGCCCGAGCCGCTGCGCGCCCTTGCTGTACGCGGGATCGTGCGCGACGAGGCGCTCGGGCTGCGCGAGGGCCCGCGCGAGGAGGACGTCGGAGGGCGGCGGGACCTTGTTGCCCGCGGTGCGCTCCTCGTCGCGGAGGGCGCGGCCGAGGCGGCGGAGGTCGGCGGGGTCGACGCCGGCGAGGGGGGAGGCGAGCAGTTCGAGGGCGGTCTCGACGGGGAGCCATCCGGCGGTGGGGTCCGGCTCCGCGGCGGCGGGCTCTGTGCCGGGCTCGGGCTCGGTCTCGGCGGGGGCCGGGGCGTCGGCGTCCGCCGGGTCGCTGTCCCGCGCGGGCGCGGCGTCCTGCGGCTCGCCGCCGGGGGCCGGTGCGGCGCCGTCACGGGTCGCGCCCGCCCGTTGCGCCGCGGAGGAACGCATGCCCACGACACCCGCCACCGCCCTCAGCGCCAGCAGGAGCGGTGTCACCGCCGGTTCGTGGCGGAGGGGGGTGTCCGCCGCGTCCGTCTCCACCGGGACTCCCGCCGACGTGAGGGCGCGGCGGAGGGACGGCAGGGAGGCGGCGGCGCGGGTGAGGACGGCCATGTCCTGCCAGGGCACGCCGTCCTCCAGGTGCGCGCGGCGCAGCAGGTCGGCGATGTTCTCGGCCTCCGCCGAGGCCGTGGGGTAGGTGTACGCCTCCGCCCGGCCGCCGTCCCGCGTCGGGGCGAGGGCGCGGTGGGCGCGGACCTTGTCGGCGGGGAGCCGGGGCATCGGCATCCGCTGGGCGAGCAGCCGGGTGGCCCCGAGCAGGCCGGCGCCGGAGCGGCGCGAGGCGCCGAGGACGCGGACGTCCGCGCCGCCGAAGGCGGAGGGGAAGTCGAGGATGCCGTTCACGTCGGCGCCGCGGAAGGCGTAGATGGACTGGTCGGGGTCGCCGAAGGCGACGACCGTGCCGCGGCCGCCGCCCGTGAGCGCGTGCAGGAGCCGGACCTGTGCGGGGTCGGTGTCCTGGTACTCGTCGACGTAGATCGCGTCGTAGGCGGGCAGGCGGGTGTCGCGGGCGAGCGGGACGGCCCGGTGGACGAGTTCCGCGTAGTCGAGGACGCCCTGGAGGTCGAGGACGTCGAGGTACTCGGCGAGGAAGCCCGCCGCCGCCTTCCAGTCCGGGCGGCCGACCCGGTCCGCGAAGCGGGCGAGCGCGTCGGGTCCGAGGCCCAGTTCGCGGGAGCGCGCGAGGACGGCGCGTACCTCGTCGGCGAAGCCCCGGGTGGTGAGGCAGGCGCGGAGCTCGTCGGGCCAGCGGACCCGTCCGAGGCCCGCCTTCTCCAGGTCGATCTGGCCGGCGAGCAGTTCGCGGACGGCGAGGTCCTGCTCGGGTCCGGACAGCAGCCGGAGCGGTTCGGCGAAGAGTTCGGCGTCCTGGTGGGCGCGGATCAGGGCGTAGCAGTACGAGTGGAAGGTCGTCGCCTGCGGCGGGCGGCGGCCGCCGAGCCGGGCGGCCATGCGGTCGCGGAGTTCGACGGCGGCCTTGCGGCTGAAGGTGAGGACGAGGAGGCGTTCGGGGTCGGCGCCGTTCTCCATGCGGGCGGCGACCGCCTCGACCAGCGTGGTCGTCTTGCCGGTGCCCGGTCCGGCGAGGACGAGGAGAGGTCCGCCGGTGTGGTCAACCACTTCCCGCTGGACTGCGTCCAGCTGAGGGGGATCCAGCGGGGCCGGCGTGGTGCGCACCAGTCGGTACGCGCCGGGGGTCCGCTGCCGTCCCGGACCCGGGTACGGCTGTCCCTGGTGCGGCGGCGTACGCCGGGTGGTGGAGGAGGAGCTCACGTGGATCGCCGGTCCTGGTGGGAGTGGTGGTGCGGGTGAGGCGGCCGTGTGCCGTGGCCGCCGCCTCGGGAGACGCGAACGTCGACGTTACGCGAAGCGGGCCGGCGCCGAGCCGTACTCCGGACCGCGTCCACCCCCGCGGGTCCCTCCCGCCCCGACCGGCCGGGGCGGAGCCGTCAGGTGTGAGTTCCGTCCCAGCGGGCCCGCCGCATGTCGATCCTCGGCACGTGTCCCTCGGCCGCCGGGCCGGCCGCGCGCAGCGGTGTGCCCTCCTCGCGGTAGTGGCCGAGGGCCCGCAGTTCGTGGCCCGGGAGCAGGGTGCCGTCGGCGCGGACCACCCGCCACCACGGTGCCGAACCGCCGTACAGTGCCATGACACGGCCGACCTGGCGCGGCCCGCCGTCGCCCAGCCACTCGGCCACGTCGCCGTACGTCATGACGCGGCCGGGAGGAATCGCGTCGGCCACGTCGAGCACCCGCTCCGCGTACTCGGGCAGGTCTCCGGTCTCCCCCACGGGTTCCTCCATGCTCATCCGCCCCATCCTGCCTCACCGCACCGACATGGCCCTGATGCCTCCGCCCGGCGGCTCTTCGTGCCACCATCGTCCGGGCGGTGACTGGTGATACGAGATCAAGAGCGACAAGTACAAGAACACGGACAAGATCGCGCACGTGATCGCGAGCATGATCACGGACGAGATCGACTGGCACAGGCAGAGACGGACATGGTGATGGGGCAGGACACGCGGCCTCCCGAGGGGGCCCAGCCCGACGTGCCCGAGCGGGTCTCCGGCGACGAGCCGCTGCTCGCCGCCCGCGTCCACCGGCCCTCCGACCTGATGCGGCTGCTCGTCGGCCTGCTCGCCATCGGGCTCGTCATCGCCATCGCCGCCTTCGCCCACGCCACGACCTCGGGTCTGGAGGAGGACATCAACAAGGGCGCGGTCGGCGCCCCGGACGTCTTCGTCAAGATCGCCGGTCTCGTCTCGTCCATCGCCGTCCTGCTCGTCCCGGTCGCCTTCGCCATCGAACGGCTGATCAAACGCGACGGGCTGCGCATCGCGGACGGCGTCCTCGCCGCCGTCCTGGCGCACGGCGTCACCCTCGCCACCGACCTCTGGGTCGCCCAGGCCGCGCCCGGCACGATCCAGGACGCGCTGACCCAGCCGCAGTCCGGCGGCGGCCTCACGGACCCGGTGCACAACTACCTCGCGCCGGTCATCGCGTACATGACCGCCGTCGGCATGGCCCGCAGGCCCCGCTGGCGGGTGTCGCTCTGGGTGGTGCTGCTGCTCGACGCGTTCACGATGCTCGTGGCCGGCTACACCACCGCCCTCTCGATCATCCTGACCGTCCTGATCGGCTGGACGGTCGCGTACGGCACGCTGTACGCCGTCGGCTCGCCGAACGTCCGGCCCACCGGGCAGACCCTCCTCGCCGGCCTGCGCCGGGTCGGCTTCCGGCCGGTGACCGCGCTGCGCGCCGAGGACGTGCCCGACGCCGCCGACAGCGGGGACCGGGGCCGCCGGTACATCGTGACCCTGGAGGACGGGCCGCCGCTCGACGTCACCGTCGTCGACCGGGAGCAGCAGGCGCACGGCTTCTTCTACCGCGCGTGGCGGCGGATCAGCCTCCGGACGATCACCACCCGCCGCTCCATCGTCTCGCTGCGCCAGGCCCTGGAGCAGGAGGCGCTCCTCGCGTACGCGGCGATCGCCGCCGGGGCGAACGCACCGAAGCTGATCGCCACCTCCGAACTCGGACCGGACGCCGTGATGCTCGTGTACGAGCACATCGGCGGCCGCACCCTGGACTCGCTCGACGACGAGGAGATCACCGACGAGCTGGTCCGCAGCTCCTGGCGGCAGGTCCGGGCGCTGCAGTCGCGCCGGATCGCGCACCGCCGGCTCTCCGGGGACGCGATCCTGGTGGATCGTTCCGGCAGGGTGATCCTCACGGATCTCCGGGGCGGCGAGATCGCGGCCGGCGACCTGATCCTGCGGATGGACATCGCCCAGCTGCTCACCACCCTGGGCCTGCGGGTCGGGGCGGAGCGCGCGGTCGCCGCGGCCGTCGAGGTGCTCGGCCCCGACACCGTCGCCGACTGTCTGCCGCTGCTCCAGCCGATCGCGCTGAGCCGCTCCACGCGCGCGACGCTGCGGAAGCTGGCCCGGGAGCGGTCCGCCCGGGAGCGGGAGGCCGTGCTCGCGGCCTCGGAGGCCGCCAAGCACGAGCGGGCGCTCGCCAAGGCCGAGGCCGCGGCGGACAAGGAGGCCGTCCCGGCGACGACGAAGGCCGAGAAGAAGGCGGACAAGAAGGCCGAGAAGCGGGCCCTGGACACCGCCCTCGACGAGGCCCGCGAGGAGGACCTGCTCGCGCAGATCCGGCAGCAGGTGCTGCTCATCCGTCCGCAGGCCCCGGTGGAGCCGGTCCGCCTGGAGCGGATCAAGCCGCGGACCCTGGTCAGCATGATCGCGGGCGCGGTCGCCGCGTACTTCCTGCTGTCGCAGATCGCCCGTACGCCGCTGTCGACGGTCAGCCAGGCGGACTGGCGCTGGGTGGCGGCCGCGGTGCTGTTCTCGGCGGTCAGCTACGTGGCGGCGGCGATGAGCCTGCTGGGCTTCGTGCCCGAGCGGGTCGGGTTCTGGCGGACGGTCGTCGCGCAGGTCGCCGGCTCGTTCGTGAAGATCGTCGCTCCGCCGGCGGTCGGCGGCGTCGCCCTGAACACCCGCTTCCTCCAGCGCGCGGGCGTGCGCCCGGGGCTCGCGGTCGCGAGCGTCGGTGCCTCACAGCTCTTCGGGCTCGGGGCGCACATCGTGCTCCTGCTCTCCTTCGGCTATCTGACGGGCACGGAGAAGTCGCAGTCCTTCACCCCGTCGAGGACGGTCATCGCCGGGCTCCTGACGGTCGCGGTGCTCGTCCTCGTGGTGACGGCGATCCCGTTCATGCGCAAGTTCGTGTCGACGCGACTGCGCTCGCTCTTCGCCGGAGTGGTGCCGCGCATGCTGGACGTGCTCCAGCGGCCCGTGAAGCTGGCGACGGGCATCGGCGGGATGCTGCTCCTGACCATCGTGTTCGTCCTCTGTCTGGACGCCTCGATCCGGGCGTTCAGCCAGGGGAACCAGACCATCAGCTACGCGACCGTGGCCGTCGTCTTCCTCGCGGGCAACGCGCTCGGCTCGGCGGCCCCCACCCCGGGCGGTGTCGGCGCGGTCGAGGGCGCGCTCGCCTTCGGCCTGGTCACCGTCGGCGGCCTGCCGATCGAAGTCGCGACCCCGGCGGTGCTCCTGTACCGCCTGCTCACGCTGTGGATCCCGGTGCTGCCGGGGTGGATCTGCTTCAACTGGCTGACCAAGCGGGAAGCCCTGTAGCCGGGCCCCGGTAGCCGGTCCGCGAGGCCGCCGCCCCGCCACCCGCTTGGACCCCCGTCCCGCGCGGGGCCGGGGGCCGCGGCACACGATGGGCCTATGCCGATCTCCGCCGCCCAGCGCGCCGCTCTGCTCACCGCCACCACCGTGCTGCTCGCCGCCGGCTGCTCCGACGGGGGAGACCAGGCGGCGGACCCGGTGACGCCGACCGGCAGCGCGACCGGGCTCTCGGCGCTGACGTCGCAGAAGCTGTCCTGGGCGCCGTGTCCGCCGCCGTCCGCCGCCGAGGGCGGCGGGCCCGCGCCCTCCCCACTGCCCGGGGGTGCCGCCTGGGAGTGCTCCTTCCTCCAGGTGCCGCTCGACTGGGCGGAGCCGGAGGGCGAGACCATCGAGCTGGCCCTCATCCGCGCCAAGGCGCGTGACAGCGCCCGGCGGATCGGCTCCCTCGTCTTCAACTTCGGCGGGCCCGGCGGCTCCGGCGTCACCGCCCTGCCCGGTTTCGCGACCGACTACGAGTCCCTGCGCTCCCGCTACGACCTGGTCTCCTTCGACCCCCGCGGGGTCGGCCGCAGCGACCCCGTCGAGTGCGCCACCGACAAGGAGCTCGACGCCTACTACGCCCTGGACTTCACGCCGGACGACACCGCCGAGGAGCGGACGCTGTCCGACGCGCAGAAGCGGTACGCGCAGGGCTGCGAGCGCGAAGCGGGCGCGGCCCTGCCGCATGTCGGCACCGAGAACGCGGCCCGGGACATGGATCTGATGCGCCAGGTCCTCGGCGACGAGAAGCTGCACTACTTCGGCATCTCGTACGGCACCGAACTCGGCGGCGTCTACGCCCACATGTTCCCGGAGAACGTGGGACGGGCCGTGTTCGACGCGGTCGTCGACCCGGAAGCGGGCGTCGAGGACGGCGCCCTCGGCCAGGCGAGGGGCTTCCAGCTCGCGCTGGACAACTTCGCCCAGGACTGCGTGGACCGCGGCGACGAGTGCGCGCTGCCCGGCAGCAGCGTCTCCGAGATCGAGGCGGGGATCACGGACCTCCTCGCGGAGCTCGACAAGAAGCCGATCCCCGGCATCGGGGACCGGAAGCTGACCCAGACGCAGGCCACCAACGGCATCGCGCAGGCGCTGTACTCGAAGGAGTTCTGGCCGTATCTGGAGCAGGGGCTCGACGCGGCCGACGGCGGCGACGGGGCGCTGCTCCTGTCCCTGTCGGACTCGATGAACGGGCGCAGCCAGGACGGCTCGTACAGCAACATCCAGGCGGCGAACGCCGCCATCAACTGCGTCGACTTCAAGGAGCGCTACACCCTGGGGCAGGCGAAGGAGCGGCTCGGCCGGTTCCGCGAGGCCTCCCCCGTCTTCGGCGACTTCATGGGCTGGTCGCTCGCGAGCTGCTCGCAGTGGCCGGTGCCCGGGCTCTGGGAGCACCCGGACGTCTCGGCGCCGGGCGCGGCGCCGATCCTCGTCGTCGGGAACACCGGCGACCCGGCGACGCCGTACGAGGGCGCCCGGTCGATGGTGAACGCGCTCGGCAAGGGCGTCGGGGTCGAGGTGACGTACGAGGGCGAGGGCCACGGCGCCTACAACAGCGGCAGCGCGTGTGTGAAGAAGACGGTGGACGACTACCTGCTCGCGGGCAAGGTCCCGGCCTCGGGCACGGTCTGCAGGTAGCGCGCCCCCGGACGCGCGGAAGGCCCCGGACCTCGGGTCCGGGGCCTTCCGCGTGCCGTTCTAGTAGACCGGCTTCTCGGGCTCGATCTGGTGGACCCAGCCGATCACGCCGCCGCCGACGTGGACCGCGTCCGCGAAGCCCGCGGACTTGAGCACCGCGAGGACCTCCGCACTGCGGACACCCGTCTTGCAGTGCAGGACGATCCGCTTGTCCTGCGGGAGGTCCTGGAGGGCGGTGCCCATCAGGAACTCGTTCTTCGGGATCAGACGCGCGCCCGGGATCGAGACGATCTCGTACTCGTTCGGCTCGCGGACGTCGATGATGTCGATGTTCTCGCCCTCGTCGATCCACTCCTTGAGCTGCTTGGGAGTGATCGTCGAGCCGAGCGCCGCCTCCTGGGCCTCCTCGGACACGACGCCGCAGAAGGCCTCGTAGTCGATGAGCTCGGTGACGGTCGGGTTCTCGCCGCAGACCGCGCAGTTCGGGTCCTTGCGGACCTTGACCTGGCGGTACTGCATCTCCAGGGCGTCGTAGATCATCAGGCGGCCGACCAGCGGGTCACCCACGCCGGCCAGGACCTTGATGGCCTCGGTGACCTGGATGGAGCCGATGGACGCGCAGAGCACGCCCAGGACGCCGCCCTCGGCGCAGGACGGGACCATGCCCGGCGGCGGGGGCTCCGGGTAGAGGCAGCGGTAGCAGGGGCCGTACTCGGACCAGAACACGGACGCCTGGCCGTCGAAGCGGTAGATCGAGCCCCAGACGTACGGCTTGTTCAGCAGCACGCAGGCGTCGTTCACCAGGTAGCGCGTGGCGAAGTTGTCGGTGCCGTCGACGATCAGGTCGTACTGGCTGAAGATGTCCATCACGTTGTCGGCCTCGAGCCGCTCCTCGTGAAGGATGACGTTCACGTACGGGTTGATGCCGAGCACGCTGTCGCGCGCCGAGGCGGCCTTGGAGCGGCCGATGTCGGCCTGACTGTGGATGATCTGGCGCTGGAGATTCGACTCGTCGACCTCGTCGAACTCCACGATGCCGAGCGTGCCCACGCCGGCGGCGGCCAGGTACATCAGCGCCGGGGAGCCGAGACCGCCGGCTCCGACACACAACACCTTGGCGTTCTTCAGCCGCTTCTGCCCGTCCATCCCGACGTCCGGGATGATCAGGTGGCGGGAGTACCTGCGGACCTCGTCTACGGTGAGCTCGGCAGCGGGCTCGACCAGGGGTGGCAGCGACACGGGGACTCCGGTTGTCGGTATGTCAGTACGGTTGTTCTCCCCGTAACACTGCCACGCCCCTCCTCATTCCGAGACACCCGGTCCGATCCGCGAGACGATTTCGTCCCAGTAGCCGGGCAGCGAGTGGAATGGCGCGGTTTGTCCCGAACCCCCCGCGCGGTCCGTGAAGAAGATCGTCCCCGCCCCCTGCCAGCGCGCGATCCGCAGGGCCTCGTCGAGGTGGGTGCGCGGGACGCCGTGGACGAGGTGGACGAACTTCGCCTCCGTGTACTCGGCGGTCCACTCCGCCACCTGCGACCAGCGGTAGTCCACCCAGGAACCGGCGAAGGTCACCAGCTGGTCGGCGACCTCGGCGTACCCCGGGTGGGGGTGCGTTCCGTGGCCGAGGACGAGGTGGGCCTCGCCGCCGAGCACGGCCTCCAGGGTCGCGGTGAGCCGCCGGGTCCCGGCCAGGTCCGCCCGGTCGGCGGGGGCCCGGTCCAGGTAGAAGCCGTCGACCCGGTACCAGTCGAGGAACCGGTGGGCGTCCGAGACGAGCTCCCCGAAGGGCCGGGAGCCGTACGCCAGGTCCAGGTGCCCGAGGACCCTGACCCCGGCGTTGCGGAGCTTCCCGGCGGCCTCCAGGCAGTGCGGGTCCGGACGGCTTCCCGGTCCCTCCGCCACATTGAGCACCGCCCAGTGCAGGGGGGTCCCCGGGCGGGTCAGCTCGGCCCACTCGACGGGGGCGAGCAGCGGATGGGCGTAGCCGGGGACGCCGAAGCCGAGCGCCTGGACGGCGCCGGTGGCCGTGGTCGTCGTCAGATGCGACACGCCGCCTCCATCCAGATGTCGGCGAGGGACTCCTCCAGGTTGATCCGGGGACGCCAGCCGAGCCGGTCGCGGGCGGTGCGGACGTCGGCCTGCTGCCAGGGCCCGCAGCCGTCGGGGTACGGGTACGGGGCGGAGGCCAGCTGGTCGGCGATGGTCCCCTCGGTGCGGGGGGCGCCGATCATCGGCCGCTGCGGGACGCCGTGGGGGGCATCCAGCTCGTGCAGGTTGCCGGAGTAGCCGGCGACCCGCGCGAGGACGGCGGCGGCGTCGCGGAGCTTCACGGCGCGGCCGGTGCCGATGTTGACGACACCCTGGGCGGCGGAGAGGGAGGCGGCGTGCACGGCCCGCGCCACGTCCCGTACGTCGACGAAGTCCCGCTGCACGCCGAGGCCGCTGAGCTTGAGCTCGCCGTCCCCGGCCTGCATGGCGCGGCGCATCGCCTCGGCGAGGCGGCCGAGCGGGGAGCCGGCGGGCGTCCCGGGCCCGACCGGGGAGAAGACGCGCAGGACGACGGCGTCGAGCCCGGAGCCGAGGACGAGTTCGGTCGCGGCGAGCTTGGACACGCCGTACGGGCCGCCGGGGCGCGGGACCGCGTCCTCGGCCGTCGAGGAACCGGGCTGGCTCGGCCCGTACTCCGAGGCGCAGCCGACCTGGACGAGCCGGGCCCCGCAGCCGCTGCGGCGCAGGGCCTCGCAGACGGTGGCGACGGCGACGGTGTTGTGCCGGGTCAGCTCGCGGGCACCGCCGCGGGTGGCTCCGGCGCAGTTGACGACGACCCCGGGGTGGACGGCGTCCAGGAAGCGGGTGAGCGCGCCGGGGCTGCCGGAGGCGAGGTCGAAGCGCACGTCGGCGTCGTCGCCCCGGCCGAGCGCGGTGAGGTGGACGGCCGGGTCGGCGAGCAGCCGGTCGGCGACGAAACGGCCGATGAAGCCGTTGGCTCCGAGCAGTAGCACCCTCATCGTGCGGCCCCTACGTGCCGACCGGCCGGTGCTTGGGGTTGAGGGGTCATGGTCTTCGGTCTCCTTGCGGGGTGTTGAGAGAGGTGACGGGGCGCGCCCGCGGCGTCGGCTCCGCGGGTGCGAGGGGGTCTCGGCTGGGTGGGTGGTCGCGGTGGTCGCCGGGCCTTCCGGGGGTCTTCATGGGGCGGCGTGGGCGGTGGCCCGCGTGAGGGTGCCGGTCGCGTGGGCCAGCAGGCCGAGCGCGGCGGCGCCGCAGACGAGAGTGGGGACGGCCCCGGGGCCCCAGGTCTCGACGAGCGCGCGCACCGGGGCGGCGAGCACGTCGAAGCCGGGGAGGGGGACGCGGGCGGCGAGGACGCTCGCGAGGGCGAGCGCCTCGGCGGCGGAGGCGGCGGCGAGGGCGGCGGCGGCCGTCTCGGGGAAGCCGTGGACGGTGAGGAGCCGGGCGAGCAGCAGGAGGGCGCCGAGGGCGAGGGCTCCGGGGCTGAACCGGGTGAGGACGAGCAGGGCGGCGAGGGCGAGGAGCTGGAGGGTCACGGTCCCGAGGAGCAGCGGCCGGGTGGCGGCGGCGAAGTCGGCGAGGCCGCGGCTGTCGGCGATCCGGCGGCGGGCCCGGCTCGCGAAGAGGTGGGCGCACCAGGCGGCGGGGGCGACGGCGAGGGCGAGGCCCAGGAGCGGCGTGGGGGCGAGCTCCCAAGGGCCGTCGGGGCCGCCGGTGAGGACCGCCTCCAGGAGTCCGTCGCCGCCGGCCGCGTACGCCAGGAGCCAGAGGGTCCAGAGCCGGGCGGCGGGGACGGACCCTCCCTCGGGGGCGCGGAGGGGGCCCCGGCGGACGGCGAGCAGCAGGGCCCCGGCGAGGGCGAGGGCCCCGGCGGCCCCGAGGGCGGTGCGCACCGGCCCGTACGCGAAGGTGAGCCCGAGTCCGGTGAGTCCGGCGACCCCGCCGGGGGCGAGGGCGGCGAGCGCCCAGGGGGCGCGGGGCCGCTGCGGCTCCGCGGCGGGCGCGGACCTCTCCTGTACGCGGGGCACGCGCGCGTACAGCTCCTCGGCGAGCGAGAACACGTCCCGGTGCCGGAACCGCGCGGCGGTCCGGTCGGTGAAGCCCTGCGCTTCGAGTCCGGCGGCGATCTCCAGCGGATCGACGGCCCGCTCGCAGAGCTCCCGGTGCCGGTGCATGAGCACCTTCACGGGATCGGCGTTCCCCCGCCGGGGCCGCGGGGCGGGGGCGGGGACGGGGACGGTCGCCGGGGCGGCCTCCGGCTTCGCCCGCCACGCGACACCCCGCACGGGCGAGTCACCGCGGTCGACGTCTCGCCGGTCGGGACCGGACCCCGGGGGCCGCGCCGCGGTCGCGTCCGACGCACCACCCTGACCGGGCCCGGCCGGCGGGAACGCCTCCGACGCACCGTCGGCGACCGGCCCGGCCGGTGTGGGCACCTCTGACGCACCGTCGACGACCGGCCCGGCCGGTGTGGGCACCTCCGGCGCACCGTCGGCGACCGGCGCCGTGGCCGTCTCCGGGGCCGGGGCTATCCCGGAGGGTGCGGCGTCGACGGGGTCCTCGGGGGTCGGGGCGCGCAGGTCGAGGGTGCCGGCGGGGGTGAGGGCGGGGGTGCCGAGGAGGGCTTCGGAGCGGGCGTCCCAGGCTCCGGGGCTCGTCGGGGCGGCGGAGCCGCGCATGGGGGTGCCTCCTTCAGGCATCGGGGGCTCCTGTCCCCGCGGTCACGGTCTTGTGCGCCCAGCTGCCCGGCACATGGGCCTCGGCCGGGTGGGCGAAGGGGACGCCGTCCCCGGGGCGGTGGCGCACCGGCGCGTGGGAGAGGAGTTCGAGGTAGATGCCGCGGAACGCGGCGAGGTTCTGTTCGACCGTGAAGAGTTCGAGCGCGCGGGCACGGGCGGCGGCGCCGAGCCGGTGGCGGCGCTCGGGGTCGCGGAGCAGCGCGAGGCAGGCGTCGGCGAGGGCCCGGGGGTTGCGCGGGGGGACGACGAGGCCGGTGCCGCCGATGATCTCGACGACGGCGCCGACGTCGGTGGAGACGGTGGCCCGGGCGCAGAACATCGCCTCGACCAGGCTGGCGGGGAAGCCCTCGACCAGGCTGGACATGACGACGAGCGCGCCGGAGGCGTAGGTGTCCTCCAGGGTGGGCGCCTCGGGGCCGCCGAGCTCCTCGAAGGTGACGGGGTTCTCGCCGACGGCGTGCGCCCCGGCGGCCTCGTCGGGGAAGAGCTGGGCGGCGAGCCCCTTGCAGTACGTCAGGTACGCGCAGGCGCCCGGTTCGCGCACGGGCACGGCGACGATCCGCAGGCGGGCGTCGGGCTGCCGGGCCCGGATCTCGGCGAAGGCGTGGAGGAGGCCGATGAGGTCCTTGGCGGGTTCGACGCGGCCGACCCAGACGAGGGTGGCGGGGTCGCCGGTCTCCTCGTCCTCGCCGACCTCGGCGAAGCGGTCGGCGGGCATGCCGGGGTGGACGGTGCGGATGCGGGCCCGGTCGGCGCCGCACTTCTCCTGCCAGCGGCGGGTGTGGGCGTTGCCGGGGGTGAGGAGGGCGGCCTGCCGGTAGGTCTCGCCGGCGAGACGGCCGTGGAGGGCGGCGAGCAGGGCGCGGAGGGGGGCGGAGCGGTCGGCGCCGGCCGCGGAGAGGTAGTGGGCGCGCAGCGGTACGCCGTACTCGGTGACGAGCAGCGGGGTTCCGAAGAAGCGTTTGGCCAGCAGCCCGGGCAGGGCGGTGGTCCCTCCGGCGGCGGCGTGGCAGAGGTCGGCCGCGCCGAGCGCGTCGTCCTCGTACCAGTCGAGGGAGAGCGGGCGCAGGGCCCGCTCCAGGTGCTCGGCGAAGGCGAGGTGGTCGGGGAGTCCGGCGGCGGCCGCGCCCCGGCGTGCGCCGGGCGCGCGGCAGGCGGCCTCCAGGGCGCGGACGGCGTCGTCGGAGCGGAGCGCCCCGGGCAGTCCGCCGCGCTCGCGGGCGAGTTCGGCGAGGGCGTACAGCCCGTCGGCGAAGGAGGTCTCGTCGTCCTCCGCGCAGAGTCCGGTGGCGAGCCGGTGGTAGGCCTCGGTGAACCGGCGCCGCTCGTGGCGTCCGTAGGCCCGGCGGGCGGCGCGGGGCTCGCGGAGTCCGGCGTGCCCGGCCTGGTGCGCCGGGTCCGCGTCGAGTCCGGGTCCGGCGGCGCGGGCGACACGGGCGTTCGGCGGCAGGGGCGGCGGGGTGCCGGTCCGGCCGAGGGCGTAGAGGTCGAACTGGTGCTGTCCGAGCCCGCGTACGAGCCGTTCGCACCAGCGTCCGGACTCACCGGTGGCGTACGGGTAGCCACCCTCCGTGAGCAGTCCGATCCGCACGCGTGCACCCCCGATCTTTCTTGACGGCGGCCACCGTCGGCCCGGTGACTCGCAGCGGGACGAACGTAAGCGGAGACACCGGTGGTGCGACGGACGGTTGTCCGTCGCACCACCGGAAGGGGTGAATGCACGTAACTTTCCCACCCCGGTCGCGTTCTGTCGCGCTACGCGTCAGAACGGTCACGGAGGGTCAGGCGACGGCCAGCTCCTGGCGCCGTTCCCTGCGCGCCGCCGCGAGGACCGGGTCGAGCGAGGGGACGGCGGCGAGCAGCTGCCGGGTGTACGGGTCCCGGGGTGCGCCGTACACCTCCGCGACCGTGCCCTGTTCGACGATCCGGCCCGCGCGCATGACGGCGACCCGGTCGCTGACCTGCCGGACGACCGCGAGGTCGTGGGCGATGAAGACGAGTCCGAGGCCGAGTTCCGCCTGGAGCTCGGCGAGCAGTGCGGTCACCTGGGCCTGGGTGGTGACGTCGAGCGCGGAGACGGGTTCGTCGCAGACGATGAGGCGGGGTTCGGCGGCGAGCGCGCGGGCGATGCCGACGCGCTGGCGCTGGCCGCCGCTGAACTCGTGCGGATAGGCCCCGTACCGGTCGGGGTCGAGTCCGACCCGGTCGAGCAGCTCGCGCACCCGGCCCCGGATCCGGGTCTCGTCCCGCTCCCCCGCGACGCGCAGCGGGTCGGCGATCGACTCGCCGACGGAGCGCCGGGGGTTGAGGGAGGCGACCGGGTCCTGGAAGACCATCTGGAGCTCGCGGCGGTACGGGCGGAGTTCACGCTCCGACAGGGCGCCGATCTCCGTGTCCCCGTACCGGAGTTCGCCGCCGGTCGGGTCGAGGAGCCGGACGAGCATCCGGCCGAGGGTGGTCTTGCCGCTGCCGGACTCCCCGACGACGCCGAGGGTCTCGCCGGCGCGGACGGTGAGGGAGGCCTCTTCGACGGCGGTCACGGCGCGCCTGCCGCGGCCGAACTCCCGCCGCAGGCCGACCGCTTCGAGGAGGACCTCGCCCTTCCCGGTGGCGGCCCTGACCGGCCCGTCGAGCCGGGGCACGGCCGAGAGCAGCGCGCGGGTGTACGGCGCCGAGGGCGCGCCGAGCACCCCGGCGACGGGTCCGCGCTCGACCTCGCGCCCGTCGCGCATGACGAGCACCTCGTCGACGCTCTCGGCGGCCACGCCCACGTCGTGGGTGACGAGGAGCAGCGCGGTGCCGGTCTCGCGCCGCAGCTCGTGCAGCAGGTCGAGGATCTGGGCCTGGACGGTGACATCGAGGGCGGTGGTCGGTTCGTCGGCGACGATGAGCCTCGGGTCGCAGGCGAGGGCCATGGCGAGGAGGGCGCGCTGCCGCATGCCGCCGCTGAACTCGTGCGGGCGCGAGCGGGAGCGGCGGGCCGCGTCGGGGATGCCGACCCGGTCGAGGACCTCGGTGGCGCGCGCCCGGGCGGCCTTGCGGGACACCGGATGGTGGATCCGGTGGACCTCCGCGATCTGGTCGCCGACGGCGTAGTACGGGTCCAGGGCGGACAGCGGGTCCTGGAAGACCATGGCGGCGATCCCGCCGCGCAGCCGCCGGAGTTCGGCGGGGCCCGCGTCGGCGACGTCGACGCCGTCGACGCGGACGGTGCCGCCGACCCGGGCGCCGGTGCCCCGGTGGAGGCCGAGGAGGGCGCCGGCGACGGTGGACTTGCCGCTGCCGGACTCGCCGACGAGGGCGAGCGCGCGGCCCTCGCCGAGGGTGAAGGAGAGCCCGTCGACGGCTCGTACGGCCCCGGCGTCCCGCTCGAACTCGACGGTCAGGTCGCTGACTTCCACCAGCGGGGACGCGGTCGCGTCGGGCGCGGGAGCGGCTTCGGCGGACGCGGTCACGTCAGGACCACCCTTCGGTCGGCGGCCGCGTACAGCAGGTCCGCGAGGACGTTGGCGAGGACGACGGCGGTGCCCATCACCAGGACGACGCCGACCACCACGGGCAGGTCGATCGTGCGGACCCCGTCGAGGAGGGTCTTGCCGAGCCCGGGGATGCCGAAGAGGGACTCGGTGAGCACGGCCCCGCCGAACATCGAGCCGAGGTCGACGGCGCTGACCGCGATGACCGGCGGGACGGCGCCGCGCAGCGCGTGGCGGGTGACGACGGACCGCTCCCCCACCCCGTACGCCCGGAAGGTGCGGATGTGGTCCTCGGCGAGCGTCTCCAGGGTGGAGCTCCTGGTCAGCCGGGCGTACTTGGCGGACTCGAAGAAGCCGAGGGTGAGCCAGGGCAGCAGCATGTTCCAGGCCCACTGCTCGGGGTCCTCGCCGAACGGCACGTACGAGGGGAAGGGCAGCCACTGGAGGTAGGCGCAGACGGCCATGAGGAGCAGCAGTCCGAGGATGAAGACGGGCGTGCCGGTCCCGGCGAGGGTGAGCACGGTCAGGACGCGCTCGGTGACCCCGCCCCGGCGGAGCGCCGAGAGGAGTCCGGTGCCGACGCCGACGCCGAGCCAGACGACCATGGCGCCGAGGGCGAGGGACGCGGTGGCCGGGAGGCGCTCCAGGACGAGCCGGGTGACCTGCTGGTCGTTCTGGTACGAGAGTCCGAGGCAGGGCGCGTCGCAGTGGGTGACGGCGGTGCCGGTGGAGTAGTCGCGGCCGGCGAGGACACCCTGGAGGAAGTGCAGGTACTGGCTGAACACGCTCTCGTTCAGGCCGAGTTGCTCGCGCACCTGGGCGATCTGCTGGGGGTTGCAGCGCTCCCCGCAGGCGAGCCGGGCGGGGTCGCCGGGCGCCAGGTAGAAGAGGGCGTACACGAGGACCGAGAGCGCCAGCAGGACGAGCACGGCACCCGCGAGCCGCTTGAGGACGAAGCGGGTCATCGGGAGGACTCCTTACGGGTGCCCACGCGCAGCCGGCTCGCCTCGCGGGGGTCGAGGGCCGTGCGGACGGCGTCGCCGAGGACGGTGAAGGCGAGCACGGTGACGAAGAGCAGTCCGGCGGGCAGCAGGACGTACGCGGGGTCGGCCCGGAACCAGGTCTGGGCCGTCGACAGCATCTGCCCCCAGGAGGGCGTGGGCGGGGTGACGCCCACGCCGAGGAAGGACAGGGAGGCCTCGACGACGATGTTGGTCGGGAAGGCGATCGCCGCGTAGGTGATGACGGGGGCGGCGAGCGAGGGCAGCAGCTCCCTGCGGGCGGTCCGCCACCGGCCTGAGCCGGCGAGACGGGAGGCGGCGACGAAGTCGAGGCTCCTGAGGGTGAGCGTCTGGGCGCGCACGATCCGTGAGGTGTAGGCCCACCCCAGCAGCCCGATGACGAGCACAAGGAGCAGCGGCCGGGGGAAGTCGCGCGGGACGACGGCGGTCAGCGCGAGCGCGAGGACCAGCATCGGGAGGGCGACGAGCACGTCGGTGACGCGGCTGAGGAGCCCGTCGAGCCACCGGCTGCCGAGCCCGGCGGCGAGGCCGACGAGGACGCCGATGAGGATCTGGACGGCGGTGGCGCCGACGGCGACGAGGAGCGAGATCCGGGCGCCGTGGAGGAGGCGGACGAACAGGTCGCGGCCGGTGCCGGGTTCGACGCCGAGCCAGTGGTCCGCGCTCGCCCCGCCGAAGGCGCCGTACGGGACGCCGCCGCGGGCCGAGTCGACGAGGTCGTCGTGGTACGTGTGCGGGTCCTGGCCCTCCAGGGCGGCGAGCAGCGGCGCGGCGAGGGCGAGGAGGACGAGCAGGAGGAGGACGGCGGCGGAGACGAGGGCGGCCGGGCGGGTGCGCAGCCGTCGCCACACCTGCCGGGCGGCGCCCGTGGCGGGGAGGCCCGCCACGGGCGCCGGAGCGTCGGTCAGCGCGGTCACTTGACCGCGACCTGCGAGATGTCGAGGACGCCGGTCCAGTCGCCGATGACGACGTTCTTGACGTCCTTGCCGACGAGCCGCTTGTAGACCGGGTGGAACAGCGGCACGTCGAGGGCCTGCTCGCCGATCTTCTTGTCGAGGGCGCCCCAGCGGGCCGCGGCGGCCTTGAGGTCGGTCAGCTTGTTGATCTCGTCGATCTCCTTGTTGACCGCCGGGTCGTTCAGCTGCGCGTGGTTGTAGTTGGAGCCGTTGGTGACGATCTGGCGGCCGTCGAAGATCGGTGCGAGGAACGGGCCGCCGGCGGGCCAGTCGGCACCCCAGCGGGAGAGGAAGAAGCCGGGGGCGTCCTTGACGCTCCAGCGCTTCTCGTTGAAGGAGTTGGGCTCCTGCCCGTCGAGCTTGACGGTGATGCCGGCCTTGCCGAGGGCCTCCTGGACGGCGGTGGCGATCTCGGGGCTGGTGGTGCGGTTCTGGGCGGTGGAGTGCAGCAGGGTGACGGTCAGGCCGTTCGGGTGGCCGGCCTCCTTGAGCAGTGCCTTCGCCTTCTCCGGGTCGCCCGTCTTCCCGGCCGGGAAGTGGTCGTACGCCGTGAAGCCGAAGGCCTTCTGCTCGGGCAGGAAGGTGGTGGCGGGCTCGGCGAGCGCGGAGCCTCCGGCGGCGTTGACGACGCTGGTGCGGTTGACGGCGTACGAGATCGCCTGGCGGACCTTCGGGTTGTCGAAGGGCTTCACCTTCGGGTTGAAGGCGATGTAGTTGGTGAAGCCGAAGCGGCCGGTGCCGACGCGGGCGGCGAGCGCCTTGTCGGAGCCGATCTGGGCGAGCTCGGCGGGGCCGAGGTTGGTGTCGGTGGTGACGGCGGCGGCGTCCGCGCCGGAGGAGGTGGCGAGGCGCTGGTTGATGACGGCCTCGTCGAGCCCGGACCTGACGTCGACCCGGTCCGGGTAGGCCTTGCGCTCCTCGTCGGTCTCGGGGTCCCAGTGCTCGTTGCGCTCCAGGACGAGGTGCTCGCCGTCGTTCTCGTTCTTGACGACCTTGTACGGGCCGGAGGAGACCGGGTGCTCCTCGTACTTCGCGCCGGTGTCCTTGGCCTTGGGGACGGGGGCGAACTGGGTCTGGGTGGCGACGAAGGGGAACTCGCCCTCGGGCTTCTTCAGCTTGAAGACGATCGTCCGGGCGTCGGGGGTGACGATCGACGCGAGGCCCTTCCCCTTCTTTCCGTCGGATGCAGCCTTGTAGGGGCCCTGGTAGGTGTCGCCGCCGACGAGCCAGTCCCGCAGGTAGGGGGCGCCGCCGGAGAGCTCGGCCGCGAAGGAGCGCTCGATGCCGTACTTGACGTCGGCGCTGGTGATGGGCGTGCCGTCCTCGAACTTCAGGCCCTCCTTCAGCGTGTACGTCCACTCCGTGGCGTCCTTGTTGGGACGGCCTGTGTCGGTGGCGAGGTCGGGGACGACCTGGGTGCCGGCGGCGCCCGCCTCGCGGTTGCGGGTGGTGAGGGTACGGAAGACGAGGGAGGGGACGTTGCCGCCGCCGGAGGTGTAGAGGCGGGCGGGGTCGAAGTCGCTCTGGGCCTCGTTGTTGAGGACGGTGAGCGTGCCGCCCTTCCGCGGGGCGCCCGCGGCCTTGCCGGAGGTACCGCCCTTGGCGCCGGCGTCCTCGGGGCCGCAGGCGGCGGCGCCCGAAGCCAGGACGACACTGACGGCGGCCGCTGCCACGCGGCGCGAGATGACGGATGAACGCATGGGAAGGAAACCTCTCGGGGTGAACTGCGGGAATGCGAAAGGGAATTCCGCAGGCACGGGGAAACAACCCGAAAGGGAGGACGGCGCGCGCCTGCGGGAGGGAAGAACCCGGGCGCGGCGAGAAAGAGAAAGGCCGACGAGCGCTCGGGCTGCGTCAGCTACAGAGAATGTCGGCGACCGTGTGTCCGGTCACGCCGAAGAGCGCCAGCTCAAGGGCGGCGCTATCGGAAACGGCGTGACGGTGCGACATGCCGAGAAATATGGACGAACGCGTGAGCGATGTCAACGCGCATACGCGCCATCCCGAGACGCCCGTCTCGACATGCGGACGGGCGCCTCTCGGGCCTTCCATCAACTCGTGGGATACACCCAGGGGTTGGGGCGGCACTTGATCCCGTCGATGTTCAGGGACTTCGTCTGCTGCTGCATCACGGGGGCGAGCGCACCCTTCGTCTTGCAGCTCACGTGCCCATGACCGAGCCGGTGCCCGACCTCGTGGTTGATCAGCATCTGGCGATAGGCGTACATCGCCTTCGGGCCGAAGGTCGACGAGCCCTGCGCCCAGCGGAAGGCGTTGATCATCACGCGCTGGGTCGAGGCCGAGTCGCAGGAGACGTTGTCGACGGTGGTGTCGAGTCCGGACTTCTCGCACCACGCGCCGGTGGTCCCCGGACTCGCGAGGGTGATCACGAACTTCGGATCGCCGCTGGAAATGCGCTCGAAGGTCATCTCGCCCTGACCGGCCCAGCTGCGCTTGTCGTTCAGCGTCTTCTGCACGGCGTCCGCGAAGAGCTTCGGATCGAGACCGAGCCCCTTCTCGACGTCGATCCGGTAGCGGATCAGCTGCCCCTTGCCGGGCGCCTTCGCCAGGCCCGGCACGGCCTCGAACTCCCCGGAACCCTTCAGCTTCGGGTCGATCGGGAACTGGCGGGTCATCAACTGCTCGTAGGTCGGCGGGGTGGCGGCGGGCGCCGGCTTCGACGGGACGGTCCGGTCGTCGGAGCGGGAGGCGGAGGTGTCGTCCGTGGGCCGCTCGGCCGGCCTGTCGGCCGCGCGGGCGGTGGGCTGGGCCTCGTCCCGGCCGGTGACCTGTCCGGCGACGACGACGGCGAGGACGGTGGCGACGGCTGCGGCCGCGACTCCGGTGAGGGTGCGGCCGAGGGTGCCCCGGCCGGCCGGGGTCTCCGCCCCCGTCTCCGGCCCCGTCTCCGTCTCCGGGTCGTCGGCGGCGCCCTCGCGGCGGGGCCCGGGGATGAACGGCGCCTGGACAACGGCCTGTTCGGGTGCGGCGGACCGGGGGGCGCCGTGCCGGGGCCCGGACGGCGCCGGACGCGGCGCGGAGGTCTCGTCGTGCTGCGGGTGACCACCCCGTACGGCCCCCCCGTGGAGGGGGACACCACGCGCGGGGGCGCCACCGGCGTAGGCCGGAGTGCCGTGGGCGGGCGTCCCGTGCCGCGGCGCGCCGGGCGCGGGGGCGCCGTACTGAGGAGTGCCGTGCGCTGGGGTTCCGTACATCGGGGTGCCGTGCGCCGGCGTGCCGTACTGAGGAGTCCCGTGTGCCGGGGTTCCGTACATCGGGGTGCCGTGCGCCGGCGTGCCGTACTGAGGAGTCCCGTGTGCCGGGGTTCCGTACATCGGGGTGCCGTGCGCCGGCGTCCCGTACCCCTGCGTGCTCGTGGTCTCCCCGTCGGCGCCGCCCGAGGTCCTGCGGCGGCGTCCCGTCCCCGGCGGCGGTCCCGCCGGGGCCGCCGTCTGCCCCGTCCCCGTCCCCGCCCGCGTCCCCGCTCCCGCCTGTTGCCCGGTGTCGGCCACCGAGGGCGCGGAGCCCTTGCGACTATGTCGTCCCACGCCCCGGATCAGCTCCCGCCGTCGTCGGCGATCAGTTCCCGGACGGCCTGGGCGACCGTCTCCGGGTACTCCATCATCGCCACGTGCCCCGCCTCGGGAAGGGTCAGCAGCCGCGAGCCGCGGAAGGCGGCCGCCGCCCTCCGGGCCATCCGGTACGAGACGAGCCGGTCGCGCCCGCCGTAGACGAGCAGCGTCGGGGCGAGGACCCGCTCGGCCTGCCGCCACAGCCCGTGCTGACCGCCGAGGGTGTACGCGTCGACGATGCCGCGCGAGGAGCGGGCCATGGCGTCCCAGAAGTAAGGGAGCTCCAGGCGCCGCTCCATCTCCTCGACGGCGTGCCGGAAGCCCTCCTCCGCGACTCGGCCGGGGTCCCCGTAACAGAGCGAGAGGACGCCCTTGACCCGCTGCTCGGCCGTCCAGTCCTTGGTGAGCTTCGCGAAGAAGGAGGCGACGCCGGGCACCGCGAGCAGCACGGTGGGCCAGGCGGTGCGCTGGGCGCGCAGCTCGGGCAGGGCCGGGGAGACCAGGGTGAGGGTGCGGACCAGGTCGGGCCGGACGGCGGCGACGCGGGTGGCGACGGCGCCGCCCATCGAGTTGCCGACGAGGTGTACCGGTCCGCGTCCGCCGGCGTCCAGGAGCCGGATGACGGCGCGGGCGTGTCCGGTGACCGAGTAGTCGCCGTCGTCGGGCGGCGGAGAGTCGCCGAAGCCCGGCAGGTCGACCGCCTCTCCGTCGACGAGGTCCGCGAGCAGCGGCATCAGGGCCGACCAGTTCTGCGAGGAGCCGCCGAGCCCGTGGACGTAGAGGGCGGGCGGCAGTCCGGGCCGGTTCCCCGGCCGGGCGCGCACGGTCAGGGTGAGTCCGGGCAGCGCGACGGAGTGGAGCTCCTCGCCGTCGGCGACCCGTACGGCGCGGGTCCGCGACGCGGTCGGTGCGGCGGCGGTCCGGGTTTCCGGCAGCTCGGTCGAGGACATGGCCGCAATATTACGAGACGATCACGCGCGGACGTGTGTGGGTGCGGTCACAGGTGCGTGTGCGGCGGGGCGCGTTCGCTCCTAGGCTCGAAGAGAGGGCCTACGGGAGCACCGCGACCCGCACCCCTGGAAGGAACCGCATGACTGTCGATCCGAGCGAGCCGGACACCTTCACCGAGGAAGAGGTCGTCGTGCTGGACCAGGAGATTCCGGAGGCCGACGCCGCCGAGCAGCACACCGAACTCCAGCAGCGCGAGGACGAGGAGCACACCCATCTCGAACGCGACTCGGCGAACGAGGCCGACGCGTCCGAACAGGCGCGTGTCGTCGCCCTCGACGAGGACGACTACCGCTGAGCGGACGACTCCCGCTGATTTGTTCGGTTTAATCTTGAATCGACTGTCGACCCGGGCGTCCGGTCCGTGAAATTCTGCGTTCGCACCGCGCACAGCCGGGTTACCCAAAAGTACGATGGCGGCGCGGCGCGACAGCGCGCATGGATCGATCTTTGGGAGGCCGCGTGAGCGCCATCGAGCAGACAGAGGCAGCACGCCCTCGGGGCACGCGCCTGCCGCGACGTGCCCGACGGAACCAGCTGCTCGGCGCGGCCCAGGAGGTCTTCGTCGCCCAGGGGTACCACTCCGCCGCCATGGACGACATCGCCGAGCGGGCCGGCGTCAGCAAGCCGGTGCTGTACCAGCACTTCCCCGGGAAGCTGGAGCTGTACCTCGCGCTGCTCGACCAGCACTGCGAGTCGCTCCTCCTCGCCGTGCGCACGGCGCTGGCCTCCACCACGGACAACAAGCTCCGGGTCGCGGCGACGATGGACGCGTACTTCGCGTACGTGGAGGACGAGGGCGGCGCGTTCCGTCTCGTCTTCGAGTCGGACCTGACGAACGAGCCGGCCGTGCGCGAGCGCGTGGACCGGGTCAGCCTGCAGTGCGCCGAGGCCATCTCCGACGTGATCGCCGAGGACACCGGCCTGTCGAAGGACGAGTCGATGCTGCTCGCCGTCGGCCTCGGCGGGGTCTCCCAGGTCGTCGCCCGCTACTGGCTGTCGAGCGGTTCCGGCATCCCCCGCGACAAGGCGGTCGGCCTGCTCACCTCGCTCGCCTGGCGCGGCATCGCGGGATTCCCGCTGCACCCGGTGGACGGCCAACTGAGCGCCGAGGGCCACTGACCGCTCCCGCATTCCCGGAGCCTGTTCGCTCCTGGCGTGCGGCGGCTGACCCGTGCGGGTCCCCTCTCCGGGCTAATGTGTGCAGCGTACGGCGCGGGTACTCGCGCAACGCTGACCGTTCGGAGGGACATAGCCGTGGAGGTCAAGATCGGCGTGCAGCACGCACCCCGGGAGATCGTTCTGGAGAGCGGGCAGTCCGCCGAGGAGGTCGAGCGCGCGGTGGCCGACGCGCTGGCCGGCAAGGCGCAGCTGCTCAGCCTCTCGGACGAGAAGGGCCGCAAGGTCCTCATTCCGGCCGAGAAGATCGCGTACGTGGAGCTCGGCGAGCCCGCCGTGCGCCGCGTGGGTTTCGGCGCGCTCTGAGCCCCGGATCTGACGGGAGAGGCCCGGTGGACCGCTTCGGTCCACCGGGCCTTTCGCATACCCGTTTGGCCACGTCAGGGGGCACGGGAGGATTGCGTTCCGGGCGCCGGGGGTAGGAACGGCTGTGACCGCACCACCCGCCCCGCACCCCTCGCGAGGTGATTCGCCGTGTTCCTGGAAGCCCTCGGCTCCGCTCTGCTCGGTTTCGCCCTGGCCTGGGCCGCCGTGCACCGGCTGCCCGACCGCCTCCCCGTCCGGGCGACCGTCCTCCTGACCGGGACGCTCGGCGGCGTCTTCGGCGCGCTCGTGACCCACGGGGCGCTCGGCCCCGGCCACTTCCTCGCCACCCTGATCGGCGCCGTGGCGGTGGCGGCGGTACTGCTCTCGCTCCTGCTCCGCCCGGCCTCCCGCAGACTGCGCCGATCAGCCACTGTCTGACCGGCGCACGCGCCCGGGACCGTCCGGTCGTCTCAGGCCGCGAGGCCCAGCGCGGCCATCCGCTTGGTGTGCGCCTCGGTGATCCGGGAGAACATCCGGCCGACCTCGGCGAGGTCGAAGCCGTCCGCCACGCCTCCCACCAGCATCGTCGAGAGCGCGTCGCGCTCGGCGACCACGCGCTGCGCCTGCGAGAGCGCCTCGCCCATCAGGCGGCGCGCCCAGAGCGCGAGCCGGCCGCCGACGCGCGGGTCGGCCTCGATCGCCGCGCGGACCTTCTCCACCGCGAAGTTGCCGTGGCCGGTGTCGTCGAGCACCGCGAGGACGAGCCCGCGCGTGTCGGAGTCGAGCCGCGCCGCGACCTCCCGGTAGAAGTCACTGGCGATCGAGTCGCCCACGTACGCCTTGACCAGGCCCTCCAGCCAGTCCGACGGCGCGGTCAGGCGGTGGAAGTCGTCGAGCGCCTTCGCGAAGGGCTCCATGGCCGAGGTCGGCTCGGCGTCGACGGCCGCGAGGCGGTCCCGCAGCCGCTCGAAGTGGTGGAACTCGGCCGAGGCCATCTTCGCCAGCTCCGCCTTGTCCGCGAGGGTGGGCGCCAGCTTGGCGTCCTCGGCGAGCCGCTCGAAGGCCGCGAGCTCTCCGTAGGCGAGGGCGCCGAGGAGGTCGATCACGGCGGCGCGGTACTGCGGTTCCGCGGAAGCCTCCGCCCAGTCCTTGGCGGCGATCCCGGTCGGTGTGGCGTTGTCAGGCGTCTCCATGGAGCGCACAATAGCCCGCCCGCGCGGCCCGGTAAGGCCCTGGTCAGTCAGTGTGACCGTGCCCTCATCACCATTTCTCCCAACACACATGCGCGAATCCGGGGTACAGTGATAAGGCGCCTGCTGAGTATGCGGACATGCTTTCGCACGTTCGGACGTATTCCGTGGGCCGACTCATGAATGAGGATGCCCGGTCGGTGGCCCGATCGGCTCCGGCCCGACAGCCCTTCCGGCGGACCCGCGGAAGGGTCACCCTCAGCGGTACGACGCTCGAGCGACGGCAGTGGTCCCGTGCCACCCGGCGGTGATCTCACCTGATCCCCCCGGAAGATCCCGGCACGGTACGACCCCCTTCGTTCGCCTCGCACCGCGTCTCACAGAAGAGGCAGCACCCTGACTACGACTTTCCGAGACCTCGGAATCCTTCCCGAGACGGCCGAGGCCCTTGAGGCCGTCGGCATCGTCACCCCCTTCCCCATCCAGGAGATGACCCTCCCGGTCGCCCTCACCGGCACCGACGTCATCGGCCAGGCCAAGACCGGTACGGGCAAGACCCTCGGTTTCGGCCTCCCCATCCTGGAGCGCGTCACCGTCCCCACGGACGTCGAGGCCGGCCGGGCCAAGCCCGAGCAGCTGACCGACGCCCCTCAGGCGCTCGTCGTCGTCCCCACCCGCGAGCTGTGCCAGCAGGTCACCAACGACCTGCTGACCGCCGGCAAGGTGCGCAACGTCCGCGTGCTCGCCATCTACGGCGGCCGGGCGTACGAGCCGCAGGTCGAGGCGCTCCAGAAGGGCGTCGACGTCGTCGTCGGCACCCCCGGCCGTCTGCTCGACCTGGCCGGCCAGCGCAAGCTCGACCTCTCGCACGTGAAGGTCCTCGTCCTGGACGAGGCCGACGAGATGCTCGACCTGGGCTTCCTGCCCGACGTCGAGAAGATCATGAACATGCTTCCGCCGAAGCGTCAAACCATGCTGTTCTCGGCCACCATGCCGGGCGCGGTCATCGGCCTGGCCCGCCGCTACATGTCGCAGCCCACCCACATCCGGGCCACCTCGCCCGACGGTGAGGGCGTGACCGTCGCCAACATCAAGCAGCACGTCTACCGCGCGCACAACATGGACAAGCCGGAGATGGTCTCCCGCATCCTGCAGGCCAACGGCCGCGGGCTCGCGATGATCTTCTGCCGCACCAAGCGCACGGCGGCCGACATCGCCGAGCAGCTGGAGCGCCGCGGCTTCGCCTCCGGCGCGGTCCACGGCGACCTCGGCCAGGGCGCCCGCGAGCAGGCGCTGCGCGCCTTCCGCAACGGCAAGGTCGACGTGCTCGTCTGCACCGACGTCGCCGCGCGCGGCATCGACGTCGAGGGCGTCACCCACGTCATCAACTACCAGTCGCCCGAGGACGAGAAGACCTTCCTCCACCGCGTCGGCCGCACCGGCCGCGCGGGTGCCAAGGGCACGGCGGTGACGCTGGTCGACTGGGACGACATCCCGCGCTGGCAGCTCATCAACAAGGCGCTCGGCCTCGACTTCCACGAGCCGGTCGAGACGTACTCCAGCTCCCCGCACCTCTACGAGGAGCTGGACATCCCGGCGGGCACCAAGGGCATCCTGCCCCGCGCCGAGCGGACCCGCGCGGGTCTGAACGCGGAGGAGCTGGAGGACCTGGGCGAGCCGGGCGGTCGCCGCGGCCGCGCCCCGAAGGCCGCCGAGAAGACCGAGGAGCGTCCGGCCCGCACGCGGACCCCGCGCCAGCGTCGCCGCACCCGCAGCGGCGAGCTCGGCGACGCCCCGGCGTCGGCCGCCCCGGCGGTCGAGACCGCGGCCGTCGAGACCCCGGCGGACGAGACCCCGGCGGACGAGGCCCGCACCGAGTCCGGCCCGCGCACCCCGCGCCGCCGCCGTCGCACCCGCGTCGGCGCGCCGGGCTCCGCGCCGGTCACGGCCGCGGTCGAGGTCGTCGAGGCGCCGGCCGCCTCTGCGCCCGTCGTCGAGGCGCCGGCCGCCTCTGCGCCCGTCGTCGAAGCGCCGGTCGCCGTCGAGGCCCCGGTCGCCGTCGAAGCCCCGGTCGTCGTCGAGGAGCCGAAGGCTCCCCGTCGCCGTGCCCGTGCCGCCCGTCCGGAGGCCGTGACGGCCGACCGGACCCCGGCGGCTCCCGCGGCCCCCGCCGCTCCCGAGCCGGCTCCGGCCCCGCGCCGCCGCCGTGCCCGGGTGGCGCGTCCGGTCGAGGAGACCGTGTCGTTCCAGACGCCCGAGACCGCCGCGGTGGCCCTGATGGCCCGGCGTTCCGTCGAGGCGCCGGTCGTCGAGGCCGCTCCGGTCGCCGTCGAGGAGCCGACGAAGGCCCCGCGTCGCCGCACCACGAAGAAGGCCGTCGCCGAGCCGGTCGTCGAGGCCGTCGTCGCCGCTCCGGTGACCGCGACCGTGGCCGAGACCCCGGCCCCGGTCGCGGAGGTCCCCGCGCCGCGCCGTCGCCGTAGCGCCAGCCGGCCCGCCGGTTCGCCGGTGACCGCCGAGGCGCCGGTGGCCGAGGCCCCCGTCGCCGCCCCGGTCGCGGCGGAGCCCGCGCCGCGCCGCCGCCGTGCGGCCAGCCGGCCCGCCGGGTCCCCGGTGGCCGCAGCGGCCGCCGAGGTCATCGTCGTGGCGTCCGTGTCCGCTCCGGTGGTGGAGGAGGAGGCCCCGAAGAAGGCCGCTCCGCGCCGCCGCACCACGAAGAAGGCCGTGGCCGAGCCGGTCGCCGAGACGGTCGAGACGGTCGCGGCCGCCGAGGAGGCCCCCAAGGCTCCCCGTCGCCGCGCGGCCAAGAAGGCGGTCGCCGCCGAGGCTCCCGAGGCTCCCGAGGCGTCCGCGCCGAAGACCGAGCCGAAGGCCCCGGCCCGCCGCCGTACGACCAAGAAGGCCGCGGCCGCCGAGGCCGAGGCGCCGACGGCGGAGGAGGCCCCCAAGAAGGCCGCTCCGCGCCGCCGGACCACGAAGAAGGCGGCGGCGACCCAGCCCGAGAGCTGATCCCACCCCGCACCACCCGAGCGGCCGGCCCCTTCCAAGGGGCCGGCCGCTCGGCCGTATCCCCACGGGGGGGTGGGCGCGGGCCCACAACGGGGTGGGGCGCCGCCCGCGACGGCCGCGCGCGGGCTCGCGAAGGGCGGGGCTACAGTCCACATATGAGCAAGCCCCGTTCCCTCGTTCTGCCGCCCCGCACCCGTGCCCGGCGGCTGGACACCGCCCGCGGACCGTTCGCCGTGCTCGACACGGCGCCCGGCGGCGCGCGGCGGGGCACGGTGCTGCTGCTGCCCGGGTACACCGGCAGCAAGGAGGACTTCCTCGCGCTGCTCGGCCCGCTGAGCGAGGCCGGGTACCGGGCGGTGGCCGTGGACGGGCGCGGCCAGAACGACACGCCGGGCCCCCGCGGCCGGGCCGCCTACCGCCGCAAGGCGCTCGCGCTCGACGCGGTGGCGCAGGCCGCGGCCCTCGGGGACGGCCCCGTGCACCTGGTCGGCCACTCCTTCGGCGGCCTGGTGGCGCGCGCGGCGGTCGCGCTCGCGCCGGGCGCGTTCCGCTCGCTCACCCTGCTCTCTTCGGGCCCCGGCCGGGCTCGCCCGGCCGCAGCGGATCCGGGTCCGGGTGCTGCGCGCCGCGCTCGCGGTGCTGCCGAAGGAGCGGGTGTGGCAGGCGATGTGCTGGCTGGACAGCCGCGGCGAGGAGCCGGACACGACGGACGCGCCGGAGCTCGCGGGCTTCCTGCTGCGTCGCTGGATGCGTACCCGCATCGCCCAACTCGCGGGCGCCGGGCGGCTTCTGCTGGACCGTCAGGACGGTACGGAGCAGCTGGCCGCGCTGCGCCTGCCGCTGCACTTCGCGTACGGCTCGGACGAGATGGTCTGGGCGCCCGCGGACCTCGCGGCGGCGGCCGCCCGCACCGGGGCGCACCGCACGGTGGTGGCGGGCGCCGGCCACTCTCCCAATGTGTCGCACCCGCAGGAGCTGACGGACGGCCTCACCGGTTTCTGGGAGTGGACGAACGCCCCCGCCGGGGTCAGTACTGGGCCTTGAGGTGCTGCCAGAAGCCGTCGCGCAGCGCGCGCCGGAGCGAGGCGTGGCCGCGCAGTGAGCGGCTGAGGAGGCGTTCGGCCTCGACGAGCAGGTCCTGGTCGACCGGTCCGGGCAGGTAGGGGGCGCTCGGCAGCAGCTCGGCGAGGCGGTCCCGGCCGCGTTCGGCGAGCCAGGTCGCGGCGATCTGGGCGCCGACGAAGCGCACCTCCTCGCGGGAGGGCGGCGGCTCGCCCTCGTTCTCGTACGTGGTGACGGGGCGGCGCGTGACGTACGGGCGGCAGAAGTCGAGCTCGAAGGTGCGCTGGCTGTCGACCTCCCAGAGCAGCGCCTCGGCCTGGTTGCGTCCCTCGGCCGCCTCGATCCCCCAGAGGTGGACGCGGGCCCCGTAGCCCTGGGCGGCCTCGACGGCCGAGACGAGGTCCTCGTCACCGCCGACGAGGGCGGCGTCGCTGATGGCGCGGTGGCGGGCGAGGGACTCCAGGTCGGTCCGGATGAGGGAGTCGACGCCCTTCTGCTGGTTGTTGGCGTTGAGGTTGCCGAGGCGGACCTTGACGTCGGGGAGCTCGGCGATCGCCTGCTGCTCGGGGGTGTGGATCCGGCGGCGGGCGCCGTCGTACCAGTAGACGCGGAGGAGTCTGCTGTCGGCGAAGATCGTGCGGGCCTTGTCGATGAAGGCCTCGATGAGGCCCTCGGCGTCGAGGTCGAAGGAGCGCCGGTCCTCGGTGCCCGCCACAAGCAACCCGGCCGCAGCATGGACGTAACCCGCGTCGACGAAGATGGCGTGGGTGGACGGGGTCTTGGCCACCTCGGCCAGCATCCGCTGGAGGAGCTCGTTGGTGCGCTCCAGGCGGGCGTCCAGGGCGTCCAGTGCGCGCTGTCGAGTGTCGGGCTCGGTCGCGTGGGAGCTGTCGGTCTCGGTCATGTGGGGGGTGTCTGCGTCGTTCATACGGGGCTCATTCTCCGCCGCTCCGGGCCCGGCCGCCACACCCCTCTACCCGTCAGTAGTTAGACATCCGAAAATTTTCCTTAGCGTAAGGAATGTTTGCAGGGTGCACGTCGTTGGACCCGTACGTAACGCAGTTCTCCATCTGGAGGATCAACTCAGACGAAGGGAGAAGCCTGTGCGCTTCGAAATCCTGCGACTCGACGACATCGACGGCACGCCCGTCGACCGGACCGTCGTGGACGCCGCCTCCGTCAATCGGATCGTGCAGCAGGCCGCCGCGATCGGCCAGCGCATCTGGATCCGCCCCGCCGAGACCTCGGCCTCGTAACAGGCCGGGTTCCACACCACGCACCGCGCCCCCGCACGGACTTCGCAAGAGCGGAATCCGTACGGGGGCGCAGTGGTGTCCGGGGGCGTTCCCGGGCACCGGCCTCAGGCGTTCTGGATCACCTGGGTGACGCCGTTGATGATCTGCTGCACGGCGATGGCGGAGAGCATCATGCCGGCGAGCCGGGTCACCAGGACGACACCGCCGTCCTTGATGACGCGGATGATCAGCAGCGAGTACCGCATGGTCAGCCAGAGCACGACGTGCATGGCCGCGATGGCGGTCCAGACGGAGACCTGCGAGGCCACGCTGTCGGCGTTCTGCACGGCGAGGATGACCGAGACGATCGCGCCCGGCCCGGCGAGCAGCGGCATGCCGAGCGGGACGAGGGCGACGTTGACGTCCTTGGTCTGCTTGGGCTCGTCGGTCTTGCCGGTGAGCAGGTCGAGCGCGATGAGCAGGAGCAGGAGACCGCCCGCGATCATCAGGGCGGGGACGGAGACGTGCAGGTAGTCCAGGATCTGCTGGCCCAGGAGACCGAAGACGGTGATGACGCCGAAGGCGACGGCGACGGCCTGCCAGGCCATCCGGCGCTGCACCTTGGCCGGGCGGCCGGAGGTGAGGGCGAGGAAGATCGGGGTGATCCCGGGGGGATCCATGATCACGAAGAGAGTGAGGAACAGCGAGCCGAAGACGGCGACGTCGAACACGGTGGGGTGCCTTGCGGGAGAGGTGGAACGGTGGGGTGTACCCCTACGGAGCGGAACACGAGATTCCGCCACCGGGGCAGGAGGAACGCCGCCCCGCGCACGGCACGGAGCCGTACGGGCGGCGTGAGACGGACGGGTGTGGGCACGCGCCGCACCGGAGACGGCGGGCACGGCGGCCCGCCGCCGTCACGAGGGCGGCGGGGAGAGACCCGGAGGGGCTAGAGCGCTCCCCCGGCACCGGGGACCGGGAAGGCACCCGCCGCGCGGCGGGTGATCTCGCCGTAGATCTCGGGGTCGGTGGTGTACTCGCCGGGGCGACAGGTCTTGCGGCTCCCGTGGTAGTCGCTGGAGCCCGTGGTCAGCAGACCGAGCTCCTTCGCGAGTCCGCGCAGCCGGGCGCGCGTCGCCTCGTCGTGGTCCATGTGGTCGACCTCGACGCCGTCGAGTCCGGCCTCGGCGAGCCGGGCTATCGACTCCTCGGACAGCACCTGGCCGCGCTTGACGGCGAGCGGGTGCGCGAAGACGGTGACGCCGCCGGCCGCCTTGACGAGGCGGATCGCGTCGACGGGGTCCAGCTCGTGCTTCTCGACGTACGCCCGGCCGCCGTCGGCGAGCCACTCGGGCGTGAACGCGCCGGACACGTCCGGTACGACCCCGAGCTCGACGAGGGCCTCGGCGACGTGCGGGCGGCCGACGGAGCCGTCGCCGGCGATCCGGGCGACCTGCCCCCAGGTGACGGGGACCCCGAGCTCCTGGAGCTTGCCGACCATGGCGCGGGCGCGCGGCACCCGGTCGTCGCGGACGAGTTCGCGCTCGGCGAGGAGCGCCGGCTCCTCCGCGTCGAAGAGGTACGCGAGCATGTGCAGCCCGATGCCGTCCATCCGGCAGGAGAGCTCGGCCCCGGTGACGAGGGTCAGCCCCTCGGGCAGGGCGGCGATCGCCTCGGCGTGGCCGCGGGTGGTGTCGTGGTCCGTCAGCGCGACGACGTCGAGACCGGCCGCGGCCGCGTTCCGGACGAGCTCGGCCGGGGAGTCCGTACCGTCGGAGGCCGTGGAGTGGGTGTGCAGGTCGATGCGCACGACGCGGTACTCCAGGGGCTCGGCACGGAAGAGGGACGCTCCAGCATAACGGGCGAATCGAACACGCCCGTACGGAACGTCACCGGACGCACCACCGCCGACACCCCCTAGCCGAGCAGCCTCGGGGTGAGCGCGCCGCAGGGCAGCAGGTCGACCTCGGCGCCCGCGTCGCGCAGGTCCGTGAGGACCAGTTCGTCGTACATCAGGAGGCCGGACTGCTCGGGCCACACGATCGCCCACAGCCAGAGGCCGCGCGCCTCCCCCGCGAAGACCGCGCGGTCCTGCGGGGCGCCGGTGACGTGCCAGAGCGGGGTGGGCCGACCGGCGGCGAGGACCTTCGCCTGGGGCGGTTTGTCGATGGCCATGCCGGAGCCGGGGTCGAGGCCGTCGATGCCGGCGTACCGCGCACCGAGTCCGACGCCGAGCTCCTCGGCGACCAGGAGCAGCTCGCCGATCCCGCCGAGCGGGCCGGGCCCGGAGCAGGCGACGGCCGTGGCGCGCCCCCCGCTGCGGTCGTCCCCGGCGTAGGCGACTCCGGTGAAGAGCCAGCCGACGGGCAGGGGCCACGGCATCCACACGGGGACGTGGGACCTGTGCACCACGACCCCGAGGCCCTCGACACTGGGCGGGATCACGGGCTGGAGCGGGTGCACCGAGCCGTGCACGTCACACTGCCAGGAGTCGGCGAAGAGACCGGGCGCCCTGACCCGGCCACCGCACTTCGGACAACTGGGTTCGCCCCTCATAGGGCTCAACGGTCCTAGCTCTTCCGCCCCGCGTCAAGGACGGCCGCACACGATCACCCGTCCGGCCCGGACCGTTCACCCAGGGCACCCGCCGGGGCGGGACGGGGCCGGCGTCCTCGCGACCGGCCGGGACACCCGGCCGCGTCCTCGCGACCAGCCCGGACCCGGACCCGGCCCCGCCCTCGCGAACCGGCCGGGACCCCGCTCGGTCCAGATCCACTCAATCCAGATCCACGGACCTGCGCAGCGGATCGCGCAGGTCCGTCCCCCGGGCCAGCCAGCGCTCCTCCAGGGCCTGCGCCCCGTGCACCCGCTTCCACGCCGCCTCGTTCGACGTCATCGGCAGCAGCGGCAGGAAGCGGACCGGGTCCATCGGCGCGTCGAGGTCCAGGTCCTCCACCAGGCCGCCCGACTCCGCGACGAGCACCGAGCTGAAGGCGGCGCCCGGCCAGAGCGGGTCGCCGACGTCGAGCGAGGCACCCGGGGCCACGATCACGCCCTCGACCTGCGGGGTGGCGGCGAGGACCGCGAGGGGGCGCAGCACCTTGTCGGTGTCGGCGAGCCCGCCCCGTACCGTGAGGACGAGCTCCGCGCGCGGACCCTTCACCGGGTCGGCGAGCGCGGAGGTCGGATCGGCCATCGGCTGCGCGGACATCCCGAGGGTCGCGTACCGCACGAGGTCGCCGTCGACGAACCGCAGCACCTCGATCCGGTCCGTGCCCAGGAAGGTCACCGCGGCCCGCGCGTCCGGTTCGCCGAGTGCCGTCCGCAGCCGGGCCTCGACCAGTGCAAGAACTTCTCCCATGTGGGGAGCATAGATCGCGTATGGAACGGGCAAAGTAAGGGATTGACCCTCTGTCGGCTGATAGTGTTGGCCACTGGTCGGGATTCCCGACTGCTCGTCACACGTCATCCCCGACAGGGGACCGGCCGGAGGAGGTGGGACTGCGATGGACCGAAGTCGATCGGGCAGTACCAGCCGCTCTTCCGCCGCTCCGCACCCCCGCCCGGTGCGCTCCCTCCGGTGACGTCCGGGTCCGGCACGGACCCGCCTCTCCGGCTTCTCGCTCGACGGAAGAGCATCTTCGCCTTTCCCTGTCTGTAGCGACCGCCGTCACCGCGACCCCTCGGTGCCGCCCGCTTTGTGGACGACGTACCTCCCCGTCCCCATTCCGGGCTGTGCCACGCTCGCCGACGGCCGATCCGTGAAGGAGCACGCCCATGTCGATGATCCGTGACCTCACCGCCGCCGTCCGCCCGAGCCTGCGGCACTCCCTGCGCAAGACCCCCACCACGTACACCTCGTACGACCCCACCCGCGACCACTCGGCCTCCAGCGCCGTCGTCGACTGCGCCGTCTACCGCGACGGGCGCCGCGTCGACGACCGCGAGTGCCTCACGCCGCGCGGCGCGATGCACCAGGTGCGGGAGAGCGGCGGCTTCGCCTGGATCGGCCTCCACGAGCCGACCGAGGCCGAATTCGCCGGTATCGCCGCCGAGTTCGGGCTGCACCCGCTCGCCGTCGAGGACGCCGTCCACGCCCACCAGCGGCCCAAGCTGGAGCGGTACGACGACACGCTCTTCACGGTCTTCAAGACCATCCACTACGTCGAGCACGCCGAGCTCACCGCGACCAGCGAGGTCGTCGAGACCGGCGAGGTCATGTGCTTCACCGGCCCCGACTTCGTCATCACCGTCCGGCACGGCGGCCAGGGCTCCCTGCGCAACCTCCGCCACCGCCTCCAGGGCGAGCCGGAGCTCCTCGCCAAGGGCCCCTCGGCCGTCCTGCACGCCATCGCCGACCACGTCGTCGACGGCTACATCGCGGTCGCCGACGCCGTCGAGCTGGACATCGACCAGCTGGAGATCGACGTCTTCTCGCCGGCGGCGAAGGGCTCCACGCGCGGCACGGACACCGGCCGCATCTACCAGCTCAAGCGCGAGGTACTGGAGTTCAAGCGGGCCGTCACGCCGCTGCTCCGCCCGATGCAGCTGCTGAGCGAGCGGCCGATGCGGCTGGTCGACCCCGACATCCAGAAGTACTTCCGGGACGTCGCCGACCACCTCGCCCGGGTCCAGGAGCAGGTCGTCGGCTTCGACGAGCTCCTCAACTCGATCCTCCAGGCCAACCTGGCGCAGGCGACGGTCGCGCAGAACGAGGACATGCGCAAGATCACCTCGTGGGCGGCGATCGTCGCCGTCCCGACGGCGGTCTGCGGCGTGTACGGCATGAACTTCGACCACATGCCGGAGCTGCACTGGAAGTACGGCTACCCGATGGTGCTGACCGGCATCATCGCGGTCTGCTTCACGATCCACCGCACCCTCAAGCGCAACGGCTGGCTGTAGGAACCCGCCCGCTAGGCTTCGGGACATGACAGAAGAGCTGCTCGGGTCCGCCCTCGTCGAGGAGGCCACCAAGAAGTCCGGCCTGGTGTGGGTGCGCGGCACCGGACCCGCCCGCGCGCTCTGGCACGTCTGGCACGACGGTGCCGCGCACGTCGTCGGCGACGGCCCCGGCGAGCAGCCGCTGCCCGGCCTGGTCGACGGCGGTACGGCCGAGGTGACCGTCCGCAGCAAGGACAAGGGCGGCCGGCTCGTCGCATGGACCGCGGCCGTCCGCGAACTCGCCCCCGGTACGGAGGAGTGGGACGCGGCGGTCGCCGAGCTGAAGGGCAAGCGGCTCAACGCCCCGGACGGCGAGGCCATGCCGGGCCGCTGGGCGCGCGAGTGCCGGGTGGTGCGGCTCGACCCCCGGTCCTCGACCACGGACCTGCCGGACGGCTCCCTGGCGGCCGTCCCGCTGCCGACGACGGCGAACACCCGACGCCCGGTCCCGGCGGCACTGCCGAAGCTGCTGTTCGGCAGGAAGAAGCGGCACTAGGGCCTGTCGTCACCTTCCCGTCCGCCCCGCGACGACGGGAAGGTGACGACAGCCCTAGGTGCGCGGCAGCTGCTTGCCGTAGTCGAGGGTCTCTTCCTTCGACGGCTCCGTGAGCGGGAAGTCCTTGCCCCACTCCGAGAGCACCAGGACGCCCCCTCCCCCGCCCCGCGCGAACTGCACCGGGTAGGGCTCGCCGTCCAGGGAGACGTCGAGGGTGCCGCCCTCGCCGTCGGCGCCGCCCTTGACCTTGACCGTGCGGACGCCGCCGATCTGGCTCCGGTCGCCCTTGACCTTCTCGCCGTGCAGGCCGATCAGCCCGTCGAGGAGCGAGCCCATGTCGGTGAAGCCGCGCAGCTGCTTGTACGAGGGGTCGCCCTGCGGGACCTTCACGTACTTGTCGTCGAGCGTGTCGGCGGCCTCGGTGTCCGCCTCCGAGGGCGCGTGGGTCGCCTTGTCGTCGTGGGCCCAGAAGCCGGCGTCGGCCTTCAGGTAGAGCGCGTCGCCGACCCTCAGCAGTTCGAAGGTGCTGTTCTTCGTCGTCACCGAGCCGGTGGCGCCGTCCTGCTTGAGGCGCATGTTGAGCTTGAAGGTGCCGCCCTTGCTGACCAGGGTGCCGGACAGGCGTACGGCCTTCGCCGCGTCGGCCGCGGTCTGCGCCTTCTGCTCGATCTCGGGTGCGGAGAGTCTCCCGACCCCGTTCGTCCCCTCGTCCGGGTCGGCGGCGCAGGCCGTGAGTCCCACCGTCAGTCCGGCGCAGAGCGCCAGGGGCGTGACCGCCCTGCGGATACGCGATGACGGGGTGCGGACGGTCATCTGCGCTGCCTCTCGTGTCGTGGGGGGGGCGACGGCGGGCCCGTACGGGATGCCGCGGGGCGGCCGTGTCCGGGCCGGGCGGAAGGGCCGGGTCCGGTGTGGGGGGCCGAAGGGGGAACGGCAGATCGCAGCGTACCCGGGACAGGTGACGGGCCCCGCAGGCAGCCGTACGGAGTCTCTGCCGGGGCGGGGCGGAACGGCACGGGCTAGCCTGAACCCGGCATAGCTCTGCAATCACCGGCAAAGCTCTACGACAACTCGTATCGACAACTCGTATCGACGACTCGCATCGACGACTCGAATCGTGCGGCACCGAGGAGGCGCGTGGCATGGCGGCAGGCGCCCCCCGGATCTTCGTCTCCCATCTCGCCGGAGTCCCCGTCTTCGACCCCGTCGGCGACCAGGTCGGCCGGGTCAGCGACCTCGTCGCCATGCTCCGCGTCGGCCGCCGCCCGCCCCGGCTGCTCGGCATGGTCGTGGAGGTGCTGAGCCGCCGCCGGGTCTTCGTCCCCATGACCCGGATCACCGGCGTCGCGTCCGGCCAGGTCATCACCACCGGCGTCGTCAACATGCGGCGCTTCGAGCGCCGCCCCACCGAGCGGCTCGTCCTCGGCGAACTCCTCGACCGGCGCGTCACGCTGGTGGAGTCGGGCGAGGAGGTCACCGTCCTCGACGTCGCCATCCAGCAGCTGCCCGCCCGCCGCGACTGGGAGATCGACAAGGTCTTCGTCCGCAAGGGGAAGGGCGGGGTGCTGAGCCGCAAGGGCGAGACGCTGACCGTGGAGTGGTCGGCCGTCACCGGCTTCTCCCTGGAGGAGCACGGGCAGGGCGCCGAGAGCCTCCTCGCGACCTTCGAGAAGCTCCGGCCCGCCGACCTCGCCAACGCCCTGCACCACCTCTCCCCCAAGCGGCGCGCGGAGGTCGCCGCCGCCCTCGACGACGACCGGCTCGCCGACGTCCTCGAAGAGCTGCCGGAGGACGACCAGGTCGAGATCCTCGGCAAGCTGAAGGAGGAGCGGGCCGCCGACGTCCTGGAGGCGATGGACCCCGACGACGCCGCCGACCTGCTGTCCGAGCTGCCCGAGGAGGACCAGGAGCGGCTGCTGACCCTGATGCAGCCGGACGACGCGGCCGACGTGCGCCGGCTCCTGGCGTACGAGGAGCGCACGGCGGGCGGTCTGATGACGACCGAGCCGATCGTGCTGCGTCCCGACGCCACCGTCGCGGACGCCCTCGCCCGGGTCCGCCAGCAGGACCTGTCGCCGGCGCTCGCCGCGCAGGTGTACGTGTGCCGGCCGCCGGACGAGACGCCGACCGGCAAGTACCTGGGCACGGTGCATTTCCAGCGGCTGCTGCGCGACCCGCCGTTCACGCTGGTCAGCTCGCTCGTCGACAGCGACCTGCCGCCGCTGGGCCCGGACACCCCGCTGCCGGCCGTCACGAGCTACCTCGCCGCGTACAACATGGTCGCCGCGCCCGTGGTGGACGAGAGCGGCTCGCTGCTCGGCGCGGTCACCGTCGACGACGTGCTGGACCACCTGCTGCCCGACGACTGGCGGGAGACGGAGTTCCACGAGGAGGGGGCCCGGCATGGCCGCTGAGCGCACGCAGGACCGGGAGCGCGAGCGGGAGCGGTCCGTGCCGCGCATCCGGCTCGACCTGCCGCGCGAGCGGCGGTCCCGGCTGCTGCCGGAGTACGACCCCGAGGCCTTCGGCCGGCTCTCGGAGCGGATCGCCCGCTTCCTGGGGACGGGCCGCTTCCTGGTCTGGATGACGCTGACCGTGGTCGTCTGGATCGGGTGGAACATCTTCGCGCCGGTGTCGTTGCGGTTCGACGAGTACCCCTTCATCTTCCTGACGCTCGCGCTGTCCCTGCAGGCCTCGTACGCGGCGCCGCTGATCCTGCTCGCCCAGAACCGGCAGGACGACCGGGACCGGGTCAACCTCGAACAGGACCGGAAGCAGAACGAGCGGTCGATCGCGGACACCGAGTACCTGACGCGGGAGATCGCGGCGCTGCGGATGGGCCTCGGCGAGGTCGCGACCCGCGACTGGATCCGCTCGGAGCTCCAGGACCTGATCAAGGAGCTGGAGGAGCGCCGGGATCTATTCCCGTCCGGCGACGACCGGGGACGTGACGTACCCGACCGTTGACAGCCCTTTCATGGGCCGGTGGTCCGCGCCGTACCATCGTCGGTATGGCTACGGAAGACGCGGTGCTCGAAGCACTGGCGACGGTGAACGACCCTGAGATCAACAAGCCGATCACTGAGCTCGGCATGGTCAAGTCGGTGGAGATCGAACCGGACGGCAAGGTCGCCGTCACGGTCTACCTGACCGTCTCCGGCTGCCCGATGCGCGAGACCATCACCCAGCGGGTGACCGAGGCGGTCTCCGGCGTCGAGGGCGTCACCGGCGTCGACGTCTCGCTGGACGTGATGAGCGACGAGCAGCGCAAGGAGCTGGCGGCGGCACTGCGCGGCACGAGCGCCGAGCGCGAGGTTCCCTTCGCGAAGCCGGGGTCGCTGACCCGGGTGTACGCGGTGGCCTCCGGCAAGGGCGGTGTCGGCAAGTCCTCCGTGACCGTGAACCTGGCCGCGGCGATGGCCGCCGACGGCCTGAAGGTCGGTGTCGTCGACGCCGACATCTACGGCCACAGCGTGCCGCGGATGCTGGGCGTGGACGGCCGTCCGACCCAGGTCGAGAACATGATCATGCCGCCGTCGGCGAACGGCGTGAAGGTCATCTCCATCGGCATGTTCACCCCGGGCAACGCGCCGGTGGTGTGGCGCGGCCCGATGCTGCACCGCGCGCTCCAGCAGTTCCTCGCGGACGTGTACTGGGGCGACCTGGACGTCCTCCTGCTCGACCTGCCCCCGGGCACCGGCGACATCGCGATCTCGGTCGCGCAGCTCGTCCCGAACGCGGAGATCCTGGTCGTCACCACCCCGCAGCAGGCGGCGGCGGAGGTCGCCGAGCGGGCCGGCTCGATCGCCGTCCAGACCCACCAGAAGATCGTCGGCGTCGTCGAGAACATGGCGGGCCTGCCGTGCCCGCACTGCGACGAGATGGTCGACGTCTTCGGCACGGGCGGCGGCCAGAAGGTCGCGGACGGTCTGACGCAGACCACGGGCGCGACGGTCCCGGTCCTCGGCTCGATCCCGATCGACGTGCGGCTCCGCGAGGGCGGCGACGACGGCAGGCCGGTCGTCCTCTCCGACCCGGACTCCCCGGCGGGCGCGGCCCTCCGCGCGATCGCCGGCAAGCTCGGCGGCCGCCAGCGGGGCCTGTCGGGCATGAGCCTGGGCATCACGCCGCGCAACAAGTTCTGAGCGGCACACCGCACGGCGAAGGGCGCCCCCGAGGGGGGCGCCCTTCGCGTTTCCGTACGCGGTCTCTAGCCGCCGTACGCGCCGAGGTCCTTCACCTGCGAGAACCCGAGCCCGTACGCGCTCATCCCCCGCCCGTACGCCCCGATGTGCACGTCCCCGGCGGAGCCCGCGAGGACCCATCCGAACTCGGACTCCCGGTAGTGGAACGGCACCGGGGCGCCGTCCACCGGCAGCGACAGGGCCGACCAGGCCGGCCCGTCGAGGTCGTCGGCGAGCTCGAAGGCCGTCTCCGTCTGCTGGTCCAGCCAGTGATCCCGCAGCGCGTGGTCGAGCGAGGCGGGCCAGGTGTGGGCGAGGAGCCCGGAGCCGGCCAGCCAGGCGGCGGAGGAGACCGTCGTGGCGTCGAGGACGCCGGTGCCGTCCCCGGTGCGGCGCACGGGGTTCGCGGCGACCGTCACGACGACGGCGAAGCGCTCCTTCTCCGCGCCGCCGGCCTCGGACCTTATCGACGGCTCGTCACCGTGGCCCATCGCACCGTGCTGCACGGTGCCGTCCGCCGCCGTGCCGATCTGCATCAGCCGGCGAGGACCGGTGAACGCCTCGTCGAGCCCGTACCAGGCGAAGGGTGCGCGCAGAAAGCCATCGGCTTCCACCCGACTCGTCGTCTTCATCTCGGCCGCCTCCTCGTTGCGTCAACAGAGGGAGGATAGCCACCGGGGAGGAGCGGGTCGGTGACAGGGCGTCGTCAGGTGGCGTCGGAGTCGTACGGAGGACGCTCGGGAGCGCCCGGATCGTCCCGCTTGTCCTGCTTCTTCAGCAGGTCCGGGGAGCCGTTGACCGCGGCCGGGGCGGACGCGGGTGCGGGCGCGGTCTCCCGGCCGTGAACGGCGTCGGCGACGTCGTTCATCTCCTTCTTGAGGTCGAAGGTCCCGCGCAGCTCCTTGAGCTCCCTGAGGTCCTCGTTGCCCTCCAGCTGCTTGCGGAGGAACGTCTTGGGGTTGAGGTCCTCGAACTCGAAGTCCTTGAACTCCGGTCCCAGCTCGCTGCGGATGTCCTGCTTCGCGCTGTCGGAGAACTCACGGATCTTGCGGACGAACCGGGAGACGTCCTGGATCACCTTCGGGAGCTTCTCCGGCCCGAAGACGAGCACGGCGAGGACCACGAGCGTCACCAGCTCGAGTGCGCCTATGTCGCTGAACACCTAGTAGCTCCTTCACGCCGGTCCAGGGCCCGGTCCACGGTACCCGCCGAAACTGCCGCACGGGTACCTCCCGGCGTCCGCCACATGGCGCTCAGGTGCCCTGGGAGGACCCGAGCGTCAACGTCTTTGTCAGCTCTTTGCCGTTCCGGGTCAGGGTGAGTTCCAGCTTGTCGCCGGGGCGGTGGGCGCGGATCTTCACGATGAGCTCCTCGCCGTTGTGCACGCGCTGGCCGTCGACCTTGGTGATGACGTCCCCGGGCCGGAGCCCCGCCTTGGCCGCCGGGCCTCCGGCGGTGACGGAGGCGGAGCCGTCCTTGCCCTTCTCGCCGACGCGGGCGCCGTCGCCGTTGAACTGCATGTCGAGGCTCACACCGATGACGGGGTGGGTGGCCTTGCCGGTGTTGATGAGCTCCTCGGCGACGCGCTTGCCCTGGTTGATCGGTATGGCGAAGCCGAGGCCGATCGAGCCGGGCTGGCTCGCGCTGCCGCCCTCGCCGTCGCCGGAGCCGCCGCCGGCGGCGCGGATCGCGCTGTTGATGCCGATGACCCGGGCCTTGGAGTCGAGCAGCGGGCCGCCGGAGTTGCCGGGGTTGATGGGGGCGTCGGTCTGGAGGGCGTCGACGTAGCTGACGTCGGTGCCGTCGCCCTTCTCTCCGCCGGCGGTGATCGGGCGCTCCTTGGCGCTGATGATCCCGGAGGTGACGGTGTTGGAGAGGTCGAAGGGCGCGCCGATGGCGACGACGGGGTCGCCGACGCGGACATCGTCGGAGTTGCCGAGCGGCAGCGCGGTGAGGCCGGAGACGCCGGTGACCTGGACGACGGCCAGGTCGTAGCCGGTGTCCTTGCCGATGAGCTTGGCGCGGGCCGTCTCTCCGCTGGAGAACGTCACCGAGATGTCCTCGGAGGACGCGGCGCCGTCGACGACGTGGTTGTTGGTGAGGATGTGGCCCTTGGTGTCGAGCACGAAGCCGGTGCCGGTGCCGGAGGATCCGTTGCCCGTGACGTGCAGGGTGACGACGCCGGGCAGCGCGCTGGCGGCGATCCCGGCGACGCTGTCGGGGGCGCGGTCGGTGTCCCCGGCCTCGGCCTGCGGCAGCTCGACGGTGGTGAGCCCGCCGTTCCGCTCGACGTACGCGCCGATCCCGCCGCCGATGACGCCGGTGATCAGGGCGAAGACGAGCGCGCCCGCGATCGCGAGCCCCTTGCGGGACTTCTTCGCGGGCACCGGCGGGACGCCGGTCCCGGGGGCGCCCCAGGGGTCGTACTGCACCCAGGGCGCGGCCCCGCCCTGCGGCTGGGCCTGCGGGGGCTGCGCCTGCGGAGGCTGGGCCTGCGGAGGCTGGGCCTGCGGAGGCTGGGCCTGCGGGGGCTGGGGCGGCTGGTGGTGCGCCTGCGGCGGTACGGAGGCGGGCGGGCGCTGTACGGGCGGTGCGGGCGCCCACGGGCCCGGCTCGCCGTAGGGCGGCGTGCGGTACTCGTCGGGCGCGTGCAGCGGCTGCTGCGCCTGCGGGGCGGGCGCCCCGGCCGGCACGGGAGCCGCCACGGCCTCCGGCGCGGGCACGGACTTCGTCAGCTCGACGGCCGGCACGGGCGCGGGCTCGGGCACGACCGGCCCGACGGCGGGCGCGGGCACGGGCGCGGCCCCGAGCGGCTCGGCCGCCGGAACCTCGGCCACCGGACCGGGCTCGGTCACCGGACCGGGCTCGGCCACGGGACCTTGCTCGGTCACCGGACCGGGCTCGGTCGGACCGGGCTCCGTCACCGGCGGCTCAGCCGTCGCCGTCGGGTCGGTCGCCTGAGGCTCCGGGGTCTGGCCCGGTCCGGGGTGGGGCGCGGGCAGGGGGAAGTCACCGTCGCCCTCGTCGGCGGGCGGCGGCGTGGGTATCCGCGCCGCCTCCGGTGCGCTCGAAGGCCGGCTCCACCAGTTCGGCTTCCCGTTGTTCATGCTCTCCCCGCAACCGCTGACCCGTCCGCGCCCCTGGGTCGGGCGCCCCTGTCCCTGGATTCAACCAGGTCGTGGGGGCGCCGGTCAGCGGTGGGAGCCGAGCGGTCCGGTCGACGGGCTCGCCACGGGGCTGGGCCCGGGGGCGAAGGCCAGCTGGAGGGCCGGACCCGTCGGACGTATGAACGGCGAGAGCGCGAGGAGCGACTGCGGGGCCGTGTTCCGCAGGTGTACGGCGACCAGCGGGGCGGCCGCCGAGCGCACCGCGTCCGGCGGGACCGCGCCCGACGGCACCGTGCCCTGGTCCGTGGCCGCGACCGGCCCCTGCGGGACGCCGGCCGGGGTCATCGCGGCGAGCGGCTCGGCGGCGGCGACGGACTGGGCGCCCGACCGCTCGCCGGAGCGTGTGCCGCGCCCCGTCCCCGTGCTCGTACCCGCGCCGCCGCCGGAAGCGGTGGCGCGCAGCGGGGTGACGGCGGTGCCGGTGCCCGGGCCGCCGCGAGCGCTCGCGGTCACCGAGGCTTCGAGGGGCAGGGTGCCGCCGAGGGCGATCGCCGCGAACGAGACGGCGCCGGCCGCCGCGACGGCGAAGCGCCGCCCGCGACCGGAGTGCCCGGAGGGGCGGTAGCCGACCTCGTGGATGCGGAAGCCCGTGCCGGGGGTGCCGGGGTGCGGGGTGACGACGGCGGCGGTGGCGAAGCCGTCGGACTTCACTCCGCCCGCGCCGAGGAGGCCTTCCAGGGGGCCGCGCGGTCCTCCGCCGGGTCCGCCCGGCTCACCGGGTCCCCCGGGGAGGCCCTGGAGCCGGGCGAGGAAGCCCTCGGAGGGCGGTGGCGGAGCCGCGGAGGCGAAGACGCTCTTCACCGTGCGCTGGGCGTCGGCCTCGGCCTTGCAGCGGGCGCAGGTCGCGAGGTGCGCGAGGACCCGCTCGCGGGCGTCGTGGCCGAGTTCGCCGTCGACGAGCGCGGCCAGCCGGTCCCCGAGGTGGTGTTCCGCGGGGGTCGGCGACGTGGGACGGGTGCCGCTCACGCTGTCCCTGCCTCCCATCCGACGGAGGCGAGGGCACGCTCCGCCCGGGCCTCGGGCGAGCGGTGCTTGAGGGCCTTGCGCAGGTGGGAGCGGCCGCGGTGGATGCGGCTGCGGACGGTGCCGAGCTTCACGCCGAGGGTCGCGGCGATCTCCTCGTACGAGAGGCCCTCGATGTCGCAGAGGACGACCGCCGCGCGGAACTCGGGCGCGAGGGTGTCGAGGGCCTGCTGCACGTCGGCGTCGAAGTGCGTGTCGTTGAAGACCTGCTGCGGCGAGGGCTCGCGGCTGGGGAGCCGCTCGGCCGCGTCGTCGGCGAGCGCGTCGAAGCGGATGCGCTGCTTGCGGCGGACCATGTCGAGGAACAGGTTGGTGGTGATGCGGTGGAGCCAGCCCTCGAAGGTGCCCGGGGTGTACGTCGACAGCGAGCGGAAGACGCGGACGAAGACCTCCTGGGTCAGGTCCTCGGCGTCGTGCTGGTTGCCCGTCAGGCGGTAGGCGAGGCGGTAGACCCGGCCACTGTGCGTGCTGACGATCTCCTCCCAGGTGGGAGGGGTCCACGCCTGCGATTCCGCATCCGATGCGAAGGTCGCGGTGGTGGGAGCGGAGTCGGTGGAGCGGAAACGGTCAGCTGTGTCGGTCACGGATTTCGGCTCACCCGCCGACCTGAGAAGACGCCGAAGCACTCCTCCCCGATCCACAGGCGCAGCCGCACCTCCCCTGTCGGCTCTGGTGGTGTCCAGTGGAGCCCCTACCATAGCCACCTCGCCCGTTAGCTCCGGATAAGAATCTTTACGCGAATTTGGAACCGGCTCGCCCGGCTGCCTCCTGTCGCGTCCTTCCCCTGGTGAACGCCCGGTCCCATCTGCGGGTTCCCACTGACAGCGGATACAGTCACCGTTGCGTCAACTACGGGGACAGGAGAGGGCCATTACCGCCAACCGGCAGACGAGCTGGTCGTTCGCCGACGCCTTCGTCGCCGAGGACGAAGCTCTGCGCTGGGCCCGTGAGCGGGCCCGGGAGGCAGGGCTGCCCTCGGTGTCCCCGGGCACCGGTGGGGCGCTGCGCCTGCTCGCCGCTACGGCGGACGCCAAGGCGGTGGCGGAGATCGGCACCGGCACGGGCGTGTCGGGCATCTATCTGCTGCTCGGGATGCGGCCGGACGGCGTCCTGACGACCGTGGACCTCCAGCCGGAGCGGCAGCAGTTCGCCAAGACGGCGTTCCGTGCGGCGGGCTTCGCGGGCAACCGGGCGCGTTTCATCCCCGGCCGGGCCCTCGACGTGCTGCCCCGGCTCGCGGACGGCGGGTACGACCTCGTGTTCTGCGACGGCGACCGGCTCGAGTACCTGGACTACCTCGCTGAATCGTTGCGCCTGCTGCGACCGGGGGGTCTCGTCTGCTTCGAGGGGGTCTTCGCGGACGGCCGCACGGTCGATTCGGCGGCCCAGCCGGCGGAGGTCCAGCGGATCCGCGAGCTGCTGCGCGCGGTGCGGGAGAGCCAGGAGCTCGTCCCGTCCCTGCTGCCGGTGGGCGACGGGCTGCTCTGCGCGGTACGCCGGGGCTGATCGCGCCGCCCGGGCCGACCGGCGCCGGGCGCACCGCCGCCGGGCGCACGCGCCGCCCCGCCCCGTCCCGCCCCCGGAGACACCGCTGCCCCGGGACGGCGGACCGTACCGGGGCAGCGCTGGAACTCGTGGAGAAGAGGGTCAGCCGACGACCTTCTTGAGGGCGTCGCCCAGTGCCTCGGCCTCGTCCGGGGTCAGCTCGACGACAAGCCGACCGCCGCCTTCGAGCGGAACGCGCATGACGATGCCCCGCCCCTCCTTGGTCACCTCGAGCGGGCCGTCACCCGTCCGCGGCTTCATGGCCGCCATGCTTGTTCCCCTTCCTGAAACCAGCTCATTGTCAGCCGGGCAGCTCCTTGAAACGGAGCACGCGTCACCGGCTTCGAACACATTGCTTCCAGGTCATTATCCCGCATGGCAGGACCCGATGACCAACATCGATCGGCATCGCTTCCGCAACGCGCTCCCGCAAAACCCCACATTTCGGGGATCGGCCTGCGATACTTCGCCGCTCGAAGTCGGACGGACCGCCTCCAATCTTTGACGCAGCTCACATGGGCGGCACGGGTGATCTCCGCCATGCTGGGCTGGTCAACCACGCGAAGAGGCGAAGGGAACCCGATGGCCGACACGGTGCTGTACGAGGTGAGCGACGGGCTCGCCACCATCACGATCAACCGGCCCGAGGCCATGAACGCGATGAACGTGGCGGCGAAGGTCGCCCTCCGGGACGCCGCGGAAACGGCCGCGGCCGACCCCGCCGTACGGGCGGTGCTGCTGACGGCGGCCGGTGACCGGGCGTTCTGCGTGGGCCAGGACCTGAAGGAGCACGTCGGGCTGCTCACGGCGGACCAGGAGTCCGGCACGCGCGAGACCATGAACACGGTCCGGGACCACTACAACCCGATCGTCCGCGCGCTCACCGGCATGCGCAAGCCGGTCGTCGCCGGGGTGAACGGCGTCGCCGCCGGGGCCGGCTTCGGCTTCGCGCTCGCCGCGGACTACCGGGTGGTCGCCGACACGGCCTCGTTCAACACCTCGTTCGCGGGGGTGGCGCTCACCGCCGACTCCGGCGTGTCGTGGACGCTGCCCCGGCTGATCGGCGCGAGCCGCGCCTCCGACCTGCTGCTCTTCCCGCGCTCGATCGGCGCCCAGGAGGCGTACGAGCTCGGGATCGTGAACCGCCTGGTCCCGGCCGCCGACCTGGCCGCCGAGGCGGAGAAGGTGGCCCGCACCCTCGCGGCGGGCCCGACGGTGGCGTACGCGGCCCTGAAGGAGTCCCTCGCCCACGGCGCCGACCACTCCCTCACCGAGGCCCTCGACAAGGAGGAGGAGCTCCAGACGCTGGCGGGCGCCTCCGAGGACCACACGATCGCGGTCCGCGCCTTCATCGCGAAGGAGAAGCCGAAGTACCTGGGCCGCTGACGCCCGGCGGAACCCGGTCGTACGAAGGGCGGGCGGACCCATAGGATCCGCTCACCATTCGTACGCACATACCTGGGGGGTTCCGTGCGTCCTTCTCCTTCCGCACGCCTGCTGCGCGGCGCGCTCACGACGGGTGTGGCCCTGGGCCTGTCCGCCACCGCGCTGTCGTCGCCGGCACGGGCGGAATCGGGCTACGCCCGCTGTGGGCTGAACCAGATCTGCGCCTTCAGCGCACCGCTCGGTCAGGGCGAGATGCTGGTGCTGCGCAAGAGCGCGATCACGCTCGGCGCCTGGGACAACCGCATCCGTTCCCTCGCCAACTTCTCCGACGAGTCCGTCTGCTTCCACCCCGAACCGGGGTTGGCGCCGGACCGGGCCACGGCCGTCGGCCGGGGCAGCGTGTCCTTCGACGAGAGCCCGTACCCCGAGCTGGACAGGACCATCAGCTCGGTGGAGCTCGGTCCCGGGGCCGGCTACTACTGCGGCTCCGAGAACCGGTACGCGATCCTCTACGGGCCGAACCCGCGGCCCGCCGCCGTCCCGCCGAGCGGCGCCTTCGGCGACATCGACGGCGACCTGTACGCCGACCTGTTCACCCGCGACGGGTTCGGACGGCTGTGGACGTCCCACAACGACGAGCGCGAGGCGACCGCGGCCGCGCTCGTCGGCGGCGGCTGGGGCGCCATGACCGAGCTGACCCGTCACGGTGACTACGACCGGGACGGTCACGAGGACGTCTTCGCCCGCGACGGGGGCGGCGTCCTGTGGTTCTACCCCGGCAACGGCAAGGGCTGGTTCAAGCCCCGCCTCAGGGTCGGCGGCGGCTGGAACTCCGTGCGCGACCTGGCGGCGGCCGGGGACCTGACCGGCGACGGCAAGGGCGACCTGCTCGCCACCGACGGTGCCGGTGTCCTCTGGACGTACCCGGGCGACGGCCAGGGCCGCTTCGGCGCCCGCAAGAAGGTCGGCGGCGGCTGGAAGTCCGTCAACGAGCTCGTCGGCGCCGGAGACATGAACTCCGACGGGAAGGCCGACCTGGTCGCCCGCGACGCCGCGGGCAAGCTGTGGCTCTACCCGGGCAACGGCCGCGGCTGGTTCACGCCGCGCAGGCTCATCGGCGCCGGCGGCTGGAACGGGCTCCGTGAACTGGTGGGCCTCGGTGACGTCACGGGCGACGGCACGGCGGATCTGATCGCGCGCCTCCCCATGGACCCCGACGGCTACGCGCCGACGCGGCGCCTCTACCCGGGGTCCGGGGCGGCGGACGGCCACCTCCGGGCGCCGAAGCCCTTCGGCGAGGCCCGCGGCTCGCACTTCGTCTTCTGATCCCCTCCAGGGACCCCGCATCCGACAGACAGGAGTCCACTTCATGGCCAAGACCGCATGGTCCCGGCGCGCCCTCGTGGCCGCGTCCACGGCGGCGGCCGCGCTCGGCTCGCTCGTCGCCGCCGCACCGGCGGCGACCGCCGCCGACGAGTCCCGCTGCCCCGCGGGCAGGTTCTGCGTCTTCCAGTACCAGTACTACGAAGGCGAGATGAAGATCATCTCGACGAGTCAGCCCACCCTGGGCACCTGGGACAACCGGATCTCGTCGTTCGTCAACAACAGCGGCATGTGGGTGTACCTCGACACGTCGCCCCAGTACCAGGCCGAGGACTACACCATCCTCGAACCGCACAGGGGCGGCATCAGCCTGGGGAGCGGCCTCGACAACAGGATCAGCTCCATCCGCATCGCCACCACCGAACGGGAGGCCGGCGGGTCGGACCCGTGGCTGAACTGGACGTCCAGCGACACGAAGCGCCCCACCGGCCTTCCGGCCGTGGCCCAGTTCGGCGACCTGAACAACGACCGCGTCGCCGACCTGGTGGAGCGCGCGGACGACGGGCGCCTCTGGTTCCTGTCCGGCGTGCGGGACTCCACGTTCAACGGAACCGGGGCGCTCATCGGCGCGGGCTGGAACTCGATGACGCAGATCGTCCGGCACGGCGACTACGACGGCGACCGCAACGAGGACGTCTTCGCCCGCGACCGGTCCGGCGTCCTCTGGCTCTACCCCGGCAACGGCCGGGGCTGGTTCAAGCCCCGCCTCAAGATCGGCGGCGGCTGGAACGGCATGAAGGAGCTCAAGGCGGTCGGTGACATCACCGGCGACGGCCGCCGCGACCTGGTCGCCCGTGACACCGCGGGGGTCCTCTGGACGTACCCCGGCAACGGCCACGGCTGGTTCGGCGCCCGCAAGAAGGTCGGCGGCGGCTGGAACGCCATGACCCGGCTCGCCGCGCCCGGCGACATGACCGGAGACGGCAAGGCCGACCTGCTCGCCCGGGACGGCTCCCGGGGCCTGTGGCTCTACCCCGGCAACGGGCAGGGCGCCTTCGCGGCCCGGAAGAAGCTGCCGTACGCCTGGCCGTCCGGCGAGAGCCTCATGGCCACGGGCGACATCAACGGGGACGGGAAGTCCGACATCCTGCGGACCATCGACGGCGGCCTGTACCTGCACCCCGGCGACGGACGGGGCGGGATCGGCGGCCCCGAGAGCTTCGGCTACTGGGACGAGGCCCCGCGCGTCCACGTCTTCTGATCCCGACGGCCGCGTGGCCCGGGGCGGTCCTACCGCTCGCCCCGGGCCACGCAGCCCGCCAGGTGGTCGTCGACCAGGCCGCAGGCCTGCATCAGGGCGTAGGCCGTGGTGGGGCCGATGAAGCGGAGGCCGCGCTTCTTGAGGGCCTTGGAGAGGGCCGTCGACTCGTCCGTGACCGCCGGGACCTCGGCGAGCGTGCGCGGGGTGGGGCGGGTCTCCGGGTCGGGGGCGTGGGACCAGATCAGCTCGTCGAGCTCGCCCGGGGCCCAGTCGGCGAGCAGCTTCGCGTTGGCCAGGGTCGCGTCGACCTTGGCGCGGTTGCGGATGATGCCCTCGTCGGCGAGGAGCCGCTCGCGGTCCTCCTCGCCGAAGGCGGCGACGGAGGCGATCTCGAAGCCGGCGAAGGCGCGGCGGAAGCCCTCGCGGCGGCGCAGGATCGTGATCCACGACAGGCCCGACTGGAAGGCCTCCAGGCAGAGCCGCTCGAACAGGGCGTCGTCGCCGTGGACCGGCCGCCCCCATTCCTCGTCGTGGTAGGTGACGTAGTCCTCGGCCGACAGGCCCCAGGGGCAGCGCAGCCGCCCGTCGGGCCCGGGGATCGCCTCGCCCGTCACTTCTCGCCGCCCTCCGTGCCGCCGTCACCGGCGGGGGCCGCGCCCGCGAGCGCCTCCTCCAGCTCGGCGATCCGCGCGTCGCGCTCGGCGAGTTCGGCGCCGAGGCGGACGAGGACGTCGTCCACGTCGGCCATCCGGTAGCCGCGGGCGGTGACGGGGAGGCGGAGCGCCTCGACGTCGGCCCGGTCCACCGGGCGGGCAGTGGGCAGGGGGTCGACGAGCTGCTCGGGCGCCACCTCGGGCAGTACCTCGCTGTCGCCGCCGCCGACCACGGCGAGGGTCACCGCGGCCACGACCACCACCATCGTGATGAGCAGAAACCAGAACACCTGCGCGCCTCTTCCCGGAGTGGAAAACGTCCCGTGCCGATCGTGCCATGCGCCACCGACGGTTAGGGTCGCAGGCGAACGGACGCGAGGGAGGACAAAAGGGATGCTGCGCTTGGGACGGCGTGAATTCGGGCCGCACGAGCCGGTGATCATGGCGATCGTGAACCGGACGCCCGACTCCTTCTACGACCAGGGCGCGACCTTCCGCGACGAGCCCGCGCTCGCCCGGGTCGAGCAGGCCGTGGCGGAGGGTGCGGCGATCATCGACATCGGCGGGGTGAAGGCGGGCCCCGGCGAGGAGGTGACGGCCGAGGAGGAGGCGCGGCGCACGGTCGGTTTCGTCGCCGAGGTCCGCAGGCGCCATCCCGACGTGGTGATCAGCGTCGACACCTGGCGGGCGGACGTCGGCGAGGCGGTCTGCGAGGCCGGGGCGGACGTCCTGAACGACGCCTGGGGCGGGGTCGACCCGCGGCTCGCGGAGGTCGCCGCGAAGTACGGCGCGGGGCTCGTCTGCACGCACGCGGGCGGCGCGGAGCCGCGGACGCGGCCGCACCGGGTGGAGTACGAGGACGTGATGGCCGACATCCTGCGGGTCACCGTGGGGCTCGCGGAGCGCGCGGCCTCGCTCGGCGTGCGGCGGGACGCGATCATGATCGACCCCGGTCACGACTTCGGGAAGAACACCCGGCACAGCCTGGAGGCGACGCGCCGGCTCGGCGAGATGACGGAGACGGGGTGGCCGGTGCTGGTGTCGCTGTCCAACAAGGACTTCGTGGGCGAGACCCTCGACCGGCCGGTGAAGGAGCGGGTCCTCGGGACCCTGGCGACGACCGCCGTCTCGGCGTGGCTGGGCGCCCGGGTGTACCGGGTGCACGAGGTCGCCGAGACCCGTCAGGTCCTGGACATGGTGGCGTCCATCGCCGGGCACCGGGCGCCGGCCGTGGCCCGGCGCGGGCTGGCGTAGGGGACGGCTGGGGGGCGCCGGGATCCGGCGCCCCCGTCGGGGTGGGGACGGGCCTACTTGCCGGTCTCCTTGGTCACCAGGGCCACGGCCTCCTCCACGTCGTCCGTGACGTGGAAGAGCAGGAGGTCGCGCTCCGACGCCTTGCCGCCGGCGACGACCGAGTCGCGCAGCCAGTCGACCAGGCCCTTCCAGTACTGGGTGCCGAAGAGCACGATCGGGAAGCGGGTGACCTTGCGGGTCTGGACCAGGGTGAGCGCCTCGAAGAGCTCGTCGAGGGTGCCGAGGCCGCCGGGCAGGACGACGAAGCCCTGCGCGTACTTCACGAACATCGTCTTGCGGACGAAGAAGTAGCGGAAGTTCACGCCGATGTCGACGTGCGGGTTCAGCCCCTGCTCGAAGGGGAGCTCGATGCCGAGGCCGACCGAGACGCCCTTGGCCTCCCTGGCCCCCTTGTTGGCCGCTTCCATGGCACCGGGGCCGCCGCCGGTGATGACGGCGAACCCGGCCTCGACGAGCGCCTTGCCGATCCGTACGCCCGCCTCGTACTCCGGCGAGTCCGGCTTCGTGCGGGCCGAGCCGAAGACGCTGATCGCGCTCGGCAGTTCGGCGAGGGCGCCGAAGCCCTCGACGAACTCGGACTGGATGCGCATGACCCGCCAGGGGTCGGTGTGCACCCATTCCGAGTCGCCCTCGGTGTCGAGCAGCCGCTGGTCCGTGGTGCCCGGCTGGACCTGGTCCCTGCGCCTGAGCACCGGCCCGAGTCGCTGCTCCTCCGGCTTCGTCTCCCCTTCAGGGATACCCATGGCCTGCTCCCTCCGTCGATCCAACGATCTTCTGGTCCGGTCAGCGTAGGACCACAGAGGTGACGAAACGCGAAATTACGGAAGTCAGGCGGTCAGCCAGTCGCGGAGCCGTGCCTCGCAGTGGTGGATCCGCTCGACGGGGACGTGCTCGTCGCGCTTGTGCGCGTAGATCGGGTCGCCGGGGCCGTAGTTGACGGCGGGCACCCCGAGGGCGCTGAAGCGGGCGACGTCGGTCCAGCCGAACTTGGGCTGGGCGCTGCCGCCGACGGCCTTCATGAAGGCCTCGGCCGCGGGGTGGGAGAGGCCGGGGAGGGCGCCGGGGCTCTCGTCGTCGACGACGAACTCGGCGATGTCGCAGCCGTCGAAGAAGGCGCGGACGTAGGCGAGGGCCTCGGCCGGGGAGCGGTCGGGGGCGTACCGGTAGTTCACGGTGACGGCGCAGGCGTCGGGGATGACGTTGGTGGCGACGCCGCCCTCGATCCGTACGGCGTTGAGGCCCTCGTGGTACTGGAGGCCGTCGATGACCGGCTTGCGCGGCTCGTAGGAGGCGAGGCGGGCGAGGATGGGGGCGGCGGTGTGGATGGCGTTGGAGCCCATCCAGGAGCGTGCGGAGTGGGCGCGCTCGCCGGCGGTGTGCAGGATGACGCGCAGGGTGCCCTGGCAGCCGCCCTCGACCTGGGCGTCGGAGGGCTCCAGGAGGACGGCGAAGTCTCCTTCGAGCCAGTCGGGGTGCGCGGCGGCGATCTTCCCGAGGCCGTTGAGGTCGGCGGCGACCTCCTCGTTGTCGTAGAAGACGAAGGTGAGGTCGCGGTTGGGCTCGGGGACGGTGGCGGCGATGCGCAGCTGGACGGCGACCCCGGACTTCATGTCGGAGGTGCCGCAGCCCCACAGGATGCCGTCCTCGTCGAGGCGCGAGGGCACGTTGTCGGCGATCGGCACGGTGTCGATGTGGCCCGCGAGGACGACGCGCTCGCCGCGGCCGAGGTTCGTCCGGGCGACGACGTTGTTCCCGTACCGGTCGACGGTCAGGTGCGGCAGGAGGCGAAGGGCCCGCTCGATCGCGTCGGCGAGCGGCTGCTCGGTCCCGCTGACGGAGGGGAAGTCGACGAGGGCGGCGGTGAGCGCGCCCCCGTCCAGGGAGAGGTCGAGGGGGCCGTCGAGCGGGGTGATGTCTGCCATGTGCCGACCCTAACGCGGCCTCCAGTACGGTGGGCCCCGTGTCCGAGCCCACCCGCCCCCGCCGTCGGGGCCGCCTCGCCCGTTCCGCGGCCGCCTTCGCCGCGCTCCTCGGCCTCGCCTCGTACGTGGCGTTCCACCAGATGACGGGCAGCACGGGCACGCCCCGCTGCAGTGTGGGCAGCGGGGACAACCGCTACGAGTTCACTCCGGAGCAGGCGTCCAACGCGGCGATGATCGCGGCGGTGGGCACGACCCGGGGGCTGCCCGAGCGGGCGGTGACGATCGCGCTGGCGACCGCGCTGCAGGAGTCGGCCCTGCGGAACATCGAGCACGGCGACCGGGACTCGCTGGGGCTCTTCCAGCAGCGGCCCTCGCAGGGCTGGGGGACGCCGGCGCAGATCCTGGACCCGGTGTACTCGGCGGGGAAGTTCTACGAGGGCCTGGAGAAGGTCCCGGGGTACTCGCGGATGCCGCTGACGGTGGCGGCGCAGAAGGTGCAGCGGAGCGGTTTCCCGCAGGCGTACGCGAAGCACGAGCCGGACGCCACGCTGCTCTCGGCCGCGCTGACGGGCCGGTCGCCGGCGGCGCTGACCTGTACGGCGAGCGTGACGGAGGGCCGGCCGGGCGACCCGGAGCAGGTGCGCCGGGAGCTGGTGCGGGCCTTCGGAGAGAAGGCGGCGCCGAAGGTGGTGACGGGTGGTCCGAGCGCGGGGCGTTCGGTGTCGGAGCCGCCGGTGCTCGTGGTGCCGGTCCGGACGGCGACGGGCGCGGGGAGCGCGCCGGGGGCCGGTTCGGACGAGCGGCGCGGCTGGGAGCTGGCGCAGTGGGCGGTGGCGCGGGCGGACGCGCTGCGGGTCACGGAGGTCGCGTTCGGTGACCGGGTGTGGCGCGCGGGCGAGGCCGACGGGGGCTGGTCGAAGGCCTCGGGCGCGAGCGCCGCGGGCCCCGACTCCGTCCGCGTGCGGCTCGCCCGGTAGCCGTCGCGGCCCCGATTCCGTCCCCGCCCGGCCTGCCCAGCAGTCGTCGCGGGCCGAGCATCCGTGCGGTCCTTCACCCGGTCGTGGCATGCGCCCGGCGCGCGGCGGAGGAAAATCGAGCGCTCTTCGAGCCGTCTTTTCCGTACGCCACTCCTCCCCCTCAATTCCCTTGCGACACAAGGGAAGTGACGGTTCGCCAGAGCTTCACGCAATGACACGTTCGTCCATTTTCCTCCCCACCCGACAATACGACGCATTGCCAATTCTTTACCTTCGGCCGCCGCAACCTCCCCCGCCCCAGGGCCGGTTGTCACCGCGTAATCGTCCTCTTCGCCGAAGGAGCACCATGTCCCTCTCCCTGACCCGCCGGATCGCCCGTGCCGCCCTCATCGTCGCGGCCGGAGCAGCCCCCGTGGTCGGTGCGGCCGGCTCCGCGAGCGCCCTGGACCACGGCCTCGCACCGACCGGCGCGCTCGGCGGCGTGACCGCCCTGGACGCCGCCGGCGCGGGAAGCGCCCTCGACGGCGCCTCGCAGACCGCGACCGGTGTGATCGGCGAGACCGGCGGCAAGGCCGTCGGCACGGCCGTCCCGGCCGCCGGCAAGACCGTCGGCACGGCCGGCAAGACCGCCACCCCCGCCGCGCAGGAGGTCGTCGGCAAGACGGCCGGCAGCACGGGTGAGGTCGTCGGCCAGACCGCCGGCGCCGCCGCCGAGAGCACCGAGGCCCCCACCGGCGGCGCCCTGGGCGGTGGCCTGGGCGGCCTGCCGACCGGCCAGACCCTGGGCGGCCTGCCGATCGGCGGCTGACCCCACGGGAACGCCGGAGGGCCCGGGGAGCGCGTGCTCCCCGGGCCCTCCGGCGTCTGCGCGCCGGGTCAGCCCAGGCGCTTGACCGCGGCCTCGACCCGCTCGTCCGTCGCCGTGAACGCCACCCGCACGAACCGCTCCCCGGCCTCGCCGTAGAAGTCGCCGGGCGCCACCAGGATGCCCTTCTCCGCCAGGTACGCCACGGTCTCCCAGCACGGCTCGTCCCGCGTCGCCCACAGGTACAGGCTGGCCTCGCTGTGCTCGATCCGGAAGCCGTGCGCCTCCAGGGCCGCCCGCAGCGCCGCCCGCCGGGCCGCGTACCGCTCGCGCTGCTCCGCCACGTGCGCGTCGTCGCCGAGCGCCGCGACCGTCGCCGCCTGCACCGGGGCCGCCGTCATCATGCCGCCGTGCTTGCGGATCTGGAGCAGCTCGCCCAGGACGGCCGCGTCGCCCGCGGCGAACGCGGCCCGGTAGCCGGCGAGGTTGGAGCGCTTCGAGAGCGAGTGGACCGCGACGATCCCCTCGTACGACCCGCCGCAGACGTCCGGGTGCAGGACCGAGACCGGGTCGGCCTCCCAGCCCAGCTCCAGGTAGCACTCGTCGGAGAAGACGAGAACGCCGTGCTCGCGCGCCCAGGCCACGATCCGGGTCAGCTCGTCCTTCGCGAGGACCTTCCCGGTCGGGTTGGACGGGGAGTTGAGCCAGAGCAGCTTCACCGCGGCGGGGTCGAGGTCCGCGACCGGGTCGTCGTAGACGACGGGCGTCGCGCCGCAGAGCCGCGCGCCGACCTCGTACGTCGGGTACGCGAGCCGCGGGTAGGCGACCACGTCACCGGCGCCCAGCCCCAGCTGCGTCGGCAGCCAGGCCACCAGCTCCTTGGAACCGACCACCGGCAGCACGTTCTCGTGGACGAAGCCGACCGCGCCCAGACGCCGCTCGCACCAGCCGGTGAGCGCGTCCCGCAGCTCCCTCGTCCCCCACACCGTGGGATAGCCCGGCGAGTCCGCCGCCGCGACCAGGGCCTCCTGGATCAGCGCGGGGACCGGGTCCACGGGCGTGCCGACGGACAGGTCCACGATTCCGTCCGGATGCGCCACGGCCGTCTTCTTGTACGGCTCCAGCTTGTCCCAGGGGAAGACGGGAAGGCGCGAAGAGACTGCGCTCACGGGTTGGCTCACTTCCTCGTACGTACGGAAAACGCTTCGGTCCCGTACAGCGGCGAGGCCGTACGGGACCGAGGGCGGACGATCAGCCGTTCTGCGGCGGCAGGGCGGCGATGAAGGGGTGGTCGCGCTCGATCTCGCCGAGCTTGGAGGCACCACCGGGCGAACCGAGCTCGTCGAAGAACTCGACGTTCGCCTTGTAGTAGTCCTTCCACTCCTCCGGGGTGTCGTCCTCGTAGAAGATCGCCTCGACCGGGCAGACCGGCTCACAGGCCCCGCAGTCGACGCATTCGTCCGGGTGGATGTACAAGGACCGCTTGCCCTCGTAGATGCAGTCGACGGGGCACTCCTCGATGCACGCCTTGTCCTTGACGTCGACACAAGGCTGCGCGATGACGTAGGTCACGCTGTCGTTCCTCCTCGATAGGGCTGGTCTGCGCGGGAGCGCGGCGTCGTCGATGCCCGCACCTAGTATCTCCGTTCTTGGGGGCGATCCGAACAGGAGGGGCGGAGAAGCTGTGGAAATCACCGGCGGAGGACGCCTTGAGGTCCGAATTACCAGCGCTGACGTGGGAAAACGTGTCTCCGTTCGGTACGTGACGGACTCGGCGGAAGCGGGCGGCAGGTTCACCGACGCGGTCGGGGTTCTCACATCGTGGGATAACGGTGTGCTGCTGATCACACGAAAGAGCGGTGAGAGCGTCCGGATCGCGGAATCCGCGCTGGCCGCGGGGAAGGTCGTCCCGGCCGCCCCGGCCCGCCGCCGGGGCCCCTCGGCCACCTTCCCGGAGCTCGCCCGCGCCACCGCGCGCGCGTGGCAGCCGGTCGAGAGCGAGGCCCTCGGCGAGTGGACCCTGCGGGCCTCCGACGGATTCACCCGCCGCGCCAACTCCGTCCTCCCGCTCGGCGATCCGGGGATGCCCGTCGCCGACGCCCTGACGCACGTGCGCGCGTGGTACGCGGCCCGGAAGCTGCCCGCGTACGTCCAGACCTCCACCGGCGCCGAAGGCACCCAGGAGCTGCTCTGCGCCACCCTCGACCGGCACGGCTGGCGGCGCGAGGTGTCCGCCGAGGTGCGGATCGCGGCGCTCGCCCCGATCGGCGACCTGGACGCCGACGTCTCCGCCGTACGCCTCTCCCGGGCCGTCGACGAGGCCTGGCTGCGCCGCTACCAGCGCTTCGAGGAGGCGAGCCCGGCCGTCCGCTCCGTCCTCGCGTCCGGTCCGAGTGTGTGGTTCGCGTCCGTCGCGGGCACGGGAGAGGTACCGGCCGCGATCGGCCGCTGTGTGGTCGACGGGCGCTGGGCCGGCTTCCTGGCGGTCGAGGTCGACCCCGGGCAGCGGCGCCGGGGCCTGGCGACGGCCGTCATGACCGCGCTCGCCCGGCGGGCGCTCGACGAGGGCGCGTCGGCGGCCTGGCTCCAGGTGGAGGCGGACAACGACGGCGCGCGGGCGCTGTACGACGGGATGGGCTTCGCGCCGCACCACCACTACCACCACTACCGATGGGCGGAGGCGTGAGCGAGGACGTACCACCACCGGACGCGGACGACTGGCGGCGGGAGTTCGCCGAGGAGGCCAGGGCCGAGCGGCCCGACCTCGCCCGGCTCTGCCTGCTGATCGGCGCGGTGGCCGACCCCGCCGTCACCCGGCACGACCTCGACGAGGCCGAGATCGAACTCGACCGCCTCGCCGGGCTCGTCCCGTACGCGACCCGGATCACCGGGGACTGGGCCGCCGAACTCGCCGCGCTCCTCGGCCGCCACGAGGGCTTCGAGGGCGTGCCCGCCGACTACCAGCGCCTGGAGTCCTCGCTGCTCCACGAGGTGCTCCGGCGCCGCCGGGGCCTGCCCATCCTGCTCTCCGTCGTCTGGATGGAGGTCGCCCGCCGGGCCGGCGCCCCCGTGTACGGGCTCGGTCTGCCCGGCCACTTCGTCGTCGGCTTCGGCGACCCGGCCGACCTGAACCTCGCCGACCCGTTCGCGGGCGGGCGGGCGATGACGGGCACGGACGCCGAGCTCCTGGTGGCGAGCGCGACGGGCGAGGCGCTCGACCGCTCGATGCTCCGGCCGGCCGAACCGGGCGCGATCGCCCTCCGGATCCTCAACAACATCCGCGCCTGGGCGGCCCCCCGCCCCGAGCGCTCCGACGTGGCCCTGTGGGCGGTGGAACTGGCCCTGCTGCTCCCCTCCCACCCGGCGAGGCTCCGCTACGAGCGTGCGGAGCTGCTGGTCCAGCGCGGTGCGTTCCTCACGGGCGCGGTGGAGATGGAGGCGTACGCGCAGGTGATGGACGCGGTGGACCCGGAGTCGGCAACGGCGATCCGCCGCCGCGCCCAGGCGGCGAGGGCGCTGCTCAACTAGATCGCGCGGCCGGGCGGCGCTGACGGCGCCCGCCGAGGGCCGGAAGGAGAGAAGGGGGCGGGGCGACCGGATTCGAACCGGCGTCCTCCGAGATGCTGTCGCGGCGCACTACCTCTGTGCTACGACCCCGCCCTTGCCCGGAACCCTAAGGCCCGCCGCCTCACCCTGACGACTCCTTTTCCAGGTCCCGGGAACGGGCCGGGACGCACGCGAGCCCCCGTCCCCTGGTGGGGGCGGGGGCTCGGTGGCCGGGGCGGGGGTGTCAGCCCTGGCCCGTGAGGTCGATCGTCTTCGTGCGTTCCGCGAGGGTCTTGCCCCGCAGGGCGTCGCGCATCACGAAGGCCACGTCGTCGGCGGAGACCTGGTGCTTGCTGCCGTCGCCCTTGGTGACCATGACGCCGTCGAACGCGCCGTCCAGGAGCCGCTCGATCGCCTTCTTGTCGTAGACCTCGACCAGCCGGCCGTCGACGGCCTTCATGGAGAGGATCTGCGGCAGCGAGCGCGCCGGACCGAAGTCGATGTGCCTGCCGCCCGCCTGGATCCTGATCAGACCGGACATCGCGGGCTTCGCGAACTCCTTCATCGCCCGGTCCAGCTCGGCCTTGGTGACCGACGGCCGGAGGGTGGTGACCGGCAGCTCGACCACCTTGCCCTGGCCCGTCTCGACCTGGGCCCGGAACGCGTCCCGGACCGAGATCATCGAGCGCTGGACGTCCAGACCGTTGCCGGGCTTGCCCTCGACCGGGGTCACCTTGTTCGGCGCGAAGAGGATCGTGCCCTCGGTCGCCGACGCGGAGCTGCCGGCCAGGTCGGTCAGGGCGACGGCGAGCTTCTCCTCGTCGACCGGGAAGACCGGCTTGGCGACCCGCTCGCCGCCGAACAGCGAGCCGATGACCGACACCGGGTTGTAGTCGCTGCCGGCCGCCGCACGGACGGTCTCCTGGCTGTCGAGCGCCAGGCCCGCCCTGTCCGGGGCCAGCTGGACCTTCTTGCCGCCGACGTCGAGCTGGAGCGGGGCGGTGGCCCGCTTGCCGAGCGCCGCGTCCAGCTTGTTGACGGCCTCCTCCTTCGTGCCGCCGCCGATGTCCACGCCTAGCACCGTGGTGCCCTTGGGGACGTCGGAGTGGTTGAGGAGCAGCCCGGCGCCGTACGCGACGCCCGCGAGGCCGAGGACGCCCACCGCGACCAGGACCAGCTTGGAGCGGCCCTTCTTCGCCGGAGCGCGGTCGGCCGCGGGGGCCGGCCGCGGCGCCGGAGCGGGGGCCGGGGCCGTCCGCTCCTCGATGCGCGGGGTCAGGTTCGGGCGGGCCGCCGAAGGCGGGACCACGGGGATGCCGCTGGTGAGCGTGTCCCCGGAGACGTGCGCGCCGTTGGCGGCCGCCGGGGCGGGCTGCTGCGGCGTCAGGATCGCGGTGTCGTCGGACATGCGGGGCGCGCCGGCGCCACCGCCGGCCGCGAACGGGGAGCCCGCGCCCCGGCCGCCCCCGAAGGGGCCGGGCGCGGTGGTGGCGCCGCCGAGGGAGGCGGTGCCGGTCACCGGGCCGGTGGTGGGTCCGTTCGGCGCCGCGGGGCCTCCCGGGACGCCCTGGGCACCGGGCCCGCCGGGACCGCGGTACGCGGGCGTGCCGGAGGCCGGGGTGCCGGTGTACATCGGGGTACCGGCGGCGGGCGTCCCGTCGTACATCGGGGTGCCCCCCGAGGGCGTCCCGTCGTACATCGGGGTGCCGCCCGCCGGCGTCCCGTCGTACATCGGGGTGCCACCCGCCGGCGTGCCGCTCTCGTACAGCGGGTTGCCGGGCGTCGGGGCGGAGGCGGTGACCGGGCGGCTCGACGGAGTCGTGCCGACCGTCGGAACGCCCGAGGTCGCCGAGCCCGCGAAGCCCGTGCCCGGGGCGTCCGGTCCGGGCAGTGCGGGCCGGGCGGCCGGCGCGGGCGCGATCGCGGGCGTGGGGGCCGGGCCAGGGGCCGCCGCCTTGCGGGGGGCGAACCAGTCGCTGGTCTCCTTCGCCTTCGGCGCCTGCGGGGCCTCCTCGGCCGCCCGCGGCGGCTCCGGGGCCACGGCCACCGGCTCGGGCTCCGGCTCCACGACGGGGGCGGGCTCGGGCTCGGGGTCCGGCGCGGGCGCCTCGTTGACCGTCTTGCGGACCACGACGGGCGGAATCGGACGCGAACCCGGGATGTTGATCCGGATCCGGGTCGTCAGCGTCGTCTCGGTCTTGGGCTCCTCCGGCGGCGCGGACGCGCCGGCGGTCTCCTCCGGCACGTCCTGCGTGGGGTGGAGCGACGGATACTGGCGGGATCCGTACGGCGGGGTACCCGAGGGGTATGCGGCTCCACCGCGCCCCTGGGCGCCGGAGGACGAACTGTCAGTCTCTCGACCAGTTTCACGACTCAAAGCAGGATCTCCCGGTTGGCTCCACCGCCCGCTCTTGCTGATGCTCGTGTTGACCCGGGCGGTTCGGCGGCGCGCACCACCATACTGAACACCGCCGCCTTGTACCCGACCCATGGTCGGCGGACGACGGGCAATCCGGCCGAAGTCAGGGCGTCCCCGGACTCAAGTCGTCCTGTTCACGGGGCCGGTCGCGACAGCCGGGGCAGCGTGGCGCACATCACAGCGAGCGCCATGCCGCCGAAGAGGAAGAGCAGCTCCCCGACACCCCCGCCGAACACCCCGTCGCCCTCGGGGCGTCCGAGGCTGAGCAGGATGACGGCGACGAGCCAGCCTCCGCCGGCGGAGGCGACGCCGGTCTGGGTGCCGGTGGCGCGGAGCGCTCCGTAGAAGAGTCCGGCGGTGGCGAGGAGCGCGAGGAGCAAGCCACCGGGGAGCCAGGCGGCTTGGACGAGGGAGCCGGCGACGCCGACGAGGGCGCCGAGGACGAGCAGTCCGGCGTACCAGGCGTACCGGGCGCCCGTGGGGACGGGGGCGTCGCTCACGCGGTCACCCCCGCGAAGAGGTCCGTCTCGCGCTCGCCCTCGGGGGCCCCGGAGACACCCTGGACGAGTTCGTAGTACTCGGTGGTGAAGATCGGCTGGCCGAGGTCGTTGGAGAGGGCGAAGAAGGGACCGTCGACGGCGACTTGGGTGGCGTGCGCGGCCATGGCGGCGCTCTTGCGGGCCGTGTACGCGGGGTCGGCGGCGATCTCGGCGGTGATCCGGTCCTCGTCGACGACGCCGGGGACGTCGTCGATCGCGGCGACGGCCGGGAAGACGGAGCCCTCGGCGCGGAGCCGGGCGAAGCCGGCCTCGGCGACGGGGCGGGGGACGCGGTTCCAGTAGATCTTGGCGATCGTGTGGGCCGGTCCGAGGTCGGGGCGGTAGTCCGGGTCGGCGGCCAGTCCGGCGGCGCGGGTGGCGACCCGGTGGGCCTGGATGTGGTCGGGGTGGCCGTAGCCGCCGTCGGGGTCGTAGGTGATCAGGACCTGCGGGCGGGTCTCGCGGATCACCTCGACGAGGTGGGGCGCGGCGGTGTCGACGTCCGTGTTCCAGAAGGCGTTGGCGCGCTTGTTCTGCTCGGCGCCCATCATCCCGGAGTCGCGGAAGCGCCCGGGGCCGCCGAGGAACCGGTGGTCGGTGACGCCCAGCTCGGTCATCGCGGCGGCGAGTTCGCCGACGCGGTGCGGGCCGAGCCGGTCCTCCCGGTCGGGGGCCAGATAGGCGAGGTCGGGCGGGATGACCTCGCCCTCCTCGCCGAGGGTGCAGGTGACCAGGGTGACGAGGGCGCCCTCGGCCGCGTACCTGGCCATGGTGGCGCCGTTGTTGATCGACTCGTCGTCCGGGTGCGCGTGCACCAGCAGCAGACGGCGGGCGGGGAGATCGGACATGCCCCCCACCCTACGAGGTCAGGACGGGGGCGACGTCAGAACTTGAGGCCGCCGATCATGCCCGCCACGTTCGTGGTGAGGGTGCTGATGGACGGGGCGATGGACGAGCTCGCCAGGTAGAAGCCCAGGAGCGCGCAGACCGCCGCATGTCCAGCCTTCAGCCCGGATTTCCGGATCAGCAGGAAGACGACGATCGCCAGCAGCACCACCACGGAGATCGAGAGTGCCACGGCGGTTCACCTCCACCTTCGGTCGGATATTCGAGCGGTTCGGTCGATCAGCATGTGCCAGAGGGCATGTCAGTCCGATGCATACCCACCTAGCGCTACGGATCATAACTATCCGTGCGGCCGCATCGATCGGCGGACGGAGGCACGAGGGGGGCGCACAGCGCTAGTTTCAGCCGCATGACCTTGTCTTCGCAGCAGTGGGCCACGCCCTCGGCCGGGCTCTCCTTCCCCCGTCAGCACGCGCGGACCCAGCGGTTCACCCTGGGGGCCCCGCGTGGTTTCTCGGTCTCCCCGGACGGGGAGCGCGTGGTGTTCGTCAGATCCGGTTCCGGGACGGACCGTTCCCACCGGCTCTGGGTCCTCGACCTGCCCCGGGACGGCGAACCCGGGGAGCGGGTGGCGGCCGACCCCGCGGCGCTGCTCGCGGGCGCGGAGGAGGAGTTGTCGCCGCAGGAGCGGGCACGCCGGGAGCGGAGCCGGGAGGGCTCGGCGGGGATCGTGGCGTACGCGGTGGACGGGACCGTGGAGTTGGCGGCGTTCGCGCTGTCGGGGCGGCTGTTCACGGCGGAGCTGCGGGCGGGGACGGCGCGGGAGCTCCCGGTGCCGGGGCCGGTGATCGACCCGCGTCCGTCGCCGGACGGGCGGTTCGTGGCGTACGTGGCGGAGGGCGCCCTGCGGGTGGTCGGCGCGGACGGTACGGGCGACCGGGAGCTGGCGGGGCCGGAGAACGAGCACGTCTCCTACGGATTGGCCGAATTCATCGCCTCGGAGGAGATGGGGCGGGAGCGCGGCCACTGGTGGTCGCCCGGCTCGGACCGGCTGCTCGTCGCGCGGGCGGACGACCGGGCGGTGGGGCGCTGGTGGATCGCGGACCCGGCGCATCCGGAGCGGGAGCCGCAGCGGGTGGGGTACCCGGCGGCGGGGACGGCCAACGCGGAGGTGCGGCTGTTCGTCGTGGGCCTCGACGGGGCGCGCACGGAGGTGGTGTGGGACCGGGAGCGGTATCCGTACCTGGCGCGGGTGCACTGGTCGGGGGCCGGGGCGCCGCTGCTGCTCGTGCAGGCGCGGGACCAGCGCGAGCAGCTGATCCTCGCGGTGGACCCGGAGTCGGGGAAGACCGCGACGGTACGGGCGGAGGCGGACCCGGCGTGGCTGGAGCTGCACCGCGGGGTGCCGGCGTGGGGGCCGGGCGGCGGGCTCGTCCGGGTCACGGACGAGGGCGGGGCCCGGGTCCTGGCCGTCGGGGAGGAGGCGTGGACGGGTCCCGGACTGCACGTCCGGGCGGTGCTCGACGTGGGGGCGGACGACGTCCTGGTGTCGGCCTCGGCGGGTGAGGCGGCGGCGGAGCCGGAGACCGGCGAGATCCATGTGTACCGGGTGTCGGGGCGGGGCCCGGAGCGCCTGTCGGAGGGCGCCGGCGTGCACGGCGCGGTGCGCTCGGGCGCGGTGACCGTCCTGGTGTCGGCGCGGCCGGAGGCGCCGGGGAGCGTGGCGCGGGTGCTGCGGGACGGCGAGCGGGTCGCGGTGGTGGCCTCGTACGCGCAGCTGCCGGTGATCTCGGCCCGGGTGCGGCTGACGGAGGCGGGGTCCCGGCGGATCCCGTGCGCGGTGCTGCTGCCCTCGGGGTACGCGGAGGGCGACGGGCCGCTGCCGGTCCTGATGGATCCGTACGGCGGTCCGCACGGGCAGCGGGTGCTCGCCGCGCACAACCCGCACCTGACCTCACAGTGGTTCGCCGACCAGGGCTTCGCGGTGGTCGTGGCGGACGGGCGGGGCATGCCGGGCCGCTCCCCCGCCTGGGAGAAGTCACTGCTGCGGGACCTCACGCCGACGCTGGACGACCAGGTGGAGGCGCTGCGGGCGCTCGCCGGGAGCTTCCCGCTCGACCTGGACCGGGTGGCGATCCGCGGCTGGTCGTACGGCGGCTATCTGGCGGCGCGGGCGGTGCTCCAGCGGCCGGACGTCTTCCACGCGGCCGTGGTCGGGGCGCCGGTGACGGACTGGCGGCTGTACGACACGCACTACACGGAGCGGTACCTCGGCACCCCGCAGGACGACCCGGAGGTGTACGCGGCGCAGTCGCTGCTGACCGACGACGGTCTGACCGCCCCGGAGGAGCCGGCCCGGCCGATGATGGTCGTGCACGGCCTCGCGGACGACAACGTGGTCGTGGCACACGCGCTGCGGCTCTCGTCGGCGCTGCTCGCGGCGGGCCGGCCGCACGAGGTGCTGCCGCTGTCGGGGGTGACGCACATGACGCCGCAGGAGCAGGTGGCGGAGAACCTGCTGCTGCTCCAGGTGGACTTCCTGCGGCGGTCGCTCGGTCTCACGGGGTGAGTCACCAGCCCGGCGGCGGCGGGTAGGGCGGGGCCGGGGGCCGTGCCCCGGCCGCCGGGTGGGGTCCGGGCGCGGTGGCGGGGGCGCCGCGCCCGGCGAGGAGCGCGAGCACCGCGATCCCGGCGAGCAGCTCGAAGCCGGAGGTGAGGACGTCCGCCGTGTCGGGGGTGGTGAGGTCGCCGAGGCGGGTGAGGGTCTCGTACCGGACGGCGCGGGCGACGCCGCCGAGGCCACCGGCCGCCAGGAGCACGGCGGCGAGGAGTCCGAAGGCCCGGCCGTGGCGGGCCCGTAAGAGGCAGGAGACGGCGGCCGTGCCGTAGAGGCCGACGGCGATCGCGGACAGCCAGCCGGGCGGCGGCGCGAGGGCGGGTTTGACGACGGAGCGGCCGCCGGTGAACCGGTCGACGGTGACCTCCAGGGGCAGTTCGCCGGCCCAGTAGAGCTCCCACAGGGTCACGGCGAGCGCGGCGAGCGCGAGGAGGATCCCGGCGGTGATCGCGGGGCCCGCCCGGGGCCGGGTGGGCTCCGGCTCGTACGGGGCGTCCGCCGGGCGGCGGCCGACGGCGGCGGTGAGGACGAGTCCGGCGGCGAGGGCCAGTTCGAGGAGGGCGGTGACGAGGGCGCCGCTCCCGGGCGCCCAGAGCCCGGGGAGGCGCAGCGCGAGGGTGACCGCACCGGTGGCGGCGAGGGCGGAGGCGGCGTGCCGTGAGCGGAGGGCTGCGACCACGGCGGCGGCGTAGGCGGCGAGGAGGACGGGGTCGATCAGGGAGGTGGTGGACCGCCCCCGGATCAGGAAGTGGTGGTCCCCGGCCCAGTACCACGCGAGGTCGGCGGGCGAACCGAGCTCGGCCAGGTCCTGGAGGATCCACACGGCGGCGATGAGGGCGAGCGCGGCGCAGAGCGCGGCGCCCGTGAGACGTGCCGGTCGTGTCACAGTCACGGCCCCGATACTCACGGTCGCGACGCGCCGAAACAAGCGGTTCCGCATGAACGGCGCATGGCAGCCGGCCGGGGCGGCATGTGCGCCCCGGCCGGCTCACGGCACCCGCACGGCCGTACGTCGATCAGCCTGCCGCGTCCGTATATCGGAGTCGATTCCGTCGGGTTGCCCGCAGGTTAAAGGGACTTGGGCTCGTCCTCGCCGTCCTCCGGCGGGACGACCTGCTTCTCCTCCGCGAAGTGACAGGCCGAGTCGTGCTTCGCGGGGGTGTCCGTGAGCCGGAAGACGGCCGGGACGGCGAGCAGCGGGACCTCCAGCTCGCACCGCTCCTGCGCCTTCCAGCAGCGGGTGCGGAAGCGGCAGCCGGAGGGCACGTTGGCCGGGGAGGGCACGTCGCCGGTGAGGATGATCCGCTCGCGGTGGGCGCGTGCCTCGGGGTCGGGGACGGGGACGGCGGAGAGCAGCGCCTGGGTGTAGGGGTGGGTGGGGTGGTCGTAGATCTGGGCGTCGGTGCCGATCTCGACGATCCGGCCGAGGTACATGACGCCGACGCGGTCGGAGATGTGCCGCACGATCGACAGGTCGTGGGCGATGAACACGTACGACAGGGAGAACTCGGACTGGAGGTTGTCCAGGAGGTTGACGACCTGCGCCTGGACGGAGACGTCGAGCGCGGAGACCGGCTCGTCGGCGACGATGATCTCGGGCTGGAGGGCGAGGCCGCGGGCGATGCCGATGCGCTGGCGCTGGCCGCCGGAGAACTGGTGCGGGTAGCGGTTGATGTACTCGGGGTTGAGGCCGACGACGTCGAGGAGGTCCTGGACCTTGCGGCGCCGGTCGCCCTTGGGCGCGACCTCGGGGTGGATCTCGTACGGCTCGCCGATGATGTCGCCGACGGTCATGCGGGGGTTGAGCGAGGTGTACGGGTCCTGGAAGACCATCTGGATGTTGCGGCGGACGGACTTGAGGGCCCGGGGGGACATGGTGGTGATGTCCTCGCCCTTGTAGCGGATGGTCCCGGACGTCGGCCGCTCCAGGTTGACCAGCATCTTCGCGACGGTCGACTTGCCGCAGCCGGATTCGCCGACGATGCCGAGGGTCTCTCCGGCGGCGAGGTCGAAGTCGACCCCGTCGACGGCCTTGACGGCGCCGACCTGCTTCTTGAAGACGATGCCCCGGGTCAGCGGGTAGTGCTTGTGGAGGTCCCGGACTTCGAGAATCGCCTCAGCCATGGAGGCACTCCTTCCAGAAGTGGCAGGCGCTGGCGCGCGGCACCGGGGACTCGGTCACGTCGTACAGCGGGGGTTCGTCGGTCCTGCAGACGTCCTGGGCCATGGGGCAGCGCGGGTTGAAGGCGCAGCCGGGCGGGATCGCGAGCAGGTTGGGCGGCAGGCCCTTGATCGCGTAGAGCTCCTGGCCCTTCTGGTCCAGGCGCGGGATCGAGTCGAGCAGGCCGCGGGTGTAGGGGTGGGCGGGGGCCTTGTAGATCTCGTGGACGGGGGCCTGTTCGACGATCCGGCCCGCGTACATGACAGCGATCTTGTCGGCGACGTCGGCGACGACGCCGAGGTCGTGGGTGATGAGGATGAGGCCCATGTTGAGCTCGCGCTGGAGCTCGGCGAGGAGGTCCATGACCTGGGCCTGGACGGTGACGTCGAGGGCGGTGGTCGGCTCGTCGGCGATGATCAGTTCGGGTTCGAGGGCGAGCGCCATCGCGATCATGATGCGCTGGCGCATGCCGCCGGAGAACTGGTGGGGGTACTGGCCGACGCGTTCCTTGGCGGCGGGGATCCTGACCCGGTCCATCAGCTCCACGGCCTTGGCCTTGGAGTCCTTGCGGGACATCCCCTTGTGGACCTGGAACATCTCGCCGAGCTGGTCGCCGACGCTGATGACGGGGTTGAGGGAGGACAGCGCGTCCTGGAAGATCATCGCCATCTTGGCGCCGCGGACCTTGCGCCGTTCCTCCTCCTTGAGCTTGAGGAGGTCCTGGCCCTGGAAGAGGATCTCGCCGGCGCTGATCTTCCCCGGCGGGATGTCGAGGATGCCCATGACGGCCTGGGCGGTGACGGACTTGCCGGAGCCGGACTCGCCGAGGACGGCGAGGGTCTCCCCCGCCTCGACGGAGTAGTTGACGCCGTTGACCGCCTTGGCCACCCCGTCCCGGGTGTGGAACTCCACGTGCAGGTCGCGCACTTCGAGCAGCATGGGTCCCTACCTCAGCTTCGGGTCGAGGGCGTCGCGCACCGCGTCGCCGAGCATGATGAACGCGAGGACGGTGATGGCGAGCGCACCGGCCGGCCAGAGCAGCATGTGGGGCGCGTTGCGGATGTACTGCGAGGCCGAGGAGATGTCGATGCCCCAGGAGACGGTCGGCGGCTTCAGGCCGACGCCGAGGTACGACAGGGTCGCTTCGAGGGAGATGTACGTGCCGAGGGCGATGGTGGCGACGACGATCACCGGGGCGACGGCGTTGGGCGCGATGTGCCGGAGCATCATCCGGGAGTTGGAGGCTCCGAGGGCCCGGGCGGCCTGGACGTAGTCGTTCTGTTTGGCGGTGATGACGGAGCCGCGGGCGATCCGGGAGAGCTGCGGCCAGCCGAGCAGCACCATGAAGCCGATGACGGGCCAGACGGTGGAGCTGGTCACCACGGACAGGAGCACGAGGCCGCCGAGGACGACGGGGATGGCGAAGAAGACGTCGGTGATCCGGGAGAGGACGCCGTCCCAGGCTCCGCCGAAGAAGCCGGCGAGCCCGCCGAGGATGCTGCCGAGGATCGCCACGCCGAGGGTGGCGAGGACGCCGACGGTGACGGAGGTGCGGGCGCCGTAGACCGTACGGGTGTAGACGTCGCAGCCCTGGCCGTTGAAGCCGAAGGGGTGGCCGGGCTGGGATCCCTCCTGCGCCTTGGACAGGTCGCAGTCGAGCGGGTCTCCGGAGGCGATCAGCTGGGGCCAGATGGAGATGATCACGAGGAAGAGGATGACGAGCCCGGAGATGATGAAGATGGGGTTGCGGCGCAGGTCGTGCCAGGCGTCGGACCACAGGGAGCGGGGCTTCTTGTCGGGGCCGCTGTTCTCGGGCCCGTCGGGAAGGTTCTCCAGGGTCTCCGCCTCGGCGGTGGCGAGGTCGGACGCTCCCCCGGCGCCGGTCGAGGCGATGGCGCGTCCTTCCTCGCCGTACGACTCAAGCGGCTCAAACGGCTCGGGCTCAGGCATAGCGGATCCTCGGGTCAAGGACGGCGTACAGGAGGTCGACCAGGAGGTTGGCCAGCAGGAAGATCAGGACGAGGATGGTGACGAAGCCGACCACGGTCTGCGTGTTCTGGCGGACGATGCCCTGGTAGAGCTGGTAGCCGACGCCGTGGATGTTGAAGATCCGCTCGGTGACGATGGCTCCGCCCATGAGCGCGCCGATGTCGGCGCCGATGAAGGTCACCACCGGGATGAGGCTGTTGCGCAGCAGGTGGCGGCTGATGACCCGGTGGCGGGGCAGGCCCTTGGCGACGGCGGTGCGGACGTAGTCGGCACGCTTGTTCTCGGCGATCGAGGTGCGGGTGAGCCGGGTGACGTACGCCAGGGAGACGGAGGCGAGGACCAGACCGGGGACGATCAGCTCGTCGAGGGGCGCCTCGGGTGAGACGGCCGGTTTGATCCAGCCCCATTTGACGCCGAGGAGCAGCTGGACGAGCAGGCCGGTGACGAAGGTCGGGACGGAGAGGACGACCAGGGTCAGGAGCAGGACGGTGGTGTCCACGGGGCGGCCGCGCTTGAGGCCGGTGACGACGCCCAGGCTGATGCCGATGACGATCTCGAAGAAGATCGCGACGATGGTCAGCCGGATGGTCACCGGGAAGGCGTTGGCCATCAGTTCGGTGACGGGCTGGCCGTTGAAGGCCGTGCCGAAGTCGCCGGTGAAGACGTTGCCCATGTAGGTCAGGTATTGCTGCCAGACCGGCTTGTCGAGGCCGAACTCCTTCTCCAGCTGGGCGGCGGTCGCCGGGTCGCACGCGCGGTCGCCGCACAGTCCGGCGATGGGGTCGCCCATCACGTTCACCATCAGGAAGATCAACAGCGTGGCGCCGAAGAAGACCGGGATCATCTGCAGCAGCCGCCGGATCACGTATCGACCCACGGAGGCCTCCAAAGCGGGTGGGTTGCGGGACGGCGTACGGCCCGGTGCGGGGGTCCGCGGCCCGGGCCGTACACCGCCGAACTGCTACGGCGTCACTTGACCTTGATCTGGTCGTAGACGGGGACGCTGAAGGGGTTCAGGGTCACGTTCTCGACCCGGTCCGAGTAGCCGGCGCTGCCGTTCTGGTACCAGAGCGGGATGGCGCCCATGTCGTCGCGGAGGACGCCCTCGGCCTGCTGGAAGAGGCCGACGGCCTTCGCGGTGTCCGACTCGGCGTTGGCCTGGTCGACGAGCTTGTCGAACTCGGGGTTCGAGTACTTGCCGTCGTTGGACGAGGCGTTGGTGTAGTACAGCGGCTGGAGGAAGTTCTGGATGAGCGGGTAGTCCATCTGCCAGCCGGCCCGGAACGGCCCCGGCATCTTCGACTGGGTCACCTGGTTGCGGAAGTCGGCGAAGGTGCCGATCGGGTTGCCGACACAGGCCTTGTTGTTGCCCAGCGCGCGGTTGATGGAGTTGCACACGGCGTCCACCCACTCCTTGTGGGAGCCGGTGTCGGCGTTGTAGGAGATCTTCATGGTGCCGCCGGGGATGCCGCCGCCCTCGGCGACGAGCTTCTTGGCCTGGGCCGCGTCGTACTTGCAGAAGTCGCCGCAGACGTCCTTGAAGCCGCCGTCCTCACCGAGGACCGGGGAGGTCCAGTCGACGGCGGGCGTGCGGGTCTTCTGGAAGATCGTCTCGGTGATCTGGTTGCGGTCGATGGCCATGGAGAGGCCCTGGCGGAGCTTCTCCTGCCCGGGCTTGTCCCAGGCCGGGTCGTAGAACGGGAAGGAGAGGGTCTGGATGATGCCGGCCGGGACGTTGATGTACCGGCCGCCCAGGTCGGCGTCGACGTTCTTCAGCTGGGAGGCGGGGATGTCGTCGACGAGGTCGAGGTTTCCGGCCGTCAGGTCCGTGTAGGCGGTGTTGTTGTCGGTGTAGACCTTGAGGGTGATGCCACCGTTCTGCGCCTTGTCGGGGCCGGGGTAGGCGTCCCACTTCTTCAGGGCCATCTGGGAGCCCTTGGAGTACGAGTCGATGGTGTACGGGCCGTTGCCGACGGGCTTCGAGAGCCAGCCGGCGTGGTCGCTGTAGAACGTCTGGGGCAGCGGCGAGAAGGCCGCGTAGCCGAGGGTGATGGGCCAGGTGGAGAACTTCTGGGTGAGCGCGACCGTGAAGGTCTGGGGGCCCGTCACCTTGAGGCCGGACATCGTCTCGGCGGTCGGCTCGCCCTTCTCGGGGTGGACCTGGTCGTAGCCCTTGATCTGGCCGAAGAAGTAGGCGTTCTTCTGGTTGTTCTTGAGGTTGGCCCCGTAGTTCCAGGCGTCGACGAAGGACTTGGCGGTGACCTTCTCGCCGTTGGAGAAGGTCCAGCCGTCCTTGACCGTGATGGTGAAGTTCTGCGAGTCGGTGGTGTCGATCTTCTCGGCGAGCATGTCCTTGGCCTCGCCGGTCTTCGGGTCGTACTGCTTGAGCCCGCGGAAGATCATGGAGAGGACCTTGCCGCCCTGGACCTCGTTGGTGTTGGCGGGCTCCAGCGGGTTCTGCGGGTCGCCCCACGAGGAACTCACGATGCCGTCGGCCCCTCCGCCACCGCCGCTGTCGTCGCCGCCGCCGCAGGCCGTCGCCGCGAGGGCGACGGCTGTGGCCAGTGCGGCCCACTTGGCGTGCGTGGCTCCGCGCATGGAGTGCCTCCCGTATGTCCCTGAATATTACTTAGGCCTCAATATGACCCGCATTCAAGAGGACTGCATGTTGTCGGCACCCATCGGTGGGAGACGCCGCCGGCCGGCCGGGGCACCCTTCGCCCCGACCGGCCGGCCGGCCCGCTTCAGCGCGGGAGCTCTACCACCAGCCCGTGCAGAACTGGCGGCCGTTGCTCGAGTCGTACACGCAGGCACGCGAGATGAGCGCGGAGTCGTAGTAGACGCCCGTCCACGTGGACCACGTGTTGGTCGCGAGCTGTCCGCTCCACCCCGAGGTGCCGCCCGCGTGCGAGCCCATGTTGTAGGTGCACTGCAGACGGTCCGCGGTGCAGCGGTCGACGGAGATGTAGGTGAGGTGCTCGTTGCTGCCCGGGGTGTACTGCATCCGGCCCCAGACGTAGACCTTGCCGTTGTACGTGCCCGAGCGCAGTTCGACCGTGACGCCGTTGCCGTTGGTGGCCGGGCCCAGGCGCGTCACCGCCGTACCGTTCCAGGCCAGGTTGTCGGGGTTGATGCCGTCGCAGCCGTAGTTGGAGCAGGTCGCCGCGAAGGCCGCTCCGGGTGCCGCGATCAGTGACATCAGTGCCGTGCACACGATGCCGACGAACATGCCGATTCTTGCCCTGATGCTCACGATGACCTCTCCGTCACAACGCCGGGAACGGCCAGACGCTAGGCACCGGCCCCGCCCGCCGACAAGGCCGATCCGGCCGCGACCCGTCCCGTGACGCCCGGTGGGACGCACTCGGGACACCGGACCGGCCGCCACCTCGTCCCCCGGCCCTAGGGTTCGGATCACCGACCGGCATGAACATGCCGCATCGACCCCACCGGAACTCCCTGGAAAGCGTGACCCGCCATGCCCGAGAACCTCGCCGTCCGCGTCGGCGTCGTCGCCGCGACCGCCCTCGCCGCCCTCACCCTGCCCGCGTCCGCCCAGGCCCAGCCGGGAGCCTCGTTCGTCGGCTACGGCCAGGCCAACAACGCGACCGCCGTGAAGTGCGTGCAGAACGGCCTCAACAACATCATCTCGGACCACTACGCGACGCAGCACGACCTGATCAGCGTCGACAGCGTCTTCGGCCCCGAGACGGACGAGGCCATCCGGTACGTGCAGTACCGGATGCTGGGCGCCTCCGAGGCCGACGGCGTCGTCGGGCCGAAGACGGGCGACCTGATCATGCGGTACGAGTTCGGCTGGTACACCACCTGCTTCCCCTACGTCCCCACCAGCCACTGACACGACGAAGGGCGCCCCGGTCCGTGGGTACGGACCGGGGCGCCCTTCTCGCTCAGCGCGTCAGTGCGTCAGTGCACCGGGACGACCTGCTTCTCCTCGGCGAAGTGGCACGCCGAGAAGTGGGCGGCCGGGGTGTCCACGCCCTTGAAGCGCTGCGGGACCGCGAGGACCGGGGCCTCCTGGGAGCACTTCTCCTGCGCCTTCCAGCAGCGGGTGCGGAAGCTGCAGCCCGACGGCGGGTTGGCCGGCGAGGGGACGTCACCGGTGAGGATGATCCGCTCGCGGTGCGCGCGGGCCTCCGGGTCCGGCACCGGCACCGCGGAGAGCAGGGCCTGCGTGTACGGGTGCGTCGGGTGCTCGTAGATCTGCTCGTCCGTACCGATCTCGGCCATCTTGCCGAGGTACATGACGCCGACGCGGTCCGAGATGTGCCGGACGATCGACAGGTCGTGCGCGATGAAGATGTAGGACAGGTTGAACTCGTCCTGGAGCTTCCCCATCAGGTTGATGACCTGCGCCTGGACGGAGACGTCCAGGGCCGAGACCGGCTCGTCGCAGATGATGATCTCCGGGTTGAGCGCGAGGCCGCGGGCGATGCCGATGCGCTGGCGCTGACCGCCGGAGAACTGGTGCGGGTACCGGTTGATGTACTCCGGGTTCAGACCGACGACGTCCAGGAGCTCCTGCACCTTGCGGCGCCGGTCGCCCTTCGGGGCCACCTCGGGGTGGATGTCGAAGGGCTCCCCGATGATGTCGCCGACCGTCATGCGCGGGTTCAGCGAGGTGTACGGGTCCTGGAACACCATCTGGATGTTGCGGCGGACGGCCTTCAGCGCGCGCCCGGACAGCTTGGTGATGTCCTGGCCCTTGTAGAAGACCTCGCCGGCGGTGGCCCGCTCCAGGTTCATCAGGAGCTTGGCGACCGTGGACTTGCCACAGCCGGACTCGCCCACGATGCCGAGGGTCTCGCCCTGGAAGAGGTCGAAGGAGACCCCGTCCACGGCCTTGACCGCGCCGACCTGCTTCTTGAAGAGGACGCCCTGCGTCAGCGGGAAGTGCTTCTGCAGGTTGCGCACCTGGAGGATCGGCTCGCCGCGGCCCACGGGGGCCTCGACGGCGGCGGCCACGGCCTCGTCGTTCTTGCTGAGGTCAGCCATGGATCGTCTCCTTCCAGAAGTGGCAGGCGCTCTTACGGCCCGGGAGATCCGCGCCGTCCTGCTCGGTGACCGGCACGAGCGCCGGGATCTCCGTGCGGCAGATGTCGTCGGCCTTGGGGCAGCGCGGGTTGAAGGCGCAACCGGTGGGAACCTTGAGCAGGTTGGGCGGCAGGCCCTTGATCGCGTAGAGCTCCTGGCCCTTCTGGTCCAGGCGCGGGATCGAGTCCAGCAGACCGCGGGTGTACGGGTGGGCCGGACGCTTGTACAGCTCGTGCACCGGCGCCTGCTCGACGATCCGGCCGGCGTACATCACGGCGATCTTGTCCGCGACGTCGGCGACGACGCCGAGGTCGTGGGTGATCAGGATCAGACCCATGTTGTATTCCTGCTGGAGCTCCGCGAGGAGGTCCATGACCTGGGCCTGGACGGTCACGTCGAGAGCCGTGGTGGGCTCGTCGGCGATGATCAGGTCCGGCTCCAGGGCGAGCGCCATGGCGATCATGATGCGCTGGCGCATACCGCCGGAGAACTGGTGCGGGTAGTCGCCGACCCGCGCCTTGGCGGCGGGGATCTTGACCTTGTCCATCAGCTCGATGGACTTGACCTTGGCGTCCTTCTTGGACATCCCGTGGTGCACCCGGAACATCTCGCCGAGCTGGTAGCCGACGGTGAGGACCGGGTTGAGGGAGGACAGCGCGTCCTGGAAGATCATCGCGATCTTCCGGCCGCGGACCTTCCGGCGCTCCTCCTCGGACATCTTCAGCATGTCCTCGCCGCGGAACAGGATCTCGCCCTGCGGGATCTTGCCGGGCGGCATGTCGAGGATGCCCATGATGGCCTGCGCCGTGACGGACTTGCCGGAGCCGGACTCGCCGAGGACGGCGAGGGTCTCGCCGGCGTCCACCGAGTAGTTGACGCCGTTGACCGCCTTGGCCACACCGTCACGGGTGTGGAACTCGACGTGCAGGTTCTTGACTTCGAGCAGCGGACCGTTGTGGTCGGAGCCGTCGCGCGGCGCGGGGACGGCCGCGGTCTTGTCGATGATGCTCATCTGGTACGCCCTCCTCAGCGCAGCTTGGGGTCGAGGGCGTTGCGGACGGCTTCGCCGAGCATGATGAACGCCAGAACGGTGATGCTCAGCATGATCGAGGGCCACAGCAGGACGTGCGGGGCCACTCGGATCTGGGCGACACCCGCGGAGATGTCGACACCCCACGAGACGGTCGGGGCCGCGAGGCCCAGACCCAGGTACGACAGGGTCGCCTCGGCCGAGATGTAGCCGCCGAGCGCGATGGTCGCGACGACGATCACGGGGGCCATGGCGTTCGGCAGGATGTGCCGGAAGAGGATCCGGGTCGTGCCGGCGCCGAGGGCCTTCGCCGCGTGGACGTAGTCGGCCTGCTTGACGGTGATCACGGCACCGCGCATGACGCGGGTGATCTGGGTCCAGCCGAGGAACGCGAGGGCGAAGACGACGACCCAGACGGTCCGCTCGACGAAGGCCTGCAGGACGACCATGGCGCCGAGCAGGAAGGGGATGCCGAAGAAGACGTCGGTGAGCCGGGAGAGCACCACGTCGACCCAGCCGCCGAAGTATCCGGCGATCATGCCCATCACGCCGCCGATGATCGTGACGATCGCGGTGACCGCGATGCCGACGGTGACCGAGGCGCGGGTGCCGTGGATCAGACGGGCGTAGACGGAGCGGCCCTGCTGGTCGTAGCCCAGCCAGTCGGGCGAGCCGATCTTGCTGAGCTCCGGCTTGCCGAGGAAGTGGTGGACCAGGTCACCGGCGGTCGGGGACGCACCGGTGAAGAGGGTCGGCCACGCCGAGATCAGCAGTAGGAGCGCGATCAGGATCGAGGAGACGATGAAGTAGGGGTTGCGGCGCAGGTCGGCCCAGGCGTCGCCCCAGAGGCTACGGGCCTTCTCCGCCTTGGCCGCCGGTGCGGACGCGTCCACGGAGGGGGTGGCGACGGCGTCCTCGACGGCGGTTGCGGTCTTGGTCACGTCAGGCATACCGGATCCTCGGGTCCAGGACCGCGTACAGCAGGTCGATGAGCAGGCTGGTGACGAGGTAGACGATCACCAGGATGGTGACGAGGCCCACCAGGGTCGAACCTTCGCGCCGGGAGATCGACTCGGCGATGACGCCACCGATTCCCTTGATGTTGAAGATCGACTCGGTGACGACCGCGCCGCCCATGAGGGCGCCGATGTCGGTACCGAGGAAGGTCACGACGGGGATCATCGAGTTGCGCATCAGGTGGACACCGATGACGCGGCGGCGCGGCAGGCCCTTGGCGACGGCCGTGCGCATGTAGTCGGCGCGCAGGTTCTCCGCCATGGAGGTGCGGGTGAGCCGCGCCACATAGGCAAGGGAGAGACCACCGAGGACGATGGCCGGGGCGATCATCTCGCCCCACTGCGGCTCGGTGCTGACGTTCGGGTCGATCCAGCCCAGGTTGAAGGCGAACACCATCTTGATGATGTAGCCCAGGACGAAGACCGGGATCGCGATGATCAGCAGCGTGAAGATCAGGATCAGGTTGTCGGCCAGGCGGCCGGCGCGCAGACCGCCGACGATGCCCAGGCCGAGGCCGAAGATCAGCTCGACGGCGAAGGCCAGTGCGGCCAGCTGGAGCGTGATGGGGAACGCGTCACCGAGCACCTCCGTGACGGGAAGGCCGTTGCGGATCTGGGTACCGAAGTCCTGGTGCCAGATCATGTTCCACATGTAGCTGACGTACTGCTCCCACTGCGGCCTGTCGAGACCCAGCTCGTGGCGCTTCGCGGCGAGCGTCGCCGGGTCGGCGCCCTTGTCGCCGAACATCGCCAGCACGGGGTCACCGGGCAGGCTGTGCACCATGAGGAAGATCAGCAGGGTTGTCCCGAGGAAAACCGGGATCATCTGGAGCAGTCGTCGTGCGACATAACGCCCCATCATGCCTCCGTTGAGATGTGACAGCGCAACCGACGGGCCCTCCCTCGACAGCATGCCCGGATCCGGGCATGCCGATGTCGTGGAAGGGCCCCCCAGCCGCTGCGTAAGGCACCGAGACGGGACTGACGTTCCGTCAGTCCCGTGACGGCGTGCGGACTACGCTTGGGTGATTACTTCTTGACCTCGACGCCGGTCAGGATCGGGTCGCCGTCCTGACCGTAGGCCACGCCCGAAACCTTCTCGGAGAAGCCCGCGTTGACCTTGTAGTACCAGAGCGGGATGGACGGCATGTAGTTCTTGAGGTCCTTCTCGATCGCCTGGTAGGCCTTGACGGACTCGTCAAGGGTGGCGGCCGAGTCGGCCTTCGCGATCTTGGCGTCCAGCTCCTTGTTGGAGAAGTCGCCCTGGTTGCCGCCCGCACCCGTACGGAACAGGTCCGAGATGAAGTTGGCGTTCACCGGGTAGTCGAGCACCCAGCCGGAACGGTAGAGCGACTTGACCTGCTTGGTCTTACGAGCAGTCAGGTCGGCCTGGAAGTCCGGCTTGCCGTCGCCGACGCACTGGACGGACGTGGCCTGGGTGATGGAGTTGCAGACAGCGTCCACCCACTCCTTGTGGCCACCGTCGGCGTTGTACTGGATGGAGATCTTGTTGTTCGGGACGCCACCGCCGGCCTTGATGAGCTCCTTGGCCTTGGCGGGGTCGAACTTGGTGACGCCGGCGCCACCGTCCTCCTGGAAGCCCAGGACACCCTTGGCGACCCAGCCGGTCGCGGGCTCACGCGTGCCGTTCAGCACCGTCTTGGTGATGGTGGCGCGGTCGATCGCCATCGACAGACCCTGGATGACGCGCGGGTCGACCAGCTTCGGCTTCTTCCACTGGTCCGAGTAGAAGGCGACGGCGATGGTCTGGATCGCGGAGTACGGCTGGTCCACGGCGCGGTCGCCGAGGTCCTGGCGGTAGACCGGGAGGTCCTTCGGCGCGATCTGACGCAGGACGTCGACGTTGCCGGACTTCAGGTCCTCGTACGCGGCCTCGAGGGTGGTGTAGTTCTTGAAGACCACACCGCCGTTCTTCGCCTTGTTCGGGCCCTTGTAGCCGTCGAACCGGGTGATCTCGATCTTCTTCTTGTGGTCCCACGACTTGAACTTGTAGGGACCGTTGCCGACCGGCTTCTGGCCGCCGGCGACCGGGTCCTTGTAGAAGGACTCCGGGAGCGGGGCGAAGACGATGTAGGCGAGCTTGTGCGCGAAGTACGGAACGGCCTTCGTCAGCTCGATCTTGAAGGTGTTCTCGTCGACGACGGAGAGACCCTCGAGCTTGTCGGCGGTGGGCTTGGCGCCCTCGGCCTCGGGGTGGACCTTGTCGAAGCCCTTGATGTCCGCGAACCAGGAAGCCAGACCCTGGGCGTTCTTGACGTTGGCGTTCCAGTTCCACGCGTCCACGAAGGACTTGGAGGTGACCGGGGTGCCGTCGTGGAAGGTCCAGCCCGGCTTGAGCTTGACCGTCCACGTCTTCGAGTCCGTCGTGGTGACCGACTCGGCGTTGATCATCGCCAGGGAGCCGTCGGCCTTGTAGTCGACCAGGGTCGAGAACAGGCCGGACATGACGGCGGAGCCGTTGGACTCCATCGTGTCACCGGTGAGCAGGGGCTTCTCAGGCTCACCCAGCTCGACGGAGAAGATTCCGTTCGGGTCAACAGCGCCCTTGGCGTCGCTGCCGCCGTCGCTCTTACCCCCGCCACAGGCGGTCGCAGCAAGGGCAACGATGATCGCGCCCGTTACCCACTTGGCGCTCTTGGCACCGCGCATGGGTTCCTCCTCATGAGTCCACTTTGTCACTACAAGAGGGGCACTCCGAGTTTCGCCGACACCCCTGACGGCTTTGCACTCAAGTGCCCCGAGTGTGCTCGTGAGTCGGCACTCCCCACAGTGCGTGACCCATTGACCCGAGCTCAATGGAGCCAACTATTAAGTACGTCCGGGCTGTAAACCACACTTAAGTGGTCTCGTTTTGACAACATCGCCAAGGCCCCGAAGACCGAAATCCGGACAAACAGAGCACAGACAGACACGCCCGAAACGGACCGTTAACACACGTACCGGAGAGCGATCGCCGATATGCGGACACCTCGCCTCCGAAATGGAGTTGACGCGACTTGACGAAAAGCCCGGGCCCCCACAGTTTCTGTGGGGGCCCGGGCTCCGGTGCTGACGCCATGTCAGCCGAGAGCGGCGAAGATCACAGGATCATGACCTACCCCGCCGTGCTCGGCCGTATGCGACCTTACTCAGCCGTTCTTGGCGCGGGAAGACGCACGGCCACGCGCGTTCTGGTCGAGGATGACCTTGCGGATGCGCACGGCCTCCGGGGTCACCTCGACGCACTCGTCGTCGCGGCAGAACTCCAGCGACTGCTCCAGGGAGAGCTTCCGCGGCGGCACGATCGCCTCGAAGGAGTCGGCGGAGGCGGAGCGCATGTTGGTGAGCTTCTTCTCCTTGGTGATGTTCACGTCCATGTCGTCGGAGCGCGAGTTCTCGCCGACGATCATGCCCTCGTACACCTCGGTGCCGGGGTCGGTGAACAGGACGCCGCGCTCCTGGAGGTTGGTCATCGCGAAGGCGGTGACCGCGCCGGCGCGGTCGGCGACCAGCGAACCGTTGTTACGGGTCGTCAGCGTGCCGAACCACGGCTCGTGGCCCTCGTGGATCGAGTGGGCGATGCCCGTACCGCGGGTGTTGGTGAGGAACTCCGTACGGAAGCCGATGAGGCCACGGGACGGAACGACGAACTCCATGCGGACCCAGCCGGAGCCGTGGTTCGACATGTTGTCCATGCGGCCCTTGCGGACACCCATGAGCTGCGTGACCGCGCCCATGTGCTCCTCGGGGACGTCGACGGTGAGGCGCTCGACCGGCTCGTGGACCTTGCCGTCGACGAGCTTGGTGACGACCTGCGGCTTGCCGATGGTGAGCTCGAAGCCCTCGCGGCGCATCTGCTCGACCAGGATGGCGAGCGCGAGCTCACCCCGGCCCTGGACCTCCCAGGCGTCGGGACGCTCGGTGTCGAGGACGCGGAGCGAGACGTTACCGATGAGCTCGCGGTCCAGACGGTCCTTGACCTGGCGGGCGGTGACCTTGCGCTGCTTGACCGCGGACTTGGCGTCCGCGCCCTTGCCCGTGCCACCGCGGCCGACGAGCGGCGAGGTGTTGGTGCCGATGGTCATGGAGATGGCGGGCTGGTCGACCGTGATCAGCGGGAGCGCGATCGGGTTCTCCGGGTCGGCCAGGGTCTCGCCGATCATGATGTCGGGGATACCGGCGACGGCGCAGATGTCACCGGGGCCGGCGACCTCGGCGGGCTTGCGGGTGAGCGCCTCGGTCATCATCAGCTCGGTGATGCGGACGTTGGAGATCGTGCCGTCCCGCTTGATCCACGCGACCGTCTGGCCCTTGCGGAGCTCGCCCTGCTCGACGCGGAGCAGCGCGATGCGGCCGAGGAAGTTGTCGGCGTCCAGGTTGGTGACGTGGGCCTGGAGCGGGGCCTCCTCGTCGTAGACCGGGGCCGGGACGTGCTCCAGGATGGCGGAGAAGAACGGCTCCAGGTTGTCGCTGTCCGCGGGAACGGTGCCGTTCTCCGGCTTGGTCAGCGAGGCGACGCCGTCACGGCCGCAGGCGTAGACGATCGGGAACTCGATCTGGTCCTCGTCCGCGTCCAGGTCGAGGAAGAGGTCGTAGGTCTCGTTGACGACCTCGTCGATCCGGGAGTCCGGGCGGTCCGTCTTGTTGATGCAGAGGATGACGGGCTTGCGCTGCTGGAGCGCCTTGCGCAGCACGAACCGGGTCTGCGGGAGCGGGCCCTCGGAGGCGTCGACGAGGAGGACGACCGCGTCGACCATCGACAGACCGCGCTCGACCTCGCCACCGAAGTCGGCGTGACCGGGGGTGTCGATGATGTTGATCGTGATCGGGGCCCCGCCGTCCTTGGGGTGATACTTCACCGCCGTGTTCTTGGCGAGGATCGTGATGCCCTTCTCACGCTCCAGGTCGTTCGAGTCCATCATGCGGTCGTCGAGCTGCTGGTGGGCGGCGAAGGCACCGGCCTGCTTGAGCATGGCGTCGACGATGGTCGTCTTGCCATGGTCGACGTGGGCGACGATGGCGACGTTACGGATGTCGTGGCGCGTGGGCATGGGTGCTTGCGCTTCTCTCGGATCGTGGGATGCGGCGTCAGTTCCTCGTACGCCCGCCGGGCGGACGCGCCACGGCTATGTCCTATGGTACGGGGCTGCCGCGCAAGGGGCTTCCCCGGCCAAGATCCGAGAGGTGTTGCCGGGAGTGCTGGGGGGTGTGGGGCAGGTCGTGCGACCGGGTCAAAGGGCCGACGCGATCCTGCCCGCCGGGATCACCGGCGGGCAAGGATATTGAGCTGCTTCTGAGGTTGCGACCAGCGGTTTCAGAGCTTTCAGTGCTTTCAGGGGGTTCGCTCGGGTCCCTTGGCGGGTTCGGGCTTCTTGAAGCCGATGTCCTGGTAGCGGGGAGCGGCGAGCCCCCAGGCCCCGGCGTTCACCAGATCGGCCCTGGCGGCGACCAGCTGCGGGCGCTGGTAGAGGGGGATGGAACCGGCCGCGGCCCAGATCCGGGCGTCGGCCTGGCGCACCAGTTCGCGGGCCTCCTCCTCGTCGAGCGTCCCCGCCGCCTGGTCGAACAGCTGGTCGATGCGGTCGGTGCCGACGCGGGAGTAGTTCTGCTCGACCAGGAGCGAGCCGTCCGAGGCCGGCTCGGGCTTGGCGAAGATCGGCCGGGCGTCGGTCGCCGGGAAGGCGGAGGCCGGCCAGGAGTAGAGGGCCAGGTCGTAGTCGCCCGAGGCCACGTGGTCCTTGAAGAAGCTGTCGTCCGAGACCTTGGTGACCTCGGTGCGGATCCCGACCGCGTCGAGCATCCGGACGATCTTGTCCCCGACCGCCCGCAGCGACTCGGAGCCCGGCCCGGACGGCAGGACGAAGCGGAGGCTCAGTGCCTTGCCGTCCTTGCCGAGGGACTTGCCGGCCTCGGGGGCCGTCACGGGGGCCGCGGTGCCGCGCGGGGCGTAGGCCCCGGCCATGCCCTGGTCCGGCTTGGCGGCCGACTGGGCGGCGCGGCCGCCGGCACCGGTGTCGAGCGCCTCGGCGCGGGCGAGGAGCGCGGCGCTCTGGCGGGCGGCGGCGGATCCCGGGGTGAGCACGTCCGTGCCGCTCTCGGGGCCGTTCGCACCGATGACGGGGGCGGGGACGGCGCGGCGGTCGCCGGGCTTGTCGTCGCCCACGATGTAGAGGCCCTCGTCGGAGGCGGTGTCGCTCGCCTTCTTGGCGTCGGTGGAGCCCTCGGCCTTCTTCTCCGTCGCCTTCTCCGGGGTCTTCTCCGTGGTCTTCTTCTCGCCCTCCTTCTTCTTCTCCGCCTCCTGCTCCGCCTCGCTGCCCGCCTTGGTCCCGGCGGGCTTCCGGAGCGCGCCGCCGGGGACCCAGCCCGCGTCGGCGAGGAGCGCCTGCGCCTCCTTGGTGTCCTGGCCGCCGAGCGCGTCGCTGCTGTCCGCGTACGCCGCCTGGCCCGCGAGGGCGAGGTGGCTGCCGGGGGGCAGGGCGGGGAGGCCGAGCGGCTTGAGCACGGATTCGGCCAGTTCCTGGCGGTTGATGGCGCGGGCCACCGCTCGCCGTACCCGCTCGTCGGCCAGCGGGCCGGACTCGCCGTTCAGCGAGAGCTGGGTGTAGGCGGGCTCCAGGGACTTGCGGACCACGTACTTCGCCAGGGTGTCCTGGGCGCTCGCGTACCGGGTGATCGCCTCCTGGTTCTTCTTGCGGGCCGCCTGGACCTCCGCCGCCTTCTCGTCGTCGGAGCCGTGGGCGAGGGCCCAGGACTTCAGGGCCTTGGAGGGGGTGACGGCGGCGCCGGGGCCGTGGGCGAGGGCCGCCTCGGCGCCGTTCCGGCCGGCGCGGGCGTCCCGGAGGGCGAGGGTGATCCGATCGGCCGCGGACCGGTCGATCTCGGCCAGGTCGAGGGTGCCCGCGGCGAGCGCGTCGGCCCGGCCGGCGCGGGGGACGACCTTGAGGACGACGCTGTCGAGCTTGGCGGGCTGGCCCCACCAGCGGGGGTTGCGGGCGAGGGTGACGTCGCCGCTCTTCCGGTCGACCGTCTTGAGCAGGAACGGTCCTGCAGTGGCCTTGAGGGTGGTGCGCGCCCCGTCGTTGAAGGCGTTCGGGGAACCCATCACCTGCTTCGGGTAGAGGGGCGTGAAGAGGGACTGCCAGTCGGCGTAGGGCTTGGCGAAGGTGACCCGGACCTCCAGGTCGTTCTTGCCGCGCTCGATCTTCTCGATCCGCTCGTAGCCGGAGTTGCGGGCGGTCCAGTACGCGGTGTCGCGGCCGCTCAGCGCGCGCCACTGGGCCACGAAGTCGGGGGCGCCGATCTCGCGGCCGTCGCTCCACACCGCCTGCTGGTTGAGCTTGTAGAGGACGACCTGCTTGGGCTCGGTCTCGACGACCTGCGCGGTCTCCAGGTAGTCGGGGTTGAGCTGCGGCCGGCCCCGCCCGTCGAGCGTGTAGAGGGAGGGGAGCACGGCCCCGGCGATGCGCGAGGTGGTGCCGTCGGCGTCGGCCTGGAAGCTGTTGAGCGTGGTGGGCAGCGCGTCGACGGCCCAGCGGAGGGTGCCGCCGTCGGCGACCCGGTCGCGTGCGGCGGGCGCGTAGTCCTGGGCCGCGGCCGGGGTCTCGTCGGCCTCGTCGCCGGAGCTGCAGCCGGCGAGGACGGTGACCGCGAGGGCCGCGCTCGTGAGGGTGGCGACGGAGCGGAGCGTGCGGGAGCGCGGGCTCCTGGAGCATGTCCTCCCGCGAGGGGCGCCGATCTGGGACATGACTTGTACCCCTTCGTCCAGATTTATGCCATTTGGAGATGATCAGACCTATTGCTCATACACTGAAAAGGACGGAGCAGATCCGGCCACGGCGACACGGCGGGGCGCCCGGCAAACCCCACTCGTGCGGCCCAACCGCCCGTGCACACGACTTCCCAAGCGAGATGTGACGCGCGACACTCACGAAGGTGAGGGCAACCATGTCCGTTCAGGACGATCTGGCGGCCGTCAGGCGCCGCCTGCAGGACCTGGAACACACGGTCGAAGAACTGGAACGCCGCGTCGGGGCGGAGCGGGGCGCGCCACCCACGCCGTCCGCCGACCGTGCGCAGAGCATGGTGACCATTCCCGAGGCCCCGTACGACGCCGGGAAGTGGACCGACGTCGACGACGAGGGCCTGGGCGCACGCGACCGCCACGCGCCGTAGAGGCATCGGGGCGTCGAGCCGCGGAGCCGAGAGCTGTGGAGCCGCGGACCCGTAGAGCCGTAGAGCCGTAGAGCCGTAGAGCCGTAGAGCCGTAGAGCCGAGGAGGCCCTGTTGGCCACAGGTACGCAACCCCCGACGAGTCGCCGGGCCGCGACGGGGGTGCGCTCCCCGGGGCGCGCCGCCATCGCGGCCCGCCATCTGCGGACCGACCGCTGGTGGCTCTCCCCCGCCGTCACCGCGGCCGGACTGCTCGCCTTCGTCGCGTACTCGACGTGGCGGGCCTTCGCGAACGCCCACTACTACGCCGCCCCGTACGTCTCCCCGTTCTACTCGCCCTGCCTCGCGGAGAACTGCGTCCCCATGCGGGGCGGCCCGAACTGGGAGCTCTTCGGCAGCTGGTGGGGGCTCTCCCCCGCCCTGCTGATCCTGGTCTTCCCGCTGGGCTTCCGGCTGACCTGCTACTACTACCGCAAGGCGTACTACCGGGGGTTCTGGGCGGCTCCCCCGGCCTGCGCGGTCGCCGAGCCCCACCGCACGTACACCGGCGAGACCCGCTTCCCGCTGCTCCTGCAGAACCTCCACCGGTACTTCTTCTACGCGGCGGTGCCGGTCGCCGGGATCCTCACGTACGACACCGCGCTGACCTTCCGGGACGCCGACTACGCCTGGGGCCACGCCGGGCTCGGGACGCTGGTCTTCCTCGTCAACATCGTCCTCATCTGGTCGTACACCCTCTCCTGCCACTCCTGCCGGCACATCGTCGGCGGCCGTCTGCGGCACTTCTCGAAGCACCCCGTCCGCTACCGGCTGTGGACCTGGGTGGGGCGCCTGAACCGGCGTCACATGCAACTCGCCTGGGCGTCGCTGATCAGCGTCGCCGTCTGCGACCTGTACGTGTACCTGCTCGCCACCGGCGCCTTCGACGACCCGAGGTTCTTCTGACATGAGTGCTGTGAGCTCCGTGGAACGGCAGCTGTGGGACGTGGTCGTGGTCGGCGCGGGCGGCGCCGGGCTGCGGGCCGCGATCGAGGCGCGCCGGGCCGGTGCGCGCACCGCCGTCATCTGCAAGTCCCTCTTCGGCAAGGCGCACACGGTGATGGCCGAGGGCGGCATCGCCGCCTCCATGGCGAACGCCAACGAGCACGACGACTGGAAGACGCACTTCCGGGACACCATGCGCGGCGGGAAGTTCCTCAACCAGTGGCGGATGGCCGAGCTGCACGCCCAGGAGGCCCCCGAGCGGGTCTGGGAGCTGGAGACCTGGGGCGCGCTCTTCGACCGCACCCCGGACGGCCGGATCTCCCAGCGGAACTTCGGCGGCCACGAGTACCCGCGGCTCGCGCACGTCGGCGACCGTACCGGTCTCGAACTCCTGCGGACCCTCCAGCAGAAGGTGGTCGGCCTCCAGCAGGAGGACCACCGGGAGACCGGCGACCACGAGGCGCGCCTGAAGGTCTTCCAGGAGTTCACCGTCACCCGCATCCTCAAGGACGGTGACGGGAGGGTCTCGGGGGTCTTCTGCTACGAGCGGGAGAGCGGGCGCTTCCTCGTCCTGGAGGCGCCTGCGGTGGTCCTCGCGACCGGCGGCATCGGCAAGTCCTTCAAGGTCACGTCGAACTCCTGGGAGTACACGGGCGACGGCCACGCGCTCGCCCTGCTCGCCGGTGCGCCCCTGGTGAACATGGAGTTCGTGCAGTTCCACCCGACCGGCATGGTCTGGCCGCCCTCGGTGAAGGGGATCCTGGTCACCGAGTCCGTACGCGGCGACGGCGGGGTCCTGCGGAACTCCGAGGGCCGGCGCTTCATGTTCGACTACGTCCCCGACGTCTTCAAGGAGAAGTACGCCGAGTCGGAGGAGGAGGGCGACCGCTGGTACGAGGACCCCGACCACAACCGGCGCCCGCCCGAGCTGCTGCCGCGCGACGAGGTGGCGCGGGCCATCAACTCCGAGGTGAAGGAGGGGCGCGGCTCCCCGCACGGCGGTGTCTTCCTCGACGTGTCGACCCGGATGCCGGCGGAGAGGATCCGGCGCCGGCTGCCCTCGATGTACCACCAGTTCAAGGAGCTGGCGGACGTCGACATCACGGCCGAGGCGATGGAGGTCGGGCCGACCTGCCACTACGTGATGGGCGGGGTCGCCGTCGACTCGGAGACGGCCGCCACGGTCGGGGTGGCCGGCCTCTTCGCCGCCGGTGAGGTCGCGGGCGGCATGCACGGCTCCAACCGGCTCGGCGGGAACTCGCTCTCCGACCTGCTGGTCTTCGGGCGGCGGGCCGGGCTCCACGCGGCGCAGTACGCGATGTCGGGGGCCGGCGGCGGAGTCGTCGAGGACGACGTGACCGCCGCACGGGCGGAGGCGCTGGCCCCGTTCGACCCGGTCGACGCGGGGCCTCCGGAGAACCCGTACACGCTCCACCAGGAGCTCCAGCAGACCATGAACGACCTCGTCGGGATCATCCGGCGGGAGAGCGAGATGGCCGAGGCCCTGGAGCGGATCGCCGCGCTGCGGGAGCGGGCCGGACGGATCGTGGTCGAGGGACACCGGCAGTTCAACCCCGGCTGGCACCTCGCGCTCGACCTGCGCAACATGCTCCTGGTGAGCGAGTGCGTGGCCCGGGCCGCCCTGGAGCGCACCGAGTCCCGGGGCGGGCACACCCGCGAGGACCGTCCCACGATGGAGCGGTCCTGGCGCCCGGTGAACCTGCTCTGCCGGGCCGGGGACGGCGGGGTCGCCCTGGAGCGGGTGCGCACCGAGCCCATCAGGCCGGACCTGCTCGCCCTCTTCGACAAGGAGGAGCTGGCGAAGTACCTGGCGGAGGAGGAGCTGGACGCATGAGCACGTACGAGGCCCGCTTCCGGATCTGGCGCGGCGACACCGACGGCGGGGAGCTCACCGACTACACGGTCGAGGTGCACGACGGCGAGGTGGTCCTCGACATCGTCCACCGCCTCCAGGCCACCCAGGCCCCCGACCTGGCCGTGCGCTGGAACTGCAAGGCGGGCAAGTGCGGGTCGTGCTCGGCCGAGGTCAACGGCCGGCCGCGGCTGATGTGCATGACCCGGATGTCGGTCTTCGCGCGGGACGAGGTGGTCACGATCACCCCCATGCGCGCCTTCCCCGTCGTCCGCGACCTGGTCACGGACGTGTCCTTCAACTACGCGAAGGCCCGGGAGATCCCGGCGTTCGTCCCGCCCGCCGGACTCGGCCCCGGCGAGTACCGGATGCGGCAGGAGGACGTGGACCGCTCGCAGGAGTTCAGGAAGTGCATCGAGTGCTTCCTGTGCCAGGACACCTGCCATGTGGTGCGCGACCACGAGGAGAACAAGGAGGCGTTCGCCGGGCCCCGCTTCCTCATGCGGGTCGCGGAGCTCGACATGCACCCCCTCGACGCGGCGGAGGAGGCCGGGCTCGACCGGCGGAAGACCGCGCAGGAGGAGCACGGCCTCGGCTACTGCAACATCACCAAGTGCTGCACCGAGGTCTGCCCGGAGTCCATCAGGATCACCGACAACGCCCTGATCCCGCTGAAGGAGCGGGTCGTGGACCGGAAGTACGACCCGCTCGTCTGGCTCGGGAACACGATCAGGCGGCGGAAGACCTAGCTAGGGGGTGTCTTGTCGATCAGGCCGGATCAGGGAGCGGCGTCTGGTGCCGGGCATCGCAAGGCGGAGGAGGGAGGCAACGCGGAGCGTTGTCGACCGACGACAACGCGGCGAGGCGCGGTGCCAGGCGCCGCGAGCCCGGCCTGATCGGCAAGACACCCCCCTAGTACCGCCGTCGCCCGCACCCGCGTTCCAGCGGCCGAGGACCGGCTCGGCGAGGGTGCGGGCGGTGCGGCACAGGGTCTGCCCGTGGAGGTCGAACAGCTCGTCGCGCGAGGAGAAGCGGCCGAGGTCCGCCCGCAGGTGGGCGGACAGGTCGCAGGGCGCCGACCCGGCGCACGCGACCGGCGCGTCCCAGTCGACGGCGGTCCGGGCGACGGCCTCGAAGAGCGTCTCGGCCCCGGAGTTGGTGAACCCGCCGCCGTGCGCGGAGGGGCCGAGCCCGGTGAACAGCTCGGCGATCGGGACCCAGGCGTCCCCGGTGCCGCCGTCCGTGCCGTCCGCGCCGCCCGCGCCGTCGAGCCGGAACTCCGGCCAGGCGAGGAGGACCTCCTCCGGGACGAACGCGCGGAGCTTCGGGAACCTCGGGTACCAGAAGGAGCCGTCCACCAGCAGGCCGCGCACCCGGGTCTCCACGCCGAGGGACCGTGCCACCGCCTCCAGGACCGCCATCCGCTGGCTGCACGAGCCGCGGCCGAGGCGCAGGGTGCGCGACACCCGGCGCCGGTCCTCGACGGAGTACACCGGCCGCACGGCGGTGACGAGGATGCCGTGCGCCACCTGGAGCCGGGCGCGGTCGGTGACCGCCCCGCGCGCCGCGGACTCGCGCAGCACCCGGGCCACGAGCTCCGTCACCAGCGGGTGCTCCAGGTCCAGGACCGGGGTGGGCCGGGTGGACCCGGGTACCTCCCGCGCGAGCGCCTCGGCATCCCGCGCGCGGACGGGCATCAGCAGACGGCTGGTCATGACGCACTCCCCCTCACGGGCGGCCCGCCCGGGCCACCCGGCCTCATCCTCCTCCGCCCGGTCCCGCCCCGGCACTCGGGGGCCCTCCCGGCTCAGAGCCAGCCCGCCCGGTAGGCCGCCCAGTCCCCCTCCTCCGCCGCGAAGTCGACGTACAGCGCGAGGCCGAACCGCTCGCGGCCGGGGTCGGTGCGGCCCAGGCCGAGTCTCGCTCCCTTGACGGCCGCGGCGACCGTCTCCGCGTTCTCGTGGTGCCCGAGGTCGTCCTCGTGGAAGAAGGGGAGGCCCATGAGCAGGTCCGTGCTCTCCGGCGTCACCTCCAGGGCGAGGGACGTCTGCTGGGCGACGTACCCGCCGTACAGGCTCTCCAGCGGCATCCAGGTGTCGTACGACATGACGGCGATCTGGTCGACGCGGCGGGCGACCTCGCCGAAGAACTCCTGCGACCACCACTTCTCGCTGCCGTTGGAGCTGACCGCCCCCAGCGCCGTGTGGGCGCCCGGCAGCGGGTCGATCTGGTGGGCGGCCACCGAGAGCGGGGCCTTGCGGGCCCGGGTCAGCTTCCCGAGGTCGTCGAGGAGGGAGAGGTAGTCCCGGTCGTCGGAGTGCAGCGGCTCCAGGTCGAAGTGGACCCCGTCGAAGCCGGCGTCGAGGATCTGCCGGGCCGAGCCCACGACGGCGCGGCGCGACCCGGCGTCCTCCAGGCGCAGGCCCACGGGCCCCTCGCTCGCCAGGACGTCGCCGAGCCAGGCCTGGACGCGTATCCCGGGCATCAGACGGTGCACGCCGTCGATCAGCCACTCGGCGCGGGCGTACCTCGCGGCCGGCAGGGTCCCGTCGTGCTCCAGGGGCCCGGCGTGCACGTACAGGTCACGGATGCCGCTGTCCTTCAGACGCGCGGCGAGCGCCGTGAGGTCCGCGTCCTTCTTCCGTCCGTCGACCCAGGCGTGCCCGATCCAGAAGGCGTCCTTGCCGCGGGTCCGCGCGTCGTCCCTGAGGTCGCCCGTGTAGCTGACGCGCAGCGCCAGTGCGCCGAAGAGCGGGGGCACCACGAGCAACAGGACCAGGCCGAGGACGAACCAGCGCCCCCGCCTCCACACACGCCTCAGCCGTCCGTCCACCCGAGCCCCCCAAGAGCCGTCGCGTCACTGGAACCACCGTAACGGCGGCTACTGACAGTGACGCCCGGGCGAGGGAAACGGTTTCCGGACGGCGCGAGTCCGCACTTCGGCCCGGGTGCGGGGACGGCGGCGGCCCGGTCGCGGGTGGGTCCGCGGTCCGGTCGCGAGCGTGCATACAGGGACATAGCCTCCCTTCTGTGACACGAATAGCCACCCGAGCCCTTCTCGCGGTGCTGGTGGCGGCGTGGTGGCTCCTCGTGCCCGCCGTACACGGTGCACACGCCGACGACCCCGTCGCCCTGTCCCGGGACGGGCAGATCACCGACCGCGTGGACGCCCTCGGGGACCGCCGCGCCTCCGTGGTCGAGGCCCTCGACCGGCTCTACGACGACCGGCGCGTCCAGCTCTTCGTCGTCTACGTACGGGACTTCTCCGGCCGCTCCGGCCAGAGCTGGGCCGACGCCACCGCGGAACGCAACGGGCTCGGCGTCGACGACCTGCTGCTCGCCGTCGCCACCCACGACCGGCAGTACGGCTACTCGGCCGACCCCGACTCCCGCTTCACCCAGGCCCAGCTCGACGAGGTCGCCCGGACCGCGATCGAACCGGCCCTGCGGCAGAACGACTGGGCCGGCGCCGCCATCGGCGCGGCGAACGGCTACGACGCCGTCCTCGCCGGCCGGCCCGTCCCCACCCCGGCCGTCACCCCCGGACCCGCCGACCCCGGGACCGCGCCCGACGACGGCACCTCGGCCACCGACCTCGTGCTGCCCGTGGTCCTCGTCGGCGGCGCGGGGGCCGTCGCGGCCTACGCGTACACCAAACGGCGGCGCCGCACCGAGACCCGCACGACTCCCGGCGGCGGGCAGGGCTGGGGCCCGCCGAAGGAGACCGCGCCGCCGTCGCCGGCCGAGCTCGACGGGGAGGCCCGCCGGACCCTGGTCGCCACCGACGACGCCGTCCGCACCAGCCAGGAGGAACTCGGCTTCGCGTCGGCCCAGTTCGGCGAGGAGGCGGTGCGCCCCTTCACCGAGGCGGTCGACTTCGCCAAGGAGCAGCTGACCGCCTCGTTCCGGCTGCGGCAGAAGCTCGACGACTCCTTCCCCGAGGACGACGCGACCCGCCGGAGCATGCTGGAGGAGATCCTCCGCCGCTGCGCCGAGGCGAACGCGCGGCTCGACGCCGAGACGGAGGACTTCGACCGGCTCCGCGCCCTGGAGAGCACGGCCCCGGAGGCGCTTGCCGCGGTGGAGGCGGCGTTCCGGGAGCAGACCGGGCGGATCGCGACGGCCGGGGCGACGCTGACCGCGATGCGCGAGCGGTACGCGGAGACGGCCGCCGCCCCCGTCGCCGGTGACGTCGAGCAGGCGAAGGACCGGCTCGTGTTCGCCACGGCCCACGTCGACCAGGCCCGCCGGCAGATCGACGCCGGTGACAACGGCGGCGCCGCGGTGCACATCCGGGCCGCCGAGGGCGCGGTGGACCAGGCGGCCCGGCTGATCGAGGCGGTGGACCGGCGGGCGCAGGAGCTGGCCGAGGCCGTGGGGAGGCTGACGGGCGCGCTCGCGGAGACGGACGCGGACCTGGCGGAGGCCCGCGGGCTGTTGAAGGGCACCGCCGAGGGGGTGTCCACGGCCGACCTCCAGGGCCGGATCGCCCGCGCCGAGTCGGTGATCGCCGAGGTGCGGCGCGGTGTGGACGCCGGGCGGTACGACCCGATCGACGCCCTGCGCCGGGTCGAGGAGGCCGACGGGGCGCTCGACGAGACGCTGGAGGGGGCGCGGGAACGCGCGTCGGGGACGCGGCGCGCCCGCACGCTCCTCGATCAGGTGATGCTGACGGCCCGTTCGGCGATCGGGGCGGCCGCCGACTACATCACCACGCACCGGGGCGCGGTGGGCAGTGAGGCCCGGACGCGCCTCGCCGAGGCCCAGCGCCGCTGGGAGAAGGCGCGGTCGCTCGCGGCCGACGGCGACCCGCAGGCGGCGCTCGTGGAGGCGCAGCAGGCGGACGCACTGGCCCGGCGCGCCCAGGACCTCGCCGAGCAGGACGTCCGCACGTACGGGAACCCGAACGGCCTGGGCGGTGTATCAGGAGTGGGAGGAAGCGGTGGCGGCGGGCTCGGCGGTGCGGTGCTCGGCGGCATCATCCTCGGCGGACTGTTCGGCGGCGGGTCCGGCAGAGGAGGAGGGGGCGGATTCGGGGGCGGAGGTTTCGGCGGCGGGCCCGGCAGCTTCGGCGGCAGCGGCACGCGCGGCCGGCTGGGCGGCGGAGGCCGTTTCTGAGTTCCACGAGATCTCCAAGGAGTGGTGCCATGAGCAGCAAGCAGACGATCCTCGGCCGGGTCACCCAGCTCGCGAAGGCGAACATCAACGCCCTCATCGACCAGGCGGAGGATCCGCAGAAGATGCTCGACCAGCTGATCCGCGACTACGCGAACAACATCGCGGAGGCGGAGGAGGCGGTGGCGGCGACCATCGGCAACCTCCGGCTGATGGAGCAGGACCATCAGGAGGACGTGGACGCGGCGAAGGAGTGGGGCGGCAAGGCGCTGGCCGCCAGCAGGAAGGCGGACGAGCTGCGGGCCGGCGGGCAGACGGCGGAGGCGGACCGCTTCGACAACCTGGCGAAGGTGGCGCTGGGCCGCCAGCTCCAGTCGGAGAAGGAGGCGAGGACCGCCGAGCCGACGATCGCCGCCCAGACCGAGGTCGTACAGAAGCTCAGGACCGGCCTCGACCAGATGAAGGCCAGACTCGGCGAGCTCCGGGCCAAGCGCGACGAGCTGGTCGCCCGCGCCACGTCGGCCCGGGCGCAGAACCGGATGACGGACGCCGTGAAGAACATCGACGTGCTCGATCCGACGAGCGAGTTGAGCCGCTTCGAGGACAAGGTGCGCCGCGAGGAGGCGAAGGCGCTGGGCAGGCAGGAGCTGGCCGCCTCCTCGCTGGACGCCCAGTTCGAGCAGCTGGACGCGCTCGGCGACAGCGCCGAGATCGAGGCCCGGCTGGCCGCGCTCAAGGGCTGACGACGGAACAAGCTGACGACGGAACAGCGGCCGCTCAGAACATGCTGAGGAGCTGTTCCACCGTGGGCTCCGCCGCCCCCTCGCCGTCCGGAAGGTCCAGTTCGAACCAGACGGTCTTGCCGCGCGGGGTGCGGCGTGAGCCCCAGGAGGAGGAGAGCAGTCCGACGAGCTGGAGGCCGCGGCCTCCCTCGTCGGTGTCCCGGGCCCTGCGGCGCCGTGGCTGGACCAGGCCGGCGTCCCAGACCTCGCAGACGAGGGTGCGGTCGCGCAGCAGGCGGAGCCGTATCTCCCCCTCGCCGTAGCGCAGGGCGTTGGTGACGAGTTCACTGACGAGGAGTTCGACGGTGTCGACGAGCGCTTCGAGGTCCCAGGCGGCGAGCTGGGCGCGGGCGAGTTCGCGGGCCCGGCCGACCGAGCGGGGTTCCCTGGGCAGCCGCCAGTCGCCGACCGCCTCGCTGGGCAGCCCCTGGATCCTGGCCATGAGGAGGGCGATGTCGTCCTCGCCGTGTCCGGTGTTCAGGCTGGTGAGGACCCGGTCGCAGACGTCCTCCAGGGGACGGTCCGGGTCGGTGAGGGCGCGCCGGAAGGCCTGGAGCCCCTCGTCCAGGGGGTGGTCGCGGGACTCGACGAGCCCGTCGGTGTAGAGGGCGAGGAGGGCGCCCTCGGGCAGTTCGACCTCGACCTCCTCGAAGGGCTCCCCGCCGACGCCGAGCGGCATCCCCGGGGGTACGTCGAGGAGCAGGGCCTCCTCGCCGGGTTCGACGAGCACCGGCGGGAGGTGCCCGGCGTTGGCGAAGGTGCAGCGGCGGGTGACCGGGTCGTAGACGGCGTAGACGCAGGTGGCGAGGTAGACCTCGGAGAGTTCGGGTCCCCGGTTCTTGTGGGTGCGGGACTGCTGGGCACCGATGGGGGCGCCCAGGCCGCGGGCGATCTCGTCGAGGTGGGAGAGGACCTCGGCGGGCTCCAGGTCGAGCTGGGCGAGGGTGCGGACGGCGGTGCGGAGTTCGCCCATGGCGACGGCGGCGCGCAGGCCGCGGCCCATGACGTCGCCGATGACGAGCGCGGTGCGGTGTCCGGGGAGTTCGATGACGTCGAACCAGTCGCCGCCGACCTCGGTGGCGGCGGTGCCGGGGAGGTAGCGGCAGGCGATGTCGAGGCCCGCGGCCTCGGGGTCGCCGGGCGGGAGCAGGCTGCGCTGGAGGATCAGGGCCCGCTCGTGCTCGCGCCGGTAGAGGCGCGCGTTGTCGATGCAGACGGCGGCGCGGGCGGCGAGTTCGACGGCGAGGGCCCGGTCGCGCTCCCCGAAGGGCTCGCTGCCCTTGGCGCGGGAGAACTGGACGAGGCCGACGAGGGTGTCGTGGGCGACCATCGGGACGACGAGCGTGGACTGGACGAGGTCGCCCTCGGCGCCCGGGACCGTGCGGACGCGTCCGGTGCGCAGGGCCCCGGCGCAGGGCGAGTTGAAGGGGTAGCGGTGGACGGCGCCGACCTCGATGGGCACGGGTCCGCAACAGCCGCTGTCGGGGCCGTGCCCCTCGTCGGTCCTGAGGGGGGTGTCGGAGACGGCGCTGGCGAAGGCGACCCTGCGGAGTTCGGCGCTGCCCGCCCCGTAGCCGACGTCGTGGGAGTTCCCCCAGCGGCCCGGTGGTGCCTCGTCGCCGGTGAGGAGGCCTTGGAAGAGGTCGACGGAGGCGAGGTCGCAGAAGCCGGGGACGGCGACGTCGAGGAGCTCGCGGGCGGTGGCCTCCAGGTCGAGGGAGTTGCCGATGCGGGCGCCGGCCTCGTTGAGCAGGGCGAGGTTGCGGCGGGCGCTGGCGGCTTCGCGGGCGGCGTTGTGGCGTCGGGTGACGTCGATGCCGAGCCCGGCGACGCCGATCGGGCGGCCGGAGCCGCTGTGCACGCGGTAGAGGTTGATGGACCAGTGGCGGCGGTCCCGGGCGCCGGGGGCGGCGCCGACGATCTGGAAGTCGGTGACGGACTCGCCGGTCTCCAGGACCCGCCGGAGGGCGGTGGTCATCCGGTCGGCCTCGGCGCGGCCCAGGTAGTCGTGGACGGTCCGGCCCCGGTGGTCGTCGGCCTCGCCGCCGAAGACGGTGGCGAAGCGCCGGTTGGCCCGCTTCACGGTGAGGTCGGTGCCGAAGAGGAGGAAGCCGAAGGGGGATTGGCCGAATATCGCCTGGGAGGCGGCGAGGTCGGTCTCGATGCGGCGCAGGGCGCGCACGTCGACGACGATGCACAGCGCGGCCCGTTCCCCGGTCTGGGTCTCGCTCGGCATGACGTACATCTCGGCGATGCCCCGGGGCCGGTCCTCGCCGGGCATGCGGAACGGGACGAGGCCCGTCCACTCCTTGCCGTCGAGGATCTCCTTGACCCGCCGGTGACCGCGCTCGCGCAGGTCGGCGGGCATGAAGGCCTCGACGGGGTCCTTGCCCCTGGCCTCCTCGGCGGTGACCCCGAACAGGTCCACGGCCCTTCGGCTCCACTGCTCGACGAGGCCGTCGGGCCCGATCGAGAAGGACGCCACCCGGATGTAGTCATAGATCGAGCCGGGCGGGCTGCTCTGCCACACGACGCCGCCGCTCGCCGTCTCAGGTATCTCGCTCACGCGACCGTCCCCTCCAGCTCACCGCACCGGACCGGCCATGCCCGCAGTATTCAATACGGCAGGCCCCGACGGCACGACGTTCACGATCACAGGGTGGTCTCGTTCGTCCCTCGCCGAGTACCGGTGATCGTTGTCCCTCCCTGTTTACTCACCAGGGAGAGCCAGCTCGAACCATACGGTTTTGCCCGTGCTTCCTCTACGGGTCCCCCAGCGGCGTGCGGAACAGGCCACGAGGCCGAGGCCTCGGCCCCCTTCGTCGTCGGGTCCCGGGGCCCTTTCGGTGGGGGGATCCGGAAGCGGATCGGAGACCTCCACCAGGAGCGCCGGGGGATGCGCCGGGTCGGCGCCGTCGGAGCGGGGGCGGACGAGCCGGACCCCGATGGGTCCGGAGGCGTACCGCAGGGAGTTGGTCACCAGCTCGCTGACCAGCAGGACGGTCACATCGCCGAGGTCTCTGTCGAGTTCCCAGGCGCGCAGGGTCTCGCGCACCGCGTGGCGGGCCGTGCGCACGGCGTTCGCCTCCGCCGGGAAGTGCCACTCCGCGCGCTCGCCGTCGGTGTCGATCACACCCGATCACTTCCCCAGCCGTGCGTCAGCAGGAAGGTCCACGCCCCCTCCCGAGGGGACATTCTGGACATACCCGCTATTCGGGGCGGGATATCCCGTCGGGGGCGTCAGCGGGCGCACGGTGGCACGAACGGCGTAGGAACTCAGTCGCGCGCTCCGCCGCCGGGGGTCGCGGGCAGCCTCAGCGCGGCCTCGGCGACGGCGGGGCGGTCCTGGTCGAGCCAGTCGACCGAATCCAGCTCGCTCCGGGCGAGCCAGCGGAGCTCGTCGTGGTCCTCCAGGGGGCGCGGTTCACCGGAGAGCAGCCGCGCGGTCCACACCCGCAGGACGTATCCGGGCTTCAGCGGCCACTCGCCGGGGAGGGGCTCGCCCGGCTCGACCTCCACGCCGAGCTCCTCCCGCAGCTCGCGGACCAGGGCCTCTTCCGGGCGCTCGCCCGGTTCGAGCTTGCCGCCGGGCAGCTCCCAGCGGCCGGCGAGCTCGACGGGGGCGCTGCGGCGCGCGGCGAGCAGCCGCCCCTGGTCGTACAGGGCACCGGCGACGACGACCACGACGCCGGCCCCCTGGCCGGGGCCGGCGTCGTGCGGAGGCTCGTGGGGCGCGGCGGGGCCGGTGGTGCGTTCCGTCATGGGCGCGAGCGTAGCCCGGCCCGGCCGGTGCCGCCCGGGTCAGAGGGCGGGACTGCCGATGCGCTCGACCCAGTAGAGCTGCTTGTGGCCGCGGTCGTCGAGACTGTCCGCGATCTTCTGGGCTTCGTCCTTCGTCGCGTACCGCCCCACCCGGTAGCGGTTGCCGTTGTCGTCCTGCCGTATGACGAGCCAGGGAAGGACGGGGCCGCTGTCGGTCATCAGGCTTCTCCCTCCGCCGGTCCGGGCGCCGCCAAGGGTCTCCGGGAAACCGCGATCCGCATATGCCGGAGCTTACGCCTGACCTTCACACAGCGGATACGGGTTTTCACAAAGAGGCACGGATCGGCCGGGAACCGACGAAGGGAGGCCGAAGGTCACGCCCCGGGCGCCGCCGCGGGAACGGTGGGCACCGGCATCAGGACGGGGCCGCGGCCCTCGCCCTCGGGGTCCTTGCGGCAGGCGTCCCCGCACGTGGCGTCGAGCGAGCAGCAGAGGGAGCAGACGGGGCCGGAGCGCACCGGGCAGTCGGCGATGTCCGGCAGCTCGTAGGCCGTCTCGCACTCGGCGCAGGTGTGGGTCGCCCGCTCGTCGGCGACCTCCACCCCGGGACCGTTCACCGTGTTGGGGCGGGCCAGGTAGTAGCGGCCCTTGGTGGCCCGGGCGATGAGCGGGCAGAGGACGAGGGCGAGGCCGGCGGCGATGAAGGTGGAGAACGCCTCGGCGTACACACCGAAGAGACCGAAGAAGGCGAGGATCGACACGACGGAGGCGATGACCATGGCACCGAAGCCGGCCGGGTTCACGGCGTACAGGTAGGCGCGCTTGAACTCGATGTACGGGGGGCTCCAGCCCGCCCGCTTGTTGATGACGAGGTCGGCGGCGACGGCCGCGATCCAGGCGATGCCGACGTTGGAGTAGAACCCGAGCAGCTTGTTCAGGGCGGCGAACATGTTCATCTCCATCAGCGTCAGCGCGATGGCGAGGTTGAGGAAGATGTACCAGACGCGCCCGGGGTGCCGGTGGGTGACGCGGGAGAAGAAGTTCGACCAGGACAGCGAGCCGCTGTAGGCGTTGGTGACGTTGATCTTGACCTGGGAGACGATCACGAAGAGCGCCGCGGCGGGCAGCGCGACCGAGCCGAGCCAGGGCCTGAGCGCCTCGATCTGCGGGGCGATCGGCTCCAGGGCGTGGGTCTTGCCGACGGCCTCCAGGGCGACGAAGGCGAGAAGGGCGCCGCCGAGCTGCTTGGCGGCGCCGATCACGACCCAGCCGGGTCCGGCGGCGAGCACGGCGAGGTTCCACCGGCGCTTGTTCGCGGCGGTCTTCGCCGGCATGAAGCGCAGGTAGTCGGCCTGTTCGCCGATCTGGGCGATCAGCGAGAGCGCGACGCCCGTGCCGAGGCCGAAGCCGATCCACGAGAAGCCCGCGCCGGCGCCCTCCGTACCGCCGAAGGAGGCGAAGGCGCCCCAGGCGTCGGGGGCTTCGAACGCGAGCACGACGAAGGGCAGCACCAGGCCGACGAGCCAGATCGGCTGGGTCCAGGCCTGCACCTTGGCGAGGGCGCCCATCCCGCGGAAGACGATCGGGATGACGATCAGGGTGGTGACGAGGTAGCCGACCTGCACCGGCAGGCCGACGGCCTGGTGCATGGCCTGGGCCATGATCGAGCCTTCGAGGGCGAAGAAGATGAAGGTGAAGGAGGCGTAGATGAGCGAGGTGAGCGTGGAGCCGAAGTAGCCGAATCCGGCGCCGCGCGTGACGAGGTCCATGTCCAGGCCGTACGTGGCGCAGGCCCGGGCGATGGGGATGCCGGTGAGGAAGATGACGGCGGCGGCGGTGAGGATCGAGGCGAGGCCGCTGGTGAAGCCGTAGGTGAAGACGATCGAGGCGCCGATCGCGAAGTCGGCGAGGTAGGCGATGCCGCCGAGCGCGGTGCCGGCGACGGTCCCCGGCGACCAGCGCCGGAAGGAGTGCGGGGCGTACCGCAGGGAGTAGTCCTCGCGGCTCTCGTCCGCGGCCAGCCTGGCGTAGCTGCGGCGGGGTCCGGCGGGCGGCCCGGAGGCCGCCTCCGGCTGCGGGGTGGGTGGGGTGACCGTGTCCGTCATGAGGGTTCCTGTCGTCCGACCGGGTCGCGGGTACGGACGAGGAAGGTAGGAGCCGCGCGTGACGTACGGCGGCGGCGCGGGATTGCCACGCGGTAACACGGACTGACGCCCCGTTAACTCGGCGTCACGCCGCCCGGACGCGCCGCCCCGCTGAACGGTCACGCCGACGCCCCGGCCGCGGGCGGGCCTCCGCCCGACGAAGCTCCCGGCCGCGGGCGGGCCTCCCCCGACGAGAGTCCCCAGCCACGGGCGGGCCCCCACCCGCCCCCGACGGCCCTCCCCCCGGCCGCCGACGGCTCACCTCACCTCACCTCACCGGCAGGTGGTACGCGATGCGGTAGCGGTCGGCCGGTACGACGACGTCGGCCGTCTCGACCGCGCGACCCGAGGCGTAGTACGTCCGCTCCAGGACCATGACCACGTGCCCCGGCACCCCTCCGAGGGCCAGGAGTTCCTCGGCGAGGCCGGGCCGGGCCCCCACCTCCTCCACCACGTTGTCCACGACGACGTCGATGGCCGCCATCCGCTCGACGACGCCGCAGCCGCCCAGCGGGCCCTCCTCGGGCAGCATGACCGGCGTCCGGCCGGTGACGGCGAGGGGCTCCCACGAGGTGGAGACCATCATGGGCTCGCCCCCGTCCCGGTACACGTACCGCGTGCGCATCACCCGCTCCCCGGGCTCGATCCCGAGCCGCTCGGCCACCTCGACGCTCGCCGGCTCCTGCTCGCTGCGCGACTCCCAGGTGCCGCGGGCCCCTTCGGCGGCCTGCTCCTGGCGGAACGGGCTCGCGCCGGACGCGGGGCGGTAGCCGGAGCGGGCGATCCGCCGCGGGACGGGCCGCTCGCGCACATAGGTCCCGGAACCCGAGCGCCCCTCCACGAGCCCCTCCGCCATGAGCACCTTGCGGGCCTCCAGCGCGACGGTGTCCGACACCCCGTACTCCTCGCGGATGCGTGCCTGCGAGGGGAGGCGGGTATGCGGCGGAAGCGAGCCGTTGGCGATCTTCTCCCGCAGATCGCTCGCCACGCGCAGATAGGCGGGCTGCTCACCGAACGTCACTGGACACTCCCCTCAGGTTGACTGTCAGCTACAGCCTGACAACCGACGGTCGCGATCCGCAAGCATGGGCCAGAGTTTCACTCGAAGTGATGACGATCCCGGCCACCCGCGGTCACCCGCAGGGAGATGTCGCCGCACCCCTTGACCCCTATTGGTCCAGACCAATAAGTTCCTGCCCGCACGCTCCATCCCGCCTCGCACAGGAACGAGCCCATGCGCCCCAGAGCCCTGACCACGCTGACCCTCGGCACCGCCGCCGCGGCCGCCCTCGGCCTCCTCGCCACCCTGGCCCCCGCCGCCGACGCGCACCCCCGGGCCCCGCACACGTCCGCGTCCCCGCGGGCGACCGCGCACACGCCCGCGCTCAAGCGCGTCGGCTACTTCACCCAATGGGGCATCTACGGCCGGAACTTCCAGGTCAGGGATCTGGAGACGAGCGGCACGGCCGCCAAGCTGAGCCACATCAACTACGCCTTCGGCGTGGTCGGTTCGGACGGCACGTGCCTCATGGGCAACGTCCCCGGCTCGGACCCGTGGGCCGACTACGTCCGCCCCGTCGACGCGGCGAACTCCGTCGACGGCACCGGCGACACCGCCGACCAGCGACTGGCCGGGAACTTCAACGAACTGCGCGAGCTCAAGGCGATGAACCCCGGCCTGAAGGTCATGATCTCCCTGGGCGGCTGGAGCGGATCCGCGCACTTCTCCGACGCGGTGCGCACCGACGCCGGCCGCAAGGCCCTCGTCGCCTCCTGCATCGACACGTACATCAAGGGCAACCTGCCCGTCGACGGCGCCCGGGGCGGCGCCGGGGCCGCCGCCGGGCTCTTCGACGGCGTCGACCTGGACTGGGAGTGGCCCGGCTCGGACGGCGCCCCCGGGAACGTGATCCGCCCCGAGGACAAGCCCAACTTCACCAAGGTCGTACGGGAGTTCCGCACGCAGCTCGACGCCTACGGCCGCTCGCTGAAGAAGCCCAGGCACTACGACCTCAGCGCGTACGTGCCGACCGCGCCCGCCAAGATCGACGCGGGCTTCGAGGTCTCGAAGATCATGCGGGACTTCGACTTCGTGAACCTTCAGGGGTACGACTTCCACGTGTCCGGCGAGAAGACCACCGCCCAGCAGTCGGCGCTCTTCGCCAAGGACGACTTCAGCGTCGACCAGACCGTCAGGGCCTGGCTGCGGCGCGGCGCCCCCGCCCACAAGCTCGTGGTCGGCATGCCCTTCTACGGCCAGGGCTGGACCGGCGTGACCGGGGGCGGCGACGGACTCGGGCAGCCCGCGGCCGGCCCCGCCCCGGCCACCTGGACGGCCGGCTCCGAGGACTACAAGTACCTGAAGCAGCTGGCGGGTTCGGGGACGTACAAGCTCTACCGGGGAGCGGGGAACGGGCACGCCTGGCTCTTCGACGGCACGACCCTGTGGACGTACGACGACCCCACCGTCCTGCGCACCAAGGCCTCCTACGTACGCCGGAACGGGCTCGGCGGCGCGATGGTCTGGTCCCTCGACGGGGACACCCCCGACGGCGAGCTGATCACCGCCATCGACCGGGGCCTCACCCGGCGCTGACGCGCCCACGAGCCGCGGACCGGCGCCCCGCCGCCCACGGTGGTCCGGAACGGCGGTCGGTCACGGGCCGCCGTCCCCGGTCCACCGTCGCCGGTCCGCACCCGACGGGGCCGGGACTCCCGACGAGGGAGACCCGGCCCCGTTCGCACACCGCGCGCCCGGCTCAGGCCTGGGCGCCCTCGCCCGCCGGCGGCGTGCCCGTCAGACCGAGCGCGGTCCGCGCCTCGGCGCCCAGGTCCTCGGGAAGGGCGTCCCAGGCGGCGTCGTACCGCTCCCAGTACGCGTCCTCGTCGGCCGTCGCGGTGACCGCGCCCCAGCGCTTCGAGGCCGTGTCGAGCTCCTTGCCGAGCGCCGCGAGCGCAGCCTTGGACGTGCCGGGCCAGTCGTGCTCCCGCAGGCCCGAGCGGGCCGAGTCGATCGCGGCCAGGAGCTCGCCGGCCCACTGCCGGTTGGCCTCGACGTCCTCGTCCGGGTCCTCCTCCGCCTCCCGGTAGATGACCGTCTCGATCGGGTTGAGGCTCAGCAGGAAGTGCTCCTGGTCGAGGGTCAGCCGGGTCGAGTCGGAGCGCACCGAGCCCGAGAACGGCTTCTCTCCGGTGAACGTACAGGTCACCTCGCGGTCTCCGAGCCGCCAGCTCTCCCGGCTGGGCTGGTAGTAGGAGAGCCCGACGTTCCGCGGGATCGCCCAGGTGTCCATCGCGTAGGCCGCGTTGATCGGCGCGCAGCGCCTGTCGGCGATGTCCTCGATCGCGTCGTCGCCGGGCCACTCGGCGATGCCGGTGACCTTGAAGCTGCCGCTGACCTCGCCGTCGTGCGGGCGGGCGCAGTCGACGGTGCGGACGTCCGTCGCGAACTCCTCGCCCTGGCTGTGGTCCGTGAAGCACTGCCCCGTGCGCAGCGCGTAGGCCGACCGCGAGCGGGAGGCCTCGTCGAAGCCCTCCTTGAAGCTGTGCCACGCCGAGCCGAAGCCACCGCTCGCGAGGCCGACGACGAGCAGCAGGCAGCTGAGGGCGGAGAGCACGATGCCGGCGATGGCGAGTCCCCTGCCGTTCTGGTCCTTCTTCTTGATCTGCGGCAGGGCGACGAGGCCGAGGACCAGCCCGAGGGGCGGGAGGCAGCACACGATGCCGGAGACGAGGGAGCCGACGGCGAGCCCGTTGGTGGTGCGGCGCGGCGGCTGTCCGTAGGGGACGGCGCCGGGCGGGCCCGGTTGCCCGTACGGCGCGTAGGGCATGCCCGGGGAGGTGTACGGGCCCGGTGCGGGCCATCCTCCGGACTGCGGGCCGCCCCCGGGCTGCGGGCCGCCTGCGGGCGGCGGGGTCGGCTGGCTCGGCTGGCTCGGCTCCACGGGTGCGTGCTCCTGTGACGGGCGGGCGATGCGAACAAACGCTCGGTCGCGCATCGTACGTAAGGGGCGGCCGCCCGCAGGCGACCGCCCCCCTGTTTCAGCCGTGGAGTGTCTCGGCCTGGATCAGAACTGCAGGGCCCAGGAGTCGATCTTCCCGGTGTCGAGGTTCGCGTTGTCCGTGACCCGCAGCTTCCACGTGCCGTTGGCGACCTCCGAGGAGGCGTTCACGGTGTACGTGGTGTTGATGTTGTCCGTGCTGCCGCCCGTGCCGAAGGCCTTCAGCGTGTACGCCGAGCCGTCGGGGGCGATCAGCTGGACCTGGAGGTCGCCGATGTAGGTGTGGACGATGTTGACCGGCACCTGGAGCGCGGCGGGGGCGTTGCCCGTGACGCCGCTGACGGTGACCGGGGACTCGACGGTCGCGTTGTCGTTGATCGCGAAGTCCGCGGTGTTCTCGAACTTCGGGCCGGTGGGCGGCGTGGTGGTGCCGCCGCCCACGTACAGCAGCCTGTTCGGGGAGCCGGTGCCGGGGCTGGTGACGACGTTGGGCGTGGCGGCGCTCACGAGGGCCGCGGAGACCTGCGCCGGGGTCGCCGTCGGGTTGTCCGCCAGGTAGAGCGCCGCGGCGCCGACGACGTGCGGGGTCGCCATCGACGTACCGGAGATGGTGTTGGTGGCGGAGTCGCTGCTGTTCCAGGACGAGGTGATGGAGGAGCCCGGGGCGAAGAGGTCGAGGCCGCTGCCGTAGTTGGAGTAGCTGGCCTTGGCGTCGGTCGACGTGGTGGCGCCGACCGTGATCGCCTCGGCCACGCGCGCGGGTGAGTGGTTCGCGGCGTTGTCGGTCTCGTTGCCGGCCGCGACCGCGTAGGTGACGCCGGAGGCGATCGAGTTGCGGACGGCCTGGTCGAGGACGCTGTCGACGCCGCCGCCGAGGCTCATGTTGGCGACGGCCGGCTTGACGGCGTTCTGCGTCACCCAGTCGATGCCCGCGACGACCTGCTCGGTCGTGCCGGAGCCGGAGTTGTCGAGCACGCGGACCCCGACGATCTTCGCCTTCTTGGCGACGCCGTACGAGGAGCCCGCGACGGTCCCGGCGACGTGGGTGCCGTGACCGTGGCCGTCCTGGGCGGTGTTGTCGTTGTCGATGGCGTCGTAGCCGTAGGAGGCGCGGCCGCCGAAGTCGCTGTGGGTGATGCGGACGCCGGTGTCGATGATGTACGCCGTGACGCCCTGGCCCGCGGAGTCCGGGTAGGTGTAGCTCTGGTTCAACGGAAGGGCCTTCTGGTCGATCCGGTCCAGGCCCCAGGAGGGCGGGGAGGGCTGGGTGCCGTCGACGTGGAAGACACGGTTCTGGACGACGGACCGCACGGCGGGGTCGGCGGCGAGCTTCCGCGCCTGCGCCTCGGAGAGCTCGACGGAGTAGCCGTTGATCGCCGAGGTGTACGTCCGCCTGATCTTCGCGCCGAACCGGGCGGCGACGGCCCGGCCCTTGGCGGTCTCCGCCTGCGCGGACTCGTCGAGGGTGACGATGTAGCTGCCGGGGACGGTGCCTTCGGCCCCGGCGTTCTCGACGACGCCCTCGGGCGCGGCCGGTGCGGCGGCGGCCGGGAGGGCGGTGAGGGAGCCGAGGGCGAGGGCGGCGACGGCGACGGCCGCCGCGGTGGCGGTCCGGCGGCGCGGTGCACGCAGCACTGACATGCGGGGGTCCTCCTCGTGGGGGTAAGGCAGGAACACGACACGTTGAGACATGGACATGTCAAGACGACGCGGAAAGTCCACGCCGTCCCGAAGTCCGGCTGACGAGCGAAAGATTGACTGATCCATAGGAATCGCACAAGGGCTCGCACAGCTCCGCAACACCCGTGCCACACGGCTGACATGCTGCCCGTCATGACCGTCTACGAGTGCCCCGACTGCCGGATCCAGTCCCCCGCATCCGCCCTCACCTGGTGCTGCCCGAAGTGCCGCGGCCCCTGGGACCTCGCGTTCACGAGCGCGCCGGTTCCCCTCCCGTCACTCGCCTCACGTGTGAATTCACTGTGGCGTTACGAGGAAGCGCTGCCTCCGCTCCCGTACGGGCCCGAGGTGAGCCTCGGCGAGGGCCGCACACCGCTCGTCCGCCTTACCGAATCGGCCACCGGCTCGGTCTCGGCCAAACTCGACTTCCTCATGCCCACCCTGTCCTTCAAGGACCGGGGCGCCGTGATGCTCGCCGCGCACGCCCGCCGGCTGGAGCCCCGCACGGTCCTCGCCGACAGCAGCGGCAACGCGGGCACCGCGATCGCCGCGTACGGCGCGCGGGCCGGGCTCGACTGCGTCGTGTACGTCCCCGAGGGCACCTCCCCGAAGAAGCTGGAGCAGATCCGGGCGCACGGGGCCCGGGTCGTCGAGGTCCCCGGCGACCGCGAGGCGACGGCCGTGGCGGCGCGCGAGGCCGCCGACGAGCCGGGCGTGTTCTACGCCTCGCACGTGTACAACCCGTACTTCCTGCACGGCACCAAGACCTACGTGTACGAGCTGTGGGAGGAGCTCGGCGGACGCCTCCCGGAGACGATCGTCGTCCCCGTCGGCAACGGCACCCTGCTCCTCGGCGCCGCCCTCGCCGTCGAGGAGCTGTACGGCCACGGCCTCGTCGGCGCCCGGCCCGCGATCCTCGCCGTCCAGGCGGAGGCCGTGTCCCCGCTGGCCGAGGCCTTCCACGCGGGCGCGGAGGACTTGCTGGAACCGGCCGCCGCGCGCCCCACCCTCGCCGAGGGCATCGCGATCCCGGCCCCGCCCCGCGCCCGGCAGATCCTGCGGGCGGTCCGCGCGACGGGCGGCACGTTCCTGACGGTGACGGAGGACCAGATCCGCACCGCCCAGCGGGACCTGGCCGGCCGCGGCCTCTTCGTGGAGGCGACCGGGGTGGCCTGCTGGGCGGCGGTGAGCGCCGCCCCGCCCCGCCCCGGACTCACGGTGGTGCCGCTGTGCGGAGCGGGCGCGAAGACGGGCCTGGCCCCGTGAGCGGCGGCCTGCGCGAGGCCCCGGGTTCACCCCGTCGTACGGATCAGAACTCGTCGGCGCCGTTGCGGAGCTCGTGCGTCCAGTAGCCCGTCTTCGCGGCGGCCTCGTCGACGGCCAGGCCGCCGGCGGGGGCCTGGACGACGATGCTGCCCTCGGCCGGGCCCTCGGGGGCGAAGAGGTTCACGTTGAACTGCTTCACGACCTTGTTGTCCTCGTGGACGCCGCCGAGCGCGATCCGGACGTTCGCGTAGGCGGGCTCGCCGGCCTTCAGGACGACCAGCGTGGCCGGCTTGCTCTTCGCGACGGACGGGATGTCCTTGGCGGTCTGGATCGGGCCGAAGGCGATGAGCGGGTACTCGAGCAGGGTGCACGAGCGGCCGGAGGTGTTGGTGGCGGTGAGGACGATGTGCTCGGTCGGGACCTCGTCCGCCTTCGCCGCCGTGACCTTGATGTCGCCGTAGGCGCAGGCGGGGGCCTTGGCGGAGCTCTTCCCACCGGTGGAACCGGTCGTGCCGGCGGTGGTGGCGCCGCTCTTGGAGCCGCTGCCGGAGCCGGTGGAACCGCCGGCCGTGGAGCCGCCGGTGGCCGAGCCGCCCGCGGAACCCGAGCCGCTCGTCGCGGCCGTCTGGTCCGCCGTACCGCCGCCGGCCGTGCCGCTGCCGCCCGTGGCGGTGGCGGACTGGGCGGCGCTCGCGCTGCCCGCGTCCTTCGCTCCCGCGGCGGCGTCCCCGCCGCCACAGGCGGTGAGGCCCAGCGAGAGGGCGGCGATGGCGGCGGCGGCCAGGACGGTGTGCTTGCGGTGGTTGCGCATGGTGGTTCTCCCCCGTTGACGCGGTCGGTCGACGCACTCGCTCGGTGCGCGTGCCTCGCGGCACCGTCGTGTTCTCCTCGGTGCCGTGTTCAGCTTCCCGGCCCGCGCTGCCGTCCCGCTTACGTACCGCTAACGATCCGCTGACAGCCGCGAGAGACGCGCCGCCGCCCGCGCCGAACCCTCGGTGAAACCGGCCGCGTCGGCCGCGACGATCGCACGTTTCAGCTGGTCGGCGGCCTCGTCGAGACGGCCGATACCGGCCAGTGCCTCACCCAGGGTGATCTGCAGCGAGGCCCGGATGACCACCGCGTCGGGCGCGACCAGTTCCCCGGCGCGAAGGGTGTGGGCGAGCGCCGCCTCGTACTCCTCCGCCTTCAGGCAGTGGCCCGCGAGGTGCTGGAGGGTCAGCACCTGGGTGGAGGGGTGGCCGGTGCGGTCGGCGAGCGAGACGGCGTGCAGCATGAGCAGCCCCGCCCGCTCGTGCTCCCCGGTCGCGTCCAGGACGGCGGCATGGTTGACGTAGGCGATCGCCTCACTGATCGCGTCACCGGCGCGGGCCGCCAGACCGGGCGCCTTCTCCAGGTGGACCAGCGCCTCCTCGTCGCGCCCCTCCTCGTGCAGGATCCAGCCGAGCAGGGCACACGTCCGCGACTGCGCGTCGAGGTCGCCGACGGCCTCGGCCGAGGCGAGACCGGCCTCCAGGAGCGGTGTCCAGCCGTCCCCGATCCGCATGAGCATCAGCGGCCACTGCACGAGCGCGAGCCGCCAGGCACGGTCGTGCATGCCGAGGGCGGCCGCGGCGGCGACCGCGCCCTCCAGGGCGGGCCGCTCGGCCACGTACCAGTCGAGCGCCGCCGTACGGTCCTCGAACTCCCGCGTCGAGGCGGGCCGCCGGGCGTCGGCGGGCAGCCCGTAGCAGGGCTGCGAGCCGGGCTCCGCGGCGGCGTCGGCCGCCAGGCCCGTGTACAGGTAGTGGTCGAGGAGCCGCGGCAGGCCCTCGGGGTCGGCCAGCGGGGCGAGGTGGCGGGCGTAGAGGCGCACCAGGTCGTGCGGCGTCCAGCGGCCGGGGACGGACTCGGTGAGCAGGTGCGCGGCGGCGAGCCGGTCCAGGTCGGCGGAGGCCTGCCCGGGCGTCGTCCCGGCGAGCGCCCCCGCGGCGAACCGGTCCAGGTCCGAGCCGGTGTGCAGGCCGAGCGCGCGGAACATCCGGGCGGCCGACTCGGGCAGCTGCTGCACGGTGAGGCGCAGCGCGGCGGAGACGCCCCGGTCCTCCACGTCGAGCAGCGCCAGCCTGCCCTGCTCGTCGGCGAGTTCGCCGACCATCGCGTCGAGCGTCCACTGCGGCCGCTCGGCCAGGCGGGCCGCCGTGACCCGCAGGGCGAGCGGCAGGCCGTCGCAGAGCCGGGCGAGGCGGGTGGCGGCGGCCGGTTCGGCGGCGACCCGGTCCTGGCCGAGGACGGTGGAGAGCAGGGCCGCCGAGGCGGCGGGCTGGAGGTGTCCGAGCGGTACGGGGCGGGCGGCGTCGGAGGCGATGAGGCCGCCGAGCCGGTCGCGGCTTGTGACGAGGGTGGTGCAGGGGGCGCCGCCGGGCAGCAGCGGGCGGATCTGCTCGGAGGAGCGGGCGTTGTCGAGGACGACGAGCAGTCGGCGCCCGCCCGTGAGGGAGCGGTACAGCGCCCCCCGCGCGTCGACGGTCTCCGGGATCCGCTGCGGCGGGACGCCGAGGGCGAGCAGGAACTCCCGCAGGACGGCGGCGGTCTCGGGCTCCGCGGTGTCGCTGAAGCCGCGCAGGTCGGCGAAGAGACGCCCGTCGGGGAAGTCGGCCCGCCGCTCGTAGGCCCAGTGGACGGCGAACGCGGTCTTGCCGACGCCGGCGGGCCCGGTCACGAGACACACGGGCCCGTCCCCGGCGCGGACGGCGCGGTCGAGCGCGGCCAGTTCGGCGCCGCGCCCGGTGAAGCCGCCCGGAGCCCGCGGCAGGCCCTCGGGCGCCGGGGCCTTGACCTCGACGGCGGGCCGGGGCACGGAGACGGGCTCGGCGGCGCGCAGCAGCGTCGCGTACGCCTCGCTGAGGGTCTCGCCGGGGTCGACGCCCAGCTCCTCGGCGAGCAGCCGCCGCGTCCGGTGGTACCAGTCGATCGCGTCGGACTGACGGCCCGAGCGGGCCAGCGCCAGCATCAGCGCGGCGGCCAGGGACTCGCGCAGCGGGTGGGCGACGGCCTCGGTACGCAGGACGGCGGCGGCCCTGCCGTGCTCGCCGAGCTGCCCGTACGCCTCCGCCAGCGCCTCCACCGACGCGAGGCGCATCTCCTCGAGGCCCCCGGCGGCGGCCTCCAGAGGCCTGCTGTGCACGGTCCCGGTGAGCGCGGGCCCCTGCCAGTACGACAGCGCCTCGCGCAGCATCCGCACCGCGTCGGCGGGCTGCCGCTGCACCCCGGCGAGCCCGACGAGCTCCTCGAAGCGGTGGGCGTCCACGAGGGACTCCGGCATCCGCAGCACGTACGCCGTTCCCTGGGTGGCGAGCTCGACGCCGTACGCCTCGGCCCCGTGCTCGGCGAGCAGCGCCCGCAGCCGCGAGACGTGCCCCTGGAGCACGGTCTTGGCGTGCGTGGGCGGCTCCTCCTCCCACAGCGCGTCGATCAACTGGCCGACGTTCACCGCACTGTTGGGCCGCAACAGGAGCATGGCGAGCAGACTGGACCGCTTGGCGGGCCCCAAGGCTACGTCCCTGTCCTCCGTCACGAGCGCAACGGAGCCGAGCAGCCGGAACTCCACCTGAATACCTCCGCGATCCCTCTCCCCCATTCCGAGGAATCGAGGATACTTGGGAGTAGCAGGTCACCCGCCGGGCGATCCCGCACCCCGAACGAACAGGGCCGGACCCCGAGGCCCGGCCCTGCGCGTCACTCCCGGACGTCAGACGTTGAAGCGGAATGCCTGCGGGCTGATCCTGACCTGCGGCGGAGCCCCGCGCAGGGCTCTGACCTGGGATTTTCTGGTTGGCCTGCGTTGGCTCCCGACGGCCGTTTACGGGTGTCCTGCGGACTGGCTGCGGACTGGCCTACGGGATCTCCGCGGAGTCGAGGTGCCTGCGCAGCTCCGCCGCAACCTCTTCGTCGCCACACTAGGCCGGAAGTGGCCAGAGGTCCTGCTCTCCGTTCGTCACAGCAGGCTGCTCACACACCAGACGAGGTGCAGCGCAGGCTGTGAGGGGCCTCGTGCTTCAAGTCACTCCGACAGCGTGGTGAGGTCCACGCCGAGCTCCTGAGCGAAGGCTTCAATCTCGGCCAGGGCTGAGCGGAGGTCTCCGACCACGGACCGAGTCAGTACGTCAATAGACTTCGTGGGCTCTTTGGCTGCCGAGGCTTCAGGGCTGAGGCGGGCGATGTCCAGGTTCACCTGGTTCTGGGCGAGGAGCTCAGCGGCGTTGTGGCGGCGGAATCGGTCGGACTCCTCACGGTGCTTGCGATCCGGGTCCGAAGGGTCGAAAGCCTGCTTCTCGAAATCGGCCAGATGCTCGGGCTTCATGGGGTTCTTCTTGAGGGTGAAGCGGCTGCCCGTACGGAGGTCGTACGTCCACACGTAGGTGGTATGCGGCGGGTCGTCGTCCGCGCGGTGTCCAGGGACTGCTTCGAAGAAGAGAACGTGGGCCTTCACACCGCCCGCGTAGAAGATATTCTCTGGCAGACGCAGCATGGTATGCAGGTTGTAGCTGGTGAGCAGTTCTCGGCGGACCAGATCACCCACACTGCCGGCACCCCCCTCGTACAGGACACCGTCGGGAACGATCACGGCTGCCCGGCCTTTGTCAGTTAGCTGGGTTCCGATGTGCTGGAGGAAGTTCAGCTGCTTGTTGGTCGTCGTCTGTTCGCCCACCCAGAAGTCCGGACGGTTGTACGTGACGTTGTCGCGGTCATCCGCCTCTGCGTCGGCTTCCTTGCCAGACACGTTGATGCCCGACCTGCGGCCGAAGGGCGGGTTCGCCAGGACCACGCTTGCATGCCGCTCGGGAGGCTTGGCCAAAGCGTCACCGACCTCGATGATCGGCTTCCCGGTTGGGTCACCGAGTGAGTGCAGGAGGCAGTTCATCGCGGCGAGGCGTGCGGTCGCAGGCACGATTTCGTGACCCCAGATCGCCTCCGTACGGAGGTGGTGGAGGTCGTGGTCCGGAAGGTCGTCTCCGTATTCCCGCGTGATGTATTCATAGGCAGAGATCAGGAAGCCGCCGGTGCCGCAGGCCGGGTCGGTGATCGTGTCGTACGGCGTCGGGCGCATACACCGCACGATGGACTCGATCAGCACACGCGGAGTGAAGTACTGACCTGCTCCAGCCTTGGTGTCCGACGCGCTTCGGGCGATGAGAGCTTCGTACGCTGCGCCATTGATATCGGAACGGGCGTTGCGCCACTTCTCCTTGTCGATGAGATCGACAATCAGTCGACGGAGGTGGGCTGGATTCTCGATGTGATTACGGGCCCGATTGAAGATCAAACTGAGGGTGGTGTGGTCGTTCTGGTCACTTCGGCGGCCGAGGTCCGCGAGGAGCTTGCTGTACGCCTCCTCCAGCGGGTCGCCTTCGAGGTCAATCAGCTCAGGCCAGCCACGACCTCGCCACGCGGGAGCAGTAGGCAGCATGTGCTCGCGATCGGCCGGCGGCCGGTAAGCGTTGAGCTGCTCGGTCTCATCGGCCATCTTCAGGAAGACCAGCAGGCTGAGCTGCTCCAGATAGTTGGAAGCGGAGACGCCATCGTCCCGCAGGACGTTGCAGTAATTCCACAGGCGGTCTACGAGCCGGCGGGCTTCCTGGTTCACGAGTTGAACTCCAGAGGGAGGGTGGTCTGCTCGCCGTCGGCGAGGGTGGTGTCGTCTCTCCTTGCGGCAGACACGGGAGCGGCGGCCTTCGCGCGAGACCGGGCCGCCTTGCGTGCCGCCTTCCGCTCGGCCTCAGCGATCTCACGCTCGACGCGGATCCGCTTGAGCAGATCCTCGGCTGGCTCGTCGGCCGGGTCCTGGGGAACTAGACAACCGGAGAAGGCATCAGCGAGGAGCACGCGGCGCAGGGTGGCGGTGTGCGCGACAGCCTGTCGTGTGAGTTCCGCCAGGACTGTGAGGTGCCCCAGTGATCGCTCGCCTGCGGCCACCGCTTCGAGCTGCTCAGCTTGCGGAGGAATCGGCACGGGAAGATTCCGCACCTTGGACATGCTGATCGAGGCGAGGTTGACGCTCTGTTTGGCATGCGATTCGAACCAACCGCGAGCCGCTGAATTGGTATACCAGGCAAGCAGTTTGGGTTGAGTGATTGCATGCTGAATACGGGCTCGAAAGAGGTGGTTCTGGTGAATGCAATCCTCGATCTGATCCTCCCAGATCCACCCGCGGCCGAGTTTGTCCCGGTCGCCTCCTTCAGTCAGGAGTAGATCACCGCTCTCCAGGCGCAGCTTGGACAGTGTCTTCGCCGGAACTCTGATCTTGGTGACTTGGGACAAGTCGAGGCGTGCCCGCTGGGCGTTGGCGACACGCAGGTAAGGCACTTCGGGAAGCGCCTCGTCCGCCTGACGCTTCGAGTCTTTAGTCACCCCGCCGACGACCTCTGCTATATCGGACAGTCGGGACCACCTCCACCCTTTAGCAAGCTCGGGAAGTGCACCGCTGTCAAGATCAGCATCTGGGGAAGTAGGCGATGATGCAGGTACCGCTTTGGGGTCGATGAGGCCGGTGGCGGCCGCTGCCATAGTGGAGTTCTGTAGAGCATCAAGGTGCTCGAGCGCGGCACTCAGTTTGGCCTCGATTGCGTCGAGCCGGGCCAAGTGGGCGTCGAGGACGACGGCAATGCGCTGTTGTTCGGCGATTGGGGGGACAGCAACCGGCAATTGCTTGATCTTGGAGATGCTGATCGATGCCAGATTCACGCTCTGCTTGGCGTTGGCTTCGAGCCATGGGCGCGCGACAGAGTTGAGGTAGAGAGCCAGCAACTTAGGCTCGATAGCGGAGCCGGTGATACGAGCCCGGAATACGTGGTTCTGATGAATACAGGTGTCGATCTGTCCCTCCCAGACCCACCCCCGGCCGAGCTTGTCCCGGTCGCCGCCCTCGGTCATGAGGACATCGCCTGGTTGCAGTCGGTACCGCTCGACGGCATCGGCCGGAACCCGAATCGTCGCCACCTCGCCGAGGTCGAGCTTCATTCGTTGGACGTTCGCCACGCGCAAGTAGGGGACCCCAGGGAGGGAGGGGTCGCTCTGCCGCTTGGCGTCTTTTGTGACACCTCCGGCAACCTCGGCCAGGTCGTCCAGCGTCGCCCACGCCCAGCCATCCGGCAACCGTGATCTTCCGACTCCGCTGCCGTTCTCAACCTTGCCTGCGCTCACGCACCCAGTTCCCTGTCCAACTCATCCACCAGCTCGCCCGGCTTCCACCGGCCATCCCTGAAGGCATCCACGAAGTCTCCGTAGCCTCCGGCCGCCGCTCGCCGGCCCTCGTCCAGCGAGGCCACCGTCAGCGTGGCATTGGCCGCCACCACGTTCACAACCTGCCGTAGCCATGCCCGCTGTCGGTCGTCGAAAGCAACGCCAGCCGTCTCCTGGCGGGCGAGCCACCCCGCAAGGCGACCCTCAACAATACTGCGATATGGCCGAAACTCATTCCCGTCGAGCCTGAGCTCGTACCGCATAACGGACAGGAACTCGACCAATCCCGCGTTCCGCCTCGCGGCACCCCGGGCGATCTCCAGGTCCACGTACGCTTTCCAGAGCTTGGCTTCGGTCCATTCCCGCCGGGTCGCCCGGACCTTACCGATCAGTGCCTTGAGCTCACGGAGCACCTCGCGGGGCGGTCGCCGCTCCTGGAAGGCGATCCTGAGGGCCAGCATGTCGTCCTCATGCTCGGCCATGTACGCCCGCCAGTCGTCGACGACCCTGCGGGCTTCCTCCTCGTTGCGCAGCCCGCGCGCCTCAAGGAGCTGGTCCTGGCTGAGGTGGTCGATGAGCAGCCAGCTGTCCTGAGCGGCTCTGACGAGCGCGGCGCGCAGCTCCTCGCTCGCGGCCAGCAAGCCCACCGCATCGGTGATCTCCACGTCCTCTTCCGGAGCCGAGCTCTCGGCCCGTACAAAGGCTGGCTTCTCGGCGTCTGCGGCCCGGACCAATGAGCGGACAAGTCCCTCGTAGGTCTGGTCGGCCTCCAGGTACTCCTCAATAGCTGCCCGGCCCCGCTCATCGAGGCGGCGTCCGAGGCGGCTGAGGCGGCCGGCGAGGGTGGCGATGTCGTCTGGGTGGAGCAGTTCGCCCTTCTCACAGGCTCGCAGGAGCCGCTCCAGGCTCGGAACAGGTTCGGCGTCATCCCGCACCAGCGGGCGGGCATCCGTCTTCGGGTGCTCAGTGACGCCCACCGCGTCGACGATCACAAACCGGTCCTTGTGGACAGCGTCCGCTGTGACCTTCACCAGATCGAGGTCCTTGACGGTGCGGGCCCCGCGCCCCTTCATCTGCTCGAAGTAGGACCAAGTCTGGATGTCCCGCATGAAGACCAGGCACTCCAAGGCTGGAATGTCCGTACCCGTGGCGATCATGTCGACGGTCACAGCAATGCGCAGGTCGCGCTTGTTGCGAAAATCGGACAGCGCCTTATCAGGGAGGGAAGCCTGGCTGGTGATCTTCCGGCAGAAACCATCCCCAGCTCCGCCGAAAGCAGTGCGTACGGCCTCCACGATCGCGTCGGCGTGCAGGTCGTTCTGGGCGAAGAAGAGGGTCTTGGGGACAATCTCCCGGCTCTGAACCTCGCCGGTTTCCTGATCGACGGTCGGCGGGAAGATCTCGGTGAAGAGGTTGTCGCGGAAGGTCTCCACGACCAAACGGATCTGGTCCGTGGAACGTACCCGCTGATTGACCTCGGTGCGGGCGTAGGTGTCGTCCGCCTCCACGCTCTGCCAGTGCTCGGCACGGGTCAGCTTGTGGACCTTGGCGATGACGGAGTTGACCTGCTGGACGGTGCCGTCCGGATGGACCTCCGTGCTCAATGCGGGTATCACCGATCCCTGCTCGGTGATCCGTGTTCCGATCTTGTAGATGTCGTAGTCGACATTGACACCATCGGCGACAGCCTGTTCGTACGTGTACTGGCTGACCAAGTTGTTGTCGAAGAAAGCGAAGGTCTGGTGGATCGGCGTCGCGGTGAGACCGATCACATGGGCGTCGAAGTACTCCAGGACCGGGCGCCACCGCCCATAAATGGACCGGTGGCACTCGTCAACAATGATCACATCGAAGAAGTCGGGCGGCAGGTCGGGACAGTAGCCCACAGACGCCACGCTGCCCGCAAGGCGGTCGGCCCGTTCCGTCTCGAAGGTGTCGTCGTCGTCGGCTGGCACGGGGATCCCCGAGAGCTTGCACCACAACCGCTGGATCGTCGAGATCACGATCTTGTCTGAGTCCGCGACCGCGCCCTTGCTAAACAAGCGCAGCGGCATCTGCTCGTGCAGGGGCGTCTTGGCCCCCAGCGGAACGAAGTCCCGGTACTCGTTGTACGCCTGTTTGCCCAGGTTGTTGCGGTCCACCAGGAACAGCACCCGTCGGGCGCCCGCGTGTCGCAGCAGGCGGTAGCTGCTCTGCACGACGGTGTAGGTCTTACCCGCACCAGTCGCCATCTGGATCAGCGCCCGCTGGTTGCCGCCGGCGAGCGACTTCTCCAACGCCTTGATGGCCTTGTACTGCGCGGACCTCAGCCGCTTGTAGTCGAGGCGCACGGTCGGGAGCTTCCGCAGGCGGGCGCGGAAAGTCGGCGCGGTCGGCATCCGCTCAGCCTCACGCATCCAGCGTTCCATCGTGGCGGGCTGGTGCGGGGCAATGACGCGGCGGCTGCGAGCACCGCCCTCAGGGCTGTCAGAGGCGGAGGCGCCGTCTAGATATTCGGCGTCCAGAAGGTTGCGGAATCTCCAGGTGGCGCCGTTGGTGGCGTACTGGAACGGCAGGGGGTGGTTGCCCCGCCAAGCCCGGTCGGCGTGCCGGCCCGCGATTCTGGCGGCCTGTTCGGCAGCAGCATCAAGCAGATCCTGCTCCTCTTCCTGCGCGGGACCGGCAGCAACGATCCCGCAGAGCCGACCCTGCACGTATAGCGTGAAGAGGACCAGAGTGGGCGAGACCGGGGAACGCACCGCCTCATGGGCGACACCTAGCTCACGTTCGCTGGGCCCGTAGACCCGCCAGCCCGAGGCGGCCAGAGCTGTTTCTACCGTCCTGGCCCACTCCGGTGCGGCGCCGCTCATGGTCCCTCCCCCAGTACGTCCCTCTCCGGACCAGTCAGTCGTCCGTACACCGATTACAGCAGCCGGTGTACGCGGCCCGGGACCGTACGCGAAGATCAAGCCGGGACTGCCGTTATCACCGACGGTCCGTAAAGTGGGCGACATCACACACGGCGTACGTGATGTCACGCCGAGGGAGGGACAAGCCGGTGTACGTGGCGGGGCTCAGAGTGGACGGGGTGCGTGGTTTCCACGGGCCTCGCGCCTGCGACCTCGATTTCACCCGTCCAGCCGGCGGCTATGCCGGCTGGACGGTGATGGCCGGGCGGAACGGCTCGGGCAAGACCACACTGCTGCGCATGATCGCGCTCACGCTGACCGGTGAGCGCCGGGCACACCAGCTGGAACCGGAGCTCGAGGGGTACCTGACGCACGGTGCCACCCGCGGTTCCGCCGTGGCCAAGGTCGTCGCGAACCGGTCCGCCGACACTATGGCTCAGGACGGGAACGGGCTAGTGGAGGCACGGCTCGACTGGCGGCCCGAGCAGGACGCCAGCCTCTTCGACGAACTCATCGAGGACTATGAGCCACCCACCGAGGTGGTCTTCTCGGCCCCCCGGCCCCTCGCCTCCGCACTGTGGTCCTCGGCCCCGCCGCCCGGCTGGTTCTGCGCCGCGTATGGCCCCTTCCGACGCCTCACCGGCACCGGCCTCTACGAGCGCACTCCGCAGCAGCTTGACCGGGCCGCCGCGCTCCGCACCCTCTTCGAGGAGCAGTCGGCCCTAACTGAAGCCTTCGATTGGCTGCTCTCCCTCCACCTGCGCACCTTGGAGGAGCGCCCCGGAATCGGTCAGCTGAAAGCCTGGGTGCTTCGGCTACTCAATGACGGGCTGCTGCCGGATCGCTACTACATCGAGGATGTGGACTCGGAGGGGATGTGGCTTCGGCGGCAGGGTGACAGCGGCCCGGAGGGCGCCCGGACCGAGCTGCGGCGGATGAGCGATGGTCAGCGGACCGTTATCGCTCTAGTCCTGGACATCGTCAGGCAGATGCACGCAGCGTACGGGGACCTCGGCTTCGAGGAACACGTCGGCGGCAGGATCGTACTGCCGCACCCGGGCGTGGTGCTCATCGATGAGATCGACGCGCACTTGCACATGACCTGGCAAAAGAACATCGGCCAGTGGCTCACGACGCACTTCCCAGCGATCCAGTTCATCGTCACCACCCACAGCCCGTACATCTGCCAGGCAGCAGACCCAGGCGGGCTGATCCGGCTGCCGGGCTCGGGGGAGCAAAAACCGCCACAGGTGGTAGACGGAGAGCTGTACGGGCGGATCGTTTTTGGGACAGGGGACGACGCAGCACTATCGGACTTGTTCGGCCTGGACTCGCCGTATTCCGACGAGGCACGTGAACTGCGAAGCAGATTGGCCGAGTTGGAGTACGACGTCCTGCTTGGGCGGGCCGACGCCGTAAAGACCGAGGAATACCTGCGCCTGCGCGATCGCCTGTCCAGTTCACCCGTGGCCCGTGTAGATGAAGTGATGGAACGATACCGGCTGTCCCGGGAGCGCGACGCGTGATCCCAATCCAACGTCTATCGCTGCCCGAGGCCGTGACGGCACGCATGGCGGTACTCACGGAAAGGATCGGGCTAAGGGACACAGCAAGTGGCCTGCGCAAGAAATACGCGGATAACCTGTGGAACGAAGAGGCCGACGTCAAGAGGGGGCTGCGCGAAGTACTCCTCAAAATGGCTCCGGGAGTCCTCGGCTGCTGCATGTACTGCGGTGGTTTTACCGCGACCGATATCGAGCACTTCGAACCACGGGAGCACGACGCGCTCAAGACCTTCTTCTGGCCCAACCACCTTTTGGCGTGTGGCCCGTGTAACAGCACGTACAAGCGGCACTGGTGGGAGTGTGACGAGGAGACCGGCGAGCCCCTGCTGATCGACCCGACCCGGGACGACCCGTTCGACCACTTGCTGCTGAACCTCAGGGAAGGCAAGTACCGCGGTGAGACGGACAGGGGGCGGACGACTATCAACGTGCTCGCCCTCAACCTCCCTGAGCGACGCTTGGTCGCTGGCCGGAAGATTGCCCGGCTGAACATTAGGTCTGTAGTGAGGGACTGGGGCCGGGCCTGGCAACAGGGAGACGCGGAGGCCCAGCGCGATGCCCTGGACGTACTAAAGGGGCAGCCCTTCGCCGATGTGTGGCAGGCGATGTTGCGCCAAGCTGTGCTCCCGGGAGCAGCCTTGGTCATGAGCGATGAGCCACCCGAGATTCTCTCCCTCTTGCGGAATGAGGAACTGCGTGCGGCGACGCTGATCCAGTTCCCTCTGCAGCCAACGACGGCAGAGGCGACCTGACACAGCCATCCCCGGAGATCAGCCCTTACGTTGCCTCGCCGCACATAGCGTTCGACCATGTCGTGGGAGGCGCACGACAACTGGTGCGCTTGGCCTCCGCCGGACGCCGCATAGTCACGCAGGTAGGGTGCGCAACTAATTCCATCCGTCGAGCGAAACCTGAGAACTTCCCGCCAAGTACTGGTGTAGAGCACTCGCGGTGGTGTCGACGAAGGTTTCGGGGATGGCGTCGGCGTCAACCCACCGGACCTGGGAGTGCTTGCGGGGTTCGCGGTTTTCGGGTTCGCCGGTCCATTCGTGGGCGGCGAAGACGACCGTGAGGAAGCCGTTGGGGGCTTCGACGCCCCAGGCGCCGTGGATGATGTGGGCGACCTTGAGGGACTCGGGCTTCACCGTGAGGCCGGTCTCCTCGTAGAGCTCGCGGACGGCGGTCTCGGTGATCGGCTCGCCAGGTTCACTCTTGCCGACGGGGAGGTCCCACATGCCCTGGGCGAACTTTGCGTTTTCGCTGCGCTGGAGGAGGACGACGCGGTTGGTGGCCTTGTCGTGGACGATCACGGCGGCGACCAGCAGGGTCATGGATTCCAGGGCCGGCTTAAGGGCCTTCGGCTGGGCGTTGGTCTGCTGGGCCACGGTGTTCCCTTCGTCGGGCGGGTTGTTGGGCATGTTAGGCGAGGGCTTCGCGGGCGCGGCGGGCGAGATCGGCGGCGCCGGGCACCTTGCGCCGCTGGTAGAGCGCGAGGGTGGAGCGGATCGAGGTGATCGCCTTGCGGGCGCGGTCGGAGGTCATGCCCTCCATGAGGGCGAGGGCCTGGGTCCAGGCGGCGACGGCTTCGTCGGCGCGGGCCTGTGCGGCGAGGCTGTCGCCGAGGTCGGCGTGGGTGAGGGCGTGGACGCGCTTGTACTTCTCGGGGTCCCAGCGGGTGAGGGCGTCGCGGTGCTGCTGTTCGGTGCCGATGTGGTCGGCGAGATCGGTCAAGGTGCGGGCGGTGTGGCTGGCCACGGTGCCGGCGGCGGGGCCGCTCACGTGGGAGTAGCTGGGCTGGGGGCCGTCGTCCCGTAGGAGGGCGTCCTCGGCGGCGAGCAGGGCGCGTGCGGCCGACGGGTTCTCGTCGGTGGCGGCGTAGGCGCGGGCGTGGGTGATGTGGAGGAGAGCCTCGGTCTGGCCGTCGACGTGTCCGAGACCCGTGCGGAGGGCGCCTTCGACGAGGTCGACGCAGTGGTGGGGCTGTTTGAGGCTGAGGGCCTGGTGGGCGAGGGCGCGCATCATCCAGGCGGCGTGGCCGTGGGGGTCGGCTTCGCAGGCGAGCTTGTAGCCGACCTGGTAGTAGCGCTGGGCGGCACCTTCCTGGCCGAGGTCGTGGTGCTTCCACCCTGCGAGGTAGGCGAGTTCAGCGACGGCACCGAAGGCGGCCCGGCGTAACGCTTCGCTGGGAAAGCGTCCGCGCAGCATGGGGGCGGCTGTGTCGGCGAGGTACGCGGTGACGGTGGTCAGGCCGTGCCCGCCGCCGAGGCGCTCGTCGGCGGCGCTGAAGGCCGCGGTGATCTGGCGTACGACGTCCACGTCCTCCGCACCGACCAAGGACGTGCCGGTGCGAGCGCGGAGCATGCGGGCGGTGGCTTCGTGGTCGTATCCGAGCGGCATGGCGACGCCGGCGGTGGTGAAGGCCGCGATGGCGAGGAAGCGGCGGCGCTCGACGTCGGCACGACCCAGGTCGGTGACTGCGAGGACGGGGTCGGCTTCCGCTGGCGCTTCGTCATCGCTGGACTGGAGGCCGATCTCGGTCTGGGTGATCGTGCGCCCCGCTCGTCGGGACAGCGCCTCGGCCAGGTACTGGCCTACCCGGCCCGAAGGGGCACGGGTGCCGTTCACCCAGTGCGAGACGGCCGACTTGTTGGTCTGGAGGATCTCGCCGTTCTCGGCGGCGATGCGCCGCACGTCTCTGGCAAGAGCCTCGTAGGTGCAGCCGGCCGCGCCGATGACGTCGCGCAGAGGGAAGTTGGGTTCTCGCTGCGCCGCCACGACTGCCTCCGCCCTGGAGCTGTAAACCGCGTATACCGCTTCAACTGCCTTCCACCGTACCCACTGAGCGTGACCACCGGTTCACTTATCAGCAGCCGCCCGGAACGGCGCGACCGTGATCCAGGCTCCCCCTTGGTCCGGGCGGCACCCCGAAGTTCCGTACGCCCACACCAGGCTCGGGCATTCCTGTGCCCGAACCCGGCCAATCAGAGACGGAGACACGGTGACCACCATCAACACCACGGCCATCACGGTCGAGCTGCCCGAGGCGTTCGACCCGCGCTGGAGCCGCCTGCCCGGCATCCAGGTCGACGGCCGACGCATCACCATCGACCCGGCCCAGTACTTCTTCCGCTTCGAGTCGAACACCTGGCTCGTCGCCGACTGGGAGCTGGTCAAGTCCCAGCTCCTGGACGTGGACGAGACGACCGAGAGCACGGTCGAGCAGCTCGCGCTCGACTTCATCAAGCAGCACAGCGAGTCCACCTCCGACGCGGCCCGCGTCCTGGCCACCGCGTACGAGGTGTACGCCTACCTCTTCCGCGACGAGCACCTGGCCGGCCTCAGCCTCCCGCAGATCACCCCCGACCACCTGCGGATGCTCCGCGAGGCGGCCACGCTCATGGCGCTCAATAAGGTCGAGCTGGACGGTCATATCTCCAACGTCGGCCCGTGCTGGTTCTTCCCCGCCGCCACCTCCGTCGTCTTCGACCTGGACGACAAGACGGGAGGGATGCTCGACGAGGTCTACCACGGCGGCTGGTTCAACGAGCACCGCCGGATCGAATCCATCAAGGCCCACGCCGCCCTCGGCGGCCGGCTCGTGCACGGCTGCCAGTCCGTGCCGGACCAGTCCGGCGGCGTGGTCGCGCCCTACGGTGCCTCGATGGCGAACTTCCGTGACGACCTCGCCGCGTTCAAGGCGGGCTGGATCGAGCAGGTCTACGCCCACCGCGTGAACCCCGCCGCGTAACCCACCACCCGATCAGGCTCCGGGGCGGGCCGGCATCCCTCGCCCGCCCCGGACGCCACCACCCCTCCCCGGAGCCCTCACGTGACCACGAACCCCAGCGCCGAACTCCTCGACAACCTGCTCACCGTGGCCGGCCGAACCACCGCCGTACGGGAGGAGGTACGCGTGTGGTCCATGTCCGGCGTCGAGCGCGTCACTTTCCCCAACGACACCACGGCCATCTTCAAGTACGCCAAGAAGCCCTTCGACAGCGAGGACCAGGCCCTCCGGCTGGCCCACACCTTCGGTGTTCCTGTCCCCCAGGTCCACGCCTCCGCCGTCCTGGACGGCTGGCTCGGCATGCTCATGGAGGACCTCGGACCGTCCGTCCGCGAGGCCGACGACCTTGACGGCGTCGCCGCGGCCGTGGTCCTGCACGGCGCCCGTACGGCTCCGCCCTTGCCCGTACTCGACCAGGGCCGGCTGCGGACGCTGCCGACCCGGGCGCTGGAGCATCTCGAACGGCTGCGCAAGGCCGATCGGTGGCAGGACGCCGACGGCGTCGAGGACGCGCTCGACCGTATCGCCCAGGCCGCAGAGGCCCGCTCGGCCGGAGCGACGCTGGAACCGTTCGGATGGGTGCACTCCGAGTTCCACCCCACCAGCCTCCACATCGGCGAGCACGGCTGGCGGCTGCTCGACTTCGCCCGCGCCTTCACCGGCCCCGGCCTGCTCGACCTCGCCAGCTGGCACGGAACCATCGAGCCCCCACACTCCGTCCGCCTGCGCGTCTTCCTGGAGCAGTACGTCACCGCCGGCGGCACCCCCGACGCCCTCGCCCCGCGCGGCGGGCTCACCGCCGAGAACTGGGCCCTGGGCTGGCACCGCATGTGGGCCGTCGAGTGGTTCATGGAGCAGGCCATCCGCTGGATCAACGACCCGGCCACCGACCCCGCCTACATCAAGGCCGTCCGCCGCCACCTCACCGACGTCCTCCACCTCCTGGAGATCTGACGTGCTCGCCCAGGCATCCCCCTGGCACGCCCACGCCCTAGCGACTCCTGGAACTCGGCTGCGGCCCCGGCCACAACGCCGCCCACCTCGCCACCCGCCACGGCGCCCACGTCACCGGCGTCGACCTGGTCGGCCTCCAGGTCCGCCGCGCCCGCTCCCACTACGGACGGCTGAACAATCTCGCCTTCGTCGCCGGCCACGCCCTGCACTACCTGCACGCCTCCGACGAGCAGTTCGACGCGATCTACTCCGTCTTCGGCGCCGTCGGTCTCGCAGCCCCCGAGCTGCTGCTCCCGGCCATCGCCCAACGCCTCACGCCGGGCCGGGTGCTCGCCTTCTCCGTCCCCCACCCGCTGCGCGGCGGCCGAAGCCCCTCGGGTGACGACCGACCTCGCCGCGACTACGTCACCCTTCCCGACCGCTCCCGGCTCCCCATCGCCCGCTGGGAGTTCTCCACGGACCGCTGGGAGAAGCACCTCAGCCAGGCCGGCTTCTGGCTCACCTCGGCCCAGGAGTTCCACGACCCCCGCATGGGCCACTGGCCCACCACCCTGCTGATCCGCGCCCGCAAGCTCTGACCAGCCATTCGCCCCGGCTTCCCTTGGAGGAACGGATGCGCCCGCCCTACCTGCTCCTCGACATCGACGGCGTCCTCATACCCTTCCCCGACGTGGATGGTTCGATCCCGGCCACTCACGCCAGCCACGACGTCGTCCCCAACGGCCGGAGCGCCGACAACCCGGTCACTGTCTGGCTCCACCCCGACCACGGCCGCCTGCTCATGGACGTGATCCGTACCGGCCTGGTCACCCCCGTCTGGTGCACCAGCTGGCGGCAGGACGCCACCACCCTCATCGGCCCGCTTCTGGGCCTCCCGGACCTGCCGTACGTCGACCTGCCGCGCCCCCAGATCACCACCAGCCACCCCAACGGCTACCTCTGGAAGCGCGACCACGTCGACGCCTGGCTGGACGACGCCCCCGCCGTCTGGATCGACGACGACTTCACCGGCCTCGACCATGCCTGGGCGGCCGAGCGCACCGAGAAGGGAACGGCGACCCTCCTCGTTCAGCCTGACCCGCACCTCGGGCTGCAGCCCGAGCACCTGACCGAGGTGACGAAGTGGGTCGCGCAGTTACCCACAGTCCGAGCCGCCTAACGACTGATGCCCTCGCTGACACGGGCAGCGAGGGCATCAGGGTGCGTTGTTGGGTCTGGCTGCCTGGGTGTCTTGGGAGTCGGGATCCAACTCAGGCAGTGCCGACTGCCCTGCCGGACCTACGGATCGGCTGGCCGAGAAGCTTCTCTACCTCCGCGGATGCGGCGTCGAGGAGTTCCTGACCGAACAGACAGAGGGACTCTTCCCAGGGGTGCCCAAAACTGCCTATACGGAAGTCTTCCGAGAGGTAGATGTAGTAATCCCCGTCGGGGTACGGACTCAAAGGCCATGCCGGCTGCCCAGGGTCACCGACGCCCTGCGGTGCGAAGCGATACGACGTGTGCTGCCAGTCGAGCGCGAGCAGCGTTCCGCTCGGGCCAATGCAGGAAGTCAGCCCCTGCTCGACCACCTCGACCAGGCGGTCCAAACGCTCGTATTCAGGGTCGTCGTCAAGCGCGGCAAGGCTCCAGGTAACCGATGCGACGGGCTCCTTGATGGCTGGCCACTTGGAAGAGCTCGTACTCGGCTGAAACTTGAACTCGTCGTAGAAGCGGTCCCAAACGCGTCGATACTCGGCCTCAAGCAGCTCGACCACGGGACTCTCCATCATGGCCCGATCCTATCGATTCGCCCGTGTGAGGATCGGAGATAGGTCCTTCACGGACCCTCGGCCCCCTCCACTCGGACCATCAAGGCATTGCGTGAGAGGTGGGGCACGGCCTGATAGCCTGCGATCTTCGCCGGTCGCCCGGACGGAGTCCCCCGGCAGGTCTTCATGTCTTGCTCTGAGCAACTCACGACAGCTCTCGATGCCCTGGACCGCGCCTTCGCCTCAGAAGATCCCTTCCTCGTCACAGGGTGCACGTACTGCTACGTCGAGCAAGACTTCGCCGAGCTCTCCGGGCCACTGCACCTCATAGCCGACGACCTGGTCTCCTCGGTTGCCGCAGAGGTGCCTGATCATTGGGGGGACTTCCCTCGTCTCTATCGCCGCCTCGTCCCGCGCATCATTCGCCCACTCGTCACCGGCCAGCTCCACGTCGACGAGGAGCTCATCGCCTCCCGCCTGGTTCAGGCCAGCTGGACTACCTGGGACTTGCCCTTGGCCGAGGCCCTACGGGACGTCTGGTCCGCTTGGTGGCAGAGCACGCTGCATACCCACCCCAGCCCCGTGCCCGTCAGGGATTCCCTCAGCCTCATCACCGTGGCCACCAACAGCCTGCGTCCTTGGCTGAACGCATGGACCATGACCAATACGCCAGCCGCCGACGCGCACTTGGCAGACCTCGTTAACGACGTGATGTTCGAGTTCGAGATCACCGACTTGCGCATGGGCTTCTACGATGAGTACGACGCCACTGCCGAGCTGTTGGGCTGGCTCCTCACCGAAGTGCGCGATCGCGTCATCGACACACGTCTCGACGACCCCTTCCTCTATGAGCACCTTCAGGCAACCGCTCAGCGCTCCATCTGATCCGGTACGCCATCCGGAACTGAACGGAAAGCCCCGTCTCCTCAGGGTTGGGCTTCCCCCGAGGGAACCCTTCCGATGTTCCCTCGGGGAACGTGTCGCACCAGGGGGCTGCGCCGGCCTTCGCCTGCCAATCCCTTCGTCGGGAATCTGACTGGGAGAAACCGGGGTCAGCGGTGCCGACTGCGCTCTTCGGGCCTCATGGCCACTGGTGTGGCCGGAGGGTGTGGCGTGGCGGACGTGGGCGACGTTCCGCTGGTGGTGCTTCGGCTGCGAGCCGCTTGCGTCCGCCGGTTCGGCTGAGCGGTGATGCGCCAGTTGAGGACCTCGGCGGGGCCCTCGGCGCTGTCGAGTTCCCGCTGGACGCCCACCTCCGCCAGGAGACGTCGGGGATTGTGGCTGGCGGTCTCCGCCCGGGCGAGGGTGGTGGTCAGGGCGGTCCAAGTGGGGTCGGCGAGGATCCGGTCGGCGTGGTCGGGGAGGACCGCACGAATGTCCTGCTCGTAACGGCGGGCGGTTGCGGCTCGTGGTGCGCGGCGGGCCAGGTCCGCCAGGGCGGGTGCGGCGGCCTGCTGGTAGCCCGCCTGGAGGTGGCGGAAGGCTTCCTCGGCCGCAGCGGCCTGCTGTTCGTGGCCGCGCTGCTCATGCCACTTGGCGGCGGCGCGGGCCAGGTGCACGGTGGCGAAGAGCAGGGCGACGGCGAGTCCGCCCGGCTCGCTGGAGGCATAGGCAAGTTCCTTGGCGGCCTTGCGCAGAGCGGTGGCGGCCTGGTGGTCGGCACGGGTGGCGGAGCGGCGGGCGCGGTTGAACGCCATCGCCGCCGCCCGCAGTTCCGCCCGGTGAGGGCCGGTCGTGGCGCTGGCGATGTTGTAGAGGGCATCGCCGAAGGCAGCCAGGTGGCCCTGGGCGGCTGCATCGTCACCGGAGCCGAGGACGGTGTGGGCTGCGTGTATGGCGGTGGTGGTGTGGCGCCATGGGGCGGCGGGGTCTGCCAGGTACCGGGGGCGGTCGGCCAGCTTCTGGTCGAGGAGGCGTTCGCGTAGGCGGTTGATGGAGAGGTCGGGGGCGAGTTTCGAGCCGCCGTACCAGACGGGTTCGCCGGCTGCGTTGGTGTCGCCGGGGGCGGCGAGGCTGTAGCCGATCACGTCGCCTGTCTCGGGGCCGATGCGTGTCTTGACCTTGATGCCGAGGGACTGCAGCACGGTGAAGTAGTCGGCTTCGGTTTGTACGGCGGCGGCGACCGCGTACGCCTGCTCGCGGAGCCAGTGCCGTGCCGTGACCGTCTGGCCCTGGCGCTCGGCCTTGGCGCGTTCGGCGCCGGTGGCGGTGCGGGGCGCGGTGAGGTCGCCGGACTTCAGGCGGCGCAGGCCGAACTCGGCCTCGATCTTGCGGCACTCGGCTTGGGCCCGCTGTCCGTCGCGGTGGGTGCGCGGGCGGCGCCCGTCGGCGCGGACGGTGGTGGCCATGAGGTGGATGTGGTCGTCGGCGTGGCGCACGGCGATCCACCGGCATGCCTTGTCGTCACCTTCGGGGGCGATGCCGGCGGCGTGCACTATGCGGCGGGCGACCTCGGCCCACTCGGCGTCGGTGAGGTAGCGGTCGCCGGGCGCGGTGCGGACCGGGCAGTGCCAGACGTGCCGGGGTGGTTTCTTGCCGCCCAGTTCGCGGGTGCGCAGGTCGACGTGGTGGTCGAGGCGCTTGGCGAGGTGGGTGTAGGTGGCCTTGGGGTCGCGGCCGGGGTCGGGTGCGCCGGCCATGTCCCAGGCGGCGACGATATGGGGGTCGGTGTGTTCGTCGCGGCGGCCGGGGCCGAAAAGGTAGGCGATCAGTCCGCGGGTGTCGGAGCCGGTGGAGACGTCAGGAACCATGCGCGGTGCCTTCCGTCAGGAGCTGGTCGATCAGTCGGTAGCTGTTCTCTGCTGCTTGCTCGACGCGGTCCAGCACCGCCTCGGCACGCTCGGGCACTGTTCCTCGGTGGATGGCTGCGGTGATCTGGTTGAGGTTGCCGCCGATGCGGTTCAGCGCGACTGTGTGTGCCTCGACGGCCTCGACTAGCGGGCGGATGGGATCGTCCTCCGGGCTGCCGACCAGTCCCGCCTTGCCGAGGGCCACGGCGAGGGCGGCGTCTCCGACGAATCCGGCGAACTTCTGACCGCGCTGGTGAGCGGCGGCGCTGATCACGCTCACAGCGGTCCGGGTGAAGCGGATGGTCTTCTCCTGGTCGCGCTTCTCCACGGTGCGCTTGCGGTTCATCAGCGCGGGCAGGACGGGGGCGTCGAGATCCCGCCAGGAGGGCCGCTCGGCAGGCAGCGAGATGTCGGTCGGCGGCTGAGTGCTCGGGGCGACGGACTCGGGTGCGGGCGGGCAGCTGGTCTCGGCTGTGCCCTCTTCCGGCTCGGGCGCCCCCTGGCGCTCGGCCTTCTCCTCCGCCACCCCTGGGGCGGGGGCAAGCGCGGACGAAGCCTCGTTAGAGGCTCGTTCGCTCCAGCTTGCTGCTGATCGGCGGGTCAGGCCGAAGAACCCCTTGCGGCGGCGGGTGGGGGCGTTGTCGGTGCTCGTTTCGGGCATGGTGACGCTCCGGTGGTCGTGTGGGTGGGGCTTCGTCACGTCCGTTGCATCCGTCCCGTAGCTGGTCAGGACAGGTACGGAGGCGGCCGCAGGTACGGAGTGATCCGTATCGGCGAGGAACTCCGTCCCCGCGCTGACCTGCACGGGGACGGATGCGACGGATTGATACGGAGCTGGTGTCAGCGCGTGGGCCTGGGGCCGGCAGGCCCGCCGGGCGGGCCGATGGGCAGCGTCCCGGACGGAGGGGCCGGTGGCTTGCGCTGGGCTCGACGTGCGAGCACGGCGTCGCCGGCTGCAGGGGCCGGTGGGGCGGGGTCTGGGCAGTAGCGGGCCCAGGCGTCGAGGAACTGGTTGCGGGCGTATGCCTTGGCCTGCCTGCCGTTCTCGAAGCGGTGGTTGGCCGGGCTGATGCCGAAGTCGCGCAGCAGGTTGGCCAGGTGGTAGGCGTTCAGGCCCTTCGTTCCGTACTCGGCCCACGGTGCCTCGGCGTCCTGGAGGAGGGCGGCGAGCAGGTCGTGGCTGCGCAGCGCCTCCGTGTTGCCCTGTTGCTCGAACACGCGGCGGATGTCGCGCAGCAGCCGGGTCTTCAGCGTCGTCTGCTCGTCCTGAACCACCTCGTTCCGGGTCATCGCCAGGCAGGCGGCGCGGGCCTGGGCGGGCCAGTGTCCGCCGGCCAGGTCGGCGACGATCACCAGGGGCTCCCAGGTGTCCGCGGCCCGGTCTTCGACCGGCATCGGTGGCACCAGCCGGTGCGCTGCCCCGCGCAGTGGAGTCAGCCATGCGGCCAGCCTGTCGCGCAGCGCGTTCAGTTCCGGGACGGAGTGCCGGGAGCGGAAAGGAGCGACCTTCTCGCCGGGCTTGCGCTTCTGCATGCGGAGCACGACGGCGCGGTCCATGATCGTGTCCGGCAGGTCGCCGATGCCTGCCAGCGCGGCCATGGCGAAGGTCGGGAACGCGGTCGGCTTGTGTTCCGGGCCGGAGATCCGCCAGGCGGGGCGGTTGCGCTGGTGTCCGGCGTTCAGCAGGCCACGCAGGTCCTCCTTGTCGCCGGCCTTGGGGCCGAAAATGGTGTCGGCCTCGTCGACCAGGAGCGTCGGCGGGTCCTCGCCGATGATCCGGAAGACCACCGCCGGCGAGGTGTTTACCGTCATCATCGGCCGGGACACGGTCTCGTGGAGCACGTCCAGGACACGGGACTTGCCGCAGCCCTTGGTCGGTCCCACCACCGCCAGGCGCGGCGCGTGCTGGAGGGCGGGCTGGATGTGGGAGGCCGCCACCCACAGGGTGGCCGCGGTCAGGGCCTCCTCGCTCGGCAGCACGACGTACCGGCCGATCGCGGCGCGCAGCTCGTCCAGTACGGCGGTCCCGTCCTGGTCCCGGTCCGCCGTGAGGCTGGCGCGCTCGCGGTCCCCAGTTCCCGGTCCGGGTTCGGGGACCGTCCCCGGAGCACCGTGGTGACCGTGGTCAACCCGGACCGTCGGTCCGGGTTCGTCTGCCGACTGACCGGAACTCTCCGCCCGGTCCCCGGCTTCCGGACCGGCTCCATGGTCCGGGTTCCCGGTCCGGTCGGTCAGGCCGCTGAGCTGGGCGTTCTCCGTCGGTCCGGGTTCCTGGTCCGGATTGACCGGATCTCCGGTCCGGGTTTCGGTCGCGGGCCGGTCCGGTTCCGGACCGACCGGACCAGCGGCACGGTCCGGTCGGTCACCGGTCCGCGGAGAGGCGGGCCGGCCGTCCGCCCGGTCCGGACGGTGCCACGGGATGCCCTGGCCGGGGACCGCAGTGGCAGGCCAGATGACCTTGTGGGATGTGTTCGAGGTGGAGGGGGACGTAGAGTCCTCCATCGACGTTCCTCTCAGGTGAGGGACGGGACGGGCAAGGTCCCGCCTCTCACCGGTTCGTTCGTTCAGGGATGGGCGACGTGCAGGGGAATCTCCGGCCCTCGGCGTTGGCGCGCCGGGGGCCGTTGCTGTGCCTGGGCCTGCTGGCGGCTCACGAGGCCAAGCCCCATTCCTCCTGGCCGTCGATCAGGGTGCGCTCGTAGCGCAGCAGCTCGGCCTCGGGGTAGAGCACCCGCTTGCCGACCTTGATGCCGCGCGGCCCCTTCCCGATGTGGCGCCAGTAGCGGACGGTGCTCTCGGCTGTGCGGTAGCGCTCGGCGACCTCGGTGGTGGTCAGGTATCGCATGCATTCCCATTCGGCTAGGTGGCGATTCGATCTGCATAGAGTTGTACCCCGGGATCGCCGGTTAACCAAATCGGGAAGCTCATGTTTCAATTGGGATAGCGACGGTGGCGATGGAGGTTCGATGGCAGGCGACAGGCCCGAGGGCGGCGAGGTGCCGCTGCTCTACAGCGAGGGGAACGTGGCCGCGCGCGTGGCGCTGGAGCGCGAGGTCAGAGGGTGGAGCACGACTGAGCTGGCCGAGCGGGTGACCAGAGCCGGCGTCAAGATGAACCAGACGGCGGTCTGGCGTATCGAGAACGGCACCCCCCGTCGGCGCATCAACCTCGACGAGGCTCTCGCCTTCTCCCGCGTCTTCGAGCTCCCTCTCGAAGAGCTCATGTCACCGCCTCTGGAAGGGCTCGACATCGCCAGCCGGCGGCTCGTCCAAGAGGCCGTCGAGGCGTTCTACGAGACCCGCGACGCGCGCGACCGCCTCCATCACGCCGTGGTCGCCATCGCCGACCACATCAAGGCCCATCCCGACAGCTCGCGGGCGATCCACGAGCAATGCCTCCGCCTCATGGGCGACGAGCGCGACGCTCGCACGCTCAGCAACGACATCGCGGACGGCGGCCACTACTGACAACCGACACGAAGGAGTGGCCACTTGGCCAACATCCAAAAGCGCCCCAACGGCAAATGGCGTGCCCGCTACCGCGATCTCGACGGCAAGGAGCACGCCCGTCACTTCGAGCGCAAGATCGACGCCCAGCGGTGGATCGACGAGGTCACGGCCAGCCTGGTCACCGGGCAGTACGTCGACCCACGGTCGGCGAAGAAGCCCTTCAAGGAGTACGCGGAGGAATGGCGGGCCATCCAGCCGCACCGGCCTTCCACAGCCAAGGCGGTGGCCCAGCACCTGCGCTGCTACGTCTACCCGGTCTGGGAGAAGCGGGCACTCGGCGCCATCAAGCCCGGCGACGTACAGAGCTGGGTCACCAGCCTGACCACCACGCACGGGCTGGCCGCCAGCACCTCACGGACGGTCTTCAACACGGTCAACGCCGTCTTCCGGGCGGCCGTCCGTGACCGCATGATCCCTCACAATCCGTGCGCCGAGGCAAAGCTGCCCTCGGTGCCACGGAAGAAGATCGTGCCGCTGGCCGTCGAGCAGGTGCGGACTCTGTCCGAGGAGATACCCGCCCGATACAAGGGCCTCGTGCTGCTCGGCGCGGCCACCGGGCTCCGCCCCGGCGAGCTCTTCGGCCTCCAGGTCCGCCACCTCGACCTGCTGCACGCGACCGTCTCGGTCGAGCAGCAGATCCAGCAGACCGCCAAGCACGGCGTGTACGTCTGTCCGCCCAAGACCGCTCGCTCGCACCGCACGGTCCCGCTCCCCCGCATGGCGGTGGATGCGATGAAGGCCCACCTGCGGGACTTCCCCGCCGATGGGCCCGAGAGCTGGATCTTCACGGCGCCGCAAGGCGGACCCGTGGTCTACACGCACTTCATGGACGGGTCCTGGCGGCCCGCCTGCGCGAAGGCCGGCATACCGAAGGGCACCGGACCCCACGCCCTCCGGCACCACTACGCCAGCCTGCTGATCAAGCACGGCGAGTCGGTGAAGACCGTCTCCGAGCGCCTCGGCCACACCAACGCGGCCATGACGCTGAACATCTACACCCACCTGTGGCCCGACTCCGAAGAGCGGACCCGGGCCGCCGTCGACAAGGCGTACGCGGACCAGTCCGCCGGCGCCCAGCCACAGGTCGACGAAGCGGCGTAGCCGCTCCCCCGCGCGCTGACCGAAGTCAGCACGCTGCGGACTCTGTGCGGACCGCAAAGGCCGCCCAACCCGCTCCGTCGCAGGTCAGACGGCCTTTCGCCGGACGTATCAGACGTTGAAGCGGAACTCCACGACGTCGCCGTCCTGCATGACGTACTCCTTGCCCTCCATGCGGGCCTTGCCGGCCGCGCGGGCGTCGGCGACCGAGCCCGTTTCGACGAGGTCGGCGAAGGAGATGACCTCGGCCTTGATGAAGCCCTTCTGGAAGTCGGTGTGGATGACACCGGCCGCCTCGGGGGCCGTCGCGCCCTGCTTGATCGTCCAGGCGCGGGATTCCTTCGGGCCGGCCGTCAGGTAGGTCTGGAGGCCGAGGGTCGCGAAGCCGACGCGGGCGAGCGTGGCGAGGCCGGGCTCCTCGGCGCCGACGGACTGGAGGAGCTCCATGGCGTCCTCCTCGTCGAGCTCGGCGAGGTCCTGCTCCAGCTTGGCGTTGAGGAAGATCGCCTCGGCCGGGGCCACGAGGGCGCTCTGCTCGGCCTTGAAGGCGTCGTCCGTCAGCTCGTCCTCGTCCACGTTGAAGACGTACAGGAACGGCTTGGTGGTGAGGAGGTGGAGGTCGTGCAGGAGCTCCGCCTTCTCCGAGCCCTGGACGATGCCCTGCGAGAAGAGGGTGTCGCCCTTCTCCAGGATCGCCTGGGCGGCCTCGACGGCGGCGACCTTCGGCGCCGTGTCCTTCTTGATCCGCATCTCCTTCTGGAGGCGCGGCAGGACCTTCTCGATCGTCTGGAGGTCCGCGAGGATCAGCTCCGTGTTGATCGTCTCGATGTCGTCCTTCGGCGAGACCTTGCCGTCGACGTGGACGACGTTCTCGTCCTTGAAGGCACGGATGACCTGGCAGATCGCGTCCGACTCGCGGATGTTCGCGAGGAACTTGTTGCCCAAGCCCTCGCCCTCGCTCGCGCCGCGCACGATGCCCGCGATGTCGACGAAGTCGACCGTCGCCGGGAGGATGCGCTGGGAGCCGAAGATCTCGGCCAGCTTGGTCAGGCGGGCGTCCGGGACACCGACGACGCCGACGTTGGGCTCGATCGTGGCGAACGGGTAGTTGGCCGCCAGCACGTCGTTCTTGGTCAGGGCGTTGAACAGGGTCGACTTGCCGACATTCGGCAGACCGACGATTCCGATCGTGAGCGACACGGTGGCGACTTCCTGAAGTGTGGATGGTGGGCCGATCCCCCAGTTTACGGGCGGGCTGAACCGGCCAGTGACGCCGACCTTCGGTCGTTCTCGGGGGCAAGGTCACCCAAAGGGCGTGTCCCGGACCCGGTTCCCGCCCCCTTCCGACCTACGTTGGTCAGGTGGAGCAGCACAGGACAAGTCAGCCGCAAGGCCGCCGAAGGCCGCAGAACCCCGCCACGCCGCCGGTCGCACCGCCGGGCGCGCTCGTGGAGGGCGCGGCCGTCTACCGCGTGACCGGCAGGGCCGGGCGCCCGCCCGGACGCGCCCGCGTGGAGCGGGCCGCGGTGGCCGAGGCGGGTGCGGGTGCCGCCGGAGCGACCGGGGCGGCCCCGGCCGGCCGCGGTTCCGGGCGCCCCGCCGGGCGCCGGCCCGCGCCGCCGGTCGTCGTCGCCCTGCGCCGGCTGCCGTCGCCCCGCCTCACCGGGCTCGGCAGCGGGCTCTTCGCCTCGGCCGTCATGCTCACCCTCGGCCTCCTCGACCAGCTGCTCCTCGACGGCTCCCCCGTGGTCTACGGCCTGCTGTTCCTGCCGGTCAGCGCCCTGACGGCGCTCTGGGTACGGACCGCCGACCTGGTCACCGCCCCGATCGCCGTCCCCATCGCCTTCGCCGTCGGCGTCGTCCCCATCGCGGGCGGCACAGGCGGCTTCGGCGGCCAGGCCATGGCGATCGTGACCGCCCTCGCCGTGCACGCCGGGTGGCTCTACGGCGGCACCCTCGTCGCCGGTCTCATCGCGAGCGTCCGTAAGGTGCGGGACATGGGGCGCCGCCATCGACGGCCCGCCGCCCGGACCGCCCCGGGGGCCGGCGAGGGGCCGGGCGGACGGCCCCGGGCGGCGGGACGCCGGCCCGTCGTGTAGACCAGGCAGGGGCGGATCCGGGCCCGCCCCTCAGGACGTCCTCGCCGCCATCCCCGCACCCACGATCCCCGCGTTGTTCTGGAGCTCCGCCGGGACGATCTCCGCGCGGATGCCCTCGATCAGCGGCAGGAACTTGTCGGCCTTGCGGCTCACGCCACCGCCGATGATGAACAGTTCCGGCGAGAAGAGCATCTCCACGTGCGCGAGGTACTTGCGCAGCCGCCGGGTCGCCCAGTGCTCCCAGCTGAGGTCCTCGTCCTCCTTGGCCTTGGTCGAGGCCCGGGTCTCCGCGTCGTGCCCCTTGAGCTCCAGGTGGCCGAGCTCGGTGTTGGGGACGAGACGGCCGTCGGCGAAGAGGGCCGAGCCGATGCCCGTACCGAGGGTCAGCAGGATCACCGTGCCCTTGCGGCCCCGGCCCGCGCCGAAGGTCATCTCCGCGACCCCGGCCGCGTCCGCGTCGTTCAGGACGGTCACCGGGAGCCCGCCGAGCCGGTCGCTCAGCAGGGTGCCCGCGTCGACGCCGATCCAGGACTTGTCGACGTTGGCGGCCGTACGGATCGTGGAGCCCGTCACGACGCCCGGGAAAGTCACCCCCACCGGTCCCGTCCAGCCGAAGTTCTCCACGACCTCCACGACGCAGCCCGCCACACCGTCGGGTGTGGCGGGCTGCGGGGTCAGTACCTTGTGGCGCTCCTCGGCGAGCGTGCCGCGCTCCAGGTCCACGGGGGCGCCCTTGATGCCCGAGCCGCCGATGTCCACTCCGAAGACGTTCATGGACCCACGGTAAGGGCTGGCGCGCCGCGCTACTCCTTGACGGGCGCGGCCGCCGCGAGCTTCTCCGCCTCGGCGCGCAGGTCCTTGTTCCGGAGCTCCTTGGGCAGCGAGAAGGTCAGGGACTCGTCCGCCGTCTTGACGATCTCCACGTCCGCGTAGCCGCGCTCGGCGAGCCACTCCAGGACCTCCTGCACCAGGACGTCCGGGACGGAGGCGCCGGAGGAGAGGCCGACGCTGGTCACGCCCTCCAGCCAGGCCTCGTCGATCTCGCTGGCGAAGTCGACCAGGTAGGCGGCGGGGACGCCGGCCTGCTTGGCGACCTCGACCATGCGGATCGAGTTGGAGGAGTTCTTCGAGCCGACGACGATCACCAGCTCGGCCTGCCCGGCCAGCTCCTTGATCGCGATCTGGCGGTTCTGCGTGGCGTAGCAGATGTCGTCCGACGGCGGGGAGATCAGCTGCGGGAACTTCTCCTTCAGCGCGTCGACCGTCTCCATCGTCTCGTCGACCGAGAGCGTGGTCTGGGAGAGCCAGACGACCCGGGAGGGGTCGCGGACCTCGACCTTGGCCACGTCCTCGGGGCCGTCGACCAGCTGGATGTGGTCGGGGGCCTCGCCGGAGGTGCCGATGACCTCCTCGTGGCCCTCGTGGCCGATGAGGAGGATGTCGAAGTCCTCCTTGGCGAAACGGACGGCTTCCTTGTGGACCTTGGTGACCAGCGGGCAGGTGGCGTCGATGGTCGCGAGCCGGCCCACGCGGGCCTCCTCGTGGACGGTCGGGGCGACGCCGTGCGCGGAGAACATCACGATGTTGCCGGGCGGCACCTCGGTCGCCTGGTCGACGAAGATCGCGCCCTTCCGCTCCAGGGTCTGGACGACGTACTTGTTGTGGACGATCTCGTGCCGGACGTAGATCGGCGCCCCGTACTGCTCCAGGGCCTTCTCCACGGCGATCACGGCACGGTCCACGCCCGCGCAGTAGCCGCGGGGGGCGGCGAGCAGGACACGCTTCGGGCGGTTCGTCGCGGAGGCGGAATCGGGCGTCGGCGCGGGCGTTGCAGTCATGCGTCCCATCGTAAGGCCGCGTCGGTGAGCGTCTGGAGCGGCGGCGTGGCCGAAACTGGCGCCATGGCTGAGGAGACGCAGGTCACGGACCACGAGAAGCTGCGGCGGAATCTCGGGTTCCGTGACCTTGTCGTGTACGGACTGCTGTTCATCGCCCCCATGGCGCCGGTCGGCGTCTTCGGCACGCTCGACGCGAAGTCGCACGGAGCGGTGGCACTGGTGTACGTCGTGGCCACCGTCGCCATGGCGTTCACGGCGCTCAGCTACGCCCAGATGGTCCGGGTCGCACCGCAGGCCGGCTCCGTCTTCACGTACGCGCGCAAGGGCCTCGGAGAGGGGCCCGGTTTCATCGCCGGGTGGATGGCGATGCTCGACTACCTGCTGATCCCGGCCGTCGCCTACCTCTTCGCGGGCATCGCCATGGAGGCGCTGGTCCCCGAGGTGGACCGGTGGGTGTGGACCGGGATCGCCGTGGTCGTCACCACCCTGCTGAACCTGTGGGGCGTACGGGCGGCGGCCCGGGTCGGCTTCGCGGTGCTCGCCCTGGAGATCGTGGTCCTCCTGGTCTTCGTCGTCTCGGCGGTGGTCGTGCTCGCACGGGACGGGGCGCTGCGCGACTGGTGGTCGCCGCTCACCGGCGACACCTCGTTCTCGCTCGCCGCGGTGGTCGGCGCGGTCTCGGTGGCCGTCCTGTCGTACCTGGGCTTCGACGCGATCGCCTCCTTCGCGGAGGAGGTCACGGGAGGCTCGGCGAAGGTGGCGCGGGCGGTGCTGTTCTGCCTGGCGCTCGCGGGCGTCCTGTTCGTGGCCCAGACCTGGCTGGTGGCGCTCCTCGAACCCCTCTCCTCGGCCGATCTCGCCGACGACCCCGCCAAGCAGGGCTCTGCCTTCTACGACGCCGTGGACGCCTCGGTGGGCGGCTGGCTGCACGACCTGGTGGCCGCCTCGAAGGCGATCGGCGCGGCCTTCGCGGCGCTCGCGGGGCAGGCGGCGGGCGGGCGGCTGCTGTTCGCGATGGGCCGCGAGCGGCGCCTTCCGCACCTGCTGGGCCGCACCGACGGGGGCGTCCCGCGCGTGGCGCTGCTCGTGGCGGCGACGGTGACGATGATCGCGGCGGTGTGGGCGGCGCGCCGGGACGACGGCCTCGACCACCTGGTCTCGGTCGTCGACGTCGGCGCGCTGACCGCGTTCGTCCTGCTGCACGCGAGCGTGGTGGGCTGGTTCGCCGTACGGCGGGCCGAGGGGCCGCCGCACTGGCTGAAGCACGTCGTGCTGCCGGTGGCCGGCGCGGCGATCCTGATCGCGGTGATCGTCGAGGCGTCGCCCGCCGCGCAGGTGGTGGGCGTGGTGTGGCTGGGCGTGGGCCTGGTGGTCCTGGCGGTCCAGGGCGCGACCCGGACGTCCTCGGGCAGGTGAAGCACGGCGCGGTACGGGGCGGTGCCCACGCGCGCGTGAAGCTCGGTGCGATACGGGCGGTGTCCACGCGCGCCTGAAGCGCGGTCCGATACGGGGCGGTCTCCACGCGCGCCTGAAGCGCGGTGCGGTACGGAGCGGTGTCCACGCGCACGTGAAGCGCGGTCCGATACAGAGCGGTGTCCACGCGCGCCCGAAGTCGCCCGGCCGTCGCGCGCCCCTGACGTTGTCGTACCGCGCGGTTACGCTCGGTCCATGGCTCTGACTACGTCCGCCGAAGCACCGCTTCCCGTCGGTGAGGTCTCCCGGATGATCGGGGGGTGGATCGACCGGCTCGGGGCGATCTGGGTCGAGGGGCAGATCACGCAGCTGTCGCGGCGCCCCGGCGCCGGGGTCGTCTTCCTGACCCTGCGGGATCCGTCGCACGACATCTCCATCGGCGTCACTTGTTACCGCCAGGTCTTCGACGCGGTCGCGGACGTCGTCTCGGAGGGCGCCCGGGTCGTCGTGCACGCCAAGCCCGAGTGGTACGCGCCGCGCGGTCAGCTGTCGCTGCGGGCGGTGGAGATCAAGCCGGTCGGGATCGGCGAGCTGCTCGCGCGCCTGGAGCAGCTGAAGCGGAGTCTGGCCTCGGAGGGCCTCTTCGCGCTCGACCGGAAGAAGCCGCTGCCGTTCCTGCCTCACCTCGTCGGCCTGGTCTGCGGCCGGGCCTCGGCGGCCGAGCGGGACGTCCTGGAGAACGCGCGCCGCCGCTGGCCCGCCGTCCGCTTCGAGGTGCGCAACGTCGCGGTGCAGGGCGTGAAGGCGGTCCCGCAGGTCGTCCAGGCGGTCAAGGAGCTCGACGCCCACGGGGACGTGGACGTGATCATCGTGGCCCGGGGCGGCGGCAGCGTCGAGGACCTGCTGCCCTTCTCGGACGAGCAGCTGGTCCGGACGGTGGCCGAGTGCCGTACGCCGGTGGTGTCCGCGATCGGGCACGAGCCGGACTCGCCGCTGCTCGACCTGGTGGCCGATCTGCGCGCCTCGACGCCGACGGACGCGGCCAAGAAGGTCGTCCCGGACGTCGGCGAGGAGCTGGACCGGGTGCGCGGGCTGCGGGACCGGGCGCTGCGGACCGTGCGCGGCCTCCTGGAGCGGGAGGAGCGCGGCCTGGCGCACGCGCTCGCGCGGCCCGTCATGGAGCATCCGCAGCGCATGGTCGAGGTCCGCGAGGACGAGCTCGCGGCGCTGCTCGCCCGGAGCCGGCGGGTCCTCGGGCACCTGCTGGACCGGGCGGACTCGGAGCTCTCGCACACGCGGGCGCGTGTCCGGGCGCTGTCGCCCGCCGCGACGATGGAGCGGGGGTACGCGGTGCTCCAGCGGCCGGACGGGGCGGTGGTCCGCTCCCCCGAGGAGGTCACGGAGGGCGAGGAGCTGCGGGCCAGGGTCGCCGAGGGCGAGTTCGCGGTGCGCCGCGTGGCCGATCGGGCCTGAGCGGCGAGAAGGCGGAGAGGAACGGAAACCAAGGATGGAGCGACGGATGGCAGCGGGTACGGAGACGAGCGCGGAAGAGGCGGCTCTCGGCTACGAGCAGGCGCGGGACGAGCTGATCGAGGTCGTCCGGCGGCTGGAGGCGGGCGGGACGTCGCTGGAGGAGTCCCTGGCGCTCTGGGAGCGCGGCGAGGAGCTGGCGAAGGTGTGCCGGCGGCGCCTGGAGGGCGCGCGGGCCCGGCTCGACGCCTCGCTGGCGGCGGAACGCGCGGCGGAGGCGGAGGACGAGGACGAGTAGCCCCGGCGCGGGCCGGGGCCGGCATGTAGACTCCGAGTGAAGCGGATCACTATCCGGATGGATTAGTTGAAGTTTCACCAATCTTCCGCGTACTGTCGAGACATCGCCCGAGCCCATGTTCGAGCGGTTCCCCTTTGCAGTCCGGAAGGTACGCAGCATGTCTCTCGCCCTTGACGCCGTCGCCCAGGACCTCCTCTTCCGTGAGGCCCGCACCGCCAACACGTTCACCGACGAGCCGGTGACCGACGAGCAGGTCCAGGCGATCTACGACCTGGTGAAGTACGGCCCGACCGCCTTCAACCAGTCCCCGCTGCGCATCACCCTGGTCCGCTCCCCCGAGGCCCGCGAGCGCCTGGTGAAGCACATGGCCGAGGGCAACCAGGCCAAGACCGCCGCCGCCCCGCTGGTCGCGATCCTGTCCGCCGACAACGAGTTCCACGACGAGCTCCCGGCCCTGCTCCCGCACTTCCCGCAGGCCAAGGACATGTTCTTCTCGGAGCGCCCGGTCCGCGAGGGCTCCGCCCTGCTGAACGCCGCCCTCCAGGCCGCGTACTTCATCGTGGGCGTCCGCGCCGCCGGCCTGGCCGCCGGCCCGATGACCGGTCTGGACTTCGCCGGCGTCCAGAAGGAGTTCCTGGACGGCGACCACACCCCGCTGATGGTCGTCAACATCGGCAAGCCGGGCGAGGACGCCTGGTTCCCGCGCTCCCCGCGCCTCTCCTACGACGAGGTCATCACCACCGTCTGAGCGGCACGCGAGAAGGGCCCCGCACTCCGTGAGTGCGGGGCCCTTCCCCGTTGCGCCTCAGGCCTTCTTCGACTGGAGCGAGCCGGCCATCTCCGCCAGCGTCTCGAAGGAGGCCGTGCCGGTCACCACCGTCGTCGCGCCGTTCTCCGTGCGGACGAGCGCGTCGTACCTCGGGCCCTCCCAGCGCTGCCAGACCTGGCCGGCCACCGTCTGGGTCTTCCCGGTGTTCTTGGCCTTCTGCGTCACCTCGGGCACGAACTTGCCCGGCTCCGCCGTCGACTGGTTCACGGCCACGTACTGGGTGTCCGGGGAGAGGAAGCCCAGCTGCCAGGCGTCGGACTTCTCTCGCTTGTACGAGACGACCGTCGCCTTCCAGCCCTCCCCCAGGCCCTCGGGGGCCAGCACCGGATAGGGCGCCGCCCGCTGGGCCGTGAGGAGCTCGACCCGGTAGTCCTTCGCCTTGACCGGATCCGCGTTCTCGTCGTGCGGGATGAAGAGATACATCACGCCCGCGGCGACCATGATCACCCCGAGGGACTGGAACATCCCGCGTACCGTCTGCCTGCCTCGCATACCTGCCACGCCCACCATGGTCGCATCATGGTGCTGTGCTCATACGTGGGCCCCTCTGCTCATTTTGTCGACGTACCGATAGAGTCGCAGCACCCTCTTTTTTCCGGCCGTCGCCGTACAGAAAGGTGCGTTCCGATGACCGAGCACCACCACCTTCCGCCCGAGCTTGTCGTTTCCCCCGAGGCCCCCGACCGCAACCTCGCCCTTGAGCTGGTCCGCGTCACCGAGGCCGCCGCCATGGCCGCCGGCCGCTGGGTCGGCCGCGGCGACAAGATCGGCGCGGACGGGGCGGCGGTCAACGCCATGCGGACCCTGATCTCCACCGTCTCGATGAACGGCGTCGTCGTCATCGGCGAGGGCGAGAAGGACGAAGCCCCGATGCTGTTCAACGGCGAGCGGGTCGGCGACGGCACCGGCGCCGAGGTCGACATCGCGGTCGACCCGATCGACGGCACCACGCTCAACGCCAAGGGCATGCCGAACGCCATCGCCGTCCTGGCCGCCGCCGACCGCGGCACCATGTTCGACCCGTCCGCGGTCTTCTACATGGACAAGCTGGTCACCGGCCCCGAGGCCGCCGACTTCGTCGACATCAACGCCCCCGTCTCGGTCAACATCCGCCGGGTCGCCAAGGCGAAGAACTCCGCGCCCGAGGACATCACGGTCGTCATCCTGGACCGCCCGCGTCACGAGGGCATCGTCAAGGAGATCCGCGAGACCGGCGCCCGCATCAAGTTCATCTCGGACGGCGACGTCGCCGGTTCGATCATGGCCGTCCGCGAGGGCACCGGCGTCGACATGCTCATGGGCATCGGCGGCACCCCCGAGGGCATCATCTCCGCCTGCGCCATCAAGTGCCTCGGCGGTGTGATCCAGGGCAAGCTGTGGCCGAAGGACGACGCCGAGCGCCAGAAGGCGCTGGACGCGGGCCACGACCTGGACCGCGTACTCTCCACGAACGACCTGGTCTCCGGCGACAACGTCTTCTTCGTCGCCACCGGCATCACCGACGGCGAGATCCTGCGCGGGGTGCGCTACCGCGCCGAGACGGCGACCACGCAGTCGCTGGTCATGCGCTCGAAGTCGGGCACGATCCGCCAGATCGACTCGACGCACCGGCTCTCGAAGCTGCGCGCGTACAGCAAGATCGACTTCGACCGCGCGAAGTAACGCTCCTGCGCGGTGACGGTACGAAGAGGGGCGCCCCCATGTGCGGTGGGGGCGCCCCTTCTCGTACGGACCGGGGGAAGGTCTCCGCGATCCCGTCAGCCCGCCTGGGCGATCCGCTCGGTCGCCGACGCCTTCCGCAGCTCCACCTCGCGCCGCCGGCGCCGGGCGAGGACCACGCGGCGCTCCGCCGCCGTGAGCCCGCCCCACACGCCGTACGGCTCGGGCTGGAGCAGCGCGTGCTCCCGGCACTCGACCATCACCGGACAGCGCGCGCAGACCCGCTTCGCCGCCTCCTCGCGCGCGAGCCGCGCGGCGGTCGGCTCCTTGGACGGGGCGAAGAAGAGCCCGGCCTCGTCCCGGCGGCACACCGCCTCCGCGTGCCATGGACCGGCCTCGTCCTCCCGGGCAGGGGCGCGCTGAGAGGGTACGGCGGCGACCTGGAGGGGCTGATGCGGCAGTTGCAGCACGGTCTACTCCTGACGACGGCTTCGCGAGCGAGCGGCGATGCACCAGCCCTACCCGCTGTGCGCGCGCCTATGCACCGCGTGCCCCGCCGTTCCGCTCTGCGGATACCCGAGGACGAATTCCGGTCACCTCCGGACGGACCCCGGCCGGTCCCCCGAAGCGCCGCCGGCGATTCCCCCGGCGTCCCCCGGCCGGTCCCCCGAAGCGCCGCCGGCGGTTCCCCCGGCGTCCCCCCGGACGGTCACCCGAGGTGCTTGCGGAGCTTGTCCTGGAGGTCGGTGATCCACTTGCCGCGCTTGGGCCTGGCCTCGACGTTCCCGAAGACCGAGTAGCCGTTGATGACGACGACCGGCGCCTGCGGATCGACCCCTTCCAGGGTCACGACCTCGAAGTTCCCGAAGATGCCGCTGCCGTTGCCGCGCAGGCTGATGTTCTCCGGGACCCGCACCTCGACGTTGCCGAAGATGGAGGTGGCGTTGATGGTGGTCAGCCGCTGGGCGAAGATCGCCTCGGTCAGGTCGACCTCGATGTTCCCGAAGAGGGCGAAGGCGTTCGTCCTGCGGCTCACCCGCCAGCGGCCCTTGCGGGTCGTGCTGGAGAAGATCGCGACGAGGTTGTCCGCGGGGCCGTCGGCGTCGTCGGAGCCCCAGGCGAAGGCGGGTTCGGACTCGCGGGCGGTCCGGGCACCCGGCAGGTCGCGGACGATCGGCTCCAGCTCCCCGACGGTCTTGGCCCGGTAGACCGCGTCGATCCGGTCCGAGTGCTCCTCGGCGTCGAGCCGTCCCTCGGCCAGGGCGTCCCTGAGGATGTCCGCGATCCGGTCCCGGTCCGCGTCCGAGGCCCGCAGCGAGCCCTCCGGATCGGCGAAGGCGGGCTTCGCGAGGGCGGGCTCGGCGGGGGCGACCGGCCGCTGCGGCTGCGGCTGCTTCTCGGGTTCGGGCTGCTTTTCGAGGTCCACGGAGCCAGCCTAGCGAAACGCGATAGATCGCAACCAGAGGGAGACACCCCGGTCAGTCCCCTAGGGGATCCCCCCGGACCCGGGGGCGGCCACGACCGGATCCGGACCGAATTCCGCACCGGGGCACGGAAACACGCCATTCCGGTGCGGTCCCGGCACCTAGTGAGCCTTACCTCACAGGATCGGCGCCGCCCCCGCGTCTTACGCTGGAGGGCGCGCAGCCAACGGAGGCGGCGCAGCTGTCTGCCGAGTGAGGAATGGCCGCCGTCATGCCTGAGTTTGCGTACTCCGATCTGCTCCCCCTGGGAGAGGACACCACGCCCTACCGCCTGGTGACCTCCGAAGGTGTCTCCACCTTCGAGGCCGACGGGCGTACGTTCCTCAAGGTCGAGCCGGAGGCGCTGCGCACGCTCGCCGCCGAGGCCATCCACGACATCCAGCACTTCCTGCGCCCGGCCCACCTGGCCCAGCTGCGCCGGATCATCGACGACCCGGAGGCCTCGGGCAACGACAAGTTCGTCGCGCTCGACCTCCTCAAGAACGCGAACATCGCCGCCGCCGGCGTGCTGCCCATGTGCCAGGACACCGGCACCGCGATCGTCATGGGCAAGCGCGGCCAGAACGTGCTGACCTCCGGCCGCGACGAGGAGGCCCTGTCCAAGGGCATCTACGACGCGTACACCAAGCTGAACCTCCGCTACTCGCAGATGGCCCCGGTCACCATGTGGGAGGAGAAGAACACCGGCTCGAACCTGCCCGCGCAGATCGAGCTGTACGCGACCGACGGCGGCGCGTACAAGTTCCTCTTCATGGCCAAGGGCGGCGGCTCGGCCAACAAGTCCTTCCTCTACCAGGAGACGAAGGCGGTCCTGAACGAGGCCTCCATGATGAAGTTCCTGGAGGAGAAGATCCGCTCGCTCGGCACGGCCGCCTGCCCGCCGTACCACCTGGCGATCGTCGTCGGCGGCACGAGCGCCGAGTTCGCGCTGAAGACCGCGAAGTACGCCTCCGCGCACTACCTGGACGAGCTGCCCACCGAGGGCTCGGCCGAGACCGGCCACGGCTTCCGCGACAAGGAGCTGGAGGAGAAGGTCTTCGAGCTGACGCAGAAGATCGGCATCGGCGCGCAGTTCGGCGGCAAGTACTTCTGCCACGACGTCCGCGTCGTCCGCCTCCCCCGTCACGGCGCCTCGCTGCCCGTCGCGATCGCCGTGTCCTGCTCGGCCGACCGCCAGGCCGTCGCGAAGATCACCGCCGAGGGCGTCTTCCTGGAGCAGCTGGAGACCGACCCGGCGCGCTTCCTGCCGGAGACGACCGAGGAGCAGCTCGCCACCGACGAGGACGTCGTCCGGATCGACCTGAACCAGCCGATGGACGAGATCCTCGCCGAGCTGACCAAGTACCCGGTCAAGACCCGTCTCTCCCTCAGCGGCCCGCTGGTCGTGGCGCGCGACATCGCGCACGCCAAGATCAAGGAGCGTCTCGACGCGGGCGAGGAGATGCCGCAGTACCTGAAGGACCACCCGGTGTACTACGCGGGCCCCGCGAAGACCCCCGAGGGCTACGCCTCCGGCTCCTTCGGCCCGACGACGGCCGGCCGCATGGACTCGTACGTGGAGCAGTTCCAGGCGGCGGGCGGCTCGAAGGTCATGCTGGCCAAGGGCAACCGCTCGCAGCAGGTCACGAACGCGTGCGGCGCGCACGGCGGCTTCTACCTGGGCTCGATCGGCGGCCCGGCGGCCCGTCTCGCCCAGGACTGCATCAAGAAGGTCGAGGTCGTCGAGTACGAGGAGCTCGGCATGGAGGCGGTCTGGAAGATCGAGGTCGAGGACTTCCCGGCGTTCGTCGTCGTCGACGACAAGGGCAACGACTTCTTCCAGAACCCGGCGCCGGAGCCGACGTTCACGCACATCCCGGTGCGCGGCCCCGGTCTCGCCTGATCCGACCCCGTAGGGCTCCCGCGAAGCCCCTGGTCCGTCCGCCGGGCCGGGGGCTTCGTCGATCCTCGATCAGAAAGTCGCTACCGACCGGTAGCCTTCCCGTCGCCTACTGGCCAGTATGGGGCGCGAGCATGTCAACCACTGAGCCGGTCGACCACTCGGGAGCCCCCCATGCCCTCCGCCAAGGCCACCGCCACGGCCACCACCGCCCTCGGCCTGACGGCCCTCCTCGTCGTCGGCCCGGCGCCCGCCGCCTCCGCCGCCGACCCCGACACCCACATCACCTCGGCCGCGGCCCTCGCGGACGTCGACTACACGACCTGGCGCCGCGACGTGGCCGCCGTCGTCGCCGAGGCCCGCCCGTACATCGAGGCGCGCGCCGAGGACGCCGGCCGCGAGAAGCAGGCCATCGTCCTCGACATCGACAACAGCTCCCTGGAGACGGACTTCCACCCCTTCTGGGAGCTGCCGACCCCGGCCATCGCGGACGTGCGGGCGCTCGTCCGCGACGCCCACGCGCGCGGGGTGGCCGTCTTCTTCGTGACCGCCCGGCCCGGGATCATCTACTCCCTGACGGACTGGAACCTGAAGAAGGCCGGCTACCCGGTCGACGGTCTGTACGTGCGCTCGCTGCCCGACCTGTTCTCCGAGGTCAGCGCGTACAAGACCGGGAAGCGCGCCGAGATCGAGGCCAAGGGCTACACGATCATCGCGAACATCGGCAACAACACGACCGACCTCGTGGGCGGTCACGCCGAGCGCGCCTTCAAGCTCCCGGACTACGGCGGCAAGCTGTCGTGACGCCCCGGGGTCAGCGCGTGGTGATGTGGAACTCCATCTGCTGGTAGTCCCCGTCGGGGGTCGCGCGGACGTATCCGCGTGCCTGCTTGAAGTCTCCGGTGCCGCCGGTCACGGCGATGTCGTACGCGGCCGGCGCCTGGTTGGAGACGTCGAAGGTGACGAGGGCCTGGGCGGTGAGCTGTCCGCCGGGCCCGCCGTTCAGGACGAAGGTGCCGACGCAGTTCGCGTCGGCCTGGTCCCCGGAGACGCGCACCACGGCGCAGGTGACCCCGTCGCGGCCGACCGTGTCGCCGCCCTTGGTCTTGTACAGGTCGTCGGCGGAAGTGAAGACGTCACCGACCCGGGGCGTCTGCCCGCTCGCGCTCGCCCCGTCGCCGGGAACCTCCTTGGCGAAGAGCGTGAACTCGAACCCGTCGACGGCGTGGGCCGTGTCGGCGGCCCGCACCGCGGCCTGGGCCGGGGCGACGGCCGCGAAGGAGACGACTGCGGCCGTACAGGCGCCGAGCACGCCGATCCTCCGGAGACCGGTCCTCCTGAAGCTGCGGGTCATGTCATGCCTCCTGGGCTGGGGGTCCCCCTCGGCACGCTTCATTGTCCGATGCCCGCCGGGGGTTCGCCCGTCCGGAGCAGTCCCGGGCCTCCGGATCGGGGATCATGGCGTCATGCCACAGAGAGCACGTCCGATACGCACGGCCGCCGTCCCCGCCGCCCTGGTGGCCGCCGGTCTGCTGCTGACCGCCTGCGGGGCGCCGGCGACGACCCCGGAGCCCGACGCCCCGGCGCGGGCCGGCGCACCGCAGAAGCCCGCCGTCCCGGCCGCGGCCGCGACCCTCGGCGGTCCGGGTTCCGCCTGCGCGCTGCCCGTCTCCTTCGCGCTCGCGGAGAGCTGGAAGCCGGAGGCGATCGAGAACCCGGAGGACCCGGAGTTCGCGGCGCTCACCCGGCAGGGGCCCGCCACCGTCCGCTGCGAGGTCGACGCCAAGCCGTCGGGGAACATCGGCTACCTGCGGGTGTGGACGGCCCCGAAGGGCCCGGCCCGGACGGCCCTCGAAGGCTTCGTGAAGGCGGAGAAGGGGAGTTCGGCGGTCTCCTACCGGGAGACCAGGGCGGGCGCGCTGCCCGCGACCGAGGTGACCTACACGGTCCGCGACACGCTGACGGAGGAGACGAAGGAGGAGCGGGCCTTCGCCGTCTCCACCCCGAAGGGGACGGTCATCGTCCACCTCGGCGGCCTCGACACCGACGAGCACCGGGCGATGCTCCCGGCCTACGAGCTCGCGAGGACCACGACGAAGGCGCTCTGAGCACGGTGAACGCCGGCGGAATGACCGTGACCCCCCGTCCCGCACCGGACGAGGGGCCACGGCGTGCGTGGGGCTCCTAGACGAACTTCTGGTTCGCGGAGCCGTCGCAGTTCTGGAGCCTGATCGGCTCCTTCGCCGCGCCCTGGGTGAGGCAGAGCCCAGTCGCGGCGGCGGGCCGGACGGTGGCGCCGTCACGGACGAACTTCTGGTTGGCCGCACCGCTGCAGTTCCAGACGATGAGGGCCTTGCCCGCCTGGTAGACCGCTCCCGGCACGTCCAGACAGCGGTCCTGGGTGAGCTGGGTGAGGACGGTCTGCCGTGCGGAGTCGTACCACCATCCCTGGTTGCGGCCGCCGTGGCAGTCCCAGCCGAGGACGGCGGTGCCGTTGGCGGACTCGGAGGCGTTGACGTCCAGGCAGTTGCCGGTCGCCTGGTTCTTCAGCGGCTTGTACGCGTCGTCCCAGGCGACCGGGAAGAGCGTCGGGGTGCCGGAGGAGTTGACGTCGGCGCAGCTCGCCTCGCGCAGACCCGAGTTGTAGATCTGGGTCAGGCAGGAGGCGAAGGCGCCGTGGCCGCTCCTGTTCGGGTGGAAGGACTGGCGGACGGAGTTCTCGTCGAGGCCGCCGGGCTTGGAGAGGTCGATGTAGAGGCCCCGGGCCCAGGTGTCCTCCATGCAGACCTCGTGGCCGTGGAAGAGGCGCGAGTTGTCGAGGTAGGTGGCCCCGGTGTCGGCCGCGATCCTCCGCATGCCGCGTTCGAAGGCGGGCACGGCGGTGTTGCGGCCCCACTTGGTGTCGGAGTCGTACCCCATGCCGCCGCAGGTGAGCTTGCCGGGGAAGTTCGGGTTGTCGTAGAAGTCGGGGCCGATCGGGCTGGGGTAGCCCATGACGACGAGCTTGTAGTCGCCGTCGGCGTATCCGGCGTCGCGCATGACGGTCTTCAGGTCGCGGACGGTCTGCTCGACCTTGGGGACGAGCGCGTCGACGCGGGCCTGCCAGCCGGGGGCGTACTTGGGCTCGCAGGTGCCCTGGCTGAGCACGAACCGCTGGACGCAGTCGGTCATGACGGGCCCGAACTGCAGGTCGTCGTTGGCGCCGGCGACGAGCAGCACCATCTTGATGCGGGTGTTGCGGGCCTTGACCGCGAGGTTGTCGCTCTGGACGAGCTCGTCGGCGTACTGCTTGGAGCCGCCGATCCGGATGTTGCCGGTGTAGGCGCCGGAGCAGGAGACGTTGAAGGTGAGGTCCGCGGGGATCCCGGTGCGGTGGATGGCGGCGTCCGGGGAGCGGTGGCACCAGTTGGTGGGCCCGTTGGTGGGCGACTCGTACGTGCCGACGCCCTCGCCGGAGATCTCGCTGTCGCCGAGGGAGATCAGGCCGGTCCTGCGCTGGGCGAGCGGGCGCTCCTCGGGGCTGCCGTAGATCTTGGTGGCCTCGGCCGCCCGGATCGCCTCCAGCTCGGGAGAGAGCGGTACGGAGGTGATTCCGGCCGCTGCGCTCGTGTCGACCGCGCCGGCGGGGGCGGCTGCGGTCATGCTGCCGAGGGCCGCCGCGGCGGCGGCGACGGCCGCGACGGGCCAGCGGAGTCTGTACCTGGTGCGCTTCACTGCGCCTCCTGGAAGTGGGGTTACCCACGGTTTTTACTGGCCGGTACGCGCCTTGGGAATACATCGAACAAGAGAAGTGCTCATCTTTTTCAGGAGGTTGACCGACCATGAGCAATGACGACGGATACCGGATCGAGCACGACTCCATGGGTGAGGTGCGGGTCCCCGCGCACGCCAAGTGGCGGGCCCAGACCCAGCGGGCCGTGGAGAACTTCCCGGTCTCCGGACAGCGCCTGGAGCGCGCCCACATCGAGGCCCTGGCCCGGATCAAGGCCGCCGCCGCCACGGTCAACGCCGAACTCGGGGTAATCGGGAAGGACCGCGCGGAGGCGATCGTCTCGGCGGCGGAGGAGGTCGCCGAAGGGCGCTGGGACGAGCACTTCCCCGTGGACGTCTTCCAGACCGGCTCGGGCACCTCGTCCAACATGAACACCAACGAGGTGATCGCCACCCTCGCCACCGAACGGCTCCCCGAGGGGCACGAGGTCCACCCCAACGACCACGTCAACGCCTCGCAGTCCTCGAACGACGTCTTCCCCTCCTCCATCCACATCGCGGCCACCGGCGCCGTCACCCGCGACCTGATCCCCGCCCTCGACCACCTGGCCGCCTCCCTGGAGCGAAAATCGGCCGAATTCGCGTCGGTCGTGAAGTCCGGCCGTACGCATCTGATGGACGCCACCCCGGTCACCCTGGGCCAGGAGTTCGGCGGCTACGCGGCGCAGGTCAGGTACGGCGCCGAGCGGCTGCGCGCGGCACTCCCCCGGCTCGCCGAACTCCCCCTCGGCGGTACGGCGGTCGGCACCGGCATCAACACCCCGGCCGGCTTCTCGGCGGCCGTCATCGCGGAGGTCGCCCGCGCCACCGGGCTGCCGCTGACGGAGGCCCGGAACCACTTCGAGGCCCAGGGGGCCCGCGACGCCCTGGTGGAGACGTCCGGGCAGCTCCGGACCGTCGCCGTCTCCCTCACCAAGATCGCCAACGACCTGCGCTGGATGGCCAGCGGCCCGCGCACCGGCCTCGCCGAGATCAACCTCCCCGACCTCCAGCCCGGCTCCTCGATCATGCCGGGCAAGGTGAACCCGGTGATCCCCGAGGCGGTCCTGATGGTCGCCGCGCAGGTGACCGGAAACGACACCACGGTCGCGGTGGCGGGCGCGGCCGGGAACTTCGAGCTCAACGTGATGCTCCCGGTGATGGCCAAGAACCTCCTGGAGTCCGTACGGCTGCTCGCCAACGCCTCCCGGCTGCTCGCCGACCGCACGGTGGACGGGATCACGGCGAACGTGGAGCGCGCCCGCGAGTACGCCGAGTCATCGCCGTCCGTGGTCACCCCGCTGAACAAGTACATCGGCTACGAGGAGGCCGCCAAGGTCGCCAAGAAGTCGCTCGCCGAGCGGAAGACCATCCGCGAGGTGGTGCTGGAGTCCGGCTACGTCGAGCGGGGCGACCTCACCGTCGAGCAGCTGGACGAGGCACTGGACGTGCTGCGCATGACGCACCCGTAGGGCGGCCGGACGTGGTGCGGCGACGCACCCGCAGGGCAGGTGACCGGCCGGTAGGGTCCGGCCGGTAGCCGACTCCTCCGTGATCTGTGCCGCAGCGGTCGTGGGAGCGCGCCCCTAAGATCTGCGCATGACAGGATCGGACGGCTCACAGCACTGGGCGCCGGGGGAGCACATCCTCTGGCGCTACCGCGGCAACGGCACCGGCGACGTGCACATCTGCCGGCCGGTGACGGTCGTCCAGGACACGCCGGAGCTGCTCGCGGTCTGGATGGCGCCCGACACCGAGTGCGTCCGTCCCGTGCTCGCCGACGGCACCGCCGTCCACGAGGAGCCGCTCGCCACCCGCTACACCGCCCCGCGCACCACCGAGCGCACGCGCTGGTCCGGCAGCGGGGTGCTGAAGCTGGCCCGGCCCGGCGAGCCGTGGTCGGTCTGGCTGTTCTGGGAGCGCGGCTGGCGCTTCCGCAGCTGGTACGTGAACCTCGAGGAGCCACTGGTCCGCTGGTCCCGCGGCGTCGACTCCGAGGACCACTTCCTCGACATCTCCGTCTACCCCGACCGCAGCTGGCTGTGGCGGGACGAGGACGAGTTCGCGCAGGCCCAGAGGTCCGGCCTCATGAGCCCGCGGCAGGCCGCCCGGGTGCGGGCCGCCGGGGAGCGGGCGGTGGAGCGGATCAAGAGGTGGGGGACGCCGTTCGCCGACGGCTGGGAGGACTGGCGGCCCGATCCGGGGTGGCGGGTTCCGGAGCTGCCGGCGGACTGGGATCGCACTCCGGCGCACACGGCGCCGTGAGACCCTTGATGCGCCCCCGGGGTTCAAACGTAGGATCGTCCTCCGCACGGCAGAGACGGACCGGACACCACGTCAGACCCACCGGACAGCACGCCAACGACTCAGCACAGCACAGGACCTGACCAGAAGTCATCGACGAGGGGGAGAGCAGTGCCGGACGTGCGCCCGGGTGTTTCGACCCCTGCCGTTGCCGCGACTCGCGGAACGTCCACATCCGCTGCATACGAGGGGTTTATCCCCGCCGAAGGCGCGGCATCGGCGAGAAGAGCGAGTGCATCGCACCACCGGCCCGGACGGACGGAACCCCACGCGTGACGGAGCATCCCACCTCCCACGAAGGCCGGCAGCCCCTGGCTGCCCGGTCGCAGGAACGCGCGCGCCCTCGCCAGGAGGCCGCCGGCCTGCCCTCCGACGTGCCCGCCCAGCCGGGCGGCCCCGGAGCCCAGGGCCAGGACGCGCCCGCCCCGGACGCGGCCGACGGCACGGGCCGCCCGAGCACCCCGGGCGGTACGCAGCACCCGGCCGCCCCCGGCGGTGCGGACCGTCCCGGCGGCCCCGGCTCCCCCGGCGCCGTGGCCGTCGCCGTCTCCCCGCAGCCGCCCGGCGGCGGCGCCCGCGGCGGGGACGGCGTCGCACGCCGGGAGGGCGACCGGCTGCGGTTCGTCGGGGCCGCGACCCGGCGCATCGCGCGCGGCATCGACCTGGACGAGATCGTCCTCGGTCTGTGCCGCGCCACCGTGCCGACCTTCTCCGACGAGATCCTGGTCTACCTCCGCGACCCGCTCCCGGTGGGCGACGAGCGGCCGGTGGCGCCGTTCGTGCTGCGGCTGCGCCGTACCGACCGGCTCCGGTTAAGCGATGGCGAGGGGGAGGAGCTCGTCCTCGTACCCGATCCGGATCCGACCCCCGCGGCCGAACTCTGCGAGGTGCGGAACGGCGGGGCGCTGGCCGAGGTGCTGCGCGGGGTGCGGCCGGTCTTCGGCGACTCCGCGGCCGCGAAGGCGGCGCTGGCCGAGCTGCTCGGCGCCGAGCACCCGCTGCCCGGCGGGCTGCGCGCGGTCCTCGCGCCGCTGCGCGGCCGGCGACGGGTGATCGGCGCCGCCGTGTTCCTGCGCCGCCCCGAGCGGGCCGGCTTCGAGCCGAACGACCTGCTCGTGGCGGCCCAGCTGGCGACCCACACCGCGCTCGGCATCGACAAGGCCGTGCTGTACGGCCGCGAGGCGTACATCGCGGACGAGCTGCAGCGGACGATGCTGCCGGACTCGCTGCCGCAGCCGACCGGCGTCAAGCTCGCCTCGCGTTATCTGCCGGCGGCGGAGACGGCCCGGGTCGGCGGCGACTGGTACGACGCGATCCCGCTGCCCGGCAGCAGGGTCGCCCTCGTCGTCGGCGACGTCATGGGCCACTCCATGACCTCGGCGGCGATCATGGGCCAGCTGCGCACCACGGCGCAGACCCTGGCCGGTCTCGACCTGCCCCCGCAGGAGGTCCTGCACCACCTGGACGAGCAGGCGCAGCGGCTCGGCGAGAACCGGATGGCGACCTGCATGTACGCGGTGTACGACCCGGTCTCGCACCGGATCACCGTCGCCAACGCGGGCCATCCGCCGCCGATACTGCTCCACCTGGGCGGCCGCGCCGAGGTGCTGCGGGTTCCGCCCGGTGCCCCGATCGGGGTCGGCGGGGTGGACTTCGAGGCGGTGGAGCTGGACGCCCCGGCCGGCGCGACGCTGCTCCTCTACACCGACGGTCTCGTCGAGTCCCGGCTGCGGGACGTGTGGACCGGCATCGAGCAGCTGCGGGAGCGCCTCGCGGCGACCGCGCAGCTGACGGGCCCGGACCACTCGCCGCCGCTCGAAGCGCTCTGCGACGACGTCCTCGACATGCTGGGCCCCGGCGACCGGGACGACGACATCGCGCTGCTCGCGGCCCGGTTCGACGGGATCGCGCCGAGCGACGTGGCGTACTGGTTCCTGGAGCCGGAGGACGCGGCCCCCGGCCGGGCCCGTCGGCTCGCCCGCCGGGCGCTGGCCCGCTGGGACCTGGAGGAGCTGACGGACTCGGTCGAGCTGCTGATCAGCGAGGTCGTGACGAACGCCGTGCGGTACGCGGAGCGGCCGGTGACGCTGCGGCTGCTCCGGACGGACGTGCTGCGCTGCGAGGTCGGCGACGACTCCCCGCAGCTGCCCCGGCAGCGGCGGGCGCGCGACACGGACGAGGGCGGGCGCGGGCTGTTCCTGGTGAACCGGCTCGCCCGGCGCTGGGGGGCGACCCGGCTCTCGGGCGGCAAGGTGGTCTGGTTCGAGCTGGCGACCCGTACCTGATCCGGCGCCGGAGCATTCCCGTACGGCCGAAGGCCGGACCCCTGTGCGGGGGGTCCGGCCTTCGGTCCGTCGTCAGCGGGGCGGGCGTCCCGTGCTGTTCGCGTCGGGCTCGCCGCCCGCGTCCGGCGGCTGGATCGACGTCGGCGGGGACGTCGGCTCATCGGTCGCCGTCGGCTCCTGGGTGGGCTCCGGCGGCGTGGTGACCGGGTCGGTCGTCGGCTGCGGCGGCGTGGTGGCCGTCGAGGTCGGCGGGGCCGTCGGGTTCGGGGAGGCCGTGGTCGGCTCCTCGGTGGGCTCCTCGGTCTCCGGGGCCTCGGTGGTCGGGGTGGGGTCCGGGGTCGTGCCGTCGCCCGGGGCGCCGCCCTCGGTCTCCAGGTCGAAGGAGGCGTCCGAGCCGCCGTTCAGCGCGCGCTCGGTGTAGTCGCCCCAGATCTGGGCGGGCGTGCGGCCACCGTTGGCGCGGCCGGGGTTGATGGTGTCGGTGAGGGTGACCTGGTTGCCCTTGGCGTCCTCGCCGAAGAGGCCGACGGCGGTGACGAGTTCGGGGGTGTAGCCCACGAACCAGGCGGAGCGGTTGTTCTCGGAGGTGCCGGTCTTGCCGGCGGCCTCGTAGTCACCGGCGGCACGGAAGCCGGAGCCGCTCTGCACGACGCCCGTCATGGCCTGGGTGGCGGTGTCGGCGGCCTCGCGGCTGATGACCTGCTCGCCGATCGCCTTGGCGCCCTGGACCGTGCGGTCCTTGTGGGCGGCGGTCTTCACCAGGGTCGGGGTGACCTTCTTGCCGTGGTTGTCGAGCGTGGCGTAGGCGCCGGCCATGTCCATGGTCGAGGCACCCATGGTGCCCAGGGAGATGGCGGGCGTCTGGGGGAAGTCCGCGCCGTCCTTCATGCCGAGGGAGAGGGCGGTCTCCTTGGCCTTGGCCGGGGTGACGTCGACGATCATCTGGGCGTAGACCGAGTTGATCGAGCTGTTGGTGGCCTTCTGGACGGTGACGGGGCCGTAGCTCTCGTCGTCCTCGTTCTCCGGCGCGAAGTCGATGGGGCTGCCGACGACCGGCCGCTGGCTCGTGCCGTCGTAGATGGTGCCGAGGCCGATCTTGCGGCCGTCCTGGGTGGTCGCGCGGTTGTCGACGGCGGAGGCGAGGACGATCGGCTTGAAGGTGGAGGCGGGCTGGTAGTCGCGGCGGGTCGCGTTGGACATCCAGTGCTCGGTGGCGCCGACGCCGCCGTACATCGCGACGACCGCACCGGTCTTCGGGTCGACCGAGGTGGCGCCGGCCTGGACGGTGGCCTGCTTCTTGTCGCCCTTGCGGTCGAGCTTGGACTCCAGCTGCTTGTCGACCGCCTTGACGAGGTCCTTCTGCTTCTTCTCGTCGATGTTGAGGGTGATCGTCCAGCCGCCGGCCTTGATGTCCTCCTCGCTGACGCCCTGGCGCATCAGCTCCTGGTTGGCGGCCTCGACGATGTAGCCGGTCTGGCCCTCCATGCCGGGGGCGGGCTTGGGCTTCTGCGGGACGGGGAACTTCATGCCGGCGCGCTCGGAGGCGCTGAGCCAGCCCTCGCCGACCATGTTGTCGAGGACGTAGTTCCAGCGCTCCTCGACGAGCTTGCGGCCGGTGGCGTTGGCGGAGGTCCAGTCGTACTGGTTGGGCGCCTGGAGCAGCGAGGCGAGGTAGGCGCCCTGGGCGGTGGTGAGCTGGGTGGCGTCGACGCCGTAGTACGAGCGGGCGGCGGCCTGGACGCCGTAGGCGCTGCGCCCGTAGTAGCTGGTGTTCATGTACCCGGCGAGGATCTCGCTCTTGCTCGACTTCTGGTCGACCTTGATGGCTATGACCATTTCCTTGAGCTTGCGCGTCGCGGTCTGGTCCTGGCTCAGGTAGAAGTTCTTGACGTACTGCTGGGTGATGGTCGAGCCGCCCTGCTTGCCCTTGCCGGTGATGGTGTTCCAGGCGGCGCGGGTGGTGCCCTTGATGTCGACGCCGTTGTCCTTGTAGAAGGTCTTGTTCTCGGCGGCGACGAACGCCTGCTGGACCTTCAGGGGGATCTTCTCGAGGCCGACGATCTCACGGTTGATCTTGCCCGTGCGGGCGAGGATCTTGCCGTTGGAGTACTTGTAGATGTTGCTCTGCATCGTCGCCTCGGCGTTGGCCGACGGCACCGGGACCAGCAGGTAGACGACGTAGAGGGCGCCCATGCCGAGCAGGCAGAACACGAAGAAGGTGCCCAGGAGCTTCTTCCAGGTGAAGAGGCGGCGTATGCCCCGCTTCTTCGCCTTGCCCTTGTCCGGTCGGCCCATGTGTCCAGTCGCTCCGCTCGTCTTGTGTCCGGCGCCCTCGGTGCTGAGCCCGTTCGCGCCGGATCAGCTCAGCAAGCTAACACCGGCGAGGCGGACAAAGGACAACCGATCACGTCTTTTCAGGACGTGAGAATCAGCACCCACGCCCAGAGGAACCGACGCTCGGGCGGGCCGGATGGTTGCGTGAAGGGATGATTCCGCTTAGTGACCGATCACCGGATCCGCGGCTATACATCGTGCGTATACACCCCGTGTACAGTGGTCCCATGTCCATCGGTCACACCCTGCTCGGGCTCCTGGAGTCCGGACCGCGCCACGGCTACGACCTCAAGCGCGCCTTCGACGAGAAGTTCGGCCAGGACCGGCCGCTCCACTACGGCCAGGTCTACTCGACCATGTCCCGGCTCCTGAAGAACGGCCTGGTCGTCGTCGACGGCATCGAGGCCGGCGGCGGCCCCGAGCGGAAGCGGTACGCCATCACCGAGGCCGGCATCACCGATGTCGCCCAGTGGCTCGCCACCCCCGAGAAGCCGGAGCCGTACCTCCAGTCCACGCTCTACACCAAGGTCGTCCTCGCGCTGCTCACCGGCCGCGGAGCCGCCGACCTCCTCGACATCCAGCGCGCCGAGCACCTGCGCCTGATGCGCGAGCTCACCCGGCGCAAGCGGGACGGCGACCTCGCCGACCAGCTCATCTGCGACCACGCCCTCTTCCACCTGGAGGCGGACCTGCGCTGGCTCGAACTGACCGCCGCCCGCCTCGACGCGCTCGCCGAGGAGATCCGCCGATGAGCCCCACCCCGCTGCTCCACGCCACCGGCCTGGACAAGACCTACGGCCCGACCCCGGCGCTCGCGGGCGCCGACTTCGCCCTCCGGGCCGGCGAGGTCGTCGCCGTCATGGGCCCCTCCGGCTCCGGCAAGTCGACGCTCCTCCACTGCCTGGCCGGCATCGTGCGCCCCGACGCCGGGACCATCGCCTACGACGGACGCGAGCTCACCGCGCTCTCCGACGGCGCGCGCAGCTCCCTGCGCCGCACCGACTTCGGGTTCGTCTTCCAGTTCGGCCAGCTCGTCCCCGAGCTGACCTGCGTCGAGAACGTCGCCCTCCCGCTCCGCCTCAACGGCGAGAAGCGGAAGACCGCCGAGGCCAGGGCCGCCGAGTGGCTCGCCCGCCTGGAGGTCGACCCCGTCGCGGACAAGCGCCCCGGCGAGATATCCGGCGGCCAGGGCCAGCGCGTCGCCGTCGCCCGCGCCCTCGTCACCGCCCCGCGCGTGATCTTCGCCGACGAACCGACCGGCGCGCTCGACTCCCTCAACGGCGAGCGGGTCATGCGGCTCCTCACCGACGCCTCCCGGGACACCGGCGCCGCCGTCGTCCTCGTCACCCACGAGGCCCGGGTCGCCGCGTACTCCGACCGCGAGGTCGTCGTCCGGGACGGTTCGGTACGGGACGCGGAGTGGGCGGCATGAGCCTCGGCACCTGGGCCCGCGACCTGACGCTCGGCGCCCGGTTCGCGGTCACCGGCGGCCGCTCCGGCCTGCTCCGCACCGTGCTGACCGCGACCGGCGTCGGCTTCGGCGTGGCGCTGCTGCTGCTCGCCGCCTCCTTCCCGAACATGCTCTTCCAGCGGGAGGTACGGGAATCGGTCCGCGCCGTCGACGCCGGCCGGCAGGTCGACGCGCCCCGCGCCGACTCCTTTCTCCACCTCACCCGGAACACCGTCTACCGGGACGACACCATCAGCGGACTGCTGCTGCGGCCCGAGGGCGACGCGCCCCCGCTCCCGCCGGGCGCCGCGGCGTTCCCCGGGACCGGCGAGATGCTGGTCTCCCCCGCGCTCGGGAAGCTGCTCGACTCCCCCGAGGGCGCCCTCCTCAAGGAGCGGCTCCCCTACAAGGTCGTCGGGACGATCGGCCAGGCCGGACTCATCGGCCCGGCCGACCTGCGGTACGTCGCCCACGTCGACTTCCTCGACACCGACAACTTCGACGGGCGCGGCGTGCGCTACGGCTGGTCGGTGCCCGAGGAACCGATGAACGGGTTCCTGATCCTCCTCGTCGTCGTCGCCTGCGTCGTCCTGCTGCTTCCCGTCCTGGTCTTCATCGCGACCGCCGTCCGCTTCGGCGGCGAGCAGCGCGACCGGCGGCTCGCGGCGCTGCGGCTGATCGGCGCGGACACCGCCATGACCCGGCGGATCGCGGCCGGCGAGTCCCTCGCGAGCGCGCTGCTCGGGCTCCTCGTGGGCCTCGGGCTCTTCGCGGTGGCCCGGCAGTTCGCCGGCACGTTCACCATCTGGGACGTCAACGCCTATCCCGACGACGTCGTGCCGATGACCGCGCTCGCCGTGCTCGTCCTCGCCGTCGTCCCCGTCGCCTCGGTCGTGGTGAGCCTCTTCGCGCTGCGCGGAGTGGCCATCGAACCGCTCGGCGTCGTACGGGCCGCCACCCCGCGGCGCCGTCGGCTGTGGTGGCGGCTGCTGCTCCTGGTGGCCGGTGTGGCCGTTCTGGTCCCGCGCATCGGGGACATCGAACTCAGCGACACCAGCATCGACACCTTTAGCGTCGTGACCGGCACCACGGTCGCCCTGATCGGCCTCACCAGCCTTCTGCCGTGGCTCGTCGAGGCGGGCGTGAAACGACTGCACGCCGGACCGGTGGCCTGGCAGCTCGCGGTCCGCAGGCTCCAGCTGAGCAGCGGCACGGCGGCCCGCGCGGTCAGCGGCATCGTGGTCGCGGCGACCGGGGCGATCGCGCTCCAGATGCTCTTCCAGGCGATGGAGACCGAGTTCACGCTCGTCAGCGGCGAGGACACCACCCGCGCCCAGATCGCGATCGGCACCGACGCCCGGAACGTCGGCGAGGCCCGCGGGGTGATCGACCGCGTCGCGCGGACCGAGGGCGTCTCCGGAGTGATCGGCGTCGTCGAATCCCGGGTGTGGCGGCCCGGTCCGCTGAAGGGCGGCGAGGAGTTCGCCCCGGCGGCCTCGCTCCGGGTCGGCGACTGCGCCTCCCTGCAGGAGTTCGCCACGCTGCCCTCCTGCACGGACGGCGACGTGTTCGTCTTCCTCGCGCACGGGGCGCAGGGCAACCCGGACGACAGCTTCGTGACCAAGGCGGCCCGGCCCGGCGCACCGGTCGCCCTGCGCGACCCGTATCCGCACCCGAGCGAGCCGAAGCGGCCGAACGACGGCCCGGTGCCGCAGTGGCGCATCCCCGCCACGGCCAAGGTCGTGGACTCCCGCCCGGACCCGACGGGCATGTACCAGTACGGGGTCCTCGCCACCCCGTCGGCGATCGGCACCGCCCCGCTCGACGACCCCGACGCACAGGTCATGGTCCGGCTCGACCCGGCCGTGCCCGACGCAGCCGACCGCGTACGGAACACGGCGGACGCCATCGACCCGACGTCCTGGGTGCGCACCCTGAAGGACACCGAGCGCGACGCGGCGTTCTCCAGCGTCCGCACCGGCATCCTCGTCGGCTCCACCCTGACGATGCTCCTGGTGGCGGCCTCGCTCCTGGTCGCGACCCTGGAGCAGCTCAGGGACCGCAAGCGGCTGCTCTCCTCGCTGGTCGCCTTCGGTACCCGGCGCTCCACCCTGAGCTGGTCGGTGCTGTGGCAGACGGCGGTGCCGATCCTCCTCGGACTCGTCCTGTCCGTGGCGGGCGGTCTCGGCCTCGGGGTGGTCCTGCTGAAGATGGGCGGGCAGCGGGTCGAGGACTGGTGGGGCTTCCTGCCCGTCGTCGGGATCGGCCTCGGGCTGATCGCGGCGGTGACGCTGCTGAGCCTGCCGGTGCTGTGGCGGCTGATGCGCGCGGACGGCCTGCGCACGGAGTAACCCGCCGTCCGCATGTACGAGGAGGGGCGTCGGATCCTGGCACCGGGGGGTGCCAGGAGCGGGCGCCCCTCACCCGTACGTGAGCACGCGCACGGGTCAGGCCCCCGCGCCCAGCACCCGGACCGGAAGCCCCCTCATCGCGCCCCGCAGGGCCTCCGCGAGCTCCTCGAACTCGGCGTGCCGGGCCGCGCCCGTCCGCATCGCGAGGGCGATCCGCCGCGAGGGCGCCGGTTCGGCGAACCTCCCGGTCCACAGGGCGGTGTTGCGCGCGGTCTCGACGGTCACGGCGGTGCGCGGCAGCAGGGTCACCCCGAGACCGCCGGCGACCAGCTGGACCAGGGTGGCGAGCCCGGCGGCGGTGGTGGTGACCTCGGCGCCGCCGGTGCGCCCGGCCTCCCGGCAGATGTCGAGGGCCTGGTCGCGCAGGCAGTGCCCCTCGTCGAGGAGCAGCAGCCGGAGTTCCCTGAGGGCCTCGCGCGGGATGTCGTCCCGCCCGGCCAGCGGGTGGCCCTCCGGGGTGACCAGGACGAAGTCCTCGTCGAAGAGGGGGAGTTCGGTGACCCCGGGCACTCCGAGCGGCACGGCGAGCAGCAGCAGGTCGAGCCGCCCGGCGGTGAGCCCCTCCAGGAGCGAGGAGGTCTGCTCCTCGTGGACCTGGAGGTCGAGCTCGGGGTAGCGCCGGTGGACGAGCCGCAGGACGGTGGGCAGCAGGTAGGGCGCGACGGTGGGGATCACGCCGAGCCGCAGGACGCCGGTGAAGGGGGCCTGGGCCGCCTCCGCCTCCTCCATGAGCTCCGCCACCGCGTCGAGGACGGCCCGTGCGCGGACCGCGAGCCGCTCCCCCGAGGGCGAGAGCAGCACCTTCCGCGTCGTACGCTCGAGGAGCTGGACACCGAGTGCCTCTTCGAGAGCCGAAACCGCGCCCGAGAGGGCGGGCTGGCTCATGCCGATGGCCGCCGCCGCATCGCGGAAGTGCAGATGCTCGGCGACCGCCACGAAGGCTCTGAGCTGCGAGAGGCTCGGCTGTTTGCCTCGGTGCGGGGCGTGCGGGGTGCTGTACGGGGATGCCACTGATAACCACCTTCGATCAACACGACCCACTCTAGCTATTTCACTGATCAATGCACTCCGTGCCATGCTGTGAGCCGTCCAACCCCCACGGAAGACCCCAAAAGGGACCCTTCCTGCTTGCAAGGAGAGCGCGTGCTCACTGTCGGTGACAAGTTCCCCACCTACGACCTGACCGCCTGCGTGTCGCTGGAGAGCGGCAAGGAGTTCGAGCAGATCGACCACAAGGCCTACGAGGGCAAGTGGCGCGTGGTGTTCTTCTGGCCGAAGGACTTCACCTTCGTCTGCCCGACCGAGATCGCCGCGTTCGGCAAGCTGAACGACGAGTTCGCCGACCGCGACGCCCAGATCCTCGGTGTCTCGGGCGACTCCGAGTTCGTCCACCACGCCTGGCGCAAGGACCACGCCGACCTGCGTGACCTGCCCTTCCCGATGCTGGCCGACTCGAAGCACGAGCTCATGAGCGACTGCGGCGTCCGCGGCGAGGACGGCTTCGCCCAGCGCGCCGTCTTCATCGTGGACCCGAACAACGAGATCCAGTTCGTCATGGTGACCGCCGGCTCCGTCGGCCGTAACCCCAAGGAGGTCCTGCGGGTCCTCGACGCCCTGCAGACCGACGAGCTGTGCCCGTGCAACTGGAACAAGGGCGAGAACACCCTCGACGCGGCCGCCCTCCTCTCCGGCGAGTAAGGGCGATCCGACATGGCTCTCGACGAACTGAAGTCCGCCATACCGGACTTCGCCAAGGACCTGAAGCTGAACCTCGGTTCGGTCATCGGCAACAGTGACCTCCCGCAGCAGCAGCTGTGGGGCACCGTCCTCGCCTGCGCGATCGCCTCGCGCTCGCCGAAGGTGCTCAGGGAGCTGGAGCCCGAGGCCCAGGCCAACCTGAAGCCCGAGGCGTACCAGGCCGCCAAGTCCGCCGCCGCGATCATGGCGATGAACAACGTCTTCTACCGGACCCGGCACCTGCTGTCGGACCCCGAGTACGGGACGCTGCGCGCCGGCCTGCGGATGAACGTCATCGGCAACCCGGGCGTCGAGAAGGTCGACTTCGAGCTGTGGTCGCTGGCCGTCTCCGCGATCAACGGCTGCGGCCAGTGCCTGGACTCGCACGAGCAGGTCCTGCGCCAGGCCGGTGTCGACCGCGCCACGATCCAGGAGGCCGTCAAGATCGCCGCGGTGATCCAGGCGGTCGGCGTCACCCTCGACGCGGAAGCGGTCCTCGCCGAGTAGTCGGCGCGGCCGTACGAGAAGGGCCCCGGGGCTTCGCGCCCCGGGGCCCTTCCGTCATGTCCTGAGCGCCGCCATGAGGGCCAGCAGGTCCTGGGTCATCGGGACGTCGATCCCGGAGAGGTCGACGGGCTCGGCCTCGCCGAGCGGGTTCCCCTGCTCGTCGGTGCTGTACTGCCGGTAGACCTCCAGCTCGAACTGGGCCTGGCCGTCGAGGACCCGGATCTGCCCGCCCTCGCCGCCGCGGTCGTCGAAGAAGGCCTGCTCCCCGAGGCCGCCGATCGGCGTCGCGACGTCGTAGTACTTCGCCCGCGCCGCGAACTCGGGCCCGGGGTCCGTCACCTTGTGCAGGGTGTACGTGAGGGTGGCGCTGTATCCGGCGTCCGGATCGCCGTACATCATCGAGCAGGACGTCTCGTACACGGCGGGATCGTCCATCTCGGGCCCGATGCCGTCCTCGCTGCGCTTGCCGAGGATCCCGCCGAGCGCCTTCAGCTTCGCCTTCTCGCAGAGCTTCACCCCCGTGGGGTACCCGCCGAGGTCCGGGCCCGGATCCTTCTTCTGCGCGTACGCGTAGAGCCCGCCGCCCCACAGGGCCGAGGCGAGGACCGCGCCGCCCAGCGCCCACAGCCAGGGGCGGCGGGTCCGGGGCGGGCGCGGCGGCGGGACGTCGGTGAGCACCTCGGGGTCGTCGAACTCCACGCCGCCCACGAGTTCCGGCTCGGATATCACTTGCCCGCCCCCTCGACGGCGCCCGGCGCCGGGACCGGCGCCACGGCGAAGGCGGTCGCCCCACGGGGTTCCGGCGTGCTGCGGAGGGCCTGTTCGGTGCTGTAGGCGCGCAGGTAGCCGACCACCGTGTTGGCGACGGCGACCAGCGGGACGGCGACGACGGCGCCGCCGATGCCGGCGGTCAGACCGCCGGCCGCGACCGCGAGGACGACGGCGAGCGGATGGACGCGGACCGCCCGGCCCAGGATGAAGGGCTGGAGGACGTGGCCCTCGATCTGCTGCACGGCGAGGACGACGACGAGCACCATCAGCGCGGTGAAGGGGCCGTTGGTGACGAGCGCGACGACGACGGCGAGGGCGCCGGAGATGACCGCGCCGACCAGCGGGATGAAGGCGAAGAGGAAGATGAAGACGGCCAGCGGCACCGCCATCGGCACGTCGAGGAACCAGAGTCCGAGGCCGATGAAGACGGCGTCGATGAGGGCGACGAGGACCGTGCCGCGCACATAGGCGGTGAGGGTGCGCCAGGCGCGCGGGCCGGCGCCGGCGACGCCCGGCCGGGCCTGCGCGGGCACCAGCTTGAGGGTCCACTCCCAGACCTTCTTCCCGTCGTAGAGCAGGAAGAGCGTCGAGAACATGGCGAGCAGGATGCCGGTCATCGCCTCGACGACGACGGTGACGCCCTGGAGTCCGACCTGGGTGATCTGTTCGGCGTTGGCGCCGACGGAGTCGCTGAGGTTCTTCGCGATGCCGTTGATCTGCTGCTCGGTGACGTGGAAGGGGCTGTTGAGGAGGCCTCGCTTGAGCTCCTCGATGCCGTTCTTGATCTGGTCGGACAGGTTGTCGATGTTGTCCATGACCTGCCAGACCACGAACCAGCCGACCAGGCCCATGACGACGAAGCCGGAGACGGCGGTCACGGCGGTGGCGAGCCCGCGCGGCAGGCCCTTGCGGCGCAGCATGGCCACGGTGGGCTGGAGCAGGGCGGTGACGAGGAGCGCGGCGACGAAGGCGAGGACGACCAGCTGCACGGAGCTGATCACCTTCATCAGGACCCAGACCGTGCCGGCGAGGACGAGCAGCCGCCAACTCGCCTCGGCGGCCACGCGCATGCCCCAGGGGATGGCGGCGACCGGGTCGGGGCGGGCGGCGACCGCCGGTGCGTACGAGGGGGGTGCGGGGACGGAGCGGCCGGACTCGCCGGGGGCGCCGTCCGGCGCCGCGGTCCCGGTCGCGGGGAGCGGCGCGGCGGTGTCGGGGTCGTCGGCGTCGGACCGCACCGGGGCGGCCGCGGGCTCGTACGGGACGTCGTGGACGTACGGCGGTCCGAGCGGGTCCTCCCGCTCCGCCTCGGCCCGGCGCTCGTCGAGGCGTTCACCCATGCGGCTCAGGCTCTCGCCGAACCGGCCCAGCCACCCTGGCACTCTGGACATCTCTTCCCTCTTCCCCCCGCTCATTCCTCCTCGCGAACCTACACGCAAGAGGCCCCCCACCGTAGGACGGTGAGGGGCTCCTGGAGGTTGAGCGCGGTACTAGTACCAGCGGTTGGCCTGCCAGAACGACCAGGCGCCGCACGGGCTGCCGTAGCGGCCGTCCATGTAGCTGAGGCCCCACTTGATCTGGGTGGCGGGGTTGGTCTGCCAGTCGGCGCCGGCCGAGGCCATCTTGGAGCCCGGAAGGGCCTGGACGAGGCCGTAGGCACCCGAAGACGGGTTGGACGCGCGGTAGTTCCAGCCGGACTCGTGGTCCACGATGTTGCTGAAGCACTGGAACTGGTCGGAGGCCATCATCTGGCGGGCCATCGACTTGATCTCGGAGACGCTGTAGGAGCCCTGCGCGGAGAACGACGACGCGTCGCGGGCGGCCGAACGGCTCGCGCGCTCCTCGGCCTCCTTCTCCTTGCGCTCCTTCTCGGCCTTCTCCTCGGCGGCCGCCTTGTCGGCGGCCTCCTTCTTCGCCTCGGCGTCCTTGGCGGCGCGGAGGCGGGCCGTCTCCTCGGCGGACTTCTTCGCGGCCGAGTCGGCCGCGGCGGCCTGGACGTCGGCCTGCTGCGAGAGGGACGAGACCTGTACCTGGGCCTGCTCGCCCGCGGGGATGTCCGCGAGCAGCGTGGTGTCGGCCGCGGTGGCTTCGAAGTTGTCGTCCGAGGCCTGGGCGGCGTTGCCCGAGGCAACACCCACGACAGCGCCGACGGTGGTGACCGCAGTGGCCGAAGCCACCGCGAATCCCCGGACCGAGATCCGGCTCACACGGTTTCCTTCCAGCACGCCCGCACAGGTGACCACGCGAGCGAAATCTTGCCCCTGGCACTGGTCTCCGACGTACGGGGTCACAGAAGACACGGGCCCGTGGTGCTGTGGGCGGCATACGGTCAACGGCTGTGGAGTTGTGTGGTGCTGTGCGCACCCCTGAGGGTGCACGTGTGCCGTATGCGGGGCCTGACGGAAGCAAGACTCTGCCGGACGGCGACACCGCAAGGCAATTCCGTGTTGCGTGTGAAAGCTCACACCTCGGTGGACCCAGGTGTTTTGACGGATCCACGGGACAGGGGGGCGCCGCCCGGCTAAGCTCCTGGGCTTTGCCGGGCGGCGCCAACTGCCTTACCCGTACGGACGGGTACGAATCGGTCAGATCTGACCGTCCTCCAGCATCTCCGTCACGAGCGCGGCGATCTGCGAGCGCTCGGAGCGGGTGAGCGTGACGTGGGCGAAGAGCGGATGCCCCTTCAGCTTCTCGACCACGGCGACGACTCCGTCGTACCGCCCCACCCGGAGGTTGTCGCGCTGGGCGACGTCATGGGTCAGGACGACCCGCGAATTCGCCCCGATCCGGGACAGAACGGTCAACAGGACGTTCCGCTCCAGGGACTGGGCCTCGTCCACGATGACGAAGGCGTCGTGGAGCGAGCGGCCGCGGATGTGGGTGAGCGGCAGGACCTCCAGCATCCCGCGCCCGAGCACCTCCTCGATGACCTCGCGGCTCGCGACCGAGGACAGCGTGTCGAAGACGGCCTGGGCCCACGGGCTCATCTTCTCGGACTCGCTGCCCGGCAGGTACCCGAGCTCCTGGCCGCCGACCGCGTACAGCGGGCGGAAGACCATCACCTTCTGGTGCTGCCGGCGCTCCAGGACCGCTTCCAGGCCCGCGCAGAGCGCGAGCGCGGACTTGCCGGTGCCGGCCCGGCCGCCCATGGAGATGATGCCGACGTCCGGGTCGAGGAGCAGGTCCAGCGCGATCCGCTGCTCGGCGCTGCGGCCGTGCAGCCCGAAGGCCTCCCGGTCGCCCCTGACCAGTCGTACGTTCCCGTCGGGGGTGACGCGGCCGAGCGCCTTGCCGCGCTCGGACTGGAGCACCAGGCCCGTGTGGACCGGGAGCTCGGCGGCCTCCGGGACGTACAGCGTGCTCTGCTCGAAGAGCAGGTCCACCTGCTCGCCGGAGAGCGCGAGCTCGGACATCCCGGTCCAGCCGTTGGCGTCCGTGATGGCGAGCTCGGCGCGGTACTCCTCGGCGAGGAGACCCACCGAGGAGGCCTTGATGCGCAGCGGCAGGTCCTTGGAGACGACCGTGACGTCGTACCCCTCGGCCTGGAGGTTGCGCGCGACGGCGAGGATCCGTGAGTCGTTGTCCCCCAACCTGTAGCCGGCGGGGAGGACGCCGGGGTCGGAATGGTTGAGTTCGACACGCAGGGTGCCGCCCAGCTCCCCGACGGGGAGGGGGGCGTCGAGGCGTCCGTACCGGACCCGGAAGTCGTCGAGCAGGCGCAGGGCCTGCCGGGCGAAGTAGCCGAGCTCGGGATGGTGCCGCTTGGCCTCCAGCTCCGTCACGACGACGATCGGGAGCACGACCTCGTGCTCCTCGAAGCGCGAGACGGCGTTGGGGTCGGCCAGCAGGACGCTGGTGTCGAGAACATAGGTGCGCCGGTCGGAAAGGCGGCGCTTCGTGCTGGTCACCACGGAAGGACAGACCCCCTCGGAAGACCCCTGTGAGGTCGGGGTGCGACGGAACCGGTGTCGCTGCGGAATGGGACCGGGCTCAGGCCGCGATGCGCGGGCCGAACCACGGCCCTCCGCTTCTCCCGTACGTGTCCCGCACGGTCGTCCTGGTGCAAGGGGCCTCCCGGGTGGCGGTCTCCGTGCCGCTCACTTCACCAGGGATATGCCCTCGAACAGCCACTGCCATGCCATGGCATATGACGACGTGTTCATGAACACGAGGTGATCGGTTCCGACCGGGTATGTCCGGAGGGGTGACGCGGACGGTCAGGAGCCGTAGCGCCGGTGCCGGGCCGCGTAGTCCCGCAGCGCCCGCAGGAAGTCGACCTTCCGGAAGGCCGGCCAGTGGACCTCGCAGAAGTAGTACTCGGAATGGGCGCTCTGCCACAGCATGAACCCGGAGAGACGCTGCTCGCCGCTGGTCCGGATCACCAGGTCCGGGTCGGGCTGACCGCGCGTGTAGAGGTGCTCCGAGATGTGCTCGACGTCGACGATCTCGGCGAGCTCCTCGAAGCTCGTCCCGCGCTCCGCGTGCTCCAGGAGCAGCGAGCGGACCGCGTCCGCGATCTCCTGCCGGCCGCCGTAGCCCACCGCGACGTTCACGAGTATCCCCGTGTTGCCGTGGGTGGCCTGCTCGGCCTCCTTCAGCACCGTCTGGGTGCGGGCGGGCAGCAGGTCCATCGTGCCGACGTGGTGGACCCGCCAGCGGCCGTCGGCGGCCAGCGAACGCACCGCGTTCTCGATGATGCCGAGCAGCGGGACGAGCTGCTCCTCGGGGCGGTTCAGGTTGTCCGTCGAGAGCATCCAGAGGGTGACGACCTCGACGTCCGTCTCGGCGCACCAGCCCAGCAGCTCCTGGATCTTGTCCGCGCCGGCCTTGTGTCCCTGCTCGGGGGTCCCGCCGGACGCCTTGGCCCAGCGACGGTTCCCGTCGAGGATGACCCCGATGTGCTTGGGCACCTGGGTGTGGTCGAGGCGGCCTTCCACCCGGCGTGCGTAGAGCCCGTACACCAGGTCGCGCAGGTTCACTGTTCTTTACCCCTCCATGCAGTGTCGGCCCCCGAAGCCGCCAGACTACTGCGCACGGGCGACGGGCTCCCAGCCCGGGACTGTCACAAGTCCGTGATAAGCAGAGATACGTGACTGATTCCCCCCTGTACCGCGCCTCCGCGGACCGCTACGACGCCATGGAGTACCGCCGCACCGGCCGCAGCGGCCTCAAGCTCCCCGCGATCTCGCTCGGCCTCTGGCACAACTTCGGCGACGACAAGGCCCTCGACACCCAGCGCGCGATCCTCCGCCGCGCCTTCGACCTCGGCGTCACCCACTTCGACCTGGCGAACAACTACGGGCCGCCGCCCGGCTCCGCCGAGCTGAACTTCGGCAAGCTCTTCGCCCAGGACTTCGCGCCCTACCGCGACGAGCTGATCATCTCGACCAAGGCCGGCTACGAGATGCACCCCGGCCCGTACGGCGAGTGGGGCTCCCGCAAGTACCTGCTGTCCTCGCTCGACGCCTCCCTGAACCGGATGGGCCTCGACTACGTCGACATCTTCTACTCGCACCGCTTCGATCCGCACACCCCGCTGGAGGAGACGATGGGGGCCCTGGCCTCCGCCGTCCAGCAGGGCAAGGCGCTGTACGTCGGCGTCTCCTCGTACAACAGCGAGCAGACCGCCGAGGCCGCGCGGATCCTCACCGGGATGGGCGTCCGCCCGCTCATCCACCAGCCCTCGTACTCCATGATCAACCGGTGGACCGAGGAGGACGCCCTCCTGGACACCCTGGAGGCGGCCGGCATGGGCTGCATCTCCTTCGTCCCGCTCGCGCAGGGGCTGCTCACCAACAAGTACCTGAAGGGCATCCCGGAGGGCTCGCGGGCCACCCAGGGCAAGTCCCTCGACCCGAACCTGCTCTCCGACGAGGTGCTGCGGCGCCTGCGCGGTCTCGCGGACATCGCCGAGCGGCGCGGGCAGTCCCTCGCCCAGCTGGCGCTGTCGTGGGTGCTGCGGGACGAGCGGATGACCTCGGCGCTGATCGGCGCGTCCAGCGTCGCCCAGCTGGAGGAGAACGTGGCCGCGCTCGCGGGCGCGCCGCTCACGGACGAGGAGCTCAAGGAGATCGACTCGTTCGCGGTGGACACCGCCGGCACGAACATCTGGGCCGGCCGGGGCTGACGGTTCCGACGGGGCCGGGGAAAAGAAAAACGGGCCGGTCCGTGGGGGGGATACGGACCGGCCCGAGGGGGGGTTTCCACCATAACCCTTCGATAGTCGTCTTGCGCGCCACGTGCGCCGAACGAACCGTGGCGGATGTGCCGGATCCCAAGCGGCACAAGGGATCCGAGGCCCTGTGGCGGGTTTGCGCCCCGGCGTGGCGGCGGGGTTCCGTCCCTCCGAAGAGGGACCGCCCGCCCGGGGCGCGACGTTGACGGGAGAGCCCCCGGCGGCCCGCCTTCCCGGCAGGTCAGCCGCCTGAGCGGCGGTACGGCAGGGCGAGCCCGTCGCATCGTGCGACGACCTCGTGGCCGTGCGTACGGGTCGCGGCGGCTCGGCGGGGTACGGCGTCGCGGCGGCTCGGCGGGGTACGGCCAGGAGTCAGGCCGGGACGGTGAACGCGCCGAGGAGGAGGCCGAGCAGAAGGCCGCCGAGCATGAAGGGGCCGAAGGGGATCGCCGAGGAGCGGTCGGCCCGGCGCAGCAGGACGAGCCCGAGGCCGTACACCGCGCCGAGGAGGAAGCCTGCGAAGGCCCCCGCGAAGAGCACGCCCCAGCCGTACCAGCCGAGGGCGGCGCCCAGCGGGACCGCCAGCTTCACGTCGCCGAGGCCGAGCTGGCTCGGGCTGATCACGTGGAGCAGCAGGTACGCGCCGCCGAGGACGAGCCCGCCGAGCAGCGCGTGGAACCAGGACCCGGCGCCGTACGGGAGGAGTTCGGCGGCACCGAGGAGCAGCGGGACGGCGACGGCGAGCGGCAGGGTCAGACCGTCCGGGAGGCGGTGCACGCGCGCGTCCACCGTGGCGAGGAGCACCGCGAAGGGCGCGCCGAGCAGCCAGACCGCGAGCTCGGGCCGGGGCGCGCCGGTGGCGGCGGCGAGCGCGGCACAGGCCAGGGCGGTGAGCACGGGAGCGACGAGGGGGCTCGCGGTGGTCGCGCAGGCCTGCCGCCCCGGTCCGCCGAGCCAGCCGCGGCCGGGCCCGGCGAGGACGTGCCCGGCGGGGCAGCGGTCCCGCCACGGTTCCTCCGGATCCACCGAGAACCGGTACGCGGCCCGGGGCACGAGCAGCCCGGCGGCTGCCCCCCACAGGGCGGCGAGGGCGATCAGCGTGACGTACACGGACGAGACCCTAGGCGCCCGTGCCGCTACGGTCTGCCGCATGGGGAAATGGGCGGACGGGACGGGGACGTTGACGGTGGCGGCGCGGGAGGTCCCACTGGAGGTGGCGGCCTCCTACCGGGCCCGGCGGCGGGGGCTCCTCGGCCGGGACGGGATCGCGGGGGCGCTGCTCATCGTCCGCACGAACAGCGTCCACACCTTCGGCATGCGGTTCCCGATCGACGTGGCCTACCTGGACGGCTCGTTCACGGTCAGGTCCGTGGTCACGATGCGCCCGGGACGGCTCGGCATGATCCGCCCGCGCGGCCGGCACGTCCTGGAGGCGGAGGCGGGCGCGATGGCGGGCTGGGGTCTTGAGCCGGGGGTACGCGTGCGCGTGGACCTCACGGGGGTCCCGAACCGAGCAGGGTGAACGCCCCGTACGCGGCGGACGCGAGGGCGAGCCCGCCGAGGACCGGCACGGCCGTGCGGGTCCGCACGCGCGCGAGGGCCACGGCGGGCGGGAGCAGCAGCCCGAACGCGGGCATCATCAGCCGCGGCCGGGAACCGAAGTACGCGGCGCCCACGAGCGAGACGAACACCACCCCGACCGTGTACACGAGCAGCGGCAGCGGCTGCCGCTGCCGCACGCACAGCGCGACCAGCCCGCCGAGCAGCGCGAGCGCCGCGCACAACCCGAGGGCGGCGGGCCACGGCAGGCCCGCGATGAACCGGGCCAGGGCGACACCGCCGTCGATCGAGTTGCCCCAGGCCGCCTGGACGTCGAAGTAGGCGGTCGGACCGCCCTCGCGGACCCCGACGTAGGCGACGTACGCGAGCCAGCCCAGCGGGGCGATCAGCACCCCGGCCACCGTCCGCGCGGGCAGCCGCCGTTCCCGTACGAGGACGACGAGGGCCGTGACACCGAGGGCGGCGATCAGCGCCGCGGCCGTCGGCCGGGTCAGCCCGGCGACCGCGCACAGGACACCGGCCAGGATCCAGCGCCCGCGCAGCACCGCGTACAGCGACCAGGCGGCGAGGGCGGTGAACAGCGTCTCGGTGTACGCCATCGACTGGACGAACGCGGTGGGGTACACGCCCCACAGGACCGCGAGGAGCACGCCCACGCGTGGCCCGGCGACGTGGGTGCCGCAGCGGTGGATCCCCCAGGCGGCGGCGAGCCCGGCCGTCCAGGAGACGACGAGCCCGGCGGTGGCGGCGTCGACGGGGAGGACGGCGGAGAGGCCGCGCTCCAGTGCCGGGAGGAGCGGGAAGAAGGCGAGGTCGGAGTGGACGTCGCCGTTCGGCAGGGTGACCTGGTACCCGTACCCGTGCTCGGCGACGCGGACGTACCAGACGGAGTCCCAGCGCCCCTTGAGCCGGTGCAGCCCCTCCTCGCCGGTCGCGGCCGCGGCGACGGCCAGGACGACGAGGCCGACGAGGCGGGTGGCGACGTAGCCGCCGAGGGCGGCGAGGGTGGCACGGTCGGGCCTGCGGCCGGACAGGGGAAGGGGCGGGGACATGCGCCCGATTATCCCGGGGGCCCTTCCGGCCCGGCCGAGGGGCCTTGCCGCCCGGCCCCTCGGCCCAGGAGCCCTTCCGGCTCAGCCGAGGGGCCTTATGCGGACGAACTTCGCGGCCATGACGGGACCGAGCTGCTCGACGATCGCGTGCCCGGGCTCCTGCGGCGAGGGCAGGTCGCCCAGGAAGGAGGTGACGATGACCTCGTCGATGCCGAGGACGCCGCGGGCACTCTGCTCCTCCAGGAACGCGAGGGTGCTGCGCCAGTCGGCGACGCCGGGGGCCTCGCCGAGGAAGGACCGGACGGTGTCCTGGACGACGTCCCAGAAGAAGACGTGCGGCAGGACGCCGCCCTGATGGAAGACATGGGTCTCGTACACGCCCCGGAACTCGGGGATCCGGGTGACGAGATCACTGACCAACTGCACGCTGGAGGTGAGGTTCGGGCTCGCCGTCATCTGTCCAGAATGCTCCTGCCCGGGACGTACGTCTCGCCGGATTTACGCTTTCCTGGCGACGTCTTTCGCCGGGTTTTCCACAGGGGGTGCGAAGTGTCCCCCTTCCGTGGATCGTTGGGCGTATGTACGAGTTGGCGATCCTCGCCAGGGGCGGGGTCCTCCTGACGGTCTGGGCGGTCGCGGCGGGCTGGCCGCCGGGCCGGCTGGCCGGACGCCTGCGCCGCGACGGCTGGCAGCGGATCTGCCGGGGCGCCTGGGCGGCCCCCGGGAAGGAGGTGGACTGGCGGCTGAGGGCGACGGCCCTGCAGTTCCTGCGCCCGGAACTGGTGTGCAGCCACGGGACGGCGGCGCGGCTGCACCGCATCGAGGTGCTGGGCGGGGAGCCGTCGCCGGACCACCTCGACTTCACGGCGCCACCCGCGGCCGGGTCGGCACGCGGCCACGGCATACGCGTCCACACCACCGTCTTCCTCACGGACGGAGACCGGTCGCTCCGGCGGGGGCTGCGGACGACGACCCCGGCGCGGACGGTCGGCGACCTCATACGGGCCTCCGCGACCCGGGAGGAGGCGGTGGTCGTCGCGGACTCGGCCCTCGCGCGCCGGGCGGTCGGAGGCGTGCGACGGGAGGCCCTCGTCCGGTACGAGCAGCTCACCGCGGAACTCGCCGGCCCGCGCCGGGGTGCGGCCCGCGCCCGCGTCTGGCTGCGCCTTGCCGAACCGGCGTCGGGGTCCCCGGCGGAGACCGTGGCCCGGCTGCGGATGGGTGACGCGGGCCTGGCCCCCGAGTGCCAGCCGACGCTCCGGACGGCTCGGGACAGGGTGCTGCGCCCCGACTTCCTCTTCCGCGAGGCGGGCCTCGCGGTCGAGGTCGAGGGCTACGCCTTCCACGGCACCCGCCGCGCCCACGAACGGGACATCGCCCGCTTCAACGCGCTCCAGACCTGCCCGGAGGTCCGGCGGGTCCTGCGCTTCACGGCGCGGGAGGTGTTCCACCACCCGGACCGCATGACGGCCACGATCCGGGCGGCGCTGACGTCCCTGACCGCCTAGGGAGCGGTGGTCCGGGGGAAGGAGATCTCAACCCGCCGGTTCTTCTTGCGCCCCTCCTCGGTGCGGTTGTCGGCGATCGGGTAGTCCTCGCTGTAGCCGCGGATGTCGAACGTCGTCCCGGGATCGAGGGCGCGGGCGAGGACCTGCTGCACGGCGACGGCCCGCTCCTTCGACAGCTTGAGCCCGTGCTCGTACGTCCCCAGGTTGTCGGTGAACCCGAAGACCCGCACCCGGCCGGAGCCCATTCTGCGGATCTCGGCGGCGATGGCGGCGATGCGGGAGGAGGCGGCGGGGGTGAGCCTGGCGCTGTTCTTCGGGAACAGCACCTCGGCCTGGAGCGCGAACGTCACGTCGACGTTGGTGTCCTGCCGCCGCTGCTGCCCGCCCTCGTCCTCGACGATCTGCTTGATGTCGAGCACCTTGGCGGGGGCGAGGGTGGCACCGTCGGGCAGCATGAGCCCCGGCGAGTCCGGGTCGATGACGGGCGCGGGCGAGGAGGTCCCGGCGGCCCCGGGCGGATCGTCGGCGTAGGCGGCGGACACGGCACCCGGCCAGAACACGACGGAGACGAGCGCGAGGGCGGCGAGGCGGCGGTGAGTGATCGTCGTCATGGCGTCGCCTCAGGAGAGCTTGAGGGTGGCGGGTTCGAAGGTGGGGAGCTGGAAGGAGACTTCGGTGGTGTTGGCGGGGGGTGCGGGGAATTGCAGGAACACTGCGGCCGTCTCCCCTGCGGGGAGGATGTCAAGACCAGTAGTCGTCAACGGGCGGCCATCGGTGTCTCGCAAGACGTAGTAACGCTTCTTGCCTACGGAGTCGATGAGCGTGGCCCCTCCCAGAGAGTTGCCGTGCTTCATGACCTCGGTCTCGTCACCGCGAATCTGGCCAGGGAGCGCAATGGACCGCGTGGACGTGTTCTTCAACGCACCCTTGACGGTGAGGAATCCGCCTGAGTCCCTCACTGCAGAGGAGATGACGAGCTGAACTCCGTCGTTCCCTTTGAGTACGGCAAGCGTCTCGGTGGGTTCCTCGGTCGACTGCGCCTCCTGCGTGCCTGAACCGCCTTTGGGCGGAGCAACCGTCGTAGAAGTGGGCTTGTCCGTAGGGGACTTGTCCTCGGCGCCGCAACCGGCCACGAAGAGTGCCACCGACGTGATCGCGACGGCGACCGCCCCTCTGCGGGTCTTGCTTGCGTAGCGCGCGTTCATGAAGCGTGCGTCCTTTGCTCGTCGCGGGTCAGTCCGACAGTCGGACTCTGAAGAGATCTGCGGCACCGGGGAGGCTCGGACTGTCGGGCTCGATCACCCACGGCTCGCCGTCACACACGAGGCCGACCACGGGCCCCTCCTCGTCCGGCTCTTCGCCGTCCTCGTCGGGGGCCGGCGGCGTCGAACTCGGCGGGGATGTCGGCGGATCCGGAGGAGGTGACGGATCCTCGAACCTGCAACGCGGCTCGAGCACGGCTTCTGCGGATGCTCTGGCGTGACGCGACTCTTCGCCTGTCGTAGTCACCGTCACCTTGAAGCCGTTTTCACCGGTGTCGAGAGATCCACATGAGTCGAGCGCCGCCTCGTTCCGGGCCGCGAACTCCGCGGCCCGTCCGCACGCCGGGCCCTCGTAGTAGGACCTGCCCTTGAGGAACCCATCCCACTGACCCGGATCGAGAATCACGTCGATCCAGCCGTCCCGCAGCTGCTCCCGGGCGTCCTGAGCCGCAGCCAGGGCTGCCGCGTCCGCAGCGGTCTGTGCGCTGTTCCGCGTCAAAGCGGCCTGCCCCACCAGAAAGTAGGCGAACGCCAGGAACAAGAGCCCCGCAATGACCGCGATGTAGACGGGAAATGCCTGCCCCTCATCGCCCTGCCACCTGCGCCGTCTTATTTCCCGGTCAGATCGGCGATCTTCTGAGTGATGGCGTTCTTGATCGAGTTTCCGATGTCCGTACCCGTGATCGCCACCACGATCGCCACCACCACCACAATGATCCCCAGGTACTCCACCGCCGTCTGACCGCGGTCCCGCGTTCGGCGGTCCGTCCAGGCCGCAAGCTGCATGCGTGCCTTGGTCAGGGCCTTCAGCATCGCGTCGTTCATCGTGGTCCCCTCCGCGTTCGGACGCCTGCGCTTGGGCACCGTACGCCGATGGGCGGGTCGGCGGACAGGGCCCGTTCGGCGGGTGGGCCTGATGAAGAGTCCGGTCCATCACGTCCACCCCCCTCACACTCTGTCCGCACTGTGGCACATCGGGTTGCGCCCGCGAAGTCCTTTCCCCGGAATATGTCACCGCACCCCGTCAGCCGTTCACTCCCCCGTCACCGACCCGAAGTCCGTCCCCGTCCCCAGGAACAGTCCGGCGCCCAGCAGGATCATCGTCGCCGGGACCATCAGCGTCGTGATCACCATCGTCGCCTTGGGCACCGCCTTCGCGGCCTTGCGCCGGGCGTTCTGCGCGTCCGTGCGCCGCATGTCGTTGGCGATCTGGATCAGCGTGTCCACGATCGGCGCCCCCAGCTCCTCACCCTGCTGGAGCGCCGTCACGAACTGGGCCACCTGCTCCGAGTCGTTCCGCCGCCGCAGTTCGTCGAACGCCTGTCGGCGGCTGACGCCCATGTCCATCTGCCGCAGGGTGATGCGGAGTTCGTCCGACCAGGGTCCCTCGTACTTCTCCGCCACCCGTTCCAGCGCCTGCCGGAACCCCAGGCCGGCGCTGACCACGACGGCCAGGACGTCGAGGAAGTCCGGCAGCGTGCGTTCGATCTGGTCCTTGCGGATGCGGACCGCCGACCAGATCCCGACCTCCGTCCAGAACGCGCCGAAGGCCAGGAGCAGCAGCGCCGTCACGTACGAGCCCTTGCTCAGCATCACCAGGCCGCCGAGGCCGCCGAGGAAGCCGTAGACCGCGCGCCTCGCCCCGTACCGGTCGATCGTCAGGCCACCGGGGTTGCCCGCGAGGTCGATCCGGCGCCGGACCGCGTTGACCCGTTTCGGGCCCATGAGGCGCAGCACCGTCGGCGACCACCGCATGCCCAGGCGGTCGACCGCCGAGTCGACGGCTCCGGTGCGGGTGCCGCCGACCTCCAGCGCGAGTCTGAGGTCGTCGGGGAGTCTGGCGTCGGCCCGGTAGAGCCGCAGACCGTACGCGAAGCCCGCGACGGCGAGGCCTGCCAGGAGGGACAGGAGGAGGTCCACGGCGCTGTCCCCTACACGTCGATCTTCGAGAAGCGGCGGATGGCGGCGAAGCCGACCACGTACAGCGCGAACGCCGCGACGACCGCGGCCTGCCCGATGCCCGAGGAGGTCATGCGGTCGAGCGCACCGGGCTGCATGTTGTCGATGAGCAGCAGCGAGCCGACGCCGATGACCGGGACGGAGTACGCGGTCATGCTCACCTGCGAGAGCTGGGTGCGGACCTCTCGCCGGGTCTCCTTGCGCTCCTCCAGGGTCTCCGTGAGGTTGCGCAGGGAGGAGACGACGGTGCCGCCCGCCCGGTTCGCGAGGACGAGGGTGGTGACGAGGACGACGAGTTCGCGGGAGGGGAGGCGCTCGGCGAGCTCCCCCAGGGCGTCGTCGAGCGGGGTGCCCACGGCCAGCTGCTGGGCGACCTTCTCCAGTTCGTCCCCGGCCGGCGCCTCCATCTCGTCGGCGGCCAGGCTGAGGGCCATGCGCAGGGCGAGCCCGGCCTGGGTGGCGTTGGCCAGGATCCGGGAGAGCTCGGGGAGCTGGTTGATGAACCGCTCGATGCGCTTCTGCCGCTGCCAGTTGAGGTAGCCCATCGCGACCCAGATGCCGAGCAGTCCGCAGATCGGGCCGAAGAACGGGGACAGCGCGGCCTGTCCCACGATCCAGAGGACCGTCACCGTCGCCGCCAGCGCCATGGTGAACTCGCCGGGTGTGACGTCGAGTCCGGTCGCCGCGATCCGCAGCTCCAGCTTCCGGCCGAGGGCGGTCTTCCGTACGCGCCGGTCGACGCCCCGGAAGCGGCGCCTGCGGCGGCCGGTCGCGGCCTCCGGTTCACCGCTCTCGTCGAGGCGGGCGACGAGGGCCGCGTGGCGGCGGGCGCCGCTCGCGTACACCTGGACGCCGACGACGCCCAGGACGCAGGCGAGCAGCGCCACGCCGGTCGTCAGCCAGAAGGGGTCGGTCGTCATCGCCGCGCCTCGGTTCGCCAGGTCGGGTCGTCGTCGGTCATCGCCGTTCCCCCGGTCGCCAGGTCGGGTCGTCGGTCGTCGCTCCGTCGCCCGGGCGCCAGGTCGGGTCTTCGGTCATCACTCCGCCTCTCGGGTGGCCAGATGGGCGTCCGTCGCGGCCACGCCGAAGGCCTGCGGGATGGGCTGCCCTGCCAGGTACAGGCGCTCGGCGACGCGCCGGGGCAGTGGGTGGTATGTGAACCGGCCGTACACCCGCCCGTCCGCCGCGACCGGCTCGGCCTGGAAGCGGCAGACCGTGGCCAGCAGGAAGCGCTCCCGGCCGTGCGAGGCGAGGACGGAGATCTCGGTGACGCGGCGGGTGCCGTCCGGGTGCCGGGTCAGCTGGACCAGGACGTCGACCGCGCTGTTGATCTGGTCGCGGAGTGCCTCGAAGGGCACCTTCACCTCGGACATCGACGCGAGGGTCTGGAGCCGCATCAGGGCGTCCTCGGCCGAGTTCGCGTGGACGGTGGCGAGCGAGCCGTCGTGGCCGGTGGACATGGCCTGGAGCATGTCGAGCGTCTCGCCGCCGCGGACCTCGCCGACGATGATGCGGTCGGGGCGCATGCGCAGGGAGTTGCGGACGAGGTCCCGGATGGAGATGGCTCCCCGGCCCTCGATGTTCGGCGGGCGGGCCTCCAGGCGGATGACGTGGGACTGCTGGAGCTGGAGTTCGGCCGAGTCCTCGATGGTGATGATCCGCTCGCCGTCCGGGACGAGGCCGGAGAGGGCGTTGAGGAGGGTGGTCTTCCCGGTGCCGGTGGCGCCGGAGACGATCAGGTTGAACTTGGCCTGCACGAGCCCGGAGAGCAGGAGCAGCATCTGCTCGTCGAGGGAGCCGAGGCCGATCATCTCGTGGAGCGTGTACGCGCGGGGGAAGCGGCGGATGGTGAGGGTCGCGCCGGTGAGGGAGAGCGGCGGGATGATCACGTTGACGCGCTCGCCGGAGGGGAGCCGGGCGTCGACCATGGGGTTCGACTCGTCGACGCGCCGGTTGACGGTGGAGACGATCCGCTCGATGGTCTGCATGAGCTGCTCGTGGGAGGCGAAGCGGAGCGGGAGGAGTTCGACCCGGCCGCCGCGCTCGATGAAGATCTGGTCGGGGCCGTTGACCATGATCTCCGTGATGGAGGCGTCTTCGAGGAGCGGTTCGAGGACGCCGAGCCCGAGGGCCTCGTCGACGACGCGGCGGATCAGCTGTCCGCGTTCGGCGGTGGAGAGGACCGGGCCCTCGCGGCTGATGATGTGGCCGAGGACGCGCTCCAGCCGGGCCCGGCGCTCGGTCGCGGCGAGGGCGGACATCTCGGTGAGGTCGATCTCCTCCAGGAGCTTGGCCCGGAAGGCGGCGACGAGGTGTCCGTCCTCCCGGGCGGCCGCGGCACCGCTCTCCTCGGGGGCGTTGATCCGTGCGCGCAGGCTCATGGCAGGTCCTCCTCGTCGGGCATCGGCATGGTGGCGGTCTTCTTCACGGGGTCGAAGGTCCAGAAGGGGACGACCGAGGGGATGCGTACGGTCACGGTGGCGACGGCCTCGCCTCCGGCCGGCCGGACGTCCACGTCGGTGGCCCAGGTGGCGGCCGCGAATCCGGCCGCGACGGGGTCGGGCGCGTCCTCCGCGTCGCTGCTCGCAGCCCGCGCGGCCGCCCGCGCCGCTGTGCCCGCCTGCTGGGCCGCGTACGCGGCGACGCCGAGCTGGAGGCCCGCGAGCCCGACGATGAGCAGGAGGGGGAGGAACCCGAGGTACTCGATGGCGGCCTGGCCCCGGTCGCGCCGGCGCTTCCGCTGGTCGCCCCTCATGGCGTGGGGCCCGTCTCGTCCACGGCGGCCGCCTTGGCCTCGACCGGGAAGAGGCCTCCGACGCCGGGGACCAGGACCGGCACCCGGAGCGTGACCACGGCGGTCACCATGCCTTCGCCCGGGGAGCAGCTCACCTCGGCCCCGTCGAGCCAGGCCCCGTCCAGGTGCCGCTTCGCCGCCTCGCCGCAGTCGTCGCCGACGGCACCGGACCGCGCCGCCTCGTCCGCCGCGTTCCCCGCCAGTGTGTACGTGTAGCCGACCAGGACGACCTGCCACAGCAGGGCCAGGGTGAGCAGGATCAGCGGCACCATGCCGAGGAACTCCACCGCCACCTGCCCCCTGTCGTCGTCCCGGTGCGCGCGCATCGTTCAGCGGCCTCCGGCGCGGCGGCGCAGGCCCAGGGAGCCCCTGTCCCCCGCGCGGGCGAGCTCCTTGCCGGGCTGTCCGGCCGCCTGGACCAGGCCCAGTTCGCCCGCGAGGCTCCACAGGGCCTGCTTGACGGTCGACCTGGCGTCGAGTTCGTGGAGGCGGCCGGCGTCGACGACGGCCTGGAGCTCCTTGAAGTTGGCCGGGACGGCGACGCCCGCGATCCGCGTGCCGGTGATCTTCTGGACGAGGGGCGGCTGGATCTCGGTGGAGCGGTGGTGGCGGTTGACGAGGGTGACGGTCTCCTCGGCCTTGCGGACCTGGAGCCGTTCCCACATCCGTACGGTCCGCTTGGCGGCCCGGACCGCGACCACGTCCGGTGTGGTGACGAGGAGGGCGGTGTCGGCCATCTCGACGGCGGCGGCGTTGGCGCTGTCGAGCCGGGAGCCGCAGTCGAGGACGACGACCTCGTGCCGGCCGCGCAGGGCGCTGACGACCTGGCGGGCGGCGCGGTCGGTGACCTCCTCGCCGCGCTCGCCCTCCGCCGGGGCGAGGAGGAGCGAGAGGCCGGTCTCGTGGACGTAGACGGCGTCCTGGAGGACGCGGGGCGAGATGTCGGTGATGGTGGCGAGGTCGGCGACGGAGCGGCGGAACTGGACGTCGAGGTACGAGGCGATGTCGCCGCTCTGGAGGTCCATGTCGACGAGGGCGACGCTGCGTCCGGAGGCGTGGGCGGCGAGGGCGAGGTGGACGGCGGTGACGGTGGTGCCGACGCCGCCCTTGGCGCCGCTGACGGTGACGACGGTGCCGCCGGGGCCGGTGATCCGCTCGGCGCCTGCGCCGAGGTGGCGGCGGACGCCCAGGGACCACTGGGCGGCGGCCTGGACGCGGCTGGCGAGTTCCTCGTAGCCGAGGGGCAGGGTGACGAGGCCCCGGGCGCCGGAGTCCATGGCGGCGGAGAAGAGGACGGGGCTGGCGTCGGCGGTGATGAGGACGACGCCGACGGCGGGGAAGCGGAGGGCGACCTCGCGGACGAGTTCGAGGGCGGGGACGGGCCCGATCCGCTCGTGGACGAGGACGACCTCGGGGAGTTCGTCGAGGGAGGCGGCGGCGAGGCGGGCGAGGGTGTCGACGAGCTGGGTCGAGTCGGCGACCGGCGGGGCGGGTTCGGCGTCGGGGAGCTGGCTGAGCAGCGTACTGACGGACCGGGCCGCGTCGGGGTCGCCGACGGCCGGGAGGATCCTGGTGGTCATCCGGCCTCACTTGTCCTTGTCGAGCGTGTAGGTGCGGTCGCCCTTGTCGGCGGGGGAGCCGGCGGTGGACGGGGCGACGAGGGCGAGGCGTACGTGCTCGGCGAAGGACTCGGCGTACGCGACGCGCTGGGTGTCGAGGGTGGAGAGCGCGAAGGTGATGGGGACGGCGGAGGTGGCCCGGTCCGCGCGGTCGCTGCGCTGGGAGACCGGGGTGAGGCTGCCGACGTCGAGGACGCGGGCGCCGGCGACGATCAACCGGGACTGGTCGGGGTCTCCCTTCTTCTCGCCCGCGAAGGTCGCGTAGATGTTGACGGTGGCGCCCGGGTTGATCTTTCCGGCGACGCCGCTGGCGGCGTCGACCATGATCGCGATCTCCTGCTCGCCCGGCTTGAGCTGGGGCCGTTCGACGATCATGTCGCTCTGGAGGAGGGAGCCCTCCTTGAGTGCGGTGACGGCGATCTTTCCCTCGATCTGGCGGAGGTCGGTGACGGCGGTCGAGGAGAGCCAGCGCTCGGGCATGGAGATCTTCTCGAAGTCGCCCGCCTTCAGGGGCTTGTAGGGAAGCACGTCGTTCTTGAGCCGGTACGCCGTGGTCTCCGGGCCGACCTTCGAGTTCACGTCGCTGATGACGGCGAGCACTCCGGCGAAGGCGCCGAGGGCGCACAGGACGGAGAGCAGCAGCAGGATCACGCCGCGGCGCTGGCGGGAGTTCATGACCGTACTTCCTCGATCGGAGACGTGGGGCGGGGGCGGGCGGGGGCGGGGCCGTTCACGGCAGCGCGGCGCGGGCGGTGCCGGTGCCGGGCCCCAGGGCGCGGGCGTGCGCACCGGCCGGTGCGGCCGGCCCGAGGGCGTACGGGCCGGTGCGCGGCCCCGGCCCGAGGGTGTGCGCGCCGTGGTCGGGCGGTGGCGGGGCCGCCGGGGGCAGCGGCGCGGCGCAGAAGCCGCAGCGGTCGCCGATGAGCTCCATCCCGCACCAGTGGCAGGCCTCCCGTCGTACGGAGGAGACGAGCTGGTGGAGGACGGACAGGTCCGGCAGGTACGCGGTGAACTCGACGAGCTTGCCGGTGCCCCACCAGCCGGGCGAGGACGCGGGCAGGGGCGTCTCGTGCACGGGGCCGGGGATCCGCCAGGCGGGTACGAGGGTGGTGGTGGGCCAGTCGGTCTGGAGCTGGCCGCGGGCGAGGAGCAGTTCGGTGCCGAACTCCGGTCCTGCGAGGCGTTCTTCCCCGGCGCCGAGCCGTACGAGCTGCGGGGTGGGTCCGGCGAGGACGGCGAAGTGGGCGCCGGGGAGCCAGCCCTTGAGGTGCGAGCCGAGGCTGACGGGGACGCGGTCGAGTCGGGAGACGGAGCCGAGGACGGCGCCGGCGTAGATGTAGTGGGCGAGCAGCCGGGCGGCGGAGGCGAGGACTCCGGGGCTGAAGTCGCAGCCGGCGAGCTGGCGCAGCTGGCGGACGAGGACGGCCGTGCCGAGGGGTGGCAGGTCGGTCCTGACCAGGGCGATCCGGTCGCTCTCCAGGAGGGCGCGGACGGCGCGGAGCCGGTGTTCGACGGCGGGGGGCGCGCCGGTGGGGCAGACGACGACCACGTGTCCGTAGCGGGCGAGGAGCTGCTGCATGTCCGCGAGGGAGGCGTCGAGCGAGCGGGTCTCGGGGGGCGGGAGCACGGCCGCCTGCGGGGTGCGGGGGTCGGTCGCCGGCAGCACCAGGTCGGTGCTGGTGACGGCGATGGCTGTCGGCACGTCGGACCCCCCGTCCCCTCCGGCCTCCGGCGCCCCGGGGGCCGCGGATCACTGACCGCGTTCGCGGCGTCACCGCAGGGTGCCGCCGTCTCTGCACCTTATCCACGTCCCCCGGGGTGGTGAACAGACAATCCGCCAAGCTGTCCCCACTAATTTGCGCCCTGACCTCGGGCCCTGACACCGCCGCCCGCGTCCCGGCTTCCACCTCGGCCGAACTCCGTTCGGTGCCGGGGGTATTGACAACGCGATTGGTCTGGACCAACTTGTTGCGACAGCGGTGGCCACCGCCGGTACCCCCCGTACCCGCACCTTCCCTCCGTACGACGACGTACGGCACCTCCACATCCCCAACTCCCCCACCGGAGGATGCACGTGGACCGCACCACCACCCGCCCGCACGGACGGCGCCGGCTCGCCGGAGCCCTCGCGCTCGCCGTCGGCTCCGGGCTCGTCCTCGTCGGCGGAGCCGGCACCGCACAGGCGGCGGACGTCAACGTCGCCAAGAACGCCGGGTTCGAGAACGGCCTCGCCAACTGGTCCTGCTCCGCCGGGAGCGGCTCCGCCGTCTCCTCGCCGGTCCGCACCGGCACCGGCGCCCTCAGGGCCACCCCGGCCGGTCTCGACAACGCCAAGTGCGTGCAGACCGTCACCGTGAAGCCCAACTCGACCTACACGCTGAGCGCCTGGGTCCAGGGCGGCTACGCCTACCTCGGCGCCAACAACACCGGGACCGGCACCGGCACCGTCTCCACCTGGACGCCCGACAGCCCCTCCTGGAAGCAGCTCACCACCACCTTCACCACCGGCGCGAGCACCACCTCCGTGGAGATCTACACCCACGGCTGGTACGGCACCTCCCCCTACCTCGTCGACGACGTGAGCGTCTTCGGGCCCGACGGGGGCGGCGGCCAGGACCCCGACCCGGTCGTCCCGTCCACCCCGGCCGGACTCGCCGCCGGCACGGTCACCACGAGTTCCGTCGCCCTGAGCTGGGGCGCGGTCAACGGCGCCACGGCCTACAAGGTCTACCGGGACGGCGCCAACCCGCAGACGGTGACCGGCACGTCGGCCACCGTCACCGGGCTCACCGCCGACACCGCCTACCAGTTCCAGGTCTCCGCGACGAACGCCGCGGGCGAGTCCGCGAAGTCCGCCGCCGTGTCGGCCCGCACCTCCAAGGCCACCGACCCGGGCCCCGGCCCGGCCGTGCCCAAGCACGCCGTCACCGGCTACTGGCAGAACTTCGACAACGGCGCGGCGAAGCAGAAGCTGCGGGACGTCCAGGCCGCGTACGACATCATCGCGGTCTCGTTCGCCGACTCGACGGCCACGCCCGGCCAGATCACCTTCAACCTCGACCCGGCCGTCGGCTACGCCTCGGCCGCCGACTTCAAGGCCGACGTCGCGGCCAAGAAGGCGGCCGGCAAGTCCGTGATCCTCTCGGTCGGCGGCGAGAAGGGCAACGTCACGATCAACAGTGACGCCACCGCGACCGCCTTCGCCGACAGCGCGTACGCCCTGATGCAGGAGTACGGCTTCAACGGGATCGACATCGACCTGGAGCACGGCGTCAACGCCACGTACCTCACCAAGGCGCTGCGCCAGCTCTCCGCCAAGGCGGGCTCCTCGATGGTCCTGACGATGGCCCCGCAGACCATCGACATGCAGAACACGAGCTCCGAGTACTTCAAGACCGCGCTCGCCGTGAAGGACATCCTCACGGTGATCAACACCCAGTACTACAACAGCGGTTCGATGCTCGGCTGTGACGGCAAGGTCTACAGCCAGGGTTCGGTGGACTTCCTCACCGCGCTCGCCTGCATCCAGCTCCAGGGCGGCCTCGCCCCGTCGCAGGTCGGCCTGGGCGTCCCGGCCTCCACGCGGGGCGCGGGCAGCGGCTACGTCGACCCGCAGGTCGTGAAGAACGCGCTCGACTGCCTCACCAAGGGCACCGGCTGCGGCACCTTCAAGCCGGCCCAGACCTGGCCGTCGCTGCGCGGCGCCATGACCTGGTCGACCAACTGGGACGCGACGGCCGGCAACGCCTGGTCGAACGCGGTGGGCCCGCACGTGCACGGCCTGCCGTAGCGGAACCCCGGAGGTCCCGGAAGCAAGCGCAGCGCCGCCGCTCCCCCGGCGGCGCTGCGCCGTCCCGTCACAGGGGCAGGTAGTGGCGCAGCACCGGGTCGAGCAGGCGGATCCACTCGTCCACCCGGGCGGCCCGGCGCCCGTCGACCTCGCAGTCCCAGACCGAGCCGTCGTAGAGGGTGACGGCGACGCGCAGCACCCGGTCGCGCCGGACACGCTCGTACCGTACGGCCCCGATCTCGCTCCAGAGGAAGTCGGCCTCCTCGCCGAAGAAGTGCAGGGACACCCCGCTCCCGTCGACGGCGACGCCCGAGTTCCGGTCGGCGGCGGCGAAGTCCGGCGCGGGCGGGGGCGGGACGAGGGGCGGGGGCGGGACGTGGAGGTAGGCGGGATGCGGTACGGCCGCCAGGGCCTGTACGGGTACGGGCGTGGGCACGGCGTCCTGGACCCCGCCGGCCGGGGGCGCAGGCGCCGCGTCGACGGGGCCGGGCGCCACCCGGGGGTCCGGGACCGCCGGGGGCGTGGGAGCGGGCTCGTGCGGGGTCCCCGCCAGTTCGTCCATCAGGGCGTCCGGTGTGGGTCGTTCGGCGGGGTCCTTGGCGAGGCAGCGTCCCACGAGCCCGCGCAACGCCTCCGGTACGGCGCCGAGGTCGGGGGCCTCGTGCACCGAGCGGTACATGAGTCCCATCGGCGTCCCGTCCCCGAAGGGCCGCCCGCCGGCGGCGGCCACGAGGACGGCGCCGAGCGCGAACACGTCGGCGGCGCCGGTGACCTCCTCCCCGAGGGCCTGCTCGGGGGCGAGGTAGCCGGGGGTGCCGAAGGCGTTTCCGGTGGCGGTGAGCCGGGTCGACTCCAGGGCGCGGGCGATCCCGAAGTCGAGGACGCGCGGCCCGTCGGAGGCCATGACGATGTTGCCGGGCTTGAGGTCGCGGTGGACGAGCCCGCAGGCGTGGATGGCTTCCAGGGCCTCGGCGAGCGCGGCCCCGAGCGAGCGCAGCCGCGCCTCGCCCATGGGGCCCTCGGCGGTGAGGAGTCCGGAGAGGGTGGGGCCCGGGATGTAGGCGGTGGCGAGCCAGGGGGCCTCCGCCTCGGGGTCGGCGTCGACGACCTGCGCGGTGTGGAATCCGCCGACCTGCCGGGCGGCGGCGACCTCGGCGCGGAAGCGCGCACGGAAGGACGGGTCGGAGGCGAGTTCCGGCCGTGCGACCTTGACGGCGACGGCGCGCCCGCCACGCGATCGGGCCAGATAGACGGTGCCCATGCCGCCTTCGCCTAGCTTGTGCTCGATGACGTATCTACCGATGAGGGTCCCCACCGGGACAGTATGGCCGAACTCCCCATCTTGACCGGTCCATGACATCGCCGGACCATGTGCGCGGACACCCGCACGACTTGGTCGCACTCCCCCACACTCCCCACCCAGGAGACAGCATGCGACGTCCCACCCGCGGCAGAAGGACCGCCACCCTCGCGGCCCTCGTGGCGTTCGCCCTCGCGGCGCCCCTCTCCGCCCTCAGCACCCCCGCCGGGGCCGACCCGGCGCCGACCGCCGCCCGCATCGCGTCCGGCGCGGAGGAGGTGATCCGGCAGTACGAGATCGCCGGACCGTCCACCGTCGCCGCCCGCAGCGCACTGACCGCCACCGGCGTCTCGATCGACGAGGTCGACGCCCGCTCGGTCGTCGTCAGCGCCAACACCGAACAGCTCGCCCGGCTCAAGGCCCTCGGCTACGCGCCGGTCGCCCTGCCCGGCCCGCCGAACCGCAGCGCGGAGGGCGACAAGAAGGTCGGCCCGGCCGACTTCCCCTCCGCCGACGCGAAGTACCACAACTACGCGGAGATGACCGCGGAGATCGACCAGCGCCTCGCCGCCTACCCCTCGATCATGAGCAGGCGGGTCATCGGCAAGACGTACCAGGGCCGGGACATCGTCGCCATCAAGGTCAGCGACAACGTCGCCACCGACGAGAACGAGCCCGAGGTCCTCTTCACCCACCACCAGCACGCCCGCGAGCACCTCACCGTCGAGATGGCGCTGTACCTGCTGCGCGAGCTCGGCGCGGGCTACGGCACCGACCCCCGCATCACCGGCATGGTGAACAGCCGCGAGATCTGGATCGTCCCGGACCTCAACCCGGACGGCGGCGAGTACGACATCGCGAGCGGCTCCTACCGCAGCTGGCGCAAGAACCGGCAGCCCAACTCCGGCTCCTCCTACATCGGCACGGACCTGAACCGGAACTGGGACTTCAAGTGGGGCTGCTGCGGCGGCTCCTCCGGCTCGAAGAGCTCCGAGACCTACCGGGGCGCGGCACCCGAGTCCGCCCCCGAGGTGAAGGTCGTGGCCGACTTCGTACGGTCCCGGGTGGTCGGCGGCAAGCAGCAGATCACGGCGGCCATCGACTTCCACACGTACAGCGAGCTGGTCCTCTGGCCCTTCGGCTGGACCACGGCCAACACCACCACCGGCATGACGCAGGACGACCGCGACGCCTTCGCGACCATCGGCCGGTCGATGGCGGCGAGCAACGGGTACACGCCCGAGCAGTCCAGCGACCTGTACATCACGGACGGCTCGATCGACGACTACCTGTGGGGTACGCAGAAGATCTTCGCGTACACGTTCGAGATGTACCCGTCGAACGGTGGCGGCGGCTTCTACCCGCCCGACGAGGTCATCGACCGCGAGACGAGCCGCAACCGTGAGGCGGTCCTCCAGCTCCTGGAGAACGCCGACTGCATGTACCGCTCGATCGGCAAGCAGGCCCAGTACTGCGCGGCCTGACGACCCGTGGACGAGAGGGTGCCCCGGCGGGGTCCGTACCGCCGGGGCACCCTCTCGTCCCGTCTCAGCCGAGTACGGCCAGCGCGTCGATCTCGATGAGGAGACCGGCCGGGAGGCCGACGTAGACGGTGGTGCGGGCGGAGGCCGGGGCCTTGAGGCCCTCCTCCTGGAAGTACTGGTTGTAGATCTCGTTCATCTCGGCGAAGTGGTCCACGTCCGTGAGGTAGACGCGCATCATCATCACGTCGTCCCAGCCCGCGCCGCCCTCCTCCAGGATCGCCTTGACGTTGGCGAAGGTCTGGAGGGTCTGCTCGCGCAGGGTCGGGCCCGCGACCGTCGGGGCCTGCCCCTCCGCGGCGGGCAGGAATCCGACCTGGCCGGCGACCTGGAGGATGTTGCCCTTCTTCACGCCGTGCGAGAACCTCGCGGGCGGCGCGGTGTGGGTGGCGGGGGTGAGGGCGGTCTTCTCGGTCATGCGCTGGCTTCCTTCGTCGGGGCGGTGCCGGAGTACTCGCGGCTGATGGCGTCCGCGGTGTCGCGCACCTGCGGGAGGAGGGTGAGGAGTTCCTCGGCGGTGACGACCACGTTGGGCGCCGAGACCGACATGGCGGCGACGACGCGCCCGTCGGCGCCGCGGATGGGGGCGCCGACACAGTTGATGGACTCCTCGTGGCCACCGAGGTCGGTGGCCCAGCCCTGCTCGCGCACGGACGCCAGCTCCTTGAGGAACGCGGCGGCGTTCGGCGTCGAACGGGGCGTGTACGGGGGGTAGTCGAGCCTGGCGGCGACGGCGCGCCGCTCCGGCTCGGGCAGGTCGGCGAGGAGCAGCTTGGCGACGGCGGCGACGGTGATCGCGACGGGCTTGCCGATGCGCGAGTACATGCGGACCGGGTAGCGGCTCTCGACCTTGTCGATGTAGACGACCTCGCCCTCCTCGTACACCGCGAGGTGGATCGTGTGCCCGATCCGCTCGTTGAGGGCGGTGAGGTAGGGGTGGGCGATCTCGCGGACGTCCAGGTTCTCGACGGCCTCCTGCGCGAGCGCGAAGAGACGGGCACCGAGGCGGTAGCGCTGGTCCTGCTGCCGGTGGACGAGCCCGTGCTCGTGGAGCGTGCGCAGCAGCCGAAGGGCCGTGGACTTGTGGACGCCGAGCCGCTCGGCGACCTGGCCGAGGTCGGCGGGCCCCTGGGCGAGCAGCGGCAGGATGCTGAGCGCCCGGTCGACGGTCTGGCTCATGGCGTACGTACCTCCTGGTCGTCCCCCGTCCAGCCGGGGCCGAGGTGAAGTGTGCCCCAGGCGGCGTCGCCGAGCGCGACGAGGCGGTCGGCGTGGCCGCGGCGGGGCGGGGCGGCGACGTCCCCGGGGACGGTGAGCACGGCGGCGGCCATGAGATGCCCGTGCCGGAGCCGCGCGGCCGTCCCGAGCCCGCGAAGGGTCGCGGAGAGAAACCCGGCGGCGAACGCGTCCCCGGCCCCGACGGGCGAGACGAGGGCGACGCGGGGGGCGGGGACGGGGGTGACGGCGTCGGGAGCGGGACCGCTGCGCGGGGCCTCTTTCCTCACCCCGCCCCTTTCCGGACCGGGGCTCCGCGCCCCGATCGCCGGCGGGGCCGGATCGCGGCGCTCGAACGCCACCGCCCCCTCCCCGCCCCGCTTGACCACGACCACTCCGGGCTCCGCCAGAACCGCACGGATCGCCTCCGGATCCCCGACCCCCCACAACCGCTCCGCCTCGTCCGCGCCCACGAAGACGACATCCGCTCCCCGGGCGAGTTCGAGGAGCACCTCGGAGGCGCTCCCGTCCCGCCACAGCCCCGCCCGGTGGTTCACGTCGAACGACACCAGCGGCCGTCCGGGCCGCGGAGAGGTGAGCTCCCGCATCAGTGCCAGGCAGTCCGCCGACAGCGCCGCCGTGATGCCGGTGACGTGGAGGATCCGGGCGTCGGCGACGGAGGCGTACGGGACGGTCGCCGGCGACATCGCGGACGCGGCGGAACCGGCCCGGTAGTAGACGACCTCGTGCGCGTCGGTGGCCCGGTCCTCGTCGGTGCGGAAGTAGACGCCGGTCGGCCGGTGCGGGTCGCGCCCGACGGCGGTGACGTCGACGCCGTGCGCGCCGATGGCCGAGACAAGGTGGTCGCCGAAGCCGTCCCGGCCGACGCGGCCGACCCAGCGGACGCGGTGCCCGGCGGCGGCCAGGGCGCAGGCGACGTTGGACTCGGCGCCGCCGATCGCGCGCGTGAAGGAGGGGACGTCGGCGAGGCGGCCCGGCCGGGAGGGCAGGAAGGTGACCATGGACTCGCCGAGGCAGACGACGTCGGGGGCCTGGTCCACGGGCCCGTCCACGGGCGTGGGTCCGCTCACTCTCGGGCTCCCTCAGACTCGTACGGGTCCATTGACCCGGCCTCGGCCCGGATGTTAGACAGCCCTGAGCACTGTGCGCAATGAGCGTTGCACATCCCGCAACGCCCACGATGAGGAGGCCTCATGCCCGACCTGGCGAACGAGCGCGTCGACCACCGCTTCAAGGCCCTGCCCCCGGACGCCGAGGGCCTGACCGTCGGCGAACTCTCCGCCCAGCGGCGCAACCTCTTCACCGGCGGCTACACCACCCCCGTCCTCGCCCTCTCCGCCGAGTCCGTCGAGCACAACCTCCGCCTCCTGGAGACCTACGCCGAGCGCCACCACCTCGCGTTCGCGCCGCACGGCAAGACCTCCATGGCCCCCCAGCTCTTCGACCGGCAGCTGGAGCACGGCGCCTGGGGCATCACCGCCGCCGTCCCGCACCAGGCCCGCGTCTACCGCGCCCACGGCGTCGCCCGGATCTTCCTCGCGAACGAGCTCGTCGACCCCGTCGCCCTCCGCTGGTTCGCCGCCGAACTCGACGCCGACCCCGGCTTCCGCCTCGTCTGCTACGTCGACTCCGTGCGCGGCGTCGAGCTGATGGACGAGGCCCTGCGCGCGGCGGGCGCGGCCCGCCCCGTGGACGTGGTCGTCGAGCTGGCCGCCGGAGCGACGGGCCGGACGGGCGTGCGGACCGAGACGGAGTGCGCCGCCGTCGCCGACGCGGTCGCCGCCGTCCCCACCCTGCGGCTCGTCGGCGTCGCCGGGTACGAGGGCACGATGCCCGGCGCCGACGCCGGCCTCGTGCGGGAGTGGCTGCGCCGGCTCGTCGCGCTCGCCGCCGACTTCGACAAGGCCGGCCGCTTCGACCCGGCCGTCGGCGAGATCGTCGTGAGCGCGGGCGGCAGCGAGTGGTTCGACACGGTCGCCGAGGTCTTCGCGGAGATCCCCGGCCTCTCCCTCCCCGTCCTGAAGCTGCTGCGCTCCGGCGCTTACGTCTCCCACGACGACGGCCAGTACCGCAACCGCACGCCCTTCAACCGGATCCCCGAGGAGGGCGCGCTCCAGCCCGCCTTCCGGCTCTGGTCGCAGGTCGTGTCCCGTCCCACCGCCGAGCAGGCCTTCACCAACGCGGGCAAGCGGGACGCCGCCCACGACCTGCACCTCCCCGAGGCCCAGGTGGTCCGCGACGGCCGCACGGGTGAGATCCGCCCGGCCGAGGGCATCACCGTGACGGGCCTCTCCGACCAGCACGCCTGGCTCGCCACCGGACCGGGCGCGGACCTGGAGGTCGGCGACTGGGTGGGGATGGGCCTGTCCCACCCCTGCACGATCTTCGACAAGTGGCAGCTGATCCCGGTCGTCGAGGCCGACGGCACGGTGGTCGACCACATCCGCACGTTCTTCTAGGGGGCACGGACATGGACCTCGTCTTCCGCGACGCGGAGGTCGTCGACGGCAGCGGCGGCGACTCCTACCGGGCCGACGTCGCGATCGAGGGCGGCCGGATCGTCTCGATCGTCAAGGAGGCCGCGGCGGCGGGCTGCCAGCGCCCGACCGCCCGCCGCGTCCTGGACGCCGAGGGCCTCGTCCTCTCCCCCGGTTTCATCGACATGCACGCCCACAGCGACCTCGCGCTGCTCCGCGACCCGGACCACAGCGCGAAGGCCGCGCAGGGCGTGACCCTGGAGGTCCTGGGCCAGGACGGCCTGTCGTACGCGCCGGTGGACGACCGCACCCTCGGCGAGGTCCGCCGGGCGATCGCCGGGTGGAACGGCGGTGCGCCCGGGGACACGACCGTCGAGTTCGACTGGCGCACGGTCGGCGAGTACCTGGACCGTCTGGACGGGGCGCACGGGGGCCGGGGGATCGCCGTCAACGCCGCGTACCTCGTCCCCCAGGGCACGGTCCGCATGTACGCGATGGGGTGGGAGAACCGCCCGGCGACGGCGACCGAGCTCGACCGCATGCGGCGGCTCGTCGCGGAGGGCCTGGAGCAGGGCGCGGTCGGCATGTCGTCCGGCCTGACCTACACCCCCGGGATGTACGCGCCGGACTCCGAGCTCACCGAGCTGTGCCGGGTGGTCGCGCGGTACGGCGGCTACTACTGCCCGCACCACCGCTCGTACGGGGCGGGGGCGCTCGGCGCGTACGAGGAGATGGTGGCGCTCACCCGGGAGGCGGGCTGCGCCCTGCACCTGGCCCACGCCACCATGAACTTCGGCGTGAACGAGGGCAGGGCCCCCGAGCTCCTGGCCCTCCTCGACGAGGCCCTCGACGCGGGCGCCGACATCACCCTCGACACCTACCCGTACACCCCGGGCAGTACGACGCTGCTCGCGCTGCTGCCGAGCTGGGCGAGCGAGGGCGGCCCGGAGGCCGCCCTGGCGCGGCTGCGCGACGGCACGACGGCGGAACGGATCCGGCACCACCTGGAGGAGCTCGGCTCGGACGGCTGCCACGGGGTGCCGGTCGACTGGGCGACGATCGAGATCTCGGGCGTGACCGACCCGGCCCTGGCGGACCACGTGGGCCGCCGGGTGGACGGCTGGGCGACGGCCCTCCGGCTCCTGGTCGAGGACCGGCTCGGCACGACGATCCTCCAGCACGTGGGCCACGAGGAGAACGTCCGGACGATCATGCGCCACCGGGTGCACACGGGAGGCTCGGACGGCATCCTCCAGGGGCTGAAGCCGCACCCGCGCGCGTACGGCACGTTCCCGGAGTACCTGGGGCGGTACGTGCGCGAGCTCGGCGTGCTGTCCCTGGAGGAGTGCGTCGCCCACCTCACCTCCCGGCCCGCGGCCCGCCTCCGCCTCCCGGACCGGGGCCTGGTGCGGGAGGGCTTCGTGGCGGACCTGGTCCTCTTCGACCCGGCGACGGTCGCGTCGGCGGCGACGTACGAGAACCCCCGCACCCTCCCGGTGGGCATCCCGCACGTGCTGGTCGACGGCAGGTTCGTCATGGAGGACGGCCGGAGGACGGACGTCCTGGCGGGCCGGTCAGTGCGGAGGACGCATCTCCGCTGAGTCGCGCGGCGTCGCCGCCTCGCGCGCGTCGCGGGTGCGCTGGGGCGGAACGGGCGGGCTCGACCGCACCGCGTCCGCCGGGAACCCGGCGCCCCACGGCTCCCTCCGCACCCACACCAGGCCCACCACCAGGACGAGCCCCGCCAGCACGAATCCGAACCACGGGGTGTGCCCCGAGGGCTGGGTCTCGTGGACGAGCGCGGCCGAGAGCACGGCCAGCACCTGCCCCGCCCGGCCGCGCCAGGCGACCGCGGCGACGACGACCGTCCCCCACAGCAGGTACCAGGGCTGGACCATCGGCGAGAGCGCGACGAGCGCGACCAGCGAGAGCCCGAGGCCGAGGACGGGGTCGAGACGGCCCCGGTACGAGCGCCAGGCGAGCGCCGCGACGACCGCGAGGGCCGCGACGAGCCCCAGCTTCTGGACGACGCCCTTCACGGGCTCCGCCTCGCCCCCGAAGAGCAGCCCGAGGCCGAGCCCGAGGTCGCTCGTGAGGGACAGCGGCGTGTGGATGGCCGCGGCGACGCTCTGCGTCCGCAGCCACCCGAACCCGGTCCCGGCCAGGAGCGAGGCCCCCGCCGCCACGGCGCCCGCGACGGCCCCCGGCAGGACGAGTCCCTTCACCAAGCCCCGTACGCCGCCACCGCGCGCGAGGAGCACGCCGATGAAGAGCAGGGCGACCGCCGCCGGGGACTTGATCATCATCGCGAGGCCGACGAGGACGGAGCCGAGCACCCACCGCCCGCGGGTGGCGAGCAGGACGCCGCCGAGCATGAGACCGATCATCAGCCCGTCGTTGTGCATGCCGCCGACGACGTGGATCAGCAGCAGCGGGTTGAGCGCGGCGAGCCAGAGCGCGCCGTCCCGGCCGCCGGGCCCGCCGCCGAGGCCCCGGACGGCCCAGACGATCAGGGCGAGGGCGCCGACGGCGATCAGGCGCATCCCGAGGACGGCGGGCACGACCGCCCCGCCGGTGACCTTCACGACGGCCGCGGCGAGGAGGAGGAAGGCGGGTCCGTACGGGGCGGGGGTGTCGGTCCAGTTCCCGCCGACGCTCGCCGCCGCGTCCCAGCCGAGGTCGCCGGGGCCGAGGACGGAGGGTCCGGAGCCGTACACGTCGTGGCCTTCGAGGACCATCGCGCCCTGGGCGATGTAGCTGTAGACGTCGGCGCTGTGCAGCGGCGGGGCGAGGAGCAGCGGCGCGGTCCAGCAGGCGAGGGTCGCGAGGACCCCGTCCCGCAGGCCCCGTGCGAGGAGCACGCCGTAGCGCCACCAGGCGGCGACGAGCAGGGCCAGACCGAGGTACGCGAGGACGGCGCCGGCGACGGTGAGCGCGGAGCCGCGCGGCTCCCAGAGCCCCCAGCCGCCGCGTACGGGCAGCGTTCCGGCGGCCCAGCCGCCCACGGCGACGCCGAGCGCCCCGGCCGCACCCAGCCACCGGCATCCGGAAGCACTGAAACCCCACATGACGGGCCAACCTATCCCGACCACCCGGGGTCCTCCGATTCGAGACCGGGACGAGGACCCGCGGATCGGACCGGGCCCTCGGCGGACGCTCCCACCGCCCCGGACGGGGCCGCCGGCGAAGGCCCCTTTTCCGGCCGCTTGCCCGCTCCCCTACTTCAGCCGCTTGGCCGCTCCGCGTCCCTTCCCCGGCTTCCCCGGCCGGCCGCCGTCCGCGGAAGGGGCCGTGGCCGCGGGCGAGGGCGTCCGCGAGGCGTCGATGGCCGGGGTCGTGGACCCGGAGGGGGCGGCGGTGGCCGTGGTCTTCACGGACGGCGTGCCCGTACCGCCGCCGGGCACGGACGTGGCACCGCCCGGGGCCGCGGGGGCGCCGGAGGCCCCCGCGCCCGAGGTGCCCGGCGTCCCGTCGGACGGGTCGGCCTGGATCATCGCGGGCGGCCCGTCCGCCCCGCCCTCGGCGGGGGACCGCGTACCGCCGCTCTTGCCGAGGCCGCCGGCGAGCAGCGCGGCCGCGAGGCCGAGGACGGTGACGCCGCCCCCGGCGAGCAGCCACACCGCTCCTGCGCCCCGGCGTGCGGGGGCGTGGCGGCGGCGGGCGCGCCGGGGTCCGGCGGCGCCGGCGTCGTGGTGGCTCATGGCCGGGATTGTAGGGAGCACGACACGGCCGATGCGATCCGGGTCACACCCCGTCCCACGTGCGGCGCTGTCCGACGTGTCCCAAAACACGGCGCGGCGTGGGCGCCCCCGCCGTAAGCTCTCGTCATGCAGGTGATCCAGTCCACGAAGCTCGCCAACGTCTGTTACGAAATCCGGGGTCCGGTGCTCGAAGAGGCAATGCGGCTTGAGGCCGCGGGTCATCGCATCCTCAAGCTGAACACGGGGAATCCGGCCGCCTTCGGCTTCGAGTGTCCGCCCGCCATCCTCGAGGACGTGCTCCGCAACCTCTCCGAGGCGCACGGTTACGGCGACGCGAAGGGGCTGCTCTCGGCCCGCCGGGCGGTGATGAGCCACTACGAGACGAAGGGCATCCCGCTCTCCGTCGAGGACATCTACCTGGGCAACGGCGTCTCGGAGCTGATCCAGATGTCGATGCAGGCGCTGCTCGACGACGGCGACGAGGTGCTGGTCCCGGCTCCGGACTATCCGCTGTGGACGGCGTCGGTGTCGCTCGCGGGCGGTACGGCCGTGCACTACCGCTGCGACGAGCAGTCCGACTGGATGCCGGACCTCGCGGACATCGAGCGGAAGATCACCGACCGCACCAAGGCGATCGTGATCATCAACCCGAACAATCCGACGGGCGCCGTCTACGACGACGAGATGCTCCGCTCGCTGACGGAGATCGCCCGCCGTCACGACCTGGTGGTCTGCTCGGACGAGATCTACGACAAGATCCTCTACGACGGCACCACGCACACCCCGACCGCCGCGATCGCCCCCGATCTCCTCGTCCTCACGTTCAACGGGATGAGCAAGAACTACCGGGTGGCCGGTTTCCGCTCCGGCTGGCTCGCGGTCTGCGGCCCGAAGCACCACGCCTCCTCGTACATCGAGGGCCTCACGATCCTCGCGAACATGCGCCTGTGCGCGAACATGCCGGCGCAGCACGCGGTGGCCGCCGCGCTCCAGGGGCGGCAGTCGATCGAGGACCTGGTGCTGCCGGGCGGGCGGCTCCTGGAGCAGCGGGACACGGCGTACGAGCTGCTGACGCAGATTCCGGGCGTGACGTGCGTGAAGCCGAAGGGCGCGCTGTACCTCTTCCCGCGCCTCGACCCGAACGTCTACAAGATCAAGGACGACCGGCAGATGGTCCTGGACCTGCTGCGGGCCGAGAAGATCATGGTGGTGCACGGGACGGGCTTCAACTGGCACGAGCCCGATCACTTCCGGATCGTGACGCTGCCGGCGGCCGCGGACCTGGCGGACGCGGTGACCCGGATCGGCCGGTTCCTGGACGGGTACAGCCAGCCCTGACCCCCGAATGAGACGACGCTCAACTTTAGACCGGATCTAAGCTAGGATGGCCGCAGCACAACCGAAGGAGGCCATCCCCATGTACGAACCGATCCGCACCAAGTCGGTCCACCGGATGGCCGACGACGCCCAGGACGCGTATCCGCACCGCTCCCGCGAGGAGGAGCTGGACATCCAGCTCGCCGGACACCTCGCCGCCCTGCTCGCCGTCACCGACGAGCTGGGCGACACGGAGGCCGGCGAGCTCATCGCCCGGCAGGTGGCGCGGCTGCGCGGCGCACCGCCCGCGCGGCACGCCGGACTGAGCGGCTCGCCCGCACAGGACCTGCACCGCAAGGCGCACGCCCTCGCGGGCCGCGCCCTGGTCGTCGCCGCCTCCCGGGCCGACACGGCCGCCGCGATCCTCGCCGCCGGGCGGATGGACGCGCACACCGCGGCGCTGACCGGGGAACCCACCCTGGCCGCAGTCGCCACCCCCTGACGGCCCCGGGCCGCGCGGCACGAACCGCGCGGCCCGGGCGCCCACCACCAGGGCGCCACGACCCCCCGGGGGCCGGGGATACGGCAGCCTCCGCTCCGGTTCGGTACCGGGATCGCCCCTTCACCTCCCGTACACCCGACTCCCCCTGGAATGTGGGTTTCCGCGAGCACGCTGCCCGCGTGAGACGCATCCTGGGAATCGTCCTGGCCGTCCTGCTCCTCGGCGGCGTGGCCGCCGTCCTCGTGACGGGCGGCGACAAGGACACAGGCACGGCAACGAAGACCGTGCGAGGAGTCATCGGATCGGAGAAGGCCGAGTTCTTCGCCGATCCCCTGGTCGTGAAGGCCCTGGCCGCCAAGGGCTTCACCGTGAACACCGAGACCTCCGGGTCCTGGGACATGGAGGAACTGCCCCTCGGCGGCTACGACTTCGCCTTCCCGTCCTCCAAGGGGCCGGCCGACGAACTGCGCGCCAAGGCGCAGGACGCGGCGAAGGACAAGGCGCTGTCGGCCCCGCTGCGGCCCTTCTACTCGCCGCTCGTCGTCGTCGCCCACAGCGCCGCCGCCCAGGTCCTCGCCGGCAACGGCCTGGCGACCCTCGGCCCGCGCGGCACGAGCGGCACCCTGAAGATGGACGCCTACCTGGCGGCGGCGCGCGCCGACCGGACCTGGCAGCAGCTCAAGGGCTCCGCGGGACACGCCGAGCTGAGCGGCACCCTCTTCATCACCTCCACCGACCCGATGGCCTCCAGCTCCGGCGCCCTCTACCTCGCCGCCGCGAGCTACGTCGCCGACGGCGGCCGGGTCGCGGGCGACAAGGCCGCCGTCACCCGCACCGCACCGCTGCTGCGGAAGCTGGTCCAGGTGCAGGGCGCGCAGCAGTCCGGCTCGGACGCGCCCTTCCGGGACTTCGTCAGCGGCGTCGGCAACCCGCTCGTCCTCGTGTACGAGTCGCAGGTCGCCTCCCAGCTGCTCGCCGGCCGGCCCATGGGCGACCTCGTCGTCCTCTACCCGGACACCACGGTCAACAGCGACCACACCCTCGTACCGCTCACCGAGAACGGCCGCGCCCTCGGTGAACTCCTCTCCACCGAACCCGAGTTGCGCAGACTCGCGGTCCGCCACGGCTTCCGCCCCCAGGGCGCGGCGAGCGAGTTCACCGCCGCGACCGACGGCCACACCGAGTACCTCAACCAGACGCTGACCGGAGTCCGCCAGGCGCCCGTGCCCACCAGCAAGGTGCTGCACGAGATGGCGCTGCGGGCCCGCGACCAGGGGGACACCGCATGACCACGCCCGAGGATCCGAGAAGGACGATGGCCCTGACACCGCCCGAGCACGACACCCCGCTCGTCCTGACCCCGCCCGAGCCCGTGCCGGCCGTCCGCGCCGAGCAGGCCTCCGGCCTGGTACCGCTGGACGAGTCGGTCCGTACGGAGATGACCCGCCGGGCCGACGAGTACGTCGGCTCGCTCTCCGGACTCGACCCGCGCTCCCCCGAGTTCGCCGGCCGCATCGGTGAGATCGCGGCGCTCGGCGCGGGCGAGATGCGCGCCGCCGCGCAGCAGTCGAACCGGATGCTGGAGCGCACGGTCCGCTCCCTCGGCCAGGGCGGCGGCGACGCGCAGACGCGGGTCGGCTCCTCCCTCGTCGAACTCCGGCGCACGGTCGAGGACCTGGACCCCCGGGACGCCCCCGCCAAGGGCCTCAAGGGCCTGCTCTCGAAGCTGCCCGGCGGCAACAGGCTGCGCGACCACGTCGCCAAGTACGCCTCCTCGCAGGCCACGTTGAACCGGATCGTCGGCGCGCTGCGCGGCGGCCAGGACGAACTGAGCCGCGACAACGCCGCGTTGCTGACGGAGCGGGCCCGGCTGTGGGAGACCATGGGCAAGCTCCAGGAGTACGCGGTGCTCACCGACGCCCTCGACGCGGCCGTGGAGGAGCGCATCGCGCTCACCCCGGACCCGGCGCAGGCGGACACGCTCCGCGCCGACCTCCTCTTCCCGGTCCGCCAGAAGCACCAGGACCTGCTGACCCAACTCGCGGTCTGCGCCCAGGGATACCTGGCGATGGACGTGGTCCGCCGGAACAACGACGAGCTGATCAAGGGCGTGGACCGGGCGGCGACGACGACCCTGTCGGCGCTGCGGATCGCGGTGACGCTCGCCTCCGCGCTGGAGAACCAGCGGAAGGTCACCGAGCAGGTGATCGCGCTGCGCGCGACGACCGAGGGCATCGTCCGGGGCAACGCGGAGATGCTGGAGCGGCAGGCGGAGGAGATCCAGGTCCTGGCGGCGAACCCGGCCGTGGGCGCGGAGACGCTCCGTACCGCCTTCCAGCAGATCTACCGGACCCTCGACACCATCGACACGTACAAGGCGCGGGCGACGGAGTCCATGGCGGCCACGGTCGCCTCGCTGACGTCCGAGCTCCAGGAGGCGAGCGCCCACCTGGAGCGCAGCCGCCGCACCGGCGCCCTGGAGGGTGGCGGCCCCGCATGAGAACCCACGCAACGCCCCGCATGAGAACCCCCGCAGGGACCCGCATGAGAACGCACGCACGGACCCGCATCAGAACCCACGCAGCGCCCCGCACCAGCACCCACGCAGGGACCCGCATGAGAAACCGCACCTGGACCCGCACGGCCTCCGCCCTCGCGCTCGCCCTCCTCGCCACCGCCTGCTCCGGCGGCGGCGACGACCGGCCCGAGGACCACAGCACCGAGTTCAGGACCGGCACCCTCCGGGTCCTCGCCTCCTCCGAGCTGGCCGACATGGGCCCGGTCCTCGACGAGGCCGCCAAGGCGACCGGGATCACCGTCCGCCCCACCTACGCCGGCACCCTGGACGCCGTCGAGCGCATCGCGTCCGGCGAGGCGGACAAGGCCTACGACGCGGTCTGGCTCTCCTCCAACGACTACCTCCGGCTCCGCCCGGACACGGCGAAGAAGATCACCAGCGAGACGCCGGTGATGACCTCGCCGGTGGCGCTCGGGGTGCGGCCCGCCGCCGTCGCCCGGCTCGGCTGGGACCCGGCGAAGGTGACCTGGTCGCAGCTGCACCGGGCGGTCGCCGACGGGAAGCTGACGTACGGCATGACGGACCCGAAGCGCTCCAACTCCGGTTTCTCCGCGCTCGTCTCGGTCGCCTCGGGGCTCTCCGGCGCACAGTCGGCCCTCACCCAGAAGGACGTCGCCGGGGCCACGCCGAAGCTCAAGGAGTTCTTCACGGGCCAGAAGCTGACCTCGGGCTCCTCCGGCTGGCTCGCCACGGCCTACGCCCGCCGCACCGACGTCGACGCGCTCGTGAACTACGAGTCCGTGCTGCTGTCGGCGCCCGGGAAGCTGACCGTGATCCGGCCGTCGGACGGCGTCGTGACCGCCGACTACCCGCTCACCCTGCTGACCTCCGCCCGCGCCGAGGCCAAGGAGGCGGCGGGCCGGCTCACCACGTGGCTGCGCACCCCGGACGCCCAGCGGCGGATCACCGAGACGACCCTGCGCCGCCCGGTGGTCGCCGGGGTGCGGCCGGCCTCCGCGCTCGCCCGCGACCAGCGCCGCGAGCTGCCGTTCCCGGGCAGCCGGGCCGTCGCCGACGGGCTGCTCGACGCGTACGACAACACCCTGCGCAGGCCCTCCCGCACGGTCTACGTGCTCGACACCTCGGGCTCCATGGGCGGCGAGCGGCTCGACCGCCTGAAGTCGGCGCTCGCCGAGCTGACCGGCGACTTCCGGGACCGCGAGGAGGTGACCCTGATGCCCTTCGGCTCCTCGGTGAAGCAGAGCGAGGTCCGTACGCACACGGTCGACCCGGCCTCGCCGAAGGCGGCGCTCGACGCGATCCGCGCCGACTCCCAGAAGCTGTCGGCGTCCGGCGGCACCGCGATCTACACCAGCGTCCAGGAGGCGTACCGCTTCCTCGGCAGGACCCCGGGGGACGACACGTTCACCTCGGTCGTCCTGATGACCGACGGGGAGAACACCGACGGCGACCCGGCGGCCGCCTTCGACACCTTCTACCGCTCGCTCCCGGCCGGGCAGCAGCGCACGCCGGTCTTCCCGATCCTCTTCGGGGACTCGGACCGGGGAGAGCTCGCCCACCTCGCGAGCCTGACGGGCGGCAAGCTCTTCGACGCCACCCGGGGTTCGCTCGACGGAGCCTTCGAGGAGATCCGTGGGTACCAGTAGACGTCTGCTCGGGTACGTCGAGTCCCGCAAGAACCTCACCGGCAGCGCCTGCGGCCTGGCCGGTGTCGGGATCGCGCTCACCGGCGCGGCGGGCGGGCTCTGGCCGCTGGTGGTCGCGGGCCTGTACGCGGCGGGGGCGCTGATCGCCCCGCCCGAGCGTCCCGACACCCCGCTTTTCCCGAGCGCGGACGAGCAGCTCGACGCCCTGCGGGCCGACTTCACGACCCTGCGCGACTATCTGGCCGAGGTGGACCTGCCGCCCGCCGTCGGTGACCGGCTCACCGGGCTCGCCACCCTCGTCGAGGCCCTGCTCGAACCGGGCTGGGTGAGCGACCCGGACCACCTGCACGTCCTCGCCCGCGCGGTCCGCCAGGACGTCCCGGAGGCCGTCGACGCCTTCGTGCGGACCCGGTGGTGGTCGCGGTTCACGCCGGGCGCCGAGGCGCCGGAGAGTCACCTCGAACGCCAGCTGGCCGCGCTCCACGAGGAGATGACGGCGATCGCGGCCGCGCTGCGGGACGCGGAGGCGATCCGGCAGGAGACCCACACCCGCTACGTGGAGGATCGATGACTCCGAGCGACGGCACCCGAAGATCAACTATGTTGCGAGCATGACACTTTCACCGCGTCCCGCGTCCCGCCGCACCGTTCTGACCGCCTTCGCTGCGGCCGCCACGGCGGGCGCCCCGCTCCTCGGCCAGCTCGCCTCCGCCGCCCCGGCCGCCGCCGCGGCGGACCCGGGCGAGTACGCCTCGAACACCGCGCTGTACAACGACCCGGCCCGCGTCGAGGGCACCGCGTACGGCCGCCGCTACAAGAGACACCAGGTGATCGACCCCGACCTGGACAAGAAGTCCGCGTTCCCGCGCACCGCGATCCTCGCCCTGCACGGCGGCGGCATCGAGATCGGCACGAGCGAACTCGCCCTGGGCATCGCCGGCTACGACCCGGGCAACATCACGTCGACCGCGCCGGCGCTCCTCCCGACCACGTACGACTACTTCCTCTTCGAGGGCCTGCTGTCCTCGGGCAACAAGGACCTGCACGTCACGTCGAGGAACTGCGACGACCACGTGGCACTGTCGCTCGCCGCGAGCCACCTCAACGTCCTGTCGCTGCACGGCTGCCAGTACGACCAGCTGGGCATGCCCGAGCCCATGATCTGGCCGCCGGCCAACGACCCGCGCCTCGCCGTCGTCGGCGGTCTCAACCCGGACTTCCGCGCGGCGCTGGTGTACGAGATCGACAAGGCGGGCTTCCCGGTGGTCGACGCCTTCGACGAGCGGTACCTCACCCGCCTCCAGGACTTCAACGGCAGCCACGTCACCAACCCGTGCAACCTCACGATGCTCCGCAAGGGCGCCCAGATCGAGATGACGACGGAGCTGCGCCAGAGCCTCTTCGGCGACTCCAGCTCCCGCTCGCGGCGCGCGTCGACCTGGAACAAGTCGAACGGTCAGTTCGAGGCATTCCGTGACGCCTGCCGCCGCGCGATCGCGACCGTCGAGGCGGCGCAGCCGATCCTGTAGCCGGACATGCGCCGGCCCCCGGGGCCTGAGGGGGCTCCGGGGGCCGGTTGCGTCGTGATGGACCGTCGTGACCCCACTGGTCAGGGCGGTGTTTCGGGGCAGCCCACCACGAGTCTCGGGGGATCTAGCCCAGGCGCTCCACGAGCGCGTGGTACTCGTCCCACAGCTCCTTCGGCGTGTGGTCGCCGAAGGTGTTCAGGTGGTCCGGGACGAGGGCGGCCTCTTCGCGCCACACGTCACGGTCGACCTTGAGGAGGAACTCCAGGTCCTCGGCCGGCAGGTCGAGGCCTTCGGTGTCGAGGGACTCCGCGGTCGGCAGGACTCCGATCGGGGTCTCGACGCCCTCGGCCTTGCCGTCGAGGCGCTCGACGATCCACTTCAGGACGCGGCTGTTCTCGCCGAAGCCGGGCCAGACGAACTTGCCGGCGTCGTTCTTGCGGAACCAGTTCACGTAGTAGATCTTCGGCAGCTTCGCCTGGTCGGCTTCGGCGCCCACCTTGACCCAGTGGGCCATGTAGTCGCCCATGTTGTAGCCGCAGAACGGCAGCATGGCGAAGGGGTCGCGGCGCAGCTCGCCGACCTTGCCCTCGGCGGCGGCGGTCTTCTCGGAGGCGACGTTCGCGCCGAGGAAGACACCGTGGTTCCAGTCGAACGACTCGGTGACCAGCGGGACCGCGGAGGCGCGGCGGCCGCCGAAGAGGATCGCGGAGATCGGGACGCCCTTGGTGTCCTCCCACTCCGGGGCGATCGTCGGGCACTGCCCGGCCGGGACGGTGAAGCGGGCGTTCGGGTGGGCGGCCGGGGTCTCGGACTCCGGCGTCCAGTCGTTGCCCTTCCAGTCCGTGAGGTGCGCGGGGGCCGTCTCGGTCATCCCCTCCCACCACACGTCGCCGTCGTCGGTGAGCGCGACGTTCGTGAAGACGGAGTTGCCCCAGAGGGTCTTCATGGCGTTGGCGTTGGTGTGCTCGCCGGTGCCGGGCGCGACGCCGAAGAAACCGGCCTCGGGGTTGATCGCGTACAGGCGACCGTCCTCGCCGAAGCGCATCCAGGCGATGTCGTCGCCGATGGTCTCGACGGTCCAGCCGGAGATCGTGGGCTCCAGCATGGCCAGGTTGGTCTTGCCGCAGGCCGACGGGAAGGCGGCGGCGACGTACTTGGCCTCGCCCTGCGGCGGGGTGAGCTTGAGGATCAGCATGTGCTCGGCGAGCCAGCCCTCGTCACGCGCCATGACGGAGGCGATGCGGAGCGCGTAGCACTTCTTGCCGAGCAGGGCGTTGCCGCCGTAGCCCGAGCCGTACGACCAGATCTCGCGGCTCTCGGGGAAGTGCGAGATGTACTTGGTGGTGTTGCAGGGCCACGGCACGTCCTCCTGGCCCTCCGCCAGGGGGGCGCCGAGGGTGTGGACGGCCTTCACGAAGAAGCCGTCGGTGCCGAGCTCGTCGAGGACGGCCTGTCCCATGCGGGTCATGGTGCGCATGGAGACGGCGACGTACGCGGAGTCGGTGATCTCGACGCCGATGGCGGAGAGCGGGGAGCCGACCGGGCCCATGCAGAAGGGCACGACGTACATGGTGCGACCGCGCATGGAGCCGCGGAAGATGCCCTTCTCGCCCGCGAAGATCTCCTTCATCTCCGCCGGGGCCTTCCAGTGGTTGGTCGGGCCCGCGTCCTCCTCCTTCTCGGAGCAGATGAAGGTCCGGTCCTCGACGCGCGCGACGTCGGACGGGTCGGAGGCGGCGTAGTACGAGTTCGGGCGCTTCACCGGGTCGAGCTTCTTGAAGGTCCCCTTGGCGACGAGCTCCTCGCACAGGCGCTCGTACTCGGCCTCGGATCCGTCGCACCAGACGATGTTGTCCGGCTGGGTGATCTCGGCGATCTCGTTCACCCAGGAGACGAGCTCCTGGTGCTGGGTGGGAAGGGGAGCCGCGTTGTCGCGCGCCACGATTGCTCCTTGTTGAGGGGTGTATTCGCTGTATGCCCCGTGGGGGCTGCGACCCGGATGCGTCGTAGCTGCTCATCCGGTGCCGACCGCACTCATTTGATCATCCGACGGATTCGCCCATATGTCCAGGGGGGTGCACACGTGAGCATCGCCACTCATGTCCGGTACCTACGGGGGCGTAGCTAGGATCGTTTCCATGACTGCAGCCACGCCGGAAGTGACCCCGACCGAGCGCTCCCTGTCGCTCCCGACGAAGCCCCGGCTCCGAGGATGGCTGCACGCGGGCATGTTCCCCGCCGTGATCGTCGCGGGCCTCGTGCTCGTCGCGTTCTCCGACTCGCCCCGCGCCCGCGTCGCCTGCGGGATCTACGTCCTCACCGCCTGCCTGCTCTTCGGCGTCAGCGCGCTCTACCACCGCGGCGACTGGGGCCCGCGCGGCGAGGCCGTGCTCCGGCGCCTCGACCACGCCAACATCTTCCTGATCATCGCGGGCACCTACACCCCGCTCAGCCTGCTGCTGCTCCCCGACTCCACCGCGAAGCCGCTCATGTGGGCGGTCTGGGCCGCGGCCGCCGCCGGCATCGCCTTCCGCGTCTTCTGGGTCGGCGCCCCTCGCTGGCTGTACACGCCCTGCTACATCGCGATGGGCTGGGCCGCCGTCTTCTTCCTGCCCGACTTCATGCGCACCGGCGGCATCGCCGTCCTCGTGCTCGTGATCGTCGGCGGACTGCTCTACAGCGTGGGCGGCGTCATCTACGGCATGAAGCGCCCGAACCCCTCCCCGCGCTGGTTCGGCTTCCACGAGGTCTTCCACTCGCTGACCCTCGCGGCCTTCATCGTCCACTACGTCGGCATCTCCCTGGTGGCGTACCAGCACGCCTGACCTGGGACCATGAAGGTCATGACCGACCGCCCCGGCCTGCGCGAACGCAAGAAGGCGAAGACCCGCGCGGCGATCCGGAAGGCCACCTACCGGCTCGCCGCCGAGCACGGCTGGGACGCCGCCACCACCGACCGGATCGCCGATGCCGCCGAGGTCTCCCCCTCCACCGTCGCGCGCTACTTCCCGGTGCGGGAGGACATCCTCCTCACCGACGAGAACGACGAGCTCCTCGAAGCCCGGCTGCGCGCCCGCCCCGCCGCCGAGGAACCGCTCGAATCGCTCCGGGCGGTCGTCGTCGAGGCCGTCCGCACGGCCCTCGCCGAGGAGCCCGCGGAGACCCGGCTGCGCGCCCGGCTCATGGTGGAGATCCCCGCCGTGCGCGCCCGGCTCACCGAGACCACCGCCGCGACCGGCCGCCGCCTCGCCCGCGCGATCGCCGACCGCACCGGACGGGACGCGGACGACCTGGAGGTACGGATCTTCACGGCGGCGGTCCTGGGCGCGCTGCGCGAGGCGACCGTCCACTGGGCCGAGCACGGCCGCACCGACGACCTCGTCGCCCTCCTGGACCGCACGGTGGACACCCTCAAGACGGGTCTGACCCCCTCAGGACCGGCCTGACCTCCTCACGGCCCGCCTGCCCCCCCCTCACGGACCGGCATCCTCACGGACGCCCCGGAGCCCCCAGCGCACCCCTGACGATCCGCGCCGACTCCGGGTTGTCGGCGCACCCCCACACCCCGTGCGGGCAGTAGTCGGTGACGGTCTGGTAGACGGGCCGGTGCGCCGCGAACCAGTCGAGCATCCCCCGCACGTACGCCGGGTTGTCCCCGTTCCTGAACAGCCCCCACTCCGGGTACGAGACGGGCTTCCCGTGCTCCGCCGCGAAGCGCACCTGGTGCGCGAGCCCGTACTCCTCGTCCACCTGCTCCTCGAAGGAGAGCCCCGCGGGCTGGTCGTAGGCGTCCATCCCGATGATGTCGACGACGTCGTCGCCCGGGTAGCAGAGCGGCCAGGCGATCGCGTCGAGCCCCCGGCTCGGCGTGAAGTCGAAGCGGAACCGCTGCCCGGGCACCCCCCGCAGCACCTCCACGACCCGCCGCCAGTACGCCTTCCAGGCCGTCGGGTCCGGACCGCAGCGATGGCTGTACGTGGTGCCGTTCATCTCCCAGCCGAGCACCAGGACCGCGTCGCCGAGCCCGTGCGCCACGAGCCGCTCCCCCAGGGTCCTGAAGTGCCCGTCGTATCCGCCGCCGGCGCCCCGCCGCAGCCCCGCGCGCACCTCGGCGTCCGGCAGTCCGGCCTCGTTGCGGTCGAGCAGCGGCACGTTCAGCACGAAGAGGCGCCCGGGACGCCCGGTCTTCCAGCGCGCCCAGGGCCCGAAGAGCACCGGATGCCCCTCGATGTTGGACCAGCGGTCGCCCGGCAGATAGGTGTGACCGACCGTCAGGGAGTCCCCGCCGAGCCAGTCCTGCGCCTGCGCGATCCGCCGCACCCCGGCCTCGTCGGAGCCGGTGAAGAACCCCGACGGCACGCCCGTCAGCGGCTTCGGCGCCACCTCCGGCGCGGTCCGCTCCCCGGTGTGCCGGCCGCCGGGCGCGATCCGGTCGGGCACGAGGAGGAACACGGCGACGGCCGCGAGCAGCACGGTCAGTGCGGCCCGCGGCCGGGTGAGCCGGGAGGTCCAGGAGGGTGTCCGGCTCACGTCAGCTCGTCCAGAAGTCCCACCAGCGGGTCAGGATCAGCATCCCGATGATCCCGATGTGCAGGACGGGGAGGGCGAAGGTGAACTCGCCGAGGAAGGTCCGCAGCCCGGCCGGAGCGGGCAGGACGCGCTCCCGGACGTTGTGCGCGGTGACGTACCAGAACATGAGGATGGTCGCGACCCAGGCGAGGCAGCACCACAGGCAGAGCGCGTTGATCTCGTACAGCGACTGGTACATCAGCCAGGTGCAGAAGCCGACCCCGAAGAGCATCCCGGCGTTGAGGCCGAGCCAGAACCAGGCCCGGTACCGGGCCCCGGCGAGCAGCCCGGCCCCGACGGCGACGACGACGGCGTACGTGACGAGCCCGAGCATCGGGTTCGGGAAGCCGAACACCGCCGCCTGCTCGCTCTTCATGATGTTGCCGCAGGACACGACCGGGTTCAGGCTGCACCCGGGCTGGAAGGCGGGGTCCTCCAGGAGCAGGAACTTGTCGATCGTGATCACCCAGCCGGCGAGCACGCCCGCCGCCCCGGTGACGAGCAGCAGCCGGGCGAGGGCCCGGCTCGCGCCGATCGGCCCGCCGGTCTCCCGTGCGGTCTCGTCCTGCCGCTGCCCCGGCACCCCGCCCCGTACGTTCGCCGTCGCCATGACGCCGCCCCTTCCCGCTCAGCCCTGGATGCGGCGGACCGGCAGCAGGACGTGGGCGCTGTCGGCGAGCATCTCCTCGTCCGACACGAAGGCCCGCAGCAGCGCCTCGTCGACGGGCTGTCCGGGCACGCCCTCGGACCAGGGCCGCACGGAGCAGATGAAGTAGACCTTGCCCTGCTCGCGGGCGGCCGCCTGCCACTCGGCGGGCACCGGGCACTGCACCTTCAGGAACGGCAGCGTGAGGACGGCCGATCCGCCCTCGACGAGCAGCGTGGCCTTGATGCCGGCGTCCTGGTCCAGGTCGAAGAGGCGGTCGCCGACCGAGAGGCCCATCGACTCCAGGGCCGCGCGCATCGCCTGCTGACCGGCCTCCGGCCCGTCCCGGCCGTCGCCGAGCGAATACGCCATCAGGAAGGGCGTCCCCGCCGATTCGGCGGAGGGCTCGCTGGACCACGGAATCACCGTGAGAGTTCCCAGCGGAGAGGCGCTGCGCGCCGAGGAGACGACGTTGGAAGTGGTCATGAATCCGGATGCTAGACCTCCAACCATCCTTTCCCCGCGCCGAATTCACTCGAACGGCCGACATTCACGCCGCTGGCATGTCGGGCGCAACGAACCCGGGTTTTCATCGTTGTGCCCTGAGGGCATAAGCCGACCACCAGGAGATCACTGATGATCGTCCCGCGCCGCGTCGCACTGCGGTCCCTGTTCGCCCTGGCCGTCACCGCCTTCACGGGCGGTGCGCTCGGCCGTGTCGCGACCCGACCGGAACCGGACCTGTCCGCATCGGGGGGTACGCGCGACCCGCACGCCTTCGACGAGATGTACCGGGGCCGTCGCCTCCTGGGCTTCTCCGGCCCCGGCGGCGAGCCGACGGCCCTCGTCGACGGCCGTCAGCTGCACCTGATGCGCTGCGCCGACGGCGGCTGGGTCAGCCCGATCGACCACTACGAGTCCTGCCCGACGCCCCTGGCGGCCACCCGCGCGGCCGTGGACGAGCTGGGCACGGCCCGGCTCTCCGCGCTCGCGGCCGCCCACGGCGTCCCCACCGGCCCTACGGGAGGGAGCCCGCGTGGTGTACACGCGTAAGAACCAGCGCGATCTGACCGGCGCCGAGCGCCGCAGGTTCGTCGCCGCCGTCCTGGAGCTCAAGCGGACCGGCGCGTACGACCGCTTCGTCCGCACTCACATCGACCACTACACGGCCGACGGGGAGGGCCGGCTCCGGATCGCCCACATGACGCCGAGCTTCCTGCCCTGGCACCGGAAGTTCCTGCTGGAGTTCGAGACGGCCCTGCGCCGGATCGACCCGGCGGTCTCCGTCCCGTACTGGGACTGGACCCGGGACAACTCCCCGGCCTCCTCGATCTGGCGCGAGGACTTCATGGGCGGCAACGGCCGCCGGGCCGACCTCCAGGTGATGACGGGGCCCTTCGCCGCTGCCACGGGGCGGTGGACGATCACCCAGTCGATGACCGACACCCGGTACCTGACCAGGGACTTCGGCCGTCCCCACGACCCGATCGCGCTCCCCACCCCGGCCCAGCTCGACGCCGTGATGCGCGAGCGGGTGTACGACGCGGCTCCCTGGAACTCGACGAGCGCCACCGGCTTCCGCAACGCCCTGGAGGGCTGGGCACCGGGCCGGGGCAACGAACGGTTCCGGATCCACAACCGGGTGCACCGCTGGGTCGGCGGCCTGATGCTCGGCGGCGGCTCCGTGAACGACCCGGTCTTCTGGCTGCACCACTCCTTCGTCGACCTGGTCTGGTCGCGCTGGCAGCAGCGCAACCCCGGGGCCGCCTACCTGCCGGCGGAGCCGCCGCCGCTGGGTGACGCGCAGTACCGCAAGGTCGCCGCCCGGCACGAGCCGATGGCGCCCTGGGGGGTGACCCCGGCGTCGATGTTCGACCACAGCCGGATCTACCGCTACGCCTGAGCCCCGCACACGGATGTCCCCCCGGCCGTCGGCCGGGGGGACATCCGTGGGGAACGAGGGGGATCAGCCGCCGTAGCCGCCGTCGCCGTGCCCGTGGCCGCCGTCGGCGTTGATGCAGGTGTTGCCGAACGCCGGGTTCAGCAGACCGATGACGTTGACGGTGTTGCCGCAGAGGTTGACCGGGACGTGGACCGGGACCTGGACGACGTTGCCGGAGGCGACACCGGGCGAGTGGGCGGCGACGGCCTCGGCGCCCGAGTCGGCGACGGCCAGGCCGGCTCCGCTGAGGGCAACGGCACCCGTGCCGGCGAGAACAGCGGCAGCCTTCGCGATGCGAGACATCAAGAACTCCTTGGACGTGGAAAGCGACCGCAGGAATCACGGCCGTCACTTCCGTTCAACGCCGATACCCGGTGCGGGTCACGGCCTTTGGGCCGAACGGGAAGAAGGAAAACCTAAAAAATGGCCCGCGGCCCGAACGCGTCCGCCGCCGGATACGACGGAACGCCTTCGGCCCGCGGGCCGTGGCCATGCGACAAGCCTTCTCTTGCAACGACCGGGAGCCCTTGGGGTGGCGGGGAAGAATCGTGTCTTCACCCGCCCGGTCAATGGTCGTACGAATGAGCGGACCCGGACGGGTCAGCCCGCGTCCGGCGCCAGACCCAGCTGGGGGTCGAGGGCTCCGCTGAGCACCGGTGTGAGGAGACCGACCTCGGGCTTCGCGAGGCCCGGCAGACCGGCGAGCCCGTTGCCGCGCGGGGCCTCCACCGGGTTGCCGACGACGGCGCCGGGGGTGGCCGCCTTCATCTCGGAGTGCGGGCTGCTGAACAGGGCGCGGCCGGGCTCGCTGCCCTTGAGGAGCTCGGGCAGCGGCGCGTCGACGACGGTCTCCGGCAGGGTTCCGGTGAGCGGGACGCTGGGCAGGGCCACGTCCGGGAGGGCGCCGAGGCCCTTCTGGAAGCCGGTGGGCGCGCCGGGCATCGGCACGGGAACGCCGGTCGCCACGGTCGGCGCGTCCATCGGCAGGACCGGCTCCAGGCCCTGGAGCGGAACGATCACCGGGGCCTCGACGGCGGCGGCGGGAGAGGCCAGGGCGGCGGAGGCGAGTGCGGTCATGAGGAGGCCCATGCCCGCGTGAGAACGCAGATTCATGTGAGGAGAACGAGCCCCTCGGCCCAAACGTCGCGGGACTAACCCATGTGCAGCAACGCGCAGGGCCCTCACCGGTGAAGGCGAGGGCCCCGGTTGACGCGGATCCGGCGGGCGGGGTCAGTGCCGGCGGGCGATCCGTCCGCCGCGGAGGTACACGACGGTGCCGCCGATGATCAGGGCGGCGCTGATCGCGGCCGCACCCATGAGGACGGGCTCGCTGCCGGTGTCGGGGAGCTGCGGGTGGCCGGGGTGACCGGGGTGACCGGGCGTCGTCGGCGGGTGCGACGGCTGCTCGCAGTCCTCGCTGTAGCCGGAGTCCTCGCAGTCACCGGGCCCGCCCGGGTGGCCCGGCGGGGTGGTGTGGGTGGGAGGCGTCGTGGTCGGCGGCTGCTCGCAGTCCTCCCCGTACCCGGAGTCCTCGCAGTCACCGGGCCCGCCCGGGTGGCCCGGCGGGGTGGTGTGGGTGGGAGGCGTGGTGTGCGTGGGAGGGGTCGTGGTGGGAGGCGACGTCGGCGGGTGCGTCGTCGGCGGGTGGGTCGGCGGGTGCGTCGTCGGCGGGTGGGTCGGCGGGTGCGTCGTCGGCGGGTGCGTCGGCGGGTGCGTCGTCGGCGGGTGCGTGGGCGGGTGCGTCGGGGGATGCGTCGGCGGGTGCGTCGGCGGCTGGGTGGGGGGATGCGTCGGCGGGTGGGTCGGAGGGTGGGTCGGAGGATGCGTGGGAGGCTCCGACGGCCCACCCGGCTCCTCGCCGTAGCCGCCGGAATCCTCCTCGTGGGCGCAGAGGTCACCGACGGCCTCCGCGACCAAGCCGCCGAGCTCCATGCTCTTGCCGCAGACGTCCGCGGGAAGGGGGGCCTGGACATGACCGGCCGCGCCGGAGCCGGGCCCGTCGCCCGCACCGGCGTGGGCGCTCGCGGCCAGGGCGAGACCGCCGCTCAGCGACAGGATGCCCGTCGCTGCCGCCGCGGTGAGTACTTTCCTGCTGATGATGGACCGCATACCGCTCTTCCTCTGGAGAAAGGGAGAGACCGGCGAGGATCCCCCCTCGCTCCGACCGGCCTGATCCGCACCGACGTTCCTATGGGATCGGCCAGAGGCTATGGGTCGGCACCCGGTGGAGATCCGGGGCCACACGGCAGCTGATCAGAAAATCATTCGATCAGCCGACCGTGAGGAACGGTGGCACCGAGGCCTCCGTAAATGCCCGTGGGAAGGGTGGTACTGAGGGGGCGTCAGCCGCCCAGCGGGAGGCCACCGGGGACCGGGAGGCCACCGAGCAGCGGGGCGCCCTTGGTGGCGGTGTTCAGCTGGTCCGCCGCCTTGGTGACGGTCTGGACCGGGGAGCCGTCCGTGGTGCTGCTCAGCATGTCGCTCTTCAGCCCGTTGGCGGCGATCGCCTCGAGGCCACCGTTGAGGCTGGTGGGGGTCATCGCCTCGGCGGCCATGGCGGGCGCGGCAGCACCCAGGGCCATCAGCGAACCTGCGACGACCGCGGCGACCTTGGTGGGCTTCATGGAGTGAATCCTTCCTCTGTACTTTCAAGTCACGTTCTGTACAGGGTTCTTGGCCGAATCCTGTACATCGTTCTGCTTCTGTAACGAGAGGTGAGCGCCCCGGAAACTCCGGGAGGAAGGATTTCTCGGTACTGCACCCGATCGATGCGGGCCGGTGCTATTTGCCGATCGCACGCGCCCGCACCGGCCCGGGGGACACCGGGCCGGTGCGGGCGGCGGGGCGCTACCGGACGGGCAGCGGGGGCTTGGCCGGCAGGTCGGGCGCGGCGGCCGGCGGGTCGACGGGCAGCTCGGGCGCGGTGACCGGGAGCGTCGGGAGCGCGGGCAGTCCGGCCAGGTCCGGCGCGGGCAGCCCGCTGCCGAGCACGGTGGCGACGGCCAGGTTGACCAGCGAGGTCAGCGTGGAGGTGGCCTGCGGGACGACTCCGCCGGCGTCGCCGGAGGTGACGGCGGCGAGCAGGGCGGCGACCGCCTTCTCGACGCTCGCGAGGGCGTCGTCCACGACGTCCGCCGGGGCGGCCTCCGCGCCGGCCACGACGGGCAGGACGACGGGGGGCTTCACCGGCAGGCCGGCGGCGGGGGGCGCGACCGGGAGGCCGGCGGCGGGCGGCGCGACCGGGAGGTCCGCGGCCGGAGGTGTCACGGGGAGGTCGGCGGCGGGAGGCGTCACCGGCAGGTCGGCGGCCGGGGGCGTCACCGGCAGGTCGGCGGCCGGGGGCGTCACCGGCAGGTCGGCGGCCGGGGGCGTCACCGGGGTGTCCGGTGCGGGGGTGTCCGGTCTCGGGGTGTCCGGGAGCGGTGCCGGTGCGGGGGTGTCCGGTGCCGGGGTGTCCGGGAGCGGGGTGTCCGGGAGCGGGGTGTCCGGGAACGGGGCCGTGGCCTTCGCCTCGGCGACCGCCGCGGCGATCTCGGCCTTGAGGGCCTCGGCGTCGGCCGCGGACAGTCGGCCGGAGTCGGCCTCGAGCGCGGCCGTGACGAGTTCGGTCACGGGGGTGGTCACCGAGCCGAGCGCGCCGAGCGCGTCGGCCTGGGCCAGCAGGGCGGCCGCGTCGGGGAGGGGCGCGTGCGCGGCCCGGTCGGCCGCGGTGGACGGGTGGTTTTCGCCGGCGAAGGCGGGACCCGCCGTGCCGAGGGTGATGGCGGCGGATATCGCCAGGGCGGTGAGACGGCGTGTAGCCAGGGGACGCATATGTGTTCCTTTTCCTTATGCGTCGGACAACTGCTCTCTCACGGTGCCTGCGGGTATAGCCCTCCGCAACCGCGAAACTACCGAGCGCCACGACCCCGTTCGAGTGAATCCGCCCCTCGACCTGCCCCCCGGAGGGGCGTACGCCGTTGCACCGAACGGCGCACGAGGGTGCGCCCGAACGAGTACCGAACCAGTGCCGACAAGGAAAAAGCCGGTGCGCCCACCCCGGCGGGGCGGGCGCACCGGCTTCGGAAGGACCGATCAGGCGTGCGCGATCAGGCGTTGACGCAGGTGTTGCCGAAGGCCGGGTTCAGCGCGCCGATGACGCTGACGGTGTTGCCGCAGAGGTTGACCGGGATGTGCACCGGGACCTGGACGACGTTGCCGGAGGCGACACCGGGGGACTTCACGGCCGCAGCCTCGGCGCCGGCGTCGGCGGCGGCGGCGCCGGCGGCACCGGCGACGGCAGCGGCGGCACCCACGGTCAGGACAACGGCCTTGGCGATACGGGACATGGGGAGGTGCTCCTCGATCGAATTCATCCAACTCGGACTGCGCGGGCTGTTCGGCCCGACTCCCTCAACAACGCCCCCGGTTTTCATCGGTTGCTCTCCCGAACGGGTGACGTTCAACCGATCTTTGGGCCATAAGAGGGCCATTGGAGGGACTGGGCGCGGAATGGCGCAACACGCTCAACGAGGAACCAGCCTCACAGATACGGGAGTTAGCGTTTCCGGGCATCTAATGCTTACTATCGCCCCGCATCGGGGTTATAACGTTCCCGAACGTTGCTTCCGGGCCCGCCGCGCGTTCACCCATTTCGTGCGGACGACACCTTCTTCTCCCCCGGCCTACTCGGGTCTTCCCTCCCTTCTCTCATCAAAGCGGAGAACCTGTATGCGGAATTCAGCGCTTCTTGCTGTGCGTCGCAGCGTGTTGTGTGCCTTGTCGTGCGCGGCCCTGTCCGCCGCGCTCCCGGGTGCCTCCGCAGCCGCGCCCTCGCCCCGCGAGGCGGCCCGCGTCCCCTTCGCCGCGCGCCACCTGGCCGTGCAGCACGGGGGGATCGTGCGCGCCGCCAACACCTCGGCGAAGGGCGCGAAGGGCACCGAGTCCGTCAACGACGGCGCCAGGATCGCCTACGTCGACGTGGACTCCGACCCCAACACGTACAACTCCAGCCGCGCCGCGCTCGCGGTGCCCGCGGGCGCCCGGGTCACCTGGGCCCGTCTCTACTGGGGCGGGAACCTGCGGGTGGGTGAGCAGAAGCCGCCGAAGGACAACGGGCGCGTCCTGATCGCCGAGCCCGGCGGACAGTACAAGGCTCTGCTCGCCGACTCCCTGATCGGCCACCGCACGGCCGACGGCGCCGACGCCTTCCAGGCCTCCGCCGATGTCACCGATCTGGTCCGCCGGTCGAGGCCCGGGCAGTGGACCGTCGCCCAGGTCAACGTGGCCATGGGCCGCTCCGCGGTGGGCGGATGGGGCGGCTGGACGCTGGTCGCCGCGTACGAGAAGGCCTCGGAACCGCTGCGCAGGATCAGCGTCTGGGACGGTTTCGAAACGGTCGGGCCGCGCGCCGGCGAGCTGCGCGTCCCGCTCGACGGAAACCGTTTCCCCAAGGGCGTCTCCGGGCGCCTCGGACTGATCGCCTATGACGGCGACCGGGGCACTTCCGGGGATTACCTGACGGTGGAAACGAGCCGTTCGAAGAGCACCCGTCTCTCCGATTCCGCCAATTCCGCGGACGACGTACTGAACTCCAGCATCACCGAATTCGGCACCGGTGGGACCGTACGGTCTCCCGATCGTACGAACACCCTCGGATACGACTCCGACGTTTTCGACCTGCGGGGGGCGCTGCGCTCGGGGGGCGACCGGGTCCGCGTCCGGGTCGGCAGCCGGAAGGACACCGTCTGGCTCGGCGCGGTGTTCCTCCAGGCCGACGTCCGGCGCTGACGTGCTGTCACCACTCGATACGGACCCGGGGTCCGTCGCCGTCCTGCACGCGGTCCAGCCCGGCGACGGCGGGGTCGCACGTGTCGTCGTCGACCTGGTCCGCGCCCAGCGCGCCGCCGGGCTCGGGGTCGCGGTCGCCTGCCCGCCCGGCACCGGGCTCTCCGCCGCCGTCCGCGCCGAGGGCGCCGAGACCCACGACTGGCGGGCCGGCCGCGACCCCGGCCCCGCCGTTCTCCGCGAGACACGCGAACTGGCCCGGCTGATCGGTACGGTCCGGCCCGGGCTCGTCCACGCGCACAGTGCCAAGGCCGGTCTGTGCGCCCGGCTCGCCGTGCGGGGACGCATCCCGACGGTGTACCAGCCGCACGCCTGGTCCTTCGAGGCCGTCGAGGGGCGGACCGCCGCGCTCGCCCGGCGCTGGGAGCGCTTCGGCGCCCGCTGGACGGACCGGATCCTCTGCGTGAGCGAGGCCGAGCGGCGTACCGGCGAGGAGGCCGGGGTCGCGGCGGCCTTCTCGGTCGTCCACAACGGCGTGGACACGGCCCGGTTCGCGACCGACGGTCCGCCCGGCAACCCGGCGCCCACCGTCGTCTGCGTGGGCCGGCTCTGCCGCCAGAAGGGGCAGGACGTCCTGCTCGCCGCCTGGCCGGCCGTCCTCGCCGAGGTGCCCACGGCCCGGCTCGTCCTGGTCGGCGACGGCCCCGACGCGGCGGCGCTGCGGTCCGCCGCCGGCCCTTCGGTGCGGTTCACCGGGGCCGTCGACGACACCGTGCCCTGGTACCGGGCCGCCGACGTGGTCGTCCTGCCGTCCCGCTGGGAGGGCATGGCGCTCGCGCCCCTGGAGGCCATGGCCGCCGGCCGTCCGGTCGTCGTCAGCGACGTGGACGGGGCGCGCGAGAGCCTGCCGCCCGCCCATGAACCCCTGTGCCTGGTCCCGTCCGAGGACCCGGCCGCGCTCGCCACCGCTCTGGGCCGCCTCCTCGGCAGGCCTGAGCTGCGGCACCGCCTGGGCCGCGAGGCCCACGAACACGTCCTCAGCAGATTCGATGTCCGGCGCACCGGCGCGGCCGTCGCGGACGTCTACCGCGAACTGGCCGGAGTGCGGGGGGCCGAGCACAGAGAGCCGATTGCGCAGTGACCACGGAAAGTACCAGCGTTCCCTCCTCGCCGGGCCCCTGGCCCACGGCGGGTCAGGCCTTCGGCCTCGCCTCCCTCGCGCCGCGCCGCGGCACGCCCGGCCGGCTCGTGCTGCCGCGCCACCGCCGCGTGCGGCCACGGTCCGGGGTGGCGTCGCTCGTGACGGCCGACGCCGTGGCCGTCCTCGCGGCCGCGTCGGTGCTGAGCACGGCGCACCAGGACCTCCGGTTCGTGCTGCCGGTCATGGCGGTCGTCCTCGTCCTCGACGGACACGCGGGCCTCTACCGGCCGCCCGTGCACACCCGGGCCCTCGACGAGCTGCCTGCGCTCGGCTCCCGCGCCGGTTTCGCCTGGTGCCTGGCGGCGGCCGCTGTCTCCGCGTACTCCCCCGCCCTGGCGATGGGGCCGCTGCGGCTCTGCGCCGCCTACGCCACGCACCTCGCCCTGGTCTGCCTGGTCCGCGCGCTGCTGCTCGCGCGCCGGCGCCGGGTCGCCCGGGAGCGTCCGCGCTCGGCGCTCGTCATCGGCGGGCCGGGCGCGGCGCGCCGGTTCGCCGCGGCGGCCGCGCAGCACCCCGAGTACGGGGTGCGGCCGGTCGGGATCGTGGGCGTGCCCGAGCAGGGCGGCGCGCCCCGGACGGCCGGGGAGGCCGGGCTCCCGGTGCTCACCACGACCGAGGAGATCCACCGGGCGGTCATCCAGAACACGGTGCGCGACGCGGTGTTCCTCGACGACGACCCGGGTCTGGTGACGCTCTTCCAGCAGTACGGCTGCGCCACCTGGCGGGTCGGCGGCCGGCACCAGGACGGGCCGATGGGCGCGCACATGTGGGGGTACGCCTGGCAGCCGGTCGTCCCGCTCCGCGACCGGCGCGGACGGGCCTCGAAGCGGGCCCTGGACATCGCGCTCGCGGCGCCCGCGCTCGCGGTCGCGCTGCCGGTGCTGCTGCTGTGCGCGCTGGCCGTACGGCTCTCGGACGGTCCCGGGGTGCTGTTCCGGCAGGAGCGGGTGGGCCAGCACGGCCGCCACTTCACGCTGCTCAAGTTCCGTACGCTGCGCCCCTCCGACGACACCGAGTCGGCGACCCGCTGGAACGTGGCGGGCGACCTGCGGATGAGCGCGGCCGGGAACTTCCTGCGGAAGACCTCGCTGGATGAGCTGCCGCAACTGTGGAACGTGCTGCGCGGCGACATGAGCCTGGTCGGGCCCCGGCCCGAACGTCCGTACTTCGTGGCCCAGTTCAGCAAGATCCACGCGGGGTACGCGGCCCGGCACCGGATGCCGGTGGGGCTCACGGGTCTCGCGCAGGTGCACGGGCTGCGCGGCGACACCTCGATCGAGGACCGCTGCCGCTTCGACAACCACTACATCGACCACTGGTCGCTCTGGCAGGACGTCTGCATCCTGCTGCGCACGGCGGCCGGACTCGTCCGACCCACGGGGAGCTGAGGATGGCCACGGCCGTGACGCTGACGGTGCCGGATCCCGGTGCCGGGGTACGGGACTGGTTCCGCCGGGCCGGGGCGCTGTCCCCGGTGCTGGCTGTGATCGCGCTGCTGCTCGTCCCGGGCGGCGGCGGCGCGCAGGGCGGCACCGGCGGCACGGGAACGGTCGCGGACGCGGCTTCAGGGCTCCTGGTCCTGATCTGTCTGGTGCGGGTGCTGCGCGGCGGGACCCGGCCGCTGACCCGGGGGGCGGCCGTCGTCCTCGGGCTGCCGGTGCTCGGGATCTGTCTGTCCGCGATCACCTCGCACGACCCGGCGGCGAGCCTGCCGGGCGTCGCCCGTTACGTGCAGGTCTTCGTCCTCGTGCCGGCGGCCGTGCTCCTGACGATCCGCGACCGGCGGGACTTCGCCGTGGTCGCCTGGGGCCTGATCGCCTTCGCGCTGCTCCAGGGCGCGGTGGGCGTCGCCCAGTACCTGACCGGGACGGGCGCCTCGTACCAGGGCGAGGACATCCGGGCCGTCGGCACCTTCGGGGCGACCGACGTGATGGGCATGGCGACGGTCGTGGCGTTCGGGCTCGTCGTCGCCACGGGGCTCGCGCTGGGCAGCGGCCCCGGCCGCGTCCGCACGGCCGCCATGGTCTGCGCGGGGCTGCTCTTCGTACCGCTGGTGCTGTCGTTCAGCCGGGGCGCGTGGATCGCGACCGTGGTCGCCTGCGCGATCCAGCTGCTCTTCGCCGGGGTGCGGCGGGCGGCGCGGGTGGCACTCGCGGCGGGCGCGCTCGGGGTGGTCCTCGTCGGGGGCCTCGGGATCGGTTCGGAGATGGTGAAGGAGCGGGTCACCAGCATCACGCAGGTGGCGGCGGCCCCGGACCAGTCGGTGACGGACCGGTACACGATGTGGGCGGCCGCCGGGCGGATGTGGCGCGCGGAGCCGGTCACGGGTGTCGGGCTCAAGGGCTTCCCCCAGTACCGCGACTCGAACGCCTCGCTCGCGCTCTCCTCGGGCAGCGACACGGCCGGCGCGGGCGCCGCGTTCGCGCGTCAGCCGCTGCTGTCGCCGCACAACATGTACCTGCTCGTACTGAGCGAGCAGGGCCTGGTGGGGCTCCTGGCCCTGGCGGGCAGCTGGGTGGCGCTGCTGGTCGGCGCGCTGCGGCGGCAGCGGTTCGGCGCGGACTGCGCGCTGGTCGCGACGGGCCTGCTGGCCTGGCAGCTCATCGACTTCTTCTACGCGGACATCGGCGGGCCCTCCACGGTCCTGATGTCCGTCGTGTTCGGTCTGGCGGCCTGGTGGTCGCTGGCGGAGGTGAGGCGTGCGTGACCCGTGGGCCGGGGAACCGGAGCCCACGGACGCGGCCTGGGCCGACGGGCCGCGCCCGTCGCCCCGGCCGCCCTGCGGCGCGCCGCTGACCGACCCCTGGCCGGCCTCGCCTCCGGGCCCCACGGACTCCCCGTGGGCCCCGGGGGCGGTCGTGCTGCCGGGGACGGGTCCGTCCGGGACGGGCGCTGGGCCTGGGCCGGGGCCGGGCGCGGGACCGGCCGCCGCGGTGGCGGGCGCCCGCGCGGCCCGCGCCGTACGGACCGCGACGGCCCCCGGGCCGGGCGCGGGACCCGGGCCGGGCGCGGGACCCGCCCCTTCCTCCGTCGCCGTCTCCGCGCGGGCCGGCGGGGCCGGGCCCGTCGGTGTCGGGGGGCCTCCGGACGCCCGGCTCGTCGCCGGGGCCCGGTGGGTCCCGCGCCGCCCCGCCGGGGCTCCGGCCGCACCCGCCCCGTCCTCCGGGCGCCGGGCGCACGCCCGGGTGCGCGGCGGCGGTGCGCCGGGGGGCGGCGGGTTCCTGGCGAGGGCCGCGGCCGTGACCGCCGGGCTCACCGCGGCCGGGGCGGTCCTCGGGCTCGTGCGGGACCAGATCTTGGCCGGGTACTTCGGCGCGGGGGCCGGGACCGACGCGTTCCTGGTGGCGTGGACGGTGCCCGAGTTCGCCTCGACGCTGCTCATCGAGGACGCGATGGCGCTGATCATGGTGCCCGCCTTCTCCCGCGCCCTGGCCCGCCGTCCGTCCGTCCTCTCCGGTGACCCGGTGCGCGCCCTGGTGCGCGGGACGCTCCCCCGGATCGTCCTCGCCCTCGGGGTCGCCGCCGTCGTCCTGATCGTCGCCGCGCCGCTGCTCGTCGGAGCGCTCGCGCCGGGGCTTCCCGACCCGGCGCTCGCCGTCGACTGCACGCGGCTGACCGGCACCTGTGTGCTGACGTTCGCGCTGGTGGGCTACTGCTCGGCGGCGCTGCGCGCGCACGGCCGGTTCCTGCCACCGGCCGCGATCTACGTGGCGTACAACGTGGGGATCATCGGCACGATCCTGGTGCTGCGCGAGCCCTGGGGGGTGCGGTCCGCCGCCGCCGGGGTGGCCGTCGGCGGGGTCCTCATGGTCCTCGTCCAGGCCCCCACGCTGCTGCGGGAACTGCGCGCCCCCCGGCGGCAGGAGCCGGCGGCGCCCGCGCCCGCCTCCACCGGCGAGGGACGCATCCTGGCCCTCGGGCTCATCGCGCCCGTCGTCGCGTTCTCGCTGTGCCGCCAGTCCCAGACCCTGATCGAGCGGTTCCTCGCCTCTCCGCTGCCCGCCGGCGCCATCTCGCATCTGAACTACGCGCAGAAGGTCGCGCAGATGCCGATGATCCTCTCCCTGATGCTGTGCACGGTCAGCTTCCCGGTGGTCGCCCGCGCGCTCGCCGCGGGCGACCCCGAGGCGGCCCGCCGCCGGGTCGAGCGGGACCTGCTGCTCGCCGCCGTCGTCGTCCTGGTCGGCTCCTCGACGGTGATCGCCGCCGCCCCTCGTATCGTCGAACTGCTCTTCGAGCGCGGTGAGTTCACGAGCGCCGACACCACCGCCACCGCCGCCGTCATGCGGGTGTACGCACTGGGCCTGCTCGGCCAGACGATGGTCGGCGCCCTGGTCCGCTGCTACTTCTCCGCCGCCCGCCCGCTCTGGTACCCGGCCGCCGCCATGGCCACAGGCCTCGCCACGACCGCCGCCGCCGGAGTCCCCGGCGCCCACTACTGGGGCGCGGTCGGCATCGCCGCCGCCAACGCCCTCGGCATCACCCTCAGCGCCGTCCTGCTGCTGCGCGGCGCTCACCGCCAGGCCGTCCCCGTCCGGGTCGACCACCTCGGCGAGGGACTGCTCCGGCTCGCCACGGCCGCCGCCTGGGCGACCGGCGCCGGCTGGCTGTGCCAGCTGGCGATCGGCTCCGCCGCCCTCGCCGTCGCCGTCGCCGCCCTGGTCGTCGTCGGCGTCTTCGTGCTCTTCATCGCCTGCGCCGCCAAGGCGCCCGAGATCCCGCCCCTGCCCCGCTCCGCCTTCCGGAGGACCCCCCATGCCCGCCGCCACCGCGCTGCGCCGTCTGCTGCCGCAGCCGCCCCTGTGGAAGCCGCCCCTGTGGGTGGCGATGTACCACTCGATCACGGACACCGCTGACGATCCGTACCGGGTGACCGTCTCCCCCGTGCGCTTCGCCCGGCAGCTGCACTGGCTCGGTGACCGGGGGCTGCGCGGGGTCTCGGTGCGGGAGCTGCTCGACGCCACCGCCGCGGGGCGCGCCAAGGGGCTCGTGGGCCTGACGTTCGACGACGGGTACGCGGACTTCCTCGACTCGGCGCTGCCGCTGCTGCGCCGGCACGGCTTCACGGCGACGGTGTACGTCCTGCCGGGCCGCCTCGGCGGCGAGAACGGCTGGGACGCGGCCGGGCCGCGCAAGCCGCTGCTCGACGAGGACGGCATCCGGCGGATCGCCGGGGCCGGCATGGAGATCGGCTCGCACGGCCTCCGGCACGTACCGCTCACCGAGGCCGACGACGCGGAGCTCGCCGCCGAGACCCGGCACAGCCGTGAACTCCTGGAGGAGATGACCGGCCGCCCGGTGGACGGCTTCTGCTACCCGTACGGGCAGGTCGACCCGCGCGCCATCCGCGCCGTCCGCAGGGCGGGCTACCGCTACGCCTGCGCGATCGACCCGGGCGGGCACACCGGCACGTACGCCCTGCCCCGGGTCCACATCGGCGAGAACGACACCCCCGCGCGGCTCGCCGCCAAGCGCGTCCTGCACCCGCTGCGCCGCCGCCGGCCTGCAGACCTGTTCTCCGTCCCGTACGGCGCGGCCCCGGTCGGTGCGCCGTGAAGGTCCTGCACGTCATCACCGGACTCGGCATCGGCGGCGCCGAACAGCAGCTGCGGCTCCTGCTGCGCCACCTGCCGGTGGGCGGCGGAGTCGTCACGCTCACCAACCCCGGCGCGGTCGCCGCGGGCATCGTGGCCGACGGCACGCCCGTCACCCACCTCGGCATGACCGGGAACCGGGACCTCGGGGCGCTGCCCCGGCTCGCCCGGATCGTCCGCCAGGGCCGCTACGACCTCGTCCACACGCACCTCTACCGGGCGTGCGTGTACGGCAGGACGGCGGCCCGGCTCGCCGGGGTCCGCCGGGTCATCGCCACCGAGCACTCCCTCGGAGAGACCCAGATCGAGGGCCGGCCGCTGTCCGCGGGCACCCGCGCCCTCTACCTGGCGTCGGAGCGCCTCGGCACGTCCACGGTCGCCGTCTCGCCCAGCGTCGCCCGCCGGCTCGCGGACTGGGGCGTGCCCCCGGACCGCATCCGGGTGGTGCCGAACGGCATCGAGACCGGCCGGTTCGCCTTCGACGCGCGCGCCCGGCGCCTCACCCGGGGCGTCCTCGGCATCCCGGAGGACGCGTACGTCGTCGGCGGCGTCGGGCGGCTCACGCCCGGGAAGCGGTTCGACCGGCTGGTCCGGGCGGTGGCCTCGGTACCGGAGGCCCGGCTGCTCCTCGTCGGCGAGGGCGAGCACCGCGAGGAGCTGCTGCGGGTCGCCCGGGACTGCGGGGCCGCGGGCCGGATCCTGCTCTTCGGGGCCTGCGAGGACCCGCCTGCCGGCGCCCCGCACGGGCCCACGATGCCCGAACTCCTCTCCGCCATGGACGTCTTCGTGTCCACCTCCCCCGACGAGACCTTCGGGCTCGCGGTCGTCGAGGCGCTCGCCGCGGGCCTTCCCGTGCTGTACGTGGCCTGCCCCGCGATCGACGACCTGCCACCGGACGCGGCACCGGGCGCGCGCCGGATCGGCGAGTCCGTGCCCGAGCTGATCTCCGCGCTGCGCGGCATCGGGGACGCCCGGCTCGTCCGGCTCCCGCCGCCGGCGGCCGCCCGCCGCTACGACATCGCGCACAGCGCACGGCAGTTGATGTCCCTCTACGACCAGGCCGTCCACGGCACCCCCTCCCCCGCGAAGTGAGAGAGCCCGTCCCATGAACACCACCCCATCCCGCGCCCTCCTCCCCGCCGGTCTGCGCTCCCCGGGCCGCTGGGCGGTCCTCCCCGCGGCCGTCCTCGCCGGCGCGGTCCTCGGCGGCGGCTACGGCGCCCTGAAGGCCCCGGAGTACGCGGCGACCAGCTACGTCATCGTCGTACCGGCCGAGAAGTCCGACCCTGCGGCGGCGCTCGGCTTCGCCCAGGCGTACGGGCGGGTCGCCACGGACATCGCGGTGACCGGCGACGCCCAGGTGTGGGCGGGGGTCACCGCCGACACCCTGCGCAGGAGCGTGCAGGCCGCGACCTCCCCGGACGCCCCGATGATCTCGATCACCGCCCGGTCGGCGAAGCCCGCCCAGGCGGTTTCGATGGCCGACGGGGTGGCCCGCTCCCTCGTCCTGAACAGCACGCACGTCGCTGGCAGCACCGGGGTGAAGGTCGTCCAGTTCTCCCGCGCCACCAAGCCCGTCGCCCCCGTCTCCCCCTCCGCGCCGCTCTCCGCGCTGGTCGGCGGCTGCGCGGGCGGCCTCCTCGGCGGCCTGGTCCTCCTGGTCCGCCCGAAGCGCCCCGCCACGCGCGACGGCGCCCGGCACTCCCGGCAGACGGCCGTCCCCGCCGGGTCCGCCGCGGTGCCCGCCCCGGCGGTCGCCGCGCACCAGCCGGAGGCGGTGTGAGCCCGAGAGCCCTGCGGACCGAGGTCTGCCGTGACGAGGAGCAGTTCGGGCGGCTTTCGGCCGAGTGGACGGCGCTGTACGGGCGCTGCTCCTCCGCCACCCCCTTCCAGTCCCACTCCTGGCTGCACTCCTGGTGGCTCTCGTACGGCCGTCCGGGTGCGCTGCGGGTGGTGCTCGTACGACGGGAGGACGGCGAGCTGGTCGCCGCCGCGCCCCTGATGCGGTCCGGCGGGCCGCTGCCCGTCCTCACCCAGCTCGGCGGCAGCATCACCGACTTCACGGACGTCCTGCTCGACGACGGCTGCCCGGAGGCCGCACCCGCCCTGGCCGGGGCCCTCGCGCGGGCCGCCCGGGGCGCGGTCGTCGACCTGCGGGAGGTCCGGCCCGGGGCGGCCGTCGAGCGGGTCTTCGTGCACTGGCGCGGCCCGCGCCGCCGGCTGCCCGACTCGCTCTGCCTGGAGCTGCCGGCCGTCCCCATGGAGGGGCTCCTCGAACGGATCCCGTCCGGGAAGGCCCAGCGGGTCCGCGCCAAGCTGCGGAAGCTGGACGCGCTCGGCATCGACGCGCACGTGGTGTCGGGCGAGGAGGTCCCGGCGGCCCTCGACCGGCTCCTGAGCCTGCATCAGCTCCAGTGGCAGGGGCGGGGCGTGACCGCCGAGCACACCAGCGAGCGGTTCGCCCAGCACCTCACCCGGGCCGTACGGCCGATGGTCGAGCGGGGCGACGCGATGGTCACCGAGTTCCGGCTCGCCGGGGACGTGGTCGCCGCCGACCTGACCCTGATGTCCCCTCGCCTCGCGGGCGGCTACCTGTACGGCGCCGACCCGGCGCTGCGCGCCCGCAAGGTCGACGTGGCAACGATGCTGCTGCGGCACGGGGCCCGCGAGACCAGCGCGGGCGGGCGCGCGACGCTGAGCATGCTGCGGGGCAGCGAGTCGTACAAGCAGCACTGGCGGCCCGAACCGGTCCGCAACCGCCGTCTGCTCCTCACGGGCCGCGGTACGGCCCCGCTCCTCTGGCTGCGCGCGGGCGCGGCCGACGCCCGGCGCTGGGTGGCCCGGCAGGCGCGGGAACGGGCCTGGGTGGGGCGGGCGCTGGGGCGCGGCGGCGGTGCCGGGTGAGCTCCGCCGCCGCCGTGAGGGACGTCAGAAGGGCCAGACCTCCTTCAGGGTGTCCTTCCAGTCGAGGTCGACCTCGTCCTTCCAGTTGTCCTTCGGGACGCAGACGGGCCCGCCGATCCAGCTCTCCACCCACGAACCGAGCTCGACGGTCCAGCAGTCGGGCTTCGGCTCGGGCTTCGGTTCCGGCTGCGGCTCGGGCTTCGGCTCGGGCTTCGGTTCCGGCTTCGGCTCGGGCTTCGGCTCGGGCTTCGGTTCCGGCTTCGGCTCGGGCTTCGGTTCCGGCTTCGGTTCCGGCTTCGGCTCCGGCTTCGGCTCCGGCTTCGGCTCCGGCTTCGGCTCCGGCTTCGGTTCCGGCTTCGGCTCCGGCTTCGGTTCCGGCTTCGGCTCGGGCTTCGGTTCCGGCTTCGGCTCGGGCTTCGGCTCGGGCTTCGGCTCCGGCTTCGGTTCCGGCTTCGGCTCCGGCTTCGGCTTCGGCTCCGGCTTCGGTTCCGGCTTCGGCTCCGGCTTGGGCTCCGGCTTCGGTTCCGGCTTGGGCACAGGGATCGTCGGGTCTGTGGGATCGACCGGATCCGTCGGGTCGGTCGGGTCCACCGGGTCGGTCGGATCCGTCGGGCCCGTCGGGTCCACCGGATCCGTGGGATCCGTGGGATCCGTGGGATCGACCGGGTCCGTCGGGTTCGTCGGCTCCGTCGGGAGTTCCGGTTCCGTGCCGTACAGCATCTGCCGGAACACCAGCGACGACTGCGGATTGTCGTCGCACTGCCAGACACCGTGCGGGCAGTAGTCGGTGATGGTGTGGTACAGCGGTTTGTGCTGCTTCATCCACTCCAGCATGCGCCGCATGTATTCCGGGTTGTCGCCGTTCCGGAAGAGCCCCCATTCGGGATAGGAGATCTGCTTTCCGTGCTCGGCGGCGAAGTCGACCTGCTTCTGGAGCCCGTACGGCTCGGTGACGTGCTGGTCGAAACTGCTCCCCGGCGGCTGGTCGTACGAATCCATGCCGATGATGTCGACGACGTCGTCGCCCGGGTAGCACTCGGTCCACGGAATCGCGTCGCGGCCGCGGCTCGGGTTGAAGTCGAAGCGGAACTTCTGGCCGGGTACGGAACGCATCGCGGTGACGATCCGGTTCCAGTACTTCTTCCACGCGGTGGGGTCGGGGGCGCACCGGTGGGTGTAGGTGGTGCCGTTCATCTCCCAGCCGAGGACGATGACGGTGTCCTTGGCGTCCAGCTCGACGAGCCGCTGGGCGAGGGTCGTGAAGTGGTGGTCGTAGTACCCGGCGGCGCCGAGCTGGAGCTGGCGGCGGACCTCACGGTCGGGGACGCCGGCCTCGTTGCGCTCCAGCATGGGCACGTTGAGGACGAGGAGCCGGTCGGTGCGTGCGTTGCGCCAGTCGGCCCAGGCGTCGAGGAAGCCGGGGGGTCCCTCGATGTTCTTCCAGCGGTCGCCCGGCAGGTAGGTGTGGCCGACGCGGAGTTCGTGGCCGCCGAGCCACCGTTCGAGCTGCCCGATGCGGGCGACCCCGAGAGCGCCCGAGTCGAGGAAGGCTCCCATGGCGGTGGCGAGAGACGGTCCGGGGTCTTTCGTCGTTACGGATTCGGCGGCGTGCGCGGGGGACGAGAGCACGACTGAGCCCGAGGCGAGGAGACCGGCGGTGAACACCCCCAACCATGTTCTCGGAGTTCTCCGGTGTGCAGCTGCCATGGCCGCTCCTTCGCGTCGTACGCCTTTTGATGGTCCGTCAATCCGATACTCCGAAAGTATTCCTAATGAGCCGACCGTGAACTCGGCTTCCCTCTGATCAGTAGTCCATTAGAGGATTTCATCGCCCAGTTGGGGCACCCGAGATGAAGGGCATGCCGTGCTGAGCCATCAGCGTTTCGACACCAGCGTCCCCGCCGTCCTTGTGCGGCTCGACCGGAATCCCTTCCATCACGGCACGCTCGGCGCCGCGCGCTCGCTGGGAAGGGCCGGAATTCCGGTCCACGCCGTCATCGAATCGAGCACCAGTCCGGTCACCCGTTCCCGCTACGTCCGTTCGGCCCGGGTCCGCCCCGGGACGGACTCCTCCGCCGAGCTCTCCGCCCTGTTGACCCGCGTCGCGGACGAGATCACCGACGACCCGTCACATCCCGTGCTCGCCGTGCCGCTGGACGACGTCAGCGCCTTCGCGCTGGCCCGCCGCCGCTCCGGTCTCGTCCCGCGCTTCCTGCTGCCCGTGCAGACCGAGGAGCAGTTGCTGCGGGTCGCGGACAAGGCGGCGCTCGCCGAGACCTGTGCGGACCTGGGCCTCCCCCACCCCCGTACCGAGCTCCCCGAGGGCGCCGACGAGGCCGCCGCCATGGCGTGGTCGCTCGGGCTCCCGGTGGTCGCCAAGTGGAGCCGTCCCTGGCTGCTCCCGGCCGGCGGCGGGCTGCGGAGCACCGCGATCGTGCGCTCCCTGGCCGAGGTGCGGGAGCTGTACGCGCGCACCCCGGAGGCCGGCAGCCGGCTGCTGCTCCAGGAGATGCTCCCGGCGGGCCGGGACCTCGACTGGTTCTTCCACGGGTACGTGGACGCGGCGGGCGGCTGCGCGACGGGGGCGACCGGGCGCAAGGAGCGCTCCTGGCCGGACGGGGCCGGGCTCACCGCCTCGGGCCGCTGGACGGTGAACCCGACCGTCGAGCGGACGGCCCGCGACCTGCTCGACGCGCTGGGCTACCGGGGCGTGTGCGACCTGGACTTCCGGCTGAACAGGGCGACCGGCGCGTACCACCTGCTCGACTTCAACCCGCGGCCCGGCGCGCAGTTCCGGCTCTTCACCGACCCGGACGGCCTGGACGTGGTCCGGGCGCTGCACCTGGACCTCACCGGCCGCCCCGTACCGCCGCGCTCCCCCGTGTACGGCCGCCGGTTCGTGGTCGAGAACTACGCGGCGCTCTCGCTGCTCGCCTCCCCGCGCCGCCGGTACGCGCCCGAGCCGGGCGGCACCCGGGGGCGGACCGAGTGCGCCTGGTTCGCGGCCGACGATCCGGCGCCCGCGCTCGCCATGGGCCGCGCCTGGCTCGCGCACCTGCTCCGCAAGGCCCTCGGCGCGCTGCGCCGGGCGCTCGGGGCCCACCGCCCGGACCTGGCCGTCACCCCCGCGGCACCCCCGGCCCGCACCTCCACCGGCCAGCTCACCCGACGATGAACGCGGAAGGCACGATGTCGAAGTCGATGTACGACCTGGTGGTCGTCGGGGCCGGACCCTACGGCCTGTCCGTGGCCGCCCACGCCGCGGCCCACGGCCTGGACCTCCGGACCTTCGGGCGCCCGATGGAGTCCTGGCACGCCATGCCGTCCGGCATGTTCCTGAAGTCGGAACCCTGGGCCTCGCACCTCTCCGACCCGGAGGGGAGGTACGGCCTCGACGCCTACGCGGCGACCCGGGGCGTCCGCGCCGAGCACGGTGTCCCCCTGCCGGTGGAGTTCTTCGCCGCGTACGGGGACTGGTTCGCCCGCCAGGCCGTGCCCGCGGTCGACGAGCGGCTCGTCGGTTCGGTCGCGCCCGCCGCCGGGGGCTTCGAGCTGCGTACCGAGGACGGCGAGACGCTGCGCGCCCGGACGGTGGCGCTGGCCGTCGGCGTCCTGCCCTTCCTGGAGATCCCGGGACCCCTGCGGGGTCTGCCCCGCGGGTTCGTGACCCACTCCAGCCACCACGGCGAGCTCGACGCCCTCGCGGGCCGGGACGTCACGGTCGTGGGGGCCGGCCAGGCGGCCCTGGAGACCGCCGCGCTCCTCACCGAGCGGGGCGCCGCCGCCGTACGGATCATCGCCCGGGCCGGCCGGCTGGACTGGAACACCCTGCCGCCGGCCCTCGACCGCGGTCTCCGGGCCTCGCTGCGCGCCCCGCACACGGGCCTCGGCTGCGGCTGGCAGAACAGGCTGTACGCCGACACCCCCGGGATCTTCCGGCGGCTGCCGGCCGCCGCCCGCGAGCGGATCTTCGACCGGGCGCTCGGCCCGGCGGGCGCCTGGTGGCTCCGCGAGCGGTTCGCGGCGGTCGGCGACGTCCGTCTGGGGCGGCGGATCACCTCTGCGGCCGTCACCGGGGACGAGCGGCTCCGGCTCGACGTGGCGGGGCCGGACGGGACGACGGTCCTGGAGACGGACCACGTGATCGCGGCCACCGGCTTCACCCCGAACCTGGACCGGGCCGGGGTGCTCTCGCCCGTGCTGCGCGGGGCGCTGCGCAGGGTCGGTGCGGGCGGCGCCCCCGAGGTCGGCGGTCTCTTCGAGTCCTCCTGGCCGGGCCTCTTCCTCTCCGGTCTGCTCACGGCCCCTTCGTACGGGCCGTCCATGCGGTTCGTCTTCGGTGCCGAGTACACGGCGGGGCGGCTGGTGAAGGGGGTGCGGCAGCGGCTGCGCGCGGGCGCCGGGCGCGGGCTGCCGGGCCGTCCGCGTACGGCCGGGAAGGCGCGGGTCGCGGCATGACGGAGGGCCGGTCCCGGGGAGCGGACGCTCTCCGGGACCGGCCCTCCGCGCCTGCGGGCGCCGGGACTCAGGCGTTGATGCAGGTGTTGAAGGCGGCCGGGTTCAGGGCGCCGATGATGTTCACGCTGTTGCCGCAGACGTTGATCGGGACGTGGATCGGGACCTGCACGACGTTCCCGGAGAGGACGCCCGGCGAACCGACGGCGAGACCGTGGGCGTCCGCGTCCGCGAAGGCGGGCGACGCCACACCCATGGCCAGGACGATGCCGGCGACGACGGCCGCAGCCTTCTTACAGTTCATTTCGTCTGGATCCTTTCCTCGGCGGAATGCGTTTCCGCTGCACACAACACAACGAACATCCCGCACAAAGGAAACCGGAATAACACCGGCACCTTCTCTTTCACCCCAATGCCCGCACGGAACAGGGCCGGAGGGAACGCGTTCGTTCCCTCCGGCCCTGTCGTGCCCGGAACGGATCAGCCGTTGTAGGCGCCGTTCCCGGAGAGCACCGGGATGTCCTCGACGAGGTGCGACAGCGGCTCGTCACCCTTGGCCTGGGTGGAGTTCTCCGCGCACTGCTGGTTCTGCGGGGACGACAGGACGTTGACGTCCTGGACCGCGATCGGGACGGCACCGAGGATGGAACCGAGGTTCGCCTTGACCGGAGCGCCGAGGCAGAGCTTGTTCAGGGAGCCCTGGACGGCCGAGAACTGGGGGCTCGAGTCGCCGTGGGTCTTGGAGTTGCCGAACGACTGGTGCGCGCCGTTGCCCGAGAGCGAGGTCGTGCCGCCGTCGTCGGAGATGGCGAGCGCCGGGGAGACCGCCGCAGCGGAGACGCCCACGACGGAGGCCGTGACAGCCGCAGCCGCCATAATCTTCTTGATCACGGTGATTCCGTTCCTGTTCCCACCAATCGACCTGACTGATGCGTCGGGATCAACTGCGGCCACGGGGTTTGGTTCCGGCGCTTCACTCGTTCGACTGGGCTCCCGATTCGCGCTGCCGCGCGCGCTCCGCCAAGGGGGTGACACAGCGGAACCCCGGGATCCGAAAGCCTGTTGATCAGGGCGCTCCCTGCACGGAGCCGGTTCTAGAAGGGAACTCCCGTGATCAAGAAGGTTATGGCCACCGCGGCCGCGGCCGCGGCCATCGTCGGCGCCTCCGCCGCCGTGGCCACTCCGGCGCTCGCCATCGCCAACGACGGCGGCACCACGTCGCTCTCGGGCAACGGCGCGCACCAGGAGTTCGGCAACTCCGCCACCTACGGCAACATGAGCCCGCAGTTCGCGCTCGTCCAGGGCTCCCTGAACAAGCCCTGCATCGGCCTGCCGGCCAAGCTCAACGCCGGTTCGATCGCCGGCGCCGTCCCGATCGCCGTCCAGGACATCAACGTCCTGTCGTCCCCGCAGAACCAGCAGTGCACCGAGAACTCCACCCAGGCCAAGGGTGACGAGGCGCTGTCGCACATCCTGGACGACATCCCGGTCCTGTCGGGCAACGGCGTCGGCAACAACTGACGTTCCGCCTGAGCACGACGACGTTCACACGTCAGGGGCCGCCCTCCGGGGCGGCCCCTCTCGTCTTCCCCGCGTCCCTCGCTACCAGGTGGGCCAGATCGGTGTCGCCATCAGGCGCTCCCACTCGCGGTCGGGCATCCCCGGCACCGTCCGCCCCGCCTGCGCCCACTGGGCGACCAGTGCGGAATAGAGGGGGAACGGGGTACTGTCGGGCGGGGGCGGGTCACTCACATATCGGCTCTTCGGAATGAAGGCCATCCGTTCCCATTTTCCGGGATCCGGCGCCATTTTCGCTCCTTCCGCTGCGATTCCCGCATCATTCCACAGGCGCCGCAGGAGAGTGATTCGTCCTGTTCATGTCGCGTCGTGTATCTGTGTGCGAGCGATTCGAAAATACGGTGCGGGCATGGAATTCCCACGCCTACGGCCCGCCCGGCGTCCGCTGTTCGCGGCGGCGGCTCTCGCCGCCCTCGCCGCCCTCGCTCCCGGCGCCCTCGCCGCCGCCCCGACCGGTCTTCCCGCCCCCGAGAGGGGGCTGAACCTGCTGGTCGTCGGCGTCGACAGCCGCAAGGGGGTCACCGAGGCGGAGAAGGAACGTTTCCACCTCGGCGGGAAGGAGTGCGACTGCACGGACGTGATGATGCTCGTGCACGTCTCCGCGGCACGAGACCGGGTCGAGGTCGTGAGCCTGCCCCGCGACTCCCTCACGTCCTTCCCGGAGGGGCACGTGGACCGGCGTACCGGAAAGAAGCACCCCGCTCACCAGGCGAAGATCAACGGCGCCTGGGCGGAGGGCGGCTCCGCCTTCGCGGTGAAGACCGTCGAGTCGATGACCGGCCTGCCCGTCCACCGCTACCTGGAGATCGACTTCCGGCGCTTCATGGACACCGTGGACCGCGTCGACGGCGGAGTCCCCGTCTGTACGGAGGAGCCGCTCAAGGACCCGTCCACGGGCATCGACCTGCGGCCCGGCACCAAGCGGGTCACGGGCGGCGAGGCACTCCAGTACGTGCGCTCCCGGAAGGCCGACGGGCAGATGGACTTCGGCCGCATCCGCAAGCAGCAGCAGTTCGTGGTCAACACCCTGGTCCGGCTCCACGACGGGATCCTCGGCGACCCGGAGCGGCTGAAGGCCTTCGCGGCCGGTCTGCGCGGGACGGCGGCGGCCGAGCGGGGGATCTCCACGCCGGAGCTGCTGACGCTCGCCGCGCGCCTGAGGGACCTGCCGCCGGAGCGCATGGAGTTCGCGACCGTGCCCGTACGGGGCTTCCACCCGGAGATCGAGGGCGTCGGGTCCACGCTCGTCTGGGACGAGGAGGGCGCCGCCGAGGTCTTCGGACGCCTCGCCGAGGACCGTCCGCTGCCCGCGCGCGAGGCCGTCGCGCCGAGCGGGATCCCGGCGGCCGCGTACCGGCCCGCCCAAGGGGCCTCGCTCATCTGCCCGTAGTCCGTCCGGTGGACTTGCCGGAACCTCCGGGCCTCCGGCCAGTTGATCAGCACGGCTCGGCACTCAGCGGGCCAGTATCCGAAAGGCCTGAACAATGAAGAAGCTCTTGGCGGCGGCTGCTGTGGCCGCGTCCGTTCTCGGCGCGACGGCGGCGGGTGCCGGTCAGGCGCTCGCGATCGCCGACGACGGTGGCACCACCTCGCTGTCCGGCAACGGCGCGCACCAGGAGTTCGGCAACTCCTCGACCCACGGCGACATGAGCCCGCAGTTCGCGCTCGTCCAGGGCTCCCTGAACAAGCCCTGCATCGGCCTGCCGGCCAAGGTCAACGCCGGTTCGGTCCTCGGTGCGGTCCCGATCGCGGTCCAGGACGTCAACGTCCTGTCCTCCCCGCAGAACCAGCAGTGCACCGAGAACTCCACCCAGGCCAAGGGTGACGAGCCGCTGTCGCACATCCTCAGCGACATTCCGGTGCTCTCGGGCAACGGCGCCGGCAACAGCTGAGCGACGGCACCCCACCACGGCGCGGCCCCGCCGCCCCTCCGAGGAGGGGTGGCGGGGCCGTCCCCGTCCGGGGCCGCGCTCAGAGCCTCCGGCGCAGCTCGGCCGGGTCGGTGACGGGGGCGTCGCAGGTGAAGTGACGGCACACGTACGCGGCGGGCGCCCCGGCCACCAGGGGCCGGTCCTTCAGGAGCGGGAACTCGTCGCCGCCGGGGGCTCCGGCGGCCACGACCGCACCGGGGGTGGTCGCCGCCAGGGCCGTACGCCGCAGCTCGCGGAACGCCGGGTCGGCGGGGTCGCCGACGACGGCGATCTCACGGGGCCCGTCGAGGAGGGCCTCGGCGACGGCCAGGCCCCAGCCGATGAAGCGGGGCGCGCGCGGGCCGAGGGCCTTGACCACGCCGAGGGCGCCCTCGGCGGCGGCGCGGTGGGCCTCGGAGCCGGTGTGCGCCGCGTACGAGAGGAGCGCTCCGGCGGCGGCGGTCCAGCCGGACGGGGTGGCGTTGTCGGTGGGGTCCTGGGGGCGCCGGATGAGGGTCTCGGCGTCGTGCGCCGTGTCGTACAGGGCGCCGCCCTCGGCGGTGAAGCGGTCGAGGACGAGGTCCAGGAGGAAGCCGGCGAACTCCAGCCAGGCACCCTCGCCGGTGACGGCGGCGAGGGCGAGGAACCCCTCCGCGACGTCGGCGTAGTCCTCCAGCACGCCCGCGTTGGTGCCGGCCCGGCCGTCCTTGGACGTCCGGGTCAGCCGGGCCGACTCGTCCATGTGCACGCGGACGAGGAGGTCGGCGGCCTCGGTCGCGCGCTCGACCAGGTCGGGGCGGTCGAAGAGAGCGCCGGTCTCGGCGAGGGCGGCGATCGCGAGGCCGTTCCAGGCGGCGACGACCTTGTCGTCCCGCCCGGGCCGCTCGCGCTCCTCGCGGGCGGCGAGGAGCCGGGCCGCGATCGAGGCGATCCGGCCGGCGTCGGCCGGGCCCGCCTCCTGCGGCAGCTGGAGCACGGAGCTGCCGTGCTCGAAGGTGCCGTCCTCGGTGACGCCGTAGTGGGCGGCGGCGAGGGCGGCGTCCTCCGCGCCGAGGACCTCGGTGAGCTGCTCGGGGGTCCACACGTAGTAGGCGCCCTCGACGTGCCGGCCGGTGCCGTCGTCGGAGTCGGCGTCGAGCGCGGAGGCGAAGCCGCCCTCGGGCGTGCGGAGTTCACGGACCAGGAAGTCGGCGGTCTCCAGGGCGACCCTGCGTGCCAGGTCGCTGCCGGTGGCCCTCCACAGGTGGGCGTACACCCGGCACAGCAGGGCGTTGTCGTAGAGCATCTTCTCGAAGTGCGGGACGACCCAGGCGCGGTCGACGGCGTAGCGGGCGAAGCCGCCGCCGAGCTGGTCGTAGATGCCGCCGCGGGCCATCGCCTCGCAGGTGTCGGCGGCCATCTGCAGGGCGCCCTCGGAACCCGTACGGGCGTGGTGGCGGAGCAGGAACTCCAGGGCCATCGACGGCGGGAACTTGGGGGCGCCGCCGAAGCCGCCGCGGGTCGCGTCGTACTCGCGGGTGAGGGCGAGGAGGGCCTGCGCGAGCTCCTCCTCGCCGGGGACGCCGTCGCCGCCGTAGGCGAGGGAGCGGCCCGCGAGGTCCTTCACGATGCGGTCCGCGACCTCGGCGACCTCCTCGCGGCGGCCGGCCCAGGCGTCCTTGACGCCCTCCAGGACCTCCGGGAAGGACGGCATGCCGTGGCGGGGCTCGGGCGGGAAGTACGTGCCGAAGTAGAAGGGGGCGGCGTCCGGGGTGAGGAAGACGGTCATCGGCCAGCCGCCCTGACCGGTCGCCGCCTGCACGGCCTCCATGTACACGGCGTCGACGTCCGGGCGCTCCTCGCGGTCCACCTTGACGGCCACGAAGTTGTCGTTGACCAGGGCGGCGGTGGAGTCGTCCTCGAAGGACTCGTGCGCCATGACGTGACACCAGTGACACGCGGAGTATCCGACCGATAGCAGAACGGGTACATCACGCCGTTTCGCTTCCTCGAATGCCTCGGGTCCCCACGGCCACCAGTCGACCGGATTGTCGGCGTGCTGAAGTAGATAAGGCGAGGTCGTACCAGCCAACCGGTTCATACGCCCCAGCCTCTCACAGGGCCTCCCGCTACCGACGAAACCCTCACGTGCCCACCTCGCTTGGCCGGATGACACTTGTGCGCCATCACGTGGCGGGCGGCTCATGCCTGCTTCGAGCCGAGCGGTCCGACCCCTCAGAACAGTAGGCTGGGCGCAGCATCGCCGGACCCGCCGAGGAGGTACGCCATGACCGCCGAGATGGTGGCGCCCGCGTGGATGCATTCACAGATCAGCGCGGAGCAGTACGACTCCTGGTCCGAGGAGCAGTGCGCCGGAATCGAGATCGTGGACGGGATGGTCGTCGTGAGCCCGAGCGCCTCGAAGCGGCACAACCGGCTGGCTCGGGTCCTGGCCAATGCCCTGGACGCCGCCGCAGGCCCGGACTGGAACGCGGACACGGACTTCGACGTCCGCCTACAGGACGTCTCGCTCACCAACCGCCGTCCGGACGTCATCGTCTACAGGGCGGAGACTATCGACCTCACGCCCACCCGCCCGGAGCACGTCCTCTTGGTCGTCGAGGTCGTGTCGCCCGGCTCGGAGACCACGGACCGGATCGTGAAGGTCGACCAGTACGCCAAGGCCGGCATCCCCTTCTACTGGCGGGTCGAGCAGGCCGCCACCGGCGTCCCGATCGTCTACACCTACGTTCTCGATCCCGCCACCAGGGCTTATAGGGACGGCGAGGTGTTCACTGGCGCAGTGAAGGCCACCGCACCTTTCTCCATCACGGTCGATCTCGGGGTCTTGTAAGGACGGAGAAGTCTCGCTTTCGGCATCTAACCGATAGCGCTCGGTCGATCGCTGTTCGGCCGATCGGAACACTTCCCTGCTCCGGGCCGGATGCACCACTCTGCGGATGCCATGCCAGCGCGCAGGCGATCATCAAGGCCGCATTGACGGAAGATCACACCAAGCGGGGCAGATACCTACGAAAATGCCCCCCAGGTCTCGGCATCCGGTTGCGGTTCATCGACGCGAACGACCAACGGCTGACCCGGTTCGTCATCGCTTCCACTAGCGCGCCAGTCGCCGGCTGGAACCGTGGCACTGCAGACAGGCGCTAGCTGACATCTCCGACCACCAGCTGACCATACGTGCATGCCACGACCATGAGATCGAGCGGTGTACCGACCCCAGCGCCGCACTTCTTGTGCAAGTGACAGTAACTGAAGTACCTTGCAGGGCATGCAAGATGACGCATGGTCACCACCTCCTGTTCTACTGACGGTCGATCTCGTGATCCTGACGCTGCGGGAGAGTCGTCTGCACGTTCTCCTGGTGGAGCGAGGCGAAGATCCCTTCCGGGGCATGCTCGCGCTGCCTGGAGGATTCCTGAGCCACGATGGCGAGGAGATCCTGGACGCCGCCCACCGCGAACTGAGTGAGGAAACGGCCCTGACCTCCGGCTGGGTGCACCTTGAGCAGCTGGCCGTGTACGGAAGATCGGGCCGCGACCCGCGGGGCCGAGTCGTCTCTGTCGCCCACCTGGCGATCGCACCGGGGCTGCCCGACCCTGTCGCGGGGACGGATGCCACCGCTGCCGCGTGGGTTCCCGCAGAAGCCGTGCTCTCCGGCGAGGCACCCCTCGCCTTCGACCACGATCGAATCGCCGCGGACGGGATCGAACGCGCGCGCACCAAGATCGAATTCTCGGCACTGGCCACCGCGTTCTGCGGGGAGCGTTTCACCATCGCAGAGCTGCAGCAGGTGTACGAGGCCGTCTGGGGCACCACACTCGACACCCGCAATTTCTACCGGAAGGTCCAAGCCGCGAAGGGGTTCATCGTTCCCGTCGGCACGGACCGCAGAGCCACAGGGGGACGGCCCGCACGGCTGTACCGGGCCGGTCCGAACACCGTGCTGTTCCCGCCGCTGATCCGACCCGCGCCATCTACGACGGAAGAGAACACGAGAGGGGAAGAGGAGTAGATGCCGAAGAGCCCAGTGGTGATTCTCACCGCTCTCAACCTCGAATATCAGTCCGTGCGCCAGAGGCTGGCGGATCTTCAGGTGCATCGCCATGAGCGCGGTACCCGGTTCGAGGTGGGAACCGTACGGGGCACATCGTGCCGCGTCGCACTCGGCCTGACGAACAAAGGGAACCATTCCGCCGCCGTGATCGCCGAACGTGCGATCCAGGAGTTCTCGCCGGTAGCCGTGCTGTTCGTCGGGGTCGCCGGCGCCCTGTGGGACGCCACCAGGCTGGGTGACGTGGTGATGGCCTCACACGTGTACGCCTATCACGGCGGGACCAGCGAAGACGACGGGCTCAAAGCCCGTCCCCGGGTATGGGAAGCGCCGCACGGCATCAGCCAGCTCGCCTCGCACCTGGCCCGTGTGAACGACTGGGCGGACCCCACACCCGGTCACGAGGACGGACCGCAGGTGCGTTTCGGGGCGATCGCCGCCGGCGAGATCGTCCAGAACTCGAGGATCTCGGCTGAGGCGAAGTGGATCCGACAACACTACAACGACGCGCTCGCCATCGAGATGGAGGCGGCCGGTGTGGCCCAGGCCGGCCATCTCAGCGGAGCGCCGGTGGCCATCGTCCGGGGGATCAGCGACCGGGCGGACGGCACGAAGAACAGTTCGGAGGACCGCAACTGGCAGCCGCGGGCCGCGGCGAACGCGGCGGCGTTCGCCATCCGGTTGGCAGTGGAACTGGTGGGCGAGCAGGAGGAGACCCCGGTGCCCCAGGACGACAGGGCCCGTTCGGCCCACCGGTTCGACCGGCCCGTCAGTAACACCGTCCACAACAGCACCGTCGGCATCATGGCGGGCACCGTCACGGGCAGCAGTGTCCACATGAGCACGGTCTCAAGGACGCCCAGCCCGACTGACCTGATCACGGAACTGAACGGTTTCCGCGATCAGCTTGGGTGGCACCGCGCCGAGGGTGTTCTCGACGAGGACACCCACCGCGAGGCACTGACCGATCTGGACTCCGCCCTCCGGTCGGCCCGGGAGCACACCCCTGAATCGTCGAAGCGGACGGTCATGACGCTCAAGAGGCTGCGCGGGCTGGTCGCAGACTGCCCCGCGCTGGTGGCCGCGTTAACTTCGCTGGTTGCGGCGGCCGGTGATCTGGCATGAACCACGACGACAGTGCCCCGTACAGCTCGGCAGCGTACAACTCGACCATCGGGATCCAAGCCGGGGTCGTACACGACTCCAACGTCTACTTCGTCCACCCAGACGCCTCGCCGCAGGAGAAGTACCGGGTCGGCGTACAGCTCCTGGAAGACGGCGTTCCCAGCCGGGCCCGCGAAATGATCACCGACGCGATCGCCCACCGGTACGACGGCACGGAGGTGCGTTTCCACTGGGTGCTCGCCATGCTCAGCGCACGCACCCACCACGACCTGACCGCCGAAGAGGTCGGGCAGCTGCGTTACGCCTACGGGCTCGTGCGGGACTTCGCCGAGGACAAGTGGAAGGAGGCCCTGCGCGTCACTTTCGACCTGTTGGCGGTACTCAGCACCGCCGGCAGCGAGACCGGTCCCGTGCTGAAGCAACTGCAGGACCTACCGCTCCGCCAGCACGACGCGATCCTCCGCCACCTTGATGTCATGCTCACCGGAGGGTTGAAGGACGACCTGTGGGCGGAGACCCTCGGACGGGCCAGGGCGGAGCGCTTCGACAACGACCGGGTCCTGCGGGCATGGGCCTACTTTGCACCCGACCCCATCGGGGCGCGGGCCGTTCAGCCCCGCCCGAGCACCGCTGCCGCCGCCAAGGCGGCCCTCCCGGTCCGGGCGGTCCTGTTCGTCATCAGCAGTGCGCTCCTCTGGGGCCTGGCACTGATCGCGGATCCGGCTCAGGCGACCGTCGAGTTACCGGTGGCACTCGGCGCAGGCCTGACCGCGGCCCGCTTCGGCATCCGGTGGTGGGGCCGGGAGCCCAAGCCGAGCTTCACGGCCGAGGCCCACGTCCCGCATCCCCGCGACCCCGCCTTCGCCGAGGACGGGTTCACCAAGCGCGTCCGTCATTCGTTCGATCACTATTTCAGCGTTCGCAGGCCCCAGGGGTTCACCTCGGATGCTTGGCTCGCCCACACGGTTCAGATCCGCAGCAGCCTAGCCGCCGAGATCGCGGACCTCTACCGGGAGAAACGAACCGGTGTGGAGCAGGTCGACTGGCTGATCCGGTACCTAGCCGAGGACGCCCGAGATCGCCACAACAGCGGCACCCTGTTCGATCGGCGCCGCCAGGACCGGACTTCGGTCAGGACGAAGGTCCTGGCCGTAGCGGCCCTCGCTGTTCTCGGCGTTGCGGCTCTGGCCGCATTTGGCACGGCGGTCACCGGTGCCGCCCAACCGCGGCCTCTGTGGGCATTCCTGGCCGTGCTCGGTGCGGCCTGGTCCGGGCACGCGACCGCATCACGATGGCTGGAGGTCCGGCGTGAAGAACGCCGACTGGACCGGGAGAATCAGGAGTACCTCGAACAGCTGACCGCACGACAGATCGCCTACCAGCGTTGGAAGTCGTTCCTGGACGAGAAGCGCCCCAGTGAACTGGAAATGGAGACCTGGCTCACCTGCGACAAGACTTCGTTCGTCGATGAGGCACTCCGGCACCACCGGCTCACCTGGCGCGACCTGATCACCCACACCATCCTGATGACCCCGAGTCCCTCCAGCAAGCGTGGCCGAGTCCGACGCGGCCCATGGAGGTACTCACGCTACGTGTTCCGCCTCTTCCTGTTCACCCAGGACGGTATCCGCGAGATCAGCTCCGAGTTCGACTTCTTCGACGGAACGCGCAAGAACGAGCAGCGGATCAGTTACCGGTTTGACGCTCTCACCTCCGTGCAAGTGACGGAGAACGCCGACGTCGGTTACGACCTGGAACTCGTCCTCGCCAACGGACCGGCCAGGAAGATCCGCGTCAAGGACGCCGACGCCCACCAACTGGCGCCGACCGAGAATTCCCAGGAAATCTCCGGGATCAACCTCAGCGCGGCCGGCTCCACCCACACCTTCCGGCTTCTGGAAGGGATAGCGGCGGACGGGAAGAGCTGGATCGAACGGCACGGCCCCGACAGTCTGGCTCCCTTCCAGATCGCCGGCTGATCCCGAACTCGAGCATAGGGGTGCCTGTGACCTCCACGGATGACGTCACCGAGAGCAAGATCCTGCTGGCCGAGTACGGCTGCCTCAAGGAGGAGCAGAAGACCCGCATTGGGTTTCGCGACAACCTGCTGTACTTCACCCTTGCGGCAGCCACTGCGGTCGTGGCGATCACCGCGCAAAGCGGACAGTCCCAGCTGCTGCTCTCCGTCCCCGCGATCTGTCTGATCCTGGGCTGGACCTACCTGGTCAACGACGAGAAGATCTCGGCGATCGGCTATTACGTCCGCGACCGGCTGGGCCCGCGCCTGGAGGAACTCACCTCCGCTCACGGCGCAGTGTTCGACTGGGAGAGCTACCACCGCAGCGTTGCGGGCCGCACCGTGCGCAAGCGGCTTCAGACCGCGGTGGACCTGTTCACGTACCTGGTCCTGCCCTTGGTCTGCACGACCGCGTTCTGGTGCTCTGCAGTCGTTCAGCCCGTGCTCATGCTCGCTTCTCTCGGGCAGACGCTCGCCCTGGCCGTACTGGGCTGGCAGTTCCTGCGTCGTACGGAGCGGTAGCACCAGGCCCCCGCCGGGCACGCGGACGACACCTCCCGGCCGCAGGGTGAGGGAAGCGCACACCGCTATCGAACGCTCCCTGAGCAGTGGGCTGACCAGGACTCTGGCTAAACGTCGACGTACTTGTCGGGTACCCACTCGATTGAATCGGCCTGTTGATCTCCAAACCGGGCGGCCGTGCTCAGGTTCCGGACTACCGCCTTGTGCGAGTTCACTGTCACCCGTGGCAGGAGCTGTACCCGACGCTGAGCAGGACGGGGACGTCGCGGCGCCGGGCCTCCTCGAAGGCCTCGGCCGACCACGGCCACCAGTCGACCGGGTTGTCGGCGTGCTGCAGGAGGTAAGGGGAGGTCTCATGGGCCAGTCGGTTCGGCATGTCCCCATCCTGCCGCAGCGGTCTCCTCCTTTCTCCGCTCCCTCGCGCCGACGCGCACGAGGCAGGACACTGGGCCGGATTCGTCGGGCACGCGCGGAGGGGGAACGCAGATGCGGGAGAGTCACCGGGCCGAGGCCGAGCGGCTGTTGGAGCGGGCCGTGGCGGAGGAGGTACGGGCCTGCGGAGGCGTCCCGGCCGACGCGGAGGTGCTGCTCGCGCGGGGCCGGGCGGGCCTCGACGCGATGGCGGCGGGTGCGGCCGAGGAGTACGCGGCCTATCTGCGGGCGGAGGCCGGGCGGCCGCGTCCGGGCCGGTTCACGGGACCGGCGATCGGGGGTCCCGCGCTGGTCACGGGCGTCGCCGCGGCGGCGGCCTTCGGAGCGGACCTGGCGCTCGGCACGGCGGCGGGGACGGCGTTCGGCGCGGGCGCGGCGGTCGCGGTGGCCGGGGCGGCGGCGACCGTGCTCCGCGCGACGACCGGCCACCGCGAGCCGGACGGCCCCGGAGAGACCGAACGGCTCCGGCGGGACTGGCTGACGGCCCTGGAGACCCGGTGCGTACGACCGTTCCTGGAACGCGAGCGGGCACGGGCGGACGCGGTGGGGGGCGGGGGGTCCGGGGCGGCCGGGGCCGGAGGGTCGCCGGTGGCCCGGACCGAGTGGCCCGAGGACGGAGCGACCTCGGCCGAGTCCTCGCGGACGGACCTGGCCGGGGGCATGGACCGGGCCGGACGCGGGGCGGCCGGTGCGGCCGGGGCCGGAGCGGCCGGGGCCGGAGCGGCCGGGGCGGCCGGCGCCGGGGCGTCAGGGGGTGTCGCCCGGCAGGGAGGAGGTGCCGGGCCGGCGGCAGCCCTCGGGGACGGGGTCGCGCCGGGCGGCCCCGGAGGGACCGTGGGCCGGCCCGCCGGCTTGGGACCGGGGGCGGACGGGGTCGGCGGGGCCCGGGGTGCGGGTGACGCGGGCCCGGCGCGGGAGGCCGGGGCCGGGGGCCGGTGGGTGCGCGGGGCGGACCGGAGCGCCGCCGCCCGCAGCCGGACCGTCCTGGCACGGTCCTTCGGGCATCTGCCCGATCCCGGCGGGGTGTTCGCCGGGCGGCGGGAGGAGCTGGGCCGGATCTCCGGCTGGGTGCGGGCCGGGCGGGCCGCGACCGCCACCCGGCCGACCCTCGTGCTGCTGCACGGCGCACCCGGGTCCGGCCGCACCGCCCTCGCCGTGCGGGCCGCGCACGCGCTGCGCGACCACTTCCGCGGGGCCTGTGTCGTGGACCTGCGGGGCGGCGGGACGGGCGAGCGGCCGGTGACGACCCGGGAGGCGCTGCTGCATCTGCTGAACCGGCTCGGCGCCCCGCGCGACCGGCTCCTGTTCCGCGAGGGCGCCTCGGAGGACGAACAGGTGCGGAGGCTCTCGGAGTTGTACCGGAGCCGGCTGACCGGGGTGCCCGTGGTGCTGGTCCTCGACGACGCCGTCGACCCCGTCCAGGTGCGGGCCCTGCTGCCCGAGCGTTCGGACAGCCTGGTCCTCGTGACCTGCCGGGAGCCGCTGGACCTCGGCGGGGACGTACCGGCCGACGTGCACGCGCTGCCGGTCGCCGCGCTCGACGCGGCCGGCGCCGAGGAGCTGCTGCGCGCGACGGCCGGCGCGCCCGACCCCGGCCCGTACGACGCCGAGGCGTTCGAGCGGATACGGGAGCTGTGCGGCGGCCTGCCGCTGGCGCTGCGGGTGGCGGGCTCCCTGCTCGGGAGCCGCTCGATGGACGACCTGGCACATCTGCTCGCCCGCCCCGGCTGGGGCGCCGATCCCGTCGAACGCGCCCTGTCCGTACGCTACTTCCTCGACTTCGACGAGGACTCCCGGCGGCTTCTCCGGCGGCTCGCGCTGGCCGGGCGGGCCTCCCTCGGCGCGGCGGCGGCCGCCGCCCTGCTCGGCGGGGGCGGCGGGGCGGAGGCGGCCGGCCGGCTGCGGGAGCTCTCCGGCGCGGGGCTGCTCGACCATGTGCGCGGGGAGCGCTACCGGCTGCACGACGCGGTGCGCGGTTTCGCGGCCGTCCGGCTCCTGGACGAGGAGGACGCGGCCGAGATCGCGGCGGCGCAGGAGCGGCTCGTACGGAACCACGCGGAGCTCGCCGACGCGGTGATCCGGATGGTCGACGGCAAGATGTCGACCCGCGCGGACCGGTTCGACGGGCACGGCTTCGGTTCTCTGGAGGCGGCGCTCGGCTGGCTCGACGAGGAGTCCAGCTTCCTGACGGCGGCCCTGCGGCACGCGGAGGGCGTCGACCAGGAGACCGTGCTCGGCCTGCTCAGCGCGCTCTGCGACTACTGCCTGCTGCGGGGCGACCTCTACCGGCTCGGGGAGATCAACGAGCTGGCCGAGTCCGTGGGGCAGGGGCTGCTGACGCGCTCGGTGCGGTGGCGGACCGGCATCGCGGCCCGGCAGCTCGGCGAGCTCGACAAGGCCCACAAGACGCTGACCTCGGTCGTCTCCCTCTACCAGGAGGCCCACCAGGACGCGGGCGCCGCGCTCGCGCTCTGCTCGCTCGGGATCACCCTGCACCACCAGGGGCGGCTGACGGAGGCCGCGGCGCGCCTGCGGGAGGCGCTGGCGCTCCAGGAGCCGGAGTCGCTGGCCGCCGACCGGGGCTGGACGCTGCACGCGCTGGCCGCCGTGGAGCGGGACCGGGGCGATCTGGCCGAGGCGACGGTGCTGCTCGACCGGTCGCTCGCGCTGCATCGGGAGCACGAGTCGCTGCACGGTGAGGCGTGGGCGCACTTCCAGCGCGGTCAGGTGCTGCTGCTCCGGGGCGAGGTGCCGGGTGCGGAGGACGAGCTGCGGCGCGCCCTGGAGACGTACGGGCGCGTGCACGACGGGCGCGGCGAGGCCTGGGCGCTGACCCAGCTGGCGCGGGCGCGGCTGGCCGCCGGGGAGGCGGAGGCGGCGGTGGAGGAGCTGCGCGGGGCGCTCGCCCGGCACCGGGAGCAGGAGGACGCGCGCGGCGAGGCGTGGACGCTGTACCACCTGGGGCAGGCGCTGGAGGAGCGGGGCGACCGGGACGAGGCGGTGCGGGAGCTGGGGCGGGCGCGGTCGATGTTCTCGCGGATGCGGGACCTGTACGGGCTGGCGTGCGCCCGGCACCAGCTGGGGCGGGTGACCCGGGACCAGCAGGGGGCGCGGGCCGGCAACCTGCGCAACTCGGGGTTCGCCCGGCAGCTGCTCGTGGACGCGCGGGCGGACTTCCGCAGGATCGGGGTCGCGCACGGGGAGGCCTGGGCGTGTCTGGAGCTGGCGATCGTGGACGCCGGGAACGGGCGGGTCCCGCAGGCGCTCGCGCTGTGCGAGGAGGCGCGGACGCTCTTCGACGCGTACGGGGACCGGCGGGGCGCGGACTGGGCCAGGCTGCTGCGCTGCGGGCTGCTCCCGCACGCGGCCCCGGGCAGCCCGGAGCCGGGGACGGCGTCGGCGCGCGAGGAGCTGGCGGCGCTGGCGGCGGACCGGCATCCGGCGCGTGACCCGAGGGTCGACGACTGCGCGGAGGCGCACGGCCTGCTCCTGAGGCGTGGCATCGCCGCCACGACCCCGTGGCAGGCCTGGGATCTGGGCCTGGTCCCGTCCCGCCAGGCGCGGGAGGTCCTGGGGGTGCCGGGAGCGCGCTGACGTCCGGGGAGCCCGGACGTACCCCCCGGGGGCTCCGGGGGAACGGGAGCCGCCCCCGTCCCGCACCTCTGGGGTGCGGGACGGGGGCGGTCGGGTCACTTGCCCTTGGTGCCGGCCTGCTTCGCCGGGGTGTCCGGGGCCGTCGCCGACGGGTCCGGGGCCTCTTCGAAGGAGACCTTGCCCATGTGGCGGTTCATCGACTTCATCAGCATCCAGACCGCGAGGGCCAGGGCCGCGAAGACGACGAAGCCGAGGACGCCGGGGGTCACCTTGTTCTTGTCCAGCTCTTCGGCGGCGAAGGGGACAAGCTGGGTCAGTGCCAGGTGTGCGCTCATGTCAGGCATTGTCGCGGATGCCCGCGAAGAGATCTTCCTCGGGGAGGGAGGTCGGGACCAGCGCCTTGCTGAGCTCGTACTCCTCCGTCGGCCAGACCTCCTTCTGGATGTCCATCGGGACCCGGAACCAGCCGCCGTCGGGGTCGATCTGGGTGCGGTGGGCGATCAGGGCCTTGTCGCGGGTCTCGAAGAAGTCGGCGCAGGGCACGTGGGTGGTGAGGGTGCGCGCCTTGCCGCCGAACTCGTCCCAGCGCTTCAGCCAGTCCCCGTACGGCGACTCCAGGCCGCGGTCCAGGAGGGCGTTGTGCAGGGCCTCGGTGCGGGGGCGGTTGAAGCCCTGGTTGTAGTAGAGCTTCAGCGGCTGCCAGACCGGGCCGAACTCGGCCTCCGGGAACTTCTCGGCGTCGGCCGCGCCGTCGAAGGCCACCATCGTGATCTTGTGGGTCATGATGTGGTCGGGGTGCGGGTACCCGCCGTTCTCGTCGTAGGTCGTGACGACCTGCGGGCGGAAGGAGCGGATCTTGCGGACCAGCGCACCGGCCGCGCCGTCCACGTCCTCCAGGGCGAAGCAGCCCTCGGGAAGCGGGGGCAGCGGGTCGCCCTCGGGCAGGCCCGAGTCGACGAATCCGAGCCATTCCTGCGAGACGCCGAGGATCTCGCGGGCCTCGTCCATCTCCTTGCGGCGCACCTCGTGGATGTTCGCCTCGATGTAGGGGTCGCCCTGAAGCTGGGGGTTCAGGACCGAGCCGCGCTCGCCGCCCGTGCACGTCACCACCATGACGTCCACCCCCTCGGACACGTACTTGGCCATCGTGGCCGCACCCTTGCTCGACTCGTCGTCGGGGTGGGCGTGAACGGCCATCAATCGCAGCTGCTCAGTCAAGACTCGATCCTCAGTGATTCGACGCGGAGGGTGGTCTCTATAGTGACGGAATCGGGGGAGTGAAAATTCCGCCACCCCCGGCTTCGAGAGGATCCCCCATGAGCGCGGTGCGAGAGCAGCTGCCCGAGGGACGCTACGGGCGCTCCGCGGACGAGCGGGCCGACCGCAAGCTCAAGATCGTCGGAGCCGTGCTCGGGGTCGTCTTCCTCGGCGTGATGGGCTGGTTCGGCTGGCACTACGTCGTCGACAACAAGATCAGCGCCGAGATGATCAAGTTCGACGTGGTGAGCGACGACGAGGTCCAGGTGCACCTGGAGATCCGCAAGGACGAGGGCGTCAAGGGCGTCTGCACGCTGCGCGCGCGCTCCGAGGACGGGGCCGAGGTGGCCCGCAAGGACGTCCGCGTCGACGACACCGCGACCCGGGTCGACCGCGTCTTCTCGCTCCGCACGACCGCCCGCGCGACGAGCCCCGAGCTCATCGGGTGTACGGCCCGGTAGCGGTGGGTAGGGACGGGGTGTCGAGTCCCGGCGAGTCACTGCGGTGACCTGGGGTGACGCCATCTTGATGGTTTATGTCCTCCCGCTTTCCGCCACTCATTGTTAGGCTCGTGGTTTCGCCCACCCGGGACAGCAAGGCCTTCCCGTGTAGGGCGATGCTTTGTATTCCCAGTACCTACGAGGAGCACCTGTGACCCAGACCAGCGACAACGTCACCTGGCTCACCCAGGAGGCGTACAACAAGCTCAAGGACGAGCTTGAGTACCTGTCTGGTCCCGCGCGCACGGAGATCACCGTCAAGATCGCCGCCGCCCGCGAAGAGGGGGACCTGCGCGAGAACGGCGGGTACCACGCGGCCAAGGAGGAGCAGGGCAAGCAGGAGCTCCGCATCCGCCAGCTCACCCAGCTGCTCCAGCACGCCAAGGTCGGTGAGGCGCCGGCGGACGACGGCGTCGTCGAGCCCGGCATGGTCGTGACGATCGCCTTCGACGGCGACGAGGACGACACGATGACCTTCCTGCTCGCCTCCCGCGAGTACGCGAGCGACGACATCGAGACCTACTCGCCGCAGTCGCCGCTCGGCGTCGGCGTCAACGGCAAGAAGGCCGGTGACGACGCGGACTACGAGCTGCCGAACGGCAAGAAGGCCACGGTGAAGATCCTCAGCGCGAAGCCGTACACCGGCTGAGCCGCACTCCTTGAGCGAAGGGCCGGCCCCCGTGGGGGCCGGCCCTTCGTCCTGCATGCACATGTAATGATGCGCACCTGACGTCACGTCACCAGGGGGAGGACGAGGTGCTGGGACCGCTGCGCGGGGATGCGCCACGCCGGATCGGACCGTACGAGGTGCTCGCCCGGCTCGGCGCCGGCGGCATGGGCGAGGTGTTCCTCGCGCGGGACACCGGGGGCGCCGGCAGCGGGGTCTTCGTCGCCGTGAAGACGGTGCGGCGGGACGTCGCCGGCGACCCGGCCTTCCGGGACCGCTTCCGGCGCGAGATCAGGGTCGCCGGGCTCGTCGACAGCGCGTACGCCGCCGCGCCGGTCGGAGGTGACGCCGACGCCGAGGTGCCCTGGCTGGCCACCGCGTACGTCCCCGGGCCCAGCCTCCCGCAGGCCGTGCGGCGCGGCGGCCCGCTGCCCGTCGCGACCGTGCGGGCGCTCGGCGCGGACGTCGCCCGGGCCCTCGCCGACCTGCACGGGGCCGGGGTCCTGCACCGGGACCTCAAGCCCGGCAACGTCATGCTCTCCGTCGACGGCCCCCGGCTCATCGACTTCGGCATCGCCCGCAGCAGCACCGCGACCACCATGACCGCGACCGGTCTGATGGTCGGGACCCCCTCCTTCATGTCCCCCGAGCACGTGGCCGGCGCCCGCCGGGTCACGGCCGCCTCCGACGTCTTCTGCCTCGGCTCGCTGCTCTGTTACGCGGCGACCGGCGAGGACCCCTTCGGCGACGGGCCCCTCGCGGCCGTCCTGTACCGGGTCTCCCGGGCCGAGGCCGACCTCACCCGCGTCCCGGAGGAGCTGCGCGGGCCCATCGCCGCCTGCCTGGCCGTGGACCCGGAGGAGCGGCCCGCGCCGCGGGAGCTCGCCGGACTCCTCGGCGCCGGGACGGGGAAGGTCTTCCCGTGGACGGAGGGCGTACGGGACCACATCGGCGAGTACGGCAGGGAGCTCGCCCAGCTCGTCGCCTCGGGCGGGCCGCTCCTGGAGGCGCCGGCCGGCCCCGTCGTCGCCCCGGCCGTCCCCGGTCTGCACTCCGTGCCGACGCTCCCGCCGGTGTCCCCGCCCACCGTGCCCGCCGCCGAGGCGCCCCGGAAGCCGCGGAAGCGGCTGCTCGCCGCCGTCCTCGCGCTCGCGGTCGTGGCCGGTGGGCTCGGCACGTATCTGCTGTGGCCCGACCCGGCGCCGCCGAAGGCGCCCGTCACGGCGGGCCCGCCGCCCGGGCCCCGCGTCCCCGGCGTGAGCGACCGCGGCCCCGCCGACGCCTCCGGCGTCGTCGCACAGAACGCCGCCCAGCGCCCGGTCGGCTGGAAGCCCTGGCGGGCGAAGCTGACCGCGCCCGCGTTCGGCTGCTCGTCCGGGGAGAAGGCGCTGGTCTGCCGGACGACGGACGGACGGTACGAGGCGCTGGACCCGGCGAACGGGAAGCGGCTGTGGACCGCGGACCTGGTGGCGGACCCCCGCGACGACATGAGCTTCATCGGGCCCACCGGCGGGATCTTCATCGCGGGCGGCACCGCCGCGCCCGCCGTCCACGACGGTTCCGTCGTCCTGTTCTCCGGTGGGCGCGTCCAGGTCCGGGAGGCCCGCAGCGGCGCGGTGCGCTGGGAGGAGAAGAGCACCTCCGGCTCCAAGATGCGCACGCAGCCGGTCGTGGGCGACGGCGCGGTCTTCGTCCCGACCGGTGACGACGACAGCGGCCGGATGACGGCCTTCGCGCTGGCGGACGGCCGGGAGCTGTGGACCAAGGCGCTCACCAACGCCGAGCTCGCGCGCGTGGAATTCCGCGACTTCGAGCCGGTCGCCTACGCGAACGGGCTCGTGTACGCGCTCAGCGACGCCGGTTTCGTGGCGTTCGACGCGAAGACCGGCCAGCAGCGCGGCCAGGTGCCCCCGGCGGCCAAGGAGTGCGACAGCCTCCTCGTCCAGGGCCGGTACGCCTACTGCGCACCGCTCGACTCGACGAACCAGGCCCCGCTCGTGCTGCACCGCCTGGACGCCACGACGCTCGCCCCGGTGGGCGGTGGCCCGCTCGCCGTCCCGGCCGGGGTGGCGAAGTCGGGCGCCTGGCCGACCGCCGTGTCCGCCCGGGCCGCCGTCGTCCTCGACCGGGGGCCCATGCGCTGGGCCGACTGGCACAACACCAGCGCGCCCGAGGGCGCGTTCGTCCTCGACCCGGCCACCGGCGGGCTCCTCGGCCACTACCCGCTTCCGCGGGCCGGGGCCGACGGGAAGCGGCAGCTCGTCTCCGACCCGCTGATCGCCGGGAGCTCCCTGCTGTGGGCGGACTTCTCGTCCCTGCACCTGGTGCCCCTGGCCGACGGCGGCAAGCCCGGCACGGAGCGGGTCGTGCCCGTGCCCGGCGCTCCCGGGCCGCGCGCCGAGGACTCCTACGACCGCGTGAACGGCACCTACCTGGACCGGGAGATCCGCCCGCCGGTGGTCCTCCCGCTCGGCGGCGTGGCCCACGTCGTGTACGACACCGGGGTCGTCGCCTCCGTCGCGCTCCCCGGCGAGAAGGAGTAGTCCCGTGCTGGAAGCCCTGCCACCGGGGCCCCCGCGGCTCCTCGGCCCCTACCGGCTGCTCGCCCGCCTCGGCGCCGGCGGCATGGGCGAGGTGCACCTCGCCTGCCGGGCGGACGCGCCGACGGCCGATCCGTACCGGATGGTCGCGGTGAAGACCGTGCGGGAGGACCTGGAGGTCGACGGGGACTTCCGGACCCGCTTCCGGCGGGAGATCGCGGCGGCGCGCACCGTGGACGGGCCGGGCGTCGCGCGGCTCGTGGACGCGGACGCCGACGCGCCGTCGCCGTGGCTGGCGACCGAGTACGTGCCGGGGCCCTCGCTCGCGGAGGCGGTCGTACGGTCCGGGGCGCTGCCGGTCCCGGCCGTCCGGGCCCTCGGGGTCGCCCTGGCGCGGGCGCTCGCGGACGTGCACGCCGTGAAGGTGCTGCACCGGGACCTCAAGCCGGCGAACGTGCTGCTCGCCTCGGCCGGGCCGAAGCTGATCGACTTCGGCATCGCGCAGGCCTTCGAGGCGACCGCGCTGACCTCGACCGGACTGGTGGTGGGCTCCCCGGGGTTCATGTCGCCGGAGCACCTGGTGGGGAGCCGGGCGGTGGTGCCCGCCTCGGACGTGTTCTGCCTGGGCGCGGTGCTGGCGTTCGCGGCGAGCGGCCGGGGGCCGTTCCACGACGACGAGCTGGCGGCCGTGATCTACCGGATCAGCCGGGCCGAGGCCGAGCTCGACGGGGTTCCCCAGGAGCTGCGGCCGGCCGTGGAGCGTTGCCTGCGGCTCGACCCGGCGCAGCGGCCGTCGGCGGCGGAGCTGGCGGAGCTCCTCGGCGGCGGGGACGCGCCCGAGGTGTTCCCGTGGCCCGGCGCGGTGCTCTCGCTGCTCGCCGGGTACGGGACGGCGGCCCGGAGCGCGGGGGAGGCGGCGGCCTCCGGCACGGGCGTGGCCGACCTGCCGACGCTCGGCCCGGTCGTGCCCTACTCCCCCACGGCGCTGACGGACCGGCCGGTGCTCCCCCCGGCGCCCGTGGAGCGGCGTCGCCGCCCGTGGGGCGCGGTGGTCGCGGGCGCGGTGGCGGTCGCGCTGGTGGCGACGGTGGGCGTGGTGCTCCTGAAACGGGACGACGGGCAGGGCGGTACGGGCACGGGCGGGACCGCGGGACCGTCGGCGACCGGCCTCGGGGCGGGCACCACCACGCCGCCGGTCGTCGCGCTGAGCCGGGTGGTCCAGCCGTACGGCGCGGCCGGCCGGTCCCATGACTTCGGCACGGCGGCGACGGACCCGGCCTACCGTCCGGCGGGCTGGTCGCCCTGGACGGCCCGGACCGACTGGCCGATCGGTGCCTGCGCGCTCTCCCCGAAGGTCCTCGTGTGCACGGGCTCGGGCGGCTCGGCCGTCGGGTTGAGCGCCTCGGACGGCCGGAAGCTGTGGACGGTGCCGGGGAAGCGCGAGACCTCGCCGGTCGGCCCGCTGTATCCGGCGGTGGTCGACGACACGGTGTACCTGTCGGACGCCGACGGGATCACCGCGCACGGACTCGCGGACGGGGCGGCGCGGGGCGTGATCCCGGTGCCGGACGGCGGCTGGGCGGTGAAGAGCACGGACCTGCTGGACGGTGTCCTGTACTCCTCGTACTTCGGGCTCCGGGAGGACGGCACGGGACTCGTCACGGCCGTGCGGCTCAAGGACCGCAAGCTGCTGTGGCGCTCGGCCGTCCCGGGTGTCCCCGAGCAGGTGGTGGCGGTGGACGGCCGGGTCCTTGTGCCGCTCGGCGACCGGCCGCCGGTCGCGCTGGACGCGGCGACGGGCGGGCAGGCGGCGCGGGCCACGGAGCCGTGCGGCTCCCTCACCGCGCACGAGAGGAGCGGGAGCGTGCTGTGCTGGGGCCGCGCCGACCGCTCGGTCGCCGTCCTCGACGCCCGGACCCTGAAGCTGCGGCACACGCTGGGCGCGAGGACGACCGTCGCGCCCGCGGTGAGCGCGGACGGGCTCGTGGCCGTCCTCGACACCACGGAGACGCTGGTCACGTACGACGTGGCCGACGGCCGGGAACGGTGGCGGACCGATCCCCTGTCCGGGGAGCGTGTGTACGTCGCGGGCGACCGTGTGATCACGGCGAGCAGCGGACGCGTCACGTCGTACCCGGCCGCCGGTCCGTCCGACGCCAACGGCTCCGAGGGCTACTCGCCGAAGATCCCGGAGGGCGTCGAGTCCCCGGAGTTCCCCCCGGAGCTACTGGCCGCCGGAGGGTCGGCGTTCCTCGCCTTCCCCGAGGGCCTGGTGGTCTCCGCGTACCTGCCCTGAGGGCTCCGTCGACCGCCGAGCGGTCTCACGCCGTCGCCGAGCGGTACTTGCGGACCGAGAGCGTCCGGAAGACCACGATGATCAGGATCGACCAGAGGAGCGAGGCCCACACCGGGTGCTGCATCGGCCAGGCGTCGGAGGTCGAGACACCGGGGTTCCCGAAGAGCACGCGGCAGGCCTGGACGGTCGCGCTGAACGGGTTCCACTCGGCGATGGGCTGGAGCCAGGAGGCCAGATTGCTGGAGTCCACGAACGCGATCGAGATGAACGTGACCGGGAAGAGCCAGATCAGCCCGCCGGAGGTCGCCGCCTCGGGGGTGCGGACCGAGAGGCCGATCAGCGCCCCGATCCAGGAGAAGGCATAGCCGAGGAGGAGGAGCAGGGCGAAGCCGCCGAGCGCCTTGGGGACGCCCTCGTGGATGCGCCAGCCGACGAGCAGGGCGACGATCGCCAGGACGAACAGGGTGAGCGTCGTCTGGACCAGGTCGGCGAGCGTACGGCCGGTGAGGACCGCGCCACGGGCCATCGGCAGCGAGCGGAAGCGGTCGATGAGGCCCTTGTGCATGTCGTCGGCGATGCCCGCGCCCGCTCCGGCGGTGGCGAAGGTGACGGTCTGGGCGAAGATGCCGGCCATCAGGAACTCGCGGTAGACGGCCGGCGATGTGGTGTCGCCGATCTGCATCGAGCCGCCGAAGACGTAGCTGAACAGCACCACGAACATGATCGGCTGAATGAGCCCGAAAATGATCATCTCGGGGATCCGGGACATCCTGATCAGGTTGCGGCGGGCGATCACGAGCGAGTCGCCGACGGACTGGACGACGGCCCCGCGCCGGCGCGGGACGGCCAGGTCCTCCGTCGACCCGATGACGGTGGTCATTTCACGGCCTCCTTCCGGCTCTTCCCGGCGACGGCCGCCGCCCCCTCGGCCTCCCCCTCGTCCCGCTCGGCCGCGTGGCCTGTGAGGGAGATGAAGACGTCGTCGAGGGTCGGGCGGCGCAGGCCGATGTCGTCGATCTCGACGTCGACGGCGTCCAGGTCGCGGATGACCTCGGCGAGCAGCTTGGCACCGCCGGTGACGGGGACGGTGAGCCTGCGGGTGTGCTCCTCGACGGAGACCTCGCCGTGGCCGATCCCCTCGGCGCCGTACCGGGCGAGGACCCCCCGGGCCTCGGTGATCATCTCCGGCGCGTGCACGACGACCTCGACGCGCTCGCCGCCCGTCTGGGCCTTGAGCTGGTCGGAGGTGCCGCGGGCGATGACCCTGCCCCGGTCGACGACGCAGATGTCGTGGGCGAGGTGGTCGGCCTCCTCCAGGTACTGGGTGGTGAGGAGCAGGGTCGTACCGCCGGCGACGAGCTCCTTGATGACCTCCCAGAGCTCCTGCCGGTTGCGCGGGTCGAGGCCGGTGGTCGGCTCGTCCATGAACATGACCGGCGGGGAGACGACGAGGGCCGCCGCGAGGTCGAGGCGGCGGCGCATGCCGCCGGAGTACGTCTTGGCGGGCCGGTCGGCGGCGTCGGTGAGGTGGAACCGGTCGAGCAGGTCGCCGGCCCGCACCTTCGCCGCCTTGGACCGCATCTGGTAGAGCTCGCCGACCATCTGGAGGTTCTCGCGGCCGGTGAGGTACTCGTCGACGGCCGCGAACTGGCCGGAGAGGCCGATCGAGCGGCGGACCTCGTCGGGGTGCCTGAGGACGTCGATCCCGGCGACGACGGCACGTCCGCTGTCGGGCTTGATGAGGGTCGTCAGGACACGCACGGCGGTCGTCTTCCCCGCGCCGTTCGGGCCGAGCAGCCCCAGGACGGTGCCCTCCGGCACGTCCAGGTCGACGCCGTCCAGAGCTCGTACGTCGCCGAAGGTCTTCACCAGACCCTCGGCGTAGATCGCGCCTGGCATGTGGATTCTCCCAGGGAGATTCGGGCGTTTCCTATCGATCCTAGGATTTCCCGGCGCCTCCCGCCCGGTGAATTCGTGACCCGGGTCACAGGATCATGCGGGGATGTCCACCTGCTCCCGCGGCCCTCCGGCGGCCCTGGGCGCGGCGAGGCGCTTGCGCAGCTCGCCGGTCCGGCCGACGTAGCCCCGGCGTTCCAGCGAGACGAGGGCCCTGCCCCAGCAGGCCTCGGCGCCGGCCCGGTCGCCCAGGTCGTCTAGGGCGTCCCCGAGGCCCGTCAGGGAGAGGGCCTCGCCGTGCAGGTCACCGCCCTGCCGCTGCAGGGCGAGCGCCTTCCGGTACGCCTCGACCGCCTCGGCCGGGCGCCGGGCACCGCGCAGGACGTCGCCCCTGATCCGCAGCCCGATGGCGAGGCTGACCCGGTCGCCCGCCGCCCGCTGGGCCCGTTCGGCCTCGTCGAGGACGCCGAGGGCCTCGTCGAGCCGCCCCAGGTTCGCCAGGGTGTCCGCCAGGTTGTTCATCGTCGCCGTGCTCGGGCTCTCCCAGACCAGGGACTCCCGGTAGTACCCCAGCGCGGACCGGTGGTCGCCCAGCTCGGTGCAGCAGGTACCGATGTTGTTGAGGACCGCGGCCATCTCCAGGTCCCGTCCCTCGGTGCCCTCGTGGATGCGCAGGACCTGCCGGTAGTACGCGATCGCCTCGTCGGGCCGGCCGGCCTGCATGACCTGGTTCCCGATGCCGTTCAGCATCCACGCCTCGGCCCGCTCGTCGCCCTCCGCCCTGGCCGCCGCGAGACCGACCGTGTGCGTGCCGAACCAGTCGTCGCCCCGGCCCAGCCGGACGTACGCCCACAGGGAGGCCGCCGTCTTCCACGCGAGGGCGTGCAGCCCCGACTCGTGGGCCAGGCGCACACAGGCGACCAGCAGCTCCCGCTCCCGCTCGCACCAGGCGTACGCCGCGTCGTAGCCGTCGAAGGCGACGGCCCCCTCCCCCGGCTCCCCCGGCTCCAGCGGCACCCGGCGGCCGGCGGGCGCGAGGCGGGCGGTGGCCGCGTCGGCCCCGCGCAGCGACCAGGTGACGAGGCGCTCGACCGCCCGCAGCCGCTCCTCCCCGGTGTCCGTCTCCTTGGCGAGCTCCCGCGCCAGCGCCTGGACCAGGCAGTGGAACTGGTAGCGGCCCGGCGCGGGCGACTCCAGGAGGTGGGCGTCGACGAGCGCTTCGAGCCAGTCCTCGACGGTCACCCCGTCGCGGCCGAGGAGGGCCGCGGCGGCGGCCGTGCCGAACGCCACGCCCGGCATCAGCCCGAGCAGCCGGAACGCCCGCGCCGGACCGGCCGGACCCTCCGGGTCCTGGAGGAGGAGTTCGTAGCTCATCTGGAGCGCCGTACGGACGTGGAGGTCGTCGGCGTACAGCTCGCGCAGCACGCGGCCGTGGTTGTTCAGGCGGTGCGCCAGGTCCTGGACCGACCAGGCGGGACGGGCGGCGAGGCGCGAGCCCGCGAGGCGCAGCGCCAGCGGCATCCCGCCGCACGCCCTCAGCACCTCCGCCGTCGCCTCCGGCTGCGCCGCGACCCGCTCCTCCCCGACGATCGAGACGAGCAGCCGGTGGGCCGCGTCGTCCGGGAGGGCCCCGAGGTCGATCCGTACGCCCGGGAAGCTCACCAGCCGGCGGCGGCTGGTGACCAGGACGGCGCTGCCCGCCGCGCCCGGCAGCAGGGGCCGTACCTGGGCCGCGTCGCCCGCGTCGTCCAGGAGGATCAGCATCCGCCGGGCGGCGATCAGGCTGCGGAAGAGCGCGCTGCGGGCCTGCACCCCGCACGGCACCTCGTCCGGGGCCACGCCGAGGGTCCGGAGCAGCTGCCCCAGCGCGTTCTCGGGGGTCATGGGCATCGTGGTCATGCCGCCCAGGTCGAGGAAGACCTGCCCGTCGGGGAACCGGTCGCGTATCTGGTGCGCCGCCTGCACCATCAGGGTCGTCTTGCCCATGCCGCCCCCGCCGGAGACCCGGTGCACGAGGACCGTCGCGCCGTCGGGGCGGTCGGTCGCGGCGAGCTCGCCGACGATCAGCCCGAGCTCCTCCTCCCGGCCGGTGAAGTCCGCGATCGCCGAGGGCAGCTGGTGCGGTACGCCCGCGGTGGCGCCGCCGCCCGTCACGGCGGCGGGCGGCTCCCCGGGCGCCGGCACGGCGAGCGTCGGGTCGAGCCGGAGGATGCGCCGGTGCAGCTCGACGAGCCCCGGCTCCGGGTCGACGCCCAGCTCGCTCCGGATCGTCCGGCGCGCGGTGTCGTAGGCGAGGAGGGCGTCGGCCTGGCGCCCGCTGCGGTGCAGCGCCAGCATCAGCTGGCCGTGGAAGGTCTCCCGCAGCGGATGGGCGGCGACGAGTGCGGCGAGTTCGGCCGCGATGCCCTGGTGGCGGCCCAGGTGCAGATCGGCCTCGTAGCGCCACTCCAGGACCTGGAGCCTGGCCTCCTCCAGGCGCCGGACGAACGGTCCGCGCTCGGTGTCGGGCAGCGCCACGTCGGAGAGCGGCTCGCCGCGCCACAGGGCGAGCGCCGAGCCCGTCAGGGCCTCGACCGCCGCCCAGTCCTTGGCCAGTCGCGCCGCGCGCGCCCGGCAGAGGAGCCCGTCGAAGCGCGTGACGTCCAGCTCGTCCTCCGCGACCCGCAGCCGGAAGCCGACGGGGGCGACCAGGATGCGGGACTCCGGCCCGCAGTCGGTGTCCAGGTCGCGGCGGAGGCGGGCGACGTGGTTGTGGAGGGAGGCGCGGGCGGTGGCGGGAATCGAGTCGCCCCACATCGCGGTCTTCACGGTGTCCCAGGACACCAGCGTGTCGGGCCGCATCAGGAGCACCGCGAGGAGCGCCCGCGCCTTCGGCGTCCCGACCGGCCGGGGCGTGCCCCCGGCGTCCTCCACGACGAACGAACCCAGCAGCCCGAATCGCACGGCGACCATCCCCCCCAAGCCGTTCACCAGCCACGAGGGTAGTGATCCGACGGTCGCATCGTAGGCGTGGGACGGCCGGAACGTGAGGGGGTTTCCGGATGGTGGGCGCGGTGGATGGCCGGGGCGTCCGGGGTGTCCCGGCGCGTGTCCCGGGCCGCGTCCCGGGGTGTCCCGGGCCGTGTCCCGGACGGTGGCCCGGGAACCCGTTGGCGTGCTGTTGGCGGGCCGTTGGTCACGGGGGCGAAGCTGGGGTCCTGGCACGGAGCACGACGAACGGGGAGCACGAAATGGCTGTCGGCGCACACGGCACGGGCAGGGTCGGCGGGACGAGCGGGACGGGCAGGACCGGGGGGACGGGCAGGACCGGAGGGGCGGGTTCTACGGGCGGGGCGGGAGCGGCGGGTGAGACGGGCGACCGGGGGTGCTCCGGCTGCGCCGGGTGCGACACGGCGACTCCCTGGGCCGAGCTGGCCGCCGAGATGCGCCGCATCAAGTGCGCCACCGAGCTGAGCTACGGCAAGCTCGCGCAGCGCACCCACTACAGCCGCTCCTCGTGGGAACGCTTCCTGAACCAGAAGCAGTTGCCGACCCGGGTCGCGGTCGAGGAGTTCGCCGCGGCCGCCGGGACGGACCCGGGTCCGCTGCTGCTCCGCCTGGAGCGGTCCCTCGCCCACGAGACGGCCGCGCGCGCGGCGACCGCCGCCCATGAGGGAGCACGGGGAGGCGTACGGGGCGGGGACCCGGCGCTCGTGCCCGCGCTCCCCGCCCCCCGGCGGGAGTCCGGACTGCCGGGCCTCGGCCGGCCCCTGGGCCTGCTCGCGGCGGGGGCCCTGGTCGGCGGCGGCCTGGTGACCGTCCTGAACCGGGCGGCCCGGCTCCGCAGGAGCCTCTGACACGGCCCGGGCGGAGGAGGCGTACGCGCGGACGTCGGGTGTACGCGGGGACGTCGGGCGTACGCGGGGACGTCGGGCGCGTACCGCGTGCGCGGGCTCGTCAGCCGAGTACCGCGTACCCGGCGTCCCGCAGCGCCTCCTCCACCTCCCGGCAGTGCTCCGGGCCCTTCGTCTCCAGGTGCAGCTCGACCTCCGCCTCCGTCAGGCCGAGGCGCGGATCGGTCCGTACGTGGCCCACGTCCAGGACGTTCGCGTCGACCACCGTCAGGACCGCGAGCAGCGTCGCGAGCGCCCCCGGCCGGTCCGTGACGCGCAGCCGCAGGCTCAGGTAGCGGCCCCCGGCGGCCATGCCGTGGCGCAGGATCCGCTGGAGCAGCAGCGGGTCGACGTTCCCGCCCGAGAGGACCGCCACCACCGGCCCGCGGAAGGACTCCGGGTCGGTGAGGAGGGCGGCCACCGGGCTCGCGCCGGCCGGTTCGACGACCAGCTTGGCCCGCTCCAGGCAGAGCAGCAGCGCCGAGGAGAGGGCGTCCTCGGAGACCGTACGGACCTCGTCGACGTACTCCTTGACCAGGGCGAACGGCACGTCGCCCGGTCGCCCGACCTTGATCCCGTCCGCCATCGTCACCGGCGTGTCGATCACGACGGGGTGCCCGGCGGCCAGCGAGGGCGGGTAGGCGGCGGCGCCCTCCGCCTGGACGCCGATGACCTTCACGTCCGGGCGCAGCGACTTCACCGCGAGCCCGATGCCGGCCGCGAGGCCACCGCCGCCGACGCCGACGAGGATCGTCCGGACCTCGGGGCACTGCTCCAGGATCTCCAGCCCGACGGTGCCCTGCCCGGCGATGACGTCGGGGTGGTCGAAGGGGTGGATGAAGACCGCGCCGGTCTCGTGGGCGTACTCCTCCGCCGCCGCGAGCGTCTCGTCGACGACGTGGCCGTGCAGCCTGACGTCGGCGCCGTAGTCGCGGGTCGCCGCGACCTTCGGCAGCGGGGCGCCGACGGGCATGAAGACGGTCACGTGCACGCCGAGCAGTTTCGAGGCGAGCGCGACACCCTGCGCGTGGTTGCCGGCGGAGGCCGCGACCACCCCTGCCGCCCGCTCCTCGGGCCGCAGCCCGGAGATCCGTACGTACGCCCCGCGGAGCTTGAAGGAACCGGTCCGCTGGAGGTTCTCGCACTTGAGGTGGACCGGGGCTCCCACCAGCGAGGACAGATGGCGGCTGCCCTCCATCGCCGTCACCCTGGCCACCCCGGCCAGCATCTTCTGCGCCCCCCGCACGTCGTCGAGCATCAACTGGTGCAAGGGGTGTGGCGTACGGAAGCTCATGACAGCAAGTCTCGCAGCTCACGGCCCCCGTGGCCGCCCGGAGGGCGGGCGGCCGGACGGGTTTGCGCAGCGCCGGTACGGACCCCGGCGGGGCCGCGTACTCTGTCCCCCACCGACCGACCACCCCCGCACGAGAGAGACCCACAGCCATGCCCAATTCTCAGGACATGACGACTGCGCTCGACCCCGGTCTCCTCGATGCCCTCCAGCACCAGGTGGCCGTCTTCGCCCGCCGCGCCGAGCAGACGCGCCTCGGCGGCACCGGCCAGCTCCGCAACTCCATGGACCGCGCGGCGTACCTCCTCCTCAACCGCCTGGACCAGGAGGGGCCGATGGGCGTGAAGGCGCTCGCGGCGGGCATGGGGATCGACTCGTCCACGGTGACCCGCCAGGTCGCACCGCTCGTCGACACCGGCCTGGTGAAGCGGACCTCGCACCCGGAGGACGGGCGGGCGGTCGTGCTCCAGCTGTCGCCGCGCGGGCTCGCGCGCCTGGAGGAGGTCCGCTCCTCGCGCCGCCAGCTGATGGTCGAGGTCACGGAGGGCTGGACGCCGGACGAGCGGGAGTCCTTCTGCACGCTGCTCACACGCTTCAACACCGCCCTGTCCGCGCGGCAGTCGGCGCACACGGGCCACGCTCCGGCCGATTCGGCCGGGGGCGCCGCGGCGGAGTCCGGGGCCACGGCCTGACGGACCGCCGCCGCGTGCCGGGGAGGGAGTCCGCGCAGACCCCTTGACCCCGCACCCGCACTGTCCTCAGATGAGGAGGTGCGAGAGCAGCAGCGCGGGCGGAGTGCCGAACACGCCCACCGCACCCGGGAGTTCGAGTCGTTCGTGGCCGGGGCGGCGGGGCGGCTGCTGCACGCCGCGACGCTGCTCACAGGCGAGACCCGCACCCGCAACCCGTACGCCCGGGCCCTGCTGACGGCCGCCCTCGCGCACACGTACGCGGTGTGGGGCCGGCTGCGTGACGAGGATCCGTACGATCTCGCGCGGCGCGACCTCGCCGCCCGCTTCGCGCGCACCGCCTGGAGGCACCACGGAGGCGACGGCGGGGTGCTCGCCGCGCTCTCTCCGCAGGAGCGACTCGTCGTCGTCCTGCGGCTGTACGAGGGGGTCGCGGAGGAGCAGGTCGCGGCGCTCCTCGGCCTGCCCGAGGCCCGCGTCCGCGCGGTGTGCGCCCGCTCGGTCGCCACACTGCGGGCGGCGGCCCGGGGCACGAGGGGGGCGGCGGCATGAGCCGGGCCCGCGAGGGGCACGTACCCCGAGGGCGCGGCGGCCGCGTGGACCGCGTCCGTGAGGCGCGCGTACCCCGGGGGCGAGGCGGCCGCGTGAACCACGCACGCGAGGCGCGCGGACCCCGACGGGAGGCGGTCGCGTGAGCCGGTACGAGGACAAGGAGGCGGCGGTCCGGCGGCTGCTCGACACGCCGCACCCGCCCGTCCCCCGCGATCTCGCGCTGCGCGCCGCCGAGCGCGGGAACCGGCGGCTCCACCAGGCCCGGCGGGTGCGGCGCGTGCTGTGGGCCCTGGGCGCGATCGCCGTGGTCGCGTTCGTCGTGTGGGCGTCGATGACCCACCCGTGGGAGGTCCCGCCGGCGGAGACGACGCCGCCGTTGGAGGGCTGGTGACGGCCGGGAGGCCCGGCCGTCACCCCGCGCGGGACTAGCCCAGCGCCTGACGGAGGTCGGCGAGCAGGTCGTCGACGTTCTCGATGCCCACCGAGATGCGGACCAGGTCGGCCGGGACCTCCAGGGCGGAGCCCGCGACGGAGGCGTGGGTCATCCGGCCCGGGTGCTCGATGAGGGACTCGACGCCGCCGAGGGACTCCCCGAGGGTGAAGAGCCGGGCGCGGTTGCAGACCTCGACGGCCGCGTCCTCGCCGCCCTGCACGCGGAAGGAGATCATGCCGCCGAAGGAGCGCATCTGCTTGGCCGCGATCTCGTGCCCGGGGTGCTCCGGGAGGCCCGGGTAGAGGACCTGGGTGACCTTCGGGTGCTGGGTCAGCATCTCGGCGATCTTCGTGGCGTTCTCGCTGTGGCGGTCCATGCGCACGGCGAGGGTCTTGATGCCGCGCAGCACGATCCACGAGTCGAAGGGACCGGCGACGGCGCCCATCGCGTTCTGGTGGTAGGCGAGTTCCTCGCCGAGCGCCTCGTCCGCGGTCACCAGGGCGCCGCCGACGACGTCGGAGTGGCCGCCCATGTACTTGGTGAGCGAGTGCACGACGACGTCCGCGCCGAGCGCCAGCGGCTGCTGGAGGTAGGGCGAGGCGAAGGTGTTGTCGACGACGAGCTTCACGCCGGCCTGGCGGGCGACGCCGGCGACGGCCTCGATGTCGGTGATGCCGAGGAGCGGGTTCGACGGGGTCTCGACCCAGATCAGCTTCGTACGGTCGTTGACCGCGCCGCGCACCGACTCGATGTCGGAGGTGTTCGCGACGGAGAAGTCCACGCCCCAGCGCTGCACGACCTTGGCGAACAGCCGGAAGGTGCCGCCGTAGGCGTCGTTCGGGATGACCACGTGGTCGCCGGGCGAGAGGAGCGTGCGGAGCAGGCAGTCCTCGGCGGCGAGGCCCGAGGCGAAGGCGAGCCCGCGACGGCCGCCCTCCAGGGCCGCGAGGTTCTCCTCAAGGGCGGTACGGGTCGGGTTGGCGCTGCGGCTGTACTCGTAACCGCCGCGCAGCCCACCCACGCCGTCCTGCTTGTAGGTGGACACCTGGTAGATGGGCGGGACGACCGCGCCGGTCAGCGGGTCGGCCGTGTTGCCCGCGTGGATCGCGCGGGTCTCGAAGCTCTGATGGGAGTGCTGGTCGCTCATGTGTCAGGAGCGTAGTGCCGCGCGGCTCCCGCCGCTGAGTTCGTCTCACCGGGTGTCCTGGACAATGGACACATGGACATTCTCTGGTTCCTGATCGCGCTCGGCCTGCTGTTCGGCGTCCTCGGTCCCTACGTGCTGCGCCGCAGGGGCGGCGGCGGGATCCGTCAGGTCGCGCCGGGGGCGCCGGACGCGGCGGACCCGGAGGCGTACGGCTTCGTGCGGCAGGAGGAGCAGGACGTGCGGCTGCCGGGCGCCGACGAGGAGCTGCTGCACGTCCTCGACGTCGTGCAGGCCACCCAGGACTGGCGGCCGGCGTCGCGGCTGCTCGCCGCCACCGGCAAGGAGGGCGAGGTGCGCTGGCAGCGCGTCCAGGCCTTCGCGGGCGCGGCGTCCCTCGAACTGCAGGAGCGGCCCGGTGTCGGCGGGGCGTGGCTGCGGACCTGGCGGGCGGAGGAGCCGAAGGACGCGGGCGGCGCGGCCGTGCACGCCGAGTTCCTGGTGCAGCAGGCGTGGCGGTCCTCGTCGGCCGGGACCGACGACTTCCGGATCATCCTGGAGGAGGCGCTGAAGGTCGGCGAGGAGGCGGCGCTGCTCGCCCCGGGCGACCCGGTCCCGTACATCACGCGGCTCGCGGTGGCGCGCGGACTCGGCTACGACCACGAGCAGTTCGACCAGGTGTGGGCGAAGGTGATCGACCGCGCGCCGGAGCACATGGGGGCGCATCTGGCGGCGCTGCACTACTGGTGCGAGAAGTGGCACGGTTCGCGCGAGGAGGCCGACCACTTCGCGACGACGGCCGCGGCGCGCGCCCCGCGGGGTTCGCTGCTGGCGGCGCTGCCGCTGTTCGCGGTGTTCGAGCACGTGCCGGACGTGGTGCTGGTCCAGGACTTCTTCCGTACGGCGGTGGTGTCGAAGGCGATGGACGGCGCGCTGTACGCGGTCCACTCGGCCCGCCCGGACGACCCGATGCTGGCGCACGTCCGCCATCTGCTCGTCTGGTTCCTGGTGCGCTCGCAGCGCTGGGCGGAGGCCATGCACCAGCTGGTCCGGGTCGACGGCCACGTGGGCGCGGTCCCGTGGACGCTGAACGGCGACCCGGCGGCGGAGTACACGGTCTACCGGAACCTGGCGGTGGCGGGCTACGAAGCGAACGGCGGCAACCCGGCGACCCTGCCGCACTGACCTCGTGGTCCTCGCGCCGGCCGACGGACGGGCGGCCGTCGGGCGGGCGGCCGTCGGGCGGGCGGCCGTCGGGCGGGCGGCCGTCGGGCGGGCGGCCGTCGGGCGGGGCCGGGAATCCCTCCCGGTCCCGCCGCGTTGTGTCTGTCGCCGACCGTCGAGGAGAGATGCAGCATGTTCCTGTCCCGCACCCCCGTCCTCCCCACTCCCGATCAGGCCCTGCGCGGCCGGCCCGAGCCGGAGTTCTCCGTGCCCGAGCGCCACACCGTCCTCGGCAACCCGCTCCTCGGCCCCTACCCGGAGGGCCTGGAGGTCGCCGACTTCGCGCTGGGCTGTTTCTGGGGCGCCGAGCGCAAGTTCTGGCAGACCGAGGGCGTCTGGACGACGCTCGTCGGCTACCAGGGCGGCTTCACGCCGAACCCGGCGTACGAGGAGGTCTGCTCGGGCCTCACCGGGCACACCGAGGTCGTCCGCGTCGTCTTCGACCCGTCGAAGGTCTCGTACGAGTCGCTCCTGAAGCTCTTCTGGGAGTCCCACGACCCCACCCAGGGCTTCCGTCAGGGCAATGACGTGGGCACCCAGTACCGCTCGGCCGTCTACACCCACTCCCCCGCCCAGGCCGAGCAGGCGGAGGCGTCCCGCGAGGCCTACCAGAAGGTCCTGACGGGCTCCGGCTACGGAGAGATCACCACCCACGTCCTCCCGGCCGACGAGACCCGCCCGTTCTACCCGGCGGAGCCGTACCACCAGCAGTACCTGGACAAGAACCCGGCCGGCTACTGCGGCATCGGCGGCACGGGCCTGTCCTGCCCGATCGGCGTCGCGAAGGCCGACGGCTGAGGCCCTGCGCCGAGGTCAGCCGCCGGGCGAACGGAGCCGGGCCGCCGTCGCCGCCGCCTCGTAGCCGTCCGGGGTGCCCTCGATCAGGAGGACGTCGCCGGGCATGTGGCGGGTGCGGAGGGGGATCAGGGACTGGTAGGCCTCGGAGTCGTACCAGGACCCGGCGTCCTCGTACGTCGGGAAGCCGATGATCACGACGGCGCCGGGCCAGGTGCCCTCGCGGACCTCGCGGGCGGGGGCGCCGTGGACGAGGAAGCGGCCACCGAAGGGGTCCAGGGTGGCCTGGATGCGCTCCATGTAGACGAAGACCTCCTCGTCGAGGACGGGCTTCGGGTGCAGGTTTCCGATGGCGTATGCGGTCATGGGACCAGCGTGCCGGGGCATGCCGTACCGGGTCGATTACCCCGGACGTCATGCCCCGGTCGCCGTGACGGGTCAGATGGTCGACGTGTCGATCACGAAGCGGTAGCGGACGTCGCTCTTGACGACCCGCTCGTACGCCTCGTTGATCTGGTCCGCGCGGATCAGTTCGATCTCGGCGCCCAGGCCGTGCTCGGCGCAGAAGTCGAGCATCTCCTGGGTCTCCGCGATGCCGCCGATCATCGAGCCCGCGAGGGTCTTGCGGCCGCCGATGAGGGAGAAGAGGCCGACCTTGACGGGCTCCTCGGGCGCGCCGACGTTCACGAGCGCGCCGTCCGTCTTCACCAGGCTCAGGTAGGCGTCGAAGTCGAGCGGCGCCGAGACCGTGGAGACCACCAGGTCGAAGGTGCCGGCGAGCTTCGTGAAGGTCTCCGGGTCGGAGGTCGCGTGGAAGTGGTCGGCGCCCAGCGCGAGGCCGTCCTCCTGCTTCTTCAGCGACTGGCTGAGGACGGTCACCTCGGCGCCCAGCGCGTGGGCGATCTTGACGCCCATGTGCCCGAGACCGCCGAGGCCGACGATCGCGACCTTCTTGCCGGGTCCCGCCTCCCAGTGGGCGAGCGGCGAGTAGAGGGTGATGCCCGCGCAGAGCAGCGGGGCCGCCTCGTCGAGACCGATGCCCTCGGGGATGCGCAGGGTGTAGTTCTCGTCGACCACGATGTGGGTGGAGTAGCCGCCGTAGGTCGGCTCGCCGTTCTTGTCGAGCGCGTTGTACGTGCCGGTCATGCCGTTCACGCAGTACTGCTCCAGGCCGCGCAGGCAGTACGCGCACTCCCGGCAGGAGTCGACGAAGCAGCCGACGCCCACCCGGTCGCCGACCTGGAACCTCGTGACTCCGGGACCGGTCTCGGCGACGATTCCGGCGATCTCGTGGCCGGGGACCATCGGGAAGATGCCCTCGCCCCAGCCGTCGGTGGCCTGGTGGATGTCGGAGTGGCAGATTCCGGCGTACTTGATCTCGATGAGGACGTCGTGCTCGCCGACGGCCCGTCGCGGCACGGTGGTGCGCTCCAGCGGGGCGTCGGCGGCGGGTGCGGCGTATGCGGGGACGGTGGTCACGTTCGTGGTCATGCGTCCAGCCTGCGGGAGGGCGGCGGCTCCACCCAGCCCCCTGTTCTGCCTACGACCGGCGTGCCTACCACTGGCAGGGTCAGGAACGTACGTCCGTCCGCGCGGCCCGGCGGCGATAATGGGGCGGTATGGACCTCAGTGCCGAACTCAGTGAATTCCTGCGCTCCCGGAGGGCCCGGCTGAAGCCCCAGGACGTGGGCCTGCCGGAGTTCGGGCGGCACCGGCGTGTGCCGGGCCTGCGCCGCGAGGAGCTGGCGCAGCTGGCCGGGGTGTCCGTGGCGTACTACACCCGGCTCGAACAGGGCAACGGGCGCAACGTGTCCATGGAGGTCCTCGACTCGATCGCGCGGGCGCTGCGACTGAGCGACACCGAGCGGGCGCATCTGACGCATCTGGCGAAGCCGACGGTGAAGAAGCGGCAGCGGGCGGCGATCGCGCGCCCGCAGCGGGTCCGGCCGGGGCTCCGGCACCTCCTTGACGCGATGGACGGGCTGCCCGCCTTCGTGCTCGGCCGCCGGGGCGACATCCTGGCCTGGAACCGGATGGCGCGGGCGCTGATGGGCGACTTCGCCGCCTGGGAGCCGGGCGACCGGAACATGGCCCGGATGGTCTTCCTCGATCCGAACGCGCGCGATCTCTACGTCGACTGGGAGTGCAAGGCGACCGAGGTCGTGAGCGTGCTGCGGCTGTACGCGGGCTGCTACCCGGACGATCCGCAGCTGCTCGCGCTCGTGGGCGAGCTGTCGGTGCGGAGCGAGGAGTTCCGCTCGCTGTGGGCGGCGCACACGGTGACCGACAAGGGGCACGGGACGAAGCGGCTGCGGCATCCGCTGGTGGGCGAGATGACGCTGGCGTACGAGTCTCTGAAGGTGGCCGGCGACGATCCGGACCTGGTGCTCGTGACGTACCACGCCGAGCCGGGGACGCCCTCGGCGGACGCGCTGCGGCTGCTCGCGCAGTGGGGCGTGGACGAGCCCGTGGACGTACGGGAATGACGGAAGGCCCCCTCCCGGCGCGGGAGGGGGCCTTCGTCGGATGCGGAAGGGCCGGATCAGACGGCCGAGCCGGCCTTCCACTCCGACCAGCTCATGTTCCAGCCGTTGAGGCCGTTGTCCGGCTTGATCGTCTTGTCGTTGGAGTTCTTGACGATCACGACGTCACCGACGATCGAGTTGTCGAAGAGCCAGGCGGCCGTCTGGTTCGGGTCGCCGGCGCCCTTGACGTCGGCGAGGCCGACGCAGCCGTGGCTGGTGTTCACGCTGCCGAAGATCGACCGCGCGCCCCAGTAGTTGCCGTGGATGAAGGTGCCGGAGGTGGACAGGCGCATGGCGTGCGGCACGTCCTTGATGTCGTACTCGCCCTTGCCGTCGTCGTCGGTGAAGCCGACGGTGGCGCCGTTCATCCGGGTCTCCTTGAACTTCTCGGAGATCACCATCTGACCGTTGTAGGTGGTGTTCTCCGGGGAGCCGGCGGAGATCGGGATGGTCTTGATCGTCTTGCCGTCCTGCTTGACCGTCATGGTCTTGGTGGCGACGTCGACGGTCGAGACCTGGTTGCGGCCGATCTTGAAGGTGACGGTCTTCTGCTGGACGCCGAAGACGCCGTCGGCGCCCTCGACGCCGTCGAGGTCCAGCTTCAGCGTGACGGTCGAGCCCTCGGTCCAGTACGCGTCGGGGCGGAAGTCCAGACGCGTCGAGTTGAACCAGTGGCCGACGACCTCCTGGCCGGAGCTGGAGGAGACCGTGATGCCGCCCTGGACGGCCTTCTTGTCGCTGATCGCCTTGTTGAAGTTGATCGAGACCGGCATGCCGACGCCGACGGTCGAGCCGTCCTCGGGCGTGAAGTTGCCGATGAAGCTGTTGGCCTGCGAGACGGTGGTGAACGAGGAGTTCTCGTGGGCCTCCAGGCCCTCCGCGTCGGTGGCGGTGGCGGCGATCTTGTAGACCGTGGAGCGCTTGAGCTGCTCGCTCGGCTTCCAGCTGAGCCCGTCGGCCGCTATCTCGCCCTTGACCGCGGCACCCTCGGCCGAGGTCATGGTGACCTGGCTGAGCTTGCCCTCGGTCACGGTGACCTTGGCGTCGTTGTTGATGGAGGCGTTCTGGGCGCCGTTCTTCGGCGAGATGGTGATCTGCGCCTTGGAGGTCTTCTGCGCGGCCGCCTCGTCGACCTGGGCCTGTGACTGCGGCGTCGCGGAACCGGAGGCGCTGCCGCCCTTGTCCCCGTCGTTGCACGCCGAGAGCACGAGTACGCCACCGAGCACCGCGGCCGCGGCCGCCAGGCTCCTGCGGCGCTTGCCGACCGTCATCACACGCTTCTCCATCGTCGCCGGTTCCCTGCCAACTTCTTCTATGAACGCCCATGACACCCCGTGCGGTTCCGTGACCGGACGGTATGTGGGGAACGCCACTGATCCACACGCACCCGCGGGGCTTCCGGTTCCCGGGATCCGCCCCGCGAAACCGGAAGGCCCCGGGACGGCGTCCCGGGGCCCGCGAACAGGGCGGATACCGAGCCCTACGGCTGGTCGTCGTCTTCCTCGGCACCATCTTCCTCGCCGAGGTCCCACTCCAGTGCGTCGGGGTCGTAATCGATCTCCTCGCTGCTCCAGGAGGCCTGGACCATCTCGATCCCGGGGACGTCCCGGATCAGGTCGAAGGGCTCGACGAGGTGGGCGAGCGCCTCGGCGCTGTCCTCGCGGGCGGCGGCGCGCGCCTGTACACGCTCCTCCTCGGGCATGAACTCGTCGCCGTCGATCCGGGCCTCGGCGGCCTCGGCCAGTTCGGCGGGTCCGTCGATCTCCAGGACGACATCGACGCGAAGGCGGATATAGCGGGCGGTCTCAGAAGTACTCATGGGTCGGAGCGTAGGCGGCCGGGGGCCCTCGGGTTTCCCGCGACCCGCTGTGTTCCGTAGCATCGGCGCACCGACCAATTCGCGGTTTCCGCAAGGGGGATCGAAATTTCCGTGTCCGTCGCCCGACGCCCACTGCTGACCGCCGCCGCCGCGGGGACGCTGCTGTGCGCCCTGTGGTTCGTGCCGTCCGCGAACGCCACCGACCAGCAGGGCGGAGCGAGGATCGGGGTGACCCAGGACGGGACCCTGACGGACGACGGGCGTCTCGCCGAGACCGGGGGCCTGGGCACCACGCCGTACCTGCTCGGCGGGACCGGCTTCCTGGGGGTCGGGGCGGGTTTCGTGGCCCTGGCGATGCGCCGCCGGGGCCGCGCCTTCTGACGCCGTACGCGCGAGAAGCCGTACGCGCGAAAGACTTGCACGCGAAAGGCTTACGCGCGAAGGGGCCGCCTCCGATCTCCGGAGGCGGCCCCTTCGTACGGTGCCGTCGTTACGCCAGCGGGCCGGTGACCGGCTCCACCGCGGCGACCAGCTTCCCTTCGCGTACGAAGGCGTCGGCGGCCGCCAGGTCCGGGGCGAGGAACCGGTCCGGGCCCGGACCCTCCACACCGGCCGCGCGCAGGGCGTCGATGGCGGCCTGCGAGGCCGGCGCCGGGGTCAGGCCCACACGGAGCTCGACGCCGCGGGTGGCGGCGTACAGCTCGACCGCGATGATCCGGTTGAGGTTGCCGATCGCGGTGCGCAGCTTGCGGGCGGCGGACCAGCCCATGGAGACGTGGTCCTCCTGCATGGCGGAGGACGGGATGGAGTCGGCGGAGGCCGGGACGGCGAGCCGCTTCATCTCGCTGACCAGGGCGGCCTGCGTGTACTGGGCGATCATCAGGCCCGAGTCGACGCCGGCGTCGTCCGCGAGGAACGGCGGGAGGCCGTGCGAGCGGTTCTTGTCGAGGAGCCGGTCGGTGCGGCGCTCGGCGATGGAGCCGAGGTCGGCGGCGGCGATCGCGAGGAAGTCGAGGACGTACGCGACGGGGGCGCCGTGGAAGTTGCCGTTGGAGGCGACGCGGCCGTCGGGCAGGACGACGGGGTTGTCGACGGCGGCGGCGAGCTCACGCTCGGCGACGAGCAGGGCGTGGGCCATGGTGTCGCGGCCCGCGCCGGCGACCTGCGGGGCGCAGCGCACCGAGTAGGCGTCCTGGACGCGGGGGGCCTCGCCGGCCTGGGCGTGGCCCGTGAGGCCGGAGCCCTTGAGCACGGCCAGCATGTTGGCGGCGGAGGCGGCCTGGCCGGGGTGCGGGCGGATGGCGTGCAGCTCGGGTTCGAGGACCTTCTCGGTGCCGAGGAGGGCTTCGAGGGAGAGCGCGGCGGTGATGTCGGCCGACTTGTAGAGCATGTCGAGGTCGGCGAGGGCCATGACCAGCATGCCGAGCATGCCGTCGGTGCCGTTGAGGAGGGCGAGGCCCTCCTTCTCCTTGAGCTCGACGGGCGCGATGCCGGCGGCGGCGAGGAGCTCACCGGCGGGCTTGAGCACGCCGTCGGGGCCCTCGGCGTCACCCTCGCCCATGAGCGCGAGCGCGCAGTGGGAGAGCGGGGCGAGGTCGCCGGAGCAGCCGAGGGAGCCGTACTCGTGGACGACCGGGGTGATGCCGGCGTTGAGGACGTCGGCCATGGTCTGGGCGACCTCGGGGCGGACGCCGGTGTGCCCGGAGGCGACGGTCTTCAGCCGGAGGAACATCAGGGCGCGCACGACCTCGCGCTCGACGCGCGGGCCCATGCCGGCGGCGTGCGAGCGGACGATGTTGCGCTGGAGCTGGGCGCGGAGCTCATGGCTGATGTGCCGGGTGGCGAGCGCGCCGAATCCGGTGGAGACCCCGTAGACGGGCTCGGGCTTGGCGGCGAGCGCGTCGACGATGTCCCGGGCGGCGGCCAGGGCGCGCACGGCCTCGTTCGACAGCTCGACGCGGGCGCCGTGGCGGGCGACGTCGATGACGTCCTGCGGGGTCGTGCCGGACGTGCCGAGGACGACTGTCTGCATATCCATATTCAGCACCCTACGGATTGAAGACCGACATGTCACTAGTCGACTTCGTCACCGTCCCTCCAGGGGACGGACCCTTACGGAGCCGATCCCCGCCGATGGACTCCCCGTCCGCGCCCCGACGACCACGAAGGGCGCCGCCGGAACAGCCCCGGAGACCCGACCCTCAGGGCCGCGGACGACCCGGGGCCCGCAGTCGCCGGAGCACCACGCATCCTCCAGGGCCTACGAGCCCTCCGAGGCCGACCCGCCAGGAGCCCGCGGGTCGCGGGGGACCGGCCCGCCAGGGGCCTGCGACTCGGGGGCCTGCGGGCCACCCGGTCCACCCGGGCCCCCCGGAGCCATCCGAGCATCCGGCCCCCTTTCCGCGTCCGGCCCCCTCCCCGCGTCCGGCTCCGTCGCCGGCGGGCCCGTCGGTGGGGCGTCGCGGAAGCGGCGGCGGTCGCGGGCTCCCGGAGGCGCGTCGGCGAGCCGGATGACCGTGCCGTCGCGCCCCGCGACGACGGGCTTCGAGGAGCGGTCGGCCTTGGCCTGGTACTGGGCGGCGTCGGCGAGCCGGAAGAGGCGCCGGGCCGACCTGAGCGGGCCGATGGGGTCACCGGTGGACGCGACCCCGCAGGCCACGCCCTCGCCGAGCTCCAGCTCCGCCGCCCGTACGCACAGCTCCTCCGCCGCCGCGACGACCTCGTCCGCCGTCGGGCCGACGGTGAGGAGGCAGAACTCGTCGCCGCCCAGCCGGGCCGCGAGCGCGCCGGGGAGCATCGCGCCGCAGCGGGACAGGACGGAGCCGAAGCGTTCGAGGAGGCGGTCGCCGACGGCGTGGCCGTGGGTGTCGTTGACCCTCTTGAGGCCGTTGAGGTCGCAGACCACGAGGCTCACCACGGAGCCGTCCACCCGGTAGCGCTCGATGGCCTCGTCGAGGCGGGTGTCGACGGCCCGGCGGTTGGCCAGGCCGGTCAGGGGGTCGGTGAAGGCCAGCTTGCGGACCTCCTCCAGGCGCTCGGCCTGGGCGATGCCGGCGGCGACGACCGCCGCCAGGACGGTCGCGAAATCGGCGTCCCCTCGGGTGAAAGGTTTCTGCTCCGGTGGGCGGGCCACGTACAGCTCACCCCACGCGCGCCCGTGCAGCACGATCGGGGCGACCACACAGCAGCCCCGCCCCCGCCGCCGCAGGCCGGTCACCCGGCCGGTCGCGACGGGGTCGGCGGCCGTCTCCACCCAGGCGTCCGGCTCACCGCCGCCCGCCCACTGCTCGTGCAGGAACTCGGTGATCTCGGGGAACTGGTGCACCGGATAGGTCTCCGAGTCCGGGAACTCCTCCTCGCCCACGGCCCGGTCCCCGGCGTTCACCAGGACCTTCAGGCGGCCGAGGTCCCGCTGCCAGACCGACAGGGCGGCGAAGCTCCCGTCGAGCCCCTCGCAGGCCCCGAGCGCCGCCGCCCGCCAGAACTCACGCGGAGTGTGCGCCGCCGCCATCCCCTGCGCCAGCGCCACCACGGCCCGCAGCCGCACGTCCTCACCCATTCCTCCAGCTTAGGGAGGTTTGATCCGTTTTCCCTACCGAGACGTCACCGATAGTCACATTTGGTACGAAACGGTAAAAATCACTCGCCCGGCCAGTTCGGCTTCCGCTTCTCGTTGAAGGCCGCGACACCCTCCGCCCGGTCACCCGAGAAGGCCACCGAACGCCAGGCCGCGTCCTCCACCTCCAGGCCGGCGCGCAGGTCGAGGCCCTGGCCGAGCCGCATCGCCTTCTTCGCGGCGCGCAGGCCGACCGGCGAGTTCGCGGCGATCCGGCCGGCGAGCTCCAGGGCGGCGGTCCGCGCGTCCTCCTCCAGGAGGTCGACGAGGCCGAGCTCACGGGCCTCGGCCGCCTCCACCCGGCGGGCCGTGAAGACCAGCTCGGCGGCGCGCGCCGCACCCACCCGGCGCGGCAGCAGCTGCGTACCGCCGCCACCGGGGATGACGCCCACGGAGACCTCGGGGAGGCCGACGACGGCGGTCGCGTCGGCGACGATGACGTCACAGGCGAGTGCCAGCTCGAAGCCGCCGCCGAGGGCGAAGCCGTGCACGGCGGCGACGGTCGGCATCGGCAGCTCCAGGACGCCGGTGTAGGCGGCGCGGGCGGTCGGGCGCTGGCGGACGAGCTCGGCGTCGGTGAAGGAGTTGCGCTCCTTCAGGTCGGCGCCGACGCAGAAGGCGCGGTCGTTGGAGGAGGTCAGGACGGTGACGCGGACCTCGGGGTCGGCGGCGAGGGCGTCGCAGGCGGTCCCGATGGAGCGGGCCATCTCGGAGGAGACGGCGTTCATGGCCTTGGGCCGGTCGAGGACCAGCTCCGCGACGTGACCGTCCTTCCGGATCACCACGAACTCACCAAAGCGCTGCTCGGACATGACCGCACTCCCTCCCGGTTCAGACCTGTTAACGGCTGTTAACAGGCGTTCACCGGGAGATCCTAGGGCCTGGCCCGCCGCATCCGGCAGGCCAGGCCCTAAGTCGGGCGGCGGCTCAGGAGCCAGGGTTCGACGACGCCGAGGCCTCGGACCGGGCGCTGCCACATCGGCTGGAGTGCGAAGCGGTACGTCTCGGCCGGGCGGCCCTCCTTCTCCGCGCGGGCCGACTCCTCGGTCGCCGCCGCCTCCGAGGCGGGCGCCTCCCGGGTCCTGGTCAGCTCCTCCGCGAGGGCGCCGTCGACGAGGACGGCGTCCTTCGGGGCTATCGAGGTGAGACGGCTGGCCAGGTTCACGGTGGTGCCGAAGACATCGCCCATCCGGGTCGTCACGGTGCCGAACGCGATGCCGACGCGCAGCGCGGGCATCGTCTCGTCGTGGCTCAGGGTCTCGATGAGCCGGAGCGCGATCTCGGCGGCCGTGCCCGCGTCGTCGGCGCAGTACAGCACCTCGTCGCCGAGGGTCTTGATGAGCCGGCCGCCGTGCGCGGCGACCAGGTCGGCGCAGGTGGTCTCGAAGGCCTCGACGAGCTCGCCGAGCTCCTCCTCCTCCAGGCGGCGGGTCAGCCGGGTGAAGCCGACGAGGTCCGCGAAGCCGACGGCGAGCCGGCGGTCGACCATCTCCTCGTCGTCGGCGGCCTGGACGAGCACCCGGCCGGTCGCGGCGGCGAGCTGCCGCCGCCAGACGTAGATGAGGAACTCCTCCAGCTCGGGCAGGAGCAGCTCGACCAGCGGGTACGTGACCTCGGTGCGGGTCATGCCGGGCTCGGGCGGCTCGGTGAGGCCCTCCAGGAAGGAGTCGATCTGCCACTCGGCGAGGCGCGCGGTGGTCTGTCCGGTGGACCGGGCGACCTGCACGGCCATGGGCTCGCTGAGCAGCCCGGCCTCGACGAGGCCGGCGAGCCGCCGCAGGGCGAGGACGTCGGCCTCGGTGAGCGCCTTGGCCTGGCCGATGTCGGCGAAGCCCATGGCGCGCCAGAAGCGGGAGGCGAGCTCCATGGAGACGCCGGCGGTGCGGGCGGCCTGGAAGGGGGTGTAGCGGCGGTCGGCCCCGAGGATGAGCTGTTCGAGGCGGATGGCGAGGGGGTCGTGGCTGGGCTCGGCCGTGTGGTCGACCTCGTGGTGGGGGGTGGGGTAGGTCGGCGGTCCGGCCGGCTCGGCGCCGCCGCCCGCGTTCGCGTCGTCGACGGTCACCGGCCGCCTCCTGCCCGTTCCCTGCCGCTGCCCACTTGTCCTGCCGATCTGTCGCCGTGGATCGCGCTCCACGATACGGCAGGTGTGTGCTGGCTCACGCGCGATCGTCGCCGCCCGGCGGCTGCGCGCGGGCCCTCCGGGCGTACCGGCGGGAGGGCGCCGCACACAGGGGTCATGTCCGCAGGTGGACGATGTCGCCCGCTCCCACGGCTTCCGTGCCGCCGCCCTCCGTGGCGACGACCAGGCGGCCGTCCCCGTCCAGGGCGACGGCCTCTCCCTCCAGCATGCGCTCGCCGGGCAGCTCGGCGCGGACGCGGCGGCCGAGGGTGGCGCAGCCGGCCGCGTAGGCCGTCTGGAGGCCGGAGGCGACCGGGTCGCCGTCGGCCCGCGTCCAGTCGCCGTACCACTGGGCGAGGGAGCGCAGGACGGCCCGCAGGAGGGTGTCGCGGTCGGTGGAGACCGCACCGGCGAGGAGGAGGGAGCCGGCCGCGGGGACGGGCAGCTCGTCCTCACGGAGGGTGACGTTGATGCCGAGGCCGACGACGATCGCGTCCTCGCCGGCGCGCTCGGCGAGGATGCCGCCGGCCTTGCGTTCCTCGCCCGCGACGGAAACCAGTACGTCGTTGGGCCACTTGAGGGAGGTGTCGACGCCGGCGGCCTTCGCGAGGCCGGTGGCGGCGGCCACTCCGGTGAGCAGGGGGAGCCAGCCCCAGCGGTGGACGGGCACGTCCGGCTTGAGGAGGACGGAGAGGAAGAGACCGGAGCGGGCGGGCGCGGTCCAGGTGCGGTCGAGGCGACCGCGGCCGGTGGTCTGTTCCTCGGCGACGAGAACGGCGCCTTCGGGCAGTTCGTCGGCCCGGGCGGCGAGGTCGCTGTTGGTGGAGCCGGTGGTGGTGACCACGTCGAGCGAGGTCCACAGTCCGTCGGGGAGAACGAGCGCGCGGCGCAGCGCGGGTGCGTTCAGCGGGGGCCGGTCGAGGTCGGACCAGCGTCCGCCGGAGCCTTGTGAGGACGTCATGCAAGCCAGACTAGGTGTGGCAAAGACCGCAGTGCCGAACCGTATCGGCGTCGATACGCTACGGGTCAGTAGGCCAGCAGTAGCCCATTCGTAGTCAACGAACCCCCCGTGACCAGGCAGGGAGCCGCATCCCGATGTCCGAGCCGGCAGAGCAGTACGAGATCGACATTCACACGACCGCGGGCAAGATCGCGGACCTCAAGCGCCGTATCGACGAGGCCACGCACGCCGGCTCGGAGCGCGCGGTGGAGAAGCAGCATGCCAAGGGCAAGCTGACCGCGCGCGAGCGGATCGCCCTCCTCCTGGACGAGGGTTCGTTCGTGGAGCTGGACGAGCTGGCCCGCCACCGCTCGACCAACTTCGGTCTGGAGAAGAACCGGCCGTACGGCGACGGCGTCGTCACCGGTTACGGCACGGTGGACGGCCGCCCGGTCGCCGTGTTCTCGCAGGACTTCACGGTCTTCGGCGGTGCGCTGGGCGAGACGTACGGCCAGAAGATCATCAAGGTGATGGACTTCGCGCTGAAGACGGGCTGCCCCGTCATCGGCATCAACGACTCCGGCGGCGCCCGCATCCAGGAGGGTGTGAGCGCGCTGGGCATGTACGGCGAGATCTTCCGCCGCAACACGCACGCGTCCGGGGTGATCCCGCAGATCTCCCTGGTCGTGGGGCCGTGCGCGGGCGGGGCGGTGTACTCCCCCGCCATCACCGACTTCACGGTGATGGTCGATCAGACCTCGCACATGTTCATCACCGGTCCGGACGTCATCAAGACGGTGACCGGCGAGGACGTGGGCTTCGAGGAGCTGGGCGGCGCCCGGACGCACAACGCGACCTCGGGCGTGGCGCACCACATGGCGGGGGACGAGAAGGACGCGATCGAGTACGTCAAGTCCCTGCTCTCGTACCTTCCTTCGAACAACCTGTCGGAGCCGCCGGCCTTCCCGGAGGTCGCGGACACCGAGGTGACGGACGAGGACCGCGAGCTCGACACGCTGATCCCGGACTCGGCGAACCAGCCGTACGACATGCACAGGGTCATCGAGCACGTCCTCGACGACGGCGAGTTCCTGGAGACGCAGTCGCTGTTCGCGCCGAACATCCTGACCGGTTTCGGCCGCGTGGAGGGCTTCCCGGTGGGTGTGGTCGCGAACCAGCCGATGCAGTTCGCGGGCTGCCTGGACATCGACGCGTCCGAGAAGGCCGCGCGGTTCGTCCGGACCTGTGACGCCTTCAACATCCCGGTGCTCACCTTCGTGGACGTGCCCGGCTTCCTGCCGGGTGTCGACCAGGAGTACGGCGGCATCATCCGGCGCGGCGCGAAGCTGATCTACGCGTACGCGGAGGCGACGGTCCCGCTGATCACGGTGATCACGCGCAAGGCCTTCGGCGGCGCGTACGACGTCATGGGCTCCAAGCACCTGGGCGCGGACCTGAACCTGGCGTGGCCGACGGCGCAGATCGCGGTCATGGGCGCGCAGGGCGCGGTGAACATCCTGCACCGGCGGACGATCGAAGCGGCGGGGGACGCAGACCAGGCAGCGGGCGAGCGGGCGCGGCTCATGCAGGAGTACGAGGACGCCCTGCTCAACCCGTACATCGCGGCCGAGCGCGGCTACATCGACGGGGTGGTCCTGCCGTCGGACACCCGCCCGCAGATCGTGAAGGGCCTGCGTCAGCTGCGTACGAAGCGGGAATCCCTGCCTCCGAAGAAGCACGGCAACATCCCGCTCTAACCCTCCGGACCCTCAAGGAGCCGACATGATCAAGGTCGTACGAGGCAACCCGACTCCGGAGGAGTTGGCCGCCGCACTGGCGGTGGTCCAGGCCCGGGCCGCGGCGACGGCGGCGGCGTCCGCCGGGGCGGGCGGCCCGGCGGTGCCGGAGGGCTGGTCGGATCCGTCGCGGATCGCGCGGACGGTGCGGCAGCGGCCGGGCCCGCGGGCCTGGGCGCGGTCGTACTGGCCCGTGTAGTCGTCACGGCATGAGGAAAGGCCGGATCCCGTGTGCGGGGGGTCCGGCCTTTCGCATGTCCTGGCGCCGGTCACGTACGGCGGAGGAAGACGCCGGAGAGTACGGCTCCGGCGGCGACGATCGCGGCGTTGACGAGGACCGCCAGGCCGATGCCGTCGAGGAGCGCGGGCGCGGTCACGACGACGGCGCTCATGATCGGGGTGCCCATGGTGATTCCGATCTGCTGGGTCATGGTCGCGAGCCCGGTCGCCATGCCCTGCTCGCCGTCGGGGATGCCCGAGGTGGCGGTGACCATGAAGCCGACGATCGCGAGCATGTTGCCGACGCCGCCGGCGAAGGTCGCGGCGAGCAGCAGCGCGAGGCTGCCCCGGTCGTCGCCGAGTCCGTACAGGGCGAGGGTCGCGAGGGCCTGGAGGAGTCCGCCCGAGACGAGGGCGGCGCGGGCGCCGAAGCGGCCGATGAAGCGGGAGGCGGTCACTCCGCCGAGGATCGTTCCGGCGCCGAGGACGCCGAAGGAGAGTCCGGCGGCCAGTGGGGAGAAGCCCAGGACGTCCTGGAGGTAGAGGGTCATCAGGAAGACCAGCGAGGTCTCGGTGACGAAGGCGACGAGCCCGGCGATGTTGCCCCAGACGACCGTGCGGCGCTTCAGGACGTGGACCGGGACGAGCGGTGAGGCGGCCCGCCGTTCGACGAGGACGAAGGCGACGAGGAGTGCGGCGCCGACGGCGAGGGCGGTGAGCGCGGTGGGGTCGGTCCAGCCGTGCTCGCCGGTGACGGTGAGGCCGTAGACGAGGGCGAGGAGTCCGCCGGTGACGGTGATCGCGCCGGGCACGTCGAGGCGGGGCCGGACGGCCGGGCGGCTCTCCTTGAGGACGGCGGGGGCGACGAGGAGGACGGCGAGGGCGACCGGCACGTTGACGAGGAAGGCCCAGCGCCAGGAGAGCAGCTCGGTGAGGACGCCGCCGAGGATCGCGCCGGTCGTGAAGCCCGCGGACATGAGCGCGCCGTTGAGGCCGAGCGCCTTGGCCCGCAGCGGGCCCTCGGGGAAGGACGAGGTGAGCAGGGAGAGCCCGGCGGGGGTGACGGCGGCGGTGGCCAGGCCCTGGGCGACCCGGGCGGCCATGAGGACCTCGGGGCCGGTGGCGAGTCCGCCGGCGAGGGAGGAGACGCCGAGGAGGGCCATGCCGCCGAGGAAGAGGCGGCGGCGTCCGACCAGGTCGGCGACGCGCCCGAAGAGGAGGGTGAATCCGGCGGCGGCGAGGGCGAAGGCGGTGGCGATCCACTGGAGGCCGCCGAGGGTGAAGCCGAGTCCTTGGCCGATGACGGGCAGCGCGACGTTCAGGATCGAGAAGTCGACGGCCAGCATGAACTGGGCGAGGAGGAGGACGACGAGGACGAGCCGCATCCTGCCGGTCATCCGGGCTTCGGGACGGTCCGTGGGACTGTCCGCGGGACGGTCCGTGGGACTGTCCGCGGGCGTGGACGGGGGCGCGGGGTGATCGAGGGCAACCATGCGTGGGACCCCTTAATGGGAGGCTGGTTCCGTTAAGATGTCCCGTACCGTAGCAGAGTCGAAGGCGTTAATGGAACAGGAGACCCGTTTGACTGAGAGCCTGCCGGCCACGCCCGGCACAGTGCGCCCCGGCGGCCGCACCGCGAAGGTCCGCAGGGCGGTCCTCGACGCCACCCTGGACGCCCTCGCCGACACCGGCTTCCACGCCCTGAACATGGACCGGATCGCCGCGGGCGCGGGCGTCGGCAAGACCACGGTGTACCGCCGCTGGGGCTCCCCCGTCGGCCTGGTCACCGACCTCCTGCACGACATGGCGGAACAGTCGCTGCCCGCCTCCGACACCGGCAGCCTCGCGGGCGACCTGCGGGCCAACGCCGAACTCGTCCGGGCCACGCTCGTGGACCCCCGGATGGGCGCCGTCTTCCGCGCGGTCATCGCCGCCGCGGCCTGCGACGAGGAGTGCGCCCGCGCCCTCGCCGACTTCTACCGGACCCGGCTCGCCGAATGGGCCCCGGTCGTGAGCCGGGGCGCGGAGCGCGGCGAGGTCCCGGCGGGCACGGACCCCGTCGAGGTCCTCCGCGCCGTCTCCGCGCCGCTCTACTACCGCTTCGCGGTCACCCGCGAGGAGCTCGGCGGGGACGTCGCGGAACGGGCGGTGACGGCGGCCCTGGCGGCCGCGCGGGACGGGGTGTTCGTACGGCCCTGAGCCGGGGCCCGTGTCCCCGAATAGTCCTTCCGCACCGGGGCGGCTGAGTATCCGTACTCAGGCGCCCCGGCCGTCCCGCCCGCAGGATCGGAGGCATGCTGTGGTCCGACCCGAAGAACCAGCCGCCGAAGTTCCTGCGCGACATGCAGGCGATGCTCCGCCGCACCGGCGTGCTGCTGGCGCTCGCGATGGTGGTCGCGATGTTCGTGGCGACCGCACGCTGACCACGCACGGGCACGACGGACCACGCACGGATACGACGGACCACGCACACGCGTCACGCACGCGCGTGCGGCAGGCCACGCGCGGGCACGGCGACCGCGCACGCACGCGCGTGTGTGTGCCCGCCACTGGCTACGCTGCCCCCATGACTGCTGATCCGCGCCGTGTCGTGCTCGCCTCCGCCTCCCCCGCCCGGCTCGCCCTGCTCCGGCAGGCCGGACTCGCCCCCGAGGTGATCGTGAGCGGCGTCGACGAGGACAAGGTCCACGCCCCGACCCCGGCCGAGCTGGCGCTCACCCTCGCGGAGGCGAAGGCCGCCCATGTCGCCGCCCGCCCCGAGGTGTTCGGCGCGCTCGTCATCGGCTGCGACTCGGTCCTGGAGCTCGACAAGCAGGCCCTCGGCAAGCCGGCCGACGCCGCGGAGGCCACCGCCCGCTGGAAGGCGATGCGGGGCAGGGTCGGCATCCTCCAGACCGGCCACTGCGTCTACGACACGACCGCCAAGCGCTACGAGTCGGCGACGGCCTCCACCGTGGTCCGCTTCGGCGAGCCGACGGACGAGGAGATCGCCGCGTACGTGGCGAGCGGCGAACCGCTCCACGTGGCGGGGGCGTTCACCCTGGACGGCCGCTCGGCCCCGTTCATCGACGGCATCGACGGCGACCCGGGCAATGTGATCGGCCTGTCGCTGCCGCTGCTGCGCAGGCTCCTGCGCAAGCTGGACGTCGAGATCACCGACCTCTGGTCCTGAGGTCATCCGGCGGTCACCGCCTCCCCCTCGGGGGCGGCGACCTCCTTCCCGTACGCCACGAGGGTGAGGACGACGAGTCCGAGCACGGCCACCAGGAAGGCGAACGCGGTCCAGCCGAGCAGGGCGACGGCGACGGCGCCGAGGACGCCGTGGACGACCGCGCAGCCGATCAGGAGGCCGCGGCCGATCCGGCCGGGGCGGCGGTCGCGGAGGCCCGCGACGAGGGCGACGAGGGCGCAGACGACGAGGGCGGCGCCGGAGGCGATGCCGAGCCCCCAGGTGCCGGCGACCATCGCGTCGGGGTCCATGCCGTCGAGGGACATCGACTGGGCCTCCAGGAAGCCCGCCATGACGGCGTTGATCGCGACGATGCCGGGCGCTTCGAGGAAGAGCACCGCGGCCGTCACGAGGGCTATCGGTCTGCGGGCCACCTCGGCCACCCCCTGGATTCGCCTGTTACCGCCAGTACGTTCGACAGCGCGAAGGCTACTGGCCGGTAAACCCTCGGACAAGAGTTCGCGCACGGCGGGACACGACGGACGCGGGGGCAAAGAATCATCGAGCCATTCGTAGGGACCCGACAAAGAAACCCGAACGGCCCCTGGCCCCACGAACAGAGACCTGCGCCACACCTCGGAGCTACTGTGCCGTAAAGGAACCCTGCGTACCGTGGTGCGACAAGGGAATTCACGACCCGAGCGGGCCCGGGGTCACGCTCCGTGTGGGCAAGCTCACCACTGGGGACGGGTCGAAAGGCCGTGTCGGCAGTCCCTAAACTCAGCTTGTTTCAAGGAGGGAGCCATCGTGCGCAAGGTGCTCATCGCCAACCGTGGCGAAATCGCTGTCCGTGTGGCCCGGGCGTGCCGGGACGCCGGCATCGGCAGCGTGGCCGTGTACGCCGATCCGGATCGGGATGCCCTGCATGTCCGGGCGGCTGACGAGGCGTTCGCTCTGGGCGGTGACACCCCGGCCACCAGTTACCTGGACATGGCCAAGGTGCTTCAGGCCGCGAAGGACTCGGGGGCGGACGCCGTCCACCCCGGCTACGGGTTCCTTTCCGAGAACGCGGAGTTCGCCCAGGCCGTCCTGGACGCGGGCCTGACGTGGATCGGCCCGCCGCCGCAGGCCATCCGGGACCTCGGTGACAAGGTCGCCGCGCGCCACATCGCGCAGCGCGCCGGCGCCCCGCTGGTCGCCGGTACGCCGGACCCGGTCTCGGGCGCCGACGAGGTCGTGGCCTTCGCCCGGGAGCACGGGCTGCCGATCGCGATCAAGGCCGCCTTCGGCGGTGGTGGTCGCGGCCTGAAGGTCGCCCGCACCCTCGAAGAGGTCCCCGAGCTGTACGACTCGGCCGTCCGTGAGGCCGTCGCGGCCTTCGGCCGGGGCGAGTGCTTCGTCGAGCGCTACCTCGACAAGCCCCGTCACGTCGAGACCCAGTGCCTCGCCGACACCCACGGCAACGTGGTCGTCGTCTCCACGCGTGACTGCTCGCTCCAGCGCCGGCACCAGAAGCTCGTCGAGGAGGCCCCCGCGCCGTTCCTGACGGACGCGCAGAACGCCGAGCTGTACGCGGCGTCGAAGGCGATCCTGAAGGAGGCCGGCTACGTCGGCGCCGGCACGGTCGAGTTCCTCGTCGGCACGGACGGCACGATCTCCTTCCTGGAGGTCAACACGCGTCTGCAGGTCGAGCACCCGGTGACCGAGGAGGTCGCGGGCATCGACCTGGTCCGGGAGATGTTCCGGATCGCCGACGGCGAGGAGCTCGGCTACGACGACCCGGCCATAAGGGGTCACTCCTTCGAGTTCCGCATCAACGGCGAGGACCCGGGCCGCAACTTCCTCCCGGCCCCCGGCACGGTCACCCTGTTCCAGCCGCCGACCGGCCCCGGTGTCCGCCTCGACGCGGGCGTCGAGTCCGGCTCCGTGATCGGCCCGGCCTGGGACTCGCTCCTGGCCAAGCTGATCGTCACCGGCGCCACCCGCGAGCAGGCCCTGCAGCGCGCGGCCCGCGCGCTCGCGGAGTTCAAGGTGGAGGGCATGGCCACGGCCATCCCGTTCCACCAGGCCGTCGTCGTCGACCCCGCCTTCACCGCCGACCCCTTCCGGGTCCACACGCGGTGGATCGAGACGGAGTTCGCCAACGAGATCAAGCCCTTCGCCCCGGCCGGCTCGGAGGCGGACGAGGACGAGTCGGGCCGCGAGACGATCGTCGTCGAGGTCGGCGGCAAGCGCCTCGAGGTCTCCCTGCCGTCCTCGCTCGGCATGACGCTGGCGCGCACGGGCCTGGCGGCCGGTGCGAAGCCGAAGCGGCGCGCGGCGAAGAAGTCCGGCCCGACCGCTTCGGGTGACACCCTCGCGTCCCCGATGCAGGGCACGATCGTGAAGGTCGCGGTCGAGGAGGGCCAGGAGGTCAAGGAGGGCGACCTGATCGTCGTCCTGGAGGCCATGAAGATGGAGCAGCCCCTGAACGCCCACCGCTCGGGCACCGTCAAGGGCCTGAGCGCCGAGGTCGGCGCCTCCGTCACCTCCGGTGCCACCATCTGCGACATCAAGGACTGACCGTCGCAACCAGTACGGTACGAAGGGCCCGCAGGCAGCCGCCTGCGGGCCCTTCGTCGAGGGGACCCGTTCCGCCCATGCGCGCCGACGCACGCCGCAACCACGAGCGACTGCTCATCGAAGCCCGCGCCGCCTTCGCGGCCCAGGGCGCGGACGCGCCCCTGGAGGAGGTCGCGCGGCGCGCGGGCGTGGGGATCGGCACGCTGTACCGCCACTTCCCCACCCGTGCCGACCTGTTGAACGCGGTCTTCCAGGAGGCGCTGGCCGAACTCCTCGACCGCTCGGGGGAACTGGCCGGGGCGGACGACTCGTGCCGGGCGCTCGTGGAGTGGCTGCGGGCCCTGATCGCCCACGCGGGCGAGTACCGGGGGCTCGCGCACGCGCTGATGTCCGCCTCGTACGACCGGAGTTCGGCCCTGGCGCGGTGCAGCGACCCGCTGCGCGCGGCGGGCGAGCGACTGCTCGAACGGGCCCGGAAGGCGGGGCAGGTACGCGCCGACGTGTCGATCGGCGACCTGATGCAGCTGACCAACGCGATCGCGCTGGCGGCCGAGCAGTGCCCGGAGGACGCGGAGCTGGCGGACCGCCTGCTCGCGCTGACGCTGCGGGGACTGAAGGACTGAGGTCTTCCGGGAAGCGGCGTGGGACCCCTGGGGGAGGGTCCCTCGGGCCTTCGGACGGCTTCGGCTGACCTCGGTCAGCGGAGGCCGCACGTCCGCGACCGCTGACTGCGGTCAGCGGCGGCGCATGTCCGCGACCCGGGCCGTGCGCTCCAGCGTCTCCGCGGCCATGGCGCCGCCCGGTCCCCGGAACTGGCCGGCCGCCATCCGCCCGCGCTGGACGGGGAGCGGCATGTCACGGCGGGGCCGGGCGCCCTGGGGGAGCTGCTCACCGCCGCCGGGGCCGGCGGCCGCGCCCATACCGGCGACGGCGATCTGCACGCCCTGGTCGGCGAGGGCCTGGAGCTCGGTGGCGGCCCGCTCGTCGTGGGCCGGGGGCTCGTCGGTCACCAGACGCGTGATGACGTCCGTGGGCACCGTCTGGAACATGGTGTCGGAGCCCAGCTTGGTGTGATCGGCGAGGACCACGACCTCGGCCGCCGCCTGCACGAGCGCCCGGTCCACGCTCGCGGAGAGCATGTTGGACGTGGACAGGCCGCGCTCGGCGGTCAGGCCGCTCCCGGAGAGGAAGGCCCGGGAGACCCGGAGCCCCTGGAGCGACTGCTCGGCCCCGCTGCCCACGAGCGCGTAGTTGGAGCCGCGCAGGGTGCCGCCGGTCATGACGACCTCGACCCGGTTGGCGTGGGCGAGGGCCTGGGCGACGAGCAGGGAGTTGGTGACGACGGTGAGGCCGGGCACGCGGGCGAGCCGGCGGGCCAGCTCCTGCGTGGTCGTCCCGGCGCCGACGACGATGGCCTCGCCCTCTTCGACGAGGCTCGCGGCGACGTCGGCGATGGCCGTCTTCTCCGCTGTGGCGAGATGGGATTTCTGCGGGAAGCCGGATTCTCGCGTGAATCCACCCGGCAACACCGCACCGCCGTGACGGCGGTCGAGGAGTCCTTCTGCCTCTAGGGCCCGTACGTCTCTCCGTACGGTCACTTCAGAGGTCTGGACGACGCGGGCGAGCTCGCGGAGCGACACGGCCCCATTGGCTCGCACCATTTCGAGGATCAACTGGCGACGTTCTGCAGCGAACACGAAACTGACAGTAACGTGACCGGCCGATACTTTTCAGCACTATGCGCCGAATTGCAGAAGATGCGCACGGACGGGGCCTCCAAGTGATATGGGAGGCCCCGCCGTTGATCGTTCTATGCCCCGCCTTGCCGGGGGTTGTCCGAGTCGGTGAACCGTTCCCGCAGGCGGGAGCCGGGCCGGGGAGGGGCGTTACGCCTCGCCCGTCACCTTTCGGGTGTGCAACTGCCGTGCCACTTCCGCGATCGAGCCCGACAGGGAGGGGTACACGGTGAAAGCATTTGCGATCTGTTCCACCGTCAGATTGTTGTCGACCGCGATCGAGATCGGATGGATCAGTTCGCTCGCCTTCGGCGCGACGACACAGCCGCCGACCACGATGCCGGTGCCCGGGCGGCAGAAGATCTTCACGAAGCCGTCCCGGATGCCCTGCATCTTCGCGCGGGGATTGCGCAGCAGCGGCAGCTTGACGACCTTGGCGTCGATCTTGCCCGCGTCCACGTCGGCCTGGGTGTAGCCGACGGTGGCGATCTCCGGGTCGGTGAAGACGTTGGAGGAGACCGTCTTCAGGTTGAGCGGGGCCACCGCGTCGCCGAGGAAGTGGTACATCGCGATGCGGCCCTGCATGGCGGCGACCGAGGCGAGCGCGAAGACGCCCGTGACGTCGCCGGCCGCGTAGACGCCGGGGGCGCTCGTACGGGAGACCCTGTCGGTCCAGATGTGACCGGAGTCCTTCACCCGGACGCCCGCCTCCTCCAGACCCATGCCGGCCGAGTTCGGGATCGCGCCGACCGCCATCAGGCAGTGGGTGCCGGAGATGACCCGGCCGTCCGCGAGGGTGACCTCGACCCGGTCGCCGACCCGCTTGGCCGACTCGGCGCGGGAGCGGGCCATGACGTTCATGCCGCGGCGCCGGAAGACGTCCTCCAGGACGGCGGCGGCGTCCGGGTCCTCACCCGGGAGGACCCGGTCGCGGGAGGAGACGAGGGTGACCCGGGAGCCGAGCGCCTGGTAGGCGCCGGCGAACTCGGCGCCGGTGACGCCGGAGCCGACCACGATGAGCTCCTCGGGGAGCTCCTTGAGGTCGTAGACCTGGGTCCAGTTCAGGATGCGCTCGCCGTCCGGCTTGGCGTCGGGCACCTCGCGCGGGTGGGCGCCGGTCGCGATCAGCACCGCGTCGGCGGTCAGCGTCTCCTCGCTGCCGTCGGCGGCGGTGACGACCACCTGGCGGGAGCCGTCCACGGCCTGCCGGCCGGAGAGCCGGCCGCGGCCGCGCAGGACCCGGGCGCCGGCCCGGGTCACGGAGGCGGTGATGTCGTGGGACTGGGCGAGCGCGAGGCGCTTCACCCGTCGGTTCACCTTGCCGAGGTCCACGCCGACGACACGCGCGGCCTGCTCGATGTGCGGAGTGTCGTCCGCGACGATGATGCCCAGCTCCTCGTAGGAGGAGTCGAAGGTGGTCATCACCTCGGCGGTGGCGATCAGGGTCTTCGAGGGGACGCAGTCGGTCAGGACGGACGCGCCGCCGAGGCCGTCGCAGTCCACGACGGTCACCTCCGCGCCGAGTTGGGCGCCCACCAGGGCCGCCTCGTATCCGCCGGGTCCGCCGCCGATGATCACGATCCGGGTCACTGGGATCTACGCCTCGCGCTCTCGTTCTGCCGGGGGGTCCCCCCGCTGGGATGCAGTGCGTACGCCATTGTCCCGCACGCTTCAAGTGCGTACCCCATTCTCCCGCACGCCCGGCGCGGCCTCGCGCCGGGGGCTCCGAAGGGGTGCGGAAGGGGTACGGACCGGGCCGTACGGCCCCCGCGCACCCCTCGTACGGCCCCGGAACAGCCGCCACCTCGGCGTTCGCCGGACACCCCGTCCCCTCCCGTACCCTCGGTCCCATGTCGCTCTACGCCGCTTTCGCCGGCAACCTCGACGCGCGGCTGATGAGCCGCCGCGCACCGCACTCCCCGCTGCGCGGCACCGGCTGGCTGAACGGCTGGCGGCTGACCTTCGGCGGAGAGCAGATGGGCTGGGAGGGAGCGCTGGCCACGATCGTGGAGGCCCCGCGGTCCCAGGTCTTCGTGGCGCTGTACGACATCGCGCCGATGGACGAGGACTCCATGGACCGCTGGGAGGGCGTGGGGCTCGACATCTACCGGCGGATGCGGGTGCGGGTGCACACCCTGGACGGCGAGGAGGCGGCCTGGGTCTACGTCCTCAACGCGTACGAGGGCGGTCTGCCGTCCGCGCGGTACCTGGGCGAGGTCGCCGACGCGGCGGAGTCGGCGGGCGCGCCGCACGACTACGTGATGGAGTTGCGGAAGCGCCCCTGCTGACCCGGTCGGGTTGATCCGACCGGGTGGCCGGAATCCCCCGTTCGTCGGAAACGACAAGACAACGATCGCATGTCCGTCAGCATCGTCATCTACGCGCGTAGGAATTCTCCGGCTACGCTGCTTCGCGTACCAAATCCGTCCGGGGCTCCCCTCGGACCCCCCTCCCCGAGGCGAGAGAGTCAGTGAACGCAACTGCCACCCCGTACGAGGCCGCCGAGGCCGCTGCCGCACGTCTTCGCGAGCTGACCGGCGTCGACAACCACGACGTCGCCCTGGTCATGGGCTCCGGCTGGGCCCCCGCCGTCGACGCCCTCGGCGCCCCCGAGGCCGAGTTCCCGGTGACCGAGCTCCCCGGCTTCCCGCCGCCGGTCGTCGAGGGCCACGGCGGCAAGGTCCGCTCGTACAAGATCGGTGAGAAGCGCGCGCTGGTCTTCCTCGGCCGCACCCACTTCTACGAGGGCCGGGGCGTCGCCTCCGTCGCCCACGGCGTCCGCACCGCCGTCGCCGCCGGCTGCAAGACCGTCGTCCTGACCAACGGCTGCGGCGGCCTCCGCGAGGGCATGCGCCCCGGCCAGCCGGTCCTGATCAGCGACCACATCAACCTGACGGCCGCCTCCCCGATCGTCGGCGCGAACTTCGTCGACCTCACCGACCTGTACTCGCCGCGTCTGCGCGCGCTGTGCAAGGAGGTCGACGAGACGCTGGAGGAGGGCGTCTACGTCCAGTTCCCCGGCCCGCACTACGAGACCCCGGCCGAGATCAACATGGTCCGCGTCCTGGGCGGCGACCTGGTCGGCATGTCCACCGTCCTCGAGGCCATCGCGGCCCGCGAGGCCGGCGCCGAGGTCCTCGGCATCTCGCTCGTCACCAACCTGGCGGCGGGGCTCTCGGGCGAGCCGCTGAACCACGAGGAGGTGCTCCAGGCGGGGCGCGACTCGGCGGCGCGGATGGGTGAGCTGCTGACGCGGGTGCTGGACCGGATCTGACGTCCGTCGGGGCCCCCACCCCCACCCCTCCCCCTACGCCCGGAGGCGTGGGGGGACCGCGCCTCCCGCAACCGGGGCTCCGCCCCGGACCCGCGTCTCGAACGCCGGCGAGGCCGAGTCTCAGCCCGCCCGGCGTTCGAGGGCACGGCCGCAGGCCGTACGGGGTCCGGGGGCCTGCCCCCGGTTTCGGGAAGGGGCGGGGTGGGGGAAGGCTCCGCGCAGCGGGCCCACGCTCCCGCACCCACCCACGGCCCCTCCCGCCCGAACACCCCGAAAGGCACACCGTGACGCAGGACGACCTCCTCACCCGGGCCCAGGCCTGGCTCGCCGAGGACCCCGACGCCGAGACCCGCGAGGAGCTCGCGCGGCTCATCGAGGCCGGCGCGACCGACGAGCTCGCCGCCCGTTTCAGCGGCACACTGCAGTTCGGCACGGCCGGTCTGCGCGGTGAGCTCGGCGCCGGGCCGATGCGGATGAACCGCTCGGTGGTCATCCGCGCGGCCGCAGGACTGGCCGCGTACCTCAAGGCCAAGGGGCAGACCGGCGGCCTCGTCGTCGTCGGCTACGACGCCCGCTACAAGTCCGCCGACTTCGCCCGGGACACCGCCGCCGTGATGACCGGCGCCGGGCTGCGCGCCGCGCTGCTCCCCCGGCCGCTGCCGACGCCCGTCCTCGCGTACGCCATAAGGCATCTGGGCGCCGTCGCCGGTGTCGAGGTGACCGCGAGCCACAACCCGCCGCGCGACAACGGCTACAAGGTCTACCTGGGCGACGGCTCGCAGATCGTGCCCCCGGCCGACGCGGAGATCGCCGCCGAGATCGACGCCATCCGGTCGCTGCACGACGTACCCCGGCCCGAGACCGGCTGGGAGACCCTCGGGGACGAGGTCCTGGCGGCCTACCTGGAGCGCACGGACGCCGTCCTGACCCCCGGCTCCCCCCGCACCGCGCGGACCGTCTACACGGCCATGCACGGCGTCGGCAAGGACGTCCTGACGGCCGCGTTCGCCCGGGCCGGCTTCCCGCCGCCCGCGCTCGTCGCCGCGCAGGCCGAACCGGACCCGGCCTTCCCGACGGTCGCCTTCCCGAACCCGGAGGAGCCGGGCGCCATGGACCTGGCCTTCGAGGCCGCCCGGGCCGTGGACCCCGACCTCGTCATCGCGAACGACCCGGACGCCGACCGCTGCGCCGTCGCCGTGCCGGACGCGGACGCCGAGGGCGGCTGGCGGATGCTCCGCGGCGACGAGGTGGGCGCGCTGCTCGCCGCGCACCTGGTGCACAAGGGCGCGACGGGCGTGTTCGCCGAGTCGATCGTGTCGTCCTCGCTGCTCGGCCGCATCGCCGAAGCGGCGGGCGTCGGCTACGAGGAGACCCTGACCGGCTTCAAGTGGATCGCCCGCGTCGACGGCCTGCGGTACGGCTACGAGGAGGCGCTCGGCTACTGCGTCGACCCGGAGGGCGTCCGCGACAAGGACGGCATCACGGCCGCGCTGCTCGTCACCGAGCTGGCCTCGGTGCTCAAGGAGCAGGGCCGGACGCTCACCGACCTGCTCGACGACCTCGCCGTGGCCCACGGTCTGCACGCCACGGACCAGCTGTCGGTGCGGGTCGAGGACCTGGGGATCATCGCGAACGCGATGGCCGCGCTGCGCGAGCGCCCGCCGGTCTCCCTCGCCGGTCTGACGGTCGTCTCGGCCGAGGACCTGACGAAGGGCACGGAGTCGCTGCCGCCGACGGACGGGCTGCGCTACCACCTGGAGGGCGCCTACCGGGCCCGGGTGATCGTCCGCCCCTCCGGCACCGAGCCGAAGCTCAAGTGCTACCTGGAGGTCGTGGTCCCGGTCGGGGACGGCAGCGAGCTGACGACGGCCCGCGCGAAGGGCGCCGAGGTGCTGGCCGCGATCAAGCGGGACCTCTCCGAGGCCGCCGGACTGTAGGACACGGCACGAGGGTCCGTACGGAAGCGATTAAGTACGGGCCCTCGCCCGTACGGACCCTCGCCGGGCATCCGGCGACCCGTACGGCTCAGCGGGTGGCGATCAGGATCACGAGCAGCAGCAGACCGGCCACGGCGGGTCCGACGATCTCGTACGCCCAGCGCACCTGCGGCTCGCCCTGCGCCCCCGGGTTCTTGGCCCGCAGCTCGGCGAACTCGCGCAGGTCGGCGACGGTCTTGTCGCCGGGCGCGATCCGGGAGGCGCTGTCCCGTACGTCGGCGGTGACGGAGGTACGGCCGTGCGGATCGTCCTGGGAGGCGCGGGCCGCGGTGCGGGCGGCCTTCTTCCGCTGGCGCAGCGAGACGGGGACCGCCCACAGCTGGTACTTGGCGCCGTCCTGCGTGAAGACCTCGCTGGAGTAGCCGGCGCGGACGTCGGCGACCGTGGCCCAGGGCAGCGTGATCGACCGGAACGGGTTGCGGATCCGGAGCCGCTCGTCGTTGGCGTACACGGCGGGCCGGATCGTGAAGGCGACGATCAGCGGGACGGCGAGGACGAGGCCCGCGAGTGCGAGCCAGGGCGCGCGGCCCTCGCCCCGGACCATCGCGTCCACGGCGAACAGGCCCGTGAGGAGCAGCAGGAAGACGCCGCCCGCGATCCCGAGGGGCGACCGGTAGACCTTGTCGTCGGAGGCGGGCGCCGCGGGGGTCTCTCCCGTGGACGGCTGCTCGGGGGTCGACTCGCGGCTCGGCTCGTGGCTGGGCTCGGGGGTCGGCTCGGGGGTCGTCATGCCGCCGATTGTGCCTCAGCGGACGGGTGACGGCTCAGGCGGCCCGCGCGGCCACGAGATCCGCGTACACGATGATGTTGTCGGGGCGGTGGCCGTCGACCAGCTCCCCGCCGCAGGTGACGAGGCGCAGCTCGGGGCGGGTGGTGTTGCCGTACACCCGGGCCGTCGGGAAGGCGTCCTTGTCGACCTGCTCCAGCTCCCGGACCCGGAAGACGGCGGTCGTGCCGTCGGCGCGGGTCACGGTGATCTCGTCGCCGACCCGGACCCGGGAGACGTTCTTGAGGACGGCCGGGCCGCGGACGGTGTCGAAGTGGCCGACGAGGACGGCGGGGCCGGTCTCGCCCGGCGTGACGCCCTTGTCGTACCAGCCGACCCGGTCGGCGTCGGCGACCGGGGGGACCTCGACGGTCCCGTCGGCGTTCAGGCCGAGGTCCAGGACCGGACCGGTGTCGACCCCGGCGGAGGGCACGCGGACCCGCACGGGCAGGGAGCGCCCGAGCGGTTTCACCGCCGCCGCGCTCGCCGTCGGCACCGGGGCGGTCGCGCGAGAGATGTGGGCGGGCGGGGTGGCGGGAGCGGACCCGCCTCCGGCGGAGCAGCCCGTGAGCGCGACGAGCGCGGCCATCAGCAGGACGGATGCGGTACGGGTACGGGTACGGGCGGGGCGACGGCTCACGTAAGGCTCCGGACGGGACAGGGCGGGCCCGCGCACGCGCGGGCTCCGGACGCGACAGGGCAGGGCGGCGCGCGGGGCTCCGGACGGGACGGGCGCGGCCGGCCGCCGCGTGGGGCGCGGCGACCGGCCTGGGTGGGGTGTGCTCCCGCTCGGGTCAAGGGGCGGGGAGGTGCGGTGCGGGCCCGGGAGGGGCGTCGGGCGGGGTCAGACGCGGTCGGCGCCGGCCCGGCGGCGCAGGACGACGAAGCCGAGGCCCGCGGCGGCGAGCGAGGCCGCTCCGGCGCCGGCGGCGACCAGCGCGGTGGAGTCGCCCTCGGCGGCGAACTCGGCACCGGCCGCGACACCGCCCTGCGGGATGACGGAGGTCTGCCCGGTGTTCGTGGTGAGACCGGTCCCGGCGCCGGTCGCGGCCTTCGTGCCGGTCGCGCTCTTCGCGCCGGTCGCGCCCTTCGTGCCGTTCTCGATCGGCACCTCGAACGTGCAGCCCTTCGGCAGCTTCGGGAAGGCGTGCGTACCGCCCTTGGCGGTGCCGCCCTCGACCTTGGTGTAGAGCGACGGCGTCGCGCTCTTCGGGTCGACGATCCGGGCGGTGAAGCCGACGCTCTTCGGCAGCGAGGGGTGCGTCCGGTCGACCATCGCGAAGACCCTGTCCTCACCGGCGGTGCTGAACTCGGCCACCGGGCCCTGCCGGGTCATGAACAGCTCGGCCGCGGTGCCCGCCCCGATGGAGACGGTCGTGCTGACCGTGCAGGGGCCGAGCTTGTCCTTGCCGGCCGTGGCGCCCGTACCGCCCGGGGCCGAGGCGCCCTGCGCGCCCGTGCCGGGGGCCGCGGTCGCGGTCACCTCGCCCTCGAAGGTCAGCGTCACCGCGTACCCGGCGAAGACCTGCGTGTCCTCCGGCGGGTAACCGGCGCCCGCCTTCAGCTCGCCCAGGACGGTACCGCCCTCGACGACGTCGGCGGTGAAGTAGCGGTGCTGGTCGCCCCGGGCGTACACCTTCGCCGACAGCCCGCCGGCCAGCTGCACGGTGCGCACGAGGGTCCCGTTCGCGGCGAAGGAGGTCACCTCGCCCTCGGAGGTCAGCGTCACCGCGTACCCGGCGAAGACCTGGGTGTCCTGCGACGGGTAACCGGCGCCGGCCTTCAGCTCGCCGAGCACCGTGCCGTCCTTGACGACGGTGGCCGTGTAGTACGGGTGCTGGTCGCCCCGGGCGTACACCTTCGCCGACAGCCCTTCGGCCACCTGCACCGTCCGCACGAGGGTCCCGTCCTGGGCGACGGAGGTCACCTCGCCCTCGGAGGTCAGCGTCACCGCGTACCCGGCGAAGACCTGGGTGTCCTGCGACGGGTAACCGGCACCGGCCTTCAGCTCGCCGAGGACCGTGCCGCCCGAGATGACGTCGGCCGTGTAGTACGGGTGCTGGTCGCCGCGGGCGTACACCGCGGCCGACAGCCCGCCGCCCAGCTGGACGGTGCGGACCGGGGTGTCCTGCGCGGCGGCGGCCTTCGGCGCCGGGTTCGTACCCGCGGCGAAGGCGCTGCCGGCCGCGAGGACCGGGGTGGCGGCGACGCCCGCGACGAGGGCGGCGGCGAGGGCGGTGCGAAGGGCGGTGCGCATAACGACTCCTGTGATTCGTGAAGGTGGCTGGTGCGAGTCGCATGCCGCTTTTTCTCGGTCCGACTGTGTCCGGTGAGGTCTGGCTGGCTGCTGATATGAATGTATTGATCTTGTATGGGGGAGCCGTCCACTCCATGTCACGGCCGTGTGACAGGGACCACCACGCCGTCGGACCCCCTGTGACCTCGGGCTCGATGAAGGGGCGGCCCTGTACAGGTCGCTACGCGCGTAGATATGCTCGACTGGTGACCATGCCCACCACTGCATCCGCAGCATCCGCATTCGCCGACGTGACCGCGTCCGACAGTGCGCTGCGCCGCTTCCTCCACGGGCTGCCCGGCGTCGACGCCGTCGGCCTGGAGGCGCGCGCCGCGTCCCTCGGCACCCGCTCGATCAAGACCACGGCCAAGGCGTACGCCATCGACCTGGCCATTTCCATGATCGACCTGACGACGCTCGAAGGCGCGGACACCCCGGGCAAGGTCCGGGCGCTCGCCGCCAAGGCCGTCAACCCCGATCCGACCGACCGCACGACCCCGAAGACCGCCGCCGTCTGCGTCTACCCCGACATGGTGGCCACCGCCAAGGCCGCCGTCGCGGACTCGGGCGTCAAGGTCGCCTCGGTCGCCACCGCCTTCCCGGCCGGGCGCGCCGCGCTCCCCGTGAAGCTGGCCGACACCGCCGACGCGATCGCCGCCGGCGCCGACGAGATCGACATGGTCATCGACCGTGGCGCCTTCCTCGCCGGCCGGTACCTGGAGGTCTTCGAGCAGATCGCCGCGATCAAGGCGGAGTGCGGCGACCGCGCCCGCCTCAAGGTGATCTTCGAGACCGGTGAGCTGTCCACGTACGACAACATCCGTCGCGCCTCCTGGCTCGGCATGATGGCCGGCGCGGACTTCATCAAGACCTCGACCGGCAAGGTCGCGGTCAACGCCACCCCGGCGAACACCCTCCTCATGCTGGAGGCCGTGCGCGACTACCGCGCGCAGACCGGCGTGCAGATCGGCGTGAAGCCGGCCGGCGGCATCCGCAACACCAAGGAAGCGATCAAGTTCCTGGTTCTCGTCAACGAGACCGTGGGTGAGGACTGGCTGGACAACCACTGGTTCCGCTTCGGCGCTTCCAGCCTGCTCAACGACCTGCTGATGCAGCGCCAGAAGCTGGCGACCGGCCGTTACTCCGGCCCCGATTACGTGACGGTGGACTGATCAACATGGCATCTGCATTCGAGTACGCCCCGGCGCCGGAGTCGCGCTCGGTCGTCGACATCGCGCCGAGCTACGGCCTGTTCATCGACGGCGAGTTCACCGACGCCGCCGACGGCAAGGTCTTCAAGACCGTCTCGCCCTCCTCCGAGGAGGTCCTCGCCGAGGTCGCCCAGGCGGGCACCGAGGACGTCGACCGCGCGGTGAAGGCGGCACGGAAGGCGTTCGAGAAGTGGTCGGCGCTGCCCGGGTCCGAGCGCGCCAAGTACCTCTTCCGCATCGCCCGGATCATCCAGGAGCGCAGCCGCGAGCTGGCCGTCCTGGAGACCCTGGACAACGGCAAGCCGATCAAGGAGACCCGCGACGCGGACCTCCCCCTGGTCGCCGCGCACTTCTTCTACTACGCGGGCTGGGCCGACAAGCTCGACCACGCGGGCTACGGCGCGAACCCGCGCCCGCTGGGCGTGGCCGGCCAGGTCATCCCGTGGAACTTCCCGCTGCTCATGCTGGCGTGGAAGATCGCCCCGGCGCTCGCGACCGGCAACACGGTCGTCCTGAAGCCGGCCGAGACGACCCCGCTGACCGCCCTGTTCTTCGCGGACATCTGCCGCCAGGCCGGGCTGCCGAAGGGCGTCGTCAACATCCTTCCCGGCTACGGGGAGACGGGCGCCGCGCTGGTCGCGCACCCCGACGTGAACAAGGTCGCCTTCACCGGTTCGACCGCAGTCGGCAAGGCCATCGCGCGTTCGATCGCGGGCACCGACAAGAAGGTCACGCTGGAGCTGGGCGGCAAGGGCGCCAACATCGTCTTCGACGACGCCCCCATCGACCAGGCCGTCGAGGGCATCGTCAACGGCATCTTCTTCAACCAGGGCCAGGTCTGCTGCGCGGGCTCGCGCCTCCTCGTCCAGGAGTCGATCCAGGACGAGCTGCTCGACAGCCTGAAGCGCCGCCTGTCGACGCTCCGCCTGGGCGACCCGCTCGACAAGAACACCGACATCGGCGCCATCAACTCCTCGGAGCAGCTGGCCCGCATCACGTCCCTCGTCGAGCAGGGCGAGGCGGAGGGCGCCGAGCGCTGGACCGCCGCGTGCGACATCCCGTCGGCCGGTTACTGGTTCGCCCCGACGCTCTTCACGGGCGTGACCCAGGCGCACCGCATCGCCCGCGACGAGATCTTCGGCCCGGTCCTTTCGGTGCTGTCCTTCCGTACCCCCGACGAGGCGGTCGCGAAGGCCAACAACAGCCAGTACGGCCTGTCGGCCGGCATCTGGACGGAGAAGGGCTCCCGCATCCTCGCGGTCGCCAACAAGCTCCGGGCCGGTGTCGTCTGGGCCAACACGTTCAACAAGTTCGACCCGACCTCGCCCTTCGGCGGCTACAAGGAGTCGGGCTTCGGCCGCGAAGGCGGCCGCCACGGTCTGGAGGCCTACCTCGATGTCTGAGTCGGCGACGCGGCTGAGCGTCTTCAAGACCTACAAGCTGTACGTCGGGGGCAAGTTCCCCCGCTCCGAGAGCGGCCGGGTGTACGAGGTGACGGACTCGAAGGGCAAGTGGCTGGCGAACGTCCCGCTCTCCTCCCGCAAGGACGCGCGTGACGCGGTCGTCGCCGCCCGCAAGGCCTTCGGCGGCTGGGCGGGCGCGACCGCGTACAACCGCGGCCAGATCCTCTACCGCGTCGCCGAGATGCTGGAGGGCCGCCGGGACCAGTTCGTCCGCGAGGTCGCCGACGCGGAGGGCCTGTCGAAGTCGAAGGCCGCCGCGGTCGTCGACGCGGCGATCGACCGCTGGGTCTGGTACGCGGGCTGGACCGACAAGATCGCCCAGATCGTGGGCGGCGCCAACCCGGTCGCGGGCCCGTACTTCAACCTGTCGACCCCGGAGCCGACGGGTGTCGTCACGGTCGTGGCCCCGCAGGACTCGTCCTTCCTGGGCCTGGTGTCGGTGATCGCCCCGGTGATCGCGACGGGCAACACGGCCGTCGTCATCGCGAGCGAGAAGTCCCCGCTGCCGGCCCTGTCCCTGAGCGAGGTCCTGGCCACCTCCGACCTCCCGGGCGGTGTGGTCAACATCCTCTCCGGCAAGGCCTCGGAGATGGGCCCGCACCTCGCGGCCCACCAGGACGTCAACGCGATCGACCTGACGGGCGCGGCCGGGGGCGACCTCGCCCGCGACCTGGAGATCGCGGCGGCGGACAACCTGAAGCGCGTCCTGCGCCCCCGTGACGAGGACTTCACCGAGTCCCCGGGCACGGACCGCATGACCGCGTTCCTGGAGACGAAGACCGTCTGGCACCCCACGGGTTCGCTGGGCGCGAGCGGTTCCTCGTACTAGGACCCCCATGACGAACGGCCCCCGGGTGCTCCCGGGGGCCGTTCGTCATGCTCCGCCGCGTTCGATCAGGCCCACGACCCCGTCGAGGACACACTCGAGCCCCGTCTCGAACAGCCACGCCGCGTCGTCCTTGCGGGCCGCGCCCAGCGCGTACGTCCGGTAGGTCGGGTAGCGGCCGGTTCCGAGCAGGTACGTCATCTCCGGGGCGAGCCCCCGGCGGGTCTCGTCGGCGTTCTCCCAGCCCTGCTCCTTCATGTACAGGGCGATGGCCACCTCCGCCTGTACGGCCCCGTGCACGTACGCGCCGACCGCGCGGAACGCGGCCATCATCGTGTCGACGTCGAGGCCCAGGCCGTCGAGCGAGGCCAGCTGCCGCTCGGCCGCCGCCATCCGGTTCGGGGTGAGCGCGAAGAGCGGGGTCGGCAGCTGGGCGAGCCAAGGGTGGCGCAGGATCCCGTCGCGGGTGCGGTGCGCGTGGGTCCGCAGCGTGTCCCGCCAGCCCTCGCCGGGCTCCGGGGGCTCCATCTCGGTCGAGACCTGGTCGACCATGAGGGCCCACAGCTCGTCCTTGCCGTCGACGTGCCGGTACGCGGCCATGGGCGCGACGCCCAGTTCGGCGGCGACCTTCCGCATGGTGACGGCGGCGAACCCCTCCCGGTCCGCGATGCCGATCGCGACCTCGGCGATCCGGCCCGGGGTGAGGGACGCCCTGGGCGCCGCCGCGGGCCGGTCGAGACGCTCCCACAGCGAGACGCGGTCCGTCTCGTCCTTCTTCGCCACTTCGGCCTCCTTGTGTCGCGTACAGCGTATGCCTTGTAGACGTCGTACACATCGACGTGTACGTTGTACACCACGCGGCGTACGCCGTACACATCACCGTTCCAGGGGGAAACCGTGAGCACTCCGCTCCGCCTCGCCGTCATCCAGGGCTCGACCCGCGAAGGCCGCCTCGGCCCCACCGTCGCGCACTGGCTCGCCGGCCACGCCACCGACCGCCCCGACCTGAGCGTCGACGTGATCGACCTCGCCGAGACCCCGCTGCCCACGGTCTTCCCGCACCTCGGCCAGGCCCCCTCCGGCGAGGCCGACCTGGCCCTCCTGCGGGCCGTGTCCCCCCGCCTGGCCGCCGCCGACGCCTTCGTCGTCGTCACGCCCGAGTACAACCACAGCTACCCGGCATCCCTGAAGAACGCGATCGACTGGCACAACAAGGAGTGGCACGCCAAGCCCGTCGCCTTCGTCTCCTACGGTGGCTTCTCCGCCGGCCTGCGCGCCGTCGAGCACCTGCGCGGGGTCTTCGCCGAGCTGCACGCCGTCACCCTCCGCGAGTCGGTCGGACTCGCGGGCGTCTGGGGCCAGTTCGACGCCGAGGGCAAGGCCGTCGCCCCCGAAGCCGACACCGCCGCGAAGGCGATGCTCGAACGGCTCGTCTGGTGGGCCGACGCCCTCCGCGAGGCCCGCGCCAAGAAGCCGTACGGTGCCTGACCGTGACCGACCAGCGAAAGGCGCTCCCCTACCCGGGCCTCGTCGGGCTCATGCTCGGCATCGTCCTCGGCACCCTCGACGGCACCATCGTCGGCACCGCACTTCCGACCGTCGCCGGCGAACTCGGCGGCCTCGACCGGCTGTCCTGGGTGGTCACCGCCTACCTCCTCACCGCCGCCGTCACCACCCCCCTCTGGGGCAAGGCCGGCGACCTGTACGGGCGCAAGGGCGCCTACCTCTCCGCCGTCGCGGTCTTCCTCACCGGCTCCGTCCTCTCGGGCCTCGCCCAGAACATGGACCAGCTCATCGCCTTCCGCGCCCTCCAGGGCGTCGGCGCCGGCGGCCTGATGGTCGGCGCCTTCGCCCTGATCGGCACGGTCGTCGCCCCAGAGGACGGCCCGAAGGTCCAGGCGATCACCGGCGCGATGCTCCCGGTCGCCTTCGCCGGCGGCCCGCTCCTCGGCGGGCTGCTGACCGACCACCTGAACTGGCGCTGGGCCTTCTACGTCAACCTGCCCGTCGGCATCGCCGCGCTGCTGCTCGTCGCCTTCGGGCTGCGCGTACGGACCCCGCGCGTCCGGGCCCGCGTGGACGCGGCCGGGGCCCTGCTCCTCACCACCGGCATCCTCGCCCTGACCCTGCTCGCGACCTGGGGCGGAACGCGGTACGCCTGGACCTCGCCGGGGATCCTCGCCCTGGCCGCCACCGCCGCCGTCGCGCTCGCCCTGTTCGTCAGGACCGAGCGGCGCGCCGCGGAGCCGGTGATCCCGCCCCGGCTGTTCCGTAACCGGAACTTCGCCGTCGCGCAGATCCTGAGCCTCCTGGTCGGCGCGGGCATGCTCGCCGCGATGAACTACGTGCCGCAGTACTTCCAGTTCGTCCGCGGCCGGTCGTCCACGGCGAGCGGACTGCTCCTGCTGCCGCTGATGCTCGGCATGGTCGCCGTCCAGCTCGTCACGGGCCGGCTGATCGCACGCGACGGCCGCTACCGGATCTACCCGATCCTGGGCGGCGGGCTCATGACCGCCGGCGCGCTCGCCCTGCTCCTGCTCGACGTGGACACCCCGACGGCCCTCGCGTCCGCGCTCACCGCGGTCCTGGGCGCCGGCATGGGCTTCCTCATGCAGTCGACCCTGCTCATCACGATGTACAGCGCCCCGCCCCGGGACATGGGCGCGGCGAGCGGCACCGTCACGCTCGTCCGCACCCTCGGTGGTTCGCTCGGCGTCGCGACGCTCGGCGCCGTCTTCACCGCGCGCCTCGCGGGGACCGACCCGAACCTGACCCCGGCCCAGGCCGCACGACTGCCGGAGCCGGTACGGGAGGGCCTGCGGGCGGCGGTGACCGACGGGGTGCACGGGGTACTGCTCGGCACGGCCGTGCTCGCCGCCCTGGCTTTCGCGGTGGCCTGGCTCGTACGCGAGGTCCCGCTGCGGTCCTCTACGGAAGCAGCCCCCGCGTCAGCGGACCGGCCAGCGGCAGATCGGCCACTGCCCCGCCCTTCGTGACGTGGTCGGTGACCAGGTTCGTGCCGACCGGCTTGAAGTCGGCGACCTGGGTGCCGAGACCGTTGTCGAGCGGGTCGACTCCCGTGTTGGCCAGCGGGTCGAGCTGGAGGCGGGTCAGCGGGCCCAGGCCCTGGGTGACGCCGGCCAGCGCGCCCGCCCCGGCCGCACCGGCGTCCGTCCTGCTCAGCGAGTCGACCGGCAGCGGCACCGGAGCGGCGGCCTGGGCCGCGGCACCCGCGCCGAACACCGCGGCGCCCGCCGCCGTGACGGTGAGACCGGCCTTGAGCAGGGCACTGCGGCGGGGGGTCCGGGGCTCTGCGTGACGCGCCATGGAGATCCTTCCAGGGGGTGAACGGACGGGCACCGACAGTAGTCGAGGTGTGATGCTCGATACCAACGGCCTTCCTCGGTGGTCCCCTGGACGGGGGAATGCCTCACACTGGTGTTCCGTGAGTTCCCAATCGATCCCGACCCGGGTCGTCCTGCTCGCGGGCCCCTCCGGCTCCGGCAAGTCGTCCCTCGCCGCCGTCGCCGGCCTCCCGGTCCTGCGCCTCGACGATTTCTACAAGGAGGCAGGCGACCCGACGCTCCCGCTCGTCGACGGTTCCACGGACGTCGACTGGGACTCCCCACGGTCCTGGGACGCGGACACCGCCGTCGCCGCGATCGTCGAGCTGTGCCGTACGGGACGGACCGACGTCCCCGTGTACGACATCGCCACCAGCTCCCGCACGGGCCGTGAGCGGCTCGACATCGCGCGGACCCCGCTCTTCGTGGCCGAGGGCATCTTCGCGGCCGAGATCGTGACCCGCTGCCGCGACCTGGACGTCCTCGCGGACGCGCTCTGCCTGCGCGGCCGCCCGTCGACGACGTTCCGCCGCCGGCTCCTGAGGGACCTGCGCGAGGGCCGCAAGTCCGTGCCGTTCCTACTGCGCCGCGGCTGGCGCCTGATGCGCGCCGAACGCACGATCGTCGCCCGCCAGGCCGCCCTGGGCGCCCACCCGTGCGCGAAGCCGGAAGCCCTGGGTCGCCTGGCCGCAGCGGCGGCGGGCCGCCACCGCACCCCCGCGGCGAACTGACGCGCCTCCTGACGCCCCCGCGCGCGCAGCACGAAGCGGGTCGTACGAGACCCCCCGGACTCGTACGACCCGCTTCGCTCTACCCGTACCCCCGTACGGTTCCCCCGTGTTTCCCCCGTCCCCCGAGAGCCCCGTTTCCCCCGTGGGCCCCCGTGGGGTCGTCTCCCCCCGACCTTCAGGCCACCAGCTCGCCGAAGGACTCCTCCTCGTCACGGCCGAAGCTCAGCACCTCGTCCTCGCGCAGTCGCCGCAGCGAGCGCCAGATGCTCGACTTCACCGTGCCGACACTGATGTCCAGGATCTCCGCGATCTCCGGATCGGTACGGCCCTCGTAGTAGCGCAGCACCAGCATCGTCCGCTGGAGCTCGGGCAGGCGGGCCAGGGCCTGCCACAGGACCGCGCGCAGCTCCGTACCCCGCATCGCGTCCGTCTCGCCGACCGTCTCCGGCAGCTCCTCGGTCGGGTACTCGTTGAGCTTGCGCCGGCGCCAGGCGCTGATGTGCAGGTTGGTCATGGTGCGGCGGAGGTACCCGCCGACCGCGGCCTTGTCACTGATCCGGTCCCAGGCGCGGTACGTGGAGAACAGCGCGCTCTGGAGCAGGTCCTCGGCCTCGAAACGGTCACCTGTGAGGTGGTAGGCGGTGGCGTACAGGGAGGCACGACGCTCCTGGACGTAAGCCGTGAACTCGGCTTCCGAGCAGGTGCGCTCCCCCGTGACCTCCCCGTACGCCGCTCCCCCGTCAGCAACGGCCACCATGTACGGCGCCTTGCGCTGACGCCCGACGTTGCGAACGCACCCCCGCCCGTTCACACCGCCGGACTTCTCCGTGCTCCGCACGACGTCGTGGAGACGCGTGACAACTGCGCTTGAGGTGGTGCTGTGCAGTGCGTTCATCTCGCGCCCCCCGTCGGTTGGAGTGTGTTTCGGTCCGTGTGCCAAGAAGCTTGCCCGGCGGACTTCATGGCGGTGTCCGCCGACTGTCACAGCCGTGTCACAGGGAACGAGACAGAAGCGAGTCGGTGAGCGGTCGATCTCGGACGGCCGAATGGGCCAGAATGACGACGTGCCTTTTCTGCTGCTGATCGAGGACGACGACGCCATCCGCACGGCCCTCGAACTCTCCCTGTCCCGGCAGGGCCACCGGGTGGCCACCGCCGCGACGGGCGAGGACGGGCTCCTGCTGCTGCGCGAGCAGCGGCCGGACCTGGTCGTGCTCGACGTCATGCTGCCCGGCATCGACGGCTTCGAGGTCTGCCGGCGCATCCGCCGGACCGACCAGCTGCCGATCATCCTGCTGACCGCGCGCAGCGACGACATCGACGTGGTCGTCGGGCTGGAGTCCGGCGCCGACGACTACGTCGTGAAACCGGTGCAGGGCCGGGTCCTGGACGCCCGCATCCGGGCCGTGCTGCGGCGCGGGGAGCGCGAGTCGACGGACTCGGCGACGTACGGCTCCCTGGTGATCGACCGTTCGGCGATGACCGTCACCAAGAACGGCGAGGACCTCCAGCTCACCCCGACCGAGCTGCGGCTTCTCCTGGAGCTGAGCCGGCGGCCCGGACAGGCGCTGTCCCGGCAGCAGTTGCTGCGGCTCGTGTGGGAGCACGACTACCTGGGCGACTCGCGGCTCGTCGACGCCTGTGTGCAGCGGCTGCGCGCCAAGGTGGAGGACGTGCCGTCCTCGCCGACGCTGATCCGTACCGTCCGCGGGGTCGGCTACCGGCTGGACGTCCCTGCGTGAGCAGGGGGATCTACGCGCGGCTGCGGCTGTCGAGCCTGCGGCTCCGGCTCGTCGTCGTCTTCGCCCTCGTCGCGCTCACCGCGGCCGTCGCCGCCTCCGGCATCGCGTACTGGCTGAACCGCGAGGCGGTGCTGACGCGTACCCAGGACGGGGCGCTCAACGACTTCCGGCAGGTGATGCAGAACCGGGCGGCGACCCTGCCGCTCCGGCCCACCCAGGACGACCTGCGGCGGACCGCCGAGCAGATGGCGACCGGCAGCGCCGCCCAGTACCAGGTGCTGCTGCTCGGCGAGCGGGCCGCGGGCAAGCCGATCGTGGGCGCCTCGGACCCGGACGACTTCACGCTGGCCGACGTGCCGCGCTCGCTCCAGGACGCCGTGGACACGAAGCGGCCGGTGACGGAGGCCAATCCGTACGCGTACCACCTGTTCTGGCAGCGTGTGGAGCGGAACGGGACGCCGTACCTGGTCGGCGGGACGCGGATCGACGGCGGGGGCCCCGCCGGGTACATGTTCAAGTCACTCGCCGCCGAGAAGGCCGACCTGAACTCACTCGCCTGGTCGCTGGGGATCGCCACCGCGCTCGCGGTGGCCGGCTCGGTGCTGCTCGCGCAGGTCGCGGCGACGACCGTGCTGCGCCCGGTGCACCGGCTCGGCGAGGCGGCCCGGCAGCTCGGCGAGGGCAAGCTCGACACCCGGCTGCGGGTCACCGGAGCGGACGAACTGGCCGATCTCACCCGTACGTTCAACAGCGCGGCCGAGTCGCTGCAGAAGAAGGTCGCGGACATGAGCGCGCGGGAGGAGTCCTCCCGGCGGTTCGTGGCCGACATGTCGCACGAGCTGCGGACCCCGCTGACCGCGCTGACGGCCGTCACCGAGGTCCTGGAGGACGAACAGGACTCCCTGGACCCGATGATCGCCCCGGCGGTGGCGCTCGTGGTCAGCGAGACCCGGCGCCTCAACGACCTGGTGGAGAACCTGATGGAGGTGACCCGCTTCGACGCGGGCACCGCGCGGCTCGTCCTCGACGAGGTGGACATCGCGGACCAGATCACCGCGTGCATCGACGCGCGGGCCTGGCTGGACGCGGTCGACCTCGACGCGGAGCGCGGGATCATGCTGCCGCTCGACCCGCGCCGCCTCGACGTGATCCTGGCGAACCTGATCGGGAACGCGCTCAAGCACGGCGGCTCGCCGGTGCGGGTCTCGGTCCGTACGGACGACGACGAACTGGTCATCGCGGTGCGCGACCACGGGCCCGGCATCCCCGAGGAGGTGCTGCCGCACGTCTTCGACCGCTTCTACAAGGCGAGCGCGTCCCGGCCGCGGTCCGACGGCAGCGGGCTCGGTCTGTCGATCGCCATGGAGAACGCGCTGATCCACGGCGGTTCGATCACGGCGTCGAACTCGGTCGGCGAGGACGGGAACGTCGACGGCGCGGTGTTCGTGCTGCGGCTGCCGCTGGACGCCTCGGGGATCACACGCGAGGTGCAGACCCGCAGCAGCCAGGGCGAGGTGGAGGAAGCGTGAGGCGTCGCGTCCATGTCCTGGCGGCGGCGGTGCTCGTCGCGCTGGTCGGCGGCTGCGGGATCCGGACCACATCGGTCCCGGTCGACGCGGGCGCGGCCCCGTCCCGGGTCCCGTGCAGCGTGACCGACGACGGTACGACCGGGGCGGCGGCGCAGGGCGTGCCGGTCCGGGTGTTCCTGGTGTGCGGCTCGCAGCTGGAGGCGGTGGACCGCCGGTCGCCGCTGCCGGAGGAGAAGGCGGGCGGCGATCCCGTGCGGACCGCCGGGGGCCTGCTCGCGCAGCTGCTCGCCGAGCCCTCGGAGAGCGAGCGGGAGGCCGGATTCACGACCGAGGTGCGCGGGCCGCTGACCGTGGGCGGCGGGCACCGGGGCGACCCGGCGGGCACGCTGCGGCTGAGCCGGCAGCCGGAGGACCTGGCGCCGACGGCGCTGTCGCAGCTCGTCTGCACCTTCGCGGAGAGCTCGGCGGGCGCGGGCGGGCACACGGTGCTGCTCGGGGGGCCGGGTGCGTACCCGCCGAAGCGGTACCGCTGCACGGCGGAACTCCGCGAACGCCCGGACACCACCCCACCCACGGCACCACCCACGGCCCCGACCCCGATCCCGACCCCGAGCTGACCCGCCGCACGTGCCGTGCGGCGCCCGTCGCCACCCACGCCGTGCGGGCCGGTAGGCCGCGCGCGGAGGCGGCGGCGGAACCGATTCCGGTGTGGGGGGCGTCTTGGGGGGCGTGCAGCGTCAAGGTTCGGGCGGCCAGGCCGCCATGGTCGTCCGCGTGGCGGGGTTCGTCCTCCTCGCCGCGCATCTGCTGCTCGTCGCCTGGATCGGTCTCCGCCCACGCGACGTCGCCTGGGTGACCGCCCCGAACACGATCCCGCTGCACGGCCTGCGCGCCGATCTGGCGCTCGGCGGCGCCGAGGCCGCCCGGCTGATCGGTGAGGGTCTGCTGCTCCTGGCCCCGCTCGGGGTGCTGCTGCCGATGGCCGACGGACGGCTCCATGTCTCCGGGTGGGCCTCCCTGGCCCGTACGACCGCCGCGGGCGCGCTCGTGTCGCTGGCGCTGGAGCTGCTGCAGACCGCGGTACCCGGGCAGGTCGTCGACGTGGACTCCGTACTCCTGAACACGACGGGCGTCGCCCTGGCGCACCTCCTGCTGGTCCCGGCCGGCCGGACCCGGCTGCGCCGCAGGTGGGAGGGGCGGCGCACGCCGGGTCAGGGTTCCGCCCTGCCGCGGAACGAGGGTTCTCAGGGTGCGACCCCGACGATTACCAGGGTCCCGATCGCCCGGTAGACCGACGCTCCGTCCCCCTCCGCGGCGGCAGTATGGAGTCATCGGGAGCCCGAAGGAGCGGCTCCCGGACGAACTCCGAAGGAGCCCACCATGGCCGCACTGACCCGCCCCCGTGACGGACGCGTGCTCGGCGGAGTGTGCGCGGCGCTGGCCCGGCGCTTCGGCACCTCCGCGACGACGATGCGTCTGATCTTCCTGGTCTCGTGCCTGCTGCCCGGACCGCAGTTCCTGATCTACCTGGGCCTGTGGATCTTCCTGCCGGCGGAGAAGACCGCGAGCTCGGCCTGGTAGCCGCCGTTCGCACGTACGCCGAAGGGGCGCGTACCCGGGGTTCCGGGTGCGCGCCCCTTCGGCGTGTACGGCGGGGGTCAGCCGATCGGGAGACCACCGGCGCCGAGCGGCAGGCCGCCGAGGAGGCCGCCGAGCGGGGTGGCGCCGAGGCCGCCGGCGGCGGCGTCGAGCGGGAGGTTCTGGGTGGCCTGGCCGGCGGCGGCGGGAAGGGTCTTCACGCCCTGGTCGACGCCCTGGCCGAGGGCGCCCTGCCCGGCACCGAGGGACTCGGTGGCGCCGTCAGGGAGCGTGGTGAGGCCGTCACCCAGCGGGACGGCCGAGGTCACCGTGCCCAGTGCGTCGGCGTCGAGCGGCAGGGACGGCGCGGCGGAGGCCGCGCCGGCACCGGCGGCGACGAAAGCGGCACCGAGAGCGGCGACACCGAGCTTCTTGGCGGCAGACTGCTTCATCAGAAAATCTTCCTTGGGGAATCCGGGGGCTTCGGGAAAGCCGGGAGGGGAAATCCTGGGAATCGAGAGCGGCTCTGCAACCTAACCAGCGAATGTCGCCTCTGCAAACACCGGAAAGCGGCCGGGTGTCGCATCGACCCGGCCGCTCCCACCCCCTTCACGGGGCGCCCCTCAGCCCTCCGTGCGGGAAGACTCGCTGGTCGTGGCGGTCTGCTGGAACAGCCATTCGGACTTGAGCTCGGCGTATCCGGGCTTGATGACCTCGTTGATCATGGCGAGGCGTTCATCGAAAGGAATGAACGCTGATTTCATCGCATTGACCGTGAACCACTGCATGTCGTCGAGCGTGTAATCGAATGCCTCGGTCAGGAGCTCGAATTCCCGGCTCATGCTCGTCCCGCTCATGAGCCGGTTGTCGGTGTTGACCGTGGCCCGGAAGTGCAGCTTGCGGAGCAGGCCGATGGGGTGCTCGGCGAACGAGGCGGCGGCGCCGGTCTGGAGGTTGGACGAGGGGCACATCTCCAGCGGGATCCGCTTGTCGCGGACGTACGCCGCGAGGCGGCCGAGGCGGACGGAGCCGTCGTCGGCGACCTCGATGTCGTCGATGATCCGGACGCCGTGGCCGAGCCGGTCGGCGCCGCACCACTGGAGCGCCTGCCAGATCGACGGCAGCCCGAAGGCCTCGCCGGCGTGGATCGTGAAGTGGTTGTTCTCCCGCTTGAGGTACTCGAAGGCGTCGAGGTGGCGGGTGGGCGGGTAGCCGGCCTCGGCGCCCGCGATGTCGAAGCCGACGACGCCGGAGTCGCGGTAGCGGTTGGCGAGTTCGGCGATCTCCAGGGCGCGGGCGGCGTGCCGCATGGCGGTGAGGAGGGCGCCGACCCGGATCCGGTGGCCGTTGGCCCTGGCCTGCCGCTCGCCCTCGCGGAAGCCCTCGTTGACGGCCTCCACGACCTCTTCGAGGGTGAGACCGCCTTCCAGGTGCTGCTCGGGGGCGTAGCGCACCTCTGCGTAGACGACGCCGTCCTCGGCGAGGTCGAAGGCGCACTCGGCGGCAACGCGGAAGAGGGCGTCGCGGCTCTGCATGACGGCACAGGTGTGCGCGAAGGTCTCCAGGTACCGCTCCAGGGAACCGGAGTCGGCGGCTTCGCGGAACCAGATGCCGAGCTTGTCGGGCTCCGTCTCGGGAAGCTGCCCGTAGCCCTGCTCCCGGGCGAGTTCGATGATCGTGCCGGGGCGCAGTCCGCCGTCGAGGTGGTCGTGGAGCAGCACCTTCGGGGCACGGCGGATCTGGTCCGCGGTGGGGACGTTGGGGGTCTGGCTCGTCATTTCCGCACTCTAGCCCCTACGCGCGTAGAACGCGCCTCGTGGCGCCGTTTTTCTCGTGGCGGGGCGACGACGGCCCGCCTAACCTGCCCGCATGACCTCGACCGCACCCGAACTCCCGCGCGTCCACCGCTTCCTGGCCGACTTCCACCGCCGGCAGGCGACCCGGACCGTCGACTTCCCCGGCGCCGTCGCGGTGCTCCACGACGCCTACCCGCTGTCCCGGGGGAACAACCACGTGCTCGTCGACGGGGCCGTGGACCCCGAGGCGCTGCCCGGGTACACGGAGGAGGCGCTGGGCCACCTCCCGTACCGCTACGCGTACGTCCTGGACGAGACCACCGCCGCCGCCTGCGTGGCGCCGATGGAGAGGGCGGGGTTCCGGCACGCCACCACGCTGGTCATGGCGCACCACGGCCCGGTGCCGGAGCACGGCGGGGCGCGGGAGGTCGACTTCGACGAGCTGCGCGGCCCGGTCACCGCGTCCTGGCCGCGCTTCGCCCCGGACGCGACGCCGGAGCACATCCGCGACCTGGTGGAGCGGCGGACGGCGCGGCGGCGCGGGGCCGAGGTCGTACGGTTCTTCGCCGTGCACACCCCGGAGGGCGAGGTCGCCGCCTGGGTCGACCTGTACATGGACCCGGCGGCGGGGATCGCGCAGATCGAGGACCTGGTGACCGTGGAGGCCCACCTCGGCCAGGGGTACGCGGGCCGGGTCCTGGACACGGCCCTCCACGAGGCCGCCGCCGCGGGCTGCGGGACCCGCTTCCTCACCGCCTTCGCGGGCGACTGGCCGCACCGCTGGTACGCCCGGAAGGGCTTCCGGATGATCGGCACGGTGGCCCGGTTCGAACGGGTATAGGAACAAAGGGCGTTCGCTCCCCGGACGATACGTAACAGAGACCGCGCGTACGGCTGGCGTACACCTCCGCTTCTGAGACTGTTCTGCCATGGCGCACATCGCACTCGTGGGGCCGCCCGAATCCCGGAGACCCCGGCTGGGACGGCCCGTCAGTTCCCGGTCGGCTGCCGCGGAGGTGGGCGGCGTGGTGCTGCTCCTGCCCGACGGTGAGCCGGTGTCGGCGCGGCGGGCCTCCACGCGGGCCCACGCGGCGATGCTGCCGCTGGGGCGCGGTCTGGTCAGGGCGGGCCGGTCCGAGGGGCTCGCCGCGCACGTGGTGCGCTACCGGGCCCGCGGCTGGAACGGCGCGGACGCGGACCTCGTCACGGACGCCTCCTGGGCGGTCGAGGAGGCCGTACGGCGCTACGGCGACGTCCCGGTCTGCCTCCTGGGCCACGGGATGGGCGCACGGGCGGCCTTGCGGGCGGCCGGGCATCCGGCGGTCGCCGCGGTCCTCGCGCTCGCGCCGTGGCTGCCGGAGGACGACGTGGCGGCCGAGCCGGAGCCGGTGCGGCAGCTGGTCGGGCGCCGGGTGCTCCTCGTGCACGGCACGAACGACGCGCGGAGGGACCCGGAGCTGTCGTTCCGGTTCGCCGAGCGGGCGAAGAAGGCCAACCGGGACACCTGCCGCTTCGAGGTCCACGCGGACGGCCACGCGCTGCGCCAGTACGCGGCCGAGGTCCGGGCCCTCGCCGGGAACTTCGTGCTCGGCGCCCTCTTCTCCCGGCCGGTCGCCCGCCCGCTGGCCGACGCGATGGCCGCTCCCCCGCCGCTCGGCCTGCGGATGCCGCTGGCGGCGGGCTTCGGGGCGGCGAGGAGCGGCTCACGCCGGAGGTGAGGGCTCCTTCGGGAGCAGGTGGCCCCGGCGGCTCAGCAGGAACTTCTTGAAGGCGGCCACCGGGGCCGTGTCCGGGTGGCCGTCGAGCCAGGCGACGCCGATCTCGCGGACCGCGCGCGGCGCGGTGACGGTGAGTTCGACGACGCCGGGGCGGGGGACGGCGGGCGGGGGCAGCAGGGCGACGCCGAGCCCGGCGGCGACGAGCCCGCGCAGGGTCTCGGCCTCCTCGCCCTCGAACGCCACCCGGGGCCTGAAGCCCGCCTCGGCGCACAGGTCGTCGGTGATGCGGCGGAGCCCGTACCCCGGCTCCAGGGTCACGAAGGTCTCCTCCGCCGCCTCGGCGAGGCGGACCCGCTTGCGGCCGGCGAGCCGGTGGTCGTCGGGGACGACGAGCCGCAGCCGCTGTTCGTCGAGGCGCCGGGCCACCAGGTCGGGGGCGTCCGGCACCGGGGAGGTCAGGCAGAGGTCGAGGTCGCCGGCCCGCAGCCGCTCGATCATGGCCTCGCCGTAGTTCTGGACGAGGGTGAAGCGGATCCTCGGGTGGTCGACGCGGAAGGCGCGGATGAGGCCGGGGACGGTCTCGGAGCCCATCGTGTGGAGGAAGCCGAAGGCGACCCGGCCCGCCGTGGGGTCGGCGTCCGCCCGTACGGTGTCGGCGGCCCGTTCCACCTCGGCGAGGGCCCGCTCCGCGGCGGTGAGGAAGCGGCGGCCCGCCGGGGTGAGGGAGACCGTGCGGCCGCGCCGGGCGAAGAGGGTGACGCCGAGGTCCTGTTCGAGCCGGACGATGGCCCGCGAGAGCGTCGACTGCGGCACGCCCATCTCCGCCGCGGCCCGGGTCACGTGCTCGTGCCGGGCGACGGCGGCGAAGTACGCGAGCCGCGGCGCGAGCAGCGGTCCCATGTCTTCTTCGTTACTGTTCGGTGACAGGCGAGGCTGTGACCTGTACTCATGCACCATGGGAACGATTACAGCAGTTCCGTGCATTGGACGCATGAAACGGACCGTCCTACGTTCGTGACATGCCTTCCGCCAGTACCAAGGCGGCCGCCACCACCGCGTCCGCCGACACCCGCCTCTCCCCCGGTGCCCCCGGCTACCGCCGGATGAGCCTCGCGCTCTTCGCCGCCGGACTGGCCACCTTCGCCCTCCTCTACTCCACGCAGGCCCTCCTCCCGGCCATCTCGGCCGAGTTCGGCGCCACCGCCTCCGCCGCCTCCTGGACGGTCTCCGCCGCGACCGGCGCCCTCGCCCTCTGCGTCCTGCCGCTCAGCGCCCTCTCGGAGCGCCTCGGGCGGCGCACGATGATGACGGCCTCCCTCTCGGTCGCCGTCGGCGTGGCGCTCCTGGTGCCGCTCGCCCCGAACCTGGAGTCCCTGATCGCGCTCCGCGCGGTCCAGGGCGCCGCGCTCGCCGGCCTCCCGGCCTCGGCGATGGCGTACCTCGCGGAGGAGGTGCGGCCGCGGGCGCTGGTCGCCGCGATCGGCCTCTTCGTCGCGGGCAACTCGATCGGCGGCATGAGCGGCCGGCTCGTGACCGGCTGGGTGGCCCAGATGTGGGGCTGGCGTGCGGGTCTGGCCGCCGTCGGCCTGACCTCCCTGGTGTGCGTGCTCGCCTTCCGGGTGCTGCTCCCGAAGGCCCGGCACTTCACGCCCGGCACGCTGCACCCGAAGGCGCTCGCGCGGACCGTGCGGGGACACCTCGCCGACCCGCTGCTCATGCGTCTGTACGTGATCGGCGCGCTGTTCATGACGGTCTTCGGCGCCGTGTACACGGTGATCGGCTACCGCCTCGTTGAGGCGCCGTTCTCGCTGCCGCAGGGTGTGATCGGCTCGATCTTCCTGGTCTACCTGGTGGGCACGGTCTCCTCCGCCGCCGCCGGGAAGCTCGTCGGGCGGCTCGGGCGGCGCGGGGCGCTGTACCTGGCGGTGTCGACGACGGCGGCGGGCCTGCTGTTCTCGCTCTCGGACTCCCTCGCCCTGGTCCTCGTGGGCCTGGTCCTGATCACGGCCGGTTTCTTCGCGGGCCACGCGGTCGCCTCCTCCTCGGTGAGCCGCACGGCGAAGACGGGCCGGGCGCAGGCCTCGGCGCTCTACCAGTCCGCGTACTACCTGGGCAGCAGCGCTGGCGGCACGCTCGGCGCGATGGCCTTCCACGCGGGCGGCTGGGCGGGCACGGTCCTGATCGGCCTGGTCGCGGTCCTCGGGGTCGTCTCGGTCACGCTGTACGGCTCGCACAGCGCGCGGGCCGCGGCGCGGCGACCGCATCCGGCCACCGCGTAGGTTCGATCGGGAGCGCGTGGTTCCCCTTCTGGGCTGCAACCGTCACACTCCCCCGTACGTCCTCAAATACAGGGACTCAAGGGGGAGTTGACGATCATGAACAGAGTCACGCGACAGATGGGCAGAAGGGCGGGCATCGCCGCCGGGATCACGTCGCTCGTGGTGCCGATGACGATCGCGCTCGGTACGGCTCCGGCGCAGGCGGCGTCCTGCAACGTGACGACGGGGCCGTACCAGAAGCAGGTCGAGAAGTTCCTCGGACGGCCGGTCGACGGACGCCAGTCGCTCGCCGACTGCCAGGCGATACAGGCCTTCCAGCGCAAGCACGGCATCACCCCGACGGTGGGGTACGCGGGGCCGCTGACCTGGCGGACCATGAACACGATGATCCAGCAGAAGGCGGCGGGGTCGAACCCGAACAAGGACCGCAGGTGTCCGACGAACAAGGGCCGGATCGCCTGCGTCGACCTGACGCGCCAGCTGAGCTGGATCCAGGACGGCTCGCGCCTGAAGTACGGGCCGGTGCCGGTCCGCACGGGCAAGGACGGCACCGAGACCCGTACCGGCGCCAAGAAGATCTACTGGCGGAACATCAACCACTGGTCGACGCTCTACCACGTCTCCATGCCGTACTCGCAGTTCTTCGACGGCGGCCAGGCCTTCCACTCGACGACCAAGTCCATGTGGAACCCGCCGGGGTCCGGCGGCTGCGTCAACATGACGTCGAAGGACGCCAAGGCGTACTGGAACCTGCTCAGGAACGGCGACGACGTCTTCGTCTACGGCCGCAAGCCGGGAACCTGACCCCGGCTGTCAGTGCCCTGCGGTAGCTTCCCTCTCACCGGCACCGAACGGGTGCCGGTGAGGGGTGAGTGGGGTGTGGACCCGATGAGTGACGCCGCGGCCGCGACGACCGAGGAACTCGACAAGTACCGCAGGGAGCTGACCGGTTACTGCTACCGGATGCTCGGATCCTCCTTCGAGGCGGAGGACGCGGTGCAGGACACCATGGTCCGCGCCTGGAAGGCCATCGACTCCTTCGAGGGCCGATCCTCGCTGCGCTCCTGGCTGTACCGGATCGCCACCAACGTCTGCCTCGACGCGCTGAACGCCGGCAACCGGAGGGCGCGGCCCATGGACCTGACCGGACCGACGCCCGTCGCGCAGGCGCAGCTCGTCAAGCAGCCGGAGATCACCTGGCTGGAGCCGGTTCCCGACGGGCGGGTCCTGCCCTCGGCCGGCGACCCGGCCGAGACGGCCGTCTCCCGCGAGACCGTGCGGCTCGCGTTCGTCGCCGCGCTCCAGCACCTGCCGCCCAAGCAGCGGGCCGTGCTCATCCTGCGGGAGGTGCTCGCCTGGAAGGCGAGCGAGGTCGCCGAGCTCCTCGACACCTCCGTCGCCTCGGTCAACAGCGCCCTCCAGCGGGCCCGCGCGACCCTGGCCGAGCAGGCGCCGGCCGCCTCCGACCCGGCGAACCCGCTGGACGAGGAGCAGCAGGCGCTCCTGGAGCGTTATGTCGCCGCCTTCGAGGGCTACGACATGAAGGCGCTGACGGCGCTCCTCCACGAGGACGCGACGATGTCCATGCCGCCGTTCGACCTGTGGCTCCGGGGTCACGACGACATCGTCGGCTGGATGCTGGGCGTCGGCGACGTGTGCCGGGGTTCGAAGCTGGTCGCCACCGTGGCGAACGGTTCGCCGGCGTTCGCGCAGTACCACCCGGACCCGGCCGGCGGCTTCAGCCCGTGGGCACTGATCGTCCTGGAGCTGCGGGACGGCAAGGTGCATGGGATGGACTTCTTCCTGGACACCGAGCGGTGGTTCCCGCTGTTCGACCTGCCGGCGCGGCTAGAGGCCTAGAGTCTCGGCGAGGCCGGTCAGGAGGAGCAGGGCCCGCAGCTCGGGCCCCACTCCCTCGAAGCGGATGCGGTGGCCCCGCCGCCCGGCGGCCAGCCTCAGCCGGGCGAGGGCGTCGACGGCGGTGAGGTCGGCGCCCGCGAGCGCGCCGGCCTCGCAGACGACCTCGCGGGGCGGGGCGGCGGCGAGCTCGGCGCAGAGCCGGGCGACGTCCTCCCGACCGGGCCGGGCGGGCAGGGTCACGACGAGGGGCTGACTGGTGTCCACGTTCGTACGACCGTCCGGGTTCCCGGAACTCATCGCAGGACACCCCCTAGGCTCCCGATCATGACTCTTGAGCCTGTCGAACTGGTGATCTTCGACTGTGACGGCGTTCTGGTGGACAGCGAGCGGATCTACTGCCGGGTGGACCGGGAGGTCTTCGCCTCGCTCGGTGCCGAGTTCACCGAGGCGGAGATGGCCGAGTTCTTCGTCGGCTCCTCGCACGAGATGCTCACCGCGATCGTGGAGGAGCGGCGGGGCCGCCCCCTGGAACCCGGCTGGCAGGCCCCGTTCAGGCAGCGGTACGAGGACGCCCTGGACGCGGAGCTGACGGCCGTCGAGGGCGTCGTCGACGTCCTGGACGCCCTGTCCGTCCCGTACTGCCTCGCCTCCAACGGCAGCCACACCAGCATCCGCAGGAACCTGGGCCGCACCGGGCTGCTCGGGCGCTTCGAGGGGCGGGTGTTCAGCGCCCGGGACGTCTCCCGCGGCAAGCCCGCTCCGGACCTCTTCCTGCACGCGGCGGCCACGCTCGGGGTCCCGCCGGAGCGCTGCGCGGTCGTCGAGGACAGTCCGTACGGAGTCCAGGCGGCCCGCGCGGCCGGCATGCGGGCCTTCGGCTACTGCGGGGGGCTGACGCGGGCGGACCGACTGACGGGGACGCGGACGGTGGTCTTCGACGACATGCGCGAGCTGCCGGGACTGCTGCTCACGTGACGGGGAACTCGGCGGTGTCGAGGGTGAGGTCGATGGGTGCGGGGAGGTGGAGCTCCCCGCCGAAGGGGATCGCCCTCAGGACGCGGTAGACGCCGCCGGAAGGTTCTCCGTAGAGCGTGATCGTCGGCCCGCCCGGCACCCAGCGGTCTACCAGGAGGTAGAGGGGTACGCCGGCCGTCGCGTATCCCGCGGCCTTGGCGATGCGGTCGTGGTTCGCGTTCGACTGCGAAGTGATCTCCACCACGAGCTCCGCTTCCGCGGCCGGGATGAAATGACCGGACCCCATCAGCGCCGCCCGGGGAGCGACCAACAGGTCGGGGATGTACATTCCCGACCGAGCCGGGATGGCGACGGCCTGTGTCTGGTAGATGCCCCACTCATCCGGAATCACCCGGTACAGCCTGCGCTGGATCTCCTCCGCAATGCTGTTGTGCTGGTTGGCGGGTGACGGTGCCACGGTGATGATCCCCTCGATGATCTCCACCTTGCAGCCCTCGGGCCAGTCCATCTCGTGCCAGAGGCGGACGACATCGTCCCAGCCCTGCCCGGCCTCGGTGGCGAGTGCGCTCATGGTGTGCTCCTCAATCGGTCGTCACCGATCCCAGCATGCCGAACGGGGCCGGTGGTGGTCCACCGGCCCCGTTCACCCGAAGGTGTCACAGGCATATGCCTAGGCGATGCGGTCCAGCACGATCGGGTTCGCCGTGAACGCCGTGCCCGGGGCCGCGATGTCCCAGGCGCCCTCCAGGGAGCCCAGCGCGTACTCGAACTTCTCCGGGGTGTCCGTGTGGAGCGTCAGCAGCGGCTGGCCCGCCGTCACCGTGTCGCCCGGCTTCGCGTGGAGCTCCACGCCCGCGCCCGCCTGCACCGGGTCCTCCTTGCGGGCGCGGCCCGCGCCCAGGCGCCAGGCGGCGATGCCGATGTCGTACGCGTCGAGGCGGGTCAGGACACCGGTCGACGGGGCCGTGACGACGTGCTGCTCGCGGGCGACCGGCAGGGTCGCGTCCGGGTCGCCGCCCTGGGCCGCGATCATCCGGCGCCAGACGTCCATCGCCGAGCCGTCCGCGAGGGCCTTCGCCGGGTCGGCGTCCTTGATGCCGGCCGCGGCCAGCATCTCGGCCGCCAGGGCGATCGTCAGATCGACGACGTCCTTGGGGCCGCCGCCGGCCAGGACCTCGACGGACTCGCGGACTTCGAGCGCGTTGCCGGCGGTCAGGCCGAGCGGGGTGGACATGTCGGTGAGGAGGGCGACCGTCTTCACGCCGCTGTCCGTGCCGAGGCCCACCATCGTCCGCGCCAGCTCGCGCGCGTCCTCGATGTTCTTCATGAAGGCGCCGGTGCCGACCTTCACGTCCAGGACGAGCGAGCCGGTGCCCTCGGCGATCTTCTTCGACATGATCGAGGAGGCGATGAGCGGGATCGCTTCCACCGTGCCCGTGACGTCGCGGAGCGCGTACAGCTTCTTGTCCGCCGGGGCCAGGCCGTCGCCCGCCGCGCAGATCACCGCGCCCGTGGTGTCGAGGACGTGCAGCATCTCCTCGTTGGAGAGCAGCGCGCGCCAGCCGGGGATGGACTCCAGCTTGTCGAGCGTGCCGCCGGTGTGACCGAGGCCGCGGCCGGAGAGCTGCGGGACGGCCGCGCCGCAGGCGGCGACGAGCGGGGCGAGCGGGAGGGTGATCTTGTCGCCGACGCCGCCGGTGGAGTGCTTGTCGGCGGTGGGACGGGAGAGGGCGTCGAAGTTCATGCGCTCGCCGGACGCGATCATCGCGGCGGTCCAGCGGGCGATCTCCGTGCGGTTCATGCCGTTCAGCAGGATGGCCATGGCCAGGGCGGACATCTGCTCGTCGGCGACCACACCGCGGGTGTACGCGTCGATGACCCAGTCGATCTGCTCGGGGCTCAGCTCGCCCTTGTCCCGCTTCGTGCGGATGACGGAGATGACGTCCATGGTGGTGCCTCTTTCTACGCGCATAGAGGGGGAAAGGGGGAGCGACCCTTCCCATCGTGCCGGAAGGGCCGCTCCGAGGAACTACTTGGCGAGGTGGCCCGGGCCGAAGGCCTGCGGGAGCATCTCGGCCAGGGTCAGGAAGCCGGCCGGGGTCTCCAGGACGAGCTCGGGGCCCCCGAACTCGTACAGCAGCTGACGGCAGCGCCCGCACGGCACCAGGGACTCGCCCCGGCCGTCCACGCACACGAAGTGCGTCAGCCGTCCGCCGCCGGTGGCCTGGAGCTGCGAGACGAGCCCGCACTCGGCGCACAGGCCGAGGCCGAAGGAGGCGTTCTCCACGTTGCAGCCGGAGATCACCCGCCCGTCGTCCACGAGGGCCGCCGCGCCGACCGGGTAGCCCGAGTACGGGGCGTACGCGCGGGACATCGCCTCGCGGGCCGTCTCCCGGAGGAGGTCCCAGTCGGGCGCCGTCGTCACTTGCCCTCGCCCTTGCGGTACGGCAGGCCGTCCGCCTTCGGCATCCGCAGGCGCTGCGCCGAGAGGGCGAGCACGAGCAGGGTGGTGATGTACGGGGCGGCGTCGACGAACTGGCTCGGGACCTCGTCGGTCAGGAAGTACCAGAGGAAGAAGGCGGCCGAGAAGCCGGCGGAGACGGCCGCGACCACGTACTTCTTCTTGTACAGCTGCCACAGCGCGGCGATCACCAGGAGCAGCGCGACGAGCAGCAGCAGCGCGTGGACGTTCTCGGCGCCGCCGCGGAGCTTGAGGCTGTCGGTGAAGCCGAAGAGGCTCGCGCCGAGCGCCATGCCGCCGGGCATCCAGTTGCCGAAGATCATCGCGGCGAGACCGATGTAACCGCGGCCGCCGGTCTGGCCCTCCTGGTAGATGCCGGTGGAGACGATCGAGAGGAACGCGCCGCCGAGGCCGGCGAGGCCGCCGGAGACGACGACGGCGATGTACTTGTACTTGTAGACGTTGACGCCCAGGGACTCGGCCGCGACCGGGTTCTCACCGCAGGAGCGCAGCCGCAGGCCGAAGGCCGTGCGCCAGAGGATCCACCAGGTGGCCGGGATGAGCAGGGCGGCCACGATCGTCAGCAGCGACAGGTGGGTGACCAGACCGCCGAGGATGCCGGCGACGTCCGAGATCAGGAACCAGTGCTTCTGCTGGAGGTCCATCAGCCAGTCCGAGAGTCCTGGGATGGTGATGTCGGTGATCGGGTCGATGCGCGGGGACTGCTTGGAGGAGCCGCCCTCGGCCTTGTCGAAGGTGAAGTTCGACAGGTACTGGGTGAAGCCGACCGCGAGGATGTTGATCGCCACACCGGAGACGATGTGGTTCACGTTGAACGTGACGGTGATGATCGCGTGCAGGAGGCCGCCGAGCGCGCCGCCGAGAATACCGACGACGACGCCGGTCCACGGGCCCCACTGGTAGCCGGCCCAGGCGCCGAACCAGGTCCCGAGCACCATCATGCCTTCGAGGCCGATGTTGACGACGCCCGCGCGCTCGGCCCACAGGCCGCCGAGACCGGCCATGGCGATCGGCACGGCGAGCTGGAGCGCGCCGGAGATCTGGCCGACGGAGGTGAGGTCGTCGGCGCCGGAGACGACGCGGACGAGCGAGAAGAGGACGAGGCCGGCCGCGACGATCAGCAGGATCCAGGGCCAGGTCAGCTTGCGGCGTCCGGCCTTCTTGGGCGCGGCGCTCGGCTTGGCGACAGTGCCGGTGCTCATGCCGAGACCTCCTTGTCGGTCTTGATGGCGCCGCCGGCGGCGAGCTCCTCGCCGACCTTCTGCTGCTGGCGGCGGGTGCCGTAACGGCGGACGAGCTCATAGGAGACGACCACGGCGATCACGATGATGCCCTGCATGATCTGGGTGATCTCCTTCGGGTAACCCGAGACGTCGAGGTTCGAGGACGCCTTGTCGAGGAACGCGAAGAGGAGGGCCGAGAAGAGGATGCCGACCGGGTGGTTGCGGCCGAGCAGGGCGACGGTGATGGCGGTGAAGCCGACGTTGACCGGGAAGGCCAGGCTGTACGTGTGCGACTCGCCGAGCAGGATAGGCATGCCGGCCAGACCGGCGAGGCCGCCCGAGATCAGCATCGCGGTGAGGATCATCTTCTTGGCGTCGACGCCGCTGGCCTGGGCCGCGGACTCGCTCTCACCGGTGGCGCGCAGGTCGAAGCCGAAGCGGGTGCGGTTGAGGACGAACCAGTAGACGACGCCGAGCGCGAGCGCGACGAAGGTGAAGCCGTAGATCTCGCCGCCGTCGCCCATGTCGATGCCGGGGAACCAGCCGGACTCGGCGATCTGACCGGTGGTGAGGTCGTTGGAGCCGGCGGGCTGGACGCCGAAGTTCTTCGGCAGGATGAGCCAGGCCACCAGGGAGGTGGTGATGGCGTTGAGCATGATCGTCGAGACGACCTCGGAGACGCCCCGGGTGGTCTTCAGGATGCCCGCGATACCGGCCCAGACGGCGCCGGTCGCGATGGCGACGATCACGATGAGCAGGATGTGCAGCGGACCGGGCAGGTCGACGGCCGCACCGACGAGCGCCGACACCATCGCGGCGAGGCGGTACTGGCCCTCGACGCCGATGTTGAAGAGGTTCATCCGGAAGCCGATGGCCACGGCCAGGGCCGCCAGGTAGTAGATCCCGGTCTGGTTGACGATGAGGACCTGGACGTCGGAGTACCCGGCGTTCTCGATCATCAGCCGGATCGGCTCGATCGGGTCCAGGCCCGTCGCGAGCAGCACCAGGACGGTGAGCACGAAGGACGTGACCAGGGCGAGCACCGGGCCGGCGGCCCCGATGATCAGCTTGTCCTTGTCGATCTTCATCATCGGGCGTCACCGTCTTCGGGCTGCTCTTCGGTGCCTTCGAGGCGGCCGGTGGCTGCGCCGGTCATGGCGGAGCCCAGCTGCTCGGGCGTGATGGTGGCGGGGTCGGCGTCGGCGACCAGCTTGCCGCGGTACATGACACGCAGGGTGTCGGAGAGGCCGATCAGCTCGTCGAGGTCGGCGGAGATCAGCAGCACCGCGAGGCCCTCGCGGCGGGCGTCCCGGATCGCGTCCCAGATCTGCGCCTGCGCGCCGACGTCCACACCGCGGGTGGGGTGGGCGGCGATCAGGAACTTGGGGTTGTGGCTCATCTCGCGGCCGACGATCAGCTTCTGCTGGTTGCCGCCGGAGAGGGAGGACGCGGTCACGTCGATGCCGGGCGTGCGGACGTCGTACTCGCGCACGATCCGCTCGGTGTCCTTGCGGGCGCCCTTCGGGTCGAGGATGCCGCGCTTGGAGTTGGGGGCCTCGGTGACGTGGCCGAGGATGCGGTTCTCCCAGAGGGGGGCCTCCAGGAGCAGGCCGTGGCGGTGGCGGTCCTCGGGGATGTAGCCGATGCCGCCCTCGCGGCGCTTGCGCACCGAGACCTTGGAGATGTCCGCGCCGTCGAGGGTGATGACGCCCGCGTCGGGGCTGGCGATGCCCATCAGGGCCTCGATGAGCTCGGTCTGGCCGTTGCCCTCGACACCGGCGATGCCGAGGATCTCGCCCTTGTGGATGGTGAGCGAGATGTCGTCGAGGAGCTTGCGGCCGGCGGCGGCCTCCTCGTGCACGGTGACGGTGACGGACGGGTCGGCCGGGGCGGCGGTGGTCAGCGGGGCGGCGGCGGCGCCGCTCTCCAGCAGCGTCAGGCCTTCGACCTTGAGCATGGCCACGTCGGTGACCGTCGACTCGCGGGTCTCCGGCGAGGGCAGCTCGCTGCCGACCATCAGCTCGGCGAGCTGCTTGGTGGTGGCGGTCTTCGGGTCGGCGGTGCCGACCGTGGTGCCCCGGCGGATGACGGTGATGTCGTCGGCGACCTTCAGGACCTCGCCCAGCTTGTGCGAGATGAAGATGACCGTGAGGCCCTCGGACTTGAGCTCGCGCAGGTTGTCGAAGAGCGCGTCGACCTCCTGCGGGACGAGGACGGCGGTCGGCTCGTCGAGGATGAGGATCTTCGCGCCGCGGTAGAGGACCTTGAGGATCTCCACGCGCTGCCGGTCGGCGACGCCGAGGTCCTCGAGGAGGGCGTCGGGGCGGACCCCGAGGCCGTACGCGTCGGAGATCTCCTTGATCTTCTTCCGCGCCTTGGCGCCGATGCCGTAGAGCTTCTCGCCGCCGAGGACGACGTTCTCCAGGACGGTGAGGTTGTCGGCGAGCATGAAGTGCTGGTGCACCATGCCGATGCCGCGCGCGATGGCGTCACCGGGGCTGGAGAAGGTGACCTGCTCGCCGTCGACCGCGATGGTGCCCTCGTCCGGCTTCTGCATGCCGTAGAGGATCTTCATGAGGGTCGACTTGCCGGCACCGTTCTCGCCGATGAGGGCGTGCACGGTGCCCTTGCGGACCGTGATGGCGATGTCCTTGTTGGCGACGACGCCGGGGAATCGCTTGGTGATGCCGTGCAGTTCTACGGCAGGGGGGCTGGACGCGTTGATGACGCACTCTCCTTGGCCGGAAGGAGTGGGAGCGGGGAGGGCAGGGCGGGGCGAAGTTATCGTGCCAGGGAGACATCTACACGCGTAGCGCTGCCGAAAAATGAAAACCCGTACGGGAATGGGCCCGGGGCCCGGGATCCGGTGGGGGTGCCACCGGACGCCGGGCCCGGGCTCAGGTCGTGACCTGCGTGTCCTTACGGAGCGGTCTTGACCGTGATCTTGCCGTCGACGATCGCCTGCTTCGCCTTGTCCACGGCGGCGGTGACGTCGGTCATCTTGACGTACGCCGGGTTGGAGTCGGCCAGGCCGACGCCGTTGGTGGCGAGGCCGTAGCGGATCTCACCGGTCTGCGGCTTGCCGTCCTTGACGGACTTGATCACGTTGTAGACCGAGCCCTGGACGTCCTTGGTGACCGAGGTCAGGATCTGGTTCTTGTACGCGGCCAGACCCGCCTGCTTGTACTGGTCGGAGTCGACGCCGATGGCCCACTTGCCCGCGGCGGAGGCGGCCTCGATGGCGCCGGAGCCCGCGAGACCGGCGGCGGCGTAGATCACGTCGGCGCCCTTGTCGAGCTGGCCCTGGGCGGCGGCCTTGCCGAGGTCGGGCTTCGAGAAGCCGTCGAAGTTCGGCGGCTGGGTCAGGTACTGGGTGAGCACCTTCGCCTTGGGGTTGGTGTCCTTGACGCCCTGCGTGAAGCCCGCCTCGAACTTCTTGATCAGCGGAACCTCGACACCGCCGATGAAGCCGACCGTGCCGGTCTTGGACGCCTTGGCGGCGGCGACGCCGGCCAGGTAGGAGCCCTGCTCCTCGTTGAAGACGAGGTTGGCGATGTTCGGGGCGGTCACCGAGGTGTCGTCGATGAGGCCGAACGTGGTCTTCGGGAAGGCCTTGGCGACCTTCGCGATGGCCGGGGCGTAGGAGAAGCCGACGCCGATGACCGGGTTGTTGCCGGCGCGGGCCAGCGAGGTGAGGCGCGCGACCTTGTCGGCGTCGCTCTCGCCCTGCGACGGCTCGGCCTCGGAGCCCTTGACGCCGAGCTCGTCCTCGGCCTTCTTCAGACCGGCGTAGGCGGCGTCGTTGAAGGACTGGTCGCCGCGGCCGCCGATGTCGTACGCGATGGCGACCTTGGTCGCGCCCGCGGACGAGCTGGGGCTGGAGCTCGAACCGCTCGACGACTTGCCACAGGCGGTGGCGGAGAGCGCGAGCGCCGCGGTGGCGATGCCCACGGTCGTGATCCTGGTGATCCGGCGCAAGAGGAGGGTCCCTTCAAGACTGACCGAAAGCGCCTCTTCCGGCGCTGGTTTCGCGGCGATCGTAACGCGCGTAGATGTCAGTTAAAGACCCGTTCATGAGTCGTTATCGGATCGTCGCGAACCGGCCAGCCGAGGCGACCGGGGGCGTTCGGCCCGGTACCGCCGGTTATACCGCCCTGGAGGGGTGGCGCGACAGGGCCCGGGAGGCGACGCGCCGTGCCCTGGGCCGACCGGGGGACACGGCGTCGGGCCGACCGTGCGACGGGCGGTGGACCGCCCGGGGGAAGGTCGGTGGGCCGGACGGATGACGGGCCCCACGGGCTCCTTCCGGCCTTCCTTCCGGCCGGAAATCAGCGCTGGGGCGTGGCGTCGAGCAGGGCCGCGGCCGTGAAGAGCTCCACGCCGGCCTCGATGCACCGCTCGTCGACGTCGAAGTCGCCGGCGTGCAGGTCCCTGACCCGGGTGTCGCCGGGGGTGCGGACGCCGAGGCGGGCCATGGCGCCGGGGACGTGCTCCAGGTACCAGGAGAAGTCCTCGCCGCCGAGGCTCTGCTCGGTGTCCTCGATCGCCTGCGGTCCGCGGCGGGCCGTCATGGCGTCGCGGAGCAGTTCGGTGATGACCGGGTCGTTGACCACCGGGGGGACGCCGCGGACGTAGGTGACGGTCGACTTGGCCCGGTGCAGGGTGGCGACCTCGTCGATCGCCGCGTGGACCAGGTCGGGCGCGTCCCGCCAGGAGGGCAGGTCGAGGCAGCGGACGGTGCCGGAGAGCTCGGCGTGCTGCGGGATGACGTTGGGGGCGTGGCCGGTCTCGATGCGGCCCCAGGTCACGGAGAGGCCCGAGCGGGCGTCGACGCGGCGGGCGAGGACGGCGGGGACGTCGATGGCGACCCGGGCGGCGGCGGTGACGAGGTCGGTGGTGAGGTGCGGGCGCGCGGTGTGGCCGCCGGGGCCGTCGAGGGTGACCTCCAGGCGGTCGCAGGCGGAGGTGATGGGGCCGACCCGGAGCCCGATCTTCCCGGCGTCGACGCGGGGGTCGCAGTGGACGGCGATGATCCGGCCCACGCCGTCCAGGACCCCGGCCTCGATGGCGTCGGCGGCTCCGCCGGGCAGGACCTCCTCGGCGGGCTGGAAGATCAGCCGCACGGCGTTCGGCAGCAGGCCCCGGCGGTCGAGCTCGGCGAGGACGAGTCCGGCGCCGAGGACGGTCGTGGTGTGGACGTCGTGTCCGCAGGCGTGGGCGCGGTTGGCCACGGTGGAGCGGTAGGCGACGGTCTTCACGTCGGGGATGGGGAGCGCGTCGAGGTCGGCGCGGATCGCCAGCATGCCCCGGCCCGGGTCCCGGGTGCCGATGTCACAGATGAGCCCGGTGCCGGCCGGGAGGACCTTCGGCGCGAGGCCGGCCGCCTCCAGGCGGGCCTTGAGCGCGGCGGTCGTACGGAACTCCTGGTTCCCGAGCTCGGGGTGCATGTGCAAGTCCCTGCGGAAGGCGACGAGTTCGGCGCGCAGGGAGTCGGACAGCGTTCCGGGCAGGGTGACGGAGCCTGGCTCACGGGACTTCAACTGGTTCACCCTTTGAAGGGTAGGCCCGTCGAGAGGTCAACTGCCCGTTGATCACGAGAATTTCAGCCCCTTAGGGGAAAGAATCTCGGTTTCGCAGGCATGAAGCTCACTCCTTGTGGGTACGCTCAGCCGAATTCGAGCCGGTCGGCCGGATGGGACGCCCGGGTGGTGAGGCGGTCGACCTCGTGGGCCGCGGTGCCCGCGACGCCGGACAGGAAGCCCTGGGCGCGGGGCGAGGCGGTCGCCCGCAGCCACTCGGGCGCTATCTCGATGACGGCGACCTTCACCCCGGTGCCGGCGAGGGCCAGCGGCAGGGTGTGCACGACCGTGGAGGGGAAGCTGACGACCGTGCGCCCGATGGGGCCGCGCCGGGCGATCAGCTCCAGGGGCAGGTCCGGCCGGACGACCTGGAGGCCGGTCTCGACCGCGATCCGGTGCAGTTTCTCGGCGCTCTCCCTGCGGTGCGCGAAGTAGCGGGTGGCGCCGTGGGCGCGGGCGAGCTCGCTCACCACGCGCGCGTAGTGGTCGGCGTCGACGACACCGGTCTCGACGAGCGAGGTGCCGACCAGGTCGGCGCCGCCAGTGAGCCGCGGCGGACCGAAGGTGTCCCGGGTCCAGGCGTACGCGTTCTCGGTGACCGTGACGCCCGGCGGGGCCTCCACGGGCAGCGAGGTGAAGATCTCGACGGTACGGCCCCGGGTGGGGGCGAGCTTCCGCCGGGCGAGGCTCGTGACCGGGGCGAGGACCAGCTCACGGGGGCCGAGGCTGCCCTTGCGGTGCCAGCGCACCAGGCGCTCGCCGCGGCCGAGCTGGGCGGCGAACTCCATGGTCGCGGTGCCGTCGTCGACGACCGTCAGGTGCCGGGGGGCGAAGAGGGTCAGCAGGAGCTGGACGTACCGGGAGAACGGGTCCCCGATGATCACCCGCTCCGCCGAGCGCAGCGGCCGGGCGAGCTCGCGCAGGGTGCGGACGAGCGCGCCCCGGCCGCCGCGGGCCTCCTGCCAGCGCACGGTGAGGCCCTGGTCGCGGGCCAGCTGGGCCATCCGGCGCAGCTGGCCCCGCGACATGGGATCGGTCGGCGAGAGGACGACGACCGTGAGGGGCGGGGTGGCGTCCGCGGGGCCGGCGTCCGCCGGATCACCGGTCGGGGGCGCCGTGCCGGGGTTCTGCGTGTGTGCCCATTCCAGGACGTTGAGGAGCTGGACCGGGCTCTCGACGAACGCCAGCTGCCCGGTCATGCGGCGACGGTGCCCTGGACCCGGCGGAGCTTCTTCATCGGGCCGAGCTCCGACTCGTACACCTTCTTGACGCCGTCGCCGAGCGCGGCCTCGATGGTGCGGATGTCGCGGACGAGGCGCTGGAGGCCCTGCGGCTCGACGGAGGCGGCCTGGTCGGAGCCCCACATGGCGCGGTCGAGGGTGATGTGGCGCTCGACGAAGGTGGCGCCGAGGGCGACGGCGGCCAGGGTGGTCTGGAGGCCGGTCTCGTGGCCGGAGTAGCCGATCGGGACGTTCGGGTACTCCTCCTGGAGCGTCTGGATGACGCGGAGGTTGAGCTCCTCGGCCTTGGCCGGGTAGGTCGAGGTGGCGTGGCAGAGCAGGATGTTGTCGCTGCCCAGGACCTCGACCGCGTGGCGGATCTGCTTCGGCGTCGACATGCCGGTGGAGAGGATCACCGTGCGGCCGGTGGCGCGCAGCTCGCGCAGCAGCTCGTCGTCGGTGAGGGAGGCGGAGGCGACCTTGTGGGCGGGGACGTCGAACTTCTCCAGGAAGGCGACGGCCTCGGTGTCCCACGGGGAGGCGAACCAGTCGATGCCGCGCTCCTTGCAGTGCTCGTCGATGGCGCGGTACTCGTCCTCGCCGAACTCCACGCGGTGGCGGTAGTCGATGTACGTCATCCGGCCCCAGGGGGTGTCGCGCTCGATGTCCCACTGGTCGCGCGGGGTGCAGATCTCCGGGGTGCGCTTCTGGAACTTGACGGCGTCACAGCCGGCCTCGGCGGCCACGTCGATCAGCTTGAAGGCGTTGTCGAGGTCGCCGTTGTGGTTGATGCCGATCTCGCCGCAGACGTAGACGGAGCGGCCCGGGCCGGCGGTCTTGGTGCCGAGGGTGCGCAGACGGGTGTTCATGGTCGTTCCTTACGGGTTGGGGGTGTTCAGCTCGGGTCCGAGGAGCCAGGCGGCGATCTCTCGGATCGCTCCGGAGCCGCCCGGGGTGACGGTGACCGCGCGGGCGGCGGCCCGTACGGAGTCGTGGGCGCTGCTCACCGCGACGGGCCAGCCGACGAGGTGGAAGCAGGGCAGGTCGTTGACGTCGTTGCCGGCGTAGAGGACGCGCTGCGGGTCGATGCCCTCGGCATCGCACCACTCCTTGAGGGCGCGGTCCTTGCGGTCGATGCCGTGCAGGACGGGGATCTTGAGCTTGCGGGCGCGGGCGGCGACCACGGCGTTCTGCTCGGTGGAGAGGATGAGGACGGGCAGTCCGGCGCGGCGCAGGGCCGCGATGCCGAGGCCGTCGCCGCGGTGCGCGGAGACGAACTCGCGTCCCTCGGCGTCGAGGTGGACCCGGTCGTCGGTCTGCGTGCCGTCGAAGTCGAGGACGACGGCGTCGACGTCGGCGAAGCCGGGCGTGACGGGCTCGGCGGCCTTGTCGACGAGTGACGCGATGGCATTGGCGCGGGCGAGGTCGTGCGGGTCGTCGATCTCCAGGACCCGGGCGGGGTCGGTGACGACGAGCGCGGTGCGGCCGAAGAAGCGGTGCTCGTGGGTGCGGAACCCGGCGGCGTCCATCGCGTAGACGGCGCCGGTCTCCAGGTACTCGGGCTCCCGGTCCTGGCGGCGCGGACGGTAGGACTTGTCGTGGTTGACGCCGGTGGCCCCTTCGGGGCTCTCGCGCCAGAGGAAGCCGTGGGACGGGGCGGCCGTGAAGGCGGTGTCGGCGGCGCCCGAGGTGATCCGCTCGGCGGTCTCGGCGACCTCGGCGGAGGTCAGGAAGGGGCTGGTGCACTGGACGAGGAGGACCACGTCGGCCGGGCGGCCGTGGGTGGCCTCGAAGGCGTCCATCGCGTGCAGGACGGCGGCCTCGCTGGTGGCCGTGTCGCCCGCGATCGCGGCGGGCCGCTGGACGGCCTCGGCCCCGGCGGTGCGGGCGGCGGCCGCGATGGCGGCGTCGTCGGTGGAGACCACGACGTGGGTGACGGCGCGGGCGCCGAGGCAGGCGTGGACGGCGCGGGTCACGAGGGGGATCCCCGCCACCGGGGCGAGGTTCTTGGCGGGCACGCCCTTCGAGCCGCCCCGGGCGGGGACGACGGCGAGCACGATCGGGGACGACATCACAGTTCTCCCAGGCGGCGGATGACGGGGGCGACGCGCTGCACGCCGTGGCGGTACGCGCCCCGCGCGGCCTCCCGGACGACCCGGCGCAGCCCGCTCTCGCGGGGCTCGGGCGCGGTGACGTCCAGGCGGTGGCGGGCGAGGATCCCGGGCAGGTATCCGGGGGCCGTCTCCGTGGTGTAGTAGGGGCTGATCGGGGGCAGAGCCGGGAGCTCCAGGAGCTCGGCGACCCGGTCGCGGGCGGCGTCGAAGGCCTCCTCGTACGAGCCGTCGGAGGCGACGCCCTGCCGGGCGAGCCAGGTCTCGTCGGGTGCCGGCGCGTCCCCCTTGTCGAGCCGGTCGAAGGAGGCCAGCAGGCCGGAGCCGACGAAGTGGTGGTTGCCGAGCGCCTCGCGGACCCCGAGGTCGGTGAGGATCGCGGTGGGGATCCGGCGGTGCAGCGCTTCGAGGGCGGCCGTCGAGGAGACGGTGACCAGGAGGTCGGTGCGGTCGAGGACCTCGCCCATGTGTCCGTACACGAGCCGGAAGTTGTCCGGCGGGTCGAGCTCGCGGACCAGCTTCTGGAAGGGGAACTCCTCCAGGTGCGTGGTGTGTTCGCCCGGCTTGGAGCGCAGCTTGAGGAGCACCTCGCGGTCCGGGTGCAGCCGGGCGTGTCCGATCAACCGCCGGAGCACGTAGGCGCGTTCGGCGCGGGTGGCGGGCACGGAGGGCTGGGCGGCGAAGACCAGGGTGTCGCGGCCGGCCTCGGGGGCGTGCGGGGCGCCGCCGAGGAAGGGCAGCGCGGCCTCGACGACCGACTCGGCACCGGCGCCCACGCCCTCGTACACGGCGCGGAAACGCTCGGCGTCGTGACGGGAGTTGGCGAGGACCACGTCGGCGCCGTGGCGCAGCAGGAGGCCGTCGGTCAGCTTCTCGTAGACGACGCCGACGTAGCCGGTGACGACCACCGGGCGCCGCTCCAGGGCGAGGTCGGCCAGGCCCTGGAGGACGGCCCGGACGGTGCCGCCGACCAGGGCGAGCACGAGGACGTCGTAACCCTCGCCGCGGGCCTCCGCGTCCCGTATCGCACGCAGGAACTCCGCGCCCGTCACCTCGCGCGGGGTGGTCGTGGACACCCCGGTCTCGGCGAGCTGGCGCGCGGTGGGCGTGGCCCGTCCCCGCAGGACGAAACCGGTGGGTTCGGCGGTCGCCGTGGTGATGCGGCGCGCGGTGAGGGCGCCCCATTTCCACCGGGTGTCGGAGTCGGCGAGTACGGCGACCCGTACCGCTTCTCTGGTACTTGCTGGCACGTCGAGGACGCTAGAAGGGCATTCCGCTTTCCGGCCCAACTGAGCCACAACAAACGGTGAACAGAGCCTCTCCGCCCGCTGAAGTGGGTCGCTATCCGGACGTGCGGCGGCTGATTTCCCCCGCGGGTAAAGGCGGTTAATCGGCCCGCCGCTTGGTGTTCACCGAAAGGCTGCCCGGCGGTCGGTGGGAATGCCGGGGCGGCGCCTAGCGTCGGCCGCGTGGTCAAGCTCTCCGTCGTCGTGCCGTTCTTCAACGTGCAGACATACGCCCCCGACACCCTCACGAGCCTGCGGTCCAACGCCCGCGAGGACTTCGAGTTCCTGCTGGTCGACGACTGCTCGTCGGACGGGACCCCGGAGCTCCTCGAACGGGCCGCGCGCGAGATCCCGGGTGCCGTCCTGATCAGGCACGAGCACAACGAGGGCCTCGCCACGGCCCGGAACACCGGCCTCGACGCCGCCCGCGGCGAGTACATCGCCTTCCTCGACGGGGACGACTGGCTCGCCCCCGGCTACTACGACCGGCTCGTCACCGCCGCCGAGGAGCTGCGCTGCGACTTCCTGCGCACCGACCACGTCACGGTGACCGGCCGCAACCGCGCGGTGCGCCGGGTGCCGGTCCCCCGCCGCGGCGAGGTGCTGCGGCCCCGGGACGCGATCCTGCCCTCGCACCGGACGACCTCGGTCGACTACCCGTACGCCTGGGCCGGGATCTACCACCGCCGGCTCCTGGACCGGGGTCTGCTGCACTTCCCGCACGGCCTGCGGACGGCGGAGGACCGGCCGTGGATCTGGAAACTCCACCGCGAGGCGGAATCGTTCGCCGCCATCGGGGAACTCGGTGTGTTCTACCGGCGCGGAGTGGCGACCTCGCTCACCCAGATCGGCGATGTCCGGCAATTGGATTTCATCCGCGCCTTCGACCAGGTGATCGAGGAAACGGCGCGGGACAAGGACGCGGACCTTCTTCTCCCGAAGGCCGTCCGGACGTATTGCGCGGTGATTTCCCACCATGTCGGTTCGATCGAGAAGTTCGAACCCGAGGTGGCGCGCCTGCTGAGGTCGATGAGCTCGGGCGCGCTGCGGCGGATGCCGCAGGGGGTCCTCGACGAGGCCCTGACGGCGATGGGCGGGGACCGCGCGACGATGCTGCGGCGGCTGCGCAGGCGCCGGCCCGCACCACCACCGGCGGCACCGGTCCGTGACGGCGGCGCCGGCTCCCCGGAGGTGGCCGCGTGAACGCCCGGACCACCCAGGACTCCCGCCGGATCACCCAGGTCTTCTGCGCCTCCACCCTCTACGGCGCCGTGACGCTCGCCGCCGCGCTCGACAGCGGCGCCTTCGCGCCCGCCGACCGCCGCGTCCTCCTCGTCACCAACAACGCGGCCGTGCCGGAGACGACCCCCGCCCTCGACGAGGCCGAGGGCTTCGAGCGGCTGCGCGGCCGCTTCGACTCCGTCCTGTCCTGGAACGAGACGATCTCCCCGCTCCACCCGGCCGGCTGGACCCCGCGCCCCAGCGACCTGCCGCTCCTCCAGCGGCATCTGCGCAAGCTCTGGGACCTCGGCGACGACCGCGTCGAGATCGCCCTGGAGTCCCTCCAGGTGACGCCCGCGCTCGCCATCGCCCAGCTCCTTCCCGACGCGCCGGTCACCGTGTACGCGGACGGCCTCATGAGCTACGGGCCGACCCGCAACAAGATCGACCCGCTGATCGGCGGGCGCGTGGGCCGGCTGCTCCACCTGGACCTCGTCCCCGGGCTCGCGCCGCTGCTGCTCGCCGAGTTCGGGGCGGTGCCCGAGCCGGTGCCGACGGAGGCCTTCACGAAGGTCGTCGAGGAGCTGGCGGGACCGGTCGCCGGAACCGCCGCGGAGGGCCCCGCGCTGCTCCTCGGCCAGTACCTGGCCGCGCTGAACCTGCTGACCCCCGCCGAGGAGGAGGAGCTGCACCTGCGGATGGTCCGGGGCGCGATCGCCCGCGGCCACCGGCGGCTCGTCTTCAAGCCGCACCCGACGGCCCCCGACGCCTGGACGCGGACGCTCGTGGAGGCGGCGGCGGAGCTCGGCGCCGAACTGACCGTCGAGGACCGGCCGGTCCTCGCCGAGGTGCTCTACCGCGAGCTGCGGCCGGCGCTCGTCGTCGGCTGCTTCTCGACGGCGCTGCTCACGGCGGCGACCTTCTACGGGCTGCCGGTCGCCCGGGTCGGCACGCGCGCGCTCCTGGAGCGGCTCACCCCGTTCCAGAACAGCAACCGGATCCCGCTCACGGTCGTCGACGCGGTCGTCCCGCCCCTGGAGGAGGAGGGCGCCGCCGCCGGGATCGGTACGGAGGAGCTGAACGACCTGGTCGCGGCGGTCGGCTTCGCGATGCAGCCGAAGATCCGCCCGGAGCTGCGCGAGCCCGCCGTACGGCACCTCTCGGGCCCGCTCGCCGACCGCACCCGGCACCACTTCACCCGACGCCGCCTCACGGTCCTGGACCTGCCGGGCGGCCTGCCGATCCCCCGCCACCCGAAGGTCCGCCGGCTCGCGCGCCGCGCGCTGCGGCTGCGCAGGGCGCTGCAGAGGTAGCGGGCCGGGGAGGAAGCGCCACCTGCCGAAGGACGGCGGGCCCGGGCACCCGTGCGGGGGCACCCGGGCCCGCAGGGGCCGAGCGGGGGATCAGGCGCGGACGATCGGCTCCTGGATCTCGGAGACCCAGCCGGCCGGGTCCTCCGGGCACTCCAGGTACAGCTCACGGGCGTAGCCGGCGGACCGGAAGCCGTTGGTGTCGATCCAGGCGGCCAGGGTCTGCACGGTCGGCAGGATCTCGTCCATGGAACCGCGGTGGACGATGGTGGCCGCCTCCTCGATACCGGGCAGGACGTGCACCTCGACGCCCTCCGCGGCGGTGCCCTCGGGCACGGTCGTCGCGGCGTGCACGCGGACCGAGCCGTCCCCCTTGCCCGCGTCCTCGTAGTACGCGACGGCCGGGCCGAAGCCCGTGACGCCCGCGGCCTCCAGGCGGCCGCACAGCTCCTCGTACAGCGGTCCGATGACCGGGGTGATGTCCTCGGGGCCGAAGCTCGCGGCGACCGCGCTCAGCTCGGCGACACGGACGGCGGGGACCTTCTTGACGACGACGTCCTGGGTGGACATGCGTCCCTCACTCTCGATGGCGTGGAGCCTCGCACCGACCTGGGCGAGCCGGGCCCGCGCCGCCTCCAGGGCCGCTTCCAGCTCGGCCTGGCGCAGGCGCAGCATCCCGCGCAGCTCCTCCGCGCCGATCTCGTCCCGGAGGATCGACCCCACCTGTTCGAGGGTGAAGCCGAGGTCCTTGAGCGCGATGACGCGGTTGAGCGGGGCGAGCTGGTCCGCCGAGTAGAAGCGGTAGCCGCTGTGCGGGTCGACGTGGGCCGGGCGCAGCAGTCCGATGGCGTCGTAGTGGCGCAGCATCCGGACCGACACCCGCCCGTGCCGGGCGAAGTCTCCGATGGTGAACATGACGACTCCTACGGAACGGCCTCACACGGTGTGAGGGTCAAGCGGCGCTGCTGAGGGAGAGCTTCGCCGCGAAGCCGAGGAAGAGGGCGCCGGCGGCGGAGGTGGCTCCGGCGGAGAGGCGCTTGCGGCGGCGGAAGGCCTCGGCGAGCCGCGTGCCGCCGAAGATCAGGGTCGTCAGGTAGAGGAAGCTGCCGAGCTGGAGCAGGGTGCCGAGGACCAGGAAGGAGAGCGCCGGGTAGGCGTAGGACGGGTCCACGAACTGCACGAAGAAGGAGATCAGGAAGAGGATCGCCTTCGGGTTGAACAGGCTGATGATCAGCGCCCGGCGGTACGGGTGCTCGGACGGTCCGGCGTCCGCCTCGGCCGCGGCCTCGGCGGCGACCTCGTGGCGGGTGCGCCACATGGCCAGGGCGGCCCGCAGCATGCCGATCGCCATCCAGGTCAGATAGCCCGCGCCCGCGTACTTCACGATCGTGAAGAGGAGCGGGGTGGTCTGGAGCAGGGAGGCGGCGCCGAGCGCGGCGAGCGTCATCAGGACGGCGTCGCCGGTGAACACCCCGGCGGCGGCCTTGTATCCGGTGCGGGTGCCCTTGCGGGCGGCGACGGACAGCACGTACAGCGAGTTCGGCCCCGGGAGGAGGATGATGAGGACGAGCCCGGCGAGATAGGTCGGAAGATCGGTGACACCCAGCATGAAGCGGAGTGTCGCACACCGGTACGACCTTCCGCTTTAAGTTTCAACAGGCGAAATCGACCGGAAGATGACGCCGGGCCGTCGGTGGGGCCGGCGGGGATGACGGGGCCGTTCAGAACGCGTCGGTCGGGACGTACGTGCCCCAGACCGCGCGCAGGGCGTCGCAGACCTCGCCGACGGTGGCGCGGGCCCTGAGCGCCTCCTTCATCGGGTACAGGACGTTGTCCGTGCCCTCCGCGGCCTTCCTGAGCGCGGCGAGCGCCGCGTCCACGGCCGGCCGGTCGCGCTCGGCGCGCAGCCTCGCGAGGCGCTCGGCCTGCTGGGCCTCGATGGCGGGGTCGACGCGGAGCGGCTCGTAGGGCTCCTCGACGTCGATCGCGTAGCGGTTGACCCCGACGACGACCCGCTCGCCCGAGTCCGTCTCCTGCGCGATGCGGTAGGCGGAGCGCTCGATCTCACCCTTCTGGAAGCCCCGCTCGATCGCGCTGACCGCGCCGCCCATCTCCTCCACCCGGCCCATCAGCTCCAGGGCGGCGGCCTCGACGTCGTCCGTCATCCGCTCGACGACGTACGAGCCGGCGAACGGGTCGACGGTCGCGGTGACGTCCGTCTCGTACGCGAGGACCTGCTGGGTGCGCAGGGCGAGGCGGGCGGACTTGTCCGTCGGCAGGGCGATGGCCTCGTCGAAGGAGTTGGTGTGGAGGGACTGGGTGCCGCCGAGGACGGCGGCCAGGCCCTGGACGGCGACCCGGACGAGGTTGACCTCGGGCTGCTGCGCGGTGAGCTGCACGCCGGCGGTCTGGGTGTGGAAGCGGAGCATCAGCGACTTGGGGTTCTCCGCGCCGAACTCCTCCCTCATCACCCGGGCCCAGATCCGGCGGGCCGCCCGGAACTTGGCGACCTCCTCCAGGATCGTCGTCCGGGCCACGAAGAAGAACGAGAGGCGGGGCGCGAAGTCGTCGACGTCCATGCCGGCGGCGACGGCCGTCCGGACGTACTCGATGCCGTCGGCGAGGGTGAACGCGATCTCCTGCGCGGGCGAGGCACCGGCCTCGGCCATGTGGTAGCCGGAGATCGAGATGGTGTTCCACTTCGGGATCTCGGCCCGGCAGTACTTGAAGATGTCGGCGATCAGCCGCAGCGAGGGCTTCGGCGGGAAGATGTACGTGCCCCGCGCGATGTACTCCTTGAGCACGTCGTTCTGGATGGTGCCCGTCAGCCGGTCCGCCGGCACGCCCTGCTCCTCGCCGACGAGCTGGTAGAGCAGGAGCAGGAGTGCGGCGGGGGCGTTGATGGTCATCGACGTGGAGACCTGGTCCAGCGGGATCCCGTCGAACAGGACGCGCATGTCGTCGATCGAGTCGACGGCGACGCCGACCTTGCCGACCTCGCCGTGCGCGATCGGTGCGTCGGAGTCGTGGCCCATCTGGGTCGGCAGGTCGAAGGCGACCGACAGGCCGGTGGTGCCGTTGGCGATGAGCTGCTTGTAGCGGGCGTTGGACTCGACGGCGGTGCCGAAGCCGGCGTACTGCCGCATGGTCCAGGGCCGCCCGGTGTACATCGAGGGGTACACGCCGCGTGTGAAGGGGTACGAGCCCGGCTCGCCCAGCTTCTCCGCGGGATCCCATCCGTCCAGGGCGTCCGGCCCGTACACCGGCTCGATGGGCAGCCCCGACTCCGACTCGCGCGCCATGCTGTGTGCCTCCCGACGGTCCTGTCGCCCGGGCCCGTCACCCGGGCTTCCTCAAACAGGATGCGCGGTCCGTGCCCGGAGTGCGCAACCGCACGCGCGCGGGAAGCATCCCTACGTACACACGACGCACCACGGGGGGCAACGATGAAGCGGTCTTCGGCCGTCATACGCAGAGTGGTTCTGGCAGCGGCGGCGGTGGCGCTCGCCGCCGGCTGTACGCCGGACGCGTCCGGTACGGGCACGGGCACGGGTACGCCCTCCGCGTCGGCCTCGGCCTCGTCCGGGACGCCCGGCGCCTCGCCGACCGACTCTCCGACCTCGGACGGCAAGCCGCCGTCCCCGTCCGCGAGCGCCCCCACCGCATCGCCTTCGGGGAGCCCGTCCGCGTCCGCCGGGACGGCCGCGCCGAAGCCGCTCCTGGGCGACGGGGACGAGAACGAGCAGGTGCGCGAGCTCCAGGCGCGCCTGCGGCAGCTCGACTTCTTCGACCGGGCCCCCACCGGGTTCTACGGGACGATGACGGCGGGCGCGGTCAGGAAGTTCCAGGCGAGCCGGGGGCTGCCGGAGACCGGCTCGGTCGACGAGACGACCTGGCAGCAGCTGCTGTCCGCGAGCCGGAAGCCGACCGCCGACGAGCTGAAGCCCGCGACCACGAACAAGCTGGACACCCCGGACCCGCGGTGCATGACCGGCCGGGTGCTCTGCATCAGCAAGGAGAGCCGGACGCTCGCCTGGATGATCGACGGCAGGGTCGTCTCGTCGATGGACGTCCGCTTCGGCTCGGAGAACACGCCGACCCGTGAGGGCCTCTTCAAGGTCGAGTGGAAGGCGCGCGACTGGACGTCGACGATCTACCACACCCCCATGCCGTACGCGATGTTCTTCAGCCGCGGGCAGGCGGTGCACTTCTCGGCGGACTTCGCGGCGCGCGGCTACGCCGGGGCCTCGCACGGCTGCGTCAACGTCCGGGACAAGGTCAAGCTCTCGGCGCTCTTCGACCAGGTGAAGGTCGGCGACAAGGTCGTCGTCCACTGGTAGGGGCGGAGGCAGAAGGGGCGCGGGTGGGACCGGGGGAACGTGTCCCACCCGCGCCAGGTGCGCGGAGCCGTAGGTACGGGGGGAACCCCGGCTCTCTGCGCGGCCGATGACCAGTCGGCATTTCTTACTGCGCCGACGGGCCGAGAAGTGTTACACCCCGAGCGGGACGCGTGCCCGGGCGGTGATTCCGGCGGGCAGCGCGGCGGTGACTCCGGCCTGGAGCCGGGCGTCGGGAAGGGCGGTTCCGGCCCGGGTCCTGGCGTCGCCGCCGCTCCCGTTGCTGCCGTTCTCGCCGCTGTCTCCGCCTGGAGTGCCACTCTCGGACCCGTCCTTCGAGCCGCCCTTGCGGTCGTCGTCGGTGTCCTCGTCGCCCTTGCCGTCGCCCTTGGACGTGTCCTTGGACTCGTCCTGGCCGTCTTCCTTCGACGTGCCGGTGTCGCCGGAGAGGATCCGGTCGCAGTAGAGGCGCAGGGTCTCGCCGGTGCGCAGGGTGTTCGTGAGCTGCCGCCGGCCGGTGGCGTCGAGCTTGCCCGTGCGGTACTGCCGGCAGGCCTTGAGGGCCTTCTCGCGGAGGCCGGTGGAGCCCGAGCCGCCCGTGCCGCCGGTGTCTCCGGTCGTCCTGCCCGGTTCCGGGGTGCTGCGCGGTGCGGGGGTGATCGAGCCGCGCCCGTCCGAGGCGCGGGGGGTCGGGGCGGTGGACCCGTCGGCCGAGGGGGACGAGCCGGGCGTGGGATCGCCGCCGCCCGGTTCCGTCGGGGGTGCCTCGGGGTCCTGGCGTATGCCGGGCTCCTTCGAGACGAGCGGGTCCGCCGTGTCCCCCGCCGAGACGGAGCTGGCGGGCGCCGGGCCGACCAGCGGCAGCACGCCCGTACCTGCGGCGACGGCGACGCCGCCGACCGTGACGGCGGCGAACGCGGCGGCGAGGCCGTACCGCACGGAGCGTCCCCAGCGGCGCGCCGGGGCGGTGCCGGGTGCGAGCCGCACCCGGCCGAGGTCGCGGGCGTGGCCCGCGGGGACGGGCGCGGCGGTCGCGACGGAGGCCGCTGCGGCGGTCGCGGCCCGCTCGGCGGTGGCCTCGCGGAAGGCGGCGAGCGCCGCCGCCTCGCCCGGGAGTTCGGTGCCCGCGGCCGGCGGGGCTGCGGGCGTGCGGGCCGTGCCGAGGGCCTGGGCGAGGCGCTCGGCCTGGTGACGCGCACGGTCGTCGAGGGCCTCGACCGGCTCGCCCCGGAGCAGCCGCTCCGCGGCCTCCTGGTCGAGCCACTGGTACCGCTCGTCGGCCATCACATGTCCTTCTGCGTACGCGGACGTGATTGCGTCACACCGCCGGGGGTCACGGCCCCCGGTGCGCGGCCGCGTTGCGGAGGGACACCGTCCAGTGGGACGACGGCCCCGCCGGTGCCGTCCGGCCCGTCCTGCCCGCCGTCGGCTCCGAGGAGTTCGGCGAGCTTCTTGAGCCCCCGGTGCGCGGCGGTGCGCACGGCGCCGGGGCGTTTGCCCAGGGTGTCGGCGGCGCTCTTGGCGTCGAGGCCGACGACGACGCGCAGGACGACGGCCTCGGCCTGGTCCTGCGGGAGCTGGGCGATCAGGTGCATGGTGTCGCCGGTGGCGAGGGCCTCCAGGGCTTCGCCGGCCGTGTCGGAGTCGGCGGGCTTGTCGGTCAGTTCGGTCTCGTCGGCGCCCACGGCGGGCCTGCGGCCGCGCATCCTGATGTGGTCGAGGGCGCGGTTGCGGGCGATCCGGGCCGCCCAGCCGCGGAAGCGGTCCGCGTCGCCGTCGAAGCGGTCGAGGTCGCGGGCTATCTGGAGCCAGGACTCGGAGGCGACGTCCTCGGCGTCCGCGTCGCCGACCAGCGTGCGTATGTAGCCGAGCAGCCGGGGTTGCACGGCGCGATACACAGTACGGAAGGCGTCCTCGTCCCCGTCCTGCGCAGCGAGCACCGCGGCCGTCAGCTCCGCGTCGTCCCCCAGCACTCCCCAAACCCTGTTCGTCGGTGACGTGGTCGCGCCCCGCGTCATCGCGGCTGGTCATCGCCGCCACGCGGCCTCGCGCACCTGCACGCTACGTCGTGTCGCGGCATCACGTCCACGCGGTCCGGGGTCTTTGTACAACTTGCAACCTTCGGGTGGCCCGCGTGAGTGTGACAGAAACCGCACCCCTGGCGCTGATAGGAGTACGGAGCCGTGCTGCGGCTCCGTGGACGACGACCGGGGCCTCTCCTGTGGGGGGTGGCGGCCCCGGTCGTCTCCCATTTCCCCGCGCTTCTCACCCTTTCGCGCGACCTCACGTCGCGCGGGGCGGATTCCACCCTTCGAGTGCCGACGGGTCGGACGCCGAGACGACGGACCGTGTCCTCGGCCTCAGGCCGTGCGGGCCCGGCGGGAGACGACCGCGCGCAGCACCCGGCCGCCCTCGACGGAGAGTTCTCGCGCCCGGCGCAGTCCGGTCGGGCCGTGGGCGACCGTTTCGAGGACGGCCTGCTGGCGGCGGAGCTCCCCGGCCAGCAGCGGGCCCGCGCCGTCCGCGTCCCCGGCCCGGCAGCGCTCGACGAGGCCATCGGGCACCCCGGCCGCGTCGTACCGCCCGTGCAGGGCGAGCGCCGCGACGGAGCAGTCGGCGGCCCAGACGCGCAGGGCCTCGGCGGTCCAGTCGGCCGGGGCCTGGGCGAGCATCGCGCGGACGGCGCCGGAGTCCTGCGTGCCGTCGGCGTCGAGTTCCACACGGGCCTTGGCGACGGCCTCACCCCAGGCGTGCCCGTCGCCGCGCGCGACGGCCGCCCACACGGGGCGGAGGGCGTCGGCCCCGTCGGGGGCGAGCAGCGGCAGACAGCGGTCGAGGCAGGCGAGTCCGGCCGCGGCCAGCCCTCGCGCGTCGGCCCCGTCGATCAGTTCCAGCAGGCTCCGGCCGTTCCCCGACGTCATGGACGCCTCCTCGCCACCCGATGCGGACGCAGTACTTCCCCTACTGCGCCGGGGGGCGCTTTTTCGTCACTGCGCGGCCGGAATCATGCCAGTGGCCTTGGCGTGCTGCATAGAGGTCAGACGGCGGACGACGAGGATCGCGAGGACGGCGGCGACGACGTTGGTGGTGTAGCTCGCGAGGGACCAGGCGGCGGCGGAGTCGTAGGCCTCCTGCGTATCGGCCCCCTTGTACGCCTGCGAGGCAGCCCTGTCCACGATCCAGTCGATGATCCAGAACGTCCACCAGGCATTCAGGAGCGTCAGCTCCCGGGCGCCGTCGGCGGCATACGGCTGCCAGCGACTGGCCCGCCAGATGTCGACGGCCATCACCCGCGGGATCCAGAGGTTGCCGATCGGGATGAACCAGCCGCCGATGGCCCAGCCGGGCTTCCGTCCCTGCAGGTCGCCGGCCCAGACCTCGGCGTTGTTCCGCAGCCGGTGGAACCAGATGATGAAGACAACGATGGTCGCCACGAAGACCAGGACGTGCACGCTGTAGGCCAGGTTCAGGTCGACCGGCCCGAACACGGCCGGATCGAAGGTGTAGGGCAGCGCGTCGGCCATCAGCCAGCGGGCCTCGAACAGACCGAGCAGGACGTCGAAGAAGATGTTGCCGGCCAGCAGAGCCACGACGGCCTTCGCGAGGCCGTTCGGATCTTTGAGCGTGAGCATGTGGTTCCCCCCAAGGAACGAGCGGCGGCCCGATGGCCGCCGCCGGGGGAACGTACGCGATCCGCACCGATCGCGTCCACGAAGAAGATTCAGCGCACCTTCGCCGCAAGCGCCTTGAACTGGTCCCAGGTCAGCGTCGGTTTCGCCGGGTCCCAGAGCTTCTGCGCGAGGGCCGCGAGCGGCAGCCGGATGCCGGCCGCCACCTGCGCCTGCGTCTGGGCCCGCGGCAGGTCGCCCCAGACCGCGAAGCGGGCGCCGAGGATCTGGGAGTCGTACCGCGCCGGCACCGGGGTGGTGCCGCGCACGACGAGCGGCGTCCACTGCTCGTAGATCCGGCGGCCGGTGGGGTACGTGAAGTCGTTGGGCTGGCCGAGGACGTAGTACAGGTACTCGTCGTTGAGGTTGACCAGCTTCCGGCCCGCGCTCAGGTACGAGACGGGCTGCCGGGCGCCGATCTCCTTGCCCGTCCAGTACTCCACCTCGATGTCCGGGGCCGCGTTCACCACCCCGCCCGTGAAGAAGCCGTCGTTCCAGGCCTTGAGGGTCTTGCCGGTGGGCCGGACGGCGGCCGCGCGGTCGTTGAGCCAGCCGGTGGCGAGGTCCTGGACGCGGCCGGAGGGCCCGTACTTCGCGCGCGCGGCCGCCGCGAGGCGCGGGTAGCTCGCCTCGGGGTTCTTCGACATGAGGGCGACGTACTCGTCGGCCCCGAGGTGCCAGTACGCCCCGGGGAAGAGCCGGGCGTACTCGCGGAGCAGGTCGTCGACGATCCGCGCCGCGTCGGGGTCGGAGATGTCCACGGCCCCGCGCGGGGTCCGCCCGCTCGCGCTCACGAGCTGGAGGTCCGGGTGGGCGGCGATGACCGCGCCGAGGTGTCCGGGCGAGTCGATCTCGGGGACGACGGTGACGTGGCGGCTCGCCGCGAGGGCGAGGATCCGGCGGACCTCGGCCTTGGTGAGGTGCTCCGCCGACACGACCTCGGGGTGGCTCTCGGACTCGATCCGGAAGCCCTGGTCGTCGGAGAAGTGCAGCCCGAGCTGGTTGAGCTTGAGGTCGCCCATCTCGCGGATGCGGTCCTCCAGCCAGGCCGCGGTGAAGGGCTTGCGGGCGATGTCGACGTTGAGCCCGCGCTGCGGTTTCGCGGGCCGGTCGGCGACGGTCCCCTCGGGCATCGCCCCGTCGGCCTTCACCGACTGCTTGAGCGTGCGGGTCCCGTAGAAGACCCCGGCCTCGTCGGGGCCGGCGATCCGGACGCGGCCGTCGCGGACCGTCAGGGTGTACGACTCGGGGGAGCCCGACCCGCCCAGGGCCAGTTCGACGTCCCCGGGTCCGGCCGCGGCGGCGCCGCGGTACGGGATGCCGAGCTCCCCGGCGATCAGCCGTCCCTCGTCGGCGAGGCCCGCGCTGTTCGCGGCGAGGACGACCCCGCCCGTGGGCGCGGGCTTCCAGCCGGGGCCGCGGGCGGCCACGTGGGAGCGGACGGAGGGGATCGTGCGCGGAGCGGTGGAGAGGGGGTAGTCCTTGGTGGGCGCGGGCGTGGGCGTGGGTGTCGGCGTCGGGCTCGGCGGCGGGGCGCTCGTGGTGGTCGCGCTCGCGGACGCGCCGGTGGAGGACGGCACGGAGGGACCCGACGGACCTGACGGAGAACCGTTCGAGCAGGCCGCCACGGTGGCCAGTGTCACCGCGGTGGCCAGAAGGGCGGGGCCCCGGCGGGGCGCCCGTATGGAGTACCGCATCACCCGGAATCCTCCCGCACGGACGGCGGTCCGGCCAATCGGGGGAACGACGGGAGGGCCGGAACCCGATCGTCCATCACCTGTTCCGAAACTCTCCCTTCCGGGTGAAATTCGCGCATCCGTCGGACACTTCCCTCATCCCGTCGATAACGTTGAGTCACGCCCACCCCACCCGTCCCGGAGCACCGGAGCCCACGCTGACCAGCGACACTCATGCCCCCTGCCGGAATCCGGGCTCCACGGACACGCCTGCCATACCTGCCCAGCAGGGATCCGCCCGGCACCTCTCCGGGCTCGTCCGCTTCAACGCCGCACCGGCCGGGGCCGCCGAGGCGCTCCTCTTCGACTGCTGCGCGAGCCGCCGCTGGGCCGAACGGGTGAGCGCTCACCGCCCGTACCCGACGGTCGACGCGCTGCTCGCCGCCGCGGACGAGGCCTCGTACGACCTGTCCCGGGCCGAGCTGGACGAGGCGCTCGCCGCCGAGTCCGCCGCCGCCCCGCACCCCGACGCCCCGCCGGCGGCCCTCATGGCGCTGGGCGCGGCCCACGCCGCGTACGAGAGCCGCTTCGGGCACGCGTTCGTGATCAGCCTGGACGGCGTCCGGCACGACGAGCGTCTCGACCGCGTACTGGCCGGTATCCGGTCACGTCTCGGCAACGAACCGGAGGAGGAGCGCGTGGTCGCCGCCGACGAACTGCGCCGGCTGGCCCGCGCCCGCCTCACGTTCGAAGTCACCACGCCGTGAATTCATCCGTAATGCGGCGATTCGAGCCTGTGCGATAGCCCGTCCGTGCCTGTTTGATCACACTGACGGACCCCGCGCGAGCGAACCGACAAGTCGTCGCTACGATGACCGGGGCCGGTGGACCGTACCCGGCCGGGTCAGACCGACAGAGAAGCCGGCCGACCCTGATCCCCGCTCCCGGAGGGTTTTTCCGTGCCGGCTGGAACGCTGTACCGCGGCCGGGAAGGAATGTGGAGCTGGGTGGCTCATCGAGTCACCGGCGTCCTCATCTTCTTCTTCCTGTTCGTACACGTGCTGGACACCGCTCTCGTCCGCGTCTCCCCCGAGGCGTACGACGAGGTCGTCGCGACCTACAAGACGCCGATCGTCGCTCTCCTCGAGTACGGCCTCGTCGCTGCCATCCTCTTCCACGCGCTGAACGGCCTCCGGGTCATCGCCGTGGACTTCTGGTCCAAGGGCCCGCGCTACCAGAAGCAGATGCTCTGGACCGTCGTGGGCATCTGGGTCGTGCTGATGGCGGGCTCGCTGTACCCCGTCCTCGGCCACGCCGCACGTGAACTGTTCGGGAGCTGACGCCACTCATGTCTGCTGACACGACCTCCGCAGCGATCGGCCCCGTCGAGGGCGGCGCGCACTACGACGTGGACAACCCCGCGCCGTACATCGAGGCCCCCCGCAAGCGCACGGGCAAGACCCCGCGCGCGACCCGCGGCAACTTCGAGATGGCCGCATGGCTCTTCATGCGCCTCTCCGGCGTGGTCCTCGTCGTCCTGGTCCTCGGCCACCTGCTGATCCAGCTCTTCCTGGACGGCGGCGTCACCAAGGTCGGCTTCGCCTTCGTGGCCGGCCGCTGGGCGTCCCCGTTCTGGCAGGTCTGGGACCTGCTGATGCTCTGGCTCGCCATGCTGCACGGCGCCAACGGTCTCCGCACGGTCATCAACGACTACGCGGAGCGGGCCAACACGCGCCTGTGGCTCAAGGGCCTGCTGTACACCGCCACGGTGTTCACCATCCTTCTGGGCACGCTGGTGATCTTCACCTTCGACCCGAACATCCGCTAGGCACGGGGCTGAGGTAATCCACGTCATGAAGATCCACAAGTACGACACCGTCATCGTCGGCGCCGGTGGCGCCGGCATGCGCGCCGCCATCGAGTCGACGAAGCGCAGCCGCACCGCCGTGCTGACGAAGCTCTACCCCACCCGCTCCCACACGGGCGCCGCGCAGGGCGGCATGGCCGCCGCGCTGGCGAACGTGGAGGAGGACAACTGGGAGTGGCACACCTTCGACACGGTCAAGGGCGGTGACTACCTGGTCGACCAGGACGCCGCCGAGATCCTGGCGAAGGAGGCCATCGACGCCGTCCTCGACCTGGAGAAGATGGGCCTGCCGTTCAACCGCACCCCGAACGGCACCATCGACCAGCGCCGCTTCGGCGGTCACTCCCGCAACCACGGCGAGGCCCCGGTCCGCCGGTCCTGCTACGCCGCGGACCGCACCGGCCACATGATCCTCCAGACGCTGTACCAGAACTGCGTCAAGGAGGGCGTGGAGTTCTTCAACGAGTTCTACGTCCTGGACCAGCTGATCACCGAGATCGACGGTGTGAAGCACTCCGCGGGCGTCGTCGCCTACGAGCTGGCCACCGGCGAGATCCACATCTTCCAGGCCAAGGCCGTCATCTACGCCTCCGGCGGCACCGGCAAGTTCTTCAAGGTGACCTCCAACGCCCACACCCTGACCGGTGACGGCCAGGCCGCGTGCTACCGCCGCGGTCTGCCCCTGGAGGACATGGAGTTCTTCCAGTTCCACCCGACGGGCATCTGGCGCATGGGCATCCTGCTGACGGAGGGCGCCCGCGGTGAGGGCGGCATCCTCCGCAACAAGGACGGCGAGCGCTTCATGGAGAAGTACGCGCCGGTCATGAAGGACCTCGCGTCCCGTGACGTCGTCTCCCGCTCCATCTACACGGAGATCCGCGAGGGCCGCGGCTGCGGTCCCGAGGGCGACCACGTCTACCTGGACCTGACGCACCTCCCGCCGGAGCAGCTGGACGCCAAGCTGCCCGACATCACGGAGTTCGCGCGCACCTACCTCGGCATCGAGCCCTACACGGACCCGATCCCGATCCAGCCCACCGCGCACTACGCCATGGGCGGCATCCCGACGAACGTCGAGGGTGAGGTCCTCTCGGACAACACCACCGTCGTCCCGGGCCTGTACGCGGCCGGCGAGGTCGCGTGCGTCTCCGTTCACGGCGCCAACCGCCTCGGCACGAACTCGCTGCTCGACATCAACGTCTTCGGCAAGCGCTCCGGCATCGCCGCCGCCGAGTACTCCGCCAAGCACGACTTCGTCGAGCTGCCGGAGAACCCGGAGTCCCTCGTCGTCGCGACGATCGAGAAGCTGCGCAACTCCACGGGTCACGAGCGGGTCGCGGACATCCGCCGCGAGCTGCAGGAGACCATGGACGCCAACGTGATGGTGTTCCGTACGGAGCAGACCATCAAGACGGCCGTCGAGAAGATCGCCGAGCTGCGCGAGCGCTACGAGAACGTGTCCATCCAGGACAAGGGCAAGCGCTTCAACACGGACCTCCTGGAGGCCATCGAGCTGGGCAACCTGCTCGAACTGGCCGAGGTCATGGCCGTCTCGGCCCTGGCGCGCAAGGAGTCCCGTGGTGGTCACTACCGCGAGGACTACCCGAACCGCGACGACGTCAACTTCATGCGCCACACCATGGCGTACCGCGAGGTCGGCGAGGACGGCTCCGAGACCGTCCGTCTCGACTACAAGCCGGTCGTGACGACCCGCTACCAGCCGATGGAGCGTAAGTACTGATGGCTACCCCCGTACTGGACAAGGTCGAGTCTGCCTCTTCTGGGTCCCCTGCCTCCCCGTACATCACGGTCACGATGCGGATCCGCCGCTTCAACCCCGAGGTGTCGGACGCCGCGGTCTGGGAGGACTTCCAGATCGAGATCGACCCGAAGGAGCGCGTGCTCGACGCCCTTCACAAGATCAAGTGGGACGTCGACGGCACGCTGACCTTCCGTCGCTCGTGCGCGCACGGCATCTGCGGCTCGGACGCGATGCGGATCAACGGCAAGAACAGGCTGGCCTGCAAGACGCTGATCAAGGACATCAACCCCGAGAAGCCGATCACGGTCGAGGCCATCAAGGGCCTCACGGTCCTCAAGGACCTGGTCGTGGACATGGAGCCGTTCTTCCAGGCGTACCGGGACGTCATGCCGTTCCTGGTCACCAAGGGCAACGAGCCGACGCGCGAGCGTCTGCAGTCCGCCGAGGACCGCGAGCGCTTCGACGACACCACCAAGTGCATCCTGTGCGCCGCGTGCACGTCGTCCTGCCCGGTCTTCTGGAACGACGGCCAGTACTTCGGTCCGGCCGCGATCGTCAACGCGCACCGCTTCATCTTCGACTCGCGTGACGAGGCGGGCGAGCAGCGCCTGGAGATCCTGAACGACAAGGACGGCGTGTGGCGCTGCCGCACGACGTTCAACTGCACGGACGCGTGCCCGCGTGGCATCGAGGTCACGAAGGCCATCCAGGAAGTCAAGCGCGCGCTCATCACGCGCCGTTTCTGACCCGCCGGGTTCGGTGCTTCGGCCCGCTTCTGTACGCTGCGGCGTGCAGGAGCGGGCTTTTTTCTTTGTGGAGGACGGGGACTGATGAGCGAGCCGAACCCTTACGCGGACGGTGAGTACAAGTGGGGGCCGGGGCAGGGTGGGGCGCCCGGGCAGCCGGCGTACGGCTACCCGCAGGACGCGACGCCCGGGTACGGGTACCCGCAGACGCCGCCGCCCTACCAGCCGACCCTGCCGGGTGGCGTGCCGGTGCCGCCGCAGCACGGGCCGGCGGGCGGCGGGGCGCCGCTGCTGAGCCTCGGTGACATCACCGTGGTCGGCGACCAGATCATCACGCCGGCCGGCAACATGCCGCTCAAGGGCGCGGTGTGGAACGCGATGGACATGTCGCGGACCGAGGAGAAGATGCCGACGGTCGCGATCGTCCTCGCGGTCATCTTCTTCCTCTTCTGCCTGCTCGGCCTGCTGTTCCTGCTGATGAAGGAGAAGTCCACGACCGGCTTCATCCAGGTCACGGTGACCAGCGGCGGCCGGCACCACTCGACGATGATCCCGGCGACCGGCCCGGACACCATCCACTGGGTGATGGGTCAGCTCAACTACGCGCGCTCGCTGAGCATCTGACGGACGGCGCGCCCGTCAGGCGTGCCAGGACGGGGTCGGGCCGCCCGACTCGGCCTCGACCATGATCCGGCGCAGCATGTCGTTGAGCAGGTCGCGCTCCTCGGGGCCGAGGACACCGAGCAGCCGGTACTCCTCGTGGCCGAGGACGTCCATCGCGCCCAGCCAGGTCTCGCGGCCGGAGGCGGTGAGTTCCACGACGACCCGGCGGCGGTCGGTCGTGGACTGGGTGCGGCGGACGAAGCCGCGCTTCTCCAGGACGTCGAGGCGCCCGGAGACGGAGGCGGGGGCCAGGTCGAGGTCCTGGGCGAGTTCGGAGGGGGCGGCGCTGCCGCCGCGCCCCGCGAGCTTGTGGAGGGTGTCGAACTCGTGGCGTTCCAGGTCGAAGTCGACGAGCGACTGTTCCCGGACCCGGCGCAGGTGGACCGAGAGCTTCTTCATGCGGGTGACCGCGCCTTCGACGACGGGGTCGAGGCCGGGCAGGACGGGCTGCCAGCGGGCGACGTGGTCGTCGGTCCAGTCGCGCGGTTCGCGTGGGGTACGCGGTTCCTCGGGGGACGCCATGGGGTGATCGTACGTGGGTACGGGCACTCTCCCCTCCCGAAGTATTTCGTTGACGAATTATTCGGTGGCGAAATACTCTGCGTCCCATGCCCACGGCCCCCGTGCACCCCGTCGCGACCGCGCCCGTCCGCCACCCCCTGCGCAGCCGCTCCTTCCGCCTCCTCTTCACCGGCCGCGCCCTCTCACTCCTCGGCGACGCCGCCATCCCCGCCGCCCTCGCCCTCGCCGTCCTGGAGGCCACCGGCTCCACCTCGGCGCTCGCCCTGGTCCTCGGCTGCGCGATGGTCCCCAAGCTGCTCCTGCTGCCGGTGGGCGGAGTGGTCGGCGACCGCTTCGACGCCCGTACGGTCGCGCTCACCACGGACCTCGTACGCTGCGCCACGCAGCTCCTCGTCGGCGTCCAGCTGCTCGGCGGCTCCCCCAGCCTCGCCGTCCTCGCGGTCGCCGAGGCCGTCGGCGGCGCGGCCGGAGCCTTCGCCATGCCGACCGTCTCGCCGCTGGTGAAGGGCACGGTGGAGGCGGACGCGCTGCACCGGGCCAACGCGGCGATGGGGGTCGCCCAGAGCGCCACCCGCCTCGCCGGACCCGCGCTCGCGGGCACCCTGGTCCTGACCGTGGGCGCGGGCTGGGCGTTCGTCCTGGACTCGGCCACCTTCGCCGTCAGCGCCCTCCTCCTGACCGCCGTCCGGGTGAAGCGGATCCCCATCCCGCGCCGCTCCCTCCGGGCCGACCTCGCCGAGGGCTGGCAGGAGGTCCGCTCCCGGGACTGGTACTGGACCAGCCTCATCGGCCACAGCGCCTGGAACGGCGCCGCCGCCGTCCTGATGACGCTCGGCCCCGCGATCGCCGTGCGGCAGCTCGGCGGCGGCACCACCTGGGTCGTCCTCCTCCAGGTCGGCGCCGTCGGCTTCCTCCTCGGGGCGCTGCTCGCCGACCGCGTCAGCCCGCGGCGCCCGGTCCTGACCGCGAACCTCGGCCTCGCCACGTACGCGCTGCCGCTGGTGCTGCTCGCCCTCGCCGCGCCCGCGCCGGTGACGATCGCGTCGTACGGGCTCGCGCAGGCCGGGCTCGGCTTCCTCTCCCCCGTGTGGCAGACCGCCGTCCAGCGCGCCGTGCCCGCCCACGCGCTCGCCCGGGTCACCTCGTACGACTGGCTGCTCTCGCTCGCCGCCATGCCCCTGGGGTACGTCCTCGCACCGGTCGCCGCCGCGGCCTGGGGACCCGAAGTGCCGCTGCTCGTGGCCGCGGTGGTGGTCGGCGGCTGCTGCGTGGGCACGGCGCTGGTGCCGGGGGTGAGGCGGTTCCGGTAGGACCGCGCGCGGACCGGCCCTAGGAGAGCTCGGCGAGGAAGGCGAGGAGCAGCCTCGCGGTCTCGTCCGGGCGCTCCAGGGCGGGGAGGTGGCCGGCCCAGTCGAGGTCGACGCGGCGGGCGGCGGGCAGGAGGGCGCCGAGCTCGTCGGCGATCGCCCGGAAGTCGGGCAGGTCGTGGGCGCCGACGGCCACGAGGGCGGGGGCCTGGATCCGGGCGAGGTCGTCGCGGGTGACCTCGGGCGCGACGGGGTGGTTCTCCTCGGCGGCGGCGAGCTGGAGGTCGAAGGCGCGCCGCTGCCCGTCCCGTACGAGGGCGCGGGCGGCGTCCGAGGCCTCCGGCCCGAGCCAGGTGTCGACGTTGAGCTCGACGGCGGCGTCGAGGTCGCCCGCCTCGATGAGCGCGTCCTCGCGGGCACCCCAGGCGCGCAGCTCCTCGCTCGGCGCCATGCCGGGCTTCGCGGAGCCCAGCAGGGCGAGGGCCCGGACGCGTCCGGGGTGCAGGGCGGCGAGTTCGAGGGCGACGCGGCCGCCGAAGGAGGAGCCGACGACGGCGGCCCGTTCGGCGCCGAGGTGGTCGAGGAGCTCGCGCACGTCCTCGGCGTGGGTGTGCGGGGCGTCGACGGGGGTGTCGCCGAAGCCGCGGAGGTCGCAGCGGACGACACGGTGTCCCGCCCCGGCCAGCGTATGGAACTGCCCGTCCCACATCCGGCGGTCGCAGACCCCGGAGTGCAGCAGGACGACGGTCGAGGGGCCGGTGCCGGCCAGGTCATGAGAGAGCGTCACCCGTCGACCCTACGCGGGCGGACGCGACCGGACCAGCGCATAACCGAAGCGACTTGAACGCGTTCAAGAAGAGGTCTACAGTCATGCCTGCCAGCTTTTGAACGCGTTCAAGGGAGGGTGGGGCATGGACCTCACTGTCATCGCGTACATCGCCTACCTGCTGATCGCCGTGGCCCTCACCATCTGGGTCGCCCGCACGCTCAGCCGCAACGGAAGGATCTTCCTCTCCGACGTCCTGCACGGGAACGAGAAGCTCGCGGACGCCGTCAACCACCTCCTGGTGGTCGGCTTCTACCTCGTCAACTTCGGCTTCGTCGCCCTCTACCTGAGCCAGGACGCCGCCGTCGTCGACGCCCGGGCCCTCTTCGAGGCGCTCTCCGTCAAACTCGGCGTGGTCCTGCTCGTCCTCGGCGTGATGCACCTCGCCAACGTGTACGTGCTCAACAAGATCCGCCGCCGCGGGGTCATGGAGCGCGAGCAGGTGCCGCCCGTCCGCCCGCAGGGCTGGACCGCGGCCCCCAAGGCCGGCCCCTGGGCCCCGCCCGCCCCCCAGGGCTGACACGGTGTCGACCCCGGCACACCCCACGATCCCCGTGGGACGCCTGACCGTGCTGTACGACGCCGACTGCCCGCTCTGCGTGCACCTCCGGCACTGGCTGCTGCGCCAGCGGCAGCTCGTCCCGCTCGACCTCGTACCGGCCGGATCGCAGCAGGCGCGACGCCTCTTCCCGGCCCTCGACCACGCCGCCACCCTGCGGGAGATCACCGTGATCGGGGACCGGGGCCAGGTCTACCGGGAGACCGCCGCCTGGATCGTCTGCCTCTGGGCCCTGGCCGAACACCGGCCCCGGGCCCACTGGCTGGCCACCCCCGCCGGACAGCCCTTCGCCCGGATGACCGTCCTCGCGGCCGCGAAGTGGCGCGAGGCCCTCAGGGGCCCGGGACAGGACGACGGGTCCTGGAGGGACGGACCCTGCGGGGACGGGCACTGCGAGGTGCCCGGTCCGCCCCGTTAGGCTCGGCTCTGTGAAGGACGTGAAGGAAGAGAAGACGGCCGACGAGAAGAAGGCCCCCAAGAGCGAGCAGACCCGCACGCTCATCCTCGAAACCGCGCTCCGGCTGTTCAAGGAGCGCGGTTACGACAAGACGACCATGCGGGCCATCGCCCAGGAGGCAGGGGTCTCCGTCGGCAACGCGTACTACTACTTCTCCTCCAAGGAGCACCTCGTCCAGGGCTTCTACGACCGGATCGCCGAGGAGCACCAGGCCGCCGTCGAGCCCATCCTGACCGGCCCCGACAAGGACCTGACCGCCCGGATCCGCGGGGTCTACCTCGGCTGGCTCGACATCGCGGAGCCGTACCACGAGTTCGCGGCCCAGTTCTTCAAGAACGCCGCCGACCCGGACAGCCCGCTCAGCCCCTTCTCCCCCGAGTCCGAGGGACCGCGCGAGGCCGCCATCGAGGTGCACCGGCGGGTCATCTCCGGCGCCTCGGTCAAGGTCGACCCGGAGCTCAGGGAGGCCCTCCCGCAGCTCCTCTGGCTCCAGCAGATGGGCCTGGTGCTGTTCTGGGTGTACGACCGCTCGGAGGGCGCGGCGAACAGCCGGCGCCTGGTGGAGCGCCTGGCGCCGGTCACCGCCCGCGCGATCTCCCTCTCCCGCTTCCGGATCCTGCGCCCGCTGGTCAAGGAGACGCACGAGCTGCTCTCCGACTTCATGCCGACGGCGGCCGGGATGGCAGCCTCGGGCAAGCCAAAGAAGAAGGCGAGCCCGAAGCCCTAGCCGGGGTGCCGGGCGGGCCCCCGAAGCCCCGGCCGGGACGCGGGGCGGGGCACCCCCTAGATCCAGCTGAGCTCCCACAGGCGCCAGATGCCCGTGCCGTCCGTCAGGTACTGGGAGCCGGCGACGGCCTCCGTGGACAGGACGTAGTCCTTCTTCTGCCAGAGCGGGACGAGCGGGACGTCGGAGGCGACCTCGCTCTGGATCTCCTTGAAGTCGCTCGTCGCCCGGCCCCGGTCGCTGTACTGCTGCGTCGAGGCGATCAGGCTGTCGATCCTCTTGCTGGAGAAGCCGTTGTGCAGGGTGTTCTCGGTGCCGACGAGCGGAGCGGTGAAGCTGTCGGAGTCGGGGAAGTCGGGGAGCCAGCCGACGGGGTAGGCGTCGTAGCCGCCCTTCGCGTACCCCTTCTGGAAGGTCTGCCAGTCGGCCTCGACGACCTTGACCTCGAAGAGGCCGGTCTCCTCCAGCTGCCGCTTGATCTCGGCGGCCTCGGCGGCGTAGGTGGCGTCCTTGCGGTAGCCGTACGTGAACTTCACCGGCGTCTTGATCCCGGCCTCCTTCAGGAGGGCCTTGGCCTTCTTCCGGCTCGGCTCCGGGTAGACGTCGAAGAAGGCCGTGCTGTGGCCGACGAAGCCCTGCGGGATGAGGGAGTAGAGCGGCTCGACCGAGTCCTTGTAGACGCCCTCGGTGATCGCCGGGCGGTCGAGGACCGCGGCGACGGCCTGGCGTACGGCCTTGTCCGCCATGGGCGAGCCGGGCCGGACGTTGAAGTTGAGGTTGCGGATCTCGGCGCTCTCAGCCTCGGTGACCCGGGTGCCGTCGTCGGTCTCCAGGGTCGACAGGAACTTGGGCGGGAGCTGCCGGTGCGTCACCTGGACGTCCTTCGCCTTCCAGGCGTTCGCGAGCTCCTCGGACTGGCCGTAGTACTTCACGAGGACCGCGTGACCGGACTTGGTGACGGCGCCCCGGTAGTTCGGGTTGGGCTCCAGGAGCGCGGACTCGCCCTCCTTGTACTCCTTGAGGACGTACGGCCCCGAGCCGTCGACCGCGTAGCCGCCGCGCAGCCTGTTGGCCGGGTACTGGTCCTTGTCGACGATCGAGCCGGCGCCCGTGGCCACCTTCAGCGGGAACGTGGCGTCACGGCCGCTCAGGTGGAAGGTGACGGTGCGGCCCTCGGCCGAGACGCTCTTCAGGGTCGGGAAGAGCGGCTGCGGACCGACGTCCGCCTTGATCCGCAGCATCCGCTCGAAGGAGTACTCGACGTCCTCGCCGGTGATCTTGCGCCCGTTGGCGAAGGTGAGGTCGTCGCGGAGCACGCACTGGTACGTGGTGAGCTTGGTGCCCACGAACTTGCAGCTCTCGGCGGCGTCCGGAACCGGCTGGCTCAGGCCCGGCTTGAACGTCAGCAGCGACTGGAAGACGTTGCTGTACATGGCCCAGGAGCCGGCGTCGTAGGCGCCGGCCGGGTCGAGTGATGTCACCTCGTCGGTCGTGCCGACGGTGATCGGATCGGTCCGGACGCCGTCGGAGGGCAGGAGTTGCCAGCCCCCCACTCCGGCGGCCACCAGTACTCCACAAGTGATGAGGATCCGCAGACGGACCGTCGACCGCATTGCCGTGCTTCCTTTTTTTGGTACCACCCCAGATGCGACGGCCCCCGGAAAACGTCGCGATGGCTGCATCCCATCACACGGATTTCACAAGTGGAAGGAAAAACTTTCACACCACATGTATATGTCCGGGATATGGGAATTTAAGTCGATGAGCAGCACGTATCGCTCTCGGCGCGGGGAGTGACTACGCCCGATCAGGCCTGTTTCGAGGCGAGTTCGACGATCGTGATGTCGGAGGGCGCGCCGACCCGGACCGGGGGCCCCCAGGCGCCGGCACCCCGCGAGACGTACAGCTGGGTGTCCCCGTACCGCTCCAGGCCCGCGACCGTCGGGTTGGCCAGTTCGGCGAGAAGGTTGCCCGGCCAGAGCTGACCGCCGTGGGTGTGGCCGGAGAGCTGGAGGTCCACGCCGTGGCGTACGGCGTCGTGGACGACGATCGGCTGGTGCGCGAGGAGCACGGCGGCGCGGGCCCGGTCGCGGTCGCCGAGGGCCCGTACGAAGTCGGGGCCGTGGCCCTCGCTCTCCCCCGCGACGTCGTCGACGCCCGCGAGGTCGAAGCCGGCCGGGATCTCCACGCGCGCGTTGCGCAGCGGATACAGGCCGAGTTCGCGGACGTGGTCGACCCAGGCGTCGGCGCCCGAGAAGTACTCGTGGTTGCCGGTCACGAAGAACGAGCCGTGCCGGGCACGGAGCCGGGCGAGCGGCTCGGCGGCCGGGCCGAGGTTCTCGACGGTCCCGTCGACGAGGTCGCCGACGACCGCGATCAGGTCGGGCTGGGTGGCGTTGATCGTGTCCACGATCCGCTGGGTGTGGGCGCGGCCCAGGATCGGCCCGAGGTGGATGTCGGACACGACGGCGATCCGGTAACCGTGCGCGGCCCGCGGGATCTTGGCGAGCGGGACGGTGACCCGCTTGACCCGGGGCCCGCGCAGCACGCCGTACGTCCCGTATCCGACGGTCCCGAGGGCGACGGCCGCGGCGGACCCCCCGACGGCCCGGGCCACGAACAGACGCCGGGAGACGTCACCGGCGGCGGGCGCGGGCGCGGGTACGTCCACTGGCTCCGCGGGTACCGCCGGGGATACGGGTACGGTCGCCGCCGCCACGGCCGCCGGCACGGATGCGGGCTCCGCCGCGCGACGGCTCGTCCAGGCGCGCAGGAGCGGCCGGACGGCCTCGCCGACCAGCAGGGCCAGGACCAGGTACAGGAGCACGGCGAGCCACAGGAAGCCGGGCCAGGCGACCGCCTGCTGGACGGGGAAGGGAGCGCCCGCCCGCGAGGAGACCAGGGCGGCCAGCGAGAGCAGCGGCAGGACCACGACGGCGGCCGTGCCCAGACGCCGCGGCAGGCCTCCGGGCGCCGTCACGTCACGCACCAGACGCCGCCACACGTACCAGTGGACCGCGCCGAGCAGCGCGAGCACCACGACCAGGACCAGCAGAAACACGACCACGCCCCCGGAACCCCTCTTCTACACGTCCACGCGGCGCGCGGCACGCACCCCACGCAACCCGATCACGCCGATCACCGTCCCCAGACCCAGCCGCAAGATCGCGGCAGGCCCGTCCGATACTGGCAGGGCACGACCACCCCACTCCGAAGGACACCCCATGAAGCTCAGCCGCCGCGTCTCCTGGTTCCTGCTCGCGTTCGGCGTCTGGTCTTGGGTGATCTGGGTGACCTTCGCGAAGAACCTCTGGAAGGACGGGAGCGGCCTCGCCTTCGACGACGCGGGGAACCCGACGGCGTACTTCTGGGTCCACCTCGCCCTCGCTGTCACGTCGTTCATCCTAGGGACGGCCGTGGGCGTGATCGGCCTGAGGGGCGTACGAGCGAACCCGGGCAAGTAGAAAGCCCCGCCCACGCGGTCCCCTTCCGCTCGATGATCCGGCGGAGCCGTGCAGCAGCATCGTTCCGGGCCGCACGTCGTCGGCTCCGTGCACGGCGGGTGCGAACCGTCGGACGGTCCTCGTACGCCCCGTGGTGTGTCTTGCAGCGGCCCCGATGGGTCGCCGGCTCGGTGCAGTCGATACAGCGCACGGCGCCTCCCGGTGCTTGATGTTGAGCTTGTCACCCATCCTCGGATCAGAACTGAGCGGTGCCGCTCCCGTCGGACTACGCGGCCTGGACAAGCCGCAGCGAGCGAGATAGGGATGGCGTCAACCAACGTTCAGGCCGGGGGACTTATGAGTTACAACGTGCTTGTGCCAGCGGCGCTTGTTGTCGCGCTGCTGTACTTCGTACCGACAGTCGTCGCGGTCGCACGAAGTGTCCCGAACCGAGGGTCGGTCATAGTGATCAACATCTTTCTCGGATGGACGGTGCTCGGCTGGATCATCGCGTTGGCCATGGCAGCCCGGAGCGGGCCGCCGCGTTCCTACACGTAACTCGTGCCCGCCCCCGGACTCGAACCGGGGACCTTCGCGGTCTAAGCGCGACGCCTCTTGCCGTTTGGGCTAGGCGAACTGGTGGTCGTACGCGCCCACCCCGGGAGTCGAACCCGGAACTCTGCGGCCGATATCCCGAGCGAGCCGGGCCGGTACCGCGCACCGCTACCGATTGACCGGGCTCGTTCGACACACGCCGCTTCTTGATGGAATCCATCCGCTTCTCGGTGACGCGTCGCTCGGCTTCTCCGGGCGCCGGTGTCGATCTCCAGGGCGTTGTGTGCGCCCTTGCGGGTCAGCCGGGAGAGTTCGTTGACCACCACCACGTCGACCTCGCCCGCGCGCACGGCGGACATGAGGTCTTCGAATGACGGACGGATCACATGTGGATCCCAACCCGACCTGCCCACGTCTTTGAACGTGTGAACAACCTCCCACCCCCTGCTCGCCGCCAGCGCCTCGCCAGCCGCCACCTGCGCCTCCGGAGACGCCTCGGACGAATCGGGGCGCGCCTTGAACTGTCGGGCGTAGACGGCCACCCGTACGGTGTCCAGCCGCTCGGCTCCCACGGGCGAAACGCATCACCGTCGGTCTCCCGGCCCCCGCTTCCGGGTGGACGGGCGCGGGCGAACCGCCTGCCGGGGTTCGGATCGCTTGTGCGTACCTGTACGTTCTCGACCGTGTCTGCTTCGAAGAAGACCGCTTGGGCGGTCGCCGCTGCTGTGCTCCTGCCGCTCGTCACCGCCGCGCCCGCGGCCCACGCCGACGGGAAGGACGGGAAGGACAAGCAGCCCAAGCCGCCCGCCGTGATGTCCCAGGTCGGCGGGGCCCTGCTCAGCAGGCCGGGGACGCAGGTGCAGCTCCTGTCCGGTGCCCCGGTCCTCCCTAAGGAGCTGTCGGGCCGTTCCTGGATCGTCGCCGACGCGGAGAGCGGCCAGATCCTCGCCGCGCACAACGCGCACTGGCGGCTCGCCCCGGCCTCCACGCTCAAGATGCTCTTCGCGGACACCCTGCTGCCGCAGTTCCCCGCCAAGACGCAGAACCACCTGGTCACCAGCCAGGACCTGGCCGGCATCGGGGCCGGCTCCAGCCTCGTCGGCATCAAGGAGAAGCAGACCTACAGCGTCCGCGACCTGTGGCTCGGTGTCTTCCTCCGTTCCGGCAACGACGCCGTGCACGTGCTGACCAGCATGAACGGCGGTCTCGCCAAGACCGTCACCGACATGAACGACCACGCGGCCGACCTCCAGGCCCTCGACACCTTCGTGGTCTCCCCGGACGGCTACGACGCCCCGCGCCAGGTCTCCTCCGCGTACGACCTGACGCTCATCGCCCGCAGCGGCATGCAGAAGCCGGACTTCCGCGAGTACGCCGCCACGCCCCGCGCCGCCTTCCCCGGCGAGGCCAAGCCGGGCAAGAAGCGCGAGACCTTCGAGATCCAGAACACCAACCGGCTCCTGACCGGCGACATCGGCGTCGCCCCGTACCCGGGCATCGCCGGGGTCAAGAACGGCAACACCACGCACGCGGGTGCCACCTTCACCGGAGTCGCCGAGCGCAACGGCCGGGTCCTGCTCGTCACCGTCATGAACCCCTCCTCGGAGGAGCAGCACGCGGTCTACCGCGAGGCCGCCCGGCTGCTCGACTGGGGCTTCGCGGCGTCCGGGAAGGTGACGCCGGTCGGCGAACTGGTCGCGCCGCGCTCGGCCCGCACGACGCCCCCCACCCACGACGAGGGCACGGTCCCGGCGCCCGGCAAGGACGCCCCGAAGGAGCCGGTCCACGCGACCGCCACCGCCGGGAGGTCCGGCGGGGTCGGGATCGCGCTGGCCGTTGCAGGCGGTGTCCTCGTCCTCCTGGCCGCGGGCGTCTTCCTGGTCAACCGGCGCTGGCCGCTGGCCGCGTCGGCGGCGCGTCGTCGCCGTGCGGAGGAGGACCGGACGACTCCGGAGCCGCAGGACTCTTCGTCGGACGTGAGTCCGTAGCCGTCCACGCCGCGCAGAACAGCAGGAGCTTCGCGGTGAGGTTGATCCAGAGGAGCAGGGCGACCGGCACGCCGAACGCCCCGTACATCGACTTCGCCGCGACCCCCTTCATGTAGCCGCCCAGCAGCAGTTTCAGCAGCTCGAAGCCGACAGCGCCCATGAGCGCCGCCACCACGAGGTCCCGGCGCCGCGGTTCGACGCCCGGCAGCAGCGTCAGCACGTACAGCAGGATCAGGAAGTCGGCGATGACGGCGACCAGGACGGCGGCCGCCTGGAGCAGGTAGCCGCCCGCGCCCTCGCCGGAGATGCCGATCCGGTCGGCGCTCCAGCCGACGGCGGTGGAGCCGAGCCAGGACGCGGCGAGCGAGGCGAGCGCGACGCCGCCGAGGCCGACGAGGACCAGCGCGTCCTTGCCCTTCAGCAGGATCGGGTTGCCCTCGACGGCGTCGAGCCCCCAGACCGCCCGCAGGCACTCCCGCATCGAGCCGACCCAGCTGATGCCGGTCACGAGCAGCAGGGCGCCGGCGACGAGGCCGACGGTGCCGGCGTTGGCGACGAGCGCGCCGATGTCGAGCTGGTCGGAGATGCCGGGCACCTGGTCGGCGACCTTCTTCTCGATCTTGTCGAGCTGGTCGTCGGTGAGGAGCGTGGCGCCGATCGCGGCGGCGACCGTGATCAGCGGGAAGAGGGCGAGGAAGGAGATGAAGGTGATCGCGGCGGCCAGCCGGGTCCAGTGGGCCTCGTCGAGGGTCTCGTACGAGCGCCACGCGTGGGTCCGCATGAAACGCGTCACCCACGGGCCGATGACGGGGAGTCTGCTCAGCCAGTCCATGTCGTACGTCCACTCCTCACGCCGTCGGATCACCCGGGTACGAGAATCCCCCGCCGGGGCGCACAGACCCGCGACCGACATCCCGTACATCGCGGTCCGTGCGAGGGCCGGTGCCGGCGGGCGGCGGGTCGCGGAGCACGACGTCCTCCGGCGCGTGTCGTGCTCGCGCGCGCGCCGCCGCCGCGGGCGCGAGGTCTCTTTCCTGACACTCCTTTAATCACCCATTTCGACGAACCGCCATCCAATACCGGCATAAGCCACAGACCCGGCTATACGGTCACCCTCATGGCTGTCGAGACCCACGTCCTGGACGACGACTGCGAAGCGATCACCGGCTGGGGCCGTACCGCCCCCACCCTCGCGCGCGTGCGGCGCCCCCGCGGGCACGCCGAGGCCGTCGAGGCCGTCCTCGCCTGCGGGCCACGGGGTGCCGTCGCCCGCGGTCTCGGCCGCGCGTACGGCGACGCCGCGCAGAACGCCGGCGGCACCGTCCTCGACATGACCGGCCTCGACCGGATCCTCGCCGTCGACACCACCGCCGGGCTCGTCGTCTGCGAGGCGGGCGTCAGCCTGCACCGGCTGATGGAGGCGCTGCTGCCGCTCGGCTGGTTCGTCCCGGTCACCCCCGGCACCCGGTACGTGACCGTCGGCGGCGCGATCGGCAGCGACGTCCACGGCAGGAACCACCACGTCTCGGGCTCCTTCGGCCGCCACGTGACGGCGCTCGAACTCCTCACCGCCGACGGCGAGATCAGGACCGTGCCGCCCGGGACCCCCCTCTTCGACGCCACCACCGGCGGCATGGGCCTGACCGGCGTGATCCTCTCCGCCACCCTGCGGCTGCTGCCCGTCGAGACCTCCCTCCTGCGCGTGGACACCGAGCGCGTCCCCGACCTCGACGAACTGATGGCCCGGCTCACCGCCGGCGACCACGCGTACCGCTACTCGGTCGCCCGGATCGACCTGCTCGCGCGGGGCGCCGCCACCGGCCGCGCCGTCCTCACGCGCGGCGACCACGCCCCGTACGATGCGCTGCCCCGCCGCCACCGGGCCCGCCGCGCGCCGCTCGCGTTCTCGCCGGGCCGGCTGCCCGTCCCGCCGCCGCGCGTCCCCGGCGGGCTCCTCGGCCGCACGTCCGCCGGGCTCCTCAACGAGCTCTGGTACCGCAGCGCCCCCCGCGCCGCGACCGGCCGTCTCCAGTCGCTGCCGGCCTTCTTCGACCGGCTCGACGGCGCCCTGCACCGGAACCGGATCTCCGGCCCCGGCGGCTTCGTCCACTACCGGTTCGTCGTCCCGTACGGGCAGGAGGAGACCCTCCGGCGGATCGTGCGGCGCATCGCGGACCGGCGCTGCCCGTCCTTCCCCGCCGTCCTGAAACGGTTCGGCGCGGGCGACCCCGGCTGGCTCTCCTTCCCCCTCCCCGGCTGGACCCTCGCCCTCGACCTCCCCGCCGGCCTCCCCGGTCTCGGCAGGTTCCTCGACGGGCTCGACGAGGAGGTCGCGGGCGCCGGCGGCCGGGTCTGCCTCGCCGAGGACTCCCGGGTCCGGCCGGAGGTCCTGGCCGCGATGTACCCCCGGCTCGACGAGTTCCGGGCGCTGCGCGCCGCGCTCGACCCCCGGTCCGTGTTCACCTCGGACCGGGCCCGCCGTCTCAGTCTCTAGATCTCCAGGAGTTCCCGTGAAGGACGCCTTCGGTGCCCCGCAGTCCCTGCTCGTCCTCGGCGGCACCTCCGAGATCGGGCTCGCCACCGCCCGCCGGCTGATCGCTCGCCGTACCCGTACGGTCTGGCTGGCCGGCCGCCCCTCCCCCGCCCTCACGGCCGCCGCCGACTCGCTGCGCGCGCTGGGGGCGGAGGTGCGCACGGTGCCGTTCGACGCGCTCGACACCGAGTCGCACGAGGAGCGCCTCGGGAAGATCTTCACCGAGGGCGACATCGACATGGTGCTGCTCGCCTTCGGGGTCCTCGGCGACCAGGCGCGGGACGAGTCCGACCCGGTCGCGGCGGTCCGGGTCGCGCAGACCAACTACACGGGCGCCGTCTCGGCCGGCCTGGTGTGCGCGGGCGCGCTCCAGGCGCAGGGGCACGGTTCCCTGGTGGTGCTCTCCTCGGTGGCGGGCGAGCGGGCCCGCCGCGCGGACTTCATCTACGGCTCGTCCAAGGCGGGGCTCGACGCCTTCGCCCAGGGCCTCGGGGACGCGCTGCACGGCACGGGCGTGCACGTCATGGTCGTACGGCCCGGGTTCGTGCGCTCGAAGATGACGGCCGGGCTCGCTCAGGCGCCGCTCGCGACGACCCCGGAGGCGGTCGCGAGCGCGATCGAGCTGGGGCTGAGGCGGCGCTCGGAGACGGTGTGGGTGCCGGGGGCGCTGCGGATGGTGATGACGGCGGTACGGCATGTACCGAGGCCGCTCTTCCGGCGCCTGACGGTGTGACCGTACGGGCGTACGGGTGTACGGGTGAACCGGCGTACCGGCCTACGCCGTCGGCGCCGGTGCGTCCACCGGGCTGCCGCCCTGCGCGGGGACCGCCGAGATCGGGCGGCCGCTGCCGAACTCGTAGTCGTACAGCTTCCGCCAGACCCCGTCCGGGCCCTGCTCGTACAGCGCGAAGGAGCGGCAGGTCCAGGCCGCCTCGTACCCGGCGAGCTCCTCGAACGCCCGGTCCATCCCCTCCTCGGAGATGCCGTGCGCCACGGTGACGTGCGGGTGGTACGGGAACTGGAGCTCGCGCACCAGGGGCCCGGCCTCGTCCCGGATCCGGTGCTGGAGCCGGTTGCAGGAGGGCACGCCCTCCGCCAGCTTCACGAAGACGACCGGGGACAGCGGGCGGAAGGTCCCGGTGCCCCGGAGGCGTACGGGGAACGGCTGGTGGTCGGCGGCGACACCCGCGAGGTGCGCCTCGATCTCCGGCAGCCGCTCCTCGGCGACCTCGGTCGGCGGGACCAGGGTGACGTGCGTGGGGATGCCGTAGGCGGCCGGGTCCCCGAAGCCGGCGCGCCGCTCCTGGAGCAGGCTGCCGTAGGGCTCCGGGACCGCGATCGAAACGCCGAGCGTTACGGTCCCCACGTCGTTCTCCTCCGTCGTCCGTCGTCGAGTCGTGTGTGGTGGTGCAGCCGCCAGTGTGCGGCCTGCACCACCCTCGTGGCCAGGGTCCCTGGACTCAGTGCTTGGCGGGCAGGAAGCCGATCCGCTCGTACGTCTGGGCCAGCGTCTCCGCGGCGACCGCGCGGGCCTTCTCCGCTCCCTTGGCCAGGACCGAGTCCAGCGTCTCCGGGTCGTCCAGGTATTCCTGGGTGCGGGCCCGGAACGGCGTGACGAAGTCCACCATGACCTCGGCGAGATCCGTCTTCAGCGCGCCGTACATCTTGCCCTCGTAGCTCTTCTCCAGGTCCTCGACGGACGTGGCGGTGAGCGTGGACATGATGGTGAGGAGGTTGGAGACGCCGGCCTTGTTCTCCGGGTCGAAGCGGATCACCGTGTCGGTGTCGGTGACCGCGCTCTTGACCTTCTTCGCGGTGGCCTTCGGGTCGTCCAGGAGGTTGATCAGGCCCTTCGGCGAGGACGCCGACTTGCTCATCTTGATCGTCGGGTCCTGGAGGTCGAAGATCTTCGCCGTCTCCTTGAGGATGTACGGCTTGGGGATCGTGAACGTCTCGCCGAAGCGGCCGTTGAAGCGCTCCGCGAGGTCGCGGGTCAGCTCGATGTGCTGGCGCTGGTCCTCGCCGACCGGGACCTCGTGGGCCTGGTAGAGCAGGATGTCCGCGACCTGGAGGATCGGGTACGTGAAGAGGCCGACGCTCGCGTTGCCGACGCCCTGCTTGGCGGACTTGTCCTTGAACTGGGTCATGCGGGAGGCCTCGCCGAAGCCGGTGAGGCAGTTCATGACCCACGCGAGCTGGGCGTGCTCCGGGACGTGGCTCTGGACGAAGAGGGTGCAGCGCTCCGGGTCGAGACCGGCGGCGAGCAGCTGGGCGGCGGCGAGCCGGGTGTTGGCGCGCAGCTCGGCGGGGTCCTGCGGGACCGTGATCGCGTGCAGGTCGACGACCATGTAGAAGGCGTCGTGGGTCTCCTGCAGGGCGACCCACTGGCGGACGGCGCCGAGGTAGTTGCCGAGGTGGAACGAGCCTGCGGTGGGCTGGATTCCGGAGAGCACACGGGGACTGTCAGAGGCCATGCACATCATTCTCTCAGGTGTGGGAACCGATCCCCGACTGCCGGTGTATCAAGAGTGTGAGGACGCGGGAGGGGGGCCTGGTCGACGACGAGGCCGCGGTGATCGCCCGTGTGCGCGCCGGGGAGCCGGAGGCGTACGCGGAGCTGGTCCGCGCGCACACGGCGGTGGCGCTGAGGGCGGCCGTGGCGTGCGGCGCGGGCGCGGAGGCCGAGGACGTGGTGCAGCAGGCCTTCTTCAAGGCGTACCGGTCCCTGGGGCGTTTCAAGGAGGGTGCGGCGTTCCGTCCTTGGCTGTTGCGGATCGTCGCCAATGAGACCAGGAACACAGTGCGCTCGGCGGGTCGGCAGCGTGCCGTGGCCGGCCGGGAGGCGGATCTGCTCGGGGGCGAGCCTCGGATACCGGAGTCGGCGGACCCGGCGGTCGCGGCCGAGGAGCGGGAGCGGAGCCGGCGGTTGTGGGAGGCGCTGGACGGTCTCGCCGAGGACCATCGGCAGGTGGTGATCCACCGGTATCTCCTGGAGCTGGACGAGACGGAGACGGCCGTGGCACTGGGCTGGCCGAGGGGGACGGTGAAGTCCCGGCTGAGCCGGGCGCTGAAGAAGCTGGGGCGGGCGCTGGTGACGGAGGGAGGTGAGGGGCGTGGGTGAGGAGCGACACGGGCCGGACGGTCCGGGGCGCGGATCTGACGGTCCGGGGCGCGGGTCTGACGGGCGTCTGCCGGGCGGGCTGGGGGGCGGGTCCGGGGACGGTCTGACGGGTGAGCTGCGTGAGCTGGGGCGGCGGCTGCGGGTGCCGGACGTGGACGGCGAGACGATGGCCGAGCGGGTGCTGGCCCAGCTCCTCGCCGAGCACGTGCCGGTGCCGGAGCGGGTGCCCGAGCCGCGGCGGATCCGGTGGCGGACGCGTGCGGGGGCGTGGGCCCGGGAGCGGTGGCGGGCGGTGGTGGCCGGCCTGACCGGGGTGCTGATCGTGCTGGTGCTCACGCCTCCCGTGCGGGCGGCGGTGGCGGAGTGGTTCGGCTTCGGCGGGGTCTCCGTGCGGTACGACCCGGAGGGCGGCCGGCCGGTGCCGGGCGAGGCGTCGGCAGGCGGGGTGGTGCCGGGGTGCCCCGCCCCGGTGGACCTGGCGGAGGCCGGGCGCAGGGCGGGCTTCGCGCCGCTGATACCCGCCGCCCTCGGAGCGCCGGACGCGGTCGCGGTGACGGGGGCGGCGGAGCGGGGCCGGGCGGTGATCAGCCTGTGCTGGCGGGTCGGGGAGCGGACGGTCCGGCTGGACGAGTTCCCGGCGCGGCTGGAGCTGGGCTTCGTCAAGCAGGTGCCGGTGCAGCCGGAGGCGGTGACGCTGCCGGACGGGACGCGGGGGTACTGGTTCGCCCGCCCGCACCGGCTGACGTTCCCGCTGGAGACGGGCGACGGCGCGGTCTGGACCCACGCGGCGCGCCCCGCGGGCCCCACGCTCCTGTGGACCGGGAGCGCGGGGGCCGTGACCCTCCGTCTGGAGGGCATACCGGACCGGACGGAGGCCCTGCGCGTCGCGGGGACAGCGGGCTGACGGGCCGTCGGCCGACGACCGGCGGGCGGCGGGCGGCTGGCGGGCGGCGGGCGGCGGGCGAAGGCCCGGACGACCGGGTGTCGACCGGGTGCGGGTCGGACCGGGTGCGTCAGACCGGGAGGCCCGGGGCCGGGTAGGAGGCCATGAGGTCGGCGACCTCGGCGCGGACGGTGCGGAGGGCGTCCTCGTCGCCCGTGCCGGCGGCGGCGACGGCGCGGTCGATCCACTCGGCGACCTGGTCCATGTGGTCCGTGGTGAGGCCGCGGGAGGTGAGGGAGGGGGTGCCGATGCGGATGCCGGAGGGGTCGAACGGCTTCCGGGGGTCGTAGGGGACGGTGTTGTAGTTGACGACGATCCCGGCCCGGTCGAGGGCCTTCGCGGCGATCTTGCCGGGGACCCGCTTGGGCGTGAGGTCGATCAGGATCAGATGGTTGTCGGTGCCGCCGGAGACCAGGTCGAAGCCGCGGGCGAGGAGCGCCTCGGCGAGGGCCCTGGCGTTGGCGACGACGGCGTGGGCGTAGTCGCGGAAGGAGGGCTGGGAGGCCTCGCGGAGGGCGACGGCGATGGCGGCGGTGGTCTGGTTGTGCGGGCCGCCCTGGAGGCCGGGGAAGACCGCCTTGTCGAGGGCCTTGGCGTGCTCCTCGGTGGACATGAGCATGGCGCCGCGCGGGCCGCGGAGGGTCTTGTGGGTGGTCGTGGAGATGACGTCCACGTGCCCGACCGGGGAGGGGTGGGCGCCGCCCGCGATGAGGCCGGCGATGTGGGCGACGTCGGCGACGAGGACGGCGCCGGACTCGCGGGCGATCTCGCCGAAGGCGGCGAAGTCGATGGTGCGGGGCAGTGCGGTGCCACCGCAGAAGATGATCTTCGGGCGCTCCTTGAGGGCGAGCTCGCGGACCTGGTCGAAGTCGATCAGACCCCCGCCTTCGGAGATCGGAGCCTGGCGGACGCCGTACTGGACGCCGCGGAACCAGCTGCCGGTGGCGGAGACGCCCCAGCCGTGGGTGAGGTGGCCGCCCATGGGCAGGGCCATGCCCATGACGGTGTCGCCGGGCTGTGCGAAGGCGAGGTAGACGGCGAGGTTGGCCGGAGAGCCGGAGTAGGGCTGGACGTTGGCGTGGTCGACGCCGAAGAGGGCCTTGGCGCGCTCGATCGCGAGGGTCTCGACCTGGTCGATGTTCTGCTGGCCCTCGTAGTAGCGGCGGCCGGGGTAGCCCTCGCTGTACTTGTTCTGGAGGACCGTGCCGGAGGCTTCGAGCACGGCGGCGGAGACGTAGTTCTCGCTGGGGATGAGGCGGAGGGTCTCGGCCTGGAGCCGCTCCTCGGCGCCGACGAGGGCGGCGAGCTCGGGGTCGGCGGCGGCGAGCGCGGGGTGCTGCTGCGGGGTGGTCATGGTGGTGTCCTCCGGGCGTTCGGCGGAACGGTCCCGGGGCTGAGGTGCGCACGGGACCAGGGGCCCGTGATGCCCAGGCGAGCGGCACCTCGTGTGGTGGAGCGCGCACGGCTCCCCCGGGGTCGCTTCCCCGTACGCCAGTCGCCGTGCGTGATTCCAGGGTAGCTGGCGTGCCGTCGCCGAGGTTTCCCTGTCCGGCATCCGAGCGACGATAAGAAGGGGGCCATACGCACTCCCGAGCCGCAGGACGAACGGAGATCCCGTGTCGAGGACAGAAGACGCGATCGCTTCCGCGGACGCGCACAGCGCTCACAACTACCACCCCCTTCCGGTCGTCGTCGCCTCGGCGGACGGCGCCTGGATGACCGATGTCGAGGGCCGTCGCTACCTCGACATGCTCGCCGGGTACTCGGCGCTCAACTTCGGGCACGGCAACCGGCGTCTGATCGACGCCGCGAAGGCGCAGCTGGAGCGGGTGACGCTGACCTCGCGCGCCTTCCACCACGACAGGTTCGCCGAGTTCTGCACGCGGCTCGCGGAGCTGTGCGGCAAGGAGGCGGTGCTGCCGATGAACACGGGGGCGGAGGCGGTCGAGACGGCCGTGAAGACCGCCCGGAAGTGGGGGTACGAGGTGAAGGGCGTGCCGGACGGGCACGCGAAGATCGTGGTCGCGGCGAACAACTTCCACGGCCGGACGACGACGATCGTGAGCTTCTCGACGGACCACGAGGCGCGGGACCACTTCGGGCCGTACACGCCGGGGTTCGAGATCGTGCCGTACGGGGATCTGACGGCGATGGAGGCGGCCGTCACCGAGAACACGGTGGCGGTGCTGCTGGAACCGATCCAGGGGGAGGCGGGGGTCCTGGTGCCGCCGGCCGGGTATCTGGCGGGGGTCCGGGAGCTGACGCGCCGGCGGAACGTGCTGTTCATGGCGGACGAGATCCAGTCGGGGCTGGGCCGGACGGGGCGGACGTTCGCGTGCGAGCACGAGGGTGTGGTGCCGGACGTGTACATCCTCGGGAAGGCGCTGGGCGGCGGGGTGGTGCCGGTGTCGGCGGTGGTGGCCGACCGTGACGTGCTCGGGGTGTTCCGGCCGGGTGAGCACGGGTCGACGTTCGGCGGGAACCCGCTGGCCTGCGCGGTGGCCCTCGAGGTGATCGCGATGCTGCGGACGGGCGAGTTCCAGGAGCGGGCGGCGGAGCTGGGCGAGCACCTCCACGCGGAGCTGGGGCTGCTCGTGGGCGGCGGTGCGGTGGAGGCGGTGCGCGGGCGCGGGCTGTGGGCGGGCGTGGACATCGCGCCCGCGAAGGGGACGGGCCGGGAGATCTCGGAGCGTCTGATGGAGCGGGGCGTCCTGGTGAAGGACACGCACGGGTCGACGATCCGGATCGCTCCGCCGCTGGTCATCTCGAAGGAGGACCTGGACTGGGGCCTGGAGCAGCTGAGGGGCGTCCTGTCGGACTGACGGCGTCCGTCGCGGGTGGGGGCGACGGAACTGACGGCGCCCGTCGCGGGCGGGGCGACGGACTGACGGCGTCCCTCGTGGGTGGGGCGACGGACTGACGGGATCCGCTTTCACGAGGGCGGCGAGCGGGAGGGGCGGGGTCAACTCGGCTCATTGACACCGGACTTGGTCTAGGCCAATGATGCCGCCATGCCGAGACTCCGTCTGCGTCACGCCCTGCGTGCCGCGCTCGCCGCCCTCGTCCCGCTCGCGCTCCTCGGCGCGGTCGCCGGACCCGCGCACGCCGCCCCGGCGGCCTGGCCCGAGCCCGTCCCGGTGGTCTCCCGCGTGGAGACCACCGACCCGGTCGTCTTCATCACCGTCGACGACGGCTGGAACCACGACCCCGCCGCGGCGAGGCTGCTGCTCGACCGCCGGGTACCCGCCTCGCTGTTCCTGCTCCCCGGCGCCTACTCGTACGACTCCGGCTACTTCCACGCCCTGCTCGACCAGGGCCGCTCCCGCGTCGAGAACCACACCGTCGACCACCCCGACCTGACCACGCTCGACGCCGCGGGCCAGAAGGCGCAGGTGTGCGGGGCCCGCGACCAGCACCTCGCGCAGTTCGGCGACGGGCCCCGGCTGTTGCGCCCGCCGTACGGCACGTACGACGCGACCACCAGGACCACCGCCCGCGCCTGCGGGGCGAAGGCCCTGGTGACGTGGACGTACGACCTCACGACCTGGGGCGGGTGGACCCCGCCGGCCCCGCGGCTCAAGGCCGGCGACATCGTCCTGCTGCACTTCAACGAGACGGTGACGCAGGACCTTCGGCGGGCCCTGGACGCGGCCGAGGCGGCGGGCCTGACCCCCGCGCCGCTCCGCGACTACGTACCGGAGTAGCTAGAGGATCACGTGCGGGAGGAAGCGGGCGTACTCGTCGGTGACGGGCCCCGCCGACTCCCGGATGCCGAGCCCCGCCGCCTCGTCCTCGACGACCCACGCGCCGAGCACCACCCGGTTGCCGTCGAAGTCGGGCAGCGGGGCCAGCCCCTGGTAGCAGCAGGCCTCCCCGTCCCGTACGAAGGGCTCCGTACCGGCCTCGTGCAGGGTGACGCCCGCGCCCTCGCGGCCGAGCAGCGGCTTGGCGACCCAGCCGGTGGTCGAGGCGAGTTCGCGCGGCCCGTCGAGGTAGGCGGGGAGCAGGTTGGGGTGGCCCGGGTTCAGCTCCCACAGGACGGCGAGGAGCGCCTTGTTGGAGAGGAGCATCTTCCAGGCGGGTTCGATCCAGCAGGTGGTGCCGGTGCCGCCGCCGTTGTCGAGGGTGTCCAGGACGTGCCGGCCGAAGCGGTCGGTGGTCAGCCACTCCCACGGGTAGAGCTTGAAGCAGCTGCGGACGAAGCGGAGCCGGTCGTCCACGAAGCGCCGCGAGAGCCGGTCCCAGCCGATCCGTTCGACGGACAGCGCCTCGGTGTCGAGTCCGGCCTGCTGGGCGGTCTCGCGCAGGTACGCGACCGTCATCAGGTCCTCGCCGAGCTCGTCGCCGTCCGAGTGGGCGAAGTGGACGGGGCCGGGCGGGAGCAGGGGGGCCTGCCGCCGCCAGGCCTCGACGAGCCGCTCGTGGAGGGAGTTCCACTGGTCGGCGCCGGGGAACCGTTCCTCCATCCAGAACCACTGCGGGCTCGCGGCCTCCACGAGCGAGGTAGGGGTGTCGGCGTTGTACTCCAGCATCTTGGCCGGACCCGTGCCGTCGTAGCGGAGGTCGAAGCGGCCGTACAGGGAGGGGAGTTCGTCCCGTCGGCGCCAGGACTCGGCGACGAGGCCCGCCAGCTTCGGATCGGTGATCCCGAGCTCGGCGAATCGATCCTGCTCGACGATGTGCGCGGCTGCCTCGAGGGACAGCGCGTGCAGCTCCTCGACGACCTCCTCCAGGGCCTCGACCTCGGGCAGCGAGAAGGAGTAGTAGGCGCTCTCGTCCCAGTACGGGCGCAGCGAACCGTCCGGGTAGCGGGTCAGCGGGTAGACGAGGCCCTGCTCCTCGACCGTCTCCTGCCAGCCGGGCCGGGGCTCGATGGTGTGGCGTTCCACGGTGCCGGGCCCGCCTCAGCCGCCGCCGGTGCCGGAGCACCCGAAGCCGCCGGTGTCGACGGCGGTCTTGTCGAAGCTGCCGCCGCTGACGCGCTTGTCGCGGACGGAACCACCGTAGTAGTACGAACCGCGGTGGGTGGAGCCGTTGTCGTCGTCGTCGCTGCCGCCGCCGCTCCGGCACTCGTAGCTCGGCAGTTCCTCCCGGGTCAGCGGGTCCACGCACCGCTTGTCCGGTTCGGAACCGCACGCGGTGATCGTCGCCGCGAGCACACCCATCCCGCCGAGCACGACCGTGCTCGACCTCAGCCTGCGCATGTCCCTCGCCTCCCTTCACCGTCACGACCGCCTCGCGACCCGTCGCGACCGCACAGTGTAGGCCGGTGATTTCCGGCCTCACGGTCCGGAAGGGCCCTAGAGTCGTTTCGTGCTCCTCGGGATGATTTGTGCGCTCGCCTCGTCCGTCTGCTTCGGCGCGGCCTCGGTCCTCCAGGCGATGGCTGCCCGCGCCGCCGAGCCGGGGACGGGCAGCGGCGTCGACGTCGCGCTGATGTGGCGGGCCCTGCGGCAGTGGCGCTATCTCGCCGGCCTCGGGATGGACGGTCTCGGCTTCGTCCTGCAGATCGTGGCGCTGCGGACGCTGCCCATCTACGTGGTGGGCGCGGCCCTGGCCGCGAGCCTGGCGGTCACGGCGGTCATCGCCTCCCGGGTGCTGCGGGTGCGGCTGAGCCGGGTGGAGTGGGCGGCCGTGGCCGTCGTCTGCCTGGGGCTCGCGATGCTGGCGCTCGCCTCCGGCAAGGAGGGCCACCGGGAGCCCTCCGAGGCGCTGGACTGGGTGCTCCTGGGGATCTCCTTCGGGGTCCTGCTGGTCGGCTTGGCGGCGGGCCGGCTGCCGGAGAAGCCCCGGGCGCTGATCCTCGGCCTCGGGGCGGGCATCGGCTTCGGGGTGGTGGAGGTGGCGGTCCGGCTGATCGACGGCATCGACTTCGCCGACCCCGTCTGGTACGCGCTGATCGTCGGCGGCGGGGCCGCGTTCCTGCTGCTGACCTCGGCGCTCCAGCGCGGTTCGGTGACCACGGCGACGGCGGGCGCGGTGCTCGGCGAGACGGTCGGACCCGCGATCGTCGGCGTGACCTGGCTGGGGGACAGCACCCGGGAGGGGCTCGGCTGGCTGGCGATCACCGGTTTCGCCGTGGCGGTGGCAGGCTCCCTGACCCTGGCCCGCTTCGGCGAGGCCCCGGCCCCGGAGCCCAGCCGGAACCCGGCGCCGGAGACGTCGGCGTGAGGATGCGGGCGGCCCGGCCGACACGGACAGCCCCTACGGGAGCACCCCGCACAAGGCGCCGAGCGCGCCCTGCCAGCCGCTGTCCGGGGGTGTGGCGTAGCCGACGACGAGGCCGTCGAGGGTGGGCGGCACCGTGGGGCGGCGGAACTGGTTGACGCCCTGGACGGCGAGGCCGCGCCAGGCGGCGGCGCGCAGCGTGGCCTGCTCGGTGCCGGGCGGGAGGGCCAGGACGGCGTGTAGGCCGGCCGCGATGCCGCTGACCCGGGTCTCCGGCGAGTGTGCGGCGACGGCCGCCACCAGCTGGTCGCGGCGGCGCCGGTAGCGCAGCCGCATCGCCCGTACGTGCCGGTCGTACGCCCCCGAGCGCAGGAACTCGGCGAACGCCAGCTGGTCCGGCGCGCTCGACGACCAGTCCACCGCCCCCTTCGCCTCCGCCACCTCCACGGCCAGGTCCCGCGGCAGGACCATCCAGGCGAGGCGCAGCCCGGGGGCGAGGGACTTGCTCGCGGTGCCCAGGTAGACGACGCGCTCGGGGTCGAGGCCCTGGAGCGCCCCCACGGGCTGCCGGTCGTAGCGGAACTCCCCGTCGTAGTCGTCCTCCAGGACGAAGCCGCCGGAGGCGCGCGCCCAGTCGACGACCGCCGCCCGCCGGTCCGGGGGCAGGGCGCCGCCCAGCGGGTACTGGTGGGCGGCGGTCATCAGGACGGCCCCGCACCCTTCGAGGCCGGCCAGCTCCTCGGTCCTCGTGCCGCGTTCGTCGAAGCCCAGGGCGGGCGTGCCGAGTCCGGCCCGGCGCAGGAGGCCGTCGTGGAGATCGAGCCCGTACGACTCGACGGCCACGTCCCGCACGCCCCGGGCCCGCAGCACCTGGCCGATGAGCATCAGGCCGTGCACGAAGCCCGCGCAGATCACGATCCGCTCGGGCCGGGCGTGCACGCCCCGGGCGCGGGCGAGGTACTCGGCCAGCGCGGTGCGCAGTTCGGTCCGGCCGTGCGGATCGCCGTACCCGAAGGCCTCGTTGGGGGCGTCGGTGAGCGCCCGGCGGTACGCCTTGAGCCAGTCGGCGCGCGGGAAGGAGGCGAGGTCGGGGGTGCCCGAGTTGAGGTTGTGCACGGGCGCGGCAGGCCGGCGCCGGCCCGTGCCGGCCGACGGAGGGGACGGCGGGGCGGAGGACGGGGCGGAGGGCACCGGGGTGCGGGGCGCGGTCCGGCGGGCGACGCGCGTCCCGGAGCCCTGCCGGGCGGTGAGCCAGCCCTCGGCGACCAGTTCGGCGTAGGCGTCGGCGACGGTGTTGCGGGCCATGCCGAGGTCGGCGGCGAGCGAGCGGGAGGACGGCAGGCGGGTGCCGGCCTCCAGGCGCCCGCTGCGGACCGCCTCCCGCAGCGCGTCCATGAGGCCGGCGCGGAGCCGGGTGCCGCGGAGTTCCAGATGGAGGTCGGCCCCGAAAGTGGCCCAGTCGCTCGCCATGGAAATGGACCATACAGCTGCGCCATCCGCTTCGTACGGTGGACGCATGACGACCACGGACATGACGACGACGGAATCGACCGAGCAGACCGCGTACGCGCACGAGCACGCCCCCCGCCTCCCCTTCGCCGAGCGCGTCCCCGAGTTCTACCGGGCGATGATCAGGCTGGAGACGGCGGCCGCGAAGGACATCGACCCGACCCTGTACCACCTGATCAAGCTGCGGGCCTCGCAGATCAACCGCTGCGCGTTCTGCGTCGACATGCACAGCAAGGACGCGCTGGCGGAGGGCGAGAGCATCGAGCGGATCGTGCAGCTCCCCGCGTGGGAGGAGTCCCGGCACTTCTACACCGAGCGGGAGCTCGCGGCGCTCGCGCTCACCGAGGCGGTCACCGTCCTCACCGACGGATTCGTGCCCGACGAGGTGTACGCGAAGGCCGCCGCGCACTTCGACGAGACCGAGCTCGCCCGGGTCATCGCCGCGATCGTCACGATCAACGCGTGGAACCGGATCGGCGTCACCACCCGGATGACGCCCGGCCACTACACCCCGCGCCCCGCGTGAGCGCCGCGGAGCTGCGGGCCCTCCACCGGGGGCGGCCCGCGGACGGCCCGCTGGTGCTGCCCGGCCCGTGGGACGCGGCGAGCGCCCGCGCGTTCGAGGAGGCCGGGTATCCGGCGCTCGCCACACCGAGCGCCGGGATCGCCGCGTCGCTCGGGTACGAGGACGGGGCGACCCCGCCGGCGGAGATGTTCGCCGCCGTGGCGAGGATCGTCCGGTCCGTCTCCGTACCGGTCACGGCGGACCTGGAGGACGGGTACGGCCTTCCGGCGGCCGAACTGGTCGAGCGCGTACGGGAGTCCGGGGCGGTCGGCGTCAACCTGGAGGACAGCGGCCCCGGCCGGGCCCTCAAGGACCCGGAGGCGCACGCGGAGTGGCTGGCGGAGGTACGGGCCGCGGCCGGCCCCGATCTCTTCCTCAACGCGCGCGTGGACGTGTACGTGCGCCGGGCGCCCGGACCCCTGGAGGCGGCGATCGCCCGGGCACGGCGGTACGCGGCGGTGGGCGCGGACTGCGTCTACCCGATCATGGCCCCGCCCGCCGACCTGCCGGCCCTCCGCGCCGCCCTCGGCGACCTCCCGCTCAACGCGCTGGCCCTGCCGGGCGGCCCGTCGTTCCCGGAACTCGGGGGCCTGGGGGCCACGAGGATCACCTTCGGGGACGGGCTCCTGCGGAGGGCGCTGGCCGGGGTGTCGGCGACGGCCGCGGAACTCCTGGCCACCTCCGCCTTGTGAGTCCCCGCCAGGGCGTGGAGAAAACGGCGCCCCCGGGCCGTACGGTCGGTCGTACGGTCCGGGGGCGCCGGGTCTGTGGAGCTGGGATCAGCTTCAGATGAGGCCGAGCTCGCGAACCGCGTCGCGCTCCTCGGAGAGCTCCTTGACCGACGCGTCGATGCGGGCGCGGGAGAACTCGTTGATGTCCAGGCCCTGGACGATCTCGTACTTGCCGTCCTTGCAGGTGACCGGGAAGGAGGAGATCAGGCCCTCCGGGACGCCGTAGGAGCCGTCGGACGGGATGCCCATGGAGGTCCAGTCGCCCTCGGCGGTGCCGTTGACCCAGGTGTAGACGTGGTCGATGGCGGCGTTGGCGGCGGAGGCCGCGGAGGACGCGCCACGGGCGTCGATGATCGCGGCGCCGCGCTTGGCGACGGTCGGGATGAAGGTCTCGGCCAGCCACGCCTCGTCGTTGACGACCTCGGCGGCGTTCTTGCCGGCGATCTCCGCGTGGAAGATGTCCGGGTACTGGGTCGCGGAGTGGTTGCCCCAGATGGTGAGGCGCTTGATGTCCGTGACCGAGGACTTGGTCTTCTGGGCCAGCTGCGTCAGCGCGCGGTTGTGGTCCAGGCGGGTCATCGCGGTGAAGCGCTCGGCCGGGACGCCCTTGGCGGCGGACTGGGCGATCAGGGCGTTGGTGTTGGCCGGGTTGCCGACGACCAGGACCTTGATGTCGTCCGCGGCGTGCGCGGCGATGGCCTCGCCCTGCGGCTTGAAGATGCCGCCGTTGGCGGCGAGCAGGTCGCCGCGCTCCATGCCCGGGCCACGCGGACGGGCGCCGACGAGCAGGCCGATGTTGGCACCCTCGAAGCCCTTGTTCGGGTCGTCGAAGATGTCGATGCCCTTGAGCAGCGGGAACGCGCAGTCGTCGAGCTCCATGGCGGTGCCCTCGGCGGCCTTCACGCCCTGGGGGATCTCGAGGAGGCGAAGCTTGACCGGCACGTCCGCGCCGAGCAGGTGGCCGGAGGCGATGCGGAAGAGCAGCGCGTAGCCGATCTGGCCGGCCGCGCCGGTCACGGTGACATTCACGGGAGTGCGGGTCATGGCGATCTCCGTAAGACAGCTGGCGGTGGGGGTCCCTGCCCCTGGTGCGGGATAGCTCTCTTGATCGATCGGTGTCTCGACATGAAGAGATATCCAGCGGTCAGGCTATCCGACCCGGACCCCCGCCAATCCCCACCCCCTTGTGGTCCGGCTCACTGCCACCCGTCCGGGAGGCCCCCCGGGGGTGTGCTCCGCCGTCGGCTACGGCCGGGCGGTGCAGCCCTCGCGGCCGTCCGCGAGCGTGCCGCAGGCCCGCGCGTCGGCGCCCGACGCGGCGGCGAGCATCGGCGTGTACGCGTCCGTGCCGGCCGGGGCGGAGCCGTCCCCCACGGTGACTGTGGCGCCCCGGTCGGCGCCCGCGACCTCCACGGTGACCGTGTCCCCGGGGGCGGCCCCGGTGATCCGGGCCCAGGCGGCCGCGCAGGTGTCGCTGTACCGGAGCTCGACCAGGGCGGAGCCGACGCGGGTGCTCGCGACGGTGGTGGCGAGGTCGCCGCCGCACCCCGTGGCCTCCGCGTCCTGTCCTGCGCAGTCGGCGCCCGCGCATGTCACCCCCTGGGGGAGGTGGGCGCGCTTGGTCGGGGGCGGGGTCGTGGTGGCGGGCGGGGCGGCCGCGGGGGCGTCGGCGCCGCCCGTGCCGCCGAGGTCGACGAGGAGGAGGGCGGCGGCGACGAGCAGGGCGGCGAGGATCCCGGCCACGGAGAGGAGCACGGCCCGGGAGCGGGTCGGACGAGTCGGGCTGACCGGGCTGACCGGGCTGGCCGGACGGTCCGGGCTGGCCGGGCTGGCCTGTGCGGGAGGCTGCACGGGGTCGGCAGGGCGGGGGGCGCGGTCCGGGTCGATCCGCCGGATCTGCAGGGTGCGGTCGTCGCCAGGAGGACGGGAGACCTGCCGGGCTTCCTGACCGGCCTCCTGCCGGGCCTCCTGGCCGACTTCCGGAACCTCCTGGCCGGCCTCCGGAACCTCACGAGCGACCTCGGGAGCCTCACGTACCGCACGCGACTCGGGTACGTCACGAGCCCCGCGTACGTCACGGGCCTCGGGCCCCTCGTCGCTCCCAGGGGCCGTACGGGCCGCGACCCAGGCGCGCCCGGCGCGGTCCCACCGGGTCGCCAGGTCCCCGGTGTCGGCGCCGGTCAGTTCGGCGAAGTCCACGACGGCGGTGCTGGGCACGGGTCGGCGCGCGTCCAGATACGCGTCCCACACCGCCCGTTCGCGCCCGGTCCGCTCGGAGACGGCCGCGACGTCGAGGCCGCTGTGGTCGAGCAGGCGCCGCAGCTCTTCCGTGAACGCGCGAATGTCCGCGTCGAGTTCGTCCGGCAGCAACTTCCAGCCAGGCATGCGCACCCCCTTCTCCCCTGCCGATTCCGCCTCACCGAAGGATGGCAGTTCCTGGGAGGCCGCGCGTCCCGGATGCGGAGGCGACGTAGCGGAATGGTCACTTCCGTGCCACAGCGCACCGACGGACCTTGAACCAGCGTTGGCACGTACATGACCCTTGATCGGGACGGCGCCCGCCCTCCCACGGGGGAGAGGGTGGGCGCCGCGCCCCACGGATCGCCGGCTACGTCACCGTGAGGTGGAGTACGTCCTCCAGGAACGGGATCCGCAGCCAGGGATGCGGCTGGACCATGAGCGCGAGCAGCACGATCAGGCCACCCATCACCCCGTACGTGATCACGTCCGTGAAGCGGGAGCGGACGGCCAGCATGCCGACGGACGGCAGCACCCGGCGCATCGCCGCACCCGTGAGGAGCGCCGCCCCCACCAGGATCGCCCCCACCCGGAAGGCCTGGGGGAACGGATCCGTCCCCACCACGACCAGGCCGAGCCCGGCGAGCACGAGGACGGTGAGCAGCGGCCACTGACGCGCGGGTGCCGGGGCGTCACCGGGGGCCGCCCGGCCGCCGCCCTCGGGGCGCACGGTGTCGGTGGTGACGGTGGGCGGCCGCCGCCGCGGCCCGCCCTTCGTCCCGGCCTCCGCGGCACCCTTGTCGTCCGCGGGCGCCGCCCCGTCCGGGGTCCCGGGCGCCTCCGGGGTCCCGGAGGTCACGTCAGAGCGCCGCGGCCGCGCGCTCGGCGGCCTCGACGACGTTGACGAGGAGCTGGGCACGGGTCATCGGGCCCACGCCGCCGGGGTTCGGGGAGATCCAGCCGGCCACCTCGGCGACACCGGGGTGGACGTCGCCGACGATCTTGCCCTCGCCGTTGCGCGAGACGCCGACGTCGAGGACGGCCGCGCCCGGCTTCACGTCCTCGGGCCGGATGAGGTGCGGCACGCCGGCCGCCGCGACGATGATGTCGGCGTTGCGCAGGTGGGCCGCGAGGTCCCGGGTGCCGGTGTGGCACTGGGTCACGGTGGCGTTCTCGGAGCGGCGGGTCAGCAGCAGCGGCATCGGGCGCCCGATGGTGACACCGCGGCCGACGACCACGACCTCGGCGCCGTTGATCTCCACGCCGTGGCGGCGGAGCAGGGTGATGACGCCGTTCGGCGTGCAGGGCAGCGGGGCGGGCTCGTTGAGGACGAGCCGGCCGAGGTTGGTCGGGTGCAGACCGTCCGCGTCCTTGGACGGGTCCATCAGCTCCAGGATGCGGTTCTCGTCGATGCCCTTGGGCAGCGGCAGCTGGACGATGTAACCGGTGCACTCCGGGTCCTCGTTGAGCTCCCGGACGACCGCTTCGATCTCCTCCTGGGTGGCGGTGCCCGGCAGGGTGCGCTGGATGGAGGCGAGGCCGACCTCCGCGCAGTCGCGGTGCTTTCCGGCGACGTACTTCTGGCTGGCCGCGTCGTCACCGACCAGGACCGTGCCGAGGCCGGGCGTGATGCCCTTCTCCTTGAGGGCCGCCACACGGACGGTCAGATCGGACTTGATCGCGGCTGCGGTGGCCTTGCCATCGAGAATCTGGGCGCTCATGGAGACATCCTCCCGGATGAACCCCGCCTTGTTCCAATTCGCTCCCGTGGAGCGGCCGGCGAAGTGGAACGACAGGTTGCATCTGCACAACTCCATGACCTATCGACTGGACAAGAACTCGCCATTGCGACGACGATGATCCGCGTAGTACCGCGGAAAGTGCCGGGGGGAATCCGCTCAAATGCCGTGAACGTCCTCCGCGCGGGCCGCGTCGTCCCCGCACAGAGAAATTCACGGAGGAATCCCGCGATGAGCTTCGGCGACCCGAACAACCCCTACGGCCAGCCGCAGGGACAGGGCCAGCAGCCCGGGCAGCAGCCCGGCTACGGGTACCCGCAGCAGGCCCCGCAGGGCGTGCCGCAGCAGGGCTACGGCTACCCGGCGGCCCCGCCGGTCTCCCCGTACGGCGGCGGCTACCCCGGCGCGGCGATGGTGATGCCCGGGGGTGTGAAGGCCGCGCGCGTGATCCTCTGGATCCTCGGCGTCCTCCAGGTCCTGATCGGCATCATCATGGCCCTCGCCGGCGGCTGGTTCGCCGACCAGCTCTCGAACTCGTCCGAGTTCGAGAACACGGACGGCGCCGCGGCCGCGGTCACGGGCGTGTTCGTGGTCTTCGGCATCATCTTCGTCGCCTTCGGCGTGTGGGCGATCATGATGGCCGTGAAGTCCGCCACCGGTGGCAACGGCATCCGCATCTCGGCGATCGTCTACGGCTCGCTCTCGACCCTGGGCAGCCTCGTCAACCTGCTCGGTGGCAACGTCTTCGCCCTGGTCAGCCTCGCCCTCGGCATCCTGATCATCGTCTTCTACGCGAAGTCGGACGCCTCGGCCTGGTTCAACCGGAACAAGCAGCAGTACTGAACCGCATGACGTGAGTGAGGGGCGGGATCCGTACGGGATCCCGCCCCTCACTCGTGTTCACCGCCGCGGTTCACCGCCGCCGTTCACCGCCGCCGTTCACCGCCGCCGTTCACCGCCGCCGTTCACCGCCGCCGTTCACCGCCGCCGTTCACCGCCGCGGTTCACTGCCGCTTCAGGACCGCGAAGCCGTCCGAGCGGTACGTGATCTCGTACCGCGCCTCCGGATGCAGTTGCGAAGCCAGCTGCGCCGGATCCGACACCTGCTGCCCCCATCCGCGCAGGTCGAAGGCGAGATAGTCCGGGGTGGCCCCCTTAGACGTGCCGACCCAGTAGACCCGGTGGTCCGCCGTGAGGTGGGCCAGGAGCGAGACGTCCGCCTCGACGCTCACCCCCTCCGGCACCGCGTCGACCGCCGCCTGCGCCTCCTGGGTCCGGGTGTCCGTCCGGTACGTCTCCGCCTTCGTCAGCTCCCGCAGCGGCAGGTTCGCCGCGAGGACGAGCGCGACGGCCGTGGCGACCGGGACGGCGACCTTCCCGTACGAGGCGAGCCAGGCGCGCGGCGAGGTGCGGACCGAGCGGACGCCGTCCACGAGGGCCAGGAAGACCACCGGCATCAGGATCGCGCTGTAGTGCCAGTGCATGCCCCAGTGGTTGGGGTCCTGGGAGAGGAAGCGCCAGCCCAGGGTCGGCAGGACGAGCAGGACCAGCGGGGAGCGCAGGGCGAGGAAGCCGGTGATCGCGAGCAGGTAGAACACCATCTCCCACCGCTCGCCGGAGCCGAGGGCGTCGGCGACGACCTGGCCGAAGGAGGTGTCGGCGCCCTGACCCGTCTTCTCGATCTTGGACCAGTAGTCGTACTGGCCGAGCGCGCTCGCCGCCGGGATCAGGACGAGGACCGTCAGCGCGAAGGCGGCCGTGCCGAAGCCCGCCAGGGCCGCGCCCAGCTTCTTCTGCCCCTTCAGGAAGAGGACCGCGCCGACCATGGCGACGGTGAGGCCCATGTCCTCCTTGACGAGGACGAGCGGGGCGGACCAGGCGGCGGCCGCGGTCCAGCGCCCGAGGAGCAGGGCCCGGCAGGTCAGGGCGAGCAGCGGGACGGCGAAGGCGATCTCGTGGAAGTCGGACTTGACGGCCTCCTGGAGCCCCCAGGACAGCCCGTACGCGACGGTCAGTCCGATGCCGGCGGCCCGGCTGCCCAGGATCTGTTGGGTGGTGCGGCCGACGACGACGGCGGAGGCGGCGAAGAGCGCGGCCTGCCCGAAGAGCAGGGAGACCGGCGAGGGCCAGATCCAGTAGAGCGGCGCGAGCAGCGCGGTGACGGGGCTGAAGTGGTCGCCGAGTATGGGGAAGCCGGGGCCCTTGATGTCGACGACGGGGGCCCGGAACTCGGCGTACGCCCGGACCGACTGCCCGAAGATCCCGAGGTCCCAGGAGGGCGTGCGGAACTGCGCGTACTGGACCCAGGAGTACAGGAAGTACAGGGCGCACAGGACGCCCGCGAGGATCAGGTACGGGCGTATCGGGGCCGGGGAGAGACCGTCGGACGGCTCCGCGTCGGTGGACTCCGCAGCGGGCCTGTTCAGTACGTCCAACACCACGTCCCCCACTACCGGCGGCCGACAAAAGAGCAACCCATTAGACCAGAGTCCACCCGATCGGCGGATCCGCCGATCACCGATCCACGGTCGAGCGGGGCGGCCCGCCGGTACCCCGTGGGTACCGGCGGGCCGCCCCGCTCATGTCGCGTGCGTCAGGGGAGACGCCTGCGTGTCAGTGGAAGAAGTGGCGCGTGCCCGTGAAGTACATCGTCACGCCGGCCTTCTTCGCCGCCTCGACGACGAGCTCGTCGCGCATCGAGCCGCCCGGCTGCACGACCGCCTTCACGCCGGCCGCCGTGAGGATCTCCAGGCCGTCGGGGAAGGGGAAGAAGGCGTCAGAGGCGGCGTAGGAGCCGCGCGCCCGCTCCTCGCCCGCCCGCTCGACGGCCAGCTTCGCGGAGTCGACGCGGTTGACCTGGCCCATGCCGACGCCGACCGAGGCGCCGTCCTTGGCGAGCAGGATCGCGTTGGACTTCACCGCGCGGCAGGCCTTCCAGGCGAAGGCGAGCTCGGCGAGCTCCTCGGCGGAGAGCGCCTCGCCGGTGGCGAGGGTCCAGGCGGCCGGGTCGTCGCCCTCGGCCTGGAGGCGGTCGGTGACCTGGAGGAGGGCGCCGCCGTCGATCGGCTTGACCTCGACCGGGTTGGCCGGGGCGCCCTCGGCCTTCAGGACGCGGATGTTCTTCTTCTTGGCGAGGATCTCGACCGCGCCGTCCTCGTAGCCGGGGGCCACGATGACCTCGGTGAAGATCTCCGCGACCTGCTCGGCCATCGCGACGGAGACCGGGCGGTTGACGGCGATGACGCCGCCGAACGCGGACAGCGGGTCGCAGGCGTGCGCCTTGCGGTGGGCCTCGGCGACGTCGGCGCCGATCGCGATGCCGCACGGGTTGGCGTGCTTGATGATCGCGACGCAGGGCTCGGTGTGGTCGTACGCGGCCCGGCGCGCGGCGTCGGTGTCCGTGAAGTTGTTGTACGACATCTCCTTGCCGTGCAGCTGCTCGGCCTCGGCGAGGCCGCCCGTGCCGTCGACGTAGAGCGCGGCGCCCTGGTGCGGGTTCTCGCCGTAGCGCAGGACGTTCTTGCGCTCGTACGTGGCACCCAGGAAGTCGGGGAAGCCGCTGTCGTCGGCGGCCGCGTAGTCGTCGGCGAACCAGGAGGCCACGGCCACGTCGTACGCGGCGGTGTGCTGGAAGGCCTCGGCCGCGAGCCGCTTGCGGGCGGTCAGGTCGAAGCCGCCGGCCTGGACGGCGGCGAGCACGTCGGCGTACCGCTCGGGGCTGGTGACGATCGCGACCGACGGGTGGTTCTTGGCCGCGGCGCGGACCATCGACGGGCCGCCGATGTCGATCTGCTCGACGCACTCGTCCGGAGTGGCGCCGGAGGCGACCGTCTCGCGGAACGGGTAGAGGTTCACGACGACGAGGTCGAAGGGCTCCACACCGAGCTCGGCGAGCTGCTCGCGGTGCGACTCCAGGCGCAGGTCGGCGAGGATGCCGGCGTGCACGCGCGGGTGGAGCGTCTTGACCCGACCGTCGAGGCACTCGGGGAAGCCGGTCAGCTCCTCGACCTTGGTGACGGGGACCCCGGCGGCGGCGATCTTCCCGGCGGTGGAGCCGGTGGAGACGAGCTCGACACCGGCCTCGTGCAGACCGCGGGCCAGCTCCTCGAGCCCCGTCTTGTCGTAGACGCTGACCAGCGCGCGGCGGATGGGCTTAACGGTGTCCGTGTTCACCGACATGAACCTTTCGTCCCTCAATGCGGTAGCCGTGCCGGGCGAGACGCCCCACGACGTCGACGAGCAGCGAGCGCTCGACTTCCTTGATGCGCTCGTGCAGAGCGGCTTCATCGTCCTCGTCCCGCACCTCGACCACGCCCTGGGCGATGATCGGGCCGGTGTCGACACCGTCGTCGACGAAGTGGACGGTGCACCCGGTGACCTTCGCCCCGTAGGCGAGGGCGTCACGCACCCCGTGGGCACCGGGAAAACTGGGGAGCAAGGCCGGGTGGGTGTTGACGACCCGGCCGCCGAAGCGGGCGAGGAACTCCTTGCCGACGATCTTCATGAATCCGGCCGAGACGACGAGGTCCGGTTCGTACGCGGCGGTGGCCTCGGTCAGCGCGCGGTCCCACTCCTCGCGGGTCGCGTGGTCCTTCACCCGGCACACGAAGGTGGGCAGTCCGGCGCGCTCGGCGCGCTCCAGACCGACGATGGAGTCGCGGTCGGCGCCGACGGCGACGATCTCCGCGCCGTACCCCTCGGGGTCGGCGGCGATGGCGTCGAGGAGGGCCTGCAGATTGGTACCGGAGCCGGAGACCAGGACGACGAGGCGGGCGGCAGCCACTGTGGTCACTCTTTCCGTGGAGTTCGTGCGGTCGTACGAACGAATCGTGCCCCTCGATACGGGTAACCCTACGAATGGCTCGAACGTCAGCAACGATACCGGCACACGGGACGGCCCCCACGGGACGGGGGCCGACCAGGGCGGTAGCGTCAGGGTCCGACGCCGGATGCGCACCGGACCGGGCAGGGACCGGGGCCGGGTCCGGGCGGCGGGACGGCTCGGCGGACGAGCAGCAGACGTGACAGCACGAGACAGCACGAGACAGCAGCGGAGACCACGGGTGCGGCCGTGGTCGAGACGACAGAGGGAAGACGTTCAGCAGATGCCGGAACGCCAGTCCACGGACGACAACAACCCGTTCGCTCCGCCGCCCGAGGGCCGGCCGGATCAGCCGTGGCAGCCGCGGCGACCGGAGGGCTCGGACGACGACCCGTCCGGCACCCCGGACCCGTCGGGGCCGTCCGACGGCCGCTGGAGCCCGCGCCAGCCGGGCCCGTCCCAGGACGGCTTCGGCCGGGGACCGGAGCGCCGGGGCGGCGGCCAGGGCGGGCCGGAGGGCGGCCCTGGACAGGGCGGTCCCGGGCGCGGCCCGGGGCTCCGCTGGGACCCGACGGACCCCGCGCAGCGACGCGCGCGGTACGCGATCCTCGCGGGCATGTGGGGCTTCTTCTTCGCGATCTTCGAGATCCCCGAGCTGGCGCTGCTGCTCGGCGCCCTCGGTCTCTACTGGGGGATCAGCTCGCTGCGCGCCAAGCCGAAGCCGGCCGGGGAACTGTCGCCGACATCACAGTCCGCGTCCGCGTCCCCGTCCGCGCGGACGGCTCCGCCGCAGGGTCAGCCGGCGGCCCCTGCGGCCGACCGGCCGTCGGGGCAGGGGGCGTCCGCCGCGATCGCCCCGCTCCGCTCGATGCGGACGGCGGCGATCAGCGGTCTCGTCGCGGCGAGCCTGGCGCTGATGATCGTCGCGGTGGGCTTCACCATGCAGATCGTCTACCGCGACTTCTACGAGTGCCGCGACGACGCCCTGACCCACGCGGGCGAGCTGGCCTGCAACGACCTCCTGCCGAAGCCGCTGCGCGCGGGCTTCGGGGTACGGGAGTAGCCGCCCGGCGTCAGTCGGAGGGGGGCGGCGGAGCGGAGGGCTCCCAGGCCGCCGGGAGGTAGTCATACGGCTCGTAGCCGGGGTCGTCGAAGGGGTCGGCGAGCGGGCCGGCGAGGTGGGGACCGCCGCCGGGTCCGGTGGAGACGTCGGGGCCGGTGTACGGGGGGCCGGCGGGGGTTTCGGCTGCGGTCCGGCCCCCGGGGCCTGTGGTGGTGGCCCGGTCCTTGCCGGTGGCGGGGCCGGTGCCGAGGCCGTTTCCGGTGCCGGGGGCGCGTCCTCTGTCCGGTCCCGTGCCGGGAGCGTGTTCTGTGTCCGGTCCCGTGCCCGGAGCATGTCCTGTGTCCGGTCCCGTGCCGGGGGCGGTGACCGGGCCGCTGTCGGAGAACCGTTCGGCGCCCGGGACCTGGCCCTTGCCGGAGTCCGAGTCCCCGCCGCCGCCGGGCTCCAGGAGTGTCGGGGCCTGGGGAGTGACGACCTCCGGGCGGCCCTCCGCCGAGCCGGACGAGGCCGCGGCGGGCCTGCCGAACACCGCGCCGACGGCCCCGACCGCAGCCGCCACCGCCGCCGCCACACGGCCCGGCCCCGGCGCCGGCACGCGCCGCGGCCGCTGGGAGCGCGGGATCCGGCGGCCCCAGGCCCGTACCCCCAGAGCCACCGGGAGCGCCACGCACGCGCCCCACAGCACCGCGGCGGCGCCCGCCTGCCACCACACCGGGCCGAAGCCCGAGAGCCGGCCCGTGCCGAGCGGGCCGCCCGCCGCGCCCGCCAGGACCGCGACGGCCGCCCCGCACCCCCAGGCCGCACCGAGGGCCGTCAGGGCCGCGTCCCGGGCCGTCCAGGGCCGCGCCGCACGGCCCACGCGCAGGCCCATGCCCAGGGCGGCGGCCAGAGGGACCGCGGCGGTCGCCCAGTGGACCCAGGTGCCGCGCCCCTCGGCGGGCAGCGCGGCCAGGAGCGGGAAGGGCGGCACGGTCGGGTCGCCGACGAGGCCCAGCGGGGTCGCGAGCGCGCCCGTACCGAGGGTGAAGCCGGGCCCGAGGCCGTACGCGGCTCCCCAGACGGCCATGTTCGGCAACAGCGCCAGGACGAGCAGCAGGACCGTCACCCGACCGGACCACTCCCCCGCGAGACCGTCGAACGAGGCCTGCGCCCGGCCCGCGTGCCAGGCCAGCGAGACCGCCGCGGCCACCGCGCCGCCGCCGAGCAGCGTCAGGGTCCCGAGCCCCGCGGCGCGCAGGGCCACGGCCGCCTGCCGCCGGCCGGGCAGCGGGCGGCCGAGCGCCGTCCAGACGCCGGCGGCGGCCGCGCAGACGACGACGGCGGGCAGCCAGATTCCCGCCGTGACCAGGTCGGCGGGGAGCGGGCCGCTCTCGCTGTAGACCACGACACCGGCCGCGACCAGCAGGTATCCCCCGGCCACGGCGGCGACGGCGACGCCCGGGGAGGGGCGCGGCCGGCTCGTGTCGCCCCCCGGGTCGAGGGTGTCGCGGGCGGCCCGGTGGACGAGCCAGACGGGCAGGGCGACGAGGAGCAGCGGGACGATCCCGACGGGAGCGTGCAGGCCGGACAGCGTGTCCGTACGGACCAGGTCCGCGCCGTGCGCGAGCAGCCAGATCCCGGCGGCGACGTGCAGGGCGCCGACGGGGCCGCCGTCGGGGTACGGGGAGCTGATCCAGGCCGCGATCACCAGGACCGCGAGGGCGCCGAGCCCGAGTCCGGCGGCGACCCCGCCCCGGACGCAGGCGGTGGCGAGCGCGGCGGAACGGCCGCCCTGGACCAGGGGGTGCTCGGTCACATGGGTCACGGGGTCATGCTGCCAACGACACGCGCTTTTGCCGCGTAACAGGCAAACCTCCGTTGTGTCGCTCAATATACGTTTATGTACTTTTCCGCCCACAGCAGCTCTGCGGGAGGTCGACGCCGATGAGCCGGAGCACTGCGGATTCCGCACCCTCCGTCACCCTGCCGACTCCGAAGGAGCGGCGCAGGTTGCGAGAGGCCCTCGCCCTGAGCGAGGAGCAGGTCGCCGAGGCCATGGGCGTCACGAGGGCGACGGTCAGGTCGTGGGAGACCGGTCGCTCGGCTCCCCGCGGCCGCAAGCGCGAGGCGTACGCGAGGCTGCTCGGCGCCCCCGAGCCGGAGGACCCGCGCCCGGCCGCTCCGGAAAGGCCGGAGACCCGGGCCGGGTCGGCCCACACCCAGCCCCGCCCGGACCAGGACCAGGACCGGGACCAGGAACAAGGCCAGGAACAAGGCCAGGGCCAGGGCCAGGACCAAGCCCGGACTTTGGCGCAGCCGCAGAGCCCGGCCCAGGCCCAGCCGCAGCCACAGCCACAGCCACATCCGTCCGCTTACGCCAACGTCCGGCCCAAGGCCGCCGTCAAGCGGGCTGCCAAGCCGCCGCGGGCCCCCTCCCCCGCCCCTGCCATCGCTGCGGGTCCCGCCCGCAAAGGCCCCCCGAAGCCGCCGGAGCGGCTGAAACCGGCGGCGACCGAGGCCCCCGCGGAACCGGCCCCCGCCGGACCGGCCCTCACCCCCGAAGAGGCCTTCGACGCGCTGTACGCGTACGCCGCACCCGGCCTCGTCCACCAGACGTACCTGCTCACCGGGCGCCGCGGCCTCTCCCGCGAGTCCGTCGAGCGGGCCTTCCACCACGCCTGGGAGCACTGGCCCGAGGTGGCCGTGGACGCGGACCCGGTGGGCTGGGTGCGGGCTGCGGCGTACGAGTACGCCCTCTCCCCCTGGCACCGGCTGCGCCGCGCCCACAAGCACCCCGACGCCCCGCCGGCCGAGGCGAACCGGCGGACGCTGCTCGGCGCGCTCCTCGAACTGCCGGCGCCGTACCGCCGGACCGTCCTGCTCTACGACGGGCTCGGCCTCGACCTGCCGGAGACGGCGGCCGAGACGGAGGCGAGCACCCCCGCCACCGCGAACCGGCTGCTGCACGCCCGGACGGTCCTCGGGCAGCGGATCCCCGAGCTCGCCGAGCCGGACGCCCTGCACCGGCGGCTGAGCACGCTGGTCGCGGAGGCTCCGGCGGCGACCCTGCCCGCGGCCCGGGCGATCCGGTCGGGCAGCGAGCACCGGGCCCGCACCTGGACGCGGGCGGTGCTCGCGGTGACGGCGGCCCTGATCGTGGTCACCGGGTTCACGGTGGCGACCGCGCCGACCCGCTACATCCCGGTGAACGCCCCAGGCGAGACCGTCAACGGGGTGCCCGTGCGCGGCGGCCCGCAGAAGCTCGGCCCGGAGGACCTGGAGCTCCGCGACAAGCTCCGCTCCGGACCCAACCCGGGCCCGGAACGCCTGATCCCGGCGGTCGAATAGCCGCCGCACCGTACGCCGCGGGCCCCGGCCCGCGCACCGTACGCGCGTGGGCCCCGCCCCACGCGCCACGAACGCGAGTGGGCCCCGCCCCCACCCGGTCTCCCGGGAGGGGCGGGGCCCACTCGTGTGCTGCCCGTCAGGCTGCTGTGCGTTTCAGCCCGTTCAGCCCGCGAGGATGGCGCGCGCCAGCTTGGCGGTCTCGGTCGGCGTCTTGCCGACCTTGACGCCGGCGGCCTCGAGGGCCTCCTTCTTCGCCTGGGCGGTGCCGGAGGAGCCGGAGACGATGGCGCCGGCGTGGCCCATGGTCTTGCCCTCGGGCGCGGTGAAGCCCGCGACGTAGCCGACGACCGGCTTGGTGACGTTGGCCTTGATGAAGTCGGCCGCACGCTCCTCGGCGTCGCCGCCGATCTCGCCGATCATGACGATCAGGTCGGTGTCGGGGTCCGCCTCGAACGCCGCGAGGGCGTCGATGTGCGTGGTGCCGATGACCGGGTCGCCACCGATGCCGACGGCGGACGAGAAGCCGATGTCACGGAGCTCGTACATCATCTGGTACGTCAGCGTGCCGGACTTCGAGACCAGGCCGATGCGGCCCGGCTTCGTGATGTCGCCCGGGATGATGCCGGCGTTGGACTGGCCCGGGGTGATGAGACCGGGGCAGTTCGGGCCGATGATGCGGGTCTTGTTGCCCTTGGCCTGCGCGTACGCCCAGAAGGCGGCGGAGTCGTGGACGGCGATGCCCTCGGTGATCACGACGGCCAGCGGGATCTCGGCGTCGATCGCCTCGACCACGGCGGCCTTCGCGAACGCCGGCGGGACGAAGAGGACCGAGACGTTGGCGCCGGTCTCCTTCATCGCCTCGGCGACGGAGCCGAAGACCGGGACCTCGGTGCCGTCGAAGTCAACGGTCGTGCCGGCCTTGCGCGGGTTCACGCCACCGACGATGTTGGTGCCGTCACCCAGCATGAGCTTGGTGTGCTTCATGCCCGTGGCACCGGTCATGCCCTGGACGATGACCTTGCTGTCCTTGGTCAGGAAGATAGCCATGGTGTTCTGACCTCGTCCCTTACTTCGCAGCCGCGAGCTCGGCGGCCTTGTCGGCCGCGCCGTCCATGGTGTCCACGCGCTGCACGAGCGGGTGGTTCGCGTCCGACAGGATCTTGCGACCCAGCTCCGCGTTGTTGCCGTCGAGGCGCACGACCAGCGGCTTGGTGACCTCTTCGCCCTTGGAGGCGAGGAGCTCCAGGGCCTGGACGATGCCGTTGGCGACCTCGTCACAGGCGGTGATGCCACCGAAGACGTTGACGAACACGGACTTGACGTCCGGGTCGCCCAGGATGATCTCCAGGCCGTTCGCCATGACCTCGGCGGAGGCGCCGCCACCGATGTCGAGGAAGTTGGCCGGCTTCACGCCGCCGTGGTTCTCACCGGCGTACGCGACGACGTCCAGGGTCGACATGACCAGACCGGCACCGTTACCGATGATGCCGACCTCGCCCTCGAGCTTGACGTAGTTGAGGTTCTTGGCCTTGGCGGCAGCCTCGAGCGGGTTGGCTGCGGCCTTGTCCTCGAGCGCCTCGTGGTCAGGCTGACGGAAGTCGGCGTTCTCGTCGAGAGACACCTTGCCGTCCAGGGCCAGGATGCGGCCGTCCTTGGTCTTCACCAGCGGGTTGACCTCGACGAGGAGCGCGTCCTCGGCGACGAAGGTCTTCCACAGGGTGACCAGGGCCTCGGCGACACCCTCGGCCACGTCGGCCGGGAACTTCGCCAGGGCCACGATCTCGCGGGCCTTCTCGATGTCGACGCCGTCGACGGCGTTGACCGGGACCTTCGCGAGGGCCTCGGGGGTCTTCTCCGCGACCTCCTCGATGTCCATGCCGCCCTGCACCGACGCCATCGCGAGGAAGGTGCGGTTGGTGCGGTCGAGGAGGTACGAGACGTAGTACTCCGCCTCGATCTCCGGGGACAGCTCGGCGATCATCACCTTGTGGACCGTGTGGCCCTTGATGTCCATCCCGAGGATGTCCGTCGCACGGGCGACGGCCTCGTCCGGGTTCGCCGCCAGCTTCACGCCGCCGGCCTTGCCGCGGCCACCGACCTTCACCTGCGCCTTGACGACCGACTTGCCGCCAAGACGCTCGGTGGCCTCGCGCGCCGCCTCAGGCGTGTCGATGACTTCACCGGCCAGCACCGGTACACCGTGCTTGGCGAAGAGGTCCCTCGCCTGGTACTCGAACAGGTCCACGCGCGTCCGTCCCTTTTCTGATGATCGCGGTTCGTTGTCTGCGTGGGCGTGCCGCGAAGGGCAACGTGACTGCGCTGTCACAAGGGAGGCGTGCACGGAGTCCGTGGACGCGGCATGTCCGTCTCGCAGGTTATCCCCGAGGGCCGTGGGTCCCTAAATCGCGGATACCGACAGAGCGGTGATACGGGTCACAGACCGTGCGGGTCAGGGGGCTTTCCGTAGGGGTGACGGGGTGACCCCGGGAGGCCCTCGCGGCAGGCGGGGACTGGGCTTCGGGGTTCTCACGACGCGCCGGACGCCGAGGTGAGGGGCGTTTCGGGACGAGTGTGATATGAGCCTCAGTCGGCTCGTGGGCACCCGTGTGGGTGGTCCGGCGGCGACGGATTCCGCACCCCGCGGGCCTCGCGCCCCGCCCTCGGCCCTCAGCGTTCAGCGCTCAGCCCTCAGGCCTCGGGTATCGGCCCTCAGGCCTCGGGTATCGGAAGGGGGCGCCGCTCCAGAGCGGCCGCCATGATCTCCGGGAACAGGTCGGGGGTGCAGGCGAAGGCCGGGGCGCCGAGCGCGGCGAGCGCCGCCGCGTGGTCCCGGTCGTAGGCCGGGGCGCCCTCGTCGGAGAGCGCGAGGAGCGCGACGAACTGGACGCCGGACGCCTTCATCGCCGCGACCCTCTTCACCATCTCGTCGCGGATGCCCCCCTCGTACAGATCACTGACGAGGACGACGACGGTGTCGGCCGGGCGGGTGATCCGGGACTGGCAGTAGGCGAGGGCGCGGTTGATGTCGGTGCCGCCGCCCAGCCGGGTGCCGAAGAGGACGTCGACCGGATCGTCGAGCTGCTCGGTGAGGTCGACGACGGAGGTGTCGAAGACGACGAGGCGGGTGGCGAGCGACCGCAGGGAGGCGAGCACCGCGCCGAAGACGGCGGCGTGGACCACGGAGGCCGCCATGGAACCCGACTGGTCGACGCAGAGCACCACCTCCTTCCTGACCGCGCGGGAGGCGCGGCCGTGGCCGACGAGCCGCTCGGGGACGACGGTGCGGTGCTCGGGCTGGTAGTGCCTGAGGTTGACGCGGATCGTGCGGTCCCAGTCGATGTCGCGGTGGCGGGGGCGGCTGATCCGGGCGGAGCGGTCGAGCGCGCCGGTGAGGGTGGCGCGCGTACGGGCGGAGAGGCGCTCCTCCAGGTCGTCGACGACCTTGCGGACGACGGCCCGCGCGGTCTCCCGGGTCGTCTCGGGCATGGCCCGGCCGAGGGAGAGCAGGGTGCCGACGAGGTGCACGTCGGGCTCGACGGCCTCCAGCATCTCCGGCTCCAGGAGGAGGGTGGCGAGCCCGAGGCGCTCGATCGCGTCGCGCTGCATGACCTGGACGACGGAGCTCGGGAAGTAGGTGCGGATGTCGCCGAGCCAGCGGGCCACGGAGGGCGCGGAGGCGCCGAGCCCGCCCGAGCGGTCGCCGCCGTCCCGGGCCTTGCGGTCGTAGAGCGCGGTGAGGGCTCCGTCCATGGCGGCGTCGGTGCCGGTGAGGGCCCGGCCGGTGCCGTCGGCTTCGCCGCCGCCCAGGACCAGCCGCCAGCGCCGCAGCCGCTCGTCGTCGGTGAGCGTGGTGGTCATGCGAGGGCCTCCGTTCCGAGGATGAGGTGGAGCAGCGGCAGGACGCCGTCGGCCCGTGCGGGGTCGGTGGTGGGGGCGAAGCCGGGCGTGCCGGGATCGGAGGGCCCCGGCCCGCCGGAACGCGGTCCCCGGGCGACCAGCTCGCCGAGGGTGCGGCGCACGCCCGGCTCGTACGCGGAGAAGGTGCGGCGCAGCAGCGGCAGGACGCCGCCGAAGGCCTGGTCCGGTACGGACGTCAGCCAGGCGTCGACCAGGCCGAGGAGGCGCTCGTCGTGGACGAGGAGCAGGCCGCCGCCGGAGGCCCCGCCGACGAAGCCGTCGATCCAGGCGGCGGCGTCGGCCGGCGGGGTGCCGGGCGAGAGGGCGCGGCTCATGAGCGTCGCGGCGCCTTCCTCCCCGATCCGCCCCTCGTCGAGCAGCAGGCGCGCGGCCCGCCCCCGGATGCCCCCGTGTATCCGGTCCCGCTCGGCAAGCCGCCGCAACACCCCGGCCCAACGACGGACGAGATCGGGGAGATCGGGACGGTCCCCAGCGGCATGAGGCGCGACGGGGTCGGCCCGGACCCCGGTGGTGGGGCGGTCGGCGAGGAGGCCGATCGAGGTGTGAACGGCGTCGAGCCGGTCCCGCATCTGTGCGGCGGCGTCCGTGTCGAGTCCGGCGCAGGCGGGCGGCAGGCCGACGCAGATCCGCTCGGCGAGCCCGGCGGCGACCTCGCCGAGCGCGGCCGTGCCGGTGCCGCGGACGTCGCCGTAGCGCAGGGAGCGGGCCAGGGCCGGGAGCGCCTCGGCGAGGTGGGCGACGTCGGTGTCGAGCGCGGCCCGGTCGGCGAGCGCCCGCATGACGACGGGCAGCGCGTCGGTCAGCCCGGCGAGGAGGCACTGCTCGGCGAGGGTGGTGATGTCGGTCAGCGCGGTCGCGGCGAGGGCGCGGGACTCGGCCTTCGCGGTGGCGGCGGCCTCGACGGTGGTGCCCCAGACACCGGCCTCGGCGACCTGGACGTGCAGCTCGGGTTCCCAGCGCAGGCGCCAGGTCTCCCGGAAGGTGCCGGTGCCGGCGCGTCCGGTGGCGGGCTCGCCCCAGTGGACGCCGAGGAGGCGCAGGCGGTGCAGCAGGCGGCTGCGCTCGGCGTCGGTCTCCTTGCGGAGGTCGAGCCCGAGCTCGCGCTCCTGGGCCTCGGGCTTGAGGCGCAGGGTGCGCTGGCGGCGGGTCAGGTCGCGCTGGAGCGGGACGGCGGGGGCGGCGGCCGGGACCTCGCCGAGGACATCGCCGACGACGAGCCGGTCGCGGACGAGGTCGAGCGGCACGTCGGAGCCCTCGCAGAGCACGGCGCGGACGGCGTCGGTCGTCTCGTCGAGCCCGGGGGCGGGACGGCCGCGCAGGGCGGCGAGGGTCTCGGCGAGGCGGACGGCCTCGATGACGTGGGCGGAGGAGACGGGGTGGTCCTCGGCCCTGAGGAGGCCGGCGACCTTGGTCATCCAGCGCTCGACGGGCCGGTCGGGGGCGGCGAAGAGGTGGGCGTACCAGCCGGGCGCGTCGATTCCGGCGCCGTAGCCGGAGCGGCGGGCGAGTCTGCGGTGGGTCCAGGGGACCCAGGTCAGCTCGGTCTTCGCGCGGGGCAGGCCCTTCAGGAGGGCCTTGTCGGCGGCGACGGTGGTCCTGCGGGTGAGCGCGGGCACGTGCCAGGCGCCGCAGACGACGGCGACGGAGTCCCCGAACTCCTTGCGGGCGGCGCGCAGCCGGAGCCGCATGGAGGCCTCGCGGACCAGGTCGCGGGGGTGGCCGCCGTGCCCGTACGTCTCGCGCAGGGCGCCCATGGCCTCGGCGAGGGCCTCGAAGGGGGCGGTGGGGTCGCCGTCCCCGCGCAGCTCGACGACGTCCTCCCACCAGCGCTCGGCGTCCTCGTACCCGGCGGCCCTGGCGAGTTCGGCGACGGGGTCGATCCGCAGGCCGCTCCCGCTGACCGCGTCCTCGTCGTCCTCGTCGCTCCACGTGGGGTCGGCGGCGGCGAGGGTGTGGGCGGCGGGGACGTCGATGAAGCGGACGGCGGCGCCGTGGTCCAGGGCCCAGCGGATCGCGACCCACTCGGGCGAGAACGCGGCCATCGGCCAGAACGCGGCGCGCCCGGGGTCGTCCACGGCGTGGGCGAGCAGCGCGACGGGGGGCCGCATGTCCGGGTCGGCGGCGAGCGCGACGAGGGCGTCGGCCTCGGCGGGCCCCTCGACGAGCACCGCGGCGGGCCGCGCCGCGTCCAGGGCGGCCCGCACCCCACGAGCGGATCCGGGTCCGTGATGCCGTACCCCGAGCAGCAGAGGGCCGCCCGACGGCCGGGCACCCGCGCTCACGCCCCCGGCCCGGCGGGGGTCCGGTTCCGTCTCACGGCACGCGCCGGGCGCGTCCGGCTCCGTGGTCGTGGGTGTCATGCGCTCACCTCGCGGCAGGCGCGGTAGAAGTCCTTCCAGTCGTCTCTCTCCCGGACGACGGTCTCCAGGTACTCCTGCCAGACGACCCGGTCGGCCGCCGGGTCGCGGACGACCGCGCCGAGGATGCCGGCGGCGATGTCGGCGGGGCGCAGGACGCCGTCGCCGAAGTGGGCGGCGAGGGCGAGTCCGCCGGTGACGACGGAGATGGCCTCGGCCGTGGAGAGCGTCCCCGAGGGGGACTTGACCCGTGTCCGGCCGTCGGTGGTCACCCCGTCCCGGAGCTCGCGGAAGACGGTGACGACCCTGCGGATCTCGTCCACGCCGGCGGGCAGCGCGGGCAGTTCGAGGGAGCGCCCGAGCTGCTCGACCCGGCGGGTGACGATGTCGACCTCGGCCTCGGGGGTGGCGGGCAGCGGGAGCACGACGGTGTTGAAGCGGCGGCGCAGGGCGCTGGAGAGCTCGTTGACGCCCCGGTCGCGGTCGTTGGCGGTGGCGATCAGGTTGAAGCCGGGGACGGCCTGGACCTCCTGTCCCAGCTCGGGGACGGGCAGGGTCTTCTCGGACAGGATGGTGATGAGGGTGTCCTGCACGTCGGCGGGGATGCGGGTGAGCTCCTCGATCCGGGCGGTCGTGCCGTGGGACATCGCGCGCATCACGGGGCTGGGGACGAGGGCGTCCCCGCTGGGGCCGTGGGCGAGGAGCCGGGCGTAGTTCCAGCCGTACCGGATGGCTTCCTCGGGGGTGCCTGCGGTGCCCTGGACGAGGAGGGTGGAGTCGCCGCTGACGGCGGCGGCGAGGTGCTCGGAGACCCAGGTCTTGGCGGTGCCGGGGACGCCGAGCAGGAGCAGTGCGCGGTCGGTGGCGAGTGTGGTGACGGCGACTTCGACGATGCGGCGCGGTCCGACGTACTTGGGCGTGACGACGGTCCCGTCGGGGAGCGTGCCGCCGAGGAGGTAGGTGGCGACGGCCCACGGCGAGAGGCGCCAGCGGGCGGGCCTGGGCCGGTCGTCGGCGGCGGCGAGGGCCGCGAGCTCATGGGCGAAGGCGTGCTCCGCGTGCGGCCGCAGGGCCTCGGCGGTGGCCTGCGGCCGTCCCGGTCCGGTGTCCGTCTCGACACCGGAACCGGGCTTCGCGATGGTTTCGGGCACGGGCATGGATCCCCCTCCAGATCGTTCGACCTGCTGTGCGATCCACCGTGCACCATGCCACTGACAATCGGATGTCACCGCAGGTCAGGGCCGGTTGGAGAGGTGAGGGAGAGTCAGCCCGGTAGGCCCGGGGTCAGCCCGGGAAGGGCCGGGGTCGGCCCGGGGTCAGCCCGGGGTCAGCCCGGGAAGGGCCGGGGTCAGCCCGGGAAGGGCCGGGGTCAGCCCACGACCGGGGAGACGGCGACGCAGCCGCCGGCCATCGCCTGCTCGGCCTTGGCCTCCTTGATGACCTTGCCCTTGTAGATGACCTTGCAGGTGAGGTCGGCGGGGTCGAGCGAGATCGGCATGACGGCCGGCGGCATGATGCCCTTCAGCGTCACGGTCTTCTTCCACGGCGCGGACGGCTTCTTCTCCGACTCGACCTTCGGCTCCATGGCCGTGCCGCCACCGGCGTGGTAGTCGATCGACTCGAGGTTCTTGCCACTGACCTCGTACGTGACCTCGTAGGTCTCGTTCACCGACTTGTCGACCTGGTCGGCGGCCTTCTCGGCGGCCTCGGAGCAGGCCCCGAGGCCAAGGGCGAGGCCGGTGACGGCGAGGGCCGAGACGGCGGTGCGGACAGTGCGCTTCATGGGGTCCCCTGGACGGCGTGGTGCGATTCGTCGGTCGCCGCAGAGAATCGTAAAGAGAGAGTAAAGTCAAATCGCTTACCGGCCGTTCCGGCTCGCGGAACACCGGGTCGGCGGCGTTGTCAGTGGCGACCTCTACCGTCGAGGACATGAATGCCATGGGGGTGCGCTGGACGTCGGAACAGGTGCTGGCTCTGGCTGTTGACGACGCGTCACGCAGAGCGGGGAGCAGGCTCGGCACGGCCGGGCCGTGGTCGGAGACCGGCTGTGGCGACGGCGCGGTCTGGGGCCTGTGCAAGGGCAGCGGGAGCACGCCGTACCGGACGGTCGTCGACACCACGGGCCCCGCGTACTCCTGCGGTTGCCCCAGCCGGAAGTTCCCCTGCAAGCACGCGCTGGGCCTGCTGCTGCTCCGGGCGGCGGACGGCATCGCCGCCGAGGACTCCCCCGCGCCCGACTGGGCCGCGCGGTGGCTCACCTCGCGGCGCGGCAGGGCCGCGAGCGCGGGCCGGCCGGCGGGGGACGCGGCCCCGGGGTCGACGGCGGACCCCGAGGCGGCGCGCCGCAGGGCCGAGCGCAGGGCGGCCCGGATCACCTCGGGCGCGCGGGAGTTGGAGCAGCGGCTCGCCGACCTGCTGCGCGGCGGCCTCGCGGCGGCCGGGCAGGTGGGGTACGGGCTGTGGGAGGAGACGGCGGCCCGCATGGTCGACGCCCAGGCACCGGGGCTGGCCGGGCGGGTCCGGGAGCTGGGGGCGATACCGGGCTCGGGGCCGGGCTGGCCCGTGCGACTCCTGGAGGAGTGCGCGCTGACGCATCTCCTCGACCGGGCGTGGCTGGCGGCGGACCGGCTGCCCGCCCCGTTCGCGACGACGGTACGGACCCGGGTGGGCCTCCCTTCCCCCGCCGACGGCGTCCCGGTGCGCGACCACTGGCTGGTCCTCGCGCAGTACGACGCGGCCGACGCCCGGCTGACCACCCGGCGGATCTGGCTGCACGGCACGACGACGGGCCGCACGGCGCTCCTCCTCTCGTACGGCGCGGCGGGCCGCGCGCCCGGGCTCGCGCTCCCGGTGGGCGCGCTGCTCGACGGCGAGCTGACCCCGCACACCGGCTCGGGCCAGGTGCGGGCGGAGCCGGGAGAGCGGTTCGTCCCGGTCGAGGGCCCCGTCGCCCCGCCGGCGGGCGGACCCGTCGGCGCGGCGCTCGACGCGTACGGCCGCGCGCTGTCAGGGGACCCCTGGCTGGAGTCCTGGCCGGTGACGCTGAGCGGGGTCGTGCCGACGCGCGCCGAGTACGGCTGGCAGCTCGCCGACGCCGACGGCCGCGAGGCCCTGCCCCTGACGCCCGCCGCCCAGTCCCGGCCGGGTCTCTGGCGCCTGGTCGCCCTGTCCGGCGGCGCGCCGGTGACCGTCTTCGGGGAGTGCGGGCACCGGGGGTTCACCCCGCTCGCCGCCTGGTCGCCGGAGACCCCGGGAGAGACGGTCCCCCTCATATGACGCCCGGTCACCCCGCACCACCCCACGGGAGGAGCCCGATGGACACGACCACGACCACCGACGGGGCCGCCCGGCTCTGGGAGGAGCTCGTCAGCTCGGCGCTCCTGGGGACGGATCGACGGCCTCCCGCCCGGCTGCCGGGCCCCTTGGCGGCCCGGGACGTACCCGGGGCGCTGCTCGACGCCGCCGCGCTGCACACCGTACGGCGCAGGGCCGGTCTGCGGCCCGGCATCGCCGCGCCCCTGCCGGAGCCCGCTCCCGAGGACCCGCGCGCGCCGCTGCCCGAGGCCGCCCGGCGCCGCCTCGACCAGCTGCTCGCGGGCCGCGCCGCGCCCTCGCCCGCCGGGCGGCGCGGGGCCGCCCCCGACCTGGCCGAGCTGCTCCCCCAGTGGCTGGCCCTCGCCAACCGGCACGGCTACAGGGCATCGCCCGCCGCCCTGCCGGCGCTGCTCGACGCGGCCAGGGCCCGCACCGACCTGCGGCCCCAGGCGCTCCGTCTGGCCGGTCCGCGCGGCCTGTGGCTGGCCCGCCTCAACCCCGAGTGGAGGTTCGCCCTCCGGGGCACGGGCGCGGGCGGCGGCCTCCCGTCCCCGAAGGACCCGGAGGGGGTCCGCGCCCTGTGGGACGAGGGCCTGTTCGCCGAGCGGGTCGCCCTGCTGGCAGCCGTACGGACCGACGACCCGGCCGCCGGTCTCGCGCTGCTCGCCTCGACCTGGTCCGCCGAGCGGGCGGAGGACCGGCTGATGTTCCTGGACTCGCTGCGTACCGGACTCTCCGATGCCGACGAGGAGTTCCTGGAGGAGGCCCTCGGCGACCGGAGCCGTAACGTCCGGGCCACCGCCGCCGAGCTGCTGTCGGCGCTGCCCGCCTCCGCTCTCGCGGGCCGGATGGCGGGCCGGGCGGCCACCTGTGTCGGCCTCGACCGGACGGCCCCGACGCCGACGATCGCGGTCGAGGCCCCGCACGAGTGCGACGCGGCGATGCAGCGGGACGGCCTGGTGGCGACGCCTCCGGCGGGCCGGGGCGAGCGTTCCTGGTGGCTCGGCCAGCTCGTCGAGGCGGCACCGCTGTCCTCCTGGCCGGGCAGATTCGGCGGGCGGAGCCCGGAGGAGATCGTGGCGCTGCCGGTGGCCGACGACTGGCAGAGCGAACTGCACGCGGCCTGGTGCAGGGCGGCCGTACGACAGCGGGACCCGGCGTGGTCGCGCGCGCTGCTCGGCTCCCCCGCGGTCCCGCCCGCGACCGGCCCCGGCACCTCGTCCCTGGCCGAGCGGGCCCAGCTCCTGTCGACGCTTGCCGTGGAGGAACGGGCGCGCTGGGTCGCCTCGTTCGTCGCGGCCCACGGGCTCTCGGAGGCGTTCCAGCTGCTGGGCGTCTGCACCGTTCCGTGGGCGGAGCCGCTCGGCGCGGCGGTGATCGACGCCCTCGACATCGCGCGGGAGGCGGGCAGTTACCCGTGGAGCTTCAGCGGGGTGATGGGCCTGGCGGAGCGCTGCCTCGCTCCGGAGGCGGCTCGTCAGCTGGAGTCCCTGACCGCACGGTCCGACGAGGCGGAGGACAGTTCCCCCGGCGCGGGCGACTACTGGGCGGAGGCGTTCCAGCGCCTGGTCTCCACGCTCCGGCTCCGCGCGGCGATGCATGCCGAACTCACACCGCCGCCGCACCCCGCCGCGGCCCCGCCGACTCCGTAGCACCACACGACCGCGACCCACCGCCCGACCACGACCGCGATCCCGACCGCGACCCACCGCCCGACCACGACCGCGATCCCGACCAAGATCCACCGCCCGACCAGAACCGCCATCCCGACCGCGATCCGCCATCCGACCACGACCGCCATCCCAACCACGATCCCCGCCCGACCACGGCTGCAGTCCGCCACCCGACCGCGACCGCCGCCCGACCGGAGCAGCCCCGCCCCGGACGGCGAAAGGGCCCTCCCGAACGGGAGGGCCCTGTGGCCGTATGCGCACGCGCAGCGGACTACGCGGCGACGCGGACGTTCGCGTTGACCCAGTCGACGATGGACGTGGTCGTCGCACCCGGCGTGAAGATCTCCGCCACGCCCTTCTCCTTCAGCGGGGCGATGTCCGCGTCGGGGATGATGCCGCCGCCGAAGACCTTGATGTCCTCCGCGTCGCGGTCCTTGAGCAGCTCCAGGACCTTCACGAACAGCGTGTTGTGCGCTCCGGAGAGGATCGAGAGGCCGATCGCGTCGGCGTCCTCCTGGATCGCGGTGTCGACGATCTGCTCGGGCGTCTGGTGGAGCCCGGTGTAGATGACCTCCATGCCGGCGTCGCGGAGCGCCCGCGCGATCACCTTGGCTCCACGATCGTGGCCGTCGAGACCCGGCTTGGCGACCACGACGCGGATCGGACCGCTCACACCCATCACTGCCTCCACATGCGACCCCCGCGCCTCATTGCCGGGGAGGTGAACGAACGTTATCCCCAGCATCCCGCACCCGGCCGTTTCGCGGAGGCCACCGAGGGGGAAATCACACGTGGGACATGTTCGCTCTGCGCCGTCCCCGCTTTCGGGCCCTCCTCCTGGGCCCACCAGCCGCGAGCGGGGCCGGTCGCGAAGGGAGCCGCGACGAGGTCGCCGCGCCCCCGTGCCGCCGTCCGTGCGGCGCGGGGGCGCGGCGGACCGGCGTACCGTTCGGCCCCGCGTGCCGATCGGGAGGCCGGCCATGGAGCTCACCAAGGTCACCGCCCTGATGAAGGCCACCGCGCTGGAAGTCGCGATCCTGGCCGGTCATCTCGTCCTCTACCCGTCCGGGATCGTCGCCGAGCGGCTCTCGCCCGCCCCGACCTCCGCCAGGACCCCTTCCGGGACCTCACCCAAGACGTCCTCCAAGACCTCTGCCGAAGACCCCGACCCGGCCGACACGCCGACCCCCACGACGATCACGCAGGGCAGCGGCAGCCGCCCGGTGATCCTGCTGCACGGCTTCGTCGACAACCGTTCGGTCTTCGTGCTGCTGCGCCGTTCCCTCACCCGGAACGGCCGTGACTGCGTCGAGTCGCTCAACTACTCCCCGCTCACCTGCGACCTGCGGGCCGCCGCCGAGCTGCTGGGACGCCGGGTGGACGAGATCCGCGCCCGCACCGGGCACGCCGAGGTCGACGTCGTCGGGCACAGTCTGGGCGGGCTGATCGCCCGCTATTACGTGCAGCGCCTGGGCGGTGACAGCCGGGTGCGAACCCTGGTCATGCTCGGTACCCCGCACGCGGGCACCACGGTGGCCCCGCTCGCGGACGCGCATCCGCTGGTGCGGCAGATGCGGCCGGGTTCGGAGGTCCTGCGGGAGCTCGCGGGGCCCGCGCCCGGCTGCCGGACCCGGTTCGTGAGCTTCTGGAGCGATCTGGACCAGGTGATGGTGCCGGTGGAGACCGCGTGCCTCGACCACCCCGACCTGCTCGTGCACAACGTGCGGGTGAGCGGGATCGGCCACCTCGCGCTGCCCGTGCACCCGACGGTGGCCGCCGGGGTCCGGGAGGCCCTCGACGCGGGCGGTCCGGTCGCCTCCGGAACGCGGGAAGAGGGACCCGGGTCCACCTCCGTCGCCTGAGCGCGCGACACCGTTCTTCGAACGTTCATCGAACACAAGGCCAAAGCTCTCCACCCGACCTGGCGAAACACGGTCGATTGCCCTTTTCCTGCGGGCCCGAACCCCGCCGAAGATTGTCCGCCGCGCATACCGCCGGGTACAGTCGCGCCACTGCTTACCCCCGGGACACCCCTCACGGGCCCGCCCCGGACTGGTCCTGCTGCCGAGGCGAGAGAGACGTTGGTGAACGACCAGCACCCCCACGCCGGGTACGTCGGAGACGGCGCCCACACCACCGGCAGTTTCGCCATCGACCCGCTGTTCGGCGCCTACCCCGACGGTCAGGCCGACCACAGCGGCCAGTGGGACCTCGGCCAGTACGCGGCCACCGGCACGTACGCGACGACGGGGCAGTACGACACGACCGGGCAGTACGACACGACCGGCCAGTGGGACACCACGGGCCAGTGGAACACCGCCGCCACCGGCTACGAGGCCACCGGCGCTTACGGGACCACCGCGGCGCAGTACGACAGCACCGGACAGTGGGACGCCTCCGCCTGGACCGACGCCCAGCACACCGGCCAGTACGAGACCGCCCACGCCGGCGCCTACGCCGCCCAGGGCACGTACGGCTACGAGGCCTACGACGCCACCGGCCAGTGGGCCGCCCCCGCCTTCGCGACCGAGACCGGCGCCTTCGACGCGACCGCGTGGAACCACGCGGCCCCGGAGCCCGAGCCGGTCGTCCCCCAGCAGTACACCCCGCAGGCCGAGCACACCGCCGCGTTCGCCTTCGAGTACGCCCCCGAGGGGCACGAGGAACACGCCGCCGACGAGGCCGAAACCGGCTACGCCCCGGCCGAGGCCCACGACGCGGAAGCCCCCGAGGCCTTCGACGGCGGCGAGGACGACTCCTACGCCTACGAGCACGACGGCGACCTCGACCACGGCGACCACACCGACCACGGCCACGACGAGCCGGCCGTCGGCTCGGAGCCCGCCGCCGAGCTCCGGACCGAGTCGCCCCTCGCGGGCCGCCCCGTACGCCGCTCCTCCGGCGGCAGCCGCGGCCGGCGCCGTACCCCCGCCAAGCGGTCCGCGCTGCTGACCGTCGCCGTCCCCTCCGCCTGCGTCATGGGCGTCGCCGGCATCGCCGCCGCTTCCGTCGGCGGCCTGACCGGCACCACCCCGGCCGGCGGGCAGAAGGACGACACGACCACGCTCGCCGCCGCCGACCCGGCCTCCGTCAAGCAGGTCGCCGCCAACAACGCGCTCGACACCCAGCTCGCCGCGCTCAGCGCCGACGCCCGCGACTTCGGCGACCGCGCCAGCCGCACCCAGGAGCGCATCGACCTCAAGGCCCGCCAGGTCGCCGACAAGAAGAAGCGCGAGGAGGAGGCGGCCCGCAAGGAGGCGCTGCGTCCCAAGTACCTGCTGCCGGTGAAGCTCCACCAGCTCAGCGCGCGCTTCGGCCAGTCCGGCGTCAACTGGATGTCGGTGCACACCGGCATCGACTTCCCCGTGCAGTACGGCACCCCCGTGATGGCCGCGACCGACGGCACCGTGCGCACCCAGTGGAACAGCGCCTACGGCAACATGGCGATCGTGACCTCCCCCGACGGCACCGAGACCTGGTACTGCCACCTGAGCAGCACCAAGATCCGCTCGGGTTACGTCAAGGCCGGCGACGTCATCGCGTACTCCGGCAACTCCGGCAACTCCACCGGCCCGCACCTCCACTTCGAGGTCCGGCCCGGCGGCGGCTCCGCGATCGACCCGCTGGCCTGGCTGCGCAGCCACGGCCTCGACCCGACCAGCTGAGCCTTCCGGCGTACGAGCGAGGGCGGGGCCCCGGCGGATCATCGCCGGGGCCCTTTCCCGTACCGCCCCGCTACAGCTTCTCGACCGGCGCGTACCGCAGCAGCAGCCGCTTCGGCTTCTCGTCGCCGAAGTCGATCGTCGCCTGTGCGTCCGAGCCCGCGCCGGTCACCGACACGACCGTGCCGAGGCCGAACTGGTCGTGCGTGACGCGGTCGCCGACCTGGAGGGAGATCACCGGCTTCTCGCCGGCGCGCCGGGTGGCGAAGCCGGAGGGGCCGGAGCGCGAACGGGAGGAGGAGAGCGAGGACGTGATCCCCGAGGTCGGCCCGGCGGGCTTCACCATCGGACCGGTCCGCTTCCACTCCAGGTACGCGGGCGGGATCTCCTCCAGGAAGCGGGACGCCGGGTTGTACGAGGGCTGGCCCCAGGCGCTGCGCATCGACGAGCGGGTGAGGTAGAGCCGCTCACGCGCGCGCGTGATGCCGACGTACGCGAGGCGTCGCTCCTCCTCCAGCTCCTTCGTCTGCCCGAGGGCGCGCATGTGCGGGAAGACGCCGTCCTCCATGCCGGTGAGGAACACCACCGGGAATTCGAGGCCCTTGGCGGTGTGCAGGGTCATGAGCGTGATGACGCCCCGGCCCTCCTCGTCCTCGTCGGGGATCTGGTCGGAGTCGGCGACGAGGGCGACCTTCTCCAGGAACTCGGCGAGGGTCGCGGGCTCGTCGCCGCGCTCCTGCTCGAACTCGAGGGCGACGGCGGCGAGTTCCTGGAGGTTCTCGATGCGGGTCTCGTCCTGCGGGTCGGTCGAGGCCTGGAGCTCGGCCAGGTAGCCCGTCCGCTCCAGGACCGCTTCCAGGACGACGGCGGGGCCGGCGCCGGACTCGACGACCGTGCGCAGCTCGTCCATGAGCGCGTTGAATCGCTTCACGGCGTTCGCGGAGCGCGCGGCCATGCCGTACGCCTCGTCGACCCGCTTGAGGGCCTGCGGGAAGGTGATCTTCTCGCGCAGGGAGAGGGCGTCGATCATCGCCTCGGCGCGCTCGCCGATGCCCCGCTTGGGGACGTTGAGGATGCGGCGCAGCGGCACGTTGTCCTCGGGGTTGGCGAGGACGCGGAGGTACGCGAGGACGTCCCGGACCTCCTTGCGCTCGTAGAAGCGCACGCCGCCGACGACCTTGTAGGGCAGTCCGACGCGGATGAAGATCTCTTCGAAGACCCGGGACTGGGCGTTGGTCCGGTAGAAGACGGCGACGTCTCCGGCCTTGGCCTCGCCCGCGTCGGTGAGCCGGTCGATCTCGTCGGCGACGAACTGGGCCTCGTCGTGCTCGGTGTCGGCGACGTAGCCGGTGATCTGCGACCCCGCGCCCGCGTTCGTCCACAGGTTCTTGGGGCGGCGGGACTCGTTGCGCTCGATGACGGCGTTGGCCGCGGAGAGGATCGTCTGGGTGGAGCGGTAGTTCTGCTCCAGGAGGATCGTCGTCGCGTCCGGGTAGTCCTCCTCGAACTGGAGGATGTTGCGGATGGTCGCACCGCGGAAGGCGTAGATCGACTGGTCGGCGTCGCCGACGACGCACAGCTCGGCCGGGCCGAGGTCCTCGTACCCGGTGCCGACGAGCTCCCGCACGAGGGTGTACTGGGCGTGGTTGGTGTCCTGGTACTCGTCGACGAGGACGTGACGGAAGCGGCGGCGGTAGTGCTCGGCGACGTCCGGGAACGCCTGGAGCAGGTGCACCGTCGTCATGATGATGTCGTCGAAGTCCAGGGCGTTGGCCTCGCGCAGCCGCGCCTGGTACATCCGGTACGCCTCGGCGAGCGTCTTCTCGAAGCCGTCGGCGGCCTGGTCGGCGAAGCTCTCCTCGTCGATCAGCTCGTTCTTGAGGTTCGAGATCTTGGCGCTGAACGACTTCGGCGGGAACTTCTTCGGGTCGAGGTCCAGGTCCCGGCAGACCAGCGACATCAGCCGCTTGGAGTCGGCGGCGTCGTAGATCGAGAAGGAGGAGGTGAAGCCGAGCCTCTTCGACTCACGGCGCAGGATGCGGACGCACGCGCTGTGGAAGGTCATGACCCACATCGCGTTGGCGCGCGGTCCGACGAGCTGCTCGACGCGCTCCTTCATCTCGCCGGCGGCCTTGTTCGTGAAGGTGATCGCCAGTATCTGGCCGGGGTGGACGTGCCGCGTGCCCAGGAGGTGGGCGATGCGGTGGGTCAGCACCCGGGTCTTGCCGGAGCCGGCGCCGGCGACGATGAGCAGCGGGGTGTCGGTGTGGACGACGGCGGCGCGCTGCTGCTCGTTCAGCCCGTCCAGGAGGGCGGCGGGGTCCACAGCGGGCCGGGGGTGGCCGTCGCGGTAGTGCGTCTCCCGGGCGGGCGGGGGCACGTCGAAGTGCTCCCCGAAGAGGTCGTGCGGGACCTCCTCCGTGGCCGGGGAGCCGTGCTCGTCGTCCTCGGGGTGGGGCGGGGGCTCCTCCGAGGAGTGGTTCTGGAGGCCGGCCAGGAAGCTGTCGTCAAAGAGGCTGCTCATCGCCTCACGAGTCTAGGACGCCCCACCGACATCCGGGTCCGCCTTCGGAAGGGTCTCTGTGGAAGCCCTCACACCCAGAGGGTCGCGATGAAGATGTTCGCCATGGTCAGGCCTCCGACCGCGGCGAAGAGGCCCTTGTCGACCTTCTCCTCGTCCCGCTTGACGTAGACCAGGCCGAGGATCACGACGAGGATCGCGAGCTTGATGCCGACCTTGAGGTTGTTCACGGTCTGGTCGTCGGCCTCGTTGAGGCCGACGAGCGCGATGCCCGTGATCAGCATGGTCAGCGCACCGTGCAGCATCGCGGGGCTGAAGCGGGCCGTACCGGCGCCCATCGCCTTCATCTGGGTGAGGAAACCGCCGAGGAGGGAGGCGATACCGATGATGTGCAGGGCGACGAAGACATTGATGAGTACGTCCATGGGCGGAGCCTAACCGGGGCGCCGGGACCGCCTTCCGACCGGGTGTCCTCACTCCAGGACTCCGGGCGAAAGAAATCGATCCCCGACACGCCTTCTGGCGCCAATTACGGTCAACTCCCCATCCGGCCGTGACCCCAGGTTTAGCGTCCTCCACCAGGTGACCGGCTCCCCACCACCGCCGGCGATCCGGCGGCCGTCGGTCACCCCCGCCGAGAAAACCCGGCGGCGGTCCGTCTCCCCTGTGCGGCCCGCCGTCGGCCCGGCGGGCACCGTCCCCCCAGGGAAGAGGATGTGACCCGCCCTCGTGGCAGCGCACCGGAAGTCCAAACCGTCCCCCCTCGGTGGCTCGGCGGTCCGTACCGCCGCCACCCTCGCCCTCGCCTCGGCGGCGACGGCGACGCTCTTCGAAGGGTCCGGACACGCGGACCCCCGGCCCACCACCGCCCAGGTCAAGGCGAAGGTCGACCGGCTCTACGAGGAGGCCGAGGTCGCGACGGAGCGGTACAACGGGGCGAAGGAGAAGGCCGACGAGGCGCGCACGGCCCTCGACCGGCTGCGCGACGAGGCGGCCCGCAGGACCGAGCGGCTCAACACCGCCCGGGACGGACTGGGGGCCATGGCCGCCGCCCAGTACCGCACCGGAGGGCTGGACCCGGCCGTGCAGCTCGCCCTCACCTCCGACCCGGACCAGTACCTGGAGCGGGCCGCGCTCGCCGAGAAGGCCGGGGAACGGCAGGCGGTCGCCGTCACGGCCGTACGGCGCGAGCTCGCCGCGATCCGGCGGCTGCGCGGCGAATCCGCGGGAAAGCTCACCGCGCTGCGCGCCCACGAGGCGGAGCTGCGGCGGCAGAAGGCGGCCGTGGTCGGCAAGCTGGCGGAGGCCAGGACACTCCTCGCCCGGCTGACGGACGAGGAGCGAGCGCGGTACGAGGCGGCCGCCGCGGCCCGGAACGGCTCCGGCGCCTCGACGGGGGCCGACGACCCGAGCGCCACCGGCACCGGCGGAGGCACCGCGACGGTGCGCGCCGGCCGCTCCTCGGGCGGCGTGCGCGGGCCGGTGACCGCCCCGAACGCCCGGGCCGCCGAGGCGATCTCCTTCGCCCGCGCCCAGCTCGGCAAGCCGTACGTGTGGGGGGCGACGGGCCCCTCCGCGTACGACTGCTCCGGTCTCACCCAGGCGGCCTGGCGCGCGGCCGGCGTCACCCTGCCCCGCACCACGTACACCCAGATCAACGCCGGACAGCGCGTCTCCCGCTCCCAGCTCGCCCCCGGTGACCTGATCTTCTTCTACTCCGGGATCAGCCACGTCGGGCTCTACATCGGCGGCGGCCAGATGATCCACGCCCCCCGCCCGGGCGCCCCGGTGCGCGTCGCGCCGATCGACGAGATGCCCTTCGCCGGCGCGACCCGGGTCGGCTGAGCCCCGCTCAGACCAGACGACGGGCGGTGGCCCAGCGGGTCAGCTCGTGGCGGTTGGAGAGCTGGAGCTTCCGCAGCACCGCCGAGACGTGCGACTCGACCGTCTTCACCGAGATGTAGAGCTGCTTGGCGATCTCCTTGTACGCGTATCCCCGGGCGATCAGGCGCAGCACCTCCCGCTCCCGCTGGGTGAGCCGGTCCAGGTCCTCGTCCACCGGGGGCGCGTCCGTGGAGGCGAAGGCGTCCAGGACAAAGCCCGCGAGGCGCGGCGAGAAGACGGCGTCGCCCTCCTGCACGCGGAAGATGGAGTCGACCAGGTCCGTCCCGGTGATCGTCTTGGTGACGTAGCCGCGGGCACCGCCCCGGATCACCCCGATGACGTCCTCGGCCGCGTCCGAGACCGACAGGGCCAGGAAGCGGACCGGGTCCTCGGGCGCCCCCATCAGGCTCGCGCACCGCCGCAGCACCTCGACCCCGCCGCCGCCCGGGAGGTGCACGTCGAGGAGGACGACCTCGGGGCGGGTCGCGGTGATGACCGTGACCGCCTGGTCGACGTCGGCGGCCTCGCCGACCACCTCGACGCCGGTGATCTCGGTCCGGCCGATCTCGGCCTGGACCCCGGTGCGGAACATGCGGTGGTCGTCGACGAGCACCACCCGCACCCGGCGCTCCGTGCCCTGCGCCCCCGCATCGGTTCCGGTCGCCGCTCCGGTCGCCGCTCCGGTCTCGTCGCTCATCCGTCCGCCCTCTCCATCTCGAGCTCCACTTCGGTGCCGCCGCCCTGCGGTGACCGCAGCCGGGCCGTACCGCCGTTGCGCTGCATACGACCGATGATCGATTCTCGTACGCCCATCCGGTCATCGGGTACCGAGTCCAGGTCGAAGCCCGGTCCCCGGTCCCGCACCGAGACGAAGACCGTGCGCCCCTCCACCTCGGCGTACACCTGTACGGCCCCGCCCTCGCCACCGTACTTCGCGGCGTTGACCATCGCCTCGCGCGCGGCCTGCATCTGTGCGGCCAGTTTGTCGTCCAGGGGGCAGTCGCCGACGACGACCACCTCCAGCGGGACCCCGTGCTTGTCCTCGACCTCGGCCGCCGCCCGCTTCACCGCCTCCGCGAGGGTCTCGGGCTCCTCGTCCCTGCCGGTGCCCTCGGGCTTGTAGAGCCAGTTCCGCAGCTCGCGCTCCTGGGCGCGGGCCAGGCGGCGCACCTCGCCGGCGTCGTCGGCGTTGCGCTGGATCAGGGTGAGGGTGTGCAGCACGGAGTCGTGGACGTGGGCCGCGACCTCGGCGCGCTCCTGGGCGCGGATGCGCATGGTCCGCTCGTCCGTGAGGTCCTGCGACATGCGGACCAGCCAGGGGCCGGCGAGGAGCGCTATGCCGGTGAGGACCGCGACGGCGGCGGTGACGGCCGTGCCGAGCTGGGCGACGGAGCCGCGGACCACCACGAAGACCGCGAGACCCGTGCCGACGAGGCCGACGCCGACGAGGCCGCGGACGAGCTGGAACGCGCGTCTGTGGCGCCCGGGATCGGTCCAGCTGGCGCGTCGGGCGTTGTCCGCCTGGCGCCACACGAGGGCGACGCCGACCGCGATGAGGATCAGCGGCCATATGTAACGTCCGGTCTCGTTGTCGACGCTGACGTTCCCCACGAGGGCCGCGAGGCCGATGCCTAGCGCGATGAGCGCGACGACCTGGCCGCGGTCGGGCTTGCGGAGTCTGCGGCGCCCGTCCGACGTGGTCTCGAAGAGGGAGCGGGGGGCGGACCGGCCGCCGACGCCGAGCGGGACGACGATCCAGAAGACCGCGTAGAGCACGATGCCCAGACCGTTCGAGAACGACAGCATCACGAACAGCACGCGCACCCAGACGACCGGGAGGCCGAGGTGGCCCGCGAGGCCTCGCGCGACACCGCCGAGCCACCGGCCGTCGGCGCTCCGGTAGAGCCTGCGCACGGGCGGTTCGTCGGTCTCGGTGACACGAGCGGTTGCGGACATGCACCGATCGTCACACGTTCGGCCCGCCCGGGACATCAGGGTCGGCCCTGAGATCGTCCCTGGTACGGACTCGGGGGCGACGCCCCCGCGAATATCAGGGTCGGGCCAGGGTCGGCCCCGGTGCCGCCGGGCGTCACCGGCCGTCACCATGGAGGCATGACGAGTTCGATGCCTTCGCAGCACGAGGCCCCGCCGCCGGCGGAGGCCGATCCCGCCCCGCCGCTCCGGCGCTCGCGCGGAAGCAACGTCGTGGGCGGCGTCTGCGGAGGTCTCGGGCGGCACTTCGATCTCGACCCGGTGATCTTCCGGGTGGTGATCGGCGTGCTGGCCGTGGCCGGCGGCCTGGGGCTGGTGTTCTACGGCTTCGCGTGGCTGCTGATCCCGCTCGCGGGCGAGGAGGAGAGCGAGGGGCGCCGGCTGCTGACGGGCCGGGTGTCCGGGGCCTCGCTCGCCGCGCTGCTGATGGCACTGATCGGCTGCGGGGTGTTCCTCTCGACCCTGCACAGCGGTGAGGTGCTCGGCTTCACCCTGGTCCTGTCGCTCGCGGTGTGCGGGGCCGCGGTCTGGTCGCAGCGGCGGCGGGCCGGCGGCGAGACCGACGGAAGACCGGACACGGCCGCCGTGCTCACGGTCGCCGAAGCGCCGCCCGAGACCAAGGCCCCTCCGATCTTCGAGTCCCCCTCCTGGTGGAAGGACCCGATCGTCAAGGACGGTTCGACGGGCAAGGTGGCCATCGGCTACCTGTGGGGTCCGCACGGGATGCTCGACGACGACGGCAAGGTGAACGGCGAGGTGCCCAGGCCGGGCAGTCAGTGGGGCCCTGATCCCTCGGAGCCCGGGCGTCCGACACCCTCAGTCCGCCGGAGCCCGCTCTCCATCGGGGGTCTGGTCTTCCTTCTCGCCCTGCTCGCGGGCGGTCTCGGGACGGGCCTGACCTGGGACACCCACCCGCTGGGCACCAGCCTGCAGATCGGTCTCGCGGCCGCGCTCGCGGTGTTCGGCCTGGGCCTCGTCGTCAGCAGCTTCCTCGGACGGACCGGGTTCGGGACGGTGTTCCTGACCGTGGTCACGGCGGGCCTTCTCGCGCTGTCCTCGGCGGTGCCCGACCGGATCAGCACGGAATGGGTCCGCGAGACGTGGCGGCCGGTGTCCGTCGCCGCCGTGCAGCCGGACTACGAGCTGGGCACCGGCGTCGGCACGCTCGACCTGTCCGCGCTCCCGCTCCCGGCGGGCACGACGGCGACGACGCGGGCCTCGGTGGGCGCAGGAAAGCTCAAGGTGGTCGTCCCGAAGAACGCGGTGGTCAAGCTGCACGCCCAGGTGGCCCTGGGCGACCTGCAGCTACCGGGCGCGCCCGCCGACGACATCGACATCGAACCGGACCGTGACGTCACCCGGACGCTCACCCCGCCGGCCGGGACCACCCCGGCGGGCACCCTGGACCTCTCCCTGGAGGTCGGACTCGGACAGGTGGAGGTCACCCGTGCTGCTTCATGAGTTCCGCCCCGGCAGGCTGCTCGTCGGCCTGACCGCCCTCGCCCTGGCCGCCGTCTACGCGGGCGACGCCGCCGGCGCCTGGACCACTCCGTGGTACGCGGTGATCCCGCTGCTCTGCGGCGGCCTGGGCACCGCCGCCCTCGCGACCTGGGTCGCCTATCGAATACGGCGCCGTTCGGCGAGGACCCGGTCCAGCGACAGCACCGGGGCCCCGGCCAGCAGCAGCGGGAGCCAGGACATCAGATAGGCCAGGTCGTTGCCGAGGTAGTACGGGTGCACCTGCCAGCTCACGGTCAGCCAGAGGCTCAGTGAGATCAGAGCGCCGCCGAGCGCCGCCAGCCGGGCGAACAGACCGAAGAGGGTCCCGAGCCCGACGGCGAGCTCTCCGAAGGCGATGGCGTATCCGAAGCCGGTCGGGTTGTTGAGGGCGACGTCGACGAGGGCGGGGATCGCGGAGCCGTCGCGGACGCCGCGCATCATCTCGCCGATGGAGCCGCTGCCGGTGTCGGCGAAGAAGGCGGGGTCGGTGAGCTTGTCGAGCCCGGCGTAGATGAAGGTGACGCCGAGGAAGATCCGCAAGGGAAGGAGGGCATAGCGGGAGGCGATCGCCTTCCACTGGTCGAAGGTGGCCACCCGCTCGACGAAGCGCCCGTCGCCACCGCGACCGTCACCGCCCCCGTCACTGCGACCGTCATCGCGACCGTGACCGTGGCCGCCACTGTCACCCGTTCCCCCGCCGGTACCGCCCGGGCCGTCGCCCGCGTCGTACGGTCGGTCCGTCTGTCCCGTCATCGTCGGTCACCTCTCCACACCCCGTACGACTGTTCGCGGAACGATTCTCCTCGCACCCGGCGCCCGGGACACGGGAAGGGGGCGGGACGCTCAGTCCACGACGTCGATCGTGACCCGGTTGGTCTCCACTCCGGCGGCCGTGACGACCGAGACCTCCACCCGGCCGGGCTCGACGTCCGCCGGGAGGGGGACGGTCAGGGCGGCGTCCGTGGGGTTGGCGAAGCCGCCCGGGACCGGGACGAGCGGCACGTGGGCGTGGACGGGACCGATGCGGACAACCAGCCGGGTCAGCGGGTCGGGGGCGCCGGCGCCGGGCGGGACGAAGCCGCAGCCGCGGATCTCGATGTCGTCGCCCGTGCGGATCGGGGCGTCGAGGTCGCCGGCCTCCCGGGACCGGACCACGGAGTGGATCGTGGGGCGGACGCCCTCGGTGCACTTCGTGGCGAGGTGCCAGGCGGCCGAGACGCCGACGAGCAGCACGAGGGACCAGGGCACCTCGGGGAGCCGGTCGGGGTCGCGGGCCAGGCCGACGGCGGCCAGGGCCAGGACGGAACCGGAGACGAGGAGGTACTGGACGTCGGCGAGGGCGGCCCGGCCGCTGTCGTCGCACACCAGGTCGGCGGCGCGCGGGCGGTCGGCGCGCACCTTCTGGAGGCGGCCGGCCGCGATCCCCAGGGCGACGACGAGACGGGCGGTGACGGTGACGGAGGCGACGAGGGCGAGGACGGTCAGCAGGCCCGCGCCCCGGGCCAGACCGAAGGCGTTCGCGCCCGGCGACCGGAAGGTCAGGAAGAGGAGGGTGTAGCCGAGGAGCAGGAGCCAGCCGGCGGCGACGGCGCGGGTGGTGGAGAGCCGGTTGTCCTCGCCGATCAGGGGGGCGAGGAGACCGCCCCGGGCCCGGTGGGCGTGGGCGGCGGCGCTGAGCAGCACGGCGAGGACCAGGGCGGTGCAGAGGCCGGCCGTGCGGGCGCCGGTCCAGCCGTCGCCGACGGCGGTGAGGGCCTCGCCGAGGAGGAGTGCGAGGACGGCTCCCCACACCGAGCCGAGGCCTCCGCGCCGCACCCGGTCGAGCCAGGCGGGCCCGGCCTCCCGGCCGCGGACGGCCACCGCTCGGGCGGACTGGGCGAGCTCGTCGGAGACCCACTGGCGGGCGGCGACCGGAGAGTGGGCCACGGCCGCGGGGACGCCGTGCCCGGCGGCGAGCTCGTCGCGCTTGGCCAGGAACGCGGCGACGGCCCTCCGGTGTCCGGCCTGCCCGCAGTGGGCGCAGCCGGCACAGGCCGTCGCGTGCTCGCCGTACTGTCTCGCCTCTTGAACCGCCACGGTACTCACTCCCGGAGCTCACTTCACGGCCCGCGTCGATGCGTACCGGAGCGCCCCGAAGGGCCAACCAACCGTTGATTCAACGGAATTGTGCCGTACCGGCGGCTCCCGCGCCTGCCGCGTGCGCCCCGCCGGAGAGTGATTGCCGCGCCATCTCATTGACGTACAGAAGGGTGAAGCGATGGTGTTACGACAGGAGTTCGGGGTCCGTTCGACTGATCCTGCGCCACAGAGGCTGGTAGTTGATCCAGGCGACGAGGTCGCTGCCGAGCTGTTCGCGGGTGGCGACGGCCTCGTGGTGGTCGATGAGCACGGGTTTTCCGGCGGCTCGCGCGGTCAGCTGGACCCGGGCGCAGCGTTCGAGGGCGATGAACCACCAGGCGGCCGCGTCGACGGAGGTGCCCACGGTGAGCAGGCCGTGGTTGCGGAGCACGATCGCCTTGAAGGTGCCGAGGGCGACGGCGATCCGGCGGCCCTCCTCGGCGTCCACGGTGACTCCGGTGTAGGCGTCGTAGAGGGCGTGGTCCTGGTAGAAGGCGCAGGCCTCCTGGGTGATCGGGTCGAGGAGCTCGCCGAGCGCGGCGAGGGCCCGCCCGTGGACGGAGTGGGTGTGGGCGACGGCGACGGCGTCGGGGCGGGCCCGGTGGACCTGGGCGTGGACGGTGAAGGCGGCCTGGTTGACGTGCTGGCCGCCCCGGACGACCTGTCCCTCGCCGTTGACCAGGATGAGGTCGCTCGCGGCGAGCTCCTCGAACGGCGCCCCGAAGGGGTTCACCCAGTAGCAGTCGGGGTACTCGGGGTCGCGGGCGCTGATGTGGCCCGAGACGCCCTCCTCGTACCCGAGCCGCCCGAAGAGCCGGAGCGCGCCCGCGAGCCGCTGCTTGCGGTGGGTGCGTTCCTCCTCGGCCGTCGCGTGGACGGGCGGCAGGGCGAAGTGGAGCCGTTCGACGGGGACGGGGTCCGGTATCACGCTCATGCGCCGGAAGGTAACGCCCGGCCGGTCAAGTCACCAGAGTCCGGACGTGAACACGACGAAGCCGTCGCCCCGGAGGTCCGGGGCGACGGCTTCACGCACACGTGGGAGCGACTACTCCCACTCGATGGTGCCCGGCGGCTTGCTCGTGACGTCGAGGACGACACGGTTCACGTCGGGGACCTCGTTGGTGATGCGGGTCGAGATCTTGGCGAGCACCTCGTAGGGCAGGCGCGACCAGTCGGCCGTCATGGCGTCCTCGGAGGAGACGGGGCGCAGCACGATCGGGTGACCGTAGGTGCGGCCGTCGCCCTGGACGCCCACGGAGCGGACGTCGGCGAGCAGGACGACCGGGCACTGCCAGATCTCACGGTCGAGGCCGGCCGCGGTGAGCTCCTCGCGGGCGATGGCGTCGGCCTCGCGCAGCAGGTCCAGGCGCTCCTTGGTGACCTCGCCGACGATGCGGATGCCGAGGCCGGGGCCGGGGAACGGCTGGCGCTGGACGATCTCCTCCGGCAGGCCGAGCTCCTGGCCGACCATGCGGACCTCGTCCTTGAACAGCTGGCGCAGCGGCTCGACGAGCTCGAACTCGATGTCGTCGGGGAGGCCGCCGACGTTGTGGTGGGACTTGATGTTCGCGGTGCCGGTGCCGCCGCCGGACTCGACGATGTCCGGGTACAGCGTGCCCTGGACCAGGAACGCGACCTCGGGGCCGTCCTCCTGGAGGATCTCCAGCTGCGCCTGCTCGAACACGCGGATGAACTCACGGCCGATGATCTTGCGCTTGGTCTCCGGGTCGGAGACGCCGGCGAGCGCGTCGAGGAAGCGCTCCTGCGCGTCGACGACGACCAGGTTGGCGCCGGTGGCGGCCACGAAGTCCTTCTCGACCTGCTCGGTCTCGTTCTTGCGCATCAGACCGTGGTCGACGTACACGCAGGTGAGCTGCGAGCCGATGGCCTTCTGCACGAGCGCGGCGGCCACGGCGGAGTCGACGCCGCCGGAGAGGCCGCAGATGGCGCGCTTGTCGCCGACCTGGGCGCGGATGGCCGCGACCTGCTCCTCGATCACGTTGCCCGTGGTCCAGCTCGGCTCGATGCCGGCGCCGCGGTAGAGGAAGTGCTCGAGGATCTGCTGGCCGTGCGTGGAGTGCAGCACCTCGGGGTGGTACTGGACGCCGTACAGCTTCTTCTCGTCGTTCTCGAAGGCGGCGACCGGCACGACGTCCGTGGAGGCGGTGACGGAGAAGCCCTCGGGGGCGGCGGAGCAGGCGTCGCCGTGCGACATCCACACCGACTGCTCGACCGGGGTGCCCTCGAAGAGGGTGGAGCCGGCCTTGGAGACGTGCAGCGGGGTCCGGCCGTACTCGCGGGCACCGTTGTCGTCGACGGTGCCGCCGAGGGTCTGGGCCATCAGCTGGAAGCCGTAGCACATGCCGAAGACGGGGACGCCCGCCTCGAAGAGCGCGCGGTCGAGGCGCGGGGCGCCCTCGGCGTACACGGACGACGGGCCGCCGGAGAGGATGATCGCCTTCGGGTTCTTGGCCAGCATCTCGGCCACCGGCATGGTGGACGGGACGATCTCGCTGTAGACCCGCGCCTCACGGACGCGACGGGCGATGAGCTGGGCGTACTGGGCGCCGAAGTCGACAACGAGGACTACGTCCGGGTTGGAGACGTCGGGCGCGGCAGCGGGAGTCGCTGATGACACTACGGCGGCCTTCCGGCGGTAGGAGAGGTTCCCTGGGGTTCCCCCGAAGGGGGGCTATTTGTCGATTCTACCGGCGCGCCGGTGTCTCTTTTCGTCTCACCATCCGAACCCGGGTTGTCCCCGGCTTCGGGAGGGGGTCCATACTGGGGCCATGCGCAAGCTCCCGACCTTCCTGTTTACCTATGGCAACCGGCCCACCGGCTGCCATGGTCGTGCTGCTTGAGCAACTGACAAGCGACTTCCCAGGCGCCCCGGGCCGACAAGGCCCGGGGCGTTCTGCTTTCCCTCCGGGCCGTGCCGCTCCGGGGCCTCCGACACCACGAGGAGCCCCACCATGACGACGAACACCGCCACCACGGAGAAGACCGGCGCCCGCACGGACGAGGCGGCGACGCTGATCGGCGACGCCCGCGAGCGGATCGATTCGCTCGACGACCGGATCATCGGCCTCATCCAGGAACGGATGGCCGTCTCGGCCGTCATCCAGGAGGCCCGGATCACCTCCGGCGGCCGCCGGGTGAACCTGGCCCGCGAGATGGAGGTCCTCGGCCACTACAGGGACGCGCTGGGCAAGCCGGGGACGGCGCTCGCGATGACGATGCTGGAGCTGTGCCGGGGCCGCATCTGAGCGACGGCGACAGCGCCCACCGGGGGCCGCACCCCCGGGAGCCGCACCCCCGGGGGCCGCATCTGGGCGACGGCGACAGCACCCGCCGGAAGCCGTACCCCCGGGACCCCGCCGGAGCGACGCGCCCGGGTGGGTTCCCGCACCCGAGTTCGGGGCCGCTCTCACCCGTACGGCGCGTGACCGGCTCCGGCCGGGCTTCGTTGGTCCGGGTGTCCGTGCCAGCCAGGGGCGGGCCCGTAGAAACCACGCGTGGCTTCGCTGGGGCGTGTGGCGTACCTCTCGGGTACGTCGTGGGACCTCGCACCAGCGCGTGTGACCGGACAGCAGGGGACAGCAGCCCGGTCACCCAGAAAGGGCGGTCGGTCCCGGGGACGCCCGGGGCCGGCCGCAACCGGCCGATCTCCCGACCCCCTCCTCCCCGTCCCGGCGATCTCCCGATCCCCTCCCCCCTGCGGTGCAACCCCCCGGCGCCGCCCCGCTCGGCGCCGCCGCTGCCCTGACACCGGTGCCGACCCGAAGGGCCCCGCGCCGCGACCGGAATCGCGAGCGCGGGGCCCTTTTCACACCCCTCCACACGACGTGACGCGCGTCACACGAAGAACCTGTGCAACCGCTACAACCAATCGCGGGGGCGGCGGGTCATCTAAGCAGCAACACCAAAGCTGGAAGGGCGCTGCACTCGGAGGGGGGTGCAGCGCCCTTTCGCGCGAAGAGCGTCAGTCCTGCTTCGGCGGGACCGCCGGCATCCCGAGGAACGGCAGCCGCAGGGCGCCGAAGGCCTCGGAGGGGACCGCGGGGGACTTCGGCTCGACCGCCGAGAGCCGTACGTACGCCTCTCCCTGCCGCGGGCGCTGGTCCTCCTCGCCCTTGTTCGGCCAGAAGGACATGGCACGCTCCGCCTGCGCCGTGATCGTCAGGGACGGGTTGACGCCGAGGTTCGCGGAGACGGCCGCGCCGTCGACGACGGAGATGCCGGGGTGGCCGAAGAGCCGGTGGTACGGGTCGATGACGCCCGTGTCGGCGTCCGCGCCGATGGGGCAGCCGCCCAGGAAGTGGGCGGTGAGCGGGGTGCCCATGAGCTCGCCGATGTTGGAGCCGGCGAAGCCGTTGATCTCCTCGGCCATCAGGCGTGCGGCCCGGGTCGCGGCCTCGATCTGCGTGGGGTTGGGCGCGCCGTGCCCCTGGCGGGCGGTGAGCAGGCCCTTTCCGACGCCGCCGGGCTTGCGGTAGGTGGTCAGCGAGTTGTCGAGGGACTGCATGACCAGGCCGATGATGGTCCGCTCCGACCAGCGGCGGTTGGACAGCGAGCGGACGGCGAGGGCGGGGTGCTTGACCAGTTCGAGGAGCCAGTTGCGGACCCGGTGCGCGCCGTACGGCACCTGGAGGACGGTCATGCCGCCCATGGAGTTGGACCCCTTGCCGTAGCGGACCGGCTCGATGTGGGTGTTGTCGTCCGGGTGGATCGACGAGGTGATGGCGACGCCCTTGGTGAAGTCGACCCGGTCCTTGCCGTGCCGCTTGCGGTAGCGGCGGTCGGTGGTCTGCGAGCCGACCAGTGCTTCGGAGTTCGTGCGGGTCAGCTCGCCGAGCCGGCCGGAGATGCGGGGCAGCAGCCCGGTGTCCTTCATCCGGTGGAGCAGGGTCTGCGTGCCGTACGTGCCGGCGGCGATCACCACCCGCTCGGCGGTGAAGGTGCGGCCCGCGCCCTTCTTCCTGTTGTCGGTCGGCAGGGTCCTGACCGCGTAACCGCCGCGCGAGTCCTCGGTGACGGCGACCACCGAGGTCATCGGGTGGACGACGGCGCCGGCCTTCTCGGCGAGGTGGAGGTAGTTCTCGTTGAGGGTGTTCTTGGCGCCGTGGCGGCAGCCGGTCATGCACTCGCCGCACTCGGTGCAGGCCTTGCGGGAGGGGCCCGCGCCGCCGAAGAACGGGTCGGGCACCTCGCCGCCCGGCTTCGCCCTCGCGGTCCCGTCGCCGTCCTTCCCGTCCCCGAAGAAGACGCCGACCGGGGCCATGTGGAAGGTGTCGCCGATCCCCATCGCCTGGGCGGTGGCCTTCAGGTGCACGTCGGAGGGCGTCATCGTCGGGTTGAGGCGCACGCCCAGCATCCGCTTGGCCTGGTCGTAGTACGGGCTCAGCTCCGCGCGCCAGTCCGTGATGTCCTTCCACTGCGGGTCCTCGAAGAACGGCGCCAGCGGCTCGTAGAGGGTGTTGGCGTAGTTGAGGGAGCCGCCGCCCACGCCGGCGCCCGCGAGCACCATGACGTTGCCGAGCAGGTGGATGCGCTGGATGCCGTACAGGCCGAGGGCGGGGGCCCACAGGAAGTTCTTCAGGTCCCAGGAGTTCTTCGGGAGGGTCGCGCGGGTGAAGCGGCGCCCGGCCTCCAGGACACCGACCCGGTACCCCTTCTCGGTGAGGCGGAGGGCGGTGACCGAACCGCCGAAGCCGGAGCCGACGACGAGGACGTCGTAGTCGTACGAACTGTCCTCGCCCTGATTCTGGGCAGGGGGTACCGCGGTCATGGCTCTCCTCGTACGGAACGGTGTGAAAAGGAAAGGTCGCCAGGGATGGACGTCAGCGCAGGCGCAGGGCCTTCATCGCCTTCAGGGACACGCTCATGAACGCGGCGTACTTCTCGTCGTCCATCCCGAAGGAGGGCGCGAGCGGGATCAGCCGCTGCTGGGCGACGGTCTGCGCCTCGGTGTACTTGAGGATGCCCTCGGAGCCGTGGCGGCGGCCGAGCCCGGAGTCCTTCATGCCGCCCATCGGGGACTGCACGCTGCCGTACGCGGGCGCGTACCCCTCGTTGATGTTGACGGTTCCGGTGCGCAGCCGGGCCGCGACGGAGTGGCCGCGGCGCGAGTCCTTCGTCCAGACGGAGGAGTTCAGGCCGTACGGGGTGGCGTTGGCGAGGTCGACGACCTCGTCCTCGTCCGTGAAGCGGTAGACGGAGACGACCGGGCCGAAGGTCTCCTCGGAGCAGACGGCCATCGGGGCCTCGACGCCGTCGAGGATGGTCGGCTCGAAGAAGAGCGGGCCGATGTCGGGGCGGGCGACGCCGCCGGCGACGAGCCTGGCGCCCTTGGCGACGGCCTCCTCGACGTGCTGGGTGACGGTCTCCAGCTGCCGTTCGCCGACGAGGGAGCCCATGTCCGCCCCGTACGCGAGGGAGCTGCCGAGTCGCATGGCCCTGGTGCGGGCGGCGAAGCGCTCCAGGAAGGCGTCGGCGATCGACTCGTGCACGTACAGCCGCTCGATGGAGATGCAGAGCTGTCCGGCGGAGGAGAAGCAGGCGCGGACGGCTCCGGCGGCGGCCTTCTCGACGTCGGCGTCCGCGAGGACGAGCATCGCGTTCTTGCCGCCGAGTTCGAGGGAGACGCCGACGAGCCGGGCGGCGGCGCCCCGGGCGACCTCGCGGCCGGTGCGGGTGGAGCCGGTGAAGGAGACGTAGTCGGCGTGGGCGACGACCTCGGGGCCGACGACCGGGCCCTCGCCGAGGACGACCTGGAAGACCTCGGCGGGAAGGCCGGCCTCGATGAGCAGGTCACGGGCCCAGAGCGCGGTGAGCGCGGTCTCCGTGTCGGGCTTCATGACGACGGCGTTGCCCGAGACGAAGGCGGGGAGGGCGTCGCCGACGGAGAGCTCCAGGGGGTAGTTCCAGGGGGCGATCTGGCCGACGACCCCGCGCGGCTGGCGCAGCTCGGTGACCTTGGTGAGGGTCGGCACGACGCCGGTGTGCCGCTTGGCGCGCAGGTAGGAGGAGGCCTTGCGGCCGTAGTGGCGGGCGGCGACGGCGACGGCCTGGACCTCTTCGTGGGCGTGCAGGCGGGCCTTGCCCGTCTCCAGCTGGATGAGGTCGAGGACCTCGGCCTGCCGCTGGAGGACGAGGTCGTGGAAGCGCAGGAGGACGGCGGCACGGGCCCGGACGGGGATGGCGGCCCAGGCGGGCTGGGCGGCACGCGCACGCGTGAAGGCCTCGGCGACGTCCTCGGGGGTGGACTCGGGCAGGTCCGCCAGCTTCTCCCCGGTGAAGGGGGTGTGGTTGGCGGTCCGGCCGGAGCCGGCGACGCCGCGCGTGAGCCGGGCGACCAGTTCGGGAGTCACGACGTCGGCGGCGGTCCGCACGCCCGCGGGCGCGGGCGCGACCGGGTTGGTCGCGCCGGCGGGGGCGGCCGGGCGGGCCGCCTCGGCGGCGGTGTCGGCGGGAACCGTGGGGGCGGCGGGGGCCTGCGAGTCCGTCATGAGCCCGAGCGTAGGGCGCGTTCCGACCTTTGGGTACCCGTCGGTAACGCGTTTTCACCCTCTTCACACCATCGCGCCAGCGATCACTGGCACATAAGGCCTGATCAGGGGCTTACGGCCAGCAGGGGCCGAGCGCGGAGATTTTCCCGCCCCTCAGTCCCCCGGCGCGCGCCAGTGCTGGAGGACGATGTCGAACTGCTCCCGCGTCCTCTCCCAGCTCGACTCCGGAGAGGACATGTAGATCGCGTACTCGGTGCCGTCGTCCTCGTAGTACATCTGGTCGATCGCGTGCCGGGGACCGGGGAAGTCCTTCCGCTCGGTCCAGGTGAACTCCCACAGGACGGAGCGGACCTGGTCGCGGTAGGTGGCCTGGCCGAGCTTGACCCGGTCGTAGTTCATCCGCTTCTGCAGGACGCGCTCCAGGTCGAGGGCGTGCAGGTACGGGTTCTCGAAGTCGGGGCTCTTGTCGATGCTGATCCGGATGCGGTGCTTGCCGTTGTCCGGGGTGTAGTCGACCTGGTCGCCCTCCGTCTGCCGCTTCCAGCCGTTCGGTACGAGGAGGCTGAAGCCCTTGGGGTCGTCCACGCGCCGCCAGCCGGCCGGGATGCCGTCCCCGGAGCCCTTGGAGGCGGGAGAGGTCGCGGAGGTGGTCCGACCATCGTCGCCCGGGGCGCCGTGGTCGCCTCCCGCGTAGTTCATGGCGGCGAAGACGGCACCGCCGGCGACGACCCCGGCGAGCAGCGCCGCGAGGACGGCGGAGCGCCAGCGGCCGCGGCCCGAGGGGGGCGGGGAGGCGGGAACGAGGGTGGGGTGCGGTACGGGGGGCTGGTGGGGTCCGTGGGGCGGCCGGGCCGAATGGGGCCACTGCGCGGTCGCCTTCACCGGCTCGCCCGCGAGGCTCCCCGTGCCTGTGCCTGTGCCTGTGCCCGCACCTGTACCCGTGCCGTCCGCCGCGTGCGCGGCCGCCGCCGAGTCCAGCTCCTCCCTGGCCACGCGCTGGGTCGGCACGTACGCCTGGGCGGCCGTCGGCGCACGCCCCTCCATCGCGTCGAGCAGCATCCGCTCGGCCTCGTCCGCGCGCGGACGCTGCCCCGGGTCCTTGCGCAGCAGGGCCACGATGACGGAGGCCAGCGGGCCCGCCTTCTCCGGGTGCGGCGGCTCCTCGGTCACCACGGCCTGCATGGTGCTGATCGGGGAGGTGCGGCGGAACGGCGACGTGCCCTCCACCGCCGTGTAGAGCGTGGCGCCGAGGGACCAGAGGTCGGAGGCGGGACCGGGGTCGCCGCCCTGTACCCGTTCGGGCGCCAGGTAGTCGATGGAGCCGACGATCTCACCGGTACGGGTGATCGTGGAGTCGCCCTCGATCGCCGCGATGCCGAAGTCGGTGATGAGGACGCGCCCGTCGCGCGCGAGCAGCACGTTGCCCGGCTTGACGTCCCGGTGCAGCACCCCGGCCGCGTGCGCCGCGCGAAGCGCGCCGACGACGTGCAGACCGATCCGGGCCGCCTCGCGCGGCTCGATCGTGCCGGCCGCCTTGGCGGCGTCGGCGAGCGAGGGCCCGTCGACGTACTGCATCACGATCCAGGGCCGGTTGTCGTGCTCCAGGACGTCGTGGACGGTCACCACGCCCGGGTGCGTGATCCGCGCGGCGGCCCGCGCCTCCTTCTGCGTACGGGCGTGCAGGACGAGCCGGTCGGCCTCGGCCACGAACCGGCCCGCCGTCAACTCCTTCACCGCCACGACGCGGTGCAGCACCTCGTCGTGCGCGCGCCAGACCTTGCCCATGCCGCCGCGTCCGATGGACTCGCCCAGCCGGTAGCGACCGGCGAGCAGCAGCCCCGCACCTGTGCTCTGAGAATGTTCCACTTGCCCCCGCCCGTTCCTTCTGATGCCAGGTTACGGAGGGGGGTACGGGCGGCGGAACCTCGGGGCGGTCATAGGAACAGCACTGTGACCGGGGGCCGGTGGGACTTACGTATCAGCGTCCCGGGCGGAAACCCTTCGCGGCCTGCTCGTAGATCTCCGACACCTTGTCGCGCTCGCTCTCCGGGCCGATGACCTGGACCACGTGGTACCGACCTCCGTCGATCAGGGCGAGGTTGCGCACGAACACGATGCGGCCCGTGCTGTCCGGCCAGGTGTAGGACCCCTCGGCCGTCGGCGTACGGCCGATGTCCACCCGGCGCGTCCTCTCCACCTGCGACCAGCTGGACGACCGGTACGGCTCCAGCTCGCGCTCCTTGACGTTCTGGTACTCCAGCGGGTCCGAGCCGTTGTCCCGGACGGCGTCCCGGCCGGGGACGACGATCAGCGTGAAGTCCCCGTCGGTGTAGCGCACTTGACCCGCGTCGTTGATCGGGCTGCGCCGCCACCCCTTCGGGATCCCGATCCGGAAGCCCTCCGGGTCCTGGCGCAGCTCGTACCCGGCGGCGAGCGCGGGAGCCGAAGGGTCCGCCGGGGGCGGGGTGGTGGCCGGCTTCGTGGTGGGATCGGCGGACGGCTTCGCAGTCGCGGGCGGGCCGCTCGTGGGCCGGGTGGTGCCGGGCGCCGAGGACGCCGGACCGGCCGTGGGCGTGGCCCGCGCGGTGGGCTGCTCGCCCTCGCCGGGCATGAACAGGACGGCGTACGCGACGGCTCCCCCGAGCAGCAGGAGGACGAGGATCAGGAGCGTGCGGCCCAGGGACCGCGGGGAGCCCGGGACGCGGGAGGACGCCCGGGACTCTTCACGGAATCCGTCCCGGAACTCCTCGCGATGCTCCTGCTGCACGCGCGCGTGGCCGTGCTCCTGGCCGTACGCCTGCCCGTACTCCTGGTCGAACTCCTGGTCGTGCTCGTGCTCGTGGCCGGGTGCGGGCCCGCGCTCGGGTGCGCGCCGTTCCTCGTACCGGGTCTCGGGGCGCACGTCCTTGCCGCGCTTGTGGCGGCCCGCCCCCGCCTTCCCCCGCCACCGGCGCACCAGCTCGCCGCGCCGGCGCACGATCGGGAGCCGCGCCTCGTCGAAGGACGGCAGCGGTACGACTCCGAGCCCGGCCTCCGGCTCCGGCGCGGACCGCACCAGGGAGCGCAGCCAGCCGCGCAGCTCCTCGAAGTCGGGCCGTTCGGTGGGGTCCTGACGCAGCAGGGACTCCACGACCGGGCGCAGCGGCCCGCACTCCTCGGCGAAGGCCGGCGGTTCGGCGCAGACCAGCTGGACGAGCTCGGCCGCGCTGTCCTCCGGGTACGGGGCATGACCCTGGACGGCCCGGTAGAGGAGCGCGCCGAGCGCCCACAGGTCGGTGGCGGGGCCGATGGGCGGGGCCAGGCGCCAGTTCTCGTGCACCGGACCCGCCTGCTCCGGCGCCCAGCGCTCGGTCACGGCGCCGACGACCGCGATCCGGGTCTGGCGGGCCCGTCCGGCGGCGAGCCGCGTGGTCGGGCCCCGGTACGCCTGGGCCGGGATCGCGACGGGCGCGTCGTCCCGTGGACCTGCCGGGGCCGGGAGGCGCGCCGGGTCCGGGGTCGCCGCCGTGTACCCGGCGGGCAGGGCCGGACGGCCCGAACCGGGCAGGACGGGGCTGCCGCCGGCCGGGATCGGCCCGGAGCCGTCCCGCGCCGCGTGCGGGCCGTCGCTCCAGCTGCCGGCCAGCATCACGCGCGGCGGCGGTCCGGCCGCCGGACCCGCGCCGTACGGCTCGTCGCCGTCGTCCTCGTCGTCCTCGTCGTCCGCCACGCGCGCCCACCACTGGGGCTCGGGCGCGCCGGACGCCTGCGCGGTCGGAGGCGGGGGCGGCGGGGGCTCGGGCGACTCCGGCGGCGCGGGGCGCGGGCCGGGGAGCGCCCCGGTCTCGCCGAGCCGGGCGGCGGCCCGCGCACCGGCCCGGTACGCGGCGATGGCGCCGGCCCGCGCGGCCCGCACGTCGGCGGTGGGCGGCGTGGCCACGGGCTGCGTCTCGGCGACGGCGGGCGCGGCCCGCCCGTAGGGGTCGGAACCGTAGGCGTCGGGGGGCCCGTGAGGGTGGGAGCCGGTGTCGTCCCGGCCGGGGTCCCCCGGCCGGTCGGGCTCGGCCGCGTACGACTCCCCGCCGGTCTCCTCGTCCACCTCGACCTCGTAGGTCTCGGGGCCGTACGGCTCGGGGCCGTACGTCTCGGAGCCGTTCGGATCGGGGCCGTACGTCTCGGAGCCGTAAGGCTGGGCAGGCTCGGCCACGTACGGCTCAAGCTCGTAGGTCTCGGTCGCGGGTGACCCGGGCTCGTACGACTGGGACCCGTACGCCTCAGGCTCGTACGGCTCCGGCTGGTACGCCTCAGGCTCGTACGTCTCGGGGACGGACCCACGCGGTTCAAGCGCGTACGCCTCGGGCTCGTACCCTTCCGGGCCGTACTCCCCCCGGCCGTACCCCTCCGGTCCGTACTCCTCCGGTCCGTACTCCTCCGGCTCGGGGTCCTCCCCTTCGGCGGCCGGGGGCGGTGCGAACGCGTCGGTCTCGTCCGGGACCGGGGCGTAGCCGCAGAGGGCCTCCTCGGCGGCGCCCACCGCGAGGCCGCTGAGGACCACGCGGCCGTCGTCGCAGACGAGCACCGTCCGCGAGGTGATGTTCCGGTGCACCCAGCCGTGGGCGTGGAGGGCGCGCAGGGCGGTGAGGACGTCGGCGCCTATCTCGGCCGCGCGGTACGGGTTGAGGGGCCGCTCGGCGAGGAGCGCGGCCAGCGGCCGGGCCGCCACGCGCTCGCTCACTATCCACAGCGAGCCGGCCTCCGCGAAGACGTCGAAGACCTGGTCGAGGAGGGGATGGTCGGGGATCTGCGCGGCGGCCTGGGCGGCTTCCATCGCGCGGCGCACCACGGGCTCGGCAGGCCGGCGGGTGGCCGGGCCGGTGCCGCCGTAGGGGCCGGCGGGACCGTCCCGCCCGTCGAGGACCTCGGCGTCGACGAACTCCGGCAGCGGCACCTGGCGGACCAGGACCTCCTGCCCGCTGTACGTGTCGAAGGCGCGCGTCTCGACCGGGTCGTACGCGTCGGCGTCCGCCGGCGGCAGCGGCAGGCGGTAGCGGTCGGCGAGCACCCTTCCCGCGTAGTCGTCCACGACGCCTCCCCACGCGCGCACGCTGTCCCCGTGGAGGACCCGCGGATCCCCCGAAATCGGGAGGGATCGCGCGAGTCCGTCAGTTTCGGTCCGGCACCGCGCAGTTGACGGCTCTGTTCGGCTGCGTTCGGTCCGCGAACCTCACGATACGTGGCACGGTCAGTCCTTGGGGCTGAACGTGGCGAACGCCGTCTCCCGCAGCGTCCTGCACTCCGCGCCGTCCCACTCGTCCGACGCGCAGCTGATCATGATGGAGTAGCCGTGCTGGGCGTCCACCTTGAAGCCGCGGTTGAGCACGTGGACCCGGATGCCCTTCTGCGTGCGCTCGAACTCCCAGTCGGCGACGGTCGGGTAGCCCTTGTAGGAGACCGGCCGTATGCCGAGGTGCTTGTAGTCCTGGCTGGTGGCGGCCACGCCGTACCTGGCCAGCTCCCAGGCGCTCGCCGCGTTGTCCTTGGGGCTGTCGTTGTAGTCGACCTGGACGCGCGGGAAGCCGCCGCTCTCGCTGAAGATCCCGCCGAGGGCGTATCCGGGGATCGAGCGGAGCGTGAAGTTCGACGGCATGGCCATCGAGAAGTGGAAACGGTCGTTGGTGACGAGGGTGTAGCCGGCGGGCAGCTGCGCGCCGGTCCCGCCGCCGGGCTTCCCGGAGGGCGTGGTGCCGTTCTGCCCGTCCGTGGTGGAGCCCGTCGTGCTGCCGTTCTGCCCGCCCGTGGACGTGCCGCCGCCGTCGCTGCCGGGCTGGACTCCGCCCTGCTGGCCGGTGCCGCCGGAGGACTGGCCCTGGGCGCCGCCGTTCCCGCCGGAAGCCTGGGCGCCTCCGGAACCGTCACCGCCCGCCGAGGCGCCGGCGGAGGCCGTGTTTCCGCCGCCGCCCTTGCCCTGGTCGCCCTCGTCGCCCCCGCCGCCGAGCGAGACCGCGAGGATCGTCCCGAGCACGGCGAGGACGGCGACCGCGGCGATGATCACCAGGGTGCGGCGCGGGACGACGTCGGTCAGCGGAGCACGGGCCGGGGCCGGCTTGCCGCCGCCCCGCAGGGGCTCGGTCGCGAGCCCGGACGCGGGCTTCGGCTCGGCCTTCACCGACGCCGCCGCGTTCCGTACGGAGTTCAGCGCGCCCCGCATCCGCTCGGCGGCCGCGTCGGGCCCCTTGTCGGCCGCCGGGGCGACGGGTGCCTGCTCGGGGCGCGGCGGCAGCGGGATGACGGTCGTGGCCTCGGACGAGACGACGGGCGGCGCCTCGGGCGCGTCGAGCACGGCCCGCAGCAGGACCCGGGCGCGGGCGTCGTCGAGCCGCTGCGCCGGGTCCTTGGCGAGGAGGCCGTAGATGACCTGCTCCAGCTCGGGTCCGGCGTTCTTCGGAGGGTCGACCGGCTCGGTCATGACGGCCGTGAGGGTGGCGATCGCGGAGCCCTTGTCGTACGGCGGGCTGCCCTCGACCGCCGCGTAGATGAGGCCGCCCAGCGACCACAGGTCGGCGGCCGGACCGGGCTTGTGGCCGCGGGCGCGCTCCGGGGAGATGTACGAGGGGGCGCCGACGAGCATGCCGGTGGAGGTGATCGAGGGGTCGCCCTCCACCTGGGCGATGCCGAAGTCGGTGAGGACGACCCGGCCGTCGTCGGCGATCAGCACGTTGGACGGCTTCACGTCGCGGTGCAGGATGCCCTCGCGGTGCGCCGAGCGCAGCACGTCGAGGATGGCGAGGCCGACCTCGGCGGCGCGCCGGGGCGTGAGCGTGCCGTCCTCACGGACGGCGTCCGCGAGGGACTTGCCCTCGATGAGCTCCATGACGATCCACGGACGGTCGTCCTCGTCGACGACGTCGTACACGGTGACGGCGCCGTTGTTGCGGATCCGGGCGATGGCCTTCGCCTCGCGCAGCGTCCGGGTGATGAGGCGTCGCTTCTCGTCGTCGTCGATGCTCGTGGGGAAACGGAGTTCCTTGACGGCGACGGTGCGGCCGAGGGTCTCGTCGACGGCGCGCCACACGGTGCCCATGCCGCCGCGTCCGAGGACCACGCCGAGCCGGTAGCGGCCCGCGAGCAGCCTTCCTTCGCCGACGGGCGCCTTCTTGAGCCTGTCGCTCCCCCGTACAGGGGCGGCGCCCGTACGGCGGTCGCTCTCGCCGTCGCCGTCACCGGCGCCGAAGCCGGCCCGTCCGGTCGACGGCTCGGTGCCGCGCAGCCGCCCGGCGGCGACGGCGTCGTCACCGTCCGTTCCACCAGTGGTTCCGGCAGCGGACCCGGAACCGGCGCCGGAACCGGCTTCGGTTCCGCTCGTCCCCGTCGCCCTGTCGGACGGCGTGTCCTGAGGGTCCTTCACGTCCGCGGCGGCCTCCCGGCCCTGCGGATCCGCGGGGCCCGCCGCGGACCCCACGGAGTCCGCGGGCTTCGCGTCCGCGACGTCCCGCTCCGGCCCGCGCGTGTCCTCCGGGGCCTGTGCACCCCCGCTGACCTGCGCGTCCTTCGGGTCCCGCGCCGGCTCACGCGCGGCCGGAACCGATCCTCGGTCGCCGTCGGTCGCGGCCCCCGCGGCGGCGTCCCGCCTGGGGTCCCTCGCCCTGTCCCGCGACTGCTCCGCCTCCGACATGCGTCCCCTCTGCGATCCCTGATCTTCGCCGCGTCTGCCGCTTCCCGCGCGATGCGGTAACCCGCCCTGGAAGAGAGGCCATTGTCCCTCACCTCGGGGCGGGTGACGCCCCCGGGTCCGCACTCCGGGATACGACGCCTCCACACGGCCCCTAGGTTCCCCCGGGGCGGGACCCTCGGACGCCCTGTCAGAGGGGCACGATGTCCGGTGCCCCGAGCCGTGCGGCGTCCGCCGTCAGGTCGTCGGGCTGCCGCTGGGACTCGCGCTCCGCCTCCACGCGCTTCTCGTAGTGCTCGACCTCCTTCTCGATCTGAAGCTCGTCCCAGCCGAGGACCGGCGCCATGAGTTCCGCGCACTCCCGGGCGCTGAGCGTGCCCCGGTCGAAGGTCTCGATGGAGATCCTGGTCCGCCGGGTGAGGACGTCGTCGAGGTGGCGGGCGCCCTCGTGCGAGGCGGCGTAGACGATCTCGGCGCGCAGGTAGTCCTCGGCCGCCGCGAGCGGTGCGCGGAGGCCGGGGTCGGCCTCGATCAGGTCGAGGATCTCCTCCGTCAGGGAGCCGTAGCGGTTGAGGAGATGCTCGACCCTGACGACGTGCAGCCCGGTTCTCGCGGCGATCCTGGCCCGCGCGTTCCACAGGGCGCGGTAGCCCTCGGCGCCGAGGAGCGGGGTGTCCTCGGTGACGCAGGGGGCGACGCGCTGGTCGAGTCCGTGCACCGCCTCGTCGACGGCGTCCTTCGCCATCACGCGGTACGTCGTGTACTTGCCGCCGGCGACGACCACGAGTCCGGGAACCGGGTGGGCGACCGTGTGCTCGCGGGAGAGCTTGCTGGTGGCGTCGGACTCGCCGGCGAGGAGGGGCCGCAGGCCCGCGTAGACGCCCTGGACGTCGTCGCGGGTGAGCGGGGTGGCGAGCACGGTGTTCACGTGCTCCAGGAGGTAGTCGATGTCGGCGCTGGAGGCGGCGGGGTGGGCCTTGTCGAGGTCCCAGTCGGTGTCGGTGGTGCCGACGATCCAGTGGCGTCCCCAGGGGATGACGAACAGCACGGACTTCTCGGTGCGCAGGATCAGTCCGGTGGTCGAGTGGATGCGGTCCTTGGGCACGACGAGGTGGATGCCCTTGGAGGCGCGGACGTGGAACTGGCCGCGCTCCCCGATGAGGGCCTGGGTGTCGTCGGTCCACACGCCGGTGGCGTTGACGATCTGCTTGGCCCGGATCTCGTACGCCACGCCGGCCTCGACGTCCTGCACGCGCGCGCCGACGACGCGCTCGCCCTCGCGGAGGAAGCCGATGACGCGGGCCCGGCTGGCGGCCATGGCGCCGTAGGAGGCGGCGGTGCGCACGAGGGTGGTGACGAAACGGGCGTCGTCCATCTGGGCGTCGTAGTACTGCAGGGCGCCGACCAGGGCGTCCTTCTTCAGGCAGGGCGCGACCCGCAGGGCGTTGCGCCGGGAGAGGTGCCGGTGGACGGGGAGTCCGCGGCCGTGGCCGGAGGAGAGCGACATCGCGTCGTACAGCGCGACTCCGGAGCCGGCGTAGAACCGCTCCCAGCCCTGGTGCTGGAGCGGGTAGAGGAAGGGGACCGGCTTCACCAGGTGGGGGGCGAGCCGCTCCAGGAGGAGTCCGCGCTCCTTGAGCGCCTCCCGGACGAGGGCGAAGTCCAGCATCTCCAGATAGCGCAGGCCGCCGTGGATGAGCTTGCTGGACCTGCTGGAGGTGCCCGAGGCCCAGTCGCGGGCCTCCACGATGCCGGTGGAGAGGCCTCTCGTGACGGCGTCCAGGGCGGTTCCGGCGCCGACGACCCCGGCGCCGACGACCAGCACGTCCAGCTCTCGCTCGGCCATGGCCGCGAGCGCCTCGGCGCGCTCCGCGGGTCCCAGTGTCGCTGTCCTCACGCTGCTGCCTCCCGTCGTCCCCCGTCTGTCACGCACGGACCGTACGCACACGGCGAACCGGGCCCGTGTGGTCCGGCTCACAGCTCGATTCTGGCCCGGTCCGGCGACTTCAGCCACCGCCTCGCCACGGACCTGTGGATAACACTCGGCGACCTTCGACCTCGCAATGCCGCATATCGGTCATATTTACGCCTAGTCTGACATTGCGCTCGACCCGTTCTGTCCACCGGGCTTGCGCCTCGCGTCCCCTCCGGCTACTGGGAAGGACGGCCCACCCCCCATGCCCGCTGATCTCGCCGTCATCGGCCTCGGCCACCACGGACTCCCCCTGGCCCAGGCCGCCACCGCCGCAGGCATCGACACCATCGGCTACGACACCGACCCACGGCCCGTCGCCGAACTCGCCGCCGGCCGCTCCCCCGTCGACGGCTCCCTCACCGCCCCCGAGATCCGCCGGATGCTCTCGGGGAGCTTCCGGCCGACCACCAACCCCGCCGAGCTCGGCCGGGTCCGCACCGCCGTCCTCTGCGCCCCGACCCCCCTCGGCCCCGACCGGACCCTCGACCTCACCGCCGTCACCGACGCCGCCCGCGCCCTCGCCGCCCGGCTGCGCCCGCACACCACCGTGCTCCTGGAGTCCCCGGTCCCCCCGGGCACCACCGAGGGCCTCCTCCGCGACGTCCTGGAGGAGGGCTCCGGCCTGCGTGCCGGACGCGACTTCCACCTCGCGTACTCCCCCGGCCGCCTCGACCCCGGCAGCCGCACCCCCGGCTACACCGGCACCCCCAAGGTCATCGGCGGCCTCACCCCCGCGTGCACCGAGTCGGCGGCCGCCTTCTACGGCCGGCTCACCGACAAGGTGGTACGCGCGCGTGGACCCCGCGAGGCGGAGACGGTCAAGCTCCTGGAGACCAACTTCCGGCACGTCAACATCGCCCTCGTCAACGAGATGGCGGTCCTCTGCCACGAGCTCGGCGTCGACCTGTGGGACGTCATCCGCTGCGCCGAGACCAAGCCCTTCGGCTTCCAGGCGTTCCGCCCCGGCCCCGGCGTCGGCGGCCACGGCGTCCCCGTCGACACGGTGGGCGCCCACCGCCCGCTCCGCCTCGTCGAACTCGCCGGCCAGGTCAACGAGCGCATGCCGCAGTACGTCGTCCAGCGCGCCGCCACCCTCCTCAACGAGCACGGCAAGTCGGCCCGCGGCGCCCGGATCCTGCTCCTCGGCATCACGTACAAGCCCGACCTCGCCGACCGGCAGGGCTCCCCCGCCGACGAGATCGCCCGCCGCCTCATGGACCTGGGCGCGGCCGTCAGCTACCACGACCCCCACGTCCCCGACTGGCGCGTCCGCGAGCTCCCCGTCCCCCGCGCCGACTCCCTCTACGAGGCCGCCGCCCACGCCGACCTGACGGTCCTTCTCCAGCACCACCGCACGTACGACCTCCAGGGCCTCTCCGTGAAGGCCCAGCTCCTCCTGGACACCCGGGGCGCCACCCCCGCCGGAGCGGCACACCGCCTGTGAGGGCGCCCCCGACCGGAATTCCCTGTACCGGTGTCATATGCGGCTGCTAGCCTCCGGGACCACCGCGCGCCCTCCACCCGCGCGCATCGTCCCGGGGGCCTCACGTGTTTCTCTTCATCCTCCTGCTGCTCGTGTTCTTCCTGTCGGCAGGAGTCGCCGGCCTCTGCTTCGCGCTGAACGTCAAGGACTGCGCCGTCCGCTTCGAGCAGCGGCAGCTGCGCAACATCGAGCTGCGCGCGCACGCCAGGGGGCAGCTGGGCCCGCCCGACCGGATCGCCACCGCCTTCGGCGTCCGTGTGGCCGGCGGGCTGCTCGCCCTGGTCTCGTTCGGACTGATCCTCGCGCCGGTGATCGCCGCGGCCGCCGGCTGAGCCCCGCTCCGGGCCCGTTCGGCCCGGGGCCGACGTCCTGGCCGACCGCACCCTTCCCCGTACGCCGAAGGGGCCCCGCACCACCCGGTGCGGGGCCCCTTCGGCGTACGTACGGAACGGTCAGCGCTTGTGCTGGGCGTCCGCGACCGTGACCTCGACGCGCTGGAACTCCTTGAGCTCGCTGTAGCCCGTGGTGGCCATCGCGCGGCGCAGGGCGCCGAAGAAGTTCATCGAGCCGTCCGGGGTGTGCGACGGGCCCGCGAGGATCTCCTCGGTGGTGCCGACGATGCCCAGGTCGACCAGCTTGCCGCGCGGCACGTCCTCGTGGACGGCCTCCATGCCCCAGTGGTGGCCCTTGCCGGGCGCGTCCGTGGCACGGGCCAGCGGGGAGCCGATCATCACGGCGTCGGCGCCGCAGGCGATCGCCTTCGGCAGGTCGCCGGACCAGCCGACACCGCCGTCGGCGATGACGTGCACGTACCGGCCGCCGGACTCGTCCATGTAGTCGCGGCGGGCCGCGGCCACGTCGGCGACCGCGGTCGCCATCGGGACCTGGATGCCGAGGACGTTACGGGTGGTGTGCGCGGCGCCGCCGCCGAAGCCGACCAGGACACCCGCCGCGCCGGTGCGCATCAGGTGCAGGGCCGCCGTGTACGTGGCGCAGCCGCCGACGATGACCGGGACGTCCAGCTCGTAGATGAACTGCTTCAGGTTCAGCGGCTCGGCCGCGCCCGAGACGTGCTCGGCGGAGACCGTCGTACCGCGGATGACGAAGATGTCCACGCCGGCGTCGACGACCGCCTTGGAGAACTGGGCGGTGCGCTGCGGGGAGAGCGCGGCGGCGGTGACGACACCGGAGTCGCGCACCTCCTTGATGCGCTGCCCGATCAGCTCCTCCTTGATCGGGGCGGCGTAGATCTCCTGCAGACGGCGGGTCGCGGTCGCCTCGTCCAGCTCGGCGATCTCGTCGAGGAGCGGCTGCGGGTCCTCGTACCGGGTCCAGAGACCCTCCAGGTTCAGGACGCCGAGGCCGCCCATCTCACCGATGCGGATGGCGGTCTGCGGCGACACGACCGAGTCCATCGGGGCGGCCAGGAACGGGAGCTCGAAGCGGTAGGCGTCGATCTGCCAGGCGATCGAGACCTCCTTCGGGTCCCGGGTGCGCCGGCTCGGGACGACGGCGATGTCGTCGAACGCGTACGCCCTGCGGCCGCGCTTGCCGCGCCCGATCTCGATCTCAGTCACGATGTGTGGCCTTTCCCTCTACGTCTGCGCCTACCAGTATCCCCGACACAAGCGTGGGGGGCGGCTCCGGCCACATGCCGGAACCGCCCCCACGCGTCGCGCTGTGTTACTTCCTGCTGTAGTTCGGCGCCTCGACCGTCATCTGGATGTCGTGCGGGTGGCTCTCCTTGAGGCCCGCCGAGGTGATCCGGACGAAGCGGCCGTTCGACTGAAGCTCCGGAACCGTGCGGCCGCCGACGTAGAACATCGACTGGCGCAGACCGCCCACCAGCTGGTGGACGACGGCCGAGAGCGGGCCGCGGTAGGGCACCTGGCCCTCGATGCCCTCGGGCACGAGCTTCTCGTCGGAGGCGACGCCCTCCTGGAAGTAGCGGTCCTTGGAGAAGGAGCGCTGCTCGCCGCGGGACTGCATGGCGCCGAGCGAGCCCATGCCGCGGTACGACTTGAACTGCTTGCCGTTGATGAAGAGCAGCTCGCCCGGGGACTCCTCGCAGCCCGCGAGCAGCGAGCCGAGCATCACCGTGTCGGCGCCCGCGACGAGGGCCTTCGCGATGTCGCCGGAGTACTGCAGGCCGCCGTCGCCGATGACCGGGACGCCGGCCGCCTTGGCGGCGAGGGAGGCCTCGTAGATCGCGGTGACCTGCGGGACGCCGATGCCGGCGACCACGCGGGTGGTGCAGATGGAGCCGGGGCCGACACCGACCTTGATGCCGTCGACACCGGCGTCGATCAGCGCCTGGGCACCGTCGCGGGTGGCGATGTTGCCGCCGATGACGTCGACGGAGGAGTTCGACTTGATCTTGGCGACCATGTCGCCGACCAGGCGGGAGTGGCCGTGGGCGGTGTCGACGACGATGAAGTCCACACCCGCCTCGATCAGGGCCTGGGCGCGCTCGTAGGCGTCACCGGCGACACCGACGGCGGCACCGACGAGGAGGCGGCCCGCCTTGTCCTTGGCGGCGTTCGGGTACTTCTCGGCCTTGACGAAGTCCTTGACCGTGATGAGGCCCTTGAGGATGCCCGCGTCGTCGACCAGCGGCAGCTTCTCGATCTTGTGGCGGCGCAGCAGCTCCATGGCGTCCACGCCGGAGATGCCGACCTTGCCGGTGACCAGCGGCATCGGGGTCATGACCTCGCGCACCTGGCGGCTGCGGTCCGACTCGAAGGCCATGTCGCGGTTGGTGACGATGCCGAGCAGCTTGCCGGCCGGGTCGGTGACCGGGACGCCGCTGATGCGGAACTTGGCGCAGATCGCGTCGGCCTCGGCGAGCGTGGCGTCGGGGTGGACCGTGATCGGGTCCGAGACCATGCCGGACTCGGAGCGCTTGACCAGGTCGACCTGGTTGGCCTGGTCGGCGATGGAGAGGTTGCGGTGCAGTACGCCGACACCGCCCTGCCGCGCCATGGCGATCGCCATGCGGGACTCGGTGACCTTGTCCATCGCGGCGGAGAGCAGCGGGATGTTCACCCGCACGTTCTTCGAGATGTACGAGGCGGTGTCGATCTGGTCGGGCGCCATGTCGGACGCGCCCGGCAGGAGCAGCACGTCGTCGTAGGTCAGCCCGAGTGTCGCGAATTTCTCGGGCACTCCGTCGACGTTGGCAGTCATGACACCTTCCCAAATGGCCTTGATCGGTGCGGGATGTCCATGCTAACGGGCCTGAGCCGTGTCTCATTCCACGATCAAGATCAGCGGGAAGCTTTGGACGTTCGCACGTGTACGAAAGGGACGACCGTGCCCGGCAAGGCTTACTGCTCGGCCAGTGCGCGGAGCCGGCTGAGGGCACGGTGCTGCGCGACCCGGACGGCGCCGGGGGACATGCCGAGCATCTGGCCGGTCTCCTCGGCGGTCAGTCCGACCGCGACCCGCAGCACGAGCAGTTCGCGCTGGTTCTCCGGGAGGTTGGCGAGCAGCTTCTTGGCCCACTCGGCGTCGTCGCTGAGCAGCGCGCGCTCCTCGGGACCGAGGGAGTCGTCGGGCCGCTCGGGCATCTCGTCGGAGGGCACGGCGGTGGACCCCGGGTGCCGCATGGCGGCCCGCTGGAGGTCGGCGACCTTGTGTCCGGCGATGGCGAAGACGAAGGCCTCGAAGGGCCTGCCCGTGTCCTTGTAGCGCGGGAGCGCCATCAGGACGGCGACGCAGACCTCCTGGGCCAGGTCCTCGACGAAGTGCCGGGCGTCGCCCGGCAGCCGGTTGAGGCGGGTGCGGCAGTACCGCAGGGCGAGCGGGTGGACGCGCGCGAGCAGGTCGTGCGTGGCCTGCGCGTCGCCGTCGACCGCACGGTGCACGAGCGCGCCGATCTCCCCCTGCCCGGCAGGCATGGGGGAACCCACGGTCTCGTCGTCGCGCATCGCTCCATGGTGCCCCGACGCCTCGGCGTTCGTGGCACCGCGTCCGTAGTTGTGCACCGGAACGTTATGAGCAGGTGCGCCGGTACTCATCTCCGCCGCCCTCCCCTCCCGCTCGATCGACTCGTCCCCGAGGAACTCCACACCTCAAGGATGCGGCATACCGCGGGGAAGTGACACAAGCCCACCCCGTCCACCCCACGACGGACGCGGGCGAGGACGGGGAGACGGCAGGTGACCTGCGATTCAGCGGACCAGGCCCCAGCGGAATCCGAGCGCCACGGCGTGCGCCCGGTCGGAGGCGCCGAGCTTCTTGAAGAGGCGCCTGGCGTGGGTCTTGACCGTGTCCTCGGAGAGGAAGAGCTCGCGCCCGATCTCCGCGTTGGACCGGCCGTGGCTCATGCCTTCGAGGACCTGGATCTCGCGCGCGGTGAGGGTGGGCGCGGCGCCCATCTCGGCCGAACGGAGGCGGCGCGGGGCGAGCCGCCAGGTCGGGTCGGCGAGCGCCTGGGTGACCGTGGCCCGCAGCTCGGCGCGCGAGGCGTCCTTGTGCAGGTAGCCACGGGCGCCCGCGGCGACCGCGAGGGCGACGCCGTCGAGGTCCTCGGCGACCGTGAGCATGATGATGCGGGCGCCGGGGTCCGCGGAGAGCAGCCGGCGGACGGTCTCCACGCCACCCAGACCGGGCATGCGTACGTCCATCAGAATCAGGTCCGAGCGGTCCGCGCCCCAGCGGCGGAGGACTTCCTCGCCGTTGGCCGCGGTGGTCACGCGCTCGACGCCGGGCACGGTCGCGACCGCGCGGCGGAGCGCCTCTCGGGCAAGCGGGGAGTCGTCGCAGACGAGGACGGATGTCATGCCTGACCTCCGCGGCTCTCGCAGCTGTTGCGCGTCACCTTGAGCCTCCAGGGCTGTACGTATCGTCACCTGTGCGGTTGACGCTCTCGGACATGTGCCCGATCGCTTGTTCCTTCAACCGCCTCCGCACTCTCAACGACGGTCACTCGAAAGAGTTACGGGTCGGACGGCGTCTTCGGCACTCTACGTGAGGGGTCGTGCGCGGAGGAGAGTGTCGCAGGTTGTTCGTCCCGACATCGAAAGCTATGCCCCATTTAGCGGGATTTCTTCCCTTTTCGCAGTGTCTGTGGCTAGATTCGCAATGAGTCATATTTACATCTACTTCGACAGTAGGTGTAGCCATCGGACCTGTCGGGACCGAGGAGCCCCGGCGATCAGCCATCAACCCGCCCACCTATCCGTTCGACACGGTTTCAAGGGGACAAGCGCAATGGCAGATTTCTCCCGCCTTCCCGGACCCAACGCCGATCTGTGGGACTGGCAACTGCTCGCGGCCTGCCGCGGAGTCGACAGCTCCCTGTTCTTCCACCCCGAGGGAGAGCGCGGCGCGGCACGGAGTGCGCGTGAGAACTCGGCGAAAGAGGTCTGCATGCGGTGCCCGGTGCGCGCGGAGTGCGCGGCACACGCACTCGCCGTGCGGGAGCCCTACGGCGTATGGGGCGGCCTCACCGAGGACGAACGCGAAGAACTCATGGGACGCGCGCGCAATCGCCTGATCACGACGGCGCCGGCCTCCCCGCCGGTCACGTCCGCCACGTCCGTGACATCCATGACGTCGATGACATCCATCGGGGAACGTATGTGAAGGAACGTTTCTTCTAGTGCGCTGAGCAGCTGAGCGGCCGAGCAGCACCCGATACGGACCCGCGCGCCCGCGCGCGTCGCCACTACGCGCGCGCGGCGGCGCGGATCGGCCCTGTCCCCGCCTACGCGCGCGTGGCCGCGCGCATCAGCTCGTCGAGCGTGGCGGCGACGGCCGGGACCTGCGCGAGGTCGGGCAGCGTCAGGGCCACGATCTCCCGCTCCACGGCCGGCTCCACGGCCACGGTCCGCGCACCCTTGGGGCGTACGGACTCGATGGCGAGCTCCGGCAGGACGGCGACGCCCAGACCGGCGCCGACCAGGCCCACCACGGCCGGGTAGTCGTCGGTGGCGAAGTCGATGCGGGGGGTGAAGCCGGCGTCCTCGCAGACGTCCACGAGCTGGCGGCGGCAGCGCGGGCAGCCCGCGATCCAGGACTCGTCCGCGAGTTCCGCGATGCCCACCGCCCCGGCGCCGGCGAGCCGGTGCCCCTCGGGCACCAGGCCGACGAGCCGGTCGGCGAGGAGCGGGCGGACCACCAGGTCGTCCCACTCGGCCTGCCCCGCCCCGTACCGGAACGCCAGGGCGATGTCGCAGTCGCCCTCGCGGAGCATCTCGATCGAGCGCGGCGGTTCGGCCTCGACGAGGGAGACCCGGGTGCCGGGGTGCGCGGCCCGCAGCGCGGCGAGCGCGGTGGGCACGAGGGTGGAGCTGCCGCTCGGGAACGACACGAGGCGGACGCGGCCCGCCCGGAGCCCTGCGATGGCCGCGACCTCCTCCTCTGCGGCGGTGAGCCCGGCGAGGATGCCGGAGGCGTGGCGGACCAGGACCTCGCCGGCCTGGGTGAGGCGCATCTCGCGTCCGGTACGGATCAGCAGCGGCGTGCCGGCGGAGGCTTCGAGCGCCTTCATCTGCTGGCTGACGGCGGGCTGGGTGCAGCCGAGTTCGCGCGCGGCGGCCGAGAAGGAGCCGGTGGCGGCGACGGCGCGCAGGACGCGGAGGTGGCGGGCCTCGATCATGCGTCCAGCATAAGCGACTCTTGGGTGAAGCTTCCTGTTCTCGCGAGCGCCTTTGAGATCGGCGCCCGTAAAGTGCCCACATGACCTTGCTCAGCGTGAATGTGGGCCGCGCCAGGCCCGTGGAGTACACCGACGCCGCCTCGGGGATGACGGGTATCGACAAGCGCCCCGTGGAGGGGCCCGTACGGATCGAGGCGCCGGGCGCGCCCGGCGTCGGGGCGAGCGGGGTCGCCGGGGACGCGGTCTGCGACCTGCGCTTCCACGGCGGCGACGACCGGGCGGCGTACGCCTTCGCCCGGGAGGACATGGACCTGTGGGAGCGGGAGCTCGGCCGCGAGCTGGCCAACGGCTCGTTCGGCGAGAACCTCACCACCCGGGGCCTCGACGTGAACGGGGCGCTGATCGGCGAGCGGTGGCGGATCGGCGAGGAGGTCGTCCTGGAGGTGACCGGCGGCCGCATCCCCTGCCGTACCTTCGCGGGCTTCGTCGAGGAGAAGGGCTGGGTGAAGCGGTTCACGCGGTCCGAGGCCGGTCCGGGCGCGCTGCTGCGGGTCATCGTGCCGGGCGAGGTGCGGGCCGGCGACCCGATCACGGTGCTGCACCGGCCGGACCACGACATCACCGTGGCGCTGCTGCACCGCGCGGCGACCACCGAACGCGCCCTGCTGCCCGACACGTTGGCCGCCGCCGAGTGGATGGAGTCCGGACTCCTGGCACTCGCCCGCCAGTACAAGGAGAAGTACGCCAAGGCGTAGGCGCGGGACGGGGCATTAGGTTGCCCGTATGACGACAGCACTGATTACGGGCGCCACCGCGGGCATCGGGGCCGCCTTCGCACGGAGACTGGCGGCGGACGGCCACGACGTCGTGCTCGTGGCCAGGGACGTGAAGCGGCTCCGGGAGCAGGCGACCGAGCTGCACGACCGGCACGGCGTCGAGGCCGAGGTGCTCGCGGCGGACCTCGCCGAGGAGAAGGGCATCGCCGCCGTCGAGGCCCGGCTCTCCGACCCGAGGCAGCCGGTGGACATGCTCGTGAACAACGCAGGCTTCGGCAACAAGGGCCGCTTCCTAGAGGTCTCCATGGCCGACGAGCTGAAGATGCTGACGGTGCACTGCGAGGCGGTGCTGCGGCTGACCTCGGCGGCCGCCGCCTCGATGAAGGAGCGCCACCGGGGCGCCGTGGTGAACGTGGCGTCGGTGGCGGCCTTCCTGCCCCGCGGCACCTACGGCGCCTCGAAGGCGTGGGTCGTGCAGTTCACCCAGGGCGCGGCGCGGGACCTCACGGGCAGCGGGGTACGGCTGATGGCGCTCTGCCCCGGCTTCGTACGGACCGAGTTCCACGAGCGGGCCGGGATGGGCACGGACAACATTCCGGGCTGGATGTGGCTCGACGCGGACAAGCTGGTGACGGCGGCGCTCGCCGACCTGGAGCGGGGGCGGACCCTGTCGATCCCGGACCCCCGCTACAAGGCCCTCATGGGTGTGGTGAAGCTGGCGCCGCGCGGCCTGCTCGGTGGGGTGTCCTCCAAGGCGGGCCGCAAGTACGGGCCGAAGTAGTCCCGGTCAGGAGGGCAGCCCCGGCCCCTCGTAGGCCCCGATGTTGGGAACCGCCGTCGCCGACACGGCGTTTCCGAACCAGTCCCTGCCGCCGTTGTCCGCGATGAGCGTGCCAGCGGACAGGGCCGGGGAGCCGGCGCCGAGCCGCAGGTCGGGGCGGAGCAGCGGGTCGGCGTCGACGCCGCCGGGGTCGGGGCGGGTCATGGCGATGCCGTGGAAGAGGTTGTGCGAGAAGGAGAGCCCGGGGGTCGGATTCTTGAAGGCGTAGCCTCCGGTGCCCTCGCCGACGAAGATGTTGTTGCGGATCGACAGCTCGTGCTGGGTGGTGGCGGGGCTGCCCGCGTCGTCCTGGACGAGGAAGCCGGGGCGCACCTTCCGGTTCACGAAGGTGTTGTTGTGGATCTGCGTGTTGAGGATCGGGCCCCAGCAGTTCTGGATCAGCCGGGCGCCGTCGTCGACGCTGATGTTGTAACGGACCACCGTGTCGAGGGTCTTGGCGCCGCTGTAGGGGCAGATCAGCAGGAAGCCGCCGGTGTTGTCGTGGCTGAGGTTGTACTGGAAGACCGTGCCCCTGGACGCTCCGTCGGCGTCGAAGGACATGCCGTCCTTGGCGTTGCCACCGCCGGAGACCTCGTTGTGGTCGATGAGGGTGTCGTCGGTGTTGAAGGTCCAGATGCCGGCGTTGGCGGCCTGGGAGCGGAGCTGGAAGCCGTCGAGCCGGTTGTGGTCGATCCGGGCGCCGCTGGTCGTGTCGATCTTGATGCCGTCGCCGGCGAGCGAGGTCAGGGTGTTGTGGTGGATCCGGACGTTCAGGCTCGGGGTCCAGGCCCCGGGGTAGGCGTTCGGGTCCTGCTGGTTGCCGACCAGGTCGCGCTTGGAGAAGCGGGACTTGAAGTAGATGCCCTCGCGGTCGACGTCCCGGATGTCGTTGTGGTGGATCTCCAGGCCGTCGTACCAGCTGGGGACGGTCGTTCCCTCGACGGCGATGTGGACGGCGCTGGAGCCGGTGAGGGTCTTGAAGTCGCCGCCGCGCACGTCGTGGATCGACAGGTGGTCGAGGGTGATGCCGCGCGCGGCGCCGAAGTCGGCGAGGCGGAGCCGGACGCCGTTGCGTTCGGTGCCGGGGGCGGCGGCGTTGGTGATCTCCAGGCGGGTGAGGCGCAGGTACTGGCTGTCGGCGAGGAGCACGGCGTCGTGGGCGCCGTTCCCGTCGATGACCGCGCGCCCGGCGGCGTGCCCGTAGTCGGAGACGGTGAAGGGGTGGGCGGCGGAGCCGGAGCCCTGGGGGCTGAGGGTGCCGGTGCAGGTGGTGCCGCGCTTGAACAGGAGCCGGTCGCCGGGCCCGTAGGGGTGGGCGTTGGCCTCGGCGAGGCTGGTCCAGGGGTGCCGGACGGAGCCGTCCCCCGCTTCCCGTGCGGAACAGTCGACGTAGTGGCGGTCGCCGGGCGGCGGTGCGGCCTGGGCGGGGGCGGCCGCGAGCAGGGACAGCGTGAGGGCGGCGAGCGCGGTGTACGTACGGCGCTGGGTCACTGGTCCTCCGGATCGGGGGCTTCGAGGGCGGCGAGCTCTTCGAGATCGAGGTGTGCGGTGGTGCCGTTCTGCCAGGTCACGGTGAGCGTGTGGGGGCCGGTGACCTGGACGGTCGCGAGGGCCGAGACGGGGGCGGGGGCGGGTTCGGCGGTGAGGGAGGCGAGGGCGACGAAGAGGGTGGCCGGGCCGCTCGTGCCGCCGTGGAGGGCGAGGGTGCGGCTGCCGGGTCCCTGGAGGGTCTCCCCGGTGGGGAGTTCGGCGGCTTCGGGCCGGTAGCCGTGGACCGGGTGGAGCTGGGCGTGCGGGCCGTCCGGGGTGACGGCCCAGCCGGTCTGCCGTACGGGGGTCCCCTCCGGGGCGCCGAGGACGAGGTGGGCGCGGAGCTCGGCGCGGCCGTGGGCGAGGGTCGCGGAGAGGACCCGGACGCCGGGCAGCGGGTGGTGGAGGGAGGCGGCCCGGTCGGGGCCGGTGGTGAGCGGGGTGGCGGGTCCGCGGGTGGTGGGCGTGCCGTCGACGAGCAGCGCGAAGTGGTTGTCGGCCACCGCGGTGCCCGTACTGGGTCCCGTACGGGTGGAGTAGGCGTGGCGGGCGTAGCCGGGGTCGTCCTCCTCGCCCGGCGCGCTGTGGACGTGGTTGCTGCCGTGGTTGTGGAGGCGTACGAGCCCGTCGGCGGCGGTGGTCTGGACGAGCAGCCCGGCGGGGGCGACGGCGCGGACGGTGTCGGCGCGTTCGGCGGGCAGGGGTTCCTCGGGGTCGGTCCAGGCGGAGTGGCCGGCGGGCAGGAGGAGACCGAGGAATCCCTTGGAGGCCCAGTAGGGGGAGCCGGGGCCCGAGTACTCCTGGACGAGCGGCGGGTACGGGCCGTGCCAGCCGAGGCCGAGGAGCCCGCGCTCGTCGGTGGCGCCGCGGTCGAGGAAGTACCGCAGGGTGCCGGAGGCGAGGCGGCGGGTGGCGCCGGGGGTGAGCGGGGTGTGGCCGGTGAGGGCGCCGAGCCAGGGGGCGGCGGCCGCGGCGAAGCGGTAGATCAGGGACCGCCCGTACGGGAGGGGGGCGCCGTTCGCGTCGAAGAGGTGGACGTACGTGTCGAGGTGGGCGCGCAGCCGGGGGCCGTACCGGTCGAGGAGGTCCTTCTCCCCGGCGAGGTGGGCGTGGAGGACGGGGTAGAAGTGCAGGGCCCAGGCGTTGTAGTGGTCGAAGGCGCGGTTGTCGCCGTCGCTGTACCAGCCGTCGCCGAGGTACCAGTCCTCGATGCGGGCGAGGGAGCGGTCGACGGTGGCGGCGGCGCGGTCGGTCTCGATGCCCGCGTCCTGGAGGAATCCGGCGACGGTGAGGCCGAAGAGCCACCAGTTGTTGTCGACGGGGGAGGGGTCGAGGGCGGGCCGGAGCCAGTCGGCGGTCCGTTGCCGGGTGCGGTCGTCGAGGCGGTCCCAGAGCCAGGGGCGGGTGAGGCGGAGGCCGAGGGCGACCGAGGCGGATTCGACGATCGCCTGGCGGGTGTCGGTCGTCAGGGGCCAGGACTCGCGGTCGTCCCGTCCGGGGTGCGCGGTGCCCGCGGCGAGCCCGGCGGCGTACCGGTCGAGGTGGCCGTGCGGGTCCTCTCCGTGGGCGCCCGCGACACGGAGGGCGGCGAGGAGGAAGGTGCGGGCCCAGCCCTCCAGGCCGTCGGAGCGGGGTCCCGACCAGCTGGGGCGGGGCCCGGGGAGGTCGACGAGGGCGTGTCCCGGTGAGGCGAACGGGCGTACGTCCAGGAGGAGTCGGTCGGCCGCGGTCTCCCAGTGGGCGCGGGTCCAGCCGGTGTACGGGCTGAGCTCACGGTTCTCGGGCGGCGTGGGCATGATGCTCCCTGGGGCTCCGTGCGATGACGTCTGCGTCGCCGGGAATCCTGGACAGACTCCGATCGAACGTCAAGAGAATCAGAGCGAATGATCGAAACTCCCGTCGTTCGATCATTTCTGGGTTAGGGTGGGCGACCCCGGTCCGCCGGGCCCACCCTGGGGTCGACGGACCACCACCACCGCGAGGGGGAACCGCCGTGCGCGAGAGCGCTGCCGAACGACACGACCGACTGCTGGCCCTGGTGCGCGAGCGCGGCACGGCCCGCGTCTCCGAACTGGCCGAACGCCTCGGGGTCTCCCCCGTCACCGCCCGCCGCGACGTCGAGGTCCTGGCCGGCCGGGGCCTGCTCGACCGGGTGCACGGCCAGGTGTCCTGGCCCCAGCGGCAGGGCACCCCCGGCGGCGGACGCTCCGGCGAGGGCCTGGTCCTGGGCCTGCTCGCCCCCTCCGCCACGTACTACTTCGCCGAGGTCATCCGGGGGGCGCACGAGGCCGCGGCCCGCGCCGGGGCGCGGCTCGTGCTGCGGATCTCCGACTACCGGCCGGAGGAGGACCGCGCCCGCACCGAGGGCCTGCTCGCCGCGGGCGCCGAGGGCGTCCTGGTCGCGCCCGGCTGGCGGGGCCCCGAGGACCGGCTCGCGTACGGGGACTGGCTGGCCGAGCTGCCCGTGCCGGCCGTCCTCCTGGAGCGCCGCGCCGAGCCCGGCAGCCCGCTCGACGGCTTGGACCGGGTCGCCTCCGACCACGCCCACGGGGTACTGCTCGCCCTGCGCCATCTGCTCGCCCTCGGCCACGCGACGCCGCTGCTCGTGGCCCGCCGGGACTCCCCGACCGCGCTCGCGGTGCGCGCGGGCTACGCCGAGGCGCTGGGGACGCTGGGCCTGAAGGAGCCGCGCCCGGTCATCGACTCCGTACCGGCGGAGGCGGACCCGGAGGGCTTCGAGCGGGCGGTGCGGGCGCTGCACGAGGCCGTCGGCTCGGGCCTGGCGAGCGCGGCCCTGGTCCACAACGACGTGGACGCGATCGAGATCGTGCAGCGTCTGGCCGAGCTGGGCGTGCGGGTGCCGCAGGACCTGGCCCTGATCGCATACGACGACGAGGTCGCCGCCCTCGCCGACACCCCGCTGACGGCGGTCGCCCCGCCGAAGCGGCAGGTGGGGCGGCACGCTGCGGAACTCCTGGTGGAGCGGCTCACGGAGGCGCCCGGCGAGGACACGGCGCGGCGCCATCTGAGCCTGCTGCCGTGGCTGCGGGTGCGGGCCTCGTGCGGGGCGGGTTCGGCGCCCTCGGTCTGATCCGGCGCGGGGCCTCCGCCCCGACCCGGCGCGACCTTCGATCTGATCTTTTTTCGATCAATCAATCTTTCGCTCTTGACTTCGGTCATGAACGGTCACAGGATCACGGCCACAACCTCCCAGCCGCCCGCCCTCAGGAGCCGTGCCGTGACCCGTACCTGGAGCAGAACGTCCCGCGTCATAGCCGGCACCGCCACCGCCCTGGCCGTCCTCACGGCCTGCGGCGGCGGCGGTGACGACACCGCAAGCAAGCCGAACGGGCCCGTGACCCTCACCTTCTGGGGCTGGGCCAAGGGCTCCAAGGACGTCGTGGACGCCTTCAACGCCTCCCACACCGACATCCAGGTCAAGTTCGAGGAGATCCCCTCCGGCACCGCCGGCGGCTACGCCAAGATCTCCAACGCCGTGAAGGCGGGCAACGCCCCCGACCTGGTCTCCATCGAGTACTCCTCGCTCCCCGAGTTCGTGAGCTCCGGCGCCCTCCAGGACATCGGCGACCAGTTCACCGAGGCCGACCGCGCCAAGCTCCTGCCGCAGTCCGTCGAACTCACCACCCTCGGCGGGAAGTCCTGGGCCGTCCCCTTCGACGCCGCCCCGCAGGCGTTCTTCTACCGCAAGGACCTCTTCGCGAAGTACAAGGTCCAGGTCCCCACCACCTGGGACCAGTTCAAGAAGGCCGCCGAGCAGGTCAAGAAGGCCGACGCGAAGGCCCGCATCGCCACCTTCTTCCCCGACGACCCGACCACCTTCGAGGCCATGGCCTGGCAGGCCGGCGCCCAGTGGTTCAAGGCCGAGAACGACACCTGGAAGGTGAACACCACCGACCCGGCCACCACCAAGGTCACCGCCTACTGGCAGGGCCTCCTCGACGCCGACCTCGTCCAGAAGGACGCCTCCTTCAGCCCCGAGTGGGTCGGCTCCCTCAAGAACGGCACCACCGTCGGCTACCTCGGCGCCTCCTGGGGCGCGGGCGTCCTCAAGGGCAACGTCCCCGAGATGGGCGGCAAGTGGGCCGTCGCGCCCATCCCCACCTGGGACGGCAAGCCCGCCAGCGGCATGCTCGGCGGCACCTCCTTCGCCGTGACCAAGGACAGCAGGCAGAAGGCCGCGGCCGTCACCTTCGCCGAGTGGATGTCCACCACCGAGGCCGGCATCAAGGCCCGCATCGCCTCCGGCACCTCCAGCGCCTTCCCGGCCGCCGCCTCCCTCCGCCCCGTCGCCCAGAAGGCCTTCGACGCGAGCTTCTACGGCGGCCAGGACATCTACGCCCTCTTCGAGGCGGCCGGCGCCTCCATCAACCCCAACTGGTCCTGGGGCCCGACCACCGGCACCACCAACACCGCGATCAAGGACCGCTTCGGCAAGATCGCCCAGGGCGGCCCCGGCATCGCCGACGCCGTCAAGGGCGGCCACGACGCCACCGTCGCCGAGCTCACCAAGCGCGGCCTGAAGGTCGAGGGCTGACCCGGTGAAGGCCCGCACCCGCGCCGCCACGCTCCTGCTGACCCCCTTCTTCGTGCTGTTCACCGCGGTGATGGTGGTGCCGATCGGATACGCGGTCTGGCTCAGCCTCTTCACCGAGAAGCAGTCCGGACTGGGCTTCGGCGGCACCGAGACCGTCTTCACCGGCCTCGACAACTACACCGCGGCGCTGGGTGACCGGGCCTTCCTGGAGGGCTTCGGCGTCCTGCTCGGGTACTGCCTGCTGTACATCCCGCTGCTGCTCGCCGGGGCCCTCGGCCTCGCCCTCCTCCTCGACTCGGCGCTCGCCCGCGCCCGCCGCTTCTTCCAGCTCGCGCTCTTCCTGCCGCACGCCGTCCCCGGCATCATCGCCGCCCTGATCTGGGTCTACCTCTACACGCCCCAGCTCAGCCCGGTCGTACAGGCGATGGACGCCGGAGGCATCGGCTTCGACTTCTTCTCCCCCGAGGGCACCCTCCCGTCCGTCGTCAACATCGCCCTGTGGGAGTGGCTCGGCTACAACATGGTCATCTTCTACGCCGCCCTCCAGGCCATCGACCGCTCCGTCATCGAAGCGGCCACCGTCGACGGCGCCGGCGCCTGGCGCATCGCCTTCGCCATCAAGATCCCGCTCGTCAAGGCCTCGCTCGCGATGGTCGGCCTCTTCACGGTCATCGGCTCCCTCCAGCTCTTCACCGAGCCGCTCATCCTCAACAAGGGCACCGGCTCCGCCGTCACCTCCACCTGGACGCCGAACATGTACGCCTACACCGCGGCCTTCGACCGCAACGACTACGGGCTCGCCGCCGCGGCCTCCGTACTCCTCGCCCTGACGGCGGCGCTGCTCTCCTTCGCGGTGACCCGGCTGACGGGCCGCCGCAAGGCGGGCACGGCACGGCAGCCCGCCCCGGCGCGCAAGCCCGCCCCGGCACGGAAGGAGCAGACGGCATGAGCACCCGCTCCCCGAACAGATGGCTCTCCCAGGCCGCCGTCAACGGCGCCCTCGTCCTCGCCGTCGTCTACATGCTCTTCCCGCTGGTCTGGCTGCTCACCGCCGCCACCAAGGACGCCGGAGGCCTCCTCGCCGGAGACGCCTTCTCCTTCGAGGGCTTCGACCTCGACGGCAACCTCTCCCGGCTCGCCGAGTACAACGACGGCATCTACTTCCACTGGTACGCCAACAGCCTCCTCTACGCGGGCCTCGGCGCCCTCGCCTGCTCGCTGGTCAGCGTCGCCGCCGGATACGCCTTCCACGTCTACGACTTCCGGGGCAAGGAGAAGCTCTTCGGCCTCGTCCTGCTCGGCGTGCTCGTCCCCACCACCGCGCTCGCCCTGCCGATGTACCTCCTCGCCAGCGAGGTCGGCATCGTCAACACCTACTGGGCCGTCCTGATCCCCGTCCTCGTCAACCCCTTCGGCGTCTACCTCTCCCGGGTCTTCTGCGCCGGCTACATCCCCGACGAGGCCCTGGAGGCCGCCCGTATCGACGGGGCGGGCGAGATGCGGGTCTTCTGGTCCATCGGCCTGCGCATGGTCATGCCCGGCTTCGTGACCGTCTTCCTCTTCCAGTTCACCGCCGTCTGGAACAACTTCTTCCTCCCCCTGGTGATGCTCTCGGACCAGAAGCTCTTCCCCGTGAGCCTCGGCCTGTACGCGTGGAACAGCAACGCCCACGCCGAACCCGACTACTACCCCCTCGTCGTCACCGGATCCCTGCTCGCCGTCGTCCCCCTCGTCGTCGCCTTCGTCTCCCTCCAGCGCCACTGGAAGGCCGGTCTGACGGCCGGCAGCGTCAAATGAGGAGCACAGGTACCACGATGCACCCGACCACTGACAACCGCCCCGCCGTCCTCCTGGCCATGGGCCCGGGAGTCGACGATCGCCTCCTCACGGACGCCCACCGCACCCGCCTCGCCGCCCTCGCCGACACCGACCCCCACCTGGTCGCCCACGACCTGACCCGCCCGGACCCGCGGGTCGCCGCCGCCCTCGCCGAGGCCGAGATCCTCCTCACCTGCTGGGGAGCGACCCCGCTCACCGCCGAGGTCCTCGACCGCGCGCCCCGGCTGCGCGCCGTCGTCCACGCGGCCGGCTCCGTCAAGCACCACGTCACCGACGCCTGCTGGGAGCGCGGCCTGCGCGTCACCTCGGCCGCCGCGGCCAACGCGCTGCCGGTCGCCGAGTACACGCTCGCCGCGATCCTCTTCGCCGGGAAGCGGGTCCTGCGCTCGGCCCAGCGGTACGGCGAACTGCGCACCGACCACGCCTGGCTGGAGGAGTCCACCACCTGGGGCAACTACCGCCGCACCATCGGCATCGTCGGCGCCTCGCGCATCGGCCGCCGGGTCGTCGACCTGCTGCGCCCCTTCGACGTCGAGATCCTGCTGTACGACCCGTACGTCGACGTCCCGCCGCCCGGCGTGGAGCTCGTCGGCCTCGACGAACTGTGCGCCCGCAGCACGGTCATCTCGGTCCACGCGCCCCAACTCCCTTCCACGTACCGCATGATCGGCGCGGCGCAGCTGGCGGCGATGCCGGACGGCGTGACCCTGATCAACACGGCCCGGGGCTCCCTCGTCGACGAGACGGCGCTCCTCCCCCATCTCGTCTCGGGCCGCATCCACGCGATCCTCGACGTGACGGACCCGGAGCTCCCGCCCCCGGACTCCCCCCTCTACACCCTCCCGAACGTCCTGCTCACCCCGCACGTCGCCGGCTCGCTGGGCAACGAGCTCCACCGCATGGCGGACCAGGCGCTGGACGAGGTGGCGCGCTACGGCAGGGGGGAGCCGTTCGCGGAGGAGGTCCGGGCGTCGGACCTGACACGATCGGCCTGACCGGTCCATCCCACCTAGACTGGAGAGGTCCTACCTGGGTCGGGAGGCGTCATGACATTCGTGCAGATCATCGACTGCAGGACGAGCCGGGTGGAGGACCTGAACCGGCTCATGGACCAGTGGGTCGAGCAGACCAAGGGCAAGCGGACCGCGACGCACAGCATCGTCGGCAAGGACCGTTCCGACGCCTCGCACGTCGTGGAGATCGTCGAGTTCCCCTCGTACGACGTGGCGATGCGGAACTCTCAGCTCCCCGAGACCGACCGGATCTTCCGGGAGATGGTCGCGCTCTGTGACGAGATGCCGACCTTCACCGATCTGGACGTGGTCCGGGACGAGCAGATGTACAAGGCGGCGTCCCGCCGCTTCTTCGAGCTGGTCTCGGCCCCCGGGGAGCTCGCGCCGCTCGACGAGGTGCTGGCCGAGGGGTACCACGACCACGACCCGACCAACCCGGCCGACTCGGTCGGCATGGACGCGGTGCGGCGCCAGGCCGAGATGTGGCGGGCCGCCTTCGACTTCACGTTCACCGTCGAGGACCAGATCGCCGACGGCGACCGGGTCTGCACCCGCTGGACCTGGAACGGCACCCACGTCGGCGACTTCATGGGGCTCCAGCCCACGGGGATGGAGGTGGGCATGGCCGGGATGCTCGTCCAGCGCTTCCGGGAGGACGGCAAGGCCGTCGAGGGCTGGTGGATGTACGACATGCTCGGGCTCATGGGGCAGCTCGGAGCCGTGGAGGCCTGAGGGGCCTCACGAGACGGCACCTCCCGGAGGAGACCCTCACGAGACGGACCCTCACGAGACGAGCACCTGCAGGAGAAGACACCGAGGCCCGGTGCCCCCGCGACGGGGGCACCGGGCCTCAACGATCAGTCAGCTGCCTCAGTGGGAGTGGCCGTGACCGTGGCCGTGGCCGTGGTCCGCCGGCTCCTCTTCCTTCTTCTCCACCACGAGGGTCTCGGTGGTGAGGAGGAGGGAGGCGATCGAGGCGGCGTTCTCCAGGGCGGAGCGCGTCACCTTCACCGGGTCGATGACGCCGGCCTTGACCAGGTCGCCGTACTCGCCGGTCGCGGCGTTGAAGCCCTGGCCCTTGTCGAGCTCCGCCACCTTCGAGGTGATGACGTAGCCCTCGAGGCCGGCGTTCTCGGCGATCCAGCGCAGCGGCTCGACGGCGGCGCGGCGGACGACCGCGACACCGGTGGCCTCGTCGCCGGTCTTGTCGAGGTTGCCCTCGAGGACCTTGACGGCGTGGACGAGCGCGGAGCCACCACCGGAGACGATGCCCTCCTCGACCGCGGCGCGGGTCGCGGAGATGGCGTCCTCCAGACGGTGCTTCTTCTCCTTCAGCTCCACCTCGGTGGCGGCGCCGACCTTGATGACGCACACGCCGCCGGCGAGCTTCGCGAGGCGCTCCTGGAGCTTCTCGCGGTCCCAGTCGGAGTCCGTGGACTCGATCTCGGCCTTGATCTGGTTGACGCGGCCCGCGACCTCCTCGGAGTTGCCGCCACCGTCGACGATGGTGGTGTCGTCCTTGGTGATCGTCACGCGGCGGGCGGTGCCCAGCACGTCCAGACCGGCCTGGTCGAGCTTGAGGCCGACCTCCTCGGCGATGACGGTCGCACCGGTGAGGGTGGCGATGTCGCCGAGCATGGCCTTGCGGCGGTCACCGAAGCCGGGGGCCTTGACGGCCACGGCGTTGAAGGTGCCACGGATCTTGTTGACGACGAGGGTGGAGAGCGCCTCGCCCTCGACGTCCTCGGCGATGATCAGCAGCGGCTTGCCGGCGCCGGCCTGGATGACCTTCTCCAGAATGGGCAGCAGGTCCTGGATCGAGGAGATCTTGCCCTGGTTGATCAGGATGTACGGGTCGTCGAGGACGGCCTCCATACGCTCCTGGTCGGTCACCATGTAGGGGGACAGGTAGCCCTTGTCGAAGGCCATGCCCTCGGTGAAGTCGAGCTCCAGGCCGAAGGTGTTGGACTCCTCGACGGTGATGACACCGTCCTTGCCGACCTTGTCCATCGCCTCGGCGATGAGCTCGCCGACCTGCTGGTCCTGCGCGGAGAGCGCGGCGACGGCGGCGATGTCGGACTTGTCCTCGATCGGGCGCGCGGTGGCGAGCAGCTCGTCGGAGACGGCCTTGACGGCGGCGTCGATGCCCTTCTTCAGGGCGGCCGGGGAGGCGCCGGCGGCGACGTTGCGCAGACCCTCGCGGACCAGGGCCTGGGCGAGCACGGTGGCGGTGGTGGTGCCGTCACCCGCGATGTCGTTGGTCTTGGTCGCCACCTCCTTCACCAGCTGGGCGCCGAGGTTCTCGTACGGGTCCTCGATCTCGACCTCGCGGGCGATCGTGACACCGTCGTTGGTGATGGTGGGGGCGCCGAACTTCTTGTCGATGACGACGTTGCGGCCCTTGGGGCCGATCGTCACCTTCACCGTGTCGGCAAGCTTGTTGACGCCGCGCTCAAGGGCGCGACGGGCGTCCTCGTCGAACTTCAGGATCTTCGCCATGGGAGCGGTTCAGCCCTCTCGGAATCGGGTGGAACGAACCGCGCCCCGGGGCGCCTGGGAAAGGGGCCTCGGGGCGCAGCTCAAAGCATCTGCTTCAGGTACTTCGGTACTTCGGTGAATTACTTCTCGACGATCGCGAGCACGTCGCGAGCCGAGAGGACGAGGTACTCCTCGCCGTTGTACTTCACCTCGGTGCCGCCGTACTTGCTGTACAGCACGATGTCGCCGGTCTTGACGTCGAGCGGCAGACGCTCGCCGTTCTCGAAGCGGCCCGGGCCCACGGCCAGGACGACGCCCTCCTGGGGCTTCTCCTTGGCGGTGTCCGGAATGACCAGGCCAGAGGCGGTGGTCTGCTCGGCGTCGAGCGGCTGGACCACAATGCGGTCCTCGAGCGGCTTGATGGCAACCTTGGAGCTGGTGGTCGTCACGATCCGACCTCCCCCTTCGGAGATCTCACGGGGTTAACTGTCTGAGGTGGCGACCAGGTGGATCCGTCGTCGCGGGTGCCGGACCTGCCCGTCGCTGTGTTGGCACTCTCCAGTGGGGAGTGCCAGAGCCGAGACTATGACCGCGATTAGCACTCGGTCAAGCGGAGTGCCAATTCCTCGCTCTGTGGCGTGACCGTACGGGGCGCTCCCACCCCCGCGCAGGTCTTCGCGTCCACCGCCGCCCGTACGGGCTCGCCCGGCTCGGCCCGGGGGCTCACCCGTTCCGCCGCCTTCCGGCCGAGCCGTTCGATCGGGTCGACGGACGAGGCGCAGGCGGTGAGGACGAGGAGGGTGCCCGTCACGGTCAGCGCGGCGGCCCAGAGCCGCCCCCGGGCTCTCACACGTAGTCCTCGAGCTTCGCGACCGCGTACCCCTTGGACGTGATCACGTTCATCACCCGGCGGATCATGTCGGGCATGGTGCCCTTCCAGTCCGCCTTGCCGCGGAAGTGGGTGAGCACGATGTCGCCGGGGTGCAGGTCCTGGTCCCACTCGCGCCACTCCATGTGGTCGGGGAAGGCCTCGGCGGACCAGAGCGGGACCGCCTTGACGCCGCAGGACTGCGCGGCGCGCAGGGTGTCCTCGTTGTAGTTGCCGTAGGGCGGGCGGAAGAGCCGGGGCCGCTTGCCGAACCGCTTCTCGATGATGTCCTGCATGCCGCAGATCTCGCGCTTCTGCGTGCCGTACGAGAGGGCGGGAAGGTAGCGGTGGTGGAGCGTGTGGTTGTTCAGGGAGATCCCGGACTCCTGCGACTTCTGCATCTTCGCGAAGTAGCCGTAGTCGTCGTTGACGACGTAGTCGCTGAGGAAGGCGCTGTAGGGGATCCGCAGCTCCTTCATCATCCGCAGCAGCTCGGGGTCCTTCTCGGCGCCGTCGTCGATCGTCAGGAAGACGATCTTCTCCTTGGTCGGCACGGTGGTGAAGACGGGCGGGAGTCCCTCGCCGTCGGTCTCGAAGCCCTTGCGCGTGGTGATCCTCGGTTTGACCGCGGGCGGGGCGGGCGCTTCGAGCGGGGGTTTCGCGAGGCCCCACTTCTTGGCGGCGAGCACGCGGGCGGCCCGCTGTGCGCGGACCTTCTCGACGTACGCGTTCAGGGCGCCGGCCGCGCCCGGGGCCTGCTGTCCGGCGGCGGGGGCGGGCGCGGGGGCGACGCGCGGGGGTTCGGCGCCGCCGGAGCAGGCCGTGGCGGCGGAGGCGAGGGCGGCCACGGCGAGCGCCGCCCCGAGCGTCCGGCGGGAGCGGTGCACGCCTTGTGCCATCATCTGGTCCTTTTGTCGTACGAGCTGCATGGCGCCGCATCCTGTCAGCGCGACAACCCCTTCCGGGCCGCGACACCGCCGTACCGCGCCCACCGTCCCCCGGCCGGCCCACTGCCTCCCAGGGCCCAGAATGGGACGGGTGAACGACCTCGCCTCCTTCGCCGCCCTGCTCGCCCCCGAGGGGCAGACGCTCCTCGCCGCCCTGCGCGACTACGACCCCGCGCAGGAGCTGGCGGTCGCCTCCCGGCTGCGCCGCGACCACCCCGCCGAGCTCGTCACCGCCGCCCTCGGCCAGGCACGGCTGCGGCAGCGGGCGGTGGCGAAGTTCGGCGCCGAGGACGCGTACCGGATGTACTTCACGCCCCACGGCGTCGAGCAGTCGACCCGCGCCTCCGTCGGCACCTACCGGGCGGCCCGGCTGAAGGCGCTGGGCGTCGGCAGCGTCGCGGACCTGTGCTCCGGGATCGGCGGCGACGCGATCGCCCTCGCCCGCGCCGGGATCTCCGTCCTCGCCGTCGACCGGGATCCGCTGACCGCCGAGACCGTCCGGGCCAACGCGGCCGCCCTCGGCCTGGCGGAGCTGATCGAGGTGAGGTGCGCGGACGTGACCGAGATCGACACGAGCCCGTACGAAGCGGTCTTCGTCGACCCGGCGCGGCGCGGCGGCCGGGGCAGGATCTTCGACCCCGAGGCGTACTCCCCGCCGCTGTCCTGGGCGATCGAGGCGGCCCGCAAGGCCCCGCACGCCGCGCTGAAGGTGGCGCCCGGCATCCCGCACGAGGCGGTGCCCGAGGAGGCCGAGGCCGAGTGGATCTCGGACGGCGGCGACGTGAAGGAGGCCGTGCTCTGGTTCGGCACGGAGCCGGGCGCCCGCCGGGCCACCCTGCTGCCCTCCGGCGCCGGGCTCCTCGGCCGGGGGCTGCCCGACCCGGCGGTCCGCCCGGTCGGCCGCTACCTGTACGAGCCGGACGGCGCCGTCATCCGCGCGCACCTCGTCGCCGAGGTCGCCGAGGAGCTGGACGGCGGCCTGATCGACGAGACGATCGCGTACGTCACGGCGGACGCTTTCGTCCCCACCCCGTACGCCTCCGCGTACGAGATCACCGACGAACTACCCTTCAACCTGAAGAAGTTGAAGGCTCTGCTGCGGGAGCGTGAGGTCGGCACCCTCACCGTGAAGAAGCGGGGCTCCGCGGTCGAACCCGAGGAGATCCGGCGGAAGGTGAAGCCGAAGGGCCCCAACGCGGCGACCGTACTGCTCACTCGGGTCGCGGGCGCCCCGACGATGCTGATCGGCCGCCCGGCGACCGCGTCCTGAAGGGCCACGAACAGGGGGATCATGGCACTGCATCCGGAAGGCGTGTTCACCGGCGGGCCGCTCGCCCACCTCGCCGGGCTCGCCGGCGGGCCCGACCCGCTGGAGTGGGAGGTCCCGCGCCTCAAGCGGGTCCTGAACCCGAACCACTGGGACGCGGCCTGGCGGGAGACCCCGCAGACGCTCGCCTCCCAGCTGGACTACCTGTCCACCGCGTTCAGCGAGGAGTTCTTCGCGACCTGCCCCGAAGCGGCCCGGCGCACCTGGCGGGCGGCCGCGGGCGACAGGGGCCTGCCCGCGTTCATGACGGAGCTCGCGATGCTGCTGCGGCTCGCGGACCGCGAGGGGGACGCCCCGTACGAGGACGTCCCGCTGGCCGCCTGGGAGGTGCGGGCGCGGTTCCCGCTCCTCCTGTCCCTCGACGGCTGGGCGTACGACGGCGAGTTCTCCTCGTACGAGGAGAGCCTGAACGCCTTCGTCGAGGCCGAGCACCCCTACTGCTCCTACGAGTTGATCCCCCGCCTGACCCAGGCCCTGGAGGCGCGGACCCTCTGCGCGGACTCACCGGCCTTCGCCGCCTCCTTCCGCGCGCTCGCGCCGACGGCGGCCCCGGAGACCCTGGACGTCCTCGTCCGCACGACCTACACCCACCTGACGGAGCACCATGGCTGAGCCCTTCCCCGAACTGCTCGGAGGCGCCGACCAGGCGGTCGTCAGCGCCGACGGGCGGTGGGTCGCGGCGAGCGCGTGCTGGGACCGCCACAGCCGCGTGGCCGTCTACCGCACCGCCGACCTCTCCCTCGCGCACCTCCTGACCTTCACCGAGGAGGCCGAGCCGATCGCCTTCCACCCCGCGCTCCCGCTCCTCGCCGTCGGCCTCGACAACAGCGACGAGTACTTCCGCGCGGGCGGCCTGACGCTCCTCGAAGCCGACACCGGCCACCGCGTCGACTTCACCGACCCCGGCCGGGGCATCGACCTGGTCCGCTGGCTCGACCCGCACACGCTCGAACTCACCTTCCGAGCCGTGGACATGCACGACGAGTACTGGCACCACGTCTCCCGGCCCACCGTGGTCCGCGCCGACTGGCGCGGCCTCACGCCCGACGCCCTCGACCTGACCGCCCTCCACGGCCCCCTGCTCGACGAGGTCACGTACCCCGACACGGGATCGGCGCGGGAACTCCTCCGGTCACTCGCCGAGCAGGCGGGCACCCCCTAGGGGTCCTGGTCCCGGGCCCGTCCGAGCAGCAGTGCCCGCTCGCTCTCGTTCCTCGTGAGCGCGGCCGCCCGCTCGAACTCCGTCCGCGCCTCCGCCGTCCGGCCGAGGCGGGCGAGCAGGTCGCCGCGGACGCTCGGCAGCAGGTGGTAGCGCGCCAGGGCCGGTTCGGCGGCGAGGGCGTCGACGAGCGCGAGCGCCGCCGCGGGACCCTCGGTCATCGACACGGCGACCGCGCGGTTCAGCTCGACCACCGGGGACGGAGCGAGGGTGCCGAGCCGTCCGTACAGCGCGGCGATGGTCGCCCAGTCCGTGGCCCCGTAGGAGCCGGCCCGCGCGTGGCAGGCGGCGATCGCGGCCTGGAGGGCGTACGGGCCGTAGGAGCGCCCGTCCCCGGCCCGTGCCAGCGCGGCGAACCCGCGCCGGACGAGCAGCCGGTTCCAGCGGCTCCTGTTCTGGTCGGCGAGGAGCACCGGCTCCCCGCCGGGCCCGGTCCTGGCCGCCGTCCGGGAGGCCTGGAGTTCGAGGAGCGCGGCGAGGCCGTGGACCTCGCTCTCCCCCGGCATGAGGGCGGCCAGGCCTCGGGCGAGCCGCAGCGCGTCCTCGCACAGGCCGGGCCGCAGCAGGTCGTCGCCGGCGGTCGCCGCGTACCCCTCGTTGAAGATCAGGTAGACGACCTCCAGGACGGAGCCGAGCCGGGCGGCCCGGTCCTCCCCGTACGGCACCTCGAACTCCACGCCCGCCTTCGCCAGCGTCCGCTTGGCCCGGGTGATCCGGGCCGCGACCGTCGCCTCCGGTACGAGGAAGGCGCGGGCGATCTCGTCCGTCCGCAGCCCGCCGACGAGCCGCAGGGTGAGCGCCGCGCGGGCGTCGGCGGAGAGCACCGGATGGCAGGCGGTGAAGACGAGCCGGAGCACGTCGTCGTCGATGTCCCCCGGGCCGGACGGCTCGGGGTCGTACGACTCCTCCGGGAGCGTCCGGCCGACCTCGGCGAGCTTCCGCGCGTACGTCTCGCGGCGCCGCACGAGGTCGACGGCGCGGTGCTTCGCGGCGGCCGTCAGCCAGGCGCCGGGCCGTTCCGGGACGCCTGACCGCGGCCACTGCTCCAGGGCGGAGACGAGCGCGTCCTGGGCGATCTCCTCGGCGATGCCGACGTCCCGGACGATCCGCGTCACCGTGGCGATGATCCGCGCCGACTCCATCCGGAAGACCGTCTCCAGCGTGCTCTCCACCGTGGCCGTCACAGGTCACATGACACCACGGCGCGGGTCAGCCCTCCGGCATCTCCTCGACCTCGCGGACCTCCAGGCCGACCTTCCAGTGCGGCGGGTGGACGGCCAGGAACCGCTTGCCCCACTCGACGGCCTCGGCCATGTCCTTGCACTGGAGCATCGCGTAGCCGCCGACGACCTCCTTGGTCTCGGTGAACGGGCCGTCGGTGAACGACAGGCTCCCGTCCGACCAGGTGATCCGGGTGGCCTCGGCGGTCGGCCTGAGGCCGGCCGTGTCCACCATGGCCCCGGCCTTGGTGATCTCCTCGAAGAGGGCGCCCATGCGCTGCTCGAAGCCGGGGTCGGCGCTCTCCATGTCGATGGTGTTCTCCTCGATGCGGACGAGGGACAGGAAGCGGGGCATGACGACTCCTCGGTGGTGCGGTGGGCGGGGCCGTTCCCCGCCGTCCACACATACGTCGAACGGGCCGGGCCCGCATCGACACCGCGCCCGGAGAATCTTCTAGACGTAGTCCTCCAGGCGGGCCACGGTGAAGCCCTGCTCCTGGATCCGGCGCAGCATCGTCGCCGTCATCTCGGTCATGGTGCGGCCCTTGAGCTCGGACGGGCCGCGGAAGTGGGCCAGGATGATGTCGCCGGGGTGCAGCTTCCGGTCGCCGCGCTGGTACTGCATGTTCTTGATCTGCATGGACTCGCGCCACAGCACGATCGCGTCGACCCCGCACTCCCCCGCCGCCGCGCGCGTGGCCTCGTTCCAGTTGCCGTACGGCGGCCGGAAGAGCCGCGGGGTGGTGCCGTACCGCGCCTTCAGCTTCGTCTGCTGGCCGCATATCTCCCGGCGCTGGGCCTCCGGACCGAGGGTGCGCAGGTTGGGGTGGGTCAGGGTGTGGTTGGCGAGGCCGTGGCCCTGGGCGATGAGGGGCTCGAAGTACGGGTAGTCGGCGCGGATGGCCGCGTCCGTGAGGAACATCGTGAAGGGGACCCGGAGGTCCTTCATCATCCGGACGAACCCGGGGTCCTTCTCGGCCCCGTCGTCGATCGTGATGAAGACGATCTTCTCGCGGGTGGGTATCTCGCTGATGACGGGCACCGGCCCGCCGTCCGGGCGGACCACCGGCTTGACGGCGGGCGGGGCGGGCGGGGCGGCGAAGGGCTTCAGGCCCCATTTCCGGTACGCGGCGGCCGTGGCGGCTCCGGGTGCCGCGGGTGCCTCGGGTGCCTTGTGCTCGGCCCGGGGTGTGGTCGTCCTCGCCGGGGCGGGGGTCTGGGCGGCCGCGGGCTCGTTCACCGTGCAGCCGGTCACCAGGAGGGCGACGGTGGTCAGGGCCGCCCACAGCGCGATCGTCTTCTTCACGCGCTGTGGGATGCCCGACGGAGTCGAAAGGTTGCTCGATGCTCGGTTATTCGACCGATTCGAAGCGCCACCGGTGGACCGGACGGGTGATCAGCTCCGCGTCCGGCTCCGGCAGCTCGGGCAGCTCGGCGTCGAAGGTCTCCGCCTCCCACCAGGTGAGGACGAGGACCCGGTCCTGCGGGGCCCTGAAGACCTCCCGCCGGACCGGCTCGCGCGCCAGGACCCGCGCCGAGGCCCGCGCCCACTCCAGGAGCTCCGCGCCCCTGCCCTGGGCGGCCCTGGCCTCCCACATGAGCGTGAGCCTCACGAGTACAGGTTCTCCTTGCTGACCTCGTGCACGTGGTCGTGGTGGTGGGCTCCCGGCACATGCGGGTCCGTCACCGGCAGCGACGAGTCCGCCGACAGCTCCAGGTCCGAGGCCGGCCGGTTGCGGGCGACCATCTCGGAGCCGAGCGCCGCGACCATCGCGCCGTTGTCCGTGCACAGGCCCGGCCGGGGCACCCGCAGCCGGATCCCGGCGCGCTCGCAGCGCTCCTGGGCGAGGGCCCGCAGCCGCGAGTTGGCGGCGACGCCACCGCCGATCATCAGGTGGTCCACGCCCTCGTCCTTGCAGGCCCGGACGGCCTTGCGGGTGAGCACGTCGACGACCGCCTCCTGGAAGGACGCGGCCACGTCCCGCACGGGCACGTCCTCGCCGGCCGCCCGCCTGGCCTCGATCCAGCGGGCCACGGCGGTCTTGAGGCCGGAGAACGAGAAGTCGTACGCGGGGTCGCGGGAGCCGCTGAGTCCGCGCGGGAAGGCGATCGCCGCCGGGTCGCCCTCCTTGGCGAGCCGGTCGATGACCGGTCCGCCGGGGAAGCCGAGGTCGAGCACGCGCGCGATCTTGTCGAAGGCCTCGCCGGCCGCGTCGTCGATGGTGGCGCCCATCGGCCGCACGTCGGAGGTGATGTCGGAGGAGAGCAGCAGCGAGGAGTGCCCGCCGGAGACCAGCAGGGCCATCGTCGGCTCGGGCAGCTTGCCGTGCTCCAGCTGGTCCACGCAGATGTGCGAGGCCAGGTGGTTGACGCCGTACAGCGGCTTGCCGAGGGCGTAGGCGTACGCCTTGGCGGCGGAGACGCCGACGAGCAGGGCGCCCGCGAGGCCGGGTCCGGCGGTGACGGCGATGCCGTCGAGGTCCTTCGCGGAGATCCCGGCCGTCTTCAGGGCGCGCTCGATCGTCGGGACCATGGCCTCCAGGTGGGCGCGGGAGGCGATCTCCGGCACGACGCCGCCGAAGCGGGCGTGGGTGTCGACGCTGGAGGCGACGGCGTCGGCGAGGAGCGTGGTCCCGTGGACGATGCCGACGCCGGTCTCGTCGCAGGAGGTCTCGATGCCGAGCACCAGGGGTTCGTCAGCAGCCATCAGATATCGGTTCCGGTTCCTTGGACGGTCAGTCGCATCACGAGCGCGTCGACGTTTCCGGGCTGGTAGTAGCCGCGCCGGAAACCGATGGGCTCGAAGCCGAAGCGCTCGTAGAGCTTCTGGGCCCGGGTGTTGTCCACGCGCACTTCGAGCAGGACCTCGTCGCACTCGAAGGCGGTGGCGTGCTGGAGCAGGTCGGTGAGGAGCCGGGCGCCGAGGCCCGTGCCCCACTGGTCGCGGGAGACGGCGATCGTCTGGACGTCGCCGAGACCGCCGGCGGCGGCGAGCCCGGCGTACCCGACGACCCTGCCGTCGGTGTCCTCCGCGACGACGTACCGGCGGGTGGCGTTCGGTCCCCGGGAGTGCGCGAGCTCGGACCAGAACATCCCCGCCGACCAGGCGTCCTCGGGGAACAGCTCACCCTCCAGGGTGAGCACCGGTGCGATGTCCCACCAGCGCATCTCGCGCAGTTCCGCGGCGCCGGTCACTTGGGGGTGACCACCTTGTAGTTCTTCGGCACCTGCGCGTCGGGGCGCCGCAGGTACATCGGCAGCGGGTCGAGGAAGCCGCCCCCGCCCCCGGCAAGCCTCTCGGCGGCGAGCCCGGCGAGCGCGGCGGCCGACTGGTGCTCGGGGTCGCGGGCGTCCGGGAAGGCCTCGGGGTAGAGACGGGCGCCCGCGCCGACGACGGGGAGCCCGGCGAGGGACCCGGCGATGTCGGCGGGCCGGTCGACGGCCGCGTCGCCCACCCGGGTGCGGGAGTCCTCGTACCGCGCCCAGTAGACCTCCTTGCGGCGCGCGTCCGTCGCGACGGCGAAGGGCTCGTCGATCCCGGAGGCGTACGCGAGGCCGTCGAGGGTGCACAGGCCGTGCACGGGCACGCCGAGCGCGGACGAGAAGGCCGCGGCCGTGACGAGGCCGACGCGGAGCCCGGTGTACGGGCCGGGGCCGACGCCGACCACGATCCCGGTGAGCGCGTCGAGCTTCAGCCCGGCCTCGTGGAGGACCCGGTCGACGGCGGGCAGCAGCAGCTCCCCGTGGCGGCGGGCGTCGACCTGACTCGACGAGGCGACGACGGCCTCGCCGTCGTGGAGGGCGACGGTGACGGCGGGGGTGGCGGTATCCATGGCGAGCAACAGCACGCGAACAGCCTACGGCTCCCGGGCACGGTGCCCCGAACCTCGGGGCGGCGGCTGCTACCGTCACCCTCGATACGTTCGTACGAGAGGTGGGCACGGTGGCAAGGAGCAGCTCGGGATTCGTGGCCGGGCTCACCGCGGCAGCCGTCGTCGCGGTCGGCGTCCTCGCCTACCAGGCCTCGGCGAACGCGCCCGCCGATCTGTCGGTGAAGCCGCGGACGCCGGGCACGGCCGCCCCCTCGGTCTCGCCGAGCGGCGGCCCGAAGCAGCCCGCCAGGGACCCCCTGGCCGTCCCCGCGAACTCGGGCACCGGCGAGCGGGTCGTGTACGCGCTGTCCGACCGCCGGGTGTGGCTCGTGGACGGGAAGGGCAAGGCGACCCGGACGTTCACGGTGTGGCCGAGCACGGTCGACCCGGTGGCGGGGGCGTACAAGGTGACCTCGCGCTCGGGCACGGTGCGCGGCTCGGACGGGGTGCAGATCGAGCACGTCGTGCGGTTCGCGACGGCCGAGGACGTGGCGATCGGCTTCAGCGCGGCGGTGGACGGCTCGACGCCGTCCCCGGATCCGGCGCGGAAGACCGGCGGCATCCGCATGAAGCGCGCCGACGGCGACGCGATGTGGACGTTCGCGGTGATCGGCGCGAAGGTCGTCGTCGTCGACTGAGCCGCCCCCGCGAGCCCGGCACGATCCGGATGACGGCCCCCTGGGGCCTGTCGTCACCTTCCCGTCGTCGCCCGAAGGGCGGCCCGGCCGCGTCTGACGACGGGACCTAGGCGGCTTCGTCCCGTGCGGGTTCCGCCTCTTCGTGTTCTCCGGGTTCGGCAGGCGGCGGGGTCGAGAGGGCTCGGGCGGCCGCGCAGGACGCGAGCAGCTCACTCATCGAGACGTGGTCCCGGCCGGGTTCCGCGCGTTCGGGCGTCGCCATGCATGCCTCCCGTAGGTTAGGTACACCTAACCAGCTCGTGCATCCATGTGACCACGGCGCGTGCGGCCCACGCAACACCTTCCCGACACGTTGTCGGAATCTACGTGGGGTTCAGAGCCGGGCGAGGTCATCCTCGGCCCAGCGCGCGCCGATCCCGCGCAGCACGACCGTGCGCCGGTCGTCGTCGGTGTCGCCGGTCACCCGGTGGATGAGCAGGTGCAGCCGGTCGTCGGTCAGCTCCTCGACCTTGCCGTCACCCCACTCGACGACGACCACGGACTCGGGCAGCGAGACGTCCAGGTCGAGGTCCTCCATCTCGTCGAGGCCGCCGCCGAGGCGGTACGCGTCGACGTGGACCAGCGCCGGACCGCCGACCAGGGAGGGGTGGACGCGGGCGATCACGAAGGTCGGGGAGGTGACGGCGCCCCGCACGCCGAGCCCCTCGCCGAGGCCGCGGGTCAGGGTCGTCTTCCCGGCGCCGAGCTCACCGGTGAGCATGACGAGGTCGCCGGGGCGGAGGATCTTCGCGAGCCGGCGGCCGAGCTCCTGCATCTGCTGCGGGGACTCGACGGAGAGGGTGGCGCCGGAGACGGGCCGGGTGGCGCCGGAGAGAGGCTGGGTGGCGCCGGGGACGGGCTGGTGCGCTGCTTCCATACCCGCAAACCTAGCGCGTGCGGAAGCTCTCCCCGGCCGGGACGGCACCGGCCCGCACGAGCAGGTCGGCGAGCCGGTCGGTGACCGCCTCGGGGTGCTCCAGCATCACCAGATGGCCCGCGTCCGGGACGATGACCAGCTCCGCGTCCGGCAGCAGGGCGGCGATGGCCTCGGTGTGCGAGCTGGGGGTGACCAGGTCGTTGTCCCCGGCGAGCGCGAGCACCGGCAGCTCGCGGAAGGCGGCGAGGGCCCCGGCCTTGTCGTGCTCGGCGAAGGCCGGATAGAACGCGGCGACCACGTCGATCGGGGTCGACTCGATCATCCGCTCCGCGAAGCGGGCGACCGCCGGGTCCACGTCCTTCGAGGCGAACGAGTACTTCTTGATCAGCCCGGCGAAGAGGTCGGCGGTCGCCCGCCGCCCGCGCTCGACCAGCTCGGCCTGGGAGCCGAGGGCCCGCAGGACGCCCGGCAGGACCCGCCGGACGGCGTTGACGCCGGCGAGCGGCAGCCCGTACGTCACCTCGCCGAGGTTCCCCGCCGAGGTGCCGACGAGGGCGACGCCGACGACCCGGTCGCGGATCAGCTCCGGGTCCTGCTCGGCGAGCGCCATCACCGTCATGCCGCCCATCGAGTGCCCGACCAGGACGAGCGGCCCCTCGGGCGCGGCCGCGTCGAGGACGGTCCTGAGGTCGCGGCCCAGCCGGTCGATGGAGACGGGCACCGCGTCGGCCCCGGTCTGGGAGGCCCCGTGTCCGGAGCGGCCGTGGCTGCGCTGGTCCCAGTGGACGGTCCGGACGAGACCGCGCAGGGCGGCCCGCTGGAAGTGCCAGGAGTCCTGGCTGAGGCAGTAGCCGTGGCTGAAGACGACGGTGACGGGAGCGGGTTCGCGGCGTCCGAACAGCCGGCGCCGGCGGGCGGCCGGGGCATCGGACTCGACCTCGTCCACCTCGTAGTACAGAACGGTCCCGTCGTCGGCGAGCGCCCGCCCGGGGGTGCCGCGCAGACCGCCGTACGGTCCGGTGGCGTCCAGCGCGAGCCGTGCCTTCTGCCGCACGGAACGGCCCACGGTGAGCCGCTCGACGGCGACCCCCGCGGCCGCCCCCGCGGCGAGGACGCCTATCGCGGCGCCGGCGAACCCGGCACGCCGCCAGCTGCTGCCACTCGACTCCGCCATGGCGGGCTACTCCCCCAGGTAGACCCGCGGGACGCGCGCCCCGATCCGGGTGACGATCTCGTACGCGATGGTGTCGGCGGCCACCGCCCAGTCCTCGGCGGTCGGTTCGCCCCCGTCGCCGGGGCCGAAGAGCACGGCCTCGGTGCCGGGTTCGGGGGTGTCCCCACCGAGGTCGACCACGAACTGGTCCATGGCGACGCGCCCGGCGACCGTGCGGACGCGGTCGCCGACGAGGACGGGCCCGCGACCGGAGGCGTGCCGGGGAACCCCGTCGGCGTACCCCAGCGGCACGAGCCCGAGGGTCGTCTCGCCCTCGGTGACGTAGTGGTGCCCGTAACTCACCCCGTGCCCGGCGGGGACGTGCTTGACCAGCGCGACGCTCGCCTTCAGCGACATGACGGGCCGCAGCCCCAGCTCGGCGGAGGTGCCGAGCTCGGGGCTCGGCGAGACGCCGTACATCGCGATGCCGGGCCGGACCAGGTCGAAGTGGGTCTCGGGCAGGGTCAGGGTGGCCGGCGAGTTCGCGATGTGCCGGACCTCGGGCCGGACGCCCGCCTTCTCGGCGTATTCGAGCATCGAGCGGAAGACGCCCAGCTGGGCGGCGATGGACGGGTGGTTCGGCTCGTCGGCGCAGGCGAAGTGCGACCAGAGGCCGGTGACCTTGACGAGCCCGTCGACCTCGGCCTTCAGGGCGGCCCCGACCAACTCCGGCCAGTCGGCGGGCTGGCAGCCGTTGCGCCCGAGGCCGGTGTCGGCCTTGAGCTGGATCCTCGCCGTCCTCCCGACCGCCCTGGCGGCCTCGACGACCTCCTCCAGGGCCCACATCCCGCTCACGGACATGTCGAGACCGGCCTCGATGCCCTGCTCCCAGGGATCGCCCGGGATCCAGAGCCAGCACATGACGGGCACGTCCGTGATCCCGGCGGCCCGCAGGGCGAGCGCCTCGTGCGGGGTGGCCGTGCCGAGCCAGTCCGCGCCCGCGTCCAGGGCGGCGCGGGCGCACTGCAGGGCGCCGTGTCCGTACGCGTCGGCCTTGACCACGGCCATGATCCGGACATGGGGGGCGACACGGGCGCGCAGCGTGCGGACGTTCGCACGCAGCGCACCGAGGTCGATCTCGGCGCGGGCCCTGCGGGGCGGAGGTGTCTCAGTCATCGCGCCCAGTCTCTCAGGTGTCAGCCACCGGGCCGCTTTCCCCAGATGTAGACCCGGTCACCCTTACGGAGGACGCCCCAGAGTTTCCGCGCGTCGGCGTGGCTGAGATTGACGCAGCCACGGCTCCCGCCGGGCGTGGCGAGCTGCCCGTAGACGGCGTGGAAGGCCTGGCCGCCGCTGAAGAACTGGGCGTACGGCATGGGCGTGCCGTAGATGGACGACCAGTGGTCCTTGTGGCGCCAGTAGACGGTGTGCCAGCCGGTGCGGGTGGCGTATCCGGGCCGCCCGCTCCGCATGTTGACCACGGCGTACGTCACCTCCTTGCCCTTCCGCACCCACATCAGCTGGCGGTCGAGGTCGACGCAGGCGACGGCGTACTTCTTCACGGGGCAGCGGCGGCCCGGGTCGAGGTTCTTCCGGGCGGCGAGCAGTTCGGCGCGGGCCCAGGTGACGGGCCCGGCGTAGCCGACGGCCGGCTTGATCTTCTCCCGCACCTGGAAGGCGCGGATCGCCCGGCAGTCGGCCGCGGACTGCTTCCCGTCGGCCCGCAGCCCGAGGAGCCGCTCGACCCGGCGCTGATGGGTGCCGGTCTTCGCGGTGCAGGCCGCCCCGACGGCGCTCCGGGGCAGGTACTCGACGAGCTCGTCGACCCCGGGCTCGGGCTCGGGCACGGCGACGCCCCCCTCCTCCTCCCGCAACGGCGGCAGCACCTGATCGGGCGTGTCCATCGGGTACTCGGCCCGCCCACCCCCGACGACACCGGGCACGAGCGGGTCCTCGGCGGGCAGGGGCTCGGGCGGGGCGGCGCGGGGCGGGTGTTCGGACGGGGCGGCGCGGGGCGCGGGCGCCCCGGGGTCGGACGGGGAGGTGAGGAGCCGGGTCGCCCCGGGGCCGGACGGGGCGGCGAGGGCGACGGGGCCGAGCACGAGGGAGGCGGCGAGGACGAACAACGACGGCGCGGTACGACTTCTCCAACAGGTCACCCCACCCACCCAATCCGCCCCCCGCCCACCGAGCGCGCCGGAACCCACGGCCGGCCCAACGGGTTCGCCCGAGTGGGGGCCGGGGACGAGTCCTACGCCTCCGTGACGTCCCGCCACGCCCCCCGCAGGGAGTCCGCCACCTCCGTCGCCGTCACCGGTGCGCCGCCCTCCGACGCCCGCCGCGCGGCGAGCCCGTGGAGGTAGGCCGCGCAGGAACCCGCGTCCAGGGGCGGCAGCCCGGCCGCCAGGAGGGAACCCGCGAGGCCGGAGAGGACGTCGCCGCTGCCGGCCGTGGCCAGCCAGGACGTCCCGGTCGGATTGACCCGCACCGGACCGGTCCCGTCCGGCCCGCACACCAGCGTCGTCGAGCCCTTCAGGAGGACCGTCGCGCCGAACCGGCCCGCCAGTTCGCGGACCGCCGCGAGCCGCCCGGCCTCCACCTCCTCCCGCGCGACGCCGAGCAGCGCCGCCGCCTCGCCCGCGTGCGGGGTGAGCAGGGTGGGGGCGCCGCGCCCCCGGACGGCCGCCGGGTCGAGGCCACGGAGCCCGTCCGCGTCGACGAGCACGGGCACGTCGGTCGCGAGGACCTCGGCGACCGCGACCGCGGCCCCGGGACCCTCGCCGAGGCCGGGGCCGACGACCCAGGACTGGACCCTCCCGGCCTTCTCGGGCCGCCCGGAGTGGACGAGGGTCTCCGGGTGGGCGGCGAGGACCGTGTCACCGGCGGGCCCGACGTACCGGACGGCCCCCGCACCGCCGCGCAGCGCACCGCCGACGGTGAGGACGGCGGCGCCGGGGTAGCGGGTGGACCCGGCGACGACACCGACGACCCCGCGCCGGTACTTGTCGCTCTCGGCACCCGGCACGGGCAGCAGCCACGCCAGGTCGTGGTGCTGGAGCGCCTCCAGGTCCGGTACGCCGGGCAGGACCGCGCCGAGCCCGATGTCGACCAGGCGCAGGGCGCCCGCGTACTCCCGCGCGGGGTCGACGAGCAGACCCGGCTTGTACGCCCCGAAGGTGATCGTCGCGTCGGCCCGCAGCGCCTCCCCGTGGACCTCCCCGGTGTCGGCGTCGACGCCGCTCGGCAGGTCGACGGCGACGACGACGGCGTCCGAACCGCGCGCCGCCCGGGCGACGGGCACGGCGCCGGGGCGCAGGCCGCCGCGGCCGCCGATGCCGGTGATGCCGTCGAGGACGAGGTCGGCGCCCGCGAGGACGTCGAAGGGCTCGTCGGCGACCCGTCCCCCCGCCGCCCGGAGCGCTGCGAGCCCGCCCTCGTGGGCGCGGTCGCCGAGCAGCACCGCCGTGACCCCGGCCCCGCGCCGGGCGAGCCGGGCCCCGGCGTACAGGGCGTCACCGCCGTTGTCGCCGCCACCGACGAGCAGGACGACCCGGGCGCCGTACACCCGCCCCTTCCCGAGCAGGGAGCAGCAGGCGGCGGCGAGCCCGGCGGCGGCCCGCTGCATGAGGGCACCGTCGGGAAGGCGCTCCATGAGTACGGCCTCGGCGGCCCGGACGGTCTCGACGCGATAAGCGATACGCATGCCAGCAGTCTGCCCCGCCCCCTCCACCCCCGCGCGCGCCGCGCGCCCGCGTGTGCCCGCGCCTAAGCGGGGCGCCTGCGGTGCCCACCCCCTCGCCTGTGCCCGCGCCCGGGCGGTGCCCGCCACCCGCTGCCCGTGTGGGCAATCGTCCCGCTGGGCGGGACGGGTGGGCACACGGGACGGCGCCCTTCGCGGCGCCTCCGCTCCCTGTGCCTGGACCCGCACCACCAGGTGCCGTCACCAGGAGTGCGGGTTCAGGCGCTACAGCCTCTGGCGCCGGCAAGGGCGCCGTCCGTTGTGCCCACCCGTTCCGCCCCTTGCGGAACGCCTGCCCACAACGAGGGCGGGCGCGGGCCCACAACAGGACCGGCGGGGCCAGACCACAACGGCGGGGGCGCGGGCCCAAAGGGCGGAGCCGTCCGGCGCGTCAGCCCTCCGCGATGACCACCGCCGACGCCACCCCCGCGTCATGGCTCAGCGAGACGTGCCAGTGCTTCACGCCCAGTTCCGCCGCCCGCGCCGCCACCGTCCCCCGTACCCGCAGCCGTGGCTGCCCCGTGCCCTCGACGTACACCTCGGCGTCCGTCCAGTGCAGCCCGCCCGGCGCGCCGAGCGCCTTCGCGAGCGCCTCCTTCGCGGCGAACCGCACCGCGAGCGACGCGGGCCCGCGCCGGTCGCCGCTGGGGAGCAGCAGCTCCCGCTCGACGAAGAGGCGCTGCAGCAGCCCCGGTGTGCGTTCGATCGACGCGGCGAAGCGGTCGATCTCCGCCACGTCGATCCCCACCCCAATGATCATTTCCCACTCACTCCACGGTCACGGATTTGGCCAGGTTGCGCGGCTGGTCGACCTCGTTGCCCCGCGCGGTGGCGAGCTCGCAGGCGAAGACCTGGAGCGGCACCGTGGAGACCAGCGGCTGGAGCAGCGTAGGCGTGGCGGGGATGCGGACGAGATGGTCGGCGTACGGGACGACGGCCTCGTCGCCCTCCTCCGCGATGACGATGGTCCGGGCTCCGCGGGCCCGGATCTCCTGGATGTTGGAGACGATCTTGTCGTGGAGGACGGAGCGTCCGCGCGGCGAGGGCACGACCACGACGACCGGCAGGTCCTCCTCGATGAGGGCGATCGGCCCGTGCTTGAGCTCGCCGGCCGCGAAGCCCTCCGCGTGCATGTACGCGAGTTCCTTGAGCTTGAGCGCGCCCTCGAGGGCCACCGGGTAGCCGACGTGCCGCCCGAGGAACAGCACGGTGTCCTTGTCGGCGAGCGACCGGGCCAGGGCCCGTACCGGCTCCATCGTCTCCAGCACCCGCTCGACCTCGTCGCCGATCCGGGCGAGCTCGCGCACGACGGCGTGGATCTCGTCGCCCCACTTGGTGCCGCGCACCTGGCCGAGGTAGAGGGCGAGGAGGTAGCAGGCGACGAGCTGGGTGAGGAAGGCCTTGGTCGAGGCGACGGCGACCTCGGGCCCGGCGTGGGTGTAGAGCACGGCGTCGGATTCGCGCGGGATGGTCGAGCCGTTCGTGTTGCACACGGCGAGCACCTTCGCGCCCTGCTCGCGGGCGTGCCGGAGCGCCATGAGGGTGTCCATGGTCTCGCCGGACTGGGAGATCGCGATGACCAGGGTGCGCTGGCCGAGGATCGGGTCGCGGTAGCGGAACTCGCTGGCGAGTTCGACCTCGCAGGGGATCCTGGTCCAGTGCTCGATGGCGTACTTGGCGATGAGCCCGGCGTGGAAGGCGGTGCCGCAGGCGATGATGACGACCTTGTCGGCCTCGCGGAGCACGGCGTCGGGGATGCGCACCTCGTCGAGGGTGAGCCGGCCGGACCCGTCGATCCGCCCGAGGAGGGTGTCGGCGACGGCCTTGGGCTGCTCGGCGATCTCCTTGAGCATGAAGTAGTCGTAGCCGCCCTTCTCGGCGGCGGAGGCGTCCCAGTCGACGTGGTAGGCCCGGACCTCGGCGGGCACCCCGTCGAAGTCGGTGACGGTGACGCCCTCCCTGGTCAGCTCGACGACCTGGTCCTGGCCGAGTTCGATCGCGGAGCGGGTGTGGGCGATGAAGGCGGACACGTCGGAGGCGAGGAAGTTCTCGCCCTCGCCGACGCCGACGACGAGCGGCGAGTTGCGGCGGGCGCCGACGACGACGTCCGGCTGGTCGGCGTGCACGGCGACGAGGGTGAAGGCCCCGTCGAGGCGGCGGCAGACGAGCCGCATGGCCTCGGCGAGGTCTCCGGCGGAGGAGAACTCCTCGGCGAGGAGGTGGGCGACGACCTCGGTGTCGGTCTCGGAGAGCAGCGTGTGACCGCGGTCGCCGAGCTCCTCGCGCAGGGCGGCGAAGTTCTCGATGATGCCGTTGTGGACGACGGCGACGCGCCCGGCGTTGTCGAGGTGCGGGTGCGCGTTGGCGTCGGTGGGCCCGCCGTGGGTGGCCCAGCGGGTGTGTCCGATGCCGACGGAGCCGCCGGCCAGCGGCCGGTCGACGAGCTCCTTCTCCAGGTTGACGAGCTTGCCCGCCTTCTTGGCCGCGGCGAGCCCGCCGTCGGCGAGGACCGCGACACCGGCCGAGTCGTAGCCCCGGTATTCGAGCCGCTTGAGGCCCGCGACCACCACATCAAGCGCCGACTGCCCGCCGACGTATCCCACGATTCCGCACATGACGGCAGAGTACGGCGGAACCCGCCCCACCGGCCGGAGTCGGCGCGTCGCGAGCCCCCGCCCGTGTCGTACCCCGCACGCTGGAGCGCGAGGAGCGGGCGCCGGGGGCGCGAGGACCCGAAACCCGCTCCTGAAGCCCGGAAGCACCGGAAGCCCGGCGCACCCCGGTACCTGCCTGCGCCCCGGGTCAGCCGAGCTTGGCGGCCTGGGCGTCGATCACGGCCTTCGGCAGGGCCTTGACCGTGCCGCCGAGGCTGAGGGTGGAGAAGGAGGCGAGCGTGCCGCCCTTGCGGAAGACGACCACCTTGGTGACGAAGGGCTCGCCGTCCATGTCGGTGGTGACAGTCCAGGCGAGGGACTCCTCACCGGCGGACACCGTCTCCGGCGCGACCTTGGTGACCTTCGTCTTCTCGCCGCCGCCGATGACCGTGAAGCCGCCCGCGCAGTCCGTGCCGGCCGTCTTCAGCGAGGCGAAGGCCTCCTGCGCGCCCTGACCGTCGTACGAGCCGAGGGCCACGCTGGTGACGGGTGCGCTGAGCGCCCCGAGCGCCTCCTGCGGCGAGGCCGTGGCGCCCTCGGTCTTCGGCACCTCGATGACCTTGCGGTTCGCGGTGGCGGCCGGGTTCCCGGTGGAGAGGAAGGACATCGCGTCGGCGAGCGGCTTGCAGGAGGCCTTGTCGGTGGAGACCGCCTCGGACTTCACGAGGTCCGCGGGCTTGGCCTTCTGGACCTGGTGGCCCGGCAGGTCGGTCTGCTCGACGATGAGCTTCTCCAGCTCGGCGGCGGACAGGGCCTTCGCGGCGGGCGCGCTGCTCGTGGCGGAGGCGCTCGGCGACGCGGAGTCCTTGCCGGTGCCCTTGCCGGCGTCCTTGTCCCCGCTGCCGCAGGCGCTGACGAGCAGCGCGAGGGAGGCGGCGGTGACAGCGACGGCGGTGCTTCGGGTGAACGTACGCATCGGGCGTGGCTCTCTGTTTCTCTTCGTGACGACGTGACGCGTCGGCGTCATGGCGTCGTGGTGACTTCGCGCCGCCTCGTGGCGGCTCCCCCCGCGTGAAGACAGGAGCCCACGCGGCATCACAGCATGATCGCCGCAGCGGGAGGACGGTACAACGCCTTTTGGGGCGTGACCGACCCCACGGCCCACGGAGGCCGCCGACCCCCGACAATGGCGGGGTGATCACTTCGCCGCCACGAAGCCCCGACGGAGAACCCGGCAACGGCGCCGGACCCGCCGCCCCCGGCACACCCGGTACCCCCGCCGCCCCCGCCACACCCGGTACCCCCGCCGCCCCCCGCAACGGCACCGGACACCGCAAGCCGTCCGAGGCGACGCCGTACGTCGACCTCACCCGCGCCGAGTGGAGCGACCTGCGCGACAAGACGCCGCTCCCGCTGACCGCCGACGAGGTCGAGCGGCTCCGCGGTCTCGGGGACGTCATCGACCTCGACGAGGTGCGGGACATCTACCTCCCCCTCTCCCGGCTGCTCAACCTGTACGTGCAGGCCACCAGCGGCCTGCGCGGCGCGCTGAACACCTTCCTGGGCGAGAGCGCCGAACAGCGCGGCACGCCCTTCGTCATAGGGGTCGCCGGTTCGGTGGCCGTCGGCAAGTCGACGGTCTCCCGGCTCCTCCAGGCGCTGCTCGCCCGCTGGCCGGAGCACCCGCGCGTGGAGCTGGTGACCACGGACGCCTTCCTCTACCCGATGGAGGAGCTGAAGGCGCGCGGCCTGATGTCCCGGAAGGGCTTCCCCGAGTCATACGACCGCCGGGCCCTGACCCGCTTCGTCGCGGACGTGAAGGCGGGCAAGGACGAGGTCACGGCCCCGGTCTACTCGCACCTGATCTACGACCGAGTGCCCGGCGAACGGCTCGTCGTCCGCCGCCCGGACATCCTCATCGTGGAGGGGCTGAACGTCCTCCAGCCGGCCCTTCCCGGCAAGGACGGCCGGACCAGGGTGGGCCTCGCCGACTACTTCGACTTCTCTGTGTACGTGGACGCGCGGCCGGAGGACATCGAGCGCTGGTACCTGAACCGCTTCCGGAAGCTGCGCGACACCGCGTTCCAGGACCCGTCCTCGTACTTCCGGCGCTGGACGCAGGTCTCCGAGGACGAGGCCTTCGACTACGCGCACACGATGTGGCGGACCATCAACAAGGTGAACCTCCTGGAGAACGTGGCCCCGACGCGTGGCCGCGCGACCCTCGTCGTCCGCAAGGGCCCCGACCACAAGGTGCAGCGCCTGAGCCTCCGGAAGCTCTGACCTCCGTACGCTCTCCCCATGCTGCATCTCCGGATGATCGTCCCGCCCGACCGCACCTCCGAAGCGGTCCGGCTGATCGAGTCGACGGTGGGCACCACCCATCTGGTGGTGCTGCCCGGCGCGGCCCGGGACCCCTCCGGCGACCTCGTGATGTGCGACGTGGCCCGCGAGGCGGGGGACGAACTGCTCAACGGGCTGCGCGGGCTGAGGATCGATCAGGACGGCTCGATCGCCGTCGGGAGCATCGACCTCTCCCTCTCCACACGCGCGGACGCGGCCGAGGCGGAGGCCCCGGGCGAGCCCGCGGACGCGGTGATCTGGGAGCAGCTGGCGGGCGCGACGAACGAGGAGTCGACGCTCTCCATCACGTACAGCGCGTTCATGATCCTGGCGACGATGATCGCGGCCTGCGGTGTCGTCCTGGACAACGCGATCCTGATCGTGGGCGCGATGGCGGTCGGGCCGGAGTTCGGACCGCTGGCCGGGGTCTGTACGGCGATCGTGCGGCGCGCGCCGAAGCTGGCGGCCCGGTCGCTGTTCGCGCTGGTCGTGGGTTTCGCGGCGGCGATCGTGGCGACGACGGTGTTCAGCCTGGGGATGGACGCGCTCGACCTGTTCAGCAAGGCCCAGCTGGACGCGGACCGGCCCAACACCAGGTTCATCTGGCAGCCGGACCCGTTCTCGTTCGTCGTGGCGCTGCTCGCGGGCGCGGCCGGGACGCTCTCCCTGACGTCCGCCAAGTCGGGGGCCCTGGTGGGCGTGGCGATCTCGGTGACGACGGTCCCGGCCGGCGCGAACGCGGCGGTGGCACTCAGCTACGGGGACCTGAGCCAGATGTGGGGCTCGGTCGAGCAGCTGGGGCTCAACCTCTTCGGCATCATGCTGGCCGGGACGCTCACCCTGTACGGGCAGAAGCTGCTGTGGCGCACCCAGCGCGGCCGATGGCGCCGGGAACCGAAGGTGTGAAGCACGGAGGAGGGCCCCCGCCGGAAACCGGCAGGGGCCCTCACTCGTGCATGACGGTGCCTCAGAAAGGCTAGCCCAGAGCGGACTTCACGACATCCGCGAGGCGCTGCGCGACCGCGCGGGCCTGCTCGATGTCGGCGGCCTCGACCATGACGCGGACCAGCGGCTCGGTGCCGGAGGAGCGCAGCAGGACACGGCCGGTGGAGCCGAGCTCCCGCTCGGCGTCGGTGACGGCGGCGGCGAGTTCACCGGAGGTGGTGACCCGGGACTTGTCGACGTCCTTGACGTTGATGAGGATCTGCGGGAGCCGCTCCATGACGCCGGCGAGGTCCGCGAGCGACTTGCCGGTGGCGGCGACGCGGGCGGCCAGCATGAGGCCGGTGAGGGTGCCGTCGCCGGTGGTGGCGTGGTCGAGCACGATGACGTGCCCGGACTGCTCGCCGCCGAGCGCGAAGCCGTTCTCCTTCATGGACTCCAGGACGTAGCGGTCGCCGACCGCGGTCTGGACGAGGTTGAGGCCCTCGCGCTCCATGGCGAGCTTGAAGCCCAGGTTGGACATGACGGTCGCGACGACGGTGTCGCCGCGCAGGGTGCCGGCCTCGCGCATGGCGAGGGAGAGCACGGCGAGGATCTGGTCGCCGTCGACCTCGTTGCCGGCGGCGTCCACGGCGAGGCAGCGGTCGGCGTCGCCGTCGTGCGCGATGCCCAGGTCGGCGCCGTGCTCGACGACGGCGGCCCGGAGCAGGCCCAGGTGGGTGGAGCCGCAGCCGTCGTTGATGTTGAGGCCGTCCGGCTCGGCGCCGATGGTGACGACCCGGGCGCCGGCCCGGGTGAAGGCCTCGGGCGAGACGCGGGCGGCGGCGCCGTGGGCCTCGTCGAGGACGATCGTGAGGCCGTCGAGGCGGTTGGGGAGGACGGAGAGGAGGTGGGAGACGTACGTCTCGAAGCCCTCGTCGTAGTCGCGGACGCGGCCGACGCCGGAACCGGTCGGGCGCTCCCAGGGGGCGCCGGTGCGGTGCTCCTCGTAGACGGCCTCGATCTTGTCCTCGAGGTCGTCGGCGAGCTTGTGGCCGCCGCGGGCGAAGAACTTGATGCCGTTGTCGGGCATGGCGTTGTGGCTGGCGGAGAGCATCACGCCGAGGTCGGCGCCGAGGACGCCGGTGAGGTGGGCCACGGCCGGCGTGGGCAGGACGCCCACGCGCAGGACGTCGACGCCGGCGCTGGCGAGGCCGGCCACGACGGCCGCTTCGAGGAACTCTCCGGAGGCGCGCGGGTCCCGCCCGACCACGGCGGTCGGCCGGTGGCCCTCGAAGGTGCCCGCCTCGGCGAGCACGTGCGCGGCCGCGACCGAAAGGCCGAGCGCAAGCTCCGCCGTCAGGTCCGCGTTGGCGACGCCGCGTACGCCGTCCGTGCCGAAGAGTCGTCCCACAGCTGTCCTCCGAAAATACGTGCCCAAGCTGATGAAAGATGAAAGAGGTGACGAAAGAGGTTACGAAAAAACGTACGCCCCGACGGCACGGGCAGTGCCGCCGGGGCGTACGAAAGCAGACCGAGCAGGCGATTAACGCTTGCTGTACTGCGGAGCCTTACGGGCCTTCTTGAGACCGGCCTTCTTCCGCTCGACCGCACGGTCGTCACGGGAGAGGAAGCCGGCCTTCTTCAGCGCCGGGCGGTTGTTCTCGACGTCCGCCTCGTTCAGCGCACGGGCCACGCCGAGGCGCAGGGCGCCGGCCTGGCCGGAGACACCGCCACCCGCGATGCGGGCGATGACGTCGTAGCGGTTGTCGAGCTCGAGCACCTTGAAGGGCTCGTTGACTTCCTGCTGGTGCACCTTGTTGGGGAAGTAGTCCTCAAGGGTGCGACCGTTGATCTTCCACTTGCCGGTGCCCGGAACGATCCGGACGCGGGCGATGGCGTTCTTGCGACGGCCCAGGCCGGCGGCCGGCTGCGGGTCGCCGAAGCGGGACGCGAGCGACTCGGAGGTGTACTCACCCTCGACGAGCTCGGTCTCGGTGGTGTACTCCTCGACGCCCTCGAACTCGTCGACGGGGGTCTCGGGGGTGGTCTCGGCCACGATGCTCCTCAGATTTCTTTCGTTCTTAGGGGGTGTGGCCGGAACTACTGCGCGACCTGGGTGATCTCGAACGGGACCGGCTGCTGCGCAGCGTGCGGGTGGTTCTCGCCCGCGTAGACCTTCAGCTTCGAGAGCATCTGACGGCCCAGGGAGTTCTTGGGGATCATGCCCTTGATGGCCTTCTCGACGGCCTTCTCGGGGTTCTTCTCGAGCAGCTCGTCGTAACGGACGGAGCGCAGACCACCCGGGAAGCCAGAGTGGCGGTAGGCCATCTTCTGGGTCTTCTTGTTGCCGGACAGGTGGACCTTGTCAGCGTTGATGATGATGACGAAGTCGCCCATGTCCATGTGGGGGGCGTAGACGGGCTTGTGCTTGCCTCGCAGGAGGTTCGCAGCCGTCGTCGCCAGACGGCCCAGGACGATGTCCTGCGCGTCGATGATGTGCCACTGGCGAGTGACATCGCCGGGCTTGGGGCTGTACGTACGCACTTCGTAGCCTTCGCTTCTTCAGTGGATGGAGTCCAGACACACCTGAAGCGATCATGCAGCTGGGGCCTGCACTGCCGGGAACACCGCCCGTATGCGAGCCACTGGTAACTGCTCCAGGGAACCTGCGCAAAGGCCCTTCGCGTGAGAACGACGAAGCCAATACGCATAACAAACCGCAACAGTACCCGCGCCACCCCGGACGGGTCAAAACGCGCGACCCCCACCCCGCGCGCCCGGCCCAGCGGCCGTGACCGGCGTCACCGCGCCCGCTCGACCCGTCGCTCGTCCCACACCGGCTCGGACGTCTCGCGTACGACGCCGTCCGAGCCGAAGACCAGGAACCGGTCGAAGGACTTCGCGAACCAGCGGTCGTGAGTGACGGCCATCACCGTCCCGTCGTACGACTCGAGACCCTCCTGGAGCGCCTCGGCCGACTCCAGGTCCAGGTTGTCCGTCGGCTCGTCCAGCAGCAGCGCCGTCGTCCCCGCCAGCTCCAGGAGCAGGATCTGGAAGCGCGCCTGCTGCCCGCCCGAGAGCCGGTCGAAGGACTGGTCGCCCTGGCGCTCCAGCTCGTACCGCCGCAGCATCGACATCGCCCCGCCCCGGTCCTTGGCGTGCTCCGTCCACAGGATGTCGACGAGCGGCCGCCCGGCCAGCTCCGGGTGCGCGTGGGTCTGCGCGAAGTGCCCCGGCACGACCCGCGCGCCGAGCTTCCACGCACCCGTGTGGGCGACGGTCGGGTCCCCCGCGAGCAGCCGCAGGAAGTGCGACTTCCCGGAGCCGTTCGAACCGAGGACGGCGACCCGCTCCCCGTAGAAGATCTCCAGCGAGAACGGCTTCATCAGACCGGTCAGCTCAAGGTTCTCGCAGGTCACGGCCCGCACCCCGGTCCGCCCGCCGCGCAGCCGCATCCGGATGTCCTGCTCGCGCGGCGGCTCCGGAGGCGGCCCCGCCTCCTCGAACTTCCTCAGCCGGGTCTGCGCCGCCGCGTACCGGGAGGCCATCTCGTGGCTGACCGCGGCCGCCTGCCGCAGGTTGATCACCAGCTTCTTCAGCTGCGCGTGCTTCTCGTCCCAGCGGCGCTTCAGCTCCTCGAAGCGGGCGAACCGCTCCCGCCGGGCCTCGTGGAAGGTGTCGAAGCCGCCGCCGTGCACCCAGACGTCCGACCCGGCCGGGCCGGGCTCGACCGCGATGATCTTCTGGGCGCCCCGGGAGAGCAGCTCCCGGTCGTGGGAGATGAAGAGCACGGTCTTGCGGGTCTCCCGCAGCCGCTCCTCCAGCCACCGCTTGCCGGGCACGTCGAGGTAGTTGTCCGGCTCGTCGAGGAGCAGCACCTCGTCGGGGCCGCGCAGCAGCGACTCCAGGACGAGCCGCTTCTGCTCACCGCCGGAGAGCGTCCGGACCTCACGGAACTGCGCCTTCTCGTACGGGACGCCCAGCGCGGCCATCGTGCAGATGTCCCAGAGGGTCTCGGCCTCGTACCCCTGCACCTCGGCCCAGTCGCTGAGGGCCTGCGCGTACTTCATCTGCGCGGCCTCGTCGTCGACCGTCATGATCAGGTGCTCGGCCTCGTCGACCGCCTTCGCGGCCTCCCGGATCCGCGGCTGCGCGACCGAGACGAGCAGGTCGCGGACGGTGGACTCGTCCCGTACGGAGCCGACGAACTGCGGCATGACACCGAGGCCGCCGCTGACCGTGACCGTGCCGCCGTGCGGCTGGAGCTCCCCGGCGATCATCCGGAGCAAGGTGGTCTTGCCGGCGCCGTTGGCCCCGACCAGGGCGACGACGGCGCCCTCCCCGACCCGGAAGGAGGCGTCCCCGAGGAGGACCCTCCCGTCGGGAAGGTAGTACTCCAGATGCGCGGCCTCGACATGTCCCATGGGATGCATTGTCGCCGCCCGCGTCGGCCCGGCCCAACCGGTTTAGGATGCGCGGCATGAGCTTTGGGGGACCGCAGTGGCCGCAGGAGCCGCAGCAGCAGGGGCAGCAGGGGTACGGACAGCAGCCCGGGTACGGACAGCAGGGTCAGGGGCAGCAGCACGGGTACGGGTACCCGCCGCCCCAGCAGCAGGCACAGCCGAACCCGTTCCCGGGGGCGCAGGGCAGCGGTGACACGCCCGACTGGGGCGCCCTGGCCGACGCCTCGGCCTCGCGCGGCCGCCGCAAGCGCCTCCTGCTGATCGGCGGCGGCGTCCTGGCCGCGGTGGCCGTGGGCGCGATCGTCGCGACCGCCGTCGTGAGCACGAACAAGAAGAACGACGAGGCCAAGAACGGTCCGGTCCCCACCGGCACCGTCTCCCCCACCGGGACGCCGACCCCCGAGCCGACCTTCTCGTCGGTGGCGCCGCCGCCCCCGCCGAACCCGAAGGACTACATCTCCGACCCGAAGAAGGACAAGGCCCCGCTGAGCGCGGAGGGCCTCTTCCCGGGCAAGAAGCTCACCATGAGCGGCCGCCCGTACAAGAAGGGCGCGACCTCCTCGACGACGAACTGCGCGGCCGTCACCCAGGGCGGCCTCGGCACGGTCCTGAAGCGGAACGGCTGCCAGCGGGTGCTCCGCGCCACCTACGTGAAGGACGGGGTGGCGGTCACCGTCGGCGTCGCCGTCTTCCCCTCCGAGAAGGCGGCCCAGAAGGCGAAGGACCAGGCCGCGGGCGGCATCGCGCCCCTGGTCGGCGCGGGCGTGGGTGATTTCTGCCACGCCACGGTCTGCCTGCGCCGCTCGAACGCGATCGGCCGGTACGCGTACTTCACCCAGGCCGGGTTCACCAACGGCAAGAAGGTCACCAAGGCCGACAAGCCCGTCTTCCAGGCCAGCGACGACCTCGGCACCTTCGCCTTCAACCAGATCTACGCCCGGGGCCGCTCCCAGGCCTCAGCAGCAGCCGGCGCTCCCCGGGAGTGACCGCTTGTTGCGGGCCTCCCGGCTGCGGGCGGCGAGCAGCTCGTCCGCCGGGTAGCCGACCTCTTCGAGGGTGAGACCGTGCGGCCGCACGACGTGGACGGCCGAGTCGCGGACACCGGCGGCGAGCACCTTGCCGGGCCAGTCGACCGGCCGGTGGCCGTCGCCGACGAAGAGCAGGGCGCCGACGAGCGAGCGGACCATGTTGTGGCAGAAGGCGTCCGCCTTGACGGTCGCCTCCAGGATCCCGTCGTCCCGCCGCTCCCAGCGCAGCACCTGGAGCGTGCGGATGGTGGTGGCGCCCTCGCGCTTCTTGCAGTACGCGGCGAAGTCGTGCTCGCCGACGAGCGCGGTGGCCGCCTCGTTCATGGCGTCCATGTCGAGGGCCCAGTCGTGCCAGAGCACGTGCCCGCGGAGCAGCGGGTCGACGCCGCCGGGGTTGTCGGTGACGCGGTAGGCATAGCGGCGCCAGATGGCCGAGAAACGCGCGTTGAAGCCGGCGGGGGCCTCTTCCACGCTCCACACCCGCACGTCGTGGGAGAGCCGCCCCGCGAGCCGCCGCAGCAGCTTGTCGCGGTGCTCCGCCCACACGTCCACGGGCAGGTCCACGTGGGCGACCTGGCCGCGCGCGTGCACCCCGGCGTCGGTCCGGCCGGCGACGGTCAGCTCGTACGTCTCCCTGGACCGGGTCACGGTCCGCAGGGCGTTCTCGATCTCGCCCTGTACGGTCCGCTGCCCCTGGGCCTGTTTGGCCCAGCCGGAGAAGTCCTTGCCGTCGTACGAAAGGTCAAGGCGTACCCGTACGAACCCGTCCTGCACGTCATCGCTCACGCGAAGATCCTCTCAAACACACAGCCGACACGCGGGAACGGGCCCGCACCCCAGGGGGTACGGGCCCGCTCACGAGAAACGGAAGAAACGCTTACGCGTCCTTCGACTCCTCGGCCGGAGCCTCGGCGGCCGCGTCGGCCTCCTTGACGGCGCGCACGGTGGCGGCCTCGGCCTCGGCGACGGTCGCCTTCTTGGCGATCTCGCCCTCGACCAGCTCGATCACGGCCATCGGGGCGTTGTCGCCACGACGGTTGCCGATCTTGGTGATACGGGTGTAACCACCCGGACGCTCCGAGTAACGCGGGGCGATCTCGGTGAAGAGGGTGTGGACGATGCCCTTGTCGGTGATCGTCTGCAGCACCAGGCGACGGTTGTGGATGTCGCCCTTCTTCGCCTTGGTGATCAGGCGCTCGGCGACCGGACGCAGGCGACGGGCCTTGGCCTCGGTGGTGGTGATGCGGCCGTGCTCGAAGAGCGACTTCGCCAGGTTGGCGAGGAGCAGCTTCTCGTGCGCGGCGGAACCGCCGAGGCGGGCACCCTTCGCGGGACGCGGCATGGTGTTTCTCCTTGTGATCTGCACCGGCCGTATGAGGTACCGATGTCAGTGTCCGAGCGGGCGGATACCCGTCGGAGATCCGGGCGGCCCCCGAAGGGGCGCCCGGAAGGGGCGCGGGGCGGAGCCGGTTTACGGCTCCGCCGTGTGGGCGCGATCAAGCACAGCGCACCCGCACCCGGGTACGGACCGTGAGGCCCGAGCTCTTAGTACTGCTCGGTCTCGACGAAGCCCGCGTCCGCGTCGTCGTCGGCGCCGAAGGCGTCCGCCGCGGCGGTCGGGTCGAATCCGGGCGGGCTGTCCTTGAGGGCCAGGCCCATGCCGGCCAGCTTCGCCTTGACCTCGTCGATCGACTTCGCACCGAAGTTGCGGATGTCGAGCAGGTCGGCCTCGGAGCGGGCGACGAGCTCACCCACGGAGTGGATGCCCTCACGCTTGAGGCAGTTGTACGACCGAACGGTGAGCTCCAGCTCCTCGATCGGCAGCGCCAGGTCGGCGGCGAGGGCGGCGTCCGTGGGGGACGGGCCCATGTCGATGCCCTCGGCGTCGATGTTGAGCTCGCGGGCCAGACCGAACAGCTCGACCAGGGTCTTGCCGGCGGACGCCATGGCGTCACGCGGGCGCATGGCCTGCTTGGTCTCGACGTCGACGATGAGCTTGTCGAAGTCGGTGCGCTGCTCGACTCGGGTCGCCTCGACCTTGTAGGTGACCTTCAGCACGGGGCTGTAGATGGAGTCGACCGGGATGCGGCCGATCTCCTGGCCGACCTGCTTGTTCTGGACGGCGGAGACGTAGCCGCGACCGCGCTCGACGGTCAGCTCCATCTCCAGCTTGCCCTTGCCGTTGAGCGTGGCGAGAACGAGGTCGGGGTTGTGCACCTCGACACCGGCCGGGGGCGCGATGTCGGCGGCGGTGACCAGACCCGGGCCCTGCTTGCGCAGGTACATCACGACCGGCTCGTCGTGCTCCGAGGAGACGACCAGCTGCTTGATGTTGAGGATGAGGTCGGTGACGTCCTCCTTGACGCCCGGCACGGTGGTGAACTCGTGCAGGACACCGTCGATGCGGATGCTGGTGACAGCGGCACCCGGGATCGAGGAGAGGAGGGTACGGCGGAGGGAGTTGCCGAGGGTGTAGCCGAAGCCCGGCTCCAGCGGCTCGATCACGAACCGGGAGCGGAACTCGTCGACGACCTCTTCGGTCAGCGACGGACGCTGAGCGATAAGCATGTCTGTGTTTCCTTCAGTCGTGGACGCCCACCATTTGACGTCCTCGGGGTACTACGTACTGCAAGGGTACGGGCGGTACACCCCCAGAAGGGGGCGCACCGCCCGAAAGCCCTGGTCAAGCAAGCCGTGCGTCAGACGCGGCGGCGCTTGGGGGGACGGCAGCCGTTGTGCGGCGTGGGGGTGACGTCCTGGATCGAACCGACCTCGAGGCCCGTGGCCTGGAGGGAGCGGATCGCGGTCTCACGGCCGGAGCCGGGACCCTTGACGAAGACGTCGACCTTGCGCATGCCGTGCTCCTGCGCGCGGCGGGCGGCCGACTCGGCGGCCATCTGCGCGGCGAAGGGGGTGGACTTGCGCGAGCCCTTGAAGCCGACGTGGCCGGCGGAGGCCCAGGAGATCACGTTGCCCGCGGGGTCCGTGATCGAGACGATCGTGTTGTTGAACGTGCTCTTGATGTGCGCGTGGCCGTGAGCGACGTTCTTCTTTTCCTTGCGGCGCACCTTCTTGGCAGCGCCCTGACGACCCTTGGGGGGCATCTATAACTCCTACGGGAGGTGGTCGGTCCTACAGCGAAGACCGCTTGGTCAAGCGTCCGCTGAGGACTACTTCTTGCCCGGCTTCTTCTTGCCGGCGATGGCGCGACGCGGGCCCTTGCGGGTACGAGCGTTCGTGCTGGTGCGCTGGCCGCGGACGGGCAGGCCACGACGGTGACGCAGGCCCTGGTAGCAGCCGATCTCGACCTTGCGGCGGATGTCGGCGGCGATCTCGCGGCGGAGGTCACCCTCGGTCTGGAGGTTGGCGTCCACGTACTCGCGGATCTTGACGAGGTCTTCCTCGGCAAGGTCGCGGACACGGGTGGACGGGTTCACGCCGGTCGCGGCGAGGATCTCCTCGGACCGGGTACGCCCGATGCCGAAGACGTAGGTGAGTGCGACCACCACACGCTTTTCGCGCGGGATGTCAACACCGGAAACGCGTGCCATTCAATGGCTCCTGTGTTCTCGGGGGTCTGCTGCAGAACCGTTCCCGGCTGCCGTATGAGGTACAGGTCGGGTCCCCGGCCCCCGCCGGAGGTGCCGTCAACCGTGGGACACGGTCGGACGGGCTCTGCGTATGTACGAATTGCTATGCGTCGCGCGAAGAACTGCGAAATGCAGGTCGGTCGGCGTGCGTCAGCCCTGGCGCTGCTTGTGGCGCAGGTTGTCGCAGATGACCATGACCCGGCCGTGACGGCGGATCACCTTGCACTTGTCGCAGATCTTCTTGACGCTCGGCTTGACCTTCATGGGATGTGAGGTTCTCCGGGTCAGTGCCACCACCCGCGCACGGAGGCGGGGTGCGGGCAAGATCTACTTGTACCGGTAGACGATCCGGCCACGCGTCAGGTCGTACGGAGAGAGCTCCACGACGACCCGGTCGTCCGGGAGGATTCGGATGTAGTGCATCCGCATCTTGCCGGAGATGTGCGCGAGGACCTTGTGACCGTTCTGGAGCTCCACCTTGAACATGGCGTTCGGGAGGGACTCGATCACGGTGCCCTCGATTTCGATGGCACCTTGCTTCTTGGCCACGCTTCGCCTTTCGAATCGGCTACCTTGATCGACTCCCGCCGCCGTGTGCGGACACACGGGTACACGAGAGCCGACGCATCAGTCTACGTCAGGCCCCAGGAAAAGACGAATCGGGAAGTCTGCCCACCGTAGAAGATCATTACGCGAAGGACGAATCCACTACGCCGACGAGAAAACCGTCCCTGGCGCAGGGCCCCGCGCCTACGCCAGCGGGTCCGGGGCCGCCGTCACGCCCAGCTCCGCCAGCTTCGCCTTGCCGCCGTCGACCGCGGTGAGGACCAGGGGGCCCTCTTCCGTCAGGGCGATGGAGTGCTCCCAGTGCGAGGACCAGGTGCCGTCGGTCGTGATGACCGTCCAGTCGTCCTTCAGGACCTCCGTCTGAGGGGTGCCCAGGGAGACCATCGGCTCGATCGCCAGGCAGAGGCCGGGGACCAGCTTCGGGCCCTTGCCGCGCTTGCGGGAGACGTAGTTCAGCAGGTGCGGGTCCATGTGCATCTCGGTGCCGATGCCGTGGCCGCCGTAGTCCTCGATGATCCCGTACCGGCCGAGGCTGTGGTCGCCCACGGCCGGCCGCGGCTGCCGCTTGATGTACGTCTCGATGGCCTTCGAGATGTCCACCAGCCGGTTGCCGAGCTTCATGGCCGCGATACCGGCCCACATCGACTCCTCGGTCACCCGGGAGAGCTCCACGAGCTCGGGCGCGTGGCCGGTGCCCACGAAGGCCGTGTAGGCCGCGTCACCGTGCCAGCCGTCCACGATCGCGCCGGCGTCGATGGAGATGATGTCGCCGTCCTTGAGGACGGTCTTGTCGTCGGGGATGCCGTGGACGACGACCTCGTTCACCGAGGTGCAGATCGTCGCGGGGAACCCGCCGTACCCGAGGAAGTTCGACTTCGCCCCGTGGTCGGCGATGACCTTGCGCGCGACCTCGTCCAGGTCCTTCGTCGTGGCGCCCGGCACGGCCGCCTCACGCGTCGCCGCGTGGATGGCGGCGACGACCAGGCCCGCCTCGCGCATCTTCGCGATCTGCTCGGGGGTCTTGATCTGCACCATCGTGGCCGCGGCCTTTCCATCGAGTACGGGGAACAGAACAACGATACGGCCGCGACGCCCCCGAGGGGCACCGCGGCCGTATCGAACGAACCAGGGGTTACTTCTTGAGCGCGGCCATCGCCTTGGCGGTGACCTCGTCCACCTTGCCGAGCGCCAGGATCGTCTCGACCAGGCCCTGAGAGCGGTAGTAGTCGATGATCGGCTCGGTCTCCGTGTGGTAGACCGACAGGCGCTTGCGGACGGTCTCCTCCGTGTCGTCGTCACGCTGGTACAGCTCGCCGCCGCAGACGTCGCAGACGCCCTCGGTCACCGGAGCGTTGTACGTCACGTGGAACACGTGCGCGGAGTCCTTGCGGCAGATGCGGCGACCCGCGATCCGCTTCACGACCTCGTCCTCGGGGACCTCGAGGTCCAGGACGGCGTCCAGCTTGATGCCGTTGGCCGTGAGGAACCCGTCCAGAGCCTCGGCCTGGGCCACGTTCCGCGGGAACCCGTCGAGCAGGAAGCCGCCCTCGGCGTCCGCCTGGCGCATGCGGTCCTCGGCCATCCCGATCGTCACGGAGTCCGGCACGAGCTGGCCGGCCTTCATGTACGACTGCGCCTCTACGCCCAGCGGCGTGCCCTGCGAGATGTTGGCACGGAACAGGTCGCCCGTAGAGATGTGCGGGATGCCCAGGTTCTTGGCGAGGTACGCGGCCTGCGTGCCCTTGCCCGCACCGGGCGGTCCGACGAGGACGATTCGCATCAGCGGAGGAACCCTTCGTAATTGCGCTGCTGGAGCTGGCTCTCGATCTGCTTCACGGTCTCCAGCCCCACACCCACGATGATCAGGATGCTCGTCCCGCCGAAGGGGAAGTTGGAATTGGCTCCGCCGAAGCCTGCCAACGCCATCGTCGGCACAAGAGCGATCAGACCCAAGTACAGCGAGCCCGGCCAAGTGATCCGGTTGAGCACGTAGCTCAGATACTCGGCAGTAGGTCGACCAGCCCGGATACCCGGGATGAAGCCACCATACTTCTTCATGTTGTCCGCAACTTCCTCGGGGTTGAACGAGATCGCCACGTAGAAGAAGGCGAAGAACACGATCAGGAGGAAGTACGCAGCGATGTAGTAGGGGTGGTCACCCTTGACGAAGTGGGCTTCGATCCAGGTCTTCCACCCTGCGGTGGAGTTCGAGAACTGCGCGATCAAGGCCGGGATGTAGAGCAGCGACGACGCGAAGATGACAGGAATCACACCTGCCTGGTTCACCTTCAACGGGATGTAAGTGGACGTTCCGCCGTAGGAGCGCCGGCCGATCATGCGCTTCGCGTACTGGACCGGGATGCGTCGCTGGGCCTGCTCGACGAAGACCACGAGGGCCACCATCACGAAGCCGATGAGGATGACGACGCCGAACTCGATCCAGCCCTGGGCGAGCTTGCCGCTCTTCTTGATGGCCCACAGGGCGCCCGGGAAGCCGGCCGCGATCGAGATGAACATCAGGATCGACATGCCGTTGCCGATGCCACGGTCCGTGATCAGCTCACCGAGCCACATGACGATGCAGGTGCCCGCGGTCATCGTGATGACCATGGTGGCGATGGTGAAGATCGACTGGTTGGGCACGACCTGGTCGGCGACGATGCAGCCGCTGAAGAGCGCACCGCTCTTGGCGGTCGCGACGAGACCGGTGCCCTGGAGGATGGCGAGGGCCACGGTCAGGTACCGGGTGTACTGCGTGATCTTGGCAGTGCCGGACTGACCCTCCTTCTTGAGGGCTTCCAGACGCGGGATCACGACGGTCAGCAGCTGCAGGATGATGCTGGCCGTGATGTACGGCATGATGCCGAGCGCGAAGATGGTGATCTGCAGCAGCGCTCCGCCACTGAACATGTTGACCAGGCCGAAGAGGCTGTTGTTGCCCTCGCTGGCCTGCTTGACACACTGCTGGACGGCCTCGTAGCTGACGCCGGGGACCGGGATGTGGGCCCCGAGGCGGTACAGCACGATGATGGCGAGCGTGAAGAGCAGCTTCTTGCGCAGGTCGGGCGTCTTGAACGCCCGGGCGAACGCGGTGAGCACGGTGCCTCCTGCGACCCCCGCGCTAGGCGTCAAGGGTGACGGTCTTGAGGTTCGACGAATAGGTATCGGTCTTCAATCCCGTGCGGGCATACCGCACGGAGTCTAGACAGTGCACGCCACCTTACCGGCGACCATGCCCCCCTAGGAACGACCAATCGGGGATGCCCCTTTTGGGAGGCATCCCCGATCGGATGTTCAAGCCATCGAGTCGTCTTAGACGAGCTCGGTGACGGTGCCACCAGCGGCGGCGATCTTCTCCTTGGCGGAGCCGGAGACGGCGTCGACCGTCACCTGCAGCGCCACGGTGATCTCGCCGGTGCCGAGCACCTTGACGAGCTGGTTCTTGCGAACCGCACCCTTGGCGACCAGATCGGCCACCGTGACCTCGCCACCCTGCGGGTAGAGCGCGGTGAGCTTGTCCAGGTTCACGACCTGGTACTCGGTGCGGAACGGGTTCTTGAAGCCCTTGAGCTTCGGCAGACGCATGTGGAGGGGCATCTGCCCACCCTCGAAGCGCTGCGGAACCTGGTAACGGGCCTTGGTGCCCTTGGTACCACGACCGGCCGTCTTACCCTTCGACGCCTCACCACGACCGACACGGGTCTTCGCGGTCTTGGCACCGGGGGCGGGACGGAGGTTGTGGGCCTTCAGCGGGTTGGTCTCCGCCATGTCAGTCAACCTCCTCGACCGTCACGAGGTGGCGGACGGTGTGCACCATTCCGCGGAACTCGGGGCGGTCCTCCTTGACAACCACGTCGTTGACCTTCTTGAGGCCGAGCGAACGCAGGGTGTCGCGGTGGTTCTGCTTGCTGCCGATGTACGACTTCGTCTGCGTGACCTTGAGGCGAGCCATTACGCACCCGCCCCGGCACGTGCACGGAGAAGAGCCGCGGGGGCGACGTCCTCGAGGGGCAGACCACGGCGAGCCGCGATCTCCTCGGGACGCTGCAGGCCCTTCAGGGCCTCCACGGTCGCGTGCACGATGTTGATCGCGTTGTCGGAGCCGAGCGACTTCGACAGGATGTCGTGAACGCCGGCGCACTCGAGCACGGCACGCACCGGGCCACCGGCGATGACGCCGGTACCGGGGGAAGCCGGCTTGAGCAGGACGACGCCCGCGGCCTTCTCGCCCTGGATCGGGTGAGGGATGGTGCCCTGGATGCGGGGAACCTTGAAGAAGTTCTTCTTGGCTTCCTCGACGCCCTTGGCGATGGCCGCGGGAACTTCCTTGGCCTTGCCGTAACCGACACCTACGGTGCCGTCACCGTCACCCACCACGACGAGCGCGGTGAAGCTGAAGCGACGACCACCCTTGACAACCTTGGCGACGCGGTTGATCGCGACAACGCGCTCAACGTACGCGGTCTTCTCGGCGGCAGCGCCACCGTCGCGGCCCTTCCGGTCCCGCCGCTCGCCGCCACCGGCACCGCTTCCGCGGCGCTGGGGTCCAGCCATTGGATTACCTCTCTCTGTTACGTCCGTTAGTCCCGGAACCGGGGCTTAGAACTTCAGCCCGGCTTCGCGGGCGGCGTCAGCCAGAGCGGCAATGCGCCCGGCGTACCTGTTGCCACCACGGTCGAACACGACAGCCTCGACACCGGCGGCCTTGGCGCGCTCAGCGACAAGGGCACCGACCTGCTTGGCCTGCGCGGACTTGTCGCCCTCGCCACCGCGGATCGACGCGTCCAGGTTCGACGCAGACGCAAGGGTGTGACCCTTGAGGTCGTCGATGACCTGGGCGGTGATGCCGCGGTTGGAACGCGTCACGACGAGGCGCGGACGCTCCGCCGTACCCGACACGTTCTTGCGGATGCGGATGTGGCGGCGAGCCTTGGCCGCACGCTTGTAAGCGTCGCCCTTGGCGATCTTCACACCGTATGCCATGGCTTACTTACCAGCCTTTCCGACCTTGCGGCGGATGACCTCGCCGGCGTACTTGACGCCCTTGGCCTTGTACGGGTCGGGCTTCCGCAGCTTGCGGATGTTCGCCGCGACCTCGCCGACCTTCTGCTTGTCGATGCCCTCGACCGAGAACTTGGTCGGCGACTCGACCTTGAACGAGATGCCCTCGGGCGCCTCGATCAGGATCGGGTGGCTGTAGCCGAGCTGGAACTCCAGAGCGGAGCCCTTCGCGGCCACGCGGTAACCGACACCGCTGATCTCGAGCGCCTTCACGTAACCCTGGGTCACACCGGTGATCATGTTGGCCACCAGCGTGCGGGACAGGCCGTGAAGGGCCTTGTTCTGACGCTCGTCGTTCGGACGGTTGACGTTGAGCACGCCATCCTCGCCCTTAACGATCTCGATCGGCGCGGCGACGGTGTGGCTCAGGGTGCCCTTGGAACCCTTGACCGTGACCGTGCGGCCATCGATGGTGACGTCCACGCCGGCGGGAACCTGGATAGGCAGCTTGCCAATACGCGACATTAGCTATTCCTCCGTTCCCGACTACCAGACGTAGGCGAGGACTTCCCCACCTACGCCCTTCTTGCCTGCCTGCTGGCCGGTCAGGAGACCGTGGGACGTGGAGATGATCGCCACGCCCAGGCCGCCGAGGACCTTCGGCAGGTTGGTGGACTTCGCGTAAACCCGGAGACCGGGCTTCGAGATCCGCTTGATGCCCGCGATGGAGCGCTCACGGTTCGGACCGAACTTGAGCTCGAGGACGAGGTTCTTGCCGACCTCGGCGTCCTCGACCTTCCAGCCCGTGATGAAGCCCTCCTGCTGGAGGATTTCCGCGATGTGAGACTTGATCTTGCTGTGCGGCATCGTCACGGAGTCGTGGTATGCCGAGTTCGCGTTACGCAGACGAGTCAGCATGTCCGCGATCGGATCAGTCATGGTCATGAATTGGCCTTCGGCCTCTCTCGCCGGGGTTTCCTGTATGCGCCATCCCTCTCCCCACACAGGGGCGGGACGGGTGCGGCGCGGGGACCTACGGCGTAGTAAGTCGTACGGGCGGCGGACGCCCAACCCTCCTAGCCTAAGCCATGGAGGCCTGGGCGTCCGCCAACCCAGTGCTTACCGAGAGACTCCGGTCATCCCAACTAAGGGATTACCAGGAGCTCTTGGTCACGCCCGGCAGCTCGCCACGGTGAGCCATCTCACGGAGGCACACGCGGCACAGGCCGAACTTGCGGTACACGGAGTGGGGACGACCACAGCGCTGGCAGCGCGTGTAGCCGCGCACGCCGAACTTGGGCTTGCGGGCAGCCTTCGCGATGAGAGCCTTCTTCGCCATCTCGCTTACGCCTCCTTGAACGGGAAGCCGAGGTGACGCAGAAGGGCACGGCCCTCGTCGTCGTTGGTCGCCGTGGTCACCACGGTGATGTCCATACCCCGGACACGGTCGATCTTGTCCTGGTCGATCTCGTGGAACATGACCTGCTCCGTGAGACCGAAGGTGTAGTTGCCACGCCCGTCGAACTGCTTGGGGGACAGACCACGGAAGTCGCGGATGCGCGGAAGCGCGAGCGACAGGGTGCGGTCCAGGAACTCCCACATGCGGTCGCCACGGAGGGTGACGTGCGCACCGATCGGCTGGCCCTCACGCAGCTTGAACTGCGCGATGGACTTGCGAGCCTTGGTGACGGCCGGCTTCTGACCGGTGATCGTGGTGAGGTCACGGACGGCACCGTCCATGAGCTTCGAGTCACGGGCGGCGTCGCCGACACCCATGTTGACCACGATCTTCACGAGGCCGGGAACCTGCATGACGTTCTCGTACGAGAACTCCTCACGCAGCTTGCCCGCGATCTCCTCGCGGTACTTCGTCTTGAGACGCGGAGTGGTGGTAGCCATCAGATGTCCTCACCCGTCCGCTTGGCAACGCGGATCTTGTTGCCCTCGTCGTCGAAGCGGTAACCGACACGCGTGACGACCTTCTTGCCGTCCTTCTCCACGACCAGCTGGACGTTGGAGACGTGGACCGGAGCCTCGGTCGTGACGATGCCACCGGCCTGCGACGGGCCGGCCTTGGTGTGCTTCTTGACCCGGTTGACACCCTCGACGAGGACGCGGTTCTCGCTGGGGAAGGCCGTGATGACCTTGCCCTGCTTGCCCTTGTCCTTACCGGTGATGACCTGGACCAGGTCGCCCTTCTTGATCTTCATGCTTACAGCACCTCCGGCGCGAGCGAGATGATCTTCATGAACTTCTTCTCGCGCAGCTCACGGCCCACCGGGCCGAAGATACGGGTGCCACGAGGGTCGCCGTCGTTCTTGAGAATGACAGCGGCGTTCTCGTCGAAGCGGATGTACGAGCCGTCCTGGCGGCGGCGCTCCTTGACGGTGCGAACGATGACCGCCTTGACGACGTCACCCTTCTTCACGTTGCCACCGGGGATCGCGTCCTTGACGGTGGCGACGATGACGTCACCGATGCCCGCGTAGCGGCGACCCGAGCCACCGAGAACACGGATGCAAAGGATCTCCTTGGCACCAGTGTTGTCGGCGACACGCAGTCGCGACTCCTGCTGGATCACGTCTATCTCCTGATTGTCTGCCGGTTCCCGGCCGGGGCTTCAGAAGAAGCCCCGACCGAGCCTGGCGGAACTGACCCGAGGGAAACCCCTCGAGTAATTACTTGGCCTTCTCGAGGATCTCGACGACGCGCCAGTGCTTCGTCGACGACAGCTTCCGGGTCTCCATCAGGAGGACGCGGTCACCGATGCCGGCAGCGTTCTGCTCGTCGTGAGCCTTGAGCTTGTTCGTACGGCGGATGACCTTGCCGTACAGCGCGTGCTTGACGCGGTCCTCGACAGCGACGACGACGGTCTTGTCCATCTTGTCGCTGACGACCAGGCCCTCGCGGACCTTGCGAGCGTTGCGCTCGGTCTTCTCAGTCACGTTGCTCTCGCTCATCAGGCGTTCTCCACCGTCTCGATGCCCAGCTCACGCTCACGCATCAGGGTGTAGATCCGGGCGATGTCCTTACGGACGGACTTGAGCCGACCGTGGTTCTCGAGCTGGCCCGTCGCCGCCTGGAAGCGGAGGTTGAACAGCTCTTCCTTGGCCTCGCGGAGCTTGTTGAGAAGCTCCTCGTTGCCCAGCTCGCGCAGCTCGGACGCCTTGGTACCGGCCGACATCACAGCTCACCTGCTTCGCGCTTCACGATCTTGCACTTCATCGGCAGCTTGTGGGCCGCACGGGTGAGGGCCTCGCGCGCGATCTTCTCGTTCGGGTAGGACAGTTCGAACATCACCCGACCCGGCTTGACGTTCGCGATCCACCACTCCGGAGAACCCTTACCGGAACCCATGCGGGTCTCGGCGGGCTTCTTCGTCAGCGGGCGGTCCGGGTAGATGTTGATCCAGACCTTGCCGCCACGCTTGATGTGGCGGGTCATCGCGATACGAGCCGCCTCGATCTGGCGGTTGGTCACGTACGCCGGCGTGAGGGCCTGAATGCCGTACTCGCCGAACGCAACCTGCGTACCACCCTTGCTCGCGCCGGAGCGCTTCGGGTGGTGCTGCTTGCGGTGCTTGACCCTACGGGGGATCAGCATTTCGGTCAGGCCTCCGTTCCGGTGCTCTCAGCCGGAGCGGCAGCGGCGGCGGGAGCGTCGGCCTTGGGGGCCTCGGCAGCCGGCGCGGACTGCTGCTGCGGCTTGCGGCCGCGGCCGCCACGCTCGCCACCGCGGCCACCACGGCCGGCCGGGCGGTCGCCAGCGCCGGCACCACGGGCCGGGCGGTTACCCGCACGGGCCGCAGCGTTCTCGGCGCGGACCTCGGCGATGTTCTTGACGTCGCCCTTGTAGATCCAGACCTTGACGCCAATGCGACCGAAGGTCGTCTTGGCCTCGAAGAAGCCGTAGTCCACGTTCGCGCGGAGCGTGTGCAGCGGCACACGACCCTCGCGGTAGAACTCCGAGCGGGACATCTCGGCGCCGCCGAGACGACCGCCACACTGGATCTTGATGCCCTTGGCGCCGGCCTTCATCGTGCCCTGCATGCTCTTACGCATGGCGCGACGGAAGGAGACGCGGGAGGAGAGCTGCTCGGCAACGGCCTGAGCAACCAGCTGAGCGTCCATCTCGGGGTTCTTGACCTCGAGGATGTTCAGCTGGACCTGCTTGCCCGTGAGCTTCTCGAGGTCACCGCGGATGCGGTCGGCCTCGGCGCCACGGCGGCCGATGACGATGCCGGGACGCGCGGTGTGGATGTCCACCCGCACGCGGTCACGGGTGCGCTCGATCTCAACCTTCGAGATGCCGGCGCGCTCCATGCCGGACGTCATCATCCGACGGATGGCGACGTCTTCCTTGACGTAGTCCTTGTACAGCTTGTCGGCGTACCAGCGGGACTTGAAGTCCGTGGTGATGCCGAGCCGGAACCCATGCGGGTTAACCTTCTGGCCCATTACCGGGTTCCTTCCTTGCTGCTGACGACCACGGTGATGTGGCTGGTCCGCTTACGGATCCGGTAGGCACGGCCCTGAGCACGCGGACGGAACCGCTTCAGGGTCGGGCCCTCATCCACGTACGCCTCGCTGATGACCAGCGAAGAGGCGTCGGTGTGGTCGTAGTTGTGCGCGGCGTTGGCAATGGCGCTGTCCAGCACCTTGCCGACCGGCACGCTCGCGGCCTGCGGGGCGAAACGCAGGACCGCCTGAGCCTCCGTGGCATCCATGCCACGGATAAGGTCCACCACGCGGCGGGCCTTCATGGGCGTGACGCGGATGTACCGCGCCTGGGCCCTGGCTTCCATGGTTGTCCTTCCAGTGTCTGTCATGGTCATTCCACCCCGCTACTAGCGGCGCTTCGACTTCCGGTCGTCCTTCACGTGACCCCGGAAGGTGCGCGTCGGCGAGAACTCGCCGAGCTTGTGGCCGACCATCGACTCGGTGACAAACACCGGAATGTGGGTCTTGCCGTTGTGCACCGCGATCGTGTGGCCGAGCATGGCCGGGATGATCATCGAGCGACGGGACCAGGTCTTGATGACGTTCTTGGTACCGGCTTCGTTCTGGGCGTCCACCTTCTTGACGAGGTGGCCGTCGACGAAGGGTCCCTTCTTGAGACTGCGCGGCATCTAAACCCGCTCCTAGCGCTTCTTGTTCGTCTTGCGGCGGCGGACGATGTACTTGCTCGAAGCCTTCTTCGGCGAGCGAGTACGACCCTCCTTCTGACCCCACGGGGAGACCGGGTGGCGACCACCGGAGGTCTTGCCCTCACCACCACCGTGCGGGTGGTCGACCGGGTTCATCGCCACACCGCGGACGGTCGGGCGAACGCCAAGCCAGCGCTTACGGCCGGCCTTGCCCCAGTTGATGTTCGACTGCTCGGCGTTGCCGACCTCGCCGATGGTGGCGCGGCAGCGGGCGTCGACGAGACGGATCTCACCGGACGGCATACGAAGGTGGGCCATCGTGCCCTCCTTCGCCAGCAGCTGCACGGAGGCACCAGCCGAGCGAGCGAACTTGGCGCCGCCACCGGGACGGAGCTCGATCGCGTGGATCGTGGTACCGACCGGGATGTTGCGGAGCGCCAGGTTGTTGCCGGGCTTGATGTCAGCGCCGGGGCCGTTCTCGACGCGGTCACCCTGCGTCAGACCCTTGGGGGCGATGATGTAGCGCTTCTCGCCGTCCAGGTAGTGGAGCAGCGCGATGCGCGCGGTGCGGTTGGGGTCGTACTCGATGTGAGCGACCTTCGCCGGCACGCCGTCCTTGTCGTGACGACGGAAGTCGATCACGCGGTAGGCGCGCTTGTGGCCGCCACCCTGGTGTCGAACCGTGATCCGACCGGTGTTGTTACGGCCGCCCTTGCTGTGCAGGGGGCGGACCAGCGACTTCTCCGGCGTGGACCGCGTGATCTCGACGAAGTCGGCTACGGAGGAGCCACGACGGCCCGGCGTAGTCGGCTTGTACTTGCGGATTCCCATTTCTCAGTCCTCGTCCGATTCCGGACGATCCAGACCGCCGTTAGGCGGTCGGACCGCCGAAGATGTCGATACGGTTACCCTCGGCAAGGGTCACGATGGCGCGCTTGGTGTCCTTGCGCTTACCGAAACCGGCCTTGGTGCGCTTGCGCTTGCCCTGGCGGTTGATCGTGTTGACCCCGGTGACCTTGACCGAGAAGACCGCCTCGACGGCCTGCTTGATCTGGGTCTTGTTGGAGCCAGGCGCGACGATGAACGTGTACTTGTTCTCGTCCAGCAGGGCGTAGCTCTTCTCCGAGACGACCGGCTTGACGAGAATGTCGCGCGGGTCCGAGAAGGTCTTGCTGGTGACGACGGCCTCAGTCATCAGGCGTCGCTCCCTTCGGTCTCAGCGGTCTGGGGGCCAGACACGAAGGACTCGAGGGCGGCCTGGGTGAAGACCACGTCGTCGGAGACGATCACGTCGTACGTGTTGAGCTGGCCCGGCTCCAGGATGTGCACCTGGGGCAGGTTACGAGCGGACAGCCACGCGGCCTCGTCGGAGCGCTCGACGACCAGGAGCAGGTTCTTGCGCTCCGAGATCTTGCCGAACAGCGTCTTGGCGGCCTTGGTGGAGATGCCACCCTCGACCACGCCGGTGACGACGTGGATGCGGGAGTGGTTCGCGCGGTCCGAGAGGGCACCGCGGAGAGCGGCGGCCTTCATCTTCTTCGGCGTCCGCTGCGAGTAGTCACGCGGCTGCGGGCCGTGGACGACGCCACCACCGGCGAACTGCGGGGCGCGGGTCGAACCCTGACGGGCGCGGCCGGTGCCCTTCTGGCGGTAAGGCTTCTTGCCACCACCACGGACTTCGCCACGGGTCTTGGTCTTGTGCGTGCCCTGACGGGCCGCGGCCAGCTGCGCGACGACGACCTGGTGGATCAGCGGGACGCTGACCTTGGCGCCGAAGATCTCCTCGGGGAGGTCGACGGTCCCGGCCTTGTCGCCAGACGGCGAAAGGATGTCAATGGTGCTCATCGGTTCCTCAAACCCCCTTGGCCGCAGTGCGGACCAGGACGAGGCCACCGTTGGGGCCGGGGACGGCGCCCTTGATGAGCAGCAGACCCTTCTCGGCGTCAACGGCGTGGACGGTCAGGTTCTGGGTGGTCACACGCTCGTTGCCCATGCGACCGGCCATGCGCATGCCCTTGAAGACACGGCCCGGGGTGGCGCAGCCACCGATCGAACCGGGCTTGCGGTGCACGCGGTGGGCACCGTGCGAGGCCTTGCCACCACGGAAGTTGTGGCGCTTCATCGCACCGGCGAAGCCCTTGCCCTTGCTCTTACCGGTGACGTCGACCTTCACGCCGGCCTCGAAGACCTCGGCGGTGATCTCCTGGCCGAGCGTGTACTCGGAGGCGTCAGCGGTGCGGAGCTCCACCAGGTGGCGGCGCGGGGTGACGTCGGCCTTGGCGAAGTGGCCCTTGAGGGGCTTGTTCACCTTGCGCGGGTCGATCTCGCCGAAGGCGATCTGGACCGACTCGTAGCCGTCGACGTCGTTCGTACGCACCTGGGTCACGACATTGGGGCCGGCCTTGACGACGGTCACCGGGACGACCCGGTTGTTCTCGTCCCAGACCTGCGTCATGCCGAGCTTCTCGCCCAGGATGCCCTTGATGTTCTTAGCCATCTCGCGCGCCCTCAGAGCTTGATCTCGATGTCAACGCCCGCCGGGAGGTCGAGACGCATGAGCGAGTCAACCGTCTTCGGCGTGGGGTCGAGGATGTCGATGAGGCGCTTGTGCGTGCGCATCTCGAAGTGCTCGCGCGAGTCCTTGTACTTGTGCGGCGACTTGATGACGCAGTACACGTTCTTCTCAGTGGGCAGCGGCACCGGGCCTGCGACCGACGCACCAGTGCGGGTCACCGTCTCGACGATCTTCTTCGCCGAGGAGTCGATGACCTCGTGGTCGTAGGCCTTGAGCCGGATGCGGATCTTCTGTCCCGCCATGGCTACTAGTAGTCCTTTGTCTCGTAACGCTCTGGAACCCGCTGCGTTCGCGTTTTGCTCCGACCCACGCGGTCGGGCGTGTCGCGCTCCCTCTACGCAGAAATCCCTGAGGATTTCCCAACCAAGGGGGCACGGTCGCCATGACCGCAGGCCGGGGGCGAAACACCCACCGGGCGCCTGGTCGGCACCCCGCTGACGCTTCCCAGAAGATTCCCGTACGTCCGCTCCTGAAAAGGAGCGACGAGTACTGTGGGACTCGCTTCCGGTCCTCCCGACGGGAGGCGCGCAGCATCGGCACTCAACCGAGCAACCCCGACAGTCTGCCATACGGGGGCTTCCCGCCGCCAATCGGGATCGAAGACTGTACCCCACGTCACGTACGACCATGCGCCGGGGCGCATGCGCCTGTCGCGCGCGCCCCCCGCTCCCCCGTCATCCCAACCGCCGGGCCCGCTCCGTCAGATGGCGCCGCTCGGGCGCGCTGGTGGTGTGCCGGGCCGCCTCCCGGTAGGCCTCGGCCGCCCCCTTCTCGTCGCCGAGGAGTTCGAGGAGGTGCGCGCGGGTCGCGAGGAGGCGGTGGTTCCGGGCGAGCAGCCGGTCCGCCGCGAGCCCGTCGAGCAGGTCGAGACCCGCCTCCGGACCGTGGACCATCGCGACGGCCACCGCGCGGTTGAGCGTGACCATGGGGTTCGGCCCGGTGCGCTCCAGGAGCTCGTACAGGGCGAGGATCTGCGGCCAGTCCGTGGCCTGCGCCGTGCCGGCCTCGTCGTGCACGGCCGCGATCGCCGCCTGGAGCTGGTACGGGCCCACCCGCCCCCGCGGCAGGGTGCGGCTGATCAGCTCCACGCCCTCGGCGATCAGCCCGCCGTCCCAGTTCCCCCGGTCCTGCTCGGCGAGCGGTACGAGTTCCCCGTGCGGGCCCGTGCGGGCCGGCCGCCGGGCGTCGGTGAGCAGCATCAGCGCGAGCAGGCCCGCCGTCTCGGTGTCGTCCGGGACCAGCCGGTGCAGCATCCGGGCCAGCCGGATCGCCTCCGTGGACAGCTCGGGCGCGGTCAGCGCCTCGCCGCCGCTGGCCGTGTAGCCCTCGTTGAAGACGAGGTAGAGCACGTGCCGCACCTCGGCGAGCCGGGCGGTGCGGTCCGCACCTTCCGGCGGTGCGAGGGACCAGCCGCCGGCCTTGATCGTCTGCTTGGCCCGGCTGATCCGCTGCGCCATGGTCGCCTCGGGCACGAGGAAGGCGGCGGCGATCTGCGCCGTGGTGAGGCCGCCGACGGCGCGCAGGGTGAGCGCGATCCGGCTGGGCGGCGACAGGTCGGGGTGGCAGCAGAGGAAGAGCAGCGACAGGGAGTCGTCCGCGTCGGTGCCCGGAGCGTCGTCGGCGGCGGGCGCGAGGAGCGCCGCGTCCGGGGTGGCGAGGGCGACGGCGTCCTCGCGGCGGCGGCGCGCGGCCTCGCTGCGGACCTGGTCGACGTACTTGCGCTGGGCGACGGTCAGCAGCCAGCCGCGGGCGTTGTCCGGGACCCCTTCCCCGGGCCACTGGCGGGCGGCGGCGATCAGGGCCTCCTGGACGGCGTCCTCGCAGAGGTCGAAGTCGCCGTACCGCCGGACGAGCGCGCCGAGGACCTGCGGCGCACACGCGCGCAGCAGGTCCTCGACCTCGTGCGGGCCGGTCACACGTCCGCCGCGGACTCGTGCAGGACCGGCCACAGCTCGACGGGCTCGACGTCCGCGAAGGGCATGTCCGCGGCGATCGCCTGGGCCCGCTCCAGGCTCTCGCAGTCGAGCAGGTAGACGCCGGCGAGGTACTCCTCGGTCTCCAGGTACGGGCCGTCGGCGACCGCGGGGGCCCCGCCCACGCGCCGTACGAGCTGGGCGGCGGCCGCGTCGGCGAGGCCGTACGCGCCGATCAGCTCGCCGCTCTCCCGGTACTTCCGGTTGAAGGCCTCCTGCCGGGCGATCGCCTCGGGCCAGGCCTCGGCCGGGAAGGAGTCCCACGTGGCCTGGTTGCCGTAGGTCATCGCGACGTACTTCATCCCGGGTGTCCTCCCCGTCCCGCGCGGTCCGCCGGCGTGCTGTCACCCTTCGGTCGGAACCAGGATCACCTCCTCGACATCCGCCCGCACGCTCCGGCGATCTTTTTCGGTGTTCCTCCCGGGCGGCCCCGCCCGGGGCACAACCCCCTCGCTCGAACATCCGTCTTCCAGGAGACCGATTGAGCGAAGGGCCCTGTCGTGCACACTCCTCCCCGTCGGCGGACGGTCCTCGCCGCCGCCCTCGCGGTCACCGCGGCCGCCGCCGGGTGCTCCGTACCGGAGCCGCGCCGCGCCGCGCCGACGGCCGATCCCGCGCCCGGCAAGCCGATCGCCTCGGCACGGACCCGGCGGGCACTGCTCATGCAGTTCTCCGCGCACCCGGACGACGACCTGTACTTCATGAACCCGGACACGCAGCGGCTGCTCGACGCGGGCGTGCCCCTCGTCTCCGTGTACGTGACGGCCGGCGAGCACACCGGCCGGAACCGGATCGCGGGGATGCCCGAGACGCCCCCGGACCGGGCCGCCTACTCCTCCGCCCGCCACCAGGGCCTGCGCCAGTCGTACGCGGTGGCGCTCGGCCTCCCCGCGTTCACGCCGTGGCGGCGCGAGGTCCTCACGCTCCCCGGCGGACGGCGGGCCGAGTCCGACACCCTCACGCACGGCGGCCGCAGGATCGAGCTGGTCTTCCTCAACCTGCCGATGCACACGAACCGCCGCTACATGGCCGTACCCGCCCTCTGGCACGACCGGGCCCTGGAGCTGCGCACCCACCTGTCGGCCGGCTCCCCCGTCACCCGCTCCGACACCTACGACTACGACCGGCTCGTCGACGTCCTCACCGGACTGCTCCGCCGCCACCGGCCCACGGTCGTGCACACCCTGGACCCGGACCCCGACATCCAGCCCGGCGACGAGGCCACCCGCAAGCGGGACTCCGAGCAGCCCGGCTACTCGGACCACGGGGACCACACGGCGGTCGCCTCCTTCACCTGGGCCGCGCTGTGCCGCTGGGTCACCGACGCGGTCCGGGACGGCGAGCCGATACCGGCCTTCACCACCACCGCCTTCCGCGGCTACTACAACCGGCACTGGCCCAAGAACCTCCCGCCCGAGGTCCTGGAGGAGAAGGCGGCCCGCCTCGTCCCGTACGGCGGGGACCCGTCCTGGGAGTGCGGGAACCCGTCGGGCTGCGGCGACTACGGCGTCGGCGGCGACCGGCCGCTTACCAACCGCAAGGGCTGGGTCCGCTCCACGCACCACCGCTGGCCCGGCCCGGCCCCGGCGCTCGCGGCGGAACCGGACGGCCGCCTCGCCGCCTACGGGGTGCTCGGTCTGCGCGCGGTCCGCTGGCGGGAGACCGCGCCCGGCGTCTGGGGCGAGCCGGTGGACCTGGGCGGCGGCCCGCTCGCACCGGCCCTCGGCTCGGCGGTGCTCGACGACGGCCGGGTCCTGCTCCTCGGGGTGCGGTTCGCCGCGCTCGACGGGCACGGCGGGGCCAACCGGCGCGAGGTGGTGCTCCTGGAGCAACGCTCTCCCGGCGGCGGGTTCCTGGCCTGGCGGGGCCTGGGCAGCCCGGAGCGCGGGGACGACCGGGGCCGCAGGATCGGCGCCCCGGTGGCGGTGGCCGCCCGGGACGGCCGGGTCCACCTCTTCGTACGGAACGCGGACAGGGGCGTCTCCACGCGGGTGCGGGCGGCGGACGGGTCCTGGTCCCCGTGGCGGCCGCTGCCCGGCGGCGGAGAGGTCCAGGACGGTCTGGCGGTCTCGCTCGACGCGACCGGCCGGGTGCACGTGTACGCGGCGGGGCGGGAGTCCGTACGGCACTGGGTGGACGGGGTCCCGCAGCCCGCCCGGCTGCCGCTCTCCGGGTCCACGGTGGCGAGCGCGGGCGGCGGGCTCTACCGGCGGGCCCCGGCCGCGGCCCGGCTGGACGGCCCGGACGGCGACGCCGGTCTCGACGGCTACGGGGGCGTGTTCGCCGCCCGGTCCCCGGAGCTCGGGACCGTCCTGCTCGGCACGGACGAGCGGGGCCGGGTCGCGCTCCGGGCCGGCGGCCGGCTCCGTACGCGCGGCGGGACGGCGGTGGCGACGGCACTGCGCCTGGACGCCCGCGGGGCGACGGTGGTGGGCCTGGGCGCGGACGGGCACCCGTGGAGCTGGCGACCGTAGGAAGGCCGGGAACGCGAGAAGGCCCCGCACCTTTCGGTGCGGGGCCTTCCCTCACTGCTAGCAGCTCGTAGGAGCTACCAGGTCAGTTCAAGATCAGGCAGTGATCTTGACGACCTGGCCGGCGCCGACGGTCCGGCCACCCTCACGGATGGCGAACTTGAGGCCCTCCTCCATGGCGATGGGCTGGATCAGCTCAACGGACATGGAGGTGTTGTCGCCCGGCATGACCATCTCGGTGCCCTCGGGGAGGGTCACGACGCCGGTCACGTCCGTGGTACGGAAGTAGAACTGCGGGCGGTAGTTGTTGAAGAACGGGGTGTGACGGCCACCCTCGTCCTTCGACAGGATGTAGGCCTGGGCCTCGAAGTTCGTGTGCGGCGTGACCGAACCCGGCTTGATGATGACCTGGCCGCGCTCGACGTCCTCGCGCTTGATGCCACGGAGGAGCAGACCGACGTTCTCACCGGCCTGGCCCTCGTCGAGCAGCTTGCGGAACATCTCGATGCCGGTGACCGTGGTGGTGGTCTTCTCGGTCTTGATGCCGATGATGTCGACGGTCTCGTTGACCTTGAGGACACCACGCTCGATACGACCGGTGACGACGGTGCCACGACCGGTGATCGTGAAGACGTCCTCGATCGGCATCAGGAACGGCTTGTCGACGTCACGCTCGGGCTGCGGGATCGACTCGTCGACGGCGTGCATGAGGCCGAGAAGCTTCTCGCCCCACTCCTTGTCGCCCTCGAGCGCCTTGAGCGCCGAGACGCGGACGACCGGCAGGTCGTCGCCCGGGAACTCGTACTCGGAGAGGAGCTCACGGACCTCGAGCTCGACGAGCTCCAGGATCTCCTCGTCGTCCACCATGTCGGCCTTGTTCAGGGCGACGACGATGTACGGAACGCCGACCTGGCGGGCCAGGAGCACGTGCTCCTTGGTCTGCGGCATCGGGCCGTCGGTGGCGGCGACCACGAGGATGGCGCCGTCCATCTGCGCCGCACCCGTGATCATGTTCTTGATGTAGTCAGCGTGACCGGGGCAGTCGACGTGCGCGTAGTGACGCGACTCCGTCTGGTACTCGACGTGCGCGATCGAGATGGTGATACCGCGCTGGCGCTCCTCGGGAGCCTTGTCGATCTGGTCGAAGGCCGAGGCCTCGTTCAGGTCCGGGTACGCGTCGTGCAGCACCTTGGTAATGGCGGCCGTGAGGGTCGTCTTACCGTGGTCGATGTGACCGATGGTACCGATGTTGACGTGCGGCTTAGTCCGCTCGAACTTTGCCTTCGCCACTGAATCCTCCTGCGGAGTGGTTCTGTACGCCTTGCTTCATCGGCGCCAGGTGATCTTTGCTGGGATGCCAGTCGCCGGGGCCCGATCCTCGGGGTTCCGGGGCGAAACCCCGGCGACTGGTGTCAAGCCTAAAGCGTGAACTCGGGAGAGTTACTCGCCCTTGGCCTTCGCGATGATCTCCTCGGCGACGTTCCGCGGAACCTCGGCGTAGGAGTCGAACTGCATCGAGTAGCTTGCGCGACCCGAGGTCTTGCTGCGGAGGTCTCCGACGTAGCCGAACATCTCCGAGAGGGGCACGAGGCCCTTCACGACGCGAGCGCCGCTGCGCTCCTCCATGGCCTGAATCTGGCCACGGCGGGAGTTGATGTCACCGATGACCTCACCCATGTAGTCCTCGGGCGTGACGACCTCAACGGCCATCATCGGCTCAAGGATGACGGGAGAAGCCTTGCGCGCGGCCTCCTTGAAGGCCTGCGAACCGGCGATCTTGAACGCGAGCTCGGAGGAGTCGACCTCGTGGTAGGCACCGTCGAGAAGGATGACGCGGACGCCAGTCATCTCGTAGCCGGCCAGGATGCCGAACTGCATGGCCTCCTGCGCACCCGCGTCGACCGAAGGGATGTACTCCTTCGGGATGCGGCCACCGGTGACCTTGTTCACGAACTCGTAGGAGGCGTCGCCACCCTCGATGGGCTCGATCGCGATCTGCACCTTGGCGAACTGACCGGTACCACCGGTCTGCTTCTTGTGGGTGAAGTCCACGCGCTCGACGGCCTTGCGGATCGTCTCGCGGTACGCGACCTGCGGCTTGCCGACGTTCGCCTCGACCTTGAACTCGCGACGCATGCGGTCGACGAGGATGTCGAGGTGAAGCTCGCCCATACCACCGATGATGGTCTGGCCGGTCTCCTCGTCCGAGTGAACCTGGAAGGAGGGGTCCTCCTCCGCGAGACGCTGGATGGCGACACCCAGCTTCTCCTGGTCACCCTTGGACTTGGGCTCGATGGCGACCTGGATGACCGGCGCCGGGAAGTCCATGGACTCCAGGATGACCGGGTTCTTGTCGTCGCACAGCGTCTCACCGGTGGTGGTCTGCTTGAGGCCCATGACGGCGACGATGTCGCCGGCGCCCACCGAGTCGATCTCCTCACGCTTGTTCGCGTGCATGCGGTAGATCTTGCCGATGCGCTCCTTCTTGCCCTTGACGGAGTTCAGCACCGCGGTGCCGGCCTCCAGGCGACCGGAGTAGATCCGGACGAAGGTGAGCTTGCCGAGGTGCGGGTCGCTCGCGATCTTGAACGCGAGGGCCGACAGCGGCTCGTCGTCGGACGGCTTGCGCTTGACGACGAGCTCGGCGTCCTTGACGTCGTGGCCCTCGATGGCCTCGACGTCCAGGGGCGAGGGGAGGTAACGGACGACAGCGTCGAGCAGGGGCTGAACGCCCTTGTTCTTGAACGCGGTGCCACAGAAGACGGGGGTGACCGTCTTCTCGCCGTTGCCCTTGCCGGAAGCGATGGTGATACGACGGACAGCCGCGTACAGCTGCTCCTCGGTGGGCTCGACGCCCTCGAGGAAGAGCTCCATGAGCTCCTCGTCGTTCTCCGCGACGGTCTCGACGAGCTTGGCGCGGTACTCCTCGGCCTGCTCGAGCTTGTCCGCCGGGATGTCGACGACGTCGTACATCTCACCCTTGCTGGCCTCGGCGGACCAGACAAGCGCCTTCATGCGGACCAGGTCGATGACGCCCTGGAAGTCCATCTCGGCGCCGATCGGGAGCTGCATGACGATCGGGACGGCGCCGAGGCGGTCCACGATCATGTCGACGCAGCGGAGGAACTCGGCGCCCGTACGGTCGAGCTTGTTGACGAAGCAGATACGCGGGACGCCGTAGCGGTCCGCCTGACGCCAGACAGTCTCGGACTGGGGCTCGACACCGGCCACACCGTCGAACACGGTGACAGCACCGTCGAGCACGCGCAGCGAACGCTCCACCTCGACGGTGAAGTCGACGTGGCCCGGCGTGTCGATGATGTTGATCGTGTGATCGACATTCTCGAGCGGCCAGTGGCAGGTCGTCGCGGCAGACGTGATCGTGATGCCGCGCTCCTGCTCCTGCTCCATCCAGTCCATCGTGGCAGCGCCGTCGTGGACTTCACCGATCTTGTACGAGACACCGGTGTAGAACAGGATCCGCTCGGTGGTGGTCGTCTTGCCCGCGTCGATGTGGGCCATGATGCCGATGTTGCGCACCTTGGCCAGGTCAAGCGAAGTGGTAGCCATATCGGCTCAGTCTTCTCTCGGTCTCGATGTGGGTTGCGACTACCAGCGGTAGTGCGCGAAGGCCTTGTTGGACTCGGCCATCTTGTGCGTGTCCTCGCGCTTCTTGACGGCAGCACCGAGGCCGTTGGAGGCATCGAGGAGCTCGTTCATGAGGCGCTCGGTCATGGTCTTCTCGCGACGGGCGCGGGAGTAACCGACGAGCCAGCGGAGGGCCAGCGTGGACGCGCGGCCCGGCTTGACCTCGATCGGCACCTGGTAGGTGGCGCCACCGACACGGCGGGACTTGACCTCGAGGGCCGGCTTGACGTTCTCGAGAGCGCGCTTCAGCGTGATGACCGGGTCCTGGCCGGTCTTCTCGCGAAGACCCTCCATGGCGCCGTACACGATGCGCTCGGCGGTGGAACGCTTGCCGTCCAGCAGGATCTTGTTGATCAGCGAGGTGACAAGAGGAGAGCTGTAGACCGGGTCGATGATGACCGGGCGCTTCGGGGCGGGGCCCTTACGAGGCATTCTTACTTCTCCTTCTTGGCGCCGTAGCGGCTGCGAGCCTGCTTACGGTTCTTGACGCCCTGCGTGTCGAGGGAACCGCGGATGATCTTGTAACGAACACCCGGCAGGTCCTTCACACGGCCACCGCGCACGAGCACGATCGAGTGCTCCTGCAGGTTGTGACCCTCACCCGGGATGTAGGCCGTGACCTCGATGCCCGAGGTCAGACGCACACGCGCGACCTTACGGAGGGCCGAGTTCGGCTTCTTCGGGGTGGTCGTGAACACACGCGTGCAGACGCCGCGACGCTGAGGGGAACCCTCGAGTGCGGGCGTCTTGTTCTTCTCGACCTTGTCCTGCCGGCCCTTACGGACCAGCTGCTGGATCGTAGGCACTACTTCTCCGGTTTCTGTGTGCCGTCGGTAAAACTAACCTGGAACATTCACCGACCCACGCGGTCGGGTGTGTCGGATCTCGCGGACCTCCGCCAGAGGCGGAAAAAGCGCGGATCACGGTGGCCGATATATGACTCGCCGTGCGGTTGAGGACACGCACGGGAGCCCAGGCACACCCCAGGCACAAGGCATGAGCGTACCTATCGCATGGACTCCGGTCAAAACAAATGCCCACGCGCACGTGGTCCCGGCCGGAGCGGGCCGGGACCAGGGCGGATCGTTCCGGCGCCGGACGGTTCCGGCCCGGCGCCGTGGCCCGCCGGATCGTTCCGGCGCCGGGCACCACGTCCCGTCGCCGGTCCCTTCCGCCCCTTTTCAGCCCTCTTCGGCCGTCATCGGCCCTCTCCGAGCCTCTTCAAGCCCCTTCGGCCCCCGTGGTCAGTCCCGGGCGGTGCGGCGGGGCTCGGGCGCCTCGCCGGCGCCCGACTCGTCCACGTCCGGCTCCAGGAACTGATTCACGACCTTGACGAAGACTCCCATGCGCTCGTCGGGCACGCCCAGCCAGCGCGCGAAGTCCTCCATCGAGGGCTGCCAGTCGCTCGGCGGCAGCAGGTCCGCCGCCATCGGGAGCTCCTCGGGGGTCACGCGGCCGGACCGGATGAGCATGTCGCGGACGGAGACGCCGAGCAGCGGGGCGATCCGGCGCATGGTCTCCAGGTCGGGCATGCTCTGCCGCTGCAGCAGGCGCGTGACGGCGGCGCGGTGGACTCCGGCCTCGTCCGCGATCCGGGACTTGCCGCCGCCGCGCGGGCTGTCGATGTCGTAGCCGCGCTGTCTCATCAGGCCTTCGACCCAGCCTGCGAACTCGTCGAGCCCTTGAGTGCTCATGTGTACCGCTCCTCGCTCCCCACCCTCCGGATCCCATACCTTAGCGTGCTTGCGCGCACGGAATTACGTGCTTTCGGGCACGCAATCGTGTCGAATCGGTGAAGGGTCGGCCTCGTCGGTCCCGTTTTTTGTTGCGCGCTCGCACGCAACGTGTAAGTCTGGCTCGCCGCCGCACTCGTCGGCCCCCCGAGCCCCAGGCGCCCCACCGGCCCCATGGACGGCCCCGGTGGGCCCCGGACCGTGGAGAACCCCTTGTTCCATCCCGACCCGTCCCCCTGGCAGGCCTCCGCCGCGTGCGCCGGCCTCTCCCCGTCCGTCGTCTTCGCCCGCCGCGCCAAGGAGGCGGCCCCCGCCCTGCGGGCCTGCGCCTCCTGCCCCGTGCGCGGCGAGTGCGAGACGGCCGTGGCCCCGGCGGAGAGCTACTTCGACGGAGTCTGCGCGGGCCGGCTCTGGCGCAACGGCCGCCCGGCGGACGCCCTGCGCGTCGCGAAGGCCCTCGCCACGCGGGGAAGCGGCCGCCGTGACTGACCACACCGACCTCGTCCTGCGGGATATCACGCTCTGGACCGCCTCCCTGGTACGGCAGTTCCCCGAACTCTCCGAGGAGCTCGCGCCCGGGCGCCGCGGGCCCGCCGGGACCGCCCCCGGCCCCTCCCCCGCCGGCCTCGACGAACTGATCCGCGAGGAGCGCCGGGAGGCGCTGCTGCTCCAGCAGCGGCACGGGCTCGTCGTCCCCGGCCACGGGGCCGCCCCGATCCGGCTGCACGTCTCCGACGCCATCCGTGACATCACCGACGGCGTGGTGGAGCTGGAGGAGGCGGTGTGCGCCCGGCTCGCGCTGCCCCGGCCGCCCCGCGCCGGGGTGATCGACCGGCTCCGTCGCCTGGTCGGGCTGCTCGACCCGATCGCGGCCCACCCGGACCTGGCCCGGCACGTGCGGGACGAGATCCGGCGGATGGCCCGGCGCTGCGCCCGGACGCTCGGCGACGCGGAGACGATCGTGCGGGTCTCGGGCCGGTGCCCCTGGTGCGACTCGGTGTCGCTGCGGGCGTTCCCGGACCGGCGCGCGGTGCTCTGCGTGAACCCGGCCTGTGTCTGCACGGACGAGGTGTGCGGCTGTCAGGACGACCCGGCCTACCGGCACCTGTGGCCGGAGGACCGGTGGGAGGAGCTGTCGGAGGCGTCGGGGACGCGTACCGACGAGATCGAGGCGGCGATGGACGACACGAAGGAGACCTCATGCTGAGCTCGCCCGCCCTGCCCACGCTGGTCCCCGGCCGGCTGGCCGCCGAGGAGGCGGGGGTGGCGCCCGCGACCATCCGCAAGTGGGTCCAGCTCGGTCACCTGCGGGCCGCGGGACGGGCGGGACGGGCGCAGCTGTTCCGCCTGGAGGACGTGTTCGCGGCGGAGCGGCTGGCCCGCCGCCGCCCCCGTACCGCCTGACCTTCCGTCACAGAAGCGCCCCGCGTCCGGTCTCCCCCGGACGCGGGGCGCTTCGTCATGCCGCCAGGAAACGGCGGAGGGAGTCGACGAGGGTGGCGGCGAGGCGCTCGCGGACCGGCTCGGGGACGCGGTCGAGGGAGAGGTACGGGTTGAGGTCCTCCAGCTCGACGAGGAGCAGCTCGCCGCCGGGGGCGCGGCAGGCGTCGACGCGCTGGATGCCGTGGTCGAGGGTGTTCCAGTCGATGAAGCGGCGCGCGAAGGCGAGGTCGTCGGGGGTGGGTTCGTACGGCTCCAGGACCCAGCGGCGCTCGGGGTCGGGGGCGTACAGGGCGTACTGGAAGAGGTCGTCGACGAAGTAGAAGGAGACCTCGTACCGGAAGTCGACGCGCGGCTGGACGAGGACGTCGCCGTAGGTGAGGCCGCCGAGCTCCTCGTACGGGACGAAGCGCAGTCCTATGGAGTCGGCGCCGGCCTTGGGCTTGACCGCGTAGCGCTCGGCCGCGGGGAGGCGGTGGAGGTCCTCGGCGCGGTCGGCGGTGGGAATGACGGGGAAGCCGGCGGCGGTGAGGTCGAGGAGGTACTGCTTGCCGGCCATGTCGCCGCGGCCGTGGAGGGGGTTGTAGACGCGGGTGCCGCGGGCGAGGGCCTGCGCGCGGAAGTCCTCGTACTCCTTCTGGTAGCCGAGGACGGGCCCGCTGTTGCGGACGACGACGCCGTCGAAGCCGTCCATGAGGGCGGCGGCGTCGAGCGGGTGACAGAGCGCCAGGTCGAAGGAGCCACGGAGCCGGGCGGTGAGCCCGATGTCCTCGTCGCAGTAGCGCCGGCCACGGGCCGGGTAGGCGAGGTCGGTCACGTAGAGCAGGCGGGGTCGGGGGGACACGGGGCGGCTCCTGAGTCGGTACGGGACGGCCAACCTACCGACCCCGGCGACCGCCCTCCCCCCCCTCACCGGGCCCGACGCCCGCACCGCCGGGTCCGGCCGGGGCGAGCCCCACCCCGGTGGCAGAACCGGGCCGCACCAGGGCCCGGCCCCCAGCGGAGCCGGGCCCTGAAGGGCCCCTGGGGGCCCCAGCGGGTCCGGCCCGTACGGGGCCGCGCCCCCGCGCAGCGCGCCGTACGAGGCGCCACCCCGCCGCAGCGCCGCCCGGCCGTGCGGGGCGCGGCCGTGCGGGGCGCGGCCACGCACGGCGGACAGGCGGGGCACAGAAGAGCGGAGCGGACGGACGCGGCCCGGATCCCGCGGCCCCGGACCCCGCGACCGGACCCCGCGACCGGACCCCGCGGCCGGACCCCGGGGAGCGGACGGGCGCGGGTCTTGCCCCGCGGGTCTTGCCCCGGCGCAGTGCGGGCCCGGCGCACGCGGGCCCGGCGCAGTGCGGGCCCGGCGCAGTGCGGGCCCGGCGCACGGCGGGCCCCGCGCACGGCGGGCCCGGCGCAGGCGGCTCGGACGCACGACGGCCCAGGCGCAGGCCGCCCAGGCGCACGGCCGCCCAGGCTCAGGCGGTCCAGGCGCGACGCCGCTCAGGCGCCGCGCGGCCCTCGGTCAGATCCGCACCCAGAACTAGTTGCGTGCGCGCACGCTCCCTGTCACAGTTGGTGCAGCGGCGGAGCTGCGCCCGCAAGGCGGGACGCGGCTCCGCCGTCCGCCGTCCGGGAGCGCTCCGCGCCCCCGCCCCTCCCCGCGTCGAGCGCCCCGGACGGGCCCGTCCCGCCCCCGTCTCCCGAGGAGAACCGTCATGACCACTCCCCCGAGTGCGTTCCCGGACGTCGAGAAGCTGGTCGTCGACGTCCTCAAGGCCGACCCGGCCCTGGCCGGCGTCACCGTCGCCGTACAGGCGCCGGCCGGCTTCGACGGCACGCAGAACGCCGTCCTGGTGAACCGCCGCGGCGGCGCCTGGATCGGCGACCTGCACGTCGACAAGCCGCTGATCGAGTTCGAGGTGTACGGGCCGACCAAGAACGCGGCCCACGTCCTCGCCAACGCCGCCCGGCGCGCCCTGCTCGCCACCATCGGCAAGCAGCTCGGCGCCAACTTCGTCAGCGACGTCGAGGAGCAGGACGGGCCGCGCTGGATGCCCGACTACCTCTACCGGGGCGCCAACCGCTACCTCTGCGTCATCCAGATCTCGCTGAACGTCTTCTAGACCCCAGCGACCCACAGACCAGGCCTCGCCGTCCGGCGGGGCCTTTGCCGTACCCGGACCCCTTTTCCGGGCACGGCCGCCCTCATCACCCAAGGAGAAACACCACCATGGCTGGAAACAACTCCGCCGAGATCCGCGTCGCAGGCATCGGCAAGCTCTTCGTCGCCGACGCCGGCACCTCCCTCCCCGCCACCTTCGGCGCGGACTCCGCCGCCGACTGGACCGGCGCGGGCTGGAAGGACCTCGGTTTCACCTCCGGCGACGGCGTCACGTTCTCGAAGAAGGACAAGCTGGAGGCCATCGACTCGTGGCAGTCGGTCTCCCCGGTCCACTACATCTACTCGAGCCGTGACCTGTCGCTGAAGTTCTCGCTGCTCCAGTTCAACGAGGACACGCTGCCGTTCTTCATGGGCGGCGACGCGGTGAAGGCCGAGCCGACCCCGGCGGTCGACACCTACCGCTACGAGATCGCCGAGCGTCCGTTCGCGGACGTCCGCGCCCTCGGCCTGGAGTTCACCGACGTCAAGGCCGGCGGCACGACCGCGGTGAAGTACCGCTTCATCATCCCGCGCGGCCAGGTCACCGCCACCGACGACATCAAGCTGGCCCGCAAGGCGGCCTCCCAGCTGGGTGTCACCTTCACCGCCATGTCGAAGGGCGACGGCAAGCCGCTGGCGACCTTCCTCATGAAGGACAGCCAGTACTCCGCGACCGTCTGATCCTTCTCCACCCGGGGCGGGACGGCGCACCGCCGTCCCGCCCCACCCCCTCTCCTCCTCACTCACCCGAACAAGGAGTACGCATCACCATGGCCCGTTTCGACGTCAACGCCGCCCGCGCCCAGCGCCTGGAGGCCCACGGCCGCACCTGGTCGTTCGAGCTGGACGGCGAGTCCTACACGCTTCCCACCGAGCTGTCCCGCAAGACCGCGAAGGCGCTGCGCAGGCTCGACGACAACGACGTGGACGGCCTGCTCGCGCTCCTGATGGGTGAGGAGCAGTTCGCCCGCTTCGAGGAGCACGACCTCACGATGCAGGACATCGCCGCGATCCTGGAGGCCTACGGCAAGGAGACCGGGCTCGGCCTGGGGGAAGACTGAGCCTCGCCGAGTTCGTCGACGAACACGCCGAGGCCCTCGAAGCGGACCTGCTCCGCTACTACGCCACCGATCTCCTCGACTGGTACCGGGGCGACCTCTCCAGTCGGCGCCTGATGGTCCTCGTGAAGCACCTTCCGCCGGACGGAGCGGTGCAGCGCCAGATCCACGGGGAGTCGGCGGAGTGGTCGATCACCGACCACCTCCTCGCCGCCACGGTGGATCACCTGGCCGTCTCCAACTGGATGTTCCAGTGCGTCAACACCGGTGAGGACGACGAGACCCCCGATCCGCCGAAGCCCGTCCCCCGTCCGGGCATCACGGACGAGGACGGCGAGGAGCGGGACGACGACTCCGCGGAGGAGGCTGCCGGTCCGGCGGTCTCCCCGTCGGCCCTCGCCCGCTTCTTCGGCTGAAGCGCCGCCGCTCCGGCGGCCGAAGCCCCCGCAGCCCCCGGCGCCCGCTCCCCTCAGGAAGCGGGCTCCGGGGGCGCTTCCTGTGCTCGCTCGGCGGCCAGCTCCTCCTCCAGGCTCCTGGCCCGTTCGGAGAGCCGGCGGCCGCGCCGCTCGGGGGTCCCCCCGGTCTGGCCGGGTACGCCGCTGAGCGGGGGCACGATCGGCCGGCCGCCCTTGCCGCGGACGACCTTCCGCACCGGCTGGGGGTTCCTGCGGGTGCGGCTCTCCTGCGAGGCCTGGGCGCTCACCCGGACGTCCGCCCCGGACTCCGGCTCGGCCGCCGGTTCTGGTCCGGACGCGTGCTCCGGCTCGGGTTCGTACACGACAGCGGGCGCGGGCGAAGGCAGGGACGCAGGCGCGGGCAGGGGCGCGGGCGAAGGCAGGGACGCGGGTGCGGGGCCGGGCTCCGGCTCGTACTCCTCGCGCTCCCCGTACTCCGGCTCGGGACGCTGTTCGAACAGTTCGCGCTCCCGCCGGACGCGCTCCTCGGCCCTGACCACCGCCGCCGGGGGTTCCATGAGCCGGGCGAAGGGCAGCGGGATGACCCGGGCCCCGTCCTGGGAGGAGGTGTCCGTGCGCCGCTGCGGGCGCCGTATGCCCCGTGCGTCGCCCTGGCCCTGGGCGTAGGCGTCGGCCACGCGCTTCTCGTACTCCCTGCGGATGCGCGGGAGTTCGTCGGAGACGGCCTCGGCCCAGCCGGCGGTGAACGCGGCGGCCTCGCGGCGGTCCACCTCGGCGCGGGGCAGCACGACCAGGTCCTCCGGGGCGTGACCGGCGACGTGGACGAGTTCGGCGAGGCGTGCGAAGAGATGGGGCAGATCAGGGTGGGATTCGAGCCAGTCGATGACCTGCTCGCGCCGGTTACCGCCCGGCTCCGTGTCCATGCGTCAGCACTGCCTTCCGACCCCCTGGGGTCCCCACGCGCCCCTCGCGCCCCCGGCTCCCCGGATGAGTCAGGTCCAGGGAACGCGCCTTCCAGAGTACCCCGGTCGAACACAAGCTCTGTTCTCGCATCAACCCCCGTGGGAAACCCGCAGGAAGACACGCCGTCAGACGTTTCCCGCTCGACAAACACCGAACAGGTGTTCCAAACTCTGTTCGCACAGCAGTTCGAACATGTGGTGCCCCCGCCTCACTCCGCGGCGCCGCCACGCACGCACGGGCAAGCAACCGGAAGGCAGGCGTCCATGACTCAGCAGGCCGAGGCATCGCGACCGCACATCCCGCTCCAGGACCGCCTCCGCCAGCTCCTCGACGGACCCGTCGCGCTCGACAAGAGAGCGTTGCTCGGCACCCTCTGCGCCGAGGTCAGCCGTTACGAGACCCTCGCGTACACGGCGGGCTGGAACGACGCCCTCGCGACGGCACGCCGCGGCTCCCGCCGGGACGCCGACGCCTAGCCCTCCGAACCGCCCCTACGCACGAGCCCCTGCCGAAGCTCCATACCGGCAGGGGCTTTTCGGCGCTTGGCCGTCACCGGCCGGAAGCGGAGCAAAACATGGCAGACGTAACGAACGAGGACCTCTCGATCCAGGTGGCCGGCCTCAGGCACTACCTGCGGAAGGTGGACGGGGGCTGGCTGCCCACGACCGACTGGATGAAGCAGCAGCTGGCCCCCATCAACAAGCTGGTCGAGGACCTCAAGGCGCAGCAGGACAAGGTCGCCGAAGAAGCCGCCAAGGCTCCCTGGGAAGAATGGATGGAGACGGTCGGCCTCGGCACCCTGGCCGAGGTCATCAAGGGCGCCCTGGAGGGCGGCATCCTCGGCGCCCTGGCCGCCATCGGGACCGCCCTCGCGGTCATCCTCGTACCCATCCTCCTCGCCACGTTGGGCGCGTTCATCGTCAGCAAGATCCAGACATGGCACGCCGGCAGGAACGGCGGCTACACCTACGCCCCGGACCAGGAAGGCGTCCTCAGGCGCCAGAGGCTCACGGACATCCAGAACCAGCAGAACGGCGGCGGCAATCTTCTCGACCAGATCCCGGCGGGCGCGAACTTCGACAACCTGCGCACCCAGCTGGAGCTGCTGAACCCGGAGCTGCTGAAGTTCAACAACCGGGCCCCCTCCTTCATTCAGTCGTTCCGCAAGCTGCCGCCCGAGGGCAAGGCGACCAAGGCCGCGAACGCCATCAAGAAGATCGCCGACGCCATCACGGGCATCGACCACGCGCAGATGCAGCCGGTCGCCGAGGGCGTCAACAAGATCAACAACGCCATGCGGAACGCCGACCCCCGGAAGGTCACCAAGGTCGCCAGGGCCACCGACAAGCTCAAGGCCGCCATGGTCGGCTTCGACGCGACCAAGATCCCCAAGTCGAGCGACCTGGGGCCGGCCGCCACCAAGATGGGCGAGCTCGCCACGGCGACCGGAACCCTGCGCACGAAGCTGCGGGAGTTCGCGTCCACGGTCCGCGACCTCGACTCCGCCCTCGGCGCGCCGACCGCCTGATCCCCACCACCCCGAAAGGAGGTAACCCATGTCTCTCGTCAAGTCCCTCAAGAACGCGTCCGACTCCCTGCGCAACCTCAAGACCCAGGCCTCCGGCGCCGGCACCTCGGTCAAGAAGGTCGGCGACGCCGGAAAGTCCGCGTCCGGTCAGCTCAAGACGCTCAAGACCAACGCCCAGGGCTCTAACACCCAGCTCAAGAACCTCAAGACGGCCTCGGACCAGGCCGAGAAGTCCATGTCGAAGGCCGGCACGACCGCCGAGTCCGCCGGCAAGAAGATGGGGAAGTACGAATCCGGCGCGGGCAAGGCCGCCAAGGGCCAGGACAAGCTCAACAAGTCGATGAAGGGCAATCTCCTCGCCCGTCTGATCGAGCTCTTCATGCCTCTCATCGAGAAGATCGTCGAGATGGCGATGCAGTCGAAGACGATGCAGAAGATCCTCAAGAAGGCCTTCGACGCCATCAAGACCGTGATCAGCTCGGTCATGAAGGCCGTCGGCCCGATCATGCAGAAGGCCGGCGCCCTGATCAAGACGGTCTGGAACGGCATCAAGAAGGCCGTCTCCACCGTCGTCAAGGCCGTCGCCACCGTCATCAAGACCTACGTCAACATCTGGAAGACGGTCATCACCACGGTGATGAAGGCGATCAAGACCGTCGTCGGCGCCGCCTGGAACGGCATCAAGTCCGTCATCACCCCGGTGGTGAACTGGATCAAGAGCGCGATCCCGAACGCCTTCAGCGCCGTCAAGGACAAGATGTCCTCGATCTGGAACGGCCTCAAGGGCATCGCGACCCGGGCGTTCGAGGGGATCAAGAGCGGCGTGTCCGGTCCGGTCAACGCCGTCATCGGCCTGATCAACCGGATGATCCGGGCCGTCAACGGCGTCAAGGTCAGCGTCCCCGGCTGGGTCCCGGTCGTCGGCGGCAAGACCTTCGGCGTCAACATCCCGACCATCCCCATGCTCGCCACCGGCGGCGTCGTCATGCCCCGCAGCGGCGGTGTCCCGGCGATCCTCGCCGAGGCCGGCGAGGCCGAGGCCGTCCTGCCGCTGTCCAAGCTGGACCGGCTGCTCGCCATGACCGCCCGCCGCGCCCGGATGACGGCGCAGCTGCAGACGGGCAGCGGCGGCGGCGCCGGGCTGCACATCGAGAACTACCACGCGGCCCGTGACAGCGACCCGCAGTCCACGGCGGACGCGCTGATGTACCTGGCGAAGGCACGCGGATGAGTGCCGGCGCCGTCCGCATGCCGGCGTTCGGCCGCATGACGCCGACGATGACGTCCCTGCGGCAGGGCGCCGAGACGGCCAACGGCGCGCTCGGGCGGCTCAAGCAGGACGTCCAGGCGGCGGCCGGCGGCATCGCCGGGTTCGCGACCGGGCTACGGACCGCCGGCACCTCCGTACGCACCCTCGGGAGCACCGCTTCCGGCGCGGCGACCTCCGTCGGCCGGATCCAGCGGTCGAAGGCCGCCGCCGGCATCCAGAAACTCGGCGTCGCGGCCGGGAAGATCCGTACCGCCGCGGGAAGGTTCGGCCCCGCGGTGGGCACGATCCTGGCGATCCTGGTGCCGCTGCTGCCGTTCGCCGACACCATCACCAAACTGATGGACACCTACGGCACGGTGATGGAGATCGCCTCCGTCGCCATGACCGGCGTCAACCTCGCCATGCGCGGCAACCCGCTCGGCTTCCTCGCCGGCATCCTCGTGCCGGTCATCGCCTGGCTCATCGAGTACGCGGTGAACAGCGAGACCGGCCAGAAGATCATCAGACAGGTCATGCAGCAGGCGCTGAAGGGCTTCCAGTCCGTCTGGACGTTCCTGCAGCCGGTCGTCAAGGTCATCGGCCAGGCCGTCGGGACCTACTTCAAGGCCTACCTCACCCTGTTCACGACGGCCCTGAAGCTCATCGGCTCCGGCATCAGCGGCATCTCCCGGGTCGGCACCGCCGTCACCTCCGCGTCCCAGGCCCTGCGCGGCATCGCGTCACGCACGATCGGCGGGATCAAGGACGCGGTCCACCCGTTCCTGTCCTTCTTCACCGACAGGATCCCGGGCTTCTTCCGCACCGCCAACGAGGCGGTCGGCAAGGCCCTGCACGGCATGGGCGAGCTGATCAAGGGCGCCCTGACCGCCGTGCTGGGGGTCGTCAAGGGGCCGATCAACGGCCTCATCGCCTTCGCCAACTGGATCATCGACGGGCTCAACAAGCTGAGCTTCAGCATCCTCGGCAAGAAGTTCGGCGTCGACCTCGACAAGATCCCGATGCTCGCCGAGGGCGGTGTCGTCTTCCCCGGCGCCGACAGCGCGCCGCGCATCGACCCGCTCACCGTGCTCGAACAGCGGCGCGTCCCGGCCCTCACCGAGGCCCCCCGGCAGCCCCACCGCATCGCGGAGTTCCGCGAGGATCCGGGCGCCGGCCCGCGGTCGACCGCCGAGGACCTGCTCTTCCTCCTCGCCGCGCACCGCTGAAGCCCTTCTCATCGACAGGCGGTCGGACATCCGACCGGCAGTCAGAAGCGCGACAGACCGTCAGAAGTCAGACAACCCCTCAGAAGTGAGGTGACGGCCCCATGGCCGAGACCACAACCACATACGCCGGCAACAGCCTCACCGCCGACATCGCGCCCGGCTCGCTGATCACCCAGGACGGGCAGATCCAGTGGGCCGGGCTCCTCATCGGCCCCGGCACGCCGTTCAACGTCGACCGGTCCGGTCTCCAGGGCTGGGAGGACCTGCCCGAGTACGACTCCTCCGACGCCGACCGGCCCACCTCGCACGGCGCCTGGCCCGGCTCCCGGTACGCCAAGCCGCGCAAGATCAGCGGCACGATCGTGCTGATGCCGGAGTACGACGGCGCCACCGAGGCCATCCGTGCCCTGCGCCAGTCGCTCGCCCTCCTCGACGAGGAGCGCTGGCTCACCGTCCGCCTGCACGGCGAACTCCTCGCCGTACGGGCCCGGATAGCCCAGCGCGTCGTTCCCGCGGACCAGGGCTTCGCCACCCAGGGCAGCTCGAAGATGTCCATCCAGTGGCTGGCCTCCGACCCGCGGCGCTACACCGTCAACGAGCAGAGCGCCTCCACCACTCCCCCGCAGCCGGAGACCGGCCTCACCTGGCCGCTGGTCTGGCCGCTCAACTGGGGCCAGGCCAAGTCCACCGGTGACGCCGTCGCCGAGAACACCGGCTCGGCCGCCACGCACCCGGTGATCGTCTTCCGCGGCCCCTGCTCCATGCCGACCGTCACCGAGCGGGTCAGCAAGCGCCGGCTGCGGTACGCGATCGACCTGGCCGCCGGCGACGAGCTCGTCGTCGACACCGCCAACGGCACGGTGATGCTCAACAACACCGCCTCCCGCCGCCACACCGCGATGGCCGACTCCAGCCCGGAGGAGCTGTTCCTCCTCGAACCGGGCCGCACGGAGCTGTCGTTCCGCCCCGACGCGGCGACCCCGGAGGCCCTGATGACCATCCGCTGGCGCAGCGCCGAATGGTGATCCGGCCCCCTTCCCGCCCCGCACAGAAGAGGTGAACCCATGACCGTACGGGCCGCCTGGCTCCAATCCACCGGCCAGACCCGCGAGGACACCCGGATCGCCCTGTCCGCGCTCCTCACGCCCAACGGGCAGAGCGCGGCGGAGACTCCGCTGCGCTCGCGGCCCGGCATCGTGCCCGGCGGCCTCGCGCTGACCGGCACCTCGGCGATGCAGTGCTCGATCGGCACCGGCCGGGCCGTGGTCCAGGGCAGCGACACCGCCCAGGGCGCGTACATGCTCGCGGTGACCGCCCCCGAGACGCTGACGATCGCGGACGGCGATCCGCAGTACGGCCGGATCGACCTGATCGAACTGGCCGTCCTCGACGACGCGTACGACCGCAGCGGCGCCACGGGGGCCGTCATCCGGCTGGTCAAGGGCACCCCCGCGGCCACCCCGGCCGTGCCCTCCTCGGGCCCCGGCAGCGCCTTCCCGCTCTACACCGTCTCGGTGCCGGCCGGCACCTCGGCCGGCACCGGCGGCGTCCAGTGGACCACCGCGGGCGTCGTCACGACCCTGCACTACCCGATGACCGCGCTCGGCGGCATCATGCCGACCAGCGGCTTCAAGGGCGCCTACGCCGGCCAGTACCGGGACGTCGCCGGGCTGCTCCAGCGCTGGGACGGCACGACCTGGGTCTCGTACGCGAAGCCCCTCGGCGGCATCGCCCCGCACGGCACCATGACGACCGGCGGCTACACCGGCCAGTACCGCGACAACGCGGGCGTCCTCCAGCGCTGGGACGGCTCGGCCTGGCAGTACGCCGAGGGCAAGGCGGCCGTGCTGTTCAGCGTCTCGCAGACCGCGATGCAGAGCGTGCCGGCGAGCACCTGGACGCCGATCACCCTCCAGTACGTCGACATCGACGACTTCACCGGCTGGAACGGCACCGACAGCTTCGTCGTCCCGCGCACCGGCTGGTGGCGGGTCTCCGGCCACGTCGCCTGGAACGGCGACTCCACCACCGGGGTCCGCGGCGCCCGCATCACCCTCGGCGGCGTCGGCGTCCCCCGCATGACCTGGCTGACCCAGGCGTCCACCGGAGCCGTCACGGTCGGCGGCGGGGGCCTGATCAAGCTCACCGCGGGCAACGTCCTGCAGCTCGCCGGCTACCACAACCACACCGCCGCCGTCCGCACCCTCGGCGGCTCGGGCTACTACAGCAACCTGTCCGCCCAGTGGATCAGGTCCTGACCGCCCCTCCCACCGCACCTCCCGATTGGAGAACCCCCATGGCACTGCGCAGCAGCTGGGTCGCCGAGACAGGCCAGACCCGCGAGGACACCCGCCTCAACCAGGTCGGCGCGACCACCATGGTCAACCCCGTCCAGGTCCGCTCCGGCATCCTGCCGGGCTCCTACGACGGCAAGTTCCGGCTGTCCGGCTTCTGGATGGACAAGGCCTCCGCCATGACGGCGACGGTCTCCGAGGGCCGGGCCGTCATCCAGGGCGACATCTCCCAGGGCGTCTACCCGGTGTCCCTGCCGGCCTCCGAGCAGGTCACGTTCGCCGCGGGCGACGCCCAGTACGGCCGGATCGACCTGGTCGTCCTGAAGGTCTACGACAACCTCTACGACGGCAGCACCCGCAACGAGGCGAAGGTCGAGATCATCCAGGGCGTGCCGGGCCAGGCCCCCAAGGCGCCGGTGGCGCCCGCACGCAGCCTCGCGCTGTACGAGGTGACGGTCCCGGCCGGCGCCAGCGCGGGCAACGGCGGCATCCCGTGGAACACCTCCCTGCGGGACCTGCGCACCCCGGTCGTCGCCCTCGGCGGCATCCTCCCGGTCGAGGGCCCGGTCCTGCCGGGCGCCCACCCGGGTCAGTACCAGGACACCGCCAACAACCAGCTGCAGCGCTGGGACGGCGGGCAGTGGGTCGCCTACCCCGAGGCGATCGGCGGCATCGTCCCGACCTCCGTCAACACCACGACCGCGGGCAGCTACACGGGCCAGTACCGGGCCACCGCGGCCGGTCCGATCCAGCGCTGGAACGGCGCGGCCTGGGCACCGGCCTACCCGGGTCCGTACTTCAACGACTCGCTGGACGGCGGCTACACCCTCTCGACGACCTTCGTGAACACCCTGGTCGACCGGGCGGAGAACCCGCTGACGCTGACCTTCGTCGCCCCGGAGAGCCGGCAGGCGATCCTCTCCTTCGGTTCGAAGATGGAGCTGTCCCTGAACTCGGGCACCACGGGCGTCGCCAGCTCCGCGCTGATGTGCGTCCGCATCACGCAGGGCGCCACCGTCGTCCGCGAGGTGGACGACGAACTCTCCGCCTACGCCTCCAAGTCGGCCAGCCCCACGGACGCCGTCTCCGTCTCGACGACGCAGCGCCTGTCCGGCCTGACGCCCGGCGCGACCTACACGGTCACCGCGTACTACCGGAGCACCAACGCCAACGTGCGGGCCTGGTTCGACAACTCCTACCTCCAGGTCACCCCCCAGTACTGAGTCCGCAAGGCCGCCACCCGACCGCCCCTAGCTCCAGGAGAACCACATGCCCGTTCGCTCCGGATGGCTGATGCCCACCGGGCAGACCCGCCAGAACACCCGCATCACCAACATCGGCGCCACCACCCCCGTCAACCCGCTCGGCGTCCGGTCCGGCATCCTCCCCGGCACGTACGACGGCAAGTTCCGGGTCGGCGGCCTGTGGATGAGCTCCTCCGGCCCGATGACGGCCACCGTCTACCACGGCAAGGCCGTCGTCCAGGGCGCCACCACCGACGGCGCCTACCCGGTCGCCCTCGACGAGGACATCACGCTCACCTTCGCCGACGGCGACCCGCTCAACGACCGCATCGACCTGGTCGTGGTCCGCGTCTACGACAACGACGTGGACGCCCTGGGCAGGTTCGACGCCGGCATCGAGATCGTCAAGGGCACCCCGGCGGCCGTCCCGGCCGCCCCGGCGGCCCCCGCCCGCTCCCTCATCCTGTTCACGGTGAAGGTGAAGAAGGGCGCCTCCGCCGGCACCGGCGGCATCGACTGGGCCGGCGGCGCCACCACCGACCTGCGCACCACGACCGTCTCCGCCGGCGGCATCCTGCCCGTCTACAACAACGCGGGCGTGCCCGGCGCCTACCCGGGCCAGTACCAGGACAACGACAACGCCCACTTCCTCCAGCGCTGGGACGGCACCGCCTGGGTCGCCTACCCCAAGGAGATCGGCGGCATCGCGCCCAGCGGCACGATCACCACCGGCAGCTACAACGGCCAGTACCGCGACTACAACGGCGGCCAGCTCCAGCGCTGGAACGGCAGCGCCTGGGTGGTCTACCAGCCGCCCGTCGAGACGGAGACCACGGCCTCCGGGGCCACGGCCCTGCCCAACTGGTCGGTGGTCTCGTTCAGCGGCCGCAGGACCAAGAGCGGTCTGTGCACCGTCACCGTCACCGTCACCCGCACCGGCGCCCAGGTCAACGTCGACAGCGCCGGCAACATGCCCGACGAGGGGCTGTGCACCCTCCCGGCCGGCTGGCGCCCTTCCATGGACTTCGAGGCCTCGGCCTGCGACGGCTTCGGCGACGGCGGCGCGAACATCTACACCAACGGCCAGATCAACCTGCGGACCTGGTCGTCCAACGGCGCCCTCGTCGCGGGGCGGAACATCCGCATCTCCGCCACCTACGTCCTGTAAGGAGGGTCCCCGATGGCCATCGACACGCCCTACCGGGCGATCTTCTGCGACCTGCTCACCGACCAGACACTGGACATCCTCCCCCTGCGGGACGTCTCGTTCGACGACTACATCGGCAAGGCCGGCTCGCTCTCCGGCACGATCCCCATCCCCTCCCAGGCCATCGCCGACCGCGTCAAGAAGGTCCGGGAGGGCCGCACCGCGGTCTACCTGGAGCGCGGCGGCGACCTGTGGTGGGGCGGCATCGTCTGGACCAGCACCCTGCAGTCCAGTGGCCGCGGGGTGCTGACCCTCGGCATCCAGGCCGCCACCTTCGACTCTTACGCCGGCCGCCGCCGCATCCGGACCGACATCACGTACGACACCCCCACCGACCAGGTGGAGATCGCGCGCCGGCTCTGGCGCGAGCTCGACGTCCAGGCCTACCCCGACGCCCCCGAGGGCGAAGAGCCCCGCCGCCTCGGGATCACGTTCGGCGACGAGATCCCCAAGTTCCAGAAGACGGCCTCGTGGCGCAAGGGCGACGAGACCGTCTACCTGGAGGCGCTCGACCAGCTCGCCGCCACCGAGGACGGCTTCGAGTACCAGATCCTCGTCTACCGCGACCCGGTCACCGGCTCGCGGATCCGGCAGCTCCGCCTCGGCGAACCCAAGATCGTCACCGGCGCGACCGACCTGGTCTTCGACCGGCCCGGCGTCATCCTGTCGTACTCCTTCCCGTACGACGCCACCCGCGGCGGCACCACCGCCCTGGCCCGCGGCTCCTCCACCAACGCCAACGCCGCCGCCGAGTCCCGGCCGATCTTCTCCACCCAGCAATACGCCAGCGACCTGCTCGTGGACGGCTGGCCGCTGATCGACCTGTCCTCGGACCACAACGAGATCACCGACCCGCTCGCGCTCGACTCGGTGGCCGCCACGGAGCTCAAGCAGGCCCGCGGCGCCGTGGTGATCCCCTCGGTCTCCATCCACCTCGGCGGGATCGTCCCGCCGGCGCTCCTCGGCCGCGTCGCCCGCATCCGGATCACCGACGAGTGGTACTCCCAGGGCCTCGACGCCCGCTACCGCATCATCGGCGTCAAGATCACCCCGCCGGAGCGCGGCCGCCCCGACACCGCCGAGCTCTACCTCGAGGAGGCCTGATGCCCCAGCTGCCCGAGGACATCATCGACCGGCTCAACCAGATGGAACGCCGGATCAAGGCCCTGTCCACGGCCGTCAACACCCGTCCCGCCGTCAACGAGTTCCGCCCCACGCAGTCCGGCAGCGTCACCATCACCCGGCCGCTGTTCCGGATCTTCGACGGCTACAACCACGAGATCTTCGCCGACGACATCATGACCGGCGGTCTCGCCCGGCCCTGGCTGCAGCTCATGCCGCCGCTGGCCAGCGACCCGGCCAGATGGCCCTCCACCACCGCCCCCGCCTTCACCACCATCGCCCGCTGCATGAACCCCGTCTGGCAGCCGAAGATGCGGCTCTCCATCGGCACGGCGGCGTCGAGCGGCGGCACCGGCCAGGTGCGGGTCCTCGTCGACGGCGTCCCGTTCGGCCCCACGGTCACCGCGGGCACCACCTACGACTACCTCGGCCTGCTGCCCGGCGACATGAAGACCCGGTTCGGCCAGACCATGACCATCGAGATCCAGGCCATGGCCGGCGCCGGCACGGTCTACGCCCAGCCCCTGCTCATCCACGGCGCCCAGACCTGACCCCACGAGGAGCACCCATGAACATCGACCCCACCCAGCCCTGGGGCGTGGCCATCGACTACGCGGGCCGCGCGACCGTCACCGAGGAGGGCCACACCCTCACCGTGCGCGTCTACGACAACAGCATGGGCTACACGCTGCAGCGCGACCCGGTGACCGGGCAGTACCCGTCGGTGTACGTGACCGCCGAGGTCACCGAGAGGGGCACCGGCGACACCTTCCTGCGCGGCTCCGCCCTGATCGTCGTGGACGCCCGCGACGGCGTCCCGGCCGTCCCCGACCAGACCGCCGTCCAGCGCGCGGTGACCGCCGCCCTGGCCGACTTCGGGAACCGCCGGGCCGCCTTCGCCGCCCTGTGCGCGACCTGGGCCCCGGCCGAGCCGCCCGCCCCGGCCCCGTAGAGCCGCCCGAGCCCCACCCCGTACACCCGCCCGACCGGCTTCCCGGCGGGCCTTTTTCATGTCCGGAGGACACCAGATGGCCACTCCCCTCACCGCGGACCGGCTCGTCGCCGCGCTCCGCGCCGAAGGCGTCAACGTCGTCGAACACCCCGGCTGGCGCGCCCACAACCGCAACCACGTCGGAGCCTGGGGCCCGGTCACCGGCGTGATCATCCACCACACCGTCTCCACCGGCACCGCCCACTCCGTCGAGATGTGCTTCGACGGGTACGAGGGGCTGCCGGGCCCGCTCTGCCACGGCGTCATCGCCAAGGACGGCAGCGTCCACCTCGTCTCCGACGGCCGCGCCAACCACGCCGGCGGCGGCGACCCGTCCGTCCTCCAGGCCGTGATCAGCGAGACCTACGGCGAGCGGCCGCCCACCCCGCGCGCCCACCAGGGCAGCCCCGGCGCCGTCGACGGCAACTCCCGCTTCTACGGCTTCGAGTGCGTCAACCTCGGCGACGGCACCGACCCCTGGCCGCCCGCCCAGCTCGACGCGATCGAACGGGTCTCGGCCGCCCTGTGCCGCGCCCACGGCTGGGGCGCCCGCTCGGTCATCGGCCACAAGGAGTGGTCCGACTGGAAGGACGACCCCCGGGGCTTCGCCATGCCGACGATGCGCGACCGGGTCCAGGCCCGGCTGAACAAGGCCCCCGCCAGGCCCGCCCCCGACACCGGCAAGCCGACCACCCCCCGCCTCCAGCCCTTCCCGGGCACCTCGTTCTTCCGCAGGGAGACGAGCTCCCCGGTCATCACCGCCATGGGCCGCCGCCTCGTCGCCGAGGGCTGCTCCGCGTACACCGTCGGCCCAAGCCCCCGCTGGGGCGAGGCCGACCGGCTCAGCTACGCCAAGTGGCAGCACAAGCTCGGCTTCCGCGGCACCGACGCCGACGGCATCCCCGGCGCCGCGTCCTGGAACGCGCTGAAGGTCCCCCACACCAAGTGAACCCGAGGAGCAGACCGATGTCCGATGCCGCCAAGCGCACGGCCCGAACCGTCCTCCAGTCCGCCGTCGGCATCGCCGTCGTGCTCCCCGCCATCGTCGACGCCTCCGGCATCCCCGCGACCCTCCCCTGGGTCGCGGGGGCGCTGGCCGTCGCCGGCGGGCTGGCCCGGGTGATGGCCCTCGACCTGGTGCAGAACCTGCTGCCGTCCTGGCTGCGCCCCACCCCGGGCGGTGCCGATGACCGAGCCTGACCCGAACGACCCCGTCGCCGTCGCCCTCGAACTGGAGCGGCTCCGCGGCACCCTGGAAGCCGGCTTCGCCCGGGTCGACGGCTCCCTCGCGCTGCTCGTCCAGCGCAGCGACCAGACCGACAAGCAGCTCGCCGACCACGAGGCCCGCCTCGACGACCTGGAACGGGCCCGCTGGCCGCTGAGCAGCATCGCCGCGCTCACCGCGAGCGCCGGCCTGCTCGTCGCGGTCTGGGAGCTGGCCGCCAGGTGATCCCCCTCCCCGGCGAACGCCGAAGGGCGGTCACCCCGCACGGGGTGACCGCCCTTCGGTCAAGCGACTCGCTTACTGGTTGTACGGACCGTAGTCGTAGTCCTCCAGCGGAACGGCCTGGCCGGAGCCCGAGCCGAACGGCGAGTAGTCGATGTCGTCGTAGCCGACGGCCGAGTACATCGCGGCCTTGGCCTCCTCGGTCGGCTCGACCCGGATGTTGCGGTAGCGGGACAGACCCGTACCGGCCGGGATGAGCTTACCGATGATGACGTTCTCCTTGAGGCCGATGAGGCTGTCGGACTTGGCGTTGATCGCCGCATCCGTCAGGACTCGGGTCGTCTCCTGGAAGGACGCCGCCGACAGCCACGACTCGGTGGCGAGCGAGGCCTTGGTGATACCCATCAGCTGCGGACGGCCGGAGGCGGGGTGACCGCCCTCGGTGACCACACGACGGTTCTCGGTCTCGAACTTCGACCGCTCGACCAGCTCGCCCGGCAGGAGCTCCGCGTCGCCGGACTCGATGATCGTCACACGGCGCAGCATCTGCCGGATGATGATCTCGATGTGCTTGTCGTGGATCGACACGCCCTGCGAGTTGTAGACCTTCTGGACTTCGCCGACCAGGTGGACCTGGACCGCGCGCTGACCGAGGATCCGGAGCACGTCGTGCGGGTTGGTGGCACCCACGGTGAGCTTCTGGCCCACCTCGACGTGGTCGCCCTCGCCCACGAGCAGACGGGCACGCTTCGAGATCGGGAACGCCGTCTCGTCGGTGCCGTCGTCCGGGGTGACGACGATCTTCTTGGTCTTCTCGGTCTCCTCGATGCGGACACGACCGGCCGCCTCGGAGATCGGGGCGACACCCTTCGGCTGCCGCGCCTCGAAGAGCTCGACGACACGGGGCAGACCCTGGGTGATGTCGTCACCGGCCACACCACCGGTGTGGAAGGTACGCATCGTCAGCTGGGTACCGGGCTCACCGATGGACTGGGCGGCGATGATGCCGACCGCCTCACCGATGTCGACCAGCTTGCCGGTGGCGAGCGAACGGCCGTAGCAGAACGCACAGGTACCGACGGCGGACTCACAGGTCAGGACCGAACGGGTCTTGACCTCCTCGACGCCCGCGTTGACCAGGGCGTCGATGAGCACGTCACCCAGGTCGACGTTGGCCGGCGCGATGACCTTGCCGTCGACGACGACGTCCTCGGCGAGCATCCGCGCGTACACGGAGGTCTCGACGTCGTCCGTCTTCCGCAGGACACCGGCCTCGTCCTTGGCCGCGATCCGCAGCTTCAGACCGCGCTCGGTGCCACAGTCCTCCTCGCGGATGATGACGTCCTGCGAGACGTCCACCAGACGACGGGTCAGGTAACCCGAGTCGGCGGTACGCAGGGCGGTGTCGGCGAGACCCTTACGGGCACCGTGCGTGGAGATGAAGTACTCGAGGACGGTGAGGCCCTCACGGAACGACGCCTTGATGGGACGCGGGATCGTCTCGTTCTTGGCGTTGGACACCAGACCACGCATACCGGCGATCTGACGCATCTGCATCATGTTTCCTCGGGCACCCGAGTCAACCATCATGAAGATGGGGTTCGTCCGCGGGAAGTTCGCGTTCATCGCCTCGGCGACCTCGTTGGTCGCCTTGGTCCAGATCGCGATGAGCTCCTGCGTGCGCTCTTCCTTGGTGATCAGACCGCGCTCGTACTGCTTCTGGACCTTCTCGTCCTGCGCCTCGTAGCCCTTGACGATCTCCTTCTTCGCCTCGGGAACGACGACGTCGGAGATGGCCACGGTGACGCCGGAGCGGGTCGCCCAGTAGAAGCCGGCCGCCTTCAGGTTGTCGAGCGTCGCCGCCACGATGACCTTGGGGTAGCGCTCGGCGAGGTCGTTGACGATCTCGGAGAGCTGCTTCTTGCCGACGGAGTAGTCGACGAACGGGTAGTCCTCGGGCAGCAGCTCGTTGAAGAGCGCGCGGCCCAGGGTCGTCCGCAGACGGAAGGTGTCACCCTGCTGCCACTCCGGCTCGCCCTCCTCGGCGACCGGGGGAACCCAGCCACGCGGAGCGACGGTGCCGACGGGGAAGCGGATCTCGATCTCCGACTGGAGCGCGAGCTCGCCGGCGTCGAACGCCATGATCGCCTCGGCCGTGGAGCCGAACGCGCGGCCCTCGCCCTTGGTGTCACGGAGCTCACCGTCGGTGGTCAGGAAGAACAGACCGAGGACCATGTCCTGGGTCGGCATCGTGACCGGACGGCCGTCGGCCGGCTTCAGGATGTTGTTCGAGGACAGCATCAGGATGCGGGCCTCGGCCTGCGCCTCCGCGGAGAGCGGCAGGTGGACGGCCATCTGGTCACCGTCGAAGTCCGCGTTGAACGCGGTGCAGACGAGCGGGTGGATCTGGATGGCCTTGCCCTCGACCAGCTGGGGCTCGAAGGCCTGGATGCCGAGGCGGTGCAGCGTGGGCGCACGGTTCAGCAGAACCGGGTGCTCGGCGATGACCTCTTCGAGGACGTCGTACACGACCGTGCGGCCGCGCTCGACCATCCGCTTGGCGCTCTTGATGTTCTGCGCGTGGTTCAGGTCGACCAGGCGCTTCATCACGAACGGCTTGAAGAGCTCCAGCGCCATGGCCTTCGGCAGACCGCACTGGTGCAGCTTGAGCTGCGGGCCGACGACGATGACGGAACGCGCCGAGTAGTCGACACGCTTGCCGAGCAGGTTCTGACGGAATCGACCCTGCTTGCCCTTCAGCATGTCGCTGAGGGACTTCAGCGGACGGTTGCCGGGGCCCGTGACCGGGCGACCACGACGGCCGTTGTCGAAGAGGGCGTCGACCGCCTCCTGGAGCATCCGCTTCTCGTTGTTCACGATGATCTCGGGGGCACCGAGGTCGAGCAGACGCTTCAGACGGTTGTTGCGGTTGATCACGCGGCGGTACAGGTCGTTCAGGTCGGAGGTCGCGAAGCGGCCACCGTCCAGCTGCACCATCGGACGCAGGTCCGGCGGGATGACCGGCACGCAGTCGAGAACCATGCCCTTGGGGCTGTTCGCGGTCTGCAGGAACGCGGAGACGACCTTGAGGCGCTTGAGCGCACGGGTCTTCTTCTGGCCCTTGCCGGTACGGATGATCTCGCGGAGGCGCTCGGCCTCCTCGTCCAGGTCGAAGGACTCCAGGCGCTTCTGCAGCGCCGCGGCACCCATCGAACCGTCGAAGTACGTGCCGAAGCGGTCACGCAGCTCGCGGTAGAGGAGCTCGTCGCCCTCCAGGTCCTGGACCTTGAGGTTCTTGAAGCGCGACCAGACCTCGTCCAGACGGTCGATCTCGCGCTGCGCACGGTCGCGCAGCTGCTTCATCTCGCGCTCGGCACCCTCGCGCACCTTGCGGCGCACGTCGGCCTTGGCGCCCTCGGCCTCCAGCTCGGCGAGGTCGTTCTCGAGCTTCTTGGCGCGGGCCTCCAGGTCGGAGTCGCGACGGTTCTCGATCTGCTGACGCTCGACGGAGACGTGCGCCTCCAGCGAGGGCAGGTCACGCGTACGACGCTCGTCGTCGACGAACGTGATCATGTACGCCGCGAAGTAGATGACCTTCTCGAGGTCCTTCGGGGCGAGGTCGAGCAGGTAGCCAAGACGCGACGGAACGCCCTTGAAGTACCAGATGTGAGTGACGGGAGCGGCGAGCTCGATGTGGCCCATCCGCTCACGGCGCACCTTGGCGCGGGTGACCTCGACGCCACACCGCTCACAGATGATGCCCTTGAAGCGGACGCGCTTGTACTTGCCGCAGTAGCACTCCCAGTCCCGGGTCGGACCGAAGATCTTCTCGCAGAAGAGTCCGTCCTTCTCGGGCTTGAGCGTGCGGTAGTTGATGGTCTCCGGCTTCTTGACCTCGCCGTGGCTCCACTGACGGATGTCGTCAGCGGTGGCCAGACCGATCCGGAGCTCGTCGAAGAAGTTGACGTCGAGCACTATGCGTCAATCCCTCTCAGGGTTGTAAGGCTTTGGGGTCTGATACGGGGGTCCTGGGGCCGGCGGGGGGACCATCACTGGTCCCCCTGCCGGACTCCCGTCAGACCTCTTCGACGCTGCTCGGCTCGCGCCGGGACAGGTCGATGCCGAGCTCCTCCGCTGCGCGGAAGACGTCCTCGTCGGTGTCGCGCATCTCGATGGACATGCCGTCCGAGGACAGCACCTCCACGTTGAGGCACAGGGACTGCATCTCCTTGATGAGCACCTTGAAGGACTCGGGGATGCCGGGCTCAGGGATGTTCTCGCCCTTGACGATGGCCTCGTAGACCTTCACGCGGCCGGTCACGTCGTCGGACTTGATCGTCAGCAGCTCCTGGAGGGCGTACGCGGCGCCGTATGCCTCCAGCGCCCACACCTCCATCTCACCGAAGCGCTGGCCACCGAACTGGGCCTTACCACCCAGCGGCTGCTGGGTGATCATCGAGTACGGGCCGGTCGAACGCGCGTGGAGCTTGTCGTCGACCAGGTGGTGGAGCTTGAGGATGTACATGTACCCGACGGAGATCGGGTCCGGGAACGGCTCGCCGGAGCGGCCGTCGAACAGCCTCGCCTTACCGGTCGGGAGCACCATGCGCTCGCCGTCGCGGTTCGGGATGGTGTGGTTCAGCAGACCCGCGAGCTCGTCCTCACGCGCACCGTCGAAGACGGGGGTGGCAACGTTGGTGCCCGGGGCGACCTGGTCGGCGCCGATGGCCTGGAGGCGCTGCGCCCACTCGTCCGCGAGGCCGGAGACGTCCCAGCCGCGGCTGGCGAGCCAGCCGAGGTGGATCTCCAGGACCTGTCCCGGGTTCATTCGGGACGGGACACCCAGCGGGTTGAGGATGATGTCGACCGGGGTGCCGTCCTCAAGGAACGGCATGTCCTCGATCGGGAGGATCTTCGAGATGACGCCCTTGTTGCCGTGACGGCCGGCGAGCTTGTCACCGTCGGTGATCTTGCGCTTCTGGGCGACGTAGACGCGGACCAGCTGGTTCACGCCCGGGGGAAGCTCGTCGCCCTCCTCGCGGTCGAAGACGCGGACGCCGATGATCTTGCCGATCTCGCCGTGCGGCACCTTCAGCGAGGTGTCACGGACCTCACGCGCCTTCTCACCGAAGATCGCGCGGAGCAGACGCTCCTCCGGGGTCAGCTCGGTCTCACCCTTGGGCGTGACCTTGCCGACGAGGATGTCGCCGGCGACGACCTCGGCACCGATGCGGATGATGCCGCGCTCGTCGAGGTCCGCGAGGACCTCCTCGGAGACGTTCGGGATGTCCCGGGTGATCTCCTCGGGGCCGAGCTTCGTGTCACGGGCGTCGACCTCGTGCTCCTCGATGTGGATCGAGGAGAGGACGTCGTCCTGCACGAGGCGCTGCGACAGGATGATCGCGTCCTCGTAGTTGTGGCCCTCCCACGGCATGAACGCCACGAGGAGGTTCTTGCCGAGCGCCATCTCGCCGTCTTCGGTGGCGGGACCGTCGGCGAGGACCTGGCCCTCGATGACGCGGTCGCCCTCGTCCACGACGACCTTCTGGTTCACAGAGGTGCCCTGGTTGGAGCGGGAGAACTTGTGCAGGCGGTACGTGATGTACGTGCCGTCGTCGTTGGCGACCGTGACGTAGTCGGCCGACAGCTCCTGGACGACACCGTCCTTCTCGGCCTTGAGCACGTCGCCGGCGTCGGTGGCGCAGCGGTACTCCATGCCGGTGCCGACGAGCGGGGCCTCGGACTTGATCAGCGGCACCGCCTGACGCATCATGTTCGCGCCCATGAGGGCACGGTTGGCGTCGTCGTGCTCGAGGAACGGGATCATGGCGGTCGCGACCGACACCATCTGGCGCGGCGAGACGTCCATGTAGTCCACCTCGGACGGCAGGACGTAGTCGACCTCGCCGCCACGCTTACGCACCAGGACGCGGTTCTCGGTGAGCTGCATGTCGTCGTTGAGCGCGGCGTTGGCCTGCGCGATGACGAAGCGGTCCTCCTCGTCGGCGGTGACGTAGTCGACCTCGTCGGTGACCTGACCGTCGACGACCTTGCGGTACGGCGTCTCGATGAAGCCGAACGCGTTGACGCGGCCGTACGAGGCGAGCGAACCGATCAGACCGATGTTCGGGCCTTCGGGGGTCTCGATCGGGCACATGCGTCCGTAGTGGGACGGGTGCACGTCTCGGACCTCGAAGCCGGCCCGCTCACGGGACAGACCACCGGGACCCAGCGCCGAGAGACGACGCTTGTGCGTCAGACCCGACAGCGGGTTGTTCTGGTCCATGAACTGCGACAGCTGGCTGGTGCCGAAGAACTCCTTGATGGAGGCGACGACCGGCCGGATGTTGATCAGGGTCTGCGGCGTGATCGCCTCGACGTCCTGGGTGGTCATGCGCTCACGCACGACGCGCTCCATACGAGCCAGACCCGTGCGGACCTGGTTCTGGATGAGCTCGCCGACGTTGCGCAGACGACGGTTGCCGAAGTGGTCGATGTCGTCGGTCTCGACGACGATCTCGTTGCCGTTCTCGCCGATCGTCTCGGTCTCGCCCGCGTGGAGCTTGACCAGGTACTTGATCGTGGCGATGACGTCGTCGGTGGTGAGCACGCCGGCGTCCAGCGGCTCGTCGGCGCCGAGCTTCTTGTTCACCTTGTAGCGGCCGACCTTCGCGAGGTCGTAGCGCTTCGGGTTGAAGTAGAGGTTCTCGAGCAGCGTCTGAGCGGCCTCACGGGTCGGCGGCTCGCCCGGGCGCAGCTTGCGGTAGATGTCGAGCAGCGCGTCGTCCTGGCCCTGGGTGTGGTCCTTCTCCAGGGTGGCGCGCATGGACTCGTACTCGCCGAACTCCTGGAGGATCTGCTCGGTGGTCCAGCCGAGAGCCTTGAGGAGGACGGTGACGGACTGCTTGCGCTTGCGGTCGATGCGGACACCGACCAGGTCGCGCTTGTCGATCTCCATCTCCAGCCAGGCACCCCGGGACGGGATGATCTTGGCGGAGAAGATGTCCTTGTCGGACGTCTTGTCGATGGAGGAGTCGAAGTAGACGCCCGGCGAGCGGACGAGCTGCGACACGACGACACGCTCGGTGCCGTTGATGACGAAGGTGCCCTTGTTGGTCATGAGCGGGAAGTCGCCCATGAAGACCGTCTGGGACTTGATCTCGCCGGTCTCGTTGTTCGTGAACTCGGCGGTGACGAAGAGCGGGGCGCCGTACGTGAAGTCACGGTCCTTGCACTCGTCGATCGAGTTCTTCGGCGGCTCGAAGCGGTGGTCGCGGAAGGTCAGCGACATCGACCCGGAGAAGTCCTCGATCGGGGAGATCTCCTCGAAGATCTCCTCCAGACCGGACTTCCTGGGGACGTCCTGGCCCGACTCAAGGGCAGCCTCGACGCGAGCCTTCCATGCGGCGTTGCCGAGCAGCCAGTCAAAGCTCTCGGTCTGCAGCGCGAGGAGGTTCGGAACCTCGAGGGGCTCCCTGATCTTTGCAAAAGAGATGCGCAGCGGGGCGGTGCTTGCGCCGTTGTTCGTATTGGTCGAGGCGTTGCGCGAGGCGGCCAAGAGGGGGTCCTTCCGAGGGCTCGGACTCACTACGCGCGTACCGGTCCCCTGCATCGCTTCACGGCAGACGTTTCCTGAGATGGCCGAAAGGCCAGGTCAGACGGGGTCGGTCCGAGTAGCGGATGCGAAGGTATGCCCCTGGTGACGGGCAGGAGGCAGCTAACAGGCAGCGCAAAGGGTCAGTGTAGCCACTTGGCTCACTGATGTCCAGGGCGACCTCTTCGCGACCCTCGTTGCTCTCAACTCCGCGGTACCTCGCGCCGTGCGGCGCACCTCGATACTGCCCGTTCAGTCGTCGATCCATGCCTCGGAAACGGATCGTTGTGACGACGCGTCCTGAGAATTGCGCGCTGCGTGCGGTTCGTCAAGACCCGCCGGTCCGCGGGGCGCACGGCGAAGATCACCATACTCCGCCGGCGGCGGCCCTCAGGCCCCCCGCCACGCCCTTCCCGGGAACGCCGAAAGGCGACCACCCATAGGGGTGATCGCCTTTCGATGCCCCCGCGTTACACGGGGGCAGGAGTCAGCTACAGCGACTCGAAACGGTCTTACTTGACCGTGACGGAGGCGCCGGCGGCCTTGAGGGACTCGGCAGCCTTCTCGGCGGCCTCCTTCGCGACCTTCTCGAGGACCGGCTTCGGGGTGCCGTCGACGAGGTCCTTGGCCTCCTTGAGGCCCAGGGAGGTGAGCTCACGCACGACCTTGATGACCTGGATCTTCTTGTCGCCGGCACCCTCGAGGATGACGTCGAACTCGTCCTGCTCGGCCTCGGCCTCGGCCGGGCCACCGGTGGCGGCCGGGCCGGCAACGGCGACGGCAGCGGCGGCGGTGACGTCGAACTTCTCCTCGAAGGCCTTCACGAACTCGGAGAGCTCGATGAGGGTCATCTCCTCGAACTGGGCGAGGAGGTCGTCCTGAGAGAGCTTCGCCATGATGGGCGATCCTTCCACTAATTCGGCAGGTGCCGATGTGTCTATAGAGGCGGGCGTAACGGCCCGCTACGACCCGCGCACTAGGCGGCGCGGATCAATGCGCGAGCCGAATTACTCGGCACCGCCCTGCTCGGCGAGCTTGACGCGAAGCGCTTCCGCGGTGCGGACGAACTTCGACGGCAGCGCCTGGAAGAGCGAGGCAGCCTGAGACTGCTTGCCCTTGAAGGCACCGGCCAGCTTGCTGAGCAGAACCTCGCGGGACTCGAGGTCCGCAAGCTTCTTGATGTCGTCGGCGGAGAGAGCCTTACCGTCAAGGACACCAGCCTTGATGATGAGGTTCGGGTTCTCCTTGGCGAAGTCACGCAGGGCCTTCGCCGACTCCACCGGGTCACCGGTGACGAAGGCGACCGCGGTCGGACCAGCGAAGTGCTCGTCCAGTGCGGTGATCCCGGCCTCGTTGGCCGCAATCTTGGTCAGCGTGTTCTTCACCACGGCGTACTGGGCGTTCTCACCGAGAGAGCGACGCAGCGTCTTGAGCTGCGCGACGGTGAGACCCCGGTACTCGGTCAGCACGGCGGCGTTGGAGCTCTGGAACGCGTCCTTGAGCTCGGCCACCGATGCAGCCTTGTTGGGCGTCGGCATAGTGCGTCGGCCTCCTTCCGGGTGATGAGGACCGCTCAGAAGGGGGCTGGACAAAACAAAACGCCCCGGCGCAGGCGCACGGGGCTGAGCTCGACCGGACGAGTCCGGGAACTTTCCACAGTCACCTGCGCGGGTCGTCCGTTGTCAGCGGATCCTTCGGCCACCGCACCCGGTAGGGGCACAGCAACGACCAGCGGTCTTTGGCTTCTGTGGAAGCGTACGTGATGGCCGGGTCGAGGAGCAAATCAGCCCTGGCCGAGGCGCTCCAGGAGATCCAGGAGGCCGACGGTGTCCCTGGCGGGCGGGGCCTGGAAGGAGGCCTTGGCACCGTAGTCGGAGTACTTCGTGGTGAGTGAGGTCATGCCTCCGTCGGCCTCGGTGTGGACGATCGTCTTCACCGGGTAGCCGTCCGCACCGATCCAGACCTGCACGAGCGCGGCCCCGGGGATCTCGCCCTCGTACACCTCCGCCTTGACGTCGCCGCCCTTCACGGGGCCGACGTGCTTGACCGTCGACGAACCGGCGAGGAGGCCGAGCTCCTTGGGCAGGTCCATGTTCACGGCGGCCAGGCCGCCGGTCAGCTGGAGCGTCAGCTCGTCCCCGGCGGCGGCGCCCCCGGCCTCCACCTTCAGCCAGCGCTTGGCGCCCGTCTGGGCGGACAGGCCCGCCCCCAGGTCCACGTAGGTGGCCCCGTCGGCCGCGACCACGCGCGTCTCCACGGGAGCACCGGGAATGTCGGCCAGATACGACGAGTCGAAGACCTTCAGGTCTGCGGCCGCGGGGCCCCATGCCTGGACACCGGTGAACGTGCTGCCGCCGGGCGCCTTGTCACTGTCCACGTTGAGGCGCATCTCGACCCTGGCGCTCTTCGCCGCCGTGGTCTTGGCGTACGCGGCCCGGACGGCCTTCGCGGCCTCCTCCGGGCTCTGTGTCTGCGGCTGTGCCGTGGCGGAGGCGCCTGCGGCCTCCGTCCCGCCGTCGCCGTCCTGACACCCCGCGGCACCCGCCACGACGGCCGCGGCCACCAGAACCACGGCGGCGCGCTTCCACGCGGACCTGCTCATACGTCTTCCCCACCCTTGATCGACGTCCGACGTCCCCCGGACGGTAACAAGAAGCCGGCCCCGCACCTCCGGGGAGGTGCGGGGCCGGCTCGACCACTCAGTGAACCGGTGAGGTTCAGACCGCGGCCGGGTCCTCCTCGACGAGGAGGTTACGGGTGCGGTTGGAGTCCAGCGGGATGCCGGGGCCCATCGTCGTGGTGAGGGTCGCCTTCTTGATGTAGCGGCCCTTGGCGGCGGACGGCTTCAGACGGAGGATCTCCTCCAGCGCCGCGGCGTAGTTCTCGACCAGCTTCGTCTCGTCGAAGGAGACCTTGCCGATGATGAAGTGCAGGTTCGAGTGCTTGTCGACGCGGAACTCGATCTTGCCGCCCTTGATGTCGTTGACAGCCTTCGCGACATCGGGGGTGACGGTGCCGACCTTGGGGTTCGGCATGAGACCACGCGGGCCGAGGACGCGGCCGAGGCGGCCGACCTTGCCCATGAGGTCCGGGGTGGCCACCACGGCGTCGAACTCGTTCAGGCGGTTGCCCTTGGAGATCTCGTCGATGAGCTCGTCGGAGCCGACGATGTCGGCGCCAGCGGCGATCGCGGCCTCGGCACGGTCACCGGTCGCGAAGACCAGGACCCGGGCGGTCTTGCCGGTGCCGTGCGGAAGGTTCACGGTGCCACGGACCATCTGGTCGGCCTTGCGCGGGTCGACGCCCAGGCGGAAGGCGACCTCGACGGTGCCGTCGAACTTCGTGGTGGCGGTGTCCTTGGCGAGACGGACGGCCTCGAGGGGCGCGTAGTTCCGCTCGCGGTCGATCTTGGCGTCCGCGGAGCGGAGAGCCTTGCTGCGCTTCACTGCTTCTCCTGTTGGTTCAGGTATGGAGTCGTGGTGCGGGCCGCGCAGGCCCTACCACTGAGGTCACGAAGGGGGTGATCAGCCCTCGACCGTGATGCCCATGGAGCGGGCGGTGCCGGCGATGATCTTGGACGCGGCGTCCAGGTCGTTGGCGTTGAGGTCGGGGAGCTTGACCGTGGCGATCTCGCGGACCTGGGCGGCCGTGAGCTTGGCGACCTTGGTCTTGTGCGGCTCGCCGGAGCCCTTCTCCACACCCGCGGCCTTGAGGATCAGCTTGGCGGCCGGCGGAGTCTTCGTGATGAAGGTGAAGGTGCGGTCTTCGTAGACCGTGATCTCCACCGGCACGACCATGCCACGCTGCGACTCGGTCGCGGCGTTGTAGGCCTTGCAGAACTCCATGATGTTGACGCCGTGCTGACCGAGCGCGGGGCCGACCGGCGGGGCCGGGTTGGCCGCACCGGCGTTGATCTGGAGCTTGATAAGCCCCGTGACCTTCTTCTTCTTGGGAGGCATTGCTCTCTCCGGGTCCTAGTGAGAGTGTTCAGCCCGCCATCCGGTCATCCGGATGGAGGCATACCGCACAACGATAACGGGTATAGACGTGCGGCTAAAAACCGAGCAGGTCAGAGCGGCTGCGAGAGCCACTCTGACCTGGTCGGAAGACGGTGAGATCAGTTCTTCTGGATCTGGTCGAAGCTCAGCTCGACCGGGGTCTCGCGACCGAAGATCTCGACGAGGCCCTTGACCTTCTTCGAGTCGGGGTTGATCTCGTTGATCGTGGCCTGGAGGGTCGCGAACGGGCCGTCGGTGACGGTGACCGAGTCGCCGACCTCGAAGTCCAGGACCTGGACCTCCAGCTTGCGGGCGGGAGCAGGCTTGCCCTCGGCCTCGGCGGCCTCGCGGGCGGCCTTCTCCTCGGCCTCCGGGGCGAGCATCTTGACGATCTCGTCCAGGGTCAGCGGGTACGGGTCGTAGGCGTTGCCCACGAAGCCGGTGACGCCGGGGGTGTTGCGGACGACGCCCCAGGACTCGTTCGTCAGGTCCATGCGGACGAGGACGTAGCCGGGAAGCTTGTTCTGCTTGACGTTCTTCCGCTCGCCGCCCTTGATCTGGACGATCTCTTCCTCGGGGACCTCGGCCTGGTAGATGAAGTCCTCGACGTTGAGCGAGACGGCACGCTGCTCGAGGTTGGCCTTCACGCGCTTCTCGTAGCCCGCGTAGGTGTGGATGACGTACCACTCGCCGGGGAGGGTGCGGAGCTCCTCGCGGAGCGCGGCGACCGGGTCGACCGGGGCGGCCGGCTCGGCCTCCTCCTCGGTCTCTTCCTCGGCGTCCTCGTCCTCGTCGTCCTCGTCGGCCTCGTCCTCGTCGATCTCGTCGACCTCGACGTCCTCGTCCGCAGCGTCCTCAGCAGCGTCGACCTCGACGTCCTCGACGTCCTCGTCGGCGGCCTCGACGGTGTCCAGCTCGTCCTCGACGGACTCGGACTCGAAGGCGTCGTTCAGGTTCGCGTCAGACACGGTGGCTGCTTCTTCCTGCGATACAGATGGGTGGAACAAAAAGTCAGCCGAAGACGTACTTGACTGCTTCCTGGAAGCCATAGTCAATCACGGTGACAAGGCCGATCATGATGACGACGAAGACAATCACCACGGAGGTGTACGACGTCAGCTGGTTCCGCGTGGGCCAGACGACCTTGCGGAGCTCGGCGATGATCTGGCGGTAGAAGAGCGCGAGACGGCCCAGGGGGCCCTTCTTTCCGCGCTTCCCGCCCTTGCGGGACTTCTTCTTCGACTCTGCGGTCTCGTCGTCGGCATCAGGCATGTCGATGGAGCCTACGGCGTCCGTCACGATCTCTCACCTGATTCCGGGTCGGCCGTGCCGCGCCCGGGTGGAGCCGCACGGCGGTGCAATGAAGTACGTACATGCGCACAACACCTGGCGGTGTGTGTAGCAGGGCCGGAGGGACTTGAACCCCCAACCGCCGGTTTTGGAGACCGGTGCTCTACCAATTGAGCTACGACCCTTTGTCGGTGTCCCCCAACGTACCGCATCGTGAGATGTGGTTGCTGCGGGCCAACGAGGAGTGAGCATACGTGGTCATGGGGCCCTACGTCGAACAGAAAGCGCGCCGACCTGCCGTCGGATGCGCGTACGACCGGGAATGACCGTTCCTGTCCGGTCCGTGAAACCTGAGTGCCGGGGCCGGAGAGGGTCTGGGACGATGGGCCGCATGAGCGCTGCTACCCCTCCCACCGAGCGTCGGGTCTCCGCCCGGATCGGTGCGATCTCCGAGTCCGCCACCCTCGCCGTCGACGCCAAGGCCAAGGCCCTCAAGGCCGCCGGGCGCCCGGTGATCGGTTTCGGCGCGGGTGAGCCCGACTTCCCGACCCCGGACTACATCGTCGACGCGGCCGTCGAGGCCTGCAAGAACCCCAAGTACCACCGCTACACGCCGGCCGGCGGTCTGCCCGAGCTGAAGGCCGCGATCGCCGCCAAGACGCTGCGCGACTCCGGTTACGAGGTCGACGCCTCCCAGGTCCTGGTGACCAACGGCGGCAAGCAGGCGATCTACGAGGCCTTCGCCGCGATCCTCGACCCGGGTGACGAGGTCATCGTCCCGGCGCCGTACTGGACGACGTACCCCGAGTCGATCCGTCTCGCGGGCGGTGTCCCGGTGGACGTCGTCGCCGACGAGACCACCGGCTACCGGGTCTCGGTGGAGCAGCTGGAGGCGGCCCGCACGGAGAAGACCAAGGTCGTCCTCTTCGTGTCGCCCTCGAACCCGACCGGCGCGGTGTACAGCGAGGCGGAGACCGAGGCGATCGGCCGCTGGGCCGTCGAGCACGGCCTGTGGGTCCTGACGGACGAGATCTACGAGCACCTGGTCTACGGCGGCGCCTCGGCGGTCTCCCTGCCGGCGGTCATGCCGGAGCTCCGCGACAAGTGCATCGTCGTCAACGGCGTCGCGAAGACGTACGCGATGACCGGCTGGCGCGTGGGGTGGATCATCGGCCCGAAGGACGTCGTGAAGGCCGCGACGAACCTGCAGTCGCACGCCACGTCCAACGTGAGCAACGTGGCGCAGGTGGCCGCGCTGGCCGCCGTCTCGGGCAACCTGGACGCGGTCGCCGAGATGGGGCGCGCCTTCGACCGCCGCCGCCAGACGATCGTCCGCATGCTCAACGAGATCGAGGGCGTGCTCTGCCCGACCCCGGAGGGCGCGTTCTACGTGTACCCGTCGGTGAAGGGCCTGCTCGGCAAGGAGATCCGCGGCAAGCGCCCGCAGACCTCGGTCGAGCTCGCCGCCCTGATCCTGGACGAGGCCGAGGTCGCGGTCGTCCCGGGCGAGGCCTTCGGCACCCCGGGCTACCTGCGCCTGTCGTACGCGCTCGGTGACGAGGACCTGGTGGAGGGCGTGTCCCGGATCCAGAAGCTGCTCGCCGAGGCGACGGAGTAGCCGGCGACGTTTGCTGGCGGGCCCCCGGTTCTCCGGAACCGGGGGCCCGTTTCTGCGTTCTAGCAAGGTCCCGATCGGGGAAAGGGACTGCACTCGTCCATTCGAGTGCGGCAGTATCGGCCAATGGAGCATGTTCGCGATCTCACCCTGCTGCCCAAGGCCCATCTGCACCTGCACTTCACCGGTTCGATGCGGCCCACGACGCTGATCGAGCTGGCCGACAAGTACGGCGTGCATCTCCCCGAGGCCCTCAAGAGCGGTACACCTCCCCGGCTGCGGGCGACCGACGAGCGCGGCTGGTTCCGGTTCCAGCGGCTCTACGACATCGCCCGCTCCTGCCTGCGCTCCCCCGAGGACATCCAGCGGCTCGTCCGGGAGGCGGCCCAGGAGGACGTCAGGGACGGCTCGGGGTGGCTGGAGATCCAGGTCGACCCGACCTCGTACGCCCCCCACCTCGGCGGTCTGATCCCGGCCCTGGAGATCATCCTCGACGCGGTCGACGCGGCCTCGCGGGAGACCGGGCTCGGGATGCGGGTGCTGGTCGCGGCGAACCGGATGAAGCATCCGCTGGAGGCGCGGACGCTGGCCCGGCTCGCGGTGCGCTTCGCGGACCGGGGCGTGGTCGGCTTCGGGCTCTCCAACGACGAGCGCCGGGGCATGGCCCGGGACTTCGACCGCGCCTTCGCGATCGCGCGGGAGGGCGGCCTGCTGGCGGCCCCGCACGGCGGCGAGCTGACGGGTCCCTCGTCCGTACGGGACTGCCTGGACGATCTGCGGGCGGCCCGGGTCGGGCACGGGGTGCGGTCGGCGGAGGACCCGCGGCTGCTGCGGAAGCTCGCCGAGAGGGGCGTGACCTGCGAGGTGTGCCCGGCGTCCAACGTGGCTCTCGGGGTGTACGAGAAGCACGAGGACGTGCCGCTGCGGACGCTCTTCGAGGCCGGGGTGCCGATGGCGCTCGGCGCGGACGACCCGCTGCTGTTCGGGTCGCGGCTGGCCGCGCAGTACGAGATCGCCCGCCGGCACCACGGGTTCACGGACGCGGAGCTGGCCGAGCTGGCCCGTCAGTCGGTGCGGGGTTCGGCGGCGCCCGAGGACGTGCGGGCGAAGCTGCTGGCGGGGATCGACGACTGGATCAGCTGATGCCCCGGAGAAGGGTGCGGGCGAGTGTGCGGGCGAAGTCGTCGAGGGAGTCCGGCGGCCGGCGGTCCGGGCTCATCTCCCAGGCGAACGAGCGCTGGACACAGGCTCCGAGGAGCAGGGACGCGGCGGCGACCGGGTCGGCGTCGGCGCTGAGGCGCCCGTGCCGCTGCTCGGCGCGGAGGTAGGCGGCGAGGCCTTCGATGGGCTTGTGGGGGCCCATGCCGTACGCGCGCATGGCCTCCTCGTGGCGCCGTTTGAGCTGCGGTTCCGCGTAGAGGGAGGCGACCACCGGGAAGGTCTGCTCGTAGAAGAGCGCGGCCTGCCGGGCGACCTCGACGAGGTTCTCCTCGACGGTGCGGCCGCCGGGGTCGGCGGCGAGCGTGCCCAGGAGGCCGCCGAGCTGGGGCAGGCGCTCGTTCAGGACGGTCAGGAAGAGCTCTTCCTTGCTGCTGAAGTACTTGTAGAGCGCGGCCTCCGAGCAGCCCGCCGCCTTGGCGATCTCCTTGGTGGTGGTGCGGGCGAGCCCCGCCGTCCGCATGAGGTCGCGGGCGGCGTCGACGATCCGGGTCCGGGTCGGCCTCTGTTCCATGCATCCTCCAGCCACGCTTGACGTCAGAGTGAGTATCCACTCACCCTGGGGGTGAGTGAATACTTACCCACCCCGGGAGGGTGCGACATGAAGCTCACAGTCTTCGGTGCGACCGGTGGCATCGGCCAGGAGATCGTCCGGCAGGCACTGGCCTCCGGACACGAGGTGACGGCCGTGGTGCGGGACCCGGCGCGGCTCACGGTGACCGGCACACGCCTGACGGTCCTGCGGGCCGACCTGACCGACCCCGAGGCCCTGCGCGGGGCCGTCGCTGGCCGTGACGCGGTGCTCTCGGGCCTCGGGGCCCGGACCCGCGCGGACGCGGGCGTGGCCGCCCGCCTGACCCGCTCGGTGGTCACCGCGATGGACGCCGAGAGGACCCGCCGGCTCCTGGTGGTCAGCGCGGCCCCGCTGGGCCCGGTCCCGGAGGGTCAGGCCCTCGTCGACCGGGCGGTGCTCTCGCTCGTCAACTCCGTCCTGAAGGACGTCTACGCCGACCTGCGGGTCATGGAGTCCGACCTCGCCGCGAGCAGCACCGACTGGACCTCCGTGCGCCCGCCCAAGCTGACGGACAGGCGGGGCACCGGGCAGTACCGCAGGGTCGTCGGCGGCACCCCGCCCCGGGGCCGCTCCCTGGCCCGCGCGGACGTGGCGCACGCGATGCTGGCGATGATCGACGACCCCGCGACGGTCAGGCAGGGCGTGGGCGTCGCCTACTAGAGCGTGACGCCCACGGTGACGGGCTCGTTGACCAGGGTGATCCCGAAGGCGTCCCGTACGCCGGCGACGACCTCGCGGGCGAGGGCGAGGAGGTCCTCGGTGGTCGCCTCGCCGCGGTTGGTGAGGGCGAGCGTGTGCTTGGTGGAGATCCGGGCGGGCCCGGAGCCGTATCCCTTGGTGAATCCGGCCCTGTCGATCAGCCAGGCCGCCGAGGTCTTCACGGCGCCGTCCTCGCCCGCGGGGAAGGCCGGCGGGGCGACGTCCGGGCCGAGCCGCTCCACCACGCGCGCGAGGAAGGCCTCGTACTCCCCGGCCGTGAGGATCGGGTTGGTGAAGAAGGAGCCGGCGGACCAGGTGTCGTGGTCCGCCGGGTCCAGGACCATGCCCTTGCCGGCCCGCAGCCGCAGCACGGTCTCGTGGGCGGCCGCGAGGGGCACCCGGTCCCCCGCCTCCACGCCGAGGGCGCGGGCGGTCTCGGCGTACTTGACCGGCGCGGACATCCCGTCCGCGTCCTCCAGCTCGAATCGGACCCGCAGCACCACGTACCGGTCGGGCCGGTCCTTGAAGAGGCTGTGCCGGTACGAGAAGGCGCACTCGGCGTTCGTGAGGGTGACGGTCTCCTCGGTGCGCCGGTCGTAGGCGACGACCTCGGTGACGGTGGCGGAGACGTCCTGCCCGTAGGCGCCGACGTTCTGGATCGGGGTCGCGCCGGCCGAGCCGGGGATGCCGGCCAGGCACTCGATCCCGGCGAGTCCGGCCTCGACGGACCGTGCCACGGCGTCCGTCCAGACCTCGCCGGCGGCGAGCTCCAGGCGGGTGCCGTCCAGGACGAAGCCGGTGGTGGCGATGCGCAGTGCCGTGCCGTCGAAGCCCTTGTCCCCGATGACCAGGTTGGAACCGCCGCCGATGATCAGCAGCGGGGTCCCGGCGGCGTCGGCCTCACGGACCGCCGCGACCACCTCGTCGTCGGTGGTGGCGGTGACGAGCCGGCCGGCGGGGCCGCCGAGCCGGAAGGTGGTCAGGGGCGCGAGGGGGGCGTCTGCGATCTGCTGCACGGGCTCAAGGGTACGGGCCCGCCGCTTCCGCGACGGGCCCGTGACGTACGTACGGCGACTCGTGCGGTCAGGCGAGGCGGACCACGGCCCGGGACATGCCCAGGACCTTCTGCCCGGCGCTCGTCGCCGTGATGTCGACCCGCACCCGCTGGTCCTCCAGCTTGGCGGCGACCTTGGCGGAGACCTCGATCAGCGCACCGGTCCCGTCGTTGGGGACCACGACCGGCTTGGTGAAGCGGACGCCGTACTCGACGACGGCTGCGGGGTCGCCGGCCCAGTCGGTGACGACGCGGATCGCCTCGGCCATGGTGAACATGCCGTGGGCGATGACGTCCGGGAGGCCGACCTCGACCGCGAACTTCTCGTTCCAGTGGATCGGGTTGAAGTCCCCGGAGGCGCCGGCGTACTGCACGAGCGTGGCGCGGGTCACGGGGAAGGTCTGCGCGGGCAGCTCGGTGCCGACCTCGACCTCGTCGTAGGCGATCTTCGCGGTCATGGTCAGGCCCCCTCGGGTGCGCGGGAGACGAGCTTGGTCCAGGCGGTGACGACGTGCTCGCCGGAGGCGTCGTGGACCTCGCCGCGGATGTCCACGATGTCGTTGCCCGCCATGGACTTGATCGCCTCGATGGTGGAGGTGACCGCGAGCCGGTCCCCGGCGCGTACGGGCCGGGTGTAGGCGAACTTCTGGTCGCCGTGGACGACGCGGCTGTAGTCGAGGCCCAGCTGGGGGTCCTCGATGACGGCGCCGGCCGCCTTGAACGTGATGGCGAACACGAAAGTGGGCGGGGCGATCACATCGGAATGCCCGAGCGCCTTGGCCGCCTCGGTGTCGGTGTACGCGGGATTGGCGTCACCGATCGCCTCGGCGAACTCGCGGATCTTCTCGCGGCCGACCTCGTAGGGCGCGGTGGGCGGATAGGTCCGGCCCACGAAGGACTGGTCGAGCGCCATGGACTCGATACCTCCTGCTGGATTTGTTGCCGTTGTTGCGGACGGTGCCGGGAAACGACACGAGGCCGCCCCCGAGTGGGGACGGCCTCGTGTACGAGCCTGATTAGCGCGTCTCGCGGTGCGCCGTGTGCGAGTTGCAGCGAGGGCAGTGCTTCTTCATCTCAAGTCGGTCCGGGTTGTTACGCCGGTTCTTCTTGGTGATGTAGTTCCGCTCCTTGCACTCCACGCAGGCCAGCGTGATCTTCGGGCGGACGTCGGTGGCAGCCACGTGAGTGCTCCTTGACGGACGGATGGACGGATGAACGCATAGAAGAGTAGCCGATCGAAGGACCGACCCCACAATCGGCTACTGTCTGTAGCGGTGACCGGACTTGAACCGGTGACACAGCGATTATGAGCCGCTTGCTCTACCGACTGAGCTACACCGCTTTGATGATCCGGAACCCGTCCGAAGACGGGATCCTTCTCACCAGAGCCCCAATACGGAATCGAACCGTAGACCTTCTCCTTACCATGGAGACGCTCTACCGACTGAGCTATTGGGGCGAGCGAGGAAGACATTACACGGTCTCCGGCCCATCACCCAAATCCGTTTCCCCGCGGGCTCGCGACGGCCCTCACCAGGCGTCCCGTACGCCACTCGTGGCCTCATCGGTACGACTATTGCGCTCCTCCTCGAAGGTCGCTCCGAGCGCCCCTAGGCTCGGCCCCACGCTGCGTGATCTTGATCTTGAGGAGCCTTGAGGAGCCCGATGTCAGCCGACAGCAAGCAGCCCCAGCCCCCCGAGGACGGGGCCGCCACCACCGCCGACTCGACCTCGCTCCTGCTGTCCCACGCACGCCTCACCGACGGCCGGACCGTCGACGTGCGGCTCGCCGGCGGCCGGATCGAGGCCGTCGGCACCGCCGGCAGCCTCGCCGCCGTGGGCGCGCGGGTCGACCTCACCGGCTACCTGCTGCTGCCCGCCGCCGCCGAACCCCACGCCCACGGCGACACCGCGCTCTCCGCCGACACCCCCGGCCCCGTCTCGTACGCCCCCGACGAGGTGCAGCGGCGGGCCACCGAGGCGGCGCTGCTCCAGCTCGGCCACGGCGCGACGGCGCTCCGCGCGCACGTGCGCATCGGCGACGTCCACGGACTCGGCCCGCTCGAAGCGGTGCTCCAGGCCCGGCGCTCGCTGCGCGGCCTCGCCGACCTGACGGCCGTGGCGGTGCCCCGGCTGCTCACGGGCGTCGCGGGCGCGGACGGGCTCGCGATGCTGCGGGACGCCGTGAAGATGGGCGCCGGCGTGGCCGGCGGCTGCCCGGACCTCGACCCGGACCCGGCGGGGTACGTGGAGGCGGTGCTCGACGTCGCGGCCGAGCACGGCGTCCCGGTCGACCTGCACACCGACGGCGACGACCCGGCCCGGCTCGCCCGGCTCGCGGCGATGGCCGGCGGGCTGCGGCCCGGGGTGACGATCGGGCCCTGCGCCGGGCTCGCCCGGCTCCCCGCCGACGCGGCGCGGCGGGCGGCGGACCGGCTGGCGGCGGCCGGAGTGACGGTGGTGTGCCTGCCGCAGGGCGGCTGCGGAGCGACGGAACAGCGCGGGGCGGCGCCGGTGCGGCTGCTGCGGGCGGCCGGGGTGCGGGTCGCGGCGGGCAGCGGGGCGCTGCGGGACGTGGCCAACCCGGTGGGACGCGGGGATCCGCTGGAGGCGGCCTACCTGCTGGCCTCGCTCGGCGGGCTGCCGCCCCAGGAGGCGTACGGGGCGGTGAGCGCGGAGGCGCGGGCGGTGATGGGCCTCCCGGAGGTGCGGGTGGAGGCCGGCTTCCCGGCGGAGCTGCTCGCGGTGCGCGGCGAGCGCCTGGCGGGGGTGCTGTCCCTGGCGTACAGCCGGATCGTGGTGCACCGGGGGCGGGTGGTGGCGCGCACGAGCGCGGTGCGGGAGTACTGCGACTCGGCTGCGGCCCTGGACCTGCCGCGTCAGGCGCGCCCGGAACGGCCGCCCGAGCCGGGAAGCCCTCCGGCCGGACCCGTCGTACGGTCGTGAGTATGCGCATCGTCATCGCTGGAGGACACGGACAGATCGCCCTGCGCCTGGAGAGGCTGCTCTCGGCGCGCGGGCACGAACCGGTGGGGATCATCCGCCGGCCGGAACAGGGCGCCGACCTGCGGGAGGCGGGCGCCGAGCCCGTCGTACTGGACCTGGAGTCGGCGTCGGTCGAGATGGTCGCCGCGGTGCTGCAGGGCGCGGACGCGGCCGTCTTCGCGGCGGGGGCGGGCCCCGGCAGCGGAGCCGACCGCAAGGACACGGTGGACCGGGCGGCGGCGGTCCTGTTCGCCGACGCGGCGGAACGCGCGGGCGTGCGCCGCTACCTCGTCGTCTCCTCGATGGGCGCGGACGCGAACCACCCGGGCGACGGGATCTTCGACGCCTACCTGCGCGCGAAGGGCGCGGCCGACGACGAGGTCCGCTCGCGCACGGCCCTGGACTGGACGATCCTGCGGCCCGGCTCCCTGACGAACGACGCGGGCACGGGCATGGTCCGCCTGGAGGCCCGCACGGGCCGGGGGTCGGTCCCCCGGGACGACGTGGCCGCGGTCCTCGCCGAGCTCCTGGAGACCCCGGCGACCGCCGGGCTCACCCTGGAACTGATCGCGGGCTCGGTCCCGCTCACGGTGGCGGTGAAGGACGTGGCCGGCAACTGACGCCGGCACCCCGGAAAACGAGTGAAGGTCCCCGGTGCAAGCACCGGGGACCTTCTTCACGTGGCGACGCCAGGATTCGAACCTGGGTAGGCTAAGCCGACGGATTTACAGTCCGCTCCCATTGGCCACTCGGGCACATCGCCATGGGTTCGCTGCCTTGGTTCCCCGCTGTTCTGCGGTGTTCCCCGGCAACGACGTAAACAATACCTGATCCCCGGGGGTGGTTCGCCACCGGATTGATCGGCGGCCGATCGACGGCTGATCAGCGGTTGGGGCCGTGGCTCACCCCCTAGGCTTTGGGGGTACCCCACAGCATCCGAGCAAGGAGCCACGAGTCATGGCCGACTCCAGTTTCGACATCGTGTCCAAGGTCGAGCGGCAGGAGGTCGACAACGCCCTCAACCAGGCCGTGAAGGAGATCTCCCAGCGCTACGACTTCAAGGGAACCAACGCCAAGATCGAGTGGTCGGGCGAGAAGATCCTCATGCAGGCGAGCGGCGACGAGCGCGTCAAGGCGATCCTCGACATCTTCCAGACCAAGCTGGTCAAGCGCGGGATCTCGCTCAAGTGCCTGAAGGTCGAGGGCGAGCCGCAGCTGTCCGGCAAGGAGTACAAGCTCTTCGCCTCGGTCGAGGAGGGCATCTCCCAGGAGAACGCCAAGAAGGTCGCGAAGGCCATCCGTGACGAGGGCCCCAAGGGCGTCAAGGCGCAGGTCCAGGGCGACGAGCTGCGCGTCAGCTCGAAGAGCCGTGACGACCTGCAGGCCGTGCAGGCGCTGCTCAAGGGCAAGGACTTCGACTTCGCGATCCAGTTCGTGAACTACCGCTGACGGTCGCGTCCGAATACCGCCAGCCCCGCGCTCGGCGGTCCCCGCACACTGGGTCCCAGGAAGACCCGTGCGGGGAGAGGAACCAGTCATGACCGTGTACGCGTACGTCGACGGCCCCCTGGGCGAGATGCTGCTCGTCGGGCAGCTCGCCGAAGGGGGCCGGGCCGCGCTGCGCTCACTGTCCCTGCCGGGGCAGAAGGGCGCCGTCGAGGTCGAGGCCGGCTGGACGCTCGCACCCGAGGCCTTCACGGAGGCCGCCCGGCAGCTGGGCGAGTACTTCGACGGGCGGCGCGACCGGTTCGACCTGCCGCTCGACGGTGACGCCGGGACCGCGTTCCAGCGGCGCGTCTGGCGGGCCCTGGAGGAGATCCCGTACGGGACGACCGTCTCGTACGGGGAGATCGCCCGCCGGGTCGGCTCGGCCGGTGCCGGGGTACGGGCCGTGGGCACCGCGATCGGGCGCAATCCGCTGCTCGTGGTGCGGCCCTGCCACCGGGTGATCGGAGCCGACGGGAACCTGCGCGGGTACGCCGCCGGGCTCGACCGCAAGGAACGGCTCCTCGGCCTCGAAGGGGCCCTCGTGTGAGCGAGGGGCTCTTCCCCCGCGAGCGGGTCACGGTGGCGCCCGGGGCGGTGCACGTGCCCGCGTGGCTCCCGTTCGCGCGGCAGCGCGAGCTCGTGGACGCCTGCCGCGCGTGGGGGCGCGGGCCCGTCCCGTACCGGCAGACGGTGCTCCCCGGCGGCGGCGTGATGTCCGTGCGGTCGCTGTGCCTGGGCCGGCAGTGGGTGCCATACCGCTACCTCGACTCCGTCGGGGTCCCCCTGCCCGGTCGGCTGGTCGCGCTGGGCCGCGCGGCGCTCGTCGAGGCGTACGGGGACCACGGGGGCTTCACACCCGACACGGCGCTCGTGAACTTCTACGCGCCCGGGGCGCGGATGGGCATGCACCAGGACCGGGAGGAGCGATCCGGGGCGCCGGTGGTGTCGCTGAGCCTCGGGGACCGGTGCGTGTTCCGCTTCGGGAACGAGGAGAACCGCGGCCGGCCGTACCAGGACGTCGATCTGGCCTCCGGGGACCTCTTCGTCTTCGGTGGGGCTTCGCGGTGGGTCCACCACGGCGTTCCCAAGGTGTTCCCGGGCACGGCCGAGCCCGCGCTCGGCCTGGCGGGACGCCTGAACATCACGCTCAGGGAGACCGGCCTCAGCGTCTAATGTGCGGAGCATGACACCGGAACTGCGTCGCTCCCTGGGCCTCTTCGACGCGGTCGTGATCGGGCTCGCATCGATGGTCGGCGCCGGGATCTTCGTCGCCCTCGGGCCCGCTGCGGAAGCGGCCGGATCCGGCGCGGGACTGCTCTGGGCGCTCGGGGCCGCCGCCGTCGTCGCCTACTGCAACGCCATGTCCTCGGCGCGGCTCGCCGCCCGCCACCCCGCGTCCGGCGGCACCTACGTGTACGGTCGCGAACGCCTCGGATCCTTCTGGGGCTACCTGGCTGGCTGGGCCTTCGTCGCCGGCAAGACGGCCTCCTGCGCGGCGATGGCGCTGACGGTCGGGGCATACCTGTGGCCCGGGCACGCGCACGCGGTGGCGGTCGCCGCCGTGGTCGCCCTGACGGCCCTCGACTACCTGGGGCTTCAGAAGTCCGCCCTGCTCACCCGGGTGATCGTGGCGCTCGTCCTCGCGGTGCTCGCCTGTGTCGTGACGGTGTCCTTCGGGGCCGGCGGGAAGGGGCCGGCCGCCCTCGGCGGGGAGTTCACGACGGACGGGGTGCTCCAGGCCGCGGGTTTGCTCTTCTTCGCATTCGCGGGGTACGCGCGGATCGCCACGCTCGGCGAGGAGGTCCGCGATCCGGCCCGCACGATCCCCCGGGCGGTGCCGCTCGCGCTCGGCCTCGCGCTCGCCGTCTACGGCCTCGTCACGGTCAGCGTGCTCACCGTCCTCGGCCCCACGGCCCTCGCCGCCTCCCCCGCGCCGCTCGCCGACGCGGCGCGCGCGGCGGACGCCGCCTGGCTCGTGCCGCTGGTCACGGCCGGCGCGGCCGTCGCGGCCCTGGGCTCGCTGCTCTCGCTGATCCTCGGGGTGTCCCGTACGACGTTGGCGATGGCCCGGGACGCGTACCTGCCGACGGCCCTCGCGGCCGTCCACCCCCGCTTCCGGGTGCCGCACCGGGCGGAGCTCGCGGTGGGCGCGGTGGTGGCCGTGGTGGCGGCGACGGTGGACGTGCGGGGTGCGATCGGCTTCTCGTCGTTCGGCGTCCTCGTCTACTACGGGATCGCGAACGCCTCCGCCTGGACGCTGGGCGGCCGCCACCGGCCCCTGGCCGCGCTCGGCCTCGCCGGCTGCGCCGCCCTCGCCTTCGCCCTCCCCGCGGGCGCGGTCCTGGCAGGGTCGGGGGTCCTGGCGGCGGGCGTGGTGGCCTGGTCCATAAGCCGAGGCCGAGCCGTCCCGTAGCCCCCGTCGTGAGCCCGCACGCGGGGTCGTGTCAGCGTGCGGCGCCGTAGCCGTACGCCTGGTCCGTCGGGACGATCTCCTTGCCCAGGGGCAGCAGCGACACCGGGATCAACTTGAAGTTCGCGATGCCCAGTGGGATGCCGATGATCGTGATGCAGAGGGCGATCCCCGTGGTGATGTGGCCCAGCGCGAGCCACCAGCCCGCCAGGATCAGCCACAGCACGTTGCCGACGCAGGACGGGGCTCCCGCGTCGCGCCGGTCGACGACCGTGTGGCCGAAGGGCCAGAGCGCGTAGACGCCGATGCGGAACGCGGCGAGTCCGAAGGGGATGCCGATGATCGTGATGCAGAGCAGGACGCCTGCGAGCATGTAGCCCAGGAACATCCAGAACCCGCACAGAACCAGCCAGATGATGTTGAGGATCGTCTTCACGGGCGTCGACCTGCCATCTGTTCGAGCCGGGCGATCCGCTCGGCCATCGGCGGATGGGTGGAGAACATCTTGGAGAGGCCCTGTCCGGGCCGGAACGGGTTCGCGATCATCATGTGGCTCGCGGTCTCGATCCTCGGCTCGGGCGGCAGCGGCAGCTGCTTGGTCCCGGCCTCCAGCTTCCGCAGGGCGCTGGCGAGGGCCAGCGGATCCCCGGTGAGCTGGGCTCCGGAGGCGTCGGCCTCGTACTCCCGGGACCGGGAGATGGCGAGCTGGATGATCGAGGCGGCGATCGGGCCGAGGATGAGGATCAGCAGGTAGCCGAGGATGCCGGGGCCGTCGTCGTCGTTGGAGCGGCCGACCGGGATCAGCCAGGCGAAGTTGACCAGGAACATGATCACGGAGGCGAGCGCTCCGGCGACCGAGGAGATGAGGATGTCCCGGTTGTAGACGTGGCTCAGCTCGTGGCCGATGACCCCGCGCAGCTCGCGCTCGTCGAGGATCGCCAGGATGCCCTCGGTGCAGCAGACGGCGGCGTTGCGCGGGTTGCGGCCGGTCGCGAAGGCGTTGGGAGCCTGCGTCGGTGAGATGTAGAGCCGGGGCATGGGCTGACGCGCCTGCGTGGAGAGCTCGCGCACCATCCGGTAGAGCGCGGGTGCCTCGAACTCGCTCACCGGCCGGGCGCGCATGGCCCGCAGCGCCAGCTTGTCGCTGTTCCAGTACGCGTACGCGTTGGTGCCGAGCGCCACGAGCAGCGCGACGATCAGCCCCGTACGCCCGAAGAAGCTGCCGATGACGATGATGAGGGCCGAGAGCCCTCCGAGGAGGACCGCGGTCCTCAGCCCGTTGTGCCGGCGGTGCACGGTACGCCCTCCAAGTGGTGCGGCAGGGGAACCCTTTTCCTCGCGGTGTTCCTGGTGGTCCACTCGTCCAGTGGACCCTCCCGTACTGGTCAACGCCAGGCGGGAGGTTCGGGTTCCCCGGCGCGCGGGGGGGTGCCGTGTGGGCCGTACGGGTGATCAGCGAGCGGCCGGGATCTTCTCCAGGAAGAGGGCGGTGGGCTCGACCTCGCTGGTGCAGTGGGCGCAGCGGGAGGCGATGGCCGGGATCTCGGTGAAGCAGCGGGGGCAGTCGCGCTTCTCGGCCTTCGGGTCGGCGGCCTCCTCCTTGGCGAACTTCGCCTGGATCTTCGTCATCGGGACGACGATGAGGAAGTAGAGGACGGCGGCCGTGATGACGAACGCTATGACGGCGGCGATGGCCAGGCCGTACGGGAAGACCGTGCCCTGGATCGAGAAGCTGGCCTCGCTGAAGTCGCCGACCGAGCCGGTCGCCAGACCGATGAGCGGGGTGATGAACGCCTTGCTGAAGCCGGTGACGACGGCCGTGAACGCGGAGCCGACGGCCAGACCGATGGCCATCGAGACGACGTTCCCGCGAAGTATGAAGTCCTTGAATCCGTTCAGCACGGGGTGTTGCTCCTCGGTTCTTCTCTTGTGGGGGGGTCAGAACAGCGCCGTCGCCGCGAAGCGGAGGGCGAACTGCGGGTAGACCGACAGCACGACCCCGGCGGCGGCGGTCAGCACGATCGCCAGGGTGACCGGCGCGGGGGCCTTGTGCGGGGCGGGTGCGCCCTCCGGCGTGCGGAAGAGCAGGGCCGTCCAGCGCAGGTAGTAGTACAGCGCGATCACGACGTTGACGCCCATGATCACGGCCAGCCACCCGAGGCCCGCGTCGACGGCCGCCGAGAAGACGGTCACCTTGGCGAAGAGGCCGATGATACCCGGGGGCAAACCGGCCAGATTCAGGAGGAAGAACCCGAGCGTGAGGGCCGCCGCGGGGCTGGCCGCGTACAGGCCCCGGTAGTCCGCGATCCGGTTCTCGGGGTGGGTGCGGGCGACGAGCGCGACGACCGCGAAGGCGCCGAGGTTCACCACGGCGTACATCAGGGCGTACGCGACGGTGGCGCCGATCTGGTCGTCGCCGGAGTACGCGGCGGCCGCGATCGGCACCAGGAGGTAGCCGGCCTGGGCGACGGAGGACCAGGCGAGCAGCCGTACCGCGCTCCACGCGCGCGTGGACACCTGGCGGAGCGCCGCGACGTTCCCGGCGGTCATGGTGAGCGCGGCGAGGACGGCGAGCGCCGGGCCCCACACGTCCGCGTACGAGGGGAAGGCGACGACGGTCACCAGGATGAGGCCGGTGAAGCCGACGGCCTTGCCGACGACGGAGAGGTAGGCGGCGACGGGCAGCGGGGCGCCGACGTAGGTGTCGGGCACCCAGAAGTGGAAGGGGACGGCGGCCGTCTTGAAGGCGAAGCCGACGAGGGTGAGGGCGACTCCGGCCTCGGCGAGCGTCTGGAGCTGCCCGGGGACGTCGTCGAGGCGCTGGGCGATCTCCGTGAGGTGGAGGGTGCCGGTGGCCGCGTACACGAAGCTGACGCCGAGCAGGGTGACGGCGGTCGCGGTGACGGAGGAGAGGAAGAACTTGAGGGCGGCCTCGCCGGACATGCGGTCGCCGCGCTTGAGGCCGACGAGCGCGAAGGCGGGCAGCGAGGCCACTTCGAGGGCGACGACGAGGGTGGCGAGGTCGCGGGAGGCGGGCAGCAGGGCGGCGCCGGCGGCCGAGGACAGCAGCAGGAACCAGTACTCGCCGGCCGGGAGCCTCTCCCGGGTCTCGTCCAGGGAGAGGAGCGCGGTGACCAGCGCGCCGGCGAGGACGAGCAGCTGGATGACGAGGGTGAAGTGGTCGGCGGTGTAGCTGCACGCGTCCGCGTGGCCCGCGGCCTGGGCCTTGGCGGTCAGGCAGAAGGTGGAGCGGTCGCCGGCCCGCAGCGGCAGGAGGAGGGCGAGCGCGGCGGTGAGGCCGCCGACCGCCGTCCAGCCGAGGAGCTGTTTGCGCTCCGGCGGCACGAAGAGGTCCGCGACGAGGACGACGAGGGCGACCAGGGCCGTGAGGGTGGGCGGCGCGATCGTGAGCCAGTCGACGGACTGGACGAGGGACGTCATCGGGGTCCTCCCGCGAGGAGCTGCTGGACGGCCGGGTCGGTGAGGCCGAGGAGGACGGCGGGCCAGAGTCCGGCGAGGACGGTGAGGGCGACGAGCGGGGTCCAGGCGGCGAACTCGTACCCCTGGACGTCGGCGATCGCCGTCTCCCCCGCGGGTCGCGGGCCACCCATGCAGACGCGGCGGACGACGAGGAGGAGGTAGGCGGCGGTGAGGAGGGTGCCGAAGGCGCCGATCGCCATGAAGGTGAGGAAGGCGGGGCGGCTGAGGCCCTCGGCCGGGTCGAAGGCGCCGAACAGGGCGAGCATCTCGCCCCAGAAGCCGGCGAGGCCGGGCAGGCCGAGGGAGGCGACGGCGGCGAAGGCGAGGAGGGCGCCGAGGCGGGGGGCGCGGCCGTAGAGGGCGGCGCCGGTGGCTCCTGCGAGGGTGTCGAGGTCGGCGGTGCCGTACCGGTCCTTGACGGCGCCGACCAGGAAGAACAGCAGGCCGGTGACGAGGCCGTGGGCGATGTTGGCGAAGAGGGCGCCGTTGACCCCGGTGGGGGTCATGGTGGCGATCCCGAGGAGCACGAAGCCCATGTGGCCGACGGAGGAGTACGCGATGAGGCGCTTGAGGTCGCCCTTGTTGCCGGGCCTCACGAGGGCGAGGCAGGCCAGCGATCCGTAGATGATCCCGGCGACGGCGAAGGCCGCGAGGTACGGGGCGAAGGTCCGCATGCCGTCGGGGGCGATCGGCAGGACGATCCGCACGAACCCGTACGTGCCCATCTTCAGGAGGACGCCGGCGAGGAGGACGGAGCCGACGGTCGGGGCGGCGGTGTGGGCGTCCGGGAGCCAGCTGTGGAGCGGCCACATCGGGGTCTTCACGGCGAGCCCGAGACCGATCGCGAGAACGGCGATGACCTGCACCGACGTGGTCAGTCCGCGGCCGTTGTCAGTGGCGAGTGCCACCATGTCGAACGTGCCCGCCTTCACGCCGATGAGGAGCAGGCCGAGCAGCATGACGACGGAGCCGAGCAGCGTGTAGAGGATGAACTTCCAGGCGGCGGCGCGCCTGCCCTCGCCGCCCCAGCGGGCGATGAGGAAGTACATCGGGATGAGGACCGTCTCGAAGGCCAGGAAGAACAGCACGAGGTCGAGGACGGCGAAGGTGGCGAGGGTGCCGGACTCCAGGACGAGGAGGAGCGCGACGAAGGCCTTCGGGGACCCGCCCGCGGGCAGCTTGAAGTAGCTGTACAGCGCGCAGAGGAAGGTCAGCAGCGCGGTCAGGACCAGGAGGGGGAGGGAGATGCCGTCGACACCGAGGTGGATGCGCACGTCGAGTGCCCTGATCCAGCTGATGTCCGTCGTGGCCTGCATCTTCGACGGGTGGTCGTGGTCGAAGCCGAGCGCGAGGACGATCGCAGCCAGCAGGATGACGCCGGTGACGGTGACGCCGTGGCGGAGCACTGCCTGGTCGGGTGACTTCCCCTTCAGCCCGGGCGGGGCGGGGAGGAGAGCGGCGGCGGCGCCGAGGAGCGGGCCGGCGACGATCAACGCCAGAAGGAACTGCATCACGGATTCGCTGATATCGATCACGGCTCACGCTCCGGCGGCGGCGTTGGCGAGGGCGACGGCGACGATCGCCAGGACGACGGAGCCGGCGAGCAGGGCGCTCAGGTAGGTCTGCACGTTGCCGGTCTGGGCGCGGCGGACGAGCCAGCCGAGGCCCTTGGCGCTGTCTCCCGCGGCGCGGACGTAGGTGTCGACGACCTCGCGGTCCAGGAAGCGGACCAGGGAGGCGGCGGCGAGCACGGGGCGGACGAAGGCGGTCCGGTAGACGGCGTCCAGGTGGAAACCGTCGGCGGCGGGTCCGTGCAGCGGTCCGAGCAGGGCGCGGCCGGGGTCGGCCGGGTCCTCGGCGGGGTGCGGCAGGTGCAGTGCCTCGGCCTCGACCTGACCCGCCTCGGCGTCCGGGTGGGCGACGTGCGGGACGGGGACCGTGACCGGGGTGCGGGCGGCGAGGGTGCGCCAGACCGCGTAGGTGACGGCGGCTCCGGCGGCGGCGAGGCCCGTGCCGAGGACGGCCGTGGTCAGGGTCGGGGTGAGGGGGTGCCCGTCGAACCAGTCGTCCAGGTAGGTGACGGTCAGACCGAAACCGAGGGAGGGGATCGCGAGGACCCACAGGACGCTCGTCATGGCGATCGGCTGACGGATGGGGGTCCCCCCTGCTCGAACGGAGTCGAGAGCTTGGGGGAGGTCGGGGGCTTCGGCGCCGCGGCCGCGGAAGGTCCGCAGCCAGAGGCGGAGCGCGTACGCGGCGGTCAGCAGGGCGGTGAGGAGTCCGGCGACGAGGACGATCCAGCCGGCCCCGGCGGGGGCGACGTCCCGCTCGCCGAGCGCGGTGTGCTCGGCGGCCACGAGAACGGCCTCCTTGGAGAAGAAGCCGGCGAAGGGCGGGATCGCGGCGAGCGCGAGGAGGGCGACGGTCATCGTCCAGTACGCGTCGGGGATGCGCCGGGCGAGGCCGCTCATGCGGGACATGGCGGTCAGCGAGTTCGTGCCGGCGGCGTGGATGACCACGCCGGCGGCGAGGAACAGCAGCGCCTTGAACGCGCCGTGCGAGACGAGGTGGAAGACGGCGGCCCCGCGGTCGCCGACGGCGAGGGCACCGGCCATGTAGCCGAGCTGGCCGATCGTCGAGTAGGCGAGGACCCGCTTGATGTCGTCCTGGGCGAGCGCGGCGAGCGCCGAGCCGACCATCGTGACGGCGGCCATCACGGCGAGCACGGTCATCGCGGCGGCTGAGGCGGCGAAGACGGGGAGGAGACGGGCCAGGAAGTAGATGCCGGCGGCGACCATCGTCGCCGCGTGGATGAGCGCGGAGACGGGGGTGGGGCCGGCCATGGCGTCGGGGAGCCAGGTGTGGAGCGGGAACTGCGCGGACTTGCCGGCGACACCGGCGAGCAGCAGCAGTGCGATCAGGGTGGGGTGGTCGAGGCCGCCGTGCGCGACGGCGCCGAGGACGCCCGTGATCTGGAAGGTGCCCGCGTCGGTGGCGAGCGCGAAGAGACCGATGAGGAAGGGGACGTCACCGAGCTTGGTGACGAGGAAGGCCTTCAGGGAGGCGGACCGCGCCTCGGGGGTCTCCCAGTAGTGGCCGACGAGGAAGTACGAGCAGATGCCCATGACCTCCCAGCCGACCAGCAGCACCATCAGGTCGCCGGAGTAGACGACGACCAGCATCGCGGAAGTGAAGAGGGAGACGAGCGCGGCGTACGAGGGGTAGCGCGGGTCCTCGCGGAGGTAGCCGGTCGAGTAGATCTGCACGCAGGTCGCGACGACGCCGACGAGGACGGCCGCGAGCGCCGCGAAGCCGTCGATGTGGAGGCTGAGGTCGATGGGGACCGAGCCGGTCGGGGTGAGCTGCGTGGACGCGTCGATCGCCTTCCCTCCGCCCTGGCGGGCGGCGACGAGCACGGCGAGGACCGCGGCGGCGAGCGTCGGCAGCACGGCCAGCGGGCGGACGAAGCCGGGCGCGGTACGGCCGAGCAGGAGGCCGGCGGCGGAGCCGAGGAAGGGCAGGAGGGGGACGAGGACGGCGAGGGTGGTCGTGGTCACGCGGCGGCCTCGGCCTTCTCCTCGGCGGACGGCTGTTCCTTGGTGTCGCGGAGACGGTCGACGTCCGCGGTGCCGCGGTTGCGGTGGACCATCAGGACGATGGCGAGGCCGATGCCGATCTCCGCGGCGGCGACGGCGATGGTGAAGAGGGTGAGGGCCTGGCCGGCGTGGAGGGTGTCACGGAGCCACACGTCGAACGCGACGAGGTTGAGGTTGACGGCGTTGAGCATCAGCTCGACGGACATCAGGACCAGGATCGCGTTGCGGCGGGCGAGGACGCCGTACAGGCCGACGGCGAAGAGGAGGACGGCGAGGACGGCCGGGTAGGCGAGGTGCATCAGCTCTCGTCCTCCTTCTTCTTCCGGGAGAGGACGATCGCGCCGACCAGGGCGGCGAGGAGCAGCACCGACAACGCCTCGAAGGGCAGCACCCAGTGCTGGAAGAGGATCTCGCCGGTGACGGCGGTGGAGCCCCGGGCGGGTCCGTCCAGGTCGATCCAGGTCGTGCGGAAGGCGTCGACGACGACCCAGACGAGGGCGGCCGCGGCGGCCAGCGCGACGGCGAGGGCGACCGGCCGGTTGCCGGAGTCGGCGTCCGGGGAGCGGCCGATGGGGGCCTTGGTGAGCATGAGGCCGAAGAGGAGGAGGACGACGACGGAACCGACGTAGATCAGGACCTGGACCCAGGCGATGAACTCGGCGGTCAGGAGGAGGTACTCGACGGCGAGCCCGCCGAGCGCCACGACCAGCCAGAGGGCGGCGTGCACCAGCTGGCGGGTGGTGACGGTGACGAGGGCGGCGCCGAGGGTGACGAGGCCGACGAGGACGAAGGCGATCTCGACGCCGGTGGGCGAGAGGAAGCCGGCGCTCTGTGCTGCGAGGGTCACTGCTGGTCCTCCTGGGCGTCGCCCTGTGCCTCGCCCTGGGCTTCGGCGGCGGCCTGGGCGGCGGCCTCGGCCTCGGCGGCGGCCTGGGCGGCGGCCTTGTCCGCCGCCTTGCGGGCCGCGGCGATCTCCTTCGGCTCCTCCGCGTGCGGGTCGAGCGCGGGCGGCTCGGGGACCGTCCACATCCACTCGCGGAGCTTGTCGCGCTCGTGGGTGAGCTCGTGGATGTCGGTCTCCGCGTACTCGAACTCGGGCGACCAGAACAGCGCGTCGAAGGGGCAGACCTCGATGCAGATCCCGCAGTACATGCAGAGCGAGAAGTCGATGGCGAAGCGGTCGAGGACGTTCCGGCTGCGCTCGCGGCCGCCGGGGGCGGCGGCCGGCACGGTCTCCTTGTGGGAGTCGATGTAGATGCACCAGTCGGGGCACTCACGGGCGCAGAGCATGCAGACCGTGCAGTTCTCCTCGAACAGGCCGATGACCCCGCGGGTGCGGGGCGGCAGCTCGGGCTGCACGTCCGGGTACTGCGCGGTGACGGTCTTCTTCGTCATCGTGCGGAGGGTGACGGCGAGGCCCTTGGCCAGGCCGGAACCGGGGATGGGAGGCATGGTTACTGGATCGCCACCTTCACGATGCCGGTGAGTGCGATCTGCGCGAGCGCGAGCGGGACGAGGGTCGTCCAGGCGAGCTTCTGCAGCTGGTCCTCGCGGAGGCGGGGATACGTGACCCGCAGCCAGATCACGACGAAGGCGAGGACGGCCGTCTTGAGGAGGGTCCAGACCCAGCCGAGGCCGTCGGCGCCGAAGGGTCCGTGCCAGCCGCCGAGGAAGAGGACGGTGGTGAGACCGCAGAGGACGACGATGCCCGCGTACTCGGCGAGCAGGAACAGTGCGAAGCGGAGCCCGGTGTACTCGGTGTACGCGCCGAAGATGATCTCCGAGTCGGCGACCGGCATGTCGAACGGGGGCCGCTGGAGCTCTGCGAGGCCGGCGACGAAGAACACCAGCGCGCCGATGATCTGCCAGGGCAGCCACCACCACTCGAAGGCGTTCAGGATGCCGGGCAGCGAGACGGTGCCGGCGGCCATCGCCACGGAGGCGGCGGCGAGCAGCATCGGGAGCTCGTACGCGAGGAGCTGGGCGGCGGTACGGAGGCCGCCGAGCAGCGAGAACTTGTTCGCGGAGGCCCAGCCGGCCATGAGCGAGCCGAGGACGCCGACGCCCATGACGGCGAGCACGAAGAAGATGCCCGCGTCGACGACCTGACCGACGGCTCCCTCGCTGGGCCCGATGGGGATGGCGACGAGGACGAGCAGGTACGGGAGGAGGGCGACGGCCGGCGCGAGCTGGAAGATCCGCCGGTCCGCGTCCTTCGGGACCACGTCCTCCTTCTGCGCGAACTTCACGCCGTCGGCGACGAGCTGGGCCCAGCCGTGGAAGCCGCCCGCGTACATGGGGCCGAGGCGGCCCTGCATGTGGGCCATGACCTTGTGCTCGGTCTGCCCGACGACCAGCGGCAGCACGAGGAAGACGCCGAAGACGATGAGCAGGCGGACGGCGACGTCGAGTGCGTCGTTCACGCGGGATCGCCTCCGGCGGGGGGTTCGGTGGGGTTGTCGTCGCCGTCACGGCCGCCTCGGGGGGCGGGCCGCCGGACTTCGGTCTCGGCTCCGTCCGCCGGGGCGTCGGCGTCCGCCGGGACGTCGGATCCGGGGGCCGGGTCGTCCTGCCCGGGGGCCGGCTCCTGGGCGGGGGCGTCCTGCCCGGGGGCGGGCTCCTGGGCGGGGCCGTTCGCGGGGGAGACCGGCTCTTGGGCCGGGACGGCGGGTGCCGCAGGGGACCCGGACTCAGCCGCGACGGCAGGCGCGTCCGTGGCGGCGGGTGCCGCCGGGGACTCGGGCTCGGCCGGGGACTCGGGCTCGGCCAGCGGCTCGGGCTCGGCCGGGGGCTCCGGGGTTGTCGGGTCCTCGAAGGCCGGGCGGGCGTGGTGCCAGGGGGCGTCCGAGCTGCGGGTACGCGGGGTGGCGGCCGCCGCGCGGGGCGCGGGGCCGTCCACGTCCGGGGCCGCCTGGCCGTCCGCCGTGGCCGCCTGGCTCGCCGAGCCCTCGGAAACCGAGCGGGAACGCCGCGGCGGGCGGGCCGTGGAGGCCGGGGCCTCCGTCGTACCCTCCGCCTCCGCGGCCGCCTGGCTCGCCGAGCCCTCGGAAACCGAGCGGGAACGCCGCGGCGGGCGGGCCGTGGAGGCCGGGGCCTCCGTCGTACCCTCCGCCTCCGCGGCCGCCTGGCTCGCCGAGCCCTCGGAAGCCGAGCGGGAACGGCGCGGCGGACGGGCCGTGGAGGCCGGGGCCTCCGTCGTACCCTCCGGCTCCGCGGCCGCCTGGCTCGCCGAGCCCTCGGAAACCGAGCGGGCACGGCGGGCCGGAGCGGCGCTCGGTTCCTGGCCCGCCGAGCCCTCCGCGGTCGTGCGGGCGCGGCGAACCGGGCGGTCGCCCGCCGCCGCTCGGGCCGGGCGGGTCGGGGCCGGGGGGGAGCTGGCCCTTCAGGGGGCCCCATTCGTTCGGGTCCGGGACGCCCGGCGGGAGCATCTGGCGGCGCTTCGGGCCGCCGCCGTCGTGCGCCTCGCCCGGCTCCTTCGCGCCCGGCCACGCCTTGGCGACCCGGGCCGCGAGGACGAAGTCCTTGCGGAGCGGATGGCCCTCGAAGTTCTCGGGGAGGAGGAGGGGGACGAGGTGCGGGTGGCCCTCGAAGGCCACGCCGAACATCTCGTGCGTCTCGCGCTCGTGCCAGCCCGCGCCCGCGTACACCCCGATCGCCGTCGGAAGGACGGGGGCGTCGTGCGGGACGGTCGTGCGCAGCAGGAGCCGGCGCGGCCGGCCCTCGCCGAGCGCCACCACGTGGGCGCAGACGCGGAAGCCGGTGCCCGGCTCGTCGACCGCGCTCAGCCAGTCGAAGTACGTGCAGCCCAGCTCGTCACGGGCCGTGGTGAGCGCCGTGAGCCAGGATGCCGGCGGGACGTCGACGGTCAGCAGGTCGTAGGCCTGCTCCGCCGTCGCCTCCTCGCCGAAGATCTCCGTCACGGCGTCGGGCAGGGAGTCGTAGGCGGTCATGCCGTGCCTCCCGGCGCTGTGGGCTCCGGGCGCTCGACCAGGGGGCTCGTCAGCTGCGTCACCGACGGAGTCGTCGCGTACCGCTCCGCCAGGCTCTCCCGGGCGATCTTCTCCTGGAGCTTGAGGATGCCCTGGAGCAGCGCTTCCGGGCGCGGCGGGCAGCCCGGTACGTACACGTCGACGGGGATGATCTGGTCGACGCCCTTGGTGACCGAGTACGAGTCCCAGTACGGGCCGCCGCAGTTCGAGCAGGCGCCGAAGGAGATGACGTACTTCGGCTCCGGCATCTGCTCGTACAGGCGCTTCACCGCCGGCGCCATCTTGTCCGTCACCGTGCCGGAGACGATCATCAGGTCGGCCTGGCGCGGGCCCGGCGCGAAGGGGATCACGCCGAGGCGGATGAAGTCGTGCCGGGCCATCGACGCGGCGATGAACTCGATCGCGCAGCAGGCGAGCCCGAAGTTGAAGACCCACAGGCTGTAGCGGCGGCCCCAGTTCAGGACCACCTTCATCGGCTCGGGGGCCAGGCGGGCGAGCGGCCCCAGCTTCGGAGCGGGCAGGGGTGTTACGTCCATGCCAGGACGCCCTTCTTGTACGCGTAGAGCAGCCCCACGGCCAGGAAGCCGAGGAAGACGAACATCTCGACCAGGGTCGTGGCGCCGTATCCGGGCGCGGCGAAGACCGTCGCCCAGGGGAAGAGGAAGATCGAGTCGACGGCGAAGACGACGTAGAGGAAGGCGTACACGTAGTAGCGGACCTGGGTGTGGGCCCAGCCCTCCCCCACGGGGTCGACACCGCACTCGTAGGTGAGGAGTTTCTCGGGCGTCGGCACGACGGGCCGCAGCAGCCGGCCCGCGCCGAACGCCACGGCGACGAACAGCACGCCGATGACGGCGAGCAGCCCGACGACGGAGTACGTCTGGAAGTAGTCCGCCGCGTCGGCCGCGACAACGGTCGGTTCCCGCACGTCCGCCCCTCGGTCTCGGTGTCTCATGAGTCACTTCTGTACGGACGCGAGTCTAGGCCCTGCTAAAGGGACCGTAAGCAGTCGCGGGTGCCTTCTCGCGTACCTGCCGGTACGTTCGCGCGTGCCCGCGCCGGTGGGGATATCCCCCCTCCTTCTCACCCACCTCCCCCATGGCGTCGCGCCCTCCCCGACCGGCAGTCTGGGGACCATGAGCGCCGATCTTGATCCCGTCGAGTCCTCCGAGTCGTCCGGCTCCGCCGACTCCCCCGGGTCCGCCGAGAACCCCCGTCCGCCGCTGCGGCTCGCCTACGGGAAGGAGACCTGGAAGGAGATCGCCTTCCTCCTCTCCAACCTCTTCACCGCGCTGGCCGGTTTCGTCTACGCGGTCGTCAGCATCGCCCTCGGCGTGGGCCTCGCGGTCACCGTGATCGGTCTGCCGCTGCTCGCCCTCGGCCTCGGCGGCGCCCGCCTCATCGGCCGGTCGGAACGGGCGCGGGCCCGCGCGCTGCTCGGGGTGAAGGTCACCGAGCCCTCCCCGCTGCCCTCGCGCGGCGGCTTCTTCGGCTGGCTGTGGTCCCGGCTGAAGGACCCGGTGGCCTGGCGGACCCAGCTGTACGGGCTGATCCGGCTGCCCTGGGGGATCGTGACGTTCACCGTCGGTCTCGTCTCGCTCCTGGTGCTGTGGCCCGTCCTCCCCTTCCTGGCCCGCGGCCTGGCCAACGGCGACCGGGGCATGGTCCGGGGGCTTCTCTCGCCCTCCGACGAGCTGGAGCGGCGGATCGCCGAGCTGGAGTCCGACCGGGGCGTGGTCGTCGACACCGCCGCGGCCGACCTGCGGCGGATCGAACGCGACCTGCACGACGGCGCCCAGGCCCGGCTCGTGGCCCTGGCGATGGGGCTCGGCCTGGCGAAGGAGAAGCTCCTGGAGGACCCGGAGGCCGCCGCGGTGATGGTCGACGAGGCGCACGGCGAGGTGAAGCTGGCCCTCCAGGAGCTGCGGGACCTCGCCCGGGGCATCCACCCGGCGGTGCTCACCGACCGGGGGCTCAGCGCGGCGCTCTCCTCCGTCTCCGCGCGCTGCACGGTGCCGGTGAAGGTGGACGTGGACCTGGCGGAGCGGCCCGCGGAGGCGATCGAGGGCATCGCGTACTTCACGGTCTCGGAGCTCCTCCAGAACGTCTCCAAGCACGCGCGCGCCCGGTCCGCCTCCGTGGAGGTGCGGCGGTCGGGCGACCGGCTGATGCTCCAGGTGGGGGACGACGGGGCCGGCGGGGCGCGCTTCGACGGCGGCACGGGGCTCGCGGGGCTCGCGGAGCGGCTCGGCGCGGTCGACGGGCTGCTGGTCCTCGACTCCCCCGAGGGCGGTCCGACGACGGTCACGGCGGAGCTGCCGTGGCGCTCCCGCCCGGCGTCCTGACCCTTCCCGCGGCGCCCGGGTAGGGAAAACCCCCGCCCGCAGACGCCCACCCGCCTCATGGTCCGGCGGGGCGCGGGACGGAACCCTGGAACTCGTACCGCCCACACCCCCGGAAACGCTCCGAGCAGAGAAGGAACACCGTGATGGCCGCCTCCCACCGACTTCCCGCCGCGATCCGCGCGCCGTTCGAGGCCCGCACCTGGCGCGCCTTCGGGTACGTGCTGATCGGGCTGCCGCTGAGCGTCCTCTGGTTCGCGCTCTCCGTCTCCTTCGTCTCGGCCGGCGCCGGGCTGCTCATCACCTTCCTCGGGGTGCCGATCCTGGCCGGGGCGCTCGCGATGTGCCGGGGCTTCGGCGCGGTGGAGCGGGCCAGGGCCCGGGGACTGCTCGACCTCGACGTGGCCGCGCCGGAGCCGGTGCGCGGGCGGACGGGCGGGGCGTTCTCGTGGATGGGGGCCATGCTGAAGAGCGGTGCGTCGTGGCGGCACCTGCTGTACGCGATCCTGCACATGCCGTGGGCGGTGTTCTCGTTCTCGGTGACCGTGGCGCTGTGGGCCTGGGGCTGGAGCCTCTTCACGTACCCGCTGTGGCAGTGGGTCTTCCCGGCGTGGGTCGGGCAGGACGGGATCCAGCTGTACGGCGACGCCACCCACGCCTTCTACCTCGACGCGCCGTTCGAGATCGCCGTGACCAGCCTGATCGGACTCGTGTTCGTCCTCATCGGGCCGTGGGTGCTGCGCGGGCTCGTCTCCGTCGACCGGCTCCTCGTCTCCGGTCTCCTCGGCCCGTCCCGGCTCGCCTCGCGCGTCACGGAGCTGGAGTCGGACCGGGGCGTGGTCGTCGACACCGCCGCGGCGGACCTGCGGCGCATCGAGCGCGACCTGCACGACGGCGCGCAGGCCCGGCTCGCCGCGCTCGCCATGGACCTGGGGCTCGCGAAGGAGAAGCTGGCGCGGGACCCGCAGGCGGCGGCGGTCCTCGTCGACGAGGCGCACGGCGAGGTGAAGCTGGCCCTCCAGGAGCTGCGGGACCTCGCCCGGGGCATCCACCCGGCGGTCCTCACCGACCGGGGGCTCGACGCGGCGCTCTCCGCGGTGGCCTCGCGGTGCGCGGTCCCGGTGTCCGTGGACGTGGACCTGCCGGCGCGGCCGGTGCCGGCGATCGAGGGCATCGCGTACTTCACGGTCTCGGAGCTCCTCCAGAACGTCACCCGGCACTCGCGCGCGCGGCGTGCCTGGGTGGACGTGTGGCGGACCGGTGACCGGCTGATGCTCCAGGTGCGGGACGACGGGGTCGGCGGCGCGGGCATCGGGGGCGGCTCGGGTCTGGCCGGTCTCTCGGAGCGGGTGGGGGCGGTGGACGGGGTGCTGGCGGTGGACTCGCCGGCGGGCGGCCCGACGGCGGTGACGGTGGAGCTGCCCTGGCGCTCGTAGCCCTCCGTCGTGGGCCGTCGTTCCCGCCGGGGCGGGACGACGGCCCGCACGACAGTGGGGCGCGGGCCCCCACCGGGCACGGGTGGAGTGCCATGCTGAGGGTTCGAACGGATGGACCGGAGCATGGGGGCTGCAGGGCGTGAGTGTGCAAGACGTGACGGCGCGGGTACGGGTGGTCATCGCCGAGGATTCCGTGCTGCTCAGGGAGGGTCTGACCCGGCTCCTGACCGATCTGGGGCACGAGGTGGTCGCCGGCGTCGGCGACGGCGAGGCTTTGGTGGAGACGGTGGCGGGCCTCGCGCGTGAGGGCGCGCTGCCGGACGTGGTGGTGGCGGACGTGCGGATGCCGCCGACGCACACCGACGAGGGCGTGCGCGCGGCGGTGCGGCTGCGCAAGGAGCACCCGGGTCTGGGGGTGCTCGTGCTGTCGCAGTACGTGGAGGAGCAGTACGCCACCGAACTTCTGGCCGGTTCCAGCCGGGGTGTGGGGTATCTGCTGAAGGACCGGGTCGCGGAGGTCCGTGAGTTCGTGGACGCGGTCGTGCGGGTCGCCGGGGGCGGTACGGCCCTGGATCCGGAGGTCGTGCAGCAGCTCCTGGGCCGGAGCCGTCAGCAGGACGTGCTGGCGAATCTGACCCCGCGCGAGCGGGAGGTCCTAGGTCTGATGGCGGAGGGCCGGACGAACTCGGCGATCGCGAAAGCGCTGGTCGTGAGCGACGGCGCGGTGGAGAAGCACATCAGCAACATCTTCCTGAAGCTGGGGCTCTCCCCGAGCGACGGTGATCACCGCCGGGTGCTCGCGGTGTTGACGTACCTGAAGTCCTGATCATCTGACACTCTGTCAGATATCCTGGTCCTCATCCCAAAGGATGAGGCGGAATCAGACTTTCCGGAACACTCCGGGTGGCGACAGAACGTGACGATTCAGGGCAAGAGGGCATCTCAAAAAGAGGTCCGCGATGTGAGAAGTCCCGGGAAGGCCCCCCTTACCGTCGTAGGGTGGGCCTCGGGACGGTAAGTGATCTCCCCAGGGAGGCCACCCGCCGCGCCCCGAGCCTTCTCCCCGCCTCCGGCGGAGAGTCCCCTTGCCGCGAGGGAGGTCCAGTTCAGTGACCAGCCAGGTCAGTAGCGAGGCCGGTGAGGCCCTGGTCGGGGAGCAGCGCAGCGCCCCGGCGACGCCCCACCACGGCACCGAGAAGGAAGTACGCCGGCTCGACCGGGTGATCATCCGCTTCGCGGGTGACTCGGGTGACGGCATGCAGCTGACAGGTGACCGCTTCACCTCGGAGACGGCGTCCTTCGGGAACGACCTCTCCACGCTGCCGAACTTCCCGGCCGAGATCCGGGCACCCGCCGGAACCCTGCCGGGCGTGTCGTCCTTCCAGCTCCACTTCGCCGACCACGACATCCTGACCCCGGGCGACGCCCCGAACGTGCTGGTCGCAATGAACCCCGCCGCCCTCAAGGCGAACATCGGGGACGTGCCGAGCGGCGGCGAGATCATCGTCAACACCGACGAGTTCGCGAAGCGCGCCATGGCCAAGGTCGGGTACGCGACCTCGCCCCTGGAGGACGGCTCGCTCGACGGCTACCGGGTCCACCCGGTGCCGCTGACGACGCTGACCCTGGAGGCGCTCAAGGAGTTCGGCCTGTCCCGGAAGGAGGCCGAGCGGAGCAAGAACATGTTCGCGCTCGGGCTGCTCTCCTGGATGTACCACCGCCCGACCGAGGGCACCGAGGCCTTCCTGCGCCAGAAGTTCGCGAAGAAGCCGGAGATCGCCGAGGCCAACGTGGCCGCGTTCCGGGCCGGCTGGAACTTCGGCGAGACCACCGAGGACTTCGCCGTCTCGTACGAGGTCGCCCCGGCGACCCGGGCCTTCCCCACCGGCACGTACCGGAACATCTCCGGGAACCTGGCCCTCTCGTACGGCCTGGTCGCCGCCGCCCGCCAGGCGGACCTGCCGCTCTACCTCGGCTCGTACCCGATCACCCCCGCCTCGGACATCCTGCACGAGCTGTCCCGGCACAAGAACTTCGGTGTGCGGACCTTCCAGGCCGAGGACGAGATCGCCGGCATCGGCGCGGCGCTCGGCGCGGCCTTCGGCGGCTCGCTCGCCGTGACGACCACCTCCGGCCCCGGCGTGGCGCTGAAGTCCGAGACCATCGGACTGGCCGTCTCGCTCGAACTGCCGCTGCTGATCGTCGACATCCAGCGCGGCGGCCCGTCCACCGGTCTGCCCACCAAGACCGAGCAGGCCGACCTCCTCCAGGCCATGTACGGCCGCAACGGCGAGGCACCGGTCCCGGTCGTGGCCCCGAGGACGCCCGCCGACTGCTTCGACGCGGCCCTCGACGCCGCCCGGATCGCGCTCACGTACCGCACACCGGTCTTCCTGCTCTCCGACGGCTACCTGGCCAACGGCTCCGAGCCCTGGCGGATCCCGGACGTGGAGGAACTCCCGGACCTGCGGACGCAGTTCGCCACCGGGCCGAACCACACCCTCGCCGACGGCACCGAGGTCTTCTGGCCGTACAAGCGCGACCCGGAGACCCTCGCCCGCCCCTGGGCCGTGCCCGGCACCCCCGGGCTCGAACACCGCATCGGCGGCATCGAGAAGCAGGACGGCACCGGCAACATCTCGTACGACCCCGCCAACCACGAGTTCATGGTCCGCACCCGGCAGGCCAAGATCGACGGCATCGAGGTCCCGGACATCGAGGTCGACGACCCGGACGGCGCGAGCACCCTGGTCCTCGGCTGGGGCTCCACCTACGGACCGATCACCGCCGCCGTGCGCCGCATCCGGCGCGAGGGCGGCGCCGTCGCCCAGGCCCACCTGCGCCACCTCAACCCCTTCCCGAAGAACCTCGGCGAGGTCCTGAAGCGGTACGAGAAGGTCGTGGTCCCCGAGATGAACCTCGGCCAGCTCGCCACCCTCGTCCGGGCGAAGTACCTCGTCGACGCCCGCAGCCACACCCAGGTCAACGGCATGCCGTTCAAGGCCGAGCAGCTCGCCGCCGTCCTCAAGGAGGCCATCGATGCCTGAGCCCACGGAGACCCTGCTCAGCCTGGTGCCGAAGGCCGAGGCCCAGCAGTCGATGAAGGACTTCAAGTCGGACCAGGAGGTCCGGTGGTGTCCCGGCTGCGGCGACTACGCCGTCCTCGCCGCCGTGCAGGGCTTCATGCCCGAACTCGGCCTGGCGAAGGAGAACATCGTCTTCGTCTCCGGCATCGGCTGCTCCTCCCGCTTCCCGTACTACATGAACACCTACGGGATGCACTCCATCCACGGCCGCGCCCCGGCCATCGCGACCGGCCTCGCGACCTCCCGCCGCGACCTGTCCGTCTGGGTCGTCACGGGCGACGGCGACGCGCTCTCCATCGGCGGCAACCACCTGATCCACGCCCTGCGCCGCAACGTGAACCTGAAGATCCTGCTCTTCAACAACCGGATCTACGGCCTCACCAAGGGCCAGTACAGCCCCACCTCGGAGCTCGGCAAGATCACCAAGTCGACCCCGATGGGCTCCCTGGACGCGCCCTTCAACCCGGTGTCGCTGGCGCTCGGCGCCGAGGCGAGCTTCGTGGCCCGGACGGTCGACTCCGACCGCAAGCACCTCACCGAGGTGCTGCGGCAGGCCTCCGAGCACAACGGCACGGCGCTCGTCGAGATCTACCAGAACTGCAACATCTTCAACGACGGCGCCTTCGAGGTCCTCAAGGACAAGGACCAGGCGAAGGAGGCGGTGATCCGCCTCGAACACGGGCAGCAGATCCGGTTCGGCGCCGAGAACGAGAAGGGCGTCGTCCGCGACCCGGCCACCGGCGACCTCCAGGTCGTCACGGTGACCCCGGAGAACGAGGCCCGGATCCTCGTCCACGACGCCCACGCGGCCACCCCGACGACCGCCTTCGCCCTGTCCCGCCTGGCCGACCCGGACACCCTGCACCAGACACCGATCGGCGTCTTCCGGTCGGTGGACCGCCCGGTGTACGACACGCTGATGGCGGAGCAGCTGGAGAAGGCGGTGGAACAGCAGGGCAAGGGCGACCTGGCCCAGCTGCTGGCGGGCAGGGACACCTGGACGGTGGTGGGGTAGCGCACGCGCGAGGGCCCGGTCCGCGGTGCGGGCCGGGCCCTTCTCATGTGCGCCGCCCCGCGTCCCTGGCGGCCTTCTCGTCCTTGGTGGCCTTCATGTAGTCCCCGAGGAAGCGGGGCGCTCCCCGCTCGATCCGGTGGACGTACACCCGGTCCACGAAGCGGTAGTTGTTGTTCTTGTCGAAGGCGTACGACTTCACCACGCCCTGGTACGTGAGCTCCCGGAGCCTCCGTTTCAGCGCGCCGCGCTCCGGGGCGATCCCGTCCTTCGCCAGGCGCCGCATCGCCTCGGCGACGGCGAGCGCCACGTCGTACGCCTCGGCCGCGTACCGGTCGACCGGTGCCGTGGCGGACAGCCCCCACCGCGTGCGGTACGCGGCGGTGAAGGCCTTCGCGGTGGGCGTCTGAGCCGGGTCGACATAGCTGGTGCCGATGATCCAGCCCTCGGCCGCGGAACCCGCGACCTTCAGGAACTCCGGTTCGAGCACGTCCTCGACACCGCCGCAGGGGCCGTTGAAGCCCTGGGCCCGCAGTTCCCGGGCGCACAGACCGGCGCGGCGCGGTGACAGGCCCGCGTAGAGCACGCCCTCGGCGCCCGCGGCCAGCGCGGCGCGGACGGCGGGGCCGAAGTCCTCGGTGTCGGCCGCCACCCGGTGGCGGGTGGCGGTGATCTGTGCGTCGCCGCTGAAGGTGTCTTGGGCGGACTTGGCGGCGGACCAGGCGTAGGAGCCCGAGGCCTGGTCCTCGACGACCGCGACCGTGCGCTGCTTGCGGACGATGGCCATGGTCGAGAAGCCCAGCTGGAGCAGGTCGCGCATCGGACGCATCTCGAAGTAGGAGGGCTGGTTCTGGAAGCTCGGCACCTGCTCGAAGCCGATGGCCGTGGCCACGCTCGCGTACACCAGCATGTTCCGCTGGTAGGTCTCGGCGGCGGCCAGGACGACCTCCGGGGTGGTCGGGCCGAGGACAGCGAGAACCGAGCGGTCCTTGCCGAAGACCTCGGCCGCGGCGGCGGCCCGGCGCGGGTCCCCGGCATCGTCACGGACCTTGACCGCGAGGTCGAACGGCCGGTCGGGGCGGGCGTTGAACGTCTCCACGGCGAGGCGGGCGCCCCGCTCCTGCGCCCGGCCCGCGTCCTTCCGGGTTCCGCTCAGATCGGTCTGGACGCCGATGGTGTACGTGGTGAGCGGCCCGGACGGTCCGCCCGTGCCGGCCCCCGGGTTCCGGGTCATCAGCCAGGCGGTCAGGCCGCCCACGCCGGTGACGGCCGCCGCCGAACCGCCGATCAGCAGCCGCCGTCGCGAAGGGCCCTTCGGCGGCGTGGTGTCCACGAGCATCGTCGGCTCGGCGACGGGCAGGTCGAGCACCCCCGAGGAACGCTGCGCGATCAGGGTGGGCAGGCCGGCCGGCAGCCAGTCCCCCGCCGGTTCCTCGGCCTCCCCGAGGGCGGCCCGCACGTCCGCAGCCGTGGGCCGGGCCTCCGGATCCTTCGCCAGGCAGGCCGTGACCAGGGGCAGGATCGTGTCCGGCACCTCGGCGAGGTCGGGTTCCTCGTGGACGGTGCGGTAGACGACGGCCGCCACGCCGCCCGTCCCGAAGGGGCGTTCGCCGGTGAGCGCGTACGCGAGGACGCACCCGAGCGAGAAGACGTCGGCGGCCGGGCCGATCTCGCCGTAGCCGGTGGCCCGGGCCTGTTCAGGGGCGAGGAAGCCCGGGGTGCCGATCATCGCGTCGGTGGCCGTCAGGGCGGTCGCTCCGGCGGTCCTCGCGATGCCGAAGTCGATGAGCCGTGGTCCGTCGAGGGCGAGGAGGACGTTCCCGGGCTTGACGTCCCGGTGCACGAGCCCTGATTCGTGCATGCCGGCGAGCGCGGACGCGAGCCGGGCGCCCAGGGCGCGGACGGTCGGTTCGGGCAGGGCGCCGTGCAGGGCGACGGCCTCGGCGAGCGAGGGGCCGGGCACGTACTCGGTCGCCAGCCACGGTTCCCGGGCCTCCGGGTCGGCGCCGAGGACACGGACGACCCAGCGGCCCGTGATGCGCTCGGCGGCACGGGCCTCCCGGCGGAAGCGCTCCCGGAAGCCGGGGTCGGCGGCGTGCTCGGCACGGATCAGCTTGAGCGCGGCGAGCACGCCGCCGGTGGTCCGGGCGAGGTAGACCACGCCCATGCCGCCTGCGCCGAGGCGGCCGAGGAGGCGGTAGCCGGCGATCGTCGACGGGTCGGCCCTGCGCAGGGGTTGCACGGGTCAGGTCCCCTCTGCCTTCGCCGGAGGCCCGGCGGGTGCGAACTCCAGGGGCTTGAAGCGGCCCTTCTCGACGGCGTACACGAAGGTGCCGACGGCGCTGAGGTTGCCGTCCTTGTCGAACGTGTAACCACCCATGACACCTTTGGACTTGGCGGCGCGCAGCAGGGGCGCGAGGGTGGTGCGGTCGGGGCGCCCGCCGCCCTTGACGGCCTTCTCCACCTGCTCGACGAGGAGATGGGTGACGTCGTACGTCTCGCCCGTGTAGAAGGCCGGGTCCGTGCCGTACGCCTTCCGGTGGGCGGCCATGAGGGCCGCGGCCTCCTTCCGGGTGGCGGGGTCGACGACCGGTGAGCCGACGATCCAGCCCTCGGCTGCCTCCCCCGCCCCAGTGAGGAACTCCTGCCCGAAGACGTGCTGGCCCGCGGCGCGCATGCCGGTGAAGCCCAGCGCGTCGAGCTCCTTCGCCGCCCGGATCGCGCTCGGCGCGGTGCCGGCGTGGAGGTAGGTGTCCATGCCGGCGTCGACCATCTCGCCGAGGACCTTCTCCAGCCGCTTGGCGCCGGCGGGGATCACGCGCGGCAGCACGTCGATGCCCGCCTGCCCGAAGGCGAACTTCATGGAGACGGCGCACTGCCACGAGTACGAGTCGTCGGTGCGCTCCTGGAGGATGCCGGGCCGGACGGTGCGGGACTTGGCCTCGACGTAGTAGGTCAGGAACATGCTGGCGTAGGAGTGCGTGGGGCAGGCCCGCACCATACTCAGGCCTCGTGACGCCAGGGGGTTGATCAGCAGGTTCAGGCCCGCGGAGGTGGTGATGACGGGGAGCCGGGCCTCGTCGTAGGCGGGCAGCGAGGCGTACCCCGTGTAGTCGGAGGTGGGGCCGATGATGCCGAGGACGTCGGGGTCGCCGGTCAGGGCGCGGGCGGCGGCGAGCGCGCGGCTCCTGACCCCGCCGTCGTCGGAGACCTTCACGTCGAGCGTGAAGGGCTTGTCCTTGCGGGCGTTGAACCGCGCGACGGCGAGGCGGACGCCCCGCTCCTGCGCCCGGCCGATGTCCTTGCCGGGGCCCGTCAGGTCGGCCTGGACGCCGATGGTCCACCGGCGGGCCCTGGGCGTCGGAGGGGTCTTCTTCCCGCCCCCGTCCCCGCCCAGGGCGGCCCAGGCGGTCACGCCGCCGCCCGCGGCGAGCGCGGCGCCGCCCGCGAGGAGCAGGAAGCCGCGCCGGCTCCTGGGGAGCGCGGCGGGTGCCGCGCCGGTCTCGGTGACGTCGATCTCGGGGAGGGCGAGCATCCGGGCGGAGCGTTCGGCGATGGTCCGGACGACGGGGGCGGGGAGCCATTCGGCGCCGTCGCGCGGGGTGTCCTCGACGAGCCGTACGCCGATCCCAGCCGCGGTGGGCCGGGCGGCCGGGTCCTTGGTGAGACAGTCGCGGACGAGGTCGAGCAGCCCTTCGGGTACACCGGTGAGGTCGGGCTCGTCGTGGACGGTCCGGTACATCAGGGCGTCGACTGCGCCGGTGCCGAAGGGCGGGCGGCCGGTCGCCGCGTACGCGAGGAGGCAGCCGAGGGCGAAGACGTCGGCGGGCGGGCCGATGACGTCGGCGCGGGCCTCGGCCTGCTCGGGGGCGAGGAAGCCGGGGGTGCCGACGACCATGTCGGTCGCGGTCAGCCCGGTCTCCCCGGTCGCGCGGGCGATGCCGAAGTCGATGAGCCGGGGGCCGTCGACGGCGAGCAGGACGTTGCCGGGCTTGACGTCCCGGTGGACGAGCCCGGCCGCGTGGACGGCGGCGAGCGCGCGGGCGACGGACCAGCCGAGGAGTCGGACGCTCCGCTCGGGCAGCGGGCCGTGCGCGGTGACGGCCTCGCCGAGGGAGGGTCCGGCGACGAAGGCGGTGGCCATCCACGGTTCGGGGGCGTCCGGGTCGGCGCCGGTGACGGGCACGGCCCAGGGGCTGGAGACCCGGCGGGCGGCCTCGACCTCGCGGCGGAAGCGGGCGCGGAAGTCGGGCTGGTCGGCCTGGTCGCCGTGGGTGACCTTGACGGCGGCGAGCTCGCCGATGGCGGTGCGGCCGAGGTAGACGACGCCCATGCCGCCCGCGCCGAGGCGGCCGAGGAGGCGGTACCCGGCGATCGTCGACGGGTCGGAGGGGAGCAGCGGCTGGAGCGCGCCGGGCTCGGGAGGGGTGGTGGCGTTCACTTGGCCCCCAGCTGCGACTCGATACGGTTGATCATGGTGACCGAGGCCTTGGCCATGCTCGTACTGAGGTCGTCGTCGGTGTGGCCGGGTCCGCCCCTGGCTGAGACCGCGACCGTCACCTGGCCCACACGGGCCTGGGTCCAGCCGTAGAAGTACTGGCCCTTGACCGTGTCGTCGATGAACTTGCCGCGCTCGTTGATGGAGTCCTCCGAGAAGAGGTTCCCGGCGTCGCCAAGGTCGCCGATGGACATCAGGCCGGAGATCCGCTCGCCCTCCCGCAGGGTCTGCCCGGGGCAGCGCAGTGCCTCTTCCAGGGTCTGGGCCATCTCCCAGTCCGCGTCGTCGGCCGTGCGGTGGACGGTGACGGTGGCGGTGACCCGTACGCGTCCCTTGCCGCCGGCGGCCGGCATCTCGCTGTGGGTGGTCGTGCTGTAGAGGACGGTGGCGGGCAGGGTCCCGGCCTCCCAGACACAGGTGTCGGGGAGGACCGGCCAGGAGCCCTCGGTGCTCAGGTACGGCTTGCCCTCGACGTAGTCCGGCCCCCACGCGTCCGGGCCCGCGGCGACGGCCAGGGCGAGGCGTTTGGCGTCGGCCGGGGTCTTCGGCACTCGGGCGGGGTCGGGGCTGAAGGTGTAGGCGGTCGGCGTCGGCGCGGCCGTCGACGGCGCGGAGGCCGAGGCGGAGGGTGTCGTGCCGCCGCTCGCCCCGCGGTCCGGTTTCCCGTCGCCGCCTCCGCCTCCCGAGCAGCCCGCGAGAACCAGTCCGGCCGCCAGTGCAGCGCCACAGGCGCGCAAGGATCTTCCGTACGCCACGAGTCCCCCACCCCACGTCCACAGAATCCCCGAGATGAGGGAGATCGTACGCACGCGTGAGCCAACTCGCCCCGACTACAACATCATTGGGACGCTTCCCGCGCTGTGTCGTAACGCACGCGCGCCTCCTCCACCGCGTCGAGGCTGCTCGCCGTCCAGTGGGCGAGCTCCGAGACGCGGCGGGCGGCCTCCGTGCCGAGCGCGGTGAGGCTGTAGTCGACGCGGGGCGGGATGACGGGTTTGGCGTCGCGGTGGACGAAGCCGTCGCGCTCCAGGGTCTGGAGCGTCTGCGTGAGCATCTTCTCGCTGACGCCGCCGATCGCGCGGCGCAGCTCGCTGAAGCGGTACGAGCGCTCCCCCAGCGCGATCAGGATCAGGACGCCCCAGCGGCTGGTGACGTGCTCCAGGACGCGGCGCTCGGGGCACATGGCGTCCACCACGACGGACTGCGGCAGGCCGAGCGGCGCCTTCTCACTTACTCCCATACCAGTACCTTACTTCAAAGTGGGTACTTACGAAAGGTTAGCGCCCGCCGTATGGTGAGTGCATCGCCCAGCGCACACCCCACGGGAAGAAGGAAGCACCATGAGCATCGTCGTCACCGGAGCCACCGGCCAGCTCGGCCGTCTCGTCCTCGACGCCCTCCTCACCGGCGACTCCGCCGTCCCCGCCGAGTCCGTCGCCGCCGTCGTCCGCGACAAGGAGAAGGCCGCCGACCTCGCGGAGCGGGGGATCGAGCTGCGCATCGCCGACTACAGCCGTCCGGAGACCCTGGCGGAGGCCTTCGAGGCCGGCGACCGGGTGCTCCTGATCTCGGGCAGCGAGGTCGGCCGGCGAGTGGCGCAGCACGGCGCCGTGATCGACGCGGCCAAGGCGGCGGGCGTGGCCCAGCTGGCGTACACCGGCATCCTCGGCGGCCCGGAGGCCGACTTCACGCTCGCCGACGAGCACAAGGCGACCGAGGAGCTGATCCTCGCGTCCGGCCTGCCGTACACCTTCCTCCGCAACGGCTGGTACTCCGAGAACTACACCGCGAACCTCGCCCCCGTCCTGGCCCACGGCGCCGTCGTCGCCAGCGCCGGCGAGGGCCGGATCGCCTCCGCCTCCCGCGCCGACTACGCCGCCGCCGCGGCCGCCGTCCTGACCGGCCCGGCGGAGGAGCACCGGAACAAGGCGTACGAGCTGAGCGGCGACACCGCCTGGTCCCTCGCCGAGTACGCGGCCGAGATCGCCGGACAGACCGGCCGGGAGATCGCGTACAGCGACGTCCCCGCCGCCGCCCACCTGGAGATCCTCACCGGCGCCGGGGTCCCGGGGCCCTTCGCCGAGATCCTGGTCGACGTCGACCGGGCCGTGGCGCTCGGCGCGCTCGCCCTGCGGACGGGCGACCTGGCGCGGCTGATCGGCCGCCCGACCACCCCGGTCGCCGAGTCGATCAAGGAAGCGCTGGCCGCCTCGTAACGTTGTCATGACCGTATAGCGGTACGGGCATGACAAGCCGCCCCGTGCGGCGCTACCTTCGACAGGACAGCGCGGCACAGGGCGGGAGGTTCGGGTGAAGACCGAGAAGAACGAGGGACGAGCAGGACTGCTCTACGGGATCGGCGCCTACGGCATGTGGGGACTGGTCCCGCTCTTCTGGCCCCTCCTCAAGCCCGCCGGCGCGGTCGAGATCCTCGCCCACCGGATGGTGTGGTCCCTGGCCTTCGTCGGCATCGCGCTGCTCGCGCTGCGCCGCTGGAGCTGGATACCCGAGCTCGCGCGCAGCCCGCGCAAGCTCGGCATGATCACCCTCGCCGCCACCGTGATCACCGTGAACTGGGGCCTGTACATCTGGTCCGTGAACACGGGCCACGTCGTCGAGGCCTCCCTCGGCTACTTCATCAACCCGCTCGTCACCATCGCCCTCGGCGTTCTCGTCCTGAAGGAGCGGCTGCGCCCCGCGCAGTGGGCGGCGGTCGGCGTCGGCTTCTCGGCGGTGCTCGTCCTGGCCATCGGGTACGGGCAGCCGCCGTGGATCTCGCTCACGCTCGCGTTCTCCTTCGCCGTCTACGGCCTGGTGAAGAAGAAGGTCAACATCGGCGGCCTGGAGTCGCTCGCCGCCGAGACCGCCGTGCAGTTCCTGCCCGCCCTCGGCTACCTCGTCTGGCTGGGCACCCAGGGCACCCTGGCCTTCGGCTCCCACGGCGCCGGCCACACGGCGCTGCTCGCCGCCACGGGCATCGTCACGGCGGTGCCGCTGGTCTGCTTCGGTGCGGCGGCCATCCGCGTCCCGCTGTCGACGCTCGGCCTCCTCCAGTACCTGGCGCCGACCTTCCAGTTCGCGCTCGGCGTCGTGTACTTCCACGAGGAGATGCCGCCGGAGCGCTGGGCGGGCTTCGCCCTCGTCTGGCTGGCCCTGACGATCCTCACCTGGGACGCGCTCCGGACGGCCCGGAAGAGCCGCGCGGCGGTCGAGGCGGCCGCCACCGCGTCCCGGACGGAGGCCGCTCCCGCGGAGACCGCTCCCGTGGGCCCCGTGGTCACGTCTCCCTGACCGCGGCCGTCACGCGTCCAGCAGGTCGTGCTCCTGGATCAGCCAGCAGACCGCCGTCAGGCGCAGGGTCGCGAAGTCGTGACCGGCGGGCTCGGTCCACTCGACCTCGGCGAGCCGGTCGGTGAACCCGAGGACGTAGTCGGCGAGCTCCTCCCGGCGGACGGTCCGGCCCTCCGGGCCCCGCCGGGCCGGGAGCAGCGCGTCGCACACGGCCGCCGCGTGCTGGTCGACGGCGGCCACGAGCCCCGGCTCGACGGAGAACTCCGAGAGCCGGGGCATGTACGTGGCGGCGACGTCGGCCAGCGGGCAGACGGGCGATTCGTTCATCCCTCCACATTAGGTGCGTACCGGGGCGTTCAGACCGTGACATCGGTCGCAGCCGCCGGTCGTTCAGAACCTGACGTCGGTCCCGGCCTCCGGTCGTTCAGACCCTGACGTCCGTCGCAGCCGCCGGGATCTCCGTCCGCCGTCCGGTCCGTACCCCCGTCGCCGTGATCACGGCGCCCAGCGCGACCATCACCACGGGGACGACGAGCGCCGCCCGGAAGCCGCCGAGGCCGCCGCCCGCGGTGCCGTACACCGCCGTGACCGCCGCGATGCCGACCGCCGAGCCGAACTGGGTGGCCGTGTGGAGCAACCCGCTCGCGAGCCCCTGCTCGCCCTCCGCGATCCCCTCGGTGGCGGCGATCGTGAGCGGTCCGTACGCGAGGGCGAAGGCGACCCCGGTGAGCAGCAGCGTCGGGAACATCGCCGCGTACGACCAGTCCGGCCCGACCGGAAGGAACAGCGCGTACGACACGACGGCGAGGACGAAGCCGCCGAGGATCACCCGCGCGTTGCCGAAGCGGGCCACGAGCCGGGGGGTCAGGGTCGGCGCGAGGACCGCGTCGCAGCCCATGACGAGCAGGGCGAGCGCCGTCTCCAGGGACGACCAGCCGCGCAGCTCCTGGAGGTAGAGCGTGGCCACGAACTGGAAGCCGAAGAAGGAGCCGACGAAGAGCAGGGCGCCCAGGTCGGCGCGGAGCAGCGAGGCCTCCCGCAGGATGCCGAGGCGGACGAGCGGGACGGCGGCCCGGCGCTCGACGGCGACGAAGAGCCCGGTGAGGAGGATCCCGGCGGCGAGCGCGGCGGCCGTGACCGTCCAGCCGTCGAGCCCGTGCTCCAGGCGGACGAGGCCGTAGGCGAGGAGCAGCATCGCCCCGGCGGCGGTGAGTGCCCCTCCGAGGTCGAAGCCGCCCTTCGCGCGGGCCGGGCGGGGCTCCTTCGGGATGAGCCGCAGTGCGGCGAGGAGGATCGCGGCGGCGAGGAGGACGGGGGCGAAGAAGACCCAGCGCCAGCCGAGCTGGGTGAGGAGTCCGCCGATGACGAGGCCGAGGGAGAAGCCGCCGGCGGCGGTGCCGGCGAAGACGAGGAGCGCCTGGTTGCGCTGGTGTCCCTCCTCGTACGAGGTGGTGATGATCGACAGGGCTGCGGGAGTCATGAAGGCGGCGGCGACGCCGGTGACGAAGCGGGCCAGGATCAGGGTCCAGCCCTCGTCGGCGAGGCCGCCGAGACCGGAGAAGACGAGGAAGACGGCGAGCCAGCCGAGGAACATCCGGCGCCGTCCGAGCAGGTCGGCGGCTCTGCCGCCGAGGAGGGTGAAGCCGGCGTAGCCGAGGACGTAGGCGGACATGACCCAGGCCGCGGTGCCGGTGGTGAGGCCGAGGTCGGCGCGGACGGTGGGGACGGCGACGGCGAGCATGGCGACGTCGATGCCTTCGAGGAAGATCGTCCCGCAGAGGACGAGGAGCAGACTCCAGGCGCGTAGGGACACAACTGTCTCCAGGGCGGGGCGGGTTGGGGCGGCCGGTTACGGACGAGAGGGTCGGTTCCCTCTTGTAACCACCTGCATCCTGCGGGAGCATCGGGTGCCATGGAAGAAGGCACTTCGAAGTACCCGAGTCACTGCGAGGGAACCCACGGAGGCGCGGGGGACCCCGACCCCTTCCAGTGGGACACGCGCGAGGACTGCGAGGTGCGGCAGATCCTCGACCGGGTCGCCGACAAGTGGTCCCTGCTCGTCATCGCCCTGCTCGACCGCCGCGTCCTGCGGTTCACCGAGCTCAAGCGGGAGATCGACGGCGTCAGCCAGCGCATGCTGACCGTGACGCTGCGCCAGCTGGAGCGCGACGGCCTCGTGAAGCGGACCGTCCACCCGGTGGTCCCGCCACGCGTGGAGTACGAACTGACGCCCCTGGGCGGCACGTTGCACACCACGATCCGTTCCCTGGTGACCTGGACCGAGCGGCACCAGAACGAGATCGCGGCGGCACGGGAGGCGTACGACGCGCGGGAGGCGGCGGGGGTGTCCTGAGAAATCCGGTGGCCGCGCCCGGCGGTCGCCCCGCACCCTGAGGCGCATGGAAGAACCGAAGTACGGGATCCGCGCGCTCCACACCGGCCGCACGGTCACCGTCTACCAGGCGTACCGGCCCGCCATCGGGCTGCCGGCGGCCCGCGACGGCCGCTTCCCGGCCGCCTGGAAGCGGGACCGGATGACGTGGATCAAGCCGTCGTTCCTGTGGATGATGTACCGCTGCGGCTGGGGGACGAAGGAGGGCCAGGAGACCGTCCTCGCCGTGGAGATCACCCGCGAGGGCTTCGAATGGGCCCTGCGGAACGCCTGCCTCTCCCACTACGAGCGCGGCTTCCACGCCGACCAGGCCTCCTGGAAGCGGCAGTTGAGGGAGGCGCCGGCCCGGGTCCAGTGGGACCCGGAGCGCGACGCGCACCTGCGCCCGCTCCCGTACCGCTCGCTCCAGCTCGGCCTGTCGGGCGAGGCCTCCCGGCGGTACGCGGACGAGTGGACGGTCTCCGTCACCGACGTGACCGCACTCGCCCACGAGGTCCACGGCCTGGTCCGGGGCGGCGACGTCGAGGCGGCCGCCCGACTCCTCCCCCGGGAGACGCCCTACCCGGAGCCGGAGGGCCTCCTGGACCACCTGCGGGTTCAGCCGCCCGCGACGCCGAAGTTGAAGTCCCCGGTGCCGAGCAGACCGTAGAGCCGCAGCCACAGGGGCATCAGCTGCTCGGTGGCGCGGGCGCTCGACAGGTCGCCGAGGTCGATGATCCGGTCGGCCTCCCACCCGAAGGAGGCGAGCAGCTCCGCGACCACGGCCTTCGCGTCCGCGTCGTCGCCGCTCAGGAAGACGTTGTGGTGCCCGGGGACCCGGCCGGGCTCGACCATGACGGTGTTGGTCATGGTGTTGAGCGTCTTGACGACCCGCGCCTCCGGGAACGCGCCCTGCAGGTGCTCGGCGACGCTCCTGCCGTCGGGCAGACCGACCTTGGGCGGGAAGCCCTCCGAGAAGTCGAGCGCGTTGGACACGTCGATCAGGACCTTGCCGCGCAGGTTCGCGGCGCCCACGGCCTCCAGGACGGCCAGGGACACGAGCCCGCCGGTCGCGTTGACGACCAGCTCGGCGGGGCCGGCCGCGTCGGCGAAGGTCCCGTGCGTCCCGCCGTGCTCCCCGGCCCACTTGGCGGCGTCGGCGTTGTCCGCGGTACGGGACCCCAGGGCCACCTCGTGTCCCAGCGAGACCAGCTTGGTGGCGAGCCTGCGGCCGACCTCGCCCGTTCCCAGTACGGCGATCCTCATGTGCGTGCGCTCCTTCGGGGCGGCGAGTCGGAAGAGCCCGACCCTAGTGCCTGAGGCCCCCCACCGCCCGTCCCACACCGTCCCGCGGCGTCCCCGGGTCACGCCACCGGCGGAAAATCCGGATGCGGCCCGCCCGCCGGACCACCAGACTCCCCACCACACCACCCCCTAGGAGCGATCACCCCGTGGCGACCTTCGTCCACCTCACCCCCGGCGCGCACGCGGGCCGTGTCCGGCGGTCCGGGGTCCGTGCCGTCGGGCGCGGCGAGTGGCGCGGGGTGTTCCTCTTTCCCGTCCTGCCCTCGTACACCCTCACCCACCAGTGGCTGCGCGAGCTGTCCCGACGACCGGGGCCGCGCGGGTTCGTCGCCGTGCACGTGCGGCTCCCGGACGGGGAGCGGGTGAGCGTCGGCCGGTACAGCGACCGCGAGCCGGCCCGGGTGACGGCGGCCGAGGCGGTGCGGCGTGTGGCCGGGGCCGCGGACGCCCGGGGCTGGGAGGTGTTCCTGCCGCGGTCCGTCGCCCCCGCCGAGGTACGGCACATCCGGGCGGTGCGGCAGGTCAACGGCTGGCGCTACCGGCCCGGCGCCCACGGCACCGCCCCCTGCCTCTGCTTCGGCTGCCGGGAGCGCGGGGGCTACGGCTCACGGCGGCTCGCGGAGCGCCGGCCGCACCCCCTGGACGGGCCGCCGCCCCCGCCCCGGGTGCTCCTCGCGCGCGTGGAGGCGGCCGAGGCGCAGGGAGACACGGCGGCGCTGCGCGAAGCCCTGAACGGGTACGGAATGCGGCGGCGCGGCCCGCTGGCGCGTCTCTCCGCGCTCGCACGGCACCCCGACCCTGCGGTGCGGATCGCGCTGGTCGAGGCGGTGGCGTACTGGTCGACGCCCGGAGTCCCGGACCTGCTGCGGGAGTTGGGGCGCGACCCCGATCCGGGGGTCCGGGAGGCGGCGGCGGATGCCCTCGTTCGGTGAGCGAACACACCTGACCGGTTTCCGCTCTTGACGTGGAGTCAAACTCTCACTGAACATTCAGCACGCACGACCGAACGACCGCACAACTGAACCACCGCACGTCCGTACAGCTCCAGCGCCTCGTGGCACCCACGCCCGAGGCGTCTCGCACGTTCCGTCCCATCCCCGTTCGGAATCCGGAGCCCCCACATGAACATCTCCGTACCCAGACGCGTCACCGCGGCCGCCGCACTCGCGGCGCTCGCCCTCGGCGGACTGACCGGTACCGCATCCGCCGGGTCGCAGGCGGCCGTCGCCGCGCCCGACATCCCACTGGCCAACGTCAAGCAGCACCTGGCGGACCTCCAGTCGATCGCCACCGCCAACGGCGGCAACCGCGCCCACGGCCGCACCGGCTACAAGGCCTCCATCGACTTCGTGAAGGCGAAGCTGGACGCCGCCGGCTACACGACCACCCTGCAGACCTTCACCTCCAGCGGCGCCACCGGCTACAACCTGATAGCCGACTGGCCGGGCGGCGACCCGAACCAGGTCCTCATGGCCGGCTCGCACCTCGACTCGGTCACCGCGGGCCCCGGCATCAACGACAACGGCTCCGGGTCCGCCGCGACCCTGGAGACCGCGCTCGCCGTCTCCCGCGCCCAGCTCCAGCCGACGAAGCACCTGCGCTTCGGCTGGTGGGGCGCCGAGGAGCTCGGGCTCGTCGGGTCGAAGTACTACGTCAACAACCTGCCCGCCGCCGAGCGTTCGAAGATCAGCGGCTACCTGAACTTCGACATGATCGGCTCGCCGAACCCGGGCTACTTCGTCTACGACGACGACCCGACGATCGAGCAGACCTTCAAGACCTACTTCGCCGGGCTCGGCATCCCCACCGAGATCGAGACCGAGGGCGACGGCCGCTCCGACCACGCGCCCTTCAAGAACGTGGGCATCCCCGTCGGCGGGCTCTTCTCCGGCGCCGACTACACCAAGACCTCGGCGCAGGCGCAGAAGTGGGGCGGCACGGCCGGCCAGGCCTTCGACCGCTGCTACCACTCGTCCTGCGACACCACGGCGAACATCAACGACACCGCCCTGGACCGCAACGCCGACGCGATCGCGTACGCGATCTGGAACCTGTCCACCGGCACGACGACCCCGCCGACCGGCACGGTCTTCGAGAACACCGCCGACGTCTCCATCCCGGACAACGGCGCCGCGGTCACCTCGACGGTCAACGTCACGGGCATCACCGGCAACGCGCCCTCGACGCTCAAGGTCGGCGTGGACATCGTCCACACCTACATCGGTGACCTGGTCGTCGACCTGATCGCCCCCGACGGCTCGGTCTACAGCCTCAGCAACCGGGCCGGCGGCAGCGCCGACAACATCAACCAGACCTACACCGTGAACGCCTCCTCGGAGGTCGCCAACGGTGCCTGGAAGCTCCGCGTCCAGGACAAGGCCTCGGTCGACACGGGATACATCAGCGGCTTCAAGCTGACCTTCCCGTAACGCTTCCCGCGAGAAGCACAGCAACTCCCGGGTGGGTCGGTGAATTTCGCCCCCGACCCGCCCGGGGTCCCAACCGCGCCGCTACTTGGCGGCGTTCGCCGCGTCCACCAGCGCGTCCTTCGTCACCGCGCCGACGTAGACCTTGCCGTCGTCGGTGAGGAGCGCGTTCACCAGCTTCGTCTTGAAGACGGTGCCGGAGCCGAACTTCCCGGTGACCTTGTCGCCGAAGGAGTCCAGGAAGCCCTGGATCTCCTTCGGCGCCTCGTCGGTCCCGGGGGCCGGTGCGCCCGTGTCGAACGTCGCGATCGTCGTCCAGCCCTCGCCGATGACGTTGAAGCCGCCGTCCTTCCCGAAGTCCTCCCCGAAGCCCTTCCCGAGGCCCTTCCCGAGGCCGGGGAAGCCCTCCTCGAAGCCCTCGGGCAGGTCGTCGCCGGACTCCGCCGCCTTCTCCGCCGCGCCCTCCGTCACCTTCGCGCCCTCCGGCGCCTCGAAGGTGAACTCCGAGGCGGCCGGCTTGCCGAAGTCGACCTTCGTGAAGCCCGCGTCGACGACCGGCTTGCCGCCCTCGACCGAGGAGAGGGTGAACTTCAGCGGGGTGCCGTTCGCCGCGTCCACCGCGATCTTCACGGACTCGACCGTCGAACCGGCCTGCTTCGGCTTGATCACCAGCTGGTACGCGTCCCGGCCGGCCACCTTCGCCGTCCCGCCGACCGTGATCGACGTGGTGTCGCCCGCGGCCTTCAGGACCTCGTCGGCGAGCTCCTTGGGCGTGCCGGGGAGCTTCCGGTCCTCCTCGGAAGCACCGGGGGCGCCGGACGACGCGTCCTTCTCGTGGAAGGCCTCGTTGGACTTGCTGTCGTAGGCCCAGACGTCGTCGCCGTTGTGGATCAGGCTGTACTCGTCGGAGCCGTCGAGCAGGGTGAGCCGCTGACGCTCGGGGCCGTCCGCCGCCACGCGCAGCGTGTGGCTGCCCGAGACGAGCTCGGTGAGCTTCTCGGACGGGTCGGCCGACGAGGAGCCGCCGTCGCCGCCCAGGCCCCCGAGGCCGGACGCCAGGCCGCCGAGGGACGGCAGGCCCAGGTCGGTGGAGATCTTGAAGGTGCCGGACAGCGTCTGGGTGTCCGAGGCGGCGATCTTCTCGATGAGCTGCTGAGCCGTGATGTCCGGCAGGTCCGGGTCGCCGGACGCCGCCAGCGCCGGGACGAGCCCGATGGTCGCCGCGGCCACTCCTGCCACCGCGACCGGGACGATGAACCGGCTCGCCTTACGGGTCTCTGCCATGGTCTCCGCTACCTCCGTGCCGTGCTGCCCCTGTGGATGATGTCTCCATCTCACCAAGGCGGCGGCGCGGAATCGTCAGACCCCGGGATCAACCTCACGTACTGCTTCGGGATGACCCGACCCTGAGAAGGGCTACCCCGCGCGGTGGACCACGGCGTCGCACATCTCGGCCAGGGCGGCCTTCGCGTACCCCTCGGGCAGCGGCGCCAGCATCGCGCGCGCCTCCTCGGCGTACCGCACGGTGTCCCGGCGGGCCTGCTCCAGGGCGGGGTGGGCGCGCAGCCGGCGCAGGACCTCGGCGTGCCGCTCGTCGTCGCTGAGGTCGCCGTCGATCAGGGCGACGAGCTCCAGGTCCTCCGGGCGCCCGTGGGCGGCCGCGGCGGCCCGCAGGTGGAGGACGGGGAGGGTCGGGATGCCCTCGCGGAGGTCGGTGCCCGGGGTCTTGCCGGACTCGTGGGAGTCGGAGGCGATGTCGAGGACGTCGTCGGCGAGCTGGAAGGCGACGCCGAGCCGCTCGCCGTACTGGGTGAGGGTGTCGACGACGCTGTCGTCGGCGCCGGACATCATGGCGCCGAAGCGGCAGGAGACGGCGACGAGGGAGCCGGTCTTGCCGCCGAGGACGTCGAGGTAGTGGTCGACGGGGTCGCGGCCGTCCGTCGGACCGGCGGTCTCGAGGATCTGACCGGTGACGAGCCGTTCGAACGCCTCGGACTGGATGCGTACGGCCTCGGGACCGAGGTCCGCGAGCGTGTGCGAGGCGCGGGCGAAGAGGAAGTCACCCGTGAGGACGGCGATCGAGTTGCCCCAGCGGGTGTTGGCGCTGTCGACGCCGCGCCGGACGTCGGCCTCGTCCATGACGTCGTCGTGGTAGAGCGTGGCCAGGTGGGTGAGCTCGACGACCACGGCGGAGGGCACGACACCCGGCGCGTAGGGGTCGCCGAACTGGGCGGCGAGCATCACGAGCAGGGGGCGGAACCGCTTGCCCCCGGCGAGCACGAGGTGCTGCGCGGCCTCCGTGATGAAGGGGACATCGCTCTTGGTGGCGTCCAGGAGGCCCGCCTCCACAGCCGCCAAACCGGTCTGGACATCGGCCTCAAGAGCCTGGTCCCGCACGCTAAGACCGAACGGCCCGACGACGGTCACGAGGGGGTCTCCTGTCTGCTGACGCCTGCTGACGATCACACGGATTGTTCACATGGACTGTTGACGATCACATGGATTGTCGATGTGTCGCTCGATTCACTCAAGCCAGCGTATCCGGTCACCTTTCGATCACCGTGGGCGCCTTCCCGTCACCCCCGGTATGTTCGGGATCAGCTCATACGACCAGGAGTAGCCGTTTTGTCCCGAACAGCGATCGACACCGATACGAACGGCGAGCAGCCTCCCCCCGAGGACGACCACGCCTTCCTCGGGCATCCGCGGGGTCTGCTGACCCTCTCCGGCCTGGAGGTCTGGGAGCGGTTCTCGTTCCTGGGCATGCAGGCGATCCTCGTCCTGTACTTCGCCGCCACCGTCGCCGACGGCGGACTCGGCATGGACCCGGGCACCGCGGCCTCCGTCTCCGCCGCCTACGGCACCCTCGTCTACCTCGTCTCGGTGGCCGGCGGCTGGCTCGCCGACCGCATCCTCGGCTCGTACCGCGCGGTCCTCTGGGGCGGCATCCTGATCGCCTGCGGGCACTACGCCATGGCGGTGCCGACCGCCGCCATGACCTGGGTCGGACTCGGCCTGATCAGCGCCGGCACGGGACTGCTCAAGCCGAACGTGGCGACCATGGTCGGCAAGCTCTACCGCACGGACGACGACCGCCGCGACGCCGGTTTCGCGCTCTACTACATGGCGATCAACATCGGCGCCTTCGCGGGACCCCTGATCACCGGCTGGCTCGCCGACCACAAGGGCTACCACTGGGGCTTCTCCGCCGCCGCCCTCGGCATGACCCTCGGCCTGGTCCAGTACGTCGCAGGCCGCCGTCACCTGGCCGGGCGCAAGCACTCCGCCGAGTTCGCGCTGGCCCCCGACGCCATGCGGCGCGCGGTCCGGCTGATGATCTCCGGCGCGGTCGTCACGGCCGTCCTCGCCACGGGCCTGGCCCTCGCGGGCCGGCTCACCATGGACCGGTTCGTGGACGTGCTGACGGTGATCTCGGTGATCGCCCCGGTCGTCTACTTCTGGGTGATGTTCACCAGCCCCCGGGTCACGGCCGAGGAGCGCGGCCGCCTCAAGCCGTACGTCGTGCTGTTCCTGGCCTCGGTGGTGTTCAACTTCATCCTCTTCCAGGCGTACTCGACGATGATCCTGCTGGCCTCCACGAACGCCCGGACGACCATCCTGGGCTTCGACTTCCCGGCGAGCTGGTACGCCTCGGCCCTGGGCGCCTTCGAGGTCCTCCTCGCCCCCGTGGTGGCCGCCGTCTGGGCCCGCATGGGACACCGCCAGCCGCACGTCTCCAACAAGATCGCGTTCGGTGTGATCCTCGGCGGTCTGTCGTTCCTGCTGATGGTCCTGCCGACCTCGGGACACGCCGACGACACGTATCAGATGGCCGCCTGGTGGATCGTCGGCTCGTACCTGCTGCTCGGCCTCGGCGACGTGCTCCTGGAGACCTCCGGCATGTCCGCGACCAGCAAGCTCGCCCCCCAGGCCTTCTCCAGCCAGACGATGTCGCTCTGGTTCCTCTCCCTCGCCCTCGCCAACGGCATCCAGGCCCAGACCGTGAAGTTCTACGACGACGTCTCCAAGCCCGTCTACTTCGGCGTGAACGGTGCCGTGGCCGTCGCCGTCGGCCTCGCCGTGATCGCCCTGGCGCCCTGGCTGCGCCGCACCATGCACCCCGTCCACTGAGGTGACCTGATGACGAAGATCCGTACCGACCTCCCGTACGAGACCCGCCACGAGGACATCCGCATCCCGCTGCCCGACGGGACGAAGCTGTACGCGCGCGTGTGGCGCCCGCTCACCGACGAGCCGGTACCGGCCCTCCTGGAGTACCTGCCGTACCGCCTCACCGACTGGACCGCCCCCCGCGACTGGCAGCGCCACCCCTGGTACGCGGGCCACGGCTACGCGTCCGTACGGGTCGACGTCCGCGGCCACGGCAACAGCGAGGGCCTGCCCGGCGACGAGTACGACCCCGTCGAGCTCGCCGACGGCGTCGCCGTCGTGAACTGGCTCGCCGAGCAGGAGTGGTGCACCGGCAGGGTCGGCATGTTCGGGATCTCCTGGGGCGGCTTCAACTCGCTCCAGATCGCCGCCCTCGCCCCCGAACCGCTCAAGGCGATCGTCACCGTCTGCTCCACCGACGACCGCTACGACAACGACGTGCACTACATGGGCGGCTCGGTCCTCGGCGTCGACATGCACGCCTGGGCCGCCACCATGCTCGCCTTCGTCTCCCGGCCCCCGGACCCGCTGTACGCGGGCGAGGAGTGGCGCGAGCTGTGGCTGAGGCGCCTGGAGGCCGTCGAGCCGCTCATCCACACCTGGCTCGCCCACCAGACCCGGGACGCGTACTGGAGACACGGCAGCGTCTGCGAGGACTACGGGGCGATCCGGGCCGCCGTCCTCGCCGTCGGCGGCTGGCACGACCCGTACCGCGACACCGTCCTGCGGCTCGCCCGGCACCTCCCCCAGGACCGGGTGCGCGGCATCATCGGCCCCTGGTCCCACCAGTACCCCGACCGGGGCCTGCCGCCGGGACCGGCGATCGGCTTCCTCCAGGAGACCCTGCGCTGGTGGGACCACCACCTCAAGGACGCCGAGAACGACGTGATGGCCGAGCCGCTGCTGCGCTCCTGGATCAGCGCATCGCACCCGCCTGCCACCGTGTACGAGGAGCTGCCCGGCCGCTGGGTCGCCGACCCCGCCTGGCCCTCCCCGCACGTCACCCCCGTCACGTACCGCTTCCAGGGCGCCCCCGTCCTCGTCGACTCGCCCCAGCAGACCGGCCTCGACGCGGGCCGCTTCTTCCCCTTCGGCAACGACGCCGACCTGCCGCCCGACCAGCGCGACGAGGACGCCCACTCGGCCTGCTTCGACTTCCCCGTCCCCGAGGACGGCGACCCCATCGAGATCCTGGGGCGGCCCTCCGTGAGCCTCGCCCTGCGCGCGGCAGCCCCCACCGGCCAGGTGATCGCCCGGCTCTGCGACGTCGCCCCGGACGGCTCCTCCACCCTCGTCACGCGGGGCGCCCTGAACTTCTCCGCCCGCTACGGCCGCGACCGGGCCGTGGAGGCCCAGATCGGCGAGACGGAGAGCTTCGTCTTCGAGCTGAACGGCATCGGGCACACCTTCCCGCCCGGCCACCGGGTGCGCCTCGCCGTCTCCTCCACGTACTGGCCGTGGATCTGGCCCCAGCCCGACGCCGCCGGCTTCACCCTCGACCCGGCCGGCTCCTCCCTCACCCTCCCGGTCCGCGCGCCCACCGAGGACGCCGTCGAGTGGGAGGAGCCCGAGCAGTCCGAACCCCTCGGCGTCGTGTACCCGCGCACCCTGGAGGAGCCGCGCCCGGAGCGCGTGGTGGTCCGGGACGTGGCCAAGGGCGAGTGGACCCTGGAGGTCGACCCGAAGTACGGCGGCACGCGCGTGTACCCGGACGGCCTGGAGTTCACCGAGGACGCCGTGGAGACCTACACGATCGAGGAGAGCGGCCCGCTGTCCGCCCGGACCCGCTCGGAGTGGTCGGTCCGGCTGCACCGGCCCGAACTCGCCTGGGACGTCACCGTCGACACCCGCTCGGAGATCTCCTGCGACGCGGACGCCTTCTTCACCGAGAACGAGGTGGTGTGCAAGGAGGGCGGCGAGGTCGTCTTCCACCGGACCTGGGAAAAGAGGATCCCCCGTACGGCGGGCTGAACTCACGCCGTACGGGGGACCGGTCAGGGGTTACGCCTGCGCGCCGGCCTTGCGGCGGCGGGCGACGACCAGCGCACCGGCGCCCAGGGCGACGGCCCCGGCGGCGGCGTAGCCGAGCGGCAGGGTGTCGTTCGCTCCGGTGGCGGCGAGGGTGCCGTTCGTGGAGGTGTTCGACGAGCCGCCCTGCTGGGTGGTGTTGGTGTTGCCACCGGTGGTGGCGGTCGGCGCCGGGGTCGGCGTCGCGGTCGTCTCCGACGGCTTCGGCTCCGGCTTGTGGCCCTTGTCGGCGGCGAGGATGTCGAAGGTCAGGTTCGCGAAGTCGTCGCCGATGCCGCAGCTGCCGTCGTTGTTCTCGTACTCGCCGTACGCGAAGACCGTGCCCTTGCCGGCGGCGGCCTTGGCGTCGACCGTGAGGCGGAGCTTCACGTCGTAGCTGGCGCCCTTGGCGAGCTTGCCGACCTCGATGGAGTCGAACTTCTCGGTGAACGACGTCCACTCCAGGACGTCGGGGGAGGACCACTCGACGGGGATGACGAGCTTGGTGAAGTCCGTCTCCTCGTCGATCTCCTCGCCGGCCGCGGGCTGCCGCATGGCGTTCGCGAAGACGTTGACGACGTCCAGGGCATGGTCGGAGGCGTTGGTGACGCGCAGCGAGAAGACGGTGGGCTTTCCGGCGGTGAGCGTCTTCGGGCCGGTCAGCGCGACCTTGACCGCGGAGTCCTCCGTGCACTCCTCCCCGATCTCCTCGAAGAAGGCGAGCTCTTCCTTGGCCTCGTCGAGCTTCTCGGCGGCGGCCTTCTTCACCTTCTGGGCGAGGCCGACGACCTTGGAGGCGGCGACGCTCGCGTCGGAGAGCGCGGCGCTCGCCTTCTTCAGCTTCTCGTCGGCGGCGGTCTTGGCGGCGACGGCCTCGTCCGCGGTCTTCTTCGCGGCGGTGACGGCGTCGGCGGCGGCCTTCTTCTCCTCGTCCGTGGCGGTCTCGGGAAGGTCCGTCACGGCCTTCTCGGCCTTGGCGAGCGCCTCGTCGGCGGCGGTCTTCGCGGCGGCGGCCGCGTCGGCGGCCTTCTGCGCGTCGAGGACAGCGGCCTTCAGCGGATGGTCGTCCTTGTCGAGGGCCTTCAGGTCGGCCATGGCCTTGTCGAGGTCGACGACGGCCTCGTCGTACTCCTTCTGCGCCAGGGCGACGGCGGCCTTCAGCTCCTCCAGGGACGGCATGTCGTCCTCGGGGTCGTCCTCGTGGGACGCGGGCTTCTGCGACGGCGAGGACGTCGGCTTGGTGTCGGCGAACGCCGGGGCGGCCGAGAGGAACACGACCGGGGTGGTCACGGCTGCGGCCACTGCGGTCGCCAGGATGCGGCGGATCTTCACGTTGTGGACCTTTTCCTGGTCAGAGAAAGACTGCGAAGAAAGTGGTGGGCGCGCGCCCGCGGCTACTTCACGCGGCGCGACACCACGGTGATCGTATGGCCGGAAAGGCACCTGCGGCAGCCCTGTTTCCGCAGCTCGCAGGGGTGTTCTGGACGCTCCCGCGACATAAACCCCGCATACCCGGGCAGTTGCCCACGGAGGCCGCACTTTCTGTGTGATCCATGTCATCCGCGCCCGGCGGCCGGACCCGTAACGTGTCCCCCACACACGTGGAAAGCGAGGCACGCACCGATGTCCGAGCACAGCCCGCTCGACCTGGCCGAAGGCGATCCCTTCGGCCCGCACAACCTCCCGTACGGCGTCTTCTCCACCGCCGACGAGCCCGGGCGGCGCCGGCTCGGCGTCCGCATCGGCGGGCACGTCCTGGACGCGGGTGCCGCGGCGCACGCGCTCGGCTCCCCGTACGCGGCACTGCTCGCGCAGCCGAGCCTGAACCCGCTGCTCGCGGCCGGGCGGACCGCCTGGCGCGACGTCCGCCGGGCCCTGACGGCCTGGGTGACGGTGCCCGCGCACCGCGCGGACATCGAGCCGCTGCTGCACCCCCTGGACGCGGTGACGCTGCACCTGCCGTACGAGGTCGCGGACTACGTCGACTTCTACGCGAGCGAGCACCACGCGACGAACGTGGGGAAGATCTTCCGCCCCGACGGCGACGCGCTGACCCCCAACTGGAAGCACCTGCCGATCGGTTACCACGGTCGCGCGGGCACGGTCGTGGTCTCCGGCACCGATGTCGTGCGCCCCTCGGGGCAGCGCAAGGCCCCGTCGGACCCGGCCCCGGTCTTCGGCCCCTCGGTCAAGCTGGACATCGAGGCGGAGGTCGGCTTCCTGGTCGGCACGCCGTCGGAGCTCGGGAAGCCGGTCCCGCTGGCGGACTTCCGGGAGCACGTCTTCGGTCTGACTCTGCTCAACGACTGGTCGGCGCGGGACGTGCAGGCCTGGGAGTACGTGCCGCTGGGCCCGTTCCTCGGCAAGTCCTTCCAGACCTCGGTGTCGGCGTGGGTGACGCCCCTGGAGGCCCTGGACGCGGCCCGCACGGCCCCGCCCGCCCGGGACTTCCCCCTCCTGCCGTACCTGGACGACGCGGCGGAGGAGGAGCCGGGCGGCTTCGACCTGCGGATCTCGGTGGAGATCAACGGTGAGGTGGTGGCCGAGCCGCCGTTCTCCTCGATGTACTGGACGGCGGCCCAGCAGCTCGCCCACATGACGGTGAACGGCGCCTCGCTCCGCACGGGCGACCTGTACGGCTCCGGCACGGTCTCCGGCCCCGAGGTGAACCAGCGCGGCTCGCTCCTGGAGCTCACCTGGAACGGCCGCGACGCCCTCGACCTGCCGGGCGGCAAGCGGACGTTCCTGGAGGACGGCGACGAGGTCGTCCTCACGGCCTGGGCCCCGGGCCCGGACGGCACCCGCGTCACCCTCGGCGAGGTCCGCGGCCGGATCGTCCCCTCGGCCTGAGCCTCAGACGGCCCGCCAGAGGGCGGGGACGTTCGGCGGCTCCCAGCCGGCCTGGGCCGTGTGCGCCTGGAGGCACACATAGCCCCGGCCGCCGTAGGTGACGGCGTCCCCCGCCCCGTACGTCCGTCCGGCGGTCCAGGTGCCGCCGGGCGGGGCGGTCGTCGCCGTGGCCGTGGGTGTCGGCGTCGGGCCGGGGTCCTGCGGTACGTCGAGCACGAAGTCGAAGGCGGCCTCCCGCCCGCCGCCGCCGTCGCGGACGGTCATCAGCAGCGTGCACCGGGCGCGCCTGTGCATGACGTGGAACGACGTGCACGATCTCTTGACATCCGCGCCGAGCTAGCCGACGGCGCTTCCCGTCCGCAGTGCCGATGTCGGGCGCGGCTTCGGGCGGGTTCCTGCTTCTTCGCGCTGCGCCGGTACAAGTACCGGTCTTACCTGCGCTCCACAGGCTGACACCGCCAGTCCAGCGGCCCTGGCGATGTTGACCGCCGCATTGATGTCCCGGTCCACGAGCGCTCCGCAGCCCTGGCACTGCCAAACGCGAATGTGCAGCGGCTTGGGGCCGTCCTTGGCGCCGCACACGCAGCAGACCTGGCTGGTGGGCTCGAACCGGCCGATCCTGATGAAGGTCCGGCCGTACAGGGCGGCCTTGTACTCCAGCATCGCCACGAACGCGGCCCAGCCCGCGTCGTGCACGGACTTGGCCAGGCGCGTCCGCGCGAGCCCCCTCACCGCCAGATCCTCCACCGCCACCGCTTGGTTCTCGCGGATGACCTTCGTGGAGAGCTGATGGTGGAACTCACGCCGCGCGTCGGCCACCCGCGCGTGAGCGCGGGCGACCTTGATCCGAGCCTTGTCCCGGTTGTTCGACCCCTTCGCCTTGCGGCTCAGGTTCCTCTGGGCCTTCTTGAGCTTCTTCTCCGCCCGGCGCAGAAGTCGGGGAGCGTCGATCTTCGTACCGTCCGAGAGGACCGCGAAATGGCCCAGACCCAGGTCGATGCCGACCACGGACGCAGCCTCGGGCAGCGGGGCTGGATCGGTCTCGACGACGAACGAGGCGAAGAACCTTCCCGCCGCATCCTTGATCACCGTCACCGTGGACGGGACCGAGGGCAGGGTGCGGGACCACCGCACCGCTACATCGCCGATCTTGGGAAGGCGCAGCTTCCCGTTGGTCGTGACCCTCCATCCGGCGTTGGCGGTGAACCGCACAGCCTGCCGCCGGTCCTTCCGTGACTTGTACCGGGGCGGTCCCATCTTGGGACGTTTACCCTTGAGTCCATCGAAGAAGTTCCGGTACGCGGCGTCCAAGTCCCTGAGCGACTGCCCGTACCGAAGCTGCATATCGAGCACCGTACGACCTTCGACCCGCGACCCGATACCGAAACATTCTTGCGAGCTGTCACCGTACGTTCGGTCGTCCACATGTCAGGCGCCGCAGGCCCTGTCAGGATCGCGAAGGGGCCCGGCTCGCCCCCGAGCCGGGCCCCTTCGCGCGCGATGTCCGCTAGCGGACGAACACGCTCGCCTGGTTCGCCAGGTCCAGGAAGTACTGGGGGGCGAGGCCGAGGACCACGGTGACCGCGACGCCCGCCGCGATCGTGATGCCCGTCAGGGCCGAGGGCACGGCGACCGTGGGGCCGTCCGCCTTCGGCTCGCTGAAGAACATGAGCACGATGACCCGGATGTAGAAGAACGCGGCGATCGCCGAGGAGATCACACCGACCACGACGAGGGCGCCCGCGCCGCCGTCCGCCGCCGCCTTGAAGACCGCGAACTTCCCGGAGAATCCGGAGGTCAGCGGGATGCCGGCGAAGGCGAGCAGGAAGACCGCGAAGACCGCCGCCACGAGCGGCGAACGGCGCCCGAGACCGGCCCACTTGGACAGGTGGGTGGCCTCGCCGCCCGCGTCCCGGACCAGGGTGACGACGGCGAAGGCGCCGATCGTGACGAAGGAGTACGCCCCCAGGTAGAAGAGGACGGACGAGATGCCGCTCGGCGTCGCGGCGATGACGCCCGCGAGCAGGAAGCCCGCGTGCGCGATCGACGAGTACGCCAGGAGGCGCTTGATGTCGGTCTGGGTGATGGCGACGATCGCACCGCCGAGCATGGTGACGATGGCGACGCCCCACATGACCGGCCGCCAGTCCCAGGTGAGCCCGGGGAGCACCACGTACAGCAGGCGGAGCAGCGCGCCGAAGGCGGCGACCTTGGTGGCGGCGGCCATGAAGCCGGTGACCGGGGTGGGGGCGCCCTGGTAGACGTCCGGGGTCCACATGTGGAACGGCACGGCGCCGATCTTGAAGAGGAGCCCCATGAGGACCATCGCGAAGCCGATGAGCAGCAGTGCGTCGTTGCCCATGGTGTCGGCGAGCGCGGGGTCGACGGAGCCGATCGAGCCGTCGACGACGCGGGCGATGGTGGCGTACGAGACGGAGCCCGCGTAGCCGTAGAGCAGGGCGATCCCGAAGAGCAGGAAGGCCGAGGAGAAGGCGCCGAGCAGGAAGTACTTGACGGCCGCCTCCTGCGACATCAGCCGCTTGCGGCGGGCGACGGCGCAGAGCAGGTACAGCGGGAGGGAGAAGACCTCCAGGGCGACGAAGAGCGTCAGGAGGTCGTTGGCGGCCGGGAAGACCAGCATGCCGGCGATCGCGAAGAGCGCGAGCGGGAACACCTCGGTGGTGGTGAACCCGGCCTTGACGGCGGCCTTCTCCTGGTCGCTGCCGGGGACGGCGGCGGCCTCGGCGGCGAAGGAGTCGACCTTGTGGCCGTGGTCGGCCGGGTCGAGCCTGCGCTCGGCGAAGGTGAAGATCGCCACCAGGGAGGCGAGGAGAATGGTGCCCTGGAGGAAGAGGGCGGGCCCGTCGACGGCGATGGCGCCCATGGCCGCGATGTGGGCCTTGGTGGAGCCGTAGCCGCCCGCCGCCAGGCCCACGATGGCGGCGAAGGCGGCGGCGAGCGCCGCGACGGTGAGGAAGACCTGGCTGTAGTAGCGGCCCTTGCGGGGCACGAAGGCCTCGACGAGGACGCTGACGATCGCGGCGCCGAGCACGATGAGCACGGGCGAGAGCTGCGTGTACTCGATGTGGGGCGCCGGGATCTTGTCCAGCGGCTCGGCAGCTGTCGTCCACAAGCTGTGGACAGCCATGGAACTCACTTGGCCGCCTCCACGTTCTGAATCTGGGGCTGGGGGTCCTTCTGCTGGACGTCGGACATGGTGTGCTCCACGGCCGGGTTGACCACGTCCGTCAGCGGCTTCGGGAAGACCCCGAGGAAGATCAGGACGGCGATCAGCGGCACGACCACGGCCAGTTCGCGCGCCTTCAGGTCGGGCAGCGCCCGCACCTCCTCCTTCACCGGCCCGGTCATCGTCCGCTGGTACAGGACGAGGGTGTAGAGCGCGGCGAGGACGATGCCGGTGGTGGCGATGATCCCGGCCACCGGGTACCGGGCGTACGTGCCGACCAGGACCAGGAACTCGCTGACGAACGGGGCGAGTCCGGGCAGCGAAAGGGTCGCGAGACCGCCGATCAGGAAGGTGCCTGCGAGCACCGGGGCGACCTTCTGCACACCGCCGTAGTCGGCGATGAGCCGCGAGCCGCGCCGGGAGATCAGGAAACCGGCGACGAGCATCAGCGCGGCCGTCGAGATGCCGTGGTTGACCATGTAGAGCGTGGCACCGGACTGGCCCTGGGTGGTCATCGCGAAGATGCCCAGGATGATGAAGCCGAAGTGCGAGATCGACGCGTAGGCGACCAGGCGCTTGATGTCCCGCTGGCCGACCGCGAGCAGCGCCCCGTACACGATGCTGATGAGGGCGAGGACGACGATCGCGGGGGTGGCCCACTTGCTCGCCTCGGGGAAGAGGCCGAGGCAGAAGCGGAGCATCGCGAAGGTGCCGACCTTGTCGACGACGGCGGTGATGAGGACGGCGACCGGGGCGGTGGCCTCCCCCATCGCGTTCGGCAGCCAGGTGTGCAGCGGCCAGAGCGGGGCCTTCACCGCGAAGGCGAAGAAGAAGCCGAGGAACAGCCAGCGCTCGGTGCTGGTCGCCATCTCCAGGGAGCCGTTGGCGCGGGCCTCGGCGATCTCGGTGAGCGAGAAGTTCCCCGCGACCACGTAGAGCCCGATGACGGCGGCCAGCATGATCAGGCCGCCGACGAGGTTGTAGAGCAGGAACTTGACCGCCGCGTACGAGCGCTGGGCCGCCGCGTTCTCGTCGGAGCCGCTGTGGGCGCGGTCGCCGAAGCCGCCGATGAGGAAGTACATCGGGATGAGCATGGCTTCGAACAGGATGTAGAAGAGGAAGACGTCGGTGGCCTCGAAGGAGAGGATCACCATCGCCTCGACCATGAGGATCAGGGCGAAGAAGCCCTGCGTCGGCCGCCATCTCTTCGAGGAGGTCTCCAGCGGGTCGGCGTCGTGCCAGCCGGCCAGGACGACGAACGGGATCAGCAGCGCGGTGAGCGCGATGAGCGCCACCCCGATGCCGTCGACCCCGAGCTCGTACCGGACGCCGAAGTCCTTGATCCAGGAGTGGGATTCGACCAGCTGGTAGCGGTCGCCGCCGGGCTCGAACCGGGCCCAGACCACCCCGGCCAGGACGAGCGTGGCGAGCGAGACGAGCAGCGCCAGCCATTTGGCGGCGGTGCGGCGGGCGGCGGGGACGGCGGCGGTGAGGATCGCACCGACCGCCGGAACCGCTGCCGTCGCAGTGAGGAGCGGGAAGCCCGCGTTGACCACTTGGGACATGGGAGTCACACCGCCCTCATCAGCAGGGTCGCGGCGATCAGCACCGCCGTACCTCCGAACATGGAGACCGCGTACGAGCGGACGTAGCCGTTCTGGAGCTTGCGCAGCCGGCCGGAGAGTCCGCCGACCGCGGCCGCGGTGCCGTTGACGACGCCGTCGACCAGGCTGTGGTCGACGTAGACCAGCGAGCGCGTCAGGTGCGTGCCGCCGGTGACGAAGACGGCGTGGTTGAAGTCGTCCTGGAGCAGGTCGCGGCGGGCGGCCCGGGTGAGGAGCGAGCCGCGCGGGGCGACCACCGGGACGGGCTTGCGGCCGTACTGGACGTACGCGAGGGCGACGCCGATCACCATGACGACGACGGTGGCGGCGGTGACGGCGGCGGCGCTGATCGGCGAGTGGCCGTGCTCGAAGCCGGTGACCGGCTCCAGCCACTCGACGAACCCGGCGAACTCGAAGAGCGCGCCCGCGGCGACCGAGCCGACGGCCAGCAGCACCATCGGGATCACCATGGACCTGGGCGACTCGTGCGGGTGCGGCGGCTCGCCGTTCTCGTCGGGCTGCCAGCGCTTCTCGCCGAAGAAGGTCATCAGCATCACGCGGGTCATGTAGTACGCGGTGATGGCCGCGCCGAGCAGGGTGACCGCGCCGAGGATCCAGCCCTCGGTGCCGCCCTTGGCGAAGGCCGCCTCGATGATCTTGTCCTTGGAGAAGAAGCCGGACAGGCCCGGGAAGCCGATGATCGCGAGGTAGCCGAGGCCGAAGGTGACGAAGGTGACCGGCATGTACTTCCGCAGGCCGCCGTACTTCCGCATGTCGACCTCGTCGTTCATGCCGTGCATGACGGATCCGGCGCCGAGGAAGAGCCCGGCCTTGAAGAAGCCGTGCGTCACCAGGTGCATGATCGCGAAGACGTAGCCGATGGGGCCGAGGCCGGCCGCCAGGATCATGTAGCCGATCTGCGACATCGTCGAACCGGCGAGCGCCTTCTTGATGTCGTCCTTCGCGCAACCGACGATCGCACCGAAGAGGAGCGTGACCGCGCCGACGACGGTGACGACGAGCTGCGCGTCCGGCGCCGCGTTGAAGATGTCGGCGGAGCGGACGATCAGATAGACACCGGCGGTCACCATCGTGGCCGCGTGGATGAGGGCCGAGACCGGGGTCGGGCCCTCCATCGCGTCCCCGAGCCAGGACTGCAGCGGCACCTGGGCCGACTTGCCGCAGGCGGCGAGGAGCAGCATCAGGCCGATCGCGGTCAGCTTGCCCTCGGAGGCCTGGTCGGTCGCCGCGAGCACCGGCCCGAAGGTGAAGGTGCCGAAGGTGGTGAACATGATCATGATGGCGATCGAGAGGCCCATGTCGCCGACCCGGTTGACCAGGAAGGCCTTCTTCGCGGCGGTGGCCGCGGTGGGCTTGTGCTGCCAGAAGCCGATCAGGAGGTACGAGGCGAGGCCGACGCCCTCCCAGCCGAAGTACAGCAGCAGGTAGTTGTCGGCGAGGACGAGCAGGAGCATCGCCGCGACGAACAGGTTGAGATAGCCGAAGAACCGGCGGCGGCGCTCGTCGTGCTCCATGTAACCGATGGAGTAGACGTGGATGAGCGTGCCGACCCCGGTGATCAGCAGGACGAAGGTCATCGACAGCTGGTCGAGCTGGAAGGCCATGTCCGCCTGGAAGCCCTCGACGGGGATCCAGGTGTAGAGCGTCTGGTACAGGGCCCGGTCGTCCGCGCTCTTGCCGAGCATGCCGGCGAAGAGCGCCAGACCGATCGCGAACGACACGCCCGCGAGGAGCGTGCCGATCCAGTGGCCGTACCGGTCGAGCCGTCGCCCGCCGAGGAGCAGCACCGCCGCGCCGAGCAGGGGCGCCCCGATGAGCAGCGCAATGAGATTTTCCACGGTCAGCCCCTCACAGCTTCATCAGGCTGGCGTCGTCGACCGAGGCCGAGTGGCGGGCACGGAAGACGGACACGATGATCGCGAGCCCGACGACGACCTCCGCGGCGGCGACGACCATCGTGAAGAACGCGATGATCTGGCCGTCGAGGTTGCCGTGCATGCGGGAGAACGTGACGAACGCGAGGTTGCAGGCGTTGAGCATGAGCTCGACGCACATGAAGACGACGATCGCGTTGCGCCGGATCAGCACCCCGGCCGCACCGATGGTGAACAGCAGGGCGGCGAGGTACAGGTAGTTGACGGGATTCACCGGGTGGCCTCCTCTTCGTCCCGGTCCCGGCCGAGCCGCTCCTCGGAGCGCTGCTCCAGGGCCTTGAGGTCGGCCATCGCCTCGGTGGACACGTCCCGGATCTGGCCCCGCTTGCGCAGGGTCTGCATGACGGTGAGCTCCGCGGGGGTGCCGTCGGGCAGGAGACCGGCGATGTCCACGGCGTTGTGCCGGGCGTAGACGCCGGGCGCGGGCAGAGGCGGCACGTGCGTGCCCTCGCGCACGCGCTGCTCCGAGAGCTCGCGCTGGGTGCGGGCCCGCTCGGTGCGCTCGCGGTGCGTGAGCACCATCGCGCCGACGGCCGCCGTGATCAGCAGCGCGCCGGTGATCTCGAACGCGAAGACGTACTTGGTGAAGATGAGGGCGGCGAGCCCCTCGACGTTCCCGCCGTGCGCGCTGTTGGCCGCGCCGAGTCCGGCGAACTCCGTCAGCGAGGCGTTGCCGATGCCGGCGGCCAGCAGGATGCCGAAGCCGAGGCCGCAGGCGACGGCCCACCAGCGCTGTCCCTTGATGGTCTCCTTCAGCGAGTCCGCGGCGGTGACACCGACCAGCATGACGACGAAGAGGAACAGCATCATGATCGCGCCGGTGTAGACGACGATCTGGACGATGCCGAGGAAGTACGCGCCGTTGGCGAGGTAGAAGACCGCCAGGACGATCATGGTCCCGGCGAGGCTGAGCGCCGAGTGCACGGCCTTCCTCATGAGGATGGTCGACAGCGCGCCGACGACGGCGACGGTGCCGAGGACCCAGAACTGGAAGGCCTCGCCGGACGAGGTCGCGTACGCCGCGAGGTTCGCGCTCATGCGTCCGCCCCCTCCGGCTCGCCCTTCTCCCCCTTGGACGCGGCGACCTGACGGACCGTGCCGGGCGCGGCCTCGGTGACCAGGCCCCGGTAGTAGTCCTGCTCGGTCATGCCCGGGAAGATCGCGTGCGGCGAGTCGACCATGGTCTCCTCCAGGCCCGCGAGAAGCTGCTCCTTGGTGTAGATCAGGTTCTCGCGGGAGGAGTCGGCCAGTTCGAACTCGTTGGTCATCGTCAGCGCGCGCGTGGGGCACGCCTCGATGCACAGTCCGCAGAGGATGCAGCGGGCGTAGTTGATCTGGTAGACGCGGCCGTACCGCTCGCCCGGCGAGTAGCGCTCCTCGTCCGTGTTGTCCGCGCCCTCGACGTAGATGGCGTCGGCGGGACAGGCCCAGGCGCACAGCTCGCAGCCGACGCACTTCTCCAGACCGTCGGGGTGACGGTTGAGCTGGTGCCGGCCGTGGAAGCGGGGCGCCGTCGTCTTCTGCTGCTCCGGGTACTGCTCGGTCAGCCGCTTCTTGAACATGGCCTTGAAGGTCACGCCGAAGCCGGCCACCGGATTCTGGAAATCAGACACCGTCCGTCTCCTTTCCATCACTCGCAGTAGCAGTATCGGGGGCGCCACTGACAACGAGGTCCCGGTCGTGCCGGGGCCTGCGCCGGGGCACGGCCGGCAGGGACTGTCCGGGCTTGGGCGGTACGGGGAAGCCGCCGGCCATCGGGTCGAAGGAGGTCTCCTCCACGGCTGCCGCCCCGGCCGCCTTCGTCTTCCGGTCGCGGAACAGGTCGACCAGGAAGGACAGCAGCAGCAGCGCGAGGACGGCACCGGCCACGTACAGCACGATGTTGGAGAAGGCGATGTTCTCGTTCCGCAGCGCGCGGACGGTCGCGACCAGCATCAGCCAGACCACGGCGACCGGGATGAGGACCTTCCAGCCGAGCTTCATCAGCTGGTCGTAGCGGACGCGGGGCAGGGTGCCGCGGAGCCAGATGAAGAAGAACAGCAGCAGCTGCACCTTGATGACGAACCAGAGCATCGGCCACCAGCCGTGGTTCGCGCCCTCCCAGAAGGTGGAGACCGGGTACGGGGCCCGCCAGCCGCCCAGGAAGAGCGTCACCGACACGGCCGAGACCGTCACCATGTTCACGTACTCGGCGAGCATGAACATCGCGAACTTGATGGACGAGTACTCGGTGTTGAAGCCGCCGACGAGGTCGCCCTCGGACTCCGGCATGTCGAAGGGGGCGCGGTTGGTCTCGCCGACCATCGTGACGATGTAGATGATGAACGAGACCGGCAGCAGGATCACGAACCAGCGGTCGGCCTGCGCCTCGACGATCTTCGAGGTCGACATCGACCCGGAGTAGAGGAAGACCGAGGCGAAGGCCGCGCCCATCGCGATCTCGTACGAGATCATCTGCGCGCAGGACCGGAGGCCGCCGAGCAGCGGGTACGTCGAGCCCGAGGACCAGCCGGCGAGGACGATGCCGTAGATGCCGACGGAGGCGACCGCGAGGACGTACAGCATCGCGATCGGCAGGTCGGTGAGCTGCATCGCGGTCCGGTGACCGAAGATCGAGACCTCGTTGCCGGCCGGGCCGAAGGGGATCACGGCGATCGCCATGAACGCGGGGATCGCGGCGATGATCGGGGCGAGGACGTAGACGACCTTGTCGGCCTTCTTGACGATCACGTCCTCCTTGAGCATCAGCTTGATGCCGTCCGCGAGGGACTGGAGCATGCCCCAGGGGCCGTGCCGGTTGGGGCCGATGCGCAGCTGCATCCAGGCGACGACCTTGCGCTCCCACACGATGGAGAACAGCACGGTGACCATCAGGAAGGCGAAGCAGAAGACGGCCTTGATCAGCACGAGCCACCAGGGGTCCGTACCGAACATGGACAGGTCTTCGGCGGCGAGCGGCGTGGTCATGCCTGCACCTCCTGCGGGGTCGCCGGGCCGATGCGGACCAGGTCGCCGGGGTGGGCGCCGGTGTCGGAGAGGACGCCTCGGCCGGCCGAGTTCAGCGGGAGCCAGACGACGCGGTCGGGCATCTCGGTGACCTGGAGCGGGAAGGTGACGGAGCCCGCGGGGCCGGTAACCTCCAGGACGTCGCCGTCCTTGACTCCCGTGTCGGCGGCGGTGGCGGCGGAGAGCCGGGCGACCGCCGCGTGCCGGGTGCCGGCCAGCGCGGTGTCGCCCTCCTGGAGCCTGCCGAGGTCGAGGAGGAGACGGTGTCCGGCGAGGACGGCCTCGCCGTCGCCGGGCCGGGGCGCGGGCACGGCGTGCCCGGTGGGCTCGGAGGCCCGCTCCTCGGTCCAGCCGCCGAGCCGGTCCAGCTCCCGTCGCACGGACCGCAGGTCGGGCAGCGCGAGGTGGACGTCGAGGGCGTCGGCCAGCATGTGGAGCACGCGGGCGTCGCTCGGCGCGAGGGGCCGGGTCATCTGCTCGGGCTTGAGCGCTGCCTCGAACAGCCGGGCCCTGCCCTCCCAGTTGAGGAAGGTGCCGGGCTTCTCGGCGACCGCCGCGACGGGCAGGACCACGTCGGCGCGCTCGGTGACCTCGCCGGGCCGCAGCTCCAGGGAGACCACGAAGGCCGCGTCGAGGGCCTCACGCGCGCGTGCCGGGTCGGGCAGGTCCGCGACCTCGACGCCGGCGACGAGCAGCGCGCCGAGTTCGCCGCCGGCGGCGGCCTCGACGATCTGGCCGGTGTCGCGGCCGTAGCGGTGCGGGAGTTCACGGACGCCCCAGGCGGCCGCGACCTCCTCACGCGCGCGCGGGTCGGTCGCGGGCCGGCCGCCGGGCAGGAGCGCCGGGAGCGCGCCGGCCTCGACGGCGCCGCGCTCGCCGGAGCGGCGCGGGATCCACACGAGGCGGGCGCCGGTGGCGGCGGAGGCGCGCAGGGCGGCGGTGAGCGCGCCGGGCACGCCCGCGAGCCGCTCGCCGACGGCGAGGACGGCGCCCTCCTGGCGGAGGGCCTCGGCCGCGGCGGCGCCGTCCTCGGAGAGGCCGACCCGGGAGGTGAGGGCGTCGAGCCACTCGGTCTCGGTGCCGGGGGCGGCGGGCAGCAGGGTGCCGCCCGTCTTCTCCAGGCCGCGGGTCGCGAACGGGGCGACGGCGTACGTCTTCTGGCCGTGCTTGCGCCAGGCCTTGCGGAGCCGCAGGAAGACGCCGGGGGCCTCCTCCTCGGACTCCAGGCCGACGAGGAGGACCGCCGGGGCGGCCTCCAGGGAGGTGTACGTGACACCCGACCCGTCCAGGTCGCGTCCCCGGCCGGCGACGGCGGAGGCCAGGAAGTCGGCCTCCTCGCCGGAGTGGATCCGGGCCCGGAAGTCGATGTCGTTGGTGTCGAGGGCGATCCGGGCGAACTTGGCGTACGCGTAGGAGTCCTCGACGGTCAGCCTGCCGCCGGTCAGGACGCCGGTGCGGCCGCGGACGAGTCCGCGGGCGGCGGCCTCCAGCGCCTCGGGCCAGGAGGCGGGCTCCAGCTCACCGGTGTCCTGGTTCCGGACGAGCGGGGTGGTGAGCCGGTCGCGCTGCTGGGCGTACCGGAAGCCGAAGCGGCCCTTGTCGCAGATCCACTCCTCGTTGACCTCGGGGTCGTCGGCGGCGAGCCGCCGCATGACCTTGCCGCGCCGGTGGTCGGTGCGGGTGGCGCAGCCGCCGGCGCACTGTTCGCAGACGGACGGCGAGGACACCAGGTCGAAGGGGCGGGAGCGGAAGCGGTAGGCGGCCGAGGTGAGGGCGCCGACGGGGCAGATCTGGATGGTGTTGCCGGAGAAGTACGACTCGAAGGGGTCGCCCTCGCCGGTGCCGACCTGCTGGAGCGCGCCGCGCTCGATGAGCTCGATCATGGGGTCGCCCGCGACCTGGTTGGAGAAGCGGGTGCAGCGGGCGCACAGGACGCACCGCTCGCGGTCGAGCAGCACCTGGGTGGAGATCGGGACGGGCTTCTCGTACGTCCGCTTGACGCCCTCGAAGCGGGACTCGGCCTGTCCGTGGGACATCGCCTGGTTCTGCAGGGGGCACTCGCCGCCCTTGTCGCAGACGGGGCAGTCCAGCGGGTGGTTGACGAGCAGCAGCTCCATCACACCGTGCTGGGCCTTCTCGGCGACGGGGCTGGTCAGCTGCGACTTCACCACCATGCCGTCGGTGCAGGTGATGGTGCAGGAGGCCATGGGCTTGCGCTGGCCCTCGACCTCGACGATGCACTGGCGGCAGGCGCCGGCGGGGTCGAGGAGCGGGTGGTCGCAGAAGCGCGGGATCTCGATGCCGAGCTGTTCGGCGGCGCGGATGACCAGCGTCCCCTTGGGGACGGAGATCTCGGCGCCGTCGATGGTCAGCGTGACGAGATCCTCGGGCGGTACCGGCGCGCTGCCGCCGCCGCTGGGGGTGGACGCGATGACGGTCATGCGGTCACCTCCTTGTGGTTGTCCGCCCAGGCGGTCGACTTGGCCGGGTCGAAGGGGCAGCCCTTGCCCGTGATGTGCTGCTCGTACTCCGCGCGGAAGTACTTCAGCGAGGAGAAGATCGGCGAGGCGGCCCCGTCGCCGAGGGCGCAGAACGACTTGCCGTTGATGTTGTCGGCGATGTCGTTGAGCTTGTCGAGGTCGGACAGCTTGCCCTTGCCGGCCTCGATGTCACGGAGCAGCTGGACGAGCCAGTACGTGCCCTCGCGGCAGGGTGTGCACTTGCCGCAGGACTCGTGGGCGTAGAACTCGGTCCAGCGGGTGACGGCCCGGACGACGCAGGTGGTCTCGTCGAAGCACTGGAGCGCCTTGGTGCCGAGCATCGATCCGGCGGCGCCGACGCCCTCGTAGTCGAGGGGCACGTCGAGGTGCTCGTCGGTGAACATGGGGGTGGAGGACCCGCCGGGCGTCCAGAACTTGAGCCGGTGCCCGGGGCGCATGCCGCCGCTCATGTCGAGGAGCTGGCGCAGGGTGATGCCGAGGGGGGCCTCGTACTGGCCGGGCGAGGCGACGTGCCCGCTGAGCGAGTACAGCGTGAAGCCGGGGGACTTCTCGCTTCCCATCGACGTGAACCAGTCCTTGCCCTTGTTCAGGATCGCGGGAACCGAGGCGATGGACTCGACGTTGTTCACCACGGTGGGGCAGGCGTACAGACCGGCGACCGCGGGGAAGGGGGGGCGCAGCCGGGGCTGGCCGCGTCGCCCTTCGAGCGAGTCGAGCAGTGCGGTCTCCTCGCCGCAGATGTACGCGCCGGCGCCGGCGTGCACGGTGAGTTCGAGGTTCAGACCGCTGCCCAGGATGTTCCGGCCGAGGTAGCCGGCCGCGTAGGCCTCTCGGACGGCCTCGTGGAGGCGGCGCAGGACGGGGACGACCTCGCCGCGCAGGTAGATGAACGCGTGCTCGGAGCGGATCGCGTAGCAGGCGATGATCATTCCCTCGATGAGGGAGTGCGGGTTGGCGAAGAGGAGGGGGATGTCCTTGCAGGTGCCGGGCTCGGACTCGTCGGCGTTGACGACGAGGTAGTGCGGCTTGCCGTCGCCCTGCGGGATGAACTGCCACTTCATGCCGGTGGGGAAGCCGGCGCCGCCGCGTCCGCGGAGGCCGGATTCCTTGACGTACGCGATGAGGTCGTCGGGGCTCATCGCGAGGGCCCGCTTGAGGCCCTGGTAGCCCTCGTGCCGTTCGTAGGTCTCCAGGGTCCAGGAGTCGGGCTGGTCCCAGAAGGCGGAGAGGACGGGTGCGAGCAGCTTCTCGGGGCTGCTGTTGTTGATCTCGGCGGCCAAGGTCATCACTCCCCCTCCTGACTGGCTGCCTCACCGCGCGGGTGGACGATTCGGTGGTTCGGGGTCTCGCCCTTGGCCAGTCGCAGGCCGACGAGGGAGGCGGGGCCCGCGCCGCCGGTGGCCTCGACGGCGCCGGGGCGCTCGTCGGGGAAGCCGGCGAGGATGCGGGCGGTCTCCTTGAAGGTGCACAGCGGGGCGCCGCGGGTGGGTTCGACGGTGCGTCCGGCCCGCAGGTCGTCGACCATCTTCTTGGCGGACTCGGGCGTCTGGTTGTCGAAGAACTCCCAGTTGACCATCACGACGGGCGCGAAGTCGCAGGCCGCGTTGCACTCGATGTGCTCAAGGGTGATCTTGCCGTCGTCGGTCGTCTCGTCGTTGCCGACGCCCAGGTGCTGCTTGAGCTCCTCGAAGATGGCGTCGCCGCCCATGACCGCGCAGAGCGTGTTGGTGCAGACGCCGACCTGGTAGTCGCCGGAGGGCTTGCGGCGGTACATCGTGTAGAAGGTGGCGACGGCGGTGACCTCGGCGGTGGTCAGGCCGAGGAGTTCGGCGCAGAACCGCATGCCCGTACGGGTCACGTGGCCCTCCTCCGACTGCACGAGGTGCAGCATCGGCAGGAGCGCGGAGCGGGAGTCCGGGTAGCGGGCGATGATCTCCCTCGCGTCCTCCTCCAGGCGGGCGCGGACGTCCGCCGGGTACGCGGGGGCGGGGAGCTGGGGCATGCCCAGGCTGACCTGGTCGGTCATCGGTCGACGCCTCCCATCACGGGGTCGATGGAGGCGACGGCGACGATGACGTCGGCGACCTGGCCGCCCTCGCACATCGCGGCCATGGCCTGGAGGTTGGTGAAGGACGGGTCGCGGAAGTGGACCCGGTAGGGGCGGGTGCCGCCGTCGGAGACGACGTGGACGCCGAGCTCGCCCTTGGGCGACTCGACGGCCGCGTAGGCCTGCCCGGCGGGGACCCGGAAGCCCTCGGTGACCAGCTTGAAGTGGTGGATCAGGGCCTCCATGGAGGTGCCCATGATCTTCGCGATGTGGTCGGTGGAGTTGCCCAGGCCGTCGGTGCCGAGGGCGAGCTGCGCCGGCCAGGCGATCTTCTTGTCGCCGACCATGACGTCGCCGGGCTCCAGGCGGTCGAGGCACTGCTCGACGATCCGGAGGGACTGGCGCATCTCCTCCAGGCGGACGAGGAAGCGTCCGTAGGAGTCGCAGGAGTCGGCGGTCGGGACCTCGAAGTCGTAGTTCTCGTAGCCGCAGTACGGGTCGGTCTTCCGCAGGTCGTGCGGGAGGCCCGCCGACCGGAGGATCGGTCCGGTGGCGCCGAGGGCCATGCAGCCGGTGAGGTCGAGGTAGCCGACGTCCTGCATGCGGGCCTTGAAGATGGGGTTGCCGGTGGCGAGCTTGTCGTACTCCGGCAGGTTCTTCTTCATGGTCTTCACGAACTCGCGCACGGCGTCGACGGCGCCGGGCGGGAGGTCCTGGGCGAGGCCGCCGGGGCGGATGAACGCGTGGTTCATGCGCAGGCCGGTGATCAGCTCGTACAGGTCCAGGATCATCTCGCGGTCCCGGAAGCCGTAGATCATGATCGTGGTGGCGCCGAGCTCCATGCCTCCGGTGGCGATGCACACCAGGTGCGAGGAGAGCCGGTTGAGCTCCATGAGCAGGACGCGGATGACGCTGGCGCGGTCCGGGATCTGCTCGGTGATGCCGAGGAGCTTCTCCACGCCGAGGCAGTACGCCGTCTCGTTGTAGAACGAGGTGAGGTAGTCCATGCGCGTGACGAAGGTGGTGCCCTGCGTCCAGGTCCGGAACTCGAGGTTCTTCTCGATGCCGGTGTGGAGGTAGCCGATGCCGCAGCGGGCCTCGGTGACGGTCTCGCCGTCGATCTCCAGGATGAGGCGGAGCACGCCGTGGGTGGACGGGTGCTGGGGCCCCATGTTGACGATGATGCGCTCGTCGTCGGCCTTCGCGGCGGACTGGACGACCTCTTCCCAGTCGCCGCCGGTCACCGTGTAGACGGCGCCTTCTGTCGTCTCGCGCGGAGACGCGTGGGAATTGCTCACGAGTACGACCTCCGCTGGTCCGGAGCCGGGATCTGGGCGCCCTTGTACTCGACGGCGATGCCGCCGAGGGGGTAGTCCTTGCGCTGCGGGTGGCCCTGCCAGTCGTCCGGCATCATGATCCGGGTGAGGGCGGGGTGGCCGTCGAAGACGATGCCGAAGAAGTCGTACGTCTCGCGCTCGTGCCAGTCGTTCGTCGGGTAGACGGCGACGAGCGACGGGATGCGCGGCTCGCTGTCCGGGGCCGAGACCTCCAGGCGGATCAGCCGGCCGTGGGTCAGCGAGCGCAGGTGGTAGACGGCGTGCAGCTCGCGGCCCTTGTCGCCGGGGTAGTGGACGCCGGAGACGCCGGTACAGAGCTCGAAGCGGAGCGCCGGGTCGTCGCGCAGGGTGCGGGCCACGCGGACGAGGTGCTCGCGCTCGATGTGGAAGGTGAGCTCGCCGCGGTCGACGACCGTCTTCTCGATGGCGTTCTCGGGGAGGAGCCCCTGCTCCTCCAGCGCGCCCTCGAGCTCGTCGGCGACCTCGTCGAACCAGCCGCCGTACGGGCGGGCGGCCGGGCCGGGGAGCCGGATCGAGCGGACCAGGCCGCCGTAGCCGGAGGTGTCGCCGCCCTTGTCGGCGCCGAACATGCCGCGCTGGACGCGGACCTCCTCGCCGTGGTCCCCGCGCTGGCCGGGCAGGTTCTGCCCGCTCAGCTCCTTCTCGGGGTTGGGTGTCTCGTCACTCACCGGAGCAGACCCTTCAACTCGATGGTCGGCAGCGCCTTGAGTGCCGCCTCCTCCGCCTCACGGGCCGCCTCCTCGGCGTTCACGCCGAGCTTGGAGGACTGGATCTTCTGGTGGAGCTTGAGGATCGCGTCCAGGAGCATCTCCGGACGCGGCGGGCAACCGGGCAGGTAGATGTCGACCGGCACGATGTGGTCGACGCCCTGCACGATCGCGTAGTTGTTGAACATGCCGCCCGAGGAGGCGCAGACACCCATGGAGATGACCCACTTGGGGTTGGGCATCTGGTCGTAGACCTGCCTCAGGACGGGCGCCATCTTCTGGCTGACCCGGCCGGCCACGATCATCAGGTCGGCCTGGCGCGGCGAGCCGCGGAAGACCTCCATGCCGAAGCGGGCCAGGTCGTACCGGCCGGCTCCGGTGGTCATCATCTCGATGGCGCAGCAGGCGAGGCCGAAGGTCGCGGGGAACACGGACGCCTTGCGCACCCAGCCCGCGGCCTGTTCGACCGTCGTCAGCAGAAAGCCGCTCGGGAGTTTCTCTTCGAGTCCCATAGGTGCCCCTCAGCCCCTCAGTCCCATTCCAGGCCGCCGCGTCGCCACACGTACGCGTAGGCGACGAAGACGGTGAGCACGAAGAGCAGCATCTCCACGAGCCCGAAAAGCCCCAGGGCGTCGAAGGTGACGGCCCAGGGGTAGAGGAAGACGATCTCGATGTCGAAGACGATGAAGAGCATCGCCGTCAGGTAGTACTTGATCGGGAAGCGGCCGCCTCCGGCGGGAGTGGGCGTCGGTTCGATACCGCACTCGTACGCCTCAAGCTTTGCCCTGTTGTACCGCTTTGGCCCGATAAGCGTGGCCATGACCACGGAGAAGATCGCAAACCCCGCACCCAGGGCACCGAGCACGAGGACGGGCGCGTACGCATTCACGCTCCTCGCTCCTTCCAGTCGTCCTTGACCGTTGGACCGCACCGCCGGGCCGTGAAAGATCGCCCCCATGTGAGGCAGTTCACAAGCCCGGCTGCCCCGCATCCTATGCCCGCCCCTCTGTGATCTGCGACACGGGGTACACCAAGGACTTTGTGATCTCCACCACCTGACGAAGGATCATGAAGTCGGATGAGCGGTGATCTTGTTGCGCGAAGCGCCCAGGTGATCACCAGATGTGACATCCGGACCGGAAATCGCTGCTCGGAGGGGGTGTCGCACTATCAAGTGTTGGCCACTACAGGCAAATTGGTGATGGACGCGTCCGGGTGATAAAGGAACCGTCCGTCGCCCGGTCGGGGGGTCCCGCGTACGGGAGTGGACGCGTGCGCGCTTTCACGAGCTCTCGCGAGACGCCGATGTGACCTGCGTCACCTCACAGGAACCTCAAAAGAAGAGGGCTTGGCCATCGGCGTCAAGAGGTGGTAAGCGTCGGGCAATTCGGGCGTTTCAATGAAAACCCGTGATCAAGGGCCGGATGAGCCATGCCCGATTTGCCCGTTACGGCGTCAATAAGGGTGCCACGGAAGCGGATTCACAGGTTCCGAACGTAACTGTGGCGCAACCCACGTTTCTTGAAGGGAACCGTGAAGCCCTGATAGCGGTTGTACCCATGTCCCACACCGCTCACATACCCAGCCACCGGAAGCCCCGCCGCAGCGCCTCGAAGCTCGCGCTCCGTGCCGGAGTTGCCGGTGGCGTCCTCGGCACCATCGCGGTGGCCGGTGCTGCCGGGCCGGCGAATGCCGAGCCGGTGACCGAGACCATCGAAATGCCCACCCTGGGCTCCCTCGACGCCGGTACCGGCCTCGCCAGTGCCGTCGCCGCCTCCGCCGAGGCCTCCCAGCAGGAGGCCCTCGACCAGAGCCTCCAGTCCCGGGAGGACGCGGCGCTGCACACCGCCGCCAAGGAGGCCAAGAAGGCCAAGGCCGAGGCCGAGCGCAAGGCAGCGGCCGAGCGCGCCGAGAAGGCCCGCCTCAAGGCCGAGCAGGAGCGCAAGGAGGCCGCGGAGCGCGCCTCCCGCGACTCCGCCCGCACCCAGCTCTCCACCACGAGCACGTCGAACGACAGCGGCTCCTCGTCCTCCGACAGCGGCTCCACCGCCTCGCAGAACGACAGCCAGACGCAGGCCCCCTCCGGCTCCGCCGCCGCGATCGTGGCCTTCGCCAGGGCGCAGATCGGCGACGCGTACGTCTCCGGCGGCACCGGCCCCAACTCCTGGGACTGCTCGGGCCTCGTGCAGGCCGCCTACAAGGCCGCCGGCATCGACCTGCCCCGCATCTCGTACCAGCAGTCGAGCATGGGCACCTCCGTCTCGCTGAGCGACCTCCAGCCGGGCGACGTCCTGTACTGGGGCAGCCGCAGCGGCTCGTACCACGTCGCGATCTACGTCGGCGGCGGCAAGTACGTCGGCGCGCAGAACCCGTCCAGCGGTGTCGTCGAGCACACGATGGACTGGGACACGCCCTCCGGCGCGGTCCGCATCCTCTGATTCCGCCTTCACGGTGAAAAGCCGTCACTCCTCGGGGGAGTGACGGCTTTTGCCGTGTCCACCCCCATGCGGGGCGGACGGGGATGTTCAGGCCTTCGGGGCCACCTTCGAGAGGCCGTTGATGATGCGGTCCATCGCGTCGCCGCCCGTGGGGTCGGTGAGGTTGGCCAGCATCTTCAGGGTGAACTTCATCAGCAGCGGGTGGGTCAGACCGCGCTGGGCCGCGATCTTCATGATCTTCGGATTGCCGATGAGCTTCACGAACGCGCGGCCCAGCGTGTAGTAGCCGCCGTAGGTGTCCTTGAGGATCTGCGGGTAGTTCCGCAGGGCCAGTTCGCGCTGGGCCGGGGTCGCGCGCGCGTGCGCCTGGACGATGACGTCGGCCGCGATCTGGCCCGACTCCATCGCGTAGGCGATGCCCTCGCCGTTGAACGGGTTGACGAGACCGCCCGCGTCACCGACGAGCAGCAGGCCCCTGGTGTAGTGCGGCTGGCGGTTGAAGGCCATCGGCAGGGCGGCGCCGCGGATCGGCGTCGTCATGTTCTCCGGGGTGTAGCCCCAGTCCTCCGGCATGGAGGCGCACCAGGCCTTGAGGACCTCACGCCAGTCCAGCTCCTTGAAGGCGGACGAGGAGTCGAGGATGCCGAGGCCGACGTTGGACGTGCCGTCGCCCATCGGGAAGATCCAGCCGTAGCCGGGCAGCAGCCGGTCCTGCGGGCCGCGCCGGTCCCACAGCTCCAGCCAGGACTCCAGGTAGTCGTCGTCGTGGCGGGGGCTGGTGAAGTACGTCCGCACGGCGACGCCCATCGGGCGGTCCTCGCGCCGGTGCAGGCCCATGGCCACGGAGAGCCGGGTGGAGTTGCCGTCGGCGGCGACGACGAGCGGGGCGTGGAAGGTGACCTCGCGCTTCTCCTCGCCCAGCTTCGCGTGGACACCGGTGATCCGGCCCGTACGGTCGTCGATGATCGGCGCGCCGACGTTGCAGCGCTCGTACAGCCGGGCGCCGGCCTTCTGCGCCTGGCGGGCCAGCTGCTCGTCGAAGTCGTCGCGCTTGCGGACGAGTCCGTAGTCCGGGTACGAGGCGAGCTCCGGCCAGTCCAGTTCGAGCCGGACGCCACCGCCGATGATCCGCAGGCCCTTGTTGCGCAGCCAGCCGGCCTCTTCGGAGATGTCGATGCCCATGGAGACGAGCTGCTTGGTGGCGCGCGGGGTGAGGCCGTCGCCGCAGACCTTCTCGCGGGGGAACGCGGTCTTCTCCAGGAGCAGGACGTCGAGTCCGGCCTTGGCGAGGTAGTACGCGGTGGTGGAGCCGGCCGGGCCCGCCCCGACGACGATCACATCAGCGCTGTGCTCGGAGAGGGGCTTCTCGGTCACGGCGGATCTCCCGAAAGGTCGGCGAAGAGGACGTAGGGAAGTCTAGGGCGGGCGGTGCGGACCGGACCGGAGGGGCACCCTGGCCGCCCCTGCGCGGCTCGTGCCGCCGCGGCGGCTACTCCGCCTTGAAGCCGCGGTGCAGGGCGACGATGCCGCCGGTCAGGTTCCGCCAGGCCACCTTCGACCAGCCGGCCTTCTGCAGGAGGCCCGCGAGCGTGGGCTGGTCCGGCCAGGACTGGATGGACTCGGCGAGGTACACGTACGCGTCGGGGTTGGACGAGACCGCGCGGGCCACCGGGGGCAGCGCGCGCATCAGGTACTCCTCGTACACCGTCCGGAAGGGCGCCCAGGTGGCGTGCGAGAACTCGCAGATCACGACCCGGCCGCCGGGCTTCGTCACCCGGTACAGCTCGCGGAGCGCCTGCTCGGTGTCCTGGATGTTGCGCAGCCCGAAGGAGATGGTGACGGCGTCGAAGACGTCGTCCTTGAAGGGCAGCCGCATGCCGTCGCCCGCGGTGAACGGCATCCAGGGGTGCCGCTTCTTGCCGACCTTCAGCATGCCGAGGGAGAAGTCGCACGGGACGACGTACGCGCCCGCCCGCGCGAAGGGCTGCGAGGAGGTGGCCGTACCGGCCGCGAGGTCGAGGATCTTCTGCGCGGGGCGCGCGTCGACCGCCTTGGCGACCTCCTTGCGCCAGCGCCGGTCCTGGCCGAGCGAGATCACGTCGTTGGTCAGGTCGTAGTTGGCCGCCACGTCGTCGAACATGGAGGCGACTTCGTGCGGCTGCTTGTCCAGGGATGCTCGGGTCACTGGCGTTCGGCCTCGCAAGATCGGGTGCGGACGGATCCACCCATTCTGGCAGGCGGGCCCCGGCCGCCCGGAGCGGGCCCGCCCGGCGGCGCACCGGCCGCCACGATTTCCCGGAATCCCTTTCAACCTTTCGGGACCGGGGGTGCTCAAGGACGGTCGAGCACACGCCACGACGGCGGGGGCACGACGGCGAGGGGAGAAGGGTGCGATGGCAGTGCCGATGGAAGTGAGGACCGCGGAGCGGGACGTCGGGCCGGACACCGGGGCGGCGGACGCGGCCGGCGGCGGGCCGGACGACCGGTCCGCGGGCGGGGTCGACGTCGGCTCCGTCGCCGGGTTCGAGGAGTTCGCCCGGGCCTCCCAGACGCGCCTGTACCGCACGGCGTACCTGCTCTGCGGCGACGCCGAGACCGCCCGGGACCTGACCCAGACCACGCTGGCCAAGGTGTACCAGCACTGGCGCCGGGCGGGGGCCGCCGACCATCCGCACGCGTACGCCAAGACCGTGCTGACCCGCACGTTCCTGAGCGAACGGCGGCGCCGGCTGCGCGACCTCCTCGCGCTGACCCGGACCGGGGGCACGGACCCCGAACCGCCCGCCGACGACACCGACCTGCGGGTGACGCTCCTCGACGCCCTCGCCGAACTCCCGCCCCGGGCCCGGGCGATGGTCGTGCTGCGCTACTGGGAGGACCAGAGCGTGGCCTCCGTGGCCACCCTGCTGCGGTGCAGCGAGGCCACCGTCAAGAGCCAGTGCTCCCGTTCACTCGCCCGGCTCCGCGTCCGCCTGGCGGACGCCGGGCTCTCGATCAAGGAAAGCTGAGGTCCACGTGAAGAGCGACCACGACATCACCCTGTTGCGCGACGCCATGGAGCGGACCACGGACGGTCTGCCCCCGCTGCCCGACCTCGCCCCGATCGCCGTGCGCGAGGGCCGCAGGCGGCGGGCCCGGTCCCGGCTCGCGGCCGGTACGGCGGCGTTCGCCGTGGTCACGGCGGGGGCCCTCGGGCTCACGCTGCTGCCGCGTCCGGGGTCGGACGTCCCCGGGGTGTCGGCGAACGTCGGCGGTGAGGCCGGGCGCCGCGCGGACTACCAGCGGAGGATGGCGGCATTGCTGGACGAGCTGCTGCCCCCGAAGGTCACCGCCGTCAGGCCGGTGAAGGACGAGGTGGGGCTGTACCGGATCACGGTGGGCGGCGGGACGATCCGGATGGTCGCTTCGGTGCGGCCGCTGAAGGAGGGGTCCGCGCCCTGCGAGATGCGGCATCCGAAGGACTCCGCCTGCGCGGGGAAGGAACTGCGGCTCGGGCCGGTCGGATGGTTGTGCGGACCCGGCGTGGAGTACTGGATCGGTAGGAGCCTGGTCACGCTCTCCGTGAACTCCGGGACGCCGTCGGTGCCGTTGACCGTGGACGATCTGCTCGCCGTGGGTCAGGACCCGCGCTTCGTGAAGCTGGCCAAGGAGGCGGACGCCCGCCCGGTGGAGGCGCTGTCGGACCGCATCGTCGGCGCCCACCTGGTCACCCCGGAGGAAAGGAAGAACTGGAAGTTCTGCCGAGGGGATCAGCGCGCCCGGTAGACCAGCCGCCCGTCGATCACCGTCGCCACGCACGTCGACGCTCCCCGGCGCACCAGCGCCGCCGTGTCGGGGACGTCGAAGACGGCGAAGCGGGCCGGGCCGCCGGGGGCCAGGCGCGGGAGAAGGATCAGGGGTACGGGCGACAGCGCCGGGGGCCCCGGGAGGACCTCGGGGCGGCGGCCGACCGCGAGGCCCGCGCGGCGCACCGCGTCGACGGCGCCCCGGGCGCGCAGCTCCCCGGCGACCGCGACCGTGCCGTGCGCCAGCATCCGCTGGACCCCGCGCCGCGCGCTCGCGCCGAGCCGGGCGGGGTCGGCGCGGAGGATCTCCGCGGCCCGCTCACCGGTGACCGGCGCGGTGCCGTACGTGTCGGCCTCGCGCGGGTCCGGGTGGTAGGTCCGCTCCAGGAGCTCGGGGCCGTACGGGTTGAGCAGGCCGGGCGTGAGGATGCCCGGCCAGCGGCGCAGCCGGGCGTCCTGGTGCGCCTCGGCCAGTTCCTCGTACGGGCCGACGGCGGCGATCCGGGCGCCGTCGACGAGGACGGCGGTCTCCGGGGACGCCTCGGCGGCGTGGAGGGTGAGCACCGGTCTCAGCGGGCGTCGAGGAGCTTCAGCTCGGGGTGCGCCGTGCCGCCCTCGATCGCCGTGGAGGAGATGTGGGAGGCGACGCGCTCGTCGACCGGGTCGTTCGCCGGGTCGTCGTGGACCACGATGTGCTCGTAGGTCGTGGTGCGCTGCGCCGGGACGCGGTCCGCCGTGCGGATCATGTCGATCATCTCGCGCAGGTTGGAGCGGTGCCTGGCGCCCGCCGAGGAGACGACGTTCTCCTCCAGCATGATCGAGCCGAGGTCGTCCGCGCCGTAGTGCAGGGTCAGCTGGCCGATCTCCTTGCCCGTGGTGAGCCACGAGCCCTGGATGTGGGCGACGTTGTCGAGGAAGAGGCGGGCGATCGAGATCATCCGCAGGTACTCGAAGAGCGTGGCCTGCGTGCGGCCCTTGAGGTGGTTGTTCTCGGGCTGGTACGTGTAGGGGATGAAGGCCCGGAAGCCGCCCGTCCGGTCCTGCACGTCACGGATCATGCGCAGGTGCTCGATCCGCTCGGCGTTGGTCTCGCCGGTGCCCATCAGCATGGTGGAGGTGGACTCGACGCCCAGCTTGTGGGCGATCTCCATGATCTCCAGCCAGCGCTCGCCGCTCTCCTTGAGCGGGGCGATGGCCTTGCGCGGCCGCTCCGGCAGCAGCTCGGCGCCGGCGCCCGCGAAGGAGTCGAGACCGGCGGCGTGGATGCGGGTGATCGCCTCCTCGACGGAGACGCCGGAGATGCGGGCCATGTGCTCGACCTCGGAGGCGCCGAGGGAGTGGATGACCAGCTGCGGGAAGTCCTTCTTGATGGCGGCGAAGTGCTTCTCGTAGTACTCGACGCCGAAGTCCGGGTGGTGGCCGCCCTGGAACATGATCTGGGTGCCGCCGAGCTCCACGGTCTCCGCGCAGCGGCGCAGGATGTCGTCGAGGTCCCGGGTCCAGCCCTTCTTGGTGTCCTTCGGGGCGGCGTAGAACGCGCAGAACTTGCACGCCGTCACACAGACGTTCGTGTAGTTGATGTTCCGCTCGATGATGTACGTCGCGATGTGCTCGGTCCCCGCGTACCGGCGGCGGCGCACGGCGTCGGCGGCGGCGCCCAGCGCGTGCAGGGGCGCCGAGCGGTAGAGGTCGAGCGCCTCCTCGGGGGTGATCCGGCCACCCGCGGCGGCGCGGTCGAGAACAGACTGGAGTTCGGCCTTCTCGGTCACCGGGTGCGTCCCTTTCGGAGGGGTTCTGATCGACCGAACCAGCCTACGCCAGGGCTCCTCGCCGCTTCCGCAGGGTGCCGTTCGGCGGCCGCCGGAGTCCGGCAGGGGCGGGCCGCGGGTCGGGGAAGGCCGGGAGACGGGCGTGGGTCCGGCGATATCCGGTGAATTCCGGATGCGCCCCCGCGCCGGTCCGCGACTTCCGGGACCGCCCTATTGCGGGGGCACCATTACGGGGTCGCCCGGAAAGGCCCGCCCGGCGCGTGGGAGGGCCTACCGGTATTTCTTTCCCGCACCATTCCCCGCGGCTGCGCCGCTTATCGCGCCGGGGGCGGCAGGAGTTCCACCCGGACGTCCGCGGGGAAGCCGGTCGTGGGGCCGGTGCGGCGGGCGAACTCGCGTACGCCCGCGAGCTGCTCGGGGCCGAATCGGAAGTCGAGCGTGCGGAAGTACCGCTCCAGGAGTTCGGCGTCGAAGGTCTCCCAGCGGGCGGCCTGCTCGGCGACCTTGGCGACCTCTTCGAGGGAGAGGTCGCGGGAGGCGAGGAACGCCTGGTGGACCTCGTGGACGGTCTCCGGTTCGCGCGCCAGGTACTCCTTGCGGACCGCCCACACGGCGAAGACGAACGGCAGACCCGTCCACTCCTTCCACATCAGCCCCAGGTCGTGGACCTGGAGGCCGAGCCGGGGAGCGTCGTGCAGGGAGGCCCGGAGGGCGGCGTCGCCGATGAGGACGGCGGCGTCCGCCTCCTGCATCATCAGGCCGAGGTCCGGCGGGCAGGTGTAGTAGTCGGGCTCGACCCCGTACTGCTCGGCGAGCAGCAGCTGGGCGAGGCGGACCGAGGTGCGGGAGGTGGAACCGAGGGCCACGCGCGCGCGGTCGAGCTCCTCCAGGGGCCGCTGGGAGACGATCACGCAGGACATGACGGGGCCGTCGCAGCCGACGGCGATGTCGGGGAGCGCGACCAGGTCGTCCGCGTTGCGGAGGTACTCGACGAGGGTGATGGGCCCGATGTCGAGGTCGCCCCGGACGAGCCGCTCGCTGAGCTTCTCCGGGGTGTCCTTGGTGAGCTCGAGATCGAGGAGCGTCCCGGTCCTGGCGAGGCCCCAGTAGAGGGGGAGGCAGTTCAGGAACTGGATGTGCCCGACGCGGGGCCGGCTGCGCTGCTGGTCGTCGGTTGCTTTGTCCACATCGCGAGGCTAGACCCGTCTCGCAGTGTGGGCATCGGCGGGGCACACGTGTCAGCACACGGAACGGAATCAGACATGCGGGTGACGTGATCTTTCCCTCTACCGCCCCGAGCGTCCTGCGTGCTACGCTCAACGCAAGTTGCAGTTTGGTTTCCCTTGCAGTACAGAGCCTGCGGAGCATGTGACCCGCAGGCTTTTGTAGTTTTCAGACTTGTTTGCAGGTTCTGGAGCAGGGCGACCCTTTGGCCCATAGGAGGGCTCATGGCTACCGGAACCGTGAAGTGGTTCAACGCTGAAAAGGGCTTCGGCTTCATCGCCCAGGACGGCGGCGGCCCGGATGTCTTCGTCCACTACTCCGCGATCAACGCGAACGGCTTCCGCTCGCTCGAGGAGAACCAGCTCGTGACCTTCGACGTCACGCAGGGCCCGAAGGGCCCGCAGGCGGAGAACGTCTCCCCGGCCTAAGTTGCCCGGGTCGGCGAACGCGCACGACTAGAGCAGTACCCAAGGAGCCCCGCTCCGTGCCTCAGGGCACGAGCGGGGCTCCTGCCCTTTCCGTACGCTGGACACATGACCGAACGCAAGCCGCCCGGAGTCAGCTTCGAGTCGTTCGTCGACAAACAGATCCGCGAGGCCGCGGAGCGCGGCGATTTCCGCTCCCTGCCCGGCTTCGGGAAACCCCTCCCCGACGACTCGGCCCCGTACGACGAGCTGTGGTGGATCAAGGGGAAGATGCACCGCGAGGGCGCGTCCGTGCTGCCGCCCTCCCTCGCCCTGCGCAAGGCGGCCGAGGACGCGGAGGCGGCGGTCGCCGAGGCCGTCTCGGAGAGCCAGGTCCGCCGCATCCTCGGGGAGATCAACACCAGGATCGCCGAAGCCCTGCTGCGCCCGCCGGCCGGTCCCCCGCTGAACCTGAGGCCGTTCGACGTGGAGGCCGCGGTGGAGCGGTGGAAGGCGGGGGGACGAGCGGAGAGGAGCCGGCCGTGAACAGTGCCGGTCTGCTGGTCGACGCGTTCGGCCGGATCCGCGAGATCGTCCACGAGGCCGCGGAAGGGCTGTCGGACGAGGAGCTCGCCGTACGCGTCGACCCCGACGCCAATTCGGTCGCCTGGCTCGTCTGGCACCTCACCCGCGTCCAGGACGATCATGTCGCGGACGCCTTCGGTACGGACCAGGTGTGGACCTCGGACGGCTGGGTGGACCGCTTCGGGCTGCCCTTCCCGAAGCACGCCACCGGCTACGGGCAGACGAGGGCGCAGGTCGACGCGGTCCGCGCCCCGGCGGAGCTGCTGCTCGGCTACCACGACGCCGTGCACGCCCGCACCGAGGAGCTGGTCCGCACGGTCACCAACGCCGATCTGGACCGCGTCGTCGACACCCGCTGGGACCCGCCGGTCACCCTCGGTGTCCGCCTGGTGTCGGTGATCGCGGACGACCTCCAGCACGCGGGGCAGGCGGCCTTCGTACGGGGTGTGGCGGAGCGGCGGGGCAGCGCCTGACCCGCCCGTCCCCCTGAAGGGCTCACCTGTTCGACAGGTGCGTACAACCCCCGCGGACGATCATGAGTCCAACCGGGCGTGGCGACCGCCACGCCCGGTTGTCCTTGGGGGGAATCACACCGTGCAGCATCCTTCGTCAGCCCGTCGTCTCGTGACCGCCGTGGCCGCCGTCCTCGCGGTCACCGCGACCGCCGCCCTGGCCGCCACTCCGGCGACCGCCGCCGTCGCCGGGGCGCCCGCGCGGCCCGCCGGGGTCACCGCCGCGTTCACCGTCGACAACGACCTCCAGCTCGTCAGCGCCGGCACCACCGGCTTCCTGAGCCGCAAGCCCGGGGGAACCCTCTTCGACGGCTGGCAGTACTTCTGGACGACCTACGCGGACGGCACCACGAAGGGCCTCGACCCCGCCTACCAGTGGTTCGGCGGCGGCTCGGACGTGGTCTTCAGCCGCAAGCCGACCGAGACCGCCTACTTCGTGCACGACATGGCCCACCCGAGCAACTTCCTCGTCGGGCTCAGCGGCAACGGCGCCTTCGCCGGGGCCATCGGCCGGAACGCGGTCTTCACGTCCCAGAGCGGCGGCGCCCTCGATGTCACCCTGAAGCGGCTCGTGACGGGCACGAGCCAGGTGACCACCCTGAACGTGCCGCTGCCGGCCGACGCGCGGGTCCTGCGCGTCCAGGCCGGCACCGTCGACGCGGGCCTGATCCAGTACGCACGGGGCTTCGGGGACGAGACCACGTACTACCTCGCCGCCGTCGACCTCGGCAACGGCCAGATCATCCAGACCGTCCCGACCGGCGGCACCGCACCCCGGAGCGGCGTCTTCCTCACGGACACCCACTTCGGCTGGGTCGGCAACCCGACCGGCACCTCCGCGGCGCTCCTCACCGTCCCACGCGGAGGCGAGGGCATCCCGGCGTCCTTCGCACTGGGCGCGACGCCCGTGAACGCGCCCCTCGACGCCGCCGTCGTCGGCGGCTGGGCCGTCACCACGCAGAAGGGCGGCGGCCTCGCCGAGCAGCCCTCCGCGCAGTACCCGCTGGTCGCCCGCTCCCTGGCGAACCCCGGCAGCCCGATCCGGCTCCTGGACCACGCCGGCTCGGTGACCACGGCACCCGACGGCTCGGTCCTGGTGCGCGGCGGCTCGCTCTCCCAGGGCGGCGAGGGCGTCTACCGGATCACCGCCGACGCGTCCGGCACCCCGGTCGCCACCCTCGTCGCCGCCACCGGCCGGACGACGGAGCTCGGCCTCGCGGCCACGGCCGTCCCGTCCGTCGTCGACTTCGACCGGAACGGCGGCAGGGCCGCCCTCAGCTGGACCCTGTCCCGGCACAACGGCGAGGGAACGGTCACTCTGCGGCACGTCGCCTCCGGCAGGAAGGCACAGCGGTCCTTCAGCGGCAGGGACTACGCCTTCCGCGAGGGCGGCGGCAGGATCGACTTCGCCTGGGACGGCCTGCTCGCCCCGAACACCGGAGGCACGGTCGGCTTCGCGCCCAGCGGCGACTACGTCTGGGAGCTGAAGGCCAAGCCGCTCAACGGCATCGGCCCGGACCTCTCCAGGTCCGGCACCTTCAAGGTCGCCCGCAAGGCCGGCCCGCACGACTACACGAGCAACGGCAGCCCGGACGTGCTGGCGCGCGACGCCTCCGGCAGGCTGTTCCGCGACGACACCGTGCACACCCCGTCCTCGACGGAGGTCTACTCGTCCGGGCGCGCGCAGGTCGGCACCGGCTGGCAGGTCTACAACCAGCTGGAGGCCGTCGGAAACGTCGCCGGAGGTGCCGCACCCGACCTCCTCGCCCGTGACGCCTCGGGCGTCCTCTGGCTCTACCAGGGCAACGGCAACGGCGGCTTCGGCACCCGCGCGAAGGTGGGCCCGGGCTGGAACACGTACAAGCAGCTCACCGGCGGCTCCGACCTCGACGGCGACGGCCGCCCGGACCTCCTCGCCACCGACGGCACCGGCGCGCTCTGGTTCTACAAGGGCACCGGCTCCACCACCACCCCCTTCGCCACGCGCGTGAAGGTCGGCGGCGGCTGGGGCGCCTACAACCAGATCACCGCCGTCGGCGACATCGCGGGCACGTCCGCGGGCGACCTCGTCGCCCGCGACACCGCCGGCGTCCTCTGGTTCTACCAGGGCGACGGACGCGGGAAGTTCGGCACGCGCGTGAGGGTCGGCGGGGGCTGGGGCGGCTTCGCCCACCTCGTGGGCGTCGGCGACGCCGACGGCGACGGGCGGGCGGACCTCTACGCCGCCGGCCCCTCGGGCTCCCGCCTCTACCCGGGCAGCGGCATCGCGGCGAGCCCGCTCCAGCCGGGCGTCTTCACGTCCGTGCACTCCGACGCCGCCCGGTTCAACTCGATCTTCTGACAAGGGAGTACAACCGTTCGACACCCTGGCGAGTCCGTGCGGGTGTGGTTGATCGACATCCGCCGCACCCGCATCGCCAGGGGGAGAAACCTTGCTGTACGCACCCACGACCCGGCTCCGTCGTCTCGCGGCCGCCGTCCTCACCGTCTCCACGGTGACGGCGGTCGCCGGCACCCTCGTCACGGTCCCTGCCGTAGCCGCCCCGGCGGCCCTCGCACCCGCCGCCGTCACGGCCGCCGCCTCGATCGCGCTCCCGGCGGACGCCGAGATCGTCAGCGCCGGCGCCACCGGCTACATGACGGCCCGCCCCGACGGCGCCGGAGGCAAGACCCTGGCCTGGACGAACCTCGCCGACGGGACCACCACGCCGCTGCCCGGCTCGATCGGTTACGACAGCGGCACGGACACCGCCGTCACCGGCGACGGCCGCACGTTCGTGATCCGGGACATGGCGGCGGCAGGCGAGTTCTCCACCCGCATCGACATCAAGACGGCCCTCGGCGAGGACGCCGTCTTCGTCGGCGCCGCCGGCAGCATGCTGTTCGCGGCCAAGCCGGACGGCAACGGCAAGCTCCACCTGTACCGCGTCACCAAGCCGTACGACGCCGTCGTCAAGCAGGAGATCTCGTACGGCTACCAGAACACCGGCTACAAGATCGTCGGCTCCGGCGGCGGCGAGATCCTCATCCTCGGCTCCTCCCACGACGGGATGTCGACGAACTACTTCTCCACCACGTACAAGCTGTCCGGCGGCGGCCAGTTCGGGCTCTACGACTACACGAAGCCCGCGGGCCCCTGGACGGACAAGGCGACCGGCGCCGTCTCCGGCCCCTACCTCGCGCGGACCGAGCGCGTCGACGGCACGACCGAAGCCGTCGTCTACCACCGCACCGACTACACGACGAAGCGCTTCCCCCTGGGGACCGACGAGAACATCACCGTCGCGGGGATCCTCGGCGACTGGCTCCTCTACGGGCTGCCCGGCGGCATGACGTCGAACACGCCCAACCCGCTGCACGCCCTGACCGCCCGCTCCCTCACGGGCACCGCGAAGGTCAAGCTCCTCGACCACATCACCTCCTCCGCCGTCGCGCCCGACGGCAGCGTCCTCGTGCGCGGCGGCTCCGCCACCCAGGGCGAAGGCCTGTACCGGATCACCGAGTTCGGCGGAGAGCCGCAGGTCACCCAGGTCGCGTCGACCGGGCGGCCGACCTCCGTCCAGGTGACCGTCGACGACGTCCCGACGGTCGTCGACCTCGACAGGAACGGCACCACGGTCCCGCTGCAGTGGGTCCTGTCCCGGACCAACGTCGTCCTGGACCTCACCCTCACCCACCTGCGGACCGGCAAGACGTTCACGCAGCACCTGACCCAGCCCTCCTCCCCCGTCCGCATCACCTGGAACGGGCTCCTGGACGGCATCAGCGCCCCGAACGGCGACTACACGTGGACCGTCACCGCGAAGCCGCTCAACGGCATCGGCTCCGCGGGCTACTCCTCCGGGAACCTCAGGGTCGTCCGGAAGGCCAACGCGCACGACTTCAACGACAACGGCTCCACCGACGTCCTGGCCCGGGACGCCTCCGGCACCCTGTGGCGGGACGACCTCTTCGACTGGCCGACGGGCGGCCAGGTCGTCACCGCCCGCCGCACCAAGGTCGGCACCGGCTGGAACACGTACAAGCAGATCGAGGCCGTGGGCAACGTCGTGGGACGCTCGCCCGGCGACCTCGTCGCCCTCGACGGCAGCGGCGTCCTCTGGCTCTACAAGGGCAACGGCGACGGCACCCTGTCCACGCGCATCAGGGTCGGCGGCGGCTGGGGCGGCTACACCAAGCTGACCGGCGGCTCGGACCTGACCGGCGGCGGCAGGCCCGACCTCCTCGCCACCGACGGCTCCGGCGTTCTGTGGCACTACCCGAGCACCGGCGACGAGTTCCACCCGTTCGGCAACCGCGTCCGCGTCGGCGGCGGCTGGGGCGCCTACAACCAGATCACCGCCGTCGGCGACATCGCGGGCACGCCCGCGGGTGACCTCGTCGCGCGCGACACCGCCGGCGTCCTCTGGCTCTACCAGGGCAACGGCGCGGGCGGCTTCGGCACCCGCGTGCGGGTCGGCGGCGGCTGGGGCGGTTTCAGCCAGCTCGTCGGCGCCGGCGACCTCGACAACGACGGGCGCCCGGACCTGATCGCGTACGGGACGTCCGGGACGTGGGTCTACCGGTCGACGGGCTCGACGACCGCGCCCTTCGTCCGCCTGACCACGAACCTGTACGCGGGCGAGGGCACCACGTTCACCTCGGTCTCCTGACGTCATTCCTCCGACACCGGCGTACAACTTTTCGAACCCATCGTGAGTCGTGTGGGTGTGGCGGAAAAACGCCGCACCCACACCTCTGGGGGAGGACTCCGTTTTGTCCCGAGCACGCACGTCCCGGCACCGCCTCACCACGGCGGTCACCGTCGCCCTCGCCGTGACCGTGGGCACGCTCACGGCCGCACCGACGGCCCTGGCGGCGACGGGGGCCGTGACGGCCGGCGCCGAGGAGGCCCCGCAGGCCGCGTCGGAGCTGCCGCCCGGCTCGCTTCTCATCGGCAACGGCCCGTCCGGTTTCCTGACCCGCTCGACCGAGGGGACGAAGAGGGTCTACCGCTGGACGCGCTCCGAGGACGGCGTCACGACCGTCCTGCCCGAGGGGACCTACTACGGGGGCCTCCGGAGCGACCTGGTCGTCAAGATGGACGGGACCGTCCACACGCTGTACGACATGGCCACGGGCGCCGACCCCGTGGTGATCGACATCGCTCCCCTCGGACCGTCCGCCAGGCTCTCCTGGCTGGCCGGCTCCTCCCTCGTCGTGTACGTCACCAACGCCACGGGCGGCACCGACATCCACATCGTCGGCAAGCCCGGCGGCACCTTCCAGGACCGCAAGGTGACCGGGCTGCCCGCGAACACCACGATCCTCCGGAGCGTCCTGGGCTCGCCCGACACCCTGGCGCTCCTGTACACCGGCACGGTGGGCGGGGTGTCCGGCAAGCGCCTGGCCCTCGTGGACACCGTCACCGGCGCGGTCGTCGACGACCGCGCCACCCCCGCGGCGTACGAGGGGGACACCGTCGAGCAGGGCCGGCTCAGCCACGTGGTGTCGTCCGTCAGCGCCTCCGCCACCCACGTGGCCTGGACCGAGAAGTCCGCCGCCGGCACCGTGGACCTGGTGGTGGCCCGGCGGGGCGGGTCCGCAGTCCAGCGCATCCCCCTCACGACCCTGGACCCGGTTGTGGTCCACCTGCTGGGTGACTGGGTGACGTACGGCGTGACCGGGGCCGCCACGGCCTTCACGCCCAACCCGTTCTACTCGCTGACGGCCCGCTCCCTCACCTCGGAGCGGACCGTCGAGGTCCTCGACAGCGTGGACCGCGTCCGCGGCGAGTCCGACGACCAGGCGCTGTTCCAGGGCGGCACGATCGCCGGGGGCCAGGGCCTCTACCGGGTCGCCACCGACGAGACCGGCACGCCGGCCGCGAAGCTCGTGGCGAGCACCGGCGAGCCCACCACGCTGGGCGTCGAGGACTCCCCGAACTCCCCCGTCCCCAGCACCGCCGACCTTGCGCGCGGCGACGAGCCGGACATGGTGTGGCAGTTCGACAAGCCCGCGAAGTTCCGTGTCGTCCTCACCCACACCGCCTCCGGCAAGACCTGGACCTCCGAGGACAGCCTGTACCGCCCCTACGTCGGCGGAACCCAGTGGACCGGCATGCTCGACGACCACTCCTCCGCCTCCAACGGCGACTACACGTGGAAGATGACCGCGCGCTCCCTCAACGGCATCGGACCCGAGGTCGTCAGGACCGGCACGCTCAAGGTCAGCAGCAAGCCCGCCCCGCACGACTTCTCCGACAGCGGCATCGCGGACCTGCTCGTCCGGGACGGCTCCGGACGGCTGCTCAACTACGACGCCCGCCAGGCCCTGTACGAGACCCGCTGGGGCTACAAGCGGACGCCCACCGTCCTCGGCACCGGCTGGAACACCTACGACCGGCTCGCCGCCCCCGGCAACCTGGACGCCTCTCCGTACGCCGACGTGCTCGGCCGCGACCGGACCGGCGTCCTCTGGCTCCACTCCGGAACCGGCCGCGCCCTCGCCCCCCGTACGAAGATCGGCGGCGGCTGGCAGATCTACGACAAGCTGGTCGGCGGCAGCAGCGACCTGACCGGCGACCGCCGGGCCGACCTGCTCGCCGCCGACAAGGCCGGCGACCTGTGGCTGTACAAGGGCACGGGCAAGGCGGCCGCCCCCTTCGCGCCCCGCAAGAGGATCGGCGGGGGCTGGGGCGCGTACAACCAGATCTCCGCCGTCGGCAACCTCGCCGGAGGCCCCGCCGGCGACCTCGTCGCCCGCGACCGGGCCGGTGTCCTCTGGCTCCACCTCGGCAAGGGCGACGGCACCTTCGCGCCCCGCACGAAGATCGGCACGGGCTGGAACCGGTACACCGACCTCGTCGGCGTCGGCGACGTCAACAGGGACGGCCGCCCCGACCTCGTCGCCCAGGGCGTCATGGGCGGCTCGTTCGACACCCTCTCGTACTACGTGGGCACGGGCGACTGGCGCGCGCCCTTCAGCTCCCGGCGCGAGGCGTACAGCCCGGAGCTGCTCGGGACGTATCCCACGACGCTGTTCTGACCCCGGCCCGCGGTCGTGTACCGCCGGACGCGCTGCTCGGACGTCGTCACGACGGTCCTGCCCACGGGCAGGACAACGTCATGGCCACGTACAACGGCGACCACACCTGACGGATGGCCCACCGCTCCGACCGGAGCGGCCCCAGAGAAGGCAGAGTCTTGAAGCACACGAGAAACACCCGGCGCCGGCTCGCCACCGCCGTCGCCGTCGCCCTGGCCGTCACGACGGGCGCGACGGCTCTGGCCGCACCGGCGGCCCTGGCGGCGCCCGCCGCCGTGGGGCAGGAGGCGGAGCAGGACGTCGCGCCGTTCCCCGTCCGTGCCACGCTGCTGAGCTCCGGCCCGACCGGCTTCCTGAGCGCCCAGAGCATCACTAACCAGCCCCTCATCTGGCGGTGGACGCGCTACGCGGACGGCGCCGCGACCGTCCTCACGGGCGGTTCGTACGCACCGGCCCCGGGCACGGACGTCATCACCACCGGGTCGAAGGACGGCGTCTTCACCCTGTTCGACATGGGCAAGGGCGGCGAACCGCTGGAGATCGACACCCGCCCGCTCGGCGAGGGCTACGCCGTCGCCCGGTACGCGGGCACGCGCCTCGTCATGAAGAAGACCAACGCGACGGGCGGCACCGACGTCCACATCGTCGGCAAGCCGCAGGGCGTCCTCGTCGACGACATCGTGACCGGCCTGCCGGACGACGCGGTGATCACCGCCGTCGACGTGGAGGAGCCCGGCACCGCCGTGGTCCGGTACTCGGGCACCGTGGACGGCGTGAAGCGGAAGCGCGCGGCCGTCGTGGACGTCGCGACCCACGCGGTCGTCGAGGAGTACGAGCTGCCCGAGGGCGAGGTGGGGAGCCTCGCCCTGTCCGCCACCCACATCGCCTGGGTGGAGAAGCCCGCGGACTCCACCCCGGTCAAGGTGGCCGTGACCCGGCGGGGAACCGCCGGGACCGTGCGCCACGACCTTGGTGCCACGGCCTCCGTCGCCATCGAGCTGGTCGGCGACTGGGTGACGTACCGGCAGTTCGGGAACTACTCGTCGATCGAGCCGGCGAACTCGCTGTTCGCGCTGTACGCCCGCTCGCTGACGACCGGGGAGACGGTCAAGCTCCTGGAGCACACCAAGAGCTCCGCCAACGGCGCCGGCGGAACGCAGGTGGCGCGGGGCGGGACGCTCGAACACGGCGAGGGCCTCTACCGGATCGCCCCGGGCGCCGACGGCGCCCGGCCGGTGGTCACCCTCGTCGCGAGCACCGGCGAGCCCACGGCCCTGCAGCTGGTGAAGCAGGACGTCCCCGAGGCGATCGACTTCGACACCACGCCCACCCCGGTGCCCCTGTCCTGGACCCTGAGCCGGGTCGGGGTCACGGCGAAGGTCGAACTGGTGCACACCGCGACCGGAAAGCGGACCACGGTCCCGGCCTACCTCACCGACGGGGCGTACACCGCGCAGTGGAACGGCCTCCTCGGCGACACGCTGACCGCCTACAACGGCGGCTACACCTGGAAGATGACGGCGACCCCCCACGACGGGATCGGCCCCGCCCTCGTCACCTCCGGCACCTTCAAGGTCACCCGCAAGCCCACCCCGCACGACTTCGACGACAACGGCACCGCGGACCTGCTCATACGGAACGCCAACGGCGAGCTGTTCGTCCACGACGGGTACACCAACCGCTACGGCCCGACCTGGCAGGAGAAGGACCCGGTCCGCATCGGCACGGGCTGGAACACCTACGACCAGCTCGTCGCCCCCGGAAACGTCGCCGGCTCCTCGTACGCCGACATCGTCGCCCGCGACAAGACCGGCGTCCTCTGGCTCCACCAGGGCGCCGGCCGCACGCTCGCGCCCCGCGTGCGCGTCGGCGGTGGCTGGCAGATCTACGACCAGCTCACCGGCGGCAGCGACCTCAACGGCGACGGCCGCCCGGACCTCCTCGCCCGCGACAAGACCGGCGTCCTCTGGCTGTACAAGGGCACGGGCAGCACGACGACCCCGTTCTCGACGCGGGTGAAGGTCGGCGGCGGCTGGGGCGTCTACAACGCGATCACCGCCACCGGGAACATCGGCGGCGCCGCCGCCGGAGACCTCGTCGCCCGCGACAGGGCCGGAGCCCTCTGGCTCTACCTCGCCAAGGGCGACGGCACCTTCGCCGGCCGCACCCTCATCAACAGCAACTGGGGCCCCTTCACGCCCGTCGCCGTGGGTGACGTCGACCGCGACGGACGTCCGGACCTCGTGGGGCAGGGCTCCGGCGGAGGGGTGTACCTCGCCAAGGGGACGGGCGACTGGAAGAAGCCCTTCGGGGCCCTCGACGGGGTGGCCTTCCTGGGAGCGGACTCCACCTGGCCCAACATCCTGTTCTGACGGGTCAGGGACCTCCCAGCGGCACGGTCGCCCAGACCGTCTTGCCGACGGACCGGTCCCGCACGCCCCACGCCGTGGCGAGGGCGGCGACGAGCAGCAGCCCGTAGCCGCCCTCGTCCGGCTCCCGGGCCGGGACGGGCCGGGCCTCCCCGCGCGCGTCGGACAGCTCGACCCGTACGTGGTCGCCGCCCCGCCCCATCCGCACCTCGAAGTCCCGCCCCGGCACCCACCCGTGCTGGACCGCGTTGTTGGCGAGCTCGGCGACGACCAGCTCGACGGCGTCGGCGGCGGGGCCGCTCAGCCCCCACTGACGAAGCTCCTGCACAGCGAGTAACCGCGCCAGGCGTGCGCCCCGGCGCGTCGCCGAGAGCCGGAGCGTGAACTCACCGGTTGGAGTGGCGGTTTCTGATTTCATGCCCCCGAGCCTGGGCCCCCGGCCGTACGCTGACCAGCAGCGACGCCACGACGCTGGGTAACTGTACGGGTACGCCAAGAGGGCGGTACGGATGTCGGGGAACGAGGAGGAGCGGCCGGAACGGCCCTCCGAGGTGGACGGCACGGCGCACCTGTTCCGTGCGCTCGGGAAGATCATCAAGGTACTGCGGAGGAACGCGGGCCTGAGCCAGGCGGAGCTGGCGGCCCTCGCGCACTGCAGCGAGGACCTCGTCTCCTCCATCGAGCGGGGCGTACGGGTCCCCCAGCCGGACCTGCTGATCCAGCTGGACCCTCTGCTGGGGGCGGGCGGGGTACTGGTCGCGGCGACGGACGACGCGAGGGAGGCGTTGTCGCGGGCGCGGGTGCGGCATCCGGACTGGTTCCAGGACTTCGCGGACGCGGAGGCGAAGGCGGTGGCGCTGCACTATTACGAGGTGCAGGCGGTGCCGGGCATTCTGCAGACCGAGGCGTATGCGCGGTACCTCTTCGAGAACCGTCGGCCCATGCTGGACGAGGCGACGGTCGAGAAGCGCGTGGCCGACCGGATCTCCCGACAGGCGATCCTCGACAAGTGGCCGTCGCCGACGATCAGCTTCGTCCTGGAGGCCGCCGTCCTGCTGCGCCCGTTCGGCGGACCGCAAGTCCACCGGGAGCAGCTGTGTCGCGTGCTGGAGGTGGCCCGACGACGCACGGTCGAGCTGCAGATCATGCCGCAGGACCGCTCCGAACACCCTTACCTGGGCGGCGCTTTCACCCTGCTCACACCGCCGGGGCGACGAGAGGTCGCGTACACAGAGATCTACGGGCACGCCCGGCTGATCACCGCGCCGGAACAGGCCCGCACTTACGCCGAGCGCTATGGGATCATCCGGGCGCGGGCTCTCTCGCCTCAGGAGTCCCTGGACTGGATCGAAAAACTGCTGGGAGAACGATGAACACCACGGAACTCGCCTGGTTCAAGAGCACCTACAGCGACTCCGAAGGCGGCAACTGCATCGAAGTCGCCTACCACTGGCGCAAGTCCAGCTACAGCAGCGGTGAAGGCGGCGAGTGCGTCGAGGTCGCCGCCCACCCCACCACCATCCACATCCGCGACTCCAAGAACCCCCACGGCCCCCAGCTCGCCGTCGCCCCTGCGGCCTGGGCCGCGTTCGTGGACGGCGCGTCCCTCTAAGGGAGCCCCTTGGTTCCCGTGGTGACGGCCTTGTCGAGGCTCGCGCCCGTGAGGTTCACCCCGGTCAGGTCCGCGCCCGTGAGGTTCGCGCCGTCGAGGCTCGCGTCCGCGAGGTCGACACCGCGCAGGTCAACCCCGGCGAGGTCGGCCGACGTGAGGTCGGCCTCGCTCATGCGGGCGCAGCCGATCGGCTTGGCTTCCTCGTCTCCCCGTTGGATGTAGTGCTCGCGATCGCAGAACAGAGTCCTTCGCAGGTCGGCGTGGAAGAGAGACGCGCCGGTGAGGTCGGCGCCCGAGAAGTTCGTTCCGGCCATGCCGGCGCAGGGCCCGTCCGGCATGCACAGCATGGCGGCCGTCAGGTTGGCCATTCTGAAGTCCGTGTCCTTCAGGTGGGCGCGATACAGGTAGGCCGAGTCGAGGTTCGCGCGGAACATGACCGCGCCGTCCAGGTTCGCCGCCTCCAGGTCGGCTTCGCCGAGGTCGGCGTCCGAAAGGTCCGCGCCGCTGAGGTCGGCCCCGGCCAGTTCGACACCGTGCAGGTGGGGCTCGGTCGTGAGTCCGGCTCCCGTCCGCCAGCCCTGGAGGTCCGCTCCGGTCAGGTCCAGGACCAGGCCGCCGTCGCGCTCCGGCCGGCGCCGGGCCAGGACGTCCATGGCGACCCCCACGTCGGACGTCGGCGCCGTCTTCCGTGGCAGGGGCGCGTGCTGGCGTACGTACGCCGACAGCACGGACACGATGGTGGGCTGGTCGGCGGCCGAGTCCTTCATGATGCGCTCCAGCGCGTAGATCCCGCCCAGGCGGACGTCGAGGGAGCCGGAGGCCAGGTTACCGACGGCGGTGTTGAAGCGGGTGGTGATCTGCTGGTCCTCGGCGATCCGCAGCTCCTTGCCCGACTGGCTGACCTGCAGCCACGTGAAGAGCAGCGCGGCGACGGCGGCGAGGCCCGGCAGGCTGAGCATGAGCAGGGAGAGCCGCGAGGCGGGGACGCCGTTACCGGCCCTGGCCGCCTGGCGGCGGTGCGCCAGACGCCGGGCGGCCCACCGGCGCCGGATCCGCAGGGGCCTGCCGGGGGGCGTGGTCCGGTTCACCCGGCCATTCCCTCACGCCGGGGTGCGGAGGTTCGCCGTGCCACACCGCCTGTCCCTCTTTGGGGCCATGCCCCGGCCCCGGGCCGTGGCAGATGCCGACGGCATACGATCCCGGGCGTGACCTCCATGAAGTTCGTTCTCTTCGACGTCGACGGCACCCTCATGAACGCCGTCGAGAACCAGCGGCGCGTCTGGCACGCGTGGGCCGCGCACCACGGGCTCGACGGGGACGAGGTGTACGCCGTGGCGCTGCGGACGCGGCCCGTGGAGACCTTCGCGGCCGTCGTGCCCGGCGCCGACCCGGACGAGTGCCTCGCCCTCCTGCACGCGCTGGAGGACGAGGACGTCCGTACGGGCTCGTACGCGGCCTTCGACGGGGCCGCCGAGCTGCTCGCCGGTCTGCCGGCGGACCGGTGGGCGCTGGTGACGTCGAACTACGAGCACCGGGTGCGGGGGCGGTTCGACCGGACCGGGCTGACGTTCCCGGGGCTGATCGTCGACGCGGCCTCGGTCGCCGAGGGGAAGCCGTCGCCCGTCCCGTACCTGACCGCCGCCGGGAAGCTGGGCGCGGACCCGGCGGAGTGCCTGGTGATCGAGGACGCGCCGTCCGGGGTGCGGTCGGGGCTGGACGCCGGGATGACGGTCTGGACCGTGAACACCCCGGTGCCGCACCCGGACGCGCACCGGCACTTCGCTACGCTCGCGGAGGCGGCGCCGGAGATCCTGGCGGCCGTGGGGCTGGGGGTCGCGCTCTAGACGTCCGGGGTCAGCGGCGCGCCAGCGCGTCGAACCAGCGCACGATCTGGGGCCCGGCCTGCTTGAAGGAGCCGTTGTGGTCGGCCTTCCCGTGGTCGATCACCGGGGCCTTCACACCGTGGCGGGCCAGATCGGCCGCGCAGTCGACGGAGTTGGCGATCGCGACGTCCGTGTCGCCGGACGCGCTGTGCAGCCGGACCGGCACGGCCGGCTTCCAGTCGCAGGTCCCGTCCTGCGCCTCGATCGCGGCCAGCAGACCGCCGTCCGGGTGCCGCAGCCGCTCGTAGAAGCCGTCGGTCAGCAGCTCCTTCACCGAGCCGGGCAGCTGGGTGACGATGTCCTCCTCGGTGTGCCGGGTGTCGAAGAGTTCCTCCACGTACCCCGCGTAGGGCTGCCGGAACACCTCGGCCGGGTCGTCGTAGAAGGGGTGCAGGCGGTTCTGCGCGGTCAGGAAGTACGACATGTAGAAGACACCGCTGATGTCGTTGACCCGGCCGTCGAGAAGGGCGGGTATCTCGGCGCCCCGCAGGTCGTACGGTCCCGCGACCGGTGCGAGCGCCCGCAGCCGGAAGTGCCGGTCCGCGCCCCGTGCCAGTTCGCGGCCCAGCGCCATGGCGACCTGGCCGCCCTGCGAGAACCCGGTGCCGTACACGTCTCCGGTGAGCGGCCGGCCGAGCTCGCGCGCGGCGGTGCGGGACGCCCGCAGCATGTCGAGCGAGGCGGACACGGAGGAGGCGGTGTCCATGTACGGGTGGAGGCCGGGGCCCTTGCCGAGCCCGAGATAGTCCGGGGCGGCGACGGCGCGGCCCGCGGCGGCGTGCAGGTAGGGCGCGTACAGGCCGAAGTCCTCCGCGACGGAGGGCGCGTAGTCGCGGTGCACCATCGTCCCGTGCGTGTCGGCCACCAGGTCGAGCCGGCGCTCGCCGCCCTCGGGGAGCACCAGGAGGCCGGTGGCGGTGGTCGGTGCGCCCTGTGGGGTCACGGTCCGGTAGGTGATCCGGTAGCCGCGCACACCGTGCCGCACGGTCGCCGGGTCGATCCCGGCGCCCTTGAGGAACGCGGCGACCTCGGCCCTGCTCAGGTCGGCGACGGGGGTGACACCGAGAAGCTCCCCGCGCGCCGTGCCCTGCTGTGCGGGACGGACCGGACGGGACTCGGACGCCGCGACCGCCGGGGCGGCGGCGAGGGCCGTGAGGACGACTGCGGTCGCGGCGGCCAGGGAGCGGCGTACGCGCCGGCGCTGCGCCGCCTGCCGGAAGCGGGTGCGGGTCGTGGTGTGGGTCATGGCGACGACGCTACGGAGCGGTCGACCACCGGGACATCCGACGGCCCCCCGGCCGCCGGTGTGGCCAGCCCCACCCCGGAACCGCGGAATCCCCCCTGGGCCGGTGCGGGTCGGGCAGGACGCCCGGAATACGCCTGCGGAGTGGAGGGTTGGACCGGGACATGCAACGTGATCCGGAGCTGTCCGGCCCCCTCCATCCTCTGCTGGCCGGACGGTTCAGCCCCTACCAGTTCGACCCGTCGGCCGCCGTCGACGACCGGGCCCTGGGCCTGCTGCTCGAAGCGGCGCGGTGGGCGCCGTCGGCCGGGAACTCCCAGCCGTGGGGGTTCTTCGTGAGCCGGCCGGGCGAGGAGAGCCACGAGCGGGTGGTCCGCCACCTCGCGCCCAGCTCGGCGCGGTGGGCGACGAACGCGGGGCTGCTGGTCGTGACGCTGACGCGACGGCACGTGGGTGACTCGGAGCTGCTCTACTCCGAGTTCTCGGACTACGACCTGGGCCAGGCCATCGCCCACATGACCCTCCAGGCGGAGGCGCTGGGTCTCGCGTCGCACCAGTTCCGGGCCTTCGACATGGAGGGGCTGACCAAGGAGCTGGCACCGAACCCTGGCTGGGCGATCGTCTCCATGGTCGCGCTGGGAAAGGCGGCCGGAGGGCCTCGGGAAGGCCGCGACCGGCGCACCGTCGCCGATCTGCTGTCCGCGCCCTGGTCGCCGTAGGGGGGATCAGGGGCCGGAGCGGTACCGGAAACCCAGGACCCTCACCTTCCGGTCCTCCCCCAACAACAGCCTCGCAACGACCACTTGACCTCCATTCAGGTCGCAAACCCCCTCGGCTACTGTGTGGCCCATGCAGGGGGAACCGGAAGACCAATCGAGTTCGGACAGTTTGCGCGGCAGCGGGGCAATGCCGCTGGAGTCGGGCGACCCGCGTCAGATCGGGGCGTTCAGGCTGCTCGGTGTGCTGGGGTCCGGCGGGATGGGGCGGGTCTACCTCGGCGCCGTGCCCGGGAAGTTCGCGGCGGTGAAGCGGGTCCTTCCCGTGCTCGCCGAGGACCCCGACTTCCTCAGCCACTTCGGGCACGAGCTCGACAACCTGGCCCGGCTTCCCACCGGTGCCAACACCAGGCTCCTCGCGAGCGACCGCACGGCGAAGCCGCCGTGGTTCGCGACCGAGTTCATCCCCGGCATCACCCTCAACGAGGCCATCCGCCTCAACGCCGGTCCGCTCTCCGGTGGCGCCCTGTGGCGCCTCCTCCGGGAGGCCGCCGCCGGGCTGCGGGTGGTGCACGGCGCCGACATGGTGCACCGCGACCTCAAGCCCTCCAACGTGATGCTGACCGACGGCGGCCTCTCGCTCATCGACTTCGGGGTGGCCCGGGCCGCCGACCAGAGCCGGCTGACCAAGACCGGCATGGTCATCGGGACCCCCGCCTACATGGCGCCCGAGCAGGCCGTCGCCGACCGGCAGCTGACCGGTGCCGCCGATGTGTTCGCCCTGGGCAGCCTGCTGCTGTACGCGGCGAACGGGCGGCCTCCGTTCGGTGACGGTTCCGGGCCCGACCTCCTCTACCGGGTCGTCCACGGCGAGCCCGACTTCGGGCGCCTCACCGAGGGCGACCCCGAGCTCGCGGAGCTCGTACAGAAGTGTCTCGCCAAGGATCCGGCGGACCGGCCGACCGCCGACGAGCTCGTCGCGCTCACCGAGGAGGGGGCGGCGGGCGCCGTCTGGCCCGAGGCCGTCGCCGCGCGGATCGCGGCGCGGGCGGCCTTCGCCGCCGGGGCGCCGACCGCCGAGCAGCTCGAAGAGCTGGAGCGGGCCGACCCGGCCCGGGACGTCGCAACGGCCTCGCTGACCCCGCAGGCCCCGAGGGAGCCCGCGACCGCCTCCCCGGACCCGCTGGCGGTCACCGGTCAGGCGGCTCCGGACGCGCCCCGGTGGCGGCGGAACAAGCTGGTGATGTTCGCCGTGCCCGTCGTCGTGGCGACCGGCACCACCCTGACCGTCGCGCTCGGCCCGTACGAGATCGGCCGTCTGGGCGCGGCCCCGGAGGCGTCGCCGTCCTCGGTGGCCTCGCAGCCCGCTTCCGTGCCGCCGTCGACGGGGACGGGGACGCCGTCGGCCAAGCCTTCGGCCAAGCCGTCCGCGAAGCCGTCGACGAAACCGCCGGCCGGGTCGACGGCCCCGCCGCCGGACGCCTCCGGCGGCGGCGTCGCGGGTGGTGGCGGCACGCTGTCCGGCGGTTCCGACTCCGGCGGGGGCGCGGGCGGGTCCGTCACGGGTGACGGTTCGGGCTCGGCGTCCGGCGGCGGGACCACCACGTCCGGCGGTTCCAGCTCCTCCGGCGGCGGCTCGGGCTCCGGCTCCGGTTCCGGCTCCTCCGGCGGCACCACGACCCGTCCGGCCCCGAAGCCGACGACCCAGGCACCCGCTCCTCCGCCGCCCACCAGCTCGACGCCCTCGGGGACGTACTCCCTGAAGAACGCGTCGGACGGCACGTGTCTGGGCGAGTACAACGCGGGATACGGCGTCTTCGCCAACACCTATGAGTGCGGTTCGGCGCAGGGCACCAGGCCCATCTGGTACAGCTGGACGTACAAGGCCGGCGCGAACGGCACCTTCCGGCTGGTCAACCGGCAGAGCGGCCACTGCCTCGACCCGAACGGGACGGTCGGCGCCACCGCGGCCCCCTGCGACGGCTCCAGCGATCAGTCGTGGCGCATCCAGGCCACGACTGCCAACGGGCGGACGCTCATGAACGTGGGCAAGGGCCAGTGCATCCTGGCCGGGCCCCCGTTCACGATGATGGCCGCCTGCGACGCGGGCGACCTGCGTCAGCTCTGGCGGAACGTCTCACCCATCTGAGCGGCGCCGAAGACGGGGACGGTGACGTCCCCGTCCGGACCCTCCCGCCGGAAGGCGACCTCCAGCTCCATCCCGATCCTGAGGTCGCCGTCCGCCACCCCCACGACCTCCGTCATCATGCGCGGCCCCTCGGCGAGGTCGACCACGGCCGCGACGTACGGGACGCGGTCGCCGAAGGGCGGGAGGTCGTTCCGGTGGACGACGGACCAGGTGTAGAGGGTCGCGCGGCCGCTCGCCCGTTCCCAGCCGACGTCCTCGCTCCAGCAGTGCGGGCAGAACTCGCGCGGGTAGTGGTGGGCGCGGTCGCACGCGGCGCAGTGGCGCAGGAGCAGGTGTCCTTCTGCGGCGGCATCCCAGTAGGGGCGGGTGAAGGCATCGATGTCGGGCGTCGCGGTCACAAGAAGAGTCCGATCGCGGAGTCGAGGGACCACGTCTGCCAGGACAGGGTGACGAGGGCGACGAGGGAGATGAGCGCCATCATCGCGTTCTGCCCCTGCTCGGCCCAGTCGTGGATCATCAGGACGAGGTAGAGGAGGTTGAGCAGGAGGCCGCCGACGAGGGCGACGGGGGTGAGGAAGCCGCTGATCAGGCCGAGGCCGAGGGCGAGTTCGGCGTAGACGACGACGTACGCCATGAGCTGGGGCCGCGGGGCGACGACGGTGTCGAAGCCGTTCTTCACGGCCGGCCACCTGTGCTTGCCGGCGACGTCCGCCGCCCAGGCGATGCCGGTGCCGCGTTCGAACCAGCCCTTCTTGTCCTTGTGGCGCCAGCTCTCCAGCCACCACAGGCCGAGGCCTATGCGGAGGACGGCGAGCCATTCGGCGCCGGTGAGCCAGACGGTCTGCATGCGGACCCTCCCGGTGAAGCGAATCTGACGGTACGTCAGTTCAGCGCAGACCGGCCCGGGTCGCAAGGGGCGGGAACCCCGGACGAGCGGCGAAGGCGGCGGGCCGGCGGGGGCGGAGACGGCCGAGCCGTCCGCCTTCCCTCACGGCAAGATGGCCGGAATAGCCAGCCGCCGGCGCGCACGCAAGCCCCTCAGCGCCCTCTTCTTCCTCGGCGGCGTCGCGGGGCGCGGACCTCTCGGACCCTCGGGGGCATTCCGACCATCGTGCGAATGTGGTCATGCACCCCAGGTCAGGGGTGCTCGCCCATTTCAAGATCCCTTTACCGAGACCTCCATCACCCCTTACCCCACCCCCAAGGTCAAACCCCTAGCCTAGGCTCTCGACAAGTAAGCAATGAGCCAACATCAAGCACGGGGGAGCTTTGTTGACCACTCGCTCCGAAATCGCCGTCTTCTCACTGCGCGCGTACTCCGCCGCACTCAAACACGGGGAATTCCACACCACCGAGATAGCCCGGGACATCGGCTGCGACGAAGCCACGGCCGACCGGATAAGAGTTCACCTCAGCAAGCTTCGACTTCTCGCCGAAGGGCATCCCGGCGGGGGCTGGCGTCCGGTCGACCCGGAAGTCGCAGAAGTGGAACTACGACTACCGCTTGAGCAGCGAATTCACGTCGGCCAGCAGGAACTCGCCCGGCTCCACCACACCCTGGACCAGTTCACCGGCCTCTACCGCGAGCACACCCGGGCCTTGCGCACCCAGGAGACGATACGGGTACTGACCGACCCCGCCGACGTCCAGCAGGAGGTCGGGCTCATGATGCGCCGCTGCACCAAGGAGATGGTGACCATGCAGCCCGGCGGCGGCCGCAGCGCGGAGACCATCCGCGCGGTGCTGCCCCCCACGCTGGAACTGCTGAACCGCGGTGTGGAGATGCGCACCCTCTACCAGCACACCGCCCGCGCCAGCCTCACCACCCGCAACTACGTGCGCCAAGTCGCCGAGGAGGGCGCGCAGATCCGCACCACCGGCGAAGCCTTCGAGCGCCTGATCATCTTCGACGCCGAGACCGTGTTCGTGCCGGCGGCGCGGTGCGGCCGCCAGGTCCCCGGTGCGGCGGTCGTCACCGATCCGACGGTCGTGAACTTCATGTACCGCACCTTCGAGAGCATGTGGCAGTCGGCCCAGGAATTCGAGGCGCACCGCCACGACTACCAGCAGGCGGCGGCGGAGCTGCGCGGCCGGATCCTGCAGCTGATGGCCGCCGGCCTGAAGGACGACGTCATCGCCCGACGCCTCGGCATGGCCACCCGGACCTGCCGGCGGTACATCACCGGGATCACGGAGGAGATCGGCGCGGTCAGCCGGTTCCAGGCGGGCGTGAAGGCCGCCCGCCTGGGACTGCTGCCGGACGAGGAGGAGATGGGGGCCCTCACTCCGGGAAGCTGAACACCCCCGTCGTCCGGCAGGCCGGGTTCGCGCCCATGCCGACGACGCCGACCTGCTCGCGGGGCAGCGCCCTGATGTGCGAGCCGGCGTACCCGTGCGGAGTGATGAAGGCGTCCCAGGTCGCCGCCCAGTCCGTGCGGGCGCCGGTCGCCGGGTCGTACATCGGCTCCGCGCGCGGCAGGACGCGCCGCTGCACGACATAGCTCGCGTCCAGGCACTCGCCCAGCCGCTCCTTCCAGGCCTGCTCGGAGAGCTCCCAGCCCGGGACGATCCCCGCCCCGCCGAAGTCCCCGCGCGGCTTGAGGATCAGCTCGTCCTTGCGGGTGCGGCAGTAGTCGAGCAGGTCCACGCTCGCCCCCTCGGCCTCGACGAGGCCGGGGGTGAGCGTGCGGGTCCACGGCAGGACCCGGTCGATCAGCGCCGCCTCGTCCGCGGTGAACGCCTCGCGCCAGCGCGGGTCGGAGAGCATCGCCATCGTGCCCTTGTTGCCGTAGAGGAAGCTCTCCAGCGGCGTGTAGAGGATCGTGCCGCCCGCCTCGTGCGCCCGGAACACCGCCTCGGCGGCCTCCTCCCCTCCGCTGCCCTGGCAGAGCTGGTCGACGGAGAAGTAGCGCAGCACGACGTCGATCGGAGCGCCGTCCAGATACAGCTTCCCGCCGCGCTCACGGGTCTGGCCGACCTCACCGAGCCGAAGGTCGATGCCCAGGCCCCTCATCATCTCCGCGAAGGAGTCGACGAGATGGCGGTACGGGGCGAGCCCGCCGTCCGCCTCCAGGAAGGCGACGACCGGCTCCTCACCACGGGCGACCGGCTCCGCGACCTCGCGCAGCAGCCCCGCGAGCACCCGGCCGGTGTGCACGTAGTCCAGCCGGTGCTCCTCCGCGAAGGCCCGGAACGCGGGAACCTCCAGGAGCGCCCGGCTGATCTCGGCGCGGTCGGTGCCGCCGAGCTGGGTGCCCAGGTTGAACTCCAGGACCTTGAAGGACTCGCCGTCGTGATAGAGGTCGGCGCGCCCGTGCATCGGCGGGGTGTGGCCGCCCAGACGCGTCATCAGCGCGGTCTTGCGCTCGTCGATGCCCAGGGCCGCGCAGTACCGGCGCAGGTCGCCGTCGAAGAGCCTTCCGGGCAGGGAGACCAGCAGGTCGAAGAGACGGGCGAGCTCGTCGGCGAAGCCCCGTATCTCCCGGTCCGGGATGAAGCAGGGCCGCGGGAGCAGGCGGTGGGCGCAGGAGGCGGCGAACGCGGGCGGGAACGCCGTCTGCTCCATGGCGTGCGCCAGTTCCCCGGAGGAGGCGACTGCCGCCAGGTACGCCTCGGTGACGCGGTCGGTCACGGCTGCTTCTCCTCGGTGGTGGTGGCGAAGATCGGTCCCCGGTGCACCTTGTGCTGCGCCGCCTGGGCGAGCGGGCGTACGACGAGCCGGTCGATGTTGACGTGCGCGGGCAGCGTCACCGCCCACCGCACGCATTCGGCGACGTCCTCGGCACGCAGGGGGCCGTCGACGCCGGCGTAGACCGCGTCCGCCTTGGCGCGGTCACCGTGGAAGCGGTTGAGGGCGAACTCCGCCGTGTGCACCATGCCGGGTGCGATCTCGACGACGCGCACCGGCTGTCCCGCCAGCTCCAGCCGGAGGGTCTCGGACAGGGCGTGCGCGGCGTGCTTGGCGGCGCTGTAGCTGCCGCCGCTCTCGTAGTTGACGGACGCCGCCGTGGAGGTGAGGTTCACGATCGTGCCGCCCCCGCCGGCCCCCAGCAGGGGCAGCAGCGCCTGCGTCATGTGGAGCGTGCCCAGGACGTTGACCTCGAACGTCGAGAGCCAGGACGCCGGGTCTCCCGTCGCCACGGGAGACGCGTCGAAGGCGCCGCCGGCGATGTTCACCAGCACGTCGCAGCTGTCGAGGGTGGCGGCGAACCCGGCGACGGCCGAGGCGTCGGTGACGTCGAGCTGGTGGGCCCGGCCGCCCGTGCGGGCGGCGAGGTCCGTCAGCCGGTCGGCGCGGCGGGCGACGACGACCACGTCGTAGCCGGCCTTGACCAGCGACTCTGCGGTGGCGGCGCCGATGCCTCCGCTCGCTCCGGTGATGACCGCGGTAGGGGACATCGGTTCAGTTCTCCAGCTCGTCGGGCCAGGTGCGCAGGGTGCGCAACGGGGAAAGGAAGATCGGGATCCATACCAGGGCCATGCCGATGGCACCGGCCCACAGCGCGGCGCGCGGTCCCGCGGCGGCACCGAGGGCGCCGGCCAGCGCCGCTCCGACGGCCAGGGCACCGGTCAGCAGGAAGCGCATCGTGGCGTTCATCCGGCCGAGCAGCTCCCCCGGGGTGCAGCGCTGGCGGAAGCTGACCTGGATCACGTTGTTCACGCCGACCCGGAAGGTCGTCAGCAGCCAGGACAGGCCGGCCAGCCACAGCCCCGCACCGCGGTCGACCAGCGGCACCAGGAGGGCGAAGGGGGCCACCGCGAGCCCGAGGATCCACAGGGTGCGGCCTTGGCCGAGCCGCTCGCCGATCCGGCGGGAGGACCGCGCGCCCAGGAACACTCCGATGCCGCCGACGGCGAGGTAGAGGCCGACGACGCCCTCGGAGAGTCCGAGTTCGCTGACGAAGACCACCGGCAGCATGGTGACGCTGACCTGGATGGAGAGGTTGTTCATCGCGCCGGCCATCGCGACGGCGCGCAGCACCGGCTGCTTGAGGACGAACCGCAGCCCCTCGTTGACCTCCTTGACGAGGCTGCGCTGCGCGGCCCGCTCGGGGCGTACGTCAGGATGGCGGATCGTCGCGATCCACGCCGCCGACCACAGGTCGGTGAGCGCGTTCACCGCGATCGCGGCGGGCGCGGCCACCAGCTGTACGAGGAAGCCGCCGACGCTGCGCCCCGCCAGCTGGTTCAGGGCGTCCACGCTGACCAGGGCGGAGTTGGCGGCGGGCAGCTGGTCCCGGTCGACGAGCTGCGGCAGGTAGCTCTGCTGGCCGACCTCGGCGAAGACGGTCGCCACTCCGGAGAGCAGCACGACGGCGTACAGCTGGTTCATGGTGAGGGAGTCCATGAGCCAGGCCACCGGGATGGAGCCGAGCAGCAGGCCCCGTGACAGGTCGGCGGTGACCATGACGCGGCGGCGGCGCATCCGGTCCACCCAGGCCCCGGCGGGCAGGCCGATCAGCAGGAACGACAGGGTGCTGAGGGTGGCGAGCAGCCCGACCTGGCCGGCGCCGGCGTGCAGGGTCGTGACGGCCAGGAGCGGGATCGCCACGTAGCCGATCTGGGTACCGAGTTTCCCCGCGGCGGCGGCGGTGAACAACCGTCGGAAGCCGGGGTGGCGCATCACCGACGGTGGTGCGGGGGGCGCCGCCTGCGTGGCGGGCTGAAGGGTGGTCATTCCCTGGTTCTCCTCTGCTCGGGCCCGTCGGCCTATTCGACGTGGAAGCAGATCTGGCTGACGACGCGCTCGCAGATGGCGGTGGCCTCGTCGGCGTCCTTGCCGGTGGCGATCACGTAGCCGGAGCTGCAGTCCTTCACCGACCGCAGCTCGGGCAGGGTGTCGCCGGGGTGGCGGGTGATGACGACCACGACCTCGGCCTCCCGGGTCCGGGAGAGCAGCGGCACGATGTTGCCCTTGGCCTCGCCCGGGGGAACGGTGAGGACGAGGGCGTCGACGGTGTCGAGGCCGGTGATCTCCTTGAGGGTGCCGGGCTGCGGGGTGAAGAAGCGGATCGCGGCCCCGTGGTCGTTGACGGGCGAGGTCTGCGGCAGCTCCTCGAAGCCCAGCTGGACGGCGAGGAACATCCGGTACAGGTCGACGCCGCAGGCGCGGCGGACGAGCTCGGGGGCGCCGCTGCCGGCGAAGCGGTCGTGGGACTCCAGCACCTTCGGGCCGTCGGGGGTGAGGACGAACTCGCTGTGCGCGGGGCCGTCGGTGAGACCGACGACGTCCAGGAGCCGGCCGACGAGCTCGGTCAGCTCGGCACGGTGGGGGGCGGCGACCCGGCTGGGCGTGCTGACCTCCCATTCCACGAAGCGGTCGTTCATCTGGTACTCGGACATGCCGAAGACGACGTGCCGGCCCTGGTAGGAGAAGGTGTCGACGCTCACCACCGGCCCTTCGAGGTACTCCTCGGCGATGGCGCGCGTGTACCCGGCCTCCCGCAGGTGCTTGAAGGCGGTCGCCGCGTCCTCACGGGACTCCACGACGTGGACGTGCAGGCTGGCGACGCCGTCCGCGGGCTTGACGACGATCCGGCCGCCGACGGACTCGGCGAAGTCCGCCGTCTCCTCCTCGCTGGCGACCATGGCGTGGCGGATCGGGGACAGGTCGTGCTCGTCGAGCAGCCGCCGGGTCTCCGCCTTGTCCTTGAGGGCGCGCGCGGTACGGGCGGTGGTGCCGGGCACGCCGAGGGCGTCGGCGACCTCGCCGGCCGCGATGGCCGCGTACTCGGTGGCCGACAGGACGGCGTCGAAGGGCTCCTCGGCGTGCAGGGGCCGGAGCACCTTGAGGATGGCGGCGCTGTCGCCGATCGGGGCGTGGAGGATCCGCGAGCAGTAGTCGGCGAAGTCCGGCTCGTACCGTCCCTCCTCGTGCACGAGCACGACGTCCACCCCCAGCTCGTGGGCGGTGGTGATCGGCCGGGCGTTACCGCCTATCAGGGCGATTCTGGGCATGGCTGTGCTGCCTTTCGGGTTGGGGGTTCGGTGAGGTGGGGGGAGTCGCTGAAACGGTGGCATGCCGGGCGGGTCCGCGCCGCAGGCCGGGCGGTGACCGCTAGCGGACTGGCGACTTGCGGACACCGGGGTGTGGGGGGCCGCTCAGCTCGCGTAGCAGCGGCGGAGCCACCGCGCGTCGTCGCCGCTGCGGGCCGTGAACGCCTTGCGCCGGTGCAGGACCCGGTAGTTGTCGAAGGCCAGGAACTGTCCCGCCCGCAGCACCGGCTCCCAGGCGGGGCGCTCGGCGAGGGCGTCGGCCCAGGAGGCGAGGGCGGTCGTCGCCTCACGGCGGCGGGAGCTGGTGGTGCCGAGGTCGAAGCGCACGCGCAGGCCGGCCTCCGACTGGTCGAGGACGGGAGCGCCGCGCAGGGCGAGACGCTCGCCGCCGTCGGACACGTCGTTGGAGTCCGGGGCGCTGATCTCGTACGAGGCGGAGGCCAGCATCCGCCCGAGTTCCCGGTCCAGCGTGCGGGTCGCCGATTCGACGGACATCAGTTCGGTCGGGACCTCCTCCAGATTGCGCAGCGTGCAGAACGTCAGATAGCGCGGCACGTACGGCCTGGGGTCGAACCCCGCCTCCCCGAAGGGCAGATGGGGGTTGTCCGTGTGCCAGAAGAACTCGGCGTCGGAGCCCCAGGAACTGGTCTGCCCGGCGGCTGCGGGGTTGGGCACGACGTTGCGGATCAGCCGGCCCTCGTTCTCGTACGGGACGGCGAACGGGGTCAGGCCGAGCAGCTGGATCATGCCGAACTGGATGGCGTTCACCACCGCCAGCGGCGCCTCGTCGCAGAAGCCGCTCACCGGGGTCGGCGGGACCTTCGGCACCACGAGGTTGTCGATCAGCAGGGCGTGGCAGCCGGATCCGGTGAAGGAGGTGACGGCGTCCAGGACGTCCGCCGGCAGCCTGCCGCGCAGGGCGTGCGCGCCGACCCTGGCGAGGATCGCCGTCTCCCGGTCCGGGTCGAACGCGGCGTCCGCGAGGCGTTCGCCGATCTCCTTCGCCAGCACGTCCCGCGTGTGGTCGTCCACGGAGTGCTCGGACAGCTGCAGGGGTATGGTCACGTACTCCTCCATGATTGCGGGGACGGAGACACTTCAGGGACGCGTCCGCAGCCGCACGGTGCGGACCAGTTCCTCGAAGGTGCCGTCCAGGTCTTCGGCCTCGTCGACCTTGAAGATCAGGTGTCCGTGGCTCTGGAAGGTGCGCGGCGGGACGTCGAGGAACTCGCCGGGCTCGCGGTAGATCTGGATCTCGTCCACCCGGGGGTCCTCGACGGCCCGGTCCCGGCCCTCGACCTCGGTGAGGAAGCCGGGCTCGGCGGGGAAGATGTTCCAGAAGCCCACGTGTGTCGTGCGCTCGGCCGGCTCGATCCGCGGCGACCGGCCGCAGGCCAGGTCGAGGACCGCGCCGACCATGTCGACTCCCGTGCTGAGCTGCACGGAGCGGCAGATCGGGCCGCCGCCGAGCCGGGCCGCGGCCTCCAGGAGCACGGGCTCCTCGCCGCGCAGCCGGAACTCCACGTGGCTGCCACCGGTGTGGATGCCCAGCGCCTCGTGCACCCGGGCGGTGGCCTCCTCCAGCCGCTCCACCACGTGCGCGGGCAGGCGGGTGGGGGTGCAGGCGTAGACCTCCTCGAAGGTGGGGCCGGTGGGCAGCGGCTTGTCGTGGACCGCGATCACCCGGGTCGCACCGTCGACGATCAGCGACTCGACGCTGACCTCGGCGCCGGGCACGAACTCCTCCAGGAGCAGGGCTCCCTCGTAGAGCCGGACGGCCTCCTCGTACAGCGGGTCGTAGTCGAAGCCCTCCCATGCGCCGGTCCTGAGCGCCTCGAAGTGCTCCTCGAGGTCCCGCTCGTCGTCGATCCTGCGGACGTACATGCTTCCGTAGCCGATGAAGGGCTTGAGGATCAGCGGGTAGCCGATCCGGGCGGCCTTCTCCTTGGCCTCGTCCACGGTCCGCGCGAGGTCGAAGGCCGGCTGGGCGACGCCGCCCTCGGCGGCCGCCTGCCGCATGGCGAACTTGTCGCGGGCCAGATAGGCGGTGCGCTCGCTCACCGCGGGCAGGCCGAGCACGGCCGCCACCCGGGCCGCCATGGGCACCCCACTGTCGGTGAAGGTCACGACGGCGCGGATCGGCTCGTCCTCGTCGTGCACCAGCCGCTTGACGGCGGTCTCGGTCTCCGTCAGGTCGGAGGTGTCCGCGACGACCACCCGGTCGACGTATGCGGACTCCCAGGTGGGGTCCTTCATCATCAGCAGCAGCCGCTCGCCGTGCTGGGTGGCATAGCTCCTCGCCCGCTCCAGATGGCGGCGGCGGCTGAGGTTCTTCCTCTGCAGGATCAGGATGCTCACGCCGCCTCACTCCCCGTGCCCGCGAGGCGCGCGAACTGCTCGGCGGTGAGCTCCAGCCGGGCGGCGGCGGTGTTCTCCTCCAGGTGGACGGGGGAGGACGTGCCCGGGATCGGCAGGACGGCCGGCGAGCGGTGCAGCAGCCACGCCAGGGAGACCTGGGCGGGGGTGGCGCCGAGCTCGGCGGCGACCTCGGCCAGCGGGCCTTCGGCGGCGGCGTGCGCACCGCGGTCGATGGGCAGCCAGGGGATGAACGCCAGGCCCTCACGCTCGCAGTAGTCCAGCACGTCGTCGTCCTCGCGCCGGCTGAGGTTGTAGAGGTTCTGCACGCTGACGACCTCGACGTGGCGCCGGGCCTCCTCCAGCTGGGCGACCGAGACCTGGGACAGGCCGATGTGGCGGATCTTGCCCTCGTCCTGCAGCCGCTTGAGCGCGCCCAGCTGGTCGGCCAGGGGGACCAGCGGGTCGATGCGGTGCAGCTGGAACAGGTCGATGCGGTCGAGGCGCAGCCTGCGCAGGCTCAGCTCCGCCTGCTGACGCAGGTATTCGGGGCGGCCCAGGGGCTGCCACTCGGCCGCCGAGGGGCGGCTCTGGCCGGCCTTGGTCGCGATGACCACACCCTCGGGGTACGGGTGGATGGCCTCGGCCAGCAGTTCCTCGCTGACCCCGGGGCCGTAGGAGTCGGCGGTGTCGATGAAGGTGATGCCCAGCTCGACGGCCCGCCGGACCAGCTTGAGGGCGCCCGGCACGTCGGCGGGCGGGCCCCAGACCTGCGGGCCGGTGATCCGCATGGCGCCGAATCCGAGGCGGCCGACCGTGAGGTCGCCTCCGATGGTGAGGGTGGGGTGGGTCAACGTCTTCCCTTTCGTGTGCGCGCGCACGCCTGTGCCCGCGTTCGTCGACGCGTCCGTCGACACGTCCGTGTGGTCCGCGTTCACGTCGTGAGCAGGAGCTTGCCCGTGGAGCGACGGCTCTCCAGCCGGGCGTGCGCGTCCGCCGCCCGCTCCAGGGGGTGGACCGTGCCGCAGGAGACGGTCAGTTCTCCGGTGGCCACCCGGTCCAGTACTTCCGCGGCCCTGGTGCGCAGTTCGGCGGAGCCGACGATGAAGTGGTCGAGGTTGGGGCGGGTCACGCTCAGCGAGCCGCCCGCGTTGAGCCGCTCCAGGTCCAGCGGCGGCACCGCCCCGCCCGCCCTGCCGTGCATCACCAGCGTCCCCCGGGGCCGCAGTGCGCCCAGAGAGCCTTCGAAGGTGGGCCCGCCGACCCCGTCGTACACGGCCGCCACGCCCTCGCCGCCGGTCAGCCGGCGGACCTGGGCGGGCACGTCCTCGTAGCCGATGACCTCGTCCGCGCCCGCGTCCCGCGCCGCCCGCGCCTTCTCGACCGAGGAGGCGGTGCCGATCACGCGCCCGCCGAGCAGTTTCACCCACCGCACGAGCAGCTGCCCGAGTCCGCCGGCCGCCGCCTGCACCAGCACCGTCTCTCCGGGGCGTACCCGGTGGCTGTCGTGCACCAGGTAGTGCGCCGTCATGCCCTGCAGCAGCACCGTCGCCGCCGTCGTGGCGTCCACGTCGTCGGGCAGCGGTACCGCCCGCACGGCGGGGATCACGGCCAGTTCGGCGTACGCGCCGGGCAGGTTGACCCAGCCGACGCGGTCGCCGGGGCTCAGACCGTCCACGCCGGGCCCCGTCTCCACCACCCGGCCCGCGGCCTCCTGGCCGGGGATCAGCGGGTAGCGGGCCGGATAGCGGCCGGAGCGCAGCTGCACGTCGATGAAGTTGACGCCGGCCGCCTCCACCGCGACCAGTACCTCGCCCGGTCCTGGGCGGGGGTCGGCGACCGACACGTACCGCAGCACCTCCGGGCCTCCCGGCTCGGTCACCACGATGGCTCTCATCACACGTCCTTCCTGGAATCGCTCCTCGGCCCGGCACCGCGGGGCCGCGTCTCAGATGTGCAGTTCGGTGAACCAGTCGCGGTGCTCGCCGCTCTCCCCGCGCACCAGCCGGGTGTACGCGGCCTCGAGGCGTCCGGTGACCGGCCCCGGCGCGCCCGTACCGACCGGCAGGCCGTCGATCGAGGTGACCGGGAGGATCTCCCAGGCGGTGCCCATGAAGAACAGTTCGTCGGCCAGGTACAGCTCGCTGCGGTCCACCTCGCGCTCCTCGACGGGCACGCCCAGCTCACGCAGCAGGGTGAGGGCGGTGGAGCGGGTGATGCTGTCCAGTACGCCGCTGGTCAGCGAGGGGGTGATCACCACGCCGTCGCGGACCAGCGCGAGGCAGGCGGCCGCGCCTTCGGTGACCTTGTGGCGTTCGTTGAGCAGGATCGGCCAGTCGTGGCCGTTCTCCCGCGCCTCCATCAGCGCCAGCCGGCCGTTGTGGTAGTTGGAGAACGCCTTGACCCGGGGCGGGGTGGAGGCGTCGCTGATGCGCAGCCAGGAGCTGACCGCCGCGCGGCAGCCTTGGGTCCGCTTGAGTCCGCTGTCGAACGGCCAGGTGTCGACGACCAGTTCGCAGCGGGCACCGGCGGGCACCATCTGCTCCCGGATGATGCCTTCGGGGAAGGCCCAGGGGCGGATGTAGGCGTCGTCGCGGTAGCCGTTGGCCTGGATGGTGCGCACCACCGCGTCGACCATCTCGTCGGTGCTGTACGGGAGGTCGAGACGGCAGATGCGGGCGGAGGTCCTCAGTCGCTCCAGGTGCTCGCGCAGCCGGAAGAGCAGCAGGCGCTCGCCGTCCGCGGCCCGGTACGCCTTGATGCCTTCGAAGACGGCGGCGGCCGAGGCGTGGCCGACGGCGTTGACGTGGATCCGGGCCTCCTCCCAGGGCAGCAGTTCACCGCTGCGCCAGATCCATTCCGGGTGCCCGGCACCGGGGCTGGCGAGGGCGCCCGCCCCGCCGACGGGCGCCGCGGGGTGCTGGGCGAGGGTGTCGCTCATCGGGAGTGGCTTCCTTCCGTGTGCTGGTCGAAGTGGAACTCGTCGAGCGAGTCGAGTACGGCGGACGCCCCGTCCAGGGCGGCGCCTTCGGCGGCGGCCGACGGCACCACGACGCAGCGCAGACCGGCGGCGCGCGCGGCGCGCAGACCGACCGCGGAGTCCTCGAAGGCGTACGCCTCCCGTGGGGACAGGCCGGCCCGGCGCAGGGCGAGCAGGTACAGGTCCGGTGCGGGTTTGCGCCGCTCCACGAGGTCGCCGGTCACCAGCGAGGCGAAGCGCTCGCGGACGCCGAGCCTCAGCAGGTGCGGCTCCACCCAGTCGGCGGACGAGCTGGAGACGACGTGCGCGGCGACACCGCGCCGCTCGGCCTCGTCCAGCAGGGCCGTGACGCCCGGCCGCAGTCCCTTCGCCCGGCAGAGCTCGGCCTTCAGCCCGCGTCTGCGCTCCCGCTCCTCCGGGGGCACGGGGGTGCCCCGTTCGGCCGCCAGCCGGGCCAGCGCCAGCTCCTCCCCGTCGTGCCGGCCCGCCATCCGCCGCCACAGGCTGTCGGGGAAGTCGAGCCCGTGGGAGGTGAACAGCGCCGTCCAGGAGTCACGGGCGGCCTGTTCGGTGTCGCAGATCAGCCCGTCGAAGTCGAGGAGGATCGCTCGCAGGTCCATGTCACCGGGCCCTTTCCCCCGCGGCTGCCGGGGCGGCGGCCGGGGCCGGGTCCCGCACCGGACCCAGTACGCGTCGGATGTAGTCGCTGGTGAAGCGGCCCTTCGGGTCCAGCTGCGCCCGTACGCGCTGGAAGTCGTCCCAGCGCGGGTAGCGTCCGGCGAGGACCGCCGCGTCCGCGGTGTGCGCCTTGCCCCAGTGCGGCCGGCCGCCGTGCTCGCGCATGACGGCCTCGACCGTGCGCAGCAGCACCCGGTAGCGGGCGCTCCGGGGAACGGTGAGGTTCACATAGCCGGTGGGTCCGCCGTACGCGGGGCTGAGCGGGGCGTCGTCGCCGGCGCCGACGCGCACCAGCACCGAGTACGGGGAGTGGATGCCGCGGCCGCGCAGCGCGGGCCGCAGGGCGCGCAGGGCCTCGGGCACCCGTGCCAGCGGCAGCGCGTGCTCCAGGGCGTGGAACCGCACCGGCTGCGGGAAGGTGTGGACCCGGTGCCCGGTCCCGGTGTACGGACCAGTGTCGCCGCCCGGGAACCAGCCCGTCAGCCTCGGTACCGCCGCGGGAACGCCCGCTCCGGCGAGTCCCAGCGCCCCGGCCCACAGCTCGCCGGCCGTGGTCCGGTAGCGCCGCCGGTCCCCGCCGGAGGTGACGGGCTCGGTGGTGCGGTGGCAGGCCAGTGTGCCCGCCGTGTCGCCCCAGGGCTGCCAGGACAGGGTCACGTGGTCGGCGCTGCCGGCCCACTGCCCGAACCGCTCCAGGACGGCGTCCAGCGGTTCGCTCCCGGAGACCGCGCGCAGGTTGTACGCCGGGACGCAGCGCAGGGTGATCGTGGACAGCACGCCCAGGGCGCCGAGGGAGACGCGGGCGCAGTCCAGGAGCTCGGGATCCTCCCGGGTCAGCCGGCGCACCTCGCCCTCGGCGTCCACCAGGCGTACGGCCAGGACCTCGGCCGCCAGCGGCGGGTGGGCGAGCCCGGTGCCGTGGTTGCCGGTGGAGATCGCGCCGGCCACCGTCTGCTCGGCGAGGGTGCCGATGTTGGGCAGGGCCAGTCCCTCGCGGTGCAGGGCGGCGGCCAGCTCGCCGAGCCGGGTGCCGGCCCGGACGGTGACCGACGGGGTGTCGTGGTCGACGGCCACGACACCCCGGTAGCGGGTGAGGTCCACCAGCGCGTCGTCGGTGGTCACCAGTCCGTTGAAGGAGTGGCCGGTGCCGGCCGCCCGGAGGACCAGGTCCTCGCGGGCGGCCCGCGCCACGGCCTCGGCTATGCCGTCCTCCGTCTCCGGCCGGGTCAGCTGCAGCGGGCTGCACTCGGCCGCGTGGGACCAGGTGCGCCAGCGGTGTCGGGTGTTCATCTCACGGCGTCCTCGGGGGCGTCGGCGGGGAGGTCGGCAAGGAAGCGGTGCAGGGCGTCCCGCCAGTGCGGCAGGACCAGACCGAGCCCGGCCAGCCGCGCGGTGCTGAGGGTGGAGTCGACGGGCCGGCCGCCGATGAACCCGCACTCCGCCATGGGCAGCGGCAGCGGCTGCGGTCCGGTGCCGAGCACGGCGCGGATCTCCCTGCCCACCTCGTACCAGCTCGCGGTGCCGCTGTTGGCGATGTGCACGGTGCCGGTGACCGGCGTCTCGCGGGTCAGGAGGAAGACCAGCGCGTCGGCCAGGTCGGCGGTGTACGTCGGCAGGCTGAACTGGTCGTGGATCAGCCGGGGGGCCTCGCCACGGCGCAGCTGCCGCACCGCCGCGAGGACCACGTCCACCCCTTCGTCCGTACCTCCGAAGAGCCAGGAGGTCCGGATGCTGAGGTGTCCGGGGACGAGGGAGCAGATCCGCTCGCCCGCGACCTTGGTCAGTCCGTAGACGCTGAGCGGGTTGGGCAGATCCTCCTCCCGGTAGCCGCCTGCCGGGGCGCCGAGGCCGTCGAAGACGTAGTCGCTGGAGAGCGACAGCAGTCGGGCCCCGTGGCGCCGGCAGGCGGCGGCGATGTTCCGCAGGCCCTCGGTGTTGACCCGCATCGCCGTCTTCGGGGAGGTCTCGCAGGTGTCGACGACGGCCAGCGCGGCCGTGTGGATGACCACGTCCGGGCCGAACGCGTCGACGCAGGTGTCCAGCGCCTCCCGGTCCGCGATGTCGAAGTCGGCGAGGGACACACCGAGGAGCGGCCAGTCCCGGGTGGCCGGGCTCGCGGCGAGAGCTGCCGTCAGAGCCCGGCCGAGCATCCCGTCGGCACCGGTCAGGAGGATCCGCGTCGGCCGCATCACAGGTGTCCGAACTCGGCGAGCAGCTCCGCCAGCGTGGCACCCGAGTTGATCTTCTCGCGGATCGTCTTCTCCTTCCCGATCTGGAAGCGGGTGCCCTCCAGGACCTCTTCGGCGCTGTCCTTCGGCACGACGGCGATGCCGTTCTCGTCCGCGACGACGATGTCGCCCGGCTCGATCACCTGGCCGTCGATCACCACGGGGACGTTGAACTGCACGGGTTCGGTGCGGTCGTGCACCGCGCTGGGCGAGGGGCGCGGGACGGTGCTGCGGTACCAGACCGGGAAGTCCAGGTCGCGGATCTCGTCCACGTCCCGGATCGCGCCGTCGACGATGCCGCCGGCGATGCCCGCCTTCATCGACAGGGTCGACATCAGGCCGCCCCACATGGCGGTGCGCTTGGTCTCGTGGCAGGCGACGACGATGACGTCACCGGGCTTGGCGCGGCTGAGCAGCGGCATGCAGTCGACGAGGTCGTCGATGGACAGCGAGACGGTGAGCGCGGGGCCGGCGATCTTGTGGTGGGGCTTGACGGGCAGCAGGCCGCCGATGCCGCCCACCCGGGCGCGGGCGTCGGTGACGAGGCAGCTGGGGCTGTACTCCTCGGTCACCTCGCGGAAGGACTGGACGATGTCCTCCGCGGGGCGGGTGACGTCGTTGTAGACGGTCTTCACGGGATGTACTCCTCGGGATTCGGGTGTTCGGAGGGGTGTTGCCGGAGTGGGCCGCTCAGACGCGGCGGACGGTCCCACGGGAGGCGAGGTCCAGCGGGCCCGGGGTTCCGGTGCCCTCGGCCTCCGCGCGGATGGTCCGCGCGAGCTGCTCCGCGTGCAGGCCGTGGGCCTTGAGGGCCTCCTCGTCGGTGCCGCAGCGCGGAACCTCGGTGAGGCCGACGCCCCGGAAGGACGGCAGTGCGGCGGGCGCGATCTCCAGCAGGGTCCGGGCGATCCGGTCCGCCTGGCCGCCCTTGACGTAGTGGTCCTCCACCACGATCAGCTGGTCCGCGTCGGCCGCGAGGCCGGCCAGCCAGTCGGCGTCGACCCGGTTCAGCCACGGCAGTTCCACGACCGTGAGGTCGATGCCTTCGGTTTCGAGCAGCTGGGCGGCCCGCAGCAGCTGGCCCAGCACCACCGGCCCCGCGCCGACGGCGACCGTGCGTCCGCCGGCCCGGACGATCCGGCCGAAGCCGGTGCGCAGTTCCTCCGCACCGAGCGCGTCGACCTCCGCCGGTACGGCCACGCTGGCGATCCGCAGGTAGACGCTGTGCGGTGTGTCCAGGCAGTACCGCACGGCAGCCCGGGCGCCGGCGGCGTTCGCCGGCTGCAGCACGACCGTCCCCGGCATGGCGCCGATCGCGCTGACGTCGCGCACCGCCTGGTGCGAGTGGCCCGGCTGGGCCGGGAGCAGTCCGGCCAGCGCGCCGGCGTACACGACCTTCCGGCCCTCGGTCGCGTTGTTGTAGATCTGCTCGTTGGGCCGCGAGTGCAGGAAGCAGGAGAAGGAGTGCACGAACGGCAGCAGTCCGCCCGCGGCCATCCCGCCGGCCGCCGAGACCATGTCCTGCTCGGCGATCCCGAACTCGAAGAACCGGTCGGGGTGGCGCTCCGAGAACGGGATCAGGCCGGTGTCGAGCACCAGGTCCGCGTCCAGGGCCACGACGTCCGTCCGCTGCTCGGCCTGCGCCGCGAGCTCCTCGCCGTACGCCTGGAAGAGCCGCAGTGACGGCGGCGCCGGCGGGACGCGCGGCGCCTCACTCACGAGGCGCAGCGGGTCCAGGCCCGCGCGGCGCAGGATCTCGTCGGCGGCGGTGACCAGTTCGGCGTGGGCCGACCCGTGGTCCTCGTCGCTCGGGGCGCCGCTGTGGAACTGGTACATCCACTCGTCCGCCGGCATGGAGGTCGCGGCGAAGGTCTCGCAGCCGCCGCCCTTGACCGTGTCGGCGACGATCACGACCGGACGGTCCGGGAACGCCTCGGCCCGCTTGCGGAAGGCCGCCTCCAGGGCCTGCTGGTCGTGCCCGTCGACACGCAACGCGCCCCAGCCGAACGCCTCGAACTTCGCGATCAGGTCGCCCAGGTCGTTGACGTCGGAGACCCAGGTGTCCGACTGGATCTTGTTGTGGTCGACGATGACGGTCAGCTCGCCCATCGCGTGATGGGCGGTGCTGCCCAGGGCCTCCCAGTTCTGGCCCTCCTGCAGCTCCCCGTCGCCGGTCATGACGTACATCCGGCGCCGGCGGCCGAGCTGCCGGTCGGCCAGGATGAGGCCCTTGGCCTTGGAGATGCCCATCCCGAGCGAGCCGGTGTTGAACGGCATGAACGGGGTGTGCACGTCCGGGTGTCCGGGCAGTCCGTCCATCTTGCGCAGCCGGTGCACCAGGTCCTCGGGCAGCGCGCCGAAGCCGATCAGGGCCGAGTACAGGCCGGGGGCGTCGTGACCCTTGGAGGAGAAGTAGACGTCGCCGTCGTCCGTGCAGGGGTCGGTCATCTCGTTCAGCAGGAGGTGGCTGACCACGTCGGCGGCGCTGAAGCTCGAGCCGAGGTGGCCCGAGCCGGCGCGCATCACCATGTAGAGGGTGTTGATCCGGCACAGCGCGGAGAACGCGCGCGTGCGCTCGTAGGGGTCTTCGATGCCGGTGCGCACGCGGTCGAACTCCGCGAGCGGAACCCGGCTCAGGGGCAGGTTCATGTATGACTCCGTAGGAGGAGGGCCACCGGGACTTCGCGGCCGCGGATCACCAGCAGGTGTAGCCGCCGTCGACGAGCAGTTCCTGGCCAGTGACGTAGCTGCTCTGGGCCGAGACGAGGAAGAGCAGGGGACCGGAGAGGTCCTCGGGGTGCGCCATCCGGCCCATCGGTACGCGGTCGGTGAACTTCGCCCGGAACTGCGGGTCCTGGTCGCCCAGCACACCGCCGGGGGAAAGGGTGTTCACCCGTACCCCGCGCGGACCCCACAGGGCTGCGAGGTACCGGCTCAGCGCGCCGATTCCGGCCTTGGACATGCCGTACGCGGGCGGCTTGAGGAACGGCGGGTCGCCGGCCAGGTGGTCGTAGAGCGGCGGAAACGGTGCGACGTTTCCGTACAGCGAACCGATGTTGACGATGGCGCCGTGGCCCTGGGCCGCCATCACCGAGCCGAAGACCTGGCAGACGCGCAGCGCACCGAGGGCGTTGACGTCGAGGGTCATGGCCGACAGCTCTTCGGGGACGTCCTCGAAGAGGAAGTTGCCCACCCGGGAGGAGGGCGGCTGGTCGATGCCGGCGTTGTTGATCAGGATGGTGGGCGTGCCGAACCGCTCCTGGCACCACCGCAGGGACTGTTCCAGCGACGGCCGGTGGGTCACGTCCGCCCAGACGGCGGCGTAGTCCCCGCTGCCCTCCCGGTCCGCGACCTCCTGCACGTCCTTCGGCGGCGTCTCGTCGAGGTCCAGGCCGACCACGTGCGCCCCGGCGGCCAGCAGGGTCTGGCTCCACAGCCGGCCCAGCTTGCCCGCGGCGCCGGTGACGACGGCCACCTCACCGCGCAGGTCAGTGGACAACGACTCCCTCCGTCGCCATGGCCGGCGCCTCCTGTCCGGCCGTACCGGCCGCCGCGGGGACACCGGTGGGGATCTCGTCCAGCGGGCGGAAGTCGGCCGCGTCCGCCAGGTCCTGGATGCGGACGGTGTCGTCGGCGCGCAGCGGCATCAGCAGCGCGCGGCCCACGACGAGACCGGAGAGGTACGGCTTCATGCCGTCGCCCGGCGAGCGGTACGCGAGGTCGTCCTCCGTCAGCACGTGGCCGACGGGCAGGTCGCGGGCCGCGACGATCTTCTTGCCCATCTTGCGGACGGCCGGCGCCTCCGTGGAGCTGCACTGCTTGACCGGGGAGCCCAGCGCCTGACGCGTGCGCTCCAGGCCGGTGACGAGTTCGGCGAGCTGGACCGGGTCCAGGGAGAACTGGTGGTCGGTGCCGGGGAGGGTGCGGTCCATCGTGAAGTGCTTCTCGACGACCCGCGCGCCGACGGCGTGCGCCAGGTAGGCGGCCTCCGGGCCGAGGTCGTGGCCGGAGAAGCCGATCACGACGTCCGGGAACTCGCGGCGGAAGGTCTCGATGACGGCGAGGTTGAGGTCGCTCGGCGCGGCCGGGTAGACGGCCGTGCACTGCAGCAGGGCGAGCTGCGGGTTCAGCGGCAGGATGGTCTCCACCGCGCGGCGCACCTCGTCCATGGTGGCGCCGCCGGTGCTGACGATCAGCGGCTTGCCGGTCTTGGCGGCGTACTCGAGGAGCGGGGTGTTCGTCACGTCCGCGGACGCGATCTTGATGGCGGGGAGGTCCAGCTCGGCGACGAAGTCGACGCTCGGGCGGTCGAAGGCCGTGGAGAAGAAGTCGATGCCGACCTCGGCGGCCACCCCGGCGAGGTGGACGTACTCGGCGCGTCCGAACTCCAGGGCCTCGCGGTGCGTGCCGTAGGTGGGGCCGTAGCTGTTGCGGCCGGTGTACGGCTGGTCGTACATGGCCTTGGTGAACAGGGACTTGTTGTCCCGCTTCTGCAGCTTGGCCGCGTGGGCGCCGGCCGCGGCGGCCGCGCGGAACAGCTCTTCGGCCTTCTCCAGGCTGCCACCGTGGTTGTGGCCGATCTCGGCGATGACGTAGGAGCCGGTGTCGTCGGCGACACGGCGGCCGGCTATCTGGAATTCACGCATGGTTGAGCACCATCCCTTGACGGTCTACTGAGGGTGGATATTCCCTTACAAAAAGGGCACGGGTGAGTGACCCCGGCCCTCCGCCGCCGCAGGGCGTCGCGGAGGGCCGGGGCCGGGCGCGCGGGACGCCGAGGACGTCAGACCTTGCGGGCGCCGTCCCAGCCCGGATCGGTGGGCATGCTGTCCCAGCCCGGATCCCGGGGGATGACGGAGGCCTCCAGCGACACCGCCCCGGCGGGCGGGCCGCTCATGTCGACGACGAGCGCCGAACCGGCCGCCAGGATTGCACCGGCGAGCACGGAACCCGCCAGGGTGGTCATTGCTCTGGAACGCATTGCCTTCACGTCTCCCCCTTCGGCGACCCCGGGCTTTCGCCGGGGCGTTGACTCGACCTTGACAGCTGAGGCGGCGGCTGCGGGGCGCGCGGCGGTGTCCTCATTTGGCCTGGCAACAAGGAGATAGCCTCAAGGTGAGGCATAACGGGATCTTCCGACAGCCGACCGTGCCCCGCGCAGCGCGGACGCGGTCGCAACCGGCCTGGTGGGGGGCACCGTCGGCGGTGCGGACGGTGCTGCCGGGGCCGGCCGTCCGGCGGCGCACGAGCGTGAAGCCGACGGCCGCGAAGGGTGCTGCCGGGGCCGGCCGTCCGGCGGCGCACGAGCGTGAAGCCGACGGCCACGAACACCCCTACCCGCGTGACCGATTCGCAACCGAAATCCCCTCTCGGCCGAGACCCACTGCGTGTACACGTCATTACGCTCAGGATTCATGTCCCTCACACCCCCCGCACCTCCCGTCCACCCCGTGTACGTCATCGGCGGCGGACCCGGCGGGCTCGCCGTCGCCGCCGCCCTGCGCGCGCGGGGCGTCCGGGCCGTCGTCCTGGAGAAGTCCGACGCCGTCGGCGCCTCCTGGCGCGCGCACTACGACCGGCTGCGGCTGCACACCACCCGGCGCCTCTCCGCCCTCCCGGGCCTGAGGATGCCCCGCTCCTTCGGCCGCTGGGTCGCCCGCGCCGACGTCGTCCGGTACCTGGAGACGTACGCGGAGAAGCACGAGCTGGAGATCGTGACCGGCGTCGAGGTCCACCGCGTCGAGCGGGACGGCGCGGACTGGGTCCTGCACGCCACCGGCGGGCGCCGGCTCACCGGGCGCGCGGTGGTCGTGGCCACCGGCTACAACCACACCCCGCACCTGCCCGAGTGGCCGGGGCGGAGCGCGTACGAGGGTGCGTTCGTCCACGCGCGCGCGTACCGGAACCCCGGGCCGTACGAGGGCCAGGACGTGCTCGTCGTGGGCATCGGCAACACCGGCGCCGAGATAGCCGCCGACCTCGCCGGCGGCGGCGCGGCCCGGGTGCGGCTCGCGGTGCGGACCGTCCCGCACATCATGCGCCGCACGACCCTCGGCTGGCCCGCCCAGCGCTCCGGCATCCTGGTGCGGCGCCTGCCGGTGGCGCTCGTGGACCGGATGGGCGCGCTGCTCGCCCGGTTCGCCGCGCCGGACCTCGCCGCGCACGGGCTGCCCCGGCCGGACCAGGGCCTCGCCACCCGGCAGCGGGAGGGCGCGATCCCCGTGCAGGACGTCGGCCTCGTCGACGCGGTGCGCGCGGGGAGGGTCGAGATCGTCGCGGCCGTGGAGGGCTTCGAGGGCGGGGAGGTGATTCTCGCGGACGGCAGCCGGATCGCCCCGGACGCGGTGATCGCGGCGACCGGCTACCGGCGCGCCCTGGAGCCGCTGCTCGGGCACCTGGACGTGCTCGACGGGCGCGGACTGCCGGTGACGCACGGGGCGCGGAGCCCGCGCGAGGCGCCGGGGCTGTACTTCACGGGCTTCACGAACCCGATCAGCGGGATGTTCCGCGAGCTGGCGCTCGACGCGGAGCGGATCGCCCGCCGGATCGCGCGGAGCGCGCCGAAGCCCTCCCGTTGAAGCGGCCCGGGCCGACCGCCGGGGGGCCGTCGCACGACTCCTCGGCGCACACCCATTCCTGACTGAGCGTCAGTTCTGTAATCTGACTGATCGTCAGGTGTATACGGATGGGTGAAGGGCGGGCGACACACACATGCTTGGATCGACTCACGGCACCTTCACCACCGATCTCCGCGCCCGCGTGGTCGCCTGCGGGGAGACCCCGAGGGACGCCGTGCACGGCGTCACCGCCGTCGCCGGCGACCTGGACGTCAGCGGGCGGCCGCTGCACGCGCCCGTCCCCGACCTCGACCGGTTCTTCCGGCCCGAGTCCGTCGCGGTCGTCGGCGCCTCCGACACCGAGGGCCGGCCCAACACCGGCATCACCCGGCAGCTCCTCGCCTGGGCCGAGCGGGTCGGCGCCCGGCTCGTGCCCGTGCACCCGACCCGCACGAGCGTCTTCGGGATCGACTGCGTCCCGTCCGTCGGCGCACTCACCGAACCCGTCGACCTCGCCGTCCTCCTCGTCGCAGACCCGCTGCCCGTCATCGAGGAACTCGCCGAGACGAAGGTGAAGTTCGCCGTCGCCTTCGCCTCCGGCTTCGCCGAGACCGGAGAAGCCGGCGCCGCCGCACAGGAACGCCTCGCCGCCGCCGTCCGCCGCTCCGGGCTCCGCCTCCTCGGCCCCAACACCAACCTCAACGCCTTCGAGCGCTTCCGCGACGACCTCGAAGGCCCCGCCGTCGCCCTCATCACCCAGTCCGGCCACCAGGGACGGCCCGTCTTCACCCTCCAGGAGCTCGGCGTCCGCCTCTCCCACTGGGCGCCCACCGGCAACGAGGCCGACCTGGAGACCGCCGACTTCCTCTCGTACTTCGCCGGGCGGCCCGAGGTCGGGGCCATCGCCTGCTACGTCGAGGGGCTCAAGGACGGCCGGTCCTTCCTCCTCGCCGCCGACCGGGCCGCGCGCGAGGGCGTCCCGGTCGTGGCCGTGAAGGTCGGCCGCACCGAGACCGGCGCCCGGACCGCCGCCTCCCACACCGGCAAGCTCACCGGCGCCGACCGGGTCGTCGACGCGGCCATGCGGCAGTACGGGGTGATCCGGGTCGACGGCCTCGACCAGCTCCAGGACACCTCGGCCCTCCTCGCCCGCGCGCGCCGGCCGCAGGCCGACGGGGTCGTCGTCTACTCCATCTCGGGCGGTACGGGGGCCCACTTCGCCGACCTGGCCACGGCGGCGGGCCTCGAACTCCCCACGCTCCACCAGGCCAAACAGGACGAACTCCACCAGTGGATCCCGGAGTACCTGAACGTCGCCAACCCCGTCGACAACGGCGGACACCCGGTCGGCGACTGGCGCGGCCGGAAGATCATCGACGCGATCCTCGCCGACCCGTCGGTCGGGGTGCTGATCTGTCCCATCACCGGCCCCTTCCCGCCCATGAGCGACAAACTCGCCCAGGACCTGGTCGACGCGGCCGAGGCGACGGACAAGCTGGTGTGCGTCGTGTGGGGTTCACCGGTCGGAACGGAGGAGGCGTACCGCACGACCCTCCTCGGCTCCTCGCGCGTCGCCACCTTCCGTACCTTCGCCAACTGCATCGGGGCCGTGAAGGCCTACCTCGACCACCACCGCTTCACCGCCTCCTACCGCTCCCCCTTCGACGAGGCCCCCCGCACCCCCTCCCCGTCCCTCCGCAAGGCCCAGGCCCTCCTGCGGCCCGGCCGGCGGCTCAGCGAGCACGCGGCGAAGCAGCTGCTGCGGGCGTACGGGATACGGGTGCCGCGCGAGCAGCTCGTCACCAGCGCCGCGGCGGCCGTCCGGGCCGCCGGGCTCGTCGGCTACCCGGTCGTGATGAAGGCCTCGGGCGCCCAGCTCGCCCACAAGACGGAACTGGGCCTCGTGAAGGTCGGGCTGACCTCGGCCAGCCAGGTCCGCGACGCGTACCGCGAGCTCACCGACATCGCCCGCTTCGAGGAGATCGACCTCGACGGCATCCTCGTCTGCCAGATGGTCGGGCGCGGGGTCGAGATGGTGGTGGGCGTGACCCACGACGAACTCTTCGGGCCGACGGTCACGGTCGGCCTCGGCGGGGTCCTGGTGGAGGTCCTCGACGACACGGCCGTACGCGTCCCGCCCTTCGGGGAGCCCGAGGCCCGGTCGATGCTCGGCGAACTGCGCGGCCGGGCCCTGCTCGACGGCGTACGGGGCGCGCCGCCGGCCGACGTCGACGCGCTCGTCGAGGTCGTCCTCCGGGTCCAGCGGATGGCCCTCGAACTCGACGGCGACCTCGCCGAACTGGACATCAACCCGCTGATGGTGCTGCCGCGCGGGCAGGGGGCGGTGGCCCTGGACGCGCTGGCGGTCTGCCGATAGGAGAACCCGTGCCGGATGTGCTGCACACCGTCGAGAACGGTGTCTCGTGGATCACGCTCAACCGCCCCGAGGCGATGAACGCGGTCACCTGGGACCAGCGGGAGCGGATCATCGCGCTGCTCGCGGAGGCGACCGCCGACCCGGAGGTGCGCTGCGTGGTGGTGACGGCCACCGGGCGCGGCTTCTGCGCGGGCGCGGACCTGCGGGGCGCGCCGACGGCCGGTGAGCGGGTGGCGGGGGACGTGGCCCGGATGATCCGCGCGGGCGCGCAGCGCTTCATCTCCGCCGTACTGGACTGCGAGAAGCCGGTGATCGCGGCGGTGAACGGGACCGCGGCCGGGATCGGGGCGCACCTCGCGTTCGCCTGCGACCTGGTGCTCGCGGCGGACTCGGCGCGCTTCATCGAGGTGTTCGTACGGCGGGGCCTGGTCCCCGACGGCGGCGGCGCGTACCTGCTGCCCCGGCTGATCGGGCCGCGCCGGGCGAAGGAGCTGATGTTCTTCGGCGACGCGGTGGGGGCGGCGGAGGCGAGGGAGATGGGCCTGGTGAACCGGGTCGTGCCGGCGGACGAGCTGGCGAAGACGGCCCGCGACTGGGCCGAGCGCCTCGCGCAGGGCCCGACGCGGGCCCTGGCCCTCACGAAGCAGCTGGTGAACGCGTCGCTGGACGTGGACCGTTCGACCGCGTTCGCTGCGGAGGCGACGGCCCAGGAGATCAACATGACGACGAGGGACGCGCAGGAGGGGGTGGCGAGCTTCGTGGAGCGGCGGGAGGCGCGGTACGAGGGGCGGTAGCGGAGTGTGTCGTACCGGAGCCATAAGGTGTGTCGCGCATATGCCCGACACACCGCTCCGGGGGGAACGGAATGCCCAACTCCGCGCGCTCGCGCGTGAAATCCCGAAGATCCGGAAGATCCCTGCTTCTGGCTCTCACCCTGCTGACGGCCCTCCTGGGCCCCCTGCTCCCGACGGGCACGGCTCTCGCGGCATCGGCGGCGCCCCCGTCGAGGTCCTCCGCGGCTCCCCCGTCGGGGTCCGAGCCCGCGACGGCTCCGGCGCCGGAACGCACGGCGGACCCGACACCCCCACCGACCCCGACACCGGACCCGACCGGCGATCCCTGCCCCGCCCTGCCCCTCGCCCCGCTGAACGGCCCCGGCGACGCGGCCCGCCCGATCGTGGTGGACCAGAGCGGACACGCCTGCTTCACGGTCATCGTGGAGAAGCCGGGCCTGCACCAGGTGCTCGTGGAAGGCGGGATCTCGTCCCTCACGTTCCTCTCCGGCGGGACGCGGGTCGCCTGCCCCGAGCTGACCAGCAGCCCCTGTCAGCTGGCCGCCGGCACGTACACGCTCGACCTCACCCGCGGCGGCTCGACGAGCGCCCAGGTCGCGGTCGTCCCGCTGACGGCGGGCCCCGGCTGCTCCCACCCCGCCGACACCGCTTTCGGTACGGCCTCGGTGACCGGCACCTCCTCCGGTGACCTCGGCATGGTCTGCCACCCCTTCACCGCCGCTCAGGGCGAGCTGGTCCACGCGACCCTCGGGCCGCGCGCGTCGGCCAACGTCAAGGCGTGGATCACCGACGACACGGGCAAGCCGCTCTGCAGCGTCAACTACGACTGCGTCCTGCCCGCCGGGGTCGGCGGCTACCGCGTCCTCGCACACCTCGACCCCAACGCCGGCGCCTACCCCGTCCCGTACACCCTGACGGTCCGGCAGCTCTCCCACCCGACGGGATGCGCGGTCGTGGGCGTGACGGCCTACGGCTCCGCGCCGGCCGAGGTCTCACCTCCGGCCGAGTGCAAGACCTTCACGCCGGCCGTGACGGGCGCGTACGTCCTGGAGAGCCTCCCGGCGTCCGGCGGCATCGGCGAGATCGGCGTCTACGCGCCGACCGAACGGATCTGCCAGTACACGGTCTCCTGCGCGCTCACCGCGGGCGTCACGTACACCCTGGTCACCGGCGACACCGTGCGGATCCTCGACCGGACCTCCGCCGCGGAGGGCTGTGAGGACGTGTCGCCCGGCCAGGTCCATCGAGGCGCTTTCACCGCGCCCACGGAGATCGACTGCGTGACCCTGCCCGTGCCGCAGGGCGCCCACGTGGCGATCCTGGCGAGCACCTCCGCCGACGGCGTGAAGCCCGACTTCGAGGTCATCGACGCCACCGGCGCCCCCCTCTGCTGGGCCGAGCCGGTAGTGGCCTCGGGCACCTGCGCCCTCAGCGGCACGGCCCCCTACCGCGCCCTCGTGGACAGGGCGTACACGAGCGTGCGCACCGGTTCCTACGCACTCGTCGTCCGCCGCACGGACACGCCGAGCGACTGCCGGTCCTTCCCCGCGGGCGCCTTCGGCACGGACTCGCCCCGGGCGGCCTTGAGCACCGGCGCCGACGCCTTCGCCGACTGCCTGACGATCCCCGCGGACGACCACTCCGCGCACGAGTTGATGACCCTCGCCCGCGTGTCGGGCAGCGGGGCCCTCGACGTCAGCGTCCTCGACGAGCACGGCGAGCAGGCCTGCGCCCACCAGGCGTACGGGGACGACCAGCTCGACTGCGTCCTGGCTCCCGGCCTCTCGTACACGGTCCTCGTTCGGGGCGACGGCAGGCCCGCCGAGCACACCCTCACCCGCCGGGACGTCACCGGCACCGCGCGCGGCTGTGTCGAGACCCCCGCCACGGCGGTGGGCGCCCCCGCCGCGGCCGGTGTCCCCGCCGAGCCCGGAACGCTCCTGTGCCACCAGGTGACCACGGCCGACGCGCGGGACACCCTGCATCTGAACGCCCGGTACACGGCGGCGGGGCGCGCGACCGGATTCGGTGTGTACGACGCAGACGGCGACGTCGCGTGCGAGGACTTCGCCTCGGGCTGCTCCGTCACCGGGTCCACCGGCTACCAGGCGATCGTCGAGGTCGGCGCGGGCGACACCACCGCCCCCGCCTACAGCCTCGACGCGCTGCGCATCGGCACCGCCGCGGGGCCCGCGCCCGAGTGCGTCAGGGTTCTGGACGTCACCTACGGCTTCGGCCCGCTCGCCGGCACGCTGAGCGAGCAGAAGCCGGCGCTCTGCGCGGTGCTCCCGACGGCGTCGGACGACTGGCTCAAGCTGTCCTTCGCGCCCGCGCTCGACCTCTCGAAGTCGCCGACGCCGTGGCTGTACGACCGGACGGCCGGCCAGAGCGTCTGCGACCGGGCCACTAGCTACTACAGCTGCAGCGTGCCGTCCGAGGACGGCTACGGCGGCGCGGCCCGGCCGACCACGCTCGTGATCGGGCTGCCGTCGGTTCCCGCACAGGTCCCGGCCGACGTACGGGCGACGGCGTACTGCCCGTACGGCTGCGGCACCGTGACCCGCGCGGTCACCGCCGTCACCCCCGGCACCGTCGGCGCCGGGAAGATCACGATGCGGGTGACCGGGGCCGCGCTGCACGAGAAGGACGTGGTCGAGGTCTCCGGCGGCGGCTACCTCGCCCGGTCCACGACGGTCTCCGTCGCGCTCGACCGGCGGAGCATGGACGTCTCCCTGGACCTGACGAGCGCCCCGCGCACCGCGCTGAGCCTGAGCGTGCTCACGCACGACGGCGTGCGGTACTCCCGCGGCACCGTCACCGTCGTCGCGCCCCTCCGCGCCACCGCCGCCCCCGCCGTGAGCGGCACCGCCGTCATCGGCGGGAAGGTGACGGCGCAGGCCGGGACATGGTCGCCGGCGCCGGAGTCGTACGCGTACCAGTGGCGGGCCGACGGCGTCGCCATCGCTGGGGCCACCGCCTCCACGTACACGATCCCCTCCACGCTCCAGGGCAAGCAGCTGTCCGTGGCCGTGACCGCCCGTAAGGCCGGGCATCCCGTCGTCACAGCGGTGAGTCCCGCCGTGGTCGTGAAGGGCATCGCACCCAAGCCGACCAAGGTTCCGTACATCTCCGGGACCGCGCGCGTCGGGAGCAAGGTGACGGTGGTCGCCGGCACCTGGTCGCCGGCGCCGACGTCGTACACGTACCAGTGGCGGGCGAACGGCGTCGCGATCTCCGGCGCGACCTCCTCGTCGTACGTGCCCGCCGCCTCCGTCCTCGGCAAGAAGCTCACGGTGACCGTGACGGCGCTGCGGACCGGGCACCTCAGCGGGGCGTACACGACCGCGGCATACACCGTCGCGGCCGGGCTCGCCCCGAAGGCGACGGCCGCTCCGTACGTCACGGGCACGGTCCGCGTCGGGCGGACGCTCACCCTGAACCGGGGCACGTGGACGCCGGCGCCGACCTCGTACGCGTACCAGTGGTACGCGAACGGGCGGGCGATCGGCGGGGCCACCCGCGCCACGTTCACGCTCACCAAGGCCCAGCGCGGGACGAAGATCACCGTCCGGGTGACGGCGCTGCGGACCGGGCACCTGAACGGTGTGGCCTGGACCCGGGCGACGGGAGCCGTCGCCGGCTGACCGGAGGCCGTGGCCGTCGTCCCCGAGGGGTTCCCATCTGACGCACCGTCAGTTTCAATGGACGGTGTGATGGGACACGCGGGGATGGCGGCCACCGCCGTCCGACACCTGAGAGCGGCCGGAGCACCGACGGCCGTCGAACCACTGCCCCGGCCCGCCCTGCGCGCGGTCCGGGAGGACGAGCGGGCGCCCGTCGACCCCGGCGAGTTCCGCCGGGTCCTCGGGCACTTCGCCAGCGGCGTCACGATCGTGACGGCCCTCGACGCGGACGGACCGGCCGGCTTCGCCTGCCAGTCCTTCGCCTCCCTCTCCCTCGACCCGCCCCTGGTCGCCTTCATGGTCGCCCGGACGTCGACGACCTGGCCCCGGATCGCGGCGGCCGGGACCTTCTGCGTCAACGTCCTCGGAGCCGACCAGGGCCCGCTGTGCCGGTCGTTCGCGGTCAGCGGCGCCGACAAGTTCGCGGGCGTCGACTGGACCCCGGCGCCGGTCACCGGCTCCCCGCGCCTGGCGGGCGCGCCCGCCTGGATCGACTGCGCGATCACCGCGGTCCACACGGGCGGGGACCATCTGGTCGTGGTGGGGCGGGTGGAGAGCCTGGACGCGGAGGAGGAGAGCGCGCCGCTGCTCTTCCACCGGGGCCGTTTCGGAAGCTTCACCCCGTAGCCGTCGTCGGCAGGAGGCCCTGCGTCGGACGGGGCGCGCGGATCACCAGGGCCATCAGGGCCGCCGCCGCGCACAGCGCGCCGGAGGCGTACCAGACGACGTCGTACGTGCCGAAGACGTCCCGCGCCACCCCGCCGGCGAAGGCGACGGCCGCCGCGCCGACCTGGTGGGAGGCGAGGACCCAGCCGAAGACGATCGCCGAGTCCTCGCCGTAGTGCTCGCGGCACAGGGCGATCGTCGGCGGCACGGTGGCGACCCAGTCCAGCCCGTAGAAGACGATGAAGAACAGCATCGGGGGGTGGACCGAGGGGGCCAGGAGCACGGGGAGGAACAGCAGGGAGACGCCGCGCAGGGCGTAGTAGACGGCCAGCAGGCGGCGCGGCGAGAAGCGGTCGGTGAACCAGCCGGAGGCGATCGTGCCGACGACGTCGAAGACGCCGATCACCGCGAGGAGTCCGGCCGCCGCGGTGACCGGCATCCCGTGGTCGTGGGCGGCCGGCACGAAGTGCGTCTTCACCAGGCCGTTCGTCGACGCGCCGCAGATCGCGAAGGAGCCGGCGAGGAGCCAGAACGGGCCGGTGCGGGCCGCCTTGAGGAGGACCGTCAGGGCGCGGCGGGCGGCGCCCGTGACGGGGGCGGGCTTGTCGGCGTACTCCCCGCCGTACGGGGCGAGCCGGACGTCCGCCGGGTGGTCGCGGAGCAGCAGCCACACGAAGGGGACGACGGCGAGGGCCGCGAGGGACACCGTCACCGCCGCGGGGCGCCAGCCGTGGTGTTCCACCAGCCAGGACAGCAGCGGCAGGAAGATCAGCTGGCCGGAGGCGCCCGCGGCGGTCAGGATGCCCGTCACCAGGCCCCTGCGGGCGACGAACCAGCGGTTCGTGACCGTCGCGGCGAAGGCGAGGGCCATGGAGCCGCTGCCGAGGCCGACGAGGACGCCCCAGTAGAGGACGAGCTGCCAGGCCGCCGTCATCCACACCGTCAGGACCGACCCGGCGGAGATGATCGTGAGGGCGACGGCCACGACCTTCCGGATGCCGAAGCGGTCCATGAGGGCGGCGGCGAAGGGGGCGGTGAGGCCGTAGAGGGCGAGGTTCACCGAGACGGCGAAGCCGATGGTCCCCCGCGACCACGCGAACTCCTCGTGCAGCGGCTCGATCAGCAGGCCCGGGAGGGAGGCGAAGGCCGCGGCGCCGATGATCGTGACGAAGGTGACCGCCGCGACGAACCAGGCGCGGTGGACGCGGGGGGTGCGGGGCTGTCCTGCGGGTGTACGGGTAACCGTCTCGGTTGTCTGGGCCATGCCATCGAGCATCCCGGTCCGCCCCGCCCCCGGCCATTGGCCCGAATGACAGGTTTCCAAAGGATCGGGACACAAAGGATCGGGACACCGCCCCGCCGATGAACCGGCCCGCGCCACCGCCCCGCCGTTCGCCGCCCCGCCGTTCAGGCCCTCGGCAGCGTCCTGATCGGTCTCACCGCCAGCAGCGCCGCCACCACGAGCACCGCGATCCCCGCCCCCGCGAGCAGCACCTCCTCCGTGCCGACCGCCGCCGCGACCGGCCCCGACAGGGTGCGGCCGACGCCCATCATCAGGAGCGAGCCGGCCACGTCGTACGCGTGCATCCGGTTCAGGGCCTCCTGCGGCACGTGCGTCTGGACCGAGGTGGACCACATCACCAGCCAGAAGGCGAAGGCCGCCCCGCCGATGAACTGGCCCGCGCCGAGGACCGCGACCGGGGCGCCCAGGCCGAGCAGGAGCAGGTTCACGGGGAGGCCGGTGAGCGCCACCGCGCCCGCCGCGAGGGGCCGGCGCGGGCGCAGCCGTATCGCGAGGAGGCCGCCGACGGCGCTGCCGGCGCCGTTGACGGCCATGAGCACGCCGTATGCGGCCGAGCCGTGGTCCTCGGTGACCAGGCTCGCCGTGAGCGGCACCATGGGTCCGGCGACGGTCAGTCCGTACACCGTCCAGATGGAGATGACGCCCCAGAGCCAGCTCCGGGACCGGAACTCCCGCCATCCTCCGGCGAGTTCGGCGCCGAGGGAGTCGCGCGGGGCGGTGTCGGAGGGGATCGGGGCGAGGCGTATCAGCAGGAAGCAGACGGCGCTGACGGCGAAGGTGACCCCGTTGACGGCGAAGGCCGCGCCCGCGTTCCAGACGGCGACGAGCAGGCCGGCGGCGGCCGGTCCCGCCATGGTCATGAGGGCTTCGACGACCCGCAGGACGGCGTTGGCGCGCTGCACGTCGGGGGCGATGCGGGGGATGGTGGAGGCCACGCCCGGCTGGAAGAGGGCGGCGCCGACGCCGCTGAGCACGGAGAGGGCGTACACGGCCCAGAGCGGTGGGCCGCCGAGCGTGAAGGAGACGGCGAGGACCGCGGCTCCGGGCAGCCGCAGCAGGTCGGCGAGGATCATCATCCGGCGGGCGGTGAACCGGTCGGCGAGGACGCCGCCGAAGAGCACGAAGACCGCGAAGGCGGCCGTCCAGCCGCCGAGCGCGTAGCCGACGGTGGAGCCGGAGTGGCCGGCTCCGAGGAGTCCGGCGGCGAAGGCGACCGGGACCATGCCCTCGCCGAACACGGCGACCCCCCGGGCGACGAAGAAGAGCCGGAAGTTACGGTTCCACAGCGCGGGCGGCTCGACCGGGGCGGGAATCCGCCCGGTGGCCTCAGACTTGTAGGTGTTGTCCGTCACGGACAAGTAGAGCTACCAGCGTGTGGTCTGGACCACCACTGAATTTACGAAGGGGGCCGCTGCCCGTGCCGTCGCCGCACCGCGTCGCCGTTCTCGCCCTGCCCGGCATCCTCCCCTTCGAGCTGGGCATCCCGCACCGCATCTTCGGCCGCGCGAAGGACCCCGAGGGGCGCCCGCTGTACGAGATCGTGACCTGCGCCCCGGCGGCCGGTCCGGTGCGGACGGACGCCGACTTCTCGATCGTCGTCGAGCACGGCCCGGAGGCCCTCGCCGCCGCCGACACGGTCGTCGTGCCCGCCTCGTACGAGCTCGGGCCGGTCTACGACGAGGGCAGGCTCCCCGAGGACCTCGCCGCGGCGCTCGCGCGCATCCGGCCCGGCACGCGGCTGGTCTCCATCTGCACGGGCGGGTACGTCCTGGCCGCCGCGGGGTTCCTCGACGGGCGCCCGGCCACCACCCACTGGGCGTCCGCCGAGCACTTCCAGCGCCTCTTCCCGAGCGTGCGGGTGGACGCGGACGTCCTCTTCATCGACGACGGCGACGTCCTGACCTCGGCCGGGGTGGCCGCGGGGATCGACCTGTGCCTGCACATGGTGCGCCGTGACCACGGCACGGCCGTCGCCAACGACGTGGCCCGCAGGACGGTCGTGCCGCCCCACCGGGACGGCGGCCAGGCCCAGTACATCGAGCGGCCCCTGCCGGAGGCCGGGACCCACACCACGACGACCGCGCGGGCCTGGGCGCTGGCCCACCTCCACGAGCCGATCCAGCTGCGGGACCTGGCGGAGAAGGAGGCGATGAGCGTACGGACGTTCACGCGCCGCTTCCGCGACGAGGTCGGCATCAGCCCCGGCCAGTGGCTCACCCAGCAGCGCGTCGAACGGGCCCGGCACCTCCTGGAGTCCACGGACCTGCCCGTGGACCGGGTCGCCCAGGACGCCGGCTTCGGTACGGCCCAGTCGCTGCGGGTGCACCTGATGACCGCGATCGGGGTGACCCCGACGTCCTACCGCCGCACCTTCCGCACGGGGGCGGCCTCCGCCTGAGAAGCGGCCTCCGCCTGAGGAGCAGCCTCCGCCTGAGGAGCGGGCCCGCGCGGAACGCCCGTACCCCTCAGAAGGTCAGCACCCCCCGCGCCACCTTCCCCCGTTCCGCGTCCTCGGCCGCCCGGGCGAACTCCTCCACGGGGTACGTCCGGGTCACGAGTTCGTCGAGGAGCAGGGCCCCGGAGCGGTACAGCTCCGCGTACAGGGCGATGTCCTTCTGGGGGCGCGAGGAGCCGTACCGGCAGCCCAGGATCGACTTGTCCAGGAACATCGCGGCCGGCAGGAAGCTCGCCTCCGCCTTCGGCGCGGTCATCCCGAGCAGGACCGCCTGACCGTGCCGGTCGAGGAGGTCGATCGCGGTCCGGACGAGACCGGTGTGGCCGACGCACTCGAAGACGTGGTCGGCGCCGGTGGGCAGGATCTCCCGTACGCCGTCGGTGGAGGCGAGGAAGTGCGTCGCCCCGAACCGGCGGGCCACCTCCTCCTTGTCGGGGTTCGTGTCCACGGCGACGATCGTCAGCGCGCCCGCGATCCGGGCGCCCTGGAGCACGTTGAGGCCGATGCCGCCGGTCCCGATGACGACGACGGTGTCGCCGCGGCCGACCTTCGCCCGGTTCAGTACGGCTCCGACGCCGGTGAGGACGCCGCAGCCCATGAGGGCGGCGGAGGTCAGCGGGATGTCCCGGGGGATCTTCACGGCCTGCACGGCCTTGACGACGGTCCGCTCCGCGAACGACGAGTTCGACGCGAACTGGAACAGCGGCTGCCCGTCGCGCGAGAACGGCTGCCCCGGCATCCCGATGGCCTTCCGGCACATCGTCGGCCGGCCCCGGTCGCAGTCGGCGCAGGCGCCGCAGTTCGCGAGCGTGGACAGGGCGACGTGGTCACCGGGCACGACGTGGGTGACCCCCGGGCCCACGGCCTCGACGACCCCGGCGCCCTCGTGACCGAGGACGACGGGCGGGGGGAAGGGGATCGTCCCGTCGATGACGGACAGATCGCTGTGGCAGAGCCCGGCGGCGGCGATCGCCACGAGCACCTCACCCGGGCCGGGGTCCCGGACCTCCAGGTCGTCGACGACCTGGACCTGTTTCCCGTCGAAGACGACGCCCCTCATGAGCCGTTCTCCTTCCCGGCGTTGGGGCGCTCGCCCGCGGCGGCGGCCCGGGCCATCTCCTCGAGACGGGCCAGCATCGGCATCGGGTCCGTCCCCACCGTCCCCGGCAGGAAGTCCGCGATGCGCTCGGGGGTCCACGCGCCGCCCTCCGCGTACCCGGCGCGCAGCTCCCTCGGCTGGGCCCAGACCGCGATCTTGGGCCCGGCGATCGTGTACACCTGGCCGGTGATCCGCTCCTCGCGCGCCCGCTCGCTCAGCAGGTAGACGACGAGCGCCGCCACGTCCTCCGGCTCGCCGATCTCCTTGAGCTCCATGGGGACGTTCGCGGACATCCGGGTGCGCGCGACCGGTGCGACGGCGTTCGCGGTGACGCCGTACTTGTGGAGGCCGAGGGCCGCGCTCCGTACGAGCGAGATGATCCCGCCCTTCGCCGCGGAGTAGTTGGCCTGGGCCACGGACCCCTGGTGGTTGCCGCTGGTGAAGCCGATGAGCGTGCCGGTGCCCTGTCTGCGCATGACCGCGGACGCCGCCCGGAAGACGGTGAAGGTGCCCTTCAGGTGCGTGGCGACGACCGGGTCCCACTCCTCCTCGGACATGTTGAAGAGCATCCGCTCGCGCAGGATGCCGGCGACGCACACGACCCCGTCGATCCGCCCGTACTCGGCGAGGGCCACGTCGACGATCCGCTGTCCGCCCGCCATGGTGGAGATGTCGTCGGCGACGGCCACCGCCGATCCGCCCGCCGCCTCGATCTCCTTCACCACGGACGCGGCGACCTCCGAGGTCGGCTCGCCGCCCTCGATGGACACGCCGTAGTCGTTGACGACGACCTTCGCCCCCTCCGCCGCGCACGCGAGGGCGACGGCGCGGCCGATGCCGCGCCCCGCCCCCGTCACGGCGACGACCTTGCCAGCCAAGAAGTTCCCCATGCCCGGCCCCTTCCCGCAGTTTCTGACGGTCCGTTAGATTCGTTCGTCGTCAGGATTCTACGGTCCGTCAGATACCGGAAAACAAGACCCCGGAGGCCCCGATGTCTCTTCCCGCCGCCTTCCACGAGATCGCCAAGCGCGTCAACAACTGGGGCCGTTGGGGCCAGGACGACGAGAGGGGCACGCTCAACCTCGTCACCGACGAGGTCGTGCGGGAGGCCGCCGCCACCGTCCACTCCGGCCGCCGCATCCCGCTCGCCGTCGACCTCAAGCAGGACGGCGTGCAGACCGGCATGATCCCCGGCCGGGTCAACCCGCTCCACGTCATGGTCCAGGTCAACCAGGAGATCTTCGGCCCCGGCACGGTCGCCACCAGCGACGACGCCGTGACCCTGGGGCTCCAGGCCGGCACCCACTGGGACGCCCTGACGCACGTCTCCCACTCGGGCCGCATCTACAACGGCCGCCCCGCCGCCTCGATCACCCCGCACGGCCGCTCCGAGTTCAGCGGCATCCACACGGCCCGTCACATCGTCAGCCGGGGGGTCCTCCTGGACGTCGCCGCCGCGAAGGGCGTCAACCGGCTGCCGGGCGACCACGCCGTGACGCCCGAGGACCTCGACGAGGCGGCCGAGTTCGGCGGCGTGACGGTACGGGCCGGGGACATCGCGCTCGTACGGACCGGGCAGATCCAGCTGTACCTGGCCGGGGACCGGCACGGGTACGCCTTCCCGTCACCCGGCCTCTCGGTGCGCACGCCGGAGTGGTTCCACGCGCACGACGTCGCGGCCGTCGCCAACGACACGCTCACCTTCGAGATCTTCCCGCCCGAGATCGAGGACCTCTGGCTGCCCGTGCACGGCCTCCACCTGGTCGAGATGGGCATGCTCCAGGGGCAGAACTGGAATCTGGAGACTCTGTCCACAGCCTGTGCAGAAGAAGGGCGCTACACCTTCCTGCTCTCCGCGATGCCCGAGCCCTTCGTCGGCGGCACGGGCACGCCGGTGGCCCCGGTCGCGATCCTCTAGCCCCCTGGACACCGGGAACTCCGGGGACACCAGGGACTCCAGGGACTCCGGGCGCTCTCCCGATCCTCCAGGCCCCCTGAACTCCGGGGGCTCGCGCGGGCGGCGGCGCGCTCGCGCGCGCCCCGAGCACGGCACGGCCCGCCGCCACCCGGCCGCGACCCGCACACGCCGAGGGCCACGGCCCTCGGCTCCCCTCGCCACGAATCGCTCACCCCAGGGTGGGCAAAACGGAACGAATCGTCAACAGCGCACCCGTCCGGGCGACAGGGCCGCCGACACCGGCGACACCGGCGCGACCCGGTCCACCTCGCACCAGATGCTCTTGCCGACGCCCTCCGGCTGCCAGCCCCACCGGTCCGCGAGGCCGTCCACCAGCTCCAGACCGCGCCCGTTGGTGTCGTCGCCCTCCGCGTGCCGGGGCTTCGGCGGGCGGTCGCTCGCGTCGGCGACCTCGACCCGCACACCGCTGCCCTCCACGGGGAACAGCATCCGCAGCACGGCCGGGCATCCCGTGTGCACCACGGCGTTGGTCACGAGCTCGGAGATGAGCAGCACCAGCGTGTCGGCGAGCGGCTCGTCGTCCCCTATGCCCGAACCGGCGAGCCGTGACCGGGCCCACCTCCGGGCTCGTCCCACCTCTGCCGGGTCCGGCCCGACCTCCAACTGAACCTGAAGCACCTGCACCGCTCACACCATCCGAACCGGCGGACACACCTTTACGGAACGTGATTCCCTTGTGGGACAGCATGGTTGACGTACAGTCACCGCAACAAGCGCTTCGGGCATATTCCAGCGCGAAGGAGTACGCATGGTCCATACTGTGCGACGCACGCTGCGGGTAGTCGAACGCCGGGTGCGAGCGGCGGGCATTCCGGGCCGCGGGGCCGCCCCAGGGGCGACACCGGGACGATCCGGGCCGTCGAGCACTCGCATCCCACGGAGCGTACCGGAGGCGGAGGCCGACTCCGGGCCGTGACGGCCCCGCCGAAGGACACAACCCGATATCAACATTCCGTGACGCGCCGCGCGCTCAGCGCTACAGTCCGGCGGCCACCGTCTCCTCGGCCCGGGCGGCCGGCATCCGCAGCTCCGCCCGCACCCAGGCCCGCTTCAGATGCAGGTGCACGTCGGCCTCCCAGGTGAAGCCCATCCCGCCGTGCACCTGGAGACAGTCCCGCGCGTTGCCGACCGCCGCCTCGTCGGCGAGCAGTTTGGCCCCGGCGATCTCGACGGGATCGCCGGTGACGGCGGCGGCCCACACGGCGGCACGCGCGAGCTCGGTCCGCACGAGCATCCCGGCACAGAGGTGCTTCACGGCCTGGAACCCCCCGATGACCTGACCGAACTGCGACCGCGTCCGGGCGTGGGAGACGGCCGCGTCGGTGGTGGCGGCGGAACTGCCGACCTGCTCGGCGGCGGTGAGGAGCACCGCCTCCCCCGCCGGTTCCACGCGCCGCGGCACCCGGTGCAGCGGCGTCAGCGGATCGACCGACCGCACCGGCACCGCACCCGTGACGTCGCCCAGCACCACGTCGGCCTCGTCCAGCCACGGCACGAGCCCCTCCTCCACGGAGGTCACGACGACGGACCCGTCCGCCGCCCCCGGCACGGACCCGGCGGCCCCGTGCGTGGCGACCAGCGGCCCCGGCAGCAGCGCCCGCCCCGCCTCCTCGAAGACGAGGACGGCCTCGGGCAGCCCGAGCCCGACGCCCCCCTCCGTCTCCGGGAGCCGCAGCGCGAAGAACCCGGCCGCGCCCAGCTCCCGCCACAGGCCACGGTCCACGGAGGGGGACGACGCGGAGACGGCCGCCCGCAGCGCCTCCCGGTCGAAGCGGCGCGCGAGCAGCTCCCGCACGCCTCGCCGCAGCGCCCGCTGGTCCTCCGTGAGGCGAAAGTCCATGACGGGATCACCGGCCCTTCGGCAGGCCGAGGATGCGCTCGGCGACGATGTTGCGCTGGATCTGGGAGGTGCCGGCCGCGATGGTGTACGAGAGCGAGGACAGTCGGTCGAGGGTCCAGTCGCGGCCGAGGTCGAGCGCGTCGGGGCCCAGGACGGCGGCGGCCGCGTCGTACAGCTCCTGGCGGGCGTGCGAGTAGTGCAGCTTGAAGACGGAGCCGCCGGCGCCGGGGACGCCGCCGGTGGCCTGGGCCTCGCTGACGTTGGCCTGGGTGAGGCGCCACAGCGCCTGGAACTCGGCGGAGAGCCTGCCGAGCCGGCGCCGCAGGACGGGGTCGTCCCAGGCGCCGTTCTTCCGGGCCGTGCGGGCGAGTTCGCCGAGGAGCCGGCGGCAGGCGACGACCTCGCCGACGAAGGCGGTGCCGCGTTCGAAGGAGAGGGTGACCATGGTGACGCGCCAGCCGTCGTTCTCCTCGCCGACGCGGTTCTCGACGGGCACGCGCACCTCGTCGAGGAACACCTCGGCGAACTCGGTGGACCCGGCGAGGGTGCGCAGCGGACGTACGGTGACGCCGGGCGCGTCCATGGGCAGGGCGAGCCAGGTGATGCCCCTGTGCTTGGACGGCGCCTCGGGATCGGTCCGTACGAGCAGTTCGCACCAGTCGGCGACCTCGGCGTGCGAGGTCCAGATCTTCTGTCCGGTGACGACGTAGGCGTCCCCGTCCCGTACGGCCCGGGTGCGCAGGGAGGCGAGGTCCGAGCCGGCGTCGGGCTCGCTGAAGCCCTGGCACCAGACCTCGTCGCCGCGCAGGATCGGCGGGAGCCAGCGGGCGCGCTGGACTGCCGTGCCCTCGGCGGCGACGGTGGGTCCGGCGTGGAGGAGGCCGACGAAGTTGGCGCCGACGTAGGGCGCGCCGGCGCGTTCGGTCTCCTCCAGGAAGATGAGGCGCTGGGTCGGGGAGGCGTCCCAGTGGGTGTCGGCGTATCCGGCGTCGTGGAGGCGGCGCTGCCAGCCGCAGTCGTAGGCGCGGCGGGCGGGCCAGTCGAGCGGGTCGGGCCGCTCGGGGAGTCCTGGCAGGGTGGCGGCGAGCCATTCCCGCAGGCGGGCGCGGTAGGCCTCCTCCTCGTCGGTGCAGGAGAGGTCCATCAGGCGGTCCCGCGGTCGAGGTCGAGGTCGAGCATGCGGATGGCGTTGCCGCGCATGAGCTTGTAGACCGTCTCGTCGTCGAGCCCCTGGACGTGGTCGAGGGCGACCTCCTTGGTGTGCGGGAAGGTCGAGTCGACGTGCGGGTAGTCGGTCTCGAAGGTGGCGTTGTCGCGGCCGACGACGTCGAGCGAGGCGATGCCGTGCTTGTCGCGGAAGAAGCAGCAGAAGATCTGCCGGTAGTAGTACGTGGAGGGCGGCTCGGGGACGATGTCGCGGACGCCGCCCCAGGCGCGGTGCTCCTCCCAGACGTCGTCGGCGCGTTCGAGGGCGTACGGGATCCAGCCCATCTGGCCCTCGCTGTAGGCGAGCTTGAGCCGGGGGAACTTCACGAGGACGCCGCTGAAGAGGAAGTCCATCATCGAGGCCATGGCGTTGTTGAAGCTCAGGGAGGCCTGGACGGCGGGCGGGGCGTCGGGGGAGGCGGCGGGCATCTGGGAGCTGGACCCGATGTGCATGTTGACGACGGTGCCGGTCTCCTGGCAGACGGCGAAGAACGGGTCCCAGTAGCCGGAGTGGATGGACGGCAGGCCGAGGTGGGTGGGGATCTCGGAGAAGGTGACGGCCTTGACGCCGCGGGCGGCGTTGCGCCGGATCTCGGCGACGGCGAGGTCGATGTCCCAGAGCGGGATGATGCAGAGCGGGATGAGCCGGCCGCGGCTGTCGCCGCACCATTCCTCGACCATCCAGTCGTTGTAGGCGCGGACGCAGGCGAGGGCGACCTCCTTGTCGTGGGCCTCGGCGAAGGTCTGGCCGCAGAAGCGGGGGAAGGTGGGGAAGCAGAGGGAGGCCTCGACGTGGTTGAGGTCCATGTCGGCGAGCCGGGCCTTCGGGTCCCAGCAGCCGCGCCGCATCTCCTCGCGGGTGATGCCTTCCAGGGTCATGTCGTCGCGGTCGAAGCCGACGGCGGCGATGTTGCGCTTGTACGGGAACTTGAGGTCCTCGTAGATCCACCAGTCGGTGGGCGGGCCTTCGGGGTCCATCGTGATCTGGTACTTGCCGGCGACGTAGGCGAGCTCGCCGATGCCGGCGGTGAGGGGCCGGGGCCCGCGGTCGCGGTACTTCTTCGGGAGCCAGGTCTCGAAGAGGTGGGCGGGCTCGATCACGTGGTCGTCGACGCTGATGATGCGGGGCAGTTCCGTCATGGAGCCTTCTCCCGTTTCTGATGACCCGTCAGATCTGACGGGATCAGGCTAGCCCCCACCCCCTGGACCGACAAGCGCCGGACCTCTACGCTCACCGCACCATCTGACGGAACGTCAGCCATGAGGAGTACGGGATGAACGAGACCGCACACGCCCTGGGCGAGTCCCGCACGCTCTGGGAGCTCGTCGAACGCCGCGCCGCCCTCACCCCCGACCGGCCCGTCCTCCTCCAGGGCGACCGCGTCCTCACCTTCGAGGGCCTGCGCGAGCGCGCCGAGCGCTGCGCCGCCGGCCTGTACGGGAGGGGCGTGCGCCCCGGCACCGTCGTCGCCTGGCAGCTGCCCACCCGCATCGAGACCGCCGTGCTCTCCTTCGCGCTCGCCCGCATCGGCGCCGTGCAGACCCCGGTGATCCCCTTCTACCGGGACAAGGAGGTCGGATTCGCGCTCCGCGAGTCCCGGGCCGAGCACTTCGCGGTCCCCGGAATCTGGCGTGGATTCGACCATGCGGAGATGGCGCGGCGGCTCGGCGCGCGCGGCGTCTTCGAGGCCTACGGGGACCTTCCGGACGGCGACCCCGCCGTCCTCCCTCCCCCGCCCGCCTCGGGCACCGACGTCCGCTGGATCTACTGGACCTCGGGGACCACCTCCGACCCCAAGGGCGTCCTGCACACCGACCGCTCACTCCTCGCCGGCGGCTCCTGCCTCGCCCACGCCCTGCACCTGACGGACCGGGACGTCGGCTCGATGGCCTTCCCGTACGCGCACATCGCCGGGCCCGACTACACGGTGATGCTCCTGCTGTACGGGTTCCCGGCCGTGATGTTCGAGCAGTTCGCGCTGCCCGAGGCCCTCGACGAGTACAACCGGCACGGCGTCACCGTCGCCGGCGGCTCCACCGCCTTCTACTCGATGTTCCTCGCCGAGCAGCGGAAACAGCCCGGGAAGCCCGTCATCCCCACCCTCCGCCTGCTCGCGGGCGGAGGGGCGCCCAAACCGCCCGAGATCTACCACGCCGTACGCGAGGAGCTGGGCTGCCAGCTCACCCACGGGTACGGCATGACCGAGGTCCCCATGATCACCATGGGTGCCCCCGACGACACCGCCGACAACCTCGCCTCCACCGAGGGCCGGCCCCCCGCGGGCATGGAGATCCGGATCACCGGCGACGGCGAGGTCCGGCTGCGCGGCGAGGCCGTCTGCCGCGGCTACCTGGACCCGGCGCAGACCGCCGCCGCGTTCGACGAGGACGGCTTCCTCGTCACCGGCGACGTCGGGCACCTCACGCCGAGCGGCCACCTCGTCCTCACGGGCCGGATCAAGGACATCATCATCCGCAAGGGAGAGAACATCTCGGCCAAGGAGATCGAGGACCTCCTCCACCGGCATCCGGGCGTGGGCGACGCCGCCGTCATAGGCCTCCCCGACGCCGAGCGCGGCGAACGCGTCTGCGCCGTCGTCGAACAGCCCCCGGGCGCCGCCCCCCTCACCCTCGCGCAGGTCACGGCCTTCCTGCGGGAGGCCGGCCTCTCCGTCCACAAGCTGCCGGAACAGCTGGAGGTGGTCGACGCGCTCCCCCGCAACGAGACCCTGCGCAAGGTGCTGAAGTACCAGCTCAGGGAGCGCTTCGGCCCCGCGCCCCGGTGACCTCGGCGAGGGCCTCCGGCACGTCCTCGTACACGTCGAAGAGACGGCGCACACCGAGCGCGGAGAGCACCCGGCCGACGTGCCCGCCCCGGTCGTCCCGCTCCTCCGGAAGGATCAGACGCAGCCGCCCGCCGCAGGAGCGGAGCAGCCGGCGCGAGGCGATCAGCACACCGACGCCGCTGGAGTCGCAGAACCGCACGGCGGACAGGTCGATCACCAGCTCGTGGCGGCCGCCCGCCACGGCGTCGTGGACCCGGCGGCGTATCCGGGGCGAGGTGACCAGATCCAGCTCCCCCTGGACGCGGAGAACCGTCCAGGGGCCGTACTCGTCCTCGTCGACCTCGATCGTCGTCACGGTCGCCGCCTGCCCCACCGCGAGGCGCCGAAACCCCCGGCGCGAGGGATGACGCTTTCCTTACCATCCGTATCCGCGTCAAGGGCGCACTTGCCGCAAACAGGAGTGCGTTGTCGCAGCGGCGCATTACTTTGGAGGAGAACCGGGACGGAGGGCCTCATGGCGATGGACACACCACCGCGCTGGGACCGCAGGATGCAGCAGCGGCTGGCGCGCGGGGAGGCCGCTGCCCTCGGCGAGTTCTACGACCGGTTCGCCGCCCTCGTCCACAGCCTCGCCCACCGGGTCCTCGACGACGACGACGCGGCCGACCAGGTCACCCGCGAGGTCTTCGGCTACATCTGGGAGAACCCCGACTCCTACGACCCGAAGCAGGGCAGCATGCGCTCGTGGGTCGCCAAGCTGACCCAGCGGCAGGCCGTGCACCGGCTGCGGCAGGCCGAGGCCCTGGCGTACGCGGAGACGGGGCTCGGCTCCGCCGAGGAGCTGGAGCAGAAGGTGCACCGGGCCACGGTCGCCGCCCGCGCCGACTACATCGTCACCTCCATGCCCGCCCCGCTGCGGGAGGCGCTCGAACTGGCGTACTTCCAGCGGCGCGACTACCGCCAGACCGCCGCCGACCTCGGCGTCACCGAGGACGAGGCCCGCCGGCGCCTCCGGCTCGGACTCCAACTGCTCTCCTCCGCCCACACCCGGCCGCTCGAAGGGTCCTCGCCGCCGGGCTACGGACGGGCGCTGTGACCGGGGCGGACGGCGAGGCCGACGACGTCGCCCACGCCCGCCGGATACCGGGCCCGCGCCGGGCGGCCGACGACCACGCGGACCTGACGGCACGACCGCCGGAGGAGGCGGAGGAACCGGACGTGGCGGAGCCCGAGGTACCGGTCCTCACCCACAACGTGCTCAGGTCCCTGCTCGGGGCCTGGGCGCTTTCGGCGTGCTCGGCCGGCGAGACCAGGGCCGTCGAGAACCACCTCACCACCTGCGCGCCCTGCGCCGACGAGGCCCTCCGGCTCCGCGACGCCGTCGCGCTCCTCCACGAGGACCGCGACCTGGACCTCGACCCGCTGCTCCGCTCCCGGGTCCTGGAGAACTGCCTCGGCCGCCGCCCCGCCCGCATCCCCGTCCCCGACTGGGTCACGCCCTACGACGCGGAGACCGCCCGGCTCGACGCGCTCCTGAGGGACATCGGCGAGTCCGAGTGGCACGCCCCGGTGCGGCTCAAGTGGTACGAGGAGAACCGCGTACAGCGCCGCAAGGCCACCGTCGCCGCGGTCATCGGCCACCTCTTCGCGGTGGACGGCCTGGTGTCGGCCGCCCTCGGCCTGGACGACCCGCTGGGCGCCGGGGTCCCGGAGCTGTCCCCGACGGAGCGGACGGAAGCGTTCTGGTCGGCCCTGGACCGGCCGCCGAACCGCTCCCTCCGGGGACCGTGGCGGGACCAGTCGCACACGCTGATCCGGACGGTCGCGTTCGCGGGGCGCGGGGTGGCGGACCTGACGGTCCCGTACAAGGACTTCGCCCTCCCGCTTCAGGACTCCCTCCTGGAGCGGGCCTTCGAGTGCTGGCTGCACGCGGACGACATCGCGAACGCGGTGGCGTACCCGTACGCGCCGCCCAGCGGGGCGCACCTGCACGACATGATCGACCTCGCGGCCCGGCTGCTCCCCGCGGCCCTCGCCAACCGCCGCCGCACGGGCCTGGCCGGCCCCGCCAAGGAACTCGTCGCGGCGGGCGCGCCGGGCCGCTCGCTCCACCTGGAGGTGGAGGGCTCGGGCGGCGGCCACTGGTACATAGCCCTGGACTCCCCGGCGGCGGTGGGCTCACCGGACCGGGCGGTCGCGCAGGTGGCGATGGACGGGGTCGAGTTCTGCCAGCTGGTGGCGGGGCACATCACGCCGGAGGAAGCGGCGGCGGGCCAGGACGGGGACCGCGAGGCGATCCGCGACGTGCTGTCGGCAGCGGCGTCACTGAGCCGCCTGTAGCCCCGCCCACCACCGCCCGCGTGGGCCCGCGCCTGGGCGAGGCCTTCGCCCCCGCCCGCGTGGGCCCGCGCCCGGGCGAGCCCGTCGCCCGCCCGTGTGGCCCCCCGCGCGGCCCGTCACCCGCTGCCGTGTGGGCCCGCACCTTGGGCGGGGCCCTCGCCCACGCCCGTGTGGGCCGCCGCGTGGCCCGTCACCCGCTGCCGTGTAGGCCCGCACCTTGGGCCGGGCCCTCACCCACGCCCGTGCGGGCCCGCACGTTGGGCGGGGCCTTCGCCCACGTCCGTGTGGGCAATCGTCCCGCTGGGGCGGGACGGGTGGGCACACGGGACGGCGCCCTCAGCGGCGCCTCCGCTCCCTGTGCCTTGACCCGCACCACCGGCTCCGTACACGGGGTGCGGGTCAAGGCGCGGAAGCCTAGGCTCGGCACGGGGCGCCGTCCGTTGTGCCCACCCGTTCCGCCCCTTGCGGAACGCTTGCCCACAACGGGGGTGGGCGCCGCCCGCGACGGGTGCGGGGCCGCGAACGGGGGTGGGTGCCGGCCCCGGCGGGGGTGGGCGCGGGGGCTACGCGAAGACGACCGTGCGGCGGCCGTTCAGGAGGATGCGGCGTTCCGCGTGCCACTTCACGGCCCGCGCCAGCGCCTGGCACTCCACGTCCCGCCCCGTCGCCACCAGCTGGTCCGGCGTCACCTCGTGGCCGACCCGCTCGACCTCCTGCTCGATGATCGGGCCCTCGTCGAGGTCGGCCGTCACGTAGTGCGCGGTCGCGCCGATGAGCTTCACGCCGCGCGCGTGCGCCTGGTGGTAGGGCTTGGCGCCCTTGAAGCTGGGGAGGAAGGAGTGGTGGATGTTGATGATCCGCCCGGACAGCTGCTTGCACAGGTCGTCGGAGAGGACCTGCATGTAGCGGGCGAGGACGACCAGCTCGACGTTCTCGGAGCGGACGAGGTCGAGGAGCTCCGCCTCGGCGTCCGCCTTGGTGTCCTTGGTGACGGGGATGTGCCGGAAGGGGATCCCGTAGGAGCCGACGAGCGCCTGGAAGTCCGTGTGGTTGGAGACGACGGCGACGATCTCCACCGGCAGCGCCCCGATCCGTGACCGGAAGAGCAGGTCGTTCAGGCAGTGGCCGAACTTGGAGACCATGAGCACGACCCGCATGGGCTGGTCGGCGCGGTTGATCTGCCAGTCCATCGCGTAGGCGTCGCCGACGGCGGCGAAGCTCGCGCGGAGCTTGTCGACCGTCACCGGGGATTCGGCCGAGAAGTGGACCCGCATGAAGAAGAGGCCGGTGTCGCGGTCTCCGAACTGCTGGCTGTCCTCGATGTTGCACCCGGTGATGAAGAGGTAGCTCGACACGGCGTGCACGATGCCCTGCTTGTCCGGGCACGAGAGGGTGAGGACGTACTGGTCGGTCATCCCGTCAGCCTGCCACAGACGCCCCGCCGGACGGGCGACCGTCCGCCAGGCGGAACGGCTCAGGACCGGGTCATGATATGGAGCACGTCGAGGGAGCGCGGGGGTGTGTCGGGGTCCTCGCCGTCGGCGTGGGCCAGGCGTACGTGTGCCTCGCGGGCGGCGCGTACGGCCTCGGGCCAGCCGGGGTGCTGGAGGTAGGCGGAGACCTGGGCGTCCGGGCCCACCTGGTGCATGATCCGCAGCACCCGGAGGACGGCGACGTCGACGAGGGCGGCCTCGCCGGAGTCCCGGAAGATCGAGCCGACGTACTTCTCGGCGGACCAGTTGTCGAGCCAGGTGTCCTCGACGAGGCGGTAGACGGCGTCGGTGACGTCGCCGTACCCCTCCTGGCCGGCCAGCCAGGTCGTCTCGTGGAATCCGGGGTCGGAGAGCATGTGCAGCGCCGAGCGCACGTTGCTGCGCCAGCGCCACCACGGCATGTCATTGAGCGGCATGCCGCCCATGGTGGAGGAGCGACGGCCGCGACGGGAAGAGTTCACCGAACCGGAGACGGGACTGGGGGCTGGACTGGACACGATTCGATCGTACGTTCCGTGTCCGACAAGCGGACCCACCCCCTCCCCATCCGGTCACCGACCCCCGTAATTCACCTTCACGTCACCCATCGTTGAACCGTGCTCACTCCCGCGTTACCCGTGGGGCGGAAATGTGCATGCCCATGACCGGTAAGCGACTGATCTCACTGCTCGCGTACGTCACGACCGCGACGACGGGGGCGTCACTGCTCACCGGTTGTGGTGTGCTCCCTGGGGCCACGGGGGGCTCCAGGGAGCCCGTCACGGTGATGACGTGGGCTCCCGACCAGACCCGCGCGACCAACATGCCCGGTATGCCCGCCATGGCGCAGACCTACGCCCGCTGGGTCAACTCCCAGGGCGGCATCGACGGGCACGAGCTGCGGGTCCTCACCTGCAACGAACAGAACAGCCCCGCCGGCGCCGCCGCCTGCGCCCGCCGGGCCGTGCGCGAGAAGGCGGTGGCCGTCGTCGGCTCGTACAGCCAGAACGGCCGCGCCTTCATGGCCCCCCTGGAGGCCGCCGGCATCCCGTACATCGGCGGCTACGGCATCGCCGAGGACGAGTTCACCAGCTCCCTCTCGTACCCCGTCAACGGCGGCGTGGCCTCCCTCGTCGCCGGGCACGGCATGCAGCTCGCCGACTCCTGCGAGAAGGTCTCCCTCGTCCGCCCCGACACCACCGCCGGCGACAGGCTCCCCGAGCTCCTCAACTCGGGCCTGCGCAGGGCGAGTCACCGCAGTGCCGTCGACATCCCGGCCCTGGAGGACGCCGCCGAGTACACCCAGCAGGCCGGCCGCGCCCGCACCCGGGCCGGCGACGAGAAGGGCTGCGTGACCGCCGTCCTCGGCGAGCGCACCCAGACCTTCTTCGACTCCTTCCGCCGGCTCCCCGGGCAGGAGGAGAAGCGCGACGCCGTACGGATCTCCTCGGTCCTCGGCAGCGTCGACCAGCCCGTCATCGACCGCACCGGCGGCCCGCACAGCCCCTTCGAGGGCGCGTTCGTCACCGGCTGGTACCCGGAGGCGAGCGACAAGAGCTGGGCGCCGATGCGCAAGGTCATCCAGGAGCACGCCTTCGCCGACAACCGGGTCGACCCGGCCGACGCCGGCGTGCAGACCACCTGGATCGCGTACACGGTCCTCAAGGAGGTCGTCGAGGGGCTGGACGAGGACACGATCACGGCCGGACAGATCAGCCACGCCCTCGACCGGGGCGAGCGGATCGACACCGGCGGCCTCACCCCCAGCCTGCGCTGGAAGTACGAGGACATGCTCGGCGCCCCCGGCTTCACCCGGATCGTCAACCGCGAGGTGACGTTCCAGGTGGTGCGCCAGGGGCGGCTCGTGGCGCAGAAGCCCGGCTTCGTCGACGTCGGCGAGACCGTCCTCAGCGCTCCGTAGCCCCGCTCAGAGCTGCGTCCAGCCCGGCTCAGAGCTGCGTCCAGCTCCGCTTCTCCAGGCCGTACTTCGCGGCGGTCGGGTTCCACAGCCCGGCCGCCGTCTTCTTGGCTTCGGTGGCCTCGCCGCTCTTCGCGTCGCCCGCGTTCCGCTGGCTGGTCGAGCGGGCCTTGCCGCCCTTGCAGGCCTTCTTGCCCTTCATCTGGTCGGCCCAGGCCGCGTAGTGGTCGTCGGCGGCGGCCGAGGCCTGCCAGGCCTTGGTGAGGGCCGCGGTCAGCGCCGCGTTGTCCGGGACCTTGTCGACCGACAGCGCCTGGAGCTTGGCGATCAGGCCCCGGCGCTGCTCCGCGGCGCCCCGCAGGTCGCTCGCGGCCTTGTCGAGGTTCTTGCACTGGTTGATGGACGCGACCGAGCTGATCACCGTCTCGCGGCTGCTGCTGCTGGTCGCGAGGAGCTTGCTGAGCTCCTCGGCCTGCGGCTCGGCCGGGTCTGCCGGCTTCTCCGCGGGCTGCTCGGCCGAGGCGGACGGCGCGGCGGAGCTCGCCGCCACGTTCTCGCCGCTCGTCTTGGGGTCCTTCTTCTCGTCGCCGCCGCTGAGCAGCGCCCCGGCGCCGAGGCCGACGACCGCGCAGCCGACGACGACGGCGGCGATCAGCGCGACCGGCGACTTGCGGCGCGGCGCGGGCTCCTCCTCGTCGTCGTAGTAGGCGTCCCGGAAGCCGAACTGCTGCTGCGGGGGCTGCGGAGGCTGGTGGTGCTGCGGCTGCTGGTGCTGCTGCTGGTACGGGGCCGGGCCCGGCTGCTGGTAGCCCTGCGGCGCGTGCGGCTGCTGCGGCGGCCGGGGGGCCTCCGTACGGAAGAGGTTGTCGAACTCGGCGGGCGGCTGCCGCTCACCGGGCGTCTGCGCCGGTACGGGGGCGACGTACTGGGTCGCGTCCGAGGCGCCGGCCGGTCCGGTCCCCTGGGGGGCGAGCGGGCCCGTGCCGAGGAACTGGGTGTCGGAACCCGCGCCCTGCTGCGGCGGCACGGGCGCCATGTGCTGCGTGGCCTGCATGTCGGCGGCCGCCGGGGCACCGGGACCGGGGTAGCCGTAGCCGGGCTGGGGGGCGGCCTGGGCGCCCGGGCCCGGGTAGCCGTACCCCGGCTGCGGGGCGGCCTGGGCCGGCGGCATCCCGCCCTGCTGCGGAGGCATCCCCTGCACCGGCGGCATTCCGCCCGGGACCGGCGCGATGTGCTGGGTCGCCTGCATGTCGGCGGCGGCCGGGGCACCCGGCCCGGGGTACCCGTAGCCGGGCTGCGGCGGGGCCTGCTGCGGCGGTATCGGCGGCAGGTACTGGGTGGACTGCATGTCGGCGGCGCCCTGCGGGGCCTCCGGCGGCAGCGGCTGCGCGGGCGGCAGGGGCTGCCCGCCGGGCGGTCCACCGGCGGGACCCCAGGCGCCGCCCCACGGCTGACCGCCGCCATGCTCCGGACCCTGTCCGTTCTGCGTCACCGGGACTCCCACTGATGGACCAACCTACGGAATCGTCGGCTCACGCTACCGGGTGCCGACACGGCTCCGCACACACGTGTGAGACCGGTTACACAACCTGTTTACGAAACGGACGCGGGCGTCTACGCGGCGTACAGCTCCATCCGCGCACCGAACTCCCGCACCACCGCCTCCCCCGCGTAAGGCTCCAGGCGCTCCCTCAGATCGTCCAGGTACTCCGCGCCCCGCGACGACCGCAGCGTGCCCAGCAGTTCGAGCGCCCTCGTGCCCGTCCGGCAGGCCTGCTCCACCTCCCGCTGCTGGACCTGCGCCGAGGCGAGCAGCGCGAGCCCGATCGCGCGCCGCCGCGCCCGCGACTCCGGATGACCGGCGATCGACTCCTGCGCCGCCCGCGCCGCCGCCTCCGCCTGCCCCAGGTCCCGGTGGCAGTGCGCGAGTTCGTCCGCGAGGTAGGCCGCGTCGAAGTGGGCGATCCACGCCGGGTCGTCGCCCGCCGCCGGATCGGCCTGGCCGAGCGCCCGCACGGCACGGCCCGCCGCCGTCTCGAAGGCGCGCACGTCTCCCATCAGGGCGTGCCCGCGCGCCTCCGCCGCGAGGAACATCGCCTCAGCACGCGGCGGCACCTTCCCCCGCGCGCCCTCCTGCGCCGCCCGCGCCAACTGGGCGATCTCCCGGGGGTTGCCGAGCTGCGCGGCGAGGTGGCTCATCGAGGCGGCGAGCACATAGCCGCCGTACCCGCGGTCCCCCGCCGCCTGGGCGAGCCGCAGCGCCTGGATGTAGTACCGCTGCGCGAGCCCCGGTTCGCCGGTGTCCACCGCCATGTACCCGGCGAGCTCGGTCAGTCGGGCGACCGCCGCGAAGAGCTGCCGTCCGACGGCCTCCCGGTACGAGCCGGAGAGCATCCCCGACACCACGCTGTTGAGGTAGTGCACGACCACCGGCCGCACGTGCCCACTGCCGAAGCGCCGGTCGAGGTCGACGAGCGCGGCCGTCATCTCCCGTACCGCCGCCACGTCCGCGACCCCGACGCGGGCCCCCGCCATCCTGGCCACGTGCGCGTCGGGTCCCGTGATCAGCCAGTCCCTGCTGGGCTCGACGAGCGCGGAGGCCGCGACCGTCGAGCCGTTGAGGAAGTCCCGGCGTCCCACGTCGCTGCGCCACAGCTCGCAGACCTGCTCGATCGCCCCGGGCACGGTCGGCGCGAACTGGAGGCCGACCCCGGCGGCGAGGTTCCGGCCGTTGGCCATGCCGACCTCGTCGATCGTGACCGTGCGGCCCAGTTTGCGGCCGAGCGCCTCGGCGATGATCCCGGGCGCCCGGCCGCGCGGCTGCTGTCCGCGCAGCCAGCGCGCCACCGACGTCTTGTCGTAGCGCAGGTCGAGGCCGCGCTCCGCGCCGACCATGTTGACCCTGCGGGCGAGGCCGGCGTTGGAGCAGCCGGCCTCCTGGATGAGCGCCTGGAGCCGTTCGTTGAGCTGACGCGGAACGAGTGGCCTGGCTGCCATGAGTACCCCCTGAGGCCGTGCGGTGATCACCGGAGGAGGGATCACTGCCCGGTGGATATCCGGTCAATGCCGATGTGAACACGCGAAACCGGACACGTCGGCCGCGAGGTCGAAGCCCCCCGCCGCCGGCGCCCCCACCTGTCCGTACCCACCCCCGCTCCCCGGCCCTCCGCGCGCCCCCGCCCGTGCACCCATGCGCCCCGCGTGCAGGATCGATGCGTCAACACGCCCGCCGCCGCGCCCGTAACCCCAGGTGGCGGGGGGAGTTGTGCTCACCGTGGAAGAGACCATGGGAGTCACGGAAGCCGCACAGATCCCCAAGCAGCGGGGCGAGCAGCTGCTGGACAGCGCCGTGCGGTACGCGGAAGAGCGGCACTGGGACGTGTTTCCCGGGACCTGGCTGGAAGCCGTCGAGGGCAGGGAGCGGTGCTCCTGCGGCGCGGACGCGTGCGCCGTGCCCGGCGCCCACGCGGTCCGGCCCGACTGGTCGACACAGGCGACCGGAAGCGGGGTCGGGGCGCGGCGGATGTGGTCGAAGACGCCGAAGGCGTCGATCCTGCTGCCGACCGGCCGCACCTTCGACGCGATCGAGGTGTCCGAGTCGGCCGGCTTCCTGGCGCTCGCCCGCATGGAGCGCATGGAGCTGACGCTCGGGCCGGTGACCTGCACCCCCGACCGCCGGATGTACTTCTTCGTGCTGCCCGGCGCCGCCACCAAGGTGCCGGACCTGGTCCGCAAGCTCGGCTGGGCCCCGGCCGCCATCGACCTCACCACGCGCGGCGAGGGCCACTACGTGGCGGCGCCGCCCACCCGGATCGGCGGCTCCGGCGCGGTGCAGTGGGCGCGGCGGCCCACCCCGGCGAACCGCTGGCTGCCGGACGCGGAGGAGCTGATCAGCGCTCTCGCGTACGCGTGTGGCCGGGAAGCGGCGGAGACGAGGAGCCGTACGCAGTGACCTGGGGGTCGGGTCGGTAGCGCCCTTAGGGTGTCCCCGTAAGCACGGGGACGACCGAGAGGTTGACGGACCATGCCTGACCAGGCATTTGACGGAGCGTTCGACAAGGCGGGCACCGCACCGGGGGAAGGTGCGGTGCCCGCCGTGCGTGTCGAGGGGCTGTGGAAGCGTTTCGGCCAGCAGATCGCGGTGAACGGGATCGATCTGGTCCTGCCCGCGGGCCGGTTCATCGGGCTCGTGGGGCCCAACGGCGCAGGCAAGACCACCACTCTCTCCATGATCACCGGTCTGCTGCGGCCCGACCACGGCCGGATCCTCGTCGCCGGGCACGACGTGTGGGCCGACCCGGAGTCGGTCGCGCAGGTCAAGGCCCGGATCGGCATCCTGCCGGAGGGCCTGCGGCTCTTCGAGCGCCTCTCGGGCCGCGAGCTGCTCGCCTACAGCGGCCGGCTGCGGGGCCTGCCCGGCGCCGAGGTCGACAAGCGGGCGGCGCAGCTCCTCGACGTGCTCGACCTGGCCGGCTCGCAGAACAAGCTGGTCGTCGACTACTCGACGGGCATGCGGAAGAAGATCGGCCTCGCCGCCGCGCTCCTGCACAACCCCGAGGTCCTCTTCCTCGACGAGCCCTTCGAGGGCGTCGACCCGGTCTCCGCTCAGACCATCCGCGGCGTCCTGGAGCGGTACACCTCCTCCGGCGCGACCGTCGTCTTCTCCAGCCACGTCATGGAGCTCGTCGAGTCGCTCTGCGACTGGGTCGCCGTCATGGCGGGCGGGCAGATCCGGGCGCAGGGCCCGCTCGCCGAGGTGCGGGGCTCGGCGCCCTCGCTCCAGGCGGCGTTCCTGGAGCTCGTCGGCGCGAACGGCCGCGCGGCGGCCGGGGACTCCCTGGACTGGCTGGGCGGCGGCACGGGCGCCACGGGTCCGGCCGCGGGCGGTACGGGTGCGGGCACGGGCGGTACGGGTCCGGCCGCGGGCGGTACGGGTGCGGGCACGGGCGGTACGCAGCGATGAGCGCCACCGCCTCCCCCGTGACGGCCGCCCCCGCGCCGTCGCTGACGTCCGTCTTCGTACGGCTCAAGCTGTCGCTGCTGAAGAACGGGCTGCGACAGTCCGGCGGGCGGACCGCCGCGTACATCGTGACGATCGTCTTCGGCGCGTTCTTCGCCGCCGGCATAGTGCTGGGCTTCGTCCTGCTGCGGGGCGACGAGGACGCCGACACCGTCGCGATCCTCCTCACCGGGGCCCTCGCGCTGGCCTGGACGTTCATGCCCCTGTTCATCCCGAGCGGCGACGAGACCCTCGACCCCTCGCGGCTCGTGATGCTGCCGCTGCAGCCCCGGCCGCTGGTCCGGGCGCTGCTCGTGGCCTCCCTCGTGGGCGTCGGCCCGGTCCTCACCTCCGTCCTGGTCGTGGGCGCGGTCCTGGCCGTGGCGCACGGCGCGGCCGCCACCGTCCTCGCCGTCCTCGCCGTCCCGCTCACCGTGGTGACGTGCGTGGCGCTGTCCCGGGCCGTGGCCGCCGCCAACATCCGGCTCCTGACCTCCCGCAAGGGCCGGGACCTGGCCCTGCTGAGCGGCCTGGTCATCGCGGTCGGCATGCAGTTCGTGAACTTCGCCGCGCAGCGGCTCGGACAGTCGGGCGGCCTGGCGTCGCTCGAACCGGCCACGGCCGTCGTCGGCTGGCTGCCGCCGGCCGCCGCGATCGGCGCGGTCGACTCCGCGAGCCGGGGCGACTACGGGGTCGCGGCCGCCCGGCTGCTGCTCACGGCCGCGGTCCTCGTGGCGCTCGTGTACTGGTGGCAGCGGAGCCTGGTGCGGCTGATGGTCGAGCCGGACGGCTCCACCATCGGCGCGGCCTCGGACGCCGGCGCCAAGGAGAAGTCCGCCGGTTCGGGGCTGATCGCCCGGATCCTGCCGGGCGGACGCACCGGCGCGGTCATGGAGCGCAGCCTGCGGTACATCTGGCGTGACCCGAAGACGAAGGCCGCGTGGGTGACCTCGCTCGCCATCGGTCTGATCGTCCCCCTCTTCAACGCCTTCCAGGGCGCGGGCTCGATCTACTTCGCGTGCTTCGCCTCCGGCATGCTCGGCATGCTGATGTACAACCAGTTCGGTCAGGACAGCTCGGCGTTCTGGATGGTCGCGCAGACCATCTCGACGCCGGCCGACGCGTACGCCGAACTCCGGGCCCGGGCGCAGGCCCTGCTCCTGATCACGCTGCCCTTCACGGTCCTCGTGACGGGCGTGACGGCCGGTGTCCTCGGCGAGTGGGGGCAGTTCCCCGAGGCCCTCGGACTGGCGCTCGGCCTGCTCGGCGCGATGGTCGGGACGGGCGCGGTGACCTCCGCGAGCTTCCCGTACTCGATCCCGCAGGACAGCGGCTACAAGAACGTGGCGCCGGGGCAGGGCGGCCTGGCCTGGATGTCGATCATGGGCGGCATGATCATCGCCGGTGTGCTGTGCTCCCCGCTCATCGCCGCGACGGTCTACCTCCATGTCTCCGACCAGCAGTCCCTGCTGTGGCTGCTCCTTCCGGCGGGCCTGCTCTACGGCGCGCTGCTCACCTTCGCGGGCCTCAAGCTGGGTGCCCCGCGTACGGCGAAGCGCCTGCCGGAGATCCTGGCGGCGGTCAGCAAGGGGTAGGCGCCGCCAGGACCCGGGCGAGGGCGGCGCGGCCCGCCGGGCCCCAGGTCGGCTTCCCGCCCGGGAGTCCGCGATCGCCCGCGCGGCCGATGGCGATGAGCCCGGCCGCGCGGAGCAGGGCCCAGCCGCGGGCGCGGCGGACGGTGGCCCGGTCGGCCTTCCCGTACGCGTCGAGGAACGGCTCGGCCGCGCCGTCCGGCAGCAGCAGCCAGGCCGCCGAGAGGTCCGTCGCCGGGTCGCCCGCGCACAGTTCGCCGAAGTCGAGGATTCCGGCGAGGGTGCCGTCCGCGACGACGACGTTCGCCGGGTGCAGGTCGCCGTGCAGCCACACCGGGGTGCCCTGCGGGCCGGCGGCCGCGAGGGCGTCCTCCCACACCCGCCGTACGGCCGCCGGGTCTGCGTGCGCGGCCAGGAGCGGGAAGCCCTCCTCGAACCCGGCCTCGAAGCGCTCCAGGGGCACGCCCCGGTCCGCGTTGGCGGGGGCGTCCGCGGGCGCCTCACGGTGGAGGGCCCGCAGGAAGCCCGCCAGTACGGCGGCCGCGTGGGGTCCGCGCGTGACGGGGGTGGCGTCGCCCGGCTCGCCCGGGACCCACCGGGCCACCGTCCACGTGCCGGGGAAGCGCGCGGACGGTTCCCCGGCGCGTACGGGGACGGGCACGGGCAGCGGGAGCAGCGGCGCGAGGTCCGGCAGCCAGCGGAGCTCCTTGCGCAGCAGGCCCGGGGCCCGTTCGGTACGGGGCATCCGCACGGCCAACTCGTCGCCGAGCCGGAACAGTTGGTTGTCCCACCCGCCCGGCACCGGCCGGAGCGGAAGCTCCGCGAGGTCCGGGTGCTGGTCGCGGAGCAGCGTCCGCACCACACCCTCGTCGTGATCCATCGCGTCCCCCATGGTGTCCCTCCTCCGATCGACCGACCGGCTCGGAGCCTACGCGGGGAGGACACCGGGACGACGACCGCGACCCGGCGGGGGCGGCATGGCGGTCGCCTTCATCCTTCGGCCTCGCCCGCCTGGGCGGGCCCGAGCCCGTGCCCGAGCCGGAGCCCGTCGAAATCCCGTTGCCGCGGTGACCGGCGCGGACCATCCTCACCGCATGGACCCGTCACCGCCCGCGCCCGGCCCCGACACCCGCATCGACCTGGCCGACGGGCTCACGCTCCGCGCCTACGAGGGCGAGGCCGACCGCACGGAGTACCTCCGGGTCGTCGGCGAGTCGGTGGAGCACCTGCGCCCGTGGATGCCGTGGGCCGCCGAGCACGACCCCGAGCGGCTGGCCGCCTTCCTGACCGACCGGGCGGAGCTGTGGGCGCGCGGCGAGGCGTACAGCTACGCGATCGTGCTCGACGGGGCCATGGTGGGCTCCTGCGGGCTGCACCGGCACGACGACACCCCGGACGGCGCGATCGAGATCGGCTACTGGCTGCACCCGTCGGTCACCGGCCGGGGCCTCGCCACGCGCGCCGCCCGCGCGCTGGTCGAGCAGGCGTTCCGCCTGCCCGGGGTGACGACGGTCGAGATCGTCCACGACGTCGCCCACCACGCCAGCGCCGCCGTCCCCGCCCGCCTCGGCTTCAACGGCGACCTCCGCCGCCCCCACGAACCCACCGCCCCGGCGGAGACGGGCGAGGACCGGATCTGGCGGCTGGAGCGGGGCTGACGGGCGTCTCGCGGCCGGTATGTTCTGCACGGCCGCAGACGCCTGACACGGAGACCGCCTTGCCGATCCTCACGAGAACGACCCTGCTGCTCGCGGTCGCCCTGACGGCCGGGGGCCTCACCGGCTGCTCGGACCTCGCGGGCCTCGCGGGCTACAAGGACTGCGGGGGCAGCGCGGAGCGGGTCCGGTCGCTGGGCGCGCTCGCGATCCTCGACGCCCCGCCCGAGAAGGCCACCCCGCCCCGGGGGTACGAGAAGGTCGACGCGGGCTGCTGGAACGACAGCGGCGAGGCCTGGGTGTACGCCAGCCGCACGTACGCCTTCCCCGGCACGCCGGAGGAGGTGCTCCGGCACTACGGGACGGAGGCGTCCCGCGACGGCTGGCACCCCGGCCCGGCCCGCCCCTCGGCCCCGGGGACGGGGCTCGGCCTGTGCTTCACCCGCGACGTGGACGGCACCCCGACGGTCCTGAGGGTCTACTCCCTCACCCGCGAGGGCTTCGCCGCGGAGGGCGGCGCGTTCCCGCCCGAGCTCGCCACCGGCTCGGGCTTCCGCGTCGAGGCGACGGCGGACGCGTCGGGTCAGCCGACGGACTGCGCGAGCTGACGGCTCAACCTTCGGTGCCACTGGCGAGTCTGAAGTGGTGACAGGCAATCGGGGGAAGGCAGGACGCCATGGACGAGGTTCTGGTGAGAGCGATCGGGTGGGTCGCCCGCGGCATGGGGTACGCCCTGGAGTTCGTCGACCTGCGCATGGCCTACGACGACGTCCGCCGCGAGGCGCGGCGGGGCCGCAAGGGCCGGCGCTAGGCCCTGTCGGTCGGTGCCCGGTCCGGGGTCACCCCTCGCCGAACCGGTGTGGACGGCCGGTGTCGGGCCGGTCGCGGACCTGGGGTGCGGCCCCGGGCGGGTGGCGGCGCACCCGGCCGGTCCTGGGGTGCCCGTCTGACCGCGCGGCCGCCCTGCCGGAGCGGGCCGGCCTCACCGTCACCGCGCGACTGGAGCAGGAGCCCGGCGGGTGGGTGAGGCGACCGCACGGCTGCCTCCTGGCCGGCAGGTCCCAAGCGCCCTGACGGGGCCCGCTCACCCGGCGGGGGCGGCACCCTCGGCCAGCACCTCTTCGACGCGGGTCCGCCAGGAAGGGCGTTCGGTGGTCTCCTCGGCCCGGATTCCGGCGGCCTGACGGGCCAGTTCCATGCGGCAGTGGCCGCAGTGCGTCTCGTCGCCGACCGGCCGGAAGACGTGCTCCGCGCCGGAACCCTCGCAGGTGACCAGGGCGGGCCGTGCGGTCTCGGCCGCCGGGCGTTCCTCCGGCTCCGGCGGCAGCGGCGGGGCCGGGAGCTTCTCCTTGAGCCGGTGCCGCAGGAACCCGACCGCCGAACGGACGCCGTCACGGGGCAGGTAGGCCGTCAGGGCGTGCCGGAGGTCCGCTGCGGACACCCCGCGCCGGAGCCACTCCGCCGCCACCTCGGCCAGCCCACGGGCCTCCGGTTCGCCGAGCCGCAGCTCCCGGTTCTGGTAGCCGAGCGACAGCAACAGGCGCTCGGCCCGGGCGACTTCGGGAGCGACTTCCGGACCGCCTTCCGGAGGCGGCTCATCCGCTTCCGGTTCCGGCGCCGGCTCTTCGGTGGGTGGGTGGGGAAAGGTCTTCTTTCCCCAGTCTTCTTCTACCGGTAGTTGGGATCCGGTGCGCCGGGGTTCCCGATTTCCGGCGGTCGGTCCGCCGACATCCCGCGACTCGGGCGGAATCCCGTCCCGGGCCGCCACAGCCTCTTCACTCGTCAGGGTGACGTTGGAGAGGAGCTGCGTGGTCATCCAGTACCCGCGCCCGCTCTGGAACTTCCACTCGTGCAGGAACCCGCACGCCACCAGGCACTCCTTCGCCCGGTGGTACGCACGGGGCCGCATGCCCAGGTCGGTGGCGTGCTCCCCGAGCGGCTTGCCGCTCGCGGTCGCGGGGAGGCCCTGGACGTAGATGAGGAGGAGCTTCGCGTCGCTGTTCAGACGCGGATGGCGCACGACACCGTTCGAAACCTTGGTGAAGGAGTGAACGGGAGCGATAACATGTCGAAGCATTTCTGGTGGACCCTCTAGCTTCCACTGGAGTGAAGGTCCCCGGGTCATGGTGTTGGCGCACCACCGGGGACCGCTCCGTTTTCACGGAGCGTGATGATGTGCTTACCGTAGCGCACACTTCACCGTGCGATGCCACAACTCCAGCCCCACGAACGGATCTTCGATTGCCGCCCGTCTGACGCGCGAAGGGCCTCCACCCGTCGGGGTGGAGGCCCTTCGCACTCACTCGGTCAGAACGCGCCGCGCAGGTCCGACCAGTCGTTCTCCCAGCTCTCCGGGAGGCCCGCGTTGAGCGCGCCGTTGCCCTTGCCGCTGTAGAGGACCAGGCAGCCCACGCCCCGGCAGCCCTCGCCGACGTACGCGGAGGCGCTGATGGTGGCCAGGTCGTTGCGGCCGTCCCCGCCGAAGTCGCCGACCGCGAGGAACGACGCCATCACGTTCCAGCCGCCGGAGCCGATCAGGACGCGCGTACCGAAGCCGCCGGAACCGGTGCCCGGGTAGAACCAGAGCTTGCCGGTGGACCCCTCACGGGCGATCAGGTCGGCCTTGCCGTCGCCGTTCATGTCGCCGGGCGCGACCAGCGCGTTCATCGCGTTCCAGCCGCCCGCGCCGATGAGCTTGCGCGCGCCCAGGGCGCCGGTGGAGGTGCCCGGGTAGGCCCAGAGCTTTCCGGTGGACGGCTCGACGGCGAGCAGGTCGGAGCGGCCGTCGCCGGTGAGGTCGCCGTACGCGGTGAGCTTGCTCATCGCGTTCCAGCCGCCGGAGCCGATCAGCTTGCGGCTGCCGAGGGCTCCCGTGCCGGTGCCCGGGTAGAGCCACAGCTTGCCCGTGGCCGACTCGCGCGCGATGACGTCCTCGCGGCCGTCACCGGTGAAGTCGCCGTGGCGGGTGAGGGCGTTCATGGCGCCCCAGCCGCCGGCGCCGACCAGGCGTCCGGTGCTGTCGCCGGGCAGGAACCACAGGCGGCCCGCCTCGTCGCGGACGAGGACGTCGGACCGCTTGTCGGCGTTCAGGTCGCCGAACCCGGCCGCCGTGGGGGCGGTGGCGGCGTACCACTTCGGGTACGCGGCCCCGCGGCACTCGCGCTCGGTGGGGACGAGCTTCACCGAGCTGACGGAGTTGCTGCCCGGACCGCCCCACTCGGTGCCCGCCGGGTCGGGCGGTCGCACGCTGGCGCCCGCGGGGTCGCTGTAGTTCTGGCCGTCGTACAGGCAGAGCCACTTGTCGGTGTGGTTGACGACCGAGCGGAACGCGTTGTCCCAGGTCCCGAGCGTCGCCCGGTTCACGTTCGTCTTGTACATCGTGCCGGTGGCGTTGTCCGTCTTCCAGGCACAGAAGTAGCCGGACGGGCAGTCGCCCGCGGCGGCCTGCGCCGGCGCCGCGCCCGCGCCGAAGAGGCCGAGCGTGGTGAGCCCCAGCGTCGTGGCCATCGTGGCCACGCGCCGCAGCATGGAATTGCGCATTGAGTTCCTCCCAACGGCGCGGAGACGTGCTGCTCGACGCGCCGTGAGAGGGACCGTACCGTGCCGCGTTCGAATCCGTGCCGTCAGGGGGTGAGTACGCCGTTCAGGAAGGGCTCCACGGCCTCGCCCCAGGCCTCCGGGTGGGTGTAGTGGAGGAGGTGGCCGGCGTCGGGGATCTCCGCGTACGCCCCGTGGGGCAGGACCCGGACCATCTCCTGGGCCTCCGCGCGGCCCAGCTCGCCGTCGAGGCCGCGCACGACGAGGGTGGGGCAGCGGACCTGGGCGAGGGAGTCCCAGTGGGCGTCGTGGACCCAGGTCTCGCGCGAGGTCAGCATCTGCTCCGGGGCGAAGACCGGGCGCCAGCCGTCGGGGTGCTCGGCCATCACCTCGGCGAAGAAGGCGCCCCGCGCCGGGTTCGGGGTCTCCACCCAGGGGTCCTCGTCGCCGAACCAGCGGTGGACGGCCTCCAGGGACGGGAAGGGCGCGGGCCAGCGGCGGAACCAGTCCTGCCAGGCACGCTGCGAGGCCGCGCCGAGGGCCGAGGCGCGCATGTCGCAGATGACGAGGGCGCGGACGAGGTCGGGGCGCTCGGCGGCCAGCTGCCAGGCGGTGAGGGCGCCCATGGAGTGGCCGACGAGGGTGACCGGGCCGAGTCCGAGCTGCTCGACGACGGCGGCGGCGTCCGCCACGTACGCCTCGCGGGTGAAGGGCCCGGCGGCGGGCTTCTCGCTCGCGCCGTGGCCGCGCTGGTCGAGGGCGACGATCCGGTGGCCGCCGGTGAGGCGGCGCACGGCGGGGGCCCAGTGGCCGGCGTGGCCCATCAGGCCGTGGAGGAGTAACACCCCGGGGACGGGAGCCCCCGACCCGGATCCGGCCGTCTGCGGGGCCGGGGGGACCTGCGGGGCGCGCGCGGGGCGGGGGACGGCGTCCAGGCCGGTCCGGGCCCCGGGATGCGCGGCGACATCCGGTCCGAGCCGGGCGCCGGGGCGGGCTGTGGCGTCCGGGCCGGGCCGTGCACCGGGGCGCGGGCCGCCGTCCGGGCCGGGCTGGGGAACGATCCCGCGGCTGTCGGGCCCGGGCGGACGCTCCCGGGTCCCTCGGCTGCCGGGCCCGGCCGTGTGGTCCCAGGCCGTCAGCCGGACGCCGTCGGCCCCGGTGACGTCGAGTCGTCGCGCCATGGATCCGGCACCCCCTCTCTTCCGTCGAACCTCGCCAGACTATCGAACTCGCATTCGAAAATGCGCTCCTGCCACACAACACCCCTCGTTCGAGTGACAGGGCTCAAGGATTGACGCGCGCTGCCGAGGGGAGATCTTGAGCGGGAGGCGGACCACTCGGGGAAAAGGGGTCCGAGGGGAATGACCTTGAGAGCTCGGGGCTCCAGGTCAGCACAGGGGAGGACAGGCCCCGGCGCCGGAAGGCGCCGGGGCCCTCTGTCGTCCGTAGCCCTCATGGCCCCACCCCCTCCACGCCCGGCCCCCACCAGCGTGGCACGACGAGGGCGCGGGCGTGGCGATTCCGGCGTAAAACGGGGCGCACGCCAGGATGTTGGGCCACCGAGGCCGATCCGATGCGCCTTCGTGATCCGGAGCCGTACAACCGCATCACGCTCGTACGGGTCCACGCAGCGTGCTGTCACCTCAGATCCTCACCAAGGGCTCCGACTCCACCGCCCTCGAAGCCGAACGGCTCGTCATCACGACGACCGACACGCGCACGACGATCCCGCTCGCCGCCATCCAGGATGTCCGGCGGGACACCGAGACATCCCTCAAGGTCGTCCTGACCGACGGCGCCCCGCACTGGATCACGGGCGGCAACCCGACCGCCACCACCATGTTCCTGACCGCCCTGACCGCCGCCCTCCCCGAGGAACGGGACCCGGCCGGCAGCTCCCTGGTCACCGTCGAGGACGATCCGGGAGCGGTTCCCTGGGGGGCGGTGCTCGGATGGGGCATCGGCTTCCTCGCCGCCTACACCGGCTACGTCTGGTGGACCACCACCGCCCACGGCGGTGCGATGGGCCTGGTCGCCTTCTTCGCCGGGTTCGGGACGCTCTTCGGCCTGGGCGGCGTCCTCGCCACCGCGGGCAATCTCCAGGACCGATGGGTGCTCTCCCGCCGCGGCGTCACCGTCCGGGCCACCGCGGACATCTACCCGAACGGGAAACGGTCGGAGTACTACAAGTTCACCGACACCCACGGCAACGAGCGCTTCCAGCGCTGCTCGAACACCTCGACGCCGCACATCCACGTCGTCTACGACCCGCAGAAGCCCGGCCGCCACGTCCGGAGGAAATGGCTCCCCATCGTGGTCGCGCAGTACTTCTTCGGCACGCTCGCCGCACTCGGCCTGCTCGGGCTCGGCCTGTGGGGAGTCCTCGCCCCCTACCTCTGACCCCGAGACGCGTGACGACCCCGAGACGCCGGACCACCCCGAAACGCCGGACCACCCCGAGACGCCGGAAGGGGCGCCCTCCCGGGCGCCCCTTCCGCAATCCTCAGCGCTTCGCGACGAACACGTGCGCCGCGACCTCCGCGCCCAGCTCGGCCGCCTCACCGCTGCTGCCCACCAGGACACCGCCCGGCGACTCCGACACCGACACCACCGAGCCGGGCTGCACGCCCGCCCTCCGCAGCGTGTACATCAGCTGGGCGTCCGTCTGGATCGGCTCGCCGATCCGCCGCACGATCACCGTCTTGCCGCCACTGGCGTCCAGGTCGGCGAGCGACACCATCGAGTCGTCGAGGAAGGCCTCGGCCTCCGCCTTCTCGCCCAGCTCCTCCAGGCCCGGGATCGGGTTCCCGTACGGCGACTCCGTCGGATGACGCAGCAGCTCCAGAACCCGCCGCTCCACGGCCTCGCTCATCACGTGCTCCCAGCGACAGGCCTCGGCGTGGACCTGCTCCCACTCCAGGCCGATCACGTCGACGAGCAGGCACTCCGCGAGGCGGTGCTTGCGCATGACCCGGGTGGCGAGCCGGCGGCCCTCCTCCGTGAGCTCCAGGTGGCGGTCGCTCGCCACGGCCACCAGGCCGTCGCGCTCCATCCGAGCCACCGTCTGGCTCACCGTGGGGCCGCTCTGGTCGAGCCGCTCGGCGATCCGGGCACGCATGGGGACCACACCTTCTTCCTCAAGCTCGAGGATGGTGCGGAGATACATCTCCGTTGTGTCGATCAGTCCGGACATACGTGCCCCTCGATGAGTCGTGCGCTGGCCCTGTCCCCAATTCTGACGCATCGGACCGACAACCGGGCCGCGCCGGGGTGAGGCGGTATTGACAGAGCAATGGTCCAGACCGCACCGTGATCGGCGACCGCGACGAGAGCCACGACCGCAGCACGACGAGAAGGAGCCGCCGCGATGGGCGAGAGCAAGCTGGCCGGACAGTTCTTCGACGCCGCGATCGGCCTGCTCCAGCAGGTGCGCGACGGGGACTCCGCCGAGATCGCCGCCGCCGGTGCGGCGATCGCCGAAGCCGTCGCGAGCGGCAACCGGCTCTTCGCCTTCGGCGCGGGACACTCCTCGCTCGCCGCGCAGGACGTCGTCTACCGGGCGGGCGGCCTCGCCCTGATGAACCTGCTCGCCGTCCCCGGCGTCGTCGGCGTCGACGTCATGCCGGCCACCCTCGGCTCCGCCCTGGAGCGGGTCGACGGCCTCGCCGGGGCCGTCCTCGACTCGTCCCCCGCCAAGGCCGGGGACGTCCTGATCATCATCTCGCTGTCCGGGCGCAACGCCCTGCCCGTCGAGATGGCCATGAACGCCCGCGCGCTCGGCCTCACCGTCATCGGCGTCACCTCGCTGGCGTACGCCACCGAGACGAAGTCACGCCACGTCTCGGGTACGTACCTCAAGGACCACTGCGACATCGTCCTCGACTCGAAGATCGCCATCGGCGACGCGGAACTCACCCACGAGGGCATCGAGGCGCCCTTCGCGCCCGCCTCCACCGTCGTCACCAGCGCCCTCATGCAGGCCACGATGGCCGCCGCCGCCGAGGAGCTCGTACGCCTCGGCATCGAGCCGCCGCTCCTGCGCTCGGGCAACGTCGACGGCGGGCACGAGTGGAACGGGCGCGTGATGAGCCAGTACGCCGACCGGATCTTCTTCCGGCACTAGGGAAGACACCCCCCCCTGCGGAGGCGCAGCGGCCGGGCCGGGCTCACGGCGCCCGGCACCGCGAGCCCGGCCTGATCGGCAAGACACCCCCCTAGGCCCTGTCGTCAAACTCCCGCCTGCCCCGCGACGCCATGCACGCGCTCTCGCCGCACCGGGCACAAGCCCGAGTACGTCCAGTACGAGGGCTCGCGCCCGGCACGCCGAGAGCACGCACCTGACGCCGCGGGGCCGCCCTTCGGGCGACGACGGGAGTTTGACGACAGGGCCTAGGCCACGGGGTGGGCGGACCGCCCGCGCCTCGGGCGCAGGTGGCTCGCCCCGATCAGGGCGATGCCGACGAGCTCCACGCCGTTCCCGATGAGGGCGAGCCACGGCCGGCTCGCCCGGGTGTCGGCGGACAGGACGAGGTACGTGAGACCCATGGTCACGAGACCCACGCCCGCCAGCGCGACGCCGACACCGTACAGACGGGGCTGCCGCACGCCCCGGCGCGACGGGGGAAGCATCCACCCCGTCCGGAACGCGATCACGCCCAGCGTGATCGCCGCCACGCCCAACGGCATGACCACCACGAAGATCCACGTCAGCACGACGCCCCCCACTGCTCTCGAACGTGGGTCCATCGTCGCCCCGCCGCCGGGGGCCGTCCATGCCGGAACCCGGCAGGGATCGACCCCCTTCCCTGCCGGTCAGGCACGGTCCAGGACCTGGGTGACACGGGTGAAGCCGTCCGCGCCGTGACCCCGGTCCACCGCCCGCACCGCCAGCGCCTCCGCCGCGCGCATCACGCTCGCGTCGATGCCGTGCGCCTCCGACGCGTGCACCACGTGGCCCATGGTCGACACCGCCGAGGTGAGCGGATTGCCCTCGCCCGAGTACGAGCCGCCGTCCACGTCCTGCGCCCACTCCTGGAACAGCGGCGGCAGGATCGCCCCGATGCCCTGGGCGAACGGCGCGAGCTCCCGCGCCGAGATCCCCTCCGCCCGGGCCACCGCGAGCGCGTGCACGTACCCCGTCATCGACGTCCAGAAGATGTCGAGCAGCGCGACGTCGTACGCCGCCGCCCTGCCGGTGTCCTCGCCGAGGTGGGTGTGGGCGCCGCCCAGAGCGTCGAGCACCCGCCGGTGCACGCCGTACAGCTCCTCGGGTCCGCTGTGCAGGAACACCCCGGCGGGCGTCCCGATCGTCGGCGTCGGCGTCATGATCGCGCCGTCCAGGTAGCCGACGCCGTGCTCCGCCGCCCAGCGGCCGGTGTCACGGGCCCGCTCCGGGGTGTCGGCGCTCAGGTTCACCAGGGTCCGGCCCTTGAGCGCGGCCTCGACGGCCGACTGCCGCAGCACGGAGTCGGTGGCGTCGTAGTTGACCAGGCAGATCACCGTGAGCGGGCTCGCGGCGACCGCGTCCTCGGCACTCGCGGCCAGGACGGCGCCCCGCGCGGCGAGGTCGCCCTCCCTGCCCGGCGTGCGGTTCCACACGGTGGTCCGCACCCCGGCGTCCAGGAACGCGCCCGCCAGCGCCCGGCCCATCGGCCCGAGCCCGAGAACAGTGACCGAAAGACGCTCGTCGGAAGAAGACATGACTGAACTCCCTTGCACATACGTGAGATACAGAGACGACCGAAGACGGAGAAGGAGAGGGACGCATATGACACGCCTGAGGGCCCAGGACACGAACGTCTGCGGCGTCACGGCCGCGATCGCCGTGATCGACGGCAAGTGGAAGACGTCGCTGCTGTGGCTGCTGGAATCAGGCCCGCACCGGCCCGGCGAACTGCGCCGCAGGATCCCCGAGATCAGTGAGAAGGTGCTGACCCAGGCCCTGCGGGAGATGGAGACCGACGGGCTCGTGCACCGCGAGGTGCACGACGTGCTGCCGCCGAAGACCGTCTACTCGCTGACGGAGTTCGGCCGTGAACTCTCCGGACTGCTCGGCCCCTTGTCGGACTGGGGCCATCGCCGGCTGGACCGGCTGACGGAGGCGCGGGCCGCCTCCTGAGGCCCTGCCGCTCCCCTCTCCGTCCCGGGCCACCACCAGGTTCTCCCGGGCATCCGACCCCGACAAGTACCCACAAAAAAGTGGGTGCAAGGGGAGCTAGACGGGCTCTCCGGGGGCCAGGGCCAGCTCCGCCGCCACCCGGGACGCCACCGACTCCGCGTACACGACGTCCTCGCGCTCGAAGGGCTTGCGGCAGGCCGCGCGCAGGAACGTCAGGACGCCCAGGGTCCGGCCCCGGGACCGCAGGACCACGCACAGGGCGTGCGCCGCGTCCCCCGGCCACTGGTGGGCCTCCGCCCACACCTCGGCGGTCCGGCCCGCGCTCGCCCGCACCGTGCCCACCCGGTCCCATGCCTGGAGCGCCGGATGCCTCGGCCCGTACCGAAGCGGGATGCCGCCGCCCACGACGGGCGAGGACGGCCCGGGAGCGGCGCCCGCGGGGGTGGCCAGGGCCCTGGTCAGGCGCCGCTCCCCCGCCGGACGGTCCACCAGGGCGTGGTCGGCGAACCCGGCCAGGGCGAAGTCGAGCAGGACCGTCGCCGCCTCCGCCGCGTCCTCGCACTCCGCGGCCGCCGCGCCCGCCCGGTGCAGCTGGCTCCACCGGAACCGCAGCCGGTCCGCCGCGCGCGCCGCGAGCCGCTCCTCGGTGACGTCCTGGAACAGCCAGGCCACGCCCAGCGGCACGGGCTCCTCCGCCATCGGCGACGACAGCAGCAGGAAGCCGCTGCGCCAGCACCGGCGCCGCTCCTCCCCGGCCGTCCCGAGCGTCACCCACACCTCGGCGGGCGCGGGCGGCGTGCCCTCCGCGAGAACGTGCTGGAGGGCGGCCTCCAGCTCCTCGGCACCGTGCGTGACGACGTCGCCGAGAGGGCGCCCGAGCAGGGCCGTGCGCCCGGTCCCGAAGGCGCGGGCCGCGTGGGCGTTGACCATGGCGGGGCGCAGATCGGCGTCGACGAGGACGACACCCCAGGAGGCGTCGTCGAACAGGGCCTCGCTGAGGGCCACCGAACGCTCCAGGTCCAACTGGACGTGGACCTCGCTGAACGCGCAGTACACCCCCGCCGGGGCGCCGTCCGCGCCGCGCACACCGGCGGCCTGGCTCCGTACGAGGACCCGCCCGCCGTCCTTGCGGAGCAGGACGAACTCGTGGACCTGCCGGCCGGGGCCCTTCATGGCACCCATGAGCCGGCCCAGGGTCTCCTCGGCGTCGGCGCTGCGCGCCGCCCAGCCCTCGAACCCGCGCCGCCCGACCGCCTCGCCGGCGGACCAGCCGAGGATCCGCTCGGCCTCCCGGTTCCAGTGCGTGACCGTCCCGTCGGCGTCGAACGCGCAGAGCGCGGCGTCCATCCCGTCGAGCAGCGCGGCCAACAGATCGGCCCCCGCCCCCGGGACGGACACGGCCTCGCTCGCGGCCCCCGTGAATGCACCCATGCAGGCACCCCCCATGCTGGAACCATTCAACTGGAACGTGACGCAGGGCACATCACCTTCACCGAAATCACTGCATCACGAGTACGGATGACGGGCATCCGCGCACGCGGCACCACCGGGCGGTGACGTGACGTGCGTCACACACGATCCCTTGTGGTGAAGCCCGCCCCGGCGCCCTCCCTACGCTGCTCGCACGGACTCGTGAGGTCACTCGCTCCCCGGCGCCTGCCGGACTCCCTGGTGGAATCGGAGTGACCAGCCCCAGTCATGAAGACCCACCAGGCTGTGCTTCCTCAGCAGCCTGCTCTGGAATCCACGCGTGCAGACACCCCTGGGAGCAGGGACGAAACGGCGCGCGGACACGTCGCGGAGACGCGAGGCACCGGCCGGGGACATGGGCGAGGGGAGACCGGCGGGCGCAGCACCCGAGCTCGTCGGCGTCACGCCGAACAGGCAGAGAACAGGGGCGGTGACGCCCCACGGATGCGGACCGGACGCGGCAGCCATCGTGTGTTCGTCGTCTCCCGGGACGGGCTTCCGCTCATGCCGTGCCATCCTCCACGCGCACGCACCCTGCTGGCCCGTGGGCGGGCCGCGGTGGCGCGACGCACGCCCTTCACCATTCGGCTGAGGGACCGCAGACGCTCCGACGCCGAGGTATCGGGCGTCGAGCTGCGGATCGACCCCGGTTCCCGCGGCACCGGGCTCGCTCTCACCGAGACGGTGGGACAGACGTCCCTGGACGGCCGTACGGCGACCGTCCGGCGGGGGCTGGTCGCGATCGAGCTCCGACACCGCGGCCCTCAGATCCGCCAGGCGATGGTGCGCCGCGCCGGGTACCGACGCAGACGCCGTACGGCGCGGCTCAGGTACCGACCTCCCCGCTTCGCCAACCGGGTACGTCGACCGGGCTGGCTCGCCCCTTCGCTGCGGCACCGGGTCGACTCGGTCTGCTCCGTCGTCGCCCGTCTTCGCCGGTTCGCCCCCGTCGTCGCGATCCACGTCGAGGAGAATTCTTTCGACATCCCCGCCCTCAGCACGGCCGAGGGAAGGGAGGCTTCCGACGATCCCGCACGCTCACGTGCCCGGTCGGGCTCGAGCTGTGCCTACTGCGGGGCCTTCGGCGTCCCGCTCGACGTCGACCACATCCGGGCCCGCGCCCGTGGAGGCACCGATCGCCCCGCCAACCGCCTCCTCGCGTGTGTGCCGTGTAATCGGGCCAAGGCGGCCCGTCCCGTGGAGGAGTTCCTGGCTCACCGCCCCGGACGCCTGGCCACCGTCCTCAGCCGGTTGCGGCCCCCCCCCTCGGCGACGCGGCCGCCATCAACGCGACGAAGGCCCAGCTCCTCCTCCGGATGGAAGGGACGGGCGTGCCGGTGCGTTGCTGGCCCGCGTCCCTGACCTCGGCGAATCGCCGTGCCATGGGCCTGGCGAAGTCCCACACGCTCGACGCGCTGTGCGTGGGACCGCTGGGTTCCGGCGCGGGAGACGCCGTCGTCCGCCTGGTCACGCGCGTACACGTCTTCTCGGCCACGGGCCGTGGTTCCTACGCCCGCACCACTCCGGACCGTTACGGCTTTCCCCGGCTGGTGCGCCCGCGCCGGAAGCGGCACCAGGGTTTCGCGAGCGGCGATCTCGTGCGGGCCACCGTCCGGACCGGCCGGTGGGCCGGTGTGTGGACCGGTCGGGTGTCGGTCCGCAGTACGGGTCGGCACAGTGTCGCCACGCCCCTCGGGAGGTTCAACGCACCCCACGAGAACCTGCTCCTGCTCCAGCGAGCCGACGGATTCTCGTATGCCTGGCGCAGTGAATCGGGACCCGTCGAATAAATCGGTTGAGCGTCCTGCGCGGAGTTCGTAACGTGTGAGTCACGCATGAAAGGAGGTGATCCGGAAGTGATTTCTTACCGGACCAGCGAGGTGACTGCGGGCTGAGGCCTGCCAGTCGCACTCTGTGCACCCCGGCAGGCCTACTGCCGAAGAACGACGCAGTCACCCGACCCGTGGGTCGCCGGTAAGTCCGGCCGGCTCCTGTCCGAACCTAGGCGGACGGGACCAGACCCACGGGTCGCCTGCGTTTCCGGGGACCGTCAGGGGGCCAGTCGTTCCACGCGCCAGGTGCCGTTCTCCTCGTGGACGTAGCGCAGGCGGTCGTGGAGGCGGTTCTCGTGGCCCTGCCAGAACTCGACCGTCTCCGGGACGACGCGGATGCCGCCCCATTCCGGCGGCACCGGGACCTGTTCGGGTTCCGGGTAGCGGGCGGCCAGTTCCTCGTAGCGGGCCAGGAGGTCCATGCGGGACGGGATCACCTCGGACTGGGGGCTGGCCCAGGCGCCGAGCTGGGAGCCGTGCGGGCGGGTGCGGAAGTACGCGACCGTCTCGTCGCGGCCGACGCGGACCGCGCGGCCGGTCACGATGACCTGCCGGGCCAGCGGGTGCCAGGGGAAGAGCAGCGAGGCGTACGGGTTGGCCGCCAGCTCCTTGCCCTTGCGGGACTCGTAGTTGGTGAAGAAGACGAAGCCGGCCTCGTCGTAGTGCTTCAGGAGGACCGTCCGCGAGGACGGGCGGCCGTCGGGGGCCGCGGTGGACACGATCATCGCGTTCGGTTCATGGATCGCCGGGTTCGCGGCGGTCTCCTTGAACCAGCGGGCGAACTGGCCGATCGGTTCGGGCGCGAGGTCGGCCGCGGACAGCTCCGTGGTGCGGTACTGCTCGCGCATGTCGGCGGGATCCAGGGCGTCGGTCACAGGGCCATCCTGCCGCAGTGCCCCAGTCTGCCCGGCACTATGGGGCGCTAACCCTCTCTCGCCGAATCAGCGCAGTGTGCCGGATGTCACGCTTCCCCGCATCATCGGAACCGTACAGACTCTTCGGCTGGATGACTGTTGATTCCCCACCATCGACCAACACGGTTGATCGATCATCGATAGAGGAGCCGCCTCATGTCCGACTTCGTACCCGGGCTCGAGGGAGTCGTCGCGTTCGAGACGGAGATCGCCGAACCCGACAAGGAGGGCGGCGCCCTCCGCTACCGCGGGGTCGACATCGAGGACCTCGTCGGCCACGTCTCCTTCGGGAACGTCTGGGGCCTGCTCGTCGACGGCGCGTTCAACCCGGGCCTGCCGGCCGCCGAGCCCTTCCCGATCCCCGTGCACTCCGGTGACATCCGGGTCGACGTGCAGTCCGCGCTCGCGATGCTCGCGCCCGTGTGGGGCCTCAAACCGCTCCTCGACATCTCCGCCGAGCAGGCCCGCGACGACCTCGCCCGCGCGGCCGTCATGGCCCTCTCGTACGTCGCGCAGTCCGCGCGCGGCCAGGGCCTCCCGATGGTCCCGCAGAGCGAGATCGACAAGGCCGAGTCCGTCGTCGAGCGCTTCATGATCCGCTGGCGCGGCGAGCCGGACCCGAAGCACGTCAAGGCCGTCGACGCCTACTGGACCTCCGCCGCCGAGCACGGCATGAACGCGTCCACGTTCACCGCGCGCGTCATCGCCTCCACCGGCGCCGACGTGGCCGCCTCGCTCTCCGGCGCCGTCGGCGCCATGTCCGGCCCGCTGCACGGCGGCGCGCCCTCCCGCGTCCTCGGCATGATCGAGGAGATCGAGCGCACCGGCGACGCCACCGCGTGGGTGAAGCAGGCCCTCGACAAGGGCGAGCGCCTCATGGGCTTCGGCCACCGCGTCTACCGCGCCGAGGACCCCCGCGCGCGCGTGCTGCGCCGTACCGCCAAGGAGCTGGACGCCCCGCGTTACGAGGTGGCCGCCGCCCTGGAGAGGGCCGCCCTGGACGAGCTGCACAACCGGCGCCCCGACCGCGTCCTGGCGACCAACGTCGAGTTCTGGGCGGCCATCGTCCTGGACTTCGCCGAGGTCCCGGCGCACATGTTCACGTCGATGTTCACGTGCGCGCGTACGGCCGGCTGGTCCGCGCACATCCTGGAGCAGAAGCGCACCGGCCGCCTCGTCCGCCCCTCGGCCCGCTACACGGGCCCCGGTCAGCGGAACCCGCGCGAGATCGAGGGGTACGGGGACATCGCCGGCTAGATCCGGCACCCGGGGGCCGACGGCTCGAACGGATGGGGCCTGGCGGGCCCGCACAGCTCCGCCAGGCCCCTCCGGACCGCCTCGCCCCGCCCGTGAGAAGCGCTAGACCAGCTGGGCCTGCTGCTCCTGGGCGAGCAGCAGGTCCGCGTGGTGGCGGGCCGTCGTCAGCGGGTGGGCACGGAGCTTGCCCTTCAGTTCGTTGCGGCCGTACTCGGCGAACAGCGGGTTGGCCGGGTCGGACGTGACGCCGGGCGCGCGGTCCGCGAACGGGAACTCCAGCGGCGCGATCCGGGCGTCGAGGCGCGGGTTGTAGAAGAACGGCACGGAGAATCGTTCCGTCGCTCCGGGCGGCGAGACCACGCGGTGGTTCGTCGCGACCAGGTAGCCGTTCGTGGCGACCTCCAGGAGCTCGCCCAGGTTCACGACGAAGGCTCCCGGCAGCGGCGGCACGTCGTGGAAGTCGCCGTCCTCGCGCTGCACCTGGAGCCCGCCGACCTGGTCCTGGAGCAGCAGGGTGAGGAAGCCGTAGTCCTTGTGCGCGCCGACACCCTGGTCGTCGCCCTCGCCGCTGCTGCCCGGGTAGCGCACCAGCTTGAGGTGCGGGTGGGCGCGCGGGCCGAAGATGTCGTCGTAGAAGTCCGCGGGCGCGCCGATGGAGGCGAGCAGCTCGTGCAGGAGGCGCTCGGCGACGCCGCTGAGGCGGTCGATCCAGTGCAGGGCGGCGGTGCGGAGCGCGGGCAGGGCGGCGGGCCACTGGTTGGGGCCTTCGAGCCACCAGTACGGGGCTTCCCAGGGCGCGGGCTCGCGCGCGGGGCGCTCGGCGCCGATGTCGAGCTGGTCGCGCCAGTCGCGGGCGCCCGCGGTGCGCTCGTCGCCGATGCGCGTGTAGCCGCGGAAGTGCGGCGAGTTGATGTTGTCGAGGGCGAGCCGGTCGGCCTCGGGCAGGGCGAAGAAGGCGTGCATGGCCGAGGTGAGGGCCTGGGTCTCGGCCTCGGTGATGCCGTGCCCTATGAGCTGGAAGAAGCCCACGTCGTGGGCGGCCGAGTGGAGCTGCGCGTGGAGCAGCTTCCGGGCCTGGGGATCCCGGTCGGCCGCCGAGAGATCGACGATCGGGAGCTGCGAGGGGTAGGAGCTGTTCGTCATGTGTGCATCCGCGGGGTGTACGGGTGCCCGGGGCGGCCGCCAAGGGTGGGGCGGGGGCCACGGGTGCCGGTCGGCTGGGGCTCGGACGAGGGACCGCAGGGGTGTGGAGTGGTACCCCGGAAGGTCAGGCGGAGCGGCGACAGCTCATGCTCGTGACGCGGACGAAGTCCACGTGGCGGCGGCGTACGAGCAGGAGCATGGAGTCAGCGTACTGCGGCGGGGAGCGGTCGACTGTGGTGCGCGTCACCTCCTGGCGGGGATGGCTCAAAGTCTGTTCAAAGTGGCGCGTGTGCGCGAAGATCGCCGCCATGCGTGTTGAGTACACGCCAACTTTCTCGTCGCAGCATCCCATCGCAGGAGGATGTCCATGACCCGCCGCACCTCTCGTGGCCCGGTCGCCGCGGCCGCCGTCACCGTGGCCGCCGCCACCGCGGCGCTGCTCCCGTCCGTGGGAGCCTCCGCCGCAGCGCCGCCGCAGGCCCGCGTCTTCATGGTGAACCCGGTCCAGTCCTCGGGCGACCAGTCCCTCGCCGACCACAAGGACGCGGCGAGCGACGTCCCCGCCTCCGCGTACGCCTCCGCCGCCCTGCGCAACCTCGACGCGAGCGGCGCCCTGTCCGGGAGGTGGGTCGCCGTCCGCTCCGAGACCGGCAAGCCCGCGAAGGCCGCCGACGCCGGCACGTTCGACCGCTCCGACGACGGGTTCGAGCAGGTCATGGCGTACTTCTGGGTCAACGAGGCGCAGGAGTACCTCCAGGGCCTCGGTTTCGGCAGCGAGCTGCGCGGGGCGAACGACCGGGTGCAGCCGGTCCGTCTCAACCAGTGGGGCGCCGACAACTCCTTCTTCACCGACAAGAAGGACGAGATCCGCTTCGGCAAGGGCGGGGTGGACGACGCCGAGGACGCCGAGGTGATCGTCCACGAGTACGGTCACGCGGTGCACGAGGCGCAGGTGCCCGGCTTCGGCGGCTCCCCGGAGGCCGGCGCGATCGGCGAGGCGTTCGGCGACTACCTTGCCGTGGAGGTCGGCACGAACGCGGTCGCCCGGTACGGCTGGCCGATGAGGGCCGACCTGGCGTGCGTCGGCGACTGGGACTCCACCGGCTACAGCGCGGCCCCGCACTGCCTGCGCCGGATCGACGGCACCAAGACCTACGCGGACCGGGAGGGCGAGGTCCACGCGGACGGCGAGATCTGGTCCCGGGCCCTGTTCGACATCCGGAACAAGCTGGGTGCCCGCACCGCCGACCGGATCATCGTGAACGCGCAGTTCGGCTTCGCCGCCGACACGAGCTTCCGGGACGCGGCCCTGACGACGGTCGCGACCGCGCAGAAGATGTACGGGACGCAGGCCGCGGCGGCCGTACGGGACGCCTTCCGGGCCCGCGCGATCCCGGGCGTCTAGCCACTCCCCGGGCGTCTGGCCACTCCCCGCGGGTCTGGCCACTCCCGGCGCCTGGCCGCTCCCGGGCGCCTGGGCGCCTCCGGGCGTCTAGTCGCTCAGCGCCTCGTTCACCAGCCGCGCCCACTGGGACACGACCCGTTCCCGGCGGGCGCGGTCGTCCGTCAGGAGGGTGGCGAGGCCCAGGCCGCGGGCCATGTCCAGGAGGCCCTGGACGGTCTCGCGGACGCCCGGGCGGGACTCGTCGGCGCCCAGGACCTCGACGGCGATGCGATGGGACTCGCGGCCGACGCGGGCCTCCAGCTCGGTGACCCGCTCGCGGAGCTGCTCCTCGCCGGAGGCCGCGACCCACAGGTGGAGCGCGGCCCGGAAGAGGGGCCCGGTGTAGAGGCCGACGAGGGCGGCGACGGCCTGCTCGCGGTCGTCCGTACGGACCGCCCGCAGGGCCTGTGAGCGCTCCTCCGCGACGTACTCGACGGCAGCGGTGAACAGGTCCTCGCGGGTGGGGAAGTGGTGCTGGGCGGCGCCCCGGGAGACACCGGCCCGCTCGGCGACGGCCGAGACCGTGGAGCCCGCCCAGCCGTGCTCGGCCAGGCAGGACACGGCGGCCTCCAGGAGCCGCTGCCGGGTGGCGCGGCTCCGGTCCTGCTTGGGGTTCCGGTCGGGCTTGGGTGCGGTCAGAGCCGCCATGCGGGGTCCCGTCGTTCGAGGAAGGCCGTCATCCCCTCGCGCGCCTCGGCGGAGGCGAACAGCGTGGCCGACCTCTGCACCAGGTCCTCCGCGTCGCGTTCGAAGGTCTCCAGGACTCTAGCGGTGACCAGTCGTTTCGCCTCGCGCAGGCCCTGCGGGGAGGCGGCGCGGAGGGAGTCGAGGATGCCGGGGAGCTCCTCGTCGCCGGCCGTCACCAGGCCCATGGCGACCGCCTCGGGGACGCCGAAGCGCTCGCCCGTCAGGTAGTGCCGGGCAGTGGCGCGCGGTTCCAGCCGGGGGAGCAGGGTGAGGGAGACGACGGCGGGCGCGACCCCGATCCGTACCTCGGTGAGGGCGAAGTCGGCCCCCTCCCCCGCCACCACGATGTCGGCGGCGCCGAGCAGGCCGAGGCCGCCGGCGCGGGTGTGGCTGCCGGCGGTGACGTGGGCGACGACCGGCTTGGGCAGCTCGACGATCTGCCGGAGCAGGTCGACGAAGGCGTACGGGCTGGGCGGGGCCTTCAGGTCGGCGCCCGCGCTGAACGTGGAGCCGGTGTGGCCGAGGACGACCGCGCGGACCGCGGGGTCCTTGCCGCAGGCGGTGAGCGCGTCGGCGAGCTCGGTGACGAGCGGCGCGGAGAGCGCGTTGCGGGTGGCCGGGGAGTTCAGGGCGAGCGTGGTGATGCCCCGCTCCTCGGTGACGTCGACGAGGCTCATGCGCGCTCCCTCAGTTCCCTTCGGAGGATCTTCCCGGACGCTGCCCGGGGGACGGTGTCGATGAACTCCACGCTGCGGACCTTCTTGTACGGGGAGACGCGCGCGGCGACGTGCGCGACGACCTCCTCGGCGGTGAGGCCGGGCGCGGTGGGCTGGCGGACGACGAAGGCCTTGGGGATCTCGGTGCCGTCCGTGTCGGTGACGCCGATGACGGCGGCGTCGGCGATGCCCTCGTGGGTGAGGAGCAGCGCTTCGAGTTCGGCGGGGGCGACCTGGAAGCCCTTGTACTTGATGAGTTCCTTGACGCGGTCGACGACGAAGAGCCAGCCGTCCTCGTCGACGCGGCCGACGTCGCCGGTGTGCACCCAGCCGTCGGCGTCGATCATGGCGGCGGTGGCGTCGGGCCGCCCGAGATAGCCCTTCATGACCTGCGGGCCGCGGATGGCGATCTCGCCCTCCTCGCCCGGAGCGGCGTCCTTCGCGGGGTCGTCGAGGGAGAGGATCCGCATCTCGGTGGAGGGCAGCAGCCTGCCGACGGTGCCGGGCGGGGGCGCGGGGGCGTCGAGCGGGACGACGTGGGTGCCCGGGGACAGTTCCGTCATGCCGTACGCCTGGCTGACCGGCGGGAGGCCGAGCCGCGCCGAGCAGGCCGCGGCGAGGGCGGCGTCGAGGGGGGCGGCGGCGCTGACGATGTACTCCAGGGAGGACAGGTCGTAGTCGGCGACGGCCGGGTGCTTGGCGAGGGCGAGGACGATCGGCGGGGCCACGTAGAGGCCGTTGATGCGGTGCTTCTGGATGGCGCCGAGGAAGGTGTCGAGGTCGAAGCGGGGCAGGACGACGACGGTGGCGCCGGAGCGGAGGGGGGCGTTCATGAGGGCGGTGAGCCCGTAGATGTGGAAGAACGGCAGCACGGCCAGGATGCGGTCGCCCGGCCCCATGGGGATGACCGGCGTCAGCTGGGCGAGGTTGGTGGCGATGGAGGCGTGGGTGAGCATGACGCCCTTGGGGACGCCGGTGGTGCCGGAGGAGTACGGGAGGGCGGCGACGTCCCGGCCGGGGTCGATGTCGATCTCGGGCACGGGGTCGGTGGAGCCGAGGAAGTCCTGGAGCGACCGGACGCCCTCGCTCTCCTCGGCCCGGTCGCAGACGAAGATCTCCGCGATCCCGCCGGCGAGTTCGGCGGCCGCGCGGGCGGAGGCGAGCAGCGGGGAGACGGTCACGATCCACCGCGCGGACGAGTCCCTCAGCTGCTTCGCGAACTCCTCGGGCGTGGCGAGCGGGTGCACGGTGGTGACGGAGGCGCCGGCGCGGGTGGCGGCGTAGAAGGCGACCGGGAAGAGCACGGTGTTGGGACTGTGCAGGGCGAGCACGTCCCCCTTCCGCACCCCGGCCCCGGCGAGCCCGGCGGCGACGCGCCGGTGGAACGCGTCGACCTGCCCGTAGCTGAGGCTGAGCTCCCCGGCGCCGTCGATCAGGGCGGGCGTGTCACCCCACTCGGCGGCCCGCCCGAGGACGGCGTCGTGGATGGGGAGGGAGACGGCGGAAACGGGCTCGTACGCGCTGTGGAACACCATGCGTTGCCCCCTGGGGAGGTGGAAGGTGGTCGCCAGGATCGCTGCTGAGGGCGGTACTTGGGGAGACCCTGTCAGTACCCCGGAAAACAATCAAGCATGCTTGCATGCTTCTCGGAAAGGGCGGACCGCCCGGGGCCGGCCTCGCTAACCTGCGCCCATGGTGTTCAAGAGGCTGTGGGGCAAGGGCGGGGACAGCGGCGGCATTCCGCTGATGGTCGACACCGTCATACCGGACGAGCCGGCGCTGCCGGGCGGGCTGCTGCGCGGGGAGGTCGTGCTGCGCGCGCCCGAACGCGACGTGCAGGTGCGGGTCGTGCGGGTGAAGCTCGTCGCCAACACGTCGCCCGCGCTCGGCAAGAACGCCGACGTGGACACGGAATCAGGCTACGTGTTCTCGCTGTTCCTGGGGACCGGCACGCACACCGTCGAGAAGGGCGGGGAGCGGCGGGCGTCGTTCGAGTACCGGCTGAAGTGGGAGACCCCCGTCTCCGAGGTGCACGGGAAGCGCCTCGACGGGGTGCGCCTGGCCGCGTACACCGAGGTCGAGGCCGACGGCATCGAGGAACGGACGGACAGCGACCCCCTGCGCGTCGGCGCGACGCCGCTCCACGAAGCCGTCCTCGACGCCTTCGCCGCCGCGGGCTACGCCTGCGGCAGCGCACAGATCGACGAACTGGGAGACATCCCGCGCGCCGAGCGCCACTTCACCCTGCGGCAGAGCTTCCGCCTCGTCGACACGCTGGCCGTGTCCCGCTCGGACCGCCCGCAGCACCTGGAGGTCACCTTCCACGCCAACGCGGTGGGCTGCGAGATCTTCGTCCGCAAGGCGGCCCTCTTCCAGAAGAGGTGGAACGAGAAGCCGCCCTGCGCGTACGCCACGGCCGCCCACCACGAGGTCGGCCACGTCGACTTCGAGGCGAAGGTCCGGCAGTGGATCGACGAGGTCGCCGCCCTGCCCGAGAAGCGCGAGGACCCCAGGCTCGCTCAGTACGACTTGGGCAGGCCCAGCGTCTGGTGGGAGACGTAGTTCAGGATCATCTCCCGGCTGACCGGGGCGATCCGGGCCACCCGGGCCGCCGTGATCAGCCGGGCCAGGCCGAACTCGCGGGTGAGGCCGTTGCCGCCGAGCGTGTGGACCGAGGTGTCGACGGCCCTCACACAGGCCTCCGCCGCCGCGTACTTCGCCATGTTCGCGGCCTCGCCCGCGCCCATGTCGTCGCCCGCGTCGTAGAGGTGCGCGGCCTTCGCCATCATCAGCCTGGCCAGTTCGAGTTCGATGTGCGCCTGGGCGAGCGGGTGCGCGATGGCCTGGTGGGCGCCGATCGGCGCCTTCCACACCTGGCGTTCCCTCGCGTACTTCACCGCCTGCGCGAGCGCGTACCGGCCCATGCCGATCGCGAAGGCCGCCGTCATGATCCGCTCGGGGTTGAGGCCCGCGAACAGCTGCAGGAGGCCCGCGTCCTCGTCGCCCACCAGGGCCTCGAAGGGCAGGTGGACGTCGTCGAGGGTCAGCTCGAACTGCTTCTCGTTCGCGTCGAGTTCCATCTCGATGTGCCGTCGCCCGAAACCGGGCGCGTCGCGCGGGACGATGAAGAGACAGGGCTTGAGGCTGCCCGTGCGGGCGTCCGACGTGCGGCCGACGATCAGGGTCGCGTCCGCGATGTCCACGCCCGAGACGAACACCTTCCGGCCGTTGAGGACCCAGCCCTCCTCGGTGCGGGTCGCGGTCGTGGTGATGCGGTGCGAGTTGGAGCCCGCGTCGGGCTCCGTGATCCCGAACGCCATCGTCCTCGACCCGTCCGCCAGCCCCGGCAGCCAGGTCCGCTTCTGCTCCTCCGTGCCGAAGCGGGCGATGACCGTGCCGCAGATCGCGGGCGAGACGACCATCATGAGCAGCGGCGCGCCGGCCGCGCCCGCCTCCTCCAGGACGATCGACAGCTCGGCCATGCCGCCGCCCCCGCCCCCGTACTCCTCGGGAAGGTTCACGCCCAGGTAGCCGAGCTTTCCGGCCTCCGCCCACAGCTCGGCCCGGTCGAAGCCGGGGCCGTGCCGGTGGCCCAGCGCGGAGACGGCTGCGCGGAGCGCGGTGAGCTCTTCGGTCTCGATGAGGGTGCTCATGCGGGGACTTCCTCCTGTGCTTCGGTCTGTACGACGGCGAGCAGGGCTCCGACCTCGACCTGGCGGCCGGGGGCGGCGTGGAGCGCGGTGAGCGTGCCGGAGGCGGGGGCGATGACGCGGTGCTCCATCTTCATGGCCTCCAGCCAGAGCAGCGGCTGTCCGGCGGCGACCCGGTCGCCGACGGCGAGGCCGTCCGCGACCCGGACGACGGTGCCGGGCATCGGGGCGAGCAGGGAGCCGGGTTCCTGGAGATCGGCGGGGTCGGTGAAGCGCGGACGGACGGCGAGGCGGTGCCCTCCGGCGTGGACCGTGTCCTCGTACGCCGCGACCTCGAAGTGCCGCACCACGCCGGCCACTTCCAGGCTCACGCGCCCCGGCGCCGCCGCCACCACCCGTACGCCCTCCGGGGACGTCACCTCGTAGCCGCCGCCCCTGGCCGGCCGGTAGCGGATCTCGTGGTCGCCGTACGTCCTCGTCTCGTCCTGCGAGCGGACGTTGCGCCAGCCGCCGAACCGGGCCTTCCCCACGGCCGCCCCGGCCAGGGCGGCGGCCACCGCCGCGTACTCCCCGCCCTGCGCGGGCGCGGTCAGCGCGGGCAGGTTCCGGTCGTAGAAGCCCGTGTCGAGGGCTTCCCCCCGCGCGTACTCCGGGTGCCGGAGCGACGCGACGAGCAGGTCCCGGTTGGTGACGGGGCCGTGCACGACGGCCCGCTCCAGGGCGTGGGCGAGCCTGCGCAACGCCTCCTCCCTGGTCCCGGCGTGGACGATCACCTTCGCGAGCATCGGGTCGTAGTGGACGCCGATCGTGTCCCCGGAGACGAACCCGGTGTCGACGCGCACGCCCGCCGGGGTCTCGAAGCGGTGCAGGACGCCCGTCTGCGGGGCCCAGTCCCGCGCCGGGTCCTCGGCGTAGAGCCGGGCCTCGACCGCGTGGCCGCGCGGGGCCGGGGGCTCGGGCGGCAGGGCCCGGCCCTCGGCGACGGCCAGCTGGAGGGCGACGAGGTCGACGCCGTACACCTCCTCGGTGACCGGGTGCTCGACCTGGAGGCGGGTGTTCATCTCCAGGAAGTGCGCCCGCCCGTGGGCGACGAGGAACTCGACCGTGCCCGCGCCGACGTAGCCGACGGACTTCGCGGCCCGGACGGCCGTGTCGAGGAGGATCGCCTCGAGCGCGGCGGGCAGGCCGGGCGCCGGGGCCTCCTCGATCACCTTCTGGTGCCGGCGCTGGAGGGAGCAGTCGCGGGTGCCGAGCGCCCAGACCGTGCCGTGGGCGTCGCACAGGAGCTGCACCTCGACGTGCCGGCCGTTCTCCACGTACGGCTCGACGAACACCTCGCCGTCACCGAACGCGCTCGCCGCCTCCGCCGAGGCAGCCCGCAACTCCCCTTCCAGAGCGTCCAGTTCGCGGACGATCCGCATGCCGCGGCCGCCGCCGCCCGCCGCCGCCTTCACCAGGACGGGCAGGTCGGCCCCCGTGACGTCCTCCGCGCGCAGCGGCGCGATGCCGAGGAGCTCCTTCGCGCGGGTCTTCGACGCCATCGCCTCGATCGCCGCCGGCGGCGGGCCGATCCAGATCAGGCCCGCGTCGGTCACGGCGCGCGCGAAGTCGGCGTTCTCGGAGAGGAAGCCGTAGCCGGGGTGCACGGCGTCGGCGCCCGCCGCGAGCGCCGCCCGCACCACCAGGTCGCCGCGCAGGTACGTCTCCGAGGGCGCGGCCCCCGGCAGCCGCACCGCCGCGTCGGCCTCGCGGACGTGCAGTGCGCCCGCGTCCGCGTCGGAGTACACGGCGACGGTGGAGATGCCCAGCTCACGGCAGGTGCGGAAGACCCGGCAGGCGATCTCGCCCCGGTTCGCGACCAGTACGGTCAGAATCATCAGTGCCTCACATTCGGAAGACGCCGAAGCCGCCGCGCGCGCCCTCGACCGGTGCCGTGTGGATCGCGGAGAGGCACAGCCCGAGGACCGTGCGGGTGTCGCGGGGGTCGATGACGCCGTCGTCGTAGAGCCGGCCGGACAGGAACATCGGCAGCGACTCGGACTCGATCTGCGCCTCCACCAGGGCGCGCAGACCGGCGTCGGCCTCGTCGTCGTACGGCTGCCCCTTCGCGGCGGCGCTCGCGCGGGCCACGATCGACAGGACGCCGGCGAGCTGCTGCGGCCCCATGACGGCGGACTTGGCGCTCGGCCAGGCGAAGAGGAAACGCGGGTCGTACGCCCGGCCGCACATGCCGTAGTGCCCGGCGCCGTACGAGGCGCCCATCAGGACCGAGAGGTGGGGGACCTTCGAGTTCGACACCGCGTTGATCATCATGGCGCCGTGCTTGATGATGCCGCCCTGCTCGTACTCCTTGCCGACCATGTAGCCGGTGGTGTTGTGGAGGAAGACCAGCGGGATGTCGCGCTGGTTGGCGAGCTGGATGAACTGGGCCGCCTTCTGCGACTCGGCGGAGAAGAGGACACCCTGCGCGTTGGCGAGGATCCCGACCGGGTAGCCGTGCAGCCGCGCCCAGCCCGTGGTCAGCGAGGTCCCGTACAGCGGCTTGAACTCGTCGAAGTCCGAGCCGTCGACGATCCGGGCGATCACCTCGCGCGGGTCGAAGGGGGTCTTGAGGTCGCCGGGGACGATCCCGAGCAGCTCCTCCGGGTCGTACTTCGGGGGTTCGGCCGGTCCGGGGTCCGCGTGGTGCTTGCGGTGGTTGAGGCGGGCGACGATCCGGCGGGCCTGGCGGATCGCGTCGGCCTCGTCGACGGCGTAGTGGTCGGCCAGCCCGGAGGTCCGCGCGTGCATCTCGGCGCCGCCGAGGGACTCGTCGTCGCTCTCCTCCCCCGTCGCCATCTTCACGAGCGGCGGGCCGCCGAGGAAGACCTTCGACCGCTCCCTGATCATCACGGCGTGGTCGGACATGCCGGGGACGTACGCGCCGCCCGCCGTCGAGTTCCCGAAGACCACGGCGACGGTGGGGATGCCGGCGGCGGAGAGACGGGTGAGGTCCCGGAAGAGCGCCCCGCCAGGGATGAAGATCTCCTTCTGGGACGGCAGGTCGGCGCCGCCGGACTCGACGAGCGAGATGACGGGCAGCCGGTTGGCGTACGCGATCTCGTTGGCGCGCAGGGCCTTCTTCAGCGTCCAGGGGTTGGAGGCGCCGCCGCGCACGGTCGGGTCGTTGGCCGTGATCAGGCACTCCACGCCCTCGACGACCCCGATGCCGGTGACGAGCGAGGCGCCCACGGTGTAGTCGCTGCCCCAGGCCGCGAGCGGCGACAGCTCCAGGAACGGGCTGTCGGGGTCGACGAGCAGCTCGATGCGCTCGCGGGCGAGGAGCTTGCCGCGCGCCCGGTGCCGGGCCGTGTACTTCTCGCCGCCGCCCGCGAGGGCCTTGGCGTGCTCGGCGTCGAGCGCGGCGAGCTTGTCCAGCATGGCCGCGCGGTGGGAGGCGTGGTCGGATCCGCCGGTGTCGAGGGCGGAGGCGAGGACGGTCACTGGAGTTCCTCCGGGACGTCGGACGGAAGGGTGGCGGCCGGGGGGTGGGGCAGCGGGGCCTCCGGTACGTCGGGCAGCAGGGCCTCCGGTACGTCGGGCAGACGAGTGGTCGGGGCGTCGGACGGCTCGGCGGTCGGCGCGTCGGACGGCTCGGCCGGCGGGGCGTCGGGCAGCAGGGCCTCCGGTACGTCCACGTGGCGGGAGCGGAGCCATTCGCCGAGGGCCTTGGCCTGGGGGTCGAAGCGGGCCTGCGATGCGACGCCCTGGCCGAGAATCCCGGCGATCGTGAAGTTCAGCGCGCGGAGGTTGGGGAGGAGGTGCCGGGTGACCTCCAACGCGGCGGTCTCCGGCAGGAGTTCTCTGAACCTCTCCACCGTGAGGGTGTGGGCCAGCCAGCGCCACTCCTCCTCCGTGCGGACCCACACGCCGACGTTCGCGTCGCCGCCCTTGTCGCCGCTGCGGGCCCCGGCGATCCGGCCGAGGGGCGCCCTCCGGGTCGGCCCCTCGGGGAGCGGCGGCGGAAGGTCCGGGTCGGGTACGGGCTCCAGGCCGAGGGTCCCCGGGGGTACGGGGAGTTCCCGGCGGGTCCCGTCGGGGAGGACCGCCGTGTGCGGGACCTCGCCCGCCGGTGCGTACGCCGTCTCGCACACCCCGTAGGGGGCGCCCTTGCCGGGCGGGGCGGTGACGTGGAATCCGGGGTAGCTCGCGAGCGCCAGCTCGATCGCGGCCCCGGTGACGGCACGGCCGACCTTCTCCGGGTCGCGGTCGCGGACGACGAGCCGGAGCAGGGCGCTCGCGGTCTCCTCGGTGGGGGCGTCGGGACGGTCGGTGCGGGCGAGGTCCCAGCGGATCTCCGCGGGCGGGTGCTTCGCGAGGGCGTCGTGGACCTGCTCCCGGAGGAGCGCCGCCTTGGCCTCGACGTCGAGGCCGGTGAGGACGAAGACGACCTCGTTGCGGAAGCCGCCGAGCCTGCTGAGGCCGACCTTGAGGGTCGGGGGCGGGGCCTCTCCCCGGACGCCGTCGATCCGGACCCGGTCCGGGCCCTCCTGGGTCAGGCGGACGGTGTCGAGCCGGGCGGTCACGTCGGGGCCGGGGTAGCGGGCGCCGGCGGTCTCGTAGAGGAGCTGGGCGGTGACCGTACCGGTGTCGACGAGGCCGCCGGTGCCGGGGTGCTTGGTGATGACCGCGCTGCCGTCGGCGTGGAGTTCGGCGACGGGGAAGCCGGGGCGGCGCACGTCATGGCCCCGGAAGAAGGCGTAGTTGCCGCCGGTGGCCTGGGTGCCGCACTCCAGGACGTGCCCGGCGACGACCGCGCCCGCCAGCTCGTCGTACGCCTCCGGGCCCCAGCCGAAGTGCCACTGCGCGGGCCCGGTGACGAGGGCGGCGTCGGTGACCCGGCCGGTGACGACGACGTCGGCGCCTGCGGCGAGGCAGGCGGCGATGCCGGCGCCGCCGAGGTACGCGTTGGCGGCGAGAACGCCGTCCCCGGCGGGCAGCCGGTCGCCCTCGACGTGGGCGATCCGGGTCGGCACGCCGAGCTTCGCGGCGAGGGCGCGCAGGGCGTCGGCGAGCCCGGCGGGGTTGAGCCCGCCCGCGTTGGTGACGATCCGGACCCCGCGCTCGTGGGCGAGGCCGAGGCCCTCCTCCATCTGCCGCAGGAAGGTCTTGGCGTACCCGGCCGTCGGGTCCTTGAGCTGGTCGCGGCCGAGGATGAGCATCGTCAGCTCGGCGAGGTAGTCGCCGGTGAGGACGTCGAGTTCGCCGCCGGTGAGCATCTCGCGGACGGCGTCGAAACGGTCGCCGTAGAAGCCGGAGGCGTTGCCGATACGGAGGGTCACCGGGCCTCCTCGGGGGCGCGGCCCGCACCCGCCGGGCCCGCGAAGGCCTGGGCGATGCCGAGCCAGCGCTCCGCGTCCTCGCCCTCCGCGACCAGGGCCGTGTCGTCACGGTGGAGACGCTGGGTGACGAGGAGGCAGAAGTCGAGGGCCGGACCGGTGACCCGCTGGGCGGCGCCCTCGGGGCCGTACGTCCACAACGTGCCGTCGGGGGCGGCGAGTTCGACCCGGAAGGGTTCGGCGGGCGCCGGGACGCCCCGTACCAGGTAGGCGTAGTCGCGGGCCCGGTGGCCGATCCAGGCGACGTGCCGGAGCCGGGCGGTGGGCGTCCGGACGACCCCCAGGGCGTCGGCGACGTCCTGGCCGTGCGCCCACGTCTCCATCAGCCGTGCGGTGGCCATCGCCTGGGCGCTCATCGGCGGCCCGTACCAGGGGAACCTGACCCCGGGCGGGACCGCGCGCAGGGCCTCCTGGAGCTGCTCGCGGCCGGTGCGCCAGCGGGCGAGGAGCTCGGCGGCCGGCAGCTTCGCGCCCTCCTCGGCACCCTCGTCGACGAAACGGTCGGGGGCGGCGAGGGCCTTCTCGGTCTCGGCCGCGAAGGCCTCGGCGTCGGTGGCGGCGAGGAGGGCGGCCCGGTCGGTCCAGGCGAGGTGGGCGATCTGGTGGGCGATGGTCCAGCCGGGCGCGGGGGTCGGGGCGCCCCACTGCTCCTCGCTCAACTCTGCGACGAGACGGTCGAGTTCTGCACTCTCGTCGCGCAGGTCGCCGAGGACGACGACGGGGTCGGACACGGTGCGCTCCCCTCGGGGGACGGGCGGTCACGGGCCTTCGACGAGGAGCATGCCAGCGAGACCAGAAACAATCAAGCGTGCTTGCTTTAGTTTTGCCTCCGGGGCGGCGCCCGCGGCCGCGGGCCGCGCCGGGCCCGTTGCGGGCCCGTGCCCACCCCCGTTGTGGGCATGCGTTCCGCCGGGGCGATGGGGGTCCCCCCTGCTCGAGCGAAGCCGAGAGCTTGGGGGAGGGTGGGCACAACGGAACGGCGCCCCTGCCGGCGCCAGAGGCTTACGCGCCCTGGCCCGCACCCGTTGCGCACCGAGCAAGGGGTGCGGGTCCAGGCACAGGGAGCGGAGGCGCCCGCGAAGGGCGCCGTCCCGTGTGCCCACCCGTCCCGCCCCAGCGGGACGATTGCCCACACGGGCAGCGGGCGACGGCCCGCCCGGGCACGGGCGCACACGGCAGCGGGGCACCGCCCGACCACGGCGCGGGGGCCCACGGCGGTGGGCGCCGCCCCCAGGGCGCGGGCGCACAGGGCAGCGGGGCACCGCCCGGCCACGGCGCGGGCCCACACGGCGGTGGGCGACAGGCACCGCCCCCAGGGCGCGGGGGCACACGGCGGTGGGCGCCGCCCCCAGGGCGCGGGCGCACAGGGCAGCGGGGCACCGCCCGGCCACGGCGCGGGCCCACACGGCGGTGGGCGACAGGCACCGCCCCCAGGGCACGGGCGCGCACGGCGGCGGGCGCCGCCACGGGCAGCGCCGTCCCGGCTGGATCCGCCAGCGGGCGCGTCGGGCGTCGGGCCGCGGTGGTTGGCGCGGCGTTCAGCGGGGCACGGGGTCATCCCCCAGGCGTACGGGGGGCCCGGCAGGTGGCGTCTTTGGGATGACGGGGAATCCTGCTCCGTGGGGCCGTGTCCGCCCCGTCCCCCCTCCTAGCGTGGAGGCCATGTCCTCCCTGCTCACCTTCACCCTCAAGGACTTCCGCGCCCAGCTGCGCCGTCTCGTGCTGACCGGTTCGGCCGTCGCCGTCGGCGTGGCCTTCCTCGTCCTCTCCGTCGGCGGCGCGGGCGCCCTCGTCCAGTCGTACGAGCAGTCCGCCGCCGCCGACGTCGGTGACGCCGCCGTCCAGGTCGTCCCGGACGGCGCCGAGGGCGCGCTGCCCGCGGGTGCGGCGGCGGCCGCCGCACGCGTGCCGAGGGTGACGTCCGTGGCGGAACGGCTGGCCGGCCACGCCAACGTGATCGCCCCCTCCGGCCGCCCCCTCGACGACCGCGCCCTCGTCACCTCGATCGCCGCCGACCCCGCCCTGCGTTGGCAGCGCCTGGACGCCGGGCGCTGGCCCGAGGGCCCCGGCGAGGTCGTCCTCGACCGGGAGAGCGCGGACCGCGCCGGCGCCCGCCCCGGCGGCACGGTGCGGGTGACGAGGGCGGACGGCGGCACGGCGGACGTCCGGCTCACCGGGCTCCTCGACACCTCCGCCTCGCAGGCGCTCGGCTCGCAGCCCGCGATCGGCGTGCCGTACGCGCAGGTGAGGGCGTACGCGACGGGGGTGAGGGCCACCCACCTCGACCTCTCCGTCGCACCGGGCGCGGACCCGCTCGCGGTGGCGAAGGCGGCCGGGAGGTCCCTGGGCGGCGGGGTGTCCGCGTACACCCATGCCGGAGCCGTGGACCACGCCCTCCAGAGCGGCCGCACCCTGTACGCGATCGTCCTGACCGCCGCCCTGTCCTTCGTCCTCATCGCGATGGCCGTGGCCCGCATGGTCGTCACCCACACCTTCTCCGTCGTCCTCGCCCAACGGGCCCGCCAGCTCGCCCTGTTGCGCTGTGTCGGTACCGACCGCGGCCAGCTCCTCCGGATCATCCGCCGGCAGGGCCTCCTGCTCGGCGTGCTCGCCTCCGCCGCCGGACTCGCGGCGGGTGCGGCGGCCTGCGCGCTCGGTACGGCGGTCGTCAACGGGTTCGCCGGCCTCGGACCGATCGAGGTCTCCCTGCTGCCGGGTCCCTGGACCTTCGGCCTCGCCGGGGCGTTCGGGGTGCTGCTCACCCTGTGGGCCGTCCGCAGGCCGGCGCGGGCCGCGGCGGCGGTGCCGCCGGTCGCCGCGCTCGCCGCGAGCGGGTCCGCGACGCTGCCGGAGCCGGGCCGCCGGGCCGTCCGCGAGGCGGTGTCGGTGCTGATGCTCGTCGCCGGTGCCGGGCTCCTCGCGCTCGGGGCGTTCGGCGGCTCGCCGCTCGCGCTCCTGGCCGTGACGCTCGGCGCGATCCTCACGTTCTTCGCCGTACTCCGGTACGCCCAGCATCTGTTGCCGCCGCTCGTCGGACTGTTCGGGCTCGCGCTCCGCCGCCCGTTCGGGACGGTCGGCAGGCTGTCCGTGCAGCAGCTGCGGGCCAACGCCCGCCGGACCGCGGCCGCTTCCTCCGCGATGCTCGTCGGCGTGACCGTCGCCGTGTCCGCCGTGACGGCGATCGGGGCGGTCGAGGGCGGCCTCGACCGCATGCTCGCCGACCGCATGCCGGCCGTCTTCGCCCTCGACACGGACGCCGCCCGGGTGCCCGCCGACGCGGTCGCCGCGCTGCGCGCCGAGCACGGCCTGACCGTCACCCCGGTCCGGACCGCGACCCTCACCGTCGACGGCCGCAAGACGGTCGTCGCCGCCGCCGACCCCGCCGGACTCAACCCGGACGCCGAGGGCGTCGGCGCGGCCCGCGCCCTGAGGGACGGCGAGGCGATCGCCCTCACCGGGCGACCGGTGCTGACCGTCTCCGGCACCCGGCTCACGACGGTGGCCGGTGCGGCCGCCCTCCCCCTCTCCCTCCACCCGGAGGCCACGGTGTACGTCACCGAGGCCACCTTCGACCGGCTCGCACCGGGCGCCGCCGTCTCCACCGTGCTGCTCGGCCCGGCGGGCGACACCGGCCACGACGCGGCCCGCGCGGCGGTGGACCGGGCGCTGGCCGCGCACCCGGAGATCCGGATCGCGGACACCGGGTCCGACGCCGACCTCATCCGCTCCCTGCTCGGCCGGATGATGCTGGTCGTCACGGTCCTGCTCGGCTTCTCGATCGCGATCGCCGCGCTCGGCGTCGCCGCCACCCTGATGCTGACGGTGGAGGAGCGCACCCGCGAGTTCGGAATGCTCCGCGCGATCGGCCTCGCGGGCGGGCAGCTGCGCCGGATGCTGACCCTGGAGTCGGTGCTGCTCGCCCTCACCGGGGCGGTCGCCGGAACCGTCCTCGGCCTGGTCTACGGGACGCTGGCCGCCCGCTCCGTCCTGACGGGCCACGTCTCGCCGCTGGAGGTACTGGCCTCCTCGGGCGGCACGGCCCTGACGATCCTCGGCATCCTCGCGGCCACGGTGCTCACGGGCGTCGCGGCCTCGGTCCTGCCGGCCCGCCGGGTCCGCCGCATGGTGGTCGTGGACGCGCTCCACGCCGCTTAGGTCCTCCTCCTCCGTACGAGGGAGGCCAGGGCCGTGACGGCGACGACGAGGACGAGGGAGCGGAACGGGAGGATGGTGCCGGGGGCGTCGTCGATCAGGTCGATGCCGTTGCCGACGGCCGTGATCCAGGCGACCGTCCCCACGAGCACCATCGGCCCGACCCGCCGTTCCCCGGTGACGAGCATCCCGATCCACAGGACCAGCGGCATGACCAGGAAGGTGTTGATGAGCGCGGTGGTGAACGCCTGGTCGGCGGAGTAGCCGGGTCCGGCCCCGAGCGTCGAGGCGGCCTGGCCGGCGAACGACAGATAGAGCGTGTCGGACAGGATCAGGTGCGCGGCGGCGACTCCGAGGGTGGAGACGATCAAGGCCTTGAGGAGGCGGGGGCCGGGGGGAGTGGGTGCGGACGGTGCCATGAGCCCTGACTATACGCACGGTGTATACGCCGCGTGTATAGACCCCCGGCAGCTCACCGCCCGCACGGCCCGAACCCGGCTCAGAGGGCGTCGGCGACGAATTCCTCCAGGGCGGCCACGGGGAGGACGAAGCCCTTCTCTCCCTGGCGGTAGGTCAGGACCAGGCCCACCAGCGCCCCCGCGCCGGAGAACGCCGGCGCGCCGGACAGGCCTTCCACGAATTCGCCGGTCACCCGCAGGAGGTTGCCCGAGCGGCCCTTCACCTCAAGCAGGCACGAGTACGGCTCCTGGTTCGCGTGCGCGCTCACCAGGAGGCGGGCGCCCGGTGTGGGGCGCGGGTCGAACACCAGGGGGGCCGGAGGGACGGGAACCGGTTCGAGCAGACGCAGCATCGCGAGGACGGGTGTCGCGCCGACACCGGGTTCCGCCGTGAGGACGGGTCTGATCGCCCGCATCCGGGCCGACACCGCGCGCCCGCCATGGATGACGGTCAGGACACGCTTCGACCAGTCCGGCGACAGCTCCGCGCTCCGCGTCCATCCCGCGAAGACGACCGTATCGGCGTCGAGAAGAAGCCCGTTGACCGTACGCCTCTCATAGCGGGACACCTGGACACTCACCGCCGCGACGAAGTCCTCGTCGACCTGCCAGCCGTCCGTGACGACGTTCACGTCGCCGCTGACGTGGTCGAACCGGTACGCCGGATTCACCTCGGCGACGGTGACGTCACCACTGACATGCCCGAACCGGTACGCCGGATTCGCCTCCGCCGCGAGCCGCACGGGCCGCTCGACGGGGACGACCGCCCGGAGCTCCACCTCACCTTCGGCCTCCATCTCGACCTCTGCCTCTGCCTCTGCCTCCGCCAGCCGTCGCTCCAGCCGCTCGCAGCGTTCCTCCGCCTGGCGGTGGAGGTCCCGGACACGGCCCAGTTCGGCCGTCAGGTCCTGGATCTCCTCGTGCAGCCGGGCGTACTCGCCGGAGGGCGGCTCCCCGTCCAGGGCGCCGAACGACGACGCGGCCGCCCGAAGCTCGCGCTCGCGCAGCCGAAGGTCGCGGATGCGGTGCTCGCGGTCCTGGAGGGCCTCCTCCAGGGCCCGTTCACGGGTGGCCGCCCCCCGTGCCACCCGATCGGCCTCGGCCAGGCGGCGCTCCAGCACCTGCACCTTGTGCGCCGTACCACCGCCGGAGTCCACCGCCGCCGTGTGCAGCGCCCTGAGCATGGCGACGGTCTCCTCGGTCGGCAGGGCGCCACCCCGTTCCTCGGCCACGTCGTGGAGCAGGTCGAGGACGAACTTCCACGGCGGCATTCGGCGCCCGGCGAGGTAGCGGGAGACGGTGCCGGAGTCGTACGAACGCCGGATCCCGTATCTGCGGGCCGAGACCCCCAGCCCCTTGAACAGATCCCGCAACGCCTGGGCGAGCGCGCGCACTTCGGGCGAGCTCCCGTCCTCGATCGGCTTCAGCCCGGTCATCCCGCCGCCCCGTTCCCGCCTGCGCGCGTGCTGCCAGTCGTACGGCAGCACCCGCTGCACCTGCCGCAGCACCCCGGCCCTCCGCGAGCCTGGTCCCCCCATCATCCACCGAGAGCCGGGAGGCCTCCAATGCCCCAGGGAAACAGGCGCGTTCAGGACCTCGTCGCCTTCCTCGCCGTCCTCGTCACCGGCGCCGTCCTCGTCCTGCGCGGCGTCGCGCCGGAGTCGCTCGCGACCATCGCCGTCGCCGTGTCCGGCATCTACGCCGCCTGGCGAGGGAACGGCGGACCCCCGCAGCCGCCGACCTCGACGACGCCCACCCCGCCCACGCCGCCCATCGGAAGCGGATCTCAGGCGCCCGACGGGAAGACCGTCGCCGCGTAGGCGGCGGCGGCCGGACCGGGCTGGAGGGCGGCGTGGGCCGCGATCGCGTGGATGTCGCGCCAGGCACGCTCCAGACCGCCTCCCGCCTGGATGCCGCGCGCGCCGCCGGTGCGCATGAGGCGCTCCACGGCGCCGGTGAGCAGGTCGACTGCGGCGGCCGCGTCCCTCTGGTTGAGGGCCGCGGCGTCGGCCGGCGACAACGGGGCGAGTCCGACGACCGGCGACAATGGGGCGAGTCCTTCGGCCGGGGGCAACGGGGCCGGCCCGTCGGCGCGGGTGACGACCTGCCGGTCGGCGCCACTCCGGGCCGGCCCCTCCGCACGGGCGGCGTCGACCGGTCTGCCGGCACCGCCCGGCGCCGGTCTGCCCGCGCGGCCGGTGGCGGCGAGGCCCGGCGCCGCGCCGTCCGCGCGCGCCGCCGCCGCCTCCAGGAGCAGGCGGGCCGCCTCCATCTCGGCTGAACAGCGGGCCAGGGTCTGCTGGACCGTCGGGTCCTCGGCGAGCGGCCGCCCGTCGGGGAGGCGGCGCGGGCCGACGAGCCGGGTCCAGGAGTCGAGCGCCCCGCGGGCCGCGCCGAGCGCGGGTGCGGCGAAGAGGAGCGCCGCGACCAGCTGGTACGGCACCCGGTGGCAGGGCGCCGCGTCCGCGTCGGCGACACCGGCCACCAGGACCTCGCGGACGAACGTGCGGCGCTCGGGCACGAACACCCCGTCGGCCGTGACGGTGTGGCTTCCGGTGGCGCGGAGCCCGACCGCGTCCCAGGTCTCCCGGACCCCGACCCGCTCGCGCGGCACGGCGAGGACCCGGTACGCGGGAGCCCCGCCCCCCGAGTGGTCCAGGGAGGCGAGGAGGACCCAGTCGGCGTGTTCGACCCCGCTGGCGAAGGCCCACTCCCCCGACACGCGCCAGCCGCCGGGCACCCGGACGAGCCGCCCGGCCGGGGGCACGATCGCCGCCGCGACGCGCACGTCGGGCGAGTCGCCCCACAGGTCGCGCTGTCCCTCGACGGGCAGGTGCGCGGCGAGGCGGCCGTGGGAGGCGAGCAGCACCGCGCACCAGGCGGTGGAGGCGCAGGCCGTGCCGATGCCGGCGACCGTGCCGAGCAGTTCGGCGAAGCCTCCGGCCGTGCCGCCCCAGCGGCGGGGCACGAAGTGCCGGGCGAGGCCCGCGGCGGTCATCGCCGCGACGACCTCGGGGTGGAGGCGGCCGGTCCGCTCCGCCTCCTCGGCGTGCCGCGCGGCGGCGGCCCGGAGGTGGCCGGCGGTGAGGACGGCGGGGGCGTCGACGACTGTCATGACTCGTACTCCTTGCGTGGAGGTTCAGTGGTGGTACTGATGCGAGTAGAAAAAGATTCGGTCTGGAAGGTATTTTCTGAGAGGCCGTCATGACAGGCATGGAGGACCGCAACAGCGAAGGGAGGCGGACGCTCGGTGAGGCAACAGGACAGGGCCCGCATGACCTATGACCTGGTGCTCGGGGCGGCAGCCGCCGAGTTCACCCTGCACGGATTCGCGGGGACGAACCTGGCCGACATCACGGCCCGCACCGGACTGACCAAGGGCGCCCTCTACGGGCACTTCTCCTCGAAGGCCGACCTCGCCGGGGAGCTGACCCGCTCCTTCGAGGCGGCCTGGGCCGGCGCCCTCGCCACCGCCGCCGGCGAGGCGGAGGAGAACGGCGCGGCCCTGCCCGCCCTGCGCGGACTGCTCCTCGGCCTCGCCCGCCGGGCGCACGAGGACGTGCCCTTCACCGCCGGACTGCGCCTGGTCATGGACGCCGCCCGCGCCGAGGGAAAGGTGCCCGCCCCCCTCGGTGAGCTCTGCGCCGTCGTGGCACTCCTGGTCCGCAAGGGCCAGGAGGAGGGCTCCGTCCGCACCACCCACCCGGCCGACCCGCTGGCCCGGCTCGTCGTGGCCCTCCTGGTCGGCGCCCCCGCCGTGGTGACGGCGACGGACACGGCGGGTCCCGCGGAGCTGGTGAGCGACGTGTGGGACATCCTGGAGCCCGCGCTGTCGGGCTTCCGCGACGACTGACGGGGAGAAGCGGGGCGGGACCGGAGCGATCCGCGCACGCGGGGGCTCGCCCAGGTGCGGGAGTCACGCACGTGCGGGGCTCACGCACGTGGGGGGGGCTCGCGCACGCGGGGGAGCTCGCGCACATGGGGGGGCTCGCGCACGTGGGGGTTCGCGCGAGTGGGGGGCGGTGCGCTTGCGCGGGTCGAGCCGGCGCTACGGGAGTCGCGGAGGCGTCCCCGGACCCTCGGAGTCACCGTGGCGGCGGCGCTCTCGTACGGGATGGGGCGGGGGTTCCGTGGCGATCGGGGCCAGGAGCGGGACTTCCGTGACGGGCCGCGGCGGCGGAAGGGTCCGCGCCCCGGTCCGGAGCCTCAAGCCGCCTGTGGCGCCGGGGTGCGCGCGGGCCGCTCGGCCACCGGGGGCGCGGGTGGAGCCACCGGGGAGGCGGCCCGGGAAGCGGGTGGGGCCACCGGCACCGGACCCGGCAGCCACGACCAGGACGCCGTCTCCGACGGCGGGGCGGAGACCGGTCCGTCGCCCACCAGGACCGGATGCCCGACGGAGCGCAGGAGCGGCAGATCGCTCTCGTCGTCGGCGTACGCGTAACACTCCCCGGCGGCGAGGCCGAAGGCCTTCATGATCCGGCCGGCGGCGTCGGCCTTGGGCCGGCCGATCATGGGCGGGCCGGTGAGCTCCCCGGTGAGCACGCCCTCCGAGGTCACCTCGGGCACGGTGCACACCACGAGATCGGCGCCGACCTCCCGGGCCAGCGGGTCGAGGCAGGCGGAGAAGGCGCCGGAGACGAGGACGACCAGGTCGCCGGCGTCCCGGTGGCGGCACAGCGCCTCGTACACGGGGGTGTGGAGCAGGCCGCCGGCCCGGGCCTTCTCGTACCAGTCCCGGCCGCAGCTCTCCAGCTCTTCGAGGTGGCTGCCGGCGAGGAGACGGAAGAAGGAACGGTTCACCTGCTCGCGGGGCACGCCCTCGCGGATCTGTCGCTGGAGCGAGGCCCGCGCCGCGGCGAGCCGCCGGGCGGCCACTTCCCCGCGCCCCCAGTGACGGGCGAGGACACAGGCCATGCTCTTGCAGGTGATCAGGGTCTCGTCCACGTCGAAGAACGCGGCCCGGGCGGGAGCGATGCTCATGATCTGCCCCCTCTACGGCTACCAGCGAAACGGACGTCACCGAAGCGGGCGGGCGCGGGGTCCGCGATCTCGTACTGCGCCGTCTCGACCAGTTCGAGGATCCGTTCCGCCAGCGGGCGCAGCCGCGCGCCCGCCGGGGTGAGCTCCACGGAGCGGTTGCCGCGCCGCTGGAACAGCGAGGCCCCCATGTCCTCCTCCAGGCCCTTGATCTGCGCGGTCACCGCGGGCTGGGAGTAGTGCAGGTTGTGGGCCGCGCGGGTGAAGCTGAGTTCCCGGGCCACTTCGCGGAAGGCCCGTAAGTGCTGGAGTTCCATCCTTCTGCCTTTCTACGCTCGTCCGTTCTTCCCTTGACCGTGCCGTCGTACCGTCACGCGCACCGGGCCACGGCCGTGGCGAGGACGCGCGCGCCCTGCGTCGCGGAGAGGCGCACCCGGCCGTCCTCCGTCCGTACGGCCTCCACGGTCACGGCCTCGGCCAGCTCTCCGAAGACGGCGAACTCGGCGTCCAGCGAGGTCAGCGCCGCGCCTCCCGCCGTCTGCCGGGCGGCCTGCCGGAAGGCCTCCAGGAGCAGCATCCCGGGCACGTGGTCCGAGGGGTGCTCGAAGTAGCCGGGGTGCGTGGGGTCGACGTGCAGCAGCCACTCCCGGGTGCCGGCCGGCCGGTTCCGCGCCTCCGCGGCGGGTACGGGACGCAGGACGCCGCGGTCGTCGGAGGCGCCCGCCCCCGTCCCGTGCGCGGGGGTCCCGTGCTCCTGGTCCACCGGCCGGACGGTCTCCGTGAGCCGGCCGCGCTGCCGGAGCCGCCCGTACCGGACGGCGTCGATCACGACGACCCCGGCGGAGGCGCGGGCGCACTCCCGGCCGCCGACCTCGATCACCATGTCGAACCGGGCGTCGAAGCGGCGCGGGTTCCGCGCTCCGGCGGGCGTCACGACCTTCACGTCGAAGACGGCCGCGAGCGGCCCGCAGCCGACCTGGAGGGCGGCCGGGTCGCTGATGCGCAGCGACAGCGCCTTGAAGATGAAGTGGTGGCCGAGCGGCACCTCGTGGTGGCGGTGGCTCAGGAAGATGCCCGCCTGCCGGACGGTCTCGACGAGCAGCATGAAGTCGCACTGCCCGGTCTCCTCCGGGCGGTACAGCGCGTGGTTCCGGGGCAGTTGGGCGCCGACCAGGAAGCGGTCGGTCCCGGCGGCGACCGCGTCGGTCAGGAAGACCTCGGTCACCGAGGCGCGGTGCACGAACCGGCGGGAGATCGTGCGGTCGAAGCTCAGGCCTTCCTTGGCCTCCTGGATCAGGGACTCCAGGGACTCGACGGGAGCGAGCGGCTCGACGGGTAACACGGTCTGCAGCACACCGATGGACATCCTTATCCCCCTCAAGGTGGAACATCGTGGCGACGAGGAACCTCGGCGGCCCCTCGGCAGCAAGAAATATACCTTCGGGAATGTATATTGCAAGGCGTAGGCACGAGAGAGGCGGACAGGCATGGCGACACCCCGAAGCGAACCCAAGCAACGCAGCGAACCCAAGCAGGAGCGCGCCCGGCGCACGAAGGTGCACATCCTCCAGTCGGCGGCCGAGCTCTTCGCCGAGCGCGGCTACGCGACCGTGACCCTGCAGGACGTGGCCGAACGCGCGGAGATGACCAAGGGGGCGGTGTACTTCCACTACACGAACAAGGAGGCCCTGGCCGTCGCCGTCGTGCAGGAGCACTACGCGCGCTGGCCCGAGATCCTCAAGGGCGCCGAGGGCACGCACGAGGAGCCGTTCGACACGCTCACCGCCGTCCTCCAGACGGTCACCCGGGCGTTCGCGCGGGACATCGTCGTCCAGGCCGGCGCACGGCTCCAGATCGAGCGCGCGCTCATCGACGCCGAGCTCCCCGAGCCGTACGTCGGCTGGGAGGACTACCTCACCCGGCTGATCGCGGAGGCCCGCGACGCGGGACAACTGCGGGCCGGAGTGGAACCGCGCGCGGCGGCCCGCGTCCTCGTCTCCGCCTTCTTCGGCATGCAGCACATCTCGGACGTGCTCAGCCGGCGCAAGGACCTCGACGAGCGGTACGAGGAGCTGCGGACCGTACTCCTCGAAGGGCTCCGCGGCTGATCGGCCGCGTGCCCGCCGTGAGGGACCGGGAAACGGCGTGGCCTCCCACGGGTGTGGGAGGCCACGCCGTTCGCGTGCGTCGGCTCGGGACCGGTCAGGACCGGCTGCCCGACGCGGCGGGCGCGGGAGCGGAAGCGGAGCTCGTACCGGAGGCCGTACCGGAGGACGAAGCGGAGGCCGGACCGGACGCCACGACCGGGGTCGGGGCCGCGGCGGCCCTGGCGGCCACACGGCGCAGGTACAGGTTGTTGAGGACCAGCGCCGCCGCCGTGAGCGAGGCGCCGACGATCTGCATGCCGGCCGGCACGACACCGGTCAGGGCGGAGATCACGAAGGCGGTGATCGGCACGACGTCCATGAAGAGGACGCCGTTGAGCGGGCCGAGGTAGCGGTTGCCGAAGTTCCAGCCGAGGACGCCGACGAAGCCGGCGATGACGCTCATGTAGGCCAGCTGCGGCAGGATCGAGCCCACGGCGCCCGCCGTCGGGACCGGGACGCCGCCGGCGGCCAGGATGACCGCCGTGATCACGGTGGCGGAGGCGAGGCCGAGGACCGTGGTGATCGCCGTGTACTTGATCGGGGACCAGGTCGGGAAGTAGCTCGCGCCCGAGGTGTAGACGACCCAGCACAGGGCGGCGAAGAGCAGCAGCGCGTCGGCGCCGGCCGTCTTAGGGGAGGCGATCAGCGAGCCGATGTCACCGTCGGAGACGACGAGGATGGTGCCGACGAAGGACATCGCGATGAAGACGAGCGAGAACTTCGGCGGAACGACCTTCTTCAGCACCCAGTTCACCAGGAAGCCCATCATGGGCATGGTCGCCATCATGATCGAGGCGTTGAGGGCGCCCCGCTCGCCGATGAGGTCCTGGCCGAAGAAGACCAGGAACTGGAAGCCCGCGAAGCCGGCCGTGCCGAACAGCCAGGCCAGACCGATGCGTTCGCCCTTGAGGCGCAGCCCCGCCCGGCCCTCGCGGAGCCGGAGGAAGACCAGGAACATCGCACCGGCGATGGTGTAGCGCATCACGGTGAAGGTGAAGGGGTCGATGTGCTGCAGGGTGGAGTCCATGAGGGGGAACATCGCGCCCCAGGACACCGTGGCCAGGAGGCAGAGGAGAACGCCTCGCGTGTACGTGTTCTGACTGTTCATGAGTCTTCCTGTCGGGCCGGAGAGCCGGATGGGACGGGGGATCGGGAGTGGGGGGTGGTGGCCGGGTCCCGCGGAGGGGGTGCGGGACCCGGCACGAGGGGCGGCGGCCGGCGGGTCAGACGCCGGCCGGCTCCGGCTCTCGGGACTCCGCGGGCCGGATGTCGAGCAGCGGCAGGACCGACTCCAGGAGCTGGGCGGCCCGGACCTTGCCGGTCGGGCTGTACGGGATGGCGTCGACGGGCACCACGTACGCCGGGAGGCAGGGCACCCGGCGGGCGCAGGCCGCGCTGACCGCCCGGTAGCCGCTCTCCTGCCGCTCGGGGGCGACCGGGGTGAAGGGCACGACGAGCACCTCGCCCGCACCGGGAAGGTTCGTCCGCAGCACGGCGGTCTCCCGGACGCAGGGCAGGTCCATCAGGTCGGCTTCGAGGCCGAAGATGTTGACGTCGAGCGGCTTGCCCGCCTCGGCCTTCGCCACGCCGTCGTTGCGGCCGGTGAGTTCGAGCCGGCCCGCCTCGTCGACGAGCCCGCTGTCACCGGTGAGCAGGAAGCGCTGCGTACGGCCGCCGTAGTCGAGCGTCATGAAGTCGGGCTCGCTCGTCGCGTAACTGTCCATCAGCTGGTAGCTGGCGATGGCGACCCGGCCCCGGCTGCCCTTCGGGAGCGGCTTGTTGTCGGCGTCGAGGACGACGACGGTGTTGCCCGGCATGGGGCGGCCGGAGCGGCAGGGCGCCACGTGCAGCTCCTCGGGGCCGATCATGACGTTCACGCCGGTCTCGGTCGTCCCGTAGTAGAGGTGGAGCACCGGACCGAGCCGGTCCCAGGCGTTGTTGATGACCCACCGGTTGAGGTGCCGGCCGCCGGAGAGGACGAAGTGCAGGCGGGAGGTCTTGTGCAGGTGCTCCGAGTTCGGGTGGGCGACGACCCGGGCCAGGACGGGCGGCACCATCAGGGTGGTGGAGACGCCCTCGTCCTGGATGATGCGGATGAGCTCCTCGGCGTCGTCGTGCGGGCCGAGGACGACGGTGCCGCCCAGAGTGAGGAAGATCCGCGCCCAGCCCGGCCCGGAGGCGTGGTAGAGCGGCACCGTGACGAGGTGGACGTCCTCCTCGTCGAAGGCGTACTGGTCGACGAGGTCGGCGAAGCGGCGGGCCTCGAAGGAGGTGCGGCGGACCACCATCTTGGGGACGCCGCTGGTGCCGGAGGTGAAGGAGAAGGCCTCGAACGGCTGCTCCACCGGCTGCGGTTCGCCCGGCGCCGACACGAGGAGGTCGGTGAAGCTCACCGAGACGGTCTGGCCGTCGGGCAGGCCCACGGGCTCGCTGTCGATGAATATGTCGAGTATGTCCCGGCCGTTCGGCCAGCCGCACTCCTCGACGAGGCCCCGGTGGGCCTTCGAGGTGATGACGACGGTCGGCTCCAGCTGGTCGAGCGCGGCGGCGGTGGCGACGGGCCCGGCGGTGTAGTCGAGTCCGACGCAGGGGATGCCGAGGGAACTGACGGCGGCCATCGAGACCACCAGCTCCCAGCTGTTCTCGGCGAGGAAGACCGCGCGGGCGGGCCGGGTCTCGGGCAGCAGGTCCTGGATGGCGCAGGCCACCCGGCTGACCTTGTCGGCGAGGCTCGCCCAGGTCATGCGGGTCTCGCCGTCGACGACGGCGACGCGCTGGGGCCAGCGGGCGGCGTGCTTGCGGATGTCCGCGATCTTGATCATGGAGCTCTCCTCGGGGTCGGGCGGGCGGATCAGCTGGTGGCGACGGCGGTGGCCGAGGCGGTGGCGGTGGCGGCGACGGCCGTGACGGTGGCGGCGGTGGTCCCGGCGGCCGAGACGGCGGCGGCGACACCGGCGAGCTGCTCGGTCGTACGGGCCGGGCTCGTACGGGTCTCGACGGTCAGGTGGTCGGCGGTGGCCGGGACGGAGCCGGTGGCGGCGGCCTGGACGGCGAGCTCGCGCGGGGAGACGGTCGGGTTCCGCAGCGTGTAGATCTCGCAGCCGCTGGAGCGCAGGGTGTCGATCTGACTGAGCGTCCGCTCGCAGAGCTTCTCGCCGGGCACGGTGATGGGGATGCCGGGCGGGTAGGCGATGATGAAGTGCTCGGAGGTGCCCGTGGCGAGGGCCGCGGAGGCGCTCCGGTAGGTGCGCTGGATGGTGCGCAGGGCGTCGAGCAGCCGCAGCAGGGTCGCCTCGTCCACACCGATGTGGACGTGGAAGAGGACGGCGTCGCCGCTCTCGCGGGCGACGTACAGCGCGTACTCGTCGAAGAGCATCCGCCGGAAGTCCGCCGCCGTGATGCCGAGGGCGCTGATGTCGACGAGGACCCGGGTGGGGTCGTCGCTGACGAGCTGGGCGCCGTCGGTGAGGTGGCCGTCGGGCCCGAGCGGGCGGTACGAGGACAGGCGCGGGTCGGTGGCGAGCTCGACGCGCAGGGTGCGGGCGAGCCCGAGGGAGCGGCCGAGGAGCGCCTCGCCCTCGGTCTCGGCCTGGAGCCGGGCCAGGTCCAGGCTGGCGAGCACCGGCCAGCTGGGCGAGGTGGTGTGGTGCTGGAAGAGGGCCTGGGCGGTGCGCTCCTGGGCCTCCCCGTCGCCGATGAGATGGAGGTACGAGCCCTGGCGTAGCGCGGACATCGACTTGTGCGCGGAGTGGGTGACGGCGACGTTCATGGCGAGGCGGGGGTCGGCGGCGCGCAGCGTCTCGACGGCGTGCAGCGCGGTGAGCGGGCGCAGCCGGGGGTGGAAGCGGTGCGCGGCGCCCCAGGCCTCGTCGACCAGGACGGAGACGCCGGGGTGGACGGCGGCGAGTTCGGCGAGGACGGTCGGCAGGTCGTACCGGACGCCGTCGTAGGAGACGGCGGAGAGGACGACCGTGTCGAAGGGCCGGCCCTCGACGGCGGCGGCGCGGAACATCTCCAGGAGCCGGGGCAGGTCCGCGTACGTCCGGGGGCAGCCGTCGCAGCAGCGCTGCATGGGGGCGTACGCGACCTGGACGCCGAGCGAGTTGAGGGCGAAGTGCACCGACTGGTGGCAGGAGCGGTCCGCGAGGACGCGGGAGCCGGGCTGGGTCAGCGCGGTCAGGGCGACCCGGTTGGCGGTGCTGGTGCCGGCGGAGAGGAAGAAGGTGGCGTCGGCGCCGAAGCTGCGGGCCGCGAGGCGCTGGGCGTCGCGGAGCGGGCCCCGGGGACGGAAGAAGGAGTCGAGCATCGTGCCGCTGTAGGACACGTCGGCCGCGAGCTGCGCGACGCCGAAGAGCGCCTCGTAGGTCTCCCGCATGTGGGAGTCGCGGATAGACCGGCCGTGCGAGAGCGGCAGCGCGTGGAACGTGGCGATGTCACGTCGGGCGACTGCGAGCACGGCGTCAGCGAGGGGGGTCCTGCCGTCCGGGTAGGCCCCGGGACGAGCCGGCAGTGTCGCCGGCTCCGGAGTGGAGCTGGTGGATGCGGTCATGCACCCATGAAATAAAAACCTTCGCGAAGGTATCAACTATCATCAGCGACGCTGATGGACGACCGGGAGAACCCCCCGGCCGACCAGCGGCGATGACAGCTCGTGGCCGGGCCGCTAGGCCCTGCGGGGGCGGGGGACGAGTTCGCCGCCGCAGTTGGGGCAGACGTCATCCATGGCGTCGGCACAGGGCACGCAGAAGGTGCACTCGTACGTGCAGATCCGCGCGGGCCCGTCCGCCGTCAGGGCCGCCGTGCCGCAGCGCTCGCACCGGTCTCGCATCTCCAGGGCCATGGTCGGCTCCCCCTCTTCGTACGACTGAGAACCCCTCCATGATCCGCACCGCCCCGCGACCCCCTCAACAGCCCGGCGGCCAACGATCGAACGAATCGGGTCAGTGCCTGACCAGGCAGAACGGGTGCCCCGCGGGATCCGCGTACACCCGCCAGCTCCGCGTGCCCGCCCCGTCGTCGAGCAGCCTCGCGCCGTGCGCGAGCACCTGCTCCTGGGCCGCGTCCAGGTCCGCGACCCCGAAGTCGAGGTGGAACTGCTGGGGGCGCTCCGGTCCCGGCCAGGTCGGCGGGCGGTGGTCGGCGACACCCTGGAAGCAGAGGACGAGCCCGCCGGGGGCGTGCAGGGTGGACCAGCCGTCGCCGAGGGACCAGCGGGGATCCGGCCGGTCGACGTCCCCGCCGAGCACCGCCCGGTAGAACACGGCCAGCTCACGGGGTGCGGAACAGTCGAGGACGACGCACTGCAGTTCGGCGATCATGCGCGGAGCATAGGCACCCCCGAGCCGGGCGGGTCCTTCAGAGGGCCTCCGCCCGGGCCCTCCGGGACTGGGTGCGGACCGCTCCCATGCTCGCCCCGATGACCAGGGCGATCGCGAGGGCGTCCGTGCCGGACAGCGCCTGGCTGAGGACGAGGAAGCCGGCCGCCGCCGCGATGGCAGGCTCCAGGCTCATCAGGATCGCGAAGGTCGGCGCGGGCAGACGGCGCAGGGCCAGGAGCTCCAGGGTGTACGGGAGGACCGAGGACATCAGCGCGACCGCGAGGCCCAGGCCGATCGTCGACGGCACGAGCAGCTTGTCGCCCGCCTCGGCGATGCCGAGCGGCAGGCTGAGGACGGCACCGAAGGCCATCGCGAGCGCGAGCCCGTCGGCCTGCGGGAAGCGGCGGCCGGTACGGGCGCTGAAGACGATGTACGCCGCCCACATCGCACCCGCCGCCAGCGCGAAGGCCGCACCGAGCGGATCCAGGCGGTCGAAGCCGCCGCCCCCGAGGAGTACGACGCCACCGAGCGCGAGCCCGGCCCAGAGGAGGTTCATCAGCCGGCGCGAGGCGACCACCGAGAGGATCAGCGGACCGAGGACCTCCAGGGTCACGGCCGCACCCAGCGGAATCCGGTCGGCCGCCTGGTAGAAGAGGATGTTCATGCCGGCCATGGCCGCGCCGAACGCGACGATCGTCCCCCAGTCCGCCCGGCCGTACCCCCGGACCTTCGGCCGGCAGACGATCAGCAGGACCGCGGCGGCGAGCACGAGCCGCAGGGTGACGACCCCGAGCGCGCCCGCGCGGGGCATCAGGAGCACGGCGACGGCGGAGCCGAACTGCACGGACAGCCCGCCGGTGACGACGAGCGCGACGGGCCCGAGCCGATGAGCGGCCACGGCCCGGGCCGCCCCCGGCCCCACCGCGGAGGCCGCGGGCGCGGAGGCGGTGAGCGCGGAGGCCGTGGGCGACGCGGCCGCCGTGGGCGCGGCGGCCGGGGCCATCTCCTTGACCGGACTGTCCACCGAAGGCTCCTTCACGCACACAAGTTCATTGAATTGGACCCCCAGTCCAGAATAATGCACCCCCCGTCCGGACCGCAGCCCGGTTTCCCCTCCCACGCTACGAGCCCCCGCGCGGCACCGGAAATGCCGATTGCGCTGCGGTTATGCTCCAGACGCATGAGCATCGAGCTGCGCCACCTCCGCTGCTTCCTCGCCATCGCCGAAGAAGCCAGCCTCACCAGGGCGGCCGCCCGGCTCCACCTCACCCAGCCCGCCGTCTCCCGCACGCTCGCCGCCCTGGAACACCACCTCGGCGCCCGGCTCGTCGACCGCTCCACCCACCACCTCGCGCTCACCGGCGAAGGCCGCGCCTTCCAGGACCGGGCCGCCGCCGCCCTCGCCGCCTTCGACGCCGCCGTCGACCCGGCCAGGCTGCGCCACCGCCCCCTGCGCCTCGGACACGCCTGGTCGGCCTTCGGCCCGTACACCACCCCCCTGCTCCGGCGCTGGCAGCGCGCCCACCCCGAGACCCCGCTCGAACTCCTCCGCATCGACGACCGCACCGCCGGCCTCGCCCGCGGCGAGGTCGACGCCGCGCTGCTCAGGGGCCCGGTCGACGCGCCCGGCCTGGTCACGGAGGAACTCGCCACCGAACACCGGGTGGCCGCCCTGCCCGCCGACCACCCGCTCGCGGACCACCCGCAGCTGACGCTCGGCGACCTCGCCGCGGAGACGGTCGTCCTGAACACCGTCTCCGGCACGACCACCCTCGCGCTCTGGCCGGCCGGTGCCCGCCCGGCGGCCACCCTCACGGTCGCCAACACCGACGACTGGCTGACGGCGATCGCCGCAGGCCGAGGCATCGGCGTCTCGTCCGCCTCCACGGCCGCGCTCCACCCGCACCCGGGCGTGACCTACCGCCCCCTCCCCGACGCACCGGCACTCCCCCTGGTCATGGCCTGGCGCGACGCCTTCCCGCACCCGGCGACGGAGGAACTGGTCGCGATGGCACGGGAGATCGCGAGGGAGGCGGAGTAGGGGGACGGGTCCACGCGGGGGCGCCGGGCGGTGTCCGGGGTCTCACCACGGAATCGGCCCGTCCTCGGTCAGGAAGGCGCCCGTCGGGCCGTCCTCGCCCGCCGTCGCCAGGTCGACCGCCACGGCCGCGCCCTGCTCCGCCGTGCGCATTCCGCTGTGGCGGTTGAGGTCGGTCGCGCAGTAGCCGGGGCTCACCGCGTTGACCAGGATCCCTTCGGCGCGCAGTTCATTGGCGTAGAGCACGGTGATCGCGTTCAGCGCGCTCTTCGAGGAGCAGTAGGGGAGGAGGATCGAGTAGGAGGCGGACCAGGGGCTGCCCGGGTCGGCCAGGTGGGTCAGGGAGCCGAGTTCGCTGGACATGTTGACGATGCGCGCGGCGGCGGAGCGGCGGAGCAGGGGCAGCATGGCGTGGGTCACCGCGACGACGCCGAACACGTTGGTCTCGTAGACCTGCCGGACGGTCTCGGCCGGGGCTTCGCTCGGCTTCTGCGGTGCGGCGGCGATCGCGGCGTTGTTGACGAGGATGTCGAGGCGGCCGAACGTGGCGTCGACGTGCCGGGCGGCGGCCCGGACCGAGGTCTCGTCGGTGACGTCCAGCGGTACGAACCGCACGTCGGCGCCGTCGGCGCGGAGCTCCTCGGCCGCCGCCCCGCCCCGCTCGGCGTTGCGGGCGCCGATCAGCACGGTGATGCCGAGGGCCGCGAGCCTGCGCGCCGTTTCCTTGCCGATGCCCTTGTTCGCGCCGGTGATCAGAGCGGTCTTCTGCGAAGTCGTCATGGCACCCAGCCTCCCCTCGCCGACGGGCGGCAGGGAAAGACCGGATGACTCTGGATCTATAGTCCACAGGTATGAATGAGCTGGAGGTGCGGGAGCTGCGGTACTTCATCGCGGTCGCCGAGGAGCTGAACTTCAGCCGGGCCGCGCAACGCCTGGGGATGGCGCAGCCCCCGCTGTCGAAGGCGATCGCCCAGATGGAGTCCCGGCTCGGAGTACGCCTGCTGGAGCGCACCACCCGGCAGGTGAGGCTGACCGACGCCGGTCAGGTGCTGCTCGACCAGGCCCGGATCGCGGTCGACGCGGTGCACGCGGCGGCCCGGCGCGCACGGCGGGCCGGTCAGCCGGCACCCCGGCTCGTCGTGGCGGTCAAACCGGGAGGCGATGCCGGGCTGCTGCGGGAGATCCTCGCCGCCTACCGGGAAACGGGAGCGCATCTGCCGCCGCCCGAAGTCGTCGTCGGCGGCAGCGGAGAGCCGATCGCCATGCTGCGGGACGGCCGTGCCGATGTGGCGCTGCTGCGCAGCCCGTTCGACGGGCGGGGGCTGGATTCCCAGACGCTCGTGGTCGAGCCGCGACTGGCCGTCCTCCCCGCCGCACACCGCCTGGCCACACGCCGGCGACTGCGCCTGAGCGACCTCAAGGGCGAACCGATCCCGCGCTGGAAGGGGGCCGCGCCCTCCGCCACCGCCTACTACACGGGATGCGACGGAGCGGAAGCGGGCGACGGCCACACGGGCTCCGCGCCGGCCGACGCTCCTGAGGGGCCGCTCGTGGCCGGCGTCGAGCAACTCCTGGAGGTGGTCGCGCTGGGGCAGGCGGTGGCGTTCCTGTCACGCTCCACCACCGAGCTGCACCGGCGCCCGGACATCGCCTACCGGCCGGTCACCGGCCTCAGCCCCAGCGAGGTCGTGGTCGCGTGGCCGGAGACCTCGCGCTCCGCGGCCGTCGCCGCCTTCGTCCAGGCCGCCCACGACGTCGCCGCCCACCACCCCGACCCCGTGACCGCACTGGCCTGACGGGCGTGGCCGCCGCCCTACCGCCCCTCGTCCAGCCCCTCCGCGAGCAGTTCCGCCAGGTGGCGGCCCCGGTGTTCCGTCAGGTCCGCGATCTGGGTCCGGCACGAGAAGCCGTCCGCCAGGACCGTCGGGTGCTTCGCCCCCCGGAGCGCCGGAAGCAGCTGGTCCTCCGCGCACGCGACCGACACCTCGTAATGCCCCGGTTCGAAGCCGAAGTTGCCCGCCAGGCCGCAGCAGCCGCCCGCCAGCTCGCCCGTCAGGCCGGCCCGCTCCCTCAGGCGGCGGTCCGCCGCGTCGCCCAGGACGGCGTGCTGGTGGCAGTGGGTCTGGCCGGTGACCGGCCGGTCCAGGCGCGGCGGGGTCCAGTCGGGGGCCAGCGTCTCCAGGGCCTCCGCGAAGGTGAGCACCGATGACGCCAGGCGCGCGGCCCGGGGGTCGTCCGGCAGCAGTTCCGGCAGGTCGGTCCTGAGGGTCGCCGCGCACGAGGGTTCCAGCACCACCAGAGGCAGTCGTGCCCCCTCGCCCTCCCCCGCCCCCCACACGTCGAGCGTCCGCAGCATCACCTTCCGCGCCGCCCCCAGTTGCCCCGTCGACACGTACGTCAGCCCGCAGCAGACCCGTCCCGGCGGCAGCTCCACGCCCAGCTTCGCGTCCTCCAGGACGCGGACGGCCGCCTCGCCCACCTCCGGTGCCAGGTGGTTCGTGAAGGTGTCGGGCCACAGGGTGAGCGCCGGCGGGCGGTTCGAGGCGCGTTCGGCGAACCAGGACACGAAGGACCGTTCCGCCACCCTCGGCATCGTCCGTTCCGGCGTCACCCCCGCGAGCCGCGCCGCGAACGGCAGCGCCATCGCCGCGTTCAGTCCCCGCCCGAACCGCGCCAGCCACCCCGGGAGCCGGCCCATGGTCCAGTGCGAGCGGGGTCGGGCGAAGGGCCGTCGCGCGTAGTGCCGGTCCAGGAACTCCGCCTTGTGCGCCGCCATGTCGACGCCCACCGGGCAGTCGCTGCGGCAGCCCTTGCAGGACAGGCAGAGGTCGAGCGCGTCCCGGACCTCCTCCGAGCGCCAGCCGTCGGTGATCACCTCGCCGAGCGCCATCTCGTGGAGGAGCCGTGCCCGGCCCCGGGTGGAGTGCTTCTCCTCCCCCGTCGCCCGGTACGAGGGGCACATCACGCCCGGACCCACGCTCGGGCCGTCCACCCGGCACTTCGCCACGCCGACGCACCGCGCGGCGGCCCTTCCCACCCCGCCCACCCCGGCACCGCCCCCGACCTCCACCACCGGCAGCAGCCCCTCGAAGCGCAGACCCGAGTCCAGCGGCTTCGGCCGTACCAGCATCCCCGGGTTCAGTCCCCCGTCCGGGTCCCACACGTCCTTGACCGCGCCGAAGAGCCCGACCAGCTCGTCCCCGTACATCCGGGGCAGCAGCTCGGCCCTCGCCTGTCCGTCGCCGTGCTCCCCGGAGAGCGAGCCGCCGTGGGCGACCACGAGGTCGGCGACCGCCTCCGAGAAGCGGCGGAAGTCCCGTACGCCCTTGCCCGTCCACAGGTCGAAGTCGATCCGCACGTGCACGCAGCCGTCCCCGAAGTGCCCGTACGGGACTCCCCGGAGGCCGAAGTCCGCGAGGAGCGAGCGGAATTCACGGAGGTACGCGCCGAGGCGAGCCGGCGGCACCGCGCAGTCCTCCCACCCCGGCCACGCCTCCCCGCCCCCGGGCATCCGCGTCGCCGTCCCCGCCGCGTCCTCCCGGATCCGCCACAGCGCCCGCTGCCCGGCCGCGTCCCGCACCACGGCCGCGTCGAGTGCGTCCGCCGCCCGGACCAGACGAGAGGCCGCCCCCGCTCCGTCGACCTCGCAGAACAGCCACGCCCCACCGCGAGGAAGCCCCGTGGCGCCCCGTACGAGATCGGCCGCCATCCCCTCCACGGTCAGCGGCCCGTACGGAAGGAGCCCCGCCGCCGCCTCCGCCGCCGCGCTCTCGTCCGCGTACCCGAGGACCACGAGGACCGGCTCGGCGGGCAGCGGGACGAGGGCCACGGTCGCCTCGGTCACCACCCCGAGCGTGCCCTCGCTGCCGCAGAAGGAGCGGACCACGTCCGCGCCCCGCTCGGGGAGCAGCGCGTCGAGGGCGTAGCCGGAGATGCGGCGCGGCAGGCCGGCCGGGTAGCCGGTGCGCAGGAGGGCGAGGTTCCGGTCGACGAGGTCGAGGAGTCCGGCGGGGGCGCCCCGCCCTCCCCGCCCCAGCGTCAACGCCGCGCCCCCGTACGTCACCACTTCCAGCGAGCGCACGTTGTCCGCCGTGGTCCCCCAGGCGACGGAGTGCGCCCCGCACGCGTTGTTGCCGATCATGCCGCCGAGGGTGCAGCGGCTGTGCGTGGACGGGTCGGGTCCGAAGGTCAGTCCGTGCGGGCGGGCCGCCTCCCGCAGCCGGTCGAGGACGAGCCCGGGCCGGACGACGGCCGTGCGTGCCCCGGGGTCCAGGGAGACGATCCCGCCCATGTGCCGTGTGAGGTCGAGCACGACGCCGGTGCCGGTCGCCTGGCCTCCGATCGAGGTCCCGGCGCCGCGCGCGACGACCGGGGTGGTGCCGTGCGTCCGGCACACCTCCAGGACGGCCGCGACGTCGGCGGCGTCGCGCGGCGCGACCGTACCGGCAGGAACGCGGCGGTAGTTGGAGGCGTCCATCGTCGCCAGAGCCCTCGCGGTGACGGAGAAGTCGACGTCTCCGGCGACGGCGGCGCGCAGGTCGGAGGCCAGTCCGGACGGGTCTTCCTCGTGTCTTCCCACAAGCCCAGGATGTCTCAGTCCTCGTCTCATCGGGCGGACATCCGGCGACCGGCGCCGCCCCGACCCGATACTCTCCGCCTCGTGGCTGAGATCCAGATTCCCGCTGACATCAAGCCCGCCGACGGCCGTTTCGGCGCGGGCCCCTCCAAGGTGCGTACGGAGGCGCTGGACGCCCTGGCCGCCACCGGCACCTCCCTCCTCGGCACGTCCCACCGCCAGGCTCCGGTCAAGAACCTGGTCGGCGAGGTACGTACCGGCATCTCCGACCTCTTCTCGCTGCCCGAGGGCTACGAGGTGATCCTGGGCAACGGCGGCTCGACCGCCTTCTGGGACGTCGCGACCCACGGTCTCATCGAGAACAAGTCGCAGCACCTCACCTTCGGCGAGTTCTCCTCCAAGTTCGCGAAGGCCGCCAAGCTGGCTCCCTGGCTTGCCGAGCCGACCGTGATCTCCTCCGACCCGGGCACCCACCCGGAGCCGGTGGCCGAGGCGGGCGTCGACGTCTACGCGTACACCCACAACGAGACCTCCACCGGTGTCGCCGCCCCGCTGAAGCGGGTCGCGGGCGTCGACGAGGGCGCGCTCGTCCTGGTGGACGCGACCTCCGGCGCGGGCGGCCTCCCGGTCGACATCGCCGAGACGGACGTCTACTACTTCGCCCCGCAGAAGTCCTTCGCCGCCGAGGGCGGCCTGTGGCTCGCGGCCTTCTCCCCGGCCGCCCTGGAGCGGGCGCAGCGGATCCACGCGTCCGGCCGTCACATCCCGGAGTTCTTCTCGCTGCCGACGGCGATCGACAACTCGCTGAAGAACCAGACGTACAACACCCCGGCGCTCTCGACCCTCTTCCTGCTCAACGAGCAGCTGAAGTGGATCAACGGCCAGGGTGGCCTCGACTGGGCCGTGGCCCGGACGAAGGAGTCCTCGGACGCGCTGTACGGCTGGGCCGAGGAGTCCAAGTACGCCTCGCCGTTCGTGACGGACGCGGCGAAGCGCTCGCAGGTCATCGGCACGATCGACTTCGCGGACGAGGTCGACGCGGCGGCGGTCGCGAAGGTGCTGCGCGCCAACGGGATCGTGGACACCGAGCCGTACCGCAAGCTGGGCCGCAACCAGCTGCGGATCGCGATGTTCCCGGCGATCGACCCGGCGGACGTGCGGGCCCTGACGGCCTGCATCGACTACGTCATCGAGAAGCTCTGACCCCTGCGGTCGTACGGAGGGCCCGGCACCGGACGCATCCGGAGCCGGGCCTTCGGCATGCGCCCCGCCACCGCCCCCTCGAATCCCTCCCGGCGCCGCCCCCTTCCGCCCGCCCGTGCCCCGGCGTCAGCGGGCCGCGCGCCGGAAGTCGCTCGGCGCCATCCCGTAGGCCCGGCGGAAGGCCCTGCTGAAGTCCGCCTGGTGCCGGAAGCCCCACCGGGCGGCGATCTCGCCGATCGAGCGGTGGCCGAGGCGCGGGTCGGCGAGGTCCGCGCGGCTGCGTTCGAGCCGGAGCCTGCGGATCGAGGCGCCGAGGGTCTCCGGCTCCTCACGGAAGAGCAGGTGGAGCAGGCGTACGGAGATGTGGTGCCGGGCCGCGACGGCGCCCGGACTCAGCGCGGGGTCGGCGAGGTTGTGGTCGACGAAGGCGCGGATGCGGGCGCGCAGGACCTGCTGCCGCGTCTCCGCGGGCAGGGGCACGGGGCTGTCGCTCGCGGCGGCCAGGAAGGCCGCGGAGAGGTCGAGGGCGATGCCGCCCAGGCGGCGGAGCTCGGCGGGATCGCACCGGTCGGCCTGGGTGCGCAGACCGTTCAGGTACGAGGCGAGCAGCGCACCCGAGCCGGTGCGGGCGGGGAGCGCGGTGCCGAGCAGCCGGTCCGCGCGGTCCTGGGGCAGCGGCAGGCCGGCCCGGGGCAGGCGCAGCAGGCTGACCCGCGACAGCCGCCCCTCGTCGTGGAACTCGCAGTCCAGGGGGTGCGAGGAGTCGAAGAGGGCCATGTCTCCCGCCGTGAGGAAGGAGTTGTTGCGGCGCTGTTCGATGCCGATGGGGCTGCCGTGGACGAGGAAGAGGAAGTACTGCTCCGGGTCCCCGTGGCGGATGTGGGCGGCGTCCCGTCGGGCGGACATCGGGGAGAAGGTGAAGGCGGCGAGGTCCGTGTCGCCCAGGGGGATCCCGGTGGCGGTGCCCTGGAAGCGGTCGGCGTACGGGCTGGTGATCGACACCGGCATGACCATGTCGCCGATCATCCCGGACCACCATGCGAAGCCGTCGCGGGCGCTGACGCTCGTGGTGGAGATCGATGTTTCCACCCTCACCCCCCAGTGACGTGTACACGCCCATCGTGAGGTGCGGTTGAGGCGGAAGGACAGTGCGATGTCGGTCAACTCGCTTGAAAACAGCGGCCTTTTGCGCCCACTGCGACGCGAGTGTGCGCCCGGCGCCAAAGACGAGACCGACGCCCGCGCCGCACAGTGGTGACCCGACCCGGCACCGCGCCGGGACGAGAAGCAGAGGTGACCCAGTGGAGACCTTACGGACGCGCGGGTGGGCGAAGGCCCTCATCGCCCTCATGATGACGCTCCTGGCCCTCGTGGCCGCACCGAGCGCGGCCGGAGCGGCCACGGCCGGCGGCGAGTTCGCGGCGCAGGCCCGGAGCGCCGGACTGAACGACGCACAGGCGAAGAGCCTGCAGAACCGGGTCGACGGCTACCTGGCCAAGAACCACGGCACCCAGATCGGCGCCAACAAGATCGCCCTGACCGGCGGCGAGCTGCTGCTCACGCTTCCCGGCGAGCAGAAGGCCCGCGACCTCGGCGCGGCGGACGCGGGCGTCGCGGCGGGCGGCTGCCCCTACACCTACGTGTGCGCGTACAAGTACGAGAACTTCACGGGCGACCAGATGAACCTCTTCGACTGCAACACCCTGAACCCCATCGGCTGGGGCGGGACCGGGTCGTGGATCAACAACCAGCGCTCGACCCTGTACGCCAGGTTCTACGACATCAACGCCAACCTCGGCTGGACCTCACCGGGTGGGTACAGCGAGGACCGGCACGCTCCCTGGGGCTGGGTGTACTACCTGAGCCCCTGCTGACCCACCGCCCCGGGTTCAGCCCTTCCGCAGCAGGCGCTTGACGCCGACCACCAGGACGGTCGCGCCGGCGAGGACGAGGAAGCCGACGGTGACGTTGCCCTTGTCGCCCTCGGCGGCGGGCGCCGAAGGGGACTTCGGCGCCCCGCCCGGCGTGTCCGTCGGCTTCCCCGAGGGCGTCCCGGTGGTGCGGTCCACCCGCACCACCCGGCTGTTCCTCCCCTCCGAGCCGAACATGAAGGCCGAGCCGTCCCGCGTGTACGTCACCGACTCCGCCTGGCCCTGGAACGGGGCGCCGACGGCCGTGCCCCCGTCGCCGAGGCGGCCGTCCTTCCAGGCGTACTCCTTGGCGCTGAAGTAGCCGCGCAGGACGAGCCGGTCGCCGTCCGGCGAGAAGGCGCCGTCGGTCACCCACGGCACCTCGTCGACGCGCCGGAAGACGTTCGTGCCGGACGAGGAGAGCCGCTCGGGGCCCGCGTACAGGCCGCCGCCGTCCTCGTTCTTGCTCGCGATGTACACCCGGCCGGTCTTCGGATGGACCATCAGGGCCTCGGCGTTGCGGGCCCCGTCGGCGTACTTCACGACGTACTGCTTCGCCCGCACGGTCTGGTCCTTCAGGATCTCCGGCTCGGGGAAGCGGTAGATCCAGACGTGGTCCCAGGAGCCGTCGAGGTTGTCGCCGATGTCGCCGACGTAGAGGTCGCCGTCCGGGCCGACGGCGATCGCCTCCATGTCGCGGGGGGTGCCGACGCCGGCCATGGTCAGGGTCGCGACGGTCTTTCCCGTACGGGAGTCGATGCCGTAGATCAGGGGCGCGTCCTGGTCGTTGTGCGTCCAGTAGATCCCCGGGTGGGCCCGGCTCGCGGCGAGGCCGCTGGACTCGGTGATCCGGGAGTCCTCGATCGTGAAGTCCCGGTCGGGTTCCTGCCCTTCGGCACGGGCGTGGGCGGCCGGGAGCAACACCAGGGCGGCGGCCGCGCCGAGGGCGCACAGAGCAGATCGCATGGGATCAAGCGTGCCACGGCCCCGGGGAAACCGGCTTGACCTGCGCGGAAGGCGCTGTCATGGTCGCGCCCATGCCTACCTTCTCCGCTCCCGACGGCACCCTGCTCGCGTACCACGCGTCCGGTTCCGGCGATCCGCTGATCTGTCTGCCCGGCGGCCCCATGCAGGACTCCGTCTACCTCGGTGACCTCGGCGGGCTCGACGCGCACCGCACCCTGATCCGGCTGGACCTGCGGGGCACGGGCGCCTCGGCGGAGCCGGAGGACCCGGCCTCGTACCGCTGCGACCGGCTCGTGGAGGACGTGGACGCGCTCCGCGCGCACCTCGGCCTGGACACGATCGACCTCCTCGGGCACTCGGCGGGCGCGAACCTGGCCGCGCTGTACACGGCCCGCCATCCGGAGCGGGTGACCCGGCTGGTGCTGCTCACGCCGGGCACGGCGGCCGTGGGCCTGGAGACGGCCGGGGAGGAGCGGCTCGCGGCGGCGCGGCTGCGGACCGGGGAGCCGTGGTTCGCGGAGGCGTACGTGGCTCTGGAGGACCTGACGGCGGGCCGGGGGACGGCGGAGACGTTCAAGGCGGTCGCGCCGTTCTTCCACGGGACCTGGGACGAGGCCGCGCGGGAGCGGAACGCGGCGATGGTGCTCCAGCGGAACGGGGAGGCCGCCGGGGTCTACGCGAGCGAGGGCGCCTTCGAACCGGAGGCCACGCGCGCGGTGTTCGCGGAGTTCGGCCGTCCGGTGCTCGTCGTGGCCGGGGAGGGTGACGCGAACACGCCGGTGCCGACGGCCACCGCGTACGCGGGTCTCTTCCCGAAGGCCGAGTTCGCGGTCCTGGCGGGGGCGGGGCACTTCCCGTGGCACGACGACGCGGAGTGGGTCGCGGCGACGGTGGGCGCGTTCCTGGACCGCTGACGCGGCCCCGTGTCCCGGATCACGTCGCCGGTCCGGGACGCCGTCCGCGATGATGTGACCATGCGTTTTCTGTTCGTCGGCGACAGCATGACCATCGGACGCGCCGGCGACTGGACCTGGCGTTACCGCATGTGGGAGCACCTGGAGGCGACGCTCCCCGGCGGGTACGAGATCGTCGGCCCGCGCTCCGGCCTGTATGACCCCGCCGCCGACGCGCCGGCCTCCGAGGCGTACCCCGACCCCGCGTTCCCCGCCGCCGCCCGGCGTCATCTGGCCGGGTGGGGCGAGGGCTGGCTGCACATGGCGCCGGTGATCGGCGAGACGGTGGCGGCCACGGGCGCGGACGTCCTGCTGGTCTCGCTCGGCCTGATCGACCTGGGCTTCTACACGAACAGCGACCAGACGGAGGAGAACGTCCGGGCGTTCGTGGCGGCGGCCCGGGCCGCGAACCCCCGCGTCCGGGCCGTCCTCCTGCCGGTCATCCCGAACGTCCGGGCCGGGTACGACGCCGCGTTCGCCGCCGAGTGCGCCCGCTTCAACGAGCTCCTGGCGAAGGCGGTCGCGGACCTGGACACGGCCGCCTCGCCGCTGCTGCTCGCGTCGGTCCCGGAGTCGTACGACCTCCGGGTCGACACCTACGACGGCACGCACCCCGGTCCGGCCGGGGAGCGGAAACTGGCCGCCGCGTTCGCCGGTGCGATGCACCAGGCGTGGGGCCTGGGCGGCCCGTACGGGATCTGACCGGCAGGCGTTCGTACGTGGTGCTCGGCGCGCTCAGGCGGCGCGGGTGAGGCGGTTCGCGAAGGTCGACAGCGTGTACGTGCCGATGCCGAGGACGACCTCCAGGGCGTTGCGCCGGGTGTAGCCGGCCTTCTCGAAGGCGGCGAGGTCCTCGTCGCTCACGGCGCCGGAGGAGGCGAGGACCCGGAGGGTGAACGTCCGGACGGCGGCGAGGCGTTCGGTGTCGGGGGCCGGGCCGAGGGCGGCCATCTTCGCCTCGTGCATGTCGACGCAGAGGTGGCACTGGTTGCGCTCGGCGACGGTCAGGATCACCGTCTCGCGGGAGTGCGGGTCGAGGGTGGTGGACTCGAAGACGGCGCTGAGCTTCAGGAACCCGTCGAGGGTCTCCGGGGACTCCTTGAGGAGGGCGACGGCGGCGGCGGTACGGGCGGACATGTCTGCGGGCAAGGCTGGTTCCCCCTTGGAACATCGCTCTAGAATGGACAACATGGTTGACCATGTCGCTGGAGAAAACGTAAACCAGGTTGTCGATACTGGCAAGGGGGTCAGCACGGAGGCAGGCGGAGAGGCCCCGCGCGACACCCCCGGATACGAGCTGCCCCTGCTGCTCTTCGGCGGCTTCCGCACCCTCATCGACCGGCTCCACGCCCGCCTCGCCGACGAGGGCCACCCCGACCTTCGCCCCGCCTTCGGCTTCGCCATGCAGGCCATCGGCGGCCGGGGCGCCACCGCCAGCGACATCGGCCGCCGCCTCGGCGTCTCCAAGCAGGCCGCCGGCAAGACCGTCGACCGGCTCCTCGCCGTCGGCTACGCCGAACGCACCGACGACCCCGAGGACGCCCGCCGCAAACTCGTCCGCCTCACCCCGCACGGATACGACGCCCTCGCCCGCTCCGCCGCGATCTTCGACGACCTGCGGGCCGAGTGGGTCACGGCCCTCGGCGCCGACCGCGTCCGGGACATGGAGGCGGCCCTGCGGAACGTCGTCCCCGCGGAGACGGCGTTCCGCCTGGACGCCACCAGCTGGCTGGGCGGACCGTGACCGGCCCTATCCGCCCGTCACCAGGCGAAGGCCTCCGGGGACGGCCCCGGCCCGGGGAAGATCTCGTCCAGACCGGCCAGCACCTCCTCGCTCAGTTCCAGCTCCAGCGCGCGCAGCGCCCCCGCCAGCTGCTCCGGGGTGCGCGGCCCGACGATCGGACCGGTGACACCGGGCCGCGTCAGCAGCCACGCCAGCGCCGCCTCACCGGGCAGCAGACCATGCTTGTCGAGCAGATCCTCGTACGCCTGGAGCTTCGCCCGCGCCGCCGGGTCGGCGAGCGTGGCCGCCGCGCGCCCCTCGGTCCGCCGCTTGCCCTCGGCCTCCTTCTTCAGGACGCCGCCGAGGAGACCGCCGTGCAGCGGCGACCAGGGGATGACCCCCAGGCCGTACTCCTGCGCGGCCGGGATCACCTCCATCTCGGCGCGCCGCTCGAAGAGGTTGTAGAGGCACTGCTCGCTGACGAGCCCGACCGAGCCGCGCCGGGCGGCGGCCTCGTTCGCCTGGGCGATCTTGTAGCCGGGGAAGTTGGACGAGCCGGCGTACAGGATCTTGCCCTGCTGGATCAGTACGTCGACGGCCTGCCAGATCTCCTCGAAGGGAGTGGCACGGTCGACGTGGTGGAACTGGTACACGTCGATGTAGTCGGTGCCGAGGCGCTTCAGGCTGGCCTCGACGGCCCGGCGGATGTTGAGCGCCGAGAGCTTGTCGTGGTTGGGCCAGGCCTCACCGTCGGGGCCCATGTTCCCGTACACCTTGGTGGCGAGGACCGTGCGGTCACGACGGCCGTCGCCCCGGGCGAACCAGGAGCCGATGATCGACTCCGTCCGCCCCTTGTTCTCACCCCACCCATACACGTTGGCGGTGTCGAAGAAGTTGAGCCCCGCGTCGAGGGCGGTGTCCATGATGGCGTGGCTGGTGGCCTCGTCCGTCTGCGGTCCGAAGTTCATCGTCCCGAGGACGAGTCGGCTGACCTTGAGTCCGGTGCGTCCGAGCTGCGTGTACTCCATGGACGTCAAGCCAACTGCTTCGAGCGCACTCGAAGCAAGGGACTTCCCACGGCATGGGCAACGGGCGATACGGGGTACGAGGGGTACGAGGGGGCTACTGGCCGGCCAGCGAGGCCACCGCGATGATCGCGAACATCAGTACGAGCACGCCGGCCATGATCCGGTTTCGGGTCTTCGGGTCCACCAGACGAGGTTAACCCGAGCGCCCCTCCCGCCCCTCAAGGGGCCAGGCGTCGACCGTCTCGTACCGGGGCTGCTCACCCCGCACCCCGCTCACCGGCAGGTTCGACCGGACGAGCGCCAGCTCGGTCACGTGCCAGCGCCTGCCCTCGAATCCGCCGAGCTCATCCAGGAACGGCTGGAGCGGCACCCCCTCCCCCCGCCCCCGGCCGACGGTCAGGTGCGCCTGGTAGCGGCGGTGCTCCTCCATCGGGACCCCGGCCCGGCGCGCGGCGGCGTCCGACCGCTCCGCGAGGAGCCGCAGCGTCTCCAGGTCCCCCGCGACCCCGGCCCACAGCGCCCGCCGGCCGAAGTGCCCGCCCCCGTGCAGCCGCAGCGAGAACGCCGGCGTCCGGTGCGCGGCCCGTTCCAGACGCGCCCGCAGCTCGGGCAGCAGCTCGTCCCCGACCTCCCCCATGAAGGCGAGGGTGAGGTGCCAGCCGGGCCGCGAGGTCCAGCGGATCCCGTCCGCGCCGGGCAGCCGGTGCAGCCGGTCGACGACCTGCCCCAGCTCGTCCAGACACTCCCGGGACGGCACGACGGCGGCGAAGAGCCTCATGGCAGAAGTCTGGCACCCAGTAGCCTCGACGGCATGAAGATCCGGAAGGGCGCGGCGGAGGACCTCCCCGCGATACTCGCGATACTCGACAGCGCCGTGGTGTGGCTCAACGGCAAGGGGATCACCGCCCAGTGGGGCACGGAGTCGTTCTCCGGGCGGGCGAAGGCGGTGGAGCAGGTCGAGCGGACGATGTCCGAGGGCGACCCCTGGATCGTCGAGATCGACGGCGTCCCGGCGGGCACGATGACGCTGACGCCGCACCCCGGCCAGTACGTCGCACCGGCCGCGGAGCCGGAGGTGTACGTCCGCCTCCTGGCGACGGACGCCCGCTTCCACGGCCACGGGGTGGGCGCGGCCCTCCTGGCCCACGCGGAGGCGGAGACCCGGCGCCAGGGGGTCTCGCTCCTCCGGGTGGACTGCTTCGCGGGCAGCGAGGGCCGCCTGATCGCGTACTACGAGGGCCAGGGCTTCACCCGCACCGAACCCTTCCAGGTCGGCGACTGGCCGGGACAGGTGCTGGAACGGCGGTTCTGACGGGGTACGGAGTACGGGGCACTACGGGGTACGGGGCCGGGGGTACGGGGCGGTCTCCTCGCCCCGTACCCGTGCGGGGTGCGGAGACCGCCCCGCACGCCGTACCGCCCCCGCGGTCAGGCCGCCGTCGCGAGCCGCTCGCGAGCCACGAAGCGCACCTTCGGGTGTCCGTGGTGCCAGCCCATCGCGACCTTGAGGCCACCGACCCGGGCCAGGACCAGGCCCACCACGACCGCCGCCGCGAGCGAGATCACGCCGCCCGTGGCGAAGCCGACGCGCGCGCCGTAGGTGTCGGTGACCCAGCCGAGGAGCGGGGCTCCGATGGGCGTGCCGCCCGCGAAGACCATCATGTAGAGGCTCATGACGCGCCCCCGCATGGCCGGGTCGGTGGCCATCTGGACGGCCGAGTTCGCGGTGATGTTCACCGTGAGGCCGATCATGCCGATCGGCACGAGCAGCAGCGCGAACACCCAGAACGCGGGCGACAGGGCCGCCGCGATCTCCAGGACGCCGAAGACGGCCGCGGCGATCACCAGCATCCGCAGCCGGGTGGAGCCGCGGCGCGCCGCGGCGAGGGCGCCCACGAGGGAGCCGGCCGCCATGAGGGTGTTGAGGAAGCCGTACGCGCCGGCGCCGACGTGGAAGACGTCGCCGGAGAAGGCGGTGAGCCAGATCGGGAAGTTGAACCCGAAGGTCCCGATGAAGCCCACGAGGACGATCGGCCAGATCAGATCGGGCCGCCCGGCCACGTACCGCAGCCCCTCCCGCAGCTGGCCCTTGCCGCGCGGGGCGCGCTCGACCCGGTGGAACTCGGCGGGACGCATGAGGAGCAGGCCGACGATGGGTCCGAGGAAGAAGAGCCCGTTGAGCAGGAAGGCCCACCCGCTGCCGATCCCGGCGATGAGGACACCGGCGACGGCGGGCCCGATGAGCCGCGCGGACTGGAAGTTCGCGGAGTTCAGGGAGACGGCGTTGCGGAGCTGGTCGGGGCCGACCATCTCGGACACGAAGGACTGGCGCGCGGGGTTGTCGACGACGGTGACCATGCCGAGCAGGAAGGCGATCAGGTACACGTGCCAGACCTGGATCGACCCGGAGAGCGTGAGGACGGCGAGCGCGAGCCCGCACAGTCCGAGGGCGGCCTGGCTGACGAGCAGCAGGCGCCGCTTCGGGTAGCGGTCGGCGATGACACCGCCGTACAGCCCGAAGAGCAGCATCGGCAGGAACTGCAGGGCCGTCGTGATGCCGACGGCGGCGGCCGAGCCGGTGAGGCTCAGGACCAGCCAGTCCTGGGTGATCCGGGCCATCCACGTACCGGTGTTGGAGACGATGGCTCCGGTGAAGAACAGCCGGTAGTTCCGGATCCTGAGCGAGGAGAAGGTTTCCCCCCGCCCACGGGTCTTGAGGGTGGGTTTATGGACGGGTGCGGAGTCTGCTCCGGGTCCCGTACTCAAAGTGCGTCGCCTCCTTGGCGCATGGGTTACAGGTGGGCGAGCTTCTCCAGGACCGGGGCGGCCGCGCGCAGCTTCGCCCATTCGTCCTCGTCCAGTCCTTCGGCGAGGGAGGCCAGCCAGGCGTTCCGCTTGCGGCGGGATTCCTCGAGCATGGCCTCGGCCTGCTCGGTCTGGCTGACGACCTTCTGCCGGCGGTCGTCGGGGTGCGGCTCCAGCCGGACCAGTCCCTTGGCTTCGAGCAGCGCGACGATGCGGGTCATCGACGGCGGCTGGACGTGCTCCTTGCGCGCCAGCTCGCCGGGGGTGGCGGAGCCGCAGAGCGACAGGGTGCCGAGCACCGACATCTCGGTCGGGCTCAGCGACTCGTCGACGCGCTGGTGCTTGAGGCGTCGGCCCAGTCGCATGACGGAGGAGCGGAGCGCGTTCACGGCCGCGGCGTCGTCGGCGGTGCCGTGGGACAGATCTGGCATGTTTGTTAGCCTAACTCATTACTCTGTCTAAATACCAACAGGAACGGGCGGACGTCACACGCATCACACCCGCAACCCCCGCACGAGGCGGCAGCACGGCGCGCGTCAGATCACGCTTCGGCATCCATGTATCACCCAAACGAGTGAGGCGGATCCGGAAAGTGACGCAAAGGGGCCCCGGCTGCCCCGACCCTGAACGGCATGGGATCGACAGTGCTCAGCCTGCGCATCGACGGTGAGCTGCTCGACCGGCTCAGGAGTCACGCCGCGAAAAGGGGAATGAGCGTCCAGGACTACGTGGCCCGGACGCTCATTCGCGAGGATTTCGACGAGCGGTTCAAGACCGCGGTCGACGAGACGGAGAAGTTCTACGGTCCGGCCTGCGGTTCCCCCGCGGCCGAACCCGGCGATCACGTGAGGCCGAGCGCCGGCATCGCGTAGTAGAAGACGAAGACCGCCGACACGACGTACATGGCCACCGGGACCTCACGGCCCCGGCCGGCCGCGGCGCGCAGCACGGTGAAGGCGATGAAGCCGATGCCGATGCCGTTCGTGATCGAGTACGTGAACGGCATCATCACCATGGCCAGGAACGCCGGCACCGCGATGGTGTAGTCGCTCCAGTCGATCTCCTTGACCGACCCGGCCAGGATCAGGAAGCCCACCGCGAGCAGCGCGGGGGTCGCCGCCTGCGACGGCACCATGGTCGCGAGCGGCGTGAGGAACAGCGCCACCGAGAACAGACCGCCGGTCACGACCGAGGCGAGACCGGTGCGGGCGCCCTCGCCGACTCCGGCCGTGGACTCCACGAAACAGGTGGTGGCGGACGAGGAGGTCGCACCGCCGGAGGCGACGGCGAGGCCGTCGACGAGGAGGACCCGGTTGATGCCGGGGAAGTTGCCGTCCTTGTCCATCAGCTTGGCCTCGTCGCCGACGCCGAGGATCGTGCCCATCGCGTCGAAGAAGCAGGACAGCAGCACGGTGAAGACGAAGAGGACGCCGGTCAGCATGCCGACCTTGTCGAAGCCGCCGAAGAGGCTGACCTTGCCGACGAGACCGAAGTCGGGCGAGGCGACGGGGTTGCCGGGCCACTCCGGGGTCGTGAGGCCCCAGGACGGGACGGTCGCGACCGCGTTGATCACCATGGCGACGATCGTCATGACGACGATCGAGATCAGGATCGCGCCCGGCACCTTGCGGATGATCAGGGCGAGGGTGAGGAGCGTGCCCAGGATGAAGACGAGGACCGGCCAGCCGGTGAGGTGACCGTCGCCGCCGAGCTGGAGCGGGACGGTGGTGTGCGCGGCGTCGGGGATGCGGGAGACGAAGCCCGAGTCGACGAGGCCGATCAGCATGATGAAGAGGCCGATGCCGATCGCGATGCCCTTGCGCAGGCCGACCGGGACGGCGTTCATGACGCGCTCGCGCAGTCCGGTGGCGACGAGCAGCATGACGACCAGGCCGGCGAGGACGACCATGCCCATCGCGTCAGGCCAGGACATCTTCGGCGCGAGCTGGAGCGCGACGACCGTGTTGACGCCGAGGCCGGCGGCGAGGGCGATCGGGACGTTGCCGATGACGCCCATGAGGAGCGTCGAGAACGCCGCCGTGAGGACGGTCGCGGTGACGAGCTGGCCGCCGTCGAGCTGGTGCCCGTACATGTCCTTGGCGCTGCCGAGGATGATCGGGTTCAGCACGATGATGTAGGCCATCGCGAAGAAGGTGGCGAAGCCGCCGCGGACCTCGCGGGCGACGGTCGAGCCGCGCTCGGAGATCCTGAAGAAGCGGTCGATGCCGGAGACCCGGTTTCCGGGGGTCTCGGGGGGCGTGGCCGTGGCGGTGGCCGTCGTGCTCATGGGGGTTCCTCTTCGGAGGTTCTGAGAAGTCCTTTTTGGCGGTTCATACGAGTGGAACCCGCCAGAGGCAAACCGTTTCAGTATGAACACATGAACGAGCGGGAGTCCATCTCCGCGCGTAGACCCGAAAACACGCCACCTAGACTGGGCCCCATGGCGAAGTGGACAGCGAAGCACGAGGCACCCGAGCCCCTCGAAGGGCCGGTCGTCGCCACCATCACCGGCGGAACGATCCTCTGGTTCGTCCTCTTCCTCGTCCAGGTCCCCTTCTACGGCTGGTTCGACGACCGGGACCTCACCTGGTGGGTGTGGACCTGCCTGGCCGGGGCGGGGCTCGGCCTGATCGGCATCTGGTACGTACGGAAGCGGGACGCGGCGATCAAGCGGCACGCGGCGGCACAGGCCGCGGAGGCCGCACAGGGCCCACAGGCCCCCGAGGCGCGTCCGGGCACGTAGCACCAGGGGACGATTCCCCTCCTCCCCCGGTCTGATCTTCGCCCTTCTCGGCAGGTGAACGACCGAATCCGGTCGTACCGTCGGAAACATGACTCAGCGGGCGAAGATCGACATGGACGGCGGCCGGACGGGGACGACCGGACCTCCCGTCGTGCACCGCCCCGCCGGACTGACCTCCGCCGAGGTCGCCGAACGCGTTGCGCGCGGCGAGGTCAACGACGTCCCCGTACGGAGCTCCCGCTCGACCACGGAGATCGTCCGCGCGAACGTCTTCACCCGCTTCAACGCGATCATCGGCGTGCTGTGGGTGATCATGCTCTTCGTCGCGCCGATCCAGGACAGCCTCTTCGGCTTCGTGATCGTCGCGAACACCGGCATCGGCATCGTCCAGGAACTCCGCGCCAAGAAGACCCTCGACGGGCTCGCGGTCATCGGCGAGGCGAAACCCACCGTGCGGCGCGACGGCACGGCCGCCGAGATCTCCACCGCCGACATCGTCCTCGGCGACCTCATCGAGCTGGGCCCGGGCGACAAGGTCGTCGTGGACGGCGAGGTCGCGGAGGCCGACAGCCTGGAGATCGACGAGTCACTCCTCACCGGCGAGGCCGACCCGGTGGTGAAGAAACCGGGCGACCGCATGATGTCCGGCTCGTTCGTGGTCGCCGGCGGCGGCGCCTTCACCGCCACCAAGGTCGGCCGCGAGGCCTACGCCGCCCAGCTCGCCGAAGAGGCGTCCCGCTTCACCCTGGTCCACTCCGAGCTGCGCACGGGCATCTCCACGATCCTCAAGTACGTGACGTGGATGATGATCCCGACCGCGCTCGGGCTCGTCATCAGCCAGCTCGTCGTGAAGAACAACGACTTCAAGGAGGCGATCGCCCGCACGGTCGGCGGAATCGTCCCGATGATCCCCGAGGGCCTCGTCCTCCTCACCTCCGTCGCCTTCGCGATCGGTGTGATCCGCCTCGGCCGCAAGCAGTGCCTCGTCCAGGAGCTCCCCGCGATCGAGGGCCTGGCCCGGGTCGACGTGGTCTGCCTGGACAAGACGGGCACGCTCACGGAAGGAGGCATGGACGTCACGGGCCTGCGCACGCTGAACGGCGCGGACGAGACCTACGTACGGAAGGTCCTCGGCGCCCTGGGCGAGTCCGACCCGCGCCCGAACGCCTCTCTCCAGGCGATCATCGAGGCCTACCCGGAGACGGTGGAGTGGCGCTGCACGGAGAGCCTGCCGTTCTCCTCGGCGCGCAAGTACAGCGGGGCGTCGTTCAGCGAGGGCGACGGCGAGAACTCGACCTGGCTCCTGGGCGCCCCGGACGTCCTCCTGAAGGCCGGCGACCCCGTCCTCCCCGAGATCGACCACCTCAACGAGGAGGGCCTGCGGGTCCTCCTCCTCGCCCGCACGGCCCACGAGCTCGACTCCCCCGACCTCACCGCCGACGCGCACCCCACCGCACTCGTCGTCCTCGAACAGCGCCTGCGCCCCGACGCCGCCGGCACCCTCGCGTACTTCGCCGACCAGAACGTCGCCACCAAGGTCATCTCGGGCGACAACGCGGTCTCGGTGGGAGCGGTGGCCGGAAAGCTGAACATGGCGGGCGCGCAGAACACGGTCGACGCCCGCCGGCTCCCCGCCGACCAGGAGGAGATGGCGAAGGTCCTCGACGAGAACGCGGTCTTCGGCCGGGTCACCCCGCAGCAGAAGCGGGACATGGTGGCGGCGCTCCAGTCCCGCGGCCACACCGTCGCCATGACCGGCGACGGCGTCAACGACGTCCTGGCCCTGAAGGACGCGGACATCGGCGTCTCGATGGGCTCCGGCTCGGAGGCGACGAGGGCCGTCGCCCAGATCGTCCTCCTGAACAACAGCTTCGCCACCCTCCCGTCGGTGGTCGCCGAGGGCCGGCGGGTGATCGGCAACATCACGCGCGTGGCCACCCTCTTCCTCACGAAGACGGTCTACTCGGTCCTCCTGGCGGTCCTGGTGGTCTGCTCCCAGGTCGAGTACCCGTTCCTCCCCCGCCACCTGACGCTGCTGTCCACCCTCACGATCGGCATCCCGGCCTTCTTCCTCGCACTGGCCCCCAACAAGGAACGCGCGAAGCCGAACTTCGTACGGCGGGTCATGCGGTACGCCATCCCGGGCGGCGTCGTCGCGGGCGCGGCCACCTTCACCACGTACCTCCTGGCCCGCCACCACTACACGGGCGAGGACGCCCTGGCCGCCGAGACCAGCGCGGCCACCCTCACGCTCTTCCTGGTCTCCCTGTGGGTCCTCGCGATCATCGCCCGCCCCTACACCTGGTGGCGCCTGACCCTCGTCGCCGCCATGGGTGCCGCCTTCCTCCTGGTCCTCGCCGTCCCCTGGCTCCAGGACTTCTTCGCCCTGAAGCTGGTGGGCGTGACGATGCCCTGGACGGCGGTCGCCGTCGCGGCGGCGGGCGCGGCGGTCCTGGAGTTCGCCTGGCGGTGGGTGGACCGGCGGTTCCCGGCGTAGACGGCCGGTGGCCGTCCGCTGCGCGAGGGCGCGCGGCGGACGGCCACCGGACCCCGGGAGCGGCGCGGTCCTAGCTGTGGAGGAACCACCAGTCGTCGGCCTGGTTCGGCTCGACGTAGTCCTCCCGTTCGGGCACGGTGACCTCGCCGGTGCAGTTCCCGTTGCGGTAGCCGACCCAGTGCAGGTCGCCCTTCCACCACCAGCCGCCCAGGTAGTTGTCCCGGACAGGGGTGCCGAAGCAGTGGGTGGTGTACTCGCCGGCCTGGTTCCATCCGGCGACCTGGATCGAGTAGGTCCGTTGCGCCGTGTCGTAGAAGCGCAGCTGCTGGCCGTTGCCCCCGGCGAACGCGGAACCGGAGCCGACGGCGGCGAGGGCCGCGCCGGCGGCGGCTACGGCGCCGACCTTGGCGATCGTGGTCTTGATGCTCATGGATTGTCCTCCTGGGACGGACGTACGGCGTGACGCGTCCGTGCCGGACGCGCGGGACGGTGCGGTCAGTGCCACACCTGGTTCAGGCCTCCGTTGCCAGGCTCCGTGTACGTGCGCGAGCCGTCGCTGTCGAGAAAGAAGCCGGCCACCCAGTCGGCGCCCCGGTGCTGGAGCTTCCAGCCGTTCGGCGTCCAGATCTCCTCCCACTGCTGCCACCAGTTGCCGTCCTGGCAGGTCTCCAGGTAGACGAGGGTGTTGTAGGACGTGAGGCACAGGTTGGCCTGGTGGCCGTTCACCATGTCGTCGGGTCGGAACGTCCAGTACTTGCCGTCCACCGACACCTCCTTCCACTGCGACCAGCCGTGGTAGGACGTGTCGCAGCCTCCCGGCGGGTCCAGCCGGTAGTTGCCGAAGACGTCGTTGCCCCAGTTGAGGCATCTGCCGGTCGCCGCGTTCTGCCAGTGGACGGTGTCGCTCTGGGTCGCCGCCGACGCCGACGTCGACATCGTCAGCGCCAGAGCCGGCGCGGCCACGGCGACCGCGAGGGCCCGGGCCAGTGCAGTCTTCTGCATGGACGTCTCATCTCCTTGCTCGGAAAGGGGAGTTGCCGTGTCGAACCTAGGAGGGGCCGCCGCGGCGGCCGGTGCCCCGCCGCACAGTGAGGGCCCGGTTCCGGTGCCCCGGCGCACAGCGGGCCGCGCGGGGCCCGGGACGACGGCCCGGAAAACCCCGGCGATCTCCGGAAGGGCCGCTCGGTACGCTGCCCCGGTACGCGCAAGAGTCACGGGGGACACGGGCCGGACCCGGCCTCCTTGTGGAGGGGAACCAGCGTGAACGACGGGACCTGCGCCCTCGGCGTCGCCGCCGGGCCGACGGCGCACACGGCGGGCACCGCACCGGGACGGACGCGCCGGGCCGACGACGTGCTGGCCCTGCAGCGCGCCGCCCGCAGAGGCGGCTCCCGCGCCGTGCTCGACTGGCTGGCCGCCCGCAGCGGTACGGACGTGCTGCTGGTCGACGCCTCCGGAGCGGTCCTGTCCTCGGGCCGGCACCCGGGCGGCGGCGGCACCGACGGCGCCGCCCTGGAGGCCGTACGGAGCGGGGTGGGCGAGCTCCTCCGGCGACGGGCCGGGTCCATGGCCGTCGACGCGCACGGCCGCACCGTCCTCCTGTACCCCCTGGCCCTCCCGTCCGGACCGGCCCCCGTGCTCGCGGCCGTCACGCCGCGCCCGGGCCCGGCCGGCCTCGCGTCGCTGCTCGCGGACGCCGCGTCCACGCTGAGCCTGTGCTGGCAGGCCGAGCACGCCGAGCGGCTCCGCCACCGGCTGGAGACCGCGGAGGGCCTCACCCGCGAAGCGGTGATCGGGCTGCTGGTGAACGGCCAGACATCGGCCGCGCACGAGGTCTCGGGAACATTGCGGCCCCCGCTGGCCGAGACGATCAACATCTGGGCCGTCGAATGCGCCCCCGGCCTGCGCGACGCGGTCATCGGCCGCCTGCGGGCCCTCGCTCCCCACGCCTGGGTCGTGCCCTGCGCGAAGTACGAAGGACTGCTCGTCGTCCTGGCGCCGGCCTCCGGCGGGCCGCTCTTCCCGGACGGCGCCGGGGCGGCCCTGGGCGAGTCCTGGGTGGGCGTGAGCGACGCCGTACCCCTGGCCGAGGCCGCCACGGGATACACCCAGGCCTTCTACGCCCTGGTCGCCGCCCACCACCGCACCGACCGCCGGGCCGCCTTCGCCGCCCACCCGGACCTGGCCCTGGCGATCGGCCCCGACGTCACCGACTGGGCCGAGTACTTCCTGGCTCCGCTGCGCGCCCACACGGCCCGACGCCCCCAGGACCCGGGCGGCACCGAACTGCTGGCCACCGCGGCGTCCTGGCTCTCCTACTCCTCCGGGGCCGCGGAGCACCTGGGGATCCACCGCAACACCCTGGCCGCACGGCTCAGGGACATCGCCCGCAGGCTCGAACTCGACCTCGACCGGCTCGCCGACCAGTCGGCCCTCGCCCTCGCCCTGCGGGCCGCCGAGGCGCCCCACGCCGGCGGCCGGGCAGGGGACTCGGCCGCATGGCACGATCCCTCGGCGCGGCACGGCACGGTCGCGCCGCGCCGTCTCGACGACCTCCTGGCCCGGCCCGCCGCCACCAGGTGGGCCCGGAACCAGCTCCAGCCGCTCACCACGGCCGACCCGGCGTCACAGCTCGCGCGGACCCTCACCGTGTGGCTGCGCCACGACGCCCGCCTCGACGCCACCGCGGCCGCCCTGGCACTGTCGGCCACCGCCGTCCGCAAACGGCTGACCCGCGCCGAAGCGCTCCTGCAGCGCTCCCTGCTCCGCGCGCCGACGGCCCGTCACGACCTCTGGCTCGCCCACCGGGCGATCAGCCTGGCGCCGGCCGCGCCGGAGGCGTAGCGCTCAGTCGAACCAGCGGTCCCGGGCCAGTTCCGTCGTGCGGGACGGGTCCTCCAGGAGGGCCGCCACCTCGAAGCGGCGGGGCCACTGGCCGGACGCCCAGGCCAGGCCGGCCGCCACGCCTTCCAGGGTGGCGGCGTGGACGGCGCCGTCCGGGGTGCGGCGCCAGTCGAGTTCGGTGCCGCCGGCGTGGAGTTCCTCGTGCTCGATGTACGAGGAGGGGGTCGCGGGGCCCAGGAGGGCGTGGACCGCGGGCGGGACCTCGTGCTCCTCGCCGACCGTCGTCACCTCGGCCTCGACGGCCTCGCTCAGACGGCGGACCTGGAGGAGGTCCGCCAGGTCGGCCGCGCGGGACGGGGAGACCGGCAGGAGGGGCAGGTCGCCCGCCAGCGGCAGGAGGTCGGGGGCGTCCGCCACCAGGGCCTCCGACGCGTCGACCACGACCAGGGTGCCGTCCACGACCGCGCGCAGTTCGTCGGGGAGCGTCACCTGCTCCGGGTCCAGGTCCGCGAGCGCCGTGTACAGGGCGTGGAGCTGGACCGCCGTCACCTCCCGCGACGGGTCCGCCAGGCGGGTCAGGAGCTCCGCCGCGCCGCCCGGCTCGTCGAGGAGGGCCGCGACCGAGGTCCGGACGCCCAGGGCCCGGAGGACCTGCTCGTCCTCGAAGCCGGTCGCGTCGGCGGAGTCGTACAGGCCGGAGAGGAGCGGGTCCGACCCCTCCGCGCGGAGGCCCGCCGGGCGGCGGCCGTCCAGGACCGGGTGGTCGCGCAGCCACCAGGCCGTGTAGGAACGGACGGTCTCCGTCGTGCCGTCCGGGAGGAGGATCCGTACGGGCTGGGTCAGGGCGTCCCTGAGCGGCGGCTGCGCGAGGAGCGCGAGGGCCTGCGGCCAGGCGTCGTCGTCGACCAGGTCCAGGTCCCGTACGGCCACGATCTCCGTCGCCACCGGAGGCACGGGCGTCTGCGGGAGGCGGTCCAGGACGTCCTCGCACCACACGTCGACCGCGTCGAGCAGCCCCGCGTCGTCCGGCTCCGGGTAGTCGCCCTCGCGGGGCTCGACCTCGTCCGGGTCGAGGACCAGGTCGGTCGCCCGGACCAGGGCGAAGTTCGCCAGGACGCCGCACGCGGCCAGCGGCCGCTCGCCCCAGCGGGCGGCCAGCTCCGCGTCGACGAAGGCCAGTTCGTCGTCCCGCATCACGGCCGCGAAGGCCGAGCCCGGGAGGACCAGTTCGCCCGCCGGGGACAGCTCGCCGTCCTCGTCGGGGAGGGCGAGCCCGCCGAGCCACGGCTCCTCGCCCGGGTCGAGCTCCGCGTCACGGACCAGCGCGAGGACCGTCTCGACGAGCTCGTCCGCGTCCAGCGCGTCCGCGTCCTCGTCCCAGATCTCCCCCGCGTCCAGCGACGCCGCGACCGCCGCCCGCACCTGCGGGGTCGTCAGGACCGCGCGCGGCGTGGCCGGGAGGGCGCCCAGCTTCTCCAGGAGCGGATGGGCCGCCTCCGGGTGCGCCACCTTCAGGCCGAGCCGGGTCAGCTCGGCGGGCGTCCGGTCCTGCGGGAGGAGGACCTGACGGGGGCCGATCGTCGTACGGATCCGGGTGCCGTCGGCGGGGTCCGCGAGCGGCACCGGCAGGCCCGTCAGACGGTCCGGGTCGACGCCGGCCAGGGAGTCGTACAGCCGCCACCACCACGTCGGGGCCCTGTCCACACCGGCCAGGCGGTCGACCGCCTCCGTCAGGGGGACCCGGCCGACGCCGAGGGTACGGAGCTCGGGACGGCGCTCGAGACCGGCGGGAAGGAGCGTCGGGAAGACCTCGGCGAGGACCTCGACGGTCTCCGCGCCCGCGCCCTCCGCGACCTCCGCCTCGATCGGGCGGAGCGCGGGCAGCTCCTCGGACGGCGCGGCCGGCGCCAGGAACGCCACCCTCGGCAGCCGGTCCAGGATCGCCTCGCGCAGCGCCCCGTCGAGCGGGCCCTTGCCGAGCGGCCCCGGCACGAGGTCGAGCGTCGCCGTCGTCACCGGATTCCAGTCGGCGAGGAGCTCGGCGTACGCGTCGGCCGCCCGCTGCACCAGGAAGTCGGTGAGCGGCCCCGGCGCCGGGTGCCGCCGGGCCGTGTCGAGGGGGAGGGAGGCGATGAGCAGGGCGGGGATGCCGAGCGGCTCGTCGGTGGGTGTCGGGGCGTGCACGACGGGGGTCGTACGGGGGTACTTCGGGGCCCCTTCGGCGTCGACCGGCACGGCCCAGGTCACCGACCAGTGCGGGCGGAGCCGCTCCTCGACCGGACGGTCCTTCAGCAGTCCGGCGTCGAGCGCGCCGCCGTGGGTGACGGTCCGCCAGCGGTGCCCGCCGGTGGCCGTGTCGTCGATGCGGACGTAGCCGTCGTCCTCGGTCCGGCGCAGGGTCCGCACGCCGCCCTCGGCCGTCTCCACGACGATCTCCGCGAGACCCGGAAGGGTGAGGAGCAGGGCGTCGTCGACGGACGTGAGCAGCCGCTCCGCCAGGTCCTCGGCGGCGGTGTCCCGCAGCGGGAGGACGACGACGGTGTCGTACCCGTCGGGGGCCGTGCCCTCGGCGGGCAGCGGGAGACGGAGCAACGGTACGTGCCCGTCGCGGCGGCGCAGTTCGTCGCCGAGGCCCGGGCTGTACCGGGCTGCCTCGGCGGCCAGCTCGCGCGCCTCCGCAAGGGACCAGCGGACGCCGCCGTGCCGGCCCAGGACGGCGGGCTCGTCGGTGACGGCGAGGACCGCGGCGAAACCGACGCCGAAGCGGCCGACGGCGCCGTGGGTCTGCTCGCGCTTGGCGGACGCGCGGAGCGTGGACAGCGACTCGGCGCCCGCGGCGTCCAGCGGGGCGCCGGTGTTCGCGGCGGCGAGGACCGCGGGGCCCTCGTGGTCCGCCGGGTGCAGGGTCAGACGGAGACGGCCGGTGACGCCGGCGCGGTGGGCGGCGTCGGCGGCGTTCTGGGCCAGCTCCACGACGAGGCGGTCGCGGTAGCCGCCGAGGGCCAGGTCCTCCTCGGCGTTCGCGTCCTCACGGAACCGGGCGGGACTCGCACCCCAGGCGTCGAGCACACCCCGCCGCAGCCGTGCGGTGCCGAAGGGGTCGGTTCCGTCGGTCGTCGTCCGGACGCTGACGCTCACGTCTGACTCCACTCTGCGGGGCGGTCGTTCCCGGACGTGGATGCCCGGGGCCCGAAGGTACCGCGCGGGGCGGGGTGCGGAACGACGGGGCACGTCAGGGGACGGGGGCGCGCGGGGGCGTTGCGCCCCCTACGGGTGGAGCATCTCCGTCATGGGCGACGGCGACGGGATCAGCCCCGGCAGCAGCCAGGGCTGGAAGAGGCTCAGTACCGCGAGGACGAGGAAGGCGACCCCGACGACCTGCGAGAAGACGGGACCGAGCCGCCAGAGCTTCTCCACGAAGATCACCACGGCCACCGCGGCCATCGCCACGACGTTCATGACGCCCAGCGGGACGAGGACGACCATCAGCCCCCAGCAGCAGCCCACGCAGTACGCCCCGTGGTGCGCCCCGACCCGCAGGTCGCGGGCCCGTGGCCGGAAGCCCGCGTAGCGCGCGAGCTGGCCCATCGGGCTCCGGCAGTGCCGCAGGCAGAGGTCCTTCCACGCGCCGAACTGGTACAGCCCGGCGATCAGGAAGGCCCCGGCGCCGATCCAGCGCCCGGCGCCAGGGTGCTCGTCCACCAGGGCCCCGGTCCCGGCGAGGAGCCCGTAGGCGATCAGGCCGAAGGCCGTCCAGACCAGCAGGTACCCGCCGGCGAACTGGGCGGTACGCGCCACCCGCACGGCTCCCGTGGGCGACCGGCGTCCGATGGCCCGCGCCCAGGTGAGGGCCACCGGGGCCACCGACGGGAACATCATGGCGATCATCATGACCAGCCAGAGCAGCAGGAACAGCGGGACGTCCATCCCCATGGTTCCCGGCTCGACCCCCATGTCACGGGCCTGGTCGACCACCAGCACCCAGGCGAGGACGGCGATCGCCGCCATCACGGACCAGGCGAACGCGAGCTGCCGGGCCGACAGCAGATTCGCCGGACGCAGAGGGGGTGACAGGGCCTTCCGGTCGAGGCGCACACCTCCAGCACATCACGGCGGTCCCGCGCGTGCGCGCGGGAAAAGCGTGTGCGCGCGGGAAAAGCGCGGGAACGCGGGAAAAGCGCGGGAACGCGTGGAGGCGCGGGAACGCGTGTAGGCGGAAGACACCTCCCCCGGCTGACCCCCGTGGTGGGACAATCGGGGTGGATACCCCGTACGACCCGGGCGTGGGCCGGCGATGGTTCCCGGGGGCCCTGCCGTCCTCCCGAGACCGACGTCCCGGCACGGTCACGAGGAGGCAGGGAGATGTCCGAGACGACGGCGGCCGTTCCCCGGTGGCACGCGGCGGGCGACTGGTTCGACACCTGCAAGTGCAACGTGCCCTGCCCCTGCTCGTTCGCCCAGCTGCCCACCCACGGCGACTGCGACGGCATCCTGGCCTGGCACATCCGCGAGGGCCTCTACGGTGACGTCCGGCTGGACGGCCTGAACGTGCTGATGCTGGCCTCGTTCGTCGGCAACATCTGGGCCGAGCACACGGACACGTACGCCGCGGTCTTCGTCGACGAGCGCGCCGACGAAGCCCAGCGCGGGGCCCTTCAGATGATCTTCGGTGGGCAGGCGGGCAGTTGGCCCGCCGAGATGGTGAGCATGATGGGCGGCGAGATGCGCGGCATGGAGTTCGCCCCCATCGAGATCGAGGTCGACGACGACCTCGCGAGCTGGCGGGCCGTGGTCCCGGGCCGCGTCGAGGCGGCCGCCGTCGCGCTCACCGGACCCACGACCCCGGAGGGTGCGCGCGTCCAGTCGACCAACCTGCCGGGTGCGGAGACCGGGCCGGGCCAGGTCGCGACCTGGGGCGTCTCGACGGCGGACCGCGCCGATGCCCACGGCTTCCTCTGGAGCCGCGAAGGCCGGTCCAGCAAGCACATCACCTTCGACTGGACCGGGCCCGACTAGCCGGGCCCGGTGGGCGGGTCACACCGCCCACCACACCGGCGCCGGGCCTCACAGCCGGGCCTCACGAGTGGCCCAGGTCCTCCGACGCCGCGTCCGGCTCCGTCGTCGAGCCCGAGTCCTTCGCCGGGCGGAGGGGGAACTCGTCCGTCGCCATCGAGTCCAGGACCGGCGGCGCCGGCCGCGGGGGCTTCGGCATGACCGCGGCCTCCGAGTGGCCCCCGCACCCGTACGCGAGGGACACGACCCGGCCGTCCGCCGGGGAGAACTCGTTCGCGCAGATGCCGAAGGCCTGCTTCAGGGACCCGGCCAGCGGCACCAGGAACGCGCAGGACTCGCAGGACGCGGGCGCCGCGAGGGCCATCGGCGTCTTCGCGCCGAACGCCTCGTCCCAGCGGTCCGTCGCCACGTGCAGGCCGTAGCGGGAGAGGACCCTCGCCCGGCGCAGGCCGAGCTCCTCCGCGACCGCGGCGATCGCGCCGCGCGACGGGGTGCGCGAGGTGAGCTCGGCGTCCTCCTCGTCGAGGTGCTCCTCCATCTCCTCCGAGACGGCGGAGTTCGGCGGCGGCGCGTCCTCGCCCGAGTAGCCGGGCTCCAGGCGCAGGTCGTCCTGCTCGGTGGGCAGGAGGTCGCCGGGACCCATGTCGCCGGGCCGCAGCCGCTCGCTCCACGGCACCCACTCGGGGGCGAGGAGCGCGTCGGTGCCGGGCAGCAGGACGGTTTCGTCAAGCGTGATGTTCTTGGCGCGGGAGGCGCGGGTGACGGTCACCGCCCAGCGCCAGCCCCGGTAGCCGGGCTCCTTGGACTCGAAGTAGTGGGTGACGACCCGGTCGCCCTCCGCGACGACCTCGACGTGCGCGCCGACGATCCCTGGCGCGGCCGCCTCCTCGGCGGCCTCCCGCGCGAGGTCTACGGCCTCCGCGCACAGGCGGTCGGGGGTACGCGTGGCTCGCGGGGTACGCGGGGTACCGCTTCGCGTCGTCGCAGCACTCACAGGTCTCGCTTCTCTCCTACGCCGTCTCACGGGTGCGCCGGCCGAGGGGCGGGAGCGAAGGCACGGGCCGCGGGCGGAGCGGACCAGAGGGCCGCATCGACGTCCGCACCCGACTTGTCTCGCGCGTCTCGGGCACACCTAACGCCATCCATTCTGCGGGATGCCGAAGAGGCGCGCGGCCGAGAGATTCCGCCGGTGACGCGCTACGCACGCTACCCCGTTCGCGGGCCTCCGCCCACCTGCCCGTCCCAAGTGGCCCGGATCGCGGACGTCCCGCACCCCCGAACCGGCCGGAGCCGGACCCTCCGCCCGGCCCGTACGCACCCCGCCGGACGCCCCCGGGGGACACGGGAACGACTGCCGGAACGGCCCCCTGAACGGCCCCTGACGCAGCCCCGGCGACGCTCTCTTCCGGACCGCTCGTCGGGCCTCCACCGTCGTGGCACGGTTCGTCGGGCGCGCCCGTGGGGCACTATGACGGAGTGGCAGCCGCACGGTCCCCCGTACGATCGCATGATCCCGCCGGGCCGCTCCGCCGAGCGGGCCGGAGGGTCGGGCGCGTCCTGCACCTGCCGTTCACCGGGACCGCGAAGGGCATCCGCAAGGCCACCCACGCGCACGGCGCGGGCGAGTCCGGTCTCGGAAAACTGATCGAGCTCCACGCCGTGAACGGCGCCGGCGACGTCATGATCACCGTCGCCCTCGCCTCCACCGTCTTCTTCTCCGTGCCGACCGACGAGGCCCGCGGGCGCGTGGCGCTCTACCTGGCCGTCACGATGGCCCCCTTCACCCTCCTCGCCCCCGTGATCGGTCCGCTCCTGGACCGGATCCCGCACGGGCGGCGGGCGGCGATGGCCGGCGCGATGCTGACCCGTGCCGTCCTCGCGGTGATGATGTCGGGGGCCGTGGCGACGGGCGGTCTGGAGCTGTATCCGGCGGCGCTCGGCGTCCTCGTGGCCTCGAAGGCGTACGGGGTGGTCCGCAGCGCCGTCGTGCCCCGGCTCCTGCCACCGAACTTCTCGCTCGTGAAGGCGAACTCACGGGTCACCCTGGCCGGACTGCTCGCCACCGGCATCGCCGCGCCCATCGGGGCCGGGCTCCAGCTGATCGGGCCGGGCTGGCCGCTCTACGGGGCGTGCGCGCTGTTCCTGCTCGGCACGTTCTGGGCGCTGCGGATGCCGCCCAAGGTGGACTCGGCGAAGGGCGAGCGGCGGGCGCACCTGCTGACCCACGGTGAGAGGAAGCCGAGCCTGCGGACGGTCGGCCCGTCGGTGCTGCACGGTCTGGAGGCGAACGCGGCGCAGCGCATGCTGTCCGGTTTCCTGATCTTCTTCCTGGCGTTCCTGCTGCGCGAGCACCCGCTGTCGGGGCAGAGCGCCGCCGTGTCGCTGGGGATCGTGGGCGTGGCGGCGGGCGTGGGCAACGCGTGCGGCACGGCGGCCGGCTCGCTGCTGCGGGACCGGGGCCACGGGCCCGAGGTGATCATCGCCACGATGATCAGCGTGGTGCTCGGTACGGCGATCTGCGCGGCGGTCTTCTTCGGCGGCCTGATGGTGGCCGTCCTCACCGCGGTCGCGGGGCTCACCCAGGCCCTGTCGAAGCTGTCCCTGGACGCGCTCATCCAGCGGGACGTGCCGGAGCTGGTGCGGACCTCGGCGTTCGCCCGCTCCGAGACTGCGCTGCAGATGGCGTGGGTGGTGGGCGGCGGGATCGGCATCGCACTGCCGCTGAACGGCACCCTCGGCATGGCCGTCGCCGCCGGGATCCTGGCCCTGGGCTGGGGCCTCGCCGTCCGGGGCCTCCTGACGGCGGCCCGCGGCCGCCCGGGCCCGAAGGGCGGCCGCCCGAGGACGAAGGTGGCCTAGGCCGGGGCCGTACGCGAAAGAAGACGGCCTAGGCCGGGGCCGTACGCGGACGCATGCCGGGGCCGTACGCGGAAGAAGGCGGCCCGGGCCGGGGCCGTACGCGGACGCATGCCTGGGCCCTGCGAGGGCGGAAGCGGCCCGGCGGCGCCCCGTGACACTCCGTACGGAGCGGTACGCCGGGGCGGCACGCCGTACCCCCGCGTGGCGCGGACGCGGCGGCCCGATAGCCTTCGGCTCATGACCGTTGCGTTCTTCTCCGGCTCGCGCCGCCGGGCCGCCGTCGCCCTCGGGGCCGTCTCCGCCGGCCTCCTCGTACTCTCCGCCTGCGACAAGCCGACTCCGCTCGCGACCCTGACGGTCGGGACCGAATCGGTGCACTCCGAGGCCGCCTGCTACAACGACGGCGACGCCATCAAGGAGTCGCAGATCCAGCAGTGCCTCAACAAGAAGGCCGAGAAGTCCATCACGGTCTCCGCTGACGACAAGATCCGCTTCGGGGTGGACCCGGAGATCGCGGACAACGGCTGGACGATCTTCCTCGGCGGCCAGCAGGCCGAGCCCGAGCCGTACAAGAAGACGTACCGGACCATCCCGGCCAGCGCCTTCTTCTCCAGCCAGACCGGCGAGGCCACCGACAAGACCCAGGTGACCATCGTCGAGAACACCGGCAAGAAGCTGACCGGCATCTGGCACTTCCAGCTGAAGAAGGACTCCTGATCCGCCGGTGGTCCACCGGATCCTGATCGTGACGGCCGTGGCGGCGGAGGCGGACTCCGTCTCCGCCGGCCTCGGCCTCGGCGGCCCCGTGGTCCTCCCGCTGCCGGGGGGCCTCGCGCTGCGCCGCCACGCGGACCGCGTCGACGTCCTCGTCGGCGGGGTCGGGCCCGCCGCCGTCGCCGCCGCGACGGGAACGGCGCTCGCGCACGGGACCCTGACCGGGGCCCCCTACGGCCTCGTCGTCTCCGCCGGGATCGCGGGCGGGTTCCAGCCGGCCGCGCCGGTCGGTTCGGTCGTGGTGTCCTCGGCGATCGTCGCCGCCGACCTCGGGGCCGAGACCCCGGACGGATACCTCGCGGTCGAGGACCTCGGCTTCGGCCGGTCCGTCCACGCCGTGCCCGATGCGCTGACCGGCCGCATCACCGCCGCCCTCGGCGCCACCCCCTCGTACGCCCTCGCGCCCGTTCTCACCGTCTCCACCGTCACCGGCACCGCCCGGCGCGCCGCCGAGCTCGCCGAGCGGCATCCGACGGCCGCCGCCGAGGCGATGGAGGGCTTCGGAGTCGCCGAGGCCGCCGCCGCGTACGGCGTGCCCGTCGTCGAGATCCGGGCCGTGTCGAACGCCGTCGGCCCCCGCGACCGCGCCGCCTGGCGCATCGGCGAGGCCCTGGCCGCCCTCCGGCACACCTTCGAGCTGCTCGGCAGCACCGTCCTCGTGGAGCCGTGGGAGCCGCACGCGTGAAACTCAAGATCGCCTACTCGCCCTGCCCGAACGACACCTTCGTCTTCGACGCCTGGGCGCACGGCCGGGTCCCGGGCGCGCCCCGGCTCGACGTGACCTTCGCGGACATCGACGTCACCAACGGCTGGGCCGAGAGCGGCAGCGACGCCCACGACGTCCTGAAGGTGTCGTACGCGGTGCTGCCGTGGATCCTCGACGAGTACGCCCTGCTGCCCTGCGGCGGCGCCCTGGGCCGGGGCTGCGGCCCGCTCGTCCTGACCCGCGACGCCGCGACCGGCGCGGACCTGGCGGGGAAGACGGTCGCCGTGCCGAGCGAGCGCTCGACCGCGTACCTGCTTTTCCGGCTGTGGGCGGCCGAGACCGTGCCCGGCGGTGTCGGGGACGTCGTCGTGATGCCGTTCCACGAGATCATGCCCGCCGTGCGGGACGGGAAGGTCGACGCGGGGCTCGTCATCCACGAGGCCCGCTTCACCTACCAGAACTACGGGCTGCACTGCCTCGCCGACATGGGCGAGCACTGGGAGTCCACGACCGGCCTCCCGATCCCGCTGGGCGCGATCGTCGCCCGCCGCTCACTGGGCGAGGAGACGCTGGAGCTGCTCGCCGCGTCCGCCCGCGCCTCGGTGCGGATGGCCTGGGACGACCCGGCGGCCTCCCGGCCGTACGTCCTGGAGCACGCCCAGGAGATGGACCCGAAGGTCGCCGACCAGCACATCGGTCTCTACGTCAACGAGTTCACGGCCGACCTCGGCGAGCACGGCTACGCGGCGGTCCGCGGGCTGCTCACGCGCGCCGCGGCCGAGGGACTCGTACCGCCCCTCGGCCCGGACGCGCTCGCGTTCCCCTGAGAGGCGCCCGCACGACCCGCCGGCCGGATGCGCGACCCGCCGGCCGGCCACACGTCCAGCCTGTCGGCTACACGTCCAGCTGGTCGGCGACCGCGCGCAGCAGGCCGGCGATCTTCTTGCCGGCCGCCTTCTCCGGGTAGCGGCCGCGCTCCAGCATCGGCGTGATGTTCTCCAGGAGCGTCGTCAGGTCCTGCACGATGGACGCCAGTTCGTCGGGCTTACGGCGCTGCGCCGCGGCGACGGACGGGGTCGGGTCGAGGATCGTGACGGACAGCGCCTGGTCGCCGCGCTGACCGGCGACGACGCCGAACTCCACCCGCTGACCGGGCTTCAGCGCGTCGACTCCGGCAGGGAGCACCGACGAGTGCACGAAGACGTCGCCGCCGTCGTCGCGGGAGAGAAAGCCGAAGCCCTTCTCGCTGTTGAACCATTTGACCTTGCCGGTAGGCACGTCTGTCCTCGTCCTCGTCCTCGTCGCGGGGATGGCAAACGGCGGGTCGACCGACCCGCCGGCACCAGGCTAATGGGCAGGAGGCCGGTGACAAGACGTCGCCGATGTGTTCCTCCGGCCTGGGAACTACCCTGGCCGGATGCGTAGTGAAACCCCCGCCGTGCCGGTGGACGACAGTGCCCCGGGTGACGGACTCGTCAAGGTCGGCGTGATCGTGTTCGCGATCGGCGCGGTCGCGACGCTGGTCACCGTGGCCCCGCTGCTCCTCGGGACGGACCCGTTCCCCACCGTGGCGTACCTCGTGTCGATGCTGATGGGGGTCGGATTCCTCCTCGCCGCCGCCGGGGTGCTGCGGTCGGTCGCCGCCCAGCGGCGGCAGGCCCGTTCCGGCCAAACCGCCTGACGGTCAGGCCAGGTACCCCTCCCACCAGGCACGGAAGTCCGTCAGGTCCGCCAGGACCACGTCCGCGCCGGCCGCACGCAGCTCCTCGGCGGGGCAGGGGCCGGTCGCCACGGCCACCGAGAGGGCGCCCGCCGCGGTGGCGCCCCGGACGTCGCCGACGTGGTCCCCGACGTACACCCCGGCGCCGTGCGCGCGCAGGGCCTCCGCCTTGCCCTCGGCCCACAGGCCGCCCGCGACCGCGTCCGGCTCGATGGCCAGGTGCGCGAGGTGCAGCTCGGCGTGCGGGCCGTTCTTCGCGGTGACGACGATCGTGCGGCCGCCCGCCTCGCGCACGGCGTCGACGGCGTCCCGGGCGCCCGGCATCGGGACCGTCGGCTCTATCGCGTACGCCGGGTAGAGCGCCCGGTAGCGGGCGGTCATCTCCGTGACGTGCTCCGCAGGGAACCAGTGCGCGATCTCCTGCTCCAGCGGGGGCCCGAGGCGGCTCACGACGAGGTCGGCGTCGATCGGGACGCCCGTCTCGGCGGAGAAGGCGACGAAGGCCGCCCTGATGCCGGGGCGGGTGTCGAGCAGGGTCAGGTCGAGGTCGAAGCCGACGGTGGGCGCCTTCGCGGGGGTGGTCGTCATGGGGCCCATTGTCGCGGGACCTCCGGCCCGGGTGACGGCAGATCCGTGCTGACTACACTGAGGCAAGCCTTACCAAACCCGCACGCCCTGTTCTCCCCCGATGGGTCCCGATGCCAGCCGCTTTCCGTACCAGACGGGTCCTCGCGACCTCGGCGGCTCTCGTCGCCCTCCTCCTCGCCGTCCTGCTCAGCCTCGCCGTGGGCGCCCGCCCCGTCGCGCCGTCCACCGTCCTCGACGCCCTCCTGCACGGCGCGACCGGCACCGACGCCGACGTCGTCCGCGAGCTCCGCGTCCCCCGGACCCTCATCGGGCTGATGGTCGGCGCCGCCCTCGCGCTCGCCGGCACCACCCTCCAGGGCATCACCCGCAACCCCATCGCCGACCCCGGCATCCTCGGCATCAGCCAGGGCTCGTCGGTCGCGGTCGTCCTCGCCATCGCCTTCCTCGGCGTGCACGAGCTGAGCGGGTACGTGTGGTTCGCCTTCGCCGGCGCCGCCCTCGCCTCGGTCGCCGTCTACGCGATCGCCGCCGCCGGACGCGGCGGCGCCACGCCCGTGAAACTGGCGCTCGGCGGCGCCGCGATCAACGCGCTGCTGCTGTCCGTCACCACCGGCGTCCTCACGACCAGGGCCTCGGCGCTCGACGAGTTCCGGTTCTGGCAGATCGGCTCCCTCGACGGGCGCGACACCGAGATCGTCGGCCAGATCTGGCCCTTCCTGCTGCTCGGCGCGGTCCTCGTCCTCTCCGTGGCCCGCGGACTCGACGCGCTCGCGCTCGGCGAGGACGTCGCCAAGGGGCTCGGGCAGCGCGTCGCGACCGTACGGATCGTGGGCGGGCTCGGCGCGACCGTCCTCACCGGCGCGGCCGTCGCCGCCGCCGGGCCCGTCGCCTTCGTCGGCCTCGCCGTCCCCCACATCGCCCGCGCCGTCGTCGGCTCCGACCACCGCTGGGTACTGCCGATGGCCGCGCTCATCGGGCCGGTGATGCTGCTCGTCGCCGACGTCGCCGGACGGATCCTGTTCCCGCCGGGCGAGATCCCGGCCGGGGTGATGACCGCCCTCATCGGCGTGCCGTTCCTGGTGACCCTGGTGCGGCGGAAGGCGGTGCCCGCGTGACCACCGTGAACGTCCGGCCCGCCGGACACGGGCTCGTGCGCGCCGGACGCGGATCGTTCCTCGTCCACCGCCGCTCGGCCCTCGTCGCCGCCGGCCTCCTGCTGCTCCTGGCCGCGGCCTCGGTCGCCTACCTGTGCGTCGGAGAGAAGTCCGTCGCACCCGGCGAGGTCCTCCGGATCCTCCTCGGCGAGCCGTCGCCGTCCGCGTTCGTCGTCGAGGAGCTGCGCGAACCGCGGCTCGTCGTCGCCCTCGCCGTCGGCGCCGCCTTCGGCATCGCGGGCGGCCTCATCCAGACCGTGGCCCGCAACCCGCTCGCCAGCCCCGACATCATCGGCATCAGCCAGGGCGCCGGGGCCGTCACCGTCGCCGCGATGACCTTCGGCCTCACCTCGTACACCGTCCTGCCGTACGTCTCCATCGCCGGCGGCATCCTCGCCGCCGCCCTCGTCTACGCCTTCGCCTGGCGCGGCGGGCTCCACGCCACCCGCTTCGTCCTCATCGGCATCGGCATCGCGATCGCACTGCGGTCCCTCATCACGCTCTTCATGACGAAGGGCGACTACCTCGTCGCCCAGCAGGCCCAGATCTGGATGACGGGCTCCCTCAACGGGCGCGGCTGGGACGAGTCCGCGCCGATCCGCTGGACGCTGCTCCTGCTGCTGCCCGCCGTGCTGTGGGCGGCCCGCGCCCAGCGGACCGTCTCCCTCGACGACGACACGGCCACCGCGCTCGGCGTCCGGCTCGGCGGGGTCCGCCTCGGGCTCGTCGCCGTCGGCGTCGTCCTCGCCTCGGTGGCGACCGGCGTCGCCGGACCGGTCGACTTCGTGGCGCTGCTCGCCCCGCAGATCGCCCGCCGCATGACCCGCACCGCGCAGATCCCGCTGCTGTGCTCCGCGCTCACCGGCGCGGTGATCGTGGTCGTCGCCGACCTGCTCGGCCGGCGGCTCCTCTCCCCCGTCGAACTGCCGGTGGGCGTCCTCACCGCAGCCGTCGGCGCCCCGTACCTGATCTGGCTCATCGTCCGGAGCCGAGCCGTTGGAGGAACGTCGTGAGCAGACTGCAGGCCAGCGGGCTGACCCTCGCCTACGAGGACCGCACCGTCGTCGAGGAGCTCGACCTCGCGGTCCCCGACGGCAAGGTGACCGTGATCGTCGGCCCCAACGCCTGCGGCAAGTCCACCACCCTCCGGGCGCTCGGCCGGCTCCTCAAGCCGGCGGGCGGCGCCGTCCTCCTCGACGGGGAATCGCTGGCGAAGCTGCCGACCAAGCGCATCGCCCGCTCCATCGGCCTGCTGCCGCAGACGCCCGTCGCACCCGAGGCCATCACCGTCGCCGACCTCGTCTCCCGGGGCCGGCAGCCGCACCAGGCCTGGTGGAAGCAGTGGTCGGAGGAGGACGAGCGGGCCGTCGCCGACGCCATGGAGCGCACGGACGTCGCCGCGCTGGCCGACCGGTCCGTCGACGCGCTCTCCGGCGGGCAGCGGCAGCGGGTGTGGATCGCGATGGCCCTCGCCCAGGAGACCGACCTGCTCCTCCTCGACGAGCCCACCACCTACCTGGACATCTCCCACCAGGTGGAGGTCCTCGACCTGGTCCGCCGCCTCAACCGGCTGCGCGGCCGGACCGTCGTCCTCGTCCTGCACGACCTGAACCAGGCCGCCCGGTACGCCGACCACCTCGTCGCCATGAAGGCGGGCCGGGTGGTCGCGGAGGGCCCGCCGTCGGAGATCGTCACGACGGAGCTCGTACGGGACGTCTTCGGCCTGACGTCCGTCGTGGTCCCGGACCCGGTGACGGGCTCCCCTCTGGTGGTGCCGGGGGCGCCCTGGGGGGCCGAGGAGCCCGTGCCGTCGTAGGGCTCAGTGCCTGCGCGAGCGCCAGAGGAGGAACAGGGCCGAGGCGACCGCCGCGCCGCGCAGGACCCAGGGCCAGGTCTCGGAGACCGCCGCGCCCATCGCCTCGCCGCCCGGTGCCACCGCCTCGCCCCAGCGGCCCTCGACGCGGCCCCACAGCCAGAGGATCCCGGTCGCGGCGCTGAGGCCGGGGATCACGAGGACGGCGCCCTTGACCTCGCCCGGGGTCAGCCGTCGGGACGCGTACGCGAGGAGCCAGCCCGCCGCGAGGGCGACCAGCGAGCCGAAGACCGCCCCGCCGAGCAGGAGCAGCGCGGCGAGCAGCACGAAGGGGTTCGCGAGGCGGACACGGGGCGCCGCCGCCGGTTCGGGATCCGCCTCGGGAGCCGGGGCCGGGGCCTTGCGGAGGCGGAGGAGACGGGCGAGGCGGCGGGCCTTGCCCGGAGCCGGGGCCTCGTCCTCCTCGTCCTCCTCCTCGTCCTCCTCCGGGACGGGCGGCGCGAAGAGGTCCGGCCGCTCGATGCCGCCGACGAACCCGAAGAACCCGTCCTCGTCGGTGGGGTCGTCGGTGTCCGTCCGCCACCAGTCCGCCGCGGGGGCCGCGGGCGCGTCGGGCGCCCGGTCGTCCTGGGCCGGAATCGCGACCGACGCGCCGGAAGCCGCCCGCGGTTTTCCGGCGACGTCACGGGCCCCGCCCTCCCCCGCCCGCGGCTTCGGCACCGGCCGCCCCTCCGAGGGCCCCGCCCGGTCCACGACCTCGTCCGGGGTCCCCAGGGCCCCGAGGATGCCGCGTACCGCCGCCGGGCTCTCCTCGCCGTGCGTGGCGCGCCGCCGGTCGATCTCGTTCCGCAGCCCGGACACCAGCTTCATCCGGTCGCTCGCCGGCAGGTGCCGCTCCTGCGCCAGATCGCCGACGCGGCTCAGATAGTCGTAGACCAGACGGTCGCTCTCGATCCCCACGATGCCCCTCCACGGCCGGTTCGCCCGGTACGGCCCGACGTTAGCGCCTGGACAGCGGCTAACGTGGTCCGGATGGGGATCGGTGAGCTCGACCGGGAGGCGCACGTGCCCGAGGTAACTGGCGCCGCCGCGGCGCCCCGCACGCTCGCGGAGGCGCTCCGCGCGCGGGGCGACGAGGGGCTCTCCGCGCTGCTGCGCGCCCGCCCCGACCTGCTCAACCCCGTACCCAACGACCTGACGCAGCTGGCGACCCGCGCCGGCACGCGGGGTTCGGTGGTGCGGGCCCTGGAGCGGCTCGACCGGTTCGCGCTCCAGACGGCCGAGGCTCTCGCCGTCGCCCCCGACCCCGCCCCGTACCCCGTGCTCCTGGGGCTGCTCACCGGCGACGAGGGTGATCCGGAGATCGAGGCGGCGCTGCCGGGCGCGGTGGCACTGCTGCGCGAGCAGGCCCTGCTGTGGGGCGAGGACGACCGACTGCGGCTCGTACGGACCGCACGCGAGCTGCTCGCGCCCTCGGCGCAGCACCCTTCGCCGACCGGTCTGGGGCCGACGGTCGCGGAGGCGACGGCGGGCATGTCGCCGGGCCGGGTGCAGGAGATCATCGCGACCGCGGGGCTGACGCCGACGCACGACCCGGTGTCGGCGGTGGTGGTGCTCACGGAGCTGTTCACGGACCGGGCGCGGATGGGCCGACTCCTCGACGAGGCGTCCCCGGACGCGCTGTCCGTCCTGGACCGGCTGGTGTGGGGTCCGCCGTACGGCGAGGTGACGGCGAACCCCGCGCCCCCGGTGCGCTGGCTGCGCGACCGGGGCCTGCTGCTCCCGGTGTCGGCGCGGACGATGGTGCTGCCGCGCGAGGTGGCGCTGCACCTGCGGGGCGGCCGGGCGCACCGCCGCCCGGAGCCGGTGGCGCCGGTCCTGAGGGTGGCGCGCGACTACCGTCCCCAGGTTGTGGACAGCGCCGCCGCCGGGCAGGCGCACGCGGCGCTCGCGACCGTCGAGGAGCTCCTGAAGTCCTGGGACCAGGGCGGTCCGCAGGTGCTGCGGGCGGGCGGGATGTCCGTACGGGACCTCAAGAAGACCGCGGCGGCCCTGGACGTGACGGAGCAGCTCGCCGCGTTCTGGCTGGAGCTGTGCTTCGGGGCGGGGCTGCTCGCCTCGGACGGCGAGGCGGACGAGCGGTACGCACCGACGCCCGCCTACGACGACTGGCTCGACCTGCCCCCCGCCGAACGCTGGGCACGGATCGTCGCGCCCTGGCTCACGGCGACCCGGACGGCCGGCCTGGTGGGCGGCGCGGACGCGAAGGGCCGCACGCTCGCCGTGCTCGGCCCGGACCTGGACCGCGCGCCCGCGCCCGAGGTCCGGCACCGGGTACTGGAGCTCCTCGCGACGCTCCCGCCGGGCGCGGCGGCGGACCCGGAGTCGCTGTTCGCGCGGCTGCGCTGGGAGCGGCCGCCGCGGGGCGCCGCACAGACGGCCCCGCAGCGGCCGGCGGCGCCGGGGCAGACGTCCGCGTCCGCACCCGGTGCGGGTTCGGCCCCCGGCGCGGGCTCCGGCCCGGCGGCCGGCGGCTTCGGCGCGACGGCCGACGGCTTCGCGGCACCCGGGTACGGCCCCGACCTCCCCGGTGACCTGCGGTCGCGGCTCGCCCGCTGGACGCTCGCCGAGGCCGAACTGCTCGGGCTGACGGGCCGGGGCGCACTCGCCGGCCCCGCCCGGGCGCTGCTCAACCTCCCCCTGGCGGAGGCCGCCGCCCCCGCCGACCACGGGGGCCGCGTCGAACTGTCGGTGGCCGCCGGACGGGCCGCGACCCTGCTCGCGCCGCTGCTCCCCGAGGCCGTCGACCACGTGCTGCTCCAGGCCGACCTGACGGCCGTCGCGCCCGGGCCGCTTCGGCGGCCGCTGGCCGACGCGCTGGCGGTCCTGGCGGACGTGGAATCGAAGGGTGGCGCGACGGTCTACCGGTTCACGCCCGGTTCCGTACGGCGCGCGCTGGACTCCGGGCGGTCGGCGTCCGACCTGCACGACTTCCTCACGGCGCACTCCCGCACGCCCGTGCCGCAGCCGCTCGCGTACCTGATCGACGACGTGGCCAGGAGACACGGCCACCTGCGGATCGGGGCGGCCTCCGCGTACGTGCGCTGCGACGACGACACCGTCCTCGGCGAGATCCTGGCCGACCGGCGCTCCGCCCCCCTGGGCCTGCGCCGGCTCGCGCCGACGGTGCTCGCCGCGCAGGCGGACCCGGCGTCGCTCCTCGAGGGGCTTCGGTCGATGGGGTACGCCCCGGCCGCCGAGTCCGCCGAGGGCGACGTCCTGGTCACCCGCGCCGACGCGTACCGCACCCCGGCCCGCACGGCCCCGGTGCCCGTCCCCGACGGCCCGCCGGCCCCCGACACCACCCTGCTCGGCGCGGCGGTGAAGGCGATCCGGGCGGGCGACCGGGCGGCGACGGCGGTACGGAAGGAACCCGCGGCCCCCGTGGCGGCGACGGGCGGCCTGCCGCGCACCTCGGCCGCCGAGACCCTGGCCACCGTCCAGGCCGCCGCGATGACCGGCTCGGCCGTCTGGATCGGCTACGTGAACGCGGAGGGCGCGGCGAGCCAGCGCGTCATCGCCCCGGTGCGCGTCGAGGGCGGCTTCGTGACGGGCTACGACCACACGGCCGACGAGGTCCGCACGTACCCCCTGCACCGCATCACCGGCGTCGCGGAACTGGCGGACGACCAGGTGTAGCGGGTACCCCGCCGACCAGACCGGCCCCCGACCCTGCCCACCGGCGCCCCGGATCGGGCAGACTGGAGGATTGGCCGTCGTCGGAGCGGCCCGGGAAGGACCGATCGCACGTGAATGGGCCACTCATCGTCCAGAGCGACAAAACGCTGCTCCTGGAGGTCGACCACGAGCTCGCCGAGGCCTGCCGGCGGGCCATCGCGCCGTTCGCGGAGCTGGAGCGGGCGCCGGAGCACATCCACACGTACCGGGTGACGCCGCTGGGTCTGTGGAACGCGCGGGCCGCCGGGCACGACGCCGAGCAGGTCGTCGACGCGCTCGTCGAGTACTCGCGCTACCCCGTGCCGCACGCGCTGCTCGTCGACATCGCCGAGACCATGGCCCGGTACGGGCGGCTGACGCTCTCCAAGCACCCCACGCACGGGCTCGTGCTGACGTCGACCGACCGGCCCGTCCTGGAGGAGATCCTCCGGTCGAGGAAGGTGCAGCCGCTGGTCGGGGAGCGGATCGACGCGGACACCGTCGTCGTGCACCCCTCCGAGCGCGGGCAGATCAAGCAGACGCTGCTGAAGCTGGGCTGGCCGGCCGAGGACCTCGCCGGGTACGTCGACGGGGAGGCGCACCGGATCGACCTGGCCGAGGACGGCTGGGCGCTGCGCCCGTACCAGAAGCAGGCCGTCGACGGCTTCTGGCACGGCGGCTCCGGGGTCGTCGTGCTGCCCTGCGGCGCGGGCAAGACGCTGGTCGGGGCCGGGGCGATGGCCCAGGCCAAGGCGACGACGCTCATTCTCGTCACGAACACCGTGTCCGCCCGGCAGTGGAAGCACGAGCTGGTGAAGCGGACCTCGCTGACCGAGGACGAGATCGGCGAGTACAGCGGGACGCGGAAGGAGATCCGGCCGGTCACCATCGCCACGTACCAGGTGCTGACGACGAAGCGGAAGGGGATCTATCCCCATCTGGAGCTCTTCGACTCCCGCGACTGGGGCCTCATCGTGTACGACGAGGTGCACCTGCTGCCGGCGCCGGTCTTCAAGTTCACCGCCGACCTCCAGGCCCGCCGGCGCCTCGGGCTCACCGCGACGCTCGTGCGCGAGGACGGGCGGGAGTCCGACGTGTTCTCGCTGATCGGGCCGAAGCGCTTCGACGCGCCGTGGAAGGAGATCGAGGCGCAGGGGTACATCGCGCCCGCCGACTGCGTCGAGGTCCGCGTGAACCTGACCGACGCGGAGCGGCTCGCGTACGCGACGGCCGAGGCGGAGGAGAAGTACCGCTTCTGCGCGACGACGGCGACGAAGCGGAAGGTGACGGAGGCGCTGGTCAAGAAGTTCGAGGGCCAGCAGATCCTCGTCATCGGGCAGTACATCGACCAGCTGGACGAGCTCGGCGAGCACCTGGACGCCCCGGTGATCAAGGGCGAGACGTCGAACGCGCAGCGCGAGAAGCTGTTCGACGCGTTCCGCAACGGCGAGATCCACGTGCTCGTCGTGTCGAAGGTCGCGAACTTCTCGATCGACCTGCCGGAGGCGACGGTCGCGATCCAGGTCTCGGGCACCTTCGGCTCCCGGCAGGAGGAGGCACAGCGCCTGGGCCGGGTGCTGCGCCCGAAGGCGGACGGTCACCAGGCGCACTTCTACTCGGTGGTCGCGCGGGACACGATCGACCAGGACTTCGCGGCCCACCGCCAGCGCTTCCTGGCGGAACAGGGCTACGCGTACCGGATCGTCGACGCGGACGAGCTGCTGGGGTCCTGAGGGTCAGTCCCGCACACGGCCGATGTGCCCGGGGCGGGGGTCGCGGACTCCCGCCCCCGGCGGGCCGTAGTCGCCCAGAAGGGCTACCGCGGCCGCCGCGCCGCCGAAGGCGCGTATCGCGCGGACGGCCGTCGCGAGGCGGTGGGGGCGGGGGACGGTGGTCACGAGGGTGAAGGTCGTCGCTGCCATGCCTCCATCATGGAATCCGGACATTGCGGATACATCGGCCTGGGGGTGGAACCGGGGTCCGTCTCGCGTCGGATCCCGTCCCCTAGGGGCAGTGACCGTTCGCCCCGCCGCGCGACCGGAGTTACACTTGCCGGCTTCCCCCGCTTCCCGTTCGTGGAGCGCCGCCGTCCGGTCGGAAACCGGCGGCCACCTTGTCGTGTCCGCGTATCCACCTGCCCGGAGGCTTCACCGTGTCCGTTTCCGACCCCCTCGCGCGCGAGCGCGCCCATCTGACCTCCTCCCGGGCCGCGCTCCGCGCGATGCGCGAGGACGTCGAGGCGCTCGACATCAAGGACGTCACCGCGAACTGGGTCAACTCCCTGGTGCTCGGCCGCCAGATCGAGGACCGGATCAAGGCGCTCGCCGACCTCGCGGACACCCCGCTCTTCTTCGGGCGGCTCGACTACCTGCACACCACGCAGGAGGGCCAGCGCTTCTACATCGGCCGGCGGCACGTCCACGACGCCGACGGCGACCCGATGGTGATCGACTGGCGTGCGCCGGTCTCGCAGCCGTACTACCAGGCGTCGAAGAAGGACCCGCAGGACGTCGGCCTGCGGCGCCGTTTCGGGTACACGGGCGGCGACCTCACCGCCTACGAGGACGAGCACCTCTCCGACCCGGAGGAGCTGGAGCACACCAGCCGGCTGCTCCAGGCCGAGATCGAGCGGCCGCGCGTCGGCCCCATGCGGGACATCGTCGCCACGATCCAGCCCGAGCAGGACGGCATCGTCCGCTCCGACCTGTCGGGGACCGTGTGCGTGCAGGGAGGCCCGGGGACCGGCAAGACCGCCGTGGGTCTGCACCGTGTCGCCTATCTGCTGTACGCGCACCGGGAGCGCCTCGCCCGCACCGGCACCCTCGTCATCGGGCCGAACCGCTCCTTCCTGCACTACATCGAGCAGGTCCTGCCCGCGCTCGGTGAGCTGGAGGTGCAGCAGGCGACGGTCGACGACCTCGTCGCGCACGTCGAGGTGCGGGGCACGGACGAGGCGCCGACGGCCGTCGTGAAGGGCGACGCGCGGATGGCGGAGGTGCTGCGGCGCGCTGTCCGTTCGCACGTGACGCTGCCGACGGAGCCCCTGATGGTGGTCCGCGGTTCGCGGCGGTGGCGGGTCCCCGCGTACGAACTGGAGCAGATGGTACGGGAGTTGCTCGACCGCGACATCCGGTACGGCGCCGCCCACGAGGCCCTCCCCCAGCGCATCGCGCACGCCGTCCTGGTCCGGATGGAGGAGGCCGGCGAGGCCCCCGACGACCGCGTGCAGAACGCGGTCGCGCGGAACACGGCGGTGAAGGCCGTCGTGAAGCAGTGCTGGCCGCCCGTCGAGCCCGCGAAGCTGGTCCTGCGGCTCCTGAGCGACGCCGACTTCCTCGCCGCGCACGCCGAGGGGCTGCTCACCGAGGACGAGCAGAAGCTGCTGCTCTGGGCGAAGCCGGCGCGGAGCGTGAAGGCGGCGAAGTGGTCGGCGGCCGACGCCGTCCTCATCGACGAGACGAAGGACCTGGTCGAGCGGACGCACTCGCTCGGGCACGTGGTCCTCGACGAGGCGCAGGACCTGTCCCCCATGCAGTACCGGGCGGTGGGCCGCCGCTGCACGACCGGTTCGGCGACCGTCCTGGGCGACCTGGCGCAGGGCACCACGCCGTGGGCGACGGAGAGCTGGGCGCAGGCGCTCGGGCACCTGGGGAAGCCGGAGGCGGTGGTGGAGGAGCTGACCGCCGGATTCCGTGTGCCGCGCGAGGTCATCGCGTACGCCTCGCGGCTCCTTCCGCACATGTCGCCGGGGCTCGCGGCGGTGGAGTCGGTCCGGGAGAACCCGGGCTCGCTGGCCGTCCGCCGCACGGAGGACCTGGACGCGGACACCGTCGCCGCCTGCGTCGAGGCGCTGGTGCACGAGGGCTCCATCGGCCTGATCGCCGCCGACGCGCGGATCGCGCCGCTCGCGGAGGCGCTGACGGCGGCCGGCCTGGCGTACCTCTCCCCCGGCGAGGAGACGACGGCCGAGTCCCGGCTGACGCTGGTCCCGGCCTCGCTCGCGAAGGGTCTGGAGTACGACTACGTGGTCCTGGACGAGCCGGCGGCGGTCGTCGACGGCGAACCGGACGAGCGAACGGGCCTGCGGCGGCTGTATGTGGCTCTGACGCGTGCCGTGTCCGGTCTGACGGTCGTTCACTCGGCCCCGATCCCCGAGCAGTTGGGCGCGCTGTGAGCCGCGTCGGGTCCCTCCACCACGTCGAACTGTGGGTGGGCGACCTGGCGCGGGCCGAGCGGAGCCTCGGCTGGCTGCTCGGGGCCCTGGGGTACGCCCCCTTCCAGTCCTGGGAGGGCGGCCGCAGCTGGGCGCTCGGCTCCTGCTACCTGGTCGTGGAGCAGTCCCCGGCCCGCACGTCGGACCGCCACGACCGGCTCCGGCCGGGCCTCAACCACCTGGCCTTCCACGCGGGCGACCGGGCGGCCGTCGACGCCCTCGCCGCCGAGGCGCCGGCGCACGGCTGGCGGCTGATGTTCGCCGACCGGCATCCGTACGCGGGCGGCGAGGGCGTCTACGCGGCGTACCTGGAGAACGAGGACGGGTTCGAGGTGGAATTGGTGGCGGCCTGACGCCGGGGGGCCTCGGGCCGCCGGACCGCCGGGGGGCCTCGGACCGATGCGGGTCCGACGCCCGGTGCGGGTCACACGCCCGGTGGTCTCAGGCCCGTACCGCCTCCGCCCGCTCCCGGTCCTCGGCCGTGCTCATCTCCGGGGTCGGGCGGGTGAAGCCCCGGGTGAGCCACAGGAGGTACGCGAACCCGGCGGCGAGCCAGCATCCGCGTTCCGGCTGGCCGGGGAGGAGGGCGCCGCAGGCCTCACCATGCGACGGCTCGCCCAGGCCCTCGACCTCGACGTGACCGCGCTCTACCGGCTCTTCCGCGACAAGGACGAACTGCTGCTCGCCCTCTGCGAGCGCACCATCGAGCTCGCCCTCGACGAGATCGGCGAGGTGCCCGGGGCGGAGCCCTGGCAGGACACGGTGCGCCGGATCGCCGAGGCGACCTGGCGGGTCCAGACCCTCTACCCGGGGATCACCGCCCTGACCTTCGCCCGCACGACCGGCGGCCCGGCCGAGCGGCGCATGGTGGAGCTGCTGCTCGGGGCGTTCACGCGCTCGGGGCTCGACCCGGGGCGGGCCGCGCTGTTCTACCGGACCTTCGTCGACACCGCGCTCGGCCTCTGCGCGCACGCCGCCGCGCTCAGCGCGCTGAACCCCGAGATCCGCGCCAAGGACGACACCACCTGGACCCGCATCTACGCCCGGCTCCCGGAGGCGGACTACCCGGAGACCCGCGCCCACGCCGAGGCGCTGACCGCCGTGCACCAGAAGGCGGTGTACGACACGGCGGTGGAGGCGGTCCTGGCGGCGACCGCGCAGGCGGCGCGGGGCTAGACCGTCGCCGCGTACTCGGCGCGGGGCTAGACCGTCGCCGCGTACTCGGCGAGGGCCTCCGTGCGGCTGCGGCGGGCGATCCCGGCGAGGACCGGGTTCGTCTCCCGGTAGTAGTGCTCGGTCACCAGGCCCCAGACCAGCGCCCAGCCCCGGCCGCGCGCCCAGGTGGCGTCGTCGACCCGGGCGGCCTCGCGGAAGAGGGGGCGGGTGTCGGCGGTGAGCAGCGTCCAGGCGGGCATGGTGTCGCAGGCGGGGTCGCCCGTGCCGAGGGCGCCGAAGTCGATGACGGCGGCGAGGCGGCCGTCGCGGCCGAGGAGGTTGCCCGGCAGGAGGTCTCCGTGGACCCAGACGGGCGGACCGTCCCACTGCGGGAGCCGGAGCACGGACTCCCAGGCGGCGGTGGCGAGTTCCGCGTCGACGGTGCCCTCGGCGCCGAGGTCCCGGAGGGCGGGCCCCATGGCGCCGTCCTCCCAGCGCGTGACCGGACCGCCCCGCGAGGAGGCGGGCCCGCCGGTGGTGTCGACCGCGCGCAGGGAGCGGCCGAACCGCCCCAACTCCACTGCGGTGTGGGCGAGATCGCCGAGCGGCGCGTCGTACGCGTCGTCGCCGTCGAGCCACGCGAACACCGACCAGGCGTGGCCGTACCCCTCCCCGGGCACGCCCCGCCCGACGGGCACGGGCACGGGCAGGGTCAGATGCGGCGCGAGGTGCGGCAGCCAGCGCTGTTCCTTCTCGGCCTGACCGGCGGCCCAGTCGGCCTTCGGCAGCCGTACGGCGAACTCGTCGCCGAGCCGGAACATGGCGTTGTCGGTGCCGGCGGAGTCGACCTCCCGTACGGGAAGCCCTGCCCAGTCGGGGAACTGGGCGGCGATCAGCCGCTCGACGAGGGTGGCGTCGATGTCCGTGGAGGTCATGCGCGCGAGGCTAGCGATCAAGCATCCTGCGGGCCACGGGATTTCGGCTCCTTCGGCCTGTCCAGGACGAGATCGCCCGCTCGGGCGAGGACCTCGGCGCGGGTGCGGCCCCGGTGGTCGGCGGCGAGGAAGTGGTGGCCGATGGCCACGCAGAAGGCGAGGAGGGAGCGGGCCTCGACCTCGTCGGGGTCGGTGCAGAAGGTGCCGATCATCTCGCGGAGCAGGCCCATGCGCCGGTTGTCGACCCGGCGCAGGCGGGCGGCGACGGCCTCGTCGCGGCGGGCCCAGTCGCGGACGGCGAGGTCGATGGGGCGGAGCCGGTCGCCGGAGAAGGTGAGCATGCCGGCGAGCGTGATGAGGGCCTTGGGGTCGCCGTCCGGATCCTGTCTGACCCGCTCGACGACCTGGTCGGCGGCCTCCCGCTCCCAGGTGTCGAGCATGGCGGCGAGGAGGGCGTCGCGGTCGGCGAAGTACCCGTAGAAGCCGCCCTTGGTGACGCCGAGCCGCTTCGCGAGGGCCTCGACGCGAACGGCGTCGGGCCCGCCGTCGGCGAGAACGGTCAGCCCCTCCTCGACCCATCGTTCGCGCGGTGTGCGTGCGGTGCCCACGGTGTGTCCCTCCTCACTCGGCGCCCGAATATACGCCTCCGTATATCCGATCTGGCATCGTTGACCTCGTAGGTGTACGCAAGCGTATAGAGCGCAGGGGAAAGGCGGCAGCGGTCATGAGACTTCCCGTCGGCGAGCACACCGGTCGGCCGTGGCGGATCCACGAGTACGCCCCCGACTTCACGACCCTGGACGTCTGGTCCTTCCGCACCCCGGGCGCCGGGCCCGACGACTTCCCCGTGATGCTCGCCGCGATGCAGGCGGACGGCGGCTTCGCCCGGCAGTCCCCGGCCACCCGGTTCCTGTTCGCGGTGCGCTGGAGGCTCGGCGCCCTCCTCGGCTGGGACAAGCCCCAGGCCGGCCTCGGCACCCGGGTCCGGCCGGTGCGCGAGCGCATGCCGGAGGAACTGACGTCGACGGCGCCTCCCGCGCCCGACGGCGGCCCGTTCACGCCCCTCTACCAGCTCCACGACGAGAGCGCCGGCGAGCTGGCGAACTCGACCGTCCACGGGATCATGCACCTGGGCTGGGTGCGGACGCCCGGAGGCGACCACGAACTGCGCATGGCGGTCCTGGTGAAGCCCAACGGCCGCTCGGGCCGCCTCTACATGGCCCTGATCGCCCCGTTCCGCCACCTCATCGTCTACCCGTCACTGACCCGCCGCTGGGAATCCGCCTGGCGAAACCGCGCCCGACTGCCCGGACAGTGACCGACCGGACAGCGGCAGCGGCGCTTCCCCGGCGGCGGCGACCCCGGCCGTGACGCGGCCGAGGCGTTCGCGCGCGGGCGTCCCGTACCGCGGGCCTGACGCCGTGGCGGGAGGGGGCCGCGCGGGAAGCGGGCGGCGGCCCCCGTCGCCGGGCTACGCGTCGATCGCCGCGCGCCAGGTGCGGACCGCCTCCGCCGAGACCGGGGCCGTCCAGCCCTGGGGGCGGGCCGCTCCGCCGATGTGGAAGGCGGTGAGGCCGGCCGCGCGGAGGGTCGGGAGGTGGTCGAGGCGGAGGCCGCCGCCCACCAGGATCCGGGGCTCGTAGCCGGGCTCGCCCGTGCGGGCGGCCTCGGCCGCGAGGGTGGCGAGGCCGTCGTCGACGCCGGTGGCGGCGCCGGCCGTCAGGTAGGTGTCGAGCCCGGGCAGGTCGGCGAGGCGCTTGCGGAGCCCGCCGCGGTCGGCGGCGCGGTCGATCGCCCGGTGGAAGGTCCAGCGGCAGCCGTCCAGGACGGCGACGAGCCGCTCGACGGCGACCAGGTCGGGCTCGCCGTCGGCCGTGAGGAAGCCGAGGACGAACTCGTCCGCGCCCGCCGCGCGCAGCTCCTGGGCCCGCCCGACCAGGGCGTCGACGTCGCCGGCCGCGAAGCCGTCGGCGAGGCGGAGCATCACGCGCAGCGGGATGTCGACGGCGGCGCGGATGGCGGCGAAGGAGGCCGTGGACGGGGTGAGGCCGTCGGCCGCCATGTCCGTGACGAGTTCGAGCCGGTCGGCGCCACCGGTCTGGGCAGCGACCGCGTCTTCCTCGTCGAGGGCGATCACCTCAAGGACTGCACGGTTGCTGCTCATCGAGCCCATTCCTCCATGAATGACGGCTACAGGTCTAGTCCAATGTCCAGACTAGCCGTGCGCGTGGCCTCCCGCATCGTGCCCCGCCTCACCCGTCCCGCTCGCCACCGGCGCCGGCGCCTTGCCCGGGGTACCCGCCGTCACCGTGAAGGACGCCGTCCGGACCTTGCCCTCGTGCTGGAAGTCGAGGAACAGGCGGTACGTGCCCGCGCTGGGCGCCGTCGCCGTGAAGGAGACGTCCGGGCCGGGGCCGCCCTCGTTCGGGTGGACGTGGAGGTAGGCCAGGTCGCCGTCGCGCAGGGCGACGAGGTGGCCGTACGCGCCGAGGTACGGCTCCAGGTCCGTGACGGGCTTTCCGGCCTTGGTGACGGTGAGGCGCAGCTCGCCCGCCTTGCCCGGGTCCAGGACTCCGCCGAGGCGGACCTGGTAGCCGTCGACCGTCGCCGTCGGGGCGGCCGCGGGCAGCGGCTTCGGGGCGTAGGCGCCGGGGACGGAGAGGTCCGCGCCCAGCGTGATGCCCTGCGCGCCCTTCACGGCGGGCTTGAAGTCGGCGAAGGCCTTGTAGCCACCGGCCGCCGGCAGGTCCGCGTCCACCGACCAGGTGCCGTCGGCGGCCTTCACGGGGTGCAGGTGACGGAAGGTGTTGAGGTCGCGCGAGGCGACGATGAAGTGCAGTTCCTTGCCGTGCTCGGTGGTGAAGGCGGTGACCTTCCTGCCGGCCGCGTCCTTGATGGCGAACTTCAGGGTGGTCCGGCCGACGGCGGGCTTCGGGGTCTCCAGGGCCAGGGTGTAGCCGTCCTGGGAGATCTGGAGGCCCCCCGGGAGGGACGAGGCTGCCGTGGTCGCGCCCTCCTCGTGGCCCGCGTGGCCGTCGGCCCCCTTCTTCTGCGGCTCCTGCGCCGCATGGTCGCCGTGCTCCGCCTTCGTCGGCTCCTCGACGGGGCCGACCCCCTTGCCGACCCCGTACGCGGTCCCGAAGGTCGCGGCGAGCGCGGCGGCAAAGGCAGTGATCTTCACTCCGGTGTTCATGACTGCTCTCCCGTACGTGGGTGGCGTGGCATTCCTGCGTCCGATGCACTTCACCATACCCCTGGGGGGTATCAAGTCAAGCCGGGTCCGACACTTGCGCCGGATACCACCGGGGGGTATACATGGACTCACAACCGGATACCCCCCGAGGGTATCGCCAGTGGAACCGACCGAGGAGGAAGCCATGGGCTCCTGCTGCACCCCCGACAACAGCTGCTCGACCACCACGGAGACCGCCGCCGTCGCGGTCGCCGAGAGCACCGTCACCGTCTACGCCGTCTCCGGCATGACGTGCGGCCACTGCCGGACCGCGATCACCAAGTCCGTCAGCGCCCTGGACGGCGTCATCTCCGTCGCCGTCGACGTCGACGGCGGCCTGGTGACCGTGACCACCGGCGGCGAGCCCGACGACGCCGCGATCACCGCGGCCGTCGACGACGCGGGCTACGAGCTGACCGGCCGCGCCTGATCCGCCGCCGGGCAGACCACCCCACCGGCGTCCCCCGTCCCGGTACCCGACGGTCCGCCCGGCCGGCGGACAGCGCCCGCACCACCCCGGCCGCCGGGGCCCGACCTCCCCCAAGCCCTCGGCTTCGCTCGACAGGGGGACCACCACGCCCGGGCCCCGGCCCCCGAACCCGCAGAACCGAGGAGCAGGAAATGACCACGACCACTCCGGGCACCGCCCAGGTCGAGCTCGCCATCGGCGGCATGACCTGCGCCTCGTGCGCGGCCCGCATCGAGAAGAAGCTCAACCGCATGGACGGGGTCGAGGCCACCGTCAACTACGCCACCGAGAAGGCGAAGGTCACCTTCGACGCCGACATCGACGTCGCCGACCTGATCGCCACCGTCGAGGCCACCGGCTACACCGCCCAGGAGCCCGCGCCCCCGAAGACCGACGAGAACGACGGCGGCCCCACCGACGAGGAGAAGGCCGACGAGGAGCTGCGGCCCCTCAGGCAGCGGCTGATCACCGCCGTCTCGCTCGCCGTGCCCGTCATCGCGATGGCGATGATCCCGGCCCTGCAGATCGAGTACTGGCAGTGGCTGAGCCTCACGCTCGCCGCGCCGGTCGTCGTCTACGCCGCCTGGCCCTTCCACAAGGCCGCCTGGACGAACGCCAGGCACGGCGCGGCCACCATGGACACCCTGATCTCGGTCGGCACGATCGCCGCGTTCCTCTGGTCGCTGTGGGCGCTGTTCTTCGGCACGGCCGGCACGCCCGGCATGACGCACCCCTTCGAGTTCACGATCGCCCGCACCGACGGCGCCGGGAACATCTACCTGGAGGCCGCGGCCGGCGTCACCGCCTTCATCCTGGCCGGCCGGTACTTCGAGGCCCGCTCGAAGCGCAAGGCGGGCGCCGCGCTCAAGGCGCTGATGCAGCTGGGCGCGAAGGAGGTGACCGTCCTCAAGAACGGCCGCGAGGTCACCGTACCGACCGCCGAACTCCAGGTGGGGGACCGCTTCCTGGTCCGTCCGGGCGAGAAGATCGCCACCGACGGCACCGTCGTCGAGGGCTCCTCGGCCGTCGACGCCTCGATGCTGACCGGTGAGTCCGTGCCCGTCGAGGTCTCCGCCGGCGACTCCGTCACCGGCGCCACCCTGAACGCCGGCGGACGCCTGGTCGTCGAGGCCACCCGCGTCGGCTCCGACACCCAGCTCGCCCGGATGGCGAAGCTCGTCGAGGACGCCCAGAACGGCAAGGCAGCCGCCCAGCGCCTCGCCGACCGGATCTCGGCCGTCTTCGTGCCGATCGTCATCGCCCTCGCGCTCGGCACCCTCGGCTTCTGGCTGGGTACGGGACAGGGCCTGACCGCCGCCTTCACCGCCGCCGTCGCCGTCCTGATCATCGCCTGCCCCTGCGCCCTCGGCCTGGCCACCCCGACCGCCCTCATGGTCGGCACCGGCCGCGGCGCCCAGCTCGGCATCCTCATCAAGGGCCCCGAGGTCCTGGAGACCACCCGCAAGGTCGACACGATCGTCCTCGACAAGACCGGCACCGTCACCACCGGCCGGATGACCCTCATCAAGGTCCACACCGCCGCCGGTACGGACGAGACCGACGTCCTGCGCCTGGCCGGCGCCCTGGAGCACTCCTCCGAGCACCCCATCGCCCAGGCCGTCGCCACCGGCGCCGCCGCGAAGGTGGGCACCCTGCCCACCCCCGAGGACTTCGCCAACATCCCCGGGCTCGGCGTCCAGGGCGTCGTCGACGGCCACGCCGTCCTCGTCGGCCGGGAGAAGCTGCTCCAGGAGTGGGCCATGGAGCTCACCCCGTCCCTCAAGGCCGCCAAGGACGCCGCCGAGAAGGCCGGCAAGACCGCCATCGCGGTCGCCTGGGACGGCGAGGCCCGCGCGGTCCTGGAGGTCGCCGACGCCGTCAAGGAGACCAGCGCCGAGGCCATCAGGCGGCTGCGCGCCCTCGGGCTCACCCCGATCCTGCTCACCGGTGACAACAAGGCGGTCGCCGAGGCCGTCGCCGCCGAGGTCGGCATCGGCGAGGTCATCGCCGAGGTCATGCCGCAGGACAAGGTCGACGTCGTCAAGAGGCTCCAGGTCGAGGGGCGTTCGGTCGCCATGGTCGGCGACGGCGTGAACGACGCCGCCGCGCTCGCCCAGGCCGACCTGGGCCTGGCGATGGGCACGGGCACGGACGCCGCCATCGAGGCCGGCGACCTGACCCTCGTACGGGGAGACCTGCGGGCCGCGGCCGACGCGATCCGGCTCTCCCGCAAGACGCTCGGCACCATCCGCTCGAACCTCTTCTGGGCCTTCGCCTACAACGTGGCCGCCCTGCCGCTCGCCGCGGCCGGACTGCTCAACCCGATGATCGCGGGCGCGGCCATGGCCTTCTCCTCGGTCTTCGTGGTCGGCAACAGCCTCCGCCTGCGGGGCTTCCAGGCCGCCGACCGCTGACGAACCCCCTTCCGCGCCCATCTCCGAGGAGCCCGCAATGGCCGGTTACGGACAGCACAAGGAAGACATCATCAGACGCCTGAGGCGCATCGAGGGCCAGGTCAGGGGTGTGCAGCGGATGGTCGACGAGGACGTCTACTGCATCGACGTCCTCACCCAGGTCTCCGCCATCAACGCGGCCCTCCAGTCCTGCGCGGTGGCCCTCCTGGACGAGCACCTGAGCTGCTGCGTCACGGAGGCCATCGCGCAGGGCGGGGACCAGGCGAAGGTGAAGGTGGGCGAGGCGTCCAAGGCCATCGCCCGGCTGATCCGGACGTGACGACGTGACGTGACGTGACGAGGTACCGAAGCAGTGTCAACCGCTCTTGCGTGAAGGGCAGTCGGCGGACAGCGTGAGGCTCAGCCTGAGACAGAGGCCGAGCAGTGACCGGAGGAGCACCAGCTCCACCGATCCGGGCACGCCGGAGTCGCAGACCTTCGCGCAGGAGCGGTTCTTCATGAGGGTCGACATCCTGCCACCGTACCCCTAGGGGGTATACCTGGGAGGGTGGAACGGCCCGTACGATGAGCGCCGCCCGCAAGGGGAGGGGATGCACGTGCGCCGGCTGGGAGAGCTGGAGGCCGAGATCATGGACCGACTGTGGGCCTGGGAGCGGCCCGCCACGGTCCGCGAGATCGTCGACGACATCAATCGGGGACGCCGGGTCGCCTACACGACGGTGATGACGGTGGCGGACATCCTGCACCGCAAGGGCTGGCTCCGCCGCGAGAAGTCCGGACGGGCCTGGCTGTACGAGCCGGTGCGCGGCCGCGAGGAGTACACCGCGGGCCTGATGCGGGACGCCCTCGGCGACAGCCAGGACCGCCCGGCCGCCCTCCTCCGCTTCGTCGAGGTCATCTCGGACGAGGACATGGCCGCCCTCGACGCGGCCCTCCGCGCCGCCCGCGGCGACCAGGGCACGCACCCCGGCGAGGGCACGCGCCCGGGCCGGGGCGCCCACCACGGCGAGGCGCCCCACCCCGGCGAGGCGACCCGCCCCGGGGGCGGGGCGCGTCCCGCGAACGGGGCCGGCGCGTGAACCACCACGTCCTCGTCCCGCTCGGACTCGTGCTCCTCACCGGCTTCGCCGTGCCCCTACTGGTGTCCCGGGCCCGCTGGGCGCAGCAGGTGCCCCGGCTCGCGCTCGCCGTCTGGGCCGCCTGCGGCGCCGGTTTCACGGCCGCGGCCGCGCTGCTGCCCGCCCAGCTGGTCCTGTCGGCCGACAGCAGTCACCGCCTGGCGGACATGATGTTCACGCTCCGGCCGCCCACGCCCGACCAGCTCCTGCACCTGGACGGGCGGGAACGGTTCGCGTTCTCCCTCTCGCTCCTCGTCCTGTCGGTGCCCGCCGTCGCGTTCGTCCGCCGCCTCGCCAGGGCCCGGCGGATGCGGACGCGCCACGCGGGGGTGCTGCGGCTCGTCGGACGGTACGACCCCGCGCTGCGGGCCACCGTCCTCGACGACGACCGGCCGGCCGTCTACTGCCTGCCGGGCCGCTCCCGCCGGGTCGTCGTCTCCTCGGGCGCGGTGCACACCCTGACCCCCGCCCAGCTCGCGGCGGCCCTCGCGCACGAGCGGGCGCACATCGCGGGGCGTCACCACCTCCTGGTCGCGGCGGCGGAGGCCTTCGCGGCCGTCTTCCCGCGCCTCCCGCTCGCGCGCCACGGCGGGTCCGCCGTACCGCTGCTGCTCGAAATGGCCGCGGACGACCGGGCGTTGCGCCGGTGCACCCGGGACGCGCTCGCAACCGCTCTGTACGCGCTGGCCTCGGGCCGGGCGCCGCGGTCGGCGTTCGCCGCGGGCGGGCCGTCGGCGGCGCTGCGGATGCGGCGCATCCTCACCCCGTACAGCGCCGGACACCCCGTGCTGCGCGGGCTGCTCACGATCGCGGCGGCGGCCCTCGCCATGGCCCCCTTGATCGTCGCCTGCTGCTCGTTCCCGCTGTAATCGTGAACACCGTTATTTACTAAGCGAATTCGTAGATTTCGCATCGGTCACGGACTGCGGAATGCGCCGCTATTGTGGGTACGTTGGGGCTCGGACTCGGCACGTCGAAGGGTGCAAAACCAATGCAGCTCGCTGGCGTTCGTACGGCAGCGGCCGGCGACGCGACGACGATATCCAGACTGCTTGCCGACATCATCCGGAGCAGCTACGCCGGAATACTGGACGAAATCCCGATGCGCCGGCTGATCTCGGCCCAATGCGCACTCCCCCGCATACGCGCGGAAATTGAAATTCCGGGGGGCGCGCCCGGATGGCTCGGCTGGCTGGTCGCCACGGACGCGGAGGGCACGGTCGTGGGCGTGGCCGCCGGCGGCGTCCCGGTCCCGGGCGAGGGCGAGGTGTACGCGCTCGCGGTGGAGCCCGGTGCGCGCCGCACCGGGGTCGGTACGGCCCTGCTCGCCGCCGCGACCGAGCGGATGCGCGGCTACGGCGCCCGGGAGCAGCGGGTGGAACTCCCCGCGGAGGCCGACCCGGCGCTCCCCTTCTACTCCCACCTGGGCTTCGCGGCCCTCTCCCCGAGACGGTGGAGCAGACCGCTCTCCTGACGCCGACCGCTCTCCTCCGGCACACCGTGGCAGATCCACGCCATCGCGTGTTCACGCAGCCCGATCCGGTGGATCGGGGTTCGCTCCCCAGGTCAGGATGGCTTCAGCGGCGCGGGCCCGGCGGCACGGGTACCTCGTCCGGACGGCATGGACCGAGCGAGCCCCTGGAGGAGCGATGCACACACCGAGCGGCACTTCCCTGCCCGTCGTGCCCGCAGCGCTCGCTCCGGTCCTGCCGTCCCGATACGGCCCCGCGCGGGAGCCCGCCCCGGGCGCCGGGATCCGGGTCACCGCCGACACCCTCCCCGGGCTCGAATCGCTCGCCCCCGCCGACGAGAACTCCGTCTGGCTGCACGACGCCCTGCTCGGCCCGCACAGCGCGGACATCGTCCGCTACCTCAGCCTCGCCCGCTCCACCGGCGGACCCGTCCTCGACCTCGGCTCCGGCGCCGGGCGGCTCGCCGTCCCGTTCGCCCGGCACGGCTTCGCCGTGGAAGCCGTGGACCGGGACGCCTCGGCCCTGGAGCGCCTCGACCGCTGGGCCCGCAGGATCGGGCCGCAGGTGGCCGGGCTCGTCGTCACGCACCGCGCGGAGCTCACCGGGCTCCGACTCGAAGGCCGCTACCGGCTCGCGCTCCTCGCGGGCGCCATGGTCGCCGCCGTCCCGCCGGCCGGGCGGCCGGAGCTGCTGCGCGAGGTCGCCGCCCATCTGGAGGCGGGCGGGGCGCTCGCCCTCGACTACACCGCGCACCAGCTGCCGGGCCTGATCGCGGAGCCGCAGCGGACCTGGGCCTTCCAGGTGCCCCGCTTCGACGGCATCGACGAGTGGGTGGTGGCACGGCAGGTCTTCGACCTGACGTCGATGAGCGAGCGGATCACGTACTACGCGGCCAGGACCGGCAAGCTCTCCTCGGAGCGGGTGGTGCTGACCACCGACAAGTGGATCGTCGACCCCGAGCGGCTCGCGGCCGAGCTGCACTCGGCGGGGCTGCACATCGAGGGCCGGCGACGGCACCGGATCGACGACCGGACCGAGTCCGTCCTCCTCGTGTGCAGGACGGATGACTGACGCGTACGGGCGACGGACGGCCGAAGAGAGTCTGCCGAGGTTGACGAGCAAGAGGTACGATGCCCACAAAAGTTTGAGCCGACCAGGTGGCGGGCGGAGAAGATGGCAGTCGTGGAAGAGCTGACGGGCCGCGAGGCGGTGATCCAGCGCCTGCGCGATGTCGGGCTGCGGGTCACGGGTCCGCGCCTGGAGGTGCTCACGGTGCTCGCCGCCGGCGGCCATCTGGACGTCGAGGCGATCACCACGACGGCCCGCGAGCGGCTCGGCACGCTGACCAGCCAGGCCGTGTACGAGATGCTGCGGCACTTCCAGGAGACCGGTCTGGTCAGCAAGTTCGACCGGCCCGGCCTGCCCGCTGTCTTCGAGATCTCCGGACCGGCCCACCAGCACGCCCTGTGCACCTCGTGCGGCCGGGTGGAGAACGTGTCCGCGACCGCGCCCGAGCCGCCCCGGGGCGCCCTGCCGAAGTGGCGGGTGGACGACGCGGAGGTCGTCTTCAAGGGTCTGTGCCCCGACTGCCGGGCGGACGCCCCCGCCGTCTGAGGCGTGGTCAACTCCGTGCGTGTCGTTCGAATGTGTGGCAGGGTCTAGCGGGGCGATTCAACAGGGTCCGCGTGGATCCGAGGGGAGTCTGCTGCGCCGTGTCCAGAAACGCCGCCGTGACCCGCGCGGGGAGCGAACAGGCCCTCGCCGTCTACCAGGAACTGCGCGCCCGCCCCGAGGCCGGCTTCGACGAGGTCGCGGACCGGTTCGAGCTCACCGCCGACGAGCGGGAGCGATGTCGGCGCGAACTCGCCTCCTTAGGACTCACCGCCGCCCACGGGGACTCCGGCCCCGCCCCCCTCCGCCCCCTCGTCGTCGACCCCGATGTCGCCCTGCTGCGGCTGCTGCGCCGGGAGCGCGACCGGCTGCAGGACCGGCTCGCCGCGACCAGCCGCGCGCACACCGCCCTCGAAGCCCTCGCCGGGCCGTTCCTGCGGGCCGGGGCCCCGCCCCGCTCCGAGGTCGAGGTGGAGATCGTCACCGACCCGCAGCGGGTGCTGCGCGAGCTGTCGGACCTGACCGGGACCGTCCGCACCGCAGTCCACGTCATGCACACCGGCTCCGTACGGCGCGAGGACATGACCGCCGAGCTGGAGCGGGACCGCTCCCGGGCCGCCCGCGGGGTGCGGGTCCGCGCCATGTACAGCCGCCGGGTCGGCACCGTGCCCGAGATGACCCAGCACCTGGAGGACCGGGCGGCGCTCGGCGTGGAGCTGCGCCTCTCCCCCGTGGTCCCGATGAACATGGTCCTCGCCGACGAGAACTTCGCCCTGCTGCCGACGGACCCGCACGACCCGGGATCGCCCGCCATCCTGGCCCGCGGCCCCGGTCTCGTCCGCTCGTACCTCGCGCTGTACGAGTACTGCTGGCAGGCGGCCGCCCGGTACGGCGAGGAGCCCGGGGAGCCCGGCGGCGACGGCCTCTCCGACCAGCAGCGGGCCGCGCTGCACATGCTCGCCTCCGGCATCAAGGACGAGCAGATCGCGCGCAGCCTCGGGGTCTCGCTGCGGACCGTCAGCCGGCTCCTGTCCGAGGTCATGCAGGAGCTGGGGGCGGCGAGCCGCTTCGAGGCGGGCGTCAAGGCGGCCCGGCTCGGGCTGCTCGACGGCGAGGGGCCGGAACCCGTGGCCTAGTACGAGGAGTTCGGATGTCATGGAGGACGCGCACGGACCGCAGGGGTCGTGCGGGCAGCAGAAAGCGCACGACGGACTCCCGCCGAGCCGTATGACAGGTGAGGGCGGGGCGACTCGGAGGATGAGGGGGTCACTTCGCCATGGTCACCGCGGGCGACGGCATCGGGGGCGGCACGGCCGACGTCCTGCTTGCCGTGTACCAGGAGCTGCGCCTCCGCGGCGTCTCGGACTTCGAGGAGGTCCGCAGGGAACTCGGTCTCGCGCCGGAGGAGTACGAGCGATGTCGCCGCGAACTCCTCTCCCTGGGGCTCATCGTGCCCACGGGGCAGGCACACGCCACGATCACCGCCCTCCAGGACGGCAGCTGGCGCTCCGAGACGGACACGGTCGCGGCGATCGACCCGGAGATCGCGCTCCTGCGGCTCCTGGAGCGGGAGCGGGAGCGGCTGCGGGAGCATCTGGCCGAGGCGGACGAGGCGTACAGCACGCTGGAGGTCCTCGCGGGCTCCTATCTGCGGGCGGAGGCGCTGACCCGGGCGGAGACGCACGTCGAGGCACTGACCGACTACCGCAGGATCCAGCAGGCCATCGAGGACATCACCGATGTGATGCAGGAGAGTTCGGCCTCGCTGCACCCGGGGACGCCGGGGCGGGAGAACCCGGAGCGCATGCTCGACCGGGACCGGCGGCAGCTCGCCAACGGGGTGCGGGTGCGCGCCATCTACGGCCGGCAGGAGGCCACGGACCCGCAGATGGAGAAGTTCCTCGGGCAGCGGGCGGAGCTCGGGGTGGAGATCCGGCTCGCGCCGGTGGTGCCGATGAACCTGATCATCGCCGACCAGCAGTTCGCGCTGGTGCCCATCCGGCCCGAGGAACCGGGCGAGGGCGCGATCCTGGCGCGGGGCAGCGCGCTGGTGCGGCCGTATCTGAGCCTGTACGAGCACTGCTGGCACACGGCGACCCCGTACGGGAACGAGGCGGCGGCGGAGGCGGGCGGCGACGGGCTCTCGGAGCAGCAGCGGGCCGCGCTGCACATGCTCGCCTCGGGGATGAAGGACGAGCGGATCGCGCGCACGCTGGGGGTGTCGCTGCGGACGGTCAGCCGGATGATCTCGGAGCTGATGCAGGAGCTGGGGGCGACGAGCCGGTTCGAGGCGGGCGCGCGGGCGGTGCGCCTCGGCTGGCTGGACTGACCTTTCCGGGGGCGGTGCGGAGAAACACCGGGGCCCCACAATCGTGGCAGCGATTGCAGGGCCCGGCCGAGCGCGTGAATTCTCGGGGCAATTCCCGGAGGAACAGTCTCAGTTGGTCGGGGTCGGCTTCGGGGGGACGACCGGCCAGCCGTTGTCCTCGGTGACGCCGGCGACGGTCTGCGGGGTGACCGGGGCGTCGCCGGAGCCGACGGCGAAGGCGGCGCCGCCCGCGACGGCGGTACAGGCGACCATCGCGACCAGCAGCTGTCGGACGGCCTTGCGTATACCGGTGTTCTGCGCAACGGACATGATTCCTCCAGGACTTGGAATGTGAATTCCGTCTTCCGGGGCCCGTGCCGCCGGGCGTTCCCTGAAGACATCTCCATTCTGTCGCCGCTCCCGAGGCGAATCCAGGGATTGCCTCTGCGTGGACCCGCCATGGCGTGGATGCGTCAATGCGCCTTCTCCACAACGGAATTGAGCGATCCGGAGCCCGCCATACCTTTGGTCGAACCAAAAGAGATGCTAGACTTGTACGACGGCCTTCTCGTTCCTCCAGGAGAGAGGGGCCGCCGGGGCAGGGGCGTGCCGCCGCCCCTGCCCCACCCCCCGCTCCAGAGCCCCCCGGTACACCTCGACGGTCCGCCCGGCCGACGCCCGCCAGCTCATCCCGCGCGCATGACGCACCGCCGCCGCCCCCATCGTCACCACCGACTCCGGATGCGCCGCGAACCAGCGCAGCCGCCGCGCGTACTCCACCGGGTCGTGGCCCCGCACGAGCAGCCCCGTCACCCCGTCCCACACCGCCGTCGGCAGCCCGCCCACCGCGGCCGCGAGCACCGGCGTCCCGCACGCCTGCGCCTCCACCGCCACCAGGCCGAAGGACTCGCTGCGCGAGGGCACGACCAGCACGTCCGCCGCCCGGTACCAGTCCGCGAGCCGCTCCTGCGGCACGGGCGGGAAGGACCGCAGGACGTCCGTGACCCCCAGCTCCTCCGCCAGCCGCCACGCCGTCCCCTCCCGGCTCGCCCCCGAGTGCCCGCCCACCACCGGCACGAGCAGCCGGGGGCGCAGCTCCGGCGCCTCCCGCAGCAGCTCCGCCACCGCCCGCACCAGCACGTCCGGCCCCTTCAGGGGCTGGATGCGGCCGGCGTAGAGCGGCACGAACGCCCCGGCCGGCAGACCGAGCCGGGCCCGCGCCGCCGCCCGCCCGTCCCCCGGGTGGAAGGTGCGCAGATCGACCCCGGGCCGTACGACCTCGGTCCTGGCGCCGTCCGCCCCGTACAGCGAACGCAGCGCCTCCGCCTCGTCGGCCGTGTTGGCGATCAGCCGGTCCGCGCTGCCCACCACCTGGTGCTCGCCGCGGACCCGGAGGTCGGGCTCGGGGGTGTCGCCCTCGGCGAGCGAGGCGTTCTTCACCCGGGCCAGGGTGTGCGCGGTGTGCACCAGCGGTATCCGCCAGCCCACCGAGGCGATCCGGCCCGCCTGCCCGGAGAGCCAGTAGTGCGAGTGGACGAGGTCGTAGCGCTGCTCCTCCTTGAGGAGGGCCAGCGAGAACGGCACCACCAGGCCGGGCATCGCCTCCTTGGGCAGCGCCCGGCGCGGCCCGGCGTGCAGGTGCCGGACCCGCACGCCCGGGGCGAGCTCGACGAGCGGGGGCGCGCCCTCGCCCCGGCAGCGGGTGAACAGGTCGACCTCCGCGCCCTGTTCGGCGAGGGCGCGGGAGAGCTCGACCATGTAGACGTTCATGCCGCCGGCGTCCCCCGTCCCGGGCTGGTGGAGCGGGGAGGTGTGGACGCTGAGCATGGCGACGCGCAGGGACACGTGGGGCTCCTGAGGAGTGGGGGGCCACGTGTCCCTGCGCGTCGCTCGCGCGCGCACGGTCACGCGACGGGGAGGGGGCGGAAGGTCATGCCGGTACTGAAGTACTTAGTTGCTTAGTAGTACGGATCAGGGGGCGAGGTGTTCAGAACCCGAAGACCGGGCCCGACGGCGGCGCGAGCCGCGTCCCCGGCAGGGGACCCGTCAGCGCCTGCCAGTCGACCGGGCGCCCCGGCTCCACCTGGAGCGCCGCCGCGAGCCGGCCGGCGCCCTCCGGCATCACCGGCCGGGCCCACGCCGAGAGCGCCGAGGCCACCGCCAACTGGGCCGCGAGGGCCGGGAGATGGCGGCACGAGGTGCTGGGACGGCACCGCTCGTGCGCGTTGACGTGGCCGAAGTCGGCCGTCGAGCGGACCATCTCGTCCAGGACGGCGACCGCCCGGCGCGGGTCGAAGGCGTCGGGGCCGTACGCCTCGCGCAGGTCGTCCACGCCCCGGTGCAGCCGCCGCTCCAGGATCTCCCAGCCGGTGCCGCCGGGCAGCGCCTGCGGGGCGAGTCCGCCGCACTCCTCCCGTACGGCGGAGAAGAGCCGGGACAGCCAGCTGTTCCAGTTCTCGTCCAGCTCCTGCCGGGCGGTCGCGAGCCGCTCCCGCCGGAAGACCGTGCGGCGGCCCAGCGGGCGGGCCTGCAGGACGTGCCGGCGCAGGGTGTCGGAGCCGTACTCGGTGAGCAGGTCGAGCGCCCAGACGTTGCCCTCCTGGACGCCCTCCTCGATGACGTACGACTCGTTGACGTTGAAGTCCTGCGGCAGTTTCACGTCCTGCGCGAGGAGCAGCACCGGCAGCAGCACCGCGTGGCAGAACGCGTGCCCGAACCCGCAGAAGTGGATCGCCCTGCGGGGCAGCGGGCCCTTCACGTCGTAGCCGAACAGGTGCATCGCGGCGGCCTCGAAGCAGCCGTCGATCCGGTGCTCGGGGAAGCCCTCCACGGGCACCTCCAGGCCCCACTCGGCGGGATGGCCGACCGCGATGTCCGGCAGCCCGTCCTCCACGAGCGACTCGCACAGCGCCGCGAGCCGCGGCGGCAGGCCCGCCGTCGCCCAGTAGTCGGCGAGCGTCTCCCGGAACGGCTCCAGGGGCACGTACAGCCGGCGGCAGCGGCGGGCCACCGCCGGGGTGTCGCACAGCGCGCAGCGCGCCGAGATCAGGTCGCCGCCGTCGTTCGGACGGGCGCACTCGTGGCACATGCCGCCGTCGCTGGCCGCGCCGCAGTGCGGGCAGGTGCCGGTGGCGTGCGCCCCGTGCAGCCAGCGGTCGCACGGCTCGCAGTACGGGAGCAGCCGCGTCCGGGGAGCGATGACGCCCTGCGCGTACAGCTTCGCGAAGAGGTCCTGCACCCAGCGTCCGTACCCCTTGTCGCGGCGCGGGCGCACGATGTGGTCGAACTCCACGCCGGAGCGCAGCCAGTCGGCGGTGATCGCGGCGCGGTACCCCTCCGCGACCTCCTCCGGCTTGCGGTGGTGGCGCAGCGCCCGGACCTCCACCGAACTGGCGTGGTCGGCGGTGCCGGTGGTGAAACGGACCGCCTCTCCCTCGGCGCGCAGGAAGCGGGTGAGGACGTCGGCGGCCACGTACGGCCCGGCGAGGTGTCCGATGTGGAGTTCGCCGTGGGTGGCGGGAGGGGTCGCGGTGATCCAGACGGGGGTGCTCATGGGACCTCCTTGACGCGGTGGTGCTCGGGTGATCGGCGGGGCTGTCAGCGGGGCTCGAAGTGGAAGGAGCGGATGAAGCAGTCACGGGGCTGCTCGACGGCGTAGACGATGCATTCGAAAAGGGCCTGGGTGGTCAGCTTCTCGTCGGGCGCTATTCCGTCCGGATTCGAGCCGTCCCATTCCGCGAAACGCGGGTCCGAGGTCGAGAAATCGGGCGGGAAGAGGGAGAACACGCGGACCCCGGAGGGCCGCAGCCGGCGCGACAGGATGTCGGCGAAACCGGCCTGCGCGCTCTTCGCCGCCCAGAAGGCCTCGTGGGCGGCGCCGGCGGCCGCCGCGGAGGCGCCCTCGGCGTCGCGGACGGCGACCATGTTCACGATGTCGGGCCGCAGCGAGCCGCGGAGCAGCGGCAGGAAGTGCTTCACCATGAGGACCGTGCCGCCGGCCGTCGACTCGATCGTCTCCACGATCTCGGCGTCGCTGGCCGCCTCCAGGTCCATCCCGTCCAGCCAGCGGGCCCCGTTGTTGACCAGCAGGTCCACCCGGTCGGTCCGTTCGCCGACCCGGGCCGCGAACTCCCGGATCTCGGCCGGCCTGCTCAGGTCGCAGCCGAACGCGTGGATGCGGTCACGGGCCGAGCCCATGACCTCCGTACGGGTCCGCTCGGCGGCCTCGACGGTCCGCGCCGACACATAGACCTCCGCGCCGAGATGCGCGAAGCCGACGGCGAGCGCGCGACCGAAATAGCGGGACGCTCCGGTCACGACGACACGCAGATTCTCGAATTTCATGTGCGTCTGCTCTCCCCACGGATACCGATGGCCGGTTCATTTCAGCGTGACAGAGGGGAAGGGGTACGGACCTGGTGAAAGAGGTGCGCATTCACGCCGTTGCGTGGACACGCCACGGCAGCTCCAGGCGTTCCAGCACCTCGGCGCGCTTGTGATGCACCCGGACCCGGTCCGGCGCGGCGGACACGGTCACCGTGCCGGAGGGCGTGCGGACGGGCCCCCGCAGGGCGGGCACGACGGTCCCGTCGATCGCCGCGGCGGCGGCGAGGGCGGCGGCGCCGGTGAGGGCGAGCCGGGGGTGCCAGCCGCCGACGGTGAGGGCCCGGACGGAGAGCCCGCCGGGGCCGTCCGCGAAGGCGGCGATCTTGGGGAGGGCGGAGGCGGGCGGATGCCCGAGCCGACGGGCGGCCTCGGCGCGCAGCGCGAGGAGCTGACCCTCCATCATGCTCCGGTCCAGGTGCCGGGCGTCGACGAAGACGTACGGATTGCCGTACCGCACGAGGGAGACGGGCACGCCGAGGAGGACGTCGACGGGACGGCCTGTCGGGAGCGTGCCCGGGGCGGTGGGGGCGCGGAGGAAGCTGAGCGTGTACGCGTCCTGGTGCGGCTCACGCTCGCACAGGACCGTGTCGCCGGTCGTCACGACCCGGACGGTGACGGGCCCGGGACGCCCGTCGGCGACGACACAGGCGAGGAGGGAGTGCCCGCACCCGGCCCGGAAGTCGAACGCCCCGCCGGGGAGGGCCTGGACGAAGCGGTAGCGGAGGGTACGGGGATCGAAGAGAGCGATCTTGTCGGGGCGGGGGTGGGGGGTGGCGGCGAGGACGGCCGTCAGCTCGGCGCCGAGGGCGAGCGCGCCGGGGGGCAGCCGGTCGGCCCGCACGACGAGGGTGGGCCCGGGAGCGTCCACGGCCCGCACGACGGCGACGGCGACCCTCGCTGCGCTCCGGCCCGCCGGGCCTTCGCCCGCCCCCGCTGCGGGCACGACGGACGGCACCCTCGCGGGCGCCGCACCGCCCGGCGCAGGGCACGGCGCGGGCTCAGGCCGCACAGCCCACCGGGATCCGCATGCCCTGGACGACCTCCGTCCACAGTTCGTGGACGGCGAGGGACCAGAGGGTCAGGGCCGCCTGGGGCGTGGGCCGCTCCAGGTGCCGGGCCAGCAGCTTCGCCGCCCGGTCCGCGCGGATCTTCCCGCCGAGGACCAGCCGCGCCGGGGACAGCAGTTCGCGGACCAGGTCCAGGAGCGGGCCGCCGGGGGCGAGCATCGCCGCGACGGGCAGGGTGAAGGGCTGCTTGGGCCGGTTCAGGACGGACGCCGGGAGGAGTTCACGGCCCGCCTCGTACAGCGCCCGCTTGCCCGTCCTCGCTGCCACCGGCAGGGACCGGGCGTGCGCGACGACCGACGGCTGGCAGAACGGCAGGCGCGCCTCGACCGCCCACGCCATGGACAGGTGGTCCAGGCGCCGCAGATGGTACGCGGGGAGCCGCCACCGCGTCTCGAAGGCGGTCATCGCGGTGAGCCGGTCCGCGCCGACGGCCTCGGCCGAGCGCAGCTCCTGCTCGATGCGGTCGGCCGCGGAGCCCGTATCGGCGATGTAGGCGCGGTAGTCGGCGGTGTAGAGGTGGTCGCGGAGGAGGCGGGGGGCGGCGGACAGGGCGTCCGTGTAGGCGGCGGCCCATTCGGGGCCCGCCGCGAGGGCGGCCCGCATCCGGTCGTACCCGCCGAAGAGTTCGTCGGCGCCGTCGCCGGCGAGGGCGACGGTGAAGCCGTTCTGGCGGACGGCGCGGAAGAGGGCGTAGGTGGAGAGGGTGATGGGGTCGGCGTTGGGCTGGCCGAGGTGGCGGACGGTGCGGGTGAGGAGGGAGCCGAGTTCGTCGGGGTCGACGGCGACCTCGTGGTGGACGGTCCGGGCACGCCGGGCGACGGACCGGGCGTACGCGGCCTCGGAGTCGGGCCACCGGCCCCGGTAGGTGAGGTGGAAGGTGTGCAGGGGCGGTGCGTCCGTCTCGCGGGCCTGTTCGGCGGCGAGGGCGGTGACGAGTCCGGAGTCGAGGCCGCCGCTGGTGACGGCGCAGACGGGCACCTCGGCCCGGGCGAGCCGGCGCACCTCGTGCCGCAGGACGTCCTGCGTGTCGCCGAGGGGGGTGGCGCGGTGCGGGCCGCGGCGGCGGACGACGGGGGCGGTGCCGGGGCGCACGACGGCGGTGGCGCCGGGCGGCAGGACGTCGACGCCGTCGAGCGCGGTGTGCGTGGAGAAGGAGGTGCGGGTGGCGAGGACGGTGTCGAGGGCGTCCTCGCGGGGGGAGATCCGTACGCCTTCGAAGGCGAGGAGGGCGGGGATCTCGGAGGCGAAGCGGGTGGAGCCGTCGTACGGGTCGTGGTGCAGGTGGAGCGGTTTCATGCCCATGTCGTCGACGGCGAGGACGAGCCGGGTGCCGCCGGGCCGCAGGTCGAGGAGCGCGACGGCGAACATGCCGTCGAGGTGTTCGGCGAAGGCGGTTCCGTACTCGGCGTAGAGCGCGGGGAGCACGGTGCCGTCGCAGCGGTCGGGGAAGCGGTGACCGCGGGCGGCGAGGGTGCGGCGGAGCTCGGCGTGGTTGTAGATCTCGCCGTTGAGGACGGCGAGGATGCCGGGCAGGTGGGGCAGCCGGTAGGGCTGCTGTCCGCCGCAGGGGTCGGTGACGGCGAGGCGGTCGCAGCCGAGCGACCAGCCGGGTCCGCTGAGCACCCGGTGCTCGTCGGGGCCGCCGTGGCGCTGGCGGGCGGAGACCGCCGCGAGCTGGGCCGGCTCGGGGCGGTCCGCCCCGGCGGCGAAGGAGCCGAGGATCCTGCACATACCGGTCACCCTCCAAGCACATCACCCAACATGTCACAGCCAATGATTTGAATCTACCAAGTTTTTGAATGGCGCGTAAGTGCCATGTCCTGTTCACGCCACGACGTGGCCTTGCGACGCCCCCGCCACCCCAACAGGCTGGCCCCATGGAGGACTTCAACCGGACCACCCCCGAGTCCCTGCTGGTCGTGGCCGCACACCCGGACGACATCGAGTTCTGCGTGAGCGGGACCGTCATGCAGTGGATCGAGCGCGGCACCCGCGTCACGTACTGCATCGTCACGGACGGCGGCGCGGGCGGTTACGACGAAGCGCTCCCCCGGCAGGCCATGGCGGACCTGCGCCGCGCCGAACAGGTCCACTCCGCCAAGCTCAGCGGCGTCGCCGACGTGCGCTTCCTCGGCTACCCCGACAGCTTCGTGGAGCCCTCCGTGGAGCTCCGCCGCGACCTGTGCCGGGTCATCCGCGAAGTGCGGCCACAGCGCGCGATCATCCCGTCCCCCGAGATCAACTGGGCCCGCGTCGCCGACCTCCACCCCGACCACCGCGCGGTCGGGGACGCGGCCCTGCGCGCCGTCTACCCCGAGGCCCGCAACCCCTTCGCCCACGCGGCGCTCCTCAGGGAGGAGGGCCTGGAACCGTGGACCGTCCACGAGTTGTGGCTGATGACCGGGCCCACCCCGAACCAGTACGTCGACGTCACCTCCGTCTTCGACCGCAAGGTCGAGGCCCTGCGCATCCACACCTCGCAGACGGCCCACTTCGACGACCTGGCCGGCCTGCTGCGCGACTGGCTCGGCGAACACGCGACGGCCGGCGGCCTGCCCCCGGGCCGGATGGCGGAGGCCTTCCAGATCGTGCACATCGACTGAGGCTTGTCGCCCCTCGGAGCACGTGAGACCTTCATGAGTCGACGTACGTGATTCTGGGGGGAGTTCACGCGATGGCGATCGAGAGATCGGCTGCGGACAAGGGCCTGATGGACGAGTACGCCCTGCCCTGGGTGGAGGCGAACGAGGACGACGCCCAGGCGAGCGCCGAGCGCCTGCGCCCCTTCGGGCCGAAGTTCGCGAACGACCGGGCGGACGCGGCCAAGGCGGTCGGGCGGCTCGTGTCCAGCGGGGAGGGCGAGGCGGTCAAGGCGCTCGAAGAGCACTGGAACGGCGTGGCACGCCAGTTCACCCAGGTGTCCACGGCGGCCGGGCTGATCGCCGACGGCCTGGAGTCCTGCGGCGACATCGTCCGGTCCTCCAAGAACGCCGTCCTCGACCTCGTCGCCAACCTCCGGACGGTGATCTCCCCCATCGGCGAGGACGAGATGCCGTCGATCAGCGACGCCTCCCGGCAGGCCATGGCGGCGGAGGCGGAGAAGGCCAGGCCCCGGTTCGTGTCGGAGGTGGCCTCCGCGACCACCCGCGGCGACGAGCACGTCAAGCGGGTCCGGGGCTACGGCGACGTCGCGGCCCTCAAGTCGATCGCCGGACTGCCCGCGGGCGGCGGCTCCGGGACCGGGACGGGCAGGCGGGCCGCCGACAGCATGCACCTGGCCTCCGCCGGAAGCTCCTGGTGGAACGGCGACCTGTTCCACGACGAGGACGAGCACACCCGGGCGCGCAAGCGGCTCGGCGAGATCGCCGACCACATCCGCGACACCAGTTCACTGCCCCTCGCCCAGGCCGGCCTCCACCTGACGGAACTCGGCGCGAGCGGCCCCCTCGGCGCCTCCCTGGCCGGCGGCCTCCGCCCGCTCCTCGACGACCTCGTCCTCGCCTCCCGCGCCCTCGCCGACCACCTGACCGGCCCGCTCTCGGACGCGATCAAGGCGGCCGCCGAGGACCAGAAGCGCAGGGAGGACGAACTCAGGAGGCGCTTCGGCTGGATGCCCTAGGGCCCACCGGTCTCGGCGGGCCCTAGGGGCGGTGACGGTTCAGCAGGCGCCGAGGTCCTGCCAGACTCCCCACTCGCCCGTGGTGCCGGGCTCCTCGCCCGTCGTCCACCACTTGGCCTTCCAGGTGTGGCCCTTGTGCGAGACCTGCTGGCCGCCGGTGTAGACGCTGGAGGACACCCACGGCGCCGCCGTGCACTGGGTGGCGCCGCCGGTGACGGTCAGGGAGAGGACCGCCGCGTGCCCGGCCGAGGGGCTCGCCCCGTTGACCACGATCTGGTACGTCCCGGAGACCGTGGCCGCCGTGGTGTTCACGGTGAGGGTCGAGGAGCCCCCGGCCGTCACCGAGGCGGGGCTGAGCGTGGCGGTGACGCCGGCGGGCAGGCCGCTGACCGTGAGGTTCACCGTCTGCGCCGTACCGGCGGTGACGGCCGTCTTCACCGTGGCGGAGGTGGACCCGCCGGCGGTGACGGTGGCGGCGGCCGGGGTGGTGGTCACCGAGAAGTCGTCCGTCGGGGCGGTCGTCCCGCTGGTGAAGGGCGCGAAGATGTGCGAGAAGTCCCAGGTGTTCTGCTGGATGCCGGAGCAGCCGTCGGCGGCCGCACCGCCGGCACAGCTGCCGTTGTCCCGCTGGAGCGCCCAGAACGACAGGGTGTTGATGCCCTTGGAGACCGCCCAGTCGTAGACCGTGCGGGCGTTGGCGAGGGTGAAGGTCTCGGCGGGGCCGAAGTCGTCGACGCCGATCATCTCGATGATGCCGACCATGCCCCACAGCTGGGCGGCCGTCTTCGTGGGGTAGAGCTTGGCGAGCTGGTCGTAGAGGCCCTGGGCGGCCGTCTTGGTGTCCGCGGCCATGTCGTGGGCGGCGTTGTCGTAGTAGTCGAAGGTCATGAGGTTGACGACGTCGACCTTGGCGCCGTTGGTCACGGCGTTCTTGAGTACGGCGAGGCCACTGGCGGCGAGGCCGCGGGTGGTCGTCGGCAGGGTGTACGAGATCTGGAGCTGGCGGCCGTTGGCGGCGGCCCAGTCCTGGACGATCTTGATCGCCTTGTTGCGGCGGTCGATGCCGGCGGTGTTGTCGAGGGAGTCGACCTCGATGTCCATGTCGAGCCGGCTGACGTCGTAGGTCGTGATGACCTTCTCGTACGCGGCGGCGATCTGGTTGACGTCGGTGCAGCTGTCGGCGATCTCGGTGCTGGTGGTGTCGGCCGTGTAGCCGCCGAAGGAGGGGATGACGTCCCCGCCGCGGGACCGCATGGTCGCGATGTCGGCACCGAAGGAGGACTGGGCGATGGGCAGCCCGGTGTCGCCGTTCCAGTACACGGTGCAGGAGCCCTTGGTGGCGGTCTGGAGGAACGCCATCGTGAGGTGCTTGGCGCCCGACTGCGCGCTGAGGGCGGCCGGGCTCTCCCCGGTCCAGGACTCGAAGTAGGGGGCGAAGACCCGGGCGGGGAGCGGCGTCGCCGCCTGGGCGGGGGCGGTGGCGACGGTGGCGAGGCCGAGGGCGGCCACGGCGGTCACGGCGGCGGTGAGGGCCGAGCGGAGCGAACGTACGCGTCGTCTCATGGCGATCCAATGACTGTGGGGGGGTCCGGGAGTGCGTCAACGTCCTTGTCGCGCACGACTGTTGCCTTACGGAGTAACCCCGCGGCCATGGGCACGTCAATGGCCTGGGCCAAACTTGGACTAGACCAATTTTGCCTTTCGGTGTGTGGCGCATCGAGCTGGTGCGGGCGGACGCTGGGACGATGCCCGGAGGGCGTCGCATTGGTCCAGAGAGCCAGACCGGGCCGGTTCCCTCCGCCCTCCGGGTGTCACCGCGCCGGCTGAGCGGCGAAGTCGTAGCGCACTCCGGTGAGCCGCTCGGACAGGTCCCACAGGCGGCGGGCGGTCCCGGCGTCCAGGGCGGACTCGGCCGGCTCCACGAGGGTGGGGTGCCCCTTGGACTCGTTGCGCCCGTCGGGCCCGATGAACTGACCCCCCGCCGCGCCCGGGGACGTCGCCGCGTACAGCTGGTTGAGCGCCCCCGTCTCCACGTCCTGGGCGACGAGCCGGTTGGTGACCCTGAGGATCGCCTTGAGCAGCCCGGTCGGCCCGGAGGACTGGAGGTTCGTGGCCGAGTAGCCCGGATGGGCCAGGAGACTGCGGACCGGCACGCCGCTCGCCCGAAGCCGCCGGTCCAGTTCCAGGCCGAACAGCACGTTGGCGAACTTGGACTGGGAATAGAACCCGCGCGGCGTGTAGGAGCGCCGGCCGTCGAGGTCGTCGAAGTGGATGGCGCCGGTCTTGTGCAGGGTCGACGTGACCGTCACCACGCGCGCGTCCCGCCCGGCCCGCAGCCGGTCGAGGAGAAGGCCCGTGAGGGCGTAGTGCCCCAGGTGGTTGGTGCCGAACTGGGACTCGAAGCCCTGCTTGGTGAGGGAGCGGGGCGGCATCATGATCCCCGCGTTGTTCACGAGTACGTCCACGGGCGTGTCGAGGGCGCCGGCGAACGCGTGGACCGAATCCAGGTCGGCCAGGTCCAGGGCGCGCAGCTCCACCGCGGATCCGGGGAGCTCGCCGCGGAGCCGGTCCAGCGCGGCCCTGCCCCTGTCCGCGTTCCGCGCGGTGAGGACGACGTGGGCGCCACGGCGGGCGAGTTCGCGCGCGGTGACGTACCCCAGGCCGCTGTTGGCCCCGGTCACCACGGTCGTGCGGCCGGTCTGGTCCGGGATGCCGGCGGCGGTCCACCGGCCGGGAACGGCGGGAGAGGTGGTCATCGGACGTCTCCTTCGGACGGCCCCGGGGCGCGGAGCAGGTCGTCGACGCTCGCCGCGAGGAGCCGGTGCAGGTGGGCGCGGTCGACGGGAAGCTTGCGGATGGCGTGCAGGGCGGCGAGGCCGTGCGCGGTGGCCCAGATGCGGGCGATGCGGTCGTCGTAGGGGTCCGTGACACCGAGAGCGTCCGCGATCACGAGACCGACCGCGTCCCCCTCGGTGACCGTGTCGGCGGCGGGCACGCGGACGCCGCCGAGGCCGTACATGACCTGGTAGACGTCGGGTTCGTCGAGCGCGAAGTCGAGGTAGGCGGCCGCCGCGGCCCGGACCGACGTGCCACTGGAGCGCATCAGACCGGCGAGCCGGACGAAGCCGTCCCTGACGAAGGCCAGCAGGATGTCGTCGCGGCCCTTGAAGTAGCGGTAGGCGTAGTTGGCCGAGTAGCCGATCCGGTCGGCCAGGCGGCGCATGCTCACGGCGTCCCAGCCCTCGGCGCGGGCCAGCTCACGGGCGGCCCGCAGGATCTCGGCCCGGGTCTCGGCCCGTTCCCGCTCCCGGCGCTGCCGGGACTTGGAGGGCTCGGGCTGCGGCTCGGGTCCGCGCTCCGGGTCCTTCCCGGGGGCCGTCATGCCGCACCGTCCTCGTCGGCGGCGGGCGCGCCGGCCATGGCCATCGACGCCGGCAGGCCCAGCTGGGTGAAGAACTCGGCGCTGTTGAGCTCGTCCCAGTGCTCGACGGCCATGCCGCCCTCCACCCGCCAGATGTCCAGCGAGCGCATCTCCACCGGGCGGCCGGTGGGCTCCTCGCCGAGCAGCGACCCGACGTGGGTGGCGCGGTAGGTGAACCTGCCGACCACGCGGTCGCCGGCGGCCACGACGTCCTCAAGGGTCACGCGAGTGTCGGGGAAGGCGGCGAACCAGCGTCGCCAGAAGGCCCTGTTGGCCTCCCGGCCGCCCTCGACGTAGGGGTTGTGGTTGACGTAGCCCTCGGCCACGAAGCCGTCCACGGCGTCGGGGTCGTGACCGTTCATCAGGGCGGCGAAAGCGTGCGCGACGGTCTGCTGGGACATCGGTTCCTCCGGTCGGTCGCTGATCCGGTTACACCGTACACGCCGTGTACGGTGTAACCAATGGTGAATCGGATCTTCCGTACCGATGAGTTCCCGGACGGACCGCGGTCATAGGGGGTGACAGCAAGAACGAGACCCGTGGGAGAACGTGAGATGCGCACCCTGATCAGCACCGCCTTCGTCTCGCTCGACGGCGTCGTCGAGGCGCCCGGCGGCGAGCCCGGCTACCGCAACTCCGGCTGGACGTTCAAGGACGTCCCGTTCCTGCCGGAGGCGTACGAGATCAAGGACCGCGAGCAGAAGGAAGCCGCCGCGATGCTCATGGGCCGGACCAGCTACGAGGCCTTCAGCCCCGTCTGGCCCGGCATGGAGGACTTCGCCGACTACAAGGTGATGCCGAAGTACGTCGTCTCCACCACGCTCACCGAGGACGACCTCGTCGACGACTGGGGCGACACCACGATCCTCCGCTCCCTCGACGAGGTCGCCGCCCTGAAGGAGACCGAGGGCGGCCCGATCATCGTCCACGGCAGCGCCTCCCTCACCCGGGCCCTCTCCGACGCGGGCCTGATCGACCGCTACCACCTGCTCGTCTTCCCCCTCCTGCTCGGCGCCGGAAAGCGCCTCTTCAGCGCCACGGACAAGGACGCGCAGAAGCTGGAGCTCGTCGAGTACGAGGCCTACGCCAACGGCATCCAGAAGCAGGTCTTCGACGTCGTCCGCTGAGGCGGACGCGCGCGGAGCGATCGAGAACGGCAGGAGGCACCGGTCGGGGGTGTGCGCCTACGATCGGTCCATGGCCGACTCTTCGCGTCTTTCGCTCTGGTCCCGGGACTCGTTCCTGTCCATCGGTTCGGTCGGCTCGACGCTGTCGATCGGGTCGGTCGGGTCCTTCCTGTCGGTCGGGTCGGCCGGATCCGCCGCTTCCGCGCTCTCCGTCGGGTCCTGGGCGAGCGTCGGATCCCTGCTGTCGGCCCAGTCGTGCTGGTCGGTGCTGTCGTACCGCTCCCGCCGGGGCGTCCTCGCGGCGGGCGCGGCGCTCGCGGTCGTGGGGGCCGTCGCGATGGCGGCACGACGGGAGCGCTGACGCCCGGGGTCAGAGGGTCTCGGCCACGCCCGGCCGGAGCCACCGCAGCCGCCCCGCCAGGTCCGGGGCCCCGAAGGCCTCCGTGATGCGGGCCGGGTCCTCGGCGAGGTGGTCCCAGGAGTCGTAGTGGAGGGGGATCACCGTGCGGGCGCCGAGGGTGCGGGCGAGGGCCGCGCCCTCCGTCGCGCTCATCGAGAACGCGCGGTCGCCGGTGGACGGGAAGTGCGCGTCACCGAGGTGGAGGAACGCCGTGTCGATGCGGAAGCGGGCGCCGATCTCCCTCAGGGCGTCGTGGCGGACGGTGTCCCCGGAGAGGTGGAGCGTGCCGCCCTCGTACGCGACGACGAAGCCCGTGACGGGGCCGGTGACCTGCTCCGTGCCTTCCGGGCCGTGCCGGGCGGGGGTGGCCGTGACCGTGACGGTGGTCCCGCGCGCGGTGACCGTCCGGCTCTGCCAGGGGACGAGCCCCTCCGCCCGGCCGCCGAGGCGCTCGGCACCTTCCGGGGTGGTCAGGACGAGCCCGGCGCCGGCGAGGACCTCGCGGCCGGTGACGTCGAGGTTGTCGGCGTGCTGGTCGTGCGAGAGCAGGACCAGGTCGACGGGTGGGAGTTCGGCGGCGATCAGCGCGGGTCCGGCGGTGCGGCGCAGCGGGCGGGCGCCGGGGTAGTCGGCGGGGGCCGGGTCGAGGGCGGGGTCGGTGAGGACGGTGAGGCCGCCGATGCGGAGGAGGACCGTCGCCGTACCGATGTACGTGGCGGTGACGGTGGCGCTCACGACCGGGCCGCCCGTGCGGCGTCGGTCTTGTCCCGAAGGGCCGTCAGGAGGCCCTGGAGGAGCTCGACCGTGGTCTCGTCCGTGAGGTTGCCGTCGGCGTCGAAGCGCTCGTGCGAGCGGAAGACGTGGACCTCGGGCTTCACCACGATGTCGCTGTCGGTCCACACGAAGACCTGGCGGAGGGCGAGCTGCGCCCGCACCGTGCCGAAGTTGGTGGGCGCGGCGCCGAGGATCGCGACGGGCTTGCGGTGCAGCGGGAGGCCCTCGGTCCTGGTCCAGTCGGTGGACAGCCAGTCGAGCGCGTTCTTGAGGACGCCGGGGATCGAGTAGTTGAACTCCGGGGTCGCGATGAGCAGTCCGTCCGCCTCCGCGACCCGCCGCCGCAGCTCTCCGACGACGGCCGGCCGCAGTTCGGGGGTGTCGAGGTCCAGGTCGTACGGCGGGATCTCGCGCAGGTCCTCGTAGATCTCGATCTCCAGGCCGCCGGGGTTGAACTTCTGGGCGGCGCGCAGCAGTCGCGTGTTGTGCGAGGTGGCGCGGAGCGAGCCGGAGATGGCGAGGATCGTGGACGCGGTCATGGGAACCCCCCAGTTCGTCGGGTGAGCCGGCGGGCGCCGGACTCGACGACCCGAAGCTAAACCGATCGGTTCAGTCTGTCAACCAAACGGTTCAGTCTTGACAGTGAACTGAATGGTGTAGTTCATTCGGGGCATGGCCACCCACGCGCTCACCACAGAGCGGGCCGTCGCCCGCGTCGCCCGCCCCTTCCACACCTACGAAGGCGCCGGATTCCCCGTGCGCCGCCCCTTCCCCACCGAGGACCTCCCCTTCGTCGACCCGTTCCTGATGATCGATCAGGTCGGTCCGATCGAGCTCGCTCCCGGTGAGGCGAAGGGCGCGCCCCCGCACCCGCACCGCGGCTTCGAGACCATCCAGTACGTCCTCGACGGCGACATCGCGAACGCCGACTCGCGCGGCCACCGCGCCGTCGTCCGCGCCGGCGGCGTCCAGTGGCTCACCGCCGGCTCCGGGATCGTCCACGAGGCCCTGCCCACCCCGGAGTTCCTCGCCTCGGGCGGCCGGCAGCACATGCTCCAGATCTGGCTGAACCTCCCCGCCCACCTCAAGGGCGTCCCCCCGGAGAGCCAGAACGCCGAGGCCGCCGACCTGCCGGTCGCCGTCACCCCGGACGGCGCCGCACTGACCGTCCTCGCCGGGACCACCCACGGCGTGACCGGCCCGTTCGAGACCCGCACGCCGGTCCTCGTCGCCCACGGGCGGCTCGCGCCCGGGACCCGCGCCGCGTTCACCGTCCCGGCCGGGCACAACGCGATGGTGTACGTGATGCGGGGCGAGGCCACGGTGTCCGGCGAGCACCTCCCCGACGGCCACCTCGCGGTCCTCGCCCGGGACGGGGAGCGGTTCGCCGTCGACGCCCCGGACACCGCCGCCGAGGTCCTCGTCCTGACCGGCGAGCCGATCGGCGAACCGGTCGCCCGCAGCGGCCCCTTCGTGATGAACACGGCCGCCGAACTCCGCGAGGCGGAGCGCGACTTCAGGCAGGGCCTGATGGGCCGGATGCCGGCATGACCACGCTGCCGGCACCTCCGGAGGCCCGAAGGACCACCGCCCGGTCCGGGCTCCTGCTCGCCGCGCTCGCCGCGCCCGCCGCCATGGGGGTGTCGGGGCCGAGCCTCGCGCTGCCGGAGGCCGCGCGCGCCCTGGCCGTCACCCCGGCGGCGGCCGCCTGGCTGATGACGGCGTTCGGACTCGGCATGGCGGTCGGCACCCCGCTCCTCTCCGCGACCGCCGGGCGGCGGAACGGCGCCGCCGGGGTCGTGCGGGCCGCCGCCGTCCTCGTGGCCCTCGGCGCGCTCCTCACGCTCCTCGCGCCCGGCCTCCCCCTGGCGATCGCCGGGCGGGCCCTGGAGGCCGCCGGCGCGGCCGGCCTGAACGTCGCCGCCTTCCAGCTCGCCGGCCGGGACCGCTCCGGCCGCACCCCGGGCCTGGTCGCCATCGGCAGCGCCGCCGGCGGCACCGTGGGCCTGTTCGCGGGCGCGGCCGTCGCCGGGGCGCTCGGCTGGCGCGCGGCCCTGGTCCTCCCGCTCCTGAGCCTGCTCACCCTGCGCCCGGTGCTCCACCTGGCGGGCGGGGAGGAGGAAGGGGGCGGTGCGCCGACGCGGGGCGACGACACCCCCCGTACCCCCGCCGTCTCCCTCCCCCTCGACACCCCCCGTACGAGCACACCCCTCCCCCTCGACATCCTTCGCGACCGCCGCTTCCTCGCCGCCGCCGCGCTCATGCTGGCGCTCTCCACCGTCAACTTCGGCCTGATGTACGCCGCTCCGCGCCGCGTCGCCGCGCTCACCGGCTGGGGCCCGGTGCAGACCGGGGCCTTCGCGTCCGTCGCCGCGCTCGCCGGAGCGCTGCTGTCCTGGCAGCTGGTCCGCGCCGCCCCGTCACTGGGCCCCGCCCGCCTCCGGGCCGTCCTCGCGCTCGGCTCGGCCGTGGCCCTCGTGCTCGCGGTCTCCGCGCCCTGGCCCGTGGCCGTCCTGGCCGGCTCGGGGACCAGCGCGCTCGTCACGGCCGGCGGCCAGGGACTGCTCACGGGCGCCGCCACCGGGAGCCTGCCGGCGGCCCGGCAGGGTCTCGCGATCGGCCTGTTCAACCTGGCCTTCCTGATCGGCGTCGCGGCCGGTCCCGCCCTGGCGGCCTTTGCAGACCAAACCGTTCAGTTCATATAGTGCGGTTCCTATAGTGAGAGCCGCAGCCACCACCACCGAAGGACCACCCATGGGAGCCGGAGCCGACGCACAGGACGCCGACGCGATCGACGAGTACGGCATCCCGATCATCCCGGACCCCGCCGACGCCGCCTCGCGCAAGCGCCAGGCGATCATCGACGCGGCCCTCGCGGAGTTCCTCGCAGAGGGGTACTCGGCGGCGTCCATGGACGCGATCACCCGGGGATCCGGCGTCTCGAAGGCGACGATCTACAAGCACTTCGGCAGCAAGGAGCGCCTGTTCCTCGCCGTCATCGGCGGCGTCCTGCCGAAGACGTACGCCGATCTGGAGCCCGCCAACTCCACCATCGCCGACGCCCCCGACCTGCGGGCCGCGCTCGTACGGCTCACCACCGACTGGGCCCGGATCCTGCTGCGCCCCGACATCATGTCGCTGCGCCGCCTGGTCATCGGCGAGATCGACCGGTTCCCGCAGCTCGGACAGCTCTGGTACCGGGTCAGCTACGACATGAACAACGGCCCGCTGATCGAGGCCTTCACCGAGCTGAACGCGCGCGGGACCCTCGACGCGCCCGACCCGGCGCTCGCCGTGCAGCAGCTGGTGGCGGCCACGGTGGGAGTGCCCCAGCTCGTCCGTACCTTCTCCCCCGACGCGGAGATCGCCGACGCGGAGCTGACGCGGGTGATCAGCTCGGGAGTGGATCTGTTCCTGGCCCGGTACGCGCGCTCCTGACGCTCCGGACCCGTGCGACGACCAGCAGGACGAGGGCCCATGCCCCGGTCGTGAGCAGCTGCGTACGGCTGGCCGCGTCCCCCAGCATGAACACCAGCACCCCGCCGATCCCGGCGAGCGCCACGACGGCCCGTCCGGAGGGTCCGCGCAACCGCAGGTGGGAGGCGGCGATCAGCGCCCAGACGATCAGGATCGCGGCGCCGATCGAATTGAGCAGGAACGGGAAGACCGTGCGCGGCCAGACCAGGCTGAGGACGACGGAGACGAACCCGAACGCGGCGGAGGCGAGGACGGCGGCGCCCGGGACGCCCGACCGCCCGAGCCGGCCGAGGGCGCGGGGCGCGTCGCCCCGCCCGACGAGGGCGTACAGCATGCGGGAGGAGCCGTAGATGTTGGCGTTCATCGCGGACAGGAGGGCCACGAGGACGACGGCTTTCATCAGGTCGGCGGCACCGGGCACGCCGATGCGGTCCATGACGGCGGCGTAGGGGCCGTCGGCGACGCCGGGGGCGTTCCACGGGACGAGGGTGACGATGACGGCCATCGAGCCGAGGTAGCAGACCGCGACCCGCCACATCACGGCCCGGACGCCGGCCCGGACGGCGCGGACCGGGTCCGCGCACTCGGCGGCGGCGATCGTCACGGTCTCCAGACCGCCGAAGGCGAAGACGGCGGCGACGACACCGACGGCGACGCCGTGCCAGCCGTGCGGGAGGAAACCGCCGTCGTGCAGGAGGTGCCCGGCCCCGGGCGAGGGCGAGCCGGGCAGCAGCCCGGCGACGACGGCCGCCCCGAGCAGCAGGAACCCGCCGATCGCGGCGATCTTCAGGCCGGCGAACCAGAACTCCAGCTCGCCGAAGTTCCGTACGCCGGCGAGGTTGCTCGCGGTGAACACGGTCATGAAGACCGCGACCCACGCCCAGCCGGGCACGGCGGGCAGCCAGCCGCCGGCGATGTGCGCCGCCGCGACGGCCTCGGCGGCGACGCTCACGACGAGCAGCGCCCAGTACATCCACCCGGCGAGCAGCCCGGCCCACGGCCCGAACGCGGTCCGCGCGTGCTCGGCGAAGGACCCGCTCACCGGCCGCGCGGCCGACATCTCGCCGAGCATCCGCATCACGAGCACCGTGAGGACCCCGGCCAGCGCGTACGCCACGAGGATCCCGGGCCCGGCGGCCGCGATCCCGACCCCCGACCCGACGAACAGCCCGGCCCCGATGGCCCCGCCCAACGCGATCATGGCCAGATGCCGCTGCCGCAGCCCCGCCCCCAGCACCCGCTCCGCCACGATTCCCCCCGAGATTCAGACGACCAGCGCAGGAGCCTGACGCCTGATCACGGACGACGGCAACCCGATCCCGGCGGCTGAGACGTCCCGGGACGCGGAGGAAGGGTGCGGGACGGGGGACGGCGCACCCGAGCCGTGCCGCACCCGCGCGATATATACTCACCCCGTCGACATATACGACCGGCTGCCGGAGGCTCTCGTGTCCAAGACCCTCGTAGACATCGACGACGACATGCTTGCCTTCGCGCAGCAGCAGCTCGGCACCAAGACCAAGCGGGACACCATCAACCGCGCGCTGACCATAGCGGCGTCGATCAGCGCGGACGACCGCGCCCGGGCACTGCGGTGGCTCCAGGAGAACGCGGCGGACTTCCTCGACTTCGACTACCTGGAAGAGCAGGAGCGGTCCGGCCGGTGAACTACCTCGCCGACACGTCGGCCGTGTGGCGACTCCTACGCCGGCAGATCGGCGAACCCTGGCCGACCCGAGTGGCCCACGGCCAGGTGTCCGTCTGTCCGCCCGTCGAAGCGGAACTGATGCGGGCGTTGCGCTCCGACCGCGACAACGAACCGTTCACCACCATGCTGAGCCAGACGTTCACCTGGGTCCCGGCACCCGAAGACCCGTGGCCCAAGGTCATCGCCGTACAGCGCGACCTGCTCGGCATCGGCCACCACCGGGGTCCGTCCCCGATGGACATCCTGATCGCGCTCACGGCCGAGCAGCACCGGATGACCTTGCTGCACGTGGACGACGACTTCGCGGCCATCGCGAAGGTGCGCCCGGGCATCGAGATGCTCCAGCTGCTGCCCGAGATCTGACGGCGGGGCCGGCGGGCGGGTGGGCGGCTCCGGCGTACCGCCTGACGGCCCGCCCTCAACCCCCCACGACGAGCCGCACCGCGAGGACGACGATCAGGGTGCTCGACACCAGCGCCGTACCCAGTCTTCCCCGCGCACCCGTCAGGGTCCGGCCCAGGAGGGTGCCGCCGAGGGCGAGGAGCAGCTGCCAACTGGCCGAGGCCAGCAGGGCCGCGAGGACGAAGGCCGTGCGGTCGGCGGGCGTCGCGGGCGCGGAGGGGCCCGTGGCGAGGACGAGCGCGGCGAAGTAGATCACCGTCATCGGGTTGAGGATCGTGATGCCCAGGAAGGTGAGGTACGCCCGGGCGGGAGTGAGCGCGCCCCCGTCGTCCCGGGAGGCGAGCCCGCCCGTACGGTACGCGGCGAGCGCCGCCCGGCCGGCCCGGACGCCGAGCACCACGAGCACGACGGCGGAGACCCACCGCAGCGGGGTCATCACCGGGGCGAGGACGGGGACGAGCGCGGAACCGCCCGCCACGGCGACCAGGGCGTAGACGCCGTCGGCCGTGGCCACGCCGAGCGCCGCACCGGCACCCGTACGCCATCCGGCCCGGGCCGTGACCGCCACGAGGTAGGCGCCGACCGCGCCGACCGGGATCGCGATGCCGTAGCCGGCCAGCAGGCCGGCCACCACCGCGGCCGTCACGCGACGGCGGGGATCGCGCCTCCGGGGGAGCCGGGCCGCTGCTGTCGGCGGTAGGCCGAGCCGTCCTTCGTACGGGAGAGGAAGCCGCCGATCACGAGGTGGCGGCGCAGCGCCGGAAAGTCCTCGTGCACGGCGCGCAGGGCGTCGTTGACCTCGGACTCCCGGTAGGTCCGGTCCGCGTCGAAGAGGGTCGCGGCGAGGTGCGCGAGGAGCGCCTCGCGGCGGGCGGGCCGGCGCGGGATCACCTTGAGGCGCCCGTCGGCGGAGAACAGGTCCGCGACGGGGCGGGGCTCCGCGGCGGCGCGGGCGGGATGACTGGTCATGCCGAGAGACTGGCGCCCCGCGCGCCCGCCCCGCAAAGGGATTTCACTTGGGCTCGGGCCGCACCATGACGTTCACGGCCTTCTGTACGCGCGGCACGAACTGAAGGGTCCCGGTCCGCTCGAAGTACGGCCGGGCCTTCTCCACGAACGCGAGGAAGTTCTCCTCGGTGTCGAAGAAGTCCGTGATCCGCCACCCACCGGTCCCGTCCGGCCCGGACGCGTGCGCGATGAACCCCTCCGGCGGGAACCAGTCGGCGTCCTGGATCAGCCGCGTGGTCTCCTCGTACTGCTCCTGGGTCCCGCCGGGAATCTCGACGGTGACGACGACGCCCTCGCGCATGGCCCTGCTCCTGTCACGTCCGGGGAGGATTCCCCACCAGCAGACCAGCCCACCCCCTCCCCCGCACGACGACAGGACCCGTTCGGGCGAGGGTGAGGGTGTCCGTGCACGACGAAGGCCCGTCGCGGTCGCGACGGGCCTTTCGTGCGGCCTCTCGTGTGCCGTTCCTCGTGCCGGTCGCTCCGGGTCACTTCGGGTCGCGGTTGAACACCGCCTTGGACCAGAAGTAGCCGAGGGTGGCGAGGGCGAGGCACCAGGCGAGGGCGAGCCAGCCGTTGTGGCCGATCTCGGTGCCCAGGAGCAGGCCGCGGAGGGTTTCGATGGCGGGGGTGAAGGGCTGGTACTGGGCGATGGGCTGGAACCAGCCGGGCATCTGGTCGACGGGGACGAAGGTGCTGGAGATCAGCGGGAGGAAGATCAGCGGCATGGCGTTGTTGCTGGCGGCCTCCGCGTTGGGGCTGACCATGCCCATGCCGACGGCGATCCAGGTCAGGGCGAGGGCGAAGAGGACCAGGAGGCCGAAGGCGGCCAGCCACTCGATCGCGGTGGCGTCGGTGGAGCGGAAGCCGATGGCGACGCCGACCGCGCCGACGAGGACGACGCTGATCACGGACTGGATGACGCTGCCGATGACGTGGCCGGTGATGACGGAGCCGCGGTGGATGGCCATGGTGCGGAAGCGGGCGATGATGCCCTCGGTCATGTCGGTGGAGACCGAGACGGCCGTGCCGATCGTGGTCGAGCCGATGGTCATGAGGAGCAGGCCGGGGACGAGGTAGGCGATGTAGTCGGAGCGGTCGCCGCCGCCGATGCCCGCGCTCATGGTGTCGCCGAAGATGTAGACGAACAGCAGCAGGAGCATGATCGGGGTGAGCAGCAGGTTCAGGGTGAGGGAGGGGTAGCGCCGGGCGTGCAGGAGGTTGCGGCGCAGCATCGTGGACGTGTCACGGGCGGCGAGGGCGAGGGTGCTCATCGGACGGTCTCCTTGGACGGGGCGGGGACGGTGGCGGTGGCGGTGGCGGTCAGGGCGAAGAAGACGTCGTCCAGGTCCGGGGTGTGGACGGTGAGTTCGTCGGCTTCGATGCCGGCCGTGTCCAGCCGGTCGAGGAGGGTGCGCAGTTCGCGCTGGCTGCCGTCGCTGGGGAGTTGGAGGGCGAGGGCCTCGTCGTCCCTGGTGGCCCCGGTGAGTGCGGTGGCGGCGGCGCGGTAGGCGGTGGGGTCGGTGAACCGGAGGCGGATGTGCCCGCCGGGGATCAGGCGCTTGAGTTCCTCCGCCGTTCCTTCCGCGGCGATCCTGCCGTCGTTGAGGACGGCGATGCGGTCGGCGAGCTGGTCGGCTTCCTCCAGGTACTGGGTGGTGAGGAAGACGGTGACGCCGCCGGTGACGAGTTCGCGGATGATCTGCCACATGTTGTGCCGGGAGCGGGGGTCCAGGCCGGTGGTCGGCTCGTCGAGGAAGATGATCCGCGGGCTGCCGACCAGGGTCATGGCGATGTCCAGGCGGCGCTTCATGCCGCCGGAGTAGGTCGAGGCCGGCTTCTTCGCCGCCTCGGTCAGGTCGAAGCGCTCCAGGAGTTCGGCGGTGACCCGGCGGCCCTCCTTCTTCGGCAGGTGGTTCAGGTCCGCCATCAGGAGCATGTTCTCCTCACCCGTGATCAGACCGTCGACGGCCGAGAACTGGCCGGTCACACCGATCGCGGCACGCACGGCCTGCGGGGCGGTGGCCAGTGCGTGGCCCGCCACCGTCACCTGGCCGGCGTCGGCGGTGACGAGGGTGGAGAGGATCTTCACGGCGGTGGTCTTGCCCGCGCCGTTCGGGCCGAGGAGGGCGAAGACCGAGCCTTCGGGGACGGTCAGGTCGATGCCGTCCAGGACGGTCTTGTCGCCGTAGGACTTGCGCAGCCCGTTCGCTGCGATGGCCTGGGTGGTCATGTGAGGTGCTCCTTGAGGGGGCTGCGCGTCGGACGGGGTGGGTTACAGGCTGCGGGCGGTGATGTCGCCGTAGGAGGTGGTGGCGCGGATGCTCAGGGCGGGAGTGCCGTCGTTCTTCAGGGAGTTGGCGACGCGGCCGTAGGCGGTGCCGGCGTCGAGGGTGGCGGAGACGCCGGTGGCGGCGGCGATGGTGATGTCGCCCTTCTGGGTGGTCAGGGCGAGCGTGCCGCGAGTGGCCTCGGCGATGCGGATGTCGCCGCGGGCGGCGGTGATGTCGGCGGAGCCGGTCAGGCGGCCGACCTGGACGTCGCCGTCGGTGGCGGTCAGGGTCAGGTTCGCGGCCTCGTCGATGACGATCTCCCCGTAGGCGCCCTGGAAGGTGACGTCGCCGAGGCGTCCGGCGGTGCGGATCTCGGTGGCGGCGGCCTGGGCCTCGACGCGGGAGCCGGCGGGCAGCTGAACGGTGACCTCGATGGAGCCCAGGTTGTCGCCGAGGAGGTTGTTCTTCGCCTTGGGGACCTCGATGCGCAGGACGCCGTCGGTGTAGGTGACGTCGGTGCGCTGGGCGGTGTTGACGTCGCGGCTCTTGGAGGAGTCGGCGGGCTGGATGTCGACGGTGGTGTCGGTGCGGTCGGTGGCGACGATCCGGATGCGTCCGGCGGGGACGGCGAGGGTGGTGACGATGGCGGCGGCGGTGTCGAACTTCTGCACGGTGCTTCTCCTTGGTGGTGGCGGGCGGTTGTCCGCCGCGCTCTTTCCGATGAGGGAAAAGCTACGTTGCGTTCGAGCTTCCGGCAAGCATGTCATTGCGTGAAATCAGCATCTCCGCAGGTCACTTACGGGATTTCATTGCAATGGTTCTGAATCTAACGCAACAACACCCCTCCGTTGCGTTGCAATGGATTGCCGGTGAACGCTATGCTGAGGGCTCCACGGAGCACGGACCACGAAGGAGACCGCGATGCCGGGAGGCAGACTCACCCAGCCCGAACGCCAGCAGATCGCCACCGGGTTGGCCGACGGCCTCGCGTACGCGGAGATCGCCCGACGCCTCGACCGCCCGACCTCGACCGTCACACGGGAGGTCATGCGCAACGGCGGCCCCACCGGCTACCGCGCCGACCTCGCCCACCGCGCCACCGAGCACCGCGCGCACCGCCGCAAGCCCGCCGCACCCCGGGGAACGGCGGGCGCCCCCCAGGCCCACGGGCGCGACCCCGAGGCCGTGCAGGCCTTCGAGGAGACGTTCACGACCGTCATGATGGCCTCGGGCATGCCCAAGATGATGGCCCGCGTGATGGCCGCCCTCACCCTTGCGGACGCGGGCAGCCTCACCGCGTCCGAACTCGCCGACCGCCTCCAGGTCAGCCCGGCGTCCATCTCCAAGGCGGTCGCGTTCCTCGACAGCCAGGACCTCATCCGCCGGGAACGCGACGACCGCCGCCGCGAGCGCTACACCGTCGACGACGACGTCTGGTACCAGTCGATGATGGCCTCCGCCCGGGCCATCGCGCAGATCGTCGAGACCGCGCGCCAGGGCGTCACCGTCCTCGGCTCCGACACTCCGGCCGGCAACCGCCTGGAGAACGTCGCCCGCTTCCTCGACTTCGTCTCCGAGACGACGTCCCGGGCCGCCGAACAGGCCCGGGACATCCTCCACTCGAAGCCCCCGGCCGCACCGGAGGAGACCCCTACAGACCCAGGCGGTAGCGGATCTTCTTGACGAGCTCCGTCAGGTCCGGCTGCCGGAGGAGGCTGTAGTGGTCCGCGTCGAGCTCCACGACCGTCGGCGGACGGGTGGACCAGCCCGTGGCGTTCTCCAGGAACGAGTAGTCGTCGCCCTCGGCCTTGAAGAGCGTCACCGGGCAGTTCACCTGCCGCCCCGTCAACTCCCGGAAGGTGTACGTGAACTCGAAGGTCTCCTCGACGATTGCGACGATCCGGCCGATCAGGTCCGGGTCCAGAGCCGGGAAGTCCTCCGCGACCCGGGCCACGAAATCCGCCCGGTCCGCGGCCCGCACGCCCGCGTCGATCGCGCCCGCGAACACCGAGTACAGGATCGTCACGAACGCCGGGTTGTCGTACGCCGCCCCGCCGGTCTCCGAGGAGCGGACCCTCGGGGAGCCCGGGGCGATCAGGAAGAGGTTCTCCACCTGCTCCCCCGCCGCCTCCAGGAGGTGCGCCGCCTCGAAGGCGACGCGGGCGCCGAAGGAGTAGCCCCACAGGGTGTACGGGCCGGTGGGCTGGCGGCGACGGATCGCGGCCACGTCGGCGGCGGCCATCTCCCGGATCGTCGCGTACGGCTCCTCGCCCCGGTTGATGCCGTGGGCCTGCACCCCGTAGAAGGGCCGGTCGATGCCGGCCTCCTCGGCCAGGTGACGCAGGTTCATCGTGTACCCGCCGAGCCCCGGCCAGCAGTACACCGGCGACCGCGCGCCGGCCGCGTGGAGCCGTACGAGACGCGAGGAGGGCGTGGCGGCCGCGCCGTCGAGGCGGTGCGCGAGCTTCTCGATCGTCGGACGCTCGAAGAGGATCTGGAGCGGCAGCCCCGCGCCGAACTCCCGGTTGATCCGCGTGACCAGCGCGACCGCGATCAGCGAGTTGCCGCCGGACTCGAAGAAGTCGTCCAGGACGGAGACCGCGCCGGCGTCCTCGTACCTGAGCGCCGCCGCCCAGATCTCCGCGAGCCTGCTCTCCGTACGGGTGCGGGGCATCACGTGCGGTCGGCCGTGCAGGCCCGCGTTGACCACGGCGAGGTCGGCGAGCGCCTTCGTGTCCACCTTGCCGTTCGCCGACAGCGGCAGCCGGTCCAGGACCACCACCCGGTTCGGGATCATGTAGTCCGGCAGATGGTGCACGAGGTCGTCGCGGATCATCTCCGCCGGGCCCTTCATGTGGACCGTGTCCTCGTACATCCCCTCGCTGAGCCGCTGCTCCTCGCTGATCCGGCCGCCGACGAAGAAGTACGAGGGTCCGGTCTCCCGTCCCGCCGCCGTCAGGATCTCGTCCACGCGGCGGGCCGCGGGCAGCGGATGACCCGACTTCGAGCTGTAGCCCGAGGACATGAACCCGAGTCCGTGTCCGCCGAGCTGGAGGCGCTGGAGGACGCGGCCGAGGTCGACGTACGCGCGGTCCGGGTCCGTCGTCCGGCTGACCGCCGTGATGCCGAGCGCGGCCCGCTCGTACACCGCCTGGTTGATCGCGATGACGTGCTTCTTCTCGACGAGCGAGGACGAGACCTCGGTCAGGGTGCCGTCCGCGTAGGCGTACTGGGCCGGGGGGAGGCCCCGGACACGGTCCCCGTGGGCCTGGACGTACACGTCCGCCTCGGGCTCCGTCCGTGACGCGCCGTCGTACGGGACGACCTCCCACGCCCCGTCCCCGCACGCCCTGATGTCCAGGCCGTACCCCGGCAGGACCTCTTCGAAGAGGCCCACCATGTGGCCCGTCTCGATCTCCAGGACCTCCTGGATGTTGTTCCTGTAGACCGGCTCGATCGCGGCCCGCCGGCCGTGGAAGCGGAACCGGAGGGAGGGGGCGCCGGGCTCCGCCGACGGCTCCGTCAGGTACAGCCGGTGGCGGACCGGGTGGTAGTAGTACGTGCCCGGGTCGAGGCCGGCGATCCCGCGCGCCTCCACGTGGAGCTGCGTCGCGTACAGCGCGCCCGGCGAGGCGTAGCCGTACTTCGGGAGGAGCCGCTCCTCGCTCGTGAACTGCCCGAACCAGCGCAGGATCTCCCCGAGATCGGCCGCGGTGAGACTCCCCGCCGTCCGGGAGCCGATGCCCTCGGGGCGGCGGGCCAGGACGGCGAGGACGTCGGCGCGGGTGACCCCGCCGCCCTCGTAGAAGCGGTACGTCTTGCGGGCGAAGACCGCACGGCGCATCCGCGCGGTCGGCGTCGCGCCCGGCAGCTCGACCACCGGGCAGCCCGCGAGCTCGGCGTCGCCGCGGGTGCCGGCGTTCGACAGCTGGGCCTTGACCTGGAGTTTCGACTCCTTCGACTGGTGGTGGGCACCGTGGTTGCCCTGGTCCATCAGGGCCGCCTCCTTCGGCGACAGCTCCACGCAGGCGACGAGGTTCTGGAAGCCGGTGCGGGGCTCGTCCTTGACGATGACCGCCGCGTTCTTCACCCAGTCGTGGTCCTCGATCGCGAGCGCGATCTCGTCCAGCTCGACGCGGAAGCCGCGCAGCTTGATCTGGTTGTCCGCCCGGCCGGCGAACTGGACGGTGCCGTCGTCGTCGACGTGCGCCAGGTCCCCGGTGCGGTACAGCCGCTCGCCGGTCTCGCTCGTGACGAACCGCTCGGCCGTGAGCCCGGGACGGTCCAGGTACCCCCGCGCCACCTGGACCCCGCCGACGCACAGCTCGCCGTCGCGTATGCGGAAGGTCGTGTCGTATGCCGGTCTGCCGATCGGTATCGCCGCCGGGCCGTCGGCGACCGTCGCACGGTCCACCGTGTACGAGGAGGCGTTGATCGTGCACTCCGTGGGGCCGTAGAGATTGATCAGCTCGACGGCCGGGAGCTCGGCGAGCAGCTGCACCGCGAGGTTCCTGGAGAGGATCTCGCCGCCCGAGTACACGCGCCGGAGACTGGCGCAGGTGCCGAGGCGCTCGGTGTCGACGAGGGCCTGGAGGAGGGTCGGCACGCCCTGCAGCATGGTCGCGCCGTGCGCGCGGACGGCGTCGACGAGGCCTTCGGGGTCCCGGTAGACCCCGGGCGGACCGACGGCGACGCGGGCGCCGACGGCCGGGGCGAGGATCTCCCACTGGGCCGCGTCGAAGCTCATGGGGGTCTTCTGGAGGACGACGGCGTCCGGGCCGAGGTGATGCTCCGCCTCCATCCACCGCATCTGGGACACGATCGAACGGTGCTCGACCATGACGCCCTTGGGCCGGCCGGTGGAGCCGGAGGTGTAGATGACGTAGGCGAGGTCGTGGGGGGCGGGGGCCACGGTCGCCTTCCCCGGCCGTACGTCCCCGGGGGTGACGACCCTGGTGCCGGGCGGGGCGAGGTCCGTGACCCGGTCCCGGAAGCGGTCCTGGGTCACGACGATCCGGGCCCCGCTGTCCTCGATCATGTAGCGAAGGCGTTCCTCGGGGTACTCCGGGGAGAGCGGCACGTACGCGCCGCCGGAGAGGACGACGCCCCAGATGCCGGTCATCAGGTCGAGCGACGGCTCGACGTGGACGCCGACGCGGTCGTCGGGACGGACACCGAGGGCCTGGAGGTGGGCGGCGAGCGACGCCGCCGCGTCGTGCAGCTCCCGGAAGGTGAGCGTCTCCCGCCCGAAGGCGACGGCGGGGTCGTCGGGCCGGACGACGACGTGCTCCTGGAGGAGCCGGTCGAGCGTGGTCATGCGGGTCCCTTCGATCGGGGGCCCACCCGCCCCCGTTGTGGGCATGCGTTCCGCCGGGGCGATGGGGGTCCCCCCTGCTCGAGCGAAGCCGAGAGCTGGGGGGAGGGTGGGCACAACGGAACGGCGCCCCTGCCGGCGCCAGAGGCTTACACGCCCGGACCCGCACCTCTGGTGACGGCACCTGGTGGTGCGGGTCCAGGCCCAGGGAGCGGAGGCGCCGCGAGAGGGCGCCGTCCCGTGTGCCCACCCGTCCCGCCCCAGCGGGACGATTGCCCACACGGGGGTGGGCGGCGGGCCCACACGGGCGCGAGCCCAAGCGGGCGCGGGTGCCGGTCCAGACGGGCGCGAGCCCAAGCGGGCGCGGGTGCCGGCCCAGGCGGGCTCGCAGGCCCGCGTGGTGGGCGCCCGTCCCGCGCGGGGGGGGCGGGCGCGGGGGCGGATCAGCGGTAGATCAGGAGTTCGTGTTCCGTCGCGCCCGTCAGTTCGTACCGCGTCCGCACCAGCGGCCGCCCCGCGTAGATCCGGATCAGCGTCGCCGCGTCCCCGTGGAAGCGCGCCGCCGGCCTGCCGTCGATCGCGTTGCCGAGGGACACCGGGCCGTCCCGGCCGTCCAGTTCGCCGATCAGGCGCGGGGTCTCCCGGCGGCGGCTGGTCACGGAGAGGAGCGGGAGGGCCAGGTCGAGCGCCACCCCGCAGTAGGCGCCGGGCTCCCCGAAGGCCTCCCGGACGTCTCCGGCGTGGACCCACTCGCCCAGCGCCACGGCGTCGAGGCGGCCGTCCTCGCGGTCCGCGATGACCGGGCCCGCCTCCGTCAGGCCGCGTTCGAGTTCGTCGAGGATGCGGCCGATGGGCCAGTGCTCGCGTTCGGCCACGTCGCAGGCGTTGGCCTCCGGCAGGAAGACGCCTTCCTCCAGGCGGTCCTCGACGATCCGGACGAGCGCCGCGCCGCAGTGGGCGAGGACCTGGCGGGCGGTCCAGCCGGGGCAGGCGGTGCGGAGCTCGTACGCCTCTTGGGGTGTGCGCCGGAGGAGCGGCATCAGCAGGTCCCGCTCCGTGCGGAGGAGACGGTCGGGGAGCCACGGGTCACGTGTGTCGTCCGTACACATCTCAGTAGCGGTAGTGGTCCGGCTTGTACGGGCCCTCCACGGGGACCCCGATGTACGACGCCTGCTCGGGGCGGAGCGTCGTCAGGCGGACGCCGAGCGCGTCGAGGTGGAGCCGGGCGACCTTCTCGTCCAGGTGCTTCGGGAGCGTGTACACACCCACCGGGTAGTCGGACGTCTTCGTGAAGAGCTCGATCTGGGCCAGGGTCTGGTCCGCGAAGGAGTTCGACATCACGAAGGACGGGTGGCCGGTCGCGTTGCCGAGGTTCAGCAGCCGGCCCTCCGACAGGACGATGACGACCTTGCCGTCCTCGAACGTCCACGTGTGGACCTGCGGCTTCACCTCGTCCTTCACGATCCCGGGGATCCGCGCGAGACCCGCCATGTCGATCTCGTTGTCGAAGTGCCCGATGTTCCCGACGATCGCCTGGTGCTTCATGCGGGCGATGTCGGACGCCATGATGATGTCCTTGTTGCCCGTCGTCGTGATGAAGATGTCCGCCGTCTCCACCACGTCCTCCAGGGTGGCGACCTGGTAGCCGTCCATCGCCGCCTGGAGCGCGCAGATCGGGTCGATCTCCGTGACGATCACCCGGGCGCCCTGGCCGCGCAGCGACTCCGCCGAACCCTTGCCGACATCGCCGTAACCGCAGACGACGGCCGTCTTGCCGCCGATGAGGACGTCGGTGGCGCGGTTGATGCCGTCGATGAGGGAGTGCCGGCAGCCGTACTTGTTGTCGAACTTCGACTTCGTCACCGCGTCGTTCACGTTGATCGCCGGGAACAGCAGCTCGCCCTCGCGGTGCATCTCGTACAGACGGTGGACACCCGTCGTGGTCTCCTCCGTCACGCCCCGGATCGACGCCGCGATCGCCGTCCAGTCCAGGTCCGTGCCCTCCAGGAGCGTCCGGACGACGGCCATCTCCTCGTTGGACGCCTCCGGCAGCGCGCCGGTCTTCCGGTGCTCCACACCCTTGTGGACGAGCAGGGTCGCGTCGCCGCCGTCGTCCAGGATCATGTTCGGCCCGTCCGCGCCCGGCCAGGTCAGCGCCTGCTCCGTGCACCACCAGTACTCCTCCAGCGTCTCGCCCTTCCAGGCGAAGACCGGGATGCCGGCGGCGGCGATCGCGGCCGCCGCGTGATCCTGGGTGGAGTAGATGTTGCACGACACCCAGCGCACCTCGGCCCCGAGCGCCACCAGCGTCTCGATCAGGACGGCCGTCTGCACCGTCATGTGCAGCGAGCCGGTGATCCGGGCGCCCGCCAGCGGCTGCCGCTCGGCGTACTCGCGGCGGATCGCCATCAGACCCGGCATCTCGTGCTCGGCCAGCGTGATCTCCTTGCGGCCGAAGTCCGCGAGGCCGATGTCGGCGACCTTGAAGTCGGTGAAGTCAGACATGCGCTGCAACTCTCCTTGCACTCATGATGGTTCGGTGGATTTCCAGGGCCGCCGTCGACTTGTTGAGCGTGATGTAGTGCAGGCCCGGCGCGCCCTCGTCGAGCAGCCGCAGGCCCATCGCGGTCGCGTGCTCGACCCCGGCCCGGTAGGCCGCCGCCGGGTCGTCCTTCGCCGCCTCCAGGCGGTGCGCCAGGTCCTCGGGGAAGGCCGCGTCCGACAGCTCGGCGAAGCGCCGGATCTGGCGGACGTCGGTGGCCGGCATGATCTCCGGGATGATCGGGGTGTCGCAGCCGGCGGCGGCGACCCGGTCCCGCAGCCGCAGGTAGTCCTCGGGGTCGAAGAACATCTGCGTGATCGCGTAGTCGGCGCCCGCCCGGCACTTGAGGACGAAGTGCGCGAGGTCGCTCGCGGCGTCGCGGGAGCGCGGGTGTCCCTCCGGGAAGGCCGCCACGCCGATCCGGAAGTCGCCCAGCGAGCGCACCAGCTCGACGAGCTCGTACGCGTACGTGAAGCCCTTCGGGTGCGGGGTCCACGCGCCGCGCGGATCGCCCGGCGGGTCACCGCGCAGGACGAGGACGTCCCGGACGCCGGCGTCCGCGTAGGCGCCGATGATGGCCCGCAGTTCGGCGACCGAGTGCCCGACGGCCGTCAGGTGGGCGACGGGCCGCAGGGTCGTCTCCGTCACGATCCGCTGGGTGACGTCGATCGTCCGGTCGCGGGACGAGCCGCCCGCGCCGTACGTCACGGAGACGAAGTCGGGCCCGAGGGCCTCCACGCGCCGGATCGCGTCCCACAGGGTCTGTTCGCCCCTGTCGGTCTTCGGCGGGAAGAACTCGAAGGAGTACGTGGGGCTCACCTGCGGCCTCCCGCGTTGAAGTAGCTCGCCTCGGGGTGGTGGACGACGATCGCGTCCGTCGACTGCTCGGGGTGCAGCTGGTACTCCTCCGACAGCTCGACCCCGATGCGCTCCGGGCGGAGCAGGTCCGCGATCTTCGCGCGGTCCTCCAGGTCGGGGCAGGCGGGGTAGCCGAGGGAGTAGCGGCAGCCCTGGTACTCGGTGCGGAGCATGCCCGCCAGGCCGGCGGGGTCCCCGGCTCCGATGCCCCACTCCTCGCGGACCCGGGCGTGCCAGTACTCGGCGAGGGCCTCCGCCAACTGCACGGAGAGGCCGTGGAGTTCGAGGTAGTCCCGGTAGGCGTCGGCGGCGAAGAGCCGGGCCGTCTCCTCCCCGATCCTCGATCCGACGGTGACGACCTGGAGGGCGACCGCGTCCACCTCGCCGGAGTCCTCGGCGCGGTGGAAGTCGGCCAGGCAGAGGCGGCGGCCCCGCTGCTGGCGGGGGAAGGAGAAGCGGGTCCGCTCGCCTCCGTCCTCGTCCAGGACGATCAGGTCGTCGCCCTTGGACACACAGGGGAACCAGCCGTGGACGACGGCTGCTTCGACCAGGCCCTCGCGTTCGATCCGGTCGAGCAGGGCCCGCAGCCGCGGCCTGCCCTCCGTCTCGATGGTCGCGGCGTCCTTCAGTCCCCACTGGCCCTTGAAGAGGGCCGTCTCGTCGAGCCAGGGGGCGTACGCGGCGAGGGGGATGCCGGTGGTGACCTTCGTCCCGAGGAAGGGGGGCTCGGGTACGGGGTTGTCGGCGGCGACGTCGGAGCGGCCGGCCGGCTCGGGCTCCCGGACCTCGACCGGCGGCTCGGCGCGCTTCGGCACCCTGCGCGGTTTCAATTCCGGCAGTACGGCTCCGGGGACGCCGCGCTTGACGCCCATGAGCGCGTCCATCAGGCGCAGGCCCTCGAAGGCGTCGCGGGCGTACCGGACCTCTCCCTCGTACAGCTCGTGAAGGTCCTGTTCGACGTATGCCCTGGTCAGGGCGGCGCCGCCGAGGATCACGGGGAACTTCGCGGCGAGGCCCCGGCCGTTCAGCTCCTGGAGGTTCTCCTTCATGATCACGGTCGACTTCACGAGGAGGCCGGACATGCCGATGACGTCGGCGTTGTGCTCCTCTGCGGCTTCCAGGATCGCGGAGACCGGCTGCTTGATGCCGATGTTGACGACGTTGTAGCCGTTGTTGGACAGGATGATGTCGACGAGGTTCTTGCCGATGTCGTGGACGTCGCCGCGCACGGTCGCCAGGACGATCGTGCCCTTGCCCTCCGCGTCCGACTTCTCCATGTGCGGCTCCAGATGGGCCACCGCCGTCTTCATGACCTCGGCGGACTGGAGCACGAACGGCAGCTGCATCTGCCCCGAGCCGAACAGCTCACCGACCGTCTTCATCCCGTCGAGCAGGACCTCGTTGACGATCTCCAGGGCCGGGCGTCCGGACAGTGCCTCGTCGAGGTCGGCCTCCAGGCCGTTCTTCTCGCCGTCGACGATCCGCCGCTTGAGCCGCTCGTCGAGCGGCAGTGCGAGGAGCTCCTCGGTCTTGCCGGCCTTGAGGGACTTCGCCGTCGCGCCCTCGAACATCTCCAGGAAGCGCTGGAGCGGGTCGTAGCCCTCCCGCCGCCGGTCGTGGATCAGGTCGAGCGCGACCTCGACCTGCTCCGGCTCCAGGCGGGCGATGGGCAGGATCTTCGACGCGTGCACGATCGCCGAGTCCAGGCCCGCCTTCACGCACTCGTCGAGGAAGACCGAGTTGAGGACGATCCGGGCGGCCGGGTTGAGGCCGAAGGAGATGTTGGACAGGCCGAGCGTGGTCTGGACGTCCGGGTGGCGGCGCTTGAGCTCACGGATCGCCTCGATCGTGGCGATGCCATCCTTCCGCGACTCCTCCTGACCCGTGCAGATCGTGAAGGTCAGGGTGTCGATGAGGATGTCCGACTCCCTGATCCCCCAGTTGCCCGTGAGGTCCTCGATGAGCCGCTCGGCGATCGCGACCTTCGCCTCGACCGTCCGCGCCTGGCCCTCCTCGTCGATCGTCAGCGCCATGAGCGCCGCGCCGTGCTCCTTGGCCAGCGCGGTGACCTGGGCGAACCGGGACTCCGGGCCGTCGCCGTCCTCGTAGTTCACCGAGTTGACGACCGCCCGGCCGCCCAGCTTCTCCAGCCCGGCCCGCAGCACCCCCACCTCGGTGGAGTCGAGCACGATCGGCAGGGTGGAAGCGGTCGCGAAACGGCCCGCCAGCTCCGCCATGTCGGCGACGCCGTCCCGGCCCACGTAGTCCACGCACAGGTCGAGCAGGTGCGCGCCCTCACGGATCTGGTCCCGCGCCATCTCCACACAGTCGTCCCAGCGCGCCTCCAGCATGGCCTCACGGAACTTCTTCGAGCCGTTGGCGTTCGTCCGCTCGCCGATCGCCAGGTACGAGGTGTCCTGCCGGAACGGCACATGGCTGTACAGGGAGGACGCGCCCGGCTCCGTGACCGGATGCCGTTCCAGGACGGCCGCCCCCCGCACCCGCTCCACGATCTCCCGCAGGTGCTCCGGCGTCGTCCCGCAGCAGCCGCCCACGAGCGCCGGCCCGTACTCCCGTACGAACTGCTCCTGCGCGTCGGCGAGTTCGGACGGCGACAACGGATAGTGGGCGCCCTCCGAGGTCAGCACCGGCAGGCCCGCGTTCGGCATGACCGAGATCGGGATCCGCGCGTGCCGCGACAGGTGCCGCAGGTGCTCGGCCATCTCCACCGGGCCCGTCGCACAGTTCAGCCCGATCATGTCGACGCCCAGCGGCTCCAGGGCCGTCAGCGCCGCCCCGATCTCCGAACCGAGAAGCATCGTCCCGGTCGTCTCCACGGTGACCTGCACGATCACCGGGAGGTCCACGCCGACCCAGTCCAGGGCCCGGCGGGCGCCGATGACGGCCGCCTTCGTCTGGAGCAGGTCCTGCGAGGTCTCGATGAGCAGGGCGTCGGCGCCGCCGCGGATCAGGCCTTCCGCGTTCTGCTGGAAGGCGTCCCTGAGGGGCTCGTACGTGACGTGCCCGAGGGTCGGCAGTTTCGTGCCGGGCCCCATGGATCCGAGGACCCAGCGGGGGCGCCCGTCGCCGGCCGTGTGGGCGTCGGCGGAGGCGCGGGCGATCCGGGCGCCGGCCTCGGACAGCTCGTACACCTGGTGCTCGATGCCGTACTCGGCGAGCGCGGCCAGGTTCGCCCCGAAGGTGTTGGTCTCGACGCAGTCCACGCCGACGGAGAAGTAGGCGTCGTGGACGGAGGCGACGATGTCGGGGCGCGTGAGGTTGAGGATCTCGTTGCAGCCCTCCAGGTTCCGGAAGTCGTCCATCGACGGGTCGGCGGCCTGGAGCATCGTCCCCATCGCCCCGTCGGCGACGACGACCCGCGTGGCGAACTCCTCCCGCAGGGAGCGCCTCATGTGAGCCCCCTCAGATGGGTGACCAGGGTGGCCGTGCAGCTCACCCCGTACGTCGTCCTGATCCGGTCCAGGAGGGAGTCCCGGTGCAGCCGGTACTCCTGCGTCCCCACGTAGTCGAGGACGGTCGCCGCGACCGCGCAGCCCAGCTGCGCCGCGCACTTCTCGGGCACGCCCCACAGCGTCGCGGCGAGGAACCCGGACCGGAAGGCGTCCCCGACGCCGGTCGGGTCGACGACCGCGGGGACCTCCACCGCCGGCACGGCCAGCGGGTCGCGGCCCTCGCCCCGGATACGGACGCCGGCCTCACCGTGGGTGGTGACCCAGGTGGTGACCCGACGCAGCACCTCGGCCTCGGTCCAGCCGGACTTCTCCAGGAGGAGCGCCGTCTCGTACTCGTTGGTGAACAGGAACCGGGCCCCGTCCACCAGCTCCCGCACCTGCGCCCCGTCGAGCCGCGCCAGCTGCTGCGACGGATCGGCGGCGAAGGGGATTCCCAGGTCACGGCAGGTGCGGGTGTGCCGGAGCATGGCCTCGGGGTCGTCCGGGGAGACCAGGACCAGCTCCAGGCGGCCGGTGCGCGCCACGACCTCGCGGAGGTCGATCTCGCGCGCCTCGGCCATCGCCCCGGCGTAGAAGGTGGCGATCTGGTTCTGGGCCCGGTCGGTGGTACAGACGAAGCGGGCGGTGTGGAGCGACGCGCTGACGCGCACCGAGTCGGTGTCCACACCGTGGTCCTTGAGCCAGACCCGGTACGGCTCGAAGTCGGCGCCGACCGCGCCCACGAGGGCGGGCCGCAGGCCGAGGACGCCGAGTCCGAAGGCGATGTTCGCTGCCACTCCGCCGCGCCTGACCTCCAGGTTGTCGGCGAGGAACGACAGGGAGACCCGGTCGAGCCGGTCGGCGAGCAGCTGCTCGCTGAACCAGCCGGGGAAGGTCATCAGATGGTCGGTCGCGATGGATCCCGTGACAGCGATGCGCATGCCCTAAGCCCCCGCTGCCGTCTTCAGGGCCTCCACGCGGTCCGTGCGCTCCCAGGTGAACTCGGGGAGCTCACGGCCGAAGTGGCCGTACGCCGCGGTCGCCGCGTAGACCGGCCGCTTGAGGTCCAGGTCGCGGATGATCGCCGCCGGCCGCAGGTCGAAGACGGCCGACACGGCCTCCTGGATCCTCTCGTCGGGCAGGGTGCCGGTGCCGAAGGTCTCGACGAAGAGGCCGACCGGCTCCGCCTTGCCGATCGCGTAGGCGACCTGCACCTCGCAGCGGCGGGCGAGACCGGCCGCGACGACGTTCTTCGCGACCCAGCGCATCGCGTACGCCGCCGAGCGGTCCACCTTCGACGGGTCCTTGCCGGAGAAGGCGCCGCCGCCGTGGCGTGCCATCCCGCCGTACGTGTCGATGATGATCTTCCGGCCGGTGAGTCCGGCGTCGCCCATCGGGCCGCCGACCTCGAAGCGCCCGGTCGGGTTGACCAGGAGCCGGTAGCCGTCGGACTCCAGGCTGACGCCCTCCTCGACGAGCTGCTTCAGGACGTGCTCGACGACGTACTCGCGGACGTCCGGGGTGAGCAGGCCCTCGACGGAGATGTCGGCCGCGTGCTGCGAGGAGACGACGACCGTGTCGAGGCGGACCGGGCGGTCCCCGTCGTACTCGATGGTGACCTGCGTCTTGCCGTCCGGGCGCAGGTACGGCACGGTGCCGTCCTTGCGGACCTCGGTGAGCCGCCGGGACAGGCGGTGGGCGAGCGCGATCGGCAGCGGCATCAGCTCGGCCGTGTCGTCGCAGGCGTAGCCGAACATCAGGCCCTGGTCGCCGGCGCCCTGGGCCGCCAGCTCGTCGTCCACGCCGTCCACGCGGGCCTCGTGCGCGGTGTCGACGCCCTGCGCGATGTCCGGGGACTGCGCGCCGATGGACACCGACACGCCGCAGGAGGCGCCGTCGAAGCCCTTCGCGGAGGAGTCGTAGCCGATGTCGAGGACGGCCTCGCGCACGAGCTGGGCTATCGGCGCGTACGCGGAGGTGGTGACCTCGCCGGCGATGTGGACCTGGCCGGTGGTGATCAGCGTTTCGACGGCGACCCGTGAGTGGGGGTCCTCGGCGAGGAGCGCGTCGAGGATGGTGTCGCTGATCCGGTCGGCGATCTTGTCGGGGTGTCCCTCGGTCACGGACTCCGAGGTGAAGAGGCGGCGGCTCATGCCTGGACCTCCGCCGGGGTCTTGAAGAAGTGCTGCTCGATGGCGCCGAGGGTGCGGATGGAGTCGACCTCCAGGGTCTCCATCTGGATGGCGGTGCCGCTCTCCTGCTCCAGGAGGAAGACGAACTCGACGAAGGACAGCGAGTCGATGAGCCGGTTCTCGATCAGGTCCAGGTCGGACGCGATGTCGTCGCGCTCGGGGTGACGCTCGAGGATCCAGTTCTTCACCGTCTGCAGGCCGTCGGCCATGGTTGCTCTCCTTGTTAGCTACTGCTGGATACGTAAGGGGTGGGGGCGATGATCGGCGCGGCGACCGCGACCGCGTAGTCCACGTCGTGGCTGATGGACACGGTGATCTCGGTGATGCCGGACTCCGCCGCCATCTCGGCGGCCGTCCGGTGCAGCTCCACGAGCGGCCAGCCGCCCTCGGAGCGGCGCACCACGATGTCCGGCCACGGAAGGAACCGGCCGCGGACCCGTAAGGTCTTGAACGCCGCTTCCTTCGCCGCGATCCGCCCGCACAGGCTCAGGACGTCGAGCCCCGAGGAGGTACGGCAGTCGGCGAGCTCGCCGGGAGTGAGCATCCGCTCGAAGAACCGCTCCCCGTACTGGGCGAGGAGCCTGCGGACACGGTTGACGGACACGATGTCCATGCCGAGGTTCGCCCACCCCAGGCCGCCCGCCGGCGGGGCGGCGGGACGGGCCGGCACGTCAGATCACCGGCCCGTCCGCGACGCTCGCACCGGCCGACGCCCCGCGGGTGGCGGCGAGCACCGCCCGGGTGGCGGACTCCCAGCCGCCGTGCCGGCGGGTGAGCGCCGACAGCCAGCGCTCCAGGCCGAAGGCGACGCAGCTGGTGAAGGCGGGGCCGCCGGTCGGCTCCAGGGTGATGTCGCAGCGCTCGCCGAAGAAGTTCCGGTGCGTGTTGACCGAGGCGATCGCCAGGTCCTCGTACAGGAACTCGTGCTTCACCGGGGTGAGGCGCTGGAGGACCGCCTTGGAGCTGCCCTTGTCGAAGAAGGGATCGCAGGCGGCCTCCCTGCGCAGCGGCAGGTCGAGGGCCCTGGCGAAGGCCTGGATCCTCTCCGTGAACGCGGCGAGGTGGTTCTCGGCGTGCTCACGGCCGCCGAGGGCGACGATCTCCCGCATGCGGAAGCCGAGCTGGCGCCGCATGCCCTCGTAGTGCGTCTCCTTGCGGAAGCACCAGGAGCAGATCGTGACGAGGGTGTCGTCGGCGACCCGGGTGCCCTGGTGGGTGAGGTAGACGGCGTAGCAGGACGCCGAGGGCAGTCCGAGCGCGGCGGGTTCGAGTGCGTCGCTCGGGAAGCAGCCGGTGTCGGTGGAGAAGGGCGTGGTCGCGCGGCGCTCCAGGTCGAGCGGGGCGGCGACGACGGCCTGGTGGGGGAAGTTGTCGTAGTAGTCGAGCCTGGCCAGGTCGGCGGCCGGGAGGAGCGGGGGCATGGTCATGGGGCGGGCGCCCGCGGCCACCCCCCAGCCCTCGAAGGTGTCGTCGAGGAGCCGCAGCAGGCGGGTCGCCTCCGGGCCGAGGGTGGGCAGGCCCCTGGTCTCCCCGACGGTCTCGGGGGTCGTCAAGGTCATGGTCGGTGCACCTCTCAGGTGAGGGCTCTCGGGTGAGGGTGTCGTTCAGAGGACGGGCAGGGTGTCTTCGGAGAAGATCCCGGTCTTCAGGAAGAAGGCGAGCGGCTTGCGGATCGCCTTGCGCTCGTGGGCGCGACGGGACGGGTCGGCGATCAGCGCGTTGCGCAGGCCGAGCGGGTCGGCGATCCCGGCGTCCTTGTACACGTGGGGGTTGTAGAGGGAGTTGATGCTGTAGACGACGTACCGTTTGAGGTACGCCTCGACCTCGCGGACCCGCTCGGCGCTCACGGCCTGGCACATCCGCTGGTACAGCAGGGAGACGAGCTCGCGGCCGAAGGCGATGTGGCGGGACTCGTCCTGGTGGTGGATGCGGTTGACCTCGCGGATGGTGTGGCAGAGGGAGGTGTCCTTCGCCATCCGGGAGTTGTAGTGGTCGACGAGCTCCTCGAAGAAGAGGATGCGGGTGAAGACGAGGAAGTTCTCGACCTCGGGCTCCCAGGCGGCGTCGGCGCGCATGGCGGTGGAGCCGTAGATCTTGTGGCCGTAGCGCCGGCAGAACTCGGAGAAGAACCACATGTGTTCGTTCTCCTCGCCGATGAAGTGGTGGAAGAAGTCCGAGGGGACCTCGAAGCCCGGCATGTGGATGCGGCCGACGACCTCGATGAGGAGTTCGCGGATGCCGTGCACGTTGAGGCTGTAGAAGTTGATGGACTCCCACTTCGACAGGCGCTGAAGCGTTTCCTCACCGAGGGTGTCGTAGTGCTCGGTGCCGAAGACGGTGAGCAGCTCCGGCGTCATCCAGAAGCGGTTCTCCTCCAGCGTCTCGGGCCACCGGAAGGTCTGGTACGGGTTGTAGTAGTCCTCGACGGAACGCTCACTGAGGCGCTCCAGGACTTCCATGAAGCGGTCGGTGACGGGCAGGGCGGCAACGCCCATGACGGTTCTCCTCGCTGGCTTCGGGGGTTACGGCCGGACTTCGTAGACCGCGTTGACCGGGGTCTCGGTGGCGCGCCGCCAGCGGGTGAAGCCGGCCTCCTCGGCGATGCCGCGGAAGGCCTTCTCGCCGGAGTGGTTGCCGAGGGCGTGCGGGCCGCGCTGCGCGACCGCGACCGGCAGGCACATCACGGCGGACAGGGCCATGAACATGCGGGCGGCGGGGGTCTGGGTGTCGATGTCCTGCGGGGAGACGTTGGACTCGACGAGCATCCAGGTGCCGTCCGCGTCGAGGGACTTGTGGACGTGCTGGGCGGCGGCGACCGGGTCGCCCATGTCGTGCAGGGCGTTGAAGAAGCACACGAGGTCGTAGCCGGAGCCGGGGTAGTCGTCGGCGGAGGCGACCTCGAAGACGACGCGGTCGGAGAGACCGGCCTCCTCGGCGAGCTCCCGCGCGATCGAGATGGCCTCCTCCGAGTAGTCGAAGCCGTGGACGGTGGCGTTCGGGAAGGCCTTCGCGATGAGGAGGGTGGTGTGGCCGACGCCGCAGCCGACGTCGGCGACGGTGCCGCCGGCGTCGAGCTTGCCGGTGACCTCGTGCAGGGCGGGCAGCCAGTCGGGGACCAGCTTGTGCTCGTACGTGGGCTGGAAGAAGGACCCCATGCCGGTGTCGAGGGCCGCGTCGTGCTCGGCCCAGCCGACGCCGTCGCCGGTGCGGTACGCGTCGACGAGCAGGTCCTCCGTGGCGTAGAGCGCCTTGAGGGCGGTGAAGAACCCGGCGGCGTAGGTGACGGCCTTCGGGTCGGCGAGGACCTCGACGTGGTCGGCGGGGAGCGTGTACGTGAGGGAGCTGGGGTGCCGCTCGACGTACCCGGCGGAGAGCTGGGCGTGCAGCCACTCCTCGATGTACCGCTCGTCCGTGCCGGTCGCCGCCGCGAGCGCGGCGGCGGTGAGCGGGCCCTTCTCCGCCAGCGCCCGGTAGAGGCCGAGGCGCTCGCCGAGGGCGACGGTCAGGCCGCGGACGGCCGCGCCGGCGTCGGTGATGACCCTCTGGTGGAAGTCGTGCGCGCTCATGCGGCCTTCTCCTCCTCGTACGTCGGCAGGTCACACGTGAACAGGAAGGAGCGGGGGATCCGCGGCACGGTGCGGGCCGGGACCGGGTAGGGCCAGCGGTCGAAGGCGGCGCCGTCCTCACCGGGCTGCCTGACCTCCCGCACGGCCCAGCCGCAGTCGGCGAGCAGCGCCTCGGGCTCCTCGGTGCCGAAGAGCCACGGGTTGCCGTCCTCGTCCAGGGCCTTCATGAAGCCGCGGGCGAGCGGGTTCTCCAGGGCGGACCGGGAGATGACGTCGCCGAGCAGCACGGAGCCGGGCGCGGCGTGCGCGGAGAGGGTCGATATGAGGGTCCGTACGGCCTGCTCCGGCAGGAAGAACAGCAGGCCCTCGACCACCCACAGGACGGGCTCCTCGCTCTTCCAGCCGGCCTCCTTCAGGGGGCCGGTCCAGTCCTGGGTGAGGTCGACGGGGACGGTGATCCGGGTGCGTCCCGCGGGCTGCGGCTCGTCCTTGAGCATCTCGGCCTTGGCCTCCAGGAGGGCCGGGCGGTCGAGCTCGTAGACGGTGACGCCGTCGGGCCAGGGCAGCCGGAAGAAGCGGGTGTCCATACCGGCGGCGAGGAACACGACCTGGCGGATGCCGCGCTCTTCCACGGCCTTCACGACGGCCCGGTCGAGGTAGGTGGTGCGGATGGCGAGGAACGGCACGATGCCGCCCCCGTCGTAGCGCGCGAGCAGCTCGAAGCCGATCTCGTCGGCGACGGTGCGCGCGTAGGGATCGGCGAACAGCCGGTCCTCGCGCTCGGTCTCCAGGGCGCGCGCGGCGGCGGTCCACTGGGCGGTGCGGGATACGGCCTCCACAGGAGGTCCCCCCTTCGGTTGGGTTGCGGGAAGTACGGACGGCCGTGTTCAGGGCCCGACGAAGGACGGTTCGTCAGGCGCTCATGGCCGGGACACAGCTCTTGGCGGGTCGCACGCAGGCGACGGGGTCCTCGGCCGCGGGCATCGACGACAGATGGCCGGCCTCGGAGTCGGCGGGGCGCCGGCGGAAGATGCTGTGCAGGATCATGCTGAACACGGCCGTCCCGTCGGGGGCCACGAGCGTGCACCGCGGTTTGACGGTGCCGGTGGCGGGGTTGAACGGCGACGGGGTGGAGCCGAGGATCTCGACGCGCGCGGTGAGGACGTCGCCCGGGCGGACGGGGCGCAGGTAGCGGACCTCGTCGATGCCGGGCGAGCCCGTACAGGCGCTGTAGGCGAGCAGTCCGTCGACGTAGCGGCGCATGAACATCGCCTGGGTGTGGAACCCGCTCGCGATCAGGCCGCCGAACGGGGAGTCCTTCGCGAGCTCGGGGTCCGTGTGGAAGGGCTGCGGGTCGAAGCGCCTGCCGAACTCCAGCACCTCCTCCGCCGTGACGGTGACGGTGCCCAGCTCGTGGACGTCGCCGGGCCGGAAGTCCTCGAAGTAGCGCATCGCGCGCCCCCCTTGACCTAGGAGTGGGCTTTTCCTGGCACCTCCAAATCTACGAATCGGCCCATTATTTTGTCAACCCAAAAGAAGCCTCGACCTCCCTCAGTCGAGGGCCTGTTCGATGTCGCTCCACAGGTCCCCGACGTCCTCGATGCCGACGGACATCCGCACGAGCCCGGGAGCGATCCCCGCGGCCGCCAGCGCACCCTCGTCCAGCTCGCGGTGGGACGTGGACGCCGGATGCGCGACGAGCGTCTCCACGCCGCCGAGGGAGAGCGCGAGCCTCGCGAGCCGGACCCGCTCGATGAAGGCCCGGCCCGCCTCCCGGCCCCCCGCCAGCTGGAAGGAGAGCAGCCCGCCACCGCCGGCCAGGACCTTCCGGGCGGTGTCGTACGAGGGATGGTCCGGGCGCCACGGATAGAACACGGCCCCGACGTCGGCGCGGGCCGCGAACAGCTCGGCGAGGGCGGCGGCGTTGGCGCAGTGCTCGCGCATCCGCAGGGGCAGCGTCGGGATCCCGCGCAGGGTGAGCCAGGCCGCGAACGGGTCGGCGCAGGCGCCGAGTTCGACCGTGCGGGGCCACACCCTGCGGCGCAGCGACTCGTCGGCGAAGACGGCGGCGCCGCCGAGGACGTCCGAGTGCCCGGAGAGGTACTTGGTGGTCGAGTGGACGACGATGTCGGCGCCGAGCTCCAGGGGGCGGCACAGCACGGGTGAGGCGAGCGAGTTGTCGACCAGGCTCGTCACCCCGAGCGCCCGCGCCGCGGCGAGCAGTCCGGGCAGGTCGGGGACCTGGCCGGTGGGGTTGGCGATCGTCTCCAGGACGAGGAGCCGGGTGGCGGGGTGCACCGCGGCGGCCTCCAGTTCGGCCGGGTCGTCGCCGGATATCCGTACGACCTCGATCCCGTACCGCTCCGCCAGGTCCGACAGGACCGCGTGCGTCCCGCCGTACAGACAGCGCTGGGCGACCACCCGGTCGCCGGGCCGCAGCAGGGCGAGGAGCACGCCGCTGATCGCGCCCATGCCGGAGGCGAAGGCGATGGCCCCCTCCCCCGCCTCCAGGCCCGCGAGCGTCCGCTCCAGGGCCCGCACGGTCGGGTTGCCGCGGCGGCTGTAGACGTACCGCCCGTCGGGGCCGGCCATCGCGTCGGCGAGGTCGGCGGCGGAGTCGAAGGCGAAGGCGGAGGACTGCACGAGGGGGACGGACAGCGGCCAACTGCCTTCGGGGAGCCGCTCGTTGGAGACATGCACGGCACGGGTGTTCAGTTCCACGGCGTTCCTTCCTTTCCGGATACGGGAAAGGGGCCGCCCCACGTCCGGGCTCGGACGTCGGGCGGCCCCTCGGCGCGGGGGTCAGGCGGAGACCTTCTCGGCCTGCGGGGCGGGGGCGGCGGCCTCGGCCGCGACGGCCTTGTCGCTCTTCATGACGAGGAGGGTGATGACACCGCCGAGGGCGGCGACGATCGCGGCGCCGACGAAGGCGGCCGAGAAGCCGTCGGTCAGCTTCGGGAGGTTGCCGAGCTGGTCGGCGCCCTGGGACATGGCGACGGCGGTCAGCGCGGCGAGACCGAGCGCGGAGCCGACGTTGTAGGTGGTGTTGACGATGCCGGAGGCGAGACCGGCCTGCTCCTGCGGGGCGCCGGACATGGCCGCGATCATCGCCGGGATGTAGGCGAGGGACATGCCGAGGGCGGCCACGAGCGAGGCCGGCAGGACGTCGACCAGGAAGGAGCCGGTGGGCGGGACGGCGGCGAGCCAGACCAGGCCCGCGGCGAGGACGAGCAGACCGCCGGCGATGAGCGGCTTGGCGCCGACCTTCATCATGAGCCGGGCCGTGATCGCCGTCATGAAGATCATGAGGAGCACGGTCATCGGGAGCAGCGCGGCGCCGGACTCGAAGGCGCCGAAGCCCAGGACCTGCTGGAGGTACAGGTTGAGGAAGTACCACATCGGGATCCACGCGGCGCCGAGCAGCGTCATGGCCAGGTTGGCCGAGCCGAGGCGCGGGACCCGCCAGACGCTGAGCGGCATGAGGGGCTCGCGGATGCTCTTCTGGATCACGAAGAACAGGATCAGGAGGACGGCGGCGCCGGCCAGCTCCAGGATGGTGGCGGTGGCGCCCCAGCCGACCTCCGGGGCACGGACGACGGCGAAGACCGCGAGCGCGAGACCGGCGGTGACGGCGGCGGCGCCGAGGACGTCGACGGAGCCGCGGCGGGACCCGACGTTCGGGAGGAGCCTGGTCGCGGCGAGGGTCGCGAGGCCGATCGGGATGTAGATGATGAAGACCCACTGCCAGCTCATCCACTCGGTGAAGACACCGCCGAGGAAGACGCCCGCGGTGCCGCCGGCGGGTGCCGCGGCGCCGTAGAGCGCCATCGCCTTGCCGAGCTCCTTCGGGTCGTGCATGAAGAGCATCATGAGCAGGGTCATGGCGGAGGGCGCGATGAGCGCGCCGCCGACGCCCTGGACGGCACGGCCGGCGATCTCGACCCAGGCGGTCTGCGCGGCGGCCGCCACGACCGAGCCGGCGATCATGACCGCCCAGCCGGTGACGAAGATCCTGCGGGCGCCGACGAGGTCGGAGAGGCGTCCGCCCAGGAGCAGCAGGCCGCCGAAGACGATCACGTAGGCGTTGAAGATCCACTGGAGCTCGCTCTGCGAGAAGCCCAGGTCCTTCTGCATCTCGGGGAGCGCGACCCCGATGATCGAGGTGTCCATGATGACCATGAACTGAGCGGCGGCGAGCACGACAAGTGCCCACCAGCGCCGGGGATTGACGGTTGACATTGCCCTGACCCTTCACTCGCTGCTGCATACCCCTAGGGGGTACCTGTGCGGAGCACCGTAACATACCCATGGGGGGTATGTAAGAGTGGGATGAGGGCCCGGACGAGGACACGGGGAAGCACCCCCTCCGCACTTCCTCCGCGCGCGGGAAGCGCCCCTCCGCACTCCCTCCCCGCTTCCTCCGCGCGCGGGAAGCACGCCCTCCGCACCCCCGGCCCGGCAGAATGCCCCCATGACCGCAGACCAGGACCCCGCGCTGCTCCGACGCTGGAACGCCACCCTGCTCGCCGCGCGCGCCGGCCGCGAGGGCCCCGACCCCACCCCGTACGGCCGGAACCTGCTGTCCCGCTGGGCCGAACCCCAGCGCCACTACCACACGGTCGACCACCTCAGGGCGGTCCTCGACCGCATCGACGAGCTCGCCGACCAGGGCGGGGAGGGCGGCGAGCTGGAACTCGTACGGCTCGCCGCCTGGTTCCACGACGCCGTCTACCGCCCGGACCGCTCGGAGAACGAGGAGCGCTCGGCGCTCCTGGCGGAGAAGGCCCTGGCCGAGGCGGGCCTCACCCCGCACGAGGTGACCGAGGTGGCCCGCCTGGTCCGCCTCACGACCACCCACGACCCGGCCCCGGGCGACCTCAACGGCGAGACCCTCTGCGATGCCGACCTGGCGATCCTGGCCACCGCCCCGGACACCTACCAGGGGTATGCGGCCGCGGTCCGCGAGGAGTACGCCTTCGTCCCGGAACCGGACTTCCGCGCGGGCCGCGCCGCCGTCCTCCGCCAGCTCCTCGCCCTCCCCCGCCTCTTCCGCACCCCGTACGGAGCGGCGGCCTGGGAGGAGAGGGCGCGGGAGAACCTGGAGCGTGAACTCGTGGAGCTGACCACCGGCGGCTGACCGTCCCACATCCCGAGAAGTCCGCCCGCCGTGGAATGACAGGCACAAAGCACAGGTTGACGCATGTCATGCCGCCTTCCTCAGCCGAGCACGCGACCACCACCTCCTCCCCGCCCGAACACATACCCCCCACCCGTATGCCCTTGGCCGTGTACATCCTCGGCCTGTCCGTCTTCGCGCTCGGCACCAGCGAGTTCATGCTCTCCGGACTCCTGCCGCCCATCGCGGAGGACATGAACGTCTCCATCCCCCGCGCCGGGCTCCTCATCTCCGCCTTCGCGATCGGCATGGTCGTCGGCGCACCACTGCTCGCCGTGGCGACGCTCCGACTGCCCCGCAAGACGACCCTCGTCGCGCTCATCACCGTCTTCGGCCTCGGACAGATCGCCGGCGCCCTCGCCCCGAACTACGCCGTCCTCTTCGCCTCACGCGTCGTCAGCGCCCTCGCCTGCGCCGGATTCTGGGCCGTCGGCGCGGCCGTCGCCATCGCGATGGTCCCGGTCGGCTCCCGCGCCAAGGCCATGGCCGTCATGATCGGCGGACTCTCCATCGCCAACGTCCTCGGCGTCCCGGCCGGCGCCTTCCTCGGCGAACACCTCGGCTGGCGCTCGGCGTTCTGGGCGGTCGGCGCGGCCTCCGCGGTCGCCCTCGTCGGCGTGGTCACCCGCATCCCGCACATCCCGCTCCCCGCGACCAGGCCCGGCCTCCGGCGGGAAATCGCCATCTACCGCGACCGCCAGGTCCTCCTCGCCGTCACGATGACCGCGCTCGCCGCCGGCGGCGTCTTCTGCGCCTTCTCCTACCTCGCCCCGCTCCTCACCGACGTCTCCGGACTCGACGCCGGCTGGGTCTCGGCCGTCCTCGGCCTCTTCGGCATCGGCGCCCTGGTCGGCACGGCGATCGGCGGACGCGTCGCCGACGCCCACCTCTTCGGCGTCCTGCTCACCGGCATCGCCGCCTCGACCGTCTTCCTGGTCGCCCTCGCGCTCCTCGCCCCCAGCCCGGTCGCCACGATCCTGCTGACCTTCCTCCTCGGCGTCTCGGCCTTCTTCACCGCCCCGGCCCTCAACGCCCGCATGTTCAACGTCGCCGGCGCCGCCCCCACCCTCGCCGGCGCCACCACCACCGCCGCCTTCAACCTCGGCAACACCGGCGGCCCCTGGCTCGGCGGCACCGTCATCGACGCGGACCTCGGCTACGCCTCCACGGCCTGGGCGGGCGCCGCCATGACGGCCCTGGGCCTGGCCACCGCGGCGGTCGCCCTCCGGCTCCACAGGTCCACGTCCCGCGTGGTGACATCGAGCGCGGCCGGACAGAAGAGGGAGCAGACCGCCGAGGCCTCCTGCTGAGGACCGGCGGAAACCGGCTGCGGGCCGTCACCGCGCGGCCTAGGCCCTGTCGTCACACTCCCGTCGTCGCCCGAAGGGCGGCCCCGCGGCGTCAGGTGCGTGCTCTCGGCGTGCCGGGCGCGAGCCCTCGTACTGGACGTACTCGGGCTTGTGCCCGGTGCGGCGAGAGCGCGTGCATGGCGTCGCGGGGCAGGCGGGAGTGTGACGACAGGGCCTAGGGTGGCGCGGTGACGACGCGGATGATCATCCTCAACGGCGGTTCCAGCTCGGGCAAGACCGGGATCGTACGGTGCCTACAGGCCCTCCTCCCGGAGCCCTGGCTGGCGTTCGGCATCGACTCGTTCGTCGACGCCCTGCCCGCGAAGCTGCGGGACTCCGACGACGGGATCGTCTTCGACGCCGACGGCGGGGTCGGTGTCGGAGCGGACTTCCGGACCCTGGAGGCCGCCTGGACCGGAGGGCTCGTGGCGATGGCCCGGGCCGGCGCCGGGATCGTCGTCGACGACGTCTTCCTCGGCGGGTCCGCCTCCCAGCGACGCTGGCGCGAGGCCCTCGGCGACCTGCCGGTGCTGTGGGTCGGCGTGCGGTGCGACAGCACGGTCGCCGAGGGCCGGGAGACCGCCCGCGGGGACCGGACCACCGGAATGGCCGCGCGGCAGGCCCTGATCGTGCACGAGGGCGTGGAGTACGACCTGGAGGTCGACACGACGCACACCGAGTCCCTGGACTGCGCCCGCGCCATCGCCGCCGCACTCGGATGACACTCAGGCCGAGGTGAGGTCCTGACGCCCCTCCTCAGAGAGCCGGCCGGCCCTTCGGCCGTCGCAGGCCCGCCTTCGTGAGGTGGCGGAGCAGTTCCTTCGAGCCGACCTCGATCGCGCCCGCCGCCACCGCGTCCGCGTACCGGTCGGAGGGGATGTCGTAGTGGTCGCGCTCGAAGGCGCGCGGCGGGGCGCCGATCCCGGCGGCGAAGGCGTGCAGCTCCTCGAAGGAGACGTCGCTGACCAGGTGCGACCACATGCGGCCGTGGCCCGGCCAGGTCGGTGGGTCGATGTAGAGGCTCACGCGTGGGCTCCCGTCATGTCAGGCCGCCCACCGGGGCGACCACCACGCCCTGCTTGCCGCAGACCCAGTGCGGGTCCGGGCCGAGCTCCGGCTCCACGTCGAGGGCGTGCGGGTCGCCCGAGGCGCAGACGGGGCAGAGCGGCCAGCGCCCGTACCGCTCCAGCAGGGCGTCCTGCACGTCCTGGGCGACGAGCCCGGCGACGTACGACACCCCCTCGGGCCACTGCTCGACCCACCAGCGGCGGTGGGTCACCGCGTCCTCCACCATCGACACGACCTCTGCTGCGGCGACCTCCCGGGCCACCAGGTCGGCCAGAACCAGCGCGCGAGCTGCGTGCAGCGCCTGCTCCACGGGGTCGATGTCGTCCATGCACTCATTGTCACCCGTACGACGGAAAGGGCGAAGGTCCCCTCCGGAAGTACCGCCCCGGAGGCCCCGGAAGTCCCGCCGGATCCGGGGCCCGCGGGGTCTTGTCGCCCCCTCACACCGAAAGTATCTTTCAGATGTGACCAATGACGTGAAGGAAAGTTTCACCAGCGACGCGCCGCCCGCCCCCGCCGCCCTCGCCGCCAAGGTGCGCACCCTCGCGCCGTCCATGACCCGCTCCATGCAGCGGGTCGCCGAGGCCGTCGCCGGAGACCCGGCCGGCTGCGCCGCCCTCACGGTCACCGGCCTCGCCGAGCTCACCGGCACCAGCGAGGCGACCGTCGTCCGCACCGCCCGGATCCTCGGCTACCCCGGCTACCGCGACCTGCGCCTCGCCCTCGCCGGACTCGCCGCCCAGCAGCAGTCCGGCCGCGCCCCGGCCGTCACCGCCGACATCGCCGTCGACGACCCGATCGCCGACGTCGTCGCCAAGCTGGCCTACGACGAACAGCAGACCCTCGCCGACACCGCCGCCGGACTCGACACCATCCAGCTCGGCGCCGCCGTCGCCGCCCTCGCCGTCGCCCGCCGCATCGACATCTACGGCGTCGGCGCCTCGGGCCTCGTCGCCCAGGACCTCGGCCAGAAGCTGCTCCGGATCGGCCTGATCGCCCACGCGCACAGCGACCCGCACCTCGCCGTCACCAACGCCGTACAGCTCCGCTCCGGCGACGTCGCCATCGCCATCACCCACTCCGGCTCCACCGGCGACGTCATAGAACCCCTCCGCGTGGCCTTCGACCACGGCGCCACCACGGTCGCCGTCACCGGCCGCCCGGACGGCCCCGTCACCCAGTACGCCGACCACGTCCTGACCACCTCGACCGCCCGCGAGAGTGAACTGCGCCCCGCGGCCATGTCGTCCCGCACCAGCCAGCTCCTGGTCGTGGACTGTCTGTTCACCTGCGTCACCCAGCGCACGTACGAGACGGCGGCCCCCGCCCTCGCCGCCTCGTACGAAGCCCTCGCCCACCGCCACTCGCCCCGCACCCGCTGACCACGACCCGCCAGGAACCGGCGCCGACGACGCCGCCGCAACCGAAAGAGCCCGCCCCGTGCCCACCACGTACTCCGAACTCCGCGCCCAGCTGGCCACCCTCACCACCGAGGCCTTCCGCCCCGAACTCGCCGAGATCGACCAGCTCCCCACCCTGGACATCGCCCGCACCATGAACGGCGAGGACCGGACCGTCCCCGAGGCCGTCGCCCGACAGCTCCCCGCGATCGCCGCCGCCATCGACGCGACCGCCGAGCGGATGGCCCGCGGCGGACGGCTGATCTACCTGGGCGCGGGCACCGCGGGCCGCCTCGGCGTCCTCGACGCCAGCGAGTGCCCGCCCACCTTCAACACCGACCCGGAGCAGGTCGTCGGCCTCATCGCGGGCGGCCCGTCCGCCATGGTCAAGGCCGTCGAGGGCGCCGAGGACTCCAAGGAACTCGCGGTCGCCGACCTCACCGCGCTCGGGCTCACCGCCGACGACACCGTCGTCGGCATCTCCGCCTCCGGCCGCACCCCGTACGCCGTCGGCGCCGTCGAGCACGCCCGCGCCCACGGCGCGCTCACCATCGGCCTCTCCTGCAACGAGGACAGCGCGCTCGCCGCCGCCGCCGAGCACGGCATCGAGGTCGTCCCCGGGCCCGAGCTGCTCACCGGCTCCACCCGCCTCAAGGCCGGCACCGCCCAGAAGCTCGTCCTCAACATGATCTCGACCATCACGATGATCCGCCTCGGCAAGACCTACGGAAACCTGATGGTCGACGTCCGCGCCTCCAACGAGAAGCTCCAGGCCCGCTCGCGGCGCATCGTCGCCCTGGCCACCGGTGCGCCGGACGAGCAGATCGAGACCGCGCTCGCCGCCGCCGACGGCGAGGTGAAGAACGCCATCCTCATGATCCTCGCCGACATCGACGCCACGACCGCCGCGCAGCGGCTGACCGCGTCCGAGGGTCACCTGCGCACGGCTCTGCACGCCTGACGGAAGCCCCCCTCACAGCAAGGCGCCACCGCACCATGAGCACAGACGACAAGAACCGCGCCATCGCCGCCGCGATCCTCCCCCTCGTCGGCGGCGCCGAGAACATCGGCTCCGTGGCCCACTGCATGACCCGCCTCCGGCTCGGTCTGCGGGACCGCTCGCTCGTCCGGGACGAGGCCCTCAAGGCCCTGCCGGCCGTGATGGGGGTCGTCGAGGACGACACGTACCAGATCGTCCTCGGCCCCGGGACCGTCGCCCGCGTGACCCCGGAGTTCGAGGCCCTGGTGGCCGCGTCGGCCCCCCAGCACCCCGCGGAGGACCTCGCCGGCCAGGGCGCGGCGATCAAGGCCGGCCTGAAGGCGAGGAACGCGACCCCGTTCAAGCTCCTCCTCCGCCGGATCGCGAACATCTTCGTCCCGCTGATCCCCGCCCTCATCGGCTGCGGCATCATCGCCGGCCTCAACGGACTGCTGGTCAACCTCGGATGGCTGTCCTCCGTCACCCCCGCCCTCGCGGCCATGGCCAGCGGCTTCATGGCCCTCATCGCGGTCTTCGTCGGCTACAACACCGCCAAGGAGTTCGGCGGCACCCCGATCCTCGGCGGCGCGGTCGCGGCGATCATCGTCTTCCCCGGCGTCGCCAAGATCGACGCCTTCGGCCGGACGCTCTCCCCCGGCCAGGGCGGTGTCCTCGGCGCGCTCGGCGCGGCGGTCCTCGCCGTGTACGTGGAGAAGTGGTGCCGCCGCCGGGTCCCGGAGGCCCTGGACGTCCTGGTCACCCCCACCCTGACCGTCCTGGTCTCGGGCCTGGTCACGATCTTCGGCCTGATGTTCGTGGCCGGTGAGGTCTCGCGGGCCATCGGAGAGGCCGCCGACTGGCTCCTCGCGAACGCGGGCGCCGGAGCCGGCTTCCTCCTCGGCGGCCTGTTCCTGCCGCTCGTCATGCTGGGCCTGCACCAGGCGCTCATCCCGATCCACACCACCCTCATCGAGCAGCAGGGGTACACGGTCCTGCTCCCCATCCTCGCGATGGCGGGCGCCGGGCAGGTCGGCGCGGCCCTGGCCGTCTACGTGAAGCTCCCCCGCAACGGCTCCGTCCGCCGCACCATCAGGTCCGCCCTGCCGGCCGGCTTCCTGGGCGTCGGCGAGCCCCTGATCTACGGCGTCTCGCTGCCCCTGGGCCGCCCGTTCGTCACGGCCTGCGTCGGCGGCGCGTTCGGCGGCGGCTTCGTCGGCCTCTTCAGCATGCTGGGCGACAAGGTCGGCTCGACGGCGATCGGCCCGTCCGGCTGGGCGCTCTTCCCGCTCCTCGACGGCGACAAGGGCCTCGGCACGACGATCGCGATCTACGCCGGCGGCCTGCTGACCGGCTACGCGGCCGGGTTCGTGGCGACGTACTTCTTCGGCTTCAGCAAGGAACTCCTGGAGGAGTTCGACGTGGAGACGGACGAGGAAGGGGTACGGGCGGACTCCCCGGCCCCGGAACCGGAACTCGTGAAGGCCTGAGAGCACATACGGAAGGGCCCGCCGGGAGCGAAACCCGGCGGGCCCTCTCCCGTCCCGTCACGGGCAGAGCACGTCCTGCGCCGGGCGCACGCCCTCCGTCAGGAAGCGGGTCACCGCCCGGTCGCCGCACGCGTTCCCGTTCCCCAGGTAGACCGCGTGGCCGCCCTTGTCCACGGAGACCAGGCGCGCCCGGTCGCCGAAGGCCTCGCGCATCTTCAGACCGGCGGAGTGCGGGGTCGACGGGTCGCGCAGGTTCTGGATCATGAGCACGTTCGACGGGCCCCGGTCGGTGATCCGGGTCGGCTTCTCCACCGCGCCGCCCTTCCAGAACGAGCACGGCGTGATGTTCGCCGGCAGGCCCGCCGTCAGCGGGTACCGCACCCGGTCCGCCGCGACGGCCCGCTCGTACGCCGGTACGGAACGGGGCCAGTCGACGTCGTTGCAGATCACCCCGACGCTCACCGTGGCCGCGTCGTCGGGCATCGGACCGGCCAGCTCCGGCGGCAGCACCGGCACGCCCGCGGGGTCGAGGGCCTGGGACATCAGACGGGCGAAGGCCGGGAAGGCGGCGTCGGAGTAGAGCGCCTGCTGGAGCGCCTGCCGCAGCTCCGTGCCCGTCAGCGGCGTCCCGGGGGTCGTCGACGGGCGCGGCTCGCGGTCGAGCCTGTCGGCCAGATCCAGGAACAACGGCCGTACGTCCTCCGCGCGTTCGGCGAGGCGCAGGCCCTCCGCCGCCCGGTCCGGGTGGGCGGCCCAGGCCGCGAAGTCGGGGAAGCGGTCCTCGACGCCGCGCGCCATGCCCGCGAGCCAGCCCCGGGCGACGCGCTTCGGGTCCGGGTCGGCGCTGCTGTCGAGGACCCAGCGGTCGGTGCGCTCCGGGAACTTCTGGGCGTACACGGCGGCCACGTACGTCCCGTACGACACGCTCCACGCCGACAGCTTCCGCTCGCCGAGCGCCTGCCGCAGCCGGTCCAGGTCCCGGGCCTGGTTGGCCGTCGTGAGACCGCGGACCATCGCACCCCCGTTCCGCGCGCAGGCCTCGGCCATCCGCCGCGAGCGGGCCACGTTCTCGCCGATGCCGCCGTCGGAGGCGGGCCAGGACCGCAGGGTCACCAGGCGCCGGTCGGCCTCGTCGAAGCCGCACCGGGCCTTCGCCGAGCCGCCGACCCCGCGCGGGTCGAAGGCGACCAGGTCGTACGCGCCGTTCATCTCCTTCGCGAGGGCGGCCCCCTTCTGCCCGAGCCGCTGCACGCCGGAGCTCCCGGGGCCGCCCGGGATCACCATGAGCGTCCCGCGCCGGGCCTCGGGCCGGGTGCTGGGCAGCCGGGCGACGGCGAGCCCGATCTGCGCGCCCTCCGGGTCGGCGTAGTCGAGGGGGACGGAGAGCGTGGCGCACTGCTGGCCCGGCAGCGGCTTCACGGCGGGGTCGCAGTCGCCCCACTGCAGTCCGGCGGCAGCGGCGGCGGGCGTGACCCCGCCACCGGCGAGGGCGATGCCGGCCACGGCCGCGGCGGAGAGGGTGAGCATCAGGGCCTTGCGTCCACGGTTCGTTGTCATGCGCACAGCCTCGCGGACCGGGCCCACGGGCCCCATCCGGCAGACAGGCGGGTCGGGGGTGGGGCCAACCCCCGCCCGGTCGGGGGGTGTTCGCCGAGGCGGACGGGGGACGGCAACCACCCCGCCCGACGGCACCCACCGCCCCCTGCCCGGACACCCCGCCCGGCGGCACCCACCGCCCCCCGCCCGGACACCCCGCCCGGCGGCGCCCATGCCCCTGCCTAGACTCCGCCCATGACGACCACCACCACACCGAACCCCGCCGTCGCCGCCGACCTCGCCCCCACCGGGGTCCTCCGGGCCTCCGTCAACCTCGGGAACCCGGTGCTCGCGCAGGGCACCCCCGAGGCGCCGGGCGGGATCACCGTGGATCTGGCGCGGGAGATCGGGGCGCGGCTCGGCCTCCCCGTCGAGCTGCTCTGCTTCGACGCGGCGCGGAAGTCCTTCGACGCGATGGCGGACGGCCGGGCGGACCTCTGCTTCCTCGCCGTGGACCCGGCGCGTGAGACGGAGGTCGCGTTCACCGCCCCGTACGCCGTGATCGAGGGGGTGTACGCCGTGCCGCGCGGCTCGGCGCTCACCACCGTCGAGGAGGTGGACGCGCCGGGCGTCCGGATCGGGGTCAAGAAGGGTTCCGCCTATGACCTGTTCCTGTCGCGGAGCCTCGCCCACGCGACCGTGGTGCGCGGCGAGGAGGGCGTCGACACGTTCCGGGCGGAGGGCCTGGAGGCCGGCGCGGGGATCCGGCAGCCGCTCACCGCGTACGCCGCCGCCCACCCCGACGTGCGGCTGATCGAGGGCCGGTTCATGGAGATCCGGCAGGCCGTCGGGACGACGGTGGACCGGCGCCCCGAGACGGTCGCGTTCCTCCGCGACACGGTGGAGGAGCTGAAGGCGAACGGCTTCGTCGCGGCCGCGCTGCGCCGCTCGGGACAGGACGAGGACCTGCTGGCCCCGCCGGCCTGACCACCCGGAGACGCCCGGGGCCCCACCGGCCTGATCACCCGGAGGCGCCCGAGGGCCCGGCCGCGAACGGCCGGGCCCTCGGAGTCCTGGAAAGGCTCAGAACAGTGCCTTGAACCCGCTCCAGCCGCTGCCGATGGCCGCCCGGGCCCCGTACGCCCCGGTCCCGGTGCCGCTGTAGCGCCAGAGCTTCCCGGCGGTGTCGCGGGCCACGAGATCGGCGCGCCCGTCCCCGGACAGGTCGCCGACGGCGAGGAGCGAGGAGTAGCCGCCCCAGCCGGGGCCGACCTTCACGCGCGGGGTGACGCCGCCGGTCGCGGTGGAGTAGTAGCGCCACAGGACGCCGGAGGCGTCCACGCCCAGCAGGTCGCCGCGTCCGTCACCGTTGAGGTCGCCGGCGCCGAGCAGCTTCTTGTACAGCTTCCAGTTCGTGCCGGTCCGGACCCGGGCCTTGAGCCGGTGGTCGGCCGTGCCGCCGACGAAGTACACGTCACCGGTGGACGCCTGACGCGAGACCAGGTCCGCGTACCCGTCGCCGTTGACGTCACCGGGCGAGGTCAGCACGTCGTACTGCGCCCAGCCCGAGCCGACCACGGTGTACGGGGAGGCCGCCGAGACGACCTTGCCGCACCCGGGGTGGTAGGCCCGCAGCTGGTCGCCGACCCTCGCGTAGACGTCGGCGCACCGGTCTCCGTTCAGGTCGCCCACCGGCACGAGGACGGCGGTCGTCGGGAACGTGGTTCCCGTACCGGCGATCCGCGCCGAGAGCGCGCCCGTACCGGTCCCCCGGTACATCGACACGCGCCCGGCGGTGTCCGTCACGAGCAGGTCCCCGAACCCGTCGTCCCCGGCGAGGTCGCGCCACACGGCGGCGCCGCCGGTCACGGAGACGGCACCGGACACGGACAGGTCGGCGCCGTGGCCGTCGGCGGCCTTCACGCTCAGCGCCCACGTGTAGGCGCCGTTGGCGACGAACCGCCCGGCCGCGTCCTTCCCGTCCCAGGAGGGCGCGACGATGCCGCGGGCCTCACCGCCGGTGAGCGTACGGACGGTCCTGCCGGTCGCCTTGTGCCTGAGCGTCAGCGTCCAGGACGCGGCGGGCTTGGAGAGCCACCAGCGGGGCTTCCAGGGCGCCGACTTCAGGTTCGCGGCGGGGACGTCGGAGTCGAGGGCGGTCAGCCGGCTCGTGGCGCCGCCGAGGCCGACGACGTGGACGGCCCGCCAGGAGTCGATGTACGCGAAGCCGCCGCCGAAGCGGTCGACCGTCCAGGTGGGGGGCGTGGGGACGTCCGCGGAGGCGAGGGGGTCGTACGAGCGGTCCACGCGCGCACCGGACCGGAGGTCGGTCACCCACAGCGCATGGCCCGCGGCGCCGTAGGAGCTGTGGACGATGAAGCCGTCGCCCAGTCGCGCCAGGTCGGTGCTGCCGACCGTGAACGTGGTCGACGCCTTCTTCTCCCGGTCGTACATCGTCACGGACTGCGAGCCCCCGCAGCGCGCGGAGAGCCACCTGCCGGCGGCCTCCAGGGTGCTGATGACGCACTTCGTCCCGAGGTCGTGCGTCTCCACGGTCGCGCCCGTCCGCAGGTCGACGGCGGACACGGTGCCGTCCGTCGTGGACGCCGTCCAGAGGCGGCCGCCCTGCAGCGCCTGCCCGACGACGGCGGTGTCGCGGAGGATCTTCCCCGTCTCGATGTCCGCGACGAGGGAGCGGCGCCCGGCGGCCGTGGTGCCGCGGAAGCGTACGTACCGGCCGGAGACCTCGTACACGGTGTTCACCTGGAGCGTGCCCGGCTGGGCGAGCGTGACCTTGCGCGTGGTGCCCGCGGATCCGGGGGTGGTCACCCGGGCCGTGACGGCGCAGTCGCTGCAGGCCGGCTGCCCGCCGGAGGCCGGACGGCCGCCGTTCTCCAGGGAGACGAGCCGGCCGTCCCCGGTGTCGCGCCACCACGTTCCTTCGGACGTGCCGTCCGACGCGAGGACCGACGGGCAGTTCGGGCCGAGGGCCTTCAGCGCGTCACAGGTCCACCGCTGCGCGGCCCCGCCCGTGCCGGAGAGGGACACGTCGAAGCCCCGGAGCGTGTGGGTGTCCGTCAGCGTCTCCGTCACGACCCTGCCGTTGGCCATGGTCAGAGACGTGTACGGGAGGGTCGGGGGGAGGGCCAGGACCTGGGAGGTCACCGGGGTCCCGTCGGGGCCCGGCGCGATCCGGCGCACGCCCCAGTGCGCGGGGTCGGTGCCGCCCACCGTGTAGAGGGCGCCGTCCGCGCCGGTCTCCACCCCTCCGTTCGCCGGGACGCCGAGGTCGCGCGTCTCGCCGCCGTCGATCGGCGTGGCGAGGGTCGGCGGGGTCTCGGAGGAGTACGGATCGGAGTACTGCCCGACGATCCAGTCGCCGGCGACGCCGATGCGCCCCTGGGCGTCGTCGGCGGCGGGCAGCTTCACCGTCCGGCCCGGGTCGCCGGGGTCGGTGCGGGAGACGACGAACGCCCGGCCGGCGCCCGACTCTTCGTACCGCACGATCCAGTCGGCGCTGAGCACCGCTTCGGGGTACGGCGCGACGAACGGCAGGGCGGGCACGGGGGTGAGAGTGCCCGTGGCGAAGTCGACCAGCGCGGTCCGGTCGCCGTAGGCGATGAGCGCGCCCGTGTCGTCGTGGCCGAGGACCGAGGGCAGCTGGTCGCCCGGGAGGGGCACGTCCGGGTCGGCGGGGGCGTCCGGGCCATAACCCAGCAGGTGGAGGACGACCCCGTCCGCGCCGGAGTCGGCGGCGAGCAGCCGGTCCGCGCCGACGACGGGGTACCACTTCTCGAATCCGAGGGGCCGGGTGAAGTCGGCACCGCTCGCGAAGTCGTGGACGGTGGCCTCGTCCCCCAGGGACGACACGCAGACGACCCGGTCGCCGTGGAAGAACCAGTCGCCCGACGCGCAGCCCGGGCCGTGGGCGACCCGCCCGTCCTTCAGGCTCTGCCAGACGGGGTACGCGATCTCTCCGACGCGCATCATCTGGACGCCGGTTCCCGCGGCGGTGAGGACCATCCCGGATGTTCCGGCGGGGTCGGCCGGCGCGGGGATCGTGACGTCGTACGGCGCGTCGGACGCCGCCGTGGCGGAGGGTGCGGCGGCCGTCAGGCCGGTGAGGCCCAGGGTCGCGCTCAGGGCGAGCGCGACGGCTCTTCGGACGGACAAGTACGTGTCCCCTCGTACGGGTGTGAAGACGGGTACGACGAGGGAGGGCAGGGCGCGAAGGGCAGAACGGCAGGGCGGAGCGGACCGCGCGGCCGGGGGCCGGCGGGACCCCCCCTGTCGGCAGCCGGATCGTACATTCAAGCGAATCGAAGGCGCCAGAAACCCGGCTCGGCGAAGCCCTGGAAGGGTCCTTCCGGGGCTTCGGGGCGGCCTTCCGGGGGTCCGTACGCCGATTCCACCCCAGGGGGTCCTGGCCCCCGCCACGGCCCGCCCAGCGCCCGCACAGGCCATTCGCACACCACCTCTGACCTGGGCTTTTTCCTCAACTCCCCTTATTCTTGAGGGACTCGGAGGGGAGATCCACATGGACGCCACGCACCGCGACATCCGCACGATCGACGACGTACTGACCCTGCTCGACGGCCTGTTCTCGCCCGGCGCCGACCGGTGGACGGAGGGCGGCGCCGACTGGTGGGACGGGTTCTACGCGGACCGGGACAAGCCGGTGCCGTTCTTCGTCGCGAAGCCCGACGAGAACCTCCTCTCGTACGTCGAGCAGGGCCTGCTCCCGGCCGGCGGCAAGGTCCTCGACCTCGGCTGCGGACCCGGCCGGAACGCCCTGTACCTCGCGTCGGCCGGCTTCGACGTGACCGGCGTCGACCTCTCCCCCACGGCCGTCGCCTGGGCGGAGGAACGGGCCGACGCGGCCGACGCCGAGAACGTCCGGTTCGTGTGCGGGGACGCCTTCACGGCCGCCCTCGACGGGCCGTACGACCTGATCTACGACTCCGGCTGCTTCCACCACCTCCCCCCGCACCGCCGCATCAGCTACCTCGCCCTCCTCGACCGCGCCCTCGCCCCCGGCGGCCACCTCGCGCTCACCGCGTTCGCGGCCGGCGAGGGCGGCATGGGCTCCGAACTCCCCGACGCCGACTTCTACCGGCAGGGCAGGCTGCACGGCGGACTCGCCTACACCGACGCCTCGCTGCGCGCGGTCTTCGCCGACCCGGCGGGGGCCGGCCTGACGGAGATCGAGCTCCGCCGCATGCGCGCCGAGACCCCGGACTCCCCGGCCTTCGGCGAATCGTTCCTCTGGACGGGGCTCTTCCGCCGCCCCTGAGCGGCTACATCCCCGCCAGGTGCTCCGCCAGCCGGTCGTACTGCTCCCGCACCCCCGCCTCCATGCCCGCCGCCAGCGCCTGGTCCCTCGTCTCGTTCGAGGGCCAGAAGGACGTGCTGGTCAGGGCCGTGCCGCCGTCGGGCGTCGCGTCGAAGGTGAGGATCACGCGCACCGGCTCGGCGTCCGGCATCTGCTCGAAGACCTCCGTGTAGTCGAGCCTCTCCACCGGGACGACGTCCTCGTACGTGCCGGAGAAGACGATCTCCTGGCCGTCCGGCCCCGTCTGGCCCCAGCGCCAGGCACCGCCCGCCCTCAGGTCGATGTCGACGACGGACGTGGTCAGCCCCGCCGCCCCGTACCACTCCCGCACGTGCTCGGGCCGCGTCCACGCCTCCCAGACGCGGGCCGGCGGGGCGCCGAAGGTGCGCGTGATGACCAGTTCGCGGTCGGCCGGCGTCGTGAGCAGGGTGACCATGGCTCCGTTCCCTTCACGAAGGGGCCATTCCAGGATCACCCCGGCACTCCCGTAAAGCGAATGAACATGTTCAACAGGTGAGCGCTAAAGTTCTGCCACGCGGCCGTCCGCATGAGGACGGGACCGCGATCTCAGACCTGTGGGGGGTCCCTTTGCCGCGCTCGACGCGCAGGCTTCCGCACGCATTCGTCCGTGCGGCAGCCGTCTTCGCTCTCTCCGCGGGCGTCCTCACGCCCGCCGTCATCCACGCCCCGGCCGCGCACGCGGACGTGGTGAACACCGCCGACACCACGCTCGACGACGGGCGCTACCGCGTCGGGCTGCTCAGCGACGCGCTCTGGGTCAAGGTCAGCGTGCTGGCCTCCACCGCCCCGGACGCCCCGGTGCTCGCCTCCACGGAGGAGCTGACCCGGCTCAACGGGTACTGGACCACCGACGCGCGCGTCACCCTCCCCGAGGGCACCGCCCTCGGCGACTACCCGGTCCGGATCGACTACCGGCGGCCCGGCGGCACCACCACCTCCCGGACGGGCACGGCCTACAGCCACAAGCCGCACGTCGGTGTCGGCAGGATCACCGCCGACCGCGCGACCACCAGCTACGACCATCCTCAGGTCGTCCTCTCCGGCACCACGACCAGCTGGAACCCGGCCACCGGCGAGCGCTCCACCGCGCCCGAGGGCACCCGGGTGCAGTTCTGGTTCCAGACGTACGGCATCAGCGGATACGTCGACCGCACGGGCACCGCGACCGTCCGCGCCGACGGCACCTTCTCGGTGACGGTCACGCCCCAGGGCCGGCTCACCGGCGGCACGGCGACCGTCGTCCCGAGCGCCGGCATCGACCCGGACGACCCGAACAACCGCCTGCCGGACGTGCAGATCGAGCAGACGCGGTACCGGATCACCGCCGAGGGCGACAGGTACCGCGTCCGCGCCGGCACGGACCTCCGCGTCACCGGACTCGTCGAACGGCTCACGGACACCGGCTGGAAGCCCTTCGCCGGCGCGCCCGTCGTCGCCACCGGAACCCAGCCCTCCTGGTACGAGAGCAGCGCGGTCAACGTGCTCGGCTCGACCGCCTCCTCGGCGACCGGCACCTTCTCGTTCCCCGCGCGGGCCCAGTACGCGACCGACTTCGTCTACGCCTCGCTGCGGCCCTCCCCGTACTTCACGGGGGACCCCCGGCCCTTCGACAAGATCGACATCGTCGTCCCGCAGCAGTTCACCTTCGCGCCGTACACCGCCACCCTCGACGAGCACGGCAGGCTCGACGTCTCGGGCAGCATCAGCAGCAGCTACACCTGCTACGAGACCCAGCCCGTGACGCTCCAGGCCTCCCTGGACGGCGGACGGACCTGGCGCACCCTGCGCTCCGGCCGGACCGACACGAACTGCATGTACAAGTTCACGCTCCAGGGCTACGAGTCCGCGCTCTACCGGGTGCAGCACCCGGAGACGAACCAGTTCGTCGCCAAGACCAGCCCGAGCCTGAAGCGGGGCCGCACGCCCACCCGCTTCTCCGCCTTCACCATCAGCCCCACCCGGCCCACGGTGAACGGCAAGATGACCGTCTCCGGCACCGTCCAGCGCAAGGTGAACGGCGTCTGGAAGCCGCTCGCCGGCACCAAGCTGACCCTGGTCTACAAGCCCAAGGGCGAGAACCAGTGGTACTGGGTGACCAAGAGCATCACCACCGACAGCAGCGGCAGGTTCAACTACCGCGCCACCGCCTACGGCGACGGCTCCTGGGCGCTCTTCCTCAACACCACGGGAAGCTACTTCTACAGCGAGACGAATGCGAAGTACATCGATGCGCGCTGACCTCCGCCTCTCCCTGACGGCCGCCGTCGCGGCCGTGGCCCTGGCCGCGACGACCGCCCCCGCCCTCGCCGACACCACCCCCGCGGCGACCCCGACGGTCGGCATCGGCCGCGCCGTCACCGACGACACCCAGCGCGGCACCTTCGCTGTGACCGCCTGGACCGACGCCCCGCAGGCCAAGGTCACCGCCGTCTCGGCCCGGATCCGGCAGGGCGACACCGTCCTCGCCGACATCCCGTCGCTCACCCCCGGACCCACCTGGGACCCGACACAGGCCGCCACCTACCGGCTGCCCGCCGAGGCCACCCTGAAGCTCGTCGAGGACGGCGGCACCCTCCCGTCCCTCGGGACGTACGCCATCGACGTCACCGCCACCGACTCGCTCGGCAACAAGCTCACCCGCACGGACGCCGGCCGGCTCGACTTCCGGCTGCGGCCGGACCTCGTCTCCTTCGGCGTGGGCGTCCCCGCCTGGGACGACCGCAACGCCCGCCCCCAGGGCAACCTGAGCGCCGTCCAGCCCGGCTCCGGGGACATCGTGCCGCTCCCGGACCGCACGGTCACCGTCCGGCGCGACGACGCGGCCGACGAGACCCCCCGGACCCTCGTCACCTCCGCCGCCGGCGACTTCGCCGGCGCGCCGTACGCCGTCACCGGCACCGGTGACTCCTTCACCGCCTCGTTCGCCGAGGACAGCGCCGAGGTGCACGGCAGCGTCAGCGCCTCGCGGCAGGTCTGGGAGTACAAGCCGCTCCGCGCGACGGCCACCGCCGCCGCCGACCGGAAGCGGGCGCTCACCGGCGAGACCGTCACCGTGACCGGACGCCTCACCGACCCGGCCGCCGCGGGCGCGCCGCTCGCCGACCAGCCCGTCCGCGTGGCCTTCGGTCCGCAGATCAGAACCCTGCGCACGGGCGCGGACGGCCGGTTCACCGCGAAGCTCCTCGCCACGGCCGGCTCCGGCCAGTACGAGTGGGAGGTCACCTCGGGCGACCCGTTCCTGAGCTTCGACCGGCTCTCGGGCCCGCTCGCCGTCCCCCTGGAGTCCCGCCTCGACCTCCGCGGCGCGTCGCTGTCCGCCGACGGCACGCTCTCGGTGTCCCTCGAACTCCGCGCGCGGTACGCGCCGGACATCTCCATGTCCCAGCAGAACGTGCAGCTGGAGCAGTCCGTCGACGGCGGCTGGAAGCGCGTCCCGCTCCGGGAGACGTCGCTGTCCTGGGAGCGGATCTCGCTCCTTGCGAAGGGCAGCCGGGGCGGCTGGTTCCGGGTCCGTCACCTGACGACCGACGAGCTCGCCGGGGTCACCTCGCCCTCCTTCCGGCTCGTCCGCAACGACACCCGGATCGTCTCGCTGAACGCGGGTCCCGAGCCCGTCGCCAAGAACGGGTACGTGACCGTCACCGGCGGGCTCCAGCACTACTGGGACGGCGCCTGGCGTGCGTACGGGAACGCGCCGGTGGTGCTGCAGTTCCAGCCGAAGGGCTCGCGGACCTGGAACACCGTGGCCTCCGGCCGCTCCGGCTCCACCGGCAAGGTCTCCCTCAGGGCGAAGGCGGGCGCCGACGGCTCCTGGCGGATCCACTGCTTCGGTGACTACCGGCACTTCAACTCCCCGGCCTCGGCCGGCGGGGACTACGTCGACGTGCGCTGAGCCCGTCCCGTGAAACGCCCGAGGGCGGCACCCCCTGGTGGGGGTGCCGCCCTCGTTCGCGTGCGCGAGCTGCGCGTTCAGCGATGAACCACCGATCCGTCAGGATCAGAAGTCCATGTCACCGCCCGGCATGCCGCCGCCGGCCGGCGCGGCGGCCTTCTCCGGCTTGTCGGCGATGACGGCCTCGGTGGTGAGGAACAGCGCGGCGATCGACGCGGCGTTCTGCAGCGCGGAGCGCGTGACCTTCGCCGGGTCGATGATGCCCTCGGCGATGAGGTCGACGTACTCGTTGGTCGCGGCGTTCAGGCCGTGGCCGACGGGCAGGTTGCGGACCTTCTCCGCCACGACGCCGCCCTCGAGGCCGGCGTTGACGGCGATCTGCTTCAGCGGGGCCTCGAGGGCCAGCTTGACGATGTTGGCACCGGTGGCCTCGTCGCCCGCCAGGTCGGCCTCGAGCTTCTCGAAGACGCTCGACGCCTGGAGCAGGGCCACGCCACCGCCGGCGACGATGCCCTCCTCGACGGCCGCCTTCGCGTTGCGAACGGCGTCCTCGATGCGGTGCTTGCGCTCCTTGAGCTCGACCTCGGTCGCGGCACCGGCCTTGATGACGGCCACGCCGCCGGCCAGCTTCGCGAGGCGCTCCTGGAGCTTCTCGCGGTCGTAGTCCGAGTCGGAGTTCTCGATCTCGGCGCGGATCTGGTTCACGCGACCGGCGACCTGCTCGCTGTCACCGGCACCGTCGACGATGGTGGTCTCGTCCTTGGTGATGACGACCTTGCGGGCGCGGCCGAGCAGGTCCAGGCCCGCGTTCTCGAGCTTGAGGCCGACCTCCTCGGAGATGACCGTGCCGCCCGTGAGGATGGCGATGTCGTTCAGCATGGCCTTGCGGCGGTCGCCGAAGCCCGGGGCCTTGACCGCGACGGACTTGAAGGTGCCGCGGATCTTGTTGACGACCAGGGTCGACAGGGCCTCGCCCTCGACGTCCTCGGCGATGATCAGCAGCGGCTTGCCCGACTGCATGACCTTCTCCAGGAGCGGAAGGAGGTCCTTCACGGAGGAGATCTTGGAGTTGACGATCAGGAGGTACGGGTCGTCGAGCGACGACTCCATGCGCTCCATGTCGGTGGCGAAGTACGCCGAGATGTAGCCCTTGTCGAAGCGCATGCCCTCGGTGAGCTCCAGCTCCAGACCGAAGGTCTGGGACTCCTCGACGGTGATGACGCCTTCCTTGCCGACCTTGTCCATCGCCTCGGCGATGAGCTCGCCGATCTGGGTGTCGGCGGCGGAGATGGAGGCCGTGGAAGCGATCTGCTCCTTGGTCTCGACATCCTTCGCCTGCTCGAGCAGGGCGCCGGAGACGGCCTCGACGGCCTTCTCGATACCGCGCTTGAGGGCCATCGGGTTGGCACCGGCGGCGACGTTGCGGAGGCCCTCGCGGACGAGCGCCTGGGCGAGAACGGTGGCGGTGGTCGTACCGTCGCCGGCGACGTCGTCCGTCTTCTTGGCGACTTCCTTGACCAGCTCGGCGCCGATCTTCTCGTACGGGTCCTCGAGCTCGATCTCCTTGGCGATGGAGACACCATCGTTGGTGATCGTGGGGGCGCCCCACTTCTTCTCGAGGACGACGTTGCGGCCCTTCGGGCCGAGGGTGACCTTGACGGCGTCAGCGAGCTGGTTCATGCCGCGCTCGAGACCGCGCCGGGCCTCCTCGTCGAACGCGATGATCTTGGCCATGTGAAGTGGTCCTCCCGGACATGGGGTGGATAACGCTCCAGGACCGCGCCGACGCCCGCGACGGACGGCCTGCGTGCCCGGCGGTTCCTTGCCCCACCTGGCCGCGGGCCTCGTCTGCCCGATCCTCGTAAGCACTCTCACCTTCCGAGTGCTAACGCCAATGATTAGCACTCGACCCATGCGAGTGCAAGCGACTCTCGTGGATCGGGCACCTCGCGGACGAGGTTCGGGAACGCACGAGGGGTCCGCATCCCCTCAGGGATGCGGACCCCTCGACGGCGTTGCGTCGGTGGCCGATCGCGCCGCGCTCAGACGGCGAGCTTGACCATGTCCGCCTGCGGACCCTTCTGGCCCTGCGAGATCTCGAACTCGACCCGCTGGCCCTCTTCGAGGCTGCGGTAGCCATCCATCTGGATCGCGCTGTAGTGGACGAAAACATCCGCACCACCGTCTACCGCGATGAAGCCGTAGCCCTTCTCCGCGTTGAACCACTTGACGGTGCCCTGAGCCATGCCTAACTCCCCTATTACTGGCCCTTGCGCGGGACCCGCACCTCGCGGACCCGGGTCAGACCCTGCGCCGGAACGCGTCGACCGCCGCTGAATGTATCTGCCCAACTGCCCTCTGCAACAGGTCATTCGACCGAGAATTCTGGGCGTCCCGGAAAGGGGAATTGGGGATAATCCCCGGAATTACGGGGCAAGTCGGGCCCGGCAAAGCGCGCAGAACGTACACAACGCGCAGGCACTTTGGCTGCTTCTTGTCGTGCGGGGACGCATTCTCATATGCGGCCGGCATGAGCAGCGGAGGGGACTTCCCCAACTCTACCTCGCTCAACCATGCAGAATTGCCCCCTCCGCTTATCGCGCGGAAGGGGCAATTCGTACCGACGGGTAAGGCTCAGCAGCCTCCGGCGACGGCCGGGATGATCGAGACGCCCGCGCCGGCCGGGGTGGCCGTCTCCAGGCCCTGCTCGAAGCGCACGTCGTCGTCGTTGACGTAGACGTTGACGAAGCGGCGCAGCTTGCCCTGGTCGTCCAGGACGCGGGCGGCGATGCCCGTGTGGTTCTTCTCCAGGTCCGCGATGACCTCGGCGAGGGTCGCGCCCTCGGCCTGGACCTCGGACTGCCCGCCCGTGTAGGTGCGGAGGATGGTGGGGATGCGGACGTTCACGGCCATGTCTTCGGAACCTTTCGGTGGGCCAGGAGGGGACGGACTCAGACGGCCAGGCCGGCGTCGCGGAACGCCTCCAGGCTCGGGCGGATGGTGACGGTCGCCTGAGAGGTGTCGGCCACCGCGTCCAGGGTCTTGAGTCCGTCGCCGGTGTTGAGGACGACGGTGGTGAGGTCCGGGTCGATGAGACCGGCCTCGACGAGCTTCTTGGTGACGCCGACGGTCACGCCGCCCGCGGTCTCCGCGAAGATGCCCTCGGTGCGGGCGAGGATCTTGATGGCCTCGACGACCTGCTCGTCGTTCACGTCCTCCACGGCGCCGCCGGTGCGGCGGGCGATGTCGAGGACGTACGGGCCGTCGGCCGGGTTGCCGATCGCGAGCGACTTGGCGATCGTGTTCGGCTTCTGCGGGCGGACGACGTCGTGACCGGCCTTGAAGGCGGCGGAGACCGGGGAGCAGCCCTCGGCCTGGGCGCCGAAGATCTTGTACGGCTTGTCCTCGACGAGGCCCAGCTTGATGAGCTCCTGCAGGCCCTTGTCGATCTTGGTGAGCTGGGAGCCGGAGGCGATCGGGATGACGAGCTGGTCGGGGATGACCCAGCCGAGCTGCTCGCAGATCTCGTACGCGAGCGTCTTGGAGCCCTCGCCGTAGTACGGGCGGAGGTTGACGTTCACGAAGCCCCAGCCCTCGCCGAGCGGGTCGCCGATGAGCTCGGAGCAGAAGCGGTTGACGTCGTCGTAGTTGCCCTCGATGGCGACGAGGTCACCGCCGTAGACACCGGCCATGACGACCTTGCCCTGCTCCAGGTCGTGCGGGATGAACACGCAGGAGCGGAAGCCGGCGCGGGCGGCGGCGGCGCCGACGGCGCCGGCCAGGTTGCCGGTGGAGGAGCAGGAGAGGGTGGTGAAGCCGAAGGCGCGGGCGGCTTCGAGCGCCTGGGCGACGACCCGGTCCTTGAAGGAGTGGGTCGGGTTGCCGGAGTCGTCCTTGACGAAGAGCTTGCCGGGGGCGACGCCGATCGCGGCGGCGAGGTTGTCGGCCCGGACGAGCTTGGTCCAGCCGGGGTTCAGGTTCGGCTTCTCGGCGACGTCGGCGGGGACGGGCAGCAGCGGGGCGTAGCGCCAGATGTTGGCGGGGCCGGCCTCGATCTGCTTGCGCAGCGCCTCGGGGTCACCGGTGGGGAGGTCGTACGCGACTTCGAGCGGTCCGAAGCAGAGTTCGCAGGCGAAGATCGGGCCGAGCGGGAAGACTTCACCGCATTCGCGACAGGAAAGCCCGGACGCGGGACCGAGGTCGACGTTGGTGGGTGCGACGGTCTGAACAGCCATGGAGGCGAGGCCCTTTCTCCTCATCTTTCCCATGACGAATTTTTCGCCATGAGACGGATTTGGCACCTTCCCTAGTCGGGGACCTCGCTGGAGGACGAGACGAACCGACTGGAGGGTTGCCGGGGCTTCAACGGGCCGTTTCCCTCTGCCCCTCTGGATGAGCGGTATTCGATTGTGAAGCGCGGTGGACTTTCGTTCCTGCGCTCCGACGCGGGCGGCACCCCGACGTGCATCGGGCATCCGCGTTGTTCAAGACTGTAACCGAAGGCCCGGAACCCTGGACCGGCCGTCCGAACCGCGAGATGGAGATCACGTGCTGGAAGAGGTGGAGCGCTGGCTGGACCGGCGGTCCTGGTCCGTGGCGGACCGGCCGCTGGAGCGGATCCTCGCCGCCAAGCGGAACACGAGGGTCAGCGTCGTCCTGCCCGCGCTGAACGAGGAGGCGACGGTCGGGGACATCGTCTCCGTGATCCGGCGCGAGCTGATGACCGAGGCGGTGCCGCTCGTCGACGAGCTGGTGGTGATCGACTCGGGCTCCACGGACCGTACGGCGGAGGTGGCGGCGGCGGCCGGCGCGCGGGTGGTCGCGCGGGACGCGATACTCCCCCGCATACCGGCGGTCCCCGGCAAGGGCGAGGTGCTCTGGCGGTCACTGATGGTGACGAGCGGGGACGTCGTGTGCTTCGTGGACGCGGACCTGCGGGACTTCTCGGCGGACTTCGTGACGGGGATCGTGGGCCCGCTGCTCACCGACCCGGACGTGGACTTCGTGAAGGCGATGTACGACCGCCCCTTCGGGGCCGAACCCGACGGGCTCGCCTCCGGCAGGACCCCTGCCCAGGGCGGCCGGGTCACCGAACTGGTGGCCCGCCCGCTCCTCAACCTGCACTGGCCGCAGCTGGCGGGCTTCGTGCAGCCGCTGGGCGGCGAGTACGCGGCGCGGCGCTCGCTGCTCGAACGGCTGCCGTTCCCGGTCGGTTACGGAGTGGAGCTGGGGCTGCTCGTGGACGCCCTGCACACGGTGGGCCTGGACGCGCTCGCCCAGGTGGACGTGGGCGTGCGCAAGCACCGGCACCAGGACGGTCTCGCGCTGGGCCGGATGGCGGCGGCGATCTACCGGACGGCGCAGCTGCGGCTGTCGCGGGGGCACCTGGTCCGGCCGAGGCTGACGCAGTTCGAGCGGGGCGAGAAGGGCTTCGAGCCGCGGACGTACGCGGTGGACACCGAGGAGCGGCCGCCGATGGCCGAGATCACGGAGTACGCGCAGCGCCGCGTGGCGTGACGCCCCATGATGATCCGTTTTGCATAAATTGCCCTTTTATGCGCTTCAGACAACATCACCTGGGCAGGGTGCTCGCGGCCATCGGGCTCACGGCGGGCTCGCTCGCGGCCGCGGTGGCCGCCCCGGCCGCCGCGGACGTGATCGAGCCCTTCGGCAAGCGGTACGACGCGTCGCTGTACGGCGACTTCACCACGATCGGCAACACGGTCATGGGCTGCCCGGACGCCCCGGCGGACCTGGCGGCGCGCTGCGCGACGGCGGCGTCGGGCCAGGGCTCGGACGACAACAACACCTTCGTGATGCGGCGGATCGACGCGGCGGGCACCGGGAACGCCGGCTTCGGCTCCAGCACCGGCCACGTGAGGATCCCGGCGGGCGCCGAGGTGGCGTACGCGCGCCTCTTCTGGGGCGGCAACGACGGCACGTACAGGGGCCCGGGCGGCGCCCTGCTGAAGCGCTGCGACCTCTCCGGCGCGGACGTCGGGCGGTCCCCCGGCGACCCGACGACGACGGCCCCGGTGATCAGGGTCGGGGCCGGGGCGGCGGCCCCGGTCTCGATCGACAGCATGGTCGCCGACCCGGCCGACACCGGCGGCCCGCACTACTACACGGGCGAGTCCGACGTGACGGCCGCCTTCGCGGGCGTCTCGGGGACGGACGCGCGGGTGGCGGTCGGCAACCTGTGGGCGCCGAGCGGCAAGGGCTGCGTGGCGGGCTGGTCCCTCACGGTCGTCCACAGGTTCCCGGGCCCCGACCCGGTGAAGGCCCCCGAGCGGCGCAGCGTCCACGTCTACGGCGGCCACGTCCTCCAGCGCTCCACGTCCCCCGCGACCACGATCACCGTGGACGGCTTCCGCCGGGGCCCCGGCACGGTACGCGCGAGCGTGACCGCGTTCGAGGGCGACCGGAACACGCCGGGCGACACGTTCCGCGTGGACGGGAAGAACGTCACCGAGGCCCACACCGGCAACACCGGCAACTTCTTCGTCGGCGTGGACGACGGCGCGGTCTCCCCGAAGCCGACCGACAACCTGAGCATCGACGCCAAGGCCTTCGACGTCCCGGCCGGCGCCGTCCCGCCGGGCGCGACCTCGGCGGACCTCACCTTCTCCACCAGCGGCGACACGTACGTGCCGTCCGGGCTCGCCTTCTCGGTGCCGGTCCCGGACCTGGAGATCGCCAAGACGGCGCACCCCCGCACGGTGAGGCCGGGCGACACCCTCACGTACACGATCACCGCGAAGAACGTCGGCGGGACCGACTACCCGGACGCGAGGTTCGGCGACGACCTGACCGGGATCCTGGACGACGCCGACTACAACGGCGACGTGCGGACGGACCTCGGCAGGGTCTCGTACGAGAAGCCGAGGATCGGGTACGCGGGGACCATCCCGGCCGGAAGGACGGCGACGGTCACCTACTCGGTGAAGATCAAGGACCCGGCGACGGGCGACGGGCGGCTCCGCGACGGCGTGGTGGTGCAGAGCCCGCGCTCGAACTGCGGAGACGGCAGCCGGGACCCGTCCTGCTCGGCGACCCCGAAGCTCGACGCCCCGAAGCCGACCCCGACGGCCCCGACCCCGGCCGCGGCACAGGCGGAGCAGGAGCCGGAGCCCCCCTCCCCGGAACCGAGCACCCCGCCCACCGTCTCGGTGGCTCCGCCCTCCCCGGCTCCCCCGGCCCCCGGCCCGCAGGGCGACCGGCACTCCGTCGCGGGCGACGGCTCCGGCACCGGCTCCGACTCCGACTCCGGCTCCGGCTCCGGCTCCGGCTCCGGCTCCGGCTCCGGCTCCATGGCGGAGACGGGAAGCAGCGGCGAGCGTCTCTGGCTGCTCGGCGCGCTCGCGGTGGCGCTGGCGGCGACTGGCCTGGTGGCGAAGGCGGCGATGCGCGGCCGACGCGACTGACCTGCGATGACTGCCCGTGGCCGAATCAGCCCGTCTCGTATACGTACGTTTGAGCGTTTACGAGACGGGCTAGGTTCGCCACATGGCTACTGTGCTCGTGGCATCCAACCGGGGCCCGGTCTCGTACGTGCTCGGCGAGGACGGCTCGCTCGACGCCCGCAAGGGCGGCGGCGGCCTGGCGTCGGCCCTGAGCACCATCGACGCGCAGGAGAGCCTCTGGGTGTGCGCGGCCCTCGGGGCGGGCGACCGCGAGGCGGTGCGGCGCGGGACGGCCGAGCCGGGCGTGCGGATGCTGGACATCGATCCGGCCGTGTACGCGGACGCGTACAACGGCATCGCGAACTCGGTGCTGTGGTTCCTCCACCACCACCTGTACGACATCCCGCGCGAACCGGTCTTCGACGCGGAGTTCCGCCGCCGCTGGGAGTCGTACCGGGCCTACAACCGCGCCTTCGCCGAGGCGCTGGCGGCGGAGGCGGCACAGGGCGCGGCGGTCCTGGTCCAGGACTATCACCTGGCCCTGGTCCCGGGGCAGCTCAGGGCCCTCCGCCCCGACCTGCGCATCGCCCACTTCACGCACACGCCCTGGGCGTCGCCCGCGTACCTGGGGATGCTCCCGGCGGACATCCGCGAGGAACTCCTCGGCGGGATGCTCGGCGCGGACCGCCTCGGCTTCCACACGCGCGCGTGGGCGGAGGCCTTCGAGAGCGGCGCGGGCGACCTGGGCCGCACACGGGTGGCGGCGTACCCGCTGGGCGTGGACGGCGAGGAGCTGAGGGCGCTGGCGTACCGCCCGGAGGTGGACGACCGCCTGGCACGGCTGCGCGACGAGACCGGCGGCCGGAAGACGATCGTCCGAGTGGACCGCACGGAACTCTCGAAGAACATCCTGAGGGGCCTCCAGGCGTACCGCGAACTCCTCACCACGCACCCCGAGTGGCGCGACCGGGTGGTCCACCTGGCCTCGGCGTACCCCTCGCGCCAGGACCTGGAGTCGTACCGCGCGTACACGACGGCGGTCTCGGCCCTGGCGGCGGAGATCAACACCGAGTTCGGCACGGCGGACTGGCAGCCGGTCCTGGTCTCGGTCGAGGACGACTTCACCCGCTCCCTGGCTACCTACCGCCTGGCGGACGTGGCCCTCGTGAACCCGGTGCGGGACGGCATGAACCTGGTGGCGAAGGAGATACCGGTCGTCTCGGAGAAGGGCTGCGCGCTCGTCCTCTCCCGGGAGGCCGGCGCGTACGAGGAGCTCCACGAGGACGCCCTCACGGTGAACCCCTTCGACGTGTCGGAGACGGCGCAGGCCCTGCACACGGCCCTGAACATGCCCCCGACGGAACGCACGGACCGCACGAAACGCCTGGCGGCCGCGGCCACGGCCCTTCCCCCGCAGCGCTGGTTCCTGGACCAGCTGGACGCGCTCAGGGACTAGGGGGTGTCTTGCCCGCGGCCCCGGTCCGCTCCCTGCCCCAGGCCGCGAGGGGTTCGAGGGCGTCGTTGAGGCGGACGCCGTCCTTCGTGAGGGCGTACTCGACGCGCGGCGGAACCTCGTCGTACGAGACGCGGTCGACGACGCCGTCCGCCTCCAGTTCGCGGAGGTGGGACGCGAGGACCTTCTCCGTGATGCCCGGGACCAGTCGGCGCAGCTCGCCGAAACGGCGGTGCGGCTGCTCGTGCAGCGCCCAGAGGATGAGCACCTTCCACTTGCCGCCGATCACCTCCATCGCGGTGTCGATCCCGCAGACGTGGCCGCCCCCGTCCCCCGGCCGGTTCAGTGTCGCCATCCGCCCCACCCTCCTGACCTGTTCGCTCACCCCAGGGTAACCACCCACTTGTAAGTGGGTACTTGAGCAGGTCAGAGGCCCGGCGCAGCCTTGTGGGCATGACAGCGAACACGCCTTCCCCGCTCTCCCTCCTCGGACTCGGCGCCATGGGCACCGCCCTCGCCCGGACCTGGCTCGCCGCCGGGCATCCGCTCACCGTCTGGAACCGCACCCCGGCCCGCGCGGACGCCCTCGCCGCCGAGGGCGCGAAGACCGCGGACAGCGCCGCCGCGGCCGTCGCGGCGAGCACCCTCGTCGTCCTCTGCCTCCTCGACGACGACTCCGTCGGCGCCGCCCTCGACTGCGTCGACGTCACCGGCAAGGACCTCGTCAACCTCACCACCACGACGCCCGCCCAGGCCCGGGCCCGGGCCGCGTGGGCCGAGGAGCGGGGCGCCCGCTACCTGGACGGCGGCATCATGGCCGTCCCGCCGATGATCGGCGTCCCGGAGGCCGGCGGATACGTCTTCTACAGCGGCGCGCGGGAGGCGTTCGAGCTCCACCGGGCCGCCCTGGCCGTACCGGTGGGCACGAGGTACGTCGGCGAGGACGCGGGCTTCGCGGCCCTGCACGACGTGGCCCTGCTCAGCGCCATGTACGGGATGTTCGCCGGGGCCGCGCACGCCTTCGCGCTGATCCGGCGGGAGGACATCGACCCCGTCGCCTTCGCCCCGCTGCTCGCCGACTGGCTCGCCGCCATGTCCGGGGGCGTCCACGGGACCGCCGCCCAGCTGCGGTCCGGCGACTACACCGAGGGCGTGGTCTCGAACCTCGCCATGCAGGTGGCGGGCACGCCGACGTTCCTGGCCACCGCCGAGGGGCAGGGCGTCAGCCCGGAACTGCTCCTGCCGTACTTCGAGCTGATGCGCCGCCGGCTCGACGTGGGCCGCGGCGAGGAGGACCTGACGGGGGTGGTGGACCTGCTTCTTCGCTAGCGGTACGAGGAACCCGTCGTCCGCTTCCTTCCGCTGTACGAGCCGTAGGGGGCGGTCAGCCCTCCCGTACCGCCTCCGCCAGTTCCGTCAGGAACGCGACCACGCCCGCCGGGCCCTGCACGGAGAGGTCGGCGCGGTCGGCCAGCTCAGGGACCTCGGTGGAGCCGCTGCACACCAGGACGCCCGGGGTGCCGTCGGAGCGGAGCTTCTCCACCGCCGCGAAGGCCGGCAGGTCGCCCAGGTCGTCACCCGCGTAGAGCACGGACCCGGCGCCCACCTCCCGTACGTACTCCGCGAGCGCGACGCCCTTGTCCATGCCCGGCGGCCGCAGCTCCAGGACCATGCGGCCGGGCTCCAGGACGAGGCCGTGGGCGACGGCCAGATCGCCCAACGGTCCCTTGAGCGCCTCGAAGGCGCCCTCGGGGTCCAGGGCGCGGCGGGTGTGGACGGCGACCGCGCGGCCCTTCTCCTCGATCCAGACGCCCGGCCAGGCCCCGGCCCGGTCGAGGAAGCCCGGGAGTTCGGCGCGGACGGAGGCCACGCCGGGGTGCGGGGCGGCGGCCTTCACGGTGCCGGTGACGGCGTCCCAGCGTTCGGCGCCGTAGTGGCCGAGGACGACGAGGTGCTCCAGGCCGGGGACGCCGGCGAAGCCGCCGTAGCGGACGGCGACCCCGGCGGGGCGGCCGGTCACGACGGCGACGGAGGCGACCTGCGGGGCGAGGGCGGCGAGGGCGGCCACGGCACCGGGGTGGGCGCGGGCCTGCTCGGGGTCGTCGACGATCTCGGCCAGGGTGCCGTCGAAGTCGAGGGCGACGACGGCCTGCGCGGGCCGCGCGAGGAGCGCGGCCAGGCCGTCGCGGCCGGTGGGTGTGGCCGGGTGCGGGAGGCTGCTGACCATGTTCCCGACCCTACCGACGTACGGGTGTCACGTCAGCGTGGCCGGAGTCACTGGACGGTCACCGACCGGAGTCCCCGGCCGGGGTCACCCTTCGCGCCGGCGCTGCTTCTCCTCGCGGACCCGGCGCAGCCGGTTGACGGTCACCGGGTCGTGGGCCAGGGCGCGCGGGTCGTCGAGGAGGGCGTTGAGGAGCTGGTAGTAGCGGGTCGGGGAGAGCCCGAGCCGCTCGCGGACGGCCCGCTCCTTGGCACCGGGTCCGGGCCAGGAGCGGCGCTCGACCGCGAGGAGGTCCCGCTCGCGCTCTCCGAGCCCGCCTTCGTCCGTTCCCTCACTCGCGGTCATACGACCAACCTATTACTCGGCACTTTCCGCCGCCGTCGCGTCCCGGCCTATCCGGCCGAGGACGTCGGAGGGCCGGCCGTTCGGGGCGACGGCCTTGCCGATGTTCTGCTTGACGTTCTCGCTGACCCTGGCCCAGGACGTCTTGCCGACCGGCGGGAGCTGCGCGTCGGGGAGGACCTTGAGGAAGACGCGCAGGTTGGCGTGGGCGGGGTCGGTCTCCATACGGGTGGAGGCGGTGACGGTGACCGGCAGCAGGTCGTTGTCGCCGGCGAACTTCAGGACGTTCTCGTCGCTGAAGACGAAGTTGAGGAAGTCGCCGATCTCCTTGCGGTGACCGTTCTGCTTGAAGCCCATGATCCAGTCGGCGACGCCCATGGAGGTCTTGGGCGTGCCGTCGGCGCCGGGGAGGGGGACCTGGCCGACCTCGACGCCCTTCTTCGCGGCCTCCTTGAGGAGCGAGGGGTGGCCGTTGAGCATGCCGACCTCGCCGTTCGCGAAGGCGGCGAAGGCGGCCTTGCGGTTGAGCTTGCCGGGGGCGACCGGCCCGGTGAGGTCCTTGCCGACCAGGTTCTTGCGGAGCCAGTCGAAGGTGCGCACGTTGGCGTCGGAGTCGATGGCGTAGCGGTCGGACGCGTCGGTCCAGCCGCCGCCGCCGCTGAGCAGCCACATGAGGGCCTCGGCCTGGGCCTCCTCGGGGCCGAGCGGCAGCGCGAAGGGGGTGGGGACGCCCTTGGCCTTGAGCTTGGCGGCGGCCTCGGCGAGCTCGTCCCAGGTGGTGGGGGCCTCGGCGCCGGCCTCCTGGAAGAGGTCCTTGTTGTAGAAGAGGGGCCGGGTGGAGGCGACGAACGGCATGCCGTACTGGGTGCGCTTGTACTCGCCGGCGGAGACGAGCGGGCCGAGGAAGTTGGCCTGGACGGGGATGGAGAGGAGCTCGTCGGCGGCGTAGAGCTGTCCGGCGGCCGCGTAGTCGGCGTAGGCGCCGATCTGCGCGATGTCGGGGGCCTTGCCCGCCTTGACCATGTCGGCGACCTTGCGGTCGACGTCGTCCCAGGACACGACGTCGATCTCGACCTTGACCCCGGGGTGCCCGGCCTCGAAGGCGGCGACGAGATCGGCCCAGTACTTCTTGGTGGTGTCGCCGCCGGTCAGGTCGTAGTCGGCGGCGACCAGCTTCAGGGTCACGTCGCCGGAGTCACCGCCGAGGGAGCCGCAGCCGGCGACCGTCGTGGTCAGTCCGAGGGCGGCGGCGGCCGCGGTCAGTCCAAGGAATCGTCGCCGCTCCACGTCTTCATCCACCTTTTGCTCATCTTTGAGCTGTCGTTCTGCCAGGGTTTCCACTGCATTGAGCTGTGTATTTGCTCTTCTCAGGGCCGTAAGTCTGCCTCGCGCCCGGACGTGAGGTCTACACCACTCGGGTATCACTTCCGCAACTGCAGCGGGACCATGGCCCCATGGTCGGCCTCGAATTTGTATCCGAGCGCAACAATCCTGCCCAGTGGACTAGACCTTTTGGGTGGTCCCGCGCCAGACTGTCCCCCGTGAAACACGTCATCGCCCTGGATGTGGGCGGCACCGGCATGAAGGCCGCCCTCGTCGGGGCGGACGGCACTCTGCTGCACGAGGCCCGCCGCGCCACCGGGCGCGAGCGCGGCGCCGAGGCCGTCGTGGAGACGATCCTCGGCTTCGCGGAGGACCTCCGCACCCTCGGCCAGGAACGGTACGGAGAGCCCGCCGCCGCGGCCGGCGTCGCCGTCCCCGGAATCGTCGACGCGGAGAACGGCATCGCCGTCTACGCCGCCAACCTCGGCTGGCGCGACGTTCCCATGCGCGAACTCCTCAGTCGGCGCCTCGACGGCATCCCCGTCGCCCTCGGCCACGACGTCCGCACCGGAGGCCTCGCCGAGGGCCGCATCGGCGCGGGCAACGGCGCCGACCGCTTCCTCTTCGTGCCCCTCGGCACCGGCATCGCCGGAGCCATCGGCATCGGCGACCGCATCGAGGCCGGCGCCCACGGCTACGCCGGCGAAATCGGCCACATCGTCGTCCGCCCCGGCGGCACCGACTGCGGCTGCGGCCAGCGCGGCTGCCTGGAGCGGTACGCCTCCGCCTCCGCCGTCTCCCTCGCCTGGGCCGCGGCCAGCGGCGACCCGGACGCCGACGCCGCCGACTGCGCCAAGGCCGTCGAGTCCGGCGACCCCACCGCCGTACGCGTCTGGCAGGACGCCGTCGACGCCCTCGCCGACGGACTCGTCACCGCCCTCACCCTCCTGGACCCCCGCACGCTCATCATCGGTGGCGGTCTCGCCGAGGCCGGGGAAACCTTGTTCACACCACTCCGGGCCGCCGTGGAGGAACGCGTCACGTTCCAGAAGCTGCCCGCCATCGTCCCGGCGGCCCTCGGGGACACCGCCGGATGCCTGGGCGCGGGCCTCCTCGCCTGGGACCTTCTCTCCCACGACTCGGAGGTTTCCGCCTGATGGCCGATCACAAGGTTCTCGCCGGCGCACACGTCGTGCTGCCCACCGGAACGGTCGAGAACGGACGCGTGATCGTCGACGGCGACCGCATCGCGGGCTCCGCACCCGAGAACGCCCCCGTCATCGACCTCGCCGGCCACTGGCTCGTGCCCGGCTTCGTCGACATGCACAACCACGGCGGCGGCGGCGCGTCCTTCACCTCCGGCACCGCCGACGAGGTCCTCAAGGGCGTCCACACCCACCGCCTGCACGGCACCACCACCGTCGTCGCCTCCTTCGTCACCGGCGAGATGGACTTCCTGAGCCGCCGCGCCGGCCTGCTCTCCGAGCTCGCCGAACAGGGCGAGATCGCCGGCCTCCACTTCGAGGGCCCGTTCATCTCCCCCTGCCGCAAGGGCGCCCACGACGAGACGCTGCTCCGCGACCCCGACCCCGCCGAGGTCCGCAAGCTGATCGACGCCGCCCGCGGCCGGGCCAGGATGGTCACCCTCGCCACCGAGCTGCCCGGCGGCCTCGACTCCGTACGGCTGCTCGCCGAGCACGGCGTGATCGCCGCCATCGGCCACACCGACGCCACGTACGAGCAGACGCAGGCGGCCATCGACGCGGGCGCCACCGTCGCCACCCACCTGTACAACGCCATGCCCGCGCTCGGCCACCGCGCCCCCGGCCCGATCGCCGCCCTCCTGGAGGACGAGCGGATCACCGTCGAGCTCATCAACGACGGCACCCACCTCCACCCCGCCGCCCTGGAGCTCGCCTTCCACCACGCGGGACCCGAGCGCGTCGCGTTCATCACCGACGCCATGGACGCCGCCGGCTTCGGCGACGGCAGCTACATGCTCGGTCCGCTGGCGGTCGAGGTGAAGGACAGCGTCGCCCGCCTCGTCGAGGGCGGCTCCATCGCCGGCTCCACCCTCACCCTGGACCGCGCCTTCAAGCGCGCCGCCACAGTCGACGGCCTCCCCGTCGAGGCGGTCGTCCAGGCCATCTCCGCCAACCCCGCCCGGCTCCTCGGCGTGTACGACCGCGTCGGCTCCCTGGAGCCCGGCAAGGACGCCGACATCGTGGTCCTGGACGCCGAGTTCAACCTCAAGGGCGTCATGCGCAAGGGCGAGTGGATCGTGGCGCCCGCGACAGCCTGATCAGGAGTCATACGGAAGGCGGTCGGCCGGGGGTCTGGGCCAACCGCCTTTCGTTTGGCATGATCAGTGCCCGTCGGAACGCCCGTTCCGCAGGACTTCACACGGAGTACGGGGGGTGAACAGGTCATGATCCTCACGGTCACCCTCAACACGGCGGTGGACCTGACCTACCGGGTCCCCGCCCTCACCCCGCACGCCTCCCACCGGGTCACCCAGGTGATCGAGCGGCCCGGCGGCAAGGGACTCAACGTCGCCCGCGTCCTCGCGGCCCTCGGACACGAGACGGTCGCCACCGGCTTCGCGGGCGGCGCGACCGGCGCGATGCTGCGGGACCTGCTCGCGGCGACACCCGTACGGGACGAACTCGTCGAGACGGCGGGGCCCACCCGCCGTACGGTCGCGGTCGTCGACACCGCGAGCGGGGACACCACCCAGCTCAACGAACCCGGCCCGACCGTCACCGCCGCGGAATGGACCGCCTTCCGCGCCCGCTTCGCGGAACTCCTCGACGGAGCCGCCGCGGTCGCCCTCTGCGGCAGCCTCCCGCCGGGCATCCACGTCGGCGCGTACGCGGAACTCATCCGCCTCGCCCGCACGGCCGGAGTCCCGGTCCTCCTCGACACCAGCGGCGAACCCCTCCGGCGGGGCATCGCCGCCCGCCCCGACCTGGTCAAGCCGAACGCCGAGGAACTCGCCCAGCTCACCGGCGCGCGCGAACCCCACCGGGCCACCCGCGACGCCCGCCGCCGGGGCGCCCACGCGGTGATCTCCTCGCTCGGCCCCGAGGGCATGCTCGCCGCCACCCCCGAGGGCCTGTGGCGCGCGACCCCGCCCGCCGCCGTGAAGGGCAACCCCACGGGCGCGGGCGACTCCGCCGTCGCCGGCCTCCTCTCGGGCCTGGTCGACAACACCCCCTGGCCCGACCGCCTCACCCGAGCGGTAGCCCTCTCAGCAGCCACGGTCCTCTCCCCGGTGGCCGGCGAATTCGACCCGAAGGCGTACGAGGAACTGCTGCCCCGGGTGAAGGTGACGTCCGAGCCCGAAGCCGCGTGAGGCTTCCCGGCCCGCTCGGTTCCGGCATGGATTCTCCGGCCTGTCAGGCCGGACGGAACAGGCACGGACCGCGGGCGATTACCGGCCATTCCCCATTTTCCCCTGGACGTTAATCGAGCACACGAACAAGAATCGAATCGCTCTGCAATTCGATTTGAGGGAACGTCACGTGCGCAAAAACTTCTTGACCGCCACGGGAGTCGTAGCGGCAGCCCTGACTCTTTCCGTGGCCACGGCCGGGTCCGCTCACGCCTCGCTGGACTCCGGCATGAGCAGCTGCAACACGACCGGCGCCTTCGGTGACATGGCCTGGGACAACTACTGGGGGCCCGGCTACACCATCAATCTCAGGCTCACCGTGACCGACACCCAGGCCGACGGCAACAGCGTCGGCGTGCGCCTGCTCTCGAAGGACACATGGGGGAAGATCCACTATTGGCCGTGGCATAAGAACACGAAGGGCTACGGAAAGACCGGAATCTGGGACACCACAGCCTCGCACGCCAATGGACTCTTCGACATCGGAATCGAAGTGGCCCGCTTCAACAGCAATGGGACCTGGCGGAACGGCTGCACCAAGTGGTGACCGCGGCGGGGAAGTGATGTGGGGGGTGGCGCGATTGGCGCCACACCCCACATACCTGGGAACGAAATCCTGCCGACGCGGCTGAACAACCCGTCAAGGGTCACTTGCCGGTGTGACCGGCCTCCAGGTAGACCTGATCGAGGATCGCGTCGCAGGTGTCGCCCGTCTCGCAGGAGATCTTGAGCGCGTTGGGCCCTTGGTTCAGGTTCACGTACGCGTACGTGTAGGTCCAGCCCTTCTCCCAGTCGCCCTCGGCGGCCTTCGCGAAGTTGGACATGTTCAGCGCGCGCGGCGTCTCACCGTTGACCGTCAGGGAGGTCTTGGCGTCCTTGCCGGGCACGCCGTACGTGATGCGGAGCGTGTACTCGCCGGTGTTCGGCACGTCGACCGACCAACTCGCGGAGCCGCCGGCCCCGTTGAAGGCCACATAGGCACCGTTCGTGCCCTTGGCGCCCTTGACCGCGGACTCCGTCGTGGCCGGGCCTCCCAGCGTCAGCGTCGCCGCGTCCTGCTTGGGGAGCGCTCCGGGGGTCTTGTCGGCGCTCGGCTCGTTGCTCGGGGTCTCCGAGACCTCGGACGGGGCCGTCGACGCGGTGTTGCCGCCGGCCTTGTCGTCCTTGTCCTTCTCGCCGCCCGAGTTGCTGATGACCGCCGCCGCGATGCCGATCACGACGACCGCGACGACCGCGACCGCGCCGATCAGCAGGCCCTTCGTGTTCGGGCCGCGGCCCGAGCCGCCGCCGCGCTGGGGCGGGATCGCGCGGGTCTGCGGCTGGGCGCCGTACGTCTCCGGCGCCGCGTACTGCGCCTGCGGCTGGCCGTACGGGGCCTGCTGCTGCGGGGGCACGTACGACTGCTGCTGGTGGTGGCCGTACTGGCGCTCGCCGACCGTTCTGACCTGGTTGTACGAGGTCCTCGGCACACCTGGCTGCGCGGCGGCGGGGCCGGGGTAGCCGTAGCCTCCGCCCTGCGGGGGCCGGGCGCCCGCTGCCTGGCCATCCTCGTAGAGGTAGCCGAACGGATCGTCGTCCTCGGGCGTGTTCGCGCCGTCGTTTCCGGCAGCCATCCGGGTCGTCCTCTCCATGCTCGCCAGCCGTCGCCGACCGGCCGAGCCTACCCCGAACGGACCAGCGCGCGACTCAGCCCGCCCGCCGGTGGACCTTCGCGCGGGAGCGCTTCTCCACGTACATCCGCTGGTCCGCCGAGTTCAGGACCTCTTCCACGGTCATCCCGCACTCGGCCCAGCCGATGCCGAAACTCGCCCCGACGCGGACCGCCCGCCCGTCCACCCGGATCGGCGGGATGATCGCGTTGCGGAGGCGTACGGCCAGGTCGGCGGCGTCGGCGGCACCGAGGCCGTCGGCGAGGACGACGAACTCGTCACCGCCGAGCCGGGCGACCGTGTCACCGTCCCGCACGCCGGTGGTGAGCCGGCGCGCGACCTCGATGAGCACCGCATCACCCGTGTGGTGCCCGAAGCGGTCGTTGATCGACTTGAAACCGTCGAGGTCGCAGAAGAGGACCGCGAGCCCCTTGGTGCCGTCGTCGACCTCCCCGCCGGTCGGCGCGACGATGTGGACGTGGTGGTCGTAGGGCCCCGCGCCGCCCGCCGGCTCGAAACCGAAGCCGTGCTCGTGCTCGTGCTCGTACGGCTGCGGCTCGTGGCCGGAGTCGTACGCCGGGTCGTAGGACTGGTCGTACGAGGGCTCGTAGCCGCCGGGCCCCGCCCCGTAACCGCCGTCCCGCTGCGAGTCGTACGTCCCGTACGCGGCCTCGTCCCCCGGCGCCGACGGCCGCTCGCAGAGCCGCGCCGACAGCCGCGAGCGCAGCTCGGCGCTGTTGGGCAGGCCGGTGAGGGCGTCGTGCGAGGCGCGGTGGGCGAGCTGCAGCTCGTGCCGCTTGCGCTCCTCGATGTCCTCGACGTGGGTGAGGAGGAAGCGGGGCCCGTCGGCGGTGTCGGCGACGACGGAGTTGCGGAGGGAGACCCAGACGTACGTGCCGTCCCGGCGGCCGAGGCGCAGCTCGGCCCGGCCGCCCTCGGCGGAGGTCCGCAGCAGCGTCCCGATGTCCTCGGGGTGGACGAGGTCGGCGAAGGAGTAGCGCCGCATGACGGAGGCGGGGCGGCCGAGGAGCCGGCACAGGGCGTCGTTCGTACGGAGGAGGCGGCCGTGCTGGTCGCCGCCCATCTCGGCGATGGCCATGCCGGAGGGCGCGTACTCGAAGGCCTGCCGGAAGGACTCCTCCGAGGCCCGCAGGGCCTGCTGCTCGCGCTCCAGGCGGACCAGGGCGCGCTGCATGTTGGAGCGGAGGCGGGCGTTGCTGATGGCGATCGCCGACTGCGAGGCGTACATCTGGAGCGCTTCCTGGCCCCAGGGGCCGGGGTGCCGGCCGTTGCGCGGGCGGTCGACGGATATGACGCCGAGGAGCTCACGGCCGGAGCCGGAGGCGTACATGGGGGCGTAGAGCCGGTCGTGCGGGTGCCACTCGTCCTCGAAGCGGGGCGCGGGGCCGTCGGTGTGCCACTGGGGGACGTCGTCCTCCATGAGGACCCAGCCCTCGGTGTGCGGGATGAACCGCAGGTCGCCCCAGGAGACGCCCATGGTCAGGCGGCGCTCCCAGGAGGTGCGGGAGCCGACGCGGCCGGTGATGAGGGCCTCCGCGGCGGAGCTTCCGGCGAAGGCGGCGACGACGAGGTCACCGTCGGGGCGGACGAGGTTGACGCAGGCCAGCTCGTAGTTGAGACCGGCGACCACACCGTCGGCGACGGTCTGCAGGGTGTCCGCCAGGCTGCGTGCAGTGTTGAGGTCCGCCACGACCTGATGCAGCTGCCGCAGGGTCGAGAGACGGACGTAAGGCTCCGACTCGGTCTCCATCGCTCGCTCTCCCCGAGACCTCGACAGCAACTCCAGGGTTCTCATCGGCTTCGTGTTGCACTGTCACCGCCACTGAATCACAGCGAGCTGCGCCCCCGGTACACAGGGTCAGCAAATACTGCCCCGTGTGACTCAAGTCACAGCAGGTCATCGCGGGTCGCACGAACCCTCACGGGGACGCCGGTCCTAGGTCCGCCGACCGTGCCGTGCTGGTCCCCCGGCCCGATGCGGGCCGCGGAGGCCCGGGGCTAGCGTGCGGGTGTGCTGCAGAAGACGCCCGCCTCGCCCCCCGTGACCGATCTGGCCATCCCTCATGCTGAGGGGGTGAGCAACGACGAGTTCCGGGCGGCGATGTCCCGCCTCGCGGCGGGCGTGGTCCTGGTGACCGCGCACGACCCCGACGACGGCCCGCGCGGCGAGGACGTCGGCATGACGGCCACCGCCTTCATGTCGGTCTCCCTGGACCCGCCCCTGGTCCTCGTCAGCCTCCGCAACGGCTCCCGCATGGACGACCTGCTCACCGACGTCCCGGTCTGGGCGGTGTCGGTCCTCTCGGAGGACCAGCGGCACGTCGCCGGGCGCTTCGCCATGAAGAACCGGGTCAGTGACCGGCTCCTCTTCGCCGACCTGCCGTACACCCGCGGCGAGGAGAGCGGCGCCCCGCTGATGGCCGGCGCGCTGTCGGTCCTGGAGTGCCGCACGGAGAGCCGCGTCGTGGCCGGCGACCACACCCTGGTGGTGGGCCGGGTCCTGACGGTCGGCCTGCCCTCGCACGACGACGGCCCCCTGACGTACTTCCAGGGGAAGTACCGCCGGCTGTCGTGACCGCGGTCCGTGGGGACGGGAGGGACGCGCCGGAGGGCGGCATGGAGCCGGCTCACCGACTCCGCCCCGGGGGCGGCGTCCACCACCCGGCACGCTCCTGGGCTCCGCTCTAGCCCCAGTCGCGGGACTGGCGGGTGCGCTTGGTCTCCGAGCGTTGCTTCTTCTCGCGGAGGCGGCGTTCGTTGATGCCGCGGGGGATCTTCGTCGCCCTGCGGGGCTTCGGGGGCGGGGCCGTCGCCTCGGCGAGGAGGGCGGCCAGGCGGACCGCCGCCGTCTCGCGGTTGCGCCACTGGGAGCGGTGCTCCGAGGCGCGGACCGTCACGACGCCGTTGACGAGGCGGGAGGCGAGGCGCTCCAGGGCGCGGGCCTTCCACACCTCGGGGAGCGCGTCGGTGGCCGCGAGGTCGAAGCGGAGCTCCACCTGCGAGTCGCTGGTGTTCACGTGCTGACCGCCCGGTCCCGACGACCGCGAGAAACGCCACTGGAGCTCGGCCTCGGGCAGGGAGACGGAGCCGCGGATGAGATGGGGACCGGACATGCCCTCCATGTTCCCCGCAGGGGGCCGTAAGAGTCATCCTGTTTTCCCGCGGCCGCGGGCGGGAACCGGCGGCGACCGCAGAGCGTTTCTCCAGGCGAGCGACGACATCACGACGAAAGGGACTTTCCATGGCTGTGAGCCTGTCCAAGGGCGGCAACGTCTCCCTGACCAAGGAGGCCCCGGGCCTCGCCGCCGTCACCGTGGGCCTCGGCTGGGACGTCCGCACCACCACCGGCACCGACTTCGACCTCGACGCCTCGGCGATCGGCGTGGACGCCGCAGGGAAGGTCGCCTCGGACGCCCACTTCGTCTTCTTCAACAACAAGTCGACGCCGGACCAGACCATCGTGCACACCGGTGACAACCGCACCGGCGAGGGCGGCGGCGACGACGAGCAGATCAACGTCAACCTCGCGGCCCTCCCGCCGAACGTCGACAAGATCGTCTTCCCGGTCTCCATCTACGACGCGGTGTCCCGCTCGCAGAACTTCGGCCAGGTGCGCAACGCGTACATCCGCATCGTGAACCAGGCCGGCGGCGCCGAGCTCGCCCGCTACGACCTCTCCGAGGACGCGGCCGTCGAGACCGCCATGGTCTTCGGCGAGCTGTACCGCAACGGCGCCGAGTGGAAGTTCCGCGCCGTGGGCCAGGGCTACGCCTCGGGCCTGGAGGGCATCGCCCGCGACTTCGGCGTCAACCTCTGACCCGTCGCGTGCCCGTAGAGCCCCGGCCGGGAATCCCCGGCCGGGGCTCTACTCTGTGCGCGTGATCGTCGAGACCCTCGCCCCCAAGGCCCTGGAGGACGGCGCCGCCCTCCCCGGCGCGCTGCTCACCGAGCTCACCGCCCTCTATGCCTCGAACGAGGAGTTCCAGCAGCTCAGCGGTGACTTCCCGGACCCGTCCGACATCCGGCCCGAGCAGGTCGCGGCGGCGCTCGCCGAGGAGCTCGCGCAGCCGACCGCCGAGGTCCTCCTCGCCCGCTCCGGGGGCCGGCTCGTCGCCGTCGCCGTCACCCTGGGCCGCCACCCCGACCCGGCCGATCCCGATCCGTGGCTCGGGCTGCTGATGGTCCACGCGGACGAGCGGCGCGCGGGCCACGGGCGCCGGCTCGCCGCGTACGTCGAGGACCGCTTCCGCGCCGCGGGCCGCACGGGGCTGCGGCTCGCCGTCCTGGAGAACAACCCGAAGGCGCTGGCCTTCTGGACCGCGCTGGGCTACGAGGAGACGGCCCGCCGCCCGGACCTCGCGCACGGCCGGGCGTGCGTCGTGATGCGCAAGAGCCTGGTCTAGGGTTTGGCCGGCTTCTCGTCGCCGTACAGCCAGACGTCCCACAGCGCGCCGAGGTCGCGGCCCGACACGCTCTCCGCGTAGGCCGTGAAGTCGTCCGTGGTGGCGTTGGCGTGGCGGTACTTCGCGGGCCAGCCGCGCAGGATCTCGTCGAAGACGCGGTCGCCGACCGCCTCCCGCAGCTTGTGCAGGACCATCGCGCCCCGCTGGTACACGGGCGGGTCGAAGAGGTTCTCGGCGGCGGGCGGGGCGGCGGGCGGGAAGGCCCAGTTGGCGTCCTGGGCGAAGGCCCGCGCGAAGTGGGTGCTCGCCGGGACGTGCTCGTACTCCTCCGAGTACAGCCACTCCGCGTAGGTCGCGAAGCCTTCGTTCAGCCAGATGTCCCGCCAGCTCGCGGGCGTGACGGAGTCGCCGTACCACTGGTGGGCCTGCTCGTGGACGAGGGTCGCGCGGTCGAAGGAGCCGGCCGGGAAGATGGGCCGGGTCTGGGTCTCCAGGGCGTAGCCGAGGGTCCCGTCCAAGGTGACGATCGCCCCGGCGGCGGAGAAGGGGTACGGGCCGAAGCGCTTCACCTGGCGGGCGAGGAGCTCGGGGATCTCGGCCCGCAGGGCGGCGCCGGCCGCCGCGACGGGGGCCTCGGCGGCGGTGAGGACGGGCACGGAGCCGAGGGCGGTCGCCGTCCCCGTCCGGTACCGGCCGATCGCGACCGTCGCGAGGTAGCCGGCCATCGGCTCGGCCGTGTGCCAGACGGTGGTGACGTGCCCGTCGGCCTCGGTCCGCCGTGCGGTCCTGACGCCGTTGGAGAGGGCTTCGAGTCCGGCGGGGACGGTGAGCGTGATGTCGTAGGAGGCCTTGTCGGAGGGGTGGTGGTTGCCGGGGAACCAGGTCATGGAGCCGGCGGGTTCGCCGACCGCGACCGCCCCGCCGGCGGTGCGCAGCCAGCCCTCCTTGGAGCCGTCGGCGTCGGTGAGCGGCTCGGGGACGCCGCTGTAGGTGACGGTGGCGCGGAACTCCCGGCCCTCGCGGATGTCCTCGTGGGGGCGGAGGGTGAGCTCGTTCCCGGCCCGGTTGTACGCGGCGGGGGCGCCGTCGACGGTGGCGCCGCCGACGGTGAGGCCGGCGAGGTCGAGGTTGAAGGCGCTGAGGTCCTGGGTGGCGCGGGCGGTGATCTCGGCGGTGCCGTCGAGGCGGCCGGTGGCGGGGTCGTAGGCGAGGGTCAGGCCGTAGTGGCCGACGTCGTACCCGCCGTTGCCGAGCTTCGGGAAGAGGGGGTCGCGCAGGCCCGCGGCGCCGGGGGTGCCGCGGACGCCTCCGCCGGCGTCGGAGCAGCCGCCCGCGAGCAGGCCGAGGGCGGTGAGGGCCGCGGTGAGGGCGAGGGCTCCGGTCCGGCTGCGTGGTGACACGTACCGATCTTAAAAGGTCAAAAACGAAAAAAGGTGGTGGCGCCCGGCGGGGGATCCGGGCGCCACCACCAGCTGGGGGCGTTACTTCGCGAGGGAGGCGACGCCGGCCTGGGCGAACTTCTCGTCGAGGTCGCCGGAGGGGGCGCCGGCGACGCCGATGCCGGCGATCGGGGCGCCCTTGGCGGTGACGGGGGCGCCGCCGGCGAGGAAGAGGGTGCCGGGGATGTCCTTCAGGGTCGGCGCGTTGGCCAGGCGGCCGGCGAGGACGGAGGTCGGGGCGTTCCAGGAGACGGCGGTGTACGCCTTCTTCTCGGCCGACTCGTAGGACTGCGGGCCCGCGCCGTCGCCGCGCAGGGTGACGAGGGTGTTGCCGTTGCGGTCGACGACCGCGACGGAGACGCGCTGGTTCTCCTTCTCGGCGGCGTCCAGGGTCGCCTGCGCGGCCTTCGTGGCGGCCTCGATCGTCAGGTGCGTCGACGTCGTGGTGTTGCCGTTGTCCGCGTCGGCCATGACGGCGGCGGGAGCGGCGGCCGGGGCGGCGGCGGGAGCGGCGGCCGGGGCGGCGGCGTTCGCGGAGACCACGCCGAAGGTACCGGCGGCGACGACAGCGGCGGCGGTGGCGCCGAGGAGGATCTTCTTCATGACTGACTCCGTAAGAGGTGAGGAGGGGGAAGCCTTCGAGCGGTGCGTTCCTTCGCTCTGCATCGATCCTCCGGCCGGAACCGGCGCCGGACGGTCCACGGTCCGGCTGCCCTCCGCGCGCACACCGGACGACGGGACTGTCAGCCGATCGGCTGATGCCCGGCTGGTCCCTCCGGGCCACCATGGACACGTACACCCAGGTCAGGAAGGCAGGGAGGCGGCACGGTGACCCGGCCCACGGAGCACGACCCGGACGCCCGCTGGCTCGCGCGGGTCATGCACATCGCGTTCTTCCTGCTGCTCGGCGCCTCCCTCGCCCGCTTCCTGCTGCGGCACGACTGGGAGGCCCGCAGCCCCTGGATCATCGCCCTGACCGGTGCGCTCGCCTCCCTCTACCTGCTCGGGCCGGTGCTCGGCACCCGCGCCACCCCCCGCCGGATCGCCTGGCTGGGCACGGTCGTCGCCGTCTGGGTCGTCCTCGTCGTCCTCGCGCCCAGCTTCGCCTGGTGCGCGGTGCCGCTCTTCTACACGGGCCTGCGCACGCTCCCGCCGCGCGCCGCCCTCGGCCTCGTCGCCCTGCTCACCGCCTTCGTGGTCTTCGCGCAGGTCCAGCTCTCGCACGGCGGCTGGGACCCGAACCTGATCGTCGCCCCGCCGGCCGTCGCCGCCCTCGCCACCGGCGTCTTCGTGTACGCGGACCGGCAGGCCGCCCGCCAGCGGGCGCTGATCGACGACCTCATCCGCACCCGGCGCGAACTCGCCGCGATCGAGCGCCGCGAGGGCACCCTCGCGGAGCGCCAGCGACTGTCCATGGAGATCCACGACACCCTGGCGCAGGGCCTGTCCAGCCAGCAGATGCTGCTCCAGGCCGCCGACCGCACCTGGGACAGCGACCCGGGCACCGCCCGCCGTCACGTCCGTACCGCCGAGTCCATCGCCGAGCGGAACCTCGCCGAGGCCCGCCGCTTCGTGCAGGACCTCGCCCCCGCCGACCTGGCCGGGGGCGGCGGCCTTGAGGAGGCCCTGCGCGGCCTCGCCGCCCGCGAGTCGGCGGCCTTCCGGGTCGACGGGATCGCGGTGCCGCTGCCCGACCGCGTCCAGGCGGCGCTCCTGCGGATCGCGCAGGGCGCCCTCGCGAACATCCGCGAGCACGCCGGCGCCGACTCCGCCGCGCTCACCCTCACCTACCTCGACGACCAGGTGGTCCTGGACATCGCCGACGACGGCCGCGGCTTCGACCCGGCGCTCGCGCGCGAGCAGGCCGAGCGCGGGCACGGGCTGCCCGCGATGCGGGTGCGCGCCCAGCAGCTCGGTGGCACCCTGACGGTCGAGTCCACCCCGGGCGAGGGCACGGTGCTCTCCGCCGCGATCCCGCTCTCCCTGGAGTCCTGATGTCCGTACGGATCCTCCTCTGCGACGACCACGTCGTCGTCCGCGCGGGCCTGCTCGCGCTGCTCGGCAGCACCCCCGACATCGAGGTGGTGGGCGAGGCGGGCAGCGGCGAGGAGGCCGTCGCGATGGCCGCGAAGCTGAAGCCGGACGTCGTCCTCATGGACCTCCAGCTCGGCGCGGGCATCGACGGCGTGGAGGCGACCCGGCGGATCGCGCCGACCGGCGTCCACGTCCTGGTCCTCACCACCTACGACACGGACGCGGACATCACGCGGGCGATCGAGGCGGGCGCCACCGGCTACCTCCTGAAGGCCGAGCGGCCCGAGGAGCTCTTCGCCGCGATCCACTCCGCCGCTCAGGGCCGCACGGCCCTCTCCCCGCCGGTCGCCAGCCGGGTCATGGACCGTATGCGCGGGGCCGCCGGGCCGAGCCTCACCGACCGGGAGCGGGACATCCTCGGGCAGCTGGGGCGGGGCCTGGGCAACCGGGAGATCGCGCGGGCGCTGTTCATCAGCGAGGCGACGGTGAAGACGCACCTGGGCCGGATCTACGCCAAGCTCGGCGTCGACACCCGCGCGGGCGCGGTCGCGGTGGCGAAGGAGCGCCGCCTGCTGCCGTAGGCCGGCGCCTTCCCGGTCCGCCCGCCACCCGGTCCGTACGCCGCCTTCATCCGTTGGGCTGGTCCGGGGTGCCGTTCCCCGGTGTCACACCGCCCCCACTGCTACCGTGCGTCGTCACTCGACCGCACGGTGTCATGTCTCAGTGGGAGCGCACGTGAAGCTCGCGATCGTCGGCGGCGGCCCCGCCGGCCTCTACCTCTCGATCCTGCTGAAGCGGCAGGATCCGTCCCACGAGATCACCGTGTACGAGCGGAACCCCGAGGGCTCCACGTACGGCTGGGGCGTCACCTACTGGGCCGGGCTCCTCGACAAGCTGCGCGCGGGCGACCCCGAGTCCGCGGCCGCCGTCGCCGAGGCCTCCGTCACCTGGACCGACGGGGTCGCCATCGTGCGCGACGAGCGGACCGTCCACCGGGGCGACGCGGGCTTCGGCATCGGACGGCGGCGGATGCTCGCGCTGCTCGCCGACCGGGCCGGGGAGCTCGGTGTACGGGTGGAGTTCGAGCACGACATCGCCGGCCCGGACGCGCCCGAGCTGGCGGGCCAGGACCTGGTCGTCGCCGCCGACGGCGTCAACAGCGTGCTGCGCGAGGCGCACGCCGGGCACTTCGGCAGCGAGGTCGCCGGTGGCCGCAACCCGTACATCTGGCTCGGCACCACCAAGGTCTTCGACTCCTTCAGCTTCGCGTTCAAGGAGACCGAGCACGGCTGGATCTGGTGCTACGCGTACGGGTTCAGCGGCGAGCGCTCCACCTGTGTCGTCGAGTGCTCCCCGGAGACGTGGACCGGCCTCGGGCTCGACACGCGCGGCGAGGCGGACAGCCTGAACCTGCTGGAGAAGCTCTTCCACGACCTCCTCGACGGGCACGAACTCATCGGCCGCGACCGGGCCGACGACGCCGCCCAGTGGCTGACGTTCCGCACGCTGACCAACCGGGTCTGGCACCGCGGCAACCTCGTCCTGCTCGGCGACGCCGCCCACACCACGCACTACTCGATCGGCGCGGGCACCACCCTGGCCCTGGAGGACGCGCTCGCCCTCGCGGACGCCCTGGGCGCCCCCGGCGCACTGAGCCACCCCGGCGGTCTGGACGCCGCCCTCACCGCGTACGGGAAGCGCCGCCGCGCCGAGCTGGTCTCCGCGCAGAGCGCCGCCCGCTACAGCGCCCAGTGGTACGAGAACCTGCCGCGCTACATGAGCCTGGAGCCGGCGAAGATGTTCGCGCTCCTCGGGCAGCGCCACTCGCCGCTGCTGCCGCACGTCCCGCCGCAGCTGTACTACCGGATCGACCGGGCCGCCGAGCAGTTGGAGGCACTGCGGCGGCTCAAGCGCTGGCTCGGGCCCCGGGTCGCCCGTGCGGTGCACGGCCGCCGCTGACCCCCGTCCGCGCACGGCCACGCACACCCACGTCCGTGCACGGCCGCCGCTGACCCCCGTCCAGGGGCGGCCGTGCACCCGGTCCGTCAGCGGTAGCGGGCGGCCCTGCGCCGGCGGGCCGGCTCCGTCACGTCGGGGAGCGTCCCGGCACCGAGGCCCGGGGTCTCGCCCCAGGCCCGCAGCCGGTCCGCGACCCGCGCCAGGCGGGCGTCGCCCGGCCGTACGGCGAGGTGGAAGAGCCCCTCGTACGGGCGGTCGTCGTCGCCGCCCCAGCGGACGAGCCCCTCGGTCTCGGCGAGGATGTCGCGGACGACCTCCTGCTGACGGGCCGTGAACCCGCCCCGTACGCCCGGCGGGTAGGAGCCGGGGCGGATGACGACGGCGGTGCCGGAGGCCTGGTTCGACTCGGGCAGCCGGCTGTCCCGGACGGTGCCGGGCGCCACCCAGCCTTCGAGCGGCCGCGGTTCGCCGGGGCGACCGCCGAGGTCCTCGACCTCGTAGTGGAAGCGGCGGACCACATGGACGAGGACCGCCTCGACGTCGCCCGTGCGGACGGCGACGCTCAGGCCGGTGCCGGGCACGGAACGGGTGGCGATGTCGCCGCCGTCGGCGTCGGCGAGCTTCTGCATCTCCCAGCCGTTGGCGGACGGGCGGCCGGTGAAGATGAGACGGTTGCGTTCCCGCGCGCGGCGCAGCGCCTCCTTCAGCGCGTCGTTCCGGGCGGGCTGGGCCGACGCGGCGGGGGCCGTGGGGACCGGGGCGGCGGCGGCCGGGGTGGCGAGGAATCCGCCTGAGGTGAGGCTCACGGCGGCCGTGACGCCGGCGGCGCCGACAAGGGCGCGCCGGCGGGTGACGTCGGAGGAGGGGTTCAACGGGTCGTCCTTTCTACCGTGCGGGCGGGGGCGGTGACGTCCGGGTCAGGACTCACGGATGATCCGGTTGTACTTCTCGAAGATCGCGTAGAGCGGCATCCGCAGCCGCGCGTCACTGAACGCCGGCTCCACAGAGCCCTGGTAGCGGCGGAGGATCTCGTAGCTCTCCGTCTCGGTGTAGTCGAGCGCGGGACGGCGAATCGCGGGCTCCTCATCGTCGCCGTGCTTGCCGTCCGCCCCCCAGATGTGCAGGTAGACGACGTTGCTCAGGTTGAACGCGTTGTCCTGGTTGACCTTCTGCCACATCGTCCAGCGGTCGGCGTCGCTGGCGGAGTTCATGAGCTCGCCCTCCAGAAGCCCGGAGTTGATCGCGTTGTTGCGGGCCAGGATGCAGGTGCGTCCGGACATCTTGGCGACACCGGTGCTGCTGTCGACGAGCCTTTCGACGTAGGGCAGGTCCTTTGCCCAGTCCGGCACCGCACCCGTGTGGTAGGCGGTGACGCCGGCGTCCTCTGTGAGGTCCTTGAGGCTGTAGTGGGCGAACTCCCAGAAGGCCGTCGTCTGGAGGAGGGCCTTGCGCATGCGGAAGGCGCGCGCCGAGGAGCTGAGCGTCGCGTCGTGCATGATGATCGTCTCCAGACACTTCTGGAGCGTGTAGATCCGCTCGCCGCCGGGCCGGCCGATCGACTCCATGTAGGACGTGATCTCGTTGAGGAGCGCGTCCCAGTACGTCAGGCTGAAGCCGATGTCCTGCTTCAGCGAGGGGCGGGGCAGGAACTCGCCCTGACCGGTGTCCCAGCCGGTGGCAATGTTGTTGTCGATCTCGATGAGGCCGTCCCCGGAGCCGACCGTCTTGGTGACGATCTGGTCGAAGGCCCACTTGTCCGGCATCGGGTAGCCGAGGTTGCCGGAGAAGCCGGACGACATGTCGGACACGAAGCAGGAGTCCGCGTGGTCCTTCTCGACCACGCGGGAGCAGACGTTCCGGGGGCCGTAGATACCGATCTTGTACGGGCTTCCGAGCCGGGTCATGGTGTCCCGGATGCTCTTGAAGTACGGCAGGATCTTCGCGGTGACCTCGTCGTCCATGGCGTCGTAGTCGACGGCGAAGTAGATCCGGGAGCCGTTCTTGAAGCCGTGCTCCTGCGCCTTGTACGCGGCGGTCATGCAGTCGGACTGGCCCTGCTCGGGGCTGTAGTAGTCGACCGAGCGCGCCCACGTCTGGTAGATCGGGAAGCAGCGCAGCCCGTACGCCTGGATGGTCTCCAGCTCGCCCGGCTGGATCTCCTTCTCCGGCAGGGAGGTGGTGGACGCGTTGTAGAGGTAGCGGCCGATGTACTTGTAGCCGGCGTTCTTCAGCGCCTGCGCGCGGGCCGGGGTGATCTTCGTGACGCCGTCGCAGGCCGTGCCCTGGCGGGTCTGGTCGCCGTACGAGACGAGGAGCGAGGCCCAGGTCCGGAAGTCGCCCTGGCCGGTCATGTCCAGCTCCATGAACTCCTGGAACGAGCGGACACTCACGGCCGTGGACTCGGTGAACGTGCTGGTGAAGCCGGTGTAGCGGCGGTTGAGCTCCATCGCCGCGGTGAACAGCTGCACCCACACGCCGGACGAGCCGACCGACACGGTGTGGTTCTTCAGACCGGCCTGGGTGCCGGGCCCGAACGCGCCGTTCGCGGTGCCGTCGGCCATGCCCAGCTCGTACTGGATGGCGAACAGCATCGACTTGGCGACGTCACGCGAGTGGTGGCCGTCGCACGGGATGATGAAGAAGTCCTTGCGCTGGACGTACTGGCCGTTCAGCCAGCGCTGGATCGCGCGGACGCTGTCGGTGCCGTTGTTGACGCTCACGTACGCGTCCATGTTGAACAGGCCCTTGACGACCTTCGGCTGGAGCGAGGTGCCGGGGAAGGCGTACGCGACGCCCATCTGGTCCTTCAGCTTCGCCACCGCGGCCTTCACGCGGGAGTTGTACGTGCCGTCGATGTCACCGCCGTCGTAGCCCTTGCAGTACAGCGCGGACTGGAGGACCCGGCAGAAGTTCGCCGAGGGGACCGTCGTCTCGTCGAGCTGGGCGTACTTCGTCTGCAGCGTGGACAGCGTCGTCGGGCCGAAGCTGTTGGACAGCGTCGTGATGCCCATCTCGTACTGCAGGGCGCGCGTGAGGGCGTACATGATGCCCCACCCCGTGCGGCCGTCCTCCTCCACCTTCGAGATGCCGAGCATCGACCCGTTCGCGTAGGTGAGGTTGATGAATCGCTGGGCGCGCAGCACCATTTCGTCGGCCATCGGACTCCTTGCTCCAAGGGTGCGGAAAGCACGGGGGACCTCTCGAACGTAGGCTCCGTGCACCGCCGCACCCCCGTCCCGGCCGTCCCGGGACGTCCCCGGTACACCGGGCCGGAAGAGGAGACGACCCGCCGTCACCACGCGGAACTGTCCCCGGTGTGCGCACGTCGGGGCTCACACGGCGGCGTTCACACGTCGGTTCGCACGTCGGTGCTCACACGTCACGCCGGTGCACGGCGAGGAAGGCCACCGCCACCGCGCCCACCGCCCACGCCGTGTACACCGTCCACGCCCCGCCGGCGGTCCACGGATACTCCACCGGCACCGGCGACACCCCCACCTCCGTGAGCCGCTTCCACGCGCCCTGCGGCAGGGCGTGCAGAAACGTCGCACCCCAGCGGTTCCGGTCGTTCATCAGCGCCGGCAGCAGGAGCAGCACCCCGGTCAGGGAGACGATCGTCGTCGCCGCGTGCCGCAGCAGCGCCCCGAGCCCGAAGCCCGCGAGAGCGCACACCGGCGCGAGGAGCGCCGACGCGGCGACGGCCCGCACCGCGCCCTCGTCGCCGAGCGCCATGCCGACGCCCCGGCCGTCGAGCACGCCCTGCGTGGCGGCGAACGAGACCCCGGCGACCAGCGTCCCGTACACCAGCATCACCGCGGCGAGGACGAGCGTCTTCGCCGCGACGACGGCCCGGCGGGCCGGGACGGCCGCGAACGTCGTACGGATCTGACCCGAGCCGTACTCGCCGACGATCATCAGCGCGCCGATGGAGCCGGTGGCGAGCGTGAACACCATGGCCCCGCCGAGCGTGAACGCGTCGCGCATCGCCCAGATCGGCACGAACAGCTCCTTGATGCCGTCCGCATAGTGCGGGTAGTTGCGGTAGTCGGCGAGGGCCGCGTCGAGGTTCACCGCGAGCACGGCGACCGCGCCGGCGGCGAAGGCCCAGGGCGTGGAGCGGAGCGACCACAGCTTCATCCACTCGGCGGCGAGGAGATCACGGAATCGGGCGGGCATCAGCGGTACTCCACACTGTCGGCGGTGAGCTCCATGAACGCCTCTTCGAGGGAGGAGGCGTGCGCGGTCAGTCCGGCGAGCGGGACGCCGTGCCGGAAGGCGAGGACGCCGATCCGGTCCGCGTCCGCACCGGTGACGGCGAGGGTCCCGTCCCCTTCCCGCCGTACGGCCGCGCCCTCGGCGGCCAGGACCTCGGCGAGGGCCGGGGCGTCGGCCGGGTCGGCCGTCCGCACGGTCACGCTCCGGCGGGTGCCGCGCGCGGCGAACGCCGTCGTGCTCTCGGCCGCGACGAGCCGGCCGCGGCCGATGACGACGAGGTCGTCGGCGGTGTGCTCCATCTCGCCCATCAGATGGCTGGAGACGAACACGGTGCGGCCCTCGGCGGCGAGCCGCCGGAACAGGCCCCGCGCCCACAGCACGCCCTCCGGGTCGAGGCCGTTGACCGGCTCGTCGAAGAGCAGCACGGGAGGATCGCCGAGCAGCGCGGCGGCGATCCCCAGGCGCTGCCTCATGCCGAGCGAGTAGCCGCCGATCCGCCGCCCGGCGGCGCCCGCGAGGCCGACCTCCTCCAGGACCTCGGTGGCCCGGCGGCGCGGGATTCCGTTCGTACGGGCCAGGGCCGCGAGATGGGCCCCGGCGGTCCGGCCACCGTGCACGTCGTGCGCGTCGAGCAGCGCGCCGACGTCCCGCAGCCCGCGCGACAGCTCCCGGAAGGGCCGCCCGCCGACGGTGGCGGTCCCGGACGTCGGCGCGTTCAGGCCGAGGATCATCCGCAGGGTCGTCGACTTCCCGGCCCCGTTGGGCCCGAGGAACCCGGTGACCCGACCGGGCCGCACCTCGAAACTGAGCCGGTCCACGGCGGGACGGGAGCCTTCGGCGGGGCTGCTGGGGGCGGGGTTCCGACGGGTGGGACGGATGCGGGCGGGCCGGCCCCGGAGGCCGTACCGCTTCGTCAGTTCATGGACTTCGATCATGCGGCCCACGGTCGCGGCCCAGCACCCCCCGGCACATCGGCCCGGCGGCCACAACCGGGCCGCCGGGGTGGCCCGGGGGCGTACGCCCCCGGGCCGATGCCCCGGCCGGCGCCCCCGCCTACGATCACCGTCATGCCCGCCACCCCCGCCGACCAGCCGTCCAGCGGACGGATACCGGCGGCCCTCGCCCGGGGCGCGGCCGTCGCGCACCCCTTCCTGCTCCTCGCCGCCGTACGCACCGGCCCCTACCGCTCCACCGAACTGCGGCTCTTCCTCACCGCCGTCTCCGTGGGCCTCGTCCTGCCCCTCGCGCGCCGCCACCCGCTCGCCGCGCTCGTACCGCTGCTCGCCGGGCTGCTCGCGGCCGCGACCACCCGCCCCGACGCCGCACTCCTCTACCTGCCGGTGCTCGCCGCCGACGCCGTCGTCGGCCGGATCGCCGTCCAGCGCCCGCTCCGGGTCCTGGTGCCGACCGCCCTCGGGGCGCTCGCCGTGCAGATCGCCGCCGCGACGTACACCACCTCCGGACAGGACGTCTTCGTCAGCACCGTCGTGGCCCTCGCGCTCGCGCTGCTCACCGCCGGGCTCCTCGGCCGGTCCGTACGCGAACGGCGCGACCACACGGCGGAACTGCGCGCCGCGACCACCGCCGAGGCCGTCGCCGCGGAACGGCTCCGGATCGCCCGCGAGCTGCACGACGTCGTCGCGCACAGCATCGGCGTCATCGCCATCCAGGCGGGCGTCGGCCGCCGGGTCATCGAGACCCAGCCCGCCGAGGCCCGCAACGCGCTCGCCACCATCGAGACCACCAGCCGGGAGACCCTCGCCGGCCTGCGCCGCACCCTGGGCGCGCTGCGCGGCGCCGCCGCCGACGGCCGCCCCGCACCGCGCGACCCGGCGCCCGGTCTCGCCGACCTGGAACGGCTCGCCGCGTCCACGGCGGACGCGGGGGTACGGGTCGAGGTGCGGCACCTCGGCAACCCCGACGGCACGCTCCCGCCGGAGGTCGACCTCGCCGCGTACCGGATCGTCCAGGAGTCCCTCACCAACGTCGTCCGCCACGCCGCCACCCCCACCTGCCGGGTGACGGTGGAACGGCGCACCGACACCCTGCTCGTCGAGATCGCCGACGACGGCAGGGGCGCGCCCGGTGCGGAACCCGGGGGCGGCTACGGTCTCGTCGGGATGCGCGAGCGCGCCGCGCTCCTCGGCGGAAGCCTCTCCGCGGGGCCGCGCCCCGGGGGCGGCTTCCACGTGACGGCGCTGCTGCCGCTGCCCGAAGGAGCCTCCACCCCGTGAACCCCGTGAACCCCGTGAACCCCGTGAACCCCGTGAACCCTGTGAACCCGCCGATCCGCGTCCTGCTCGTCGACGACCAGCCCCTCGTCCGGGCCGGTCTGCGCGTCCTCATGGCCGACACCCCCGACATCGAGGTCGCCGGCGAGGCGGGCACCGGCACGGAGGCGGTCGCGCTGGCCCGGGACCTCGGACCCGACGTGGTGGTGATGGACGTCCGGATGCCCGGCATGGACGGCATCGAGGCCACCCGGATCGTCACGGCCGGCCCCGGCGCGCCGCGGGTCCTCGTCCTCACCACGTTCGACGACGACGCGTACGTGTACGGGGCGCTCCGCTCCGGTGCGAGCGGCTTCCTCGTCAAGGACATGGCCGTCGACGACATCCTCGCCGCGATCCGGGTGGTGGCCGCCGGCGACGCCCTGATCGCGCCGGGCGTGACCCGCCGGCTGATCGAGGAGTTCGCGGCGCGGCCCGAGCCCGAGCGCCGGCCGTCCCGGGAGCCCTCCCGCGGGCTCGACGGGGTCACCGAGCGCGAGCGGGAGGTCCTCACCCTCGTCGGGCGGGGCCTGTCGAACGGCGAGATCGCGGAGCGGCTCCACATCAGCGCGGCCACCGCCAAGGCGCACGTGGCGCGGCTCTTCTCCAAGCTGGACGCCCGCGACCGGGTGCAGCTGGTGATCCTCGCGTACGAGGCGGGGCTGGTCCCGTGACACCATCGGTCCCGTGCTCGACATCGGCTACTCCCTCTCCCGTCGCTTCCCCGACCCGCCGCAGACCGACTACCGGCGCGCGGACGTCCACGCGCTGCGTCACGACCTGTTCTGCGGCGACGTGTACCTCGCGGACACCGAGGCGGACCGCGAGGTGTCCACAGCCTGGGGATGGGTGCCGGTGCTCGACTTCGCGTGGGCGCTGTGCGACATCGTCGAGCAGCTCGACCGGGACCCGCGCGGCAGCCGGGCCGCGCAGCCGCAGTACGCGGAGCTCGACTTCACCGAGTCCACGGACCGGATGCTCTTCGAGCGGCGCTTCGGGTGGGTGGACGTCGAGGCCGACTGGATGCCGGGCGACGAACCGCCGGTCACGTTCAACCACGCGGAGCTGCGGCGTGAGGCGCGGGACTTCCTGCACGACCTGATCGCGGACCTCACGGACATGCACGAGGGCCTGGCCGACAACCCCACCATCTGGACCCTCCAGTCCCGCTTCCCCCGCGTGAAGTAGCCGCCTCGTCGTGGGCCCACACGGCAGCGGGGCCCTCCGTCGGGGCCGCGGGCGCGGGTCCACCCCGGCGCGGCGGGATCAGTCCTCCACCCGCACCCCCAGGCGCGCCGCCAGCACCGGCGCCAGGTCCAGGAGTTGGGTGGAGGAGATCACCGCGCCCGACAGGGACTCCACGCCCCGGGTGATCTCCAGGCGCGCCACCCCCCGCAGGTCCACGTCCTTGAGCCGCGCCCCCGTGAGGTCCACCCCCGTGAGCACGCAGTCCACGAACTCGACCCGCTCCAGGACCGCGCCCCCGAAGTCCGGCTCGCTCAGCACGCAGCCCTCGAAGACGACGTCCTTCAGCTTCGCCTCCCGCAGGTTCAGGTAGTCGCTCTTGCCGCCCCGGAAGACGACTCTCTCCAGGACCGCCCCGTGCAGCTGCGCCCCGCCGAGCCGCGCCTCCACGACCTCCACGTCCCGCAGCTGCGCCCCGCCCAGCTCGGTGCCCACGCCCCGTACCCCCGTCAGGACCGAGTCGAGGAACCGCGCCGCCGTCAGCCGCGCGCCGTCGAGCCCGCACTCCCGCAGCGCGCAGTCGAGGAACCGGGCCCCCTCGCCCGACTGGCCCGCCAGGTCGAGCCCGGCCAGTTCGAGGCCGTCGTAGTCCCCGTCGGGTTCGAGCCCGCCCCCGTACGCCTCCAGGGAAGGCAGCCGGATCTCCGGCCGACGTGCCCTCGCCACCTTGTTCTTGCGCTGTGTCGCCATGACCCCATCGTGATGTACGCCACTGACAACGCTCCCCGTGTCACATTCGCGGGCCCGGCCCCCGTCCCCCGTACGAGACCGACACGAGGGAGACGGACATGCGGAAGCTCACGATCATCGGCGGCGGCTTCGCCGGACTGACCGCCGCCATCACGGCCGCCGAGGCCGGCACCTCGGTGACCCTCCACGAGGCGCACCGGACCCTCGGGGGCCGGGGCCGTACCGCCGAGGGCCCGTACCGCACCAACGAGGGCCCGCACGCGCTCTACAGCGGCGGCCCGCACTGGACCTGGCTCAGGCAGCGCGGCCTCCTCGCGCCGGAGAGCCTCGCCCCGCTGCCGCCCTCCGAGGCCCTCCGCTTCCGCTTCCACCTCGACGGCGCCCTGCGCCGCACCCCGCCGCTCGGTCTGCTCCGCCAGGCCCGCCGTCCCGCCGAGGCGGCCCCCGTGGACCTCGACTTCCGCACCTGGGTCACCGGGCTCGCGGGCGAGCGCACCGCGCGCGTGGCCGCCGCGTACAGCGGGGTGGCGCTCTTCCACCACGACCCCGGCTCCCTCTCCGCCCGTTTCGTGCAGGAGCGGCTGCACCGGGCCGCCTCCCTGCCGCCCGAGGCGCACTTCGTCCGGGGCGGCTGGGGGCAGCTCATCGACCGGATGGCCGCGCGCGCCTGGGACCTGGGGGTGCGGATCCAGACCTCGTCCCGTGTCGACGAACTGCCGCTCGACGGCGGCCCGGTGATCGTCGCGACCGCGCTTCCCGCCGCCGCCCGGCTCCTCGGCGAGCCGTCGCTGGCCTGGGAGAGCGGCCGTACGGTCCTGCTCGACCTGGCGCTGCGCACCCGGAAGGGCGAAGCGTTCGTGGTCTCCGACCTGGACGCGCCGGGCTGGGTCGAGCGGTTCACGGCCCAGGACCGCTCGCTCGCCCCGGCCGGGCAGCAGCTGATCCAGGCGCAGCTGCCGATCGGCCCGGGCGCGTCGAAGGCGGACGGCGTCGCCCACGCCGAGCGGCTGCTGGACCTCGGCTTCCCCGGCTGGCGCGAGCGGACGGTGTGGCGGCGGGAGTCCGTCTCCCAGGGCCGTACGGGCGCGGTGGACCGCCCCGGCACCACGTGGCGCGACCGGCCGGCCGTCGACCGGGGCGACGGGGTGTATCTGGTGGGCGACCAGGTGGCGGCGCCGGGCGTGCTGTCGGAGGTGTCGTTCACGAGCGCGGTCGAGGCGGTGTCGCTGGCCCTGCGCGCGGACCTCCTGGAGCGCCACCACAAGCACGGCCTTGACCTCAAGCATGCTTGAGGTCGGAGGGTGGAGCCGCGAGCCCACCCGTACGACGACAGGGGAAACGTCATGCACGCCATCCGCCTCCACGCCTTCGGTCCCGCCGAGAACCTCACGTACGAGGAGACCCCCGACCCCGTGCCGGGCCCCGGCCAGGTCCGCGTCAAGGTCGCGGCGGCCGGCGTGCACCTCCTCGACACCGCGCTCCGGGAGGGCGCCACGGGCCCCTTCCCCGCGCCCACCGCACTCCCCACGATCCCGGGCCGCGAGGTCGCCGGCACCGTGGACGCCCTCGGCGAGGGCACCGACCCGGCCTGGCTCGGGCGGCGGGTCGTCGCCCACCTCGGCATGAACCCCGGCGGCTACGCCGAGCTCGCCGTCACCGACGCCGCACGCCTCCACGCCCTGCCCGACCACCTCGGCGAGGCGGAGGCCGTCGCCATGATCGGCACCGGCCGCACGGCCCTGGGCATCCTGGGGTTCGCCGAGCTCGGGCCCGACTCGGTCGCGATCGTCCCGGCCGCCGCCGGCGGCATCGGCACCCTGCTCGTGCAGTACGCCAAGAACGCCGGCGCCACGGTCGTCGGCCTGGCCGGCGGCCCCGCGAAGACCGCCCTCGTCGAGGCCAACGGCGCCGATCTGGCCGTCGACTACAAGCGGCCCGACTGGCCGGAGAAGGTCCGCGCCTACCTGGAGACGCTCGGCCGCAGCGCCACCGTCGTCTTCGACTCGGTCGGCGGCGACACCGGACGCGCCGCCGTCGACCTGCTCGGCAAGGGCGGACAGCACCTGGTCTTCGGCTGGTCCGGCGCCGGAGTCCACGACGGCGAACCGCTCACCTTCTCCCCGGCGGAACTCACCGAGCGCGGCATCACCTCGGAGTCCGTCCTCGGCCCCGTCATGATCCGGAAGGCGGGCGGCGACATCCGTACGCTCGAACTCGCCGCCCTCGACGCGGCGGCCACCGGCGCCCTCCGCCCGGCGGTCCACCGCTTCCCGCTCGCGGAGGCGGCGCAGGCCCACCGCGCCCTGGAGAACCGGGGCACGACGGGCAAGGTGGTGCTCATCCCGTGAGGGATCGGCGGGTCACACCCCGAGGACGTCCCAGGAGTGCGCCTTGAACTCCTTCAGGAAGTCCGGGTGGTCCTCCCACATGCGGGCGGCGGAGCGCAGCACGTCCCAGTTGTGCTCCAGCGCCTGGTCGACGACCTGGCGCAGCTCCGGCGCAGTCTCCCGCTTCTCCACGAGCCCGTTCACCGCCGACGCGGCCTGCACGGTGTAGCGCAGGGCCCGCAGTGCCCGCGACGTGTCGTCCATGCCGAATCCGTGGTCGCTCCCGTTGGCGGGGTCGAAGAGCGGCGTCAGCCGTGCCTCGATGAAACCGGTGATCCGCTGGAACCGCTGCTCGATGTCATCCATGCCCCTTTCCTACACCGTCGCCCCGCCGAGCTCCGCCAGGGCCCCGTCCGTCAGCCGGTACACCGCCCACTCGTCCTGCGGGCGGGCGCCCAGGGACTCGTAGAAGTCGATCGAGGGCTTGTTCCAGTTCAGGACCGACCACTCCAGGCGCTCGTAGCCGCGCGCGACGCAGATCCGGGCCAGTTCGCGCAGCAGGGCCTTGCCGTGGCCGCCGCCACGGGCCTCCGGACGGACGTACAGGTCCTCCAGGTAGATGCCGTGGACACCGCGCCAGGTCGAGAAGTTCAGGAACCAGAGCGCGAAGCCCACCGGCTCGCCCGACTCCGTCTCGGCGATGTGCGCGTAGGCGGCGGGACGCTCGCCGAACAGGGCCTCGTGGAGCTGCCCGGGGGTCGCGCGGACCTCGTCGAGGGCCTTCTCGTACTCCGCGAGGTCACGGATCAGGGCGTGGATGACGGGGACGTCGGCAGGCGTGGCTGTACGGATCATGGGGCCCACCCTGCCCCGGATCGGGCCCTTCCCGCCACCAGGATCCCGCCCGGATCAGGCCCTTCCCGCCAGCAGGATCCGCGCGGCGGCGACCTGTTCGGGGTCGAGGCCCGGTTCTCCGTCCTCGACGTCCCAGAGCCCGTTCTGCAGGACCCGCCCCAGCGTCCAGGCCACGGCGCGCCGCCGGTCCCCGACGACCTCGGCGAGCAGGTCGAACCGCCACAGGAGCCGGTCCGGGTCGAAGCGGTCCATCAGGGCCGGCAGCAGGTCGAAGCCCGGGTCCCCGGCGAGCGGCTTCGGGTCGATCGCCAGCCAGGGTTCCCGGTCGGCCGCCAGGACGTTCCCGAAGTGCAGGTCCCAGTGGAGCAGCCGGTCGCCCGGCTCGCCCGCCACCTCCCGTACGGCCGCCGCGCAGTCCCGCAGGACCGCCGCGTCGTCCGCGCCGAGCCGCGCCGCCGCCTCCGGGACGTCGGCGAGCATCCCCGCCGCGATGTCCGCGAGCGTCCGCAGCCCCGCCGGCGCGGGGACGGCGACGAGCCGGGCGAGCAGGTCCCTGACGATCCCGAGCGCCTCGCGGGTGTCCGCGACCGTGGACAGCGGCCGGGCCTCGTCGAGGCGCTCCAGGAGCATCGTCCCGGTCGCTTCGTCGTGGTCGAGGAGCCGGACCGCGCCCGCCCCGTCCCAGACGCGCAGGCCGACGGGCTCGCCCTCCGATACTCCTCGTCGAGGAGCTGCATCTTCAGGGCGGCGGGCGTACCGTCCGCGTCCCGCACCACGGGCAGCACCAGCGACGCCACCCCGTACATCGAGGGCCCGGTGACCCGCAGCCCCCACCGGCCGAGGAACTCCTCGGCACGCCCGGGCAGCCCGGCGACGAACGCCCGCCCCGCCTCACCGTTGTACTTCGCCTGCGACGTGGCCAGTTCCTCCGGTACGTGAATCACCCGACGACCCTAGGCATCCGCGGCGCGCGGCGCCTCCGGGAATCCGGCGCGCGGGTCCGCGGAAGGAGCTGTATCCAGGAAGCCGAGGCCACCGGTAACGTCCCGCCCACGCATCCGGAATCCAGGGGTACACATGAGCACGGTCAACGGCGGCATATCGTTCTGGTACGCGCAGGAGGGCGCCCCCGCGCCCCGCGAACCGCTCCCCGGCGACACGACCGCCGACGTCTGCATCGTCGGCGGCGGCTACACCGGCCTGTGGACCGCCTACTACCTGAAGAAGGCCGTCCCCTTCCTCAACATCACCGTCCTCGAAGCCAAGTTCTGCGGCTACGGCGCCTCCGGACGCAACGGCGGCTGGCTCTACAACGGCATCGCGGGACGCGACCGCTACGCGAAGCTCCACGGCCACGAGGCCGCCGTCCGCCTCCAGCAGGCCATGAACGCCACCGTCACCGAGGTCCTCGACGTCTGCGAGACCGAGAAGATCGACGCCGACCAGCACCGCGGCGGCGTCCTGGAGGTCGCCCTCTCCCCCGCCCAGCTCGCCCGCCTCAAGGCCTTCCACGCCGCCGAGCTCGCCTTCGGCGAGACCGACCGCGAGCTGTACGGGGCCCGCGAGACCGCCGAGCGCGTCCGCGTCGCCGGGGCCGTCGGCTCCTCCTGGACCCCGCACGGCGCCCGCCTGCACCCCCTGAAGCTCGTCCAGGGCCTCGCGGACGCCGTGGAGGCCCTCGGCGTCACCGTCCACGAGTCGACCCCCGTCACCGAGATCCGGCCCAAGCACGCGATCACCCCGTACGGCACCGTCCGCGCCCCGTACGTCCTGCGCTGCACCGAGGGCTTCACCGCCTCCCTCGCCGGGCAGCGCCGCACCTGGCTCCCCATGAACTCCTCGATGATCGCCACCGCGCCCCTCACCGACGCCCAGTGGGAGTCCCTCGGCTGGAACGGCCGCGAGACCCTCGGCGACATGGCCCACGCCTACATGTACGCCCAGCGCACCGCCGACGGCCGCATCGCGCTGGGCGGCCGGGGCGTCCCGTACCGCTTCGGGTCGAAGACCGACAACGACGGCCGCACCCAGCCGCAGACCGTCGAGGCGCTCCGCGAGATCCTGGTCCGCTTCTTCCCGCAGCTGGCGGGCGTACGGATCGACCACGCCTGGTCCGGCGTCCTCGGCGTCCCCCGCGACTGGTGCGCCACCGTCACCCTGGACCGCTCCACCGGCCTGGGCTGGGCCGGCGGCTATGTCGGCTCCGGCGTCGCCACCGCGAACCTCGCCGCCCGCACCCTGCGCGACCTGATCCAGCAGGACTCCGGCCAGTCGGGCCCGACGGACCTGACGGCCCTGCCCTGGGTGAACCACAAGGTCCGCAAGTGGGAGCCGGAGCCGCTGCGCTGGCTCGGCGTCCAGACCATGTACGCCGCCTTCCGGGGCGCCGACCGCCGCGAGGCCACCGGCCACTCGGCGGACACGGACCGCGTGGCGACCCTGGCGAACCGCCTGAGCGGCCGCTGAGCGAAGCGCGGGCGGGGCGGACGCGGGGGCCGGGCGGGGCGGACCCGGGGGGCGGGCGGGGGCCGCGCGGACGCGGGGCGGGCGGGGGCCACGGGAGCCCCCGCCCGCCTCCCCTACTCCACCTCGATGCCGAAGTCCCCCACCAGCTCCTCCAGACCGCCCCCGTACCCCTTCCCGCCGAGCACGAAGTCCCAGTCCCCGCCGGCCCTCCGCCGGAACGAACCGAGGACCAGCGCCGTCTCCCCCGGCCGCCCGTCGGACACCTCAAGGCGGTCGAGCTCGGCGCCCGCGTCGTCCCGCAGCCTGATCCCGGCCTCCGTGAAGCCCCCCAGGTCCGCGTCGGGGTTCACCTCCGGGTCCACGGCCGCCACCAGGACCAGCCGGTCGGCCCGGGCGGGCAGCGCGTCGAACCCGACCCGCACGGCGGCGCGGTCACCGGGCGCCGCCGCCACCATGGCCACCGAACCGTCCGGCGTCGAGGGGTTGTTGAAGAAGACGAACCACTCGTCGCCGAGGACCCGGTTCCCGGCGCAGACGAGCGCGCAGACGTCCAGGGCGGCGGACCCCGACCACACCATCCCGAGCAGGTTGAAGTCCTCGGACGCCTCGGCCGGCGCGGAGACGGGGACGGGCGCGGGCGCCGTCTCCCGGGCGGGCCCGCCCAGCCGGCCCCGCAGGCCGTGCTGGTGCAGCAGGTCCACCAGCTCGGTCCCCGGGATCAGCGTCAGCGGCTTGCCGTTGGCGAAGGTGTACGAACCGGGCCCGAACTTCGAGGTGGTGACGAGCACGCCCTTGTTGGCGCCCTTGTCCTGCACGGTCCCGAACAGATCCCGCACCGCGCTCGGCGGCACCGTGTTCCGGTACCGCTTGACCTGCACCACGATCGACCCGCCGCTGATCGGGTCGGGGTCGAGCGCCTGGACGTCGACCCCGCCGTCACCCGACCGCTGCGTGGTCACCGCCTGGAGCCCCCGCGCCCGGAACAGCTCGGCCACCAGTCCCTCGAAGACGATCGGGTCCATGGCGAGCAGATCGGGCTCCTCCCCGTCCCCCTGCACCACCACGTCGGACCCCACCTGCCCCGGCTCCCGCAGCGGCACCACCGCCGTCCGCTCGTCCGGCCTGGCCGAGAGCCGTCCGGCCAGCGCCCCGGTCAGGCACTCGACGGCCGCCACGAGCTCCAGGTTCAGCCGGTCGAACGCCGGCCGCTCCACCACGACGGACGCCACGCACACGCGGGAGGCGAGCCCGGTGGCGGGATCGACGCCGCCGACGTACCCGTTGAGCGCCACCCCGTCGAGCGCCCCGAACCGGTCGGCGGCGAACAGCTCCCGGACCGCGAGCAGCACGCTCTGCGCCAGCACGTCCCGGTACAGCGCCCGCCGCTGCGTCACCGGCCGCGGGACCTCCTTCTCCTGATCGGTGCTCGGCAGGTACTTGACGCCCTTGGCCTCGGGAACGACCTCGTACCCGGGCAGGTCCCAGTCGAGTACGAGCGCCCGCCCGGCCCGGTCGTAGGCGGCCGACACCTCCCGGGGGAACCCCTCGGGCCAGGCCGTCGACGCGAAGAGCACGGCGGTGAAGTAGTCGACGACGGTGTCGGCGTCCCCGTCCCGCAGGGCGGCCACGGTCCCGTCGATCCCGCTGTTCTGGGCGCGTATCTCGGCGCGGCGGCCGGCGGCCCATTCGTCGTACGCGCGCCGGTACGCCGCCAGTTGCTCGATCCGCCGCGCCTCGGCGGCCTGCGCCGCGTACCAGTCGTGCTCGAACCTGGCCCGCGCGTCCCGCTCGGCCTGGGCCCTGCCGGACGCCGTCCACGCCCCCTGCGGCTGGTAGAGCCGCTGATCGGGCATGGCGACGGGCTCCCCCAGCGGTCCGGGGGCGAAGGGCTCGATCGCCTCCTCCCGCCGCAGCGACTCCACGCCGAAGGCGGGCGCCCGGCAGCCCGTCGCGAGCAGCGACCCGAGCAGGGCGACCCGCCGGTCGAGCTCCTGGGTCCGCCGCAGGGCGTCGGCGTCCCGCTGCTGCCGGTACGCGGCCCGCTGCTCCCGCTGCATCCGGGCGACGTCCCGCTCGTACGCCCGTTGCTCCCGCTCGGCGTCCCGCTGCTGCCGCAGCACCGCCTGGTGCTGTCCCTCCCGCTGCCTCTGCGCCACCCGCTGCTGCTCGGCCCACACTCCGATCAGCCCACCGGAACGCCGACTCATCCGCGCACCCCTCCCCAGATCTCCCCGGTGACGACGGAGGGCCCCGGACGCGTCGCGCGTCCGGGGCCCTCCGTCACAGAGCCGCCTGTCGGAATCGAACCGACGACCTCAAGATTACAAGTCAAGCGCTCTAGCCAACTGAGCTAAGGCGGCAGCGAGTGAAGTGTAACCAACCCGGCCCCGGCGACGGTCGGAAATCTCACGGGCTCCCGAGTGCTGACAGATCGGGCACCGGCGGGTAGCGTCACTTGCGGTCCACTCCGGTGGACTAGACCTCCATCCTTCCTTTACTCGGATCGTCCGGCACGTTCCTGCCGGTGAAGGGACGCATCACCATGGCTTCCGTCACGTTCGACAAGGCCACCCGGGTCTACCCGGGTGCCACCAAGCCCTCCGTCGACCAGCTCGACATCGAGATCGCGGACGGCGAGTTCCTCGTCCTCGTCGGCCCCTCCGGCTGTGGCAAGTCGACCTCCCTGCGCATGCTCGCGGGTCTCGAGGACGTCAACGCCGGCTCCATCCGCATCGGTGACCGCGACGTCACGCACCTGCCGCCGAAGGACCGGGACATCGCGATGGTGTTCCAGAACTACGCGCTGTACCCGCACATGACCGTCGCCGACAACATGGGCTTCGCCCTCAAGATCGCCGGCGTGAACAAGTCCGAGATCCGCGCCAAGGTCGAAGAGGCCGCGAAGATCCTCGACCTCACCGAGTACCTGGACCGCAAGCCGAAGGCGCTCTCCGGCGGTCAGCGCCAGCGCGTCGCGATGGGCCGCGCCATCGTCCGTGAGCCGCAGGTCTTCCTCATGGACGAGCCGCTGTCGAACCTCGACGCCAAGCTCCGCGTCTCGACCCGTACGCAGATCGCGGGCCTCCAGCGCCGTCTGGGCATCACCACGGTCTACGTCACCCACGACCAGACCGAGGCCCTCACCATGGGCGACCGCGTCGCCGTCCTCAAGGACGGTCTGCTCCAGCAGGTCGACTCGCCGCGCAACATGTACGACAAGCCCGCCAACCTCTTCGTCGCCGGCTTCATCGGCTCCCCGGCCATGAACCTGGTCGAGGTCCCGATCGTCGACGGCGGCGTGAAGTTCGGATCGAGCGTCGTCCCGGTGACCCGCGACGCCATCGCCGCCGCCTCCGCCGCCGGTGACACCACCGTCACGGTCGGCGTCCGCCCGGAGCACTTCGACGTGCAGAGCGCTACCTCGAAGGACGGCCTGGCCGTCACGGTCAACGTCGTCGAGGAGCTCGGCTCCGACGGCTTCGTGTACGGCTCCACCCGCGTCGGCGGCGAGGACAAGGACCTGGTGGTCCGCGTCGGCGGCCGTGACGTGCCCGCCAAGGGCACCACGCTGCACGTCGTGCCGCGCGCCGACGAGCTGCACGTCTTCTCGACCTCCACGGGTGCCCGCCTCAGCGACTGAGACCGTCCCCGAGCACATCCGTACGGCCCCGCATCTCTTGCAGATGCGGGGCCGTTCGTTTAAACGGGCGCACAACGGGCTTACCCCGGAAAACCCCGGCATTCGAGGCCCCGCCCGGGCCCCCGCGTCAACACGGGATTCGAAAAGACGCCTCGAACCATCCCTCGCGAGAGTGACTAAATGTCGCCATATCACTACCGGCCGCTACGCTCGCCTGCGTGACGCACACTGCCCGCCGAATCGGCCGCTCTCTCGCCCTCGTCCTGCCCGTCGTCCTGGTGCTCTCGGGAACGCTCGCGGTGTCCGCCGTTCCGTGGGCCGGCCAGGACTCCGGGACCCAGCTGACGGCGTCCTCCACGGACGTCTCCGTCCGGGCCAAGTCCCGCGCCCCCCAGGATATTCTCCGCGACCAGCTCCTCGCGGAGCTTCAGGAGAAGGACCCCGGCACGGCCCTCACCCACCTCCAGCGCGAGGTGGAGAACCGGCCCTCCCTCGCCCAGCACTGCTTCTCCATCGCCCGTGCCCTCGGCCGCGCCGCCGTCGAGCAGTACGGCCCCTCCCGCGCCCAGTCCTTCTCCCGCCCGGTCTGTGACACCTCGTACGCGACCGGCGTGATGCGCGCGAGCTGAGCGCATCGGCGCATACCGGGCGCCTATCGTTCCCCGTATGCACACCACTCCGACGCAGGCCGTGGTCCTGGCGGGCGGCCAGGGCTCACGGCTCCGCCCGTACACCGACGACCGCCCCAAGCCGATGGTCGAGATCCCGGGCACCGGGACCCCGATCATCGGCCATCAGCTCTCCTGGCTGGCCGCCGAGGGCGTGACCGACGCCGTCGTCTCCTGCGGGCACCTCGCCGAGGTGCTCCAGGAGTGGCTCGACACCGCGAACCTGCCCCTGAAGGTGACCACGGTCGTCGAGAGCGAGCCCCTCGGCCGCGGCGGCGGCCTCAAGTACGCCGCCGCGCACCTGCCCGCCCCGGACCAGCCCTGGTACGCCACCAACGGCGACATCTGGACCCGCTTCTCGCTGCGCGAGATGGCCGCCTTCCACGCCGAGCGGGACGCCCTCGCGACGCTCGCCCTGGCCCGCCCCCGGATCCCGTGGGGCGCCGTCGAGACCGACAACTTCGGGCACATCACCGACTTCATCGAGGCACCGCCCTCGCCGTTCCTGATCAACGCGGGCGTGTACGTCTTCTCCGCGGACTTCACGGAGCTCCTCCCCGACCTCGGCGACCACGAGCGGACCACCTTCCCCCGCCTCGCGCGCGAGCGGCGCCTGGCGGGCTTCCCGCTGCCCCAGGGCGCGTACTGGAGGGCCATCGACACCGCCAAGGACCTGACGGAGGCCGCCAAGGAGCTGGCCGCCCAGAAGGCCTGACGGACGGGCGCACGAGAAGGGCGGCACCGCAGCGGGTACGGGAGAGGGCCGCACCGCCGCGGGTACGGGAAAGGGCGGCACCGCCGGAGAAGCGGTGCCGCCCTTTCCCGTACCCGCCGTCAGCCCAGCAGGCCGCCGATCGGGTTCCGTGCGCCGCCCGACGTCGAGCCGCTCTCCGACGGGGTGCTGGTGGAGCCGGTCGAGCCGCCGCCCGACGTGCCGCCGCCGGCGCTCGGGGTGTCGCTCGTGGACGGCGGGGGCGCCGGCTTCGACTGCGTGGGCGTACGGCTGCTGGTGCCGCCCGTGCTCGCGCCCTGGGTGGACGTCGGCCGCTGCTCCCGGGTCCGGGTGGACTCGCGGGTCGTCTCGGTGGGCCGGGCGGCCTCCCGCGTCTCCTCGCGCCGCGCGGGCGGCTCGGTGGTCGCGGCGGGCTCGGGCACGGTGGAGGCGGCCTTCGAGGGGGCGCGGCGGGTCGGCTCCTGGGGCAGCGGCTGCCCGGGGAGGTGGTTGATCGGGTCGTCGTCGGGGCCCGGGACGGTGACCATCTCGGTGGAGCGGACGGCGCCGCCGAGGACCGAGCCGACGAGGAGGGTGAGGCCGACGACGACGGCGGCGAGGAGGGTGCTGCGGCGGGTGACGCGGCGGCGGAGGTCCCAGAGTTCGGCGCGGGGGCCGAGGGTGCGCCAGGCCTCGCCGGCGAGGCGGCCGTCGAGGGAGTAGACGGGGGCGCCGGCGATGATCAGCGGGGACCAGGCGGCGAGGTAGATGATGTCGGCGGAGTCGTAGACCGGGACCGTCTTCCAGCTGACGGTCAGCAGGAGGGCGGCCGAGAGCAGGCCGCCGACGACCGCGGCGACGCGCTGCCAGAGTCCGAGGACGGTGAGGACGCCGACGACGACCTGGAGGAAGGCGACGGTGAGTCCGGCGCCGACCGGGTGCTGGAGGGCGAAGTCCCGCAGCGGTTCGGCGAGGGCCCAGGGGTGCAGGGAGTTGAGCCACTTCACCATGGAGCCGCGCTCGCCGCCGTCGAAGTAGACGGGGTCGCAGAGCTTGCCCATGCCCGCGTAGATGGAGATGAAGCCGAGGAAGACGCGGAGCGGGAGGAGGACGACCCCGAGGTTCATCCGGCGGCCGGGGTAGTAGGCGTGCCGGACGTTGTCCTGTCCGTGGCGCTGCGCGGCGCGGCCGTGCGGTTCGTCGTTCCCGTACGGCTCGTTGGGCTCCGGCCGGAGGTCGTACAGCTCGTCGTAGGCGCCCTCGGCGCGGCGCATCGGCGGCAGCAGGGGCGCCGCGGCCTCGCCGGGCACCGCGGGGTGGGCCATGGTGGTGTCGATGCGCGGGATGGCCTGGGTGTCGCCGACGCCGTGGCCGCCGTGCCCGACGGGTTCGAGCGTGGAGACGGAGGACTCGCGCACGGCCTGGAGGAGGCCGGTCGCGCCCGGAGTGGACTTCCCGGTCCACACGACGGGCCGACGGCGCGGGCCGCCCGCGCCCACTCCGGACAGGGCGGCGGTACGGGCCGCGAACTTCGGCTGCGGGGCCGGCGCGAGCCGCACACGGAAGCTGGCGTGGTTCACGATCACCTGGGCGGGATCGGAATCCACCTTGACCATGCTCAGCGCGGGCTGATCGTCGAACCCCGGCCGGGGCGTTCTGGTGTCCACACTCATCTAACCGAGTGACGCGCGGTTAGGACACTGCTTTGACGGTTGCCAAATGTCCGAGACCCGTCAAGATCAACGCCGTTGGGGCGGGCCCGACTCGGGGAACCATTGTTCGCTGGCGGTTCGTCAGTTTACTTTGAGGGGCGCTTGATGCGCGCGATGCGAGTCGAGGGGAGCGACAGCATGGCCAGTCCCGTCCAGGACGGTCCGGACGACGACACCCAGCCAGAGACGGAGGGACGTATTCCGAACCAGCGGACACCGGAACCGGCCCGCCGCCGGGGGAACCAGCTCGTCTTCTCGGACCTGACCCACTACCCCGTCATCGCCCAGGCACTCGACAACCAGTGGCTGCCGGCGGACCTCGCCGAGGGCCGCCAGGAGGCGCACGCACCCCGGCGGACGCCCGGCGCCGTCGCCGCCACCGCGGCCGAACTGCGCCGCGCCCTCGTCAACAGCGGGACCCTGGTGGTCAACCGCGCGTTCTTCCTCAACAACGAGGCCCTGTACGGGAACTTCGGCCCCCACGCCGACCCGGACGACCGCACCTCGTTCGCCCGCCTCCTGCACGACCGGGCCGTGGTCCCGTACCTCTTCATGGAGCGGGACGGGACGGAGGACTTCGCCTTCGAGCACGACCAGGCCGCCGGGCACGCCTGGCGCCGCCTGGTCACGGAGGAGTCCGACCCGGCGTTCGTCCGGCTCGACTGGGACGAGGACGCCAACCGGGCCGGCGCCGAGCGCATCAGCCGGCGCTTCACCCGGCTGCTGCCGGGACTGAAGTGGCTGAACCCCGAGGACCTGGCGATGGACCTCGCCATCCCGCGCGAACTGGCCGAGTCGATGAAGACGGGCATCCTCCAGGACGTCGGCCGCTGGGCGTCCGACCAGGACCCCTCCCTCCCCATCACCAGGAACGCGGTCTACAAGGAGTTCCTCACGCGCCCCGGCACCGACCCGCACCTGAAACTGCTGCGGGACGGCACCGACATCGTCCCGGCGAAGCAGCTGATCGACCTCATGTACAACCTGGGCATACCCGACGCCAGCGGGCTCGTCGCCCTGACACCGCCCGGGTCCCCGCCGCGCCGCGCGCTCCAGGAGGACGTCTCGCCGCGGGCGCGGGCCCAGGACCCGGAGGCCGTCGGCCTGCTGATCCGGAACCTGGTCGCCGACTCCCTGCACCGGTCGGTCGACGGCCCCAACTCGTACGCCGGCCTCTCGCTCGCCGACGTCGTCGCCCTGCGCGAGACCGGCGAGTGGCGGACGTACATCTCCTCCCTGGACACCTTCCTGCACGACAGCTTCCGGGGCGGACGCATCCCTGACGGGGACGAGTTCACGGACCGGACGGCCACGATCGCCCGGGACCACGCCCGGATGCTGCGGACGGCGCGCCGGGCCGGACGCTCGCGCGAAGGACTCACCCGGGAGATCTCGACGGTCCTCGTGCTGGAGTCGGGCGGGGTCGCGGTCCAGATCGCGAGCGGTGAGCCGGTGACCGTGGTGCAGGGCGCCATCGGGATGCTGACGGCGGTGGGCGGGGCGCTGAGCGTCCGTCTGGAGTTCTGGGACAAGGCCGCCCGGACCCGCCGGGCCGGTCTCGGACACTCGCTGACATTGCCGACGCTGCGGCTGGGCAACCTGAAGAAGGACTGGGCGACCATCCAGGCCGCGTCCGGCGTCGAGTTCGTCGAGAGCACGGGGTCGCCGCACGGCATCCAGGCCGACCAGCAGGCCCGGGACGACTAGGAGGAGCGAGAACCCATGAGCGGCGAACCGGTACGACGGTACGAGCTGCTGCGCGCCGAGCGGCCGGAGCTGTTCCGCAACGAGCCGGGCGGGATCGAGATCCTGACCGACCCGGACGCCGTCGAGGCCGCCGGCGGGGTGGTGTACCAGGACCCGTACGTGCTCCTCGTACGGGACGCGGTGCGCTTCCCCGGCGGCCGTACCGGTGCGTACATCCGCTCGGTGAGCGCGACGGCCGCGCAGGGGTGTGCGGTGCTGCCGCTCCTGGGCGACCGGGTCGTGCTGATCGAGCACTTCCGGCACGCGACCCGGTCCTGGCACTGGGAGGTGCCCCGCGGTTTCGGCACGGCGGGGCTCTCGGACGCGGAGAACGCGGCGAAGGAGCTCCGGGAGGAGATCGGCGCGCCGGTGCGGGAGCTCGTCCCGCTCGGTGCGGTACATCCGGATTCGGGGGCGACCGGCGACCGGGTGCTGCTGTTCGCCGCCCGGATCGACGCGGTGGGGCGCCTGGAGGCGGGCGAGGGCATCCGCGGCTCCCTGACGGTGCCGTTCGCGGAGGCCGAGGCCATGATCGCCGACGGGCGGATCACGGACGGCTTCACCATCGCCGTGCTGACCCGCGCCCGCCTGGCGGGCCTGACGGCCTGAGGCGGGCAGCGGCGACGACGGGACGGACCCGGCCGTTCAGGGCCGGGCCCGGCCCTTGTCCGTACGGGCTCAGCCCCGGCGGCGGCGGGCCGCCTCGTAGAGCACGACGCCCGCGGCGACACCGGCGTTGAGCGACTCGGCGCCGCCCGGCATCGGGATGCGGACGAGGTAGTCGCAGGTCTCGCCGACGAGGCGCGACAGGCCCTTGCCCTCCGAGCCGACGACGATGACGACCGGGCCGCCGAGCGCCTCCAGGTCCTGCACCTCGTGCGTGCCCTCGGCGGCGAGGCCGACGACCGCGATGCCGGCCTTCTTGTACTCCTGCAGCGCGCGGGTCAGGTTGGTGACGCGGGCGACCGGGGTGCGCGCGGCGGTGCCGGCGGAGGTCTTCCAGGCACCGGCGGTCATGCCGGCGGCGCGGCGCTCGGGGATGACCACGCCGTGGCCCGCGAAGGCGGAGACGGAGCGGACGATCGCGCCGAGGTTGCGCGGGTCGGTGACGCCGTCGAGGGCGACGATCAGCGGGTCCTCGCCGTCGTCGTAGGCGGCGGCGGTGAGGTCCTCGGGGTGCGCGTACTCGTACGGCGGGACCTGGAGGACCAGGCCCTGGTGGTTCAGCCCGTTGGTCATGCGGTCGAGCTCGGGGCGCGGGGCTTCCATCAGGTTGATGTTGCCGCGCGCGCCGGCGAGCTGGAGGGCCTCGCGCACGCGCTCGTCGTTGTCGATGAACTGCTGCACGTACAGCGTGGTGGCGGGCACGCCGTCGCGCAGCGCCTCGAAGACCGGGTTGCGGCCGACGACCATCTCGCTGGCGCCCTTGGGGCCGCCGCGGCGGGGCGCGGGACGGCGCTTGGCCGCCTGCCGGGCCATCGCGTTGGAGACGCGGTACGCCTTGTGGCCCTTGCGGTCCTCGGCCTTGGGGGTCGGGCCCTTGCCTTCGAGGCCCTTGCGCCGCTGGCCACCGCTGCCGACCGTCGCACCCTTCTTGTTCGACGTGCGACGGTTCCTGCGCTGGCTGTTCCCGGCCATGACTACCTGTTTCCTCTGCTGACGTACAAAGTCTGTAACTGAAGTGTGCCGCCCGGAGTCCCGAGCGGCACGTCTTCTAACGGTTGCCCAGCGTCCAGCGGGGGCCGTCGGGGCTGTCCTCGATGGCGAGACCGGACTGGCTCAGCTGGTCGCGGATCGCGTCCGCGGTCGCCCAGTCCTTGCGCTCGCGCGCCGACTCGCGCTGCTGGAGCACGAGCCGTACGAGGGTGTCGACGACGCCGTGGAGCTCCTCGCCGCCACCGGTCTCCTCGGCCCAGTGCGGGTCGAGCGGGTCGAGGCCGAGGACGCCGAGCATGGCACGGACCTCGGCGAGGCGGGCGATGGCCTCGTCCTTGTCGTCCGCGGCGAGGGCGCTGTTGCCCTGGCGGACGGTGGTGTGGATGATCGCGAGCGCGTGCGGCACGCCCAGGTCGTCGTCCATGGCCTCGGCGAAGGCCGGCGGCACCTCGGCGGCGGGGGCGACGGTCGTCCCGGCCTTCTCGGTGGCGCGCTGGACGAAGCCCTCGATGCGGGCGAACGCCGACTCGGCCTCGCGCAGGGACTCCTCGCTGTACTCGATCATCGAGCGGTAGTGCGGGGTGCCCAGGTAGTAGCGGAGGACGATGGGGCGCCAGTTCTTCACCATCTCGGAGACGAGGACGCTGTTGCCCAGCGACTTCGACATCTTCTCGCCGCTCATGGTGACCCAGGCGTTGTGCACCCAGTAACGGGCGAACTCGTCGCCGAAGGCCTTGGCCTGGGCGATCTCGTTCTCGTGGTGCGGGAAGATCAGGTCGAGGCCGCCGCCGTGGATGTCGAAGGCGGAGCCCAGGTACTTGTGGGCCATCGCCGAGCACTCCAGGTGCCAGCCGGGACGGCCGCGGCCCCACGGGGTCTCCCAGTCGGGCTCGCCCGGCTTGGTCGCCTTCCACATGGCGAAGTCGCGCGGGTCGCGCTTGCCGGTGATGCCCTCCTCGGTGGGCTGGCGGAGGTCGTCGATGTCCTGGTTGGACAGCTCCAGGTACCCCGGGAAGGAGCGCACGTCGAAGTAGACGCTGCCGTCCGCCTCGTAGGCGTGCCCGCGCTCGATCAGACCCCGCATCATCTCGATCATCTCGGGGACGTGACCGGTGGCGCGGGGCTCGTACGACGGCGGGAGGCAGCCGAGCGCCTCGTAACCGGCGTTGAACGCGCGCTCGTTCTCGTAGCCGATGGACCACCAGGGGCGCCCCTGCTCGGCGCCCTTCCTGATGATCTTGTCGTCGATGTCGGTGACGTTGCGGATGAACGTGACGTCGTAGCCTCGGTACGCGAACCAGCGGCGCATGATGTCGAAGTTCAGCCCCGACCGGATGTGACCGATGTGCGGGGCCGCCTGCACGGTGGCACCACACAGGTAGATCGAGACGCAGCCCGGCGTGAGCGGGGTGAAGTCACGGATCTGCCGGGCGCTGGTGTCGTACAGGCGAATAGTCACCACTCCAGGGTAGTGGGCGTGTGGTAGTGCCCCGCGACCTGATCGGGGTCACCGATGACGTTTTTCACCGCGCCCGGCGCACTACGGGGTGCCGACGGGGTACACGAGGGCGGTCGCGAGGGCCGCGAGCCCCTCGGCGCGGCCGGTGAGGCCGAGTCCGTCCGTGGTGGTGCCGGAGACGGAGACGGGGGCGCCCGCCGCCTCGCTGAGCGCCTTCTGCGCCTCGTCGCGCCGCTTGCCGACCTTCGGGCGCACGCCGACGACCTGGACCGCGATGTTGCCGATCTCGTACCCCTCGGCGCGCACGATCCGGGCGGCCTCGGCGAGCAGGGTGACGCCGGACGCGCCGGACCACTCGGGGCGCGAGGTGCCGAAGTGGGCGCCGAGGTCGCCGATCCCGGCGGCGGAGAAGAGCGCGTCGCAGGCGGCGTGGGCGGCGACGTCACCGTCGGAGTGCCCCGCGAGGCCGTACTCCTCACCCTCCCAGAGGAGGCCGGCGCACCAGAGTTCGCGGCCCTTCTCGAAGGCGTGCACGTCGGTGCCGATGCCGGTACGGGGAAGGACGGGTCGGTCAGAAGCCATCGTTGGCCCTCCTGCGGGCGAGTACGGCCTCGGCGAGGACGAGGTCGAGAGGTCGGGTCACCTTGAAGGCCTCCTCGTGGCCGGGCACGACGACGACGGGCGCGCCGAGCCGCTCGACCATGCTGGCGTCGTCGGTGGCGCCGTCACCGGTGAGGGCGATGGTGGCGTGGGCGTTGACCAGGGTGTCGTGGTCGAAGCCCTGCGGGGTCTGGACGGCGCGGAGGCGGGCGCGGACCGGGGTGGCGACGACCTGCTCGGGGTCGCCGGGCTTCTCGGCCGGCTCGACCTCCTTGACGGTGTCGGCGACGGGCAGCGCGGGGACGACGGCGACGGCCCCGTCCCGTACGGCCTCGATGACGGCGTCCACGGTGTCGACGGGCACCAGGGGGCGGGCCGCGTCGTGGACGAGGACGGTGGTGATGCCCTCGGGGAGCGCCTTGAGACCGAGGTGGACGGACTCCTGGCGGGTGTCGCCGCCGGGGACGACGAGGTAGTCGGTCCGCTCGGGCAGGGCGTGGGCGTCGAGGAGGTTCTTGACCTCGGCCGCGCCGTCCGACGGGGCGACCACCACGACGAGCGAGACCGCGCGCGAGGCGGCCATGGCGCGGACGGCGTGGATCAGCATGGGGGTGCCGTTCAGCGCGCGGAGCGCCTTGGGGGCGCCCGGACCGAGGCGTACGCCCCGTCCGGCGGCCGGGATCACCACGGCGGTACGACTGGGACGCACTTCGTCTGACATCGGTTGCACTCCGGCAGGTTTGTTTCCGCGGCCGACATGGGTATGGCCTCACCGTGCCGGACGCACCGCCTTGACCGGGCCCTTTCCGTGACGACGGTCGAGGCGTGGCCGCGTGGGCACAGGGGTTCGGGTGAAGAGAAGTTCAGGGGGTGCGGGTTACTTCAGCGCTGCGGTGCGGTGTATTCCGGTGCGACCGCGTGCGTACGCTCCGCAAACATACGCGAACATGCCGCAGCGCCCGACGACAGCACTGTGTGGATCACAGCACGCCAGCGGGCACCGCGGCATCGCTTCACTGCTTCACTTGGGCAACGCGGCTCAGGACGCGAGGACCTCGTCGAGGAGGGCCTCGGCCTTGTCCTCGTTCGTGTTCTCCGCGAGGGCCAGCTCACTCACCAGGATCTGACGAGCCTTGGCGAGCATGCGCTTCTCACCTGCGGAAAGTCCGCGCTCGCGCTCACGACGCCACAGGTCGCGCACCACTTCGGCGACCTTGATGACATCGCCGGAGGCGAGCTTCTCGAGATTTGCCTTGTAGCGCCGGGACCAGTTCGTCGGCTCTTCGGCGTACGGCGCACGCAGCACCTCGAAGACCCGGTCCAGCCCGTCCTGACCGACCACGTCGCGAACACCGACGAACTCCGCATTGTCCGCCGGCACACGAACCGTCAGGTCGCCCTGCGCGACCTTGAGCACCAAGTAGGTCTTGTCCACGCCTTTGATCTGGCGAGTTTCGATGGCCTCGATCAGCGCGGCCCCGTGATGGGGATAGACCACGGTGTCGCCAACCTTGAACGTCATGTGACAGGTACCCCTTCCGTGGCTATCCAGGGTAACACGGATTCGGCTTCTTCTGAATGGCGTTTTCGCAGGTCAGGGCATATCTCGGGGCTTGACAACGGTGACACGGACGTGCTGCGGAGGGCTTCCGGAGGGCGGTATTCGCAGGTCGGAGCGGCTGCGTGGACGGAGAGAAACGCGCACGTTACACGTACCAGGAGCCCCTCCAGAGAGGGTCGATGTCCCGTTTTGTCTGGTTCGGAGCGGCCTTCTTCACCTACTCCGTTCGAGGATCGGCCACTCGTACGGACGCATGTCGGGGTGATTCCCGAAATTGATCAGTGGACATCAACCGACATCGGTGCGGGATTTTCCGCGGGGACGGCTCCGTGGAATGCGGCGGCGCCTCCGAATTGATCAAGGCGGTTATGTGAACAGCAGGTCAATGGGTCGTGATCCGGCCACACGGGGCGCCCGCGAGGCAGGCGACGGGAGGGCCGTCCCCCGGCACTCCCTGGGCGGACCGGGGGACGGCCGTGACCGCTTAGGGGCGGGTCGGGTGCGGGACGCGGAGTGAGGCTCGGTAACCTAAGCGCGCTGACACACCTTTAGCTGTCCCTTAGTTCCCACGCCCGTCCGTACGTCCTAGGAGATGCCGCCGCCGTGAGCCGCAGCCTTCGACGCGGCGCCCTCGCCGCCACCGCCATCGTGTTCTCCGTCGCCGCGCTCTCCGCCTGTGGCGCCGGCAACGACGCACAGACGCTCGAGATCCGGCCGGACAACGCCGCCGTCACCGTGGACGACGTCAAGATCCAGAACGCGCTGGTCATCACGCAGCCCGAGCCCGGCGTCAAGGGCCCGGCCGCCGTCTCGGCCACCGTCTTCAACAACGGCAGCCTGCCGCAGACCATCGACGCGATCCGCCTGCCCGGCACCGCCTCCCTCGTGAAGCTCCAGGCGGCCGGCGGCGCGGGTCCGATCATCGTCCCCGCCCACGGCTCCGTCGTCATCGGCGGCGCGGGCAACGCCTCCGCCGTGATCGAGAACGGCGCCGCGTCCGCCCGCGACGGCGACGCGCAGAAGGTCGTCTTCAAGCTGAGCAGGACCGGCGACGTCGCCCTGAACGCCTTCGTCGTCCCGGCGAAGAGCTACTTCAAGGACTACGGCCCGACCGTCGTCCCGGCCCCCCCGGCGGCCGCCCCGAGCGCCACCGCGTCGCCCTCGGGCGAGGCCGAGCACGGCGCCGGGCACGGCACGGAGACCCCGGCCTCGGGCGAACCGACGACGGCCGGCCACTGACGCCGAAGCCATACGCCGAAGGGGCGCCCCCCCAGCTGGGGGGCGCCCCTTCGGCGTTCTGTCGGTTCCACGGCTCGGGCTCGGCCCCTCCGCCCGCGCCCTCGCACCGCCGCGCGGGCATCGGGGCGCTGCGCCGGACTCCGTCCGGCCCGGCAGGCGGAGCTCGGGTCTACGGCTCGAACTTGTAGCCCAGGCCCCGGACCGTCACCAGGTAGCGCGGCGCGCCCGGGTCGGGTTCGATCTTCGCGCGGAGGCGCTTGACGTGGACGTCGAGGGTCTTGGTGTCGCCGACGTAGTCCGCGCCCCAGACCCGGTCGATGAGCTGCATGCGGGTCAGCACGCGGCCCGCGTTGCGCAGCAGCATCTCCAGGAGGTCGAACTCCTTCAGCGGCAGGTCGACCTTGCCGCCCGAGACCGTCACCACGTGGCGGTCGACGTCCATGCGGACCGGGCCGGCCTCCAGGGCCGCCGGGGTGACCTCCTCCGGCTCGCCGCGGCGCCGCAGCACCGCGCGGATGCGGGCGACCAGCTCCCGCGAGGAGAAGGGCTTGGTCACGTAGTCGTCGGCTCCTATCTCCAGGCCGACGACCTTGTCGATCTCGCTGTCCTTGGCGGTCACCATGATCACCGGGACGTTCGAGCGGCCGCGCAGCTGGCGGCACACCTCGGTACCGGGCAGACCCGGAAGCATCAGGTCGAGGAGGACGAGGTCGGCTCCGTTGCGCTCGAACTCGTCGAGGCCGTCGGGCCCGGTCGCCGCGACGGCGACCTCGAAGCCCTCCTTGCGGAGCATGTACGACAGGGCGTCGCTGAAGGATTCCTCATCCTCGACGACGAGCACTCGGGTCACGGAAGGACCTCCGGGGCGGGAAGCGGTTCGGGCATGAGTTCTGGGGTGGGGGAAGAGGCGGGCCGGCGGTCCCGTACGGTGCCCGCCTCGGGCAGCCGCAGGGTGAAGGTGGAGCCCTGGCCCTCGGTGCTCCAGACGGTGACCTCGCCACCGTGCGAGGCGGCCACGTGCTTGACGATGGCCAGGCCGAGACCCGTACCGCCGGTGGCACGGGAGCGGGCCGGGTCGACCCGGTAGAAGCGCTCGAAGATCCGCTCGCGGTCCTTCTCCGAGATGCCGATGCCCTGGTCGGTCACGGCTATCTCGATCAGGTCCCCGCCGGGCGCGGCGATGTGGCGGGCGGCGATGCCCACCCGCGTACGGGCCGGTGAGTAGTTGACGGCGTTCTCGACGAGGTTGCCGAGGGCCGCCGCGAGCTGGCCCCTGCTGCCCCATACGTAGAGGTCGGCGGCGCCGCCGGAGACCATGGTGATCTGCTTGGTGGAGGCGGGCTGCCGGGAGCGGTCGATCGCCTCGGCGACGAGCTCGTCCACGGACACCGGCTCGGAGTCCTCCAGCGGGTCGTCGTTCTGGACGCGGGAGAGGTCGATGAGCTCCTGTACGAGGTTGGTGAGGCGGGTCGCCTCGATCTGCATCCGGCCGGCGAAGCGGGTGACCGCCTCGGGGTCGTCCGAGGCGTCCATGACCGCCTCGGAGAGCAGGGAGAGCGCGCCCGTCGGGGTCTTGAGCTCATGGCTCACGTTGGCGACGAAGTCGCGCCGTACCGCTTCGATACGGCGGGCCTCGGTGAGGTCCTCTACCAGGAGCAGCACGAGCCGCGAGCCCAGCGGGGCGACCCGGGCGGAGACGGCGAGGGCCTCGCCGCGTCCGGTGCCGCGCCGGGCCAGGTCCAGCTCGACCTGCCGTATCTCCCCGTCGCGACGGGTGTCGCGGGCCATGTTGAGCATGGGTTCGACGGCCAGTTTGCCGCCGCGGACCAGGCCGAGCGCGTACGCCGCCGAGCTGGCCTTCACCACGGAGTCGCTCTCGTCGAGAACGACCGCGGAGGAGCGCAGCACGGACAGCACGGTGTCGACGCCGGGCGGGAGCACGGCGTCGGTGTGCAGAGAGGTACGGGTGGGTCGCGCCTGGTCGCGTTCGCTCCAGCGGAACGCCAGCATGGCGATCACGCCGGTGCACACTCCGGCGATCGCTGCCAATGCGGCGACCGCCGCGTTCACGTCCATGGCTCCAAGGTTATGCGGGGTCACGGACACTCTCCCAGCCGTCCGAGTGGCTCCTCGAACAGTCGTCGCCCAGAGTTCACCCTGGAGACGTGGGTGGTTCATTTGCCCTGGCGGCCCGGGTGGCGCGTGTCGCCCAGAGTTCACCTGGGGGAAAGTGCCGGTTCACATCAGGGGGTGGAACCGGACGCACAGGGGGCCGAACGTGGGAGCGTGGGGGTCCGAAGCCCCACCCGGACCCCGGAGCTTTGCGTAGAGAGGGACACCATGCGGGACGCGTACCACGAGGAACTGGACTCGATCGGCGAGAGCCTGGTCGAGATGGCCCGGCTGGTCGGGTCGGCGATCGGGCGCGCCACGACGGCGATGCTCGACGCGGATCTCAAGCTCGCGGAGAGCGTGATCGCGGCGGACCAGAAGGTCGACGACCTCCAGCACGACCTGGAGGCGCGGGCGATAGCGCTGCTCGCCCGCCAGCAGCCGGTGGCGACGGACCTGCGGATCGTGGTGACCTCGCTGCGGATGAGCGCCGACCTGGAGCGCTCCGGCGACCTGGCGCAGCACGTGGCGAAGCTGGCGCGGCTGCGGTTCCCGGACACGGCGGTCCCGCGGGACCTGCACGCGACCATCCTGGAGATGGGCCAGCTGGCGCAGCGCCTGATGGCGAAGGCGGCGGAGGTCATCATCACGAAGGACGTCGACCTGGCGCTCCAGCTGGAGCAGGACGACGACGAGATGGACCTGCTGCACCGGACGCTCTTCCAGCACCTGATGGACGACCGCTGGAAGCACGGCATCGAGACGGCCGTCGACGTGACGCTGCTCGGCCGGTACTACGAGCGGTTCGCGGACCACGCGGTGTCGGTGGCGAAGCGCGTCGTGTACCTGGTGACGGGTGAGCACGCGGACGAGCTGCAGGCCGCGGACGCGCCGGTGGAGGGCGCGTAGGCGCACGGGCGCCGATGCGCCGTTGATGCGCCGGTCCGAGTGGGCATGCAATGGGGGGAGGCGAAGCTCGCCTCGAAAGGGAGGGACCCCCATGGCCGAATCCCCCATGACGACGGAATCCGGGGCGGAGGCGCCGCGCGAGGCGGTGTTCCTGCCCGTGCTCGGCGCCTGCGGCTGCGGCTCGGGCTGCGGCTGCGGCTGCCAGTCGGGCGCCCCGTGCCAGTGCGGGGGCTGCTCGGGCTGAGCGGTGCGTGAGTGAGCGGGGGGTGGGGACGCGGGCCGCGCCCCCACCCCCCTGCCGCCCCCACTCCCTGCCGCGCCTAGACGTCGAGCACGCCGACGGTCTGACCGCCGCTGGTCTCGCCGGTGGGGCGGAAGCCGAGCTTGTCGTAGAAGGCGCCGGGGCCGTCCTCGCCGGGTTCCCAGGTCACGTAGAAGCGCTGCTCGCCGCGCCGGCGCAGTTCCTCACGTACGGCCTCGACGGCGAAGCGTCCGTACCCCTTGCCCTGTGCGTCGGCGGAGATGTTGAGGCGCCAGAGGCCGCTGCGGTGGTCGGTGGGGTCCTTCTCCACGTTCCACTGGATGTCGAGGAACGCCATGAGGAATCCGACGAGCTCGTCGCCGTCGAAGATCAGCCGCGGCCAGGCGTTGTCCCCGAAGGCGTACGCCTCGGCGAGGGAACGCACGACGGGGGCGACGTTGTGCTCCTGATGGGGGTGGACGCGCAGCGCGAGCGCGGCGTCGACGGTGGCGGGGGTGATCTTCTCCAGGCGGAGTGACGTGCTCATACGCAGGACGGTAACGATTCGCCGTGATCTCCGCGCAGGTTTACCGGGCCGGTCGAGGATGAGGCCCATGACGACCTGGCCGCGCCGCGTACTCCCGACCGCCTTCTGTCTCCTCGCCCTCACGGGATGCACCGTCCCGATCGCGGGCGTCGCGGGGGTCACCGTGACCGCGGAGGGGGAGCCGCTGGGCGTGCTGCTGGTCTGCCACGACGGGATCGACGCCGCGGTGCTGTACCCGGCCGACCCGCCGCCCGCCGACCCGGCCGCGGAGGTCGCCGAGGACGCGAAGGAGCCGGAGTACACGGACTCCTGGACCGCGAAGGAAGCGGTCACCGACTACACGACCTGGCCCCTGACCGGGCCGGCCGGAGGCGGCGGCCTGACCCCGGACGCGCCCCCGCACGCCCTGAAGCCGGGTCGGCTCTACACGGTGTACGGCGCGACCCAGGACAACTCCTGGTCGACGAACGCCCACTCCTTCACCCTCGCGGACCTGAAGAAGCTGCGGCCGGACCAGGTCGCGTACACGTACGACGACAAGGTCCGGACGACGACGGTGACGGACTTCCGCGCCCACGCGTGCGAGGAGTGAGGAGTCCTGGGGCCGTTACGGCCGGAGGAACACCACCGAGCGCAGCTTCAGCCGGTCACTGGCCGGGCGGCCGTGGGGCCGGAGGGTCCACGAGTCGCCCGAACAGTCCGGCTCCGTGAACACCATCGCGTACTCGTCCGTGTCGTTGTGCGGCGCGAAGGCGGGCTCGGAGGCGCCCGGGTCGGCGGCCTCGGGGATCGTGATGCACTCACCGCTCGCCGGGTCGTGCAGCGTGACCCACTGCTGGTCGCCGCTGATCCCGACGAAGCGGTAGCTGAAGTCGCCGGTGGCGGCGGAGGCCGGAGTGGCCAGGGTGGTGGTGAGGGCGAGGGCGCCGCAGACGGCGGCGACGGAGTGGCGGAGACGCACGAGGGTTCTCGTTTCGATGAGGGATGAGGACGACCGGAGTCACCCCACCCCTGACCGCCGTGCCCGTCCCGCAAGCGACGCACCGCAGCCGGAAGGTTTCACCCTCACCCGTCCGGCCGACGGGTCCCCTCCTACGGGGTGAAGACCTGCTCAAGACGGTGGATCGCGCCGTCGTCCCCGGTCTCGTACCGGAAGACGAGCCCCGAGTCGGGGTGGGCGTGGACCCAGTCGATCAGCTCCTGCACACCGATGCGCCGGTTGGCAGACCCGGAGACGATCGGGTTGGTGGCGGTGACGTACGCGGCCTGGTCGAGGGCCCAGCGGCTCTCCTCGCCGGTGCCGACGAACGGGACGCCGTCGGAGTCCCCGGTCGCGCATCCCCAAGCCCCGTGCTGGACGACGAGGTTCACCTTCCCGGTGCTGCCGTCGAGCTCCTCGATCCGGTAGAGCGCGAACTCATCGGGACTGGGCGCCGATTCGGCACACCCCTTGCTCTTGGTCGCCCCGGGCAGGGGCTTCCTCACGACGGGCGGGGTGGTGGCGGGGGCGGGCGCAACGGTGGTGGGCGCGACCGTGGTGGGCGCCGGTGCGACGGTCGTGGGCGCCGGCGCGGTGGGCGCGGCGGTCGTGGGCGCCGGCGCGGCAGTCGTGGCCGGCGCGGTGGGTGCTCCCGCACCGGCGGCGGCACCGTCCTGGCACCCGGTGAGCACGGCGGCCAGTGCGACGGCGGCGAGCGCGAGGACGGCGGGTCTGAGTCGGTCGGCGTTCATCGGGAAGTCCCCCTCTGCACGGGCGGCCACCCCCGGCCGCACCCCTCCCCGGAACGTAGCAACGCCCCCGCCCCGGCACAGCACCTGCCGCCACGGCGTCACACACCTGGTACGCACCGGCGACACCCACCGGACAACGGGCCGCGTGGCCCCCGGGCGGGCCCCGTGGCACGAAGAAGCCCCCTCCCCGCGGGGAAACCGCGGGTCGGGGGCTCTTTCGTGGGTCAGGGCTACTTCTTGCCCTGGGTCTGGGGTGCCCGTCTTCCGTCCCTGGTCAGAGGGGCGCGCACCCCAAGTGACCTGCGGTCGAGGGGTCGTTGGTGGTCGTTGATGGTCGTCGGCGGTCACCCTCGGAGGGCCCAAAGAGGGCCCGGCTCAGGGCCCGCCGTAGTCGCTATCGCTAGCAGTACGGCCCGCTAACGTTAGCGCCCCCGCTAGCGGGCCAAACCAAAGGACCGCCCTTCGGGCGGACGACTCTCCAGCCGCCCACTCCATCGGTCAGTACAGTGCATTGGCGGCGAGGTGGCCTCTTCCCGCCCGGACGGCGGCCAGCGGGCCCGCCGGCCGAAGCGCGCACTCCGCCGGGTGGGGCGTAACCAAGGCTTTCCAAGGGGCAGGGACCGGCCGTCCGCACCGTCCCCGTCCGCGCTTGGAAAGCCTCTCCTCCCTCTCTCACTAGAGAGTTAGGAGAAAACAGTGTGCGGAAAGCTCTCCAGGAAGAGTCCACGGCCCGCCCAGTCCGGCGTGGTTGGCCCGCCTCCACAAGGTAGATCACAGCCACACAAGTCTGCCATTATGTGCCGGTTTAACCCATTACCGAGACCCGGACAAGACTCGGACGGCCAGACGTTCACGCAGGTCACAACGCTGGGCAACCCGGACAGATTTCAATGCGACCCGGACGGGCGCGTCCGGGTTAACCCCTACGGCGTCCAGGTTCCGAGCCCTCCCAACTTCCCTAAAGTAGGGACAATAGGGGCGCACGTCCGGGTTATGTCCGGGTCCATATGGGCGATATGGGAACTTTCTTGGATGTGCTACATCGTCCGACGCAGGATGGCGGAGCCGCCTCAAACGGGCACCTGAGAAGTCGAGCTGGCACAAGCAAGAGGAGCACGCCCCCCGCGCCGGCGTGCTCCTCTTGTTGTTCAGCGGCAATGCCGCCTCTGGGGACGCGCCGCGCGGCGCCCCCCGTTCACGCTCTAAGGGCACCTGAAGGCCACTTCGCCATGTCGAATTCACGCCCTCGCATTCGTCTGCCTAAGCCATGTCCGGCCTCAGGCGTCAGGCGATCTTGTCCCACGTGTAACCCGGGTTGTACACCGAGGACTGCTGAGCGGGGGCGAAGGGTGCACGCCAGTCTCCGGTAGTCCGGTAGAGATAGAGGGAGTCGTTGGCACCGGAGTACGGGCGGGCATTGATGCCGCCGAGGAGGTCAGGGCGGCCGTCTTTGTTGACGTCGCCAGCACCAATGAGCCAGCCGTAGGTGTTCCAGCCGCCGCCGATCTTCATGCGCGGGGCGAATGTGCCGTCGCCCTTGCCCAGGTACTGCCAGAGCACGCCGGACTTGTCGCGCGCGACCAGGTCGCCGGCCGCGCCACCCGCGATATTGCCGACGGCGGTCAACTCGTTGTAGATGCTCCAGCCCGTACCGATCTTCTTGCGGGCGGTGAAGGGGGCGCTGGCATTCCCTGTGCCGGGATAGAGCCAGAGCCCGCCGGACTTGTCAGTGGCAATCGCGTCCGCACGACCGTCGTTCGTCAGATCGCTGCCCGCCGCGATCTTGTCGTAGATCTGCCAGCCGGTGCCGACCTTGATCCGGGTGGCGAAGCCACCTCGCCCGTTGCCCTGGTACAGCCAGAGCACGCCGGATCTGTCGCGGGCCAAGAGGTCGCCGACCGCCGTTCCGCCGAGGTTGCCAGCCGTTTCGATCTGATCGTAGATCTCCCAGCCTCGGCCAATGAACTGGTGGGACTCCTGGTCCAGCGTGCCGCCAGCGTAAATGGTGGTGTCGGCCCGCCACAGTCCGCCGTGGTCGTCGCGCCGGATGATGTCGAGCGAGCCGTTGTCGTTGAAGTCGTGCGGTGCGCTCTTGCGGACGAGCTTGAAGGAGCCGGAGGCTTGGAAGTCGAGAGGGGTTCCGTTGAGGGTCTCGGCCGTGATCGTCCAGGTGTAGTCGCCGTTCGGGACGTCACCGATGCCGGTGGCGTGGGCATCCCAGAAAAGGTAGAAGGTGCCAGGGCTGCCCGCGTCGCCGAGGAGGTGCTTGGTCGTGATCCCGGTCCGCGTGTGGCGTAGAACTACCGTGGCCCATCCGGCCCCTGTGAGCGTCCAGTCCATCTTGAAGTATGTCTTGGTGCTCAGATCGATGACGGACGGCACAGTGTGCCGGACGAGCGTGACGTCGTCCTCAGCGGACGTGGGGCCCACGACCGCCGCCACGTCCGTGCCGATGGGGGATGCAAACGCCGGGGTGCTCACCACACCGGTGCCGAACGACACGGCAAGCACAGTGGTGATGGCGGCACAGAGCCGCCGTCGGGTCGCGCGGGCATAGGACACGTTCAGTTTCCCCTCGAAGACACCAGACGCACCACGCGCCTCACCCATGTGTGACGCGCGCGAGGGCAGAAGGTTGTACGGGGCGAGCCAGCCCTGCGGGAGCGGTGCAGGCCTCCCGGTCTTCTAGGGATTCAATTCCGGATAGCCTCGCCGGGATTCGAACCCGGGTTTCCGATTCCGGGCGAACCGGAGACCGGTGTCCTTGGCCGCTAGACGACGAGGGATGCACGCAGCCTACGCGCTGGCCCGGAGCGGAACAGCCTCCATTTCGGTGGGCGGAGATCCGGCCTTCCCCCGCGGTGAGTTCAGCAGCGGCCAGGGCCCCAGGCGGGAGCACGTCGCCCTCGGCCCTCCCCTCAGGAGCGTCTCGATGGGCGGGCCCTGAGGGGAGCTCTCCCCAAGTCCCGCCTGGAATCAGAGAGCGTGGGGTCAGCTCAGCGAAGGGGTTGCTTCCGACCGTTCCAGGCGCTCCGACTCGGCTGCTGCCATGGGGGTTGCCCGGCCGCGACACATGAAGTTCTTCCCGCCGGTGGAGATCACGCTGCCCTGGATGCGCGCCGGCGGTCCGCCGGTCACCAAGCGACTGCTCTTTCCCGGCCCGCTGGGCGGGCACGTCTGGCGCACGTCGCTGAACGAGGACCACTGGAAGCCGGCGCTGGCGAAGGTGGGCGTCATCCCCGCGGCGAAGAGTCGAGAGCACGCCGCCGCGCGGGAGCACGGCATGCACGCCCTGAGGCACTTCTACGCCTCGGTGCTGCTGGACGCCGGGGAGAGCATCAAGGCCGTCAGCGAGTACCTGGGCCACTCCGACCCGGGGCTCACGCTGAAGGTCTATGCCCACCTGATGCCGAGCAGCCGGGACCGCGCGCGGCAGGCACTCGGCAGGGCCCTGAGGCCGGACGACTCTTCGCGCTGAGGGCCCAGCGTGGGCCCAGAGAGAGAAAATGCCCCCGATCTGCGCCGTGTACGCAGGTCAGGGGCATGATCACTATTCTTACTTCTTCTTGCCCTGGTTCTTGATCCGACCTGGGGCGGTATCGGGCTGTTGGTCCCTGACCTGCGGCTCAGCGGTCATGACCTGTCACGGTTGGCCGCCCTCGATCACCCTTCCACGGCCCAGACACGGCCCGGCGGCCGGCTACTTCCGCTTCTTCTGCGCCTTGCGCTTCTGAACCTCGTAGGAGGACCACTCACCGCGGTGACGGTCACACCTGGACGCTCCGATCATGGCCAGGCGCTGACACCGAGTCCCCTTCTGCGTGAGCGCTCCGCACTTGGACTGCGTTCGAGCCACTACTCCCCCTGGTGCCATCAGACGGACAGACCAGCAGAGTGTGTCGAGCGCTCCTGGCTCTGCGGAAGGCGCATGCGGGCGCATGACGCCTGTCCGCGGGGGCATTGGGGCGCACAACAGGTGAGAACACCTCTTTAGGAGTTCGATCAGAAGCCAACGGCGACCATCCTGCCCGTCGACACGACTGCGGTACGAGGACGCTCGTGTACGCCCTCGTACGGCGTCGTTGATGTCAGTCATGGATGTCAGGGGCCTTCTGATTCGTAGCTGCAACCGATCCCGTCAACTGGTCACATCAGTCACCATGGCGCCCTGGGAGGTGGCCATGGGGGACAGTTGCCAAGGTGGCAGTACCGCTGTCGTTCATGGTGATGCGCGAGCTTCCGAACCCGTCCAGCACTCCACGCCGGCATAGTCAGGCGGCTATACGTGCGCTTCGAGCGAGGCTTGCTGGCCCAACTGCTCAGGGCTCCCCTACCTCGTGAGGCCTAGCACAGTAGGTGCAACTTCAGCTACCTCGGCTGCTGGATGTCAGTGCGGTCTGCCATGCTCCCCGTGCCGTATCCAGACAGTGACCTCAGGGGGAGTCGTGACGAAGAAGACGCGGCAGCAAACTCGGAAAAAGAAGGCACAAAAAGGCGTCGCCATCTACCATGACATGAAAGTGTACGAGAATTTCGAGCGGACTGCTCTTCGAATTTTCGAGTGCATCAAGCAGGCCGAGAAGAATTCCCCAGGCACCCCGCGCTTTCTTTACATCGACATTCAGGGTCACAAGAACGAGGCTGGCGGATACGATCACGACGCTTTTGAATTGATGCAAGATTTTGCACTTGGCTTCCTAGGGGACTACCTCACCGAAATCCACACTCCTCTTTACGGTGTACGGAACCCGCGAAAGCAACGTAACGACATTCCCGACGTCTTGCAGATACATCACCCAGACGACGGAAGCAAGTACGGATACGACACCGACTCTTTGGTCATCCAGCCTCGCGAGAATCGGCCAGCCGACAGAAAAACTGCGCCAACTGTACGCGCCATTGCCGAATATCTAGGCATGGACGAAGCCTCCTGCCTGGTGTGCTGGCGTAAGCCAGTTGAGCGGGCGCACGTTGTTCCGACTTCGCTCGGGGGTTCAATGGATGTCAGAAACTTTGCACTGCTATGCCGAGATCACCATGCCGAGGCTCCAGACGTGGCTGACGCGGAGAGTTTCTGGGCCTGGATTGATTATGCGGAACTCAGAGACAGTCCGGACAAGTGGGTAGATGCACCCGAGGAGGCGAAGGAATTCCTGCGGAAACATAACGTGCAGATCGGAAAGGAGCCTCGCGAGCCTTTGCCTTTCTTCTCTGCCGTGAAGGAGGAGTTGAAGTCTCTCTACGGCTGGACGGACAGCGATCTCAGTTCGGCGGCTTGGCCAGAGCTGATGGACGAGTTTCATCGCGTCCTAGACACAGCAACAGGGCGACACTTCTCTATCGACAAGAAGGCATCCACCTATGCCTGGGCCTATGACATCGCGCTGAGGAGGGTTACGGGAGATGCTCGCCGTGTCGTACGTGACGCCCTATGACGCACGTCGGCATAGCCACCTCGGGCGGAGCATATTTTGCGGCACGACAGTCAGTCATATGAACTTGTTCTGGGGGTTTGAGAGAACAGTGCAGGTCGCGCCCGGCCTGCAATACAACCCGCCCCGCTCCCATCCCGTCTGCCGTCGACCCACACACCGTGGAGCAGGCGCGGTGCCGGGCGTCCAGGTGGAGCGCCCCACTGGACGAACGACCTGGACGCCCGGTGCCGTGTCTGCTCGGCTCTGCCTGGGTCGACGGCAGACGGGATGGGAGTCCCCACCGCCACACCCACCAGCCGGCACCCGCCCACGGAGTCCCCGCCATCCCGGAGCCTGAGCGCCCCCGCCGGAGGCATCGTCCTGAGCCGCACTCGCGTACTGACTCGGCCACCTCGTGGGTTCGGCACCCATCAACCCGAGCCGTCAGGCGTGCGGACGGCGCCCGGGCTGGAGCGGGGCGCAGACAGGAGCGCAGGCCCGGGCGACGGGCCGCGCGCGCCGCGCCGTGCGCGGCGGGTGCCTTGATGAGGTAGAGAAATCTGTAACAACTCCAGGGCCCCTATGGGCGGATGTACGCGATCGTGGCGTCGTCATGCTGTTTGCTTCGCGGCCATCGGCTGAGGTCGGAGTCGGATGCTTCCGCTTCGCGGACCAGTCGGAGTATCTCTTCGGGGCCGCCGTGGCTGAGCAAGGTCATGTAGCCCTGCCAGTCGGTCGAGCGGAACGTCGTCACAAGTCGTCCAGCGCCGTCGGTCAGCAGGGCCACGCCCTGGACCCGGGATGCGATCTCCGAGCCGGTGAGTGCATGGCTTGCTGCTGTCGGGTCGGCTGCTGCCACCCAGTACCCGCCCCGCACGTTGCGCTGGCTGCGCTCTTCCTGGACCAGGGCCTCATGGGCTCGCTGCCGCTCTGGCGACCCCGGGACTGCCCTGGCGAGGACCTCTCGGGCATGTGGTGCCACCTGGGCAAGACGGTCGTCCGTTGTGGCTGTCACTACGTCGTCTCTCTGGATGAGGACCGTGCAGTCTCCCAGGACGAGCCACTCGAAGCTGTCGCCCCGCACCCGGGCCATGGCCACTGTCGCGGAAGGGGACAGCGGAGCATCGACCACACAGGTGTCCCGGTGCAGGCTTGCCGTCGACTCGATGGCCGTCGCCAGGCAGATCGTCAGGGGCGCGTCTCTCCGGGCAGCCTCCACGTGCAGGCGAGTACCCAGCTGCTCCACGTACCAGGCGACTCCATGCCGGCACCCCGAATTCATGCCCGGTGCCATACCGGCGCCGTCCAAGACCACGGCCGCGGTGGAGTCAAAGAGCGCGAAGTCCTCGTTCGGACCCTGAGGACGGGAGTAGCTGGCGACGTCGACGCGCACGTCAGACGGTCTCGTGAATCAGGACGTTGCTCAGTGCGCGGCTACTGCTGATCGCCTTCGTGCTCGGGTCGTAGTCCGCTGCGATCACCATGGAGAACGGGGCCGTGCCTACCTGCTTGTACAGGTCGGCGACGTTCTCGGAGAGGAAGTGGGCCACTCCCAGCGAACCGACCGCGTGGACGCCAGCGATGAGCAGGAAGGTGCCCTGCCCGTCAGGCCTCGGCAGTCTGCCGAGATACGCAATGTCCGTCGGGGAAGGGGTCTCAGGATCATCGGTGGGAGAGGTGTGTACGGTGCCGCCGTCCCGCTCAGTCAGGGCCCAGCGCCCATCAGGCAGGGTGTCGAAGGCCAGCTGCGGATCCTTGCCCAGAGCCTCGGCGGTGACGGGCGACGTCTTCGGTCCGCAGACGACCATGAGGTCATCCCGGTTGAGGTCGATTTCGCCCGAGGTCGGGATGTAGCCGAGGTCTCCGTCGAGTTGAAGCCGATGCGCCAACGCCAACAGCTTCTGCCCCGTGGAGCTGTCTTCGAGCGCCACGTAATCCCGCTCGCCCGGCCGCATGGGTACGAGCACCTGGGCGTGCTCGGTACCGAGGAACGCACGCTCCGGCGGAGGGCCGGCATCGCGGAGCTGCGCCACGCGCGCCCGGCTGACGCCCATCATCTTGGCGACGTCCGCCATGGAGTGCCCATGGTCGCGAAGCCAGGCGATGCTCTCCTTGCGCATGCGAGAGGTCTCGACGACGGCGGCTTGCAGGTCCCCCATCAGCTCTACGGCGGCCTTCACGCGGAGCGCGTGATCTTGCATGGCGGCGACCCGCCGCACTTCTTCAATCACGGCGAACACCTCGCGGAACCGGACATAGGGCTGACTTCATACCCACATGGTAAGGGGGGCTTGACACCTCGCACCAGTCGCATGCATCTTGGGTGCTAACCCCCCCTTAGCAGCACGGGGGATCCGACGCTCGGGCTGTTAAGCCCCCCTTACCGGGAGAGTGGACATGCCGTCCTTCAAGATCGACCTTTCGACCGCCGTCGTGTTCGTCGCGACCGCTCCCACGCCGAAGCTCGTGAGCAAGCAGACCGGCGAGCGCGCCATGGACCGGGAGACCGGCGCCGGCCTCTCCACCGTCGGCCTCCTCATCTCGGACGAGGGAGAGGGCAACCTCTACCAGGTCACCATCCCGGAGACCGGCCTCCCGGAGAACCTGACGCCGGGCATGCCGGTGACGGTCATCGGCCTCAAGGCCCGGGACTGGGAGAACACGTTCAACGGCCAGACCCGGCACGGCATCTCGTTCCGCGCCGTCGCGGTGACCCCGATGGGGGCCTGACCATGACCGACCTCGCGACCTTATGGGAGGTCGGCCTCCCGCTCGCCGGAACCGCCGGCGGCCTCGGCTACGCGAAGGTCCGCGCGCCGCGGGTGTTCTGGTCGCTGGTGGGTCTGCCGGTGGCGACGACGCGGTTCGCGGTCACCTACCGCTCCACGATGGACGTGTGCGGGCTGACGGTGCAGCCGTCCCGCTTCCGCGCCTTCCTCGTCCGCAGCCTCGCCCGCCGCCCTGACGTCCAGCCGGTGCCGCCGAAGGTCCGCCGCTTCCGGGGCACCTCGACCGGCCTGCGGGTCACGCTGCGGCTTCCGGCCGGACTCGAACCGGCTGATGTGATGGCGGCCTCGGAGCGGCTGCGGCACGCCTGGGGCGTCCACTCCGTCACCGTCGTCGAGACCAAGCCGGGGTTCGTGGAGCTGCGGATGACCGGGTACGACGTCCTGCGGAAGGTCCGGATGCCCCGCCAGCAGCTGTCCGGGCCGATGACGGTGCCGGTCGCGCTGCGGGAGGACGGGACAACGTTCGTCCGGGACTACCTCAAGGTCCCGCACGCGCTGACCCTCGGCGCGAACCAGTCGGGCAAGTCGATGTACCAGCGCAATCTGATCGCCGGGCTGGCCCGCCTGCCGGTGGCCCTGGTCGGCATCGACTGCAAGCGCGGCGTCGAGCACCGCGGCTACGCGCCCCGCCTGTCCGCCCTGGCCATCACCCCGGAGGAGGCCGACGGGCTGCTGGACGGGCTGGTCGGGGAGATGGAAGACCGCTTCGACCTGCTCAGCGCCCACGGCGTGGCCGACATCTGGGCCCTCCCGGAGCATGTCCGCCCGGTGCCGGTCGTGGTCCTGGTCGACGAGGTCGCCGAGCTCTTCCTCGTCGCGACGAAGAAGGACGAGGAACGCCGGGACCGGATGGTCACCCAGCTCATCCGCCTCGGGCAGATGGCCCGCGCCGCTGGCATCTTCCTGGAGGTCTGCGGACAGCGCTTCGGCTCCGACCTCGGCAAGGGCGCCACCGCCCTGCGCGCCCAGCTCACCGGCCGCACCGTGCACCGGGTCAACGACAAGCAGACCGCCGAGATGGGCGTCGGCGACATCGCCCCCGACGCGGTGGTCACGGTGCTGACCATCCCGCCGGACCGGCCCGGTGTCGCGATCGCCGGGGACACCTCCGGCGGCTGGTCCCGCATCCGTACGCCCGAGTTGAGCGCGGCGGAGGCTGCCGCGATCTGCGCCGCGCACGCGCACCTCACCCCCGACCTGGCCGCCGTCGCCGCCTGGCGCCCGGCCGCCCCGGCCAGTAGTGCCGCTCCGGAGTCCGTGCCGCTGGTGAAGCCGAGCCCGGCCACCGCGTAGCCCCTCTCTCCCCCTCGGTCGGCGTGCCGTCTCACGCCAGGTCCCTACCCCACCCATGCCCGAAAGGAGGTGAACCCTCGTGTTCCGCACCCTCCGCCCCGACGCCGTCCTCGTTCAGGCCGTCATCGCCGGGGCCCTGTCCTTCGCCCACCTGCACGACCTGGCGGCCGCGGCCGGTCAGGACGGCTGGAAGGCGTGGGCCTACCCGGTCTCCGTCGACCTGCTCCTGGTCGCCGCCTGGCGCCGGATGCGCACCGACACCGCCAACCGTGACGCGTGGCTGTGGTTCGCCATCGCCCTGATCGCGTCGCTCGGCGCCAACGTCGCCACCGCCGGACTGCTCGACATGAGCGACGTCCCGGCCTGGCTGCGCATCCTCGTCGCCGGGTGGCCCGCCCTGGCCTTCCTCGGCGGCACCCTCCTCGCCCACGCACCCCACCCCGGCCCGGACCCCGAACCTGCGGACGTCCTCGTCGTCGAGCGGACCCCGGAACCGGCGCCCGAACTCCCGCCGGCCGAACCCGCCCCGGTGGAGATCCCGCCGGAGCCCACCCCGCAGGAAGAACGGCCGGAGCCTGCTCCCTCGGCGCCCGCCGTCCCGGTTCCGCCCGCGCTGCTGGCTCATGCCCAGAAGATCGCGGACGCCCACCGGGCCCAGACCGGTGCCCCGATCGACGCGGAGACCCTCCGCACCCGGCACGGCATGCCCGCCGCGCTCGCGGACTCCATCGCCCTCCAGCTCGCCTGATCCGGAAGGAGCAAGACCCGTGCGTCCGAACCGCTTCCACCACGTGATCCGCATCGGCCCGGTGCAGGTCGGCGACCACTACGACGGCCGGGGCCGGACCAAGCACACCGCCGTGTGCACGGCCCCCGGCTGCGACTTTTCCGCCGACTACCACACCCGCGCCGCCGCCGAGCTCGCCGCCCGCACCCACCGCTGCCAGCCTCGCTGAATCCGAAGGAGTCCGTCTCGTGGACGTCCCGCTCTGGCTCGCCCTGATCGTCGTCGGCGGCCTCGGCATCAAGCTCATCCGCCCGCCCTGGTGGCTCGTCGCCGTGATCCTCCTCGGCGGCTACCTCCTCGCCGACAGCCTCTTCGCCCCGCTCATCGACACCACGATCAAGTAGGGAGAGACCCGTCATGCTCCAGCCGCGCATCCCGGTCAACCCGCTCCCGACCGGCCTCGTCACCCCGCCCGTCCAGCCGGCCGTCGCCGCCGACATCGAGCCGACCGCCCCGGCGCCCGTCCCGGTGCCGGTCGCCCCGGTCCGCACCTCCATCCAGCTCACCCCGGGCAGCGCGCTCGCCCTCGCCGCCGGCGGTGGCGCCGTGGTCCTGGTCGTCGGCGCCGTCCTGGTCTCGATGCTCCTCGCCGTCGCCATCACCGGCGTCTCCGTCGCCCTGATCGCCGTCGTCCTGCGCCTCCTCGTCCGCGACATGCAGAAGGGCCGGTGACCCCGATGGACGCGTACACCATGGCGACCGCGGGCTTACCGGCCCTGGGCTGGGCCCTGCACGGCGGCCTGCTCCAGCGCCGCCTGGCCACCGCCCGCCGCGACCCGCTGACCGGCCTGCACACCCGGACCGGATGGACCGCCCGCGCCGAACGCCTCATCGCCAAACACCCCGGCGCGCTCGTGCTCCTGGTCGACCTGGACGACTTCAAGGCCGTCAACGACACCCACGGCCACGCCGCCGGGGACACGGTCCTCACCGCCACCGCCCAACGGCTCACCGACTGGTGCGGGAGTCACGGGATCGCCGCCCGGCTCGGCGGGGACGAGTTCGCCGCCATCGTCGCCCACCCCGACCGCACCGCCGGCCTCCTCGCCCTCTGGTCCGCCCTGGACAGCCCGGTCACCCACCAGGGCCACGTCCTTGCGGTCTCCGCGTCGGTCGGCTGCTGCTACCCCGGCCACCTGCCGGTCCCCACCCTCACCGACGCCCTCTCGGCCGCCGACGCGGCGATGTACGCGGCCAAGGGCCACGGCAGGCGCAACACACACTGAGCGGCCCCCGGAGCGGCCTCGGTCGCCAAACTTCCGCCGCCCCGGGCGCCTTCAACCCCATTCCAGATCCACGGACCCGAAAGGGAGTACTCATCATGTCCCAGACCACCCCGACCGCGCGCGTGTGCCGCGACTGCGACGGCTTCGCCACCGCCACCATCACCACCGGCCTCCGGACCATCGACGGCGCCCGGGACACGATCCGCGTGAACTGCCCCAGCTGCCGGGGCCTGGGCCGCACCGCCCCGGCCTCCCTCGTCCGCGCGGGGAAGTGACCGCGTTGACCCACGCCGCCCTCACCGCGGCGGGCCTGGACCCGGCCACCCTGAGCGACCTGCTCCGGCTGGCCGGGTCCCCCGGCTTCGACCGCCTCACCGAACAACTCCGCCGCACCGGCGGCTGCACCGCCCCCATCCGCCTCACCGGCGCCACCAAAACCCTCGACCCCGCCACCCGCACCGTCCTCCACGCCTACAACACCGACGCCGAACCCGGCGGCGTCCTGCGCGTCGCCTGCGGCAACCGGCGCGCCTCCCGCTGCCCGGCCTGCGCCTGGACCTACGCGGGCGACACCTACCACCTGATCCGCGCCGGCCTCACCGGCGCACCCGACAAGGGCACCCCGGAGACCATCCGGGACCACCCCCGGGTCTTCGCGACGCTGACCGCCCCGTCCTTCGGCCCGGTGCACAACCGGCCCAGCACCCGGCCCTGCCGCTGCGGTACCCGGCATGCCGAGGACGCCCCGGAGCTGGGCACCCCGCTGGACCCGGCCGCGTACGACTACGCGGGCGCGGTGCTGTGGAACAACCACGCCTCCGAGCTGTGGCGCTACTTCACGATCTACCTGCGCCGGGAGATCGCCGCCCGCGCCGGCCTCACGCAGAAAGCCGCCCGCGAACAGTCCCGGGTCTCCTTCGGCAAGGTCGCCGAGTACCAAAAGCGCGGCGCCGTCCACTTTCACGCCGTCATCCGCTTCGATGGCCCCGGCGGACCGCACACCCCACCCCCAGCCTGGGCCACCCTCGACCTGCTCACCGACGCCATCCGCGCCGCCGCCGCCCGCGTCCGCGTCGTCGTCCCCGCCGCCCCGGCCTACGGCGTCGGCCAGGACCTCACGCTCACCTGGGGCACCCAGCTCGACGTCCAGCCCATCGGCGCCTTCGGCCACGGCGAAGAGCTCACCGAACAGGCCGTCGCCGCCTACGTCGCCAAGTACGCCACCAAGGCCGCCGAGACCACCGGCACCGTCGACCGCCCGGTCGGCAACAAGGAAGCCCTGATCCTCCTCGACGTCCCCAACCACCCCCGGCGGCTCATCGAAGCCTGCATGGACCTGGATGCGGCCTACCCGGACCGGCGCCTCCGCTCCTGGGCGCACATGCTCGGCTTCCGCGGCCACTTCTCCACCAAATCCCGCGCCTACTCCACCACCCTCGGCGCCCTGCGCCAGGTCCGCGCCGACTACCGCGCCGCCCAGCAGCGCACCGCCCTGGGCCTGCCCGACCCCGACGAGCACCCCGAGTCGACCCTCCTCGTCGTCGCCCACTGGGCCTACGCCGGCCACGGCGCCACCCCCGGGGAGTCCTGGCTCGCCGCCAACATCCGCCGCGACCTCCAGCACAACCGCGAACACGCCCGCGAGATCAGAACCGAACTCGACGCCGACGACACCAATGGGGAGTGGTGACCATGGCCCGCGCTCTGCCCGAGCGATACCTCACGCCGACCGACCTCGCGGACCTCCTGGGCGTCCCGCTGGAGACCGTCTACCAGTGGCGCCGCAAGCGCACCGGCCCTCGCGGCTTCCGTGTCGGTGTCCACCTTCGGTACGACCCGGAGGACGTCCGTACGTGGGTGGGCTCGCTGATGGATCAGGAGAGTGCAGCCTGATGGCCGGGCACATCCAGGACCGGTGGTTCAAGACGGAGACCGGTTCCGACGGGAAGCCCCGCCGGGTGAAGAGCGAGCGTCACGGCACCGGTATGCGGTACCGGGCCCGGTACGTCGGCCCCGACGGGACCGAGAAGTCGAAGAGCTTCCCCGACCGACAGAAGCGCCTCGCCGATCAGTGGCTCGCCCAGGTCGAGGCGGACATGTCCCGGGGGCAGTACATCGATCCCCGCGCGAGCCGGATCACCTTCCAGCAGTACGGCGAGAAGTGGCTCCGGAACCATCAGGCCGACCCGAACACGGGCTTCTCGATGGAGTCGCAGCTACGCCTTCACGCCTTCCCCTACATAGGCTCCAGGCCGCTCGGATCCTTCAAGCCCGAGCACATCCGGGACTGGGTCGCGGATCTGACGGCGGCCGGAGTGGTCGGGTCGTACGCGCGGGTCATCTACTCCAATGTCCGCACCGTGCTGAATGCGGCGGTGGACGACGGCCACCTTCCGAAGAACCCGTGCTCCGCCCGCTCGGTGAAGGCGCCGGCCGTCGAGACCAAACGAGTGGTTCCGTGGACCGCTGACCGCGTCTTCGCAGTCCGCGCTGCCCTGCCCGACCGGTACCAGGCCATGGTCGACGTCGGTGCCGGGTGCGGACTCCGCCAGGGCGAGATCCTGGGTCTGACCGCCGACTCGATCGACTTCACGACGAACACCGTGCACGTCGTCCAGCAGCTCAAGCTCAGTCGCAGCAAGCCGGTGTTCGCCCCGCCAAAGGGCGGCAAGCTCCGGGACGTACCTCTGCCCGGGCCCGTCGCCGATGCGCTCCGCGCGCACCTGGCGAAGTTCCCGCCCGTCGACATCACGCTGCCGTGGATGACCCAGCGCGGGCAGTACGTGACCAAGCAGCTGATCTTCACCGCTCCCCTGGGCAACCACGTCTGGCGGAGCATGTTCAACACCGACCAGTGGAAGCCCGCGCTCGCCGCGGCCGGCATCATCCCTGAGCGGGAGAAGGGGCAGCAGAACTACGCCTCCGCGCGTGAGCATGGGATGCACGCGCTGCGGCACTTCTACGCGTCGGTGCTGCTGGACGCCGGGGAGAACATCAAGGCTCTGGCGGATTACCTGGGCCACTCCGACCCCGGTCTGACGCTGAGGGTGTACGCCCATCTCATGCCGAGCAGCCGGGAGCGCACCCGAAAAGCCATGGCTGCCGTCTTCGAGGGCGCCTACGCTCCTGGTCGCTGAGGAAGGGAGGGCGCGATGACCGACGGCGAGTCCGTCGAGTACTACACGCTGCTCTGCGACGACCCGTCCCACGAAGTGGTGCTCGTCGACTGCGGGCCGCGCGAGACGGACGTGATCCTGGCGTTGCGCAAGCTGACCGGACTGAGCTTGTGGCGCTGCCGGGACCTGGCTCGGCAAGCCCCCGTCACCATCCTCGAAGGACTGGGCGACTACGAGGCCCGGTCCGCCGTCTCGATGCTCCGGAGTGCCGATGCCGAAGCGGAGTGGCGGGCGGAGCCAGAGCCCGGGGAGCACACGGCTCCGTCCCCCTGACGGCCCACACACGGCCCCAGCTCACGAAGAAGCCCCCTCCCGGCGGAGAAACCGCAGGTAGGGGGCTCTTTCGTGGGTAAGAGTTACTTCTTGCCCTGGTTCTTGACCGCCTCGATGGCCGCCGCGGCGGCCTCCGGGTCGAGGTACGTGCCGCCCGGGTTGAGGGGCTTGAAGTTCTCGTCCAGCTCGTAGGAGAGCGGGATGCCGGTCGGGATGTTCAGGCCCGCGATGTCCGCGTCCGAGATGCCGTCCAGGTGCTTCACCAGCGCGCGGAGGCTGTTGCCGTGGGCGGCGACCAGGACCGTGCGGCCGGCGAGCAGGTCCGGGACGATGTTGTCGTACCAGTACGGGAGCATCCGCTCGACGACGTCCTTGAGGCACTCGGTCTGCGGGCGCAGCTCCGGCGGGATCGTCTGGTAGCGGGCGTCGTGGGCCTGCGAGTACTCGCTGTCGTCCGACAGGGCCGGCGGCGGGGTGTCGTACGAGCGGCGCCACAGCATGAACTGCTCCTCGCCGAACTCGGCGAGCGTCTGGGCCTTGTCCTTGCCCTGCAGGGCGCCGTAGTGGCGCTCGTTGAGGCGCCACGAGCGGTTGACCGGGATCCAGTGGCGGTCCGCGGACTCCAGCGCGAGCTGCGCCGTGCGGATGGCGCGCTTCTGGAGGGAGGTGTGCAGCACGTCGGGCAGCAGGCCGGCGTCCTTGAGCAGCTCGCCGCCGCGCGTCGCCTCCTTCTCGCCCTTCGCGGTGAGGTTCACGTCCACCCATCCGGTGAACAGGTTCTTCTCGTTCCACTCGCTCTCGCCGTGGCGGAGGAGGATCAGCTTGTACGGTGCGTCGGCCATGCGTACGAGCCTAATAGACCGCTGACGATTGACGCGCGTCGTCAATTCGCTGGCGTCCGACGTATGAGATGCGTAAGTTACGAGAGCCGGAAGCAGGGCTTACGTACAGCAGGGGGCCGCCTCACATGTCCATCGATTCGCTCAGACGATCAGCCCGAGCGACGGTCTCCGGCCTCCCCCAGGGCTTCTGGTGGCTCTGGCTGTCCACCCTGGTCAACCGGACCGGCGCCTTCGTCCTGACCTTCCTCTCCCTCTACCTGACCGTCGAGCTCGGGCACTCCGCCTGGTTCGCCGGACTCGTCGTCGCCCTGCACGGCCTCGGCGGTGTGGCGGGATCCCCGCTCGGCGGCGCGCTCACCGACCGCTGGGGCCGCCGTCCCACCATGGTCACCATGCACCTCGCGGCCGCCGCCTGCGCCGCCGCCCTCGCCGTCGTCACCAGCGCCTGGGCCATCGCCGCCGTCGTCCTCCTCATGGGCGTCGCCATGCAGGCCGTCCGTCCCTCCATCAACGCGACCATCGCCGACATGGTCCCCGCCCACGAGGTGCGCCGGGCGTACGCCCTCAACTACTGGGCCCTCAACCTCGGCTTCGCCATCGCCTCCATCGGCGGCGGCGCCGCGGCCTTCCTCGGCTACCGCACCCTCTTCGTCGTCGACGCCGTCGCGACCACCCTGTGCGCCGTCATCGTCTTCCTCCGGCTCCCCGAGACCCGCCCCGAGGCGGCCGTCGACCAGCAGGGCGCGCCGGTCGTCGAGGAGAAGGTCAGCATGCTCACCGTGCTGCGCGACGCGCCCTTCCGCACGCTCGTCCTGCTCAACCTGCTCGTCTGCCTCGTCTTCACCGCCCCCTGGATCGGCCTGCCGCTCACCATGGCGAACCAGGGCCTCTCCCCCTCCTCGTACGGCGTCGTCATCGCCGTCAACGGCATCGTGATCGTCGGCTTCCAGCTGCTCGTCAACAAGCTGACCGACAAGCGCTCCCCGGTCGTCCTGCTGACCCTCTCCGCGCTCCTCTTCGCCCTCGGCACCGGCGCCACCGCCCTCGCCGGGTCCCCCGTCGCCTTCGCCGCGACCGTGGTGGTCTGGACGGTCGGCGAGATGATCCACGTCCCGACGAACGCCGCCGCCACCGCCCGCCTCGCCCCCGAGCACGCCCGGGGCCGCTACCAGGGCGTGATGGGCATGTCCTGGGCCGTCGCCGGTTTCGTCGCCCCGATCGGCGCGGGCGCGATCGTCGGCGGTCCGGGACCCGATGTGCTGTGGGCGGCGACGGCCGCGATCGGCGTCGTCGCGGCGGTCGGGTACTTCACGCGGCTGCGGAAGGCCCTCGCGGACGAGCCCGTCGAGGCCGGGGTCGTCGCCGGCGCGGCCAAGGACGTCGAGTCCTCCCCCGTCGGCGCCTGACTCATCCGCTCCCGTAGGCCGCCCACGCGGCCACCGCGAACCCCGTCCCCTCCCTGCGCACCTCGGCGGCGCCCGCCCCGCCGAAGTGCGCGGGGACGACCAGTTCCCGCGCGTCGGCGGCCCGTTCGAGGATCCGGCGGCGACTGGCCGCCGCCCCGGCCGCGTCCAGGCAGAAGCAGCTCGCGCGCGCCGGGTCGAGGATCTGCACGGGGCTGTGGAGGAGGTCGCCGACGAAGACCGCCCGGTCGCTCCCGGAGGCGAGCCGCAGCACGGCGGAGCCGGGCGTGTGGCCGGGCGCGGACTCCAGGACGAGGTTCTCGTCGATGCGGTGGGAGCCGTCCCAGAGCGTGACGAGCCCCGCGCGGTGCACGGGCGCCACACTGTCCTCGTAGATCAGCCGGTCGTCCTCCTGGACACCGCCGCCGTACGCGTTCGCCGGACCGAAGTGGAAGTCGTCGGCGGCCGGGAGCAGGTACCGGGCGTTCGGAAAGGTCGGGGCCCACTCCCCTCCCGCTGCGTACGTGTTCCAGCCGACGTGGTCGGCGTGCAGATGCGTGTTCACGACGACGTCGACGTCCTCGGGCCGGACGCCGGCCCGCTCCAGCCGGCCGAGGAGACCGTCCTGCCGCCGGTGGAAGTGCGGCAGATGGGGCCGCTCCCGCCCGTCGCCCACCCCCGTGTCGACCAGGACGGTCCGCCCGCCGCTGCGCAGCACCCAGGTCTGCAGCGCCATCACCGCGCTGTCGCCGTCCGGCGCCCAGTGGTCCGGCGCCAGCCACTCCTCGTTGTCCTTCCACACCTCGGCCCCGGCGTCCGGAACGATGGTGCGGGCGGGCCCGAACGGCCCCTGCCACTCGACGACCCGGACGATCTCGACGTCCCCCAGGACGATGCTCTGTGCGCTCTCGTTCGTCATGCGATCGACAGTAGGGAGGCGCGGGTGAGCGTCTCAATGCCTGATCCACTCTCCTGAATGCGCGAGAGGCTCACGTCAGCGATACGCTCCCCGCCATGGATGTGGTGAGCGACGCGATCTCGGCCGTACGCGTCGGGCGGCCGTCCTCCGACCGGGTGCGGGTCGCGGGACGCTGGTGCGCGCGGCTCGCCCCGTACGAAGGGGCCGGCTTCCACGTCGTCCTCGGGGGCAGCTGCTGGGTGCTCCCCGACGGCGGCGAACCGGTCGCGCTCGGCGCGGGCGACGCGGTGCTGCTCCCGCACGGCACCGGGCACGTCATCGCCGACGCGCCCGCCGACGCGGAGACGGTGGCGGGGGCGGTGCCCTTCGACCGCTGGGCCGGCGGAAGCCTCCCGCGCCCGCCCCGACCGGCCGCGCGCGGGACCGAGGTCACCCTGCTCTGCGGCAAGTACCGACTCGACCGCCACCACGCGCACCCCCTGCTCGCGGAGCTCCCGCCACTCGTCCACCTGCCGGCCCGCGACGGCGCCCATCCCGGGCTCCGGGCCGCCATCGGCCTCCTGGAGGGCGAGCTGGACGAACGGCGCCCCGGCGCGTCCCTCGCCCTTACCGGCCTGCTCGACCTGCTGCTCGTCTACATGATCCGCGCCTGGACGGCCGAGAGCACGACCGGGACGTGGCCGGCGGCCCTGGGCGACCCGGCGACGGCTGCCGCGCTGCGCGCGCTGCACTCCGACCCGGCCGCGCCCTGGACCATCGGCCGGCTCGCGGCCGAGGCGGGCGTCTCCCGCCCCACCCTGGCCCGCCGCTTCACCACCCTGGTGGGCCGTCCCCCGATGGCGTACCTCACATGGTGGCGGCTGACCCGCGCCGCCGCCCTGCTCCGGGACACCGACGCGCCCCTGGCCACGGTCGCCCGCCGGGTCGGCTACGCCTCGCCGTACGCCCTGTCCCACGCCTTCCGCCGCGAGTTCGGCACGACACCGGGGCGGTACCGGGACGGCGTCGTCAGTTCACCGGCTTCCGCGTCGGCTTCTGCGTCAGGTTCTTGAACGCGTCGAGGTTGCGCGTCGACTCGCCGCGCGAGACGCGCCACTCGTACTCCCGCCGGATCGCCGACGCGAAGCCCAGCTCCAGGAGCGTGTTGAAGTCGCCGTCCGCCGCCTCAAGGACCGAGCCGAGCAGCCGGTCCAGCTCCTCCGGCGTGACGGCGGCCAGCGGCAGCTTCCCGGCGAGGTAGACGTCGCCGAGGCCGTCGACCGCGTAACTCACCCCGTACAGCTTCAGGTTCCGTTCGAGGAGCCAGCGGTGGACGCCGGCCTCGTTCTCGTCGGGGTGGCGGATGACGAAGGCGTTGAGGGAGAGGGAGTGGCGGCCCGCCCGCAGCGACAGGGTGGTGAACAGCTTGCGCGTGCCCGGGAGCTTCACGACGTACGAGCCGGGCTCCGGGGACTCCCAGTCCAGCTCGGCGTCGTCGAACGCGTCCTCGATGATCCGCCGAACGTCCTCAGCCATGGTGCGAGCGTACGCGACGGCGGTTCTCCCGCAGCCGGTGGTCGTGCATGGCGGCCGTGTACACGTCCGCCGTGCCCGAGGCCGCCGTGTCCCAGCCGAAGGAACCGGCGTGCAGCGCCGCCGCCTCGCCCATCCGGGCCGACAGCGACGGGTCCGCCACGAACCGGCCGAGCGCGCGGGCGTAGTCCGCGGGGTCGTGCCCCTGGACGAGCAGACCGGTCACCTCGTCCCGTACGGCCACGGGCAGACCGCCGACGGCCGCCGCGACGACCGGCGTGCCGGCCGCCTGCGCCTCTATCGCGACCAGACCGAAGGATTCGCTGTACGAGGGCATGACGAGCACGCTGGCCGCGCGGAACCAGTCCGCGAGGCGGTCCTGCCCCACCGGCGGGTGGAAGCGCACGATGTCCGCGATGCCGAGCCGGGCCGCCAGCTTCTGCAGCTGCTCCGGCTTCGCCAGACCGCTGCCGCTCGGCCCGCCGACGACGGGGACGACCATGCGGGTGCGGAGGGAGGGGTCCTGCTCCAGGAGCCGGGCGGCGGCGCTGAGCAGGATGTCCGGGGCCTTCAGCGGCTGTATCCGGCCGGCGAACACGGGGATGAACGCGTCCTGCGGCAGACCGAGCCGGGCGCGGGCGGCGGCCCTGCCGTCGGCCGGGCGGAAGTGGTCGAGGTTGACGCCCGGGTGCACGACGGCGATCTTGCCGGGGTCCGCCTCGTAGAAGCGGGCGAGCTCGTCGGCCTCCTCGGCCGTGTTGGCGATCAGCCGGTCGGCCGCCGAGACGATCTGGGTCTCGCCGATCACCCGGGCCGCGGGCTCGGGGGTGTCGCCCTCGGCGAGCGCCGCGTTCTTCACCTTCGCCATGGTGTGCATGGCGTGCACGAGCGGGACGCCCCAGCGCTCGGCGGCGAGCCAGCCGACGTGGCCGGAGAGCCAGTAGTGGGAGTGGACCAGGTCGTAGTGGCCGGGGCGGTGGCCCGCCCACGCCTGCATCACGCCGTGCGTGAAGGCGCAGAGCTGCGCCGGCAGCTCCTCCTTGGCGAGACCCTCGTACGGGCCGGCGTCCACGTGCCGGACGAGGACGCCCGGGGTCAGCTCGACGACCGGGGGGAGGCCCCCGGTGGTGGCCCGGGTGAAGATCTCCACCTCGATGTCGATGGCGGCGAGTCGTTTCGCCAGCTCGACGATGTAGACGTTCATGCCGCCCGCGTCACCCGTGCCGGGCTGGTGCAGCGGCGAGGTGTGGACGCTGAGCATGGCCACGCGCCGGGGGGTGCGATGCCGGCCGGGGAGCCGGAGCCTGGCCGGCGCCGGGTGCCGGTGCCGGGTACCGGTGAACCGGGACACGTACTGGCTCACGTCGGCGGTCCTTCCGCTCGGGGGCTGAGCTGGCGGGCATGACAGGTGGAGGGCGCGGAACGTCCTCCAGCCGCGACAACACCGGAATCACCCCTTTCATTTCCGGCGGGGGCAGTGCTTTGCCAATTCGTTGCCGGGCAGGCCGCCCGGCCCGGGGCCTTCCCGGCACCCCCGACGCCGGGCCCGGGGCCTTCCCGGCACCCCCGACGCCGGGCCCGGGCCTCCCCCACACCCCTGACGCCCCGCCCGGCCCGGGGCCTCCCCCGCACCCCTTACGCTCGTGCCATGGCCCCGCGCACCACCCGCCCCGTCGGCACACCGACCCGCGGGACCACCAACCCGAACCGGCTGCGCCGCATGGACCGCTGGATCGCCGCCGTCCACGGCCCCGCCCTCCGTCGCTCCCCCGAACCGCCGCTCGCCGTCGACCTCGGGTACGGGGCCGCCCCCTGGACCGCCGTGGAGCTCCTGGCCCGGCTGCGCACCGCCGAGCCCCGCACCCGGCTCTACGGCATCGAGATCGAACCGGCCCGGGTCGAGGCCGCCAGGCCGTACGAGCGGGACGGCCTCTCCTTCGTGCACGGCGGCTTCGAGGTGCCGGTGCCGGGCCGGGTCGCCCTGATCCGGGCGGCGAACGTGCTGCGCCAGTACGACGAGGACCAGGTCGCGGCCGTCTGGGCGCGGCTCCGGGGCCGGCTCGCGCCCGGCGGGCTCCTCGTGGAGGGGACCTGCGACGAGATCGGGCGCCGGCACGTGTGGGTGGCCCTCGACGCGGACGGCCCCCGCACGGTGACCTTCGCGACCCGGCTGGGCTCGCTCGACCGGCCCTCGGACCTCGCGGAACGGCTCCCGAAGGCGCTGATCCACCGGAACGTGCCGGGCGAGCCGGTGCACGCCTTCCTGCGGGACTTCGACCGGGCGTGGGCGGCGGCCGCTCCGTACGCCTCGCTGGGCGCACGGCAGCGGTGGATCCGCTCCGTCCGCGACCTGGCGGCGGACTGGCCGCTGACGGACGGTCCGCGCCGGTGGCGGCAGGGCGAGGTGACGGTGCGGTGGGAGGCGCTGGCACCGCGGGGGTGACTCCCGGGTGACGGGGCGTCGGCCGCTGCCGTCCCCCCGGTTTCCCCAACTCCCGCTGAATTTCCCGTGCGCGGGGAACGTCCCGGGCGCATCACTCGTCCCCCGAGGGGGGGAACAGGCCGACAGACCCCGGTTTCCCCTGTCGCTTTGCGGTTTCGCATGGCACTATCGCCAGGTCACCATCAAGTTACTGACGGTAAATCAGATATGGGTCACTCGAGGGGGAGCTCGTGAACCGACGCCGCCACGCCACTGCCGCGATCACCGTGATCTGCGCCCTGACCGTGCTGGCCTCTCCCGCGCTGACCCTCCAGGCCTCGGCCGCGCCGCTCCCGCCTCCCCCGCCGAAGAAGAGCCTGGAGGAGGTGCGCGCGGAGATCGACGACCTGTACCGGAAGGCGGCCGTCGCCACCGACGCGTACAACCTCGCGGAGGAGAAGACCAAGGAGCAGTCCGCCGAGATCGTCCGGCTCGCCCGGATGATCGTGGACGGCCGCGAGAAGATCGACGACCTCAAGGCCAGGGCCGGCGCCCAGGCCCGAGCCCAGTACCGCAACGGCGGGCTCCCGGACGGCGCGCAGCTCGTCCTCACGAACGACCCGCAGCTCTTCCTCGACACCGCCGGACGGCTCAAGGCCGGAGCCAAGGCGACCACCGACCTGCTCGGCGAGATGAACCGCTCCCAGGCCGAGCTGGACACGTACGCCAAGGACGCCGGCACCAACTGGACCAAGCTGGAGGCCAACCGCGTCCGCCAGGCCAAGGCGAAGAAGGAGATCAACGCCAGGATCGACGCCGCGAAGAAGCTGGAGTCCGAGCTCGCCGCCGAGGAGCGCGAGCGGCTGCGGCGCCTGGAGGAGCAGGCCCAGATCCGGGCCCAGACGACCTGGCTCGGCACCGGCGTCCTCGACGGCCTGAAGGAGGGCGCGACGGCCGAGGGCAGGAAGGCGGTCGCGTTCGCCACGGACCAGATCGGCAAGCCGTACGTCTGGGGCGCGGAGGGACCGGGCTCGTACGACTGCTCCGGGCTGACCCAGCGCGCCTGGGGCGCGGCCGGCCTGGGGATCCCGCGCACCTCGCAGGAGCAGTGGCGGCTGCTCCCGCACGTGGACATCAAGGACATGCGGCCCGGCGACCTGATCGTCTACTTCAAGGACGCGAGCCACATCGGGATGTACGTCGGGAACGGGGCGATCGTGCACGCGCCGCGCCCGGGGCGGAACGTGACCCTCGCGGGCGCGGGCTCGATGGAGATCCTCGGAGTCGTCCGCCCGTCGTGACGCGAGCCACCCTCCGGGCTCCCGGGGGCGTGACCGGTGCCACGCCCGCCGCGTGACGTTTCTCATGGGTCCGAGGCCCCCGCGTGGAGCACGCGGGGGCAAGTACCTCCCTATCCGCGGCATATGCCAAGCGCGGCGCGCGCTCTCACAGCCTGATCACCATTCCGCTGCGCACCCCCCTACCGCTATGGTCCGGGACGGGCGGGACGCCACCCGGCGCCCTGCGCACCCTCGGGGGGAGGGAAGGAAACCCGGACCGATGCCCGTATCCGTACCGCGCCAGAGAAACGTCTCTGCCGCTGCGGGACCCGGCGACGCCACTCCACTGGACGCCACTCCCATGACAGGCACAGTCACAGGCACCGACCGCACCGATCTCACTCTCCTGGTCGTCGAGGACGACCCGGCGGGTGCCCTCGCCGTACCCGAACTGCTCGACGCCGCCGGCACCCGGGTCCGCATCCGTACCGCGCGGAACCTCACCGAGGCCGAGCGGCTCCTCACCGACGACGTCCACTGCGTCCTCGTCGACCTCTCCCTGCCCGGCCCCCGGGCCGCCGCCGGCGACGACCCGCTCGCCCCGCTGCGGCACATCCTGCGCCTCGCCCCGCGCCACGCCGTCCTCGCGCTCGCGGCCTCCGCCGACGCCGAGCTGGCGGCCGAGGCGGTACGCGTCGGGGCCCAGGACCACCTCTTCCGCGAGGAGCTCGACGGGCGGCTGCTCAGCCGCGCCATCCGGTACGCCGTCGAACGCAAGCGGGCCGACGCCGTCCAGGTGAAGCTCGCCGAGTCCCGGCTGCGCGCCCAGGAGAACGCCCGCCTGGAACGCGGACTGCTCCCCACGCCGCTCCTGGAGGGCTCCGACCTGCGGTTCGCCGCCCACTACCGGCCCGGCCGCTCCCGCGCCCTGCTCGGCGGCGACTTCTACGACGTCGTGCGCACCCCCGACGGCACCGTCCACGCCATGATCGGCGACGTCTGCGGGCACGGCCCCGACGAGGCCGCGCTCGGCGTCGAGCTGCGCATCGCCTGGCGGGCCCTGACCTTCGCGGGCCTCTGCGGAGACGAGCTGCTCTCCACGATGCAGCAGGTCCTGGAGCACGAGCGGGAGAGCGACGAGATCTTCGCGACCCTCTGCACCGTCGACATCGCGCCCGACGGGCGCCGGGCCGGCCTCTGCCTGGCCGGACACCCCTCACCGCTGATCGCCCGGCAGGGGCGGGCCGCACGCCTCCTCCCGTACGAGGACGGCGGCCCGGCCCTCGGACTGCTCCCGCGCGCCCGCTGGCCGCGCCGCCAGGTCGAGCTGGGCGGCGCGTGGAGCCTGCTCATGTACACGGACGGGCTCATCGAGGGCCGCTCGGCGGGCCCCGGCTCGCCGCGGCTCGGGCAGGACGGGATGGTCGCGATGATCAACCGCCAGCTGTCCTCGGGCCTGCGGGGCGAGGAGCTCCTGGAGGCGGCCGTGACGGAGGTCCGGTCCCTGAACGGCGGCGAGCTGACGGACGACGTCGCCGTCCTGGCCCTGGAAAGGGACAGGACCCGGGGGTAAGCCCCGGGCCCTGTCCGCACTGTCCGTTATCCGTACTGTCCGTACCGTCGTTCCGTCTCGGTCTGCCGGCTACCGGCCGCCGTTGTACGGGCCGTACGGTCCGTCGCTGCTGGAGCCGCCGCCGCGGCCGCCCCGGCCTCCGCCGGAGACCTGCGCGAGCGCGGGGCGCACGTCCACCATGAAGACGATGGCCGCGACCAGACCGGCGATCTGCAGGAAGAGCATCGGCAGCAGCAGGTTCAGGGCGAGGTTGATGCCCAGGATGATCAGCCAGAACTTCTTCGTCTGCTTGTCGGCGGCGCGGTAGGCGTCCTCACGCGCCATGGCGGCGAAGACGAGCGCGGCGACGGCGAAGCCGGTGAAGACCAGGAAGATCACGAGGGAGAGAAGGGAGTCGAATCCCGCGCGCAACATGCTGAGCACCGCCTAGGGGGATGGAGAGAGAGCGCCTCGCGGTCAAGGTACCCGGTACAACGCACCGGGTACCCGGATTGGTGCCCGGCCCTACTCCTTCTCGGCGGCGACGGCCGCCTTCTTGGCGGGGGCCTTGCGGGCGGCGGGCTTCCGCGCGGGCGCCTTCCCGGGCTCGGCGGCCTCGGCGACGGGGGCCTCGCGCTCCGGCTCCGGCTCGACGACCACGGCGATCTCGGTGATCTCCTCGGCGGCCTCGCCGCGCCAGGCACGGACGGCCTCCTCGCCGTGGGCGGCGACCTCCTCGTACTTCTCGCGCGCCTTGACCGCGTACTCGGCGGCGACGCCGACCCCGCGCAGGGCCAGGTCCTGGGCGGTCTCACCGAGCTTCTTGAGGTCGGTGTCGAGGCTGCCGACGACCTCGGCGAGCTTCGACTGCACGGTGGCCTGGGCCTCCTTGGCCTGCGTGGACACCTTCTCCTGCACGGCCTTCGGGTCGGTCTTCCGCACGGCGTCGATGCGGGCCGGCGCCTCGGCGGCGAGCTGCTCGATCAGGCCGGGGACCTTCTTGGCCTGCTGCACGGCGAGGTCGGCGGTGCCGGCGGCGAAGTAGAGAGGGGTACGCAGTTCGTCGATGATGGCCATGCTGGTGTTCCTCCCGGAGGTGACTACTGGCTCGAAGGCGGTGTGGCATCCGGCGCGGCGTGCGCCGCCTCGGCGGCGTTCTCCTTGCGGAAGGAGTCGTAGATCTGGAGCAGCACCTGCTTCTGCCGCTCGTTGATCGAGGGATCGGCCAGGATGACGCCGCGCGTCTCCAGCTCGTCCCGCTCCTTCTCGTCGAGGATCCCCGCCCGTACGTAGAGCGTCTCGGCCGAGATCCGCAGCGCCTTGGCGACCTGCTGGAGGACCTCGGCGCTGGGCTTGCGCAGCCCGCGCTCGATCTGGCTGAGGTACGGGTTCGACACCCCGGCGGCGTCGGCGAGCTGCCGCAGGGAAAGCTGCGCGGTCCGCCGCTGCTCGCGGAGGTAGTCGCCGAGATTGCCGACGTTGAGCGATGCCATGCTCCGAAGATGCCAGCCTTTGCTAACTATTGCAAGCAGGTGCTTGCAAGAGTCGCACCCGGCTCCCTACGCCGCCACCTCCTCCCCCGACGGGCCCAGGGCCACGGCGGTCAGGGCCAGACCTCCGGCGACGAGCCACCGGCCGTGCAGGACCGGCACCCTGCGGCCCGCCACGTACGGGCCCGGGACGAGCAGGCGCGCGGTGAACCGCCCGTCGGGCAGCAGGGTGATGTCGGCCTCGTCGAAGTCCAGCCACGACCGGGTCAGCGGGAACCACACCTTGTACACGGACTCCTTGGCGCTGAACAGCAGCCGGTCCCAGTGGGTCGAGGGATGCGCGCGGGCGAGGCGCGCGTGCCGCTCACGCTCGGCGGGCAGCGCCGTGTACTCCAGTACGCCCGGCCGCAGCGGCCCGTGCGGCTCGGCGTCGATGCCCAGGCCGGCCAGCGCATCGGCCCCGGCCACCACCGCCCCGCGGAAGCCGGCGCAGTGCGTCATGCTGCCGACGAGCCCGTCCGGCCACAGCGGCTCGCCCTTCGGCCCCGGGAGAACCGGGGCCGGCGGGACACCGAGGTCCGCCATGGCCAGCCGGGCGCAGAGCCGCACCGTGTGGAACGCGTCGCGCCGCCCGGCCGCCGACCCGGCCACCACCGCCGCCTCCTCCGGGTAGGGGGCGACCGGCTCCAGGTCGTCGAGACGCTCGGCGCGAGCGACGCGGGCCGGCAGGATCCGGGCGAGCAGACCCGCCTCCCGTACCGGCGCCGGGAGGGGCGACGGCGGCACGAGGCCCGGATCCGGCACCCGGACCGGCACGGAAAGCGGCGCCCGCACCGGAACGGGGGACGGTGCGGGCGCCTGAACAGGGGTTTCCCGGGGGGTCACTGGCAGCGGGCCGTCTCCGGCCGGACGACCAGGCGGACCCGGGTGAGGACGTCCGGCGGCAGCGCGCCGCCGAGCTCCCGGCCGTACCGGTCGGCGAGGCGCCGGAAGAACACGCCCTCCGTGTCCGGCTCGATCCGGTGCACACGGCCCCGGACCTCCAGGTACCGGTACGGCCGCTCCGGGTCGTTGACCGACACCGACACCCGGTCGTCCCGCGTGACGTTCGCGTACTTGACCCGCGTGGTCGACGTGGAGAACGACAGCTCACCGTCCTCCCACAGCACCCACATCGGGTTGACCTGCGGGGCGCCGTCCGCCCTGAGCGTCCCGAAGTGGCAGAAGAGCGGCCGGGTCAGCAGGTCCTCATGACTGTCGGGCACCACCTGCCGGGCCATCAGGCGCCACTGCCGGCGAGGGCGGGCACGCGCTCCAGGTCGTCCGCCGCCCGCAGCGCCACCGCCCGGATCCAGGGCCGGGCCCGCTCGGCCAGCTTCGTCAGCGGCCCCGCGGGCGCGAGTTCGACGTGCAGCGTCCGCTCCGAGGAGTCCCGGGCGATCGCCTCCGCGCACAGGTCCCACCGGACCGCCGACGTGAGCTGGGCGACCAGCCGCTGCCGGAGGTCCTCGGGCCCGGCCACGAGCGCGCCGTCGCCGTTGCCCAGCAGCGCCGCGTCCGGGGTCCGCCACGGCGCGCGCGCCACGGCCTCCGCGAACTCCTCCCGCGCCGGGGCCATCGCCGCGGTGTGGAAGGCCCCGGCCACGTCGAGGCCCACCACGCGCACCCCGCGCGGCGGCTCCGCGAGGAAGGCCTCCGTGGCGGCCACGGGACCGGCCGCCACGAACTGGTGGCTGCCGTTCCAGTTGGCCACGGTCAGTCCCCCGGCGTGGATCGCCTCGACGATCGCCGCGTCCGGCGCACCGTCCCGCTTGGACGGCATGCACGCCAGCATCCCGGTCGGGGCGACCGCACACGCCGCCGACATGGCCCTGCCCCGCGCCCGGGCCAGGGCGACCGCCGTCGCCGGGGAGAGGTACCCGGCCCCGGCGGCGGCCGCCAGCTCGCCGACGGAGTGCCCGGCGTACAGCACCCGGCCGGGAGCCGCGTCGAGCCGGTCGCGCAGCCGGTCGAGCGACAGCAGCGCCGTCGCGGTGATCAGCGGCTGCGCGACCGCGGTGTCGCTCATCGCGACGGCGTCCCGGCCGGCCGCCGCCAGGTCGAACCCGGCGGCCTCCGACCACTCGGCGAGCAGGTCCGCCCCGCGGGCCGACCCCTCCAGCCAGGAATCGAGCATCCCCGGTCGGTGCGCCCCCTGTCCCGGCACGGTGATCACGTAGTCGTACACGATGTCTCGCTTTCGTCGGAGGAGGTCATTCGCCGCTGCTCGCCGCGGCGAGGGAGTCCGCGGGCCGGCTCAGCGTGATGGCGCGTTCCACGGTCAGCACGAGCTGTCCGTCACCGGTCCGGGAGACACCGGAGAACACCGTGGTGTCCCCGTCCGTGTCGCCCCGCTCCACCTCGTGCACGAGGAGTTCACCGGCCCGCACCGCACCCTCGAAGCGCAGGTTGCGCGCCGAACCGAACACGAGCAGCCGCCCGGGCTCGCCGTCCCCGGCGTCGAGCGCGACCAGCAGGCCGCACGCCTGCAGGAAGGACTCGAGCACGAGCGTCGAGGGGAGCCGGGCGGGTCGCGCCGATCCGGCGTGGCCGCCCAGCTCGTGCCCCGACACGGCCTTCACGGCCGTCAGCGCACCGGGCCGGTGGGCCAGGATCCGGTCGACGTGCAGCGCGGGATGCCCGTACGGCAACAGGTCGGCCGGGTCCGGATAGACGTCCGGAGGGCTGCCCGCCCGGTCGTCCGCGTGGTCGGTCATGACGCGCACCTCCAGGTCGCCGCGATCCGGGCGCACCGCCGGCCGTCGACGGTGCAGTTCGTCGACGTCGACAGGAGGGGGCGCTCGCCGGTGATCCGCGTGTCGAACTCCACCTCGTCCCCGGCCAGTACCGGGAGACTGAACCGGGCCGACTCGACGGACACCAGCTCGATCCCTCCGACCGTGCCGTCCAGGTGGAGTTCGAGCATCTGCTGCACGCCCTCGATCAGGAACACCCCGGGGTACACCGTCAGCGAGGGGAAGTGCCCGGCCAGGTACGGGTCGTCGGCGCGCACCCGCTTGCGGCCGACGCATCCGCCGTCCCGCGACTCGACCGTGTCCACCGCGGTCAGCGGCACCTGCCGGCCGGCGGTCACCGCTTGCCGTCCCGGCGGCGGAGCAGCACGAGCACCGCCACCACGGACACCGCGGCGAGCACCACCGACACCCACATCACCTGGTGGAACGCCGAGGCGTGGGCCGAGGCCAGGGTGTGGGCCTGGTCCGGATACCGGGCGAAGAGCTGCTCGACGTCACCCGCGGCGAGCTCGTCGGCCGCGCGGGCGGCGTCCAGGCCCGCGGGCAGGGAGGCGTCCGCGAGCCGCGTGTGGACGAACGACGCGACCAGCGCGACCACGACCACGGAGGCGAGGGACTCCGCCGCGAGCCGGATCGTGTTGAACATGCCCGCCGCCATCCCGGCCGAGGTGTTCGGCACGGAGCCGACCGCCGCACCGTCCATGACTCCGTTGAGCACACCGACACCGGCTCCGGTGACGATCAGCGGGACCGCCAGCACCCACAGGGCGCTGTCGCCCTCGGCGAAGGTCAGGCCGAACGCGCCCGCGCCGATCAGCGCGAGGCCCCCGGCCAGGATCAGCCGCAGCGGCACACCCGCGGCGCTCAGCCGGCCGGACACCATCGGCACCAGGAAGATCGGCACGGTCAGCAGCAGGATCCGCAGACCGGCCTCGCCGTTCCCCAGGCCGCCCACGCTGAGGAGGAAGGCGGGGAGCAGCAGGAGCAGGCCGATGAACCCGAAGGCGAACTCGATGTTGACCAGGTTCACCGTCAGGAACTGCCGGTCGGCGAACAGGCTCATCTCGAACATCGGGTTGCTCGTGCGCCGTTCGTGGACGACGAACAGGGCGAAGGCCAGTACCGCGCCCACGAACAGGGCGATCGTGGTCCCGGCCGCCCACCCCGACTGCGGGCCCTCGATCGTGCCGATCGTGAGCAGCAGCAGCGCGACGGTGAACAGGCCCGCCCCGGCGAAGTCGAACCGGCTGCCACCCCGGTTGCGGGACTCCTGCAGGGCGAGCGAGCCGATCAGACCCAGCGCCACGATCACGGCGTGGAAGCCGAACACGGCACGCCAGTTGAACAGTTGGGCGATCACGCCGCTGATGGTGGGGCCGAGGGCGAGCCCGGCGCCGATCACGACGCCGACGAGACCGAAGGCCTTGGCCCGGGCGGGGCCGTCGAAGGCGTTGGCCACGATGGCCGTCATCGACGTGACGATGGCGCCGGCCCCGATCCCGGCGGCGGCCCTGGACACGTCGATGACGACGGTGTCCTGGGCCAGGACGGTGACCAGCAGCGACACCAGGTACAGGCCGGCGCCGACGCGGAAGATCCGGCGCCTTCCGTACTGGTCGGCGAGGACGCCGGTGGCGAGCATGGTGCTCGCCGCGGCGACGTTGTACGCGTTGACCACCCATTGGAGGGGGGCGAGGCCGCCGCCGAGATCGGTGCCGATCCCGGGCAGCAGCAGCGGCGTGCCGCTGACGCCGAGGGGGACGATGACGACCGCGACCGCCGCCACCGCGAGCACCAGCCACGAGGGGGTGCGGGGTGCGCGGGTGTCGTCGGTGCCCGTGTGGAGGACGGACTCCGTGCTGGTCACTGTGGGAGCTCCCTGTCTGTGACGTCTGGGCTTACGCGGTGAGCGAGCTCGCGAACGAGGCGAGGGCGCGCACGAGGGAGTTGGCGGGCAGGTCGGCGAAGAGGACGTCGTGGTGGCTCAGCGCCTTGTCCTCGACGAGGTCGAGGCGGCTGATCGCCGACAGCTGGGCCAGTTCCTTCGCGGCCTCCAGCGAGGAGCCGTTGGTGAACGCGGAGGCGTAGGCCAGCACCGGGACGTCGATCTCCGCGGCGTGAGAGGCGCGCAGGCCGAGGAGCTCGGTGATCTCGTTCTGCCGCAGCGAGTCCGCGGCGATGAGGTCGAGCAGCGTGCGGCTCAGGGTGCGCCACTGGAAGGCGCCCGCGCCGAGGGAGTGGGCGTGCGCGACGACACCGAGCCGGGTCGGGCCGTCCTGCACCCAGTCCCCGTTCTCGAAGTGACCGGCGGTCACCCCGTAGCCCGGCTTGGCGTTGCCCAGGTTGACCAGGGCGGCGAAGACCTCGTGGTTGGTCGGCGAGGACGGCACCGGGTACCGGTCGGGCAGGTGGGCGGCGAGCGGCGAGACGGCGGTGGGCTGCTCCAGGAGCGCGCGCGACGCCAGCTTGTAGAAGAGCGCGGCGGACTCCGGCGGGCCGTCGAAGCCGAGGGTGGCCGAGGTCGAGGTGTCCGTCTCGAACACGCCGCCCGCGCGGATGCCGCCCAGCCAGCCGCGTGCCGTGTCGATGTCGATGCCGAACTCCATGCCCGCGCCGCGGAAGGCGTTGAGCGCACCGCCGTCGACGAGGACCAGACCGTCGACGCTGCGGTGGCCGGCGACGCCGTCGAAGTCCCAGGCCGCGTAGTGCACGACCTCGGCGGCGCCGACGGAGTGCCCGCCGAGCAGGACCTTGCGCCCGCCCTCGGCGGCGGCCGCGACGGCGACCCGCAGGTCCTCGACGAGGACCTCCAGGCCCCACTCGGCGTACTCGGCGAGGCGCGCCTCGTCAGGGCCCTGGTAGCGGCCTTCGAGGTAGTAGGAGAGGGCCTCTTCGAGGGGCGCGTCGGCCTGGGAGATGTCGGTGAGGAACACCTCGCGCCGGTCCATCGCCCAGAACTGCACGCCGGGCGCGACCGCGGCGAGGGTCCGGCCGAGGGCGGTGAACCCGGCGGCCGCGCCCTCCTTGCCGCCGAGGAACAGGACGACGGTGGAGGCGTCGGGGTCGCCGATCTTCAGCAGGCCGATCCGGGCGTCCGTGCCGGGTCCTGCGGTGACGGGAAGGGTCACGTACTCCTCGCGCCAGGGGTAGTACGAGGTCGTCCGGGCTGTGTCCATGACGGGTGGTCCTTTCGCTGGGTTCGGGCTCGGGGGGGGTGCTGCGGGCGGGACGGGTCAGAGACCCATGCCGATGCCGCCGCCGATGGGGATCGAGGCGCCGGTGATGAAGGCGGCCTCGTCGGAGATCAGGAAGCCGACCAGGGCGGCGACCTCCTCGGGCGTGCCGGTCCGGCGCAGCGGCGTCTGGGAGACCACCTGGTCGCGCCTGCGGTCCGTCAGGCCGGCGATCATCTCGGTCTCGATGAGGCCGGGGAGGACGGCGTTGGCGGTGATCCGCGCCCGGCCCAGTTCCCAGGCGAGGGAGCGGGTCAGGCCGATCAGTCCGCTCTTGGAGGCGGAGTAGCTGGTCTGTCCGGGCGAGCCCCACATGCCCATGACGGAGGAGACGAACACGATCCGGCCCCACTTGTTGGCGACCATGTCGGACACGGCCTCGCGGACCACGTTGAAGGCGCCCGTCAGGTTGGTGTCGAGGACGCCGGCCACGTCGTCGGGGGCCTGGGACATCAGCAGCCCGTCCTGGGTGATGCCCGCGCTGCTGACGATGACGTCGATCTCGCCGAGCTCCTCCCGCGCCTCGCGGACCGCCGTGGCCACCGAGTCGGGGTCGCGGACGTCGCAGTGGACGTACGAGACGCCGTCCGCCTCGGGGCGGTTGCTGCGGTACGTGCCCACCACGCGGTATCCGCGCTTGGCCAGGTCCCTGGCGATGGCCTCACCGATCCCGCGGTTGGCCCCGGTGACAAATGCCGATCGCGAGCTCATCGCGCCACTCCTTCACTGATCGCTGTCGCGTCGCGCACCATCGAGTCGATGTGCGCGATCGCGGATTCCGTCGCGTCCCCGCCGGAGAGCACGCCGCTCCAGCCCGCCTGCCGGGCGCCTTCGGCGTTCTCGGGCAGGTCGTCGACGAGGACGTTGAACCGGGGGGCGAGGCCCGAGCGGGCCTCCGCGAGACGGAACATCTCCCCCTCGGGCTTGCGGGTTCCCACGTCGCACGACAGCAGCACCTCGTCGAAGGCGTCCGCGACGGAGGGGAAGGAACCCAGGTGGACGCTCCACTCGGCCGGCATGTTGGACATGAGCCCCACGAAGGCGCCCGCCGCCCGCCACTCCCGCAGCGCCGCCACCCAGGCCTCGTCGACCCGCCGGTCGCTCCACCAGCGCGGGCCGAAGTCGGACAGGTCGGCGCGGACGCCGTAGCGGTCGAGCAGCTCCCGCTCGATCTCCCGGGTCCAGCGGCGCTCGTCGAGGACGCCGGAGTCGAGGACGGCCATGCCGTCGGGGCAGCCGTGGCGCTCGCCGATGGCGCGCAGGCACGGGAGGATCTGCGCGGGGGTGAAGTTCCGGTCCTCGCAGAACCGCCGCACCCCTTCGGCGAGGGGCGGGGTGAAGACGCCGCGGAAGTCGCTCCAGATCGCGATGCCCGTCATGACGGCCTCGCCATCGACGTCAGCTCGAACCACATGCGGGTGACGACGACGTCGTTCTGCCGGGCCTGGACCTCGACGTTGTCGCCGTACCGCCGGGCGGCGACGACGGTCGGGGTGTCGAGTTCGGCGAATCCGGGGAACTCGGCACGGCAGCCGCTGATGATCCAGTCGACGGCCCGCTCGGTGCACGCCAGGGCGAGCTGCCGGCCCGCCTCGATGAGCACCATCGCGGGGTAGTGGTCGTAGTCGTGGTCGAACAGGCTGGCGTTGGCCAGGTCCGCGTCCAGGAGCGCGGTGGCGCCGTCGGCGGTCCCCCGCAGTCCGGCGAGGACGACGTTGGCCGTCTGGGTCCGGCCGACCCGCTCGGGCTCGGCCATGTCCCGGTGGCGCCGGAACGTGGCCCGCATCGACGCGGTGGTCGGCGCCGCGGAGCCGTTGCGCTGGTAGGCGCGCAGGTCCGGGTACCGGCCCTTGGCCACGCCCTGGACGGCCATCCGCGCGTTCAGCACGGGCCGGTCCGAGCCGGCGACGACGGCCTCCTGCGAGTAGACGATCTGCTTGGGCGATCCGTCGCCGCGCAGCCTCATCTCGTCCATGGAGGTGGTGATCACCAGCTCCTCGGTGGAGTTCACCAGCTCGTCGACGTCGCTCAGCCGGACGTCGATGGAGTTGAAGAACGCCGCGACACCGAGCGGCAGGCCCTCGAACCGGTGGGCGGCGCTGATCGCCGCCTGCCGGCACGCCTCGGTCATCAGCAGCAGGTCGAGCCGGTGGCGGCCGTGGTGGTCCAGGTAGTAGGTGCTGATGTCGGTGGTGACCGTCGTGGTCTGGTAGCGGTGTTCGGCGTCCCAGTTCGGCGGGGAGACCAGGATCTCCCTCGGGTGGGCGCGGTGCACCAGCTCTTGCGAGGTGCGTTCGACGGCCGTGGTCATGAGGCGCCTCCCCCCTTGCCGGGAGCGGTGTCCGGTGCGAGGGCGGCCACGATCCCGTCGGGGCGCACGACGCAGGTGACGCGCCGGCTGATGCCCAGCGCGGACCGGAGGGCCGGACCGGAGAGCGAGACGGTGTCGGGACCCGTCCCGCCGACGGCGGCGAGGTGCCGGACCTTCGTGGGGTGACCCGGGGTGCCCGCGGGGTCGAACTCGAGGGTGATCGGCTCGGTCGTCGGCAGGAGGTCGTGCAGATGGGTCCCGCCGCCGCCCGTGGGGATCTCGACGTTGGGCAGCCTGGCGTGGCTGCGCAGGACCCCGACGGCCTTGGGCCGCCCCTGGCCCGGGGCCGGTTCGTACCGCTGGGTGATCTGGGTCTGCCGGGGGATGACCACGCGGTCGAGCAGTCCGGTGCGCTCGGCCCCGTACAGCACGACGTCCCGCAGGCGGCGGCGCACTCCGCGCACGCCCCACAGCCGGGTCTGGAGGTCGGTGTCGCGCAGGACGTTCTCGACGACCTGGTGGCGCTCGTCCGCCCACTGGGTGAAGAGCCGGCCGGATTCCGCGGTGGACACCGGGGTACGGCAGATCCCGCCGAGGCGCCAGGCCAGGCTGGTCGCGTCCTCCACGCCGGTGTTGATGCCCTGAGCGCCCGCCGGGCTGTGCGCGTGCGCCGCGTCCCCGACGAGGAACACCCGGTCCTGCCAGACCCGTTCCGCCGCCTTGCGGTGGATCCGGAACCGGCCGGCCGCGTGACCGTCGAGGAACCGTACGGGAACCGGCGACCGCTGGGTCACCACGCGGGCCACCGTGTCGACGAGCGCCTCGCCCTCCGGGATCTCGCGGGGTGCGCTGATGAAGGCGCGCCACTGCTCGTCCGGCAGGGGCACCATGACGAGCACGCCGGTGTCGGTCATGAAGTAGTGCGCGGAGTCGGTGGCGAGCCCGGTGTCGCAGGGGCCGTCCGACAGCAGGAACGTCTGCTCGTACGTCTGGCCCACGAAGTCGATGCCGGTGGCCGCGCGGACGGAGCTGTGGACGCCGTCCGCCCCGATCACCCAGTCGTACGTCTCGTCGCTCGTACTGCCGCTGCCCAGGTCGGCGAGGGTCGTGGTGACCGTCTCCTCGTCCTGCCGCAGACCGGTCAGCTCGGTGTGGGTACGGATCGAGCCGCCGAGTTCGGTGAGACGGTCCCGCAGCACGCGCTCCGTGGTGTGCTGCGGGATGGCCAGGGCGTACTTGTACTTGGTGTGCCGGAGCCGACGGAACGTCATGCTGGCGACGCGGGTGCCGTTGGAGTGGTAGTGCTGGCCGGTCAGCGGGTGGCCCTCGGCCACCAGCCCGTCGGCGACGCCGAGGCGTTCGAAGATCTCCAGCGCGCGCGGCCACAGGACCACGGCCTTCGGATGGGTGTGCGGGGCGGCGGCCTTGTCGACCACCGTCACCGGCACGCCCTGGAGCCGTAAGGAGACCGCCGCGGCCAGACCGGCCGGGCCGGCTCCGACGATCAGGATGCGAGGGCTCATGTCCCGGCCCCGATCCGCAGGACGGCCGCGCCGACGGCGCCGGAGATGTCGATGCCGGTGATCAGGGCGGTGCCGCCGGGCCGTCCGACCGCGAGGGCGGCCGCGACCTGGAGGGCTCCCATGGCGCTTCCGCACTCGCCGAGCGCCGCGCGGACGTCCACGCGGGGCGCGGCGAACCCGGCGAGCGCGGCCTGCTCGGCCTCCGCGAGGACCGTGCCCTCGGCACCGGGCAGGACGAGGTCGACGGCGGTGTCGTCCACCCCGGCCCGCCGGAGCGCTCCGCCGGCGACGCGGCGCAGGGCCTCGGTGTATCCGGCGTCCGTACGCACGGGGGCGAAGCCCACCGCGCAGGCGGCGACGGTCGCCAGGGCGGGCGCGTCGCTGAGCCCGTCGGGCTCCAGCGCGAACACGGCGGCGGCCTCGGCGACGGGCACGGTGTCGTGCACGATCTTCTTGGACCGGATGCCCCAGGCGGTGTGCGGGGACAGCTCCTCGACCCCGCCGACCAGCATCCGCTGCCCGTGGCCGCGGTCGATCAGCCGGGCCGCGTACTGCAGCGCCGAGACGGCGCTGAGGGTGCCGTTGGCGAGCGTCGAGTTCGGCCCGCGGAACCGGTGCCAGATCGCGACCTGGGCCGCGCAGCAGTTCATCGTGGTGTTGGGGAACTGGGCCGGGTTGATCAGGTCGATGCCGGCCCCCTCGATCACCCGGGAGTCCAGCTCGATGCTGCTGCGGAGGCTGCCGACCATGCTGCCCATCGCGACACCCGTGGACAGCCAGGAGTCGTCGGTGATCCCGGCGCTCTCGGTCAGGGTCCGCTTGAGCCGGGCGCTGGCCGCGAGGCCGAGCGCGGTGGTGCGGTCGATGTTCTTCGTGCCCTTCCTGGGCACGAAGTCGGTGATGTCGAACGAGGGGACGGCCGAGACCGAGCCGGGGATCCCCACGTAGTCGGCGGCGTCGGCCGGCGGCGGCGGGTTCAGCGGAAGGTCCTGGGCGGCGGGCGCGTTCAGGCGCTCCCGCAGGGCCTCCAGGCCGAGGCCCGCGACGGACAGGACGGACACGTCCGTGATCCGCGGTTCCTTGATACGGGTCGTCACAGCGCCTCCCCTGCCAGGGCGGGCACGGGCTGGTCCGCGACGGCGCCGAAGATCGTGATCGCGTTGTTCCCGCCGAACGCGAAACCGTGGTTCTGGGCGACCCGCACCGTGGCGCTGCGCGCTTCCCTGGGGACGAAGTCGATGTCCGGGCCGAGGTCGGGGTCGGCCTCTTCGAGGTTGATCGTCGGCGGCAGGAAGGAGTCCTCGATCGCCTTGCAGCAGGCGATCGCACCGAAGCCGCTCGCCGCGCCCATGGTGTGCCCGAGCATCGACTTGATGGAGCTCATCGGCGGGTGCGCGTCACCGAACACGCTGCGCGTGGCGGTCACTTCGGTGATGTCGTTGGTCGGCGTGCCCGTGCCGTGCGCGGAGATGTAGTCGACGCTGCTCGCGTCGATCCCGGAATGGGCGTGGGCCCGGCGGATGCAGTCCGCGATGCTGTCCGCGTCCGGGTGCACGATGTGGTGGGCGTCGCAGGAGAGGCCGTATCCGAGCAGTTCGGCGTAGATGTGGGCGCCGCGGCGGGTGGCGTGCTCCAGCTCCTCCAGCATGAGGACGGCGCCGCCCTCGGCCGTGACGATGCCGGTCCGGTTCCGGTCGAAGGGCCTTCCGACCCCGTCGGAGATGGCTCCGAGGCTGAGGAATCCGGCGTGGGTGAACCGGTTCACGCTGTCGGCTCCGCCGGCGAACATGACGTCCGCCTCGCCCGAGGCGATCTTGTCCCCGGCGCTCCCGATGGCGTAGTTGGCCGCCGAGCAGGCCGTGGGGATCGTCATCGTCTCGCCGTGGAGGCCGAGTTCGACCGAGACGGCGGCGGCGATGTTGCCCGCGGGGAGCAGGCTGACCAGGTCGGCGTCCATGAGGCCGGGTCCGCGGTCCAGCCACTGGCCGGTGAGGGTGTCGACCGTGGGGGCCTCCCCGTTGGTCGTCCCGATGATGGCTCCGGTCGCCGACCGGAGGTCGTCGGTCAACTCGATGCCGGAGTCCTGTAACGCGAGCCGGGCGGCGGCGGCCGCGATCTGCGCGGTCCGGCCCCACTCGGCGGGGGCGATGGTACGGACGACGGCCTCGGGCTCGAAGTCGTGGACCTCGCCGCCCAGATGGCGGTTGAAGTCACTGCTGTCGAAGGAGCGGATCTCCGAGATCCCGCTCCGGCCCTGTTTGATTCCCTCGGTGAAGTTCTCGACGCCGGTTCCGATGCTGCTGACGCAGCCGATTCCGGTGACGACCACCCGACGCGAACTAGGCTTCAACGGAGGACTCCTCGTCGGTGCGGAGCTGGATGATCCGCCGGACCATCTCGTCCACGGTGCGCAGGTCCCCGACCTCCTCGCGCGGCAGGCGGATCGCCAGCTCCTTGTTCACCCGCGCGAGGACCTGTATCAGGCCGAGGGAGTCCGCCTCGTACTCCTCGATCAGGTTGGCGGTCATGTCGACCTCGTCGGGCTCGACGTCGAGTTCGAGTTCGTCGACGACGATCTCCAGCGTGACGCGCTTGATCGTTTCGTCGCTGAGCTTGGTTTCCACTTGTGCCTCCATCGATGCTTTCGGGCAGCCGAACGTGCCGGCGGTGCCGCCCAAGGGTGCTGGTGTGGTGCTATCCGACCTTGAAGACGGTCTTGACCCATCCGTTCGGCCTGGGTTGCAGCGTCACCGTTGACGCGAAAGACGATTTCTCCTGAACGAGGATCTCGGGGGTCAGGACGCCCCCGCGGTCGACCATCCGGGCGAGCCACTCGATGTCGTCGACCAACGAGCGCCGCGGGTCGTCCTGCAGCAGGTGCATGGTTTCGATGACGCGGCCGTACCGGCCCTCGTCGCCCTCGAAGTCCCCCGGCTGGAACTGCTCGCACTCGCGTGCGGTGTGACCGACCGCGATCAGCCGGCCGTTGGCCCTCAGCTGCCGGAAGGCCTGGACGAGGACCTCGCCCCCGACGGTGTCGATCACCGCCTCGACCGGCTCGCGGTTCTCCTCCGGCGTGGTCAGCACCTCCTCGGCGCCCAACTCACGGTGCCGGGAGTGCCGTTCCGGCTTGCGGTCCACGGCGACCACCTGCGCGCCGGCCATCACGAGGAGCTGCACGGCGAAGACCCCCACGGCGGAGGCGGCGCCGGTCACCATCACGCGGGCGCCCAGTGTCGATCCCAGCCGGCGGATCACCCGGATCGCGGTACCGCCGGCGACTCCGACGACGGCCATCGACGTGGGCGAGCTGTGCAGCGGCAGACGGAAGGCGAGCCGCTCGTCCACCGCCCGGTACTCGGCCCAGCCGCCCCACTCACCGAGTGTGGCGACCAGGTCCCCGGGCCGTAACCGCGAGACGGCCCGTCCGGTCTCCAGCACCGTACCGACGGCTTCCCAGCCGGGGACGGCGCCTCGGGGGGCGCCCGGCAGGACGTCGGTGACCTCACCGAAGTTCGCCGAGGAGGCCCGCACGGAGACGAGGATCTCGCCCGCCTCGATCGCCGGACGATCGACTTCGGCGGGCGCGATTCCACCCTCGCCATCGGCCACTAACGCCCACATGCGGTTGCCGCCCACGTCTCCGCCCCACTCCCGTCCCCGCCGACCGGACTCACTCCCAACTGGGAGTGACTTCCACATGAGTTATACACCCACTCAGGATCTGCTGCCTAGTGGGGGTCAATTCCACTTGGGTGCTGTTACCGTCGCTCACATGGTGAATAAACCCCCTCAGAAGCCCCCAGTGGAGAACCTCCGTGACATCAAGAAAGCCGAGGTCAAACAGCAGATAGTGCGGTCGGCGCGCGAGCTCGGCGCGCAGTCCGGATACGACGCGACGACCGTCGCCCAGATCTGTCAGCTCGCGCGTGTCGGCACGAGCACCTTCTTCCGGTACTTCCCGGAGAAGCAGTCGGTGTTCCTCGCACCCGAGGTCGAGCTCTGGCACCGGTACCTGGAGGAACTGCCCGCCGAGGCCTCGACCATGGAGGACCTCAACACCCCTCTGGAGCACGTCCTGTCGACGGCCGGCGAGGAGTGGGCCGACGACTTCGCCGCGTCCCTCGACCTCGCGGCGGGGAGCATGACCCTGGCCAAGCACAGCTTCGACCACTGCGTCGAGATGGAGTGCACGATCCTGGACAGGGTCGTCGCGAACGGCACCCGGGACACCCTGGTCACGCACATGCGCGTCGGGGTCTTCCTGGCCTCCTGGCGCATCGCCCAGAGCCGCTGGCGCGGAACGGACGACCGGACCATCGGTTCGCTCGCCTCGATCCGGCGGGAGGCGTTCGAGCTGGTCAGACACCTCGGATCCGACCTGCACACAGGCTGATCCGGCGCAGGTCCCGCTGACTGATCCCGTCCATCGATCCCGTCAGCGGTCACGGGGGAACTTCGCCAGAAGAGGACGGGGGCGCGAGCCGACATCGCGCCCTCTGTCACGACCGGCACCGTCCGGTCCCGCGACGCCGTCCGGCCCCACGTCCTCACGTGCCATGCTGGGCACCATGGACCTGGAGGACCTCAAGAGACTGCGCCGCGCGCGGGACACGATGGACCGCGACTACGCGTCACCGCTGGACGTCCCGGCCCTCGCGAGGGTCGCCCTGATGTCCACGGGCCACTTCGCCCGCAGTTTCCGCACCGCGTTCGGCGAGACGCCGTACAGCTATCTGATGACCCGCCGCGTCGAGCGGGCGAAAGCCCTGCTCCGCCGGGGTGACCTGAGCGTGACCGAGGTCTGCTTCGCGGTGGGCTGTACGTCGCTCGGCTCCTTCAGCTCACGCTTCACCGAACTCGTCGGCGAGACGCCCAGCGCCTACCGGGCCCGGGGCCTCGGCGACGGCGGCCACGAGGAGGGCGCCGCGATGCCCGCCTGCGTCGCCAAGGTGCTCACCCGGCCGGTGAGGAACGGCACCCCCGCCGAACCGGTCAGGATCGGAGAAGCGGTAACGAGCGCCTCGCCGTAGCGTCGGGGACATGGACAACATCAAGCTCTCGCAGTGCTTCATCACCGTCGACGACGCCGACGAGGCGCTCCGTTTCTACCGGGACGCGCTCGGCCTGGAGGTCCGCAACGACGTCGGCTACGAGGGGATGCGCTGGGTGACCCTCGGGTCGCCCGAGCAGCCCGACGTGGCGGTCGTGCTCGAGACCCCGCTCCCCGACCCCGGCGCCTCCGAGGCCGACCGGGAGGCGGTCAAGGACCTGCTCGCCAAGGGCCTGCTGCGCGGCGTGATCTTCTCGACCGAGGACGTCGACGCCACCTTCGAGCGCGTCCGGGCCGCCGGCGGCGACGTGCTCCAGGAGCCCGTCGACCAGCACTACGGCGTGCGCGACTGCGCCTTCCGCGACCCGGCCGGCAACATGATCCGCTTCGCCCAGCCCAAGGCCTGACCCCCTCCCGCCCGGGCCCGCCCCCTCCCCGCCCCGGGGCAGGGGGCGCCGCCGTGCCAGCATGGCGCGAAGGTCCAACAGGGGAGGAACACATGACAGTTGACGAGCGGCACGACGAGGCGACGGCCCCCCGGCGGCGCGCGGACGTCTGGGACGAGACGGCCACCCCGGGACCGGGGCGCTTCACCGGCCCCGCCACCGGGGCCGAACTGCCCATGCTCGCCGGGTTCCTGGCGGACCAGCGGGCGACCCTGGAGCTGAAGTGCGCGGGCCTGGAAGGGGAGTTGGCGCTGCGGTCGGCGGAGCCTTCGACGCTGTCCCTGCTCGGCCTGGTCCGCCACCTGGCCGACGTCGAACGCCACTGGTTCCGCGAGATCCTCGCCGGCCAGAAGGACGCACGCCCCCTCTTCTCCTCCCCGGACTCCCCGGACGGCGACTTCGAGGAGGCCGCGGCCGACCCGGAGGCCGTCAAGGAGGCCTGGGACGCGTGGCGGGCGGCGGTGGCCTACTCCGACCGCTTCACGGCCGAGGCCCCGGACCTGGACGTCACGGGCGAGGACGCGTGGCGGGGGCGCGTGTCGCTGCGGTGGGTCCTGATCCACATGATCGAGGAGTACGCCCGCCACAACGGCCACGCGGACCTCCTCCGCGAACGCATAGACGGCACGACGGGCGTGTAGCGCCCGGCCGCTGCGGGCGGCGCCCGGTCGTCCGCTTCGCGACCATCCGTGACGGATCCATCCTGGTTACCCTGGCAGGCATGACTGCCATGGCACCCACCCGCACCGAGCCCGACCTCTCCTTCCTCCTCGACCACACCAGTCACGTCCTGCGCACGAGGATGGCCGCCGAGCTCGCGGAGATCGGGCTCACCGCGCGCATGCACTGCGTCCTGGTGCACGCCCTGGAGGAGGAGCGGACGCAGGCGCAGCTCGCCGAGATCGGGGACATGGACAAGACCACGATGGTGGTGACCGTCGACGCCCTGGAGAAGGCCGGGCTCGCCGAGCGCAGGCCGTCCACCACCGACCGCCGGGCGCGGATCATCGCGGTGACCGAGGCCGGGGCCGGGGTCGCCGCGCGGAGCCAGGAGATCGTCGACGGTGTCCACGAGAGTGCCCTCGCCGCCCTTCCGGAGGAGGAGCGCACCGTCCTGCTGCGCGCCCTGAACCGGCTGGCCACCGGCCATCTCGCGACCCCCGTCGAGAGCCCGACGCCCGCCCGCCGGGCCCGTCAGCGCGGATGAGCCCGAACTCCTCCCGTAAAAAATAGTCTGCAACAAAACCTTCTGCTAACGTCACTCCTGTCGCCTCCGACGAACAGGAGTGGTCCCCATGTCCGCGCCCGCCAGCCCCCGCCTCGCCCTCGGCGTCCTCGCCACCGGCATGCTGATGACGGTCCTCGACGGCAGCATCGTCACCGTCGCCATGCCCGCCATCCAGGGCGACCTCGGCTTCACCCCCGCCGGCCTCAGCTGGGTCGTCAACGCCTACCTGATCGCCTTCGGCTCGCTCCTCCTCCTCGCCGGCCGGCTCGGCGACCTCATCGGCCGCAAGCGGATGTTCCTCGCCGGCACCGGGGTCTTCACCGCCGCCTCCCTCCTCGCCGGCGTCGCCGCCACCCCCGCCGTCCTCATCGCCGCCCGCTTCCTCCAGGGCGTCGGCAGCGCGATGTCCTCCGCCGTCGGCCTCGGCATCCTCGTCACGCTCTTCACCGAGCCCCGGGCACGCGCCCGCGCCATCGCCGTGTTCAGCTTCACCGGCGCCGCCGGCGCCTCCCTCGGACAGGTCCTCGGCGGTGTCCTCACCGACGCCCTCGCCTGGAACTGGATCTTCTTCATCAACCTGCCCATCGGCGTCGCCGCGCTCCTCGTCGCCCTCCGTGCCCTCCCCGCCGACCGGAGCCTCGGCCTGCGGGCGGGCGCCGACGTCACCGGCGCGCTGCTCGTGACCGCCGGCCTCATGACCGGGATCTACGCCGTCGTCAAGATCGAGGAGTACGGCGCCGGTTCGGCGCACACCCTCGGCCTCGGGGCGCTCGCCGTCGCCCTCCTGGCCGCGTTCCTGCTCCGCCAGGCGAAGGCCGCGCACCCCCTCATGCCGCTGCGGATCCTCCGCTCCCGCAGCGTCGCCGGCGCGAACGCCGTCCAGATGCTGATGGTCGCCGCGCTCTTCTCCTTCCAGGTCCTCGTCGCCCTCTACCTGCAGAAGGTCCTCGGGTACGGAGCCGCCGAGACCGGCCTCGCCATGCTCCCCGCCGCGCTCGTCATCGGCGCCGTCTCGCTCGGCGTCTCCGCCCCACTGATCGCCCGCTTCGGCGAGCGGAACGTCCTGATCACCGGTCTCGTCCTGCTCACCGGCGTCCTCGGCCTGCTCGCCCGCGTCCCCGTCCACGCCTCGTACGCCACCGACCTGCTCCCGGTGATGCTGCTCGCCGCCGGCTTCGGCCTCGCGCTCCCCGCCCTCACCGCGCTCGCCATGTCCGGCGCGGAGGAGGCCGACGCGGGCCTGGCCTCCGGACTCTTCAACACCACCCAGCAGATCGGCATGGCCCTCGGCGTCGCCGTCCTCACCACCCTGGCCGCCGCCCGCACCGAGACCCTCACGGCAGCCGGCAGGCCCGCCCCCGAGGCCCTGACCGGCGGCTACCACCTCGCCTTCGGCGTCGGCGCCGGACTCCTCCTCGTCGCCCTCGCCGTCGCCCTCACCGTCCTGCGCCCGGCCGCCACCGCCACTCCCCGGCAGATGACAATGGCGGCATGAGAGCCGACCGACTCGTCGCCGCCCTGCTCTTCCTCCAGAGCACGCGGCGACGCGTCACCGCCGCCGAACTCGCCACCGAACTGGGCGTGTCCGAGCGCACCGCCCGCCGGGACCTCGAAGCGCTCGCGGGCGCCGGGATCCCGGTGTACTCGCAGGCCGGGCAGGGCGGCGGCTGGTCGCTCGTCGGCGGAGCCCGTACCGACCTGTCCGGCCTCACGGCCCCCGAGATCCGCGAGCTGTTCCTGCTCACCGGCCCGGACGCCGACGCGAACCCGCGGACCCGGACCGCGCTCCGCAAGCTCGTACGCGCCCTCCCCGCACCCCTCCGCGAGGGCGCCGAGGCCGCCGCCCGCGCCGGGATCGCCGACGGCACCGACTGGACGGGCGCGGAGACCGAAGAACCCCGGCTGGCCGCGCTCCAGCGGGCCGTGGTCGACCAGCGGGAACTGCGCATCGGGTACGCCCGCCCCGGCGGCGAGCCGCGCGAGCGGACCGTCCAGCCGCTCGGGATCGCCGCGAAGTCCGGGGTCCGCTACCTCCTCGCGGACACGGCGGACGGCCTGCGCACCTTCCGCGTCGGCCGCGTCACCTCGGCCGCCGAGACCGGCGCCGCCGCCGTGCGCCCCGAGGGCTTCGACCTCACCACCGCGTGGCGCGCGCTCGCCGCCCGCATGGAGGACCGACTGGTCGCCGCGACGGTCCGGGGCCGGGCCGCCCCGGGCACCGGGTCCGTCCTGGAGGGCCTGCTCGGCGGACGGATACGGTACGGGGAGCGGTCCCCGGACGGCTGGACGCCCTTCGAGGCCGACGGCCCCTCCCCCGAGGTGATCGCCGCCCGCCTCGCGGGCCTGGGCGCCCGCGTGGAGCTCCTCGACCCGCCCGCGGCGCGCACCGCCCTCGCGCGGATCGGCGCCGAACTCACCTCCCTGTACGAGGGTCCAGGAACTCCGGCAGCTCCCCCGCGTGCACCAGCGCGAGGCGCGACACCGCCCGGGTGAGCACCACGTACAGCCGGTTCACGCCGCGCGGCTCGGCCGCCACGATCGCGGCCGGTTCGACGACCACGACGTGGTCGAACTCCAGGCCCTTGACGACCGAAGCGGGCAGGACGGACACCCTCTTCCCGCACTCGCCGACCGCCGCGGCCACCACGTCGACCAGGTGGTCGGCGGTGACGACCCCCACCGAACCCTCCGCCGCGAGCGCGGCCCGCACGGCCTCGCGGACCCCGGCGGCCAGGTCCGCCGTCCGCCGGACCGTCACCTCGCCGTCCCGGCGGACCGAGCGCCCGGCGGGCACGTCGGCCCCCAGCTCCGGGAGCAGCCGGTTGGCGAGGTCCACGATCGCCGCCGGGACGCGGTAGCCGAGGGTGAGCGGCACGACGGGCGTCCCGGGCTTGCCCAGATGGGCCAGCTGCTCGTCCCAGTCGCGGGCGGCCCAGGGGGTGGTGCCCTGGGCGAGGTCCCCGAGGACGGTGAGCGAACCGAACGCGGTACGGCGGGCGACGGCCCGGCACTGCATGGGCGAGAGGTCCTGGGCCTCGTCGACGACGACGTGCCCGTAGCTCGCGGGCCGCTCGATCAGGCCCGCGAGCTCGTCGAGGAGGACGAGGTCGGCGGCGGTCCAGCGCGCGGAACGGTACGAGCGCGGCGGCCGCGCCCAGCGGATCGCCGCCCGATCGGCCTCGGTCAGGCCGGGGTCCGCCGGGTCCGTCAGGACCTCCGCGAGGACCTCCTCCGGCACGGCCCTGGGCCAGCACGCGTCGAGGAACGCCGTCACCGCCCGCGCCCGCTCCATCCGCCGCGCCCAGGCCGCGCCCATCGGCCCCGAGCGGCGTTCGGCCCGGAGCTGGAGGGCCCGGACGACCCGGGCGCGGACCCGCTCGCGGCCGGTCGCGTAGGGCGGCTCCTCCTCCCGTACGGCCGCGACGAGCGCCGCGAGCTCCGCCGCCGGGAGCCGCCAGTGGGAGGAGCCGTCGTGGACCGCCAGGTCCTCCGCGGGGGCCGGGTCGACCCTGCCGTACAGCGCGCGGTGCAGCACCCCCGCCATCCGGACGTCGTGCTTGATCCGGGCCGCCGCCTCGCCGTCCTCGGCCCGGACCGGGTGGCGGGCGATCTCGTCGTCGAGCGTGGCCTGCCGGATCCCGGTCTCGCCGAGCGAGGGCAGCACCTCGGCGATGTACGAGAGGAAGGCCCGGTGGGGGCCGAGGACGAGGAGGCCGGAGCGGCGGATGCGCTGCGGATGCGTGTAGAGGAGGTACGCGGCCCGGTGCAGGCCCACCGCGGTCTTGCCGGTGCCGGGCGCGCCCTGGACGCACAGGGAGGCGGCGGGTTCGGAGCGTACGAGGTCGTCCTGTTCGGGCTGGATGGTGGCGGCGATGTCCCGCATGGGGCCCACCCGGGGGCGTTCGATCTCCCCGGCGACGAGGGCGCTGACGGTTCCGGTGCCGCCGTCCGCGAGGCGTTCGTCCTCCAGGGCGGTCAGGTCCTCGGTCGCGCCCCGGCTGTTCGGGGCCCAGCCGAAGCGGCGGCGCCGGAGGACGCCCTGCGGGTCGTGCGCGCCGGCCTGGTAGTAGGCGCGGGAGACGGGCGCGCGCCAGTCGATCACGAGCGGCGGGGCGGCGGGGTGCTCGGCGATCCGGCGGCGGCCGATGTGGTGGATCTGGCCGTCCTCGCGGTCGAGGCGCCCGAAGAACAGCGGCCCGGGCGGCTGTTCGCCCATCTCCTTGGCGCGGCTGCGCAGGTGGTAGCCGAGCGCCTCGGCGTCGGCGCCGGACGCGGCGACGTCCTCGCCGGTGACGACCTGTTCGGCCACGTCCTCGGTCATGCGGATCAGGGCGGCGCGGCAGGCGTCGTGGTGGGAGCGTTCGCGGGCGAGCTCAAGGTCCAGTGACGTCATTCCGACAAGCCTAGCGGAAAACGTTACCGGGTTACATTTTTGCCTTGAGTTATACGGGCGCGGGGCTCGCTCAGTACGTCAGCCCCTGCCGCAGCGACCGGAACGCCTCCTCCGCCGCGGCCGCCGCGTCCCGCGCCACCTCCTCGACCGGATCACCGGCCGCGAGCCGCGCCACGTTGTCGTCCGCGAGGATCCGGAGCACCGCCACGATCTGCCCGGCCGCGAGCCGCGCCACCAGGGGATCGCCGCCGAGCACCTTCGCGAGGGCGACCTCGGAGTTCATCTGGAAGCCGTGGACGCGGGCGAGCAGGGCCGGCGTCCCGTACAGGAGCCGGTGGTACGCGAGGACCGCCGGCACGTCACACAGTCCGGTGACCGGGTCGCGCCGCTCAAGCCCCTCCATCAGGTGCTCGTACAGCGCGTCGAGCGGCGGCGTGCCGTAGACCCGCCCGGCCTCCACCACGCGCGCGGACTCGCCCTCGTGGTCGGCGAACCGGTGGAGGACCAGGTCCTCCTTGGCGGGGAAGTACCGGAAGAGCGTCGGCTTCGAGACCTCGGCGGCGGCGGCCACCTCCGCGACGGACACCCCGTCGAAGCCCTTCGCCATGAACAGCGCGATGGCGGCGTCCGACAGGGCCTGCCGGGTGCGCTCCTTCTTCCGCTCGCGCAGACCGGTCGGGTACTCGGGCTTCACGTACCCCGGCTCGACGTCGTCCCGGCTCACGAGGCGTTCCCTTCCACCAGCACCGCGACCCCGTCCAGGATCCGGGCGAGCCCGAACCGGAACTCGGCCTCCGGCTCGTCCGCCACGTCTATCACGCCCGAGTCCAGCACCCGCGCCACCGCCGGATACCTCTCCGGGTCGGCGAGCCGCCGCAGGGTGCGGCCGTAGCGGGCGAGGACCTCCTCCGGCCGCTCGTCGCTCGCGGCGATCGCGGCGGCGAGGTCAGCCGTGATCACGGCCTCGTTCTTCACGAAGCCGCCGACCAGCAGCGTCACCGAGATCCTGGCGCCCTCGTCGAGACCCGTCCCCTCCAGGGCGACGAGGGCCTTCTCCCACCAGGCGACCACGTTCGGGGTGGCGGGCGGCCCGGAGACGGGAGCCCGCAGCATCCAGAGGTTGCGGTGGTAGACCTCGCGCATCCCCCAGGCCCAGGCCTCCATGGCCTCGCGCCAGCCGGTGCCGGGCGCATAGAGCTCGGGCGGGGCGCCCGTGGCGGACTCCGTCATGAGGACGTACAGCTCGCTCTTGGCGGAGACGTACCGGTAGAGCGCCATCGTGGAGGCGCCGAGCTCCTTGGCGACCCGGCCCATGGAGACGGCGTCGAGCCCCTCCGTCGAGGCGAGCGAGACGGCCGCGTCGACGATCCGGTCCAGGGTCAGGCCGGGCTTGGGCCCCTTCGAGGGGCGCTCCCGCAGCCCCCAGGCCGCCTCGATGCCCGGCGGCAGAAAGGTCCCACCGCCGCCGGTCCCGGGATCGCCACCGGCGCCGTTCCCACCGCGCCCGGCATCGGCACCCCCGCCGCCGTCCCGACCGGACACCCCGCCCTCGCCGTCCGCCATGAGCTCCGCCTCCGCACCTCGCACGACCCCGCACGACCTCGCACGCCTGACGCCCATCCTAGTAATGCGTAACCCTTACACAGTAACGCGTATGGCATACGCAGTACGTGGATCCGCCCTACCCGAGGAGCACAGCCATGCCTCCTGCCGTCGAAGCCACCGCCCTGCTCGCCGCGTCAGGCGTCCTCTTCCGCCTCCGCACGAGGTGACCCGTCAGAAGATGTCGGGCGAGAACGGCCGCAGCGGGGTGCGGAACAGCAGATCCGCGCGGGCCGCCGCCCCCGGCGTCCGCTCCTCGACGCGCCCGAGCCGGGACAGCCGTACCGCCGACTCGTCGCCGAACGCGAGCGTTCCCACCTCGGCGACGTCGAAGGCGAGATCAGCCGACGCGGTGGTGCGGGCGCAGGAAGCGCCCGCCGGGGAGGCGTCGAGCCGGAAGCGCCCGCCGGCGAGCCCGCCGGCGTCCCGCACCTCCAGGACGAGGCTCTCCTCCACCGGATACGAACGGCTCTCCAGGACCCGGACCACGTCCAGGACCCGGACCCACAGCATGTCCACGTACGTGAGCGTCCTGGCCGCACGGGGGTCGGGCAGGAGCAGCGGCAGCGGGTCGTCGGGCGCCCGGTAGCCCGAGCGGACGGTGGCGACCCAGTCGATCGAGCAGAGGTAGTGCCACAGGGCCCGCTCGGCGGCCGGGGTGACGGCGATGAAGTCCCGTACGGTCACCGTGTTCTGCGGCTGCTTCGCGTCGTCCCACTTGTCGTCGGCGCTGTACGCGGCGTACCCCTCGACCTCGCCGGACGCCGACCGGTACACCGCGTAGTACGGCTCCCGCCACGGATGGCTCTGATGGCCGAGGCCGGTGCCCAGCTCCCAGCCCCGCTTGTCGCGGTCGGTGACCCCGGCGCGGACACCGGCGAGCCGGAGGTGCACCGCGGGACCGACCTTCCGGATCTCGTCGCCGTCCGTCAGATCGATCCGGCCGCCGTCCTCCGGGCGGCCCGAACGGCGCGGGTCGAGACCGGCCCGCCGCACGTCCACGCACCACTCGGCGGCCCAGCTGGCCGCGCCGAAGCCGAACCGCCCGTAGATCGGGTACTCGGCGGCGATCAGCGTCGCGATCGCGTCGCCCCGCTCCTTCGCGGCCGCGAGGTCGGCGGACATCATCCGGCTGAGCAGCCCGCGCCTGCGGTGCGTCGGCGAGACCGTGACCTGGGTGATCGCGTCGGCGGCGAGACTGCCGCCGCCGACCGTGCTGACCTCCTGCCGGAAGGACCGGAAGGTGGCGACGACCCGGTCCCGGTCGAAGGCGCCCAGCGTCCGCGCGAGGTCCGCGTGGGCCAGCCGGTCGGCGACCTCCGCGTCGGAGACGACCGGCGTCCGCAGGAACCCGGTGCGCAGGGCGAGCTGCCAGTCGGGGAACTCGGACTCCGTCACCGCGCGTACGTCGACAGTCATCCTCCGACCCTACGCACGGCCGGACGGGCCCCGCACGCCAGTTTCCACGGCGGGCTCAGGCCAGCAGGTCGTCGACCTGCGCCTCACCCTCGCGGTAGCGGCGGGCGATCTCCGCGCTGCAGTCGTCGGCGGTCCGCTGGAGGTGCTGCCGGCGCCGCGAGATCTGCTGCTCGTACCCGGCGAGCCGGCCCATCGCCGCGTGCAGCTCGTCGTCCGTGCGGGCCGTCAGGTCCGACAGCTCGACCTCCGACAGCATCTCGGTCGCGAGCCGCCGGTACTCCTCGCCGCGCGGCGTCGACAGCGTCACGTGCCGCGCCGAGCTGCGGTGCCGCGAGGGCACGTCGGCGAGGATCTCGGAGAGCCGGTCGAGGACCGGGGCCTCCGGGTCGGTCCGCCGCGCCAGCTCGGCGCGCAGGATGTCGATCCGGCCCTGGAGCATCCGGCGTACGTAGCTCAGGTCGGCCTCGTCGCTCTGAGCGTCCCGGCGCAGCGCGCGCAGTTCGGGCAGCCGCAGGGCACCGAGATCGGGCTGCGCGCGGTCGGGCTGCGTGCGGTCCGCCGGCTCGGCGGTCCGCTGCACGGGTGGGCGCGTCACGGGTCCTCCGCCCGGTCCTCCGCCCCTGGTTCCGGAGCGGATCAGCGGTACGGGGCCGGACGGCGTCGGCCCGGTGCCAGGTGCACTCATGAGAATCGTCCCCTCGACCGGTGCGGAACCGCACCGCCTGACACGCATGGTGCCACTCCTCCCCGTGCACGTGCAGGCGCTCTGCACCCGTTCGGCCCCTCGTCCTCCGGCCCGGGGGCCGCTGGGTAGGTTGGTGCGCATGCGAGCAGTGGTGCAGAGGGTCGACGGCGCGAGTGTCGTCGTCGCAGGGGAGACGGTCGGAGAGATCACCGGCGAGGGGCTGTGCGTCCTGGTCGGGGTGACCCACGACGACACCCCGGAGAAGGCCGCTCAATTGGCCAGAAAGCTCTGGTCCGTCCGGGTACTGGACGGCGAGAAGTCGTGCTCCGACGTGAACGCGCCGCTGCTCGTCATCTCCCAGTTCACCCTCTACGGAGACGCCCGCAAGGGCCGCCGCCCCACCTGGAACGCCGCGGCCCCCGGCCCCGTCGCCGAACCCCTGGTCGACGAGGTGGTCACCCAGCTCCGCCGGCTGGGCGCCCACGTGGAAACGGGCCGCTTCGGAGCGGACATGCGCGTGTCCCTCACGAACCACGGCCCGTTCACGGTACTGATCGAGGTCTGAGCCCTACGGCTCGACGACCGTCTCCTGTGCGGCGGCCGTCGAGCCGGCGATCAGCGGGGCGTCCACGGGGACGTTGCGCTTCACCAGGGCCAGGGCGATCGGGCCCAGTTCGTGGTGGCGGACGGCCGTCGTCACGAAGCCGAGCTGGCGGCCCTCCTCGCCGTCGGCTGCGAGCCTGAGCGGGGTGCCGTGGCCCGGCAGCAGGACCTCGCTGCCGTCCAGGTGCAGGAAGACCAGGCGGCGCGGCGGCTTCCCCAGGTTCTGCACCCGGGCGACGGTCTCCTGGCCCCGGTAGCAGCCCTTCTGCAGGTGGACGGCGCTGCCGATGAGGCCGACCTCGTGCGGGATCGTCCGGTGGTCGGTCTCGAAGCCGAGCCGCGGCCGGTGCGCCTCGACCCGCAGCGCCTCGTACGCGAGGATCCCGGCGGCCGGCCCGTGCGAGGCCGCGAAGGACTCCAGGCCGGCGCGGGGCAGGAACAGGTCGCGGCCGTGCGGGGTCTCCCGTACGACGGCGCCCTCGGGCACCTCGGCGATGGAGCCGGCCGGGAGGTGGACGACCGCGAGGTCCTCCGTGCGGTCGGCGACCTCCACCCGGTAGAAGAACTTCATCGACTCCAGGTACGCGACGAGCTCCTCGCGCGTCCCCGGCTCGACGTGCGCCCACACCGTCTCGCCGTCGTCGACGAGGTACAGGGCGTGCTCGATGTGCCCGTTCGCGGAGAGGATCAGCGCCTCGGTGGCCTGCCCGGGCGGCAGCTCGGTCATGTGCTGGGTGACGAGCAGGTGCAGCCAGCTCAGCCGGTCGTCACCGGAGACGGCGATGACGCCCCGGTGCGAGAGGTCGACGAAACCGTTGCCTTCGGACAGGGCGCGCTGCTCGCGGAACAGGTCGCCGTAGTGCGCGGCGACGCCTTCGTCGCGGCCTTCGGCGGGGACGGCGCCGGGCAGGGACAACAGAGGGCTCTTCATACAGAAGAGCCTACGACTCGGCGGCCGCGTCCTTGTTCGAGCAGTCCCTGCAGCGGCCGAAGATCGCGAAGTGCTTCATGTCCGTCTCGAACCCGAAGGTCTCGCGGAGCTTCCCGGTGAACTCGGCGGCCACCTCGACGTCCGCCTCGATCACCTCGGAGCAGTCCCGGCACACCAGGTGCAGATGGTGGTGCCGGTCGGCGAGGTGATAGGTCGGGGCCCCGTGCCCCAGATGCGCGTGACTGACCAGCCCGAGCTCCTCCAGGAGCTCCAGGGTCCGGTACACGGTGGAGATGTTCACCCCGGAGGCCGTCCTGCGGACCTCGACGAGGATGTCGTCCGGAGTCGCGTGCTCCAGCTTGTCCACGGCCTCCAGGACAAGCTGGCGCTGAGGCGTCAGCCGGTAGCCACGCTGCCGCAGGTCGCTCTTCCAGTCGGTGCTCACCACGCCCCCCAGTTTGACATCCCCCGCCCTTGAACGGGCAGAGTCCTTCTCAGGCCGCATGCGGCCCAGTAGGCGGTTGACGCTTCACAGACCGGGTATCCCCGAGGTCTCCACGTCCTGACACCGCCTGCCCGGCGGCGTGATCGATGTTGCGTCCCGCATTGGTGTCCGCGTTGGCCTCGAACCCGCAGCCGGGGTTCTTGCACACGAAGCGGGCCTGAGTCTCCCGGCTGCCCGTGGTGACGCAGCCGCACGCGGAACAGCGACGGGATGTGTTCGGAGCGGGGACCTTGACCACGATGCCACCGCGCTCGGCGGCCTTGTACTCCAGCATCGTCACGGTCCGACCCCACGCCTCCGCGGTGATCGCCCGGTTGAGCCCGGCCTTCTGGCGAACGCGGGTACCAGGGACTTCCACGCTCCCCCTGGCGGACCTGACCATGCCGGGGATGGTCAGGTCCTCCACCCCGATGCGCGAGAAGGTCTCGGCGATCCTGGTGGTGGTCTTGTGCTGCCAGTCGACCGCTCGGCGCTTGGCTGTCGCACGGAGCTGGGCGATCTGGTTGTACGTGCGCGTCAGGCGGCGCGAGTCCCTCACCTCGGGCTCGCGAGCCCGACGCCTCCGCTCCCTGGCCTTCTCCAGGCGACGCAACCGCTTCGCCTCACCCTCGGTCAGCCACGGGCCGTGCTCACGGAAGGTGCCGTCGGACAGGGCGAGGGGCTTGGCGATGCCGCGGTCGATGCCCACGCTCGGGCCGGGGTGCGCCGTCGGCTCGGGTACCTCGCTTTGGACTCGGAAGACGACGTACCAGCCTTCGGCCTCCTTCACCAGCCGGGCCCCGGAGACCCGGTTGGCCTTGTCGGCGCGCCTGCCGACGGGAAGGTCCCTGGTCCAGCGGAACAACACGTGCCCGATCTTCGGCGCCCACATGCGTCCCCACCGCCGGTTCAGGCGCACGATCTGGAGATCGCGGCCCTGCGGGACATCAATGGCCATGCGCGAGCGGAAACGGCCCTTGAAGGCCGGGGCCCGGGTCCGGCCCTCCCAACAGTTTCTCCATGCCTGAAAGTACGCCTTCAGTACGGCCTGCGCCGCCTGCGCGGGCAAGTCACCGAGCCAAGGAAGATCCTTACGCCCCTGCCGGATCACCGCATCCGCCGCTGCAAGGCTTCGCCGCTCCTTGGCGACCATCGTCCACCAGTCGTGAACGAGGTTCCACAGAGCACGGGCGGCATGACCCTGACCCTCCGCCGCTGCCGCCTGACTCGGCGTGAGACAGAGCCGGGCCTTGTGGCCACGATGACGCTTCACCATCCGTCCCCATCCCCGGCACCGATCACACACCGCTCCGGGGGCAGCCCCGACTCGACACCACCGATGAGGCTACGCGGACGCCGTGAAGGGAGAGCCTCGATGGCGGAAGACTTCGCATACTGGCTTTAACCCGTAAATCTCTGCGATTTCCTGCCATCGGTTCGACGACGAGTGGTCGCCCACCCCGACGTGAGTGCTCTGGTGGGCACGCCGAAGAGCCCGCCGGCCATGTCGACGGGCTCGGGAGTTGTGTGTCTAGCGGAAGAAGGCGATGCCGTCGTCCGGCATGTCGGGCAGGTTGCGGGCCATCTCCGCGACCTCCTCCGGCGTCACGACCTTCTTCAGGTGCGCCGACATGTACGGGCGGAGCGGAACCTCGGGGGTCGCCTTCTCGCCCACCCACATCAGGTCGCTCTTCACGTAGCCGTAGAGCCGCTTGCCGCCGCTGTACGCGCCGGAGGCCGCGGTCCGGGCGACGGCGTCCGTCGCGAGGTCGATCTGCGGCTTCTGGTCGGCGAGCTCGCCGTACCAGATCTCGACGATGCCCTGGTCGCGGACCATGACGACCTCGACCTTGCGGTCCTTGTCGATCCGCCAGTAGCCGCTCTCACTCTCCAGCGGACGGACCTTGTTGCCGTCGTTGTCCAGGACCCAGGAGTGCGAGTGGTACTCGAGGAAGTCCCGGCCGTCGTGGCTGAACGTCACGGACTGGCCGAAGTTGCACTTCTCGGCGCCGGGGAAGTCGGAGACACCCGCGCCCTCCCACGTGCCGAGCAGGAACGCGAGGGGGACGAGGTCCGGGTTGAGGTCGGACGGGATCTCGATCATGAGCAGCTCTGGCGTTCTCTAGAAGTGGTTACCGCTGGCCCTGGTACAGCTTCTTCACGGTCAGACCGGCGAAGGCGATCACGCCGACGGCGACCAGGACCAGGAGGGTTTCGAAGAAAACGATCACGGGGTGCTCCTCGACTGAGCGGTGAAGGCGGAACGGGCCGGACCCCAGCTTAGTGTGCGGGGGTCCGGCCCACTCGGTGAGGTGGGTCTCCCGGATGATCAGCGAACGCTCAGCCGAGCAGCTGCGCCTGGAGCGCGACCGTCTGCTGGAACGGCACCGTGAGCGTCCCGCCCTTCCGGGTCTGGGTGACCACCGCGAAGGTGTCCCCGGCCTGGATGTAGGCCCAGCGGGTCTGCTCCGGGCCGTACGGCTTCTCCTCCCCGTAGGCGTAGATCGAGAGGTTCGGCACGTCGACGTCCTGCACGGACGTGTCGATCTTCGACACCTCGACCCCGAGGGGAAGCCGGCCGAACTGCGCGACCTCGCGCATCGTCTCGTCCTTGTACGCCTCCGCGTACGCCACCGACGAGAACCGCAGCAGGTGGATCCGCGTCCTGGTGCCGTCCGGCGTGGTCCAGCCGCGGGCGGCGACGTGCCGGAGCGCCGAGTCGGCCAGGTACTCCTTCACCGCGCCCCGGTCCTTCTCCTTGAGCAGCGCCAGGTAGGAGTCGGTCCCGGTCCAGCCGCCGGTCAGCTTCGGGTCGGCCGTGGCGCCCACCGGTGCGGGCAGCAGCAGCTTCCGCAGGTCGGCGTGGTGGATCTCGCCGTCGTTGCCGTCGGAGTACGGACGGAGGGCCCCCTCCGGCAGCGCCGGGAGCGCCAGCTGCGGGTACTCCCAGCGCCCGTCGGGCTCGGTCGCGAGCCCCGGCACGTCGGTGCGCTCCATGGCGGTGATCCCCATGGCCGCCCCGGCGCCGACCCCGCCGCAGACGAGCACGGCGGCGGTCCAGCGGGCGATGCCGAGGAGGAGCGGCCGCCGCGACTTCTTCGGCTTCGCGGGTGCCGGGGCGGGGACCGGTCCGGGCTCCGCCGGGACCAGCGCCTCGGGCTCGGTCAGGATCTGCTCGGTCATACGTACTCCCCCGGGGACGCGATGTGGTCCAGCTGCTTCTTGAGCAGGTCCGCCACGCCCGCCCTGTCGAACGGCTTGGCGCCCGCCGCCTTCACGGTGACGAGGACCTCGGAGTCGTACGCGAGGCAGATCATCTCCTCCAGCGCTTCGGCCCGCTCCTTCTTGTCCAGCGAGTCGTCCTCGGGCGCCAGGTAGCAGACGGCGTTCCTGTGGTCCTTCACCTTGGGTCCCTTCCGGGCCCCCAGGGCGTCCATGACCTCCTTGCGGATCCGGAAGCTGTTCCTGATCTGCTTCTTGTCCTTCATGCTCGCGAGCTCGAAGGTGACGACGACGTCGCTGCCGGGATCGGCGAAGGAGCGGACCCCGATGCCCTGGATGCCGAGCTTGTCGACCTCCTTCTCGAACGTCCGGCGCTTCTTCCCGGAGAGGCCCTCGCCCGACTGCTTCATCAGCACGGTGGCCTCCGCGGCGCCGAGCTCGCCGTCGTTCCCGTACAGCTCCTCGTCGGGGCCGAACTCGTACCCCTCCGGCAGCGGGAGCAGGAGCTTGCTCAGCGGGGTGCCGGCCTTGCCGCGCGCCAGGGCGGCGGCCGGGTCCGGGGCGTCCTTCGCGGTCTCGTCCTCGTCGCCCCACAGCCGCGTCGGCGCGGTGCGGTCGGCGGTGGAGACGGTGACGGCGGTGTACGTGACGCCGCCGCCGATCAGGCCGAGGACGACCACGGAGGGGAGGACGACCCGGAGCAGAACCCGCCGGATCCCCTTCTTCCCTGCCGTCGGCTGCTCGGCCACGGGCTCGTTCACGGCCTCGGTCACGGGCTCGTTCACGGCCTCGGTCACGTCGTTCCGGTCCTCACTCACAGGCGCCCCAGCTGTCGCTCGGCCAGCGAACGGATGTCCTTCTCGGAGATCTTCTTCGTGTCGGTCATGAAGATCTCCAGCGCGATGTCACCACGGTGGGCGTACGCCCTGGCCTCGTAGAGGTCCAGGTAGCCGGCCTCCCGCTGCACGGGGAAGAGGTAGTAGCGGCCGTTGGACGAGCCCTTGAGCTCCTTGCCCTCGCTGTCCGCGTACTTCTTGGTCGGCATGTAGTCCTGCTGGCTCTCGATGTACTCCTCGGAGGCGAGGGTGTCGCCCCCGCGGTACTGGATCAGCCGGACCTCGGTCCGCCGGTGCTCCCCCGTCGTCCAGGACGCGGTCGCGACGCGCCGGAGGCCCAGATCGAGCTGGTGGTCGAGGGCGTTGCCCGGCTTCGTGAACTGTCCGGCGAACTCGTACAGCGGCATCCAGCCGTTGCTGTCGCCGAACGTGTCCTTCTTCGCCCCCGCGGGCTTCGCGACCAGCAGCTTGCGCAGGTCGCTCTGGGCCTTGGCCTGGCGGTCCTCCTTCGCCGACAGCGGCTCCGGTCGCTGCCCCTTCGGGAGCGCCTTCGCCGGGTACGCGAGGCCGGGCTGGTTCAGCGGCGGGAGCGCGGTCGGTTCACGGTCTGCCTGGATGCCGTAACCGACGGCCGTGCCGCCGACGAGGCCGATGACGGCGGCGACGGCGATGAGCCCGACGGTACGCAGGCCGCGGCGGCGCGGTGTGCGGACCGGAGGCGCGGTTTCCGGGACCGTCTCCGGTTCGGGCGGTGCCGTTGTATCCGTGTTCTGGATACTTTCTTCGATACTCAAGAGTCCCCCCACGAGACCTGAAGCGCGGATTCCGTCACCCGCGCACACAGCTGACACGTGAGGGGTGCATGAGGTTGCAGTGCCCCGCATTACAGTTCGGCATATGGCGAAGAAGCTCGTGATCAAGGTGACCGCAGGGGCCGACGCCCCCGAACGCTGCTCCCAGGCCTTCACGGTGGCCGCCGTCGCCGTCGCCAGCGGCGTCGAGGTCTCGCTCTGGCTGACCGGCGAGTCCTCGTGGTTCGCCCTCCCCGGCCGCGCGGCGGAGTTCGACCTCCCGCACGCGGCGCCGCTGCCGGACCTGATCGACTCGATCCTGGCGGCCGGCCGCGTCACGCTCTGCACGCAGTGCGCGGCGCGACGCGAGATCACGGAGGAGGACGTCCTGGAGGGCGTCCGCATCGCCGGAGCGCAGGTCTTCGTCCAGGAAGCGATGTCCGACGAGACCCAGGCCCTCGTCTACTGACCCGGGCCCCTGCCGCCCGTGGCGCTTCCGCCCCGGGCCCCTACCGCTCGCGGCGCTTCTTGCCGTCGAGTTCGTCCCACCACTCGTCCGACTGCGGGTCGCCCGAGGGGTCGTCCCACCAGCGGTCCTCCGGGCCCCGGCGGTTCGCGACCATCGCGGCGACCGGGGGGATGACCATGGCGACGACGCACATGCCGATGGCGACCGGCATCGAGAAGAGCCGCACGACGGCCCAGGCGCCCACGAACAGCAGCAGGCAGGCGCCCATCATCCAGAAGTAGACGTGGCGGCGTCGTGCGTACACACCTTCAGCGTACGGCCGGAAGGGCCGCCCGTCACCGGACGAGGGCAGACCGGAGGGCCGTGCCTCAGGTCCTGGAATAGGCGTCCAACCCCCCAGGAGGCACGGCCCTCCGGCCGTTCGTGTGCCGTGGATCAGACGGCGATGGCGACCTCGGCCAGGCCGCCCTTCTGGGCCACGACCTGGCGGTCGGCGGTGCCGCCGGGGACCAGGGCGCGGACGGTCCAGGTGCCCTCGGCCGCGTAGAAACGGAACTGGCCGGTGGCGGAGGTCGGGACCTCGGCCGTGAACTCGCCGGTCGAGTCCAGGAGGCGGACGTAACCGGTGACGGGCTCGCCGTCCTTGGTCACGAAGCCCTGGATCGTGGTCTCACCGGGCTTGATCGTCGAGGCGTCGGGGCCGCCGGGCTGCGCTCCACACATGTCGTTCTGTCCTTACGGTCGAGGGGTCCGGAGAAGGGGAGGGTCCGGTGGACTACTTGTTGGCGCCGAGCTCGATCGGCACGCCGACGAGGGAGCCGTACTCGGTCCAGGAGCCGTCGTAGTTCTTGACGTTCGGGACCTCGAGCAGCTCGTGCAGGACGAACCAGGTCAGCGCGGAGCGCTCGCCGATGCGGCAGTAGGCGATGGTGTCCTTCGCCAGGTCGACCTGCTCGTCCTCGTAGAGGGCCTTGAGCTCGTCGTCCGACTTGAACGTGCCGTCGTCGTTGGCGTTCTTCGACCACGGGATGTTGCGGGCGCTCGGCACGTGGCCGGGGCGCTGCGACTGCTCCTGCGGGAGGTGCGCCGGGGCGAGCAGCTTGCCGGAGAACTCGTCGGGCGAGCGGACGTCGACCAGGTTCTGGGCGCCGATCGCGGCCACGACGTCGTCGCGGTAGGCGCGGATCGAGGCGTCCTGGGCCTGGGCCTTGTACGCGGTGGCCGGGCGGGCCGGCACCTCGGCGACGAGGTCGCGGGAGTCGAGCTCCCACTTCTTGCGGCCGCCGTCGAGGAGCTTGACGTCCTGGTGACCGTAGAGCTTGAAGTACCAGTAGGCGTAGGAGGCGAACCAGTTGTTGTTGCCGCCGTAGAGGACGACCGTGGTGTCGTTGCCGATGCCCTTGGCCGAGAGGAGCTTCTCGAAGCCCTCCTGGTCGATGAAGTCACGGCGGACCGGGTCCTGCAGGTCCTGGGTCCAGTCGATCCGGATGGCGTTGCGGATGTGGTTCTTCTCGTAGGCCGAGGTGTCCTCGTCGACCTCGACGATGGCGACCTGCGGGTTGTCGAGGTTGGCCTCGACCCAGTCCGCGTCGACCAGGACGTCGCTGCGAGCCATGTTGTTCTCCTCCGGGGCAGTGTGCGGGGGCGTGCTGCTGTGGTGCGGATGTGTGGTGCGGTACGCGTCGTCGCGTGCGTACGGACAGCGGACGTGCGTACGGCTCTGCACAGGGCGGCCCCGACCTCGGTCGAAGGGCCTGAGGGATACGGGAGTGGCGTCCCGCTCAGACTGAGCGACAGAGCATGGCGGCGACGCGGCACAGGTCTACTGCCCGCCGCTTCGTGAGATCCGCCTGTCGCTTCATGCCCTCGATCGTAGGGACGGACAGGCGGCCGTGTCACCGGCGTGTCGTATTTTGAGACGCGATCGTCCGAGATACGAGACGTGATCACGGTGCGCGTCGGCTCCGGACGGCTCCGCGCCCCGGTGTCCGCTTCGTCTTCTGCAGATCGGACGGCGGTGTCTCAGCATATGAAAAACAGGGACCCGCAGGCCCCTGTACGCCCCCACGCGCCCCGTCAGCCCGCCAGGACGACGTCCTTCCCGGTCACCATGACCGCCAGGCCGTCCGGCCGCGGCTCGACCTTCTCCACCTTCATGCCGCCGATCATGCCGATCGGGCGCTCGAAGTCCGTCCGCTCGCGGACCAGGTCCTCCACGCCCGGGATGCCGGCGCCCGGCACCTCGTCGGCGCGGACCTTGAGGGTGTCGCCGTTCACGACGGTCACCGTGGAGAGGACCGAACGGGTCAGGCTGCGGCCCAGGATCTTCACGCTGCCGGTGACCTTCAGCTTGCCGTCGCCGCCGTAGGCGATGGTGGCGCCGCGGTCGGACGCGGCGGTGAGGTCCGCGTACGAGATGAGGGCCGTGCCGCTCGCGGAGCCGGCCTTCGCGCCCGCCCAGTCGCCGGTGACGGTCACGTCCCGCAGGGCCATGGCCAGCTCGCCGACCCTGATGTTCTTGTCGCCCGCCGTGGCCCTGACGCCGGTCGCCGTCACGTCGACCTCGTCGAACCGCTTGTCCGCGACCTGGGTGAGGAAGGGGAAGCCCTTGATGTCGACCTCGATGGAGTCGCTCCTCGTGCCCGAGAGCTTCACCCGGCTCGACGCCTCCGACTCGGCGTACGACACGGCCAGCCGGTCGATCCCGACGAGGATCCCGCCCAGCACGACGGCCACGATCAACAGAATCCGCAGTGCTCGCATGGGCTGAGCGTCCCCCCGTATCGCTTCGTGTAACAGTTCCGGCCCCCCGACACGAAGATCGACGTGTCGGAGGGCCGGTTGGTTCCCCTGACGGGAAGGACCGCCGGTCAGGCCAGTGCGCGGCCCAGCAGGTAGACGGCGGGCGCGGCGGCGGTGAGCGGCAGCGCGACGCCCGCGGTCATGTGGACGAAGCGCGACGGGTAGTCGTAGGCGGCCACCCGCAGGCCGATCAGGGCGCAGACGCCGGCGCCGAGGCCGAGCAGCGCCCCGGAGGAGCCCAGGTCGGTGACGCCGCCGGCGGCGATCCCGGCACCCGCCGAGGCGAGCAGGGCGGCGACCGCGGAGACCGGTCCGGGCAGCGGCAGCGCCCGGGCGAGGACGGCGGCGGCGACGGCGATCCCGCCGACGACCACCGCGTCCGGGGCGGCGCCGAGGTTCCCGGTGGCGACGACCGTCAGGGCGGCGGAGGCGATGGTGGCCATCAGGCCGTACATGCGCTCGTCGGGGTCGGCGTGGCTGCGCAGCTGGAGGACGAGGCAGAGCAGCACCCAGACGCCGAGCGTGCCCAGGATCGCCGCGGCCGCGTGCTCCCGGCCGGTGGCGAGCAGCGCGGCATCGGCGACGAGGCCGCCGAGGAAGGCGAGGGCGATGCCCTGCCGGGCGGGCCACATGCCGTTGAGCCGGAACCAGCCGGCGGCGGTGAGCCCCTGGAGCAGGACGAGCGGGACGAGCAGCCCGTACGGGCCGAGGGAGGCGCCGCCCGCGAGGAGCAGGCCGAGGACGGCGGTGAGGGCGGCGGGCCGCATGCCCGGATCGATGATCGGCGACCGGCCCTCGGCGCGGGCGCGCTGGGCGTCGGTGATGCGGGTGTTCCCGGAGGTGGTGGGCGAGGAGTAGGCGGGTCCTTCCCCGGGCGCGGCGGGCGGGGCCACGGGGGCGGCGACCGGCTCGACGGCGACCTCGGCGACGGGCGCGGCGACGGGCTCCGCGTAGTACGCGGCGGGCCCCCCGTGCGACGCGTGCGCCTGCTCGTAGGGCTGCGGGTACGCCTGCTGCTCATAAGGCCGCTGGTCGTACGGCTGCGGGTACGCGTCCTGCGGCTCGGGAGCCTGCACCGGGGGCTGGGCGGCATGGGCCGCCCGCGCCGCCTGGACCTGGTCGTACGAGACGGCCGGCTGGTACTGGGTGTCCCAGGTCTGGCCCTCCCACGTCTGCGTGACGTCGGCAGGGTTCTGCTGCCCGTTCGCGTACGGGTCGTACTGCTGCCCGCCGTAGTACTGGTCGTTGCTCATGCTGTGGGGGTCACCCTCCTGCGAACGGGGGGAGCACCTCGACCGTGCCGCCCTCGGCAAGCCGTACCGTCTCATGGCTCCGGGTCCCGACGGGGTCGCCGTCGACCAGGAACGAGCACCGCTTCAGCACCTGGACGAGCTCGCCCGGGTGCTCCGCGCGGACCGCGTCGAGGGCCTCGGCCAGGGTCCCGGCGGTGTACGGCTCCTCGGCGACACCGGCGGCGGCCTTGGCCGCGGCCCAGTAGCGGATGGTTCCCGCTGCCATAGCGGCGCTCCCTTCGTTCGTGTGCGCGCCGCCCCCCATCATGGGCTATGCGCGCGTGAGCCAGTCCCCCAAGCGGGCGAGCAGCTCCTCGCCGGCGGCGTTCTCGGCGTGGCCCATGCCCGGCTCCAGCCAGAGCTCCGCGTCGCCCGCGGCGGCCAGCATGCGCGGGTGGTCGAGCGGGAAGTACGCGTCCCGGTCGCCGTGCACGATCAACAGCGGGGTCGGTGCGATCAGCGGCACCGCCTCCACCGGGGACAGCGGCACCGGGTCCCAGGCCCTGCTGTCGATCCGGGTGCCGAAGCCGTACCTTCCGACGAGGCGGCCCGCCGGCCGGGTGACCACCCAGTGGACGCGGCGCATCGGGGCCGTCCCCCGGTAGTACCAGCGGGCGGGCGCGGACACCGCGGCCACCGCGTCGGCGCGGGCCGCCGTCCCCCGCTCCAGGGCCGCGTGGCGCAGGACCACCGAGCCGCCCATGGAGAAGCCGGCCGTCACCACGCGCGTGTGGCCGAGCTCACGGGCCCAGCGGACGGCGGCGGACAGGTCGAGGACCTCCCGGTCGCCGACGGTGGAGCGGCCGCCGGAGCGGCCGTGCCCGCGGAACGAGAAGGTGACGACGGCCGCACCGCGCTCCGCGAGGACCTGTGCGGCGCGCCGGACGGCGGGCCGGTCGGCCGACCCGGTGAAGCCGTGGGCGAGGACGACCGCCGTATCGGTGACACTTGCCCGTGAGGGTTCGTAAACCGCCTCGATCCGGACACCGTCATCGGTACGCAGCATTGCGCGCCGGTTCATGGGGCGGTGGACGGAAGTGAGCGAGGAAACATCCAGGATGTGAAATCGACCCTCTGCCTCGGAACTCATGTGGGCTATTCTGCTTGCCAGAGGATCCGGGCAACGCAGCCCCCGGGTCCTTTTGTGTTTTCCGACCGTTGTTACGGACGGATGAACAGAAGCTCTCAGGGCGCGAGAGCCACACGTGAGCACACATAGACGTCCTCGCAGGGACCGAGGAGGAACCGACGTCATGGACGAGCGAACGACGACGCACCACGGATCGACGCACGACGGACCGACGACCGCGGCACAGGCCGGACCCACGATCGAGGCAGGTGCGGCGCGATGAGTTCTCTGCTGCTCCTGACGAACGCCCTCCAGCCGTCGACCGAGGTGCTCCCCGCACTCGGCCTGCTGCTGCACAACGTGCGCGTGGCCCCCGCCGAGGGCCCGGCGCTCGTCGACACCCCCGGCGCGGACGTGATCCTCGTCGACGGCCGGCGCGACCTCCCGCAGGTCCGCTCGCTCTGCCAGCTGCTGCGCTCCACCGGGCCGGGCTGTCCGCTGATCCTCGTCGTCACGGAGGGCGGCCTCGCGGCCGTCACCGCCGACTGGGGCATCGACGACGTCCTCCTCGACACGGCCGGTCCGGCCGAGGTCGAGGCCCGGCTCCGGCTCGCGATGGGCCGCCAGCAGATCGTCTCCGACGACTCCCCGATGGAGATCCGCAACGGCGACCTGTCGGTCGACGAGGCGACGTACAGCGCGAAGCTGAAGGGCCGGGTCCTCGACCTGACCTTCAAGGAGTTCGAGCTGCTCAAGTACCTGGCCCAGCACCCGGGCCGGGTCTTCACGCGCGCCCAGCTCCTGCAGGAGGTGTGGGGGTACGACTACTTCGGCGGCACCCGTACGGTCGACGTCCACGTACGGCGTCTGCGGGCCAAGCTCGGCCCCGAGCACGAGTCGCTCATCGGCACCGTCCGGAACGTCGGCTACCGCTTCGTCACGCCCGAGAAGGTCGAGCGGGCGGCGGAGGAGGCCCGCGCCAAGGAGGAGGCCCGCGCGAGCTCCCGCGTCAAGGGAGCCACGGAGGGAATCACCCCCTCGGAGGACGGGAACGTGGCGGATGCCACAATGCGACCTGCCGGTAGGTAGGTCACCCCGCGTAGACTGCCGCGCGTGGCCAAGGTGACGCGGGATGACGTAGCGCGACTTGCAGGTACTTCTACCGCGGTCGTGAGCTACGTCATCAACAACGGACCCCGGCCGGTCGCCCCGGCCACGCGCGAGCGTGTCCTCGCCGCCATCAAGGAGCTGGGCTACCGGCCCGACCGGGTGGCCCAGGCGATGGCCTCGCGGCGCACCGACCTCATAGGCATGATCGTCCCGGACGCGCGGCAGCCCTTCTTCGCCGAGATGGCGCACGCGGTCGAGCAGGCCGCCGCCGAGCGCGGGAAGATGGTCCTCGTCGGCAACTCCGACTACCGGACCGAGCGCGAGGTCCACTACCTGCGGGCCTTCCTCGGCATGCGGGTCTCCGGACTGATCCTGGTCAGCCAGGGCATGAGCGAGCAGGCCGCGAGCGAGATCGAGGCCTGGGACGCACGGGTGGTGCTGCTGCACGAGCGGCCCGAGGCGATCGACGACGTGGCCGTCGTGACCGACGACATCGGCGGCGCCCAGCTCGCCACCCGCCACCTCCTGGAGCACGGCCACCCGTACGTGGCGTGCCTCGGCGGCGTCCCGAACACACCGGCCGTCGGCGACCCGGTCGCCGACCACGAGGAGGGCTGGCGGCGCGCCATGCTGGAAGCGGGCCTCTCGATCGAGGGCCGCCTCTTCCAGGCGCCGTACAACCGCTACGACGCCTACCAGGTCGCGCTGAAGCTGCTGTCCGGCCCGGACCGCCCGCCGGCCATCTTCTGCTCCACCGACGACCAGGCCTTCGGCGTCCTGCGGGCCGCGCGCGAGCTGCGCATCGAGGTCCCGTCGGAGCTGGCCGTCGCGGGCTTCGACGACGTGAAGGAGGCGGCGCTCACCGATCCTCCGCTGACCACGATCTCCTCGGACCGCCCCGCGATGGCCCGGGCGGCCGTGGACCTCGTCCTCGACGACTCGGTCCGCGTCTCGGGCACGCGCCGCGAGCGGGTGAAGCTGTTCCCGTCGGCCCTGGTGGTCCGCCGCTCCTGCGGCTGCGACGGCGGCTGAGCCGGTACGGGAATCCCGTACCGGCCCCTGATCAGCACCCGATCCGGCCGGCGACCGGATCAGTAGACACCGTTCACCTTCCACCAGCCGCTGTCGAGCAGCTCCGCGCCCCGCAACGGGGTGGCCGCGCTGCCCCCGGGGAGCCCCGCAGACGACGCCGCGCGACCCGCCTCGCGCCGGGGTCCTTATATCGGGCATACAGGCTTCTGTCGGGCTTCTCAGCCGGTCCTCAGACGGCTCTCATGAAGGCGTCCGAGAGTCATAGCCATGACGGACTTCCAGGAGCAGCAGCCCTATCACCCGCCGCACCCGCCCAGGCCCCCGTACGAGCCGACGCAGCCGATCAGCACCGGGCCGGGCACGACCGTCTGGCCCTCGGGCGGTCACGTGCCGCCGCCGGCGGGCCCGCCGCTCGCCTCCCCCGTCCCCGCCCCGGGCCCCTCGCCCCGGCGCCGCGCCCGGCGCGGGGTCGGGCTCATGGCGGCCGTGGCCATCGCGGCCGCGGGCGTCGGCGGCGGCACGGCGACCCTGGTCCAGCACCTCGTCTCCGACCCCGCCGACGTGAGCGCCGCCGCCCCGGTCGTCAGCGGCACCAACGTCTCCTCCGGCAGCAAGGGCACCGTCGCCGGGGTCGCCGAGGCGGTCTCCCCCTCCATCGTGGAGATCTCCGCGACCTCGAACGCCGGCAAGTCCACCGGCTCGGGCGTGATCATCACCTCGGACGGCGAGATCGTCACCAACAACCACGTGATCTCCGGTGCCACGTCCGTCACCGTGCAGCTCAGCGACGGCAAGACGTACCAGGCCGAGGTCGTCGGCACGGACGCCGACAAGGACCTCGCCCTCATCAAGCTCCAGGGCGCCTCCGGCCTCAAGGCCGCCACGCTCGGCGACTCCTCGAAGCTGAGGGTCGGCGACGAGGTCGTCGCGATCGGCTCCCCCGAGGGCCTGACCGGCACCGTCACGAGCGGCATCGTCTCCGCGCTCGACCGGGACGTGACCGTCGCCAAGGACGAGGGCGGCGGCGGCCAGGACCAGCAGCAGGGCGGGCAGCAGTGGGACCCGCGGCAGGGCTGGCCGTTCGAGTTCGGCGGACAGCAGTTCAACGGCGACACGGGCTCGTCGAAGACCACGTACAAGGCGATCCAGACCGACGCCTCGCTCAATCCCGGGAATTCCGGCGGCGCCTTGATCAATATGAACGGCGAGATCGTCGGAATCAATTCGGCCATGTATTCGCCCAGTTCTTCGAGCGGCTCCACCGCCGGCAGCGTCGGCCTCGGATTCGCCATCCCGGTCGACACGGTGAAGGCCGACCTGAACACCCTCCGCGCGGGCGGCGACAGCTGAGCGGCGTGACGAACGGCGTGACGACGGGCAGGACGAACGGCGTGCCGAACGGCATACGGGAGGCGTGCGACGCTGAGCCCATGACGGGACAGCAGAACGAAGCCGAGCGCATCCTCATCGTCGACGACGAACCCGCCGTGCGGGAGGCCCTGCGCCGCAGCCTCGCCTTCGAGGGGTACGCGACGCGCGACGCCGTCGACGGCCTCGACGCGCTCGACGCGATGGAGTCGTACGCCCCTGATCTCGTCGTCCTCGACGTCCAGATGCCCCGCATGGACGGACTGACGGCGGCCCGCCGGATCCGGGCCGCCGGCTCGACCGTGCCGATCCTCATGCTCACCGCCCGCGACACGGTCGGCGACCGGGTCACCGGCCTCGACGCCGGCGCGGACGACTACCTGGTGAAGCCCTTCGAGCTCGACGAGCTGTTCGCCCGCATCCGCGCCCTGCTCCGCCGCAGCTCCTACGCCTCCGCGTCCGCCGCCCCCGCCGAGGACGACGTCCTGGCCTTCGAGGACCTGCGGATGAACCTGGCCACCCGCGAGGTGACCCGCGGCGGGCGGACCGTGGAGCTGACCCGGACCGAGTTCACCCTCCTGGAGATGTTCCTGGCGCACCCGCGCCAGGTCCTGACCCGGGAGCAGATCCTGAAGGCCGTGTGGGGCTTCGACTTCGAGCCCAGTTCGAACTCGCTGGACGTGTACGTGATGTATCTGCGGCGCAAGACCGAGGCCGGCGGCGAGCCGCGCCTCGTCCACACCGTACGGGGCGTGGGCTACGCGCTGCGCGGAGGAGGCGGGGAGTGACGGGCCGCCTGAGGAACTGGTTCCGCTCGCGGCCGCTGCGGTCGCGGCTCGCGCTGCTCACCGCCGTCGCGGTGGCCGTCGCCGTCGCGGCCGTGTCGCTGGCCTGCTGGTTCCTGACACGGGCGCAGCTGGAGCACGAGCTGGACTCCTCGCTGCGGAACACCAGCCTGAACCCGGACAGTGTGCAGAGCCTGCTGAGGGACTGCCGCCTGGGCACGACGCCCCCGCCGGTGGGGGGCTCGTACACCGTGCAGGTCGTCCTCGCCAACGGCTTCGTGTGCACCTCGGGGAAGGCGGCGATCCCCGCCGGGGCCGGCGAGCTCGCGGTGGCGCGCGGGCAGCTGGAGTACGTCCTGCACACCGTGAAGGACGACGACGGGCGCGAGATGCGGGTCTACACCTACGCCGACCCCACCGGGCTGAGCGCGGTCTCCATCGCCCGCCCGCTCTCCGAGATCGACAACTCGATGTCCACCCTCGGCTGGGTGCTGCTCCTGGTCTCCGGGATCGGCGTCGTCGGCGCGGGCGCGGCCGGCCTGTGGGTCGCGCGGACCGGGCTCGAACCGGTGAACCGGCTGACCGACGCGGTCGAGCACGTCACCGCGACCGAGGACCTGGCCGTCCGGATCCCGGTGGAGGGCGAGGACGAGATCGCCCGGCTCTCCCGCTCCTTCAACGCGATGACGGCGGCGCTCGCGACCTCCCGGGACCGGCAGGCGCAGCTCATCGCGGACGCCGGCCACGAACTCCGTACGCCCCTGACCTCCCTCCGTACGAACGTCGAACTGCTCGCGCGCAGCGAGGAGACCGGCCGGGCGATCCCGCCGGACGACCGGCGGGCCCTGATGGCCTCGGTGAAGGCGCAGATGACGGAGCTGGCCGCGCTGATCGGCGACCTCCAGGAGCTGGCCCGCCCGGACGCGGTCCAGCCGGGCCCGCTCGGCGTGGTCCCGCTGCACACCATCCTGCGGACGGCCCTGGACCGGGCGCGGCTGCGCGGGCCCGAGCTCACCTTCGTGACGGACCTCGCGCCCTGGTACGTACGGGCGGAGTCGCCGGCCCTCGAACGGGCCCTGGTGAACGTCCTGGACAACGCGGTGAAGTTCTCGCCGCCCCGGGGCACGGTCGAGGTGGTCCTGATGCGGGGCGAGCTGACCGTCCGCGACCACGGCCCCGGCATCCCGCCGGACGAGCTCCCGCACGTCTTCGACCGCTTCTGGCGCTCCCCGTCGGCCCGGAGCCTGCCGGGCTCGGGCCTGGGCCTGTCGATCGTGGCGCGTACGGTGCAGCAGGCGGGCGGCACGGTGTCCCTCGCCCCGGCGGAGGGCGGCGGCACGGTGGCGACCCTCCGCCTCCCGGGCGCCCCGACACCACCGCCGGAGCTGTGAGGGCCGTCAGTTGTGCCGGAGGAGCGCGTCGACGAGCCCCGGGCGGGTGTTCGGGAAGTCGAGGGGGACGATGCCGAGGCCGGTGCGTCCGGCCAGTTCGGCGCTGTCCAGGAAGCCGTGGACCCACGGGTTCAGCCGGTCGGAGTTCCAGCGGGGCGGGAGGGAGGCGGAGGTGCTGACGAAGTTCACGTAGAGCCGGCCGGGCTGGGCGACGGCGGCGCGGAAGTGCGTCTGGATCTTGGGGTACTTGGCGTCGGGGAGGGCGTTCCAGTCGTCCTGGACGGCGAACACGCCCGGGTCGGCCCACCGCAGTCCGGGGAGTCCGCCGTTGTCGGCGAGCAGTACCACCCGCCCGCGCGCCTCGCCGAGGGCCGGCAGGGTGTCTCCGATGCGGAACAGCGAACGCCACCCCCGCCGGTCGAGGTAGTCGTCGAACACCCCGCGGAACACGGCGTCGGACTCCTCGGAGTACTCCTGCTTGACCCGCATGAGGACGGTCTCGGAGGGGTGTGCGGCGAGGAAGTCCCGGCAGGCGACGAGGACGTCGCCGAACATCATGTTCTGGTAGGAGGGGCCGTGGTGGATGGCGAGGGACCCTCCGGTCACCCGGCACCGCACGTCCAGGAACCGGACACCGCTGTCCAGCTGCTGGGCGACGGTGGTGTTCTGGCATTCGCTCCAGGGCCCGCCGAACCGGGCGCCGGAGTCGTGCGTCCCGGGAATGGTGAGCCGCCGCAGGTCGGTCCCGTCCCCGTGGGCCCCCATCCACGCGCGCGTGTCCACGGAGGCGGCCGCGGAGGCGGCGGGCGCCCCGGCGAGCATCGCGGCTCCGGCCCCCAGGGCCCCGATGAGTAGGCGTCGTCGCTCCATGCCCGGACTATGACAGGTACACCACAACACCACCAGGGCGCCTCGCGTACGAAAAAAAGGGGGGCGGCGCCCCGTCGAAACGGTGCGCCGCCCCCCCCTCCGGGGTCCGCGAGGACTACTGCACGACCGTGATCCGGTCCGCGGCCGGGGCCGGGAGCGGGGTGGCGGCCGAGGAGTGGGCCGCCAGGTAGGCGTTGAAGAGGTCGAGGTCCGAGGCGCCGACCAGCTTGTTCGTGCCGGCGGCCAGGGCCGCGAAGCCGTCACCGCCGCCCGCGAGGAACTCGTTCATCGCGACGCGGTAGGTCTTCGCCGGGTCGATCGCCTCGCCGTTCAGCTTGATCGTGCCGTCGACGACGCGGTCCGCGCCCGTCTTCGTCATGTCGAGCGTGTAGGTGAGGCCCTTCGAGACCTGGAGGATCTTGATCGAGGTCTGGTTGGAGCCGCTGACCTGCTGCTTCAGCGCGGCGATCAGGTTCGCGCCGGACAGGTCGACCACGTTCATCATGTTGGTGAAGGGCTGCACGGTGAAGGACTCGCCGTACGTCACCACACCGTCGCCCTCGGCGCCGGACGCCTTGAAGACGAGGTCGGAGCGGATGCCGCCCGGGTTCATCAGGGCCAGCTGGGCGCCGCCCTTGTCCGCCGGGGCCAGGCCCTCCAGCTGCGCGTCGGCGATCAGGTCGCCGAGCGGCTTCTCGTACGCCGTGGAACCGCGGCCGTTGATGTCGGCGGCGATGTAGCCCTGCGGGCGGTTCGCGACCGGCGCGGCGAGCGTCTTCCAGTCCTCGATGAGCTGGGTGATGTCCGCGGCCTTCGGGACGTCACGCGTGACGACGTGGTTGGCCGAGGCGACCGCGGTGCGGACGATGTCCTTGGTGCGGCGGTCGTACGTCAGCGTGGTGTCCGTGTACAGCTTGCCGAACGAGGACGCCGAGGTGACCAGACGCGGCTTGCCCGCCGGGTCCGGGATGGTGCACACGTACGCCTGGTGCGTGTGGCCGGTGACCAGCGCGTCGACCTGCGGCGAGACGTTATTCGCGATGTCGACGATCGCGCCGGAGACGCCCTCGCCCTCACCGTCGCCGTCACCGTCGCAGTTGTAGTTCACGGACGTCGAGGCCGGCAGGCCGCCCTCGTGCACCAGGGCGACGATGGACTTGACGCCCTTGCGCTCCAGGATCTTCGTGTACTTGTTGATCGTCTCGACCTCGTCGCCGAACTTCAGGCCCTTGACGCCCTCGGCGGTGACGACGTTCGGGGTGCCCTCCAGGGTCACGCCGATGAAGCCGATCCTGACGCCGTCCTTCTCCCAGATGAAGTACGGGTCGAGCAGCGGCTTGCCGGTCTTCTCGTTCGTGACGTTCGCCGCGAGGTACGGGAAGTCGGCGCCCTTGAACTTCTCGCCCTGGACGAAACAGCCGGCGGTCGGGTGACAGCCGCCGTTCTGCATCCGGGCCAGCTCGCGCGCACCCTCGTCGAACTCGTGGTTGCCGACCGAGGTGACGTCCAGGTCCAGCTTGTTCAGGGCCCCGATGGTGGGCTCGTCGTGGAAGAGCCCGGACAGCAGCGGAGAGGCGCCGATCAGGTCGCCGGCCGCCGCGGTGACGGAGTAACGGTTCCCCTGGCGCGCCTGACGCAGGTGCGTCGCCAGGTACTCGACGCCACCGGCGTCGACCTTCTCCGTCGTCCCGTCCTCCTTGGTCCGCGTGACCTGGCCGGACGAGCCGGCCGGCGGCTCCAGGTTGCCGTGCAGGTCGTTGAACGAGAGCAGCTGGACGTCGACCATCCGCCCCCAGCCCTTGCCGTTCCCGTGCCCGGCGGCGTACGTGTCCCCGGCCGCCCCGGCCGACGGCATCGCGGCGACGAGCGCGCCCACGGTCGCAAGCCCCGCGCCGGCGGCGAGAATTCGCCGTGCCGTCTTGTTCTTCCTCGGTGTCGCTGCCATCTCTCCCCTAGTCCCCTTGCCCCGTTTCGCGGCCTTGATCTACTCCCCCGTTGCGCGTGCAGCCTAGAGTCAACGCGCGTAGCGCAACAGGGGGGAGTGGGTTACAAGACAGTTGCCCTTGGCTGACGAAGTGTCGCCGTAGGCTCGTAGCCATGACTTCCGACACGGCGCCGGCCCTCGAACCGGGACGGCAGATCCACACGTATGACGAGCTCACGCCCGAGCAGATCCAGGACGTACTGGAGCTGCTCGAGGCCGCCGACCACGCCGACGGCCTGCACGCCGTGTCCGAGCAGGGGCGGCTCTACCTGCGGCACGGCAGGCGCGAGGGCGTCCGCCACTTCCTCCTCACCGTCGGCTCCCACCTCTACGGCTACGCCCAGCTGGAGGAGACCGACCCGATCGAGGCCCCGGCCGCCGAACTGGTCGTCCACCCCTCCCACCGGGGCCGCGGCCACGGCCGGGCGCTCGGCACCGCCCTGCTCAACGCCTCCGGCAAGCGGCTGCGCGTCTGGGCGCACGGCGGCAAGTCCGCCGCCCGGCACCTCGCCCAGGTCCTCGGCCTGACGCTCTTCCGCGAGCTGCGCCAGCTGCGCCGGCCCCTGGTGCCGCTCGACATCCCGGAGCCGGTGCTGCCCGAGGGCGTCACCGTACGGACCTTCACGCCCGGCGCGGACGACACGGCCTGGCTCGCCGTCAACGCCGCCGCGTTCGCGCACCACCCGGAGCAGGGCTCGCTCACCCAGCGGGACCTGGACGACCGTATGGCCGAGCCGTGGTTCGACCCGAAGGGCTTCTTCCTCGCGGAGAAGGACGGGCGTCTGGTCGGCTTCCACTGGACGAAGACGCACGCCGAGGAGCAGCTCGGCGAGGTGTACGTGGTCGGCGTCCTGCCGGACGCCCAGGGCGGCGGCCTCGGCAAGGCGCTGACCGCGATCGGCCTGCGGCACCTGGCGGCGCAGGGGCTGCCGACGGCGATGCTGTACGTGGACGCGGACAACACGGCGGCGGTACGGGTCTACGAGGGGATCGGTTTCACCACGCACGAGGTGGACCTGATGTACCGCACGGAGTCCTGAACACCCGAGTGACAGGGGGCGGTTGACACCGCCCCCTTCTTTCCACCACCCTTTCACTACTTGATTAGTGAAAGGGTGGTGGAAGGGATCGTGGTCGAGTACCGCATCGACCGGCGCAGCGGCGTCGCCACCTACCTCCAGATCGTCCAGCAGACGAAACAGGCCCTCCGGATGGGCCTCCTGGAGCCGGGCGACCGACTGCCCACCGCACGCGAGGTCGTCGAGGCGACGGCCATCAACCCCAACACGGTCCTCAAGGCCTACCGCGAGCTCGAACGCGAAGGCCTCGTGGAGGCCCGCCGCGGGCTCGGCACCTTCGTCCGCGCCACGCTCGGCACCGGCCCCGCCGACTCGCCGCTGCGCGGCGAACTCTCCGACTGGGCCCGCCGGGCACGCACCGCGGGCCTCGACCGGGACGACGTCGCCGCGCTCTTCACTTCCGTACTGAAGGAACACTTCGAGGGGGACGAATGACCGACCCGGTCATCGAGGCCGAGGGCCTCGGCATGCACTACCGACGGCGGCACGGGGGCTGGGCCCTGCGGGAGTGCGACTTCGCCCTCCCCGCCGGCCGGATCTGCGCCCTCGTCGGACCCAACGGCGCCGGCAAGTCCACGCTCCTCGCCCTCGCCGCCGGCCTCCTCCGCCCCACCGAGGGCAGGATCGACGCCCCGGCCCGCGAGCACCTCGCCTACGTCGCCCAGGACAAGCCGCTCCACCCCCGGCTCAGCGTCGCCGACACCCTCCGCATGGGCCGCGAGCTCAACCCCGGACGCTGGGACGACACCCTGGCCCGGCGGATCACCGACGGCGGCGGCTTCTCCTCCGACACGCTCGTACGCGACCTCTCCGGCGGCCAGCGCACCCGCGTCGCCCTCGCGCTCGCCCTCGGCAAGCGGCCCGGCCTGCTGCTCCTCGACGAGCCGATGGCCGACCTGGACCCCCTCGCCCGCCACCAGCTGATGGGCCTGCTCATGGCCGACGCCGCCGAACACGGCACCACCGTCGTCATGTCCTCGCACATCCTCACCGAGCTGGAAGGCGCCTGCGACCACCTCCTCCTGCTCCACGGCGGCAAGGTCCGCCTCGACGGCCCCGTCGACGAACTCCTCGCCGCCCACACCCTGCTCACCGGCCCGATCGCCGACCTCGCCCCGCACACCGTCGTCGAGTCCCGCACGACAGGCCGTCAGCTCACCGCCCTGGTACGGCACGAGGGCCCCGTCGAAGGCCCCTGGGAAACCACCGACCCCTCCTTGGAGGACCTCCTCCTCGCCCACCTCCGCACCACCGAAGGAGCCCCGGCATGAGCACCCTCACCCTGAAGGGCCCCACCTGGGTGACGGTCCGCCAGTACCGACGGACGCTGTGGCTCGCGGGTGCGGGAGTCCTGCTGAGCCTCGTGAGCATCCTCTGGCTCCGCTACTGGGACGCACGGACCGTCGGCACCGACGACCGGACCGGCCACGCGGTCCTGCGGATCGCCATGGACTGGGCTTCCGGCGCCGTGATCGTGGTTCCCCTGCTGGTCGGCGCGTTCGTCGCGGGACCGATGATCGCCCGCGAGCTGGAATCGGGCACGTACAAGGTCGCCCTCACCCAGTCCGTCTCCCCCGCCCGCTGGCTCGGCTCGAAGCTCCTGGTCGCCGGAGCCGTCACCGTCGCCTGCACGCTCGTCCTGATCGGCACCTACCGGCTGGGCTGGGCGAACCTCACCGACACCTGGGGGTTCCCCTGGCACCAGCCGGGCACGTACACGGGCACCGGCCCCGTACTCGTCGCGCAGTCCCTGCTCGCCCTCGCCCTCGGCGCCCTGATCGGCCAGCTGACCCGCCGCACCGTGACCGCCATGGCCCTCACCGGCCTCGTCACCGGCCTCGTCCTGCTCCTCGTCGCCCAGCTCCGCTGGTCGCTCATGCCGGTGAAGACCCTGACGCGCCCCCTCCAGCCCGGACTCACGGCCGCCCTGCCCCCCACCTCCCGCGAGACCGGCTCCGGGCTGCTCACCGCCTCCGGGGAGAGACTGCCGAGCACCGCCTGCTGGGAGCGGACCCAGCAGTGGGACATCTGCCCGGCCGACCTGAAGGTCACCGGCCAGTACTGGGACTACCACCCCGCGTCCCACTACTGGCCCCTCCAGCTCATCGAGACCGGCGTCGTCCTCGCCCTCGCCGCCCTCGCGGCCTTCGCCGCCTTCCGCGTCCTGCGCGCCCGGCACCCCTAGTCCCAGCACAGGGGGCGGGGCCCCGCCAAGGGCCCCGCCAAGGGCCCCGCCCCCGATTCCCGTACGACATGTCGTCGTTACCGGCCATTCAGACGCGCTTGCGACGCTCACGCAATGAAGCGCTCCGTGTCCGCCCTCCCCAAAGGGAGACTTCCCTCCCCCACGGCCCGCTCCGACGCGCCCGACCACCCCTTCGCGCGGAAGAATGGGGCCATGAGCCAGCAGCCCGCCGAGGTCCCGGTCCAGTCCTCCGCAACGCCGTCCGTCCCGCCGTCCGGAACGCCCTCCGGTTCGTCGTCCTTCGGTTCCATAACCGCGCATCGCGCGCGTGTGGCGAACGGGGCCGTCGTGACCGACCTCGACGCCGAGCTGGACGCGGATCCCGACACGTACGAGGACGACGGCGCGCTCGGCGCCGAGCTGCCGCAGGGGCGTTTCCTCGACCGGGAACGCAGCTGGCTCGCGTTCAACGAACGCGTCCTCGAACTCGCCGAGGACCCCACGACCCCCCTCCTCGAACGAGCGAACTTCCTCGCGATCTTCGCCTCGAACCTGGACGAGTTCTTCATGGTCCGGGTCGCCGGCCTCAAGCGCCGCATCGCCACCGGTGTCGCCACCCGGTCCGCCTCCGGCCTCCAGCCCCGCGAGGTCCTCGACCTGATCTGGACGCGCTCGCGCGAGCTCATGGCCCGGCACGCCGCCTGCTTCCAGCAGGACGTCGCCCCGGCCCTCGCCGACGAGGGCATCCACCTGATCCGCTGGCCCGAACTCACGGAGAAGGAGCAGGCCCGGCTCTTCACGCTGTTCCGGCAGCAGATCTTCCCGGTCCTCACCCCGCTGGCCGTGGACCCCGCGCACCCCTTCCCGTACATCTCCGGCCTCAGCCTCAACCTCGCCGTGGTCGTACGCAATCCGGTCAGCGGCCACCGCCACTTCGCGCGCGTGAAGGTCCCGCCGCTGCTCTCCCGCTTCCTGGAGGCCTCCCCGCAGCGGTACGTCCCCCTGGAGGACGTCATCGCGGCGCACCTGGAGGAGCTGTTCCCCGGCATGGAGGTGCTGGCGCACCACATGTTCCGGGTGACCAGGAACGAGGACCTGGAGGTCGAGGAGGACGACGCGGAGAACCTGCTCCAGGCCCTGGAGAAGGAGCTCATGCGGCGCCGCTTCGGGCCCCCCGTGCGCCTGGAGGTCGAGGAGTCCATCGACCCGTACGTCCTCGACCTGCTGGTCCGCGAGCTGAAGGTCTCCGACGCCGAGGTCTACCCGCTGCCCGGCCCGCTCGACCTCACCGGCCTCTTCGGCATCGCCGGGCAGGACCGGCCCGAGCTGAAGTACCCGAAGTTCGTCGCCGGCACCCACCGTGACCTCGCCGAGGTCGAGTCGGCGTCCGCGCCCGACGTCTTCGCCGCGCTGCGCGAGCGGGACGTGCTCCTGCACCACCCGTACGACTCCTTCTCGACCTCCGTCCAGGCCTTCCTGGAGCAGGCGGCGGCCGACCCGGACGTCCTCGCGATCAAGCAGACGCTGTACCGCACCTCCGGCGACTCCCCGATAGTGGACGCCCTCATCGACGCCGCCGAGTCCGGCAAGCAGGTCCTCGTCCTCGTCGAGATCAAGGCCCGCTTCGACGAGCAGGCCAACATCAAGTGGGCGCGGAAGCTGGAGGAGGCCGGCTGCCACGTCGTCTACGGCCTCGTCGGCCTGAAGACCCACTGCAAGCTGTCGCTCGTCGTACGGCAGGAGGGCGAGCTCCTGCGCCGGTACTCGCACGTCGGCACCGGCAACTACCACCCGAAGACCGCCCGCCTGTACGAGGACCTGGGCCTGCTCACCGCCGACCCGCAGGTCGGCGCGGACCTGTCCGACCTGTTCAACCGGCTCTCCGGGTACTCCCGCCGCGAGACGTACCGGCGCCTGCTCACCGCCCCCAAGTCGCTGCGCGACGGACTGGTCTCCCGGATCACCAAGGAGATCGCCCACCACCGCGCCGGGCGGCCCGCGTACGTACGGATCAAGGTCAACTCGATGGTCGACGAAGCGATCATCGACGCCTGCTACCAGGCCTCGCGGGCCGGCGTCCCCGTCGACATCTGGGTCCGCGGCATCTGCGCCGTACGCCCCGGCGTCACCGGCCTCTCGGAGAACATCCGGGTCCGCTCGATCCTCGGCCGCTTCCTGGAGCACTCCCGGATCTTCGCCTTCGGCAACGGCGGCGAACCCGAGGTCTGGTTCGGCAGCGCCGACATGATGCACCGCAACCTGGACCGCCGGATCGAGGCCCTCGTACGGGTCTCCGACCCGGCGCACCGGGCCGCACTCACCCGGCTCCTGGAGACCGGGATGTCCGACACCACCTCCTCCTGGCACCTCGGCCCCGACGGGAACTGGACGCGGCACGCGACCGACCCCGAGGGACGGCCCCTGCGGCACGTCCAGGAGATGCTCATCGACGCGCGGAGGCGCCGGCGTGCACAACCCTGACCACTCGCAGGACGTCACGGCGGGCGAGGTCCTCGCCCCCTACCTGCACGCGCGGGCCGCGGACTTCCTCCGCGGCCTGCGCCTGCACGGCGAGAGCGGCTCCGACACGGCCGGAGCGGAGGAGGCCGCCCGTACGCTGCGGGGCGCGGCCCGCCGGATCAGCGGCACCCTCCACACCTTCCGGCCGCTGCTCGACACGGCCTGGGCCGACCAGCTGCGCACGGAGCTCGCCTGGCTCTCGGGGACGCTGGCCCTGGAGCAGGCCTGCACCTCCCGGCTCGTCCGCCTGGTGGACGCACTGTCCCGCCTGTCGAACGGAAGCGGGCCGGTGCCCGCCGCCCGGAACACGGAGGGCGGACCGGGCCTCACGGTCGGCGCCGCCCGGGCCGGCGCGCTCCTCGAACGCCAGCTGACCCTGGCCCGTACGCGCGCCCACTCGGCCTCCCTCCAGGCCCTCGGCTCCGCCCGCTTCCACGCGATCGCCGACGCCGTCGCGCTCCTCGCCTCCGAGGTGCCGCTCGGCCCCGCGGGCGCGGCCCCCGCCATCGAGACCATCGACGCGCCCGCCGAGCTCGCCGAGCGGCGCCTCCAGGACGCGGTCGCCGCCCTCCCGCTGAACCGGGCGGCCCACCCGTACAACGCGGAAGCCCTCGCCCTCGCCGCCGGCGAGACCCAGGACGCGCCCTGGCACCACACCCGGGCCCTGCTGCGTCTGCACCGGTACGCCACCGAGGCCCTGCACACCGGCGGCGAACCCGACTCCGTCCTGTACGAGGCGGCCAGGGCACTGGACCGGCACCGCGACGCCGCCGAGGCCGCGACGGCGGCGGCCACCGCGGCCCGCACCCCCCGGATCGCCCCGGCCACGGCCTACGCCCTGGGTGTCCTCCACGCCGACCAGCGCCACGAGGTCGAGGCGGCACGCTTCGCCTTCCAGCGCGCCTGGCGGCGGACGACGGCCCCGGTCCCATGACCACCCCCATCCTTGCGGCGGGGTGCGTCCTGTGGCGTCCGGCGGTTTCCGGCCACGGCATCGAGATCGCCCTCGTCCACAGGCCGAAGTGGGACGACTGGTCGCACCCCAAGGGCAAGCGGAAGCGCGGCGAGACGGCGGAGGCCTGTGCGCTGCGCGAGGTCCTGGAGGAGACGGGCCGGCGCTGCGAGCTCGGCGCCCGCCTGCCCACGGCGCACTACTGGGTGGCGGGCCGGCCCAAGGAGGTCGCGTACTGGTCGGCCCGGGCCCTCGACGGCGGCTTCGTCCCGACCCGGGAGGTCGACGCCCTCGTCTGGCTCCCCCCGTCAGCGGCCCGCCACCGCCTGACCCAGGAACGGGACCGCACCCTCCTGGACGCCGCCACCACCCCCGCACCCCACTGACCCCGCACCCCGGGGCGCCACACCCTGACGACCGACGCCACCCCCGTGTGGGCCCGCACCCTGAGCGCGGGGCGGGCCCACACCGCCCACCGGACCGCCGCCCGCCCCAGGGCCCCGCACCCGGGCTTCCGGCACGGTTCACTTCCCGTTCACTCTCCCCCGTCGACCGCTTCACCTGATCTGCCTAATTTCGGCCTTACAGGGTGCACGGAGCACAGCGATGCACCCACCAACCGACACACGCCGCCGTAGAACGGTCAGGACACCCGGTCCGCGCTCCGCGACAGGGCGGCTTCTGGAAGGAACACCCGAAAGTGAAGCTTTCGCGCAAGAACGGGCTTCGCGCCTCCGCGATCGGTGCCCTCGTCGTCTCCGGTGCGCTCGTCCTCTCGGCGTGTGGCTCGGACAACAACACGGAGACCCCGACCAAGGACGGCGGCACCAAGACGTCCGCCGCCGCGTCGAACATCGCGTGTGACGGTGCCAAGGGCCAGCTCCTCGCCGCCGGCTCCAGCGCGCAGAAGAACGCGATGGACCTGTGGGTCAAGAACTTCCAGGCCGCGTGCTCCGGTGTCGAGGTCAACTACCAGGCCATCGGCTCCGGCGGCGGCATCACCAAGTTCAACCAGGGCCAGGTGACCTTCGCCGGCTCCGACTCCGCCCTCAAGGACGAAGAGGTCGCCGAGTCGCAGAAGATCTGCAAGGGCGGCAAGGGCGTCAACCTGCCGATGGTCGGCGGCCCCATCGCCATCGGCTACAAGCTGGACGGCGTGGACAACCTGGTCCTGGACGCCCCCACCCTCGCCAAGATCTTCGACACGAAGATCACCAAGTGGAACGACCCGGCGATCGCCAAGCTGAACCCGGGCGCGAAGCTCCCCGACACCACCATCCAGGCCTTCCACCGCTCGGACGAGTCGGGCACCACGCAGAACCTGGGCAAGTACCTCTCGGCCACCGCGAAGGCCGACTGGAAGTACGACCCGAAGACGAAGTCGTGGCCCGCCCCGGGCGGCCAGGCCGCCAACGGCTCCTCCGGTGTCGCCACCGCGGTCAAGGACGCCGAGGGCTCCATCGGCTACTTCGAGCTCTCCTACGCGACGGCCAACAAGATCTCCACGGTCAGCATCAACACCGGTGCCGCCGCCCCGGTCGCCGCCACCACGGAGAACGCCTCGAAGGCCATCGCCGCCGCCAAGGTCAAGGGCACCGGCAGCGACCTGGCCCTCTCCCTCGACTACACGACCAAGGCCGAGGGCGCCTACCCGCTCACCCTGGTCACGTACGAGATCGCCTGCGACAAGGGCAACAAGGCGGAGACCCTGCCGACCCTGAAGGCGTTCCTCACCTACACCGCCAGCGAGGAGGGCCAGAAGGTCCTCGCCGACGCCGGCTACGCCCCGCTCCCGGCCGAGATCGCGGCCAAGGTCCGCGCGATCGTCCCCACCCTGTCCTGACCCCCGGCCGGGTCCGGCCCCTCGCCTCCCGTGGAGGGGCCGGCCCCGGCATCCGGTGCACCGCCGCCAGGGCCCCGTAACCCGCGAGGGACGTACGGGACCCGCAGACCGGAGAAGAACAGATGGCTTCCACCACACCAGACATACAAAGGAGCCGGCGCGCCAAGAGCGCGACCCGCCCCGGGGACCGCATCTTCAGCGGCCTGTCCCGAGGCTCCGGCATCACCCTCCTCGTGATCATGGCCGCGATCGCGGTCTTCCTGAGCTACCGCGCCGTGCTCGCCATCTCGAAGGACAGCACCAACTTCTTCACGACCTTCGAGTGGAACCCGGCGAACAACCCGCCGGTCTTCGGCATCGCCGTCCTCGCCTTCGGCACGATCGTCTCCTCGATCATCGCGATGCTCATCGCCGTGCCCGTCGCGACCGGGATCGCCCTCTTCATCTCGCACTACGCCCCGCGCAGGCTGGCCAAGCCGCTCGCGTACGTGGTCGACCTGCTCGCCGCCGTGCCCAGCATCATCTACGGCCTCTGGGGCGCGATCTTCCTCGTCCCGTACCTGGACGGCCTCAACCAGTGGCTCGACGAGTACCTGGGCTGGACGTACATCTTCGACAAGGCCCAGGACGGCGTCGCCCGCAACCTCTTCACCGTCGGCATCCTGCTGGCGATCATGATCCTTCCGATCATCACCAACGTGACCCGCGAGGTCTTCCTCCAGGTCCCGCGGATGCACGAAGAGGCCGCCCTCGCCCTCGGCGCCACGCGCTGGGAGGTCATCCGCATGTCGGTGCTGCCCTTCGGCCGCTCCGGCATCATCTCCGCCTCCATGCTGGGCCTCGGCCGCGCACTCGGCGAGACCATGGCCGTCGCCGTGGTCCTCTCCCCCAGCTTCGTCCTCTCGGGCCACCTCCTCGACCCGGGCGGCGGCACCTTCGCGCAGAACATCGCCGCCAAGTTCAACGAGGCCAACGAGTTCGGCCGGGACGCCCTGATCGCCTCCGGTCTCGTCCTCTTCTTCATCACCCTGCTGGTCAACGGCGCCGCCCGCTGGATCATCGGCCGGCGCAAGGAGTACTCGGGGGCCGCGGCATGAGCCACGCCATACAGGATCGTCCGGTCACGGCGGCCCCGCGCCGCGGGTCCCTCGCCCACGCCCGGCTCCCCCGCTGGACCCCGGCCGCCATCGCCGTCGGCTCGATCGCCGGAGGCATCGGCATCGGCGCCGCCGCCGGCTGGCACAGCAAGGTCCAGTGGGGCCTGCTCGCCGCGCTGCTCTTCGTCCTCGTCACCTTCGCCCTGACCACCAAGGTCGAGGGCAGCCGGCAGGCCAAGGACCGCGTCGCCACCAGCCTCATCTGGGTCTCCTTCGTCCTCGCCGTCGTCCCGCTGCTCTCCCTGGCCTGGGTCACGATCAGCAAGGGCATGGACGTCCTCGACGGCTACTTCCTGACCCACTCGATGAACGGCGTCCTCGACGCCGAGGCCGGCGGCGGCGTCTACCACGCGCTGCTCGGCACCATCGAGCAGGTCGGCATCGCGACCCTGATCGCCGCGCCGATCGGCCTCCTCACCGCCGTCTACCTCGTCGAGTACGGCGGCGGAAAGCTCGCCCAGGCCGTCACCTTCTTCGTCGACGTCATGACGGGCATCCCGTCGATCGTCGCCGGCCTCTTCATCCTCGCCACCTGGAACCTGATGCTGGGCTTCGGCCCCTCCGGTTTCGCCGGCGCGATGGCCCTGGCCATCCTGATGATGCCGGTCGTGGTCCGCTCCACCGAGGAGATGCTCAAGCTCGTACCGAACGAGCTCCGCGAGGCCTCCCTCGCCCTCGGCATCCCCAAGTGGCGCACCATCCTGAAGGTGGTCCTGCCCACCGCGATCGGCGGCATCACCACGGGCGTCATGCTCGCGGTCGCCCGCATCACCGGTGAGACGGCCCCGGTCCTGCTCCTCGTGTTCGGTACGAAGCTCATCAACCCGAACCCCTTCGAAGGCGCCCAGTCCTCCCTGCCGCTCTACGTGTACGAGCAGTACGCGGTCGGCACCGACGCCGCCGTGGCCCGCGCCTGGGCCGCCGCGCTCGTCCTGATCGCCTTCGTCATGATCCTCAACCTGGTGGCCCGCGGCATCGCCCGCTGGAAGGCCCCGAAGACCGGCCGCTAAGGCATTCGATATTCGACTGCCGTCGAGCGGCGGTAAATTGGAAGTGATTGACATGGCCAAGCGAATCGACGTCAGCGGCCTCTCCGCCTACTACGGCGCCCACAAGGCGATCGACGACATCTCGATGACCGTCGAGCCGCGCTCCGTGACGGCCTTCATCGGCCCCTCCGGCTGCGGCAAGTCCACCTTCCTGCGCACCCTGAACCGCATGCACGAGGTCACCCCCGGTGGCCGCGTCGAGGGCAAGGTGATGCTGGACGACGAGAACCTGTACGGGACGAACGTCGACCCGGTCGCCGTGCGCCGCACGGTCGGCATGGTCTTCCAGCGCCCGAACCCCTTCCCCACCATGTCGATCTTCGACAACGTGGCGGCGGGCCTGCGCCTCAACGGCTCGTACAAGAAGTCCCAGCTGAACGACATCGTCGAGAGGTCGCTCAAGGGCGCCAACCTCTGGAACGAGGTCAAGGACCGCCTCAACAAGCCGGGCTCCGGCCTCTCCGGCGGTCAGCAGCAGCGTCTGTGCATCGCCCGCGCGATCGCCGTCGAGCCCGACGTCCTGCTGATGGACGAGCCCTGCTCGGCCCTCGACCCGATCTCCACCCTCGCCATCGAGGACCTGATCGGCGAGCTGAAGGAGCGCTTCACGATCGTCATCGTGACGCACAACATGCAGCAGGCGGCCCGTGTCTCGGACCGTACGGCCTTCTTCAACCTGGCGGCCGTCGGCCAGCCCGGCAAGCTGATCGAGCTCGACGACACCGAGCGCATCTTCTCCAACCCGAGCGTCCAGGCGACCGAGGACTACATCTCCGGCCGCTTCGGCTGAACCGCTCCCCCGAGACCGTCATACGGTGCTGCATGGCGGTGCCACCGTGATGACGAAGGGCCCGGCTCCCCCACAGGGGAGCCGGGCCCGTTTCCGTACGGAAGAACTCAGCCGAAGAGCAGCTGCACCACGTAGTAGCTCACCGCGGCGACGAGCGCCGCGGCCGGCATCGTGATGAACCAGCCCATGACGATGTTCTTGGCGACGCCCCAGCGGACCGCGTTGATGCGCTTGGTCGCGCCCACGCCCATGATCGCCGAGGTGATGACGTGGGTCGTGGAGATCGGCGCACCGAACATCAGACCCGCGCCGAACATGATCGACGCACCGGTGGTCTCGGCCGCGAAACCCTGCGGCGGGTCCAGCTCGATGATCTTGCGGCCGAGGGTCCGCATGATCCGCCAGCCGCCGGCGTACGTGCCGAGGGAGAGCATCACGGCGCAGACGATCTTCACCCACACCGGGATCGGGTCGTCGGCCCCCTGGACGTCGGCGATGACCAGGGCCATCACCACGATGCCCATCGTCTTCTGCGCGTCCTGGAGACCGTGCCCCAGGGCCATGCCGGCCGCGGACACGGTCTGCGCGATGCGGAAGCCCCGCTTGGCCTTGTGCGGGTTGGACCTGCGGAACATCCACAGGATCGCGCACATGACCAGGTAGCCGACGATCAGACCGATCACCGGCGAGACGAACATCGGGATGACGACCTTGTCCAGGACGCCCGACCAGATGACCTCCGTGCCCCCTGCGAGCGCCGCGCCCACCATGCCGCCGAACAGGGCGTGCGAGGAGGACGAGGGAAGACCGAAGTACCAGGTGACCAGGTTCCAGACGATCGCGCCGAGCAGCGCGGCGAAGAGGATGCCCATCCCCTTGTCGCCGGTCGGCGTCTCGATCAGGCCCTTGCTGACGGTGTGCGCGACCCCCTGGCCGAGGAACGCACCCGCGAGGTTCATCACCGCCGCCATCGCGAGCGCCGCGCGGGGCGTCAGCGCCCGCGTCGACACCGAGGTGGCGATGGCGTTGGCGGAGTCGTGGAAGCCGTTCGTATACGTGAAGCCGAGCGCGACACCGATGGTCACGATCAGAGCGAAGGTGTCCACGAAGCTCAGGACTCCTTGACCGCGATGGTCTCCACCGTGTTGGCCACGTGCTCGAACGCGTCGGCCGCCTCTTCCAGCACGTCGACGATCTGCTTGAGCTTCAGCACCTCGATGGCGTCGTACTTGCCGTTGAAGAGCGTCGCGAGCAGCTTGCGGTGGATCTGGTCCGCCTGGTTCTCCAGCCGGTTGACCTCGATCCAGTACTCGGTGAGGTTGGCCATCGTCCGCAGGTTCGGCATCGCCTCGGCGGTCAGCTCCGCCGCCCGCGCCAGCACCTCGATCTGCTGCTCGACACCCTTGGGAAGCTCCTCGACGTTGTAGAGGACGACCAGGTCGACGGCCTCCTCCATGAAGTCCATGATGTCGTCGAGGGACGACGCGAGGTTGTAGATGTCCTCACGGTCGAACGGCGTGATGAAGGAGGAGTTCAGCTGGTGGAAGATCGCGTGGGTGGCGTCGTCACCGGCGTGCTCCGCTGCCCGCATCCGCTCCGCGATCTCGGCCCGGGCGGAAGGCTCCGCTCCGAGCAGTTCCATCAGGAGCTTGGAGCCCGTGACGATGTTGTCCGCGGACGCGGCGAACATGTCGTAGAAGCTCGTCTCCCTGGGGGTCAGACGAAATCGCACGTGAGGTCCTCGGGGTGCTGGGTTTCGGTCAGGCTGATGCTAGGCGCATCATCCGGCCACGGCTAACCGGCGTCTCTCAGTGTCGCCCATCAGGCACAGTGAACTGCACGGGCCCCCGCCCGGACCGGCGGGGATCGGTACCATATACCCACGAGGGGTATACACCCCCTTTTCTGGACAACGGGAGGACGCGATGACGACCACCGAGGCGGACCAGGTCACCCCCGAGGCCGTCGAGGCCGTCGAGCCGGCCGACCACGGTCACGGCGTGCACGGCTACCACAAGCAGAAGGACGAGCACCTCAAGCGGCTCCGCCGGATCGAGGGCCAGATCCGGGGTCTGCAGCGGATGGTCGACGAGGACGTCTACTGCATCGACATACTCACGCAGGTCTCCGCCTCCACGAAGGCGCTCCAGTCCTTCGCCCTCCAGCTCCTGGAGGAGCACCTGCGGCACTGCGTGGCGGACGCGGCGGCCACCGGCTCGGGCATCGACGAGAAGGTCGAGGAGGCCACGAAGGCCATCGCCCGCATGATGCGCACCTGAGACCCGCCGTGCGTACGGGTGGCGGGCCGGGCCGTACCCTCAGCGGTCCTGCCCGGTCACGGCCCGCTCCGCCGCCACCCGCAGCACCTCGTCGATCCGGTCGGCGCTGAGCCGCTCCCCGTCCGCGGCCGACGCCGCGATGATCAGCTCTCCGCAGAGCTCGATCTCGGCGAGGGCGACACAGTCCGGGTCTGCGGGCACGGTTGCTGTACCGGGCGGGGCCACGCGCATCCACCTCTTCCTGCCGGCGTCGGTCTCCCAGCGGCCTCCCAGCGTAGGGACGGGGCCACGCACCGCGCATGACACGTCCGGACCATTTGCCGATGGTCCGCGCCGCCACCGGCCCAGGTCAGGCCTTGATCTTCCCGTCGTAGATGTCCCGGCGGTCCGGGAGCGCGACCTCGACGGGGACCCCGAAGCCGTACAGCAGGGTCGTCGAGGCGACCGCGACCGTCCGGCCCTGGTTGCTGAAGCTGAACTGGTGGCGCACCTTCCGCAGCCGCCCCTCGCCGTCGAGGTACGCGTCGAAGGGCACGGTGTCCTTGGTGAACCCTTTCGCCGCCGCGGCGAGCGCCCCGCGCAGCTGCGGCGAGGCGACCCGGGCGGCGTGCGCGATGTCGGCGACCCCCCGGTAGTGGCTGACTTTCACCCCTGCCAGCTCGACCTCGCCGACGTACGTGACCTCGCGGGCGCCCCGCAGCAGCTCGGCCGCCGCGGCCGGGTCGGTGGCGCCGCCGGTGACGAGGTTGCCGTCGTCGAGGGTCGTGGTGTCGACCCGCACCCACTTGTCGGCGGGCACCCCGGCGCCCCGGTTCTTCATGTAGAGCGCGCCGGGGGTGAGGAGCTCGGTGATCGGCCGGTGCTCGCTCGCCCCGGCCGGGCCCCTCGGGAGCAGCACCTGGAGCCGTCCGGTGCGGCGCCGGAAGTCGTAGTCGCCCTCGCCCCGGATGGTGACCCGGGTCCCGCCGGCGGCCATCTCCATGGAGGTGCTGGCCTTGGAGGTTCCGGCCCTCGCCAGCACGTCGGCGGCGTTCCGTACGGCGAGGGCGGGGTCGGTCGCCGGCTTCGGGTCGTCGGGGGCCGCGCAGCCCGTGACCGCGACGGTCCCGACGAGGGAGCCGACCAGGACGGCGGTGACGGCGAACGCCCCGCTCCGAAGACCGTGCGGACGCCCGTACCGCTGCACCACCATCGCCGCCAACCCCCAACGCCTCACCGCTGTTTGCCCGGGACCCGCCCTTCCCCGGGGCCCTCGGGCCCGGGGGACACCCGATGCGCATAACGACGGTCGGGGCGTGCCGTCACGCGCAGTACGGTGGTGGGGTGCACGCGCAGGCTTCCTCCCACACCACGACGATGACGGAGCGCGGCTCGTTCGCGCTGGCACGGTGCAGCTGTGGATGGTCGGGACCGGCCCGCAGATCCCGCGACAAGGCCCGTTCGGACGCCGCGGAACACCTCCGTACGAACGGCTCCTAGGCCCTGTCGTCACACTCCCGTCGTCGCCCGAAGGGCGGCCCCGCGGCGTCAGGTGCGTGCTCTCGGCGTGCCGGGCGCGAGCCCTCGTATTGGACGTACTCGGGCTTGTGCCCGGTGCGGCGAGAGCGCGTGCATGGCGTCGCGGGGCAGGCGGGAGTGTGACGACAGGGCCTAGGCCGCGAGGTCGTTCTGGCCGGTGCTCGGGGCGGGGCCGCCGAGCCGGGGCTCGGGGATGCCGACCGCCTCGGGGCGGCGCGCCGCGTCGGCCCGGCGGGAGCGGACCAGCCGGGCGCCTCGCCCGGAGCGGGCGACGGCGGAGACGACGGGCGTGAGCAGGGCGAGCGCGACCGGGGCGAGGAGCAGGGCCACGGCCGTGCCGAGGGCGAAGCCGCCGATCACGTCGGTGGGGTAGTGGACGCCCATGTAGACGCGCGCGAAGCCCTCGGCGAGGGCGAGGCCGATCGCGGCGAGACCGAAGCGGCGGTGCGCGACGAAGACACCCACACCGAGCGCCATCGCCAGGGTGGCGTGGTCGCTGACGAAGGAGAAGTCGGTCTTCCCGTCGACGAGGACTTCGAGGCCTTGGTGGTCCCTGAAGGGTCTGGGGCGCTCGACGAAGCCGCGGATGGGGATGTTGACCAGGAGGGCGATGCCCGCGGCCAGCGGGGCCCAGACGAGCCCGGCGACGGCCGAGACGGAGTCGGCGGGGGTGCCGCGCCGGCGGACGCTCCACCAGCACCCGAGCACGACGAGGACCATCGCGAGCACGATGCCGTACTCGCCGACGAACTCCATGACGCGGTCGAACCACGGCGGAGCGGCCTTGGCCAGTCCGTTGATGTCGTAGAGCAGGGTGACATCGGGGTTCGAGCCGTCCGATGCGAGTCCAGCCATCTGCTGCGGCCCCTTGCTCTCGTGTCTGGTTTCCAACCCCCGTGGTCAGAGCGGTCGGATCAGGGAACGAACCGCCTGAGGCGTACGTTCCGCTCTCTCCGGTGGATCATGCCGACGTTATCGAAGAGTGACGGTGCACCGCAGCTCAGGGCCTGTGCATGACGGAGAGTTCCAGCCATGCCCGATAGGCCCCGAAGAGCGACTGACGGTCCGTCTCCTGCCGCTAGGGGGTGTCTTGTCGATCACGCCGCGAGCCCGGCCTGATCGGCAAGACACCCCCTAGGCCTGCGGCAGATGGGTGGGCAGCGCCGCCGCGCCCTCCCGGGTGACACGGGTGGCACCGAAGTAGTCCGGGGTGTCGATCCGGTCGAAACGGATCACCGCGCCGGTGCGCGGGGCGTCGATCATGTAGCCGCCGCCGACGTAGATGCCGACGTGCCGGATGGCCCGGGAGTTCGTCAGGTCGTCCGAGAAGAACACCAGGTCGCCCGGGAGCAGCTCGTCCCTGCCGGGATGCGGCCCGGCGTTGTACTGGTCGTTGGCGACGCGCGGGAGCGTCACGCCGACGGTCTCGTACGCGGCCTGGGTGAGCCCGGAGCAGTCGAAGCGCCCGTTCTGCGCGGCCGTGCCCGTACCGCCCCAGAGGTAGGGGGTGCCCAGCTTCTCCTGCGCGTACCCGATCGCGGCCGCGGCCTGCTGCGAGGGGGCGACGCGGCCCACCGGGCGGGCGAAGCTCTTCTCCAGGGACCGGATGATGCGGACGTAGTTCTGGGTCTCGCTGATGGGCGGCACCCCGCCGTGCTTGATGACCCGGTACGCGCCCGCGTTGTAGGCGGCCAGCATGTTGTCCGCCGGGTCGCCGGGCACGTCCTTGACGTATCCGGCGATCTCGCAGTCGTACGAGGCGGCGGACGGGATGGCGTCCTTCGGGTCCCAGATGTCCCGGTCCCCGTCCCCGTCGCCGTCGATGCCGTGCCCGGCCCAGGTGCCGGGGATGAACTGGGCGATGCCGCGCGCGTCGGCCGGGGAGACGGCCCGCGGGTTCCAGCCGCTCTCCTGGTAGAGCTGGGCGGCGAGCAGGGCCGGATTGATGGCGGGGCACAGGTTCCCCCACCGCTGCACCAGCCCCTGGTAGAGCGCCGGTACGGCCCCCTTGGCGAGCGCCACGGCTCCGCCCTTGCCCGCGCTGCCGCCGGCGATCCCGGCGGCCGCGGAGTACGTACCGACGACGAGCAGTGCGACGAAGCCGAGGCAGACCCCCAGGGTCCCGCCGGCCATCAGCCACGCCTTGCCAGCCCTACGCACCGTCAACCACCCCTCGGCCCATGGCAGTACGCCCCGACAGCCAGTCTAGGCGGGCGCCGTCCGACACCGCCCCAAGAGTGCAACAACGACAATCATTGCCCGGAGTCACTCTCCGTGATACACAGAGTGACCATACGCTTCTTCGCATGGAAACCGGCCACACCACCGCAGGTCAAGACGGTCAGATCGGTCAAGTGTGCGGGGATCGGGTAAAGAGAGCCGCCAAGCCGTCACACGTGGGCGGTTTCATCAGCGAAGATAGGGCGATGACCCATGCCGTCCGGCAGGGGCGACCAAGTACCCAACAGGGGCGGTGAGTTACATGTACCTGGCGGCCGAAAAGGGCGACATCACCACCATCATCGGTGGAATCGCCCCCAACTGGGGACCTTTCGGGAGCCTGGGCAACGAAGCCAAGGTGATGATCGAGGTCGTGATGGCCGTGGCCATCCTGCTCTGTCTCGGCATCGCCATCTGGGGAGCGGCCAAGCAGCGCATCGGCGCGACCGCCCTCCGCGACACGTTCAGCGCGGAACAGGGCAAGGGCCTGATCGTCGCCGGTCTGACCGGCGTCTTCATCATCGGATCGCTGGGGACGCTGTTCACCATCGTGTACGGGATGGCCGTCTGATCTCCCGTCGGACCCGACCCTCCTGAGAATGCGTTCCCTGATGCCCAGTCATGTTGAAGCACGGCCGTACCCGCGAACGAGTGAGGGGGCGTACCCGGCATGAGTCCCGGCGACGAGCACGACAGCTTCGGCGGCGTGGGCGGCTCGGGCCAGACCCGGACCCGCCTGCCCGAGGGCAACAGCGGCGACGTCTACGGCGGCGCCCGCCGCCCCGTCCGCAGCTCCCGATCCCTCATCACGGTCGTGGGCGTGGTGGTCCTCCTCGTCGCCGCCATCGCCTTCGCCAACCGCGGCGAGGGCGAACCGTCAGACACCTCCGCCCCCCGCGCCGGCACCCCGGGCCGGACGGCCCCCACATCAGCGACGGGCGTCCGCCCGGTCACCGGCAAGAACGGCCAGATCCCCACGGGCTACAGCCACGACGACCAGGGCGCCCAGAGCGCGGCGACGAATTACGCGGTGGCGCTGGGGTCGGTCGAGATGTTCCAGGACGGTCCCCGGGCGGAGATCGTGCGCGCCATCCACGCCCCCGCGATCGCGGAGGATCTCGTGAAGCGGCTGGACGCCTCGTACTCGGCGGACTTCCTGGCGAGCATCGGGCTCGACGCGAACGGCACCGCTCCCTCCGGCATGACCTTCGTGTCCCGCACGATCCCGGTCGGTGCCAAGGTCCGGGACTACACGGACACGTCCGCGACGGTCGAGGTCTGGTGCACCGGCCTGGTCGGCCTCGCCGGCCAGGGCTCGACCAAGCCCGTCACGTCCACCTGGTTCACCATCACGGAGAAGCTCACGTGGGTCGGGGGCGACTGGCGCGTGGAGTCCTCCACGCAGAACGAGGGCCCCACCCCGGTCAGCGGGGACAACCGCGCCTCCATGGCCGACGAGATCGCCGCGGCCGTCGAGGGATACGGAGGGTTCACCTATGCCCGCTAGCCGAAGCCTGGCGGGTCGCGCGAAGGCGACGCTCGCCGTCGCCTTCCTGAGCGCACCGCTCCTGCTCGCCTCGAACGCCCAGGCGGCCCCCACACCGACGCCGACGGCGCCCACGCCGTCCCCGGCCGCGAGCGACAACCCGTGCCGCCTCATCGTGGGTCAGGCGCGTGAGCTCTGCGAGAAGGGCCAGACCGGCGGAGCCGACAAGACCCCCGTCACCGACCCCAGCGCCCTCGACCCCCTCTCCTCCCTCGCCCGCGGCTTCGCCGACGCCGCCATCAAGGTCGTCGACGAACTCTCCAAGGCCGTCAAAGAGACCGCCGACGTCGACTTCACCAACATGCAGTTCCTCGGCCGCTACGCCATCGTCTTCGCCGCCGCCACCTTCCTCACCCTCCTCCTCTGGCTCCTCGCCGTCGCCAAGCGCGCCGTCCGCGGCGTCCCCCTGACGACCGCCCTCTCCGAAGCCATCGGCTTCCTCTGGCTGACGGTCCTGGCCTCCGCGTTCACGCCCCTGATCCTCTACACCGTCGTCAACGCCACCGACGCCATCACCGAGGTCATCGCCTCCGGCACCGGCCAGCAGACCGACATCTTCTTCGGCAGCTTCAAGGAGGCCCTCCAGAAGGGCGACAGCATCGGTGGCGGCCCCATCATGCTGATCATCGTGTCGCTGGTGACCGTCCTCGCCGCCGGCGTGCTCTACCTGGAGCTGTTCCTCCGCGCCGTCCTGCTGTACGTCGGCGCGCTCCTCGGCGTCGTCGTCTACTCCGGCCTCGTCGACAAGAACATGTGGGGCCACGTCCGCCGCTGGGCCGGCATCATGATCGCGATCATCCTGGTCAAGCCGGTCATCGTGATCGTCCTCGGCCTCGCCGGCGCGCTCTCCTCCGGCACCGGCCCCGACTCCGTCTCCGCCGTCGTCTCCGGCCTCTCGATCATCCTGCTCGCCATCTTCGCCTCCGCGATGATCTACCGCTTCGTCCCCGGCTTCGGCGACGAGATCGCCGCCTCCCGCAACAACCGCCTCCACCGCGCAGGCGAGAACGCGGCCGCCGCCGTCATCTCCTCCCCCGCCTCCCTCGTCTCCCAGGGCATCAAGACCCACAGCACCCGCGACAGCGGCGGGGGCGGCTCCCAGGGCTCCGCCCCCCGCCCAGCCAACCCCGTGTCCGGCGGCATGGCCGCCCACAGCAGCCGCGGCGGAGGCGGCGCGGGCGGCGGCGCCACGCCCCCGCCCCGTAGCAGCAGTCCCACCGCGGGTACCCCGCACAGCAACCGCAAGAACTCTGGAGGTGCAGGGCGTTGACGACCCAGTCCCAGCCGGTCGCGCCCCGCCGCACGTATCTCGTCGGCCGCGCCCGGCCCAACGCGATCGTCGGCAAGAACCGCGAGACCGGCGAGATCGCCCTGATCATCGTCGGCGCCTTCCTCGGCATGATGAGCGGTCTCCTCATCCCCGCCCTCCCCCTGCGCATCGCCCTCCTCGCGGGCCTGCCCATGCTCGCGATCGCCGCCGTGTACCTCCCGTACAAGCACCGCACCTTCTACAAGTGGTTCGAGATCAACCGCAGCTACAAGCGGATGCTCAAGCGCGGCACCGCCTACCGCTCCGTCGCCAACGAGGCCGGCACCCGCCTCGACGGCCGCGAGGTCGAGGTCGGCCCGCCCCCCGGCATCGGCCGCGTCGGCTGGCTCGCCGCCCCCTTCGGCCCGGACGAGATCGCCGTCCTCCTGCACGCCGACCGCCGCACCGTCACCGCCGCCATCGAGATCGAGGGCCCCGGTGTGGGCCTGCGCGACAGCGAGGACCAGGAGGCCCTGGTCGACCGCTTCGGCACCCTCCTGAAGCACGTCGCCAACGGCGACGGCTTCGTCACCCGCCTCCAGATGCTGGCCCGCACACTCCCCGCCGACCCCGACGCGCACGCCAAGGACGTCGGCCAGCGCGGCGACCCGCACGCGCCCCCGTGGCTCCAGGAGTCGTACGACCAGCTCCAGTCGATGGTCTCCACCTCCAGCGAGCAGCACCGCGCCTACCTCGTCGCCTGCATGCACTACACCCGCGAGCTCGCCGCCGAGGCCAACGCCATGGCCCGCGCCGCCCGCCACGCCTCAGGCGCCCGCAAGCTCGACCGCGACGCCGGCCTCGCCGTCGTCATGGCCCGCGAGCTCACCGACATCTGCGCCCGCCTCGCCGAGGCCGACATCCGCGTCCGCCAGCCCCTCGGCCAGTCCCGGCTCTCCTCCCTCGTGCACTCCATGTACGACCCGGACCACCCCATCGACCACATCCAGGCCATGACGAAGCGCAACGCCTGGCCCGCCGAACTCGACGCGATGGAACCGACCTACCTCCAGGCCAAGACCCGCGAGTCCTCCACCCGCGCCCCCTGGTGCCACGCCACCGCCTGGGTGAAGGAGTGGCCGATGACCCCGGTCGGCGTCAACTTCCTCGCCCCGCTCCTCGTCCACACCCCGGACGTGATCCGCACGGTCGCCGTGACCATGGACCTGGAGCCCACCGAGGTCGCCATCGAGCGCATGCTCACCGAGAAGACCAACGACGAGGCCGACGCCAGCCGCGCCGCCAAGATGAACCGCACGGTCGACCCCCGCGACATCGCCGCCCACGGCCGGCTCGACCAGCGGGGTGAAGATCTCGCCAGCGGCGCGGCAGGAGTGAACCTCGTCGGGTACATCACGGTGTCGTCGCGTTCGCCCGAGGCCCTCGCCCGGGACAAGCGCACGATCAGGGCCTCCGCCGGCAAGTCGTATCTGAAGCTGGAGTGGTGCGACCGCGAGCACCACCGGGCCTTTGTGAACACCCTGCCGTTCGCGACCGGCATCCGCCGCTAGGGCCGAAGGGGCACAGACCCATGCGAGATCCGCTGTCCGTCCTCACCGACGCCTTCACCGCCTTCCTCTTCGGGAAGGTGGAGACGACCCGCCTGCCCGTCCGCACCTCCACCGGGCAGGCGCAGGCCGTCTACCTGCCGACCGCCGCACCCGGCCTCGGCGACTCCGGCGTCATCATCGGCCGCGAGGTCTACAGCGGCAAGGGCTACATCTACGACCCCTTCCAGCTGTACGGGCAGCAGCTCCCGGCCCCCCACTGGCTGGTCCTCGGCGAGTCCGGCAACGGAAAGTCGGCCCTGGAGAAGACGTACGTGCTCCGCCAGCTCCGCTTCCGCGACCGGCAGGTCGTCGTCCTCGACGCTCAGGGCGAGGACGGCGTCGGCGAATGGAACCTCATCGCCCAGGAGCTGGGGATAACCCCCATCCGCCTGGACCCGATGGTCGCCAACGACGCCGGGATCCGCCTCAACCCCCTCGACCCCTCGATCACCACCACGGGCCAGCTCGCGCTCCTCCGCACCATCATCGAGGTGGCGATGGGCCACGGCCTCGACGAGCGTTCCGGCTTCGCGCTGAAGGTCGCGCACGCGTACGTCACCGAGCACGCCATCGACCGGCAGCCGATCCTCACCGACATCGTCGAGCGCCTGCGCCACCCGGAGGCCGAATCGGCCGAGGCGATGAACGTCGACATAGACGACGTACGGGCCTGGGGCCTGGACGTCGCCCTCGTCCTGGACCGCCTCGTCGACGGCGACCTGCGCGGCATGTTCGACGGCCCGACCACGGTCGGCATCGACCTCGACGCCCCGCTCATCGTCTTCGACCTGTCCCACATCGACCGCAACTCCATCGCCATGCCGATCCTCATGGCGATCGTCGGCGTCTGGCTGGAGCACACCTGGATCCGCCCCGACCGGAAGAAGCGCATCTTCCTGGTCGAGGAGGCCTGGCACATCATCAACAGCCCGTTCGTGGCCCAGCTGTTCCAGCGCCTGCTGAAGTTCGGCCGCCGCCTCGGCCTGAGCTTCGTCGCCGTCGTCCACCACCTCTCCGACGTCGTCGACGGAGCGGCGGCCAAGGAGGCGGCGGCGATCCTCAAGATGGCCTCCACCCGGACCATCTACGCCCAGAAGGCCGACGAGGCACGCAACACGGGCCGGGTCCTCGGCCTGCCCCGCTGGGCCGTCGAGATCATCCCGACCCTCACCCCCGGCATCGCGGTCTGGGACGTCAACGGCAACGTGCAGGTGGTCAAACACCTCATCACCGAGAAGGAACGCCCGCTCGTCTACACCGACCGCGCCATGACCGAGTCCTCCGCCGACCCGGAACTGGAGTGGGAGACCGAACAGCGCGCGATCCTCATCGAGCAGCAGATGAACGGCACTTCGCAGTCGACGGTGGCCTAGATGGAACAGGCACGGAAGGGAGGCGGAGGGGTCTCCGACGGGCTGCTCCTCAGCCTGTTCGCCCTCCTCCTCTGCCTCACGGTCCTGGTGTGGACGGCGACCGGGCTGGCCGGCCTCCTCTCCCACGGCGCCTGGCCGCAGGAGGTCGCCTTCACGGGCACCCCGTCGGCCCTGCGCTCCCTGGCGACGGCCCCGACGGACCTCCCGGCGGCCTGGCCGGCCACCCCCGCGAACCAGCTGTCGGGGTACGGCCTCTTCTGGGGCCTGCTGATCGGCGAGGCGATGATCCTGATGGTCCTCGCGGTCTTCGTCCTGGGCACGGTGACCCGCTGGCGAGCGGTCCGGGCGAACAGGAAGGCGGGCGCGTACGCGGCGGCTCCCGCACGGGTACGGAAGGAGCCCGCCGCACCCCCGGCCCCGCGCAGCCCGACGGAGCAGCTCCCTCCGGAGCCGACACCGGGGCCGGAACGGACACCGGCAGTCACACCCGCACCGGCACCACCGGCCGCACCGGCCCCCACACCGGCACCGGCACCACCGGCCGCACCCGCACCCGCACCCGCACCCGCACCCGCACCCGCACCGGTGATCGCACCACCGCCCCCCATAGCCACCCCCCGCACCCTCTACGGCCCTCCGGAGACACGCCGCCCCGCCGCGGTCCAGGCGGTCCTGGACGCGGAGGGCCCGGCCCTGGTGGTCACCTCCGACCCCGCCGTCTGGTCCTCGACCAAGGACGCGCGCGGCAAGCTCGGCCCGGTCCTGGTCCACGACACCGGCCACCTCTGCGACACCCCGGCCCGGCTCCACTGGTCACCGTCCGAGCGGTGCGAGGACCCGGCCGTCGCGCAGGAACGCGCGACCGCCCTGCTCGCCCCCGTACGCCCGCACTCCCGCCTCGACGCGGCCACCGCCGACACCGCGGAGACCCTCCTGCGCTGCTGGCTGCACGCCGCCGCCGTCGACGGCCGCCCCTTCCGGCAGGTCCACCGCTGGGCGCAGGGAGCCGGCGCCCACGAGCCCGTACGGATCCTCCGCAGCCACCCGAAGGCCGGGTCCGGCCTGGCGGGACTCCTGGAGTCGGCCCTCACGGCACACCCGGAAAGCCGCCGCCTGGCACAGGAACTGACGGCCCGTGCGCTGGCAGCCCTCTCCTCGGTCCACATCAGGGAAGCGTGCGTACCGAATCGAACTGATTCGCTGGCGCTCGCATCTTTCATCGCCGAAGGGGGCACCCTCTACGTGGTGGGCGAGGCGATCGAGGATCCCCGCACCCACCCCGGCGCGATGCCGCTCCTCACGGCCCTCGCCGCAAGCGTGGTCGAGCACGGCCGCCGCATGGCCGCACGGTCATCCGACGGTCGGCTCGACCCACCACTGACCCTCGTCCTGGACGACGTCGCCGCGGTGGCCCCGCTCCCGCAGCTCCCCGAGCTCCTGGCGACGGGCCACACCCAGGGCCTCCCGACCCTGGCCCTGATGCGCTCGGAGGAACAGGCCAGATCCCGCTGGCCGGAGTACTCGCCGACCGCCTAGACCGGGCGCCGCAGCTCGTGCTCCAGGTCGCGCGGCTCGCCCGAGCCCAGGGTGTCCGCGCGGCCACCGGTCGGCACGAACCCGAACCGGCGGTACACGGCCGCCGCGCGCGCGTTCTCCTCGTGCACGAACAGCCGCACCCGCTCCACCAGCGGCGCCGGCCGCTCCCACGACCAGTCCACGGCCACGCTCAGCAGCGCGTCCACCAGACCGCCACCGCGCGCCTCCGGCCGTACGTACACACCCACGACGTCGGCCTGCGGCACCACCACCTCGTCGCCGAAGATCGTCCTGCCGTCCTCCGGCCGCTCCACCAGGACCGTCACCGTGCCGGCCCACCGCCCGTCGGCCGCCTCCGCCACGAACTGCCGGATCCACGTGCCCCGGTCCTCCGAACCGCCCTCGGCCCGCTCCCGCCAGAAGCAATCCGGCCGGGCCGCCGCCTCCTCGTACGACTCCACGAACGCCAGCGCCGACGCCGGGTCCTGAAGGGCCGCCAGACGCAGCTCCCGCACCCGCTCCCACTCACCGGAGCGGATCGCCCGCAGCACGTACGCACCGTGCCGGACCACGGGCCGCGGCACCTCGTACTCGATCTCGTACGCACCGGAACCACCCGGCACCAGCACCCGATCGCCCGTGGCCGAGAACCCGAACCGCCGGTAGAAGGCCGCCGCCCGCGCGTTCTCCTCGTGCACGTACAGCCGCACCCGCTCCACCGCCGGCTCCACCGACCAGGACCACTCCACCCCCGCCCGGAACAGCGCGTCGATCACACCCGTCCCACGGGCCTCGGGGCGCACGTAGACGCCCACGATGTGCGTCTGGGGGACCTTCGCCGGCTCCCCGAACCGAACTTCGTCCGTCGGCCGCTCCACCAGGATCGAGATCGTGCCGGCCCAGCTCCCGTCCGGGGCCTCGGCCACGAACTGCCGCGCCGTGCCGTCACCGCTCTCCGAAGCACCCTCGGCCCGGTCCTGCCAGAAGGCGTCCGGGCGCTCGACGGCCAGCTCGTACGTGTCGAGGAACGCGAGGTGAGCGATCGGGTCCCGCAGGGCGGCCAGCCGGATCTCGCGGGTCTTCTCCCACTCGTCGGCCCGGATGGTGCGTATCGAATAGTCCATGCCGTCGATCCTGACGAGACCCACCCCCACTGACAAGGTCTTTTCCCCCCACAGCCCGCGTGGTACCCGGGTACTACACCCACCCCCGCACGCCCACCCCGGGTCCGACGCCCGGCCCCCGCCCGCTCCGTAGCGTCGAAGACATGATCCGAGCAGAGAACCTCACCAAGCGGTACGGGGACACCACCGTCGTCCAGGACCTCAGCTTCACCGTCCGCCCGGGCTCCGTCACCGGCTTCCTCGGCCCCAACGGCGCCGGAAAGTCGACCACTCTCCGCATGATCCTCGGCCTCGACGCCCCCACCCGCGGCCACGCCACCGTGGACGGCCGCCCCTACGCCGCCCACCGGGCCCCGCTCACCCACGTCGGTGCCCTCCTGGAGGCCCGCTCCCTGCACCCCGGCCGCTCCGCCCACCACCACCTCATGTCACTGGCCCACACCCACGGCATCCCACGCGCCCGCGTGGAGCGGGTTCTCGCCCTCGCGGGCCTCACCCACGTCGCCCACAAGCGCGCCAAGGGCTTCTCGCTCGGCATGGGGCAGCGCCTCGGCATCGCCGCCGCGCTCCTCGGCGACCCGACCACCGTCGTCCTCGACGAACCGGTCAACGGCCTCGACCCGGAGGGCGTGCTCTGGATCCGGACCCTCCTCAGGAACCTTGCGGCCGAGGGCCGTACCGTCCTCGTCTCCTCCCACCTCATGAGCGAGATGGCCCTCACCGCCGACCGCCTGATCGTCATCGGCAAGGGCCGGCTCCTCGCCGACACCACGGTCGACGACCTCGTACGGACCTCGGGCGGCGCGAGCGTCAAGGTCGTCACCCCGGAAGCGGACCGCCTGCGCACGCTCCTCCCGGGCGCCCGGATCACAGCCGAGACCCCGGACACCCTCCTCGTCACCGGCCTGGAGGCGCCGGAGATCGGCCGCGCGGCCGCCGCGCACGCCGTCCCCCTCCACGAACTCACCCCGCAGGCCGCCTCGCTGGAGCAGGCGTTCATGGACCTCACCCGCGACGCCGTCGAGTACCAGGGAGCCCCCGCATGACCGGCACCACGTCCCTCACCCACGCGCGCGTGCTCCGCTCGGAGTGGCACAAGCTGTGGACGGTCCGCTCCACCTGGATCACCGTCGTCACCTCGGCCGCGCTCGTCCTCGGCGTCGGCATCCTCATGGGCGCCACGTACACCTCCGACGGCGGCGACTCCGACGTCGACACCGTCATCCTCACCCTCTACGGCACCCAGCTCGGCGGCATCGCCCTCGCCGTCCTCGGCATCCTCGTCACCGCCGGCGAGTACGCGACGGGCATGATCCGCGCCTCCCTGACGGCGGTCCCCCGGCGCCTCCCCGTCCTGGGGGCGAAGGCGGCGGTCTACACGGCCACCGTCTTCACCCTCTCCTTCCTCACGGCCCTGCTGACCTTCCTCACCGCCCAGGTCTTCCTCTCCGACACCGACCAGGCCGCCTCCCTCACCGACGACGGCGTCCTCGCCGCCGTCGCGGGCAACGCCGCCGGCGTCACCCTCCTCGGCGTGATCGCCCTCGGCCTCGGCGCCGCCCTCCGCTCGGTGCCCGGCGCGATCGGTGCCTTCGTCGGCGGGGTCCTGATCCTCCCGGAGATCCTCGGGATGCTCCCGTACGAGGTGATGGACACGGTCGTGCGGTACTTCCCCACGCAGGCGGCCGGCGCCCTCGGCTCCGCGACCCCGCTCCCCGGCACGGCCTCGCCCGGCGCGGCGCTCCTGGCCCTGCTGCTGTGGGCGGCGGCGGCGCTCGCCGTGCCCGCGCTGTTGCTCAAGCGCCGTGACGTATGAGGATGATGACGGAGTGATGGCGCAGTGACGACGGAGACGACAGGCCCGAGCCGGTACGCCCAACGGCTCATGGCCCGCGTCCGGGCCTTCGACGCCCGGCGCCCCTGGGTCTGGGACGCGGCGGTCACCGCCGCCTGGACGGTGGCGGCCCTCGTGGACGCGTCCGGCGGCTGGCGGAACACCGCCCGGGACCCGTCCGTCCCGGTCTGGCTCGTGGTCACCCTGAGCCTGTTCCTCGCCGTCCCGCTCTACTGGCGCCGACGCCACCCCATGGCGGCCCTCACGGTGATGGCCGGCGCGGCCCTGATCGGCGACGGCTCGGGCGCCTTCCTCCAGGCCGCGTACCTCCAGATGCTCCCGCTCTTCCACATCGCGCTCAGCCGCCCGCCACGCGCCCTCCTGTGGTCCCTGGCCCTGATCACTCTGTCCCTCGTCACGGGCGCCCTCCGCTTCCCGTCGGAGTCCTGGGACCAACGCGTCGTCCCCGCCCTGTGGGCCTACGCGATCGTGGCGCTGCTCGGCATCGCGCTCCGCTCCCGCAGGGACGAACGCGCCCACGAGGTCCGCCTCGCCGCCACCGCCGAACGCACCCGGATCGCCCGGGAGATGCACGACATCATCGGCCACAACCTGTCCGTCATCACGAGCCTGGCGGACGGCGGCCGGTACGCGGCGGCGAAGAACCCGGAGCGCGCCGCCCAGGCCCTCGACGCGATCGGCACGACGAGCCGTCAGGCCCTCGCCGAACTCCGCCGTCTCCTGAGCGTCCTGCACGAGGACGACGAGACGGCGACCCGCGCCCCCCAGCCGACCCTCACGGACCTGGAACCCCTCATCGACGGCGTACGGAGGGCGGGTCTGCCGGTCCACGCCGACCTGCCCCGCGCAGCCCCCGCGCTCTCGGCGGGCGCCCAGTTGACGGTCCACCGCGTGCTCCAGGAGGCCCTGACGAACACCCTGAAGCACGCGGGCGCGGACGCGATGGCGACCGTCCGCCTCTCGTACGGCCCCGGGGCCCTGGAACTGCTCGTCACCGACACGGGCACACCGACGCGCGCCCCCGGCCGGGGCCACGGCATCACCGGAATGCACGAGCGCGCGGCCCGCTACGACGGCACACTCGAGACCGGGCCCCTGCCGACCGGCGGCTGGCGGGTCCTGCTCCGCATCCCTCTGGAGGACTCCCCCTCGTGACGACCGTTCTCATCGCGGACGACCAGCCGATGCAGCGCTTCGGCTTCCGCATGCTGCTGGAGAGCCAGGACGACATGACGGTCGTCGGCGAGGCGTCGAACGGCACGGAGGCGATCCGGCTGGTCGACCGTCACCACCCCGACGTGGTCCTGATGGACGTCAGGATGCCGGGCCTGGACGGCATCGAGGCCACGCGCCGCGTCATCGCCAGGGGCGCCCGCACCCGGATCCTGATCGTCACGACCTTCGACCTCGACGCGTACGCGTACGACGGCCTGCGCGCCGGCGCGAGCGGCTTCCTCGTGAAGGACGCCGAGCCGGAGGAACTCCTGGCGGGGATCCGGGCGGTGGCCGCCGGCGACGCGGTCGTCGCCCCGAGCCTGACCCGCCGCCTCCTGGACGCCTACATCCACCACCTCCCGCAGACGACGGTCAGGCCCCAGCCCCCGGAGGAAGACCCCCGCCTCGCCCCCCTCACGGACCGGGAACGCGAAATCCTGACGGTCATCGGAAAGGGCTGGAGCAACACGGAAATCGCGGAGCGCCTGCATCTGGCGGAGTCCACGGTGAAGACCCACGTGGGCCGCATCCTGGCCAAAACAGGCACCCGAGACCGGGTCCAGGCCGTCATCCTGGCCTACGACACCCACCTGGTCACCCCGGCCTGAAAGGCCCCTGGCCGGCCCGGCCGTAAACGCAGAAAAGCCCCGCACCATAAGGTGCGGGGCTTTCCCACAATGATTGTTCGGCGGCGTCCTACTCTCCCACAGGGTCCCCCCTGCAGTACCATCGGCGCTGAAAGGCTTAGCTTCCGGGTTCGGAATGTAACCGGGCGTTTCCCTAACGCTATGACCACCGAAACTCTATGAAGATATGAACCGCCGCACCACCCAAAGGGGGGCGTGTTCGTTACTTCAGAACTAACACAGTGGACGCGAGCAACTGAGGACAAGCCCTCGGCCTATTAGTACCGGTCAGCTCCACCCATTACTGGGCTTCCACATCCGGCCTATCAACCCAGTCGTCTACTGGGAGCCTTACCCTCTCAAGGAGGTGGGAATACTCATCTCGAAGCAGGCTTCCCGCTTAGATGCTTTCAGCGGTTATCCCTCCCGAACGTAGCCAACCAGCCATGCCCTTGGCAGGACAACTGGCACACCAGAGGTTCGTCCGTCCCGGTCCTCTCGTACTAGGGACAGCCCTTCTCAATATTCCTACGCGCACAGCGGATAGGGACCGAACTGTCTCACGACGTTCTAAACCCAGCTCGCGTACCGCTTTAATGGGCGAACAGCCCAACCCTTGGGACCGACTCCAGCCCCAGGATGCGACGAGCCGACATCGAGGTGCCAAACCATCCCGTCGATATGGACTCTTGGGGAAGATCAGCCTGTTATCCCCGGGGTACCTTTTATCCGTTGAGCGACGGCGCTTCCACAAGCCACCGCCGGATCACTAGTCCCGACTTTCGTCCCTGCTCGACCCGTCGGTCTCACAGTCAAGCTCCCTTGTGCACTTACACTCAACACCTGATTGCCAACCAGGCTGAGGGAACCTTTGGGCGCCTCCGTTACCCTTTGGGAGGCAACCGCCCCAGTTAAACTACCCATCAGACACTGTCCCTGATCCGGATCACGGACCGAGGTTAGACATCCAGCACGACCAGAGTGGTATTTCAACGGCGACTCCACCATGACTGGCGTCACGGCTTCAAAGTCTCCCACCTATCCTACACAAGCCGAACCGAACACCAATATCAAACTGTAGTAAAGGTCCCGGGGTCTTTCCGTCCTGCTGCGCGAAACGAGCATCTTTACTCGTAGTGCAATTTCACCGGGCCTATGGTTGAGACAGTCGAGAAGTCGTTACGCCATTCGTGCAGGTCGGAACTTACCCGACAAGGAATTTCGCTACCTTAGGATGGTTATAGTTACCACCGCCGTTTACTGGCGCTTAAGTTCTCAGCTTCGCCCTGTCGAAACAGAGCTAACCGGTCCCCTTAACGTTCCAGCACCGGGCAGGCGTCAGTCCGTATACATCGCCTTACGGCTTCGCACGGACCTGTGTTTTTAGTAAACAGTCGCTTCTCGCTGGTCTCTGCGGCCACCCCCAGCTCACGGAGTAAATCCGATCACCAGACGTGGCCCCCCTTCTCCCGAAGTTACGGGGGCATTTTGCCGAGTTCCTTAACCATAGTTCACCCGAACGCCTCGGTATTCTCTACCTGACCACCTGAGTCGGTTTAGGGTACGGGCCGCCATGAAACTCGCTAGAGGCTTTTCTCGACAGCATAGGATCATCCACTTCACCACAATCGGCTCGGCATCAGGTCTCAGGCTTAATGCGTGACGGATTTGCCTATCACACGCCCTACACCCTTACCCCGGGACAACCACCGCCCGGGCTGGACTACCTTCCTGCGTCACCCCATCGCTTACCTACTACCACCTTGGGTCGACGGCTCCACCACTTTCCTTTCCCCGAAGGGTCCGGAACGGCTTCACGGCCTTAGCATTAATGGGCTCGATATTGGGCGTTTCAAAGCGGGTACCGGAATATCAACCGGTTGTCCATCGACTACGCCTGTCGGCCTCGCCTTAGGTCCCGACTTACCCTGGGCAGATCAGCTTGACCCAGGAACCCTTAGTCAATCGGCGCACACGTTTCTCACGTGTGTATCGCTACTCATGCCTGCATTCTCACTCGTGAACCGTCCACAACTCGCTTCCGCGGCTGCTTCACCCGGCACACGACGCTCCCCTACCCATCACAGTCCCCGTTGGGGGTATGTACTGCAATGACACGACTTCGGCGGTACGCTTGAGCCCCGCTACATTGTCGGCGCGGAATCACTTGACCAGTGAGCTATTACGCACTCTTTCAAGGGTGGCTGCTTCTAAGCCAACCTCCTGGTTGTCTCTGCGACTCCACATCCTTTCCCACTTAGCGTACGCTTAGGGGCCTTAGTCGATGCTCTGGGCTGTTTCCCTCTCGACCATGGAGCTTATCCCCCACAGTCTCACTGCCGCGCTCTCACTTACCGGCATTCGGAGTTTGGCTAAGGTCAGTAACCCGGTAGGGCCCATCGCCTATCCAGTGCTCTACCTCCGGCAAGAAACACACGACGCTGCACCTAAATGCATTTCGGGGAGAACCAGCTATCACGGAGTTTGATTGGCCTTTCACCCCTAACCACAGGTCATCCCCCAGGTTTTCAACCCTGGTGGGTTCGGTCCTCCACGAAGTCTTACCTCCGCTTCAACCTGCCCATGGCTAGATCACTCCGCTTCGGGTCTTGAGCGTGCTACTGAATCGCCCTATTCGGACTCGCTTTCGCTACGGCTTCCCCACACGGGTTAACCTCGCAACACACCGCAAACTCGCAGGCTCATTCTTCAAAAGGCACGCAGTCACGAGATACAGCAAGCTGTATCCGACGCTCCCACGGCTTGTAGGCACACGGTTTCAGGTACTATTTCACTCCGCTCCCGCGGTACTTTTCACCATTCCCTCACGGTACTATCCGCTATCGGTCACCAGGGAATATTTAGGCTTAGCGGGTGGTCCCGCCAGATTCACACGGGATTTCTCGGGCCCCGTGCTACTTGGGTGTCTCTCAAACGAGCCGTACAGATTTCAGCTACGGGGGTCTTACCCTCTACGCCGGACCTTTCGCATGTCCTTCGCCTATCCATACGGTTTCTGACTCGTCTCACAGCCGGCAGACTGTGAAAGAGAGATCCCACAACCCCGCATGCGCAACCCCTGCCGGGTATCACACGCATACGGTTTGGCCTCATCCGGTTTCGCTCGCCACTACTCCCGGAATCACGGTTGTTTTCTCTTCCTGAGGGTACTGAGATGTTTCACTTCCCCTCGTTCCCTCCACATGCCCTATGTGTTCAGGCATGGGTGACAGCCCATGACGACTGCCGGGTTTCCCCATTCGGAAACCCCCGGATCAAAGCCTGGTTGACGGCTCCCCGGGGACTATCGTGGCCTCCCACGTCCTTCATCGGTTCCTGGTGCCAAGGCATCCACCGTGCGCCCTTAAAAACTTGGCCACAGATGCTCGCGTCCACTGTGTAGTTCTCAAACAACGACCAGCCACCCATCACCCTGCTACCGAAGCAACAAGTTCACTGGGGCCGGCATCCTCGAAGATACGAACCTTACGGCCGTACCCTCAGACACCCAACAACGTGCCAAGCACGATCAGTTGAACCATTCTCACGTTCCACGCCGAAGCAGTACTGGTGAGAGATTCTCGTGACCGTGCCAACTAATCAACGTTC